>NZ_CP192030.1:9600000-13113380 GCF_050942935.1 Dactylosporangium sp. CA-233914 | reverse complement strand
CGTTCGCGCACCCCCATCATTATTCGCGGCCCCCACCGCGAGTGGACGGTGCCCGGCACTTCCCGCCGCCCCGGCATCATTGTCCACAGGTTTTCCACAACCTGTGTATCAACGAGTCATGTGCCGTGGACGGATCGTCCTGAATTCCTCCTCGTCCTGTGCTGACCGTGCGGTGATCAGCGCGTACGCAGAGGTGATACAGGTCAGGCGCATGGCTCTTCCCCCTCGCAGAGCGCCTGTTCGATCCCGGAAAGTCCTGTTTGCCCCGTCGCCGGTCGTCGCGGTGTCTACCGGCAACCGGGCACGTTAACAGCGTTGTCCACAACCACTCAACCGTTGTCCACAACGAACCTGTGGATTTCGGTGCTGAACAGGGGTTTCTTTGTTCACAGCCGGCCGCCTTCCACGCGGCCGGCGCCCCGCGTGGGTGATCGTTGACGCTCGGTTAGGTGGCGCGTACCCTGTTTCGGTTGGAGCACCGTTCCCTGGTAAACTCCAATCACCGATCGACATTCCGTGGGCGCCCGGCCCTTCCCGCCGAGTCAACCCACGCCAAGTCACGAAGACGGAGCCCCGACGTGAGCAAGCGCACCTTCCAGCCGAACAACCGCCGGCGCGCGAAGACCCACGGCTTCCGGCTGCGGATGCGCACCCGCGCCGGTCGCGCGATCCTGTCCGCGCGTCGCGCCAAGGGGCGCGACCGCCTCTCGGCCTGAGCCTTCATCGTCACGACCGGGCCCTCCGGGAGGCAGCGTGCTTGCGGCCGCACAGCGACTGCGGCGGCGGGAGGATTTCGCCGCCACCATTCGCAACGGCCGCCGGGCCGGCCGGGGGGCCTTGGTTGTGCACTTCCTCAACCCCGGGCTGTCGCGGCCCGGGGTTGCTGTATTTCCCCAGGACGCGCCGGTCGTCGAGAGTTCGGATCTTTCCGACATGTCTGATTCGCGCAGTCCAGCACCGTCCGACTCGGTGGCCCTCGGCTCGGCCCGGGCCGGGTTCGTGGTCTCCAAGGCCGTCGGGAACGCCGTGGTGCGCAACACCGTGAAGCGCCGGCTGCGACACCTGGTCCGTTCGCGCATCGGGGACCTGCCCGAGGGCTCCGTGCTCGTCGTGCGGGCGCTGCCGGACGCGGCGCACAAGCCGTACGACATCCTGGAAAAAGATCTTGACTCGGCGCTGGACGCCGTTCGCCGACCGAAGAGCCGAGGTGTCCGTCGATGAACGTCGGAGCCCGGATCGTGGCAGCTCCCATCGTCGCGTACCGTCGTTGGATAAGCCCGGCGTTGCCGGCGCGTTGTCGGTTCTACCCGTCGTGCAGCGCTTATGCCTTGGAGGCGATCGGCACCCACGGCGTGGTGAAGGGAATCGGTCTCGCGATCTGGCGGCTGCTGCGCTGCCACCCATTCCACCCCGGTGGGTTCGACCCGGTGCCTCCGCGCCGGGGACACTCGCCCGAGCCCGAGTCGACGTGACTGGAGCGGTGTCGTGATTAGCAAGCTGATGGCCGGGATCTACTGGCTGATCTCGAAGGTGATGCTGTTCTGGCACACCGTCTGGGATTCGATCCTGCCGGACCACCGGGTTTTGAGCACCAACTGGCAGTGGGTCCTCGCGATCGTCTTCCTGGTGATCACCGTCCGGGTCGTCCTCTTCCCGATCTTCGTCAAGCAGATCAAGTCGCAGCGCGCGATGCAGGCGATCCAGCCAAAGATGAAGGAGCTGCAGGACAAGCACAAGGGCGACCGGGAGACCCTCCAGAAGGAGGTCATGAAGCTCTACCAGGAGGAGAAGGTCAACCCGCTCATGGGCTGCCTTCCGATGTTCCTGCAGATCCCGGTGTTCATCGGCCTCCTGCACGTGCTGCGCCACCTGCGCCCGGGCATGTCGGACCACAGCATGGAGCTTTACGGCTGGACCAAGGACGAGTTCCTCAGCGCGGTCGACGCCCGCCTCTTCGACGCCCCGATCGTCGCGAAGTTCAGCAGCAGCACGGCCGAGCTGCTCAAGATCGATGCCAGCTCGACCACGGTCAAGATCGTTGCCGCCTGCCTCGTCGCGCTGATGATCACGACGACCTACCTGACGCAGCGTCAGATGATCAAGAAGACGGGCTGGAACACCGACCCGCAGCAGCGCATGATCCAGAAGTTCATGCTCTACGGCATCCCGTTCTTCACCCTGACCTCCGGCTGGTACTTCCCGATCGGTGTCATCATCTACTGGGTCACGAACAACGCCATCACGCTCGGCCAGCAGTACTGGGTGCTGCACAAGTACCCGCCGCCGGCCAGCGCGACGACCAACACCACGCCGTTCAAGGGCGGCGCCGGCGCGGCCAAGAAGGCCGGCGAGGCGAAGCAGCCCAGCGGCCTCGGCGCGCTGTTCAGCAGGGCCCGCGAGGAGGCGGCCGCGCAGGCCCAGCAGCGGACCAACGGCAAGGGCCCCGCGAAGGCGGCCGGCACCAAGGCCACCGGCACGCCCGACACCGCCGCTCCCAGCCGGGCCCCCAAGCCCGGTGCCAAGCCGATCAACCCGAAGAAGGGTGGCGCCGCGAAGCGGCAGTCGGGTTGATGCGACCCCGCCGGGCCGACCCCTCACCCACGGCCCGGCGCGCGGCGCTCCCTAGCAACCCACCCCTCACCGACGACCTGTGACGGCGCCTCGGCGCCCCAAACAAGCGGAGATGAGTTTCGTGACCGACACCACCAGTGATCTCGGTGCCGACGCCTTGGACGAGAAGGACGTGGACGCCAAGGACCTCGAGCAGGACGCCAAGGCGAAGGCCGACGACACCGACGACGAGGCTGCTTCGGGCGGCTCGGGCCGCTCCGGCGCCGACCTGTTCCGCGAGAGCGAGATCGCGGCCGACTACGTCGAGGGCCTGCTCGACATCCTCGACTACGACGGCGACATCGACGAGCTGGTCGTGAGCGGCCGCCCGGTCGTCGAGGTCGTCGAGGGCGGCGACGGCTCGGGCAAGCGCCTGCAGGCCCTGGTCGGGCAGCGGGGAGCGACGTTGGAGGCGCTGCAGGAGCTCAGCCGGCTGGCGGTGTTCCGGCAGACCGGCTCGCCCAGCCGCCTCCTGCTCGACGTCGGCGGCTACCGCGCCCTGCGCCGCAAGGAGCTCGGGGCGATCGCGAAGAACGCGGCGGAGAAGGTGAAGGAGTACGGCGAGGCCGTGCGCCTGGAGCCGATGAGCGCCTTCGAGCGCAAGTGCGTCCACGACGTCATCAACGCCCTCCCGGGCGTGGAGAGCGAGTCGGAGGGCGTGGAGCCGTCCCGCCGTATCGTGGTCCGCCCCACGGCCTGACTGCCGTTAGTCGTTCTGCCTTCCTTTTCGACCGCCCCGGCCGCCCGACGGCCGGGGCGGTTTTCGTTTTGCTCTGCTCCCTCTTGGGTCGCGTCACCGTTTCCGGCCCCGGCAGCCCGTGCTCGTCGCCGACTCCTCCTGATTGCGCGCGGCCCCCTGCTTGTTGCTCGGCCCGTCGATTGTGCTCGGCTCCCTCGTCGGTCGCCGGCTTCCGCGTTCGGTCCCGGCTCCTCCGGCCGCGCCCGGTCCCACGATTCGCTCACGGCTCCTTGGCCGGTTGCGGGCCCATGCCTCTGGTCGATCCCGTTGCCACTGCGGCCATTGCCGATGCCTTCCTGTCATCTGCCGACACCTCGTTTCATCGCGGTCACCTCCGGACGCACCAGGCGGCTTCCGCCTCCTCTGGCCGCCTCCTCCTGCCTCCTCCGGCCGAGCCTGGTCGCTTCCGGCATACTTGAGGGGACGCGACTGGCGGCATCAAGGATGGGCAACCATCGGGAAGCCTTCGTCGTGGGAGTCGACCGCCTGGGCTCTCACGGACGCGAGGAGCCGTATGTCCCTCTCTTCCCCCACGCCCCCTTCTGCACCCTTTCGCTCCTCTGACGCCGCCGCGGCGACGTCGCCTACTCCCTCCAGCACAATTGCGACATCCGGTGGCGCGGCCGCCTCAGGCAGATGGGCTTCGCCAGGCGCCCCGGTACCTTCTGTCAGCGCGGCGCCTTCTGGCAACGCATCGTCCGGCGCATCGGCGTCTTCTACCGACCCCGCATCTTCTGCTGGCCCCGCGTCTTCTGCTGGCCCCGTGTCGTCTGGTGGGTCTGTTTCCTCTGGCCGCCCGGTGCTTTCTGGCGGCGCTGTGTTGTCTAGTGACTCCGTGTCTTCTGGCGGCACGTCGTCCGATGCCTCGGCGTGGTCCGTCGGTCCTGCGTCGTCTGACGGTCCGGTGTCGTCTGACGGTCCGGTGTCGTCTGACGGTCCGGTGTCGTCTGACGCCGCGCCAGCGTCCGGTTCTTCGTCTTCGTCCATTGGCTCGGCGCGGCTGTTGCCGGGTGCTCCGGTGGCGGACCGCATCCTCGCCGACGTCTCCGCTCAGGTGGCCGCTCTCCGATCCTGCGGTATCACACCCTCGCTGGCGACCATCCTGGTGGGCGATGACGACGCGAGCGCCGGGTACATCCGCATCAAGCAACGCCAGGCCGCCGAACTCGGCTTCGCATCCCCGCACCGGCACCTCCCGGCCACTGCGACCCAGGCCGATCTCCACGCCGTAATCGACGAGTACAACGCGGATCCAGACGTCCATGCTTTGCTGATTCAGTACCCGACGCCCCAGCACCTGGACTACGACGCCGCCCTCATGCGCGTGGACCCGGACAAGGACGTCGACGGCATGCACCCCCTGAACCTTGGCCGCCTGGCCGCGGGTATCCCCGGGCCGCTCCCCTGCACTCCCGCCGGCATCGAGGCGCTGCTGGCTCACTACGACATCCCGGTCAGCGGCCGCGAGGTGGTGATCCTGGGCCGAGGCGCGACTCTGGGCCGCCCTCTGGCGATGCTGCTGGCCCAGAAGCGCCCGACAGCGAACGCGGCGGTCACGGTCGTCCACACGGGCGTCTCGGACTGGCCCCGCTACACCCGGCGGGCTGACATCTTGATCGCCGCCGCTGGCGTGCCAGGCATCATCCAACCCGAACACGTCAAGCCCGGTGCCGTGGTGGTCGGTGGCGGCGTCCGCTACGAGGGCCGCCGCCTGCTTCCCGATGTCGCGGAGTCCTGCGCCGAGGTGGCCGGCGCCATCACACCCCGAGTGGGCGGCGTAGGCCCAACAACGGTAGCCATGCTCTTCCGCAACGCGATCGAAGCCGCCGAGCGCCGTTTCACGTGAAACAGACTCCGGAGGGGCGGCCAGCGCGGCGTCCCTCCGGAACTCTCCAGCACTCGAACCGCCCGCTTCCAGGTCGACCCATAGCCGACGTCCCCAGTCGGCCAGCCTGCGGCCAGCAGGCTCCGGGCAGTAGCCCTCGACTGCCCGAGGCCGCACGCCACTCGCCCCACGTCCCGCAGTTGTCTCGGGTCGCCCGTTGCCCCGTGCCCCAGTTCCGGCGTCCCGCAGCGTCCCACGTCTGGCGTCTCAGCGCCCCGCAGTCGTCTCAGGTCGCCTGTTGACCCTCGCCCTGATCCCGCGCCTCGCGTCCCGGTCCCGCGTCTGGTGTTCGGCCCCCGCTGACCCCGCGTCCGGCCTGCACCGCCGGTCGAGTCGCTGGTTCTGCGACCCGCGGCCGCTGGAGCGGCAGGATGTCCGGCAGCGGGGGCGTAGCACTCGATGACCTCCGAAGCGCGCACCCAGCCCTTGGCCCTCGGCCGCGAGGCTGGCAACCGCCTCGCGCATCGACTCAATCGCAACATCGACTTGGCGACGTGGCCGGCTCATCGACACCGAGGGTTCCGGCGAGTCGGAGGCCGGGGAGCTTGCTGGCCGTGGCCGAGGCCCCAGCACCGCCCGTCCTGGACCGCGGTCAGCACGTCGACCGCAGTCCCGCGTTCGTCCCGCGTTCCGTATTGATCCCGCGAACCACACCACCGCTCGAGCCACCATCGTTCCCCGCGTCTCGCGTCCTGCGTCCGTCTCGCGTCCTGCGTCCGACCCATCGGGCGTCCGCCCCATCGGACGTCCGCCCCATCGGACGTCCGACCCCGGAGTTCCGTGCGTGTCCGCATCCGCGCTGGCGCGTGTTCCGTGTTCCGCCCGCGTGCTCCGCCTTGGCGCCCTTGTCGGTCGGCTTCATCCGCCACCCCATCTTCCGCAGCGGATCAATCCCGAGCGCTGGTCCTCCTGTCTGTTGCGAGGGTGGCGAGCGGGTCTACCTCCAGCAGCACGTGATCGTCGACCGGACCCCGCCCTCCAACGGGCAAGGCCTAGCGGGATTCGATCGGACCGCGCGCGACCATGTCTCGGATCGTCCGGCTCGACCTGTGTTTCACGTGAAACGAGGACGCCCACTTGGTGTGCAGGGTGCCAGCGACGACTAAGCCGAGAGCCTCCAGGAGTATGGCCGGGCCCTGCCGGAAGGAGCCTTTGGGCAAACGAGCACGCGGTGAGGTCAGGTTTTGGGAGCTTCCTCTGAATAGGAGAGCGGTGTTGGGGCTGGCCGAAAGGGACTCCTCGGAACGGGGACTCGGTCTCGGGCCGGGACCGAGGCTTCCGAGATGGCGCGCCGCAGCCTCGGGTCATCGCAGGGAGAAGTGGCTCCCCCGCGTCCGGGGCGGTGGGGTGGTGCGTGGTTTGCTTGTCGACATGGATGGTGCAGTACCGAGCGAAGTTCTCCCGGCCGCCGAGAAGATCTTCGGGGATCGTCTCCCGATCGCGGTGCGGTTCGCCGAGTTGCTCGTCACTGACGGCGTCGTACGCGGGCTCATCGGGCCGCGGGAGGCGCCTCGTATCTGGGAGCGCCACCTGCTCAACTGCGCCGTCGTCGCCGACCTCATTCAGACGGGTGCCTCGGTGGTCGACGTCGGGTCTGGGGCGGGGTTGCCCGGTATGGTGCTGGCAGTGGCTCGTCCCGACCTTGCCGTCACCCTGGTCGAGCCGCTCGCACGACGTACCGCATTCCTTTCCGAAGCGGTGGCGGCGCTCGGCCTTGACGCGACCACGACCGTGGTCCGCGCCCGGGCCGAGGAGTGCGTCGGGAAGGTCCCGCTCGCCGATGTCGTCACCGCCCGGGCCGTCGCTCCGCTCGACCGGCTCGCCGGCTGGTGTATTCCCCTCACCGCCGTCGGCGGGCGGCTGCTCGCGATGAAGGGCGCCTCCGCGGCGGCCGAGGTCGCCGAGCACGCGGTGGTGCTTGCCCGGCTTGGTGCGGGAACCGCGTCGGTGCGCACGTGCGGGGACGCCGTCCTCGCCGAGCCCACCACCGTGGTCGAGGTCGTGCGCGAGCGGGAAGTCGCGCGTCCCCGGAAGGCCGGAGGGCGCCGCGGCCGGTGATCCGGGGGCGTGGCCGCGCCCCTGGAATAAGGGGGAACGCGGAGGACTCATGGGGGACGGCAGAGCGGTCGGCATCGGTCGGCCGATGTCGCCGATACAGCGGCTCGGCGGGCTGCTCCGGCGAGTTGACGGATTTCTAGTCTTTTGGCGCTTGAACCGTAGTGAGAAGACCAACGACGCGCCGGTGAGTCATGGCTCTGCCCGGCGAAGCGCCGTAGGCTGGCCTCGCGCCACCCTTCTGTCCGACGGAACGGCTCCCGAGGAAGTCGGCCTGGACGGCACGGATCCGAACGACGCACGGCCCGACTGGGCCAGCCGAGACGGATTCGGCACCGCCAGGTCGCGCCCCGACGGGTCGACCTCCGACCAGTGGGCTTCCACCACGGCGGCTTCCGGCGATCCGACTTCCAATGAGAGCGGACAGCCGGGTCCCGCTGAGTCGAACCCGGGTAGCCAACTCTCAGGTGCACCGGCCTCCGGTGAGCCGGGAGGGGACGCCCGGAGGCCGACGGACGAGGTGGCCGAGGGTGCACATCTTTCCGAGCGGGACGGGACTGACATGGTGCGCGACAGCGGTGATGGTCCGGGCTACGGCGATGAAGACGGTCATGTTTCACGTGAAACGGGGATAGAGAGCTGGGGCGTACGACCCGGGGGTCGGCCGGTGCCGCAGCCACGAACGGAGGGCGGCACGGAGCCCCGGCCGGTCGAGCCGGTGCGGTTCGAGGCGCCCCCAACCCACGAACCCATTCCCGGCCGAGGCCCGGAACCACGGGGTCCGGTGTCGTCGCCGCCGTTCGCGCCCTCCCCCGGCCTCGTGCCGCCGCATGCGGAATCGACACGCGGGGACATGGTGGAGTTTCACGTCAGCACGCCGAACGAGCGCGCCTCAACCGGTACCCTTTACGGCCGGGGAGCATCGCCAACAGTCGGCGCTTCTCCGGCCGAGGTGCGGCCCGAACGACGGAACCCACCATCCCCCCGGCCGCACCCGTCCGTCGTCACCGCGGATACCGAGGGCGCCATGACTGACGCGTATGTTTCACGTGAAACCGAAGACCCCCCGCTGGCACAGGAGGCAAAACGCGCCGTGGAAATTCTCAACCCGAGCGGGGAGATTACGATGCCCCGTCCGCCACGGCGCCGCACGATGTGCGTTGCCAATCAGAAGGGCGGCGTTGGGAAAACCACCACTGCGGTGAACATCGCCGTCGCCTTAGCGCTGCACGGCAACCGCGTGTTGGTGATCGACCTCGACCCGCAGGGCAACGCCTCCACCGGGCTCAACGTTCCCCACCACTCCGGCGTTCCGGACGTGTACGACTGCCTCATCGACGGCGCCCCGCTGGATGCGGTGACCCAGCAGGTCGAGGGCATTCCAAACCTGTGGGCCGTACCGGCGACGATTGACCTCGCCGGGGCGGAGATCGAGCTCGTCTCGGTCGTCGCCCGCGAGTCGCGGCTCAAGCGCGCCATCGAGGCCGGGGGCGACAACTACGACTACATCTTCATCGACTGCCCGCCGTCGCTCGGCCTCCTCACGGTCAATGCACTCGTCGCGGCCGAAGAGGTGCTGATCCCGATTCAGTGCGAGTACTACGCCCTTGAGGGTGTCCAGGCGCTCACGAACAATATCGAGCTCGTGCGGTCTCACCTGAACCCGAAGCTCGATATCACGACCGTGCTCTTGACGATGTACGACCGGCGCACGCGCCTGGCCGACCTTGTCGAGCAGGACGTGCGGAACCACTTCGGTGAGAAGGTCCTGAACGCCGTCATCCCCCGCAACGTGCGGGTGTCCGAGGCGCCGAGCTACAGCCAGTCGGTCATGACGTACGACCCCGGGTCCCGGGGTGCGGTCAGCTATTTCGAGGCGGCGCAGGAGATCGCGCTGCGTGGCGCGCAGGGTGCGCAGGTGGGAGGGGTCGCATGAAGTCCAACCGACGTGGGGGTCTCGGGCGAGGGCTCGGTGCTCTCATCCCAACCGCCGCCGCGCCGGCCGAGGGTGCGACCGGCACTGCGACCGCGCTCGCCACGCCGCCCGCGCCCGGTGTCGCCAACGGGGCGCCCGCGGAGCCGGTGGCCGCGCCGGCCGAGACGCTTGCTCCAGTGCCGGGCGCTCGCTTCGCCGAGATCCCGGTGAACGCGATCATTCCGAACCCGAAGCAGCCGCGGCAGGTCTTCGACGAGGACGCGATCGAGGAGCTGAAGACCTCCATTCAGGAGGTCGGGTTCCTCCAGCCCATTGTCGTACGCGAGCTGCGCGAGACCGACGGCGACAAGCAGTACGAACTCGTGATGGGCGAGCGGCGCTGGCGGGCCGCGCAGGCCATCGGCAAGGAGGCCATCCCGGCGATCGTGCGCGAGACGCGCGACGACGCGATGCTCCGCGATGCGCTGCTGGAGAACATCCACCGGGCGAACCTGAATCCGCTGGAGGAGGCAGCCGCGTACCAGCAGCTGCTCGACGAGTTCGGGGCGACCCATGAGGAACTCGCCAAGCGCATCGGGCGGAGCCGGCCGCAGATCTCGAACACCATCCGGCTCCTGAACCTCCCCGCGCAGGTCCAGCGGCGCGTCGCGGCTGGGGTTCTCTCGGCGGGGCACGCCCGGGCGTTGCTTGGCCTCGAGGACTCGGAGGAGCAGGAGTCGCTCGCGACGAAGATTGTCGCGGAGGGGCTTTCGGTTCGCGCTACCGAGGAGCTCGTACAGCTCGCGATCTCCGAGGGGTCGCCGAAGAAGTCGGCACCCGCCCAGCGGCGGGCGAAACCGCACGCGCCGGCGCTGTCCGATCTTGCGGATCGGCTCTCTGACCGGTTCGACACTCGGGTGAAGGTCGACATCGGCCGGCGCAAGGGGCGGATCACGATCGAGTTCGCAACGGTCGACGATCTGGAGCGGATCGTGGGAATCATCGGGGTTCCGGAGGAGCAGTCGAGCATGCCGCGGGATCAGCAGCAGTAATCGGTACCGCCGACAAAGGCCGCGAGGGCCGACCCCATCCTCTGGGGTCGGCCCTCAGTCATTCGGTGCCTCCACGGACGGTCCGCCTATCGGTCGGCGTCGCCGGCTCTTGTGAGGTCCGGTCGGGTTTCACGTGGAACCGAGAAGCCCTGGTGCCCTGCGGCGGTGCGAGTTTCTTCGCGTGGGATTTGAGGCTGCGGTGGGTGTCGCTGCGGCTCGGCTCGTGCGGCTGCGCGGCGGGGTTGGAGCCCGGCGTGTCAGCGCGCCCGGTGCCGTCGCTCATCGCGTTGGTCGGAGTCTGAAGGGGCGGCAAGTGTCGCGGGGGTGCGGGGCCATGCGGCCGCGTTGTGGTCGGGGTGCGGGATTGGCTGACGGCAGGATTCAAGGGCGTTCGAGCGGCGACGCTCATCGGGCCCGACCGGCTGTGCCCGATCGCCGCGCCGAACCCGCTCGGCCCCCGGATCGTGCCCCCCGCTTGGGCCAGCGCCCCCTTTGGCCTCCCGCACCCTCGCTTGGCCGCGCGTCCGCCTCGCCCGGCACCGCGCGTCCGGGACCACCGCGGCGAGACCCGCGACGGTCCGGCTCGGGCGCGGATCCTCTCGCTTGAGCCTAGTGCAGCACCGCGTTAGTTCGTCGGGGGTGTAGGCCAGGTGGTCGGGTCGGCGAGGTAGAGGCCGCAGGCGCAGTCGAGGGCTTCTTCCGGGCTGCCGATGGGCAGTCCGGAGGGTAGGGCGCTGTCTTGGTAGCCGTCGCGGCTGGCGAGGTAGATGGCGAAGCCCCAGGTGTGCAGGACGCCGGTGAACCGTAGCCGGCACAGCGGTTGCGGTTCGTTGTCGTGGGTGAGCGCGTCGAGGTAGGCGAACCCAGCCCGGAAGCGCACCTGCACGCCGGACAGCTGCGGCCAGCGTTGCCGTGCGTGCTCGTTGAGGCGGTGCCGCAGGTGGTGCTGCATCGATTCGGGCGGGTTCTTGCGGGCCATGGGTCCATGCTGCCGGATCCGCGTACGAGTCTGGCACCTGATCGGCCATGATCTGGCCCGTCAAGATCTCGCCTGCCAAGATCTCGCCTGCCAAGATCCACCCTGCTGTGTGCAGATCTTCGATGGCAGGGGTGGTCGTGGTCGCGCAGGCGGTGCCCGTGGTGCTTGACGAACAGGACCGCATCGAGCTTGAGCGCATCGTCCGGGCGAGCACCTCGCAGATCAGGGCGGTGGTACGGGCCAGCATCGTCCTGGCTGCCGCGCAGGGCGCCTGCAACGCGGCAGATCGCGGCAGACCTGCGGATCAGACCCGACACGGTCCGCAAATGGCGAGGCCGCTTCGCCGTGGCCGGCCTGGCCGGACTTGTCGACGCCAAACGCAGCGGACGGCCCCGACGCTACGGCGCCGAGCAGCGAATGCAGGTCGTGGCAACGGCCGCCCCGCCGTATCCGGAATCGACCTGGTCGCACCGTCGCATCGCCGCTCAGCTGCCCGAGCTGGGGATCTCTGCCTCGCAAGTCGGCCGGATTCTCGCCGTCTGCGACCTACGCCCGTTACCGGGTCCAGGGCTGGCTGACCTGCAAGGATGACCCGCTGTTCTGGACCCGCGTCACCGACATCTGCTCCCTGTACCTGCACCCCCCGCCCGGCGCGGTCGCGCCGTCCATCGACGAGAAGACCGCGATCGCTGCCCGGTCCCGCAAACACCCCGACCGCCCCGCCGGCCCGGCCCGGGCCGGCGGGGCGGTCGCTTCCTGGCCATGCTCGATGCGTCCATTGACCCCGGCCACCAGATCTACGTGGTCGTGGACAACGGGTCATCCCACGTCGCCAAGGCCACCCGCGCCTGGTTCGCCGCGCACCCCCGCTGGCACGTCCACTGGACCCCAGTCCACGCCTCCTGGCTCAACCAGATCGAGCTGTACTTCTCCGCGCTCACCCGCCGGGTCGTCCGCCACGGCGACTTCAACTCCCGCACGACCTCGTCAACAAGATCGAAACCTACGTGATCGAGAAGAACACCACTGCCAAGCCCTACCGATGGACCTACGACGCGGCACCCCACTCAAGGGCCGCATGGCCCCCGACGAACTAACGCGGTGCTGCACTAGGCCGCCTGTCCGATCTGTGCCGTCCGGCTTGGCGCGCCCATTCGGCCCGCGTCGCCCGCTCGGCCCGCGTCGACTGGCTCGTCGGCCCCTTTACCGGTCTGGTTTGCGTCGATGGCCCATACGCGACCGGCGCCGCCCACGGCTCAACCGACTGCGCCTGGTCACAATGCCGCCAGTTGCGCCCTGCCCGCGCCGTGTCGCCAATTTTGCCGCGCTTGCCTACCTGCCGACGCCGAGTTTCCCGAGAGGCCGCCGCGTGCGGGGAGGAACGGGTCGTAGACGCACAAGTCGCCATCGGTCCGCGCGCGGGGCCGACCATTCGGCCACGCGGGCCGTGCCATGCTCCACAGTGCTCGACCGGCTCTGTTCGCTTACCCCTTTATCCAGCCCGGTCGTCTTTCCCTAGCGGGATCGTCGCGATCTCCTTTGACGCGTGGCTACGAGTTTGCGACGAGTGGCTGCGAGGACATTGAGAGGCGGAACGGCTGGTGCGTGTTGTGGCTCGGACTGCCTGAGCCAGAAGCGTGTCGGATGAGGCAAAACTCAGCGAACGAGTCGGGAGGGCGGATCACGTTGTGAAAATGGGGCGTTTGGAAGCCGTCGGCACGAAAATCCGACCGTCGAGGAATCTTGAGAGAATGGCTCTGAGCGAAGATTATCCACAGGGGTTATCCACAGGCTCAGCTGTTTCACGTGAAACCACGTGCTAGACGGACCGATGGCCTGTGGATGAAGTTGCCCGTCAAGTCCAGCACCACCGAGGCGGTGTCCACAAGACCATCCCCGAACCTGTGGATAACCCGCCGTCTTATCCACAGGGTGCGGACATCAGCCCCCGCCGTCGGCTAGGGTCACCTTCGTGCCCGACTCGCCGCAGCAACCACAACAACTCCCCGCTTTCACGTACTGGCCGACGTTTCCCTTCGAGGGCGATATCCGCGTCAAGCGCCTCCTCGATCCTGTTCCGGTAGAGCCCCCGCGCCACGGCGACAATCCCGCCGAGTGCCGGGCGTGTGCGGCGCCGGATGAGGCGTACATCTGGGTGAGTGACCGCTGGCGGGTCCGTGCTCTCGATCGCCCGACCGGGCTTCCGGCGGTGCTGATCCTCGAGTCGCGCTCGCACCTCGACCTCGGTGACCTGCCGAACATGCTCGCGGCCGAGCTCGGTGTCATGACCGTGCGTCTCGAGCGTGCGATCCGCTCACTCGACGGAGTGGCCCGGGTTCACGTGAACCGCTGGGGCGATGGCGCGGCGCACCTGCATGTGTGGTTCCTCGCCCGGCCCTATGGGCGGCTGCAGCTGCAGGGCACGTTCCTCGCGTTGTGGGATGACATTCTGCCGCCGATCCCCGAGGACCGCTGGCGCGAGAACCTGGCACTGGTCGCCGCGTGGCTCGCCGAGTTCGGTGGGCGCCCGCTCGCCGAGCCGCCGCGCATCAACTGGACCGCCCCGACCAGCCTCGCCGAGCGAGAGGCCGAGGCCCAGCCCGACGACGCTCTGGAGCCGGCTGCCGCGACCGAGGAGAACAGCGACGTCGTCGTCCCCGAGCCGGCCGAGGGCAACGGCGACGCCCCGGACAGCACGGCGGAAGAACGAGAAGCGAAGGGCGGTGGCTCAGCACAGCACGAGCGTTCCCCAATCCAACCCTGATCCGCCCCCCACTCGAACCCTGATCCGCCGGGCAGGCGGCGTAGGCGAGTCACGCGTTCGGTTTAGGACCTGGGCTGACCCGACATCCGTCGGATGGCTCAACGACCGGCCGACAGGCCAGACCGTGGGGAGCCGTCGATAGGCGTGGCGCGCTGCCGACGGGTTACGGAACTGGCGGTGGAGCTGCCTCGGAACGCGTCCGAGCCGAACGCAACGACGCTTACGTACGCTGGTCGGGTTCATCCCCGGTCGGTCGTATGCCAGGCGCGGCGAGGTCGTCTTGGGCTGCTTTGCGGCGTCCCGTTGCCCCCCCAGAACTCGTGGACTCGGTCCGGCCAGGTGGAACGGAATCTGGCTTGGACAGGCGCCAGGGAAACGGCACGCAGTCGTGGCGAGACGCAAGCTGTGCCGATCCGGGCGAGGAGAACCGCCGCAGCCCGCGGGGAGGACATGGGGTTCAGGCGAGCCGCGGCCGTGCAGAAGAGCCGTAACCCGAGGCTCGCGGATGGCGGAGAAGGAACCGCCAGCCTGCCGGGAAGCACAGAAGAGCCTAGGCCGCGGCGCGGAGAGAACGAAACCGCTGACCATGTCCGGCGGCCACGACCTGACGCGCCGCCACGACGAGGCCGTTCGGGTGGACCCTGCCAACCTGCGTCCTCTACCCGAGCGGGAGAACCGCTGCCCCCGGTTCAGGTTGATCTCCTGAGAAAGCCGCGTTGACCGGAACGGGCGACGAAGCCCGCCGGCTCGGGGGTGGGATGAAAGGCGCTGGCCAGGGCGGCGAACGCTGCGTGTTCGGATCGGGACTGCGAGCGTCGATGCTTCAGGGAGGGGAACTGCCTTGGCGATGGGCGAACTGTTGTCGGATGGGTCCCGCGGCGTGTCGTGAGTGCGTACTATCGTGACGAGCTAATGCCGGGTGCGGTGGAGATGGGCCAATGTCGCGACGTCTCGTCAGTCTGACGCTGGACACCCTCGAGGATCTTCCTCGTTCGTGCCGCGAGTGTGTGTTCTGGGAACTCGATCCGGTCGCTGCCGACCGTGCCTGCGCCAACGGGGACCCGGGGCTGGAGAAAGAGGCCTGGGTCTCGCAGACGCTGCTCGAGTGGGGCTCGTGCGGCAAGCTCGTGTACGTGGACGGCATGCCGGCCGGCTTCGTCATGTTCGCGCCGCCGGCGTACGTGCCTCGGAGCATGGCGTTCCCCACCTCGCCGGTCTCGCCCGATGCCGTGTTGCTGATGACCGCCCATGTCGTCCAGCCGTTCGCCGACGGTGGGCTCGGGCGGATGCTCGTGCAGGGCGTGGCGCGCGATCTGACCAAGCGCGGGGTCAAGGCGATCGAGGCGTTCGGGGACGCGAAGTTCGGGGAGGTCGACGAGGCCGGGCGCAACGAGCGCGGGTGCCTCGCGCCGGCGGACTTCTTCCTGTCGATCGGCTTCAAGACCGTACGGCCGCATCCGCGTTATCCCCGGCTCCGCCTGGAGCTTCGAACCGCTCTGTCCTGGAAGTCGGACGTTGAGTATGCCCTGGAGAAGCTGCTCGGGTCGATGAGCCCGGAATCGCTGCTTCGTCCGGTTCTTCCGGTCCGTCCGGCGACTAGGGAAATGACCTCAGGCTGAGCCGCAGGCGATCGGACCGGGGGCCGGGAGCGAACAGCCAGACAGACAGTTCGGCGCCAGGCAACGAGAGAGTTGCCCGACCGGCATCGTCATGGACCAGGCATGAGAGGAATCCCTGCGGCGCGGGATGAAGGCCCGGCGCGGTGAAGGCCTGCGGGCCAGGAGACGGTGAACCAGGCGCATACGGTGTCGAAGACCCCAGGATGTCTGGGCCGGGGACGAAGAAACAGCAGCGCGCTGCGCCATCAACAGGCACGAACCCAGTCGCCCAACGGCAGCGACGAACATCCGAGGCGCGCTGGGGAGTGCCGTTCTAGGACGCCGTCGGAGCGGCGGAACCCGTCAGCGCCCGCAGCAGGCTGACGTCGATCGAGCCCGTCGGGACGTCGGCCTCGACAGGCAGGTACATCCGCTGCACTGCCGCCATGATGGCCTCCACCACCCGGTCGCGGAAAGCGGGATCGATCAGCTGCTGCCGGTCCGAGGGCGAGGTGAGGTAGCCGACGTCGACCCGGACGGCCGGCATCCGGGTCAGCCGCAGCAGCTCCCACGTCTTCGGGTGGGTGTGGCAGTCCCGCAGCCCGGTGCGGACGACGATCTCGCGCTGCACCAGGCCGGCCAGCCGCTCCCCCACGACGGAGGTGGGGCCGGAGACGGACCCGTAGTGGTAGGTCGCGACGCCGTCGGCGGACGGGGTCGGGTGGCCGTCGATGTGGATCGAGATGAGAAGGTCGGCGCCGAGCTCGTTGGTGAGTTGGACCCGGTCACGATCGCTCAGAGCGCTCGTCGGCTGCGGACCCCTGGTGAGGTTCACCCGCATCCCCGCGGCCGCCAGACGGCCCTCCAGACGGGCCGCGAGGTCATACACGAGATCGGCCTCCACCCACCGTAGCGGGCCGTCGGGGACGACGTTGCCGGTGTCGGGGCCGCCGTGCCCGGGGTCGATCACGATGCGCTTGCCGAGGAGGGTCGGGCCGGACTCGCGGAAGGCCTCGGCCTCGCGCAGGAGCTGGGGGCGGCCGCCGATGACCTTGCGGCCGAGGCGGCGCAGGGCGCCGACGGTGGCGGGGCCGCACTCGCCGTCCGGGCGCAGGCCGACCTCGCGCTGGAACTGGGCCACGGCGTGGGCGGTGCGGCCGCCGTAGATGCCGTCGGCGCGCCCGGGGTTGTAGCCCATCTCGAGCAGCCGCTCCTGCAACTGCCGTACGTCGTCGCCGATGTAGGGGTCGGCGACGGTGTGGAACAGGGCGCGTTGGCCGAGCCGCCAGCGAGCCGAGTCCAAGGCGCGCCAGGTCTCGTCGCCGACCTCGCCGTCGACGGTCAGGCCGCGGCTCTGCTGGAACGCGCGCACGGCCCGCTCGACGTCGGCGCCGTACTCCGGATCGTCCCGCGACGGATCGGTGCGCGAGAGGTCCTCCAGCAGCTCCAGCACGACAAGAATGCCGCGGATCTCGGCAACCGCCGCTCCCCGCGCCCCGCGCCGGATTGCACGCATGTGTCCTCCTGAAAGCCTCTGGCCCCGCGACGGAATCGTACGTGCCCGGGCGAATGACCCATGCGGCGCCGCGTCCGCGAGGCAGCGTACCCCCACAACCTCGTCACCGCGCCCCGGCGCGGGCCGAGGCACCAGCGAAATGCCCCGCCTCCGGACCAGCGGGGGCGGGGCAACGCGGACGGAGAGCCGGGATCAGGCCGGGTCGAGCGCCGACTCGATGAGCCGGACCAGCGCACTCTTGGGGTTGGCGCCCACGACCGAGCGGAACGGCTCCCCGCCCTTGAACACGGTCAGCGTCGGCACCGACAGGACCTGGTAGGCCCGCGCGGTCTCGGGGTTGCTGTCGATGTCGACCTTCACGATCTTCACCTTGTCGGCGAGCTCGCCGGCGGCGATCTCGTTCAGCATGGTCTCGATCTTGCGGCACGGCTGGCACCATTCGGCCCAGAAGTCCACCAGAACCGGAATATCCGATTTGAGGACGTCGACCTCGAAGGTCTTGTCGCTGACGGGCTGGATGGCTCCCATGCGCTCTCCTTCTCTCAAGCTCGCTAGCTCTACTCTGTGCCCCTCACAGGGCCGCGATGAACCGCTCGGCGTCGAGGGCCGCGGCGCAGCCCGTGCCGGACGCGGTGATCGCCTGCCGATACGTGTGGTCGACGACGTCGCCGGCGGCGAAGACGCCCTCGATGTTGGTGCGGGTGCTCGGCGCGGCCACCTTCACGTAGCCCTCGTCGTCGAGCTCGACCTGGCCGCGGAACAGCTCGCTGCGCGGGTCGTGGCCGATCGCGACGAATACGCCGGCCACCGGCAGTTCGCTCTCCTCGCCGGTCACCGTGTTCTTGACCTTGATGCCGCCGACGCGCCCGCCGCCGTCCAGGACCTCCGTCAC
The DNA here is from genome assembly GCF_050942935.1 of Dactylosporangium sp. CA-233914. Lineage (NCBI taxonomy): Bacteria > Bacillati > Actinomycetota > Actinomycetes > Micromonosporales > Micromonosporaceae > Dactylosporangium > Dactylosporangium sp. CA-233914. The sequence goes on along the minus strand of NZ_CP192030.1, from coordinate 13,095,375 downwards.
GACACTGTTCCAGAGGACCTCGATCTTCTCGTTGGCCAGCGCACGCTCGGCCATGATCTTGCTGGCGCGGAACTCGTCGCGCCGGTGGATGATGGTGACCTTGGTGGCGAAGCGGGTGAGGAAGGTCGCCTCCTCCATCGCCGAGTCGCCGCCGCCGATCACCACGATGTTCTCGTTGCGGAAGAAGAAGCCGTCACAGGTGGCGCAGGACGACACGCCGCGGCCGAGCAGTTCCTGCTCGCCGGGGACGTTCAGGGGGCGCCAGGCGGAGCCGGTGGCCAGGATCACGGCCTTCCCGCGATACTCCGTCTCGCCGATCCACACGCTCTTGACCGGGCCTTCCAGCGCGACGCGGGTGGCGTCGTCGGTGATGAACTCCGCCCCGAACCGCTCGGCCTGCTTGCGCATGTTGTCCATGAGCTCGGGCCCGTTGATGCCGTCCGGGAAGCCGGGGAAGTTCTCGACCTCCGTCGTCGTCACCAGCGCGCCGCCCGAGGTCACCCCCTCGATCACCAGCGGCTTCAGATTGGCGCGGGCGGCATAGACCGCAGCCGTGTAACCGGCCGGACCGGACCCCACGATGATCAGGTTGCGGACCTCGTCCACGGTCGACTCCTCGAATTCAGCCTGTGCCAGCAAAACGTCATCCTACGAACCGGCCATTCCCGGTGGACGGTGACTCGTGTGCCACATCACCACTACGGGGCGGTGGTGCGGTAGCGCTCGTCGGCGATCGCCCCGCCGGTGCCGCAGTCCGGCCCGACGACGATCACGAGGCGCTTGCCCGCCGCGGTCCGCGAGCCGTCGACGACGACGATCAGCGCCGGCTGCCCCTCGAACGCGGCGTAGTCGACCAGCGCCACCTGACCACCGTATTCCTTGGTGATGGCGCCGAGGCACGCGGCCCGCGCGGTCGGATCGCCGAGTCGCGACAAGGGGCCCGGCACGCTCGCCTGCGCCCTGACGTCGCCCTGTGCCGTGCTGGCGCCGACGCCCTGCTCCAGGTTGTTGCGCGTCTGCGTCTTCGGGATGCCGGCGGCCAGGTCGCCGAGTGTGCGCCGGCTGTAGTCGCGGCCGCTGCTCATGACGCCCGAGCCCGAGCCCGCCCCCGCGGACGAGCCGTAGTTCTCCGCCCCCCCGCCGTCGGGCCGGGACGCGATGTTCGGCGCCGCCGCCGTGGACTGGTCCTTGCTGCTCGTGACGCCCGATCGGATCACCTGCACGCCGACGCCACCGCACACGATCACCGCGGCGGCCGCCGCGAGCCCGGCGGCCCAGCGCATCCGGCGGCGCTTGCGTGCCTCGCGCGCCCGCGCAAGATCGACGACGGGGGCGTCCGCCGGGGGCGCGCTGACCGCCGACGCCAGGGCCGCGTCCAGTCGCTGCTGCACATCCAGCGGTACTTCTTGTGCCTGCGCCCCCAGCGCGTGCAGCTCGTCACGCACGGCGGCGTCGGCCGAGACGAGCATCGCGTAGGCCTCGGCCCAGCTCACATCTGTGCTCACCAGGTGACGCACGTCATCCGCCTCCGGGGTGCCGTCCAGCGCCCCGCCGACGAAGTCGGCGAGCCGGTCGAGGTCGGCTTCGGAGAAGGCCGTCACGCGCCACCCTCCTTTCCGGACGCGAATGGTGCCTCGGCCGCGACGGACCGGCCGGCCGAGCCGTCGAGCCGCGCGCGGGCCGCCGCCTCGGTCGCGGCCGCCTCCGTTGGGACGCGGCCGCCGTCGGCGGGGTTCCGCAGGTGGCCCAGGAGCAGCGCGAGCCGGGCCCGGCCGCGCGCGCACCTGCTCTTGATGGTGCCCTCCGCGACGCCCAGCATCACGGCCGCCTCGGCGACCGCGTATCCCTGCACGTCGACCAGCACGAGCGCGGCGCGCTGGTCGACCGGCAGTTGCTGGAGGGCCTGGCGCACGTCCATGGCCGTGTCGCGGTCGGGCGCGGGCGCCGTGGTGGTGTCGGTCTCCGGCAACGGTACGGTCGGACGGGCCTGACGGCGCCGGACCCGGTCCAGGCAGGCGTTGACCACGATCCGGTGCAGCCAGGTGGTGACCGCCGAGTCGCCGCGGAAGCTCCCCGCCGACCGGAACGCCGACAGCAGCGCGTCCTGCAGAGCGTCGGCGGCCTCCTCGCGGTCGCCGAGCGTGCGCAGGGCGACCGCCCAGAGCCGGTCCCGGTGCCGGCGCACGACTTCGGCGAACGCGTTCGGGTCGCCGTCCGCGTGGGCGCGCAGCAGCGAGGCGTCGTCGCGCGAGTCGCGCGGGCCCAGCTCGGCAGCGTCCACGGGTCGCACCCTATCGACCACGACCGGTTCGTGGGGTCACTGCACCAGGACGGTTATCTCTCCGATAGACGCGCGGTATCCGCCGGCGCTGTCCTTGGGCAGCTTCGTGATCCACACCAGCAGATATCGCGTCTTCTGCTCCGGCCCGTTGAAGAACGTGGTGGCGTTCATGCCCTGCCGCGAGCCGACCGCCCGGTATTGCGCCACGGTCTGCTGGTCCTGCGCCGAGCCGCTGCCCAGGTCCTGCGTCCCCATGCGCAGCTCGCCGTCGGCGCCGGGCGTCTGGAGCTGGACCTTCACGGAGACGACCTGCTTCTCCTCGCCGAGGTCGATCCACACGCCCATGCCGGGCTTCTTGCCGCCGAAGTCGGCCCTGTTGTAGCGGTCGGTCTTCCACACCGTGTTGGCGTCGCCGTCGACCGTCTTGGCCGCGTCCTTGACCTCGGTGCGGTCGCCAGCCGGGTCGACGATGCGCACCTTCGACGGATCGATCTTGAACTCGACCGGCTGCCCGGCCGGCTTGGCCTGCTGCGACGAACTCGGCCCCGGCGGCGGCCCGGACGAGGACGTCTCCGGCGTGGCGGGGTCACCCAGCACCCGCGCGGCGGCGAGCGTGCCGGCCAGCGCGAGCACGAGCAGGCCCACGACACCCACGGCGAGCTTGCGCCCGGCCGGCTTCGGCGGGGCAGGCGACGCCGCTGCGGAGTCGAAGGCGTCGAAGTCGACGCGCCCGCCGCCCTCCTCGGCCGCCATGTCCTCCTCGTCGAAGGAGCCGAACGAGGCGAGCTCGCCCGCGAGTGACTCGGCCGAGGGCAGCGGAAGATCGGGATTGAGCAGGTCGGCGACGAGCGAGTCGAGGTGCGCCGGGACGCCGGCGCGCACCTGGCGCGGCGACTGCAGCGCACCGGAGGAGTCGCGCACGCCGTCGGGAGCCGAATACGACCCGGCCTCGGCGTGCGGCCAGTAGCCCGTCAGCGCGCAGTAGAGAATGGCGCCGATCGTCCTGATGTCCGCCTCGGGCGTGGCGCCGTCGTCGGCTCGGGCGTCGGTGAGCACCACGCGCCCGTCGTGGGCAACCAGGACCGTGCCGGGGTGCACGTTGCCGTGCGCCATGCCGGTCCCGTGCAGCGCCGCCACCGCGTCGGTGACGGCCCAGGCGATCGCGACCGACCGCCCGGCGTCGAGGGGCCCGGACGCGACGATGTCCCGCAGCGCGATGCCGTCCACCCACTCGCGCACGACATAAGCCCGGCCACCCTCGTCGATGGCGTCATACACGCCGACGAGGTGCGGGTGCACGATCCGGCTGGCGGCGACCGCTGCGGCCAGCATCTCCTTGGCGCTCTCCCCGCCGGGGTAGCGTGTGACGACCGCCACCGGGCGGCGCAGGATGACGTCGATGCCGCGGTAGAGCTGGCGGCCCAGCGAGTCGCTGCCGATGTGTTCTTCGAGCTGGTATCGCTCGGCAAGGATTTCACCGACGGATGGGATGCCGAAGGTCAGGACCTGAGGGATGCCCCCAGCCTCCAGCCCTTCGTCGAGCTCAGCCACCCGTCCTCCCTTCCGATCCGTGTGCCGACCTGTGGCGTCCGTCGTAACGCGAGTCGCAGTCACTAAGCCTAAGCGCTTCGGCAGGGCGCCGGGGTTGACCTTACCTGTCGCCTCTTCGGTCTCCGACACGTCATCATCTCCGGACCACCCCGTGCAGGGCCAATTGATCACCCATGTCAGGACATGACGGTCATTTACGCTTCACCCAATTTTCAGGGATTCGTCGCACCCCACCGCGCGACCGGCCCATTCGCGCCCACCGGTACTCGACAAATGTGACGAATCGCCGATCCCGCCGCCCCTCGGAGCCAAGACCGCACGCGCCGCACAGAGGTCACACGCGCCCGACGCCCTGAAGGGTTCAACCAGACCGCCGAATGAGATCCGTCTCTCCGGTCACCCAGAGGTGGACGTGTCGATGAGCCACCGATCGCCGAGCGATCCGGCCCACACGTCGAGTCGCCGGCCGGGTGGGATAGGTCCGGACCTTGGCAGCGGCCGAGCGAGCCCCAGCGCCCTCCGCGGCCGAGGCGGGTCTCAGCGGCCGACCGGCTCGGGCGGGTCTCAGCGGCCCGAAGCGCGACGCCGACGTGTTCGGGGCCGTCGCGCGGCTCAGGCGGGCCTCGGCGGCTGAAACGGCCCGGACGGGCCTCATCGGCCGAGCAGGCCGCAGCGGCCCTCAGCGGCCGGGCGGCCCGGGCGGGGCCTCGGCGGCCGAGCGGCTCAGGCGGGCCTCAGCGGCCGGGCGGCTCAGGCGGCCCTCAGCGGCCGGGCGGCCCGGGCAGGGCCTCAGCGGCCGAGCGGCCCGGGCAGGGCCTCAGCGGCTGAAACGGGCCCGACAAGCCTCGTCGGCCGAGCAGGCCGCAGTGGCCCTCAGCGGTCGCGCGGCCCGGGCGGGGCCTCGGCGGCCGAGCGGCTCAGGCGGCCCTCAGCAGCCGGGTGGCCCGGGCGGGGCCTCGGCGGTCGAGCGGCTCGGGCGGGCCTCAGCGGCTGAAACGGGCCCGACAAGCCTCGTCGGCCGAGCAGGCCGCAGTGGCCCTCAGCGGTCGCGCGGCCCGGGCGGGGCCTCGGCGGTCGAGTGGCTCAGGCGGGCCTCAGCGGCCAGCGGCCGAGCGCCCTCAGCGGCCGAGCGCCCTCAGCGGCCGGGCGGCCCGGGCGGGGTCTCAGCGGCCCAGGCGGGAGCGGATCATGCCGGCGAACTGGCGGACCTCCGGCACCTTCAGGAAGATCGCGGCCGCCGCGTAGACCGCTACGAGGACCGCGCTGCCGAAGATCAGCTGGACGATGCCCTGCAGCTTGCCCGGGTCGATGATCTGGCCGATCAGCCAGGACACCCCTAGGGCCAGCAGGCCGCCGGCGACGGCGGCCGCGGTCAGGCGGATCAGGGTGTCCAGCAGCCGGCGTAGGCCCAGGCGGCCCAGGCGGCGGCGCAGGAGCACGTAGCCGACGATGAGGGCCGCGACGAAGGACAGGGCGGTGCCCACCATCAGCGACGTCGTCACCACGGCGACTGGCAGGAGCACGTAGAAGCCGATGTCCAGAATCAGGCGGATGGCCACGCCGCCGATGTTGACCAGCGCGGGCGTCTTCGTGTCGCGCATGGCGTAGAAGACGCTCGTCTGCATCTGGCTCAGGGCGAAGGGGACCAGGCCCAGGCCGGCCGCGGCCACCACCGAGCCGGTGGCCAGGGACTGGTCGTAGTCGTAGCTGCCCCAGTTGAACAGCGTCACGGCGAGCGGGCGGCCGAGGACCACGTAGATCGCGGCGGCGGGGATGAGGATCACCGAGGCCAGGCGGCTGCCCTGGGCCAGCTGGTCGGTGACGTCGCCGAAGCGGCCGTCCGCGGCGGCGGCGGAGATGCGGGGCATGATCGCCGTGATGACGGACACCGCCACAATGCCGTGGGCCATCATGAAGATCAGGAAGGCGTTGTTGAACACCGCCGGGCCCTCGCCGCCGCGGAGCTGGTTGTTCTTGGCCAGCGCCATGACGACCGTGATGCCCAGCTGGTAGACGCCGACGTAGAGCAGCATCCAGGAGCTCAGCTTGGCGAGCTCCCGCAGTTGCAGCTTGCGGAAGTCGAAACGCCACTTCCACCGGAACCCGGTCTTGCGCATGGCTGGCCACAGGCCGGCCGCCTGCACGATGATGCCGAGCGTGGTGCCCAGGCCGAGCACGAGGATCTGGGTGAGGGTGATCGTTTCCGCGGTGGGCAGGCCGCCGCCGCGCACCAGGATGAAGACGCCGGCGGTGACGATGATGACGATGTTGTTGAGGATCGGCGTCCACATCGGGGCGGCGAAGTGGCCGCGCACGTTGAGGATCGCGGCGAAGATGCCGGCCAGGCCGTAGAAGAAGATCTCCGGCAGCAGCAGGTAGGCCAGCACGGTGATCAGGTGCCGGTCGGCCGACGTGACCTTGTCGTTGCCGAGCGTGTAGATCGCCGTGATGAGCGGGGCCGCGACGACCACGATCAGGGTGGCCGCGCCGAGCGCGACGGCGGCCAGGGTCAGCAGGCGCTGGGCGTGGGCCTCGCCGCGGTCGGGCTCCTCCTTGCGGGCCCGCACCAGCGTCGGGATGAGCACGCTGGCCAGGACGCCGCCGAGGAGCAGTTCGTAGACCTGGTTGGGCAGGTTGTTGGCGAGCGTGTAGTCGTCGCCGACCACCTGGCCGCCGATGGCCGCAGCTATCGCCGCCGCCCGGATGAACCCGGTGGCCCGGCTGACCAGGCTCAGGATCGCCATTGTGCTGCTGTTGCGCACCACGGTGCCGGTGCTGTCGTCGTCGGCCGCGGTCGGCGGCGCGGACTCCTCGACGACCGGCGCGTCGACGACGACCTGCGGCCGCGACATGACCAGCGGCAGAGCGACGGTCGGCGCGTTGGCGGGGTCGATGGCCATTCCCTCAGGGCGGCGCCCCACGTGCAGCCGCACGGTCTGGCCCGGGTCGAGGGGCCCGGCCGGAGGCGGCGCCGGTGGCCGTGGGTGCGCGGGCGGCTGGGGCCGCAGCACCTGCGTCGGTCCACCCGCGAAGCCCTCACCGGGCGGTGGAGCGATCGGCGGTCCGCCCGCGAAACTCTCCCCGGGCGGTGGAACGATCTGGGTGGGCCCCGCAGAGGGCGAAACGACCGTCGGGCCACCCCCGAAGCCCTCACCCGGCGGCGGAACGATCTGGGTGGGCCCGGCCGACGACTCGGGCGGCGGCAGGACCTCCGTGGCCTCCTCGGGCGCCCGGTGGGCACCGGCCCGCCGTCGTGGCGGCTCAGGCGGCTCGGCCGGGAACTCCGCCGCGGGAGGCGCGGACTCGCCCGGCCGCAGCGAAACGGTCGGCTCGTTGCTCCAGCGGTCCCGCTGTGCCGGGTCCGTCCCCGGATCCATGCGCCACACCCCAACTCGGCCATACGTCCGCTCTGCCACCGACTCGCAGCACAGACCATAGTGGCACCCCCCGACACTTCCGAGGGGCCGCCGATTATCACGCGACCCGACGCACATCGGACCGCTACCCTCGGTGCCTGCTTCCCCCGTCGCGATAGGCTGATCGACCGATGCCCGAGACCATCCGCGCCCTGAACGATGCCCAGCGCCACGCCGTGCATGAGCTGCTGCGTGTCTCCCCCATTGCCGACGAGCTCGGCCACCGGTTCGCCCGGGCCGGCCACGAGCTGCACCTGGTTGGCGGCTCGGTCCGCGACGCACTGCTGGGCAAGCTGGGCGAGGACCTGGACTTCACCACCGACGCCCGGCCCGAGCAGACCCTGAAGATCATCGACGGGTGGGCCGAGGCGGTGTGGACCACCGGCCAGGAGTTCGGCACGATCGGGCTGGCCCGCCGCGGGCTGCGCATCGAGGTCACGACGTTCCGCGCGGACGCGTACGACCGCGTCAGTCGCAACCCGATCGTCCGCTTCGGCGACAGCCTTGCCGAAGACCTGCGCCGGCGCGACTTCGCCGTCAACGCGATGGCGGTGTCGGTGCCGGAGCATGAGTTCTCCGACCCGTATGGCGGCCTGAACGACCTGGCCCAGGGGGTGCTGCGCACGCCGGGCCGGCCGGAGGAGTCGTTCGCCGATGACCCGCTGCGGATGCTTCGCGCCGCGCGGTTCGTGAGCAAGCTGGGCTTCGCGGTCGCGCCCGAGGTCCGCGCCGCGATGACCGCGATGGCGCCCGACCTCGGCCGGATCACCGCCGAGCGGATCCGCGACGAGTTCATGAAGCTCATGTGCGGCCAGGACCCGCTCGCGGGCCTGCGGCTGCTGGTCGACACCGGCCTCGCCGAGCAGTTCCTGCCGGAGCTGGCCGGCCTCAAGCTGGAGATCGACGAGCACGCCCAGCACAAGGACGTCTACGAGCACACGCTGATCGTCGTGCGCAACGCGATGGGCTTCGAGCGCGAGGGCCCCGACTTCACGCTGCGCATGGCGGCCCTGATGCACGACATCGGCAAGCCGGCCACGAAGGCGGTCGGCCCGGACGGCGGGGTGAGCTTCCACCACCACGAGATCGTCGGGGCCCGGCTGACCAAGCAGCGGATGAAGGCGCTGAAGTTCCCGAAGGACGTGATCTCCGACGTCGCCGAGCTCGTGGCGCTGCACCTGCGCTTCTATGGGTACGGCCGCGGAGAGTGGACGGACTCGGCCGTCCGGCGTTACGTGACCGACGCCGGCCCGCTGCTGCCCCGGCTGCACAGCCTGACCCGCTCGGACGTGACCACGCGCAACCGGCGCAAGGCGGCGCAGCTCGCGGCCGACTACGACGCGCTGGAGGAGCGGATCGCGCGCATCGCCGCCGAGGAGGACCTGGCCCGGGTCCGGCCCGACCTCGACGGCAACGCGATCATGGAGCTGCTCGGGGTGCCGCCCGGCCCGATCGTGGGCCGCGCCTGGCGCCACCTCAAGGAGCTGCGCCTGGAGCACGGCCCGCTCGAGCACGACGAGGCCGTCGCCGAGCTCTTGCGGTGGGCCGCGGCGGAGGGCGTCACGCCACCCGGATCTCGCTGATCTGGACGGCCAGCTTCGGCGGGCCGTCCGGCTCCCCCGTGGTCGTGCCGCCGGCGGCGATCCGGTCGAGCAGGTCCATCCCGCTGGTCACGGTGCCGAAGACGGTGTAGTCGGGCGGGATGTCGCTGTCCTTGTACACCACGAAGAACTGCGACCCGTTCGTTCCCGGACCCGCGTTGGCCATCGCGATCGTGCCCCGCGGGTAGGGCGGCACGGTCGTCGGCAGGTTCTCCTCGCCGAACTGGTAGCCGGGCGTGCCGGTCCCGGTGCCGCTCGGATCGCCGCACTGCAGCACGTACAACCCGTCCGTGGTGAGCCGGTGACACGGCGTGTCGCTGTAGAAGTCGTCGCGCGAGAGGTGCACGAAGGAGTTCACGGTGCAGGGGGCGCGGTCGGCGTACAGCTGGATGCCGACCGGTCCCAGGTTCGTCTGGATCGTGGCGTTCACCCGGCCGGTCAGGGTGGCCTTCGGCGCGGGTGTCGCGATGAGGCGCGTGTCGCCCTGGCCGCGCTCGGCCGAGCTGTACGCGCAGGGCACCCCGGCGGGCTGCGACGAGCGGACGCCCGTCGGGCCGGCCGCCGGGGCGCTGCCGGCGTCGGTGGTCAGCGGCGCGCCGACCTGGGGTGCCAGGCCGCGGCCCGAGGCGGCCGGACCGGTCGCGACCAGGCCACCGAGCGACTCGGTGTCGTCGTGGCCGGGCCCGATCGCGAGGTACGCCACGACGGCGACCACGGCCAGGGCGAGCACCGCGCCGCCGGCGACCGGCACCAGCCGGCGTCGTCGACCACCGTCACCGGCTTCGCCGGGCGGCAGGGCTGCCGGCGGGGAAGGCGGCGGGAACTGTGGGGGCTCCTTGGCGGAGTACGGCGCCGAGGACCGCAGCGACTCGGGCCGCACGGCCCCCGGGACGCCGGGCTCGGGTGCGGACGGCGGAAGCGGTTCGGCGAGCTCTGGCGGCCGCGCGTCGCCGGGCTCCGGTGGCGTTGACATTGCGTAATCGTACGACTACAAAATGCCACCACCTCGTCACCTGTTGCTCAATAGCACCAGGTTGTCGGAACCCCGACCTCCCATGCGTCGTGCATGTGGCGATTCAGCCGGTTCTGTGCGTAGACCCGGTGGGCTACCGTCGCTAACACGTAAATCCCCCTTCGTCGGCCGCAAGCCCTGGGCCGGTACTCCCGGAAGACCTGAAACTGGAGGCAGACATGCAGCCGTGTCCAACCTGCGGCGGCATGGGCATCGATGCGAACGGCTACTGCACGCAGTGCCGCACATATCGGGGCGTCCCGCAGGCGCCCCAGCAGCCGACGAGCGGCACGCCGTACAGCGGCGGGCCGTACGGCGGACAGCAGCCCTATGCCGGATACCCCACCAGCTCCGGACCTTCATACTCGGCTCCACCCTCATACAACGACCCGATCTCGGCCCCGCCCACCGCCTACGGCTCGACGTACGGCGGCTCGTCCTCCTCGGGCGGCGGCCGGAACAAGTTCCTGATGCCGATCCTGGCGCTCTCCGGCGTCCTGGTCCTCCTCGTCGTCGCGATCGTGGTCGTCGCCGCGCTCAAGAACGGCGACGACAAGAAGGACCCGGCGGCCAACCCGACCAACGGCGGCCCGACGGCCACCGACAAGGCGACCACCAAGGCCGCCGCGACGATCGACGAGTGCCTGGTCGGCACGTGGCAGACGAAGACATACACCCAGCAGGTGGCGATGGACGGCGTCGGCAACGTGCCGATCACGCTGAAAGAGAACGGCTCGGTGCTCAAGTACACGCCCGACGGCAAGATGACCGAGACGTACAAGGACACCACCCTCATCGGCAACCCGACGGTCTCGGGCACGGTGGTCGCGATCACGCTCACGGTGAACGCGACGGTCACGGGGAACGTCTCGACGACGGCCGGCAGCATCGCGTATCAGAACCTGCAGTCGACGGGCACCCTGAACACCAAGGCGCCGTCGATCAACTACGACGAGACCGAGCCGTTCACGACGGACGACAACCCGGCGAAGTACACCTGCAACGGCGACAACCTCACGATGAGCACGTCGCAGGTCAACATGACCGCGAAGAAGACCAGTTCGTCGTACTGACGAGCTAACGCCCGGCCGGGCCGGCGATGTCGTCGCCGACCCGGCGGGCCCAGCGGCCGCCCAGCGCCGCGTAGCCCACCCCGGCCAACACGTAGCCGAGCGCGACGGTGCCGAGCACCGCGGCCGAGCGGCCGGTGTCGGGCAGGGTGAGCGCCCCGAGGTACATCCCGGCGACCAGCGTCACGTTGAACGCGGTGTCGTTGATGCTGAACACCCGCCCGCGGAACTCGTCCGCGCACTCGTGCTGCAGCGCGGTGTCGGTCACGATCTTGATGGCCTGCGCGGCCAGGTTGGTGACGAACACCGCCCCGAGCAGGAGCACCGGGTCGAACGGCAGCCCGAAGCCCAGGATCGCCGCCCCGGTCGCGATCAGCACCGCCGTCACCCAGCGCCAGCCGCCGATGCGGCGCGAGAGCGCGGGCGTCACGAACGAGGCGATGACCATGCCGACGCCGCCGGCCAGGAACGCGTTCGCGATGGTGCCGAAGGAGCCCGTCGGGTCGTCGCCGTGGTTGAACACGGTGCGGAACAGCAGCAGGCAGGCGAGCAGGATCACGCCGTACAGCAGCCGGAATGTCGCCTGCGCCAGCACCAGGAACGCCGCTCCGCGCCGGGCGGCCAGGTGCCGGACCCCGGCCACGGTGCCCAGGCTGGTCTCGCGCAGCGCGGTCAGGATCGAGCCGCCCCGCCGGTCGGCGTCGTCCGGGCCGAGTTCGTCCGGGCCGAACGAGGCCCGCCCGAGCAGCGCGGAGGCGAGGTAGAAGAACCCGGCGAGGCCGGCGACGAGCGCGTATCCGTGAAACGACGTGGCCAGGACCGTCTTGATGAGCGTCGCGCCCGCTCCGATGCCCAGCGAGAAGCTGAGTGAGCCCAGCGTGCCGGCGAACGAGTTCGCGGTCACCAGGCCCCGGTCGGGCACCACGTGCGGCGTCGCGGCGGAGAGGCCGGCCAGGAAGAACCGGTTGAGGCCGATCACGATCAGGGCGAGCAGGAACGGCACCGGCGAGTGCTCGCCCCGCCAGATGTAGAACGCGATCGGCAGGACCAGCAGCGTGCGGACCAGGTTGCCGACGCTGATGATCGAGCGGCGCCGCCAGCGGTCCAGGAACACCCCGACGTAGGGGCCGACCAGGGAGTACGGCAGCAGCAGGATCGCGAAGCCGGCCGCGATCGCCAGGCCCCCCGCCCGCTTCTCCGGGTTGAACAGGACACTGCCGGCCAGCGCGCCCTGGAAGAGCCCGTCGCCGATCTGGGCCACGACCCGGACGGCGACCAGCCACCGGAAGCCTCGTTGCCGCAGCACCGCCCGTACGAAATGGGTCTGTGCATGGGCGGCGAGGACGGTGGACACCGCAAAAGCCTACGGCGCCGCCGGGCGACGCGGCCCCCACGAACGGAAGGGGACCCGCACCGGACGGTGCGGGTCCCCTAACTGAAGGTATGGGTTACTTGGGCGCCTCGACGGCCGGCTTGCCGTTGACCGGCTCGACGACGTCGTCGCCGGCCAGCCCGCCGAGCCGGCTCAGCAGCTTCTGCAGGTCGATGCCGGTCAGATCGGTGCCGAGCTGCAGACCCTGGGCGACGTTGTTCGCCACCGACTTGGACAGCGACGACGCGCCGTCGGTCGAGATGACCGTCATGCGGTCGATGTTGCCCATCGGGTCGCTGGCCGCCTTGACCACGTCCGGCATCACCCGCACGAGCAGGTCGAGGATCGCGGCCTCGCCGTAGGTGGCGAACGCGTCAGCCTTGAGCCGCATCGCCTCCGCCTCGGCCTGGCCGCGGGCCAGGATCGCCGACGCCTCCGCCGCGCCCTCGCGCTCCAGCGCCTCGGCGATCGCGACGCGGCGCCGCTGCTCCGCCTCACCTTCCTTGGCACCCTCGATGGCGTTGGCCTCGGCGAGCGCGGCGCGGCGGGACCGCTCGCCCTCACCGGTGAGGCGGGCCTGCTCAGCGGAGGCCTGCGCGGCCGCGATGGTCGCCTGCCGCTGCGCCTCGGCCTTGAGGATCGCCGCGTTCTTGGCCGCCTCGGCCTCCTGCTCGACGCGGTACCGCTCGGCGTCGGCCGGCTTGCGCACCTCGGTGTCGAGCTGGCGCTGCTTGAGCTCGGCGTTGCGCTCGGCCACCTTCTGCTGCTCGCCGAGGATCGCCTGGTCGCGTTCGGCCTGCGCGAGCGGGCCGGCCGCGGCCGACTTCGCCCTGGCCGCGTCGATCTCGGCCTGGATGCCGGCCTGCTTGAGCGCCAGGTTGCGGTTGGCCTCGGCGATCGCCTCCTCGGCCTTGAGCCGCTCGGACTCGGCGGCCTGGCGGGCGTGCGCCTCGGCGATGGCCGCGTCGCGCACCACCCGGGCCGCCTCGGGGCGGCCCAGGTCGGCGAGGTAGGAGCCCTCGGCGAAGATGTCCTGCAGCTGGAAGGTGTCCAGCACCAGGCCCTGGTTGGTGAGCGAGTGCTCGGCCTCCTCCGCGACCGCGCCGGCGAACGCGGTGCGGTCCCGGATGATCTCCTCGATGGTCAGCCGGCCGACGATCGAGCGCAGGGCGCCGGCGAGGACCTCGCTGGTGAACAGGTCAATGCCCTGCTGCTGGTTGAGGAAGCGCTGGGCCGCGGCGCGGATGGCGTCCTCGGTGCCGCCGACCTTGACGATCGCGACGCCCTGCAGGTTGGCGCGGATGCCCTGCTTGCTCACCGCGCCGGTGATCTCGACGTGGATGCGGCGGCTGGAGAGGTCCAGGACCTGAAGCTTCTGCACGATCGGCACCACGAAGACCGAAGCGCCCATGACGACCTTCTGGCCCGAGAGGTCGGTCGAGCGGGTGCCGTCGACGCCCTGCACCGACTTGCCCTTGCGGCCGGTGATGATGAAGGCCTCGTTGGGCCCGGCCACCTTGATCCGCGAGACGATGAAGATCACCAGGAACAAGATCAACAGAATGCCGCCACCGATGGCGACCAGCAGGACTGTGTCCATCCGCTTCCTTCTTTATTTAGAGGGGGGTCTCTTCCACGATCACGCTGGTGGGGCTCGTCGCCTCCACCACGAAGACGCGGGCGCCGAGCGGGATGGGCCGGTCGGCGCGGGCATTGAGCTTCACGGGCTGGCCGCCGAGGGAGATGCGGACCTCGCCGAAGCCGTTGCCGGTGATGGGCGTCACGATGACGCCGGTGGTGCCGATCATGTCCCGCTGGGTCGGGGTGGCGTCGGTGCGCATGTTGATCGCCAGGCGGGCCAGGCGGGTGGCGAGCCAGGCGGTCGGCACGGCCGCGACGACGCCCGCGGCGACCGGCACCAGCAGCCCGTCGGAGCCGGTCACCGCCGCGACGGCCGCGCCGGCGAAGCCGAAGGCACCGATGAAGCCGGCGACGGCGGGCACCGAGAACGGCCCGGCGGCGTCGGGATGGCCGAAGTGGAAAAGATCGCCGATGAGCACGGACAGCGCCAGCACGACGATGCCGGCCCCGCCGATGATCAGGAACGTCGTCTCCACGGACCCCCTCCTACCAGGACAACTGCAGGGTAGCGGGGACACGCCACCCAGGTCGTCGGTGAAAGGGGCAGAATTGGCGGGTGCGGTGGGTAGAAGTGCAGGCGCCGATCGATGCGCTGGGCGTCGCGGTCGACGATCAGGGCATCTGCCGGGTTCATTTCGGCGGGGTGCCGCCGAACGCGCGGACCGCCGAGCCGGACGAGGTGCTCAAGCGCGCCACCGACGAACTCGCCCGCTATTTCGCCGGCGAGGACGTCACATTCACGGTGCCGTTGTCGGTGCGCGGCGGCTCGGATTTCGAGCGGGCCGTCTGGCGGCAGCTCTCCGCGATTCCGTACGCCGAGATGCGCACCTACGGCCAGATCGCGGCCGCCGTCGGCGAGCCGGACGCGGCCCGCGCCGTCGGCACCGCCTGCAACCACAACCCGATTCCGGTCATCATTCCCTGCCACCGCGTCGTGGGCGCCGACGGCAAGCTGGTCGGCTTCGGCGGCGGCCTGTGGCGCAAGAAGCTGCTGCTCGAACTCGAGGCCCGGGTCCGTATCGAGCGCGAGTTCGGCCTGGGATGACAAAATGGGCCGGCCCCGAAGGGCCGGCCCACTCGCAAATTCTCAGCGCTCGATCTCGCCCTTGATGAACTTCTCCACCGAGTCGTGGGCGTCGTGGTCGTTGTACTGCACCGGCGGCGACTTCATGAAGTAGCTCGAAGCCGACAGGATCGGGCCGCCGATACCGCGGTCCTTGGCGATCTTCGCGGCGCGCAGCGCGTCGATGATGACGCCCGCCGAGTTCGGCGAGTCCCACACCTCGAGCTTGAGCTCGGCGTTGAGCGGAGTGTCGCCGAAGGACTTGCCCTCGAGGCGGATGTAGGCCCACTTGCGGTCATCCAGCCACGGCACGTGGTCCGACGGGCCGATGTGCACGTCCGACTTCACCATCTCGTGCGGGATCTGGGACGTCACCGACTGGGTCTTCGAGATTTTCTTCGAGACCAGGCGGGTGCGCTCCAGCATGTTCATGAAGTCCATGTTGCCGCCGAAGTTGAGCTGGTACGTGCGCAGCAGTTCGACCCCGCGGTCCTCGAACAGCTTCGCCAGCGCACGGTGCACGATCGTGGCCCCGACCTGGCTCTTGATGTCGTCGCCGACGATCGGCAGCCCCGCGTCGGTGAACTTCTGCGCCCACACCGGGTCGGACGCGATGAAGACGGGCAGCGCGTTGACGAAGGCGCAGCCGGCGTCGATCGCGGCCTGCGCGTAGAACTTGTCGGCCTCCTCGGAGCCCACGGGCAGGTAGGACACGACCACGTCGACCCGCGCCTCGCGCAGGGCGGCGGCCACGTCGACCGGCTGCTCGTCGGACTCCTCGACGATCTCGCGGTAGTACTGACCCATGCCGTCGAGCGTCGGGCCGCGCTGGACGGTCACGCCGGTCGGCGGGACGTCGCAGAACTGGATCGTGTTGTTCTCGCTCGCGCTGATGGCCGCGGCCAGGTCCTGGCCGACCTTCTTGGCGTCGACGTCGAACGCCGCCACGAACTCGATGTCGCGGACGTGGTAGTCGCCGAACTTGACGTGCATCAGACCCGGTACCCGGTCATTCGGGTCGGCGTTGCGGTAGTACTCCACGCCCTGGATCAGGGACGAGGCGCAGTTGCCGACACCGACGATGGCAACGCGGACGGAGCTCATCGCGGATGCCTCCTTCTTGTTGTTCACGATGACCGCTCCGGATCTTGTGCCGAAGGCGGCTGAGGGGTGGTGCCATTGCGTTCGTTCGCAATGAGCTCTTCGAGCCAGCGAACCTCGCGCTCGCAGGCGTCCAGGCCGTGGCGCTGCAGCTCGAGCGTGTAGGCGTCGAGCCGCTCGGCGGCCCGGCTGAGCACGTCGCGCATGCCCTCGCGACGCTCCTCGACGCGACGCCGGCGGCCCTCGAGGATCCGCAGCCTGGTCGCTCGGTCGGTGCGCGCGAAAAACGCGAAGTGCACGCCGAAACCGGCCTCGCTGTCGTAGGTCTCGGGTCCGGCGGCGCTGAGCAGCTCCTGGAACCGCTCCTTGCCCTCCGCGGTGATCGTGTAGACCACCCGGCCGCGCTTGCTGGTGAGCAGGGGCACCTCGTCGGCGCCCGCCGGCATGTTCGCGGGCGGCGCACCCTCGGTGATCCAGCCATCGGCCTGCAGGCGGCGCAGCGTCGGGTAGAGCGATCCGTAGCTGATTGCGAACCGGAACGCCCCGAGCTTGGTCGTCAGCTGCTTGCGCAACTCGTAGCCGTGCATCGGGGACTCGTGCAGGAGACCCAGGATCGCCAGTTCGAGCACTCCCGGCCTCCTTCCATTAACCGGCCCGATGTATCGGACCGATACATCGAACGGTAGGTCGTAGTCCGAGCGGATGCAACAAAACCGACCAAGTGGGCTCGCGCACAGCGCCGGTCGTCTATCGGATGGTTACCGATCGTGACCGATGTCGCCGTGAGGCAATTGACCGCGTACCCTCGGGCCCATGCGTACCCAGCGTCAGGTCGTCGACTTCTCCTTGCGGAGACGCGCCCTGCTGCGGGAGGTGCATTCCGGACGCGTCGGCACCTATGAGGTGTGCGACGCGTCGCCATACCTGAAGAGCGCTGCGAAGTTCCACGGCGAGCCGACCGATGAGCTGTGCCCCGTCTGCCGCCGGGAGAACCTCACCCACGTGCATTACATCTACGGGGACGAACTGCGGCAGTCCTCCGGGCAGGCGCGCCGGCTCGCCGAGCTGCCGATCCTCGCGATGACGCTGAGTGAGTTTCACGTGTATGTGGTGGAGGTCTGCCGTGCCTGCGGCTGGAACCACCTCGTCGAGCAATACCTCCTGGGGCGTGACGGGCTCGGCGACGACGGCGAACGGCCGGCGCGGGCGCAGGGAGGAGCGGCCGAGTGAACCTGTGGCGCATGACAAAGCGTTGTCAGGAGGGCGGACCTGCGGCGGGTGGCAACGGTGCCGCGCCGCATTGGCCGCCGCGAGAGTGGCGCAGCTCACAGACATGATGGCGACGGAGCATGCGACGACGATGCAACCGGCAAGGTGGGACGAATGAGCTACGGTGACCCGAGCAACCCCCAATCGGGCCGCGCGCAGGTTCCTGGAATCCAGCCGGAACCACCATCCCCCAGCCCCGCGTCGGCCCCGCCGGCCGGGCGGGCCCAGGTGGGGCGCGCCAGCGTCGGCCGGGCGGGCGGCGGCGCAAGCGGCTCGGCCAGTGTCGGATCCGCAAGCGTCGGATCCGCCGGTGTTGGATCGGCGGGCGTCGGCTCCGCGCGGGTCGCGGGCTCGGCCAGCGTGGGCGCGGCGAGCGTCGGCTCCGCCCGGGTCTCGCCGCCCGAGTCGCTGAGCGGCCGAGCCTCCGTGACCGGATCGGCGTCGGTGCCGGGCCCGGCGGGCCGGGCCACCGTCGGGCGGGCCGTGGTCGGCTCCGCCTCCGTCGGTGCGACTCCGCTGGGCGACGTTCTCGAGGGCCCTGGTGGGCCGGGCGGTCCCGGTGGGCCGGGTGGCCCGGGCCGGGGCGGCAGCGGCGGCAAGGACGGCCGCAGCCCCAGCGCCAAGGCCAAGCGGCGTCGCCGGCGCAACATCCTCATCGCGTCGATCGCCGCGTTCATCATGATCGCGGGCATCGGCATGGTGGCCGGCACGTACTACTTCGACCAGGTCGCGCTGCCCGACGACATCACACTGAACCAGTCGACGACCATCTACTACTCCGACGGCGTGACCCAGATGGGCCGCATCGGCGAGAACCGCACCGTCCTGACGAAGGACAAGATCCCGAAGGACATGGCGCACGCGGTGGTCGCGGCGGAGGACAACAGCTTCTACACCAACGACGGCGTCGACTACAAGGGCGTCGTGCGGGCAGCCTGGAACAACGTCACCGGCGGCGACCGGCAGGGCGCGTCGACGATCAGCCAGCAATACGCGCGGCACTGGGCCGATCTCGAGGGCGTCACCTATGCGCGCAAGGTGCGCGAGGCGGTCATCGCGCTGAAGCTCAACCAGCAGTACAGCAAAGACGAAATCATGACGATGTACCTCAACGTCGTCTACTTCGGTCGCGGCGCCTACGGCCTCGAGGCGGCCGCCCAGGCGTACTTCGGCAAGTCCTCGGACAAGCTTTCGACCGCCGAGTGCATGGTGCTGGCCGGGCTGATCAAGAACCCCGAGGGCAACAGCGGCAAGGGCAGCCCCTTCGACCCGAACATCGACAAGCAGAATGCCGTCGACCGGTTCAACTACATCAAGGCCCAGATGATCAAGCTGAACTTCGTGCCGCAGGCCGAGGCCGAGACGCGGATGAAGTATCCGGATACGGTCATCACCCCCGCCAGGGCGCGGGAGCTCGCCGGGTCGCAGCAGAACCTCAACAAGCCCGAGGGCCTCATCATCCACCACGTCCTCGGCGAGGTCGCGGCGCTCACGGACCCACGGACCGGCCAGCTGCTCTACGAGGACACCGACGCCAAAGGGGAGAAGAACTTCGACAGGATCCGCAACGGCGGCCTGAAGATCGTCACGACGATCGACAAGGACGTCCAGCCGATCGCGGTGCGCGAGGCGAGTCGCAACAAGGACTCGAACATGAACGGCCAGAAGGACAACCTGCAGGCCGCGCTCGTCGCGGTCGAGCCGGGGACCGGCGCGGTGAAGGCGTATTACGGCGGCGACAGCGGCAACGGCGGCGACTACGCCGGCTACTACAACGACCCGGTGCTCGGCACCGGCGAGGACAGCTGCTGTGGCGGTCACCCGCCGGGCTCGACGTTCAAGGTCTACACGCTGGCGACCGGTCTGATGGCCGGGTATCGCATCGACTCGAGGTGGGACGGCAACTCCCCGGGTGACTTCCCGAAGAGCGGCCGGTCGGCCAAGGGTGGCAACCCGGTCAAGAACGCCGGCGAGAACCCGACGTCGCACCCGGAGTGCGGTAGCTGGTGCACCCTCGAAGAGGTCACCGTCATGTCGCTCAACGTGCCGTTCTTCGCGCTCGCGGAGAAGGTCGGTCCGGACAAGGTGATCGACACGGCCCGCGCGGCCGGCATCACCGACATGTGGGCGACCGTCGGCGGCAAGTCGACCAAGATCGACCTGGAAAAGAACGCGGGCAAGGACGTCGTCCCGGGCAAGTTCAACACCGAGGTCGCGTTCGGGCAGTACCCGGTCACGGTCCTTGAGCACGCCGGCGGCATCGCCACCTTCGCGGCGCGCGGCTACGCGGCCAAGACGCACTTCCTCAAGGAGGTGTGGACCGAAGGCAAGAAGACCTACAGCGAGCCCATCAACCCCAAGCGCATCCCCGGCTGGACCGACGGGATGTCCGACGACCTCAACAAGGTGCTGCAGGGCGTGCCCGCGCACTACAAACTGAAGATGCGTGACGGCCGCCAGATCGCCGGCAAGACGGGCACGTGGCAGTACGGCCAGAACCAGAGCGGCAACGCGCACGCCTGGATGGTCGGCTACGCGGCCTACGACCCCGTCAAGAAGACGCCGGACCTGGCCGTGGCGGTCTGGGTCGGCAACAAGGGCGCCGAGCAGAAGATCGTCGACAAGAACGGGAAGGACATCATCGGTGGTTCGCTGCCCGGGCCGATCTGGCGCGACTTCCTCGACGGCGCGCTGACCGCGCTCAAGGCACCGAAGGTCAACTTCCGCCCGCCGGCCAACACCGGCCGCCTCGACGTCGGCACGGGCACCTCGCCGACGCCGAACGTGCCGGTGATCGATCCGAACAACCCGGGCGGCGGCAACGGCGGTAATAATGGCAACGGTGGCCAGACGCAGGACCCCGGCCAGGGCAACAGCCAAGGCCCGGGCGGCAACGGCGGCGGTGTCGTCCCGACCATCACCCGAAGGCGCTGACATCTGCAGGGTCTGATGTGTGCGGCCACGGCACCGGCGGTATGTTCGCCGGGACCGTGGCCGCATTTCGTTGGGGGTATGCGTTGGACGGGGGCTGGCGAAAGGCCGCCCGGTGGGTCCTGCTTGGGCTCTTCGTGGCGCTGGTCGTCTACGGCCACATCTGGTATCGCAACCGGCACGACTGGTTCGACCTAGGCATCTACCGGCAGGCCGTGAACTGGTGGCTCGACGGCCATGACCTCTACGACTTCGTCAAGCCCGACGACACCCAGGGCACGCTCGGCTTCACCTATCCCCCGTTCGGGGCGCTGATCCTCGTCCCGTTCGCGGTGCTGCCGTGGACCGGGGCGGTGGTGCTGTACAGCGTGATCACGATCGCCGCCCTGCTGATCACGACCTACTGGCTGCTCGCCCCCGTCGCCCGGGCCAAGGGCTGGGGCCTGCCGTTCGCGATGATCCTCGCGCTCGCCGTGATCAGCGCCCTGGAGCCGGTCCGGGAAAATTACACGTTCGGCCAGATCAACATGGTGCTCGTCCTGCTGGTCCTCGCCGACCTGCTCGTGCTGCTGCCCCGCGGCAGCCGCTGGGCCGGCGTGCTCATCGGGCTCGCCGCGGCGATCAAGCTGACGCCGGCCATCTTCATCGTGTATCTGCTGATCAGCCGCCGGTACCGTGCCGGGCTCACCGCGATCGCGAGCGCCGCGGCGGCGAGCCTGGTCGCGTTCGCCGTCGGGCCGCGGGCCTCGATCGACTTCTGGACGGACGCGCTGTGGCAGGGCGAGGGGATCGGCAGCGCGGCGTACACCTTCAACCAGTCCTTCTACGGAATGCTCGCTCGGCTCTCCGCCCCGCACGACCCGAATCGCCTGGTCTGGGCCGTGCTCGTGCTGGCCGCGCTCGGGTTCGGGCTGTGGCGGGCCCGCCGGGCAGCGCTCGTCGGCGACGAGGTGGTCGGCCTGACCATCACCGGCATCGTGGGCTGCCTGATCAGCCCGATCACCTGGGTCCATCACATCTACTGGTTCGTGCCGGCGCTGATCGTGCTCGCCGCGTCGCGCCGGCACGCCTGGTTCGCCGTGCTCATCGCGCTCACCGTCGGCCTCGGCCTGGTCTCCTGGTTCGAGCAGGGGCTGCCGGTCGACCCGTGGAGCCACGGCGTCCAGGGATTCATGATCAAGAATTGGTACCTGCTGCTGATGGTCGCGTTGCTCTTCGCTCTGCCGATCCGCGCGGATGCCCGAGTTGTGGCGGGGGAATCCACCGCTTCCGAGCCGGCGACGGTACGGTGACACGATGCCGATGAGTCTGGGCCAGCCGAATGCGCGACCCGAGCATCTAGTCGACGAGCCCGCCAACTCCGACCGCTTCATCGGTGGCCTGTCCGAGTCGATCGGTGGGCCCCTCGGCACCCACGCCGTCCGGTCCCGCGTGCGCCTGCCCGGCGGCGGCCGCTTCTGGACCCCGGCGCGGGTCGTGCTGCTGCTCATCTGCGCCATGCTGAGCTTCCACTGGATGCAGAAGTCCCCCTGTCGCGACGCCGCGTGGGTGGACATGAAGCAGTACAAGTACTTCTGCTACACCGACGTCCTCGCCCTGTACTACGCCGAGGGCCTCAACGAGGGCCAGGTCCCCTACGCCGACCACCAGGTCGAGTATCCGGTGCTCACTGGCGCCTTCATGGGCGTCCTCGGCCTGCCGGTGCACAACCTGCACGAGCGCGGCGTGGTGCAGAACGACGGCCAGACGTTCTACGACGTCAACGCGGTCGTCCTGGGCGCCTTCGGCATCGCGGCCGTCGCGGCGACCCTGGCGGTGCGTCGCCGCCGGCCCTGGGACGCCGCGCTGCTCGCCGTCGCGCCGGCCCTGTTCGTCTCCGCCACCGTCAACTGGGACCTGTTCACGGTCGGCCTGACCGCCGTGTCCATGGCCTACTGGGCGAAACGAAGACCCGTGCTCGCCGGGGTCTTCCTCGGCCTCGCGACGGCGGCGAAGTTCTATCCGATGCTGATCATCGGCGCCCTGCTGGTGCTGAGCATACGCACCGGCAAATGGAAGGACTTCTTCGTCTACGTCGGCTCCGGCGTGGCGACCTGGGTCGTCGTCAACGCGCCCGTCGCGTTCTTCTTCTGGGAGTCGTGGAAGAAGTTCTGGGAGTTCAACCAGCTGCGCGGGATCGACTGGGGCACCCTGTGGTACATCGGGGCACACTTCCCGCGCGGCTCCGGGCAGTACGGCTTCCCGTTCTTCCAGAACCTCGACACCGATCCCAAGCACGCGACGCTCAACATCCTGTACCTCGGGCTGTTCCTGATCTGCTGCGCGGGCATCCTGATCCTCGGGCTCACCGCGAAGAAGGAGCCCCGCCTGGCGCAGTTGGCGTTCCTGATCGTGGCGGCGTTCCTGCTCACCGGCAAGGTCTGGTCTCAGCAGTACGTCCTGTGGCTGATCCCCCTCGCGGTCCTCGCCCGGCCCCGCTGGGGAGCGTTCCTGGCCTGGCAGGTGGCGGAAGTGCTCTACTTCGTCTCCTTCTACGGGGAACTCATGGGCGCCTCCGGTCGCCAGGTGTTCCCCGAGGGCGTCTTCGTCCTCGCCTCGATCCTGCGGCTCGTCACCCTGGCGGTCGTCGTCGGATACGTCATCCGCGACATCCGAAATCCCCAGGAGGACGTGGTCCGGCAAACGTACGAGGGGCAGGATCCCGACGGCGGCATCTACAACGAGGAGCCGCTCGGAGAGGATCTGCTGGAGCCGCCGCCCGCTCCGGCCCTGGCCAAGGCGGGCTAGATCGGTTTCACGTGAATCAACCAGCGGCCCGGTTCGATGTCTCCCATCGAGCCGGGCCGCTTTTTGTTGGGCGGGTGCTCCGCGCCGCGACCGCGGGCCCAGCACCAGGCTTGTCGACGGCCTCAAACGACCAAGAAGCGAACTGGCGTCGGCGGGCAACTTTCACGCCATCGTGGCGTCGGGCGGCTGACCGGATTCATACGGTGATGGGGTATAAGTCGGATGCAGCGATCAGGCCGCCGGGACTCGAGCTCCTCGGCAGCGCGCGTTGGACGCTCGGCCGGGCGGCGACCAGCAGCGCCAGGAAGCCGACCACGCCCGCACGGCGGCGAAGACCACCTCGATGCTGGTGACGAGGCCGGCCATCGCGGACGGCTGGGCCGCGAAGGCATGGGGTTGTACTTCTGCCCATTCCGCAGCGGACTACTCCCTGCGTGGGCCTCGTACACGCGGCTGAGCACCGAGCCGAGAACCACCGTGCCCAGACCGCCCCGCGTTGGGTGGGGGCGGCCTGGGCGCGGTGGACCCGTCAGCCGTCGATCTTGTACAGAATGACGTTGCCCTGTTCGGTGCGGGTTATGCCGAGGCCGTCGATCGGGGCGTCGATCGCCTTCGCGTAGGGCGTGCCCTGGGCATGCTCGCGCAGGACCACCACGGTGTGGATCTTCATCTCGCGCAGCTGGGTGACCGTGGCCTCGTCCGGGAACTGCTGCATGTTGAGGCGCAGCACCTCCTGGTCGTCCGGGGTGAAGCCACTGCCGCCGTTGACCATCTTGGGCAGGCCGTCGGTGCTCCAGAGCATCACGTTCATGTCGAACAGCTCGCTGGTCGGCAGGACGATCAGCGGGGCCTGCAGGGTGCTCATCGCGACCGGCGCCGGCGGCACCTCCGGGTTGGGGCCCGGCTTGTGCAGGCCCTCGGCCAGGACCAGCACGAGCGGGATCAGCGTGACGACGCGCCACACGCCCGCGCGGTTGTCGAGGTTGTCGGACTGGGTACGGTCGGAGAAGAGTTCGACCGCCCGATCCGAGAACGCGCTCACCGCCCCGGCCGCGAGCAGCGCCAGGAACAGCGTCACCCAGACCATGAGCCGGCCCGAGGTCCGGATGCCCTCGAAGCCCGGCAGGATGCGATAGAGCGCCATGTATCCGAAGTCGCCCTGGGCCGGCCCGTTGCTGCCCATCGCGAGGATGGTCGTCAGCAGCACACCGGAACCGAGCAGGATGCGGTGTTGCAGCTTCCACACGGAGACGAACAGGCCGGCGAAGGCGAGCCCGTAGAGGAAGAAACCCGGCAGCAGCGCCATCTCGGGCGCCCACCCCAGCGTGGAGCGGGCGTTGGCATACGCGTCGCCCCACAGCCACGACTCCGGCGGCGAGATGAAGAAGCCCTTCAGCGGCGGCGAGAACAGGCTGATGATCTCCGCGCTGCGCTTGGCCTCCTTGTGCTGCTTGAGGACCTGCAGGTAGGGGTACGCCATCATCGCGCTCACCCCGGCGAACACCAGCCCGCCGCCGAGGTTGGCCAGGAAGAGCTTCCAGCCGAACGGGCGCGGCGACGGCCAGCGCCGCAGCGCGTATCGGTATCCCCACGTGATCGCGGTGACCAGCACGATGAACAGCAGCGCGTAGGCGAACGGGATGCCGATGCCGAAGCCGAGGCTGATCTGCCACGCGGCGACCAGCCAGCCGCCCAGCACCCAGCCCCAGCGGCGCTTCTCCGGCTCGTATCCGCGCCGCAGCGAGAACCCGTGCCCGCGGGCCAGCATCGCCAGCGCCAGCGCGATCCCGCCGATCGACAGCACGTGCAGGTGCCCGGCCTGCCCGAGCCGCCACGGCGCATACGCGAACGCGGCACCCGCGACCACGGCCCCGGTGCGCCCCGCCCCGAGCTGGCGGACCAGCGCATAGGCGCCGAAGAAGGCGAAGGCGAAGATGAAGATGAAAATGATGTTGTACCGCACGACGGCGGCCTCCGGCCCCGAACCGATCATGCCGGCCGGCGCGTAACCGAGCAGGGTGTCGGAGAACGCGTAGCTGTACTGATCCGGGTAGAACGCGTTGGCGTGCCACAGCTGCAGCGGGTCGGTCGTGAGGATGTGCCCGGCCCACGCCATCTGCCAGGCCTGCAGCGTCGGGTCCCAGATGTCCTGCGGGATCGTCGTCGCCGGATGCCGCACCGCGGGCCAGGTCATGACGATCGCGAGCAGGACCGACCCGATCGCGGCCAGCGTCCACTCGTGCGCGAAGAACCGGACCAGCGCCGACCCGCTCCTGGTGGTGATCCTTCGCGCCCGCCCCTGCACGAGCTCCGGCTCGGGCCCGAACGCGCCGAACGGGTCTTTGGGCTCCCCGTCGTCCTTATCCCCGGCCTCCGGCGAGCCCTCGGCCTTCTCCTTCTCGTCCGGCCCCGTCTTCGCAGCGCCGGCCGTGGCAGAGCCGTTTTCCGCGTCGTTGGCATCGGCCTTGGCCCCGTCGGCCCCTGCCCCATCGCCCTTGGCCACTGCTCCGTCGGCCTGAGTTCCATCGGCCCCAGTCCCGTCGCCCTTGAACCCCTTGGCCCCTGCTCCGTCGGTCCCAGTCCCGTCGGCCTTGGACCCGTTGGCCCCTGCCCCGTCGGTCCCAGCTCCGTTGGCCTTGGCCCCGTCGGCCTCGTCGGCATTCACCGCATCACCCTCGGCGTCACCCGCCCCAGCCTCGTCCGCCTCCGGCTTCCCGGCATTCCCGTCGTCGGCATCCGCGCCGGACCCGGCCGCGGACTCGCCGGCCGCCCCGCCAGGGTGCTTCGTGTTGGGCACAGTGTGCGCTGAATCCGGGGAATCGTCCTCGGACACCGTCGGAACGTTGCTCACGCCAGCCGCTCCCGCAGGTAGGTGATGTCGGCGCCCTGACCCTCGGCGCCTCCCGGAGTCTCGACGAGGGCCGGGGCGCCGGCCGCGCGGATCACCGCGACGATCAGCTCCGGATCGATCTCGCCGGTTGTCATGTTGTCGTGCCGGTCGCGGCCGGAGTCGAAGCCGTCGCGCGAGTTGTTCGCGTGGATCAGGTCGATGCGGCCGGTGATCTCCTTGACCCGGTCGACGATGCCGAGGAGGTCCTCGCCGCCGGCGTGCGCGTGGCAGGTGTCGAGGCAGAAGCCGACCTCGTAGTCGCCGATCGCGTCCCAGAGCCGGGCGAGGTTGTCGAAGCGCCGGGCGCAGGCGTTGTCCCCGCCGGCCGTGTTCTCGATCAGCACCGGGGTGGCGAACCCGCCCTGCTCCGCCGCATACGCAAAGGTCTTGCGCCAGTTGTCGAACCCGCCGGCCAGGCCGTCGGCCTTCTCGACGTGGCCGCCGTGCACGATGAGGCCCTTGGCGCCGACCTTGGCCGCCCCGGCCGCATGGCTGAACAGCAGCTTGCGGCTCGGG
This sequence comes from Dactylosporangium sp. CA-233914, assembly GCF_050942935.1. Classification (NCBI taxonomy): domain Bacteria; kingdom Bacillati; phylum Actinomycetota; class Actinomycetes; order Micromonosporales; family Micromonosporaceae; genus Dactylosporangium; species Dactylosporangium sp. CA-233914. The sequence goes on along the minus strand of NZ_CP192030.1, from coordinate 13,068,874 downwards.
ATGCGGATGCGGTTGTTCGAGGAGGCGACATTGATCCGATACGGCGCGTGGACATAGACGTCGATCTCGGCCGCGCGGATCGCCTCGGCGTCGTCGCGATCCTTGGGATCGGTCCAGCCCTGCGGGTCGGTCAGGAAGAACTGGATGAGGTCGGCACCGCGCGCGGCGGCCTCAGCCAGCGGCTCAGCGGGGTCGACGTGAGCACCGATTCGCATGCCGCAGAGCGTACGACGTAGGTATGACACTTCGCTCTACCCGCCCGCCGGGCGACGGCCGAAGCGTCCGGAATGCCGTACTTCCGTCACCGTCTCGTCGGCCGCCTCGTTACGCACGTAGCCGCTCGTGATCGCCCCGGCGCTCGTGCGGCTCGATGGAGCAGTACCCCAAATCGTTCCCCCAACCCTGGATGGCTACTGGATGGCTACCTTGTCCGGACACCGATCGGCAGTCCGCCTGGCGGCTACCGCCGTGGCACTCGCCGCCGCGGCCCTGACCGTGGGCGCCAGCCCGGTGAGCGCCGCCCCTGAGTCGCCGACGGTCGAGTTCACCGGCGGCAGCGTGCTGAGCCTGCTGGTGTGCAAGTCGCAGCCGAACACTCCCGACGTCTCGGTGCCGGCCGACTCGCGGGTCAACTTCGTCAACCGGCTCGGCCAGAACGCGTCACTGAAGGTCGACGGCAAGGCCGTGGCGACCGTACAGCCGAACCAGCAGGTCCCGGTCGTGTTCAAGAAGGGGCCGGTCGAGGTCGCGATGACCTTCGACTGCGGCGTCGGCGTGGTGCAGCAGTTCAAGCCGGTGTCGGTCGGCGTGACTCCGGCCGCGCAGGCCCCGGCCGCCCAGCCCGCCACTCAGCCGGCGCAGGGCCAGCCGAAGGCGAAGCCGGGCGCGACGAAGACCTCCCCGCCGAGCGGTCCCGCGGGCGCGGCGGCCGGCGCCGCGAACGGTGTAATTTCCAACCGCGGGCCGGCCGGGCACTCTTCGACCAAGGCGCCGCAGGGGCAGGACGGCACGGCGTCGACGGGTGATGTCGATGGCGAAATGGGCACGGAGCCCATCGATCCGGCGCTGCTGGACCCGAGCGCGACGGCCGCGCCGGCGATCGGGGCGGACCCGAGCACGCCGGTCGACGACCGTGTCACCGTGGAGGAGCCGGTCGCCGCGAGCGGCCCGGCCCGCAACGGCCCGGCCGGCCTGCTGGCGCTGGTCGCGACGGTCTGCGTGGTGGGCGTGGGAATCGCCGCAATTCGGGCTATTATTGCTCAGCGGTCATCACGCGCGAGCTTCGCATAAGGTACAATTTCCCTAGCTCCGCGGGGCGCCGTCATCCAACGCACCGGTGTGGTCGTTCCTCCCCAGGTCCCACCCAACGAAGCGGATGACGCGCCCCGCGGTCTTTTTCTGTCTTGACACCGCAGCGTGTACTCTGGTTCGGTCCATCGGCCTCAGCGCCGTTGGACGACGCATGACCTCCTGCCGCGGAGAGACCGCGGCCGCTTAGCCCGTAGGAGGTGAGAACGTCTTGCGTCATTACGAGATCATGGTGATCCTCGACGGAAGTCTCGAGGAGCGCACCGTCGCCCCGTCGCTCGACACGTATCTCAACGTGATCCGGACGTCGGGTGGCTCGGTGGAGAAGCTCGACGTGTGGGGCCGCCGGCGCCTCTCGTACGAGATCAACAAGAAGACCGAGGGTATCTACGCCGTCATCGACCTCCAGGCGTCGCCGGAGTCCGTGGCCGAGCTGGACCGTCAGCTGCGACTCAACGAGTCCGTGCTGCGCACCAAGGTCATCCGGCCCGAGGTCCGCTAAGCGGATCCGGGCGAGCTCGTTCTGCTACGCCCGGCCAGGTCACGGGGGCAGGCCCGAAAACTGTCGTACCCCTGTGACAAGGTGGCCATACACAGCGCGCGAGGAGTTGACTCATATGGCAGCGGGAGACACCACGATCACGGTCATCGGCAACCTGACCGATGATCCTGAGTTGCGTTTCACTCCGTCGGGAGCGGCGGTTGCCAAGTTCCGGGTGGCTTCCACCCCCCGGTTCATGGACCGCCAGACCAACGAGTGGAAGGACGGCGAGCCGCTGTTCCTGGCCTGCACGGTGTGGCGTCAGGCGGCGGAGAACGTCGCCGAGTCGCTGACCCGCGGGTCCCGGGTGATCGTCTCCGGTCGGCTGCGTCAGCGGTCGTACCAGACGCGCGAGGGCGAGAACCGCACCGTCATCGAGCTGGAGGTCGACGAGATCGGCCCTTCGCTGCGTTACGCGACTGCCAAGGTGCAGAAGATGTCGCGCAGCTCCGGCGGTGGTGGCGGCGGCTTCGGCTCCGGCGGCGGCGGTGGCAACAGCGGCGGTGGCGGTGGCGGGTATGACGACCCGTGGGCCAACGCGACCCCGGCCGGTGCTGGCGGCGGTGGCGGCGGTGGCAGGTCGAGCTCTTCCTTCGACGACGAGCCCCCGTTCTAATGGCATCAGGAGCAAGAGCAATGGCGAAGGCTGCGGCCCTGCGCAAACCGAAGAAGAAGGTGAACCCTCTCGACAAGGAGGGCATCGCCTACATCGACTACAAGGACACCGCGCTGCTGCGGAAGTTCATCTCCGACCGCGGCAAGATCCGCGCTCGGCGGGTGACCGGCGTGACCGCCCAGCAGCAGCGGCAGATCGCGCGCGCTGTCAAGAACGCGCGCGAGATGGCGCTGCTGCCCTACACCGCGACCACGCGCTAAGGGGCGGCGGACATGAAGATCATCCTTACCCAGGAGGTCACCGGCCTCGGGACCCCCGGCGACATCGTCGAGGTCAAGGACGGCTACGGCCGCAACTACCTGCTGCCGCAAGGGTTCGCGATCCCGTGGTCGAAGGGCGCCGAGAAGCAGATCGTGACGATCAAGCGGGCCCGCTCGGCCCGTGAGATCCGCGACCTCGGGCACGCCAACGAGGTCAAGGCTCAGCTCGAGGGCCTCAAGGTCTCGCTGGCCGTGCGCGCGGGCCGCGAAGGCCGCCTCTACGGCTCGGTCACCCCGGCCGAGGTCGTCGAGGCCGTGCAGAAGGCCGGCGGGCCCGAGCTCGACCGCCGCCGGCTGGAGCTGCCGGGCCACGTGAAGTCGGTCGGCGACTACAAGGTGCAGATCAAGCTGCACCCGGAGGTCGCCGCGGTCTTCACGCTGAAGGTCACGGCCGCCAAGTAAGACAACGCAAGACAAGGCAGAGGGCCCCTGGGATTCCGACCCCCCGGGGCCCTCTCGCTTGTCGTACGCAGCGTCAGCCGAAGCCTGTCACACGTACCTTCAGTCGTAGAGCGACACGGCCGTGTCGATCAGGTCGGCCAGGTCGCGGACCTGGGCGGACTCGCCCGCTTCCCGGGCGATCCCGCGCAGGTCGGTGAGGCGGACCTCGCCGGCGTACCGGCTCGCGCGCAGGACCTCGGCGAAGTAGGCCGCGGCGTAGCAGACCCGCACCGGGGCCGGCGCCCCGGCGAAGTCCCGGTCCAGGGCGCCCACCGTCACCGGCTGGGACAGCTCGCTGGCCTCGCGTGTCTTCGGGTCCTGCCAGCGCACGCGCACGTCGGCCAGGTGTCCCTCGGCGCCGGGGCGCAGGTGCAGGGCGTAGAGGGCGGTCACCTCGTGGCCGGGGCCCACCTCGCCGCCGTCGACCCGGTCGTTGCGGAACGCCGAGGCCGACAGGGCGCGGTTCTCGTAGCCGATCAGGCGGTACGACAGCACGGTCTTGGAATCGAACTCGACCTGCGCCTTCGCGTCGAGCGCCCGCAGCGACACGGTCGCCGGGAGCTGCTGGACGAAGACGCGATCGGCCTCGGACCGGTCGCTGACGTACACCACATAGCCGTCGCCCTTGTCGGCAAGCTGCTCCATGAAGCGGTCGCCGTAGTCGCTGCCGACGCCGACGCCCAGCAGCGTGATCTGCTTCGCCGCCGCCTCCTGGATCTCGCGGACCAGCGGCGTCGCCTCGGTCTTCCCGACGTTGGGCAGGCCGTCGGAGAGCAGGATGACGCGGTTCGTCGCCGAGGCGCGGAACCCCTCGCGCGCGGTGTCGTAGCCCAGGCGCAGGCCCGCCTCGAGGTTCGTGCTCCCGGAGACCCGCAGGCGTCCGATCGCCGAGTGCAGCGCCTCGCGGTCGCGCACCGGGGTCATCGGGCGGATGACCTCGGCGCGGTCGGAGTACGCCACCAGCGCCACGGAGTCCGTCGGCCGCAGCTGGTCGACCAGCGTGTCCAGGCCATGCTGCACCAGGTCCAGCTTGCCCGGCTCCGACATCGACCCCGAGACGTCCACCACGAACGTCAGAGCCGCGTCCGGCCGCGCCGAGCCCGACTCGCCGCGGGTCTGCAGGCCCACGCGCAGCAGGCGGGCGTCGGTGTCGGCGTTGCGGTGCGTGTCCGGCAGCCGGGTGCCGTCGGTCGTGATCGCGAAGCCGTTGCCGTCGGGCTCGCGGTACTGCTGGTCGAAGGAGTTCACGAACTCCTCCGGACGGATCGTGCTCGGCGACGGGCGGCGCCCGGCCTGCAGGGTGCGCTTCGCGAAGCCGTACGAGGCCGTGTCGACGTCCACCGCGAACGTCGACACGGGCCGGTCGGTCGCGGAGACCTCGCCGTCGGCGGCCCGCTTGCCGTCCTGGCCGGCGTCGCCGGTCGGGGTGGCCACGCCCTCGGCGAGTCCCTCCGGCGCGCCCGTCGGGCCCTGGGCGCCGTTCGCGGGGTTCTTCGCCGAGCTGTCGCTGTGCCCGGCGTCCGCTCCGCAGGCCGCCAGGAGGGTGGCGGCGAGCGCCACCGTCGCGGCGATGCGCAGGCGCCGTACAAGATGCCGACCGGCCATCGATGCCTCCTCGTAGGTGTCTGGCCAGTCAGACGACGGCACCCCGCGGGCGGCTCCGGGCGTGACCCTACGGTGACCGAACGGTGATCGGCACTTTGCCGAAGACCGAGATCAAATCTGCGTCTTCAGTACCGCGAAGCCGACCGTGGCCACACCGGCACCCAGGACCGCGCTGGCGAACCCGATCGCGAAGGGCCGCCAGCCCGTCGTGACCCTGCCGAGGAGCATCGCGATCACGATGCTCAGCGCCATGGACACGGCGATCTGCGGCACCAGGTTGCCGATGTTGGTCAGCGCCTCGTCGTGCGCGGACGGGCACGGCAGGCCGAACGCGGTGGTGCAGCCCGGGCGCGGATCGTCCGGCAGGGTCAGCGACCAGCCGGCGTACGCGGCGAAGGGGATCAGGTACCAGCAGGCGGTCGAGATGAACGACCCGATGTACACGCTGCGCTGGTCCGGCTCGTCCTCGTCGTCCTCGTCGTCGAGGTCCTCATCGAGATCCTCCGGCGGCGGCGGGGGCGGCAACTGGCGGCGCGGTGGGCGCTGAGGGCGCAGCGGCTCCTCGTATCGCCGCCTGACGCCGACGCCGACGCCCCACTCGGGTCGATGGCTGTTGCCGGCGTCCCACTCGTCGTGATCGAGCACGCGCCCCTGGCCGGGGCGGCGTTGGGGGTCGGAGCGCGCCGGGAACGGCTCGATGCGGTAGTCGTCCTGCTCGGGCGCACGCTGCTGCTGCGGGATCCACTGCTCCTGCCGCGGATCCCAGCGCCCCGTCTCCGGCGACGGCCGATCCCGGCCGTCACGCGGCCGCTCCCAATCCGGGTACCCCACCGCCGGAGCGTCACCCTTTCGTGACCTTTTCGCAATCGGTCGTCCAGTTGAAAAATTTGCGGCCCTCTTTTTCGAACGCACAGGCTGTGGACCGACGAACACCTGGTCAGAGCCAGTGTGAGCAGGAACTTCAGCCGGTTGTCCACAGGGCTGTCCACAGGCTTTCCCAAGGTCTGGGGCCGTGGTCCACAGGTTGTCCATAGGTTTGTCCACCGGCAAACTTTCATCCGACGCCAGTCGCCCCATACCGTTGCCCGGGCGCGTCGCGCGCCGGCGAGTTTTTGTCGTACCCACGAGGTCTACTAGTCCTGGCCCGGTACGGCGTTGGGGGGCAGAAGTGTCGATCACCGAAGACAGGCGCAGCGATCAGTGGGACGAGGAGCCACCCCCGGAGCACGACGGCCCTGAGTCGCGCGAGCGGGGTGGCCGGCGCGGCGACCGTCCGCAGGGCGGCGCGGAGACGTTCGAGCGGACGCCGCCCCAGGACGTCGCGGCCGAGCAGAGCGTCCTGGGCGGCATGCTGCTGTCCAAGGACGCCGTCGCGGACGTCGTGGAGATCCTCAAGACCCCCGACTTCTACAAGCCGGCGCACTCGATCATCTTCGACGCGATTCTGGATCTCTACGGCCGCGGCGAGCCCGCCGACGCCGTCACCGTCGCCGCTACCCTGGCCGACAGCGGCAACATCGCCAAGATCGGCGGTGCGCCCTATCTACACACGCTGATGACGACGGTCCCGACCGCCGCCAACGCCAGTTACTACGCCCGCATCGTCGCCGAGCGCGCGGTCCTGCGCCGCGTGATCGAGGCCGGCACGCGCATCGTTCAACTCGGTTACGGCGCCGGCGGTCAGGGCGGCCGCGACGTCGACGACGTGGTCGACCTGGCCCAGCAGGCCATCTACGACGTCACCGAGAAGCGGGTGAGCGAGGACTTCGCGGTCCTTGCCGAGATGCTCCAGCCCACGCTCGACGAGATCGAGGCGGTCGGCGCCCAGGGCGGCATGATGACCGGCGTCCCGACCGGCTTCAGCGACCTGGACCGCCTGCTCAACGGCCTGCACGCCGGCCAGCTGATCATCGTCGCCGGCCGCCCCGGCCTCGGCAAGGCGCTGGCCCTGGACACCCCGCTCCCCACGCCCGACGGCTGGACCACGATGGGCGAGGTCAGGGCGGGCGACCGCCTGCTCGGCGCCGACGGCCGCCCGACGACGATCGTCAACGCCTTCGACGTCCTGCACGACCGCCCGTGCTTCGAGGTCGAGTTCTCCGACGGCTCGGTGATCATCGCCGACGCCGAGCATCTGTGGACGACCACGACCCGCGCCGCCCGCTCGGTCCTGGATGGCTCGGTGACGTCCGGTGAGGCCGTTTTCCACGGCGAGCTCGTAGTGGCCGGCGCGGTCGTCGGGCGACACCCGCGATCCGACCGGCCGGGGCGGCGTTCGATGCGTGCCTACCCGCGGCCGGCGCCGGGTCGGCGGGCGGGCCGGATGACGAACGCCGCCGCGCCGGCGGTGGTGCGACCCGGCACCGTCACGACCGCCGAGATCGCGGCCACCCTGCGCGACCCGGCCGACGGCGGGCCCAACCACGCCGTGCGCAACGCGGCCGCCCTGCAACTGCCGGACCGTGACCTGCCCATCTCGCCTTATGTGCTGGGTGCCTGGCTCGGCGACGCGGCCATGATCGAGGCCGACGGAGTCGGCGACCTGCGCGATCTCGGCTTGCTCGATGCCAAGCACGTCCCGGCGGGATATCTGCGGGCGTCGGAGTCGCAGCGGCGGGCGCTGCTGGCCGGGCTGCTCGACACGAGCGGCACCGTGACGTCGGCGGGCGACGTGCGGTTCACGTCGACCGGTGAGCGGCTCGCCCACGATGTGCGGGAGTTGGTGGTCAGCCTCGGTTACCGCTGCACCATGACCGGCCGGACATCCCTGACCTTCACGGCGAGCGACGACGTGTTCCGGCTGGAGCGCAAGCGTGAGCTGCAGCGGACGCGGCGCCGCACGGCGGGCACGGCGGGCGCGGGGGTGCGACACATCGTGGCGGTGCGGCCGGTGGCGAGCGTGCCGGTGCGGTGTGTGCAGGTCGACAACGCCGATCATCTGTATCTCGCCGGGCGCTCGATGATCCCGACGCACAACTCCACCGCCGCGATGGACTTCAGCCGGGCGGCCTCCGTCAAGCACAACATGGCCTCGGCGATCTTCAGCCTGGAGATGTCCAAGGTCGAGATCGTCATGCGGCTGCTGTCGGCCGAGGCCCGGGTGCCGCTGCACGTGCTGCGGTCCGGGCAGTTGTCCGACGACGACTGGACCAAGCTGGCGCGGCGGATGGGGGAGATCAGCGAAGCGCCCCTCTTCGTCGACGACACGCCCAGCATGAACCTCATGGAGATCCGGGCCAAGGCTCGGCGGCTCAAGCAGCGGCACGATCTCAAGCTCATCGTCGTGGACTATCTGCAGCTCATGACCAGCCCGAAGCGGACCGAGAGCCGGCAGCAGGAGGTCGCGGACCTCTCGCGTGGGCTGAAGCTGCTGGCCAAGGAGGTCGAGTGCCCCGTGGTCGCGGTGAGCCAGCTCAACCGTGGCCCGGAGCAGCGGACCGACAAACGGCCGCAGCTGTCCGACCTGCGCGAGTCCGGCTCGATCGAGCAGGACGCGGACGTGGTCATCCTGCTGCACCGCGACGACTACTACGACAAGGAGTCGCCGCGCGCGGGCGAGGCGGACTTCATCGTGGCCAAGCACCGTAACGGCCCGACCGACTCGATCACGGTGGCGGCGCAGCTGCACCTGTCGCGGTTCGTGGACATGGCGATCTAGGGCGGGACGGCCGCGAAACGGCGGGCCGGGTCAGGCGAGCAGGCGGGTCACGTCGGCGTCGACGAGCTGGCGGAAGTCGTCGTAGTAGCGGCTCACGGCGCCGAAGTGGGGGTCCGTGATCGGGCAGACGACCTCGTCCGCCGACCTTGTCAGGCGCTCCACCGCGGCCGTGGCTCCCACCGGGGCGGCCAGGATCACCCGGGCGGCGTCCAGGGAGCGGGCCACCGCCACCGCCGCGTCGGCCGTCGCGCCCGTGGCCAGGCCGTCGTCGATCACCAGGGCGGTTCGGCCGTCCAGGGTCAGGGGCGGGCGGCCCAGGCGGAAGAGGCGTTCGCGGCGGCGGAGTTCGGCGGACTCGTGGCGTACGACCATGGCGATCTCCTCCTCGTCCAGGCGGCCGGCGATCTCCGGGTTCAGAACCTGGACGCCGCCGGGGCCCAAGGCGCCGAAGGCCACCTCGGGGGCCCAGGGGACACCCAGTTTCCGCACCACCAGGACGTCCAGCGGGATGCTCAGGCGGGTCGCGACCTCGGCGGCGACCGGGACGCCGCCGCGGACCAGGCCCAGGGCGATGGCGTCGGGGCGGTTGGCGTACGCGGAAAGGAGGTCGGCCAAGACGGCTCCGGCCTCCCGCCGGTTGCGGAACCCCATGCCTCCTGTCTACGCCGGGCCGGCGGCCGTCGTCATCCGGTCGCGAGAACGCAGACCGACAAGCGCGATCGGATCGGACGGGATTCGCCAGGGATGAGTGGTGGCGGTCAGTCGTCACCCGGTCTCGAGGAGTTGCGATCGGTAGGCCAGGTGCTCGGCGTGAGGTGGTGTCGGTCGGGCCGGTCGGAGGTGGGTCGGGATAGCTGTGATTGGTAGGGCAGGTGTTCGGCGTGAGTGGGTCGGGAGGTCGGGCGTCACCCCGGTCGCGAGGAAGACTGCGACCAGCTGGGCAGGTGTTCGGCGTGAGTCGCGTCCGTCAGGCTGGGGTGGCGGTCGGTGCTGGCCGGTCGCGAGAACGCAGGGCCCACCACAGGGCGAGGAACGCCACCGGGTAGAGCAGGTATCCGAAGCGGGTGCTGGGGGTGAGCATGATGGCGGCGGTCAGGCCGGCGGCGACGTATGCGGACGCGGCCCCGGCGTCGGTGGGCGGGTGGCGCAGCAGGCGGGCGGCGATCAGGAGGCCGGCCAGCAGGAGCAGGGCCAGGGCGACGATCCGGCCGCCGGGGACGTTCCCGGCGATCAGGTGGCCGGGCAGCGGGGACTGGGCGGGGCTCGTGACCAGGCCGTGGCCGCTGGGGAAGCGTAGGGCGTTCTCGAGGTAGGCGGCGGGGCCGGTCAGCAGGGCCGGGATCAGGGCCAGCAACGGGATGCCGAAGGCCGCTAGAGCGAACGGTACCGCCCGGCGGCGGGGTGGCCGGTGCAGGGCGAGGATGAGCAGTACGAGCGCGACCGGCAGGGCGAAGAGTTTCAGGGCTCCGGCCAGTCCGACCGCCACGCCCGCGGCGAGTGGGCGGTCGCGGGCCGCGAAGGCGACGGCGAGCAGGCACAGCGTCAGGACCGGCAGGTCGTCGCCGCCCGTGGCCAGGGTCAGGGTGCACAGGGGCAGCACGGCTACGGCCTGGGCCACGCGGAGTGCGCCGGCCGACGGGGCTACGGGGCGCAGGAGGCTCATGCAGTACGCCAGACAGAAGGCCGTGACGACCGCGAACCACACGCGGGCGTCGGTCCACCACGCCTCCCCGAAGGCGGCGCGCGGCAGGCCGAAGGCCGACATCCCGGGCTGGTAGGGGGCGTAGCCCAGGAGGGGTTCGGGCAGGGCGGCGATGGCGTCGCGGCTCAGGTACGGGGTGCCGGTGTGGACCAGGCGCTCTCCCATCTGCTCGACGACCAGCACCTCCTCCTGGGCGCGGCCGGTGCGGCCGGCGGAGCGCTGGACCGCCTCGACCAGCAGGGGCAGCAGGGCGGTGGCGGCGAAGAGGAGTGGTACCACGCGGAAGCGGCCGATGACGAAGACCAGGGCGACCGCGGCGGCGTAGGCGATCCAGGCGATCGCTCCCCACGCGCGGTGCGGCGGCAGGGTCGAGGTCAGCGCGGTGACGCCGGCGAACGCGGCGCACAGCGCGTAGGCGAGGGCGTCCAGGAGGCGGGGGCGCAGGTCGGTACCGATGCCGACCATTTTGCTCGAATGAACTTCCTCGAATGCTGTCAGGTGAGCTTCTCGCGGCCGGTGGACTCGCCGCCCATGCTCATGCGGCGGGCGCGCCGGCTGCGGGACATGCGGATGACGGCGCCGGTGTCGTGCAACGGCTCGGCGAGGCTGCCGGCGCCGCGCTCGAGGCTGGCCAGGAGCCGGTCGGCCGGCACCGCGCGGGCGAAGAGGTGGCCCTGCCCGGCGGGGCAGCCGAGCTCCCACAGTTGCCGCCGCTGCTCATCGCGCTCGATGCCCTCGGCCACGACCAGCAGGTCCAGGCTGCGGCCGAGGTCGACGGTGGAGCGGACGACCGCGCCGGGGGCGGAGGCGTCGTTCATGGCGGCGACGAAGCTGCGGTCGATCTTGAGCTCGTCGACGGGGACGCGGGCGAGGGTGGCCAGGGACGAGAAGCCGGTGCCGAAGTCGTCGAGGGCGAGGCGGATGCCCTGGCCGCGCAGGGCCGCGAGGACCTCGTCGACGACCTCGAGCTTGCTCAGGGTCACCGACTCGGTCAGTTCGATGACCAGGGCCGAGGACGGCACACCGTGGGCGCTCAGGCGGCGGGCGACCGCGTCCGGGAACGACGGGTCGAGCAGGCTGCGGGGGGAGACGTTGACGGCGACCGGGATCGGGTAGCCGGCGTCGGCCCATTCGGTGGCGGCGATGAGGGCCTGGTCGAGCACGGCGTCGGCGAACGCGGCGAACTGGCCGGAGCGCTCGATCGCGCCGAGGAACCGGTCCGGCGGCAGCGGGCCGCGGTCGGGGTGGTGCCAGCGGGTGAGCGCCTCGGCGGCGATGACGCGGCCGCTGGCCAGGTCGACGATCGGCTGGAAGTGCACGGCGAACTGGTGCTCGGCGATGGCGCGGGCCAGGTCGCCGCCGAGGGTGAGGCTGCCGACGTCGGCGGTGTCGCGGGCGCGGGCGTAGACGACGACCCGCTGGCCCTCCTGCTTGGCCTGGTACAGCGCGACGTCGGCCCGCCGCAGCAGCTCGCCGACGCTGCCGCCGGTGCCGGTGGTGGTCACGCCGCAGCTGGCCTCGACGCTGATGCGCATGTCGTCGAGCTCGATCGGCGGGGCGAGCGCGTCGAGCATGGCGTGGGCGCGCAGCTCGGCCATGGCCGGCGCGGAGAGGCCGGTGAGCAGGATCGCGAACTCGTCGCCGCCGAAGCGGGCGACCAGGTCGCCGGGGTGGGCGGCGGCGCTGAGGCGCTCGGCGACGGCGATGAGCACCCGGTCGCCCTCGGCGTGCCCGAGGGTGTCGTTGACCTCTTTGAAGTGGTTGAGGTCGATGAGCAGCACGCCGAACACGCCGTCGGTGGCGCCGGCGGCGAGTAGCTCCGTGCCGTACTGCTGCAGCCTGCGCCGGTTGGCCAGCCGCGTGAGCGGGTCCTGCGCGGCGGCCCGGGCGTGGCTCTCGGCCAGCCGCTCGGTCTCGGCGAAGGCGGTGGCGTTGCGGATCGCGGTGCAGAGCGCGGCCGTGAAGGTGCGCAGGGTGTACTGCTCCCGCTCGGTCAGCTTCACCGCCCCGGTCCGGAAGCGCAGCCGCAGCTCGCCGAGGTCGCCGTCGCCGCGGTAGCTCTCCAGCCGCACCGGGATCAGGAAGCCCTCGGCCTCCGGCGCGTCGCCGGGCGGGCCGTCGTAGGTGATCTTCTTGCCGTTGTGGCGGACCAGGCGCGACTCGCCGCTGGGCGGGCGGATCTCGACCTCGGCCTCGTCGGTGGAGAAGATGTCGGCCGCGCGGCGGACGGCGGCGTGCAGCACGTCGGTCTGGTCGACCGAGTTGAACTCGTCGGTGGCCTCGGCGAGGCGCTGCCAGGCCTCGTTGCCCTGCCGGGTGCGTACGTGGTTGGCCGTGGAGAGGTGCAGGGCGTAGACGAGCAGCGGCAGCAGGACCAGCAGCCAGGCGTCGACGTGATACGCCAGGACGGTCACGACGGCGACCGGCAGCTGCACGAACCGCGTGGTCAGCTCCGCGCCGCGGGGGGCGAGGATGCGCTGGCGGTACGGCGTGTTCGTGACGATCGCGAACAGTGCCTGCCAGATGATTTCGTCCACCAGTGCATAGGTGATAAATGCCGCAAAAACCGCGGCGAGTTCGCCGGTGACCGAGAAATGGGACGCGACCAGAATCGGCTCGGTGCCGACCCCGGCGACCGCGAAAACCGCGGCGGTCGCGGCGAGCGTCTCTTTGCCGACATTGAAAGCAATCTTTTGTGGATCGAAGCGCCGCCGGGCCAGCAGGCTGAGGAACATCCCGCAGAGCGCGCCGAGAATCATCGGCGCGGCGGGGAGGAAGACGGCGGCCACGGTGAGCAGCGCGGTGGTCGGCGTCGTGGCGAACCAGGTGGAGCGGACCCGGATCTCGATGAAGGTGAAGCCGGCGCCGATCATGGCCACGACCAGCAGCGCCATGGCGAGGAACTGTTCGCTGTGCGACGGGATGGTCCACAGCGCCCAGAACGCCGCGGCTCCCCCGCCGACGACGACGGGACCAACGAGGCGCCACAGGCGCCGGTTGGTCGCGTCGTCGGTTCGCGGTGGGTTCTGCATCGCTCCGAGGCCCATCGTGGCCGATGCTCCCCGGATGTCAACCCGCGTTACAGATGGTTCAGATCGAGACGATACGGATCCATGTGGATCCTTTACAGCCAGACGTAGTCCTTGTTCATTCTTTTCACCCCAAACAGTCGTCGTTGAATTCGACCCCCGTGTGCACCAGAAATCGAATGTCATCGAAGTTCTGAGTGCTGAACGCAGCCTAGGGTGCAAAACGCAAGATGCCCAAACCGATTTGTCCGTCGAATCATAGTTTGCGAACTATACCGGCCTTTGTCACGATTTGCCGACGCGAATGTGACGCTCCGTATAGCGAATTCGACGTTCCTAGCCCTAGCCTGCATGATCAACCGACGTTCCGCCCGGTGGCGGCTAGGCTCATCGAGTGCCAGAAAAGCTGACCCACGTGGACGCTTCGGGGGCCGCGCGGATGGTCGACGTGGCGGCCAAGGACGTGACCGCGCGGAGGGCCGTCGCGGCCGGATTCGTCCGCAGCACAAGTGAAGTGGTCGCGCTGCTGCGTGACGGAGCCCTCCCGAAGGGTGACGCCCTGGCGGTTGCCCGCATCGCCGGGATCATGGGCGCGAAGCGGACCCCGGACCTCATCCCCCTGTGCCATCCGATCTCCCTGCACGGCGTGACCGTCGAGTTGACGCTGCGTGACGAGGCGATCGAGATCGAGGTCGTGACGAAGACCGCCGACCGCACCGGCGTCGAGATGGAGGCGCTCACCGCCGTGGCCGCCGCCGGCCTGGCGCTCATCGACATGATCAAGGCCGTCGACCCGGCCGCCTCCCTCGAGAACGTCCGCGTGCTGCGCAAAGAGGGCGGCAAGACCGGGCTGTGGGAGCGGTCGTGAGGGCCGTCGTGGTGGTGGCGTCCAACCGGGCGGCCGCCGGGGTCTACGCGGACACGAGCGGGCCGATCCTCGTCGAAGGGCTGCGGGCGCTGGGCTTCGAGGTCCCCGACCCGGTCGTGGTGCCCGACGGCGAGCCGGTCGAGGCGGCGCTGCGCGAGGCGGTCGCGGGCGCCGCCGACGTGGTGCTGACCAGCGGCGGGACCGGGATCACGCCGACCGACGCGACGCCGGAGATGACCCGGCGGGTCCTGGACTACGAGATCCCGGGCATCGCGGAGGCGATCCGCGCGGCGGGGGCGGCGAAGGTGCCGGCCGCGATCCTGTCCCGCGGGCTCGCCGGGGTCGCCGGCCGCACGCTGATCGTCAACCTGCCCGGGTCGCGCGGCGGCGCCAAGGACGGCATCGCCGTGCTCGGGCCGGTGCTCACCCACGCGGTCGATCAGCTCCGCGGGGGCGACCACCGCACCGAGGACTAGGCTCTCCTCGTGACGTTACCGATCGCGTGGGCGGCCGCCCGCGAGGCGGTGTTCGCGGCGGGCACGGCGGCCGCGCCGGGCCCGGTCGCGGTCCCGCTCGCCGAGGCCGACGGCCTCACGCTCGCCGCGCCGCTTGCGACCCTGACCGACCTGCCGGCCTTCCCGACCTCCAGCGTCGACGGCTGGGCCGCGCGCGGGCCGGCCCCGTGGCGGATCATCGGGCGGGTGCTCGCCGGGGACACCGCCGAGCCGCTCGCCGAGGACGGCACCTGCGTGGAGATCGCCACGGGCGGGATGGTGCCCGAGGGCACGACCGCCGTCGTCCGGGTCGAGGAGTCGACCGTGACCGGTGGCGCCGTGACCGGCGAGCCGCGGAAGCTGCCCGACTGGCGCCGCCAGGGCGAGGAGGCCACCGCCGGCGAGCAGCTGCTGCCGGCCGGGACGACGGTGACGCCCGGCGTCATCGGGCTGGCGGCGTCGTGTGGGTACGACTCCCTGGTCTGCCGCCCTTCGCCAAGGGCCGCGCTGCTCGTCTTCGGCGACGAGCTGCTCACCGCCGGGACCCCGGGCGCGGGGCGCGTCCGCGACGCGCTCGGCCCGGCGCTGCCCGCCTGGCTGCGGCGCGCCGGCTGCGACGTGGTCCAGGTGCGCGGGCCGGTCGCCGACACGCTCGAGGACCACGTCGCCGCGCTGCGCGGGGCGATCGACTCGGGCGCGCGGCTGATCTGCACCACCGGCGGCACGATGCACGGGCCCGTCGACCACCTGCACCCCGCCCTGGCCGAGCTGGGCGCCCGCTACATCGTCAACACCGTCGCGGTCCGCCCCGGCTTCCCGATGCTCGTCGCGCAGCTTCCCGGCGGCCAGCTGGTGGCCGGCCTGCCGGGCAACCCGCAGTCCACGTTCGTCGCGCTGGTCTCGCTCGTACTTCCCCTGCTGGCGGGCCTCACCGGGCGCTCGCTGCCGCAGCTGCCGACGGTCACGCTCGGCGCCGACGTGCCCGGCCGCGGCGACTTCACGCACCTCGCGCTGGTCACCCTCGCCGACGGTCGCGCCCACCCGGTCGCGCACGTCGGTTCGTCGATGCTGCGCGGCCTGGCCAACTCGGTCGGCTTCGCGGTCATCCCGCCGGGCACCGAGGGGCGCGCGGGCACGGTCGCCCAGCTCGTGCCGCTGCTGGACGGAGAGCTTTCGTGATCAGGAGCGAGGTCACCACCGAGGCGCTCGACGTCCAGGCGCACGAGCGGGCCGTCGCGCACCGCTCGGCGGGCGCGGTCGTGTCGTTCGCCGGGGTCGTCCGCGACCACGACGGCGGCCGGGGCGTGGTCGAGCTCGAATACGAGGGGCATCCGAGCGCCGGCGACGTCCTCGCCGAGGTCGCGGCCGAGATCGCCGCCGACCCGGCCGTGTGCGCGCTCGCGGTGTCGCACCGGGTCGGCCGCCTGGAGATCGGCGATGTCGCACTCGTGGCCGCCGTGTCGACCGCGCACCGGGCCGAGGCATTCGCGCTCTGCGCCCGGCTCGTCGACGAGGTCAAGGCGCGGTTGCCGGTGTGGAAGCGTCAGGTGTTCACCGACGGCGAAGAGGAGTGGGTGAACTGTCCCTGAGGTGCCGGCGGGCCTTCTTCAGCGCCTTCGCGGCGTGCCCGGCCCGCCAGCGCAGGTCCGGCCGGCCCTCGCGATCGAGCGCGGCCAGCAGCAGCCCGCCCACCAGCCCCATGTTCTTCATGAACTGAATGCGCTGCATGTAGCGCTGCTGCGGGTCCTGCTCCGCCCAGAAGGCGTGCCCGGCCAGCGTCGTGGGCACCAGCGAGCCCGCGAGCAGCAGCGCCGCCGGCCGCGCCGCGTGCCCCGTGGCGAGCAGCACCCCGCCGGCCACCTGAGCCGCGCCGTTGACCCGCACGAGCGTCGCGGCGTCGGTCGGCAGGCTCGGGTGCAGCGCCTTGATCGTCGGCTCGAGCCGGTCGGTGACCGGGCGCGCCCGTTCGGCGAGCTTCGCCGGGTCGCGCATCGCCGCCCAGCCCTGAACCACGAAGATCGTCGCGAGCAGCGAACGGGCTGCTGTACGTACGGGTCTCATAACGCGAACATACCCACCCGCGAAATGTCGTACCCCCTCACTACGGTAAGCAGCATGGCCGAAACAACGACGGTCACCACGGTCTGGACCATCGACCAGGTGATGGCGCTGGCGCCCGACTCGTCCGCCCAGCGGGCGGCGCGCGGGCTCGCCGGCGACCGCGCGTGGCTGGAGACCGGGCTGAGTGCCGCCGACGACATCGACCCGACCCTGTGGGGGCTGTGCCAGGGCAGCGGCACAACGCCGTATCAGACCGCGATCGACCTGACCGAGCCCGCGTTCAAGTGCACCTGCCCGAGCCGCAAGTTCCCCTGCAAGCATGCGCTGGGGCTGCTGCTGCGGTGGTCGTCCGGGTCGGTGCCCGAGGCCGTCGCGCCCTCGTGGGCGAACGCCTGGCAGGCCGCCCGCGCGGCGCGCGCCGATCGGGCCGCCGCCGGGCCGTCGTCGGACGAGCCAAAGTCCGGCAGCAGTACTGCTAGCAGGGCCCCCACCAGCGAGAAAGCGCAGGCCCGCCGGGCCGACCGGATCGCCGCCGGACTCGAGGAGCTCGACCGCTGGCTCGCCGACCAGGCGCGCACCGGCCTCGCCGGGGCGGCCAAGGGCGGCGCCGCCTGGGACACGATGATCGCCCGGCTGGTCGACGCCCAGGCCGCCAGCGCCGCCGGCATCCTGCGCCGCACCACCGCCGTCATGGGCTCACCCGAGCGCCTCCTCGGCGAGCTGGCCCGGCTGCACCTGCTCGTCGGCGGCTACCGGCGCCTCGCCGACCTGCCCGAGGACCTCGCCGCCAGCGTGCGCATGCGCGTCGGCGTCCCGATCGCCACCGAGACCGTCCTGGCCGGTGAGCCCGTGCGCGACCGCTGGCAGGTCCACGGCGTCCGCGACGAGATCGAGGACCAGCTCACCGTCCGGCGCGCCTGGCTGCGCGGTGCCGGCTCCGGCCGCCCGCTGATCGTGCTGTCGTTCGCGGTCGCCGGCCAGTCCCTGCCGATCGATCTGCTGCCCGGCACCGAGTTCGACGCCGACGTGTGCCTCTACCCGGGCGGCCGGCCCGAGCGCGCCCTCATCGCCAAGCGGCACGCGCCGCCCGAGCGGATGCACTCGGTCGCCGGCGCGGCCGGGATCGAGGACAGCCTGCTGGCCCACGCCCGGGCGCTGGCCGCGGACCCGTGGCTGGACTTCTGGCCGATGGCCCTCGACGCGGTCGTGCCGGTCCGCGACGGCGCCGGATGGGCGCTGGCCGACGCCGGCGGCAACGGGCTGCCGCTGGACCCGGCCGCGGGCGAGCCCTGGCGGCTGATCGCCGTCACCGCCGGGCGCCCCGCCACCGTGACCGGCGAGTGGTCGGCGGCCGGGCTGCGGCCGCTCGGGGTCTGGGCCGACCAGCGGCTGGTGCGGCTGTGACGACTCCTGACTGGGGCGAGGTGCTCGCCACCGCGCTGGTCGGCACGCAGCGGCGGACGCTGCCGGCCGGCGTCGGGGCGCCTGGCGAGGACCCGGCCGAGGCGCTGCTGGACGTGGCCGGGACCCTGACGCTCTACCGGCGGGCCGGGTTCCGGGCCCGCGGCGGGCTGCGGCCGCCCGAGCCGGCCCCCGACGACTCTGCGATCCCGCTGGTCTCGTGGTCGGCGGCGGCGCGGGCGGCGGATCTGCTGGCCGTCGACGCCGCGGGCTACGGCACCAGCAACGCCGTGCCCGTGCGCGATGCCGACGGGCGGCTGGAGCTGCTCGCCGAGTGGCTCGGGGCGGTGCACGACCGGCGGGTTCCGGGCGAGCTCCTGCCCGCGCTGCTGGAGATCGGGCGGCGGCACCGGGCCCTGCGCCCGCTCGTCGCCGCGGCCGGCGGCCCCCGGGTGGCCTGGCTGGCCCGGCAGCGCCCCGACTGGGCCTATCTCGACTCCGCGGCCCTCGACGGGGCCGGCGGGGCGCCGGCCGACGATCCGCAGGGCTGGGAGCTCGGCACGATCGGGCGCCGAGTCGGCATCCTCACCGCCGTGCGGCGCGGCGGGCCGCAGGGCGAGCAGCGGGCCCGCGACATGCTCGCCGACGTCTGGCCCACCGAGACCCCCGACGACCGGGCCGCGCTGCTCGGCACGTTCGCGACCGGCCTGTCCGCCGCCGACGAGCCGGTGCTGGAGGCCGCGCTGGACGACCGGCGCAAGGAGGTCCGGCTCGTCGCCCTCGACCTGCTCGCTCAGCTGCCCGAGAGCGCCTACGCACGGCGGATGACCGAGCGGACCATGGCCGGCGTGCGGATCGCGGGCGGGCGCATCCACGTCGTGCCGCCCGCCGCCTGCGACAAGGCGATGCGCCGCGACGGGATCGTGCCCCGCCCGCCGGCCGGCGTCGGCGAGCGCGCCTGGTGGCTGGAGGAGCTGCTCACCCGCACGCCGCTGTCGGTCTGGGGCGAGCCGGAGGAGTTCCTCGGGCGGCCCGTCACCGACGAGTGGGCCGCCGTGCTGCGCCGTGGTCTGGCCCGCGCCGCCGCCGGGCAGCGCGACCCGCGCTGGGCCGCCGCCCTGACCGGCCGGCTCACCGAGGAGGTCGCCGCGGGCGGGCGTCCCGACGACCGGCTGCTGCTCGAGGCGCTCTATGACGCCCTGCCCTCCGAAGCCCTGGCCGCGCTCGCCGTCGACGTCCTGCGCCGGGGCCTGGCCGGCGCCGCCGCGGTCGGCGTCGAGCACGTCCTGGAGCTGTGCCCGCGGCCGTGGCCGCCGCCGCTGGTCGAGGCGGTCTTCGGCGCGCTCGCCGACTTCGACGACCTCGGCGGCCGGCGCTCCGCGAGCTGGCGACTGGCCGGCCTGTGCGAGCTGGCCGCCCTGCGCCTGCCGGCCGGCACCGCGGCCCGCGCCATGGCGCTGTCCGCCGCCCTGCCCTCCGACGACCCCCTGTCCTCGATCGTCGGCCGCTTCGCCGACACTCTTCGCTTCCGCCACGACATGCTGGCGGAGCTGAGCGCCTCCCCCGAGAGCCCTTCAACCGACACTTCCCCCGGTCAGCCTGAGGAGCCCGCGTGACCAGCACAGTCGATGTCACCGCCGCCCATGTCGACGGCGCGCCCGTCGCCGAGACGGTCCAGCGCCGGCACGCCGAGGACGAGTTCGCCGCGGAGCTGGCGGTGCTCGCCGCCGGCGACGACCGGCCGCGCCCGCCCGGCTGGAGGCTCTCCCCCGCGGCCGTCGTCACCTACCTGCTCGGCGGCGAGGCGGCCGACGGGACCGCGATCACGCCGAAATACGTCGGTCCCCGCCGGCTCATGGAGGTCGCCGTCGCCACCCTCGCCACCGACCGGGCGCTGCTGCTGCTCGGCGTGCCCGGCACCGCCAAGACCTGGGTGTCCGAGCACCTGGCCGCGGCGATCAGCGGCGACTCGACCCTGCTGGTCCAGGGCACCGCGGGCACGCCCGAGGAGGCCATCCGCTACGGCTGGAACTACGCCCGCCTCCTCGCCGAGGGCCCGAGCCGGGGCGCCCTGGTGCCGAGCCCGGTGCTGCGGGCCATGGCCGACGGGCGCATCGCCCGGATCGAGGAACTGACCCGCGTCCCCTCCGACGTCCAGGACTCCCTGATCACCATCCTGTCCGAGAAGACGCTGCCGATCCCCGAGCTCGGCCAGGAGGTCCAGGCCCGCAAGGGCTTCAACGTCATCGCCACCGCCAACGACCGCGACCGCGGGGTCAACGAGCTCTCCTCCGCGCTCCGCCGCCGCTTCAACACCGTCGTCCTGCCCGTGCCCGCCGGCGTCGAGGAGGAGGTCGACATCGTCGCCCGCCGGGTGGCCGCCCTGGGCCGGGCGCTCGAGCTGCCCGAGCTGCCCCCGGCCGCCGACGAGATCCGGCGCGTCGTCACCGTCTTCCGCGAGCTGCGCAACGGCGTGACCGCGGACGGCCGCACCAAGCTCAAGTCGCCCAGCGGCACCCTGTCCACGGCCGAGGCGATCTCGGTGGTCACCAACGGCATGGCCCTCGCCGCCCACTTCGGCGACGGCGTGCTCCGGGCCGGCGACGTGGCCGCCGGCATCGTCGGCGCCGTGGTGAAGGACCCGGTCTCCGACCAGGTCGTCTGGCAGGAATACCTGGAGACCGTCGTCCGCGAGCGCGAAGGCTGGCGCGACTTCTACCGGGCGGCCCGGCGCGGTGAGTGAGCCGTTGCTGCTCGGGGTGCGCCACCACGGGCCGGGCTCGGCGCGGGCGGTGCGCCGCGCGCTGGCGGCGTTCCAGCCCGACATCGTGCTGATCGAGGGCCCACCGGAGGCCGACCCGCTGGTGCCGTTCGCCGGTGACGAGGACATGCGAGCGCCGGTGGCCCTGCTGGCCTACCCGGCCGACAACCCCGACCCGAAGCTGCGCGCCTCGTTCTGGCCACTGGCCGAGTTCTCCCCGGAGTGGCAGGCGATCCGGTGGGCGGTCGCACGCTCGGTGCCGGTCCGCTTCATCGACATGCCCGCAGCCGTCCGCCTGGCCGCCACCCTTTCACCCACGCCCGCCGCCCCCACGTCCGCCGCCCCTGCGTCCGACGATTCAGTGCGCCTGGATCCGATCGGCGCACTGGCAGAGGCGGCGGGGTATGACGACCCAGAGCGCTGGTGGGAGGACGTGGTCGAGCACCGCTTCAACCACCCAGCCCCAACGTCGTCCCCACCCTCAACGTCGTCCGCGGCTTCGACGGCGTCCGCGGCTTCGACGGTGTCCGCGGCTGCGGCGGCTTCGGCAGCCGCAGCGGGCGAGGAAGCTGCGGCGGCCGAAGCCAGCGACCTCACCTGCGCTGACGTGGCTGTTTCCGGCGCGGCCAGCTCGGTGGCCGTGCCCTCCGCCGCCGTCGCCTCTTCCTCCGGCGTCGCCGCTTCCTCGGACGTTTCCCCGTCCGCCGCCGCTTCCTCGGGTGCCGCTCTCTTGGGGGACGGTTCTTCTCGGGGCGTTTCCTCAGGTGTTGCTTCCTCAAGCGACGGCTCCTCCCGCGACGGCTCTCCAGGCGTCGTCTCCTCAGGTGCCGTCTCCTCAGGCGCTGCTCCCCCTGGCGCCGCTTCCTCGGGTGCTGCTTCCCCGAGTCCTGCTTGCTCGGGTGCTGTTCCCTCCGCCGCCGTCTCCTCCCGCGGTGCCTCCTCAGGCGATGTCTCTTCTCTCGCCCCACCCTCCTCCCCCATATCGGATTTTTCGGACATGGATGGAATCGGGCTTTTCGCACACGAACCCGATATCGACGAAGGTGAGCTGGCGGCCGCGGTGGCGCCGTTCGGGGCCATTGCCGAGGCCATGAGTGTCGTGCGGGCGCATGCGCCGGTGCTGCCCGAGGCCGAGCGGGTCGAGGAGGAGCGGCGCGAGGCGTATATGCGGATCGGGCTGCGGGCGGCGCTGAAGGAGTACGAGCGGGTGGCAGTGGTGTGCGGGGCCTGGCATGTGCCCGCGCTGACCGCGCCGCTGCCCAGTGCCTCGGCCGACGCGGCGACCGTGCGCGGGCTGTCCAAGGTCAAGGTCGCGATGACCTGGGTGCCGTGGACGCACGCGCGGCTGGCGTCCTGGCAGGGGTACGGGGCGGGGGTGCGCTCGCCGGGCTGGTATCACCACCTGTTCACCTCGGTGGACGAGCACGCGATCGAGCGGTGGCTGGTGCGGGCGGCCGGAGTGCTGCGCAAGGATGGGGTGCCGGTGTCCAGTGCGCACGTCATCGAGGCGACGCGCCTGGCCCAGGCGCTGGCGACGATGCGCGGGCGGCCGCTGGCCGGGCTGGCCGAGGTGACCGATGCGGCGCACGCGGTGCTGTGCGACGGGGACGACCTGAGGCTCGCGCTGATCAACCGGCGGCTGGTGGTGGGGGATCGGCTGGGGCGGGTGCCGGATCAGACGCCCGGTGTGCCGATCGCCAAGGACGTGGCCGGCAGCCAGCGGAGGCTGCGGCTGCCGCCGCGGGTGGAGCGGCGGGAGCTCCGGCTCGACCTGCGGCAGCCGTTCGACCTGGAGCGAAGCCGGTTGCTGCACCGGCTGCGGCTGCTCGGGGTCGAGTGGGGCAAGGTGCTGGCGGCGGCCAAGGGCAAGGGGACGTTCCGCGAGGAGTGGGAGATCGCCTGGCAGCCCGAGTTCGCGGTGGACCTGGTGGAGGCGGGGGCGTACGGGACGACGGTCCTCGAGGCGGCCACCGCACGTGTCGCCGAGCAGGCCGCGTCGGCTGCGACGCTCGCCGACGTTACCGCGCTGGTGGAGCGGTGCCTGCTCGCCGATTTGCCGGACGCGCTGCCGGGGGTGCTCGACGCGCTGGATGAGCGGATGGCGCTGGACGCCGACGTCGCGCACCTGATGGACGCGCTGCCGGCGCTGGCGCGCACGCTGCGGTACGGGGATGTCCGCGGCACCGATCTCTCGGCGCTCCGCGAGGTCACGCTCGGGATGATCACGCGCATCTGTGTCGGGCTGCCGGCGGCGGTCGGCGGGCTCGACGACAGCGCGGCGGCGGTCATGCGGGACCGGATCGACGCGGTGCAGGGGGCGCTCGCCCTGGTCGACGACGCCGAGGCGCACGAGCGCTGGCAGGCGGTGCTCGCGGGGTTGTCGACCCGCGACGACCTGCACGGGCTGCTCACCGGGCGGATGAACCGGCTGCTGCTGGACGCGGGGGCGGTCGACGCCGACGAGATCGGGGCGCGGATGGCGCTTGTGCTCACGGTCGGGGTGCCGGTGGCGCGGACGGCGGCGTGGATCGAGGGCTTCCTGGCCGGCGACGGGCTGCTGCTGGTCCATGACGAGCGGCTGCTGGGGCTGGTCGACGCCTGGCTGAGCGGGATTCCGGCGGAGGCGTTCCTGGAAGTACTGCCGCTGCTGCGGCGGACGTTCAGCGGATACCCGGCGCCGCAGCGGCGCATGATCGGCGAGCGCGCGGCGAACATCGGCACCGGCAGTGCGGGGGCGGACGCGGACGACGACGTGGACGCGGCGCGGGGGGCCCTGCTGCTGCCGGTCGCGGCCCGGCTGCTGGGGAGGGAGCTGCATGTCTGAGGAGGAGCTGGACGCCGCCGGGGATGAGCGGCTGCGGCGGTGGCGGCTCGCGCTCGGCGGGGCGCCGGGCGCCGAGGGGACCGGGTACGGGCTGAGCGGGACGGATGCGGCCGTCGACGCGGCGCTCGGGGCGCTGTACGACCAGGGGGCCGACGACGGGGTGCCGCACCAGCGCGGGGCGGGGCTGGGGGCGTCGGCGCCGCGGGTGGCGCGGTGGCTGGGGGACATCCGGCAGTACTTCCCCTCGACCGTCGTGCAGGTCATGCAGGCGGACGCGATCGAGCGGCTCAACCTCACGCGGCTGCTGCTCGAGCCCGAGATGCTCGACGCCGTCGAGCCGGACGTGCACCTCGTCGGGACGCTGCTGTCGCTCAACCGGGTCATGCCGGACAAGAGCAAGCGGGCCGCGCGGAAGGTGGTCGCCAAGGTCGTCGCCGAGCTGGAGCGGCGGATCGCGCAGCCGACGCGCACCGCGCTGAGCGGGGCGCTCAACCGGGCCGCGCGGATCAACCGCCCGCGGCATCGCGACATCGACTGGGACCGGACGATCCGGGCGAACCTGCGGCACTACCAGGCCGAGCGGCGCACGATCGTGCCGGAGCGGCTGGTCGGGTACGGGCGGCGGGCCCAGGCAGTGCAGCGGGACATCGTGCTCTGCGTGGACCAGTCCGGGTCGATGGCGGCGTCGGTGGTGTATTCGGGGGTGTTCGCGGCGGTCCTCGCCTCGATGCGGTCGCTCAAGACCTCGCTGATCGTGTTCGACACCGCGGTCGTGGACCTCACCGAGCGGCTCAGCGACCCCGTGGACGTGCTGTTCGGCACGCAGCTGGGCGGCGGGACCGACATCAACCGGGCGATCGCGTACGGGCAGCAGTTGATCAGCCGGCCCCGGGAGACGATCTTCGTGCTGATCAGCGACCTGTACGAGGGCGGCGTGCGCGAGGAGATGCTGCGCCGGGTCGCGGCGATGACGGCGGCCGGGGTGCAGGTCATCACGCTGCTGGCGCTGTCGGACGAGGGGGCGCCGGACTACGACCGGGACAACGCGGCGGCGCTGGCGGCGCTCGGGGTGCCCGCGTTCGCCTGCACGCCGGACGTGTTCCCGGAGCTGATGGCGGCCGCGATCGAGCGCCGCGACCTGCGGGGAATCATGGAGCGGGCGGAGGCGACCAGGGCGGCGAAGTGACTACTCGGCGGGCTGGGTGCGCAGGTAGCGGGCGAAGTGGGGCACGGTGAAGGCGACCGTGCCGCGTTCGCCGGAGTAGATCAGGCCCTTCTTGATCAGGGCGTCCCGGGCCGGGGAGAGGCTCGCCGGCTTGCGGTTCAGGGTTTTGGCGATCTCCGCGGTCGGCACCGCCTCGGAGACGTCGACCGCCGGTAGCAGGGTGGCCATCGTGCGCATGTACTCGCGCTCGGCCGGGGTGGCGCGCTCGTAGCGGGAGCCGAAGAAGCCCACCGCCAGCTCCGCCTCGGCCTCGGGCGCGGCCACGCGCACGTCCGCGGCGGTGATCGGCGAGCGCGGGGCGTGGTCCCAGGTGGCCTTGCCGTAGGCCTGCACGAAGTACGGGTAGCCGCCCGAGGCCTCGTAGAGCGCGTCGAGCGCCTTCGGTTCGTACTCGACCTCCTCCCGCTCGGCCGGTGCGGTCAGGGCCAGGTCGGCGGCGATGCGGTCCAGCCGGTCGATGCGCTGGTAGCGGAAGAGGCGCTCCGAGTACGACTTCGAGGCCGACAGCAGGGCGGGCACGTGAGGCAGCCCGGCGCCGACCACGATGAGCGGCGCGCCGGTCTGCGACAGCTCGTGGCACGCCGCGCACAGGGCCGAGATGTCGTCAGCCGCGAGGTCCTGCAACTCGTCGATGAACAGCGCCACGCCGGTGCCGACGTCGGTGGCCACGCTCGCGGCGTCGGTGAAGAGCTCGACCAGGTCGATCTCGATGTCGCCGGAGTCGGCCCGGCCGGTCGCGGCGGGCACGTCGATGCCGGGCTGCCAGCGGTCGCGCAGCTTGGACGGGGGCTTGCGCGGGTCCTCGCGCAGGGCGAAGGCCTTCAGCACGCCCAGAAACTCTTCGATGCGGTCGGGGGCGCGGTGGTGTGGCGCCAGCTCGCGGATCGCCATGTGCAGGGCGGCCGACACCGGGCGGCGCAGCGACTGGTCGGGGCGGGCCTCGATCTTGCCGGTGCCCCACAGGTGCGAGATCGCCTCGGAGCGCAGGGTGTTGAGCAGGACGGTCTTGCCCACACCCCGCAGGCCGGTCAGCATCAGCGAGCGCTCGGGCCGGCCGCGGGCCACGCGCTCCAGCACGACGTCGAAGGCGTGCAGCTCACGGTCGCGTCCGGCGAGCTCGGGCGGGCGCTGCCCGGCGCCGGGCGCGTAGGGATTGCGAACCGGATCCACGAATCGCACAGTATCGGGCTGTCTAGCGCGCAGGCTAGAACCGCGTAGAGAAACCTCTACGGCGTGTCGTCGTGGGGCATCTACGGCTTTCTAGCGCGCACGCAAGACAGCCTTATAAGGCGCCATCGAACGTTACCGAACACGCGTTCGATGCCAGGCTCGAACTAATGTACTACACCCCTCCGGCAGCCCGTCGCAAGGGGGTGGAAAACGCCACACGGAAACGGCGACGGCCCGGGCAGGGGCCCGGGCCGTGGAGAAACCCCAGCTCAGTTGCGCAGCTTGAGGCAGAGCACGAAGTCGTTCGAGTCCACCGGGCTGTCGAAGAAGTAGTTGTGCGAGTAGCCGGCCGTGCCCTCGCACTTGTTCTTGTCCGTGGTGCCGGGGATCCGCTTGAGCACCTCATAGGCCCCGGCGCCGCACTGGGTCTTCTGCATCACCGGCTTCTGGTCGGTGCCGACGTTCTTCAGGCACTCGCCGACCTGGACCGACGCCGCGTCGCCGGCCTGCACGCCGCTGGCCTTGGAGGCCGACGGGGCCGCGCTCGCAGGCGCGGACTGGCCGTTGCCGCCGGCCGCGGAGCTGGACGAGCCCGGCTGGGCCGAGCCGGAGGCCGAGGGCGAGTCGGCCTTCTTGTCCTTCAGGACGTAGTAGTACACGCCGACGCCACCACCGCCGCACAGCAGCAGCGCGAGGAACGCGACCAGCGCGATCGTGCCGCCGGAGCGCTTCTTCTGCTGCGGCGGCTCTGAGCGCGGCGGGCCGCCCCACTGATCGTCGTTGTAGCCGGGCCGCTCGTCGTAGGGCTGGTAGCCGCCGCCGGGCTGCTGGTAGGTGCGATCGTCGCCGTAACCACCGCCGCGCCGGTCGTCGTAGCCCTGGTCGTAGCCGCCGGGACCCCCGTAGCCCTGGTTGCCGTAGCCCTGATTGCCATAGCCCTGGTCGCCGCCGTAGCCGCCACCGCCGCCCTGGCCGTAGCCACCCCCCTGGCCGTAGCCACCGCCCTGACCGCCACCGCCGCCCTGGCCGTAGCCACCGCCTTGGCCGTAGCCGCCGCCCTGGCCGTAGCCGCGGTCACCGCCGCCGCCCTGGCCCCGCTCGGGCGGGCCCCAGGGTTGCTGGCCCTGGCCGTAGCCCGGCTCTCCGTAGGGGTCCTGCTGACCGCCCTGCTGCCACGGGTCCTGAGGTTGGCCCTGGTACGGTCCGCCCGGCGGTCCGTAACCCGACATGATTGTCCTCCTGGTCTGCGGCCGGCTTTCGTGAGCCTATCGGGGTCGATGCAGCTACGGTAGCTCCAAGCACCACCCCTGTGACCTCACGGATCCGCGCCAAACCGAGTTCAGATCAGTCGCAGCTGGCGATCCTTCGGCTTGCGCGGGGCGGCCGGGCCGCGGCGTTCCAGCAGGCCGGGGTCGATCGCGGACAGGAACGGCGTCGGCGCCATCTCGCGCTCGGATCCGAAGCGGAACCGGATGCGGCTGTGCGATACGAACAGCCGGTCCTGGGCTCGGGTCAGGCCGACGAAGAACAGGCGGCGCTCCTCGGCGACGTCGTCCTCGGACTGGCGGGCGCCCGCGTGGGCCCGCAGCGGCAGCAGCCCGTCCTCGCAGCCGACCAGGAACACGACCGGGAACTCCAGGCCCTTCGAGGCGTGCAGGGTGAGCAGGTTCACTCGGTCGGCGCGCGGGTCCCAGCCGTCGACCTCGGCGCCGGTGGCCAGCGCTGCGAGGAACTCGTCGAGGTCGGCGCCGGCCCGCAGCGCGAGTGGGGTCATGAGGTCGACCGCGTTCCACACGTCGGCCTCGTTCAGGCTCATCAGGTCGCTGTCCAGCGTGCCGCAGCGCCCGGCGACGACCTGGCCGGCCAGGCGGACCCGGGCAGCGATCGAGCCGCCGAGGCCGTCGGCGTAGCGCAGCTCGCGGGCGATGGCGGCGACGCCGGGGCGGTCCAGCAGGCGGTCGTGCGAGCGCTTCTGCACGGGTACGCCCGCCCGGGAGAGCGCGTCGACGATCGGCGCGGCCTGCGCATCGGTGCGGTAGAGCACGGCGATGTCCGAGAACGACATCGCGCCGACGGTCGCGCGGGAGTCGACGCGGTTGTCGTGGGACCGGTGCGACAGGCCGCCGACCAGCTCGTCGACGGTACGGACGACGAAGTCCGCCTCGTCGGCGACGGAGACGGCCGGGTACAACCCAACCATCGGCGCCTCGAGGTCGAGCCGGGCCGGGTCGAGGCGGCGGCCCGGGACCAGCGTCGTCGGGGCGATCGCCTGCACGGCGGCGGCCAGGATCGGCGCCGAGGAGCGGTAGTTGCGGGTCAGCCGGACCACTCGGGCGTCGACCTCGGGCGTGGAGAAGTCGCCGGTGAAGCGCAGGAAGAAGGAGACCTCGGCGCCGCGGAAGGAGTAGATGGCCTGGTCCGGGTCGCCGATCGCGCACAGGTTGCCGCCCGGCGGGCACAGCAGCCGCAGCAGCTCGTACTGCACCGGGTCGACGTCCTGGTACTCGTCCACGAAGATCCACCGCCACCGCGCCCGGTACCGATCGACCAGCGCCGGCGTCTCGCGCAGCAGCTCGACGGTGAGCGTGAGCAGCTCGTCCAGTGACACCTGGTCGCGCGCCCGCAGCGCCTTGGCCAGCGTCTCCTTCGTCGCCGGCTCCATCGCGGCGAGCGCCTTGCGGGCCTCCCGCTCGGGCAGCGGCTCGAGCGCGGCCAGCAGGTCGGCCTCCTCGGCGATGCGGAACTGCGGGGTCAGCCCGACCGCGGCCGCGTTCTCGCGCAGGATCGACAGGCCCAGCGAGTGGAACGTGGAGACCGTGACCGCCTCGGTCACCGGCCCGAGCAGCCCCTCCAGCCGCTCGCGCAGCTCCTCGGCGGCGCGGCGGGTGAACGTGATCGCCAGGCACTCCTCCGGGAAGACGCCCAGCTCGGCGCAGAGGTAGGCGACCCGGTGCGTCAGCGTGCGCGTCTTGCCGGTGCCCGGGCCGGCCACGATGAGCAGCGGCCCGCCCGGCGCGGAGGCGGCCACCCGCTGCAGCGCGTCGAGCCGGTCGAGCAGCCCGGTCCCGACCTCCTCCATCCCGGCGAGCATCGGTTCGAGGGGCTCGTGCGGGGAGGGCGGCGGGGCGATGGGTGGCGGCGGAGGCGCGGCCTCCGCGGGCGTGGGCCGCTTCCGTCGTGGCTGGGCCTTCGGGGCCACCTCGGCTCGGCGCTGCTTCGGAAGAGCCGGCATCGGTACCTCGAACAGCGCGTCCTCCTGCGCGTTCACCCGCAGCTCGGAGGGGTCGAAGAGCTTGATGACGCCGTACTCCCCGTCGAAGCCGGGTGTGCGCCGCACCTGCCCGCGCCGCAGCCGGGCGATGCCCTCACCGAGCAGCTCCCCGCCGGCGCGGGTGATGTCCTCGACCGGCACGTCGCGCAGGATCGCAAGCTCCGGGCCGAGCTCCGCGACCAGCGCGGCGAGCTTCTCGTCGACCGTCTTCGACTTCGGGCCGACCCCGTTGATCTCGCCGAGGATCTCGTGCAACTGGATCAGGTGGGTGACCCCGGGCGCGCCCGCCGGGACGTAGCCGCCGGGCCGGTCCGCCAGCTCCTCGACCCGGTGCAGGACGCCGACGGTGAGCGGCTTGCCGCACTCGGGGCAGCGGCCCTGGGCCTCGCGGGTGCGCGCCGGTGGCCAGTTGACGTCGCAGGCACGGTGCCCGTCGGCGTGGTACTTGCCCTCCTCGGGGAAGAACTCGATGGTCCCGGCCAGTCCGTCGCCCGTGCGGAGCATGTCGCGCACGCCGGTGTACGACATCTCGCCACTGAGCAGCGTCGCCTCCCGGGCCAGCGCCGGGGCCGAGTGCGCGTCGGAGTTGGAGACCAGGCGGTACTGGTCCAGCGACGACACTCGCCAGTTCATCTCCGGGTCGGAGGACAGGCCGGTCTCGACCGCGAAGATGTGCTCGGCCAGGTCGGCGTAGCAGTCGGCGATCGCGTCGAAGCCGGACTTGGAGCCGAGCGCGGAGAACCAGGGCGTCCAGATGTGCGCCGGGACCAGGAAGCCGTCCGGGCTCGCCTCCAGCGTGATCTCCAGCAGGTCGCGGGAGTCCAGGCCGAGGATCGGGCGGCCGTCCGAGCCCAGGTTGCCGATGCGCCCGAGCGCGGTGTTGAACCGTGCGACCGCGTCGAAGTCGGGCTGGTAGATCAGGTGATGGACCTTGCGGGTGCGGTCGCCGCGCTTGTAGATCGTCGAGATCTCGACCGACAGCATGAACCGCACGGCGCTGTCGGCCACGCCGAGGCGGGCCGGCAGCCGGCGCAGGATGTCGGCCTCGCGGTCGGGGTGCAGCCGGTAGAGCCCGGGCTCGGCCGGGACCAGCGCCTCGCGCAGGTGGTCGAACCAGGCCGGGTGGGTGAAGTCGCCGGTGCCGAGCAGGGCGATGCCCTTGCGCCGTGCCCACCAGGTGAGCGTCTCGATGCTGAGGTCGCGGCTGCACGCCCGGGAATACCTGGAGTGGATGTGCAGGTCCGCGACGAACGAGTCGGAGGCGACGTTCGAGGGCACGCTGCATCCTGTCACAGGCGCCCCACCCGGCGCGGGCTACGCGCCGTGAAGCTCGACGATCGAGATGTCCGGTGGTGCCCCGAATCGCACCGGCGGTCCCCAGAAGCCGGCGCCGCGGGTGACGTACACCTGCGTGCCGCCGACGTTGCCCAGCCCCGCGACGATCGGCTGCTGCAGGCCCACGAGCAGGTTGAACGGCACCATCTGCCCGCCGTGGGTGTGGCCGGAAAGCTGCAGGTCGACGCCGTGCCGCGCGGCCTCGTGCGCCTGGACCGGCTGGTGGGCGAGCAACACCACGGGCCGGGCGGCGTCGCGGCCGTCGAGCGCCTTGGCGAAGTCGGGCCCGTCGCCGACGTCCTCGCCGCTGACGTCGTTCACCCCGGCGAGGTCGAGCCCGAGCACGTCGACGCGCTCGTTGCGCAGGACGCGCACGCCGAGCGAGTTCACCTCGTCGATCCACTCCTGGTATCCGGAGAAGTACTCGTGGTTACCGGTCACGAAGAAGCTACCGTGCTTGCCGCGCAGGTCCTGCAGCGGTTCGGCGGCCGCCCCGAGCTCGGCGACGCTGCCGTCGACGAGATCCCCGACGACGGCCACGAGGTCGGCGTCCACCGAGTTGATCATCCGGACGATCCGCTCGGTGTGCGACCGACCCAGCAGCGGCCCGAGGTGGATGTCGGACACCACCGCGATGCGGAACCCGTCCATGCTGGCCGGCAGCTTGGCGAGCCGGATCGGGACGCGCTTGAGGTTGGGGGCGCTCATCGCCTGGTACACCCCGATCCCGACCGCGCTCGCCGACAGCACCCCGGCGGCGACGGCGAGCGACCGCCCGAGCAGCAACCGTCGACCCGCATCGAACGTCGGCTCCGGTGGGGCCTCGGCCGAAAAGGCGCTCTCGTCGGAAATATCCCCCGCTCCGCGAGGGATATTTCCGACATTTCCGTTATGTCCGGAACTGGCGGCATGCGCCGGTGGCGAGGTGGGCAGCGAAGCCAAAGAAGGGGTCGAGAGCGCCGAAGGCGCCGCGAGACCGGACGGCACGGACGGCGCGGACGGCGCGGACGGCGCGGACGGCGCGGACGGCGCGGACGGCGCGGACGGCGCGGACGGCGCGGACGGCGCGGACGGCGCGGACGGCGCGGACGGCGCCGATTGCGCCCCGCTGGCGGACAGTGGTGCGGCGGCGGATGGCGCGGTTTGCGCTGCGGCGTCGGACGGTGGTGCGGCGCTGGATGGCGTGGACGGCGCTGTGGCGGCGGATTGCGCCGTGGTGGTGGATTGCGTGGTTGGCGCTGTGGTGGCGGATTGCGCCGTGGCCGCGGATGGCGTCACGGGGGCGGGTGTTGGGGCGGAGCCGTTGGAGCGGCGCTGCCAGAGCCGGATCGCCAGGCGCGGGATCTCCAGGATCAGCAGCGTGACCAGCAGGTAGAACATCAACGCGAGCCACAGGAAGCCCGGCCACGCGACGATCGCCTGGCGGGAGTGTGGCAGGGTCCGCGACAACGCCAGCGTCGCCGGGATGACCAGGGCCAGCACCACGACGGCGACCGAGCCGATCACGCGGGCGCGGCGGGTGCGGGTGGTGTCCTTGACCAGGCGCTTCCAGAGGTACCAGTGGATGCCCCCGACCACGACCAGGACCACCGCCAGGAGGACGGCGATCACCGGCTCAGCCGCCCGCGAACGGGGGCAGCACGTCGACCGTCGCGGCCGGTGGCAGGGCGGCGTCCCGGTCGCGCCAGGCCGTGCCGTCCACCAGGAACGAGCAGGCGGTCAGCACGCCGGCCAGGCGCGGGCGCTCGGCTGTCACCGCGGCGACGAGTTCGGCCAGGGTCGCCGCCTCGACCTTCTCCTCGGGCCGGCCGGCGGCCGCGCGGGCCCCGGCGAAGTAGCGCACGAGCAGCAAGTGGGTCAACCTCCGATTGCGGACATGGGCCGCGCGGGTTGCAGGAACCGAGGGTCGTTGATGCCGTGGCCGGCGGGCTTGGCCCACATCGCCTTGCGCCAGAGGTCGGCCAGTTCCTCGTCGGTCGCGCCGCCGCGCAGGGCGGAGCGCAGGTCGGTCTCCTCCTGGCTGAACAGGCACGAGCGCACGGCGCCGTCGGCGGTCAGGCGGGTGCGGTCGCAGGCGCCGCAGAACGGGCTCGACACGCTGGCGATCACTCCGACCCGGGCCGGGGCGCCGCCGATGTCGGTGCGGCCCTCGACGACCCAGGTCTCGGCGGGCGCGCCGCCGCGGACAGCGGGATCGGGCAGGAGCGTGAACTCGGCGCGCAGCCGGGCGAGGATCTCGGCGGCGGTGACCATCTCCTCGCGGCGCCAGGTGTGCCCGGCATCGAGCGGCATCTGCTCGATGAAGCGCAGCTCGTAACCCCGGTCCAGGGCGAAACGCAGCAGTTCGGCGGCCTCGTCGTCGTTGACGCCGTGCAGCAGCACGGCATTCATCTTCACCGGCAGCAGGCCGGCGGCGGCCGCGGCGGCCAGCCCTTCGACCACGTCGGCGTGCCGGTCGCGGCGGGTGATCGTTTTGAACCGGGCCGGATCGGTGGTGTCGAGGGACACGTTGACCCGGTCGAGGCCGGCGTCGGCCAGCGGCGCGGCGAGCCGGCTCAGGCCGATGCCGTTGGTGGTCAGCATCATGCGCGGGCGGCCGGGCAGCGCGGCGACGGCACGGACGATCTCGGTCAGCCCGCGGCGCAGCAGCGGCTCGCCGCCGGTGAACCGGACGTCGGTGACGCCGAGGCGGTGCACGGCGACGTCGATCAGGCGCACGATCTCGGCGTCGGTGAGCAGCGCCGGGTTGGGCAGCCAGTCGAGGCCCTCGGCCGGCATACAGTACGTGCAGCGCAGGTTGCACCGGTCGGTCAGCGAGACCCGCAGGTCGGTCGCCACGCGCCCGTGCCGGTCGGCGAGGCCCGCACCGGGTGGCTCGTGCTCCGAATGGGTCATGGTGGAACCGTACCCGTTTCACAGACCGCGAAGCAGGCCCCGCACCGACTCGCGATAGGCGGAGCCGAACAGCGCCGTGTGGACCAGCATCAAATAGAGCCGGTGCAGCGGCACCCGCTCCCGCCACCCGTCCGCGAGCGGCCACGCCTCCTGGTATGCCGCCATGAGCCGGTCGTGGTGCGGCACCCCGCCCCACAGGCCGAGCAGCGCCAGGTCGGTCTCGCGGTGCCCGCCGTGCGCGGCCGGGTCGACGAGCCAGCCCCGCCCGCCGCGGTCCCACAGCACGTTGCCGGGCCACAGGTCGCCGTGGATGCGCGACGGTGGCTCGTCCCCGCCATATCGCGAAATATCGGACATCACCCGCTCGACGGCCGTGATGTCCGCGTTGGTGAGCGCGTCCGCCGACGCATCCAGGAAGGGCCGCAGCCGGAACTGCGCGAACCAGGGGCCCCAGGCCGACGTCGAGGAATCGTTGGGGAGAGGAAGCGTCCCGATGTATCCCCGCCACGGCGCCCCGAACGCGTCAGCCCCGGCCCGGTGCAGCCCGGCGAGCCCGCGCCCGAGCTCCTCGGCGCCCAGCGGCGTCGCCTCGCCGTGGTCGATCCACTCCAGGGCCAGCAGGTCCGGCAGTTCGGCGATGATCTCCGGCACCGGCGCGGCCCCCGCCTCCCGCAGCCAGCGCAGCCCGGCGGCCTCGGCGGCGAAGAAGCCCGGCGGCGGGTCGGCGAGGGACTTGGCGAAGAGCGAGCCGCCATCGTCGAGGGTGAGCCGCTGGGCCGTGCAGATCGAGCCCCCCGGCACCGGCGTCTCGCGGATGCGCTGGTGCTTGATGAAGACGGGCAGCTGAGCCGGGTGTTCCCGCAAGTATGAAAGGTCCATCAGTCGGACTCCTCCAGCAGGTGGGTCGCGGCCAGGGCGGGCGGCAGGAACGCCCCGCCGATCAGGCTCAACAGGCTCAGCACCCGGTCGGTCGCGCCCATGTGCCCGGCGTGCAGGGCGTGGTAGCCGAAGTGCAGGGTGCCGAAGATCGCGGTGGCGATCCCGGCGAGCCAGCTCACGGCGGGACGGTCGGCGATCGCGGCGCCGAAGAACAGCGCGGCGAGGGTCAGCATCGTGGCGCCGAGGTCGACGGTGAGGTGCTGGTTGTAGGGCGGGTACGACGCCGTCCAGTGCAGCCCGAAGCCCGGGAACGTGTCGAAGAAGTGGCGCGGGGCCGCGACCGCCCAGCCGCCCCACGCCACGTTGAGCAGGCCGAGGCCGGCGAAGCCCAGCCTCCGGACGGCGCGGACGGACTCAGGCGGGAGCGAGGGCTTCACATGCGTCATCGTACGAGCGCGGCCCGTCCCGCACCGATGCGTCCTCAGGCGGCGGCGGCCAGGGCCTCGCGCGCTTCGTCGTACGAGCGCAGCACCTCCTGCACCGGCGCGACGATGTGCGCCTGGGCGACCTCGGCGATCGACTCGCGCAGCCGGCGCTCCGCCCGGGCCCGGGCGCGGCGGGCGGCGAGGCCGGCGAAGGGGCGTACGACCACGGAGAGCAGCAGACCGAACAGCAGGCCGCCGCCGAGCAGCATCGTGGCCAGCGGTATCCCGGCACCGACCGTCGGCCCCTCGACGCTGGGCAGGCCCAGCAGGGCGAACCCGGCCCGCACGCCGAGCCAGACCAGCCCGGCCAGCGCCGTCAGGGCGCCGATCCACTGCAGCGCGCCGACGACCCGCCACCAGGCGGGCCGGCGGGCCACGCCGAGGTCGGCCGAGGCGATGGCGACGTCCAGCGCGTCGGGCACGTCGGCGACCCGCGAGCGCGCCGCCTCGGCGACCGCGGCCGGCCACGGCTCCGGCAGCTCCTCCGACGCGGCTGCGGCGACCTCGCGGGAGGCGAGCGAAACCGCCGCCTGTTGCGCCGCGCTGGACTCCGGCAGCGAGCTCGCGGCCGGGCGCTCGACCGGGCCGGGCTCCAGGTGCAGGCGCTTGAGCGGGTCGGGGCGCAGGCGGCGGGCCCAGCGCAGCAGCGGCCAGCCGAGGCTGCCCGTGGCCCGGCGCCGGTAGGTGCGCTCGGTCGCCGCGGCGACGATCGGGGCGCCGGCCGCGTCGGAGAGGGCGGCGGCGAGGCGGTCGACCGCGGCCTTCGGCACGGTTGGCTTCGCCCCCGACGCCACCAGCGGCTGCAGCTCGGCGACCGCCTCGGTGACGTCGCCGTTGAGGCGCAGGAGCGCGGCCAGCCGCGCGGCGACCGTGCGCTCCAGCCCGTCGCGCAGCGTGCCCAGGCCGGGCTGGCCCTTCGCCGAGGTCGGGAAGACGGGCACGCCACCCAGGCCGTCGGCCTCCAGCAGCCGGCGCAGGTCGGCGACGATCCGCTCGGAGTCGGTGCGGGTGAGGCGGTCGGCCTGGTTGAGCACGACGACGGTGACGTCGCGGTGGCGCTGGAACTGGGTGAGGTACTGCTGGTGCACGACGCGGTCGGCGTACTTCTGCGG
This sequence comes from Dactylosporangium sp. CA-233914, assembly GCF_050942935.1. Taxonomy (NCBI): domain Bacteria; kingdom Bacillati; phylum Actinomycetota; class Actinomycetes; order Micromonosporales; family Micromonosporaceae; genus Dactylosporangium; species Dactylosporangium sp. CA-233914. The sequence continues at coordinate 13,032,873 of NZ_CP192030.1, read as the reverse complement.
GTCCATCACCCAGATCACCAGGTCGACGAGGCGCAGCAGCCGGTCGACCTCGATGCGGTGCCGGGCCTCGACCGAGTCGAAGTCGGGCAGGTCGAGCAGGACCAGCCCGCGCAGCGCGGCCTGGTCGTCGCCGTCCAGCGCGCTCTCCCGGGTGAACCGGCGGTTCGGCGGCACGCCGAGCCAGTCCAGCAGCGGCGTGGCCCCGGCCTGGCCCCACACGCAGGCGTGCGCGACGCCGGTGGTCGGCCGGCGTACCCCGACCCGCGAGAGCTGGAATCCGGCGACCGCGTTGAACAGGCTGGACTTGCCGCTGCCGGTGGCCCCGGCGAGCGCGACCACGGTGTGCGCGCGGGACAGCGCGAGCCGCTCCCCGGCCCGGTCGATCACCGTGCGGGCGGTCACGAGCCGGTCCTCGGGCACGTGCCCCTCGGCCGCCGCGACGAACCGCTGCAGCGCCTCGACCTTGGTCGCGAGGCGGTCGGCGTCGACGGGCTGCCGCGGGATCTTCTGCTTCACCCGCTCGACCAGGCTCATGCTGTGTCTACCTCCGGCCGGGCGTCGTGGATGGTCGCGCCGGGAAGGCACGGAATCGGGCTCATGTCCGATCCACCTCCGGGCGTGCGTTGTGGATGGTTGCGCTGGGGGCGCATGGGACCGGGCTCATGTCCGATCCACCTCCGGCCGGGCGTTGTGGATGGCCACGCTCAGGGCGCGCAGGCGCGGCGAGAGCTCCTCGTCGACGCCGGCGCCGGCCAGCGCGCGGCGGAAGCGCTCGGCCTCGGCGTCGAAGAGCGCCGTGACCCGCTCGGCGAGCGCGTTGCGGGCCCGCTCGGCCAGGGACCGGACGGCCTGGTCGCCGAAGACCGCCTCGAGGACCTTCTGGGCCGCGATCGTGGTGCCCCCGGCGACCGCGATCTCCGCGCCGGTCGGGATGAACGCCGTGGCGGTGAAGACGCTGACCATGACCAGCAGGCCGGTCGCGTTGACCGCGTAGGCGCTGGCCTTGGCGACCACCCGCTTGTCGCCGGCCTCGGTGCGCACCAGCTCCAGCACCGAGCGCTGCCAGTCGCGGATGATCCGGTCGATGCGCTCGTCGAGGTCGTCGGAGGGGTGTACGAGGTTGGGCGCGGCGTCCAGCAGCGCGGCCCCGGCCGGGTGCGCCCGCCAGGCGGTGCCGGCGCGCTCGGCGGCATCGGTGGCGGCCCCCTTGAGCAGCACCGCGAGCCCTGTGCCGAGCGCCTCCTGGAATTGTTCCCCCGGTGCCGGACGCCCGGTGAGCGCGGCGACGGCCCGGTCGCGCAGCTTGCCGACCCGCGCCTGGAGCGCCCGCATGATGTCGCCGGTGCCGACGAGCTCCTGCCAGCGCGCGAGCACCTCGCCGCGCAGCAGCGCCCCGTCGTGGATGCCCCTGTCGAGCGACTCCGTCGCCGCGCGATACGCGACGAGCACCGCCTCGTCGAGCGTCATCGCCGCCGCGACCTGGTCCTCGGCCGCGGCGGCCAGGATGACGACGTCGACGGTGAACGCGTCGATCGCCCCGCCGACCGTCTGGCGTACGACGGCGGCCCGCAGTTCGGCGTCGCGGGCGAGGCGGGCGAGCCAGTCGTGCAGGCCCGCGATCTGCGCCTCGCCGAGCAGGCCCTGGCTGTCGAGGCGGGTCTCGGGGAGCACGAACAGCGGCACGCCGCCCAGCTTCTGCTCGGTCAGCATCTGCTGCAGGTGCGGGCCGATCTCCGCGGCCGCGTCGCTTCCGGGCACCCGGTCGAGCACCAGCGCGACGGCGGTGCCCCGGTCGCGGGCGGTGCGCAGCATGCCCCAGGGCACGGCGTCGGCGTAGCGGGCGGCGGTGGTGACGAACAGCCACAGGTCGGCCGCGGCGAGCAGCTGTCCGGCGAGCTGCCGGTTGGCGTCCACCACGGAGTCGATGTCGGGCGCGTCGAGCAGGGCGAGGCCGGGGGTCAGGGCGGGCGCCGAGACGACCTGCAGCGAGCGCGGGTCGCTGTTCGGTCCGGCGGTGCGGGCCAGCGAGGGCAGCACGTTGGCGCGGGAGAACCACGACATGTCGGCCGGGTGGCAGACCAGGACGGGCGCGCGGGTCGTCGGCCGCAGCACCCCGGCGGGGCTGATCGGGGTCCGGACCAGGCTGTTGATCAGCGTGGACTTGCCGGCGCCGGTGGAGCCGCCGACCACGACGAGCAGGGGCGCGTCGAGCCGTTCCAGCCGGGGCAGCAGGTAGTCGTCGAGCTGGGCGACCATGCCCGCGGCCACGGTCCCGGCGCGCTCGGCGCTGGGCAGTGGCAGGGCGAAGCGGGTCGCCTTGACGGTGTCACGCAGGTCGGCGAGGGCGCCGGCGAGCGAATCCTCCGGTCGGCGGGGGCTCGGTGGCTGACCGGACGACTTGGCCTCCGACGAATGGATCGGCCCCGTCGACCGGGCGGACACCGACTCGCCCTGTGTGGTCACGGGTAAATCGTCCCCGATGTGGCTCGTCAGCGCTATGCGACGCACGTGAGCATCGATGCCACCGAGCGCAATCACACACCGGGAATCACCCGGGGCATTTCACGGTTGCGTCTGGCAGGCTCAAGGTTCCACTTGACGATCGAGAGTCACGTGGCACTATTGAGTGACAGTCACTCAACTTCGCAGCCGGCGGTCAAACGCCTGCTGCCGCATGGAGGTCAAGCAGCTATGGCACGTGCGGTCGGCATCGACCTCGGAACCACCAACTCGGTGGTCAGTGTCCTGGAGGGCGGCGAGCCCAGCGTCATCGCCAACGCCGAAGGTGCGCGCACGACGCCGTCGATCGTCGCGTTCGCCCGCAACGGCGAGGTCCTCGTCGGTGAGGTCGCCAAGCGGCAGGCCGTCACCAACCCGGACCGGACCATCCGCTCCGTCAAGCGTGAGATGGGCACCAACTGGGCCATCGACATCGACAGCAAGAAGTACACCCCGCAGGAGATCTCCGCGCGGGTCCTCATGAAGCTCAAGCGCGACGCCGAGGCCTACCTGGGCGAGCAGATCACCGACGCGGTCATCACCGTGCCGGCATACTTCAACGACGCGCAGCGCACCGCCACCAAGGAGGCCGGCGAGATCGCCGGGTTCAACGTCCTGCGCATCGTCAACGAGCCCACCGCGGCGGCCCTGGCCTACGGCCTGGACAAGGGCTCGAAGGAGCAGACCGTCCTGGTCTTCGACCTCGGCGGCGGCACCTTCGACGTCTCCGTCCTGGAGCTCGCCGAGGGCGTCGTGGAGGTCAAGTCGACCTCCGGCGACAACCACCTCGGTGGTGACGACTGGGACGAGCGGATCATCGACCACCTGGTCAAGACCTTCCGCGGTCAGCACGGCATCGACCTGTCCGCCGACAAGATGGCGATGCAGCGTCTGCGTGAGGCCGCCGAGAAGGCCAAGATCGAGCTGTCCGCGGCGACCACCACGTCGATCAACCTGCCCTACATCACCGCCGGCCCCGACGGCCCGCTGCACCTGGACACCCAGCTGTCGCGCGCGGAGTTCCAGCGGATGACGCAGGACCTGCTCGACCGCACCAAGGTGCCGTTCGAGTCCGCGATCAAGGACGCCGGGATCAATGTCTCCAGCCTCGACCACGTCATCCTGGTCGGCGGCTCGACCCGCATGCCGGCCGTGACCGACCTGGTCAAGCAGCTCACCGGCAAGGAGCCCAACAAGGGCGTCAACCCGGACGAGGTCGTCGCCGTCGGCGCCGCCCTGCAGGCCGGCGTGCTCAAGGGCGAGGTCAAGGACGTCCTGCTGCTCGATGTCACCCCGCTGTCGCTGGGCATCGAGACCAAGGGCGGCATCATGCACAAGCTGGTCGAGCGCAACACGACCATCCCGACCAAGCGCTCCGAGGTCTACACCACCGCGGACGACAACCAGCCCTCGGTGCTCATCCAGGTCTTCCAGGGCGAGCGCCCGATGGCCGCGGACAACAAGCGCCTCGGCACCTTCGAGCTGACCGGCATCCCGCCGGCGCCGCGCGGCGTGCCGCAGATCGAGGTCACCTTCGACATCGACGCCAACGGCATCGTGCACGTGTCCGCCAAGGACCTGGGCACGGGCAAGGAGCAGTCGATGACGATCACCGGCGGCTCGGCGCTGCCGAAGGACGACATCGAGCGCATGATGCGCAACGCGCAGGAGCACGCGGACGAGGACAAGCGCCGCCGCGAGGACGCCGAGACCCGCAACCTCGCCGAGGCCCTGCAGTGGCAGACCGAGAAGTTCCTGGCCGAGAGCGGTGACAAGATCCCCGCCGACGCCCGCGACCAGATGAACGAGGCGCTGGGCGACCTGCGCAGCGCGCTCGGCGGCAACGACACCGAGCGGATCAAGGCCGCGCACGAGAAGCTCGCGCAGGTCTCGCAGCAGGCCGGCAGCGCGCTGTACGAGCAGCAGCGCCAGCAGGCCGCGGGTGACGCGAGCGGCGCCGCCGGGGCCGCGGGCGGCACGACCGGTGCCGGCTCCGCGTCCGGCCCGGACGACGTCGTGGACGCCGAGATCATCGACGAGGACAACAAGAAGTGACGGATGCCAAGGAGCCGGCCGCGCCGGAGGCGCCGGAGGCCGAGAGGGCCGGCACGGTCGAGGAGACCGTGACGGCCCCGGCCCCGGAGGAGCCGGAAGAGGAGAAGCCGGTCGAGGGCGAGATCGTCGACGAGGAGTTCACGGTCCACGCCCCCGACGAGGGTCCGAACCAGGCGGCCGCGCAGGGCACCACCGACGACGCGCACCAGCACGGGCTGGGCGCGGAGCTGGCGGCCCTGCGCACCGATCTCGACGAGCGCACGCGGGACCTGCAGCGGGTCACCGCGGAGTACGCCAACTACCGCAAGCGGGTCGACCGCGACCGGGCAATGGTGGTCGAGCAGGCCAGCGCCAACGTCCTGGGCGCGCTGCTGCCCGTCCTCGACGATCTCGACCGGGCGCGCGATCACGGCGACCTGGTCGGGCCGTTCGGGGCGGTGGCGGAGCAGCTGACCACCGCGCTGACCAAGTTCGGGCTGACCGTCTTCGGAGCCAAGGGCGACCCGTTCGATCCCACCCGCCACGAGGCGGTGGCCCACCTGACCTCGGCCGAGGTGACCGAGCCGACCTGCATCGACGTGATGCGGCGCGGCTACCTCCTCGGCGAGCGGCTGCTGCGACCGGCCCTGGTCGCGGTCGCCGACCCGGAGTAGACGAACGCCTGGAGGAGGTGGCGCAATGAGTTCGAAGGACTGGTTGGAGAAGGATTTCTACGCGGTTCTGGGCGTCACCAAATCCGCTCCCACCGACGAGATCAAGAAGGCGTACCGCAAGCTCGCGCGTGAGCTGCACCCCGACCGCAACCCGAACAACGCGGCGGCCGAGGAGCAGTTCAAGGCGGTGTCGGAGGCATACGACGTGCTCTCCGACCCGGCGCGGCGCAAGGAGTACGACGAGATGCGGTCGCTGTTCGGCGCCGGTCAGTTCCGTCGCAACGCCCGGGCCGGCGGCCCGGCGGGCGCGGGCGGGCCGGGGTTCGACTTCAGCGACCTGTTCGGCAACGCGGGCGCGGGTGCGGGCGGGGGCGCCGGCGGCGCGACCGTCGGTGGCGACCGGCGCTTCGGCGGGGCCGGCTTCTCGGACCTGTTCAGCTCGATCTTCTCGGGAGGCGGAGCGGCGCCCACGACGGGCCGTCGCAGCCGCGGGCGCGACGTCGAGACCGAGGTCGTGCTCAACTTCGCCGACGCGGTGCAGGGGGCGACGCTGCCCATCACCCTGCGCACACCCGGCACCTGCGAAACCTGCCACGGCAACGGCGCGGCCCCCGGCACGTCCCCCCGGACCTGCCCCAAGTGCCGCGGCCTCGGCGTGGTCAGCAGCAACCAGGGCTCGTTCAGCTTCACCGAGCCCTGCCGCGAGTGCCAGGGCGTCGGCACCATCGTCGAGGAGAAGTGCCCGGAGTGCCACGGCACCGGCGGGGTCACCAAGACCCGCACGATCAACGTGCGGATCCCCGCCGGCGTCTCCGACGGCCAGCGCATCCGCCTGGCCGGCCGGGGCGAGCCCGGCGCCCGGGGCGGGTCGCCCGGCGACCTGTTCGTGCTCATCAAGGTCCGACCCGATCCGGTCTTCGGCCGCAGCGGTGACGACCTGACGCTGACGGTGCCGGTGACGTTCGCGGAGGCCGCCCTCGGGGCCGACCTGCGCGTGCCGACGCTCGACGCGACCGTGACGCTCAGGGTGCCCCCGGGCACGCCGAGCGGCCGGACGCTGCGGGTGCGCGGCAAGGGCGTCGCCCGGCGCGACGGAAACGTCGGTGACCTGCTGGTCACCATCGACGTCCACGTGCCGGCCGAGCTGTCCGAGGCGGCCCGGAAGGCCCTGTCCGACTATGCGGCCGCGGCGCCGCCGCCCCCGAGGGAGCGGCTCGACGCGATCGCACGGGAGCACAGCAGCTATGAACGGTGACGAGAATCTCGAGCGCGAGGTGTACGTCAGCTTCAATGCCGTCCTCGAGGCGTCCGATGCCAAGGTGCTGATCATCTCCATCGCCGCCCGGCTGGCCGGGATGCACCCGCAGACCCTGCGGCAGTACGACCGCATGGGTCTGGTGCAGCCCGGCCGCACGGCCGGCGGCGGCCGCCGCTACAGCGAGCGCGACGTCGTGCTGCTGCGGGAGGTCCAGCGCCTCAGCCAGGAGGAGGGCGTCAACCTCGCCGGCATCAAGCGGATCATCGAGCTTGAGGGCCTGGTCGGCGACCTGCGGCAGCGGGTGGCCGACCTGCAGGCCGAACTGGCCCGCACCCGCGCGAGGCTGGCCCAGATCGAGGCGGCGGGCTTCCCGCGCCGCGACCTGGTCCCGTCGAACCAGCACCAGACGGCGCTGGTGGTGTGGCGCCCGGCAAAGAACGTTTGACCCGGCCCCGGCCGGGGCACCACACCATCAGGGAATGGTGCGGTCGTTCCGGAGGCTGACCGGAGCGTCTGTGCAAGGGGTGTGGTCATCCGAGGGGCGTCTCATCTGTCGAGGCGCCCTTCGGAGTTCTGTCCGTGCCTGCGTGGCCGTCAGGCCGCCCCTCGCCGTCAAAGCGCGAGCCGGCGCCGGTTTCAGCTGATCCGGCGGGGCTGGCGAACCAGGCCGCCCTCGCACCAGTCGTGGTAGTCGAAGAGGTCCGGGCGGGCCAGCAGCATGCGGGCGTTGTGGGCCCACGTCGTGAGCAGCTCGTCGCCGTTCTCCTCGGCCTGCTCCACGAACTTCTTCAGGCGGCGCTTCGGGTGGGCGCGGAAATGCGTGCGGATGCCGTCGGCCGCGTAGATGTACATGCAGTGCAGGGCGAACCGCCGCGCCGGGCAGGCCGGGTCCATGGCCAGCTCGAAGAGGGTGCCGATCAGGCGGTCGCCGGCGACCAGGAGATCCCAGTCGGGCGGCATGGTCTCCAGCAGCGAGGCGTCCGGGTGGTAGGCCCACGCGCGCAGTTCGGCTGGAGTAGGGTCGACCGGGTTCTCGAAGCCCCGGAATCCCGCCTGTGTCACGCTCACCATCAGCTCCCGTGGCCAGCGGGCCGTAACCGGGCGATGCGCCGCCACATCGCCAGGGTCCTGGTTCCCGCGACAACTTAGCCCGCCATCAGGTTGTATGGGAAGAGGCGGACGAGGTACTTACTCTCGGTAAACCCGAAAATAGGTGGATATTTCCGCCTAAAGGGGCGGCGAAACGCAGGATGTCAATGACTCGCGATGAGGTCTACAGTGACGTCGTGAGCACGGACCGCCCGGACATGCGTATCTCCGACGCCGAGCGGGAGATCGTGGTAGCCCAGCTCAACGCCGCTGTCGCCGAGGGACGGCTGACCCTTGCCGAATTCGAGGAGCGGGTCGACGGCGTGCTGCGTTCACGGACGTTCGGCGAGGTCGAGCCGTTTGTCGGGGACCTGCCGCAAAAGGGCGCGATCGCGCCGAAGGACCAGCAGGAGATCCGCAATCACTCGTCGAGTCTCAAGCGGACCGGGCGGTGGACGGTGCCGCGGCGGCTGATGATCAGCACGCGGGCGGGCTCGGTCAAGCTCGACTTCACCGAGGCGGTCTTCAGCTCGCAGCTCGTCGAGGTGCAGCTGGACGCGCGCTCCAGCTCGATCGACCTGGTGCTGCCGCGTGGGGCGACGGCCGACATCGACAGCATCGCGCCGCACTCGAGCTCGCTGCAGCAGAAGGTGCCGGCCGCCCACGACGCCGATCGCTCGGGCGTCGGCTCGGGCATCGTGCTGCGGATCGGCGGCGAGGTGCGTAGCAGCAGGGTGCGGGTGCGTTACCAGCGCCGATTCTGGCGCTGGCGTTGGTGAGGCGGCGTCGCCGGGCCCTGGCGCTCGGGCTCGCCGCCGCCCTGGTCGCGACGCTGAGCGCGGGCTCGTGCGCGCCGAACAGCACATCCCAGCCGGAGGCGGTGCCCAGCGACGACGTGTCCTACGAGGACCTGCCCACCGCCAACCCGCCCGACGACCCGCACGACCGGCAGAACGTGGTACCGGTGCCGAAGGGGACCTCGCCCCGCGGGGTCGAGTTCGCCGACCCGTCCACCGGATATGCGCTGTTCACCTCGTGCGTGGCCGGGCGGGCCTGCCAGGCCGGGCTGGCGGTCACCCTCGACGGCGGATACAGCTGGGTGGGGCGCAAGCTGCCCTTCGACGACGCGATCGACGTCGACATGCGACTCGGGCGCGGCAACGTGCTGATCGTCAAGGCGGCGCCGGACGGGTACTTCATCTCGAAGGACGCCGGGCGCACGTTCGAGCGGCGGCCGCTGACGCCGGCACCGGTCGAGACGAACCTGGCCGACCCGCAATACTCGGTCGGCTGCCAGGACGCCGCGGCGAGCGGCTGCTCCGACCCGCAGCCGTGGGTCGTCGGCGACGACGGCAACCGGGGACCGCTGCCGTCGCGCCCTTCCGGGCAGTACGAATGGACCGGCCTGACCGCCACCGCGAACGGCACCCTGTGGCTGGCGGGACGCTCGCCGGGCGGCACCGCCTCGCCGGCCGCCGGGACGACGATCAGCGCCTGGAGCAGCGCCGACCGGGGCCGCACCTGGAAACCGCAGGGCAGCGCGCACACGATCGAGGCCAATGCGGTCGTACGCCCCGTGGTCTCCGGCGACGGTGCGGACGTCTGGCTCGTCGGGCCGCGCTTCGCCGCGCATCTGGCCACCACCGGCGAGTGGGTGGAGGCGACCGGGATGCGCGAACTCGCCCAGGTCCTCTCGGCCGAGACGCTGCCCGGGCACAACCTGCTGGTCGCCAGCGACCAGGGCGTGTTCGTGGTCGACCTCGCCCAGCGCCGCACCCGCGACCCCGGCGCCCGCCTGGTCTTCCGGCTCCGGCGCCTCGACAACACCACGATCCTGGGATACCCCGCGCAGCAGTCCGGCGACGTGTGGCTGTGCACCGTGCGCGAGCAGGGCTGTGACTGGGCGCACGTCGGGGTCTCCGCGCGTTAGTCGGGTGACGCTCGGCAATTCAGACTTGAGTGGAATAGACTCAACCCCGTTGGTGTCGTACCTCCTGAAGGACGCACTGGAACGAGGAGTCGATGAACGCCGAACGCCTGACCACCAAGAGTCGCGAGGTCATCAAGGCCGCCGTGGACACGGCGAGCCAGCGCGGACACGCGACCGTTGAAGCCTGGCACCTGCTGCTGGCGCTGCTGGACACGGGCGGCTCGACCGCTGCCGGCCTGCTGCGCGCGGTGGGCGCGAATCCGGCCGACGTCCGCCGCGCTGCCCTGCACGCCGTGGAGCGGCTGCCCAGCGCCCGCGGTTCGAGCGTCGTGGAGCCCAACGTGGCCCGCGAGTTCGCCAACGCGATCGCGGCCGCCGAGCAGATCGCCCGGCCGCTGGGCGATGAGTACACCTCCACCGAGCACCTGCTGGCCGGCCTGGCCCGCGTCGGCGGGGCGGTCGCGACCCTGCTCAAGGAGGCCGGCGCGACCGAGCAGACCCTGGTCGCGGCGTTCCCGCAGGTTCGCGGCGGCGACCGGAAGGTCACCTCGGCCGACCCGGAGCAGACGTTCCAGGCGCTGGAGAAGTATGGCGTCGACCTGACCCAGTCCGCGCGCGACGGCAAGATCGACCCGGTGATCGGCCGCGACGCCGAGATCCGCCGGGTGATCCAGGTGCTGTCCCGGCGCACCAAGAACAACCCCGTGCTCATCGGCGAGCCCGGCGTCGGCAAGACCGCGATCGTGGAGGGCCTGGCCCAGCGCATCGTGGCCGGGGACGTGCCGGAGTCGCTGCGTGACAAGCGGCTGGTGAGCCTCGACCTCGGCGCGATGGTCGCCGGTGCGCAGTATCGCGGCCAGTTCGAGGAGCGCCTCAAGTCGGTGCTGGAGGAGATCAAGGGCTCCAACGGCCAGGTCATCACCTTCCTCGACGAGCTGCACACGGTCGTGGGCGCCGGCAAGGGCGAGGGCTCGATGGACGCCGGTAACATGCTCAAGCCGATGCTGGCCCGCGGCGAGCTGCGCATGGTCGGCGCGACGACCCTGGACGAGTATCGCGAGCACATCGAGAAGGACCCGGCCCTGGAGCGGCGCTTCCAGCCGGTGGTGGTGGGCGAGCCGTCCACCGAGGACACCATCGGCATCCTGCGCGGGCTCAAGGAGCGCTACGAGGTCCACCACGGCGTGCGGATCACCGACGCGGCGCTGGTCGCGGCGGCCGCGCTCTCGGATCGGTACATCACCGACCGCTTCCTGCCGGACAAGGCCATCGACCTCGTCGACGAGGCGGCTTCCCGGCTGCGCATGGAGATCGACTCGCGCCCGACCGAGGTGGACGAGGTCGAGCGCAGCGTGCGCCGGCTCGAGATCGAGGAGATGGCGCTGGCCAAGGAGCCCGACGCCGCCTCGGCCGAGCGGCTGCAGCGGCTGCGCGCCGAGCTCGCCGACCGGCGCGAGCAGCTGACCGCGCTCACCGACCGCTGGCAGAACGAGAAGGCGCACATCCAGAAGATCTCCAACACCAAGGAGCAGCTGGAGCAGCTGCGCGGCGAGGCCGAGCGGGCCGAGCGCGACGGCGACCTGGCCCGGGCCTCCGAGCTGCGCTACGGCGTGATCCCCCAGCTGCAGCACGAGCTGGAGCAGGCCGAGAGCGAGCTCACCGCCCTGCAGTCCTCCGGCGCGATGCTCAAGGAGGAGGTCTCCGCGGACGACATCGCCGCCGTGGTCGCCTCGTGGACGGGCATCCCGGCCGGCCGGCTCCTGGAGGGCGAGACCGCGAAGCTGCTGCGCATGGAGGACTCGCTGCGCAGCCGCGTGATCGGGCAGGACCGCGCGATCCAGGCGGTCTCCGACGCGGTGCGCCGCGCGCGGGCCGGCATCGCCGATCCGGACCGGCCGACCGGCAGCTTCCTGTTCCTCGGCCCGACCGGCGTCGGCAAGACCGAGCTGGCCAAGGCGCTGGCGGAGTTCCTGTTCGACGACGAGCGCGCCATGGTGCGAATCGACATGAGTGAGTACGGCGAGAAGCACACGGTCGCGCGGCTCGTCGGCGCGCCGCCCGGCTACGTCGGCTACGAGGAGGGCGGTCAGCTCACGGAGGCGGTGCGCCGCCGGCCCTACACGGTCGTGCTGCTCGACGAGGTCGAGAAGGCGCACCCGGACGTGTTCGACGTGCTCCTGGCGGTCCTCGACGACGGCCGGCTCACCGACGGGCAGGGCCGCACGGTCGACTTCCGCAACGCGATCCTGATCCTTACCTCGAACCTGGGCTCGGAGGTGCTCGCCGACGACCCGACGCTCAACGCCGAGCAGCGCCGGGACGCCGTGATCGCGGCGGTGCGGGGCCACTTCAAGCCCGAGTTCGTGAACCGGCTCGACGACATGGTGGTGTTCGACGCATTGTCGCAGGCCGATCTCCGTGCGATCGTAGAGATCCAGCTCAATGCATTGGGCCGGAGGCTGGCCGACCGCCGGCTCACGCTCGAGGTCTCCGACCCGGCGCGTGACTGGCTGGCCAGTCTTGGGTATGACTCGGTGTACGGCGCCCGGCCCCTGCGCCGCCTGGTTCAGACGTCCATCGGCGACCAGCTCGCCCGGGCGCTCCTGGCCGGCGACATCAGGGACGGCGACCGCGTGCTGGTCGACCTGTCGGACGACAAGAAGGCGCTCACGGTGAACGCCGGATAGACGGCTGTGGGAGGGTACGGCTCGATGCTGTGGAAGAAGCAGGCGTACGACGATGAGCTGCGTCTCCTCGCCGGCGCGGACACGCTCGCGTTCGGCGGGGTCGGCATCGCCGGCGCCCTCCTGCCCGCCACCAAGGCCTACTTCACCGTCGAGGAGGCTTTGCGCCAGCACGGGGGCGAGCTGCGTCCCCGGCTGGAGGCGATGCTCGACAAGGCCACCCCGGCCGGGCGTGTCTACGCCGCCGAGCTGCTCACCCACGCCGACGCGGCGGCCGGGCGGGCCGCCTGGCAGCGGCTGGCCGGGCAGTCCGGCGAGGTGAAGACGTTCAGCGGCTGCATCATGAGCAGCACGACGGTCGCGCGCTACGCGCAGGAGAGGCTGCGGGACTAGCCGGACATCGATACGGTGATTCCCAGGGACTTCCTGGGAGGAGATCCACCCGATGTCATTCGCCGCTCCGGCCCCGGCGCCACGCGCCCGGCCGACGACCGTCACCCTCGCCGCATTCGCGCTCTTCGGGGCGGCCGCGATCGAGGTCATCAGCGTTGTCATCGCGCTGCTCTACGCGGGCAAGATCGCCGAGAACACGAAGAGGCTGTACGAGGAGGCCGGCCTCAGCACCAGCAGCAACGCCGGCCTGGGGATCGGGTCCTCCGTCGGGGCCCTCTTCGGTTTCATCTTCATCGTGATCCTGGTGGTGCTCGGCTATCTCGTCAGCCGCGGCAACCAGGTCGGCCGGGTGCTGACCTGGGTCCTCGGCGGCCTCCTGCTGTGCTGCAGCGTGGTCGGCCTGGGCGGCACCCTCTTCGCGAAGACGTTCTGGGAAGCCGGCCGCAAGTCCAACTCGCGGCTGCCGGACTGGGACCGCTATCAGGACGTCGTGTACTCCGGCATCCCGGGGTGGTACCAGCCGGTCACGACGGTGCTGAGCGTCCTGCTGGTCATCGCGATCCTGCTGTCGATCATCCTGCTCGCGCTGCCGTCCTCGCACCCGTACTTCCGCAAGGAGCCACAGCAGTGGGAGCCGCCGCTCCCCGGCCAGCCGGGCTTCTGATCCTCTGACAAGGGCCGGGCCGGTGCCCGGCCCTTGTTACCCTCCGGCCGTGACGCGTACCGCACTCGTGACCGGAGCAACCGCGGGCATCGGCGCCGCCTTCGCGCGGCAGCTCGCCGCCGAGGGCTACGAGCTCGTCCTCGCGGCCCGCGGCGAGGAGCGGCTGACGGCCCTCGCCGCCGAGCTGACCGTGCCCGTCGAGGTGCTGGTGGCCGACCTCGCCACCGCCGAGGGCTGCGACGCGGTCGCGGCCCGGCTCACCGATCCCGCCCGGCCGGTCGAGATGCTCGTCAACAACGCCGGGCGGTCGCTCAACCGCTCCTTCCTGCACTCCAGTGTGGAGCTGGAGGAGGAGCTGCTGCGGCTCAACGTGCACGCCGTCATGCGGCTGACGCTCGCGGCGCTGCCGGGGATGGTCGAGCGGGGGCGGGGCGACGTCGTCAACGTCTCGTCGGCGTCGGGGTTCGCGGCACTGATGCCGGGCTCGACGTACCCGGCCGGCAAGGCCTGGGTGACGAACTTCAGCGAGTCGCAGGCCCAGCTCGTGCGCCCGATGGGGGTGCGGGTCATGGCGTTGTGCCCCGGGTACACCCGCACGGAGTTCCACGAGCGGGCCGGCATCGACATGTCGAAGACCCCCGCATGGATGTGGCTGGACGCCGGCGCGGTGGTGCGGGCGGGGCTGAAGGACCTGCGCCGGGGGCGGATGGTCAGCGTGCCCGACTGGAAGTACAAGCTGGCGGTCTTCGGCATGCGCCACGCCCCTCGGGGCCTCGTCCACCGGGTGTCCCAGGACACCAGGGGACGCATCGGTCACCAGGAGCGTTAACCGCCCAACCGGGGCACGTCGCGCATCGATGTTTGCACTACGACAAGCATTGAATTTGCTGTGTATTGAACATGATAGTGGTCACGTACGTTCGGATGATGGCCGAATGGCAGCGCTCCCATGGGCATTCGGGTGGTAGGGCACCTGGCCGTTCGGGTGTTTATGCAGGTCAGCGCCGTGTATCGAGCATTGCAACGATCCAATAGGAGCAAGATTCGGATTCGTCGTCGGGGCATCGGTGCATCGTTATCCCCCGCCACCGTCGCCTCTCGCGTCACTCGTGGTGATCGCTGCGATCACCTTCGTATTCACCCTCGTCCCCTCGACGGCCTTAAATTCCGGCGAGAGTGCGGGTCATCGATTCACGACGGAGTTTTAGCGCGTACGCTTCGGTCATGACCGACCGTGACGACCTGCTGAAACTCGTACGTGAACTTGCCGTGGTCCACGGACGGGTCACGCTGTCGTCCGGACAAGTTGCCGACTGGTATGTGGACCTTCGTCGCTTGACGCTGCACCATGCTGGTGCGCCGTTGGTCGGCCGGGTCCTGCTCGATCTCGTCGACGACTGGGAGTTCGACGCCGTGGGAGGGCTGACCCTCGGCGCGGACCCGGTGGCCACCGCGATGCTGCATGCGGCGGCCGCCCGCGGGGGACGGACGCTGGACGCGTTCGTCGTCCGAAAGAGTGACAAGGCTCATGGTCTGCAACGCCGGATCGAAGGACCCGACGTTGCCGGCCGGCGCGTCCTGGCGGTCGAGGACACCTCCACTACAGGTGGAAGTGTGCTGACTGCCGTGGAGGCGTTGCGAGAGGCGGGCGCCGAGGTGGTCGGTGTGGCCGTTATCGTCGATAGAGGCGCGGAAAAGGCGGTTCGCGCCGCGGGGCTGAGCTATCGCTCAGCATTTTCGTTGGCCGACCTCGGCCAACAGGGCTGAAAAATTGTCGATTCGGACCTGCGCATATGCAGGCGGGTCGATGGTGTTGGTGGAAGGATGGAAAACGTGGGAACTGCGCTGGCTGAGATGACCCTGCCCCAGATCTCGCCGCTTGCCGGCGAGCCGATTGACCGCGCTGACGCCGAGCGTCTGGCCGGCGTCCTGAAGGCGCTTGCCGACCCGGCCCGACTCCGGCTCCTGAGCCTGATCCAGTCGGCTCCCGACGGCGAGGCGTGTGTTTGTGACCTGACGGCCCCGCTCGGGCTCTCGCAGCCCACGGTGAGCCATCACCTGCGGATCCTCACTGAGGCCGGTCTGCTGGAGCGCGAGAAGCGGGGTGTGTGGGCGTTCTACCGCCTCGTGCCCTCCGCGATCGGCACCATCGCCGACCTTCTGACGCCGCCGCGCAAGCGTGCGACCAAGAAGGCCCCTCGCTGAAGATGCCGCCGACAGCGTCGGGTAGGGCCTCGTGACCTACCCGACCGGGGACCTGCGCGACCAGTTGGCCCACGCCGGGCACGCTGTCGTGCAGGCGGGACTCGTCGTGGGCTCGGGTGGCAATCTTTCCGCCCGGGCACCAGGCGCGGACGAATGCTGGGTAACCGCGGCCGGGACATGGCTCGACCGACTCGACCGCGGTTCATTCGTTCGGATCCGAATTAGCGACGGCGCGGCCCTTGACAGCAATGTCGGGGTCGTGCCGTCGTCGGAGCTCGCGCTCCATCTCGAGACGTACCGCACCCGCCCGGACGTCAACGCGGTAGTGCACCTGCACCCGCAGACCGTCCTGCTGCTCGACGCTCTGGCCGAGCCGATCCGGCTGGTCACCACCGACCACGCCTTCTACCTGCGGCAGGTTTCCACCATTCCGTTCGTCCCACCGGGCCGGCCCGAGGTCGGGACGCTGGCCGCCGCGGCGTGCAAGGACGACGTGAACTGCGTGGTGCTGTCCCGCCACGGATGCTCGGTCGTGGCCGAGTCGGTGGAGTTGGCGCACAAGCGCGCGTTCTACCTTGAGGAGGCGGCGCGGTTGACGTACCACGCGCTGGCCCTCGGCCGCCCGCCCGAGCCGCTGCCCACGGACTGGCTGCGGACGCCAGGCGCCACGGCCTGACATCGCACGTTGCCGCTTTCCCGGTCGCTGCGGCCCGCTGCTTCCGCCTGTCGCTGTTCCGGTCGCCGCGGCCCGCCGCTTCCGCCGGTTGCTCTTCCGGTCGCCGCGGCCCGCTCCTTCCGCTTGTCGCTGTTCCGGTCGCGCTTCCGCCTGCCCTTGCCCCGAGCCGGCCTGCTCCTGCTTGCGTGCGGGACGAGCCCGAAAATTCTCGCGTCCGTGAACGTCCCGAGTCCCGCCGACGGCCGCCCGGCGCAGCACCTCGAGGCGCGATGACCCGCCCTGCTTACCCTCGTGCTCCGTTCAACCGCTGGACCGCCCGTGACCTCGGCAGCGCAACGGCGGCGGGGCGGCCCACCACACCCCATAGGACGGGTCTATCCGCTCGCCGTGGTCAGCGGCAGGCCGGCCACGGACCTGGCCACAGCCGAACCACTGCGCGCCGCGCTCCCCGACTTCGCCAACCGCGACGCTTTCACGCGGCGCGGGTTCCGAGGCGTCGACGGGGCGTCGACGGGGCGTCGACGGGGCGTCGACGGGGCCGCCGGTAGCGGGGTCTCGCGGGCTGCGGTGCAGGTCGTCCCGATGGGCGACGGGCCGAGGGTGCTCGACGTGCTCGGGAACTCGAACGCGACCACCGGGCAGCCGCGGGTGCTCACGCTCGTCGACGTCGCGTCGTCGATGACCCGGCCGATAGCCAAGGGCGGGTCATCGCGCCTCGAGGTGCTGCGCCGGGCGGCCATCGGCGGGGCTCGGGACGCTCACCGACGACAGCGAGCTTGGGCTCCGGCCCACGCTCCTTGACCCACTCGCCGCCCACGACAGTGAACTGATCTCGGGCTCCTGGCGGCGTTCGTTGACCCACCAGGTCGTCGTGCCCGTTTCCGCCTTCAGCCAGGGCCGCAGGCGCGGTGTCCGGGGCGCGGGAACTGAGTGCGGGTCGAGCGGGCACGCCCAATCGCAGCTGGTGAAAGGTGAAGGGGCGAAGGCGTGCGGGCTGAGGCGGGGCGAGTCCGGGCGGCGGGGCGTTCCGGCTTTCCCACCCTACCCCGCCGATCCTAATCGATCTCCAGATCCGGTCGCGGAGCGTCAGGAAGCGCTACGCGGCGCGATCGGGCGCGACCAGGAGCGGCGGGGTACGGGGACGTCAGCGGTGGCTGCCGCGGCGCTCCGTCGGGGGTACGACCGGCAGGACCTCCGTCTGGGCGTTGGCCGGGTCGTGGTCGGCACCGGCGACCTTTGACCGGCGGCGCTCCTGCCAGCCGCGGAAGACCTCGATGAAGATCGGCAGCGCGGAGATCAGGACGATGACCAGGACGGCCGGCAGGAGGTACGTGTCGATCTTCTCCGGCGGGATCAGTTCGCGGATCTGCTTGGCCAGGGCCCACCCGACGAAGATGATGCCGTCGGTCCACAGGATGCCGCCGACCACGTTCCAGAGGAAGAACTGGCGGGCGGGCATGCCCACGACGCCGGCGACCGGGTTGAGGAACGTGCGCACGACCGGGATGAAGCGGGCGAGCACCACGGCCTTGGCCGGGCCGAACTTCTCGAAGTAGTGCTCGGCCTTCTCGACATACTCCTTCTTGAAGATCTTCGAGTTGGGCCGGTCGAACATCCGGCGGCCGTAGCGGGCGCCCAGGTAGTGCCCCAGCTGGGCGCCCGCGATCGCGCAGATCGGGGCGCCGATGAGCAGCTGCGGCAGGCTCAGCTTGGTGCCGAGCAGGTCCGTCGCGGCCGGCGACGAGGCGACGCCGGCCAGGAACAGCAGGGAGTCACCGGGGAAGAAGAAGCCGACGAGCAGTCCGGTCTCGACGAACATGATGAGCCAGACGCCGATCACGCCGAACGTGCTCAGCAGCCCCTTCGCGTCAAGAGGGTTGAGGGAGAGCAGGTCGCCCACGGCGCGCGTCTTTTCTTCCACGGATGACCAGGGTACGTGAGCCTTCTTACAACCGTGGATCCACCGGCTCGCTTTCGCACGCCTGCACCGCGAAAACGAGCTGGTGCACGCGCCAGGCGGGCGCCCCGGCGGCCAGCAGGTCGAGCGCGGCCAGGCCCAGACCCTGCTCGCGCAGGGCCAGGCCGCGTTTGCGCCCCAGGTTGCGCCCGCGCAGGGCCGCGAGCCGCTCCGGCTCGGTGTAGTCCGGGCTGTAGATGATCCGCAGGTACTCCCGGCCGCGGCACTTGATCGCCGGCTGCACCCGCGGGCCGGCGTCCTCGGCGGGCTTGACGACCATGCCCTCGCCGCCGGCGCCGGTCAGCTCCAGCCACCAGTCGACGGCCGCGGCCACCCCGGCCGGGTCACCCGGGTCGACGAGCAGGCGCCGGGTTGTGGTGAACAGCTCCGGGTCGGCCGCGACCAGGCGGTCCATCACGCTCAGATGCCACTCGTGCCCGTTGCGCGCATGGTTCGCCCCGGCGGAGGCGAGCACGTGGAACGGGGCGAGGCGGATGCCGGCCAGCCCGTCGGTCGGCCAGCAGTAGCGCCGGTACACCTCCGCGAACGCCCCGATCGCCGCCTCCCGGGCCGCGAAGCGCTCGGCCAGGTCCCCGACCGCGATCCCGCGCCCGGCGGCCGCGGCGAGCGCGGAGCGGGCCGCGGGCAGGGCGGCTCCGGCCGCGGCGGCCACACTGGCGTACTGGTCGCGGATGAGCGGCTCCGCCTTGGCCGACCACGGCAGCACCTCGGCGTCGAGCAGCAGCCAGTCGGTGCCGAGCTCGTCCCAGAGTCCGGCACCGCCGATCGCCGCGACGACGCGCTCGACCAGCGGGGCCACGTCGGGGAAGAAGGGCCGGCCCGTGCGGGTGTACACCACACCCGCGCCGTCCCGCCGCACGTTGAACACGGCCCGGGAACCCATGTGCTTCTCCTGGCACACCACGCGCGGCACGCCGGCGCGGGCGTAGTCGGCGAGGGCCTCGACCGGGTGCTCGAGGTACCCCTCCTGCGCCGACGTCGACGCGGGCGCCATCGTCGGCGGCAGCCACACCAGCCACGCCGGGTCGACCGCGAACCGGCTCATCACCTCCAGGGCGGCCGCGGCGTTTTCGGCCGCGACGGTGACCCGCCCGGCCGGCGTCTCCAGGCTGCGCCGCCCGGTGACGTCGGCGAGATCCATCGCGTCCGGCTCGTCCGGGGCGGCCGGGGCCAGCGGGCGGACCGGTTCGTAGTACGTGCGCTCGGCCGGCACCGACACCAGCTCGCGCGACGGGTACCGCAGCGCGGTCAGGGCGCCGCCGAAGACGCAGCCGGTGTCGACGCAGATGGTGTTGTTGATCCACTCCGGCGAGGGCGTCGGGGTGTGGCCGTAGACGACCATGGCCCGGCCGCGGTACTCGTTCGCCCACGGATACCGCACCGGCAGCCCGTACTCGTCGGTCTCGCCGGTGGTGTCGCCGTACAGCGCGAAGGAGCGCACCCGGCCGGAGGCGCGCCCGTGGTACGCCTCCTTGAGCCCGGCGTGCGCCACGACCAGCCGCCCGCCGTCGAGCACGTAGTGGCTGATCAAGCCGTCCAGGAACGACATGGGTGAGAAGTCCGGCTCCTCGGCCAGCTGCGCCATCGTCTCCGCGAGGCCGTGCGTCAGCGAGACGTTCTTACCGCGCAACTTCCGCAGCAGCTTGGCCTCGTGATTGCCGGACACGCACAGCGCGTGCCCGGCCGCGACCATCCCCATGACCAGCCGCAGCACACCGGGCGAGTCCGGCCCGCGGTCCACGAGGTCGCCGACGAACACCGCTGTTCGGCCCGAAGGATGGGCGGCGTCGACCGGGCGGCCGGAAGCATCGCGGGAGAGCGCATACCCGAGCCGATCCAGCAGCGTCTCCAGCTCGGCCCGGCAACCGTGCACGTCGCCGATGATGTCGAACGGCCCGGTCAGTTCCTTGCGATTGTTGAACAATGGCTCGTACTCGATCGTGGCGGCATCGATCTCGGAAACTCCCCGCAGCACGTGGACCTGCCGAAATCCCTCCCGGCTCAGCGAGCGCAGGGAGCGGCGCAGGTCCCGGTGCTGCCGGGCCACCACCGGGCGGCCGAAGTCGCGGTCCGGGCGGGTCCGGGTGCGCGCCCAGCATTCGTCCTCGGGCATGTCGAGCACGATGGCCACGGGCAGCACGTCGTGCTCGCGGGCCAGGGCGACCAGCGCCTGCCGGGCATGCGGCTGCACGTTGGTGGCGTCCACGACCGTGAGCCGGCCGGCCCGCAGGCGCTTGCCGGCGACGTAGTGCAGGGCGGCGAAGGCGTCGCCGGAGGCCGACTGGTCGTTCTCGTCGTCGGCGACCATGGCCCGGAACGCGTCGGAGGACAGCACCTGGGTCGGCGCGAAGTGGCGCCGGGCGAACGTCGACTTGCCGGAGCCGGTGACGCCGACGAGGGCGACGAGGCAGAGCTCGGGGAGCTTCACTTGAGGAACACCGCCATCTGGGTAGGTGATCCGGCGCCCGGGTCCTCGGGGCCGATGCCGCGCCGGGTGACCCGGTAGCCGTAGCGGGCCGCGACCTCGTCGCACCAGCCGGCGAACTGCGCCCGGTCCCACTCGAAGCGGTGGTCGGCGTGGCGCATCCCGCCGTGGGCCAGGCCCGGGTACAGCGCGTTGTACTCCACGTTCGGCGTGGTCACGACCACCGTCGCCGGGGCCGCGTGGCCGAAGACGCTCGCCGCGAGCGCCGGCAGCCGGGGCGGGTCGACGTGCTCGACGACCTCCATGAGCACGGCGGCGTCGAAGCCCTTGAGCCGGTCGTCGCGGTAGGTCAGGGCGGTCTGCAGGAGCCGGATGCGGTGGCGCTGGCGCTCCGGCAGCCGGTCGAGGTGGAGGCGGCGGGCGGCCATCTGCAGCGACACGGTGCTCACGTCGGCGCCGACGATCTCCGTGTACTGCCGCTCGCGCGCCAGCTCGCCGAGCAGCGCCCCCGGGCCGCAGCCCAGGTCGAGCACGCGCGCCGCGCCGGATTCCCGCAGCGCGTCGAGCACCGCCCGGCGCCGCTGGAGCTGCAGCGACTCCGGTCGCGGCGCGGATTCCTCCGCCAATTCCGACATTTCCGAAGAATCCGAGAGCCGGGCCAGCGCCGCCGACGTCAGCGCCGCGCGATGCGCCAGGTACCGCTTCGCGATCAGCGCCTTGCGCGGGTGGGCGGCCAGCCATCCGGTCCCGGCCCGCAGGAGCTTCTCGACCTCGTCCGGCGAGACCCAGTAGTGCTTGAAGTCGTCGAGAACCGGTAGCAGCACGTACACCTGGTTCAGCGCGTCGGCGAGCCGCAGGACGCCGGCGAGTCGCAGGTCGACGTAGCGGCTGAGCCCCCACTCGTACGGGATCGGCGTCGCCGTGACGCTCCAGCCCAGCGGCCCGAAGAGCTCTTCCGGGTCGCCCTTGCAGCGCAGCGCCGGGATGTGCAGCTCCAGCGGGATGGGCGTCGCGGCCAGCTCCGGGCGGTCGCGGGAGTCGCCGTGCAGCGCCGAGCGGAACACCTTGCCCAGCGCCGCCGAGAGCAGGCTGGAGGCCGCGTACGGCCGGTCGTTGACGTGCTGGTGCAGCGAGAACGTCTCGCCGGCCCGGCTGCCGCGCAGCTTCGCGGGGTCGACCTCCAGCAGCAGCGCCGCCGTGCACCGCTCCGGCGTCGCCTCGGCCGCCGCCGGCCGACTGCGTCTCCAACGACGAGGCCTGTGTCATTGAGGGTAGAAGACATGGGCCCGGCCGGAGGAGACGTCGAAGGTCTGCAGCCGGTCCGGGTGCTTCACCAGCAGGTAGCCCAGGTCGGTCGCGGGTCGGTGGGTCGTCGTCACGGTCAGCAGCACACGGATCATCATGGCGGCGCGAAAAGCAGCGGCCGAGGCAATTTCGCCGGGCTAGGCTGCAAGGTATGGCGGTGGTGGCGACCGCACACTGGCACCGGCTCGACGACGGGCGGGTGCAGTGCGACGTGTGCCCCCGCAACTGCCGGCTCCACGAGGGGCAGCGCGGGTTCTGCTTCGTGCGGCAGCGCGAGGGCGACGAGATCGTGCTCACCACCTACGGCCGCTCGTCCGGCTTCTGCGTCGACCCGGTCGAGAAGAAGCCGCTCAACCACTTCCTGCCCGGCTCGCCGGTGCTGTCCTTCGGCACCGCCGGGTGCAACCTCGGCTGCCGGTTCTGCCAGAACTGGGACATCTCCAAGAGCCGCGAGATCGACACGCTGGGCGCGAGCGCCGAACCGGAGCGGCTGGCGGCCGAGGCCGAGCGGCTGGGCTGCCGTTCGATCGCGTTCACCTACAACGACCCGGTGATCTTCATGGAGTACGCCATGGACGTCGCCGACGCCTGCCGGGAACGTGGCATCAAGGCGATCGCCGTCTCGGCCGGCTACATGAACCCGGCGCCGCGGGAGGAGTTCTACCGGCACATCGACGCGGCGAACATCGACCTCAAGGCGTTCAGCGAGCGCTTCTACGAGAAGATCACGTTCGCCCGGCTCCCCTCGGTGCTCTCGACGCTGGAGTTCCTGCGCACCACCGACGTGTGGTTCGAGGTCACGACGCTGCTCATCCCCGGGCACAACGACGGCGACGACGAGCTGCGCCGCCAGTGCGACTGGCTGCTGACGCACCTCGGCCCCGACGTCCCGCTGCATTTCTCGGCGTTCCACCCCGACTTCAAGATGCGCGACGTGCCCCCGACCCCGCCCGAGACGCTGCGCCGCGCACGGAGGATCGCCCTGCAGGCCGGGCTCCGGTTCGTCTACACCGGCAACGTCCACGACCCCGGCGGCCAGAGCACGACCTGCCCCGGCTGCGGCGCCGCGGTGATCGTGCGCGACTGGTACGAGCTGCTGACGTACAAGATCACCGACGACGGCCACTGCACCGCGTGCGGCTACGCCGTCCCGGGCGTCTACGAAGGGCCCGCCGGCGCCTGGGGGAGGCGGCGGCTGCCGGTGAGGATCGGGTGAGGCCGCCGGCCGTGGCCGGGAGCTTCTATCCGCAGGATCCCCAGGAGTTGCGCTCCGCCGTCGAAGCGCTCCTGGATGGCGTACCGTTCCAGCCCGATCGCTCGGCGCCGGATCGATCCTTCGCCCTCGTCGTGCCGCATGCGGGATACCGCTGGTCGGGCCCGACGGCCGCGCACGCCTACGCGCGCCTGGCCGGCCGGCGCGACATCGAGCGCGTGGTGCTCCTCGGCCCCGCGCACCGGGTGCCGCTGCGGGGCATCGCCGTGCCGAAACTCGCGCACTGGTCGACGCCGCTCGGCGCGGTGGAGATCGACACCGGCGGCGCGGCGGACCTGGTCGCGGCCGGGCTGGCGGTGGCGGACGACGCGCCGCACGCGCCCGAGCACGCACTGGAGGTACAACTGCCGTTTCTGCAGGTCCTTGGCTTCTCCAAGGTGCTGCCGGTGTGCGTCGGGGCGGCGGCGCCGGACGCGGTGGCGGCGCTGCTGTCGCTCGTCGCCGGGCCGGGCACGCTGGTGCTGTGCAGCACCGATCTTTCGCACTATCTGACACAGGAGGAGGCGCGGGCGGCGGACGAGGGCACCGTCGACGCCGTCGTGCGGCTCGAACCCGGCCGGATCGGCGAGCACGGCGCCTGCGGGCGCTACGCACTGCGGGGACTGCTCACGTGGGCCCGCGACCTGGCGCCCGACGTGCGCGTGCTGCACCAGGCGACCTCCGCGGACGAGGGCGGGCCGCGAGACCGGGTCGTCGGCTACCTGGCCGCGTCCCTCACCGCGAGCTAACTCTCCGTAGTTGTATTTGGCACACCGACGTCATAACGGTCGATTTCGTTGCGTCCGGTTCGGTCAAAAGACCCTGGCCGATCGGCCGACCTCCGGTGGCGGCCTCCGCACCCGTCTTTCGCTGTGGAGGCGCCGGCGGACGGCGCCGGAACTGGAGAACGGGGCATGTCTGCGACGACGACAGCCGGCCCGGCGACGGGCACCGGCTGGGTGCCGATGACGAGCGAGCAGCGGGAGCAGTTCGACACGGACGGTTACCTCATCCTGAAGGGCGTGCTGAGCCCGCGCGAGGTCAGCCACTACGCGTCGGTTCTCGATGTCGCCCACGCCACGCACCCGCGCGCGGCGGACGGCTCGCTGCACCTGCTCAGCGCCGTCACCAGCTGCCCGGAGCTGGTCGACCTGATCGACCACCCGGCGACGCTGCCGCTCGTCTGGTCGATCCTCGGCTGGAACGTGCACATCTACCACTCGCACCTCGACGTGCACCCGACCGTCCCGGCGGCGAAGCCGGACTGGTGGCACTGGCACCAGGACGGCGGCCGGCAGAACCGCGAGCTGGAGACCGACCCGCGCCCGCGGCTGTCGGTGAAGCTCGCGTACTGGCTCTCGGACGTCTCCGAGCCGGGGCGCGGCAACCTGACGCTCATCCCCGGCAGCCACAAGACCAACTGGCTGCCCGGCCCGCCGAAGCGCGACGTGCCGTGGCCGGCCCCGAAGGACGCCATCCAGGTCAAGGTCAACGCCGGTGACGTGGTCTTCTTCGACCGCCGCATCTGGCACGCCCGCTCGGACAACCACTCCGAGATCACCCGGCGCTGCGTCTTCCTCGGCTACACGTACCGCTGGATCGCCATCCGCGACGAGGTCGCCGCGCTGCCGTCCAAGCCCTGGTGGAGCCGGCTCAACCAGGTCCAGCAGCAGCTGCTCGGCGGGGTCGGGGCCGGCGACGGCGACCACCACTGGGGCCACTACCCCGAGTCCACGCCGCTCTACGTCGCGCTGCGCGAGCGCGGACTGCTCGACCCGAGCTTCCCGCCCCTGATCCCGTAAGGCCGCAATGTTCGTCCGGTCTCGATCCGTCTTAGGGTCGGGACCGGGCGGAGGAGACGGGTGACGTTCGAGGAGTTCGTCGAAGCGCGGCTGCAGGCGCTGCTGCGTTACGCCGTGATGCTGACCGGCGACCCGCACACGGCGCAGGACCTCGTCCAGGAGACGATGGTCCGGGCCCAGCTCAAGTGGCGCCGGATCGCCGCCGCGGACCTGCCCGAGCGCTACGTCAAGCGCATGATCACCAACGCGTACGTCGACCTGCACCGCGGCTCCTGGCTGCGCCGGGTCGCGCTGCGCGGCGTCGACCTCGAGTCCGACCTCGACCTGAGCCCCCGCGCGGTCGCCGACCACGCCGACGGGCTCGCCGAGCGCGACCAGATGTGGCTGTGGCTGGGGCGCCTGCCCCGCCAGCAGCGCGCGGCCCTGGTCCTGCGCTACTACGAGGGGCTCACCGACGGCGAGATCGCCGAGGTCCTGCGCTGCCCGGTCGGCACGGTCCGCTCGTGGATCTCCCGCGCCCTGGCCACCCTGCGCGCGCACGTCGCGCCCGCCCTGGCCGGCGGTGACCCGCCATGATGGACGACCTGATCCGGGACGCGTTCGCCCGCCACGAGGAGCTGGTCCCGGTCGCGCCGCCGGAGCTCGGGGAGTCGATCGTGGCGGATGCGCGCCGCCTGCGCGCACTGCGCCGCCGGGCCGTCGGCAGCCTGACGATCGGCCTGACCGGGCTGCTCGTCGCCCTCATGCTGATCGGGGTGCCGCTCGCGGCGCGGCGCGCCCCGGCCACCTCGGAGGTGGCCGCCCCCGGGCATCCGCTGAACCTGCTGATCATCGGCACCGACCGGGCCGCCGGCGAGCTGGCCCGGGTGAGCGCCAACGCGGTCGTGCTCGTGCACGTCAACCCGGGGGCGCGGACCGCGTACGAGGTCAGCATCCCCCGCGACCTGATGCTGGACCTGCCCGGCCTGGGCCGCGGCCGCGCCGACGGCGCCTACCTGCTCGGCGGCTACCGGCTCGCGGCCGACGCGGTCGCCGACCTGACCGGGGTGCCCCTGGACGGCGGCGCGGTCGTCGACATCGCCGGCCTGGAGTCGATCACCCGCGCGGCCGGCGGCGTGAACCTCTGCGTGGAGCAGCCCGTCTCCTCGCACCACCTCAACCGTGACGGGCAGACCGAGTTCTCCGGCTCCTACGGGCGCGAGGCGCTGCGCTACGAGCCGGGCTGCCGGCACTTCGAGCCGCGCGAGGCGGTCGACTACCTGCGCCAGGCCGTGGGCTCCGGCGACGACAAGGTGCTGCATCAGTACCTCGTGGCGCTCGCCCGGGCGGCGGTGGACCGGGCGCGGCTGCCGGCCATGCTCGCCGCGGCCGGCGACGCGCTGGAGCTGCACCTCGAGGCCGGCTCGCTCGGCGGCCTGGCGACCCGGCTGCAAGGCATCGACCCAGCGGCCGTCACCGCCGTGCGGCTGCCGATCGGAGCGGATCGCCAGCCGCTACCCGGCGGCGACGGCCTCTACCAGGCCATGCGGGACGGGCGCGTCGGAGCGTGGCTCTCCACGCACCCGCAATACGGGCGCTGAGGCCTTAGTACTCGTCGTTGAGGTCGACCTCGCGGTCCTGCTCGATCGCGTCGTATTCGTTGGCCTCCCACGGCCGGGCGTGCGGCGTGTAGGGCCGGTCGAGCGGATTCGCCGGCTGGGCCTGCTCGGCGGCGTCCTCCGGCGAGGCCTCCGGATCGCGCACGTCCGGTTCGAGACGCTCGTCGAGGGTCAGCAGTTCCTCATCTGGCTGGGTCATCGCCGGGCTCCCTGTCGCTCGCTCGGTTGCGGGTTCCGTATGGGCCGTTATCAACCGTACGACTGTTCCGCCCGCTATGCCGCGTGCCCCCGTATTTCGCCGAGCCAGTCACCCGCCGTCGGGGCAGGGTGGAGACTGCGAGATACTCCGTGAAGGACAGCGCGGTCCGCGTGGAGCCCGTGCCTGTCGGCTCCAAAAACCGCACGATCCAAACAGTCAAGGAGCGCCGTCATGCCCATCGCCTCGTCCGATGTCTACGCCGAGATGCTCGACCGCGCCAAGGCCGGCGCGTTCGCCTACCCGGCGATCAACGTCTCCTCGTCGCAGACGCTCAACGCGGCGATCCGCGGTTTCGCCGAGGCCGAGAGCGACGGCATCATCCAGGTCTCGACCGGCGGCGCGGAGTACATCTCCGGCCCGACCGTGAAGGACATGATCACCGGCTCGGTCGCGCTGGCCGCGTTCGCGCACGAGGTCGCGAAGAAGTACTCCGTCAACATCGCGCTGCACACCGACCACTGCCCGAAGGACAAGCTCGACAAGTTCGTCCGCCCGCTGCTTTCCATCTCCGCCGAGCGCGTCGCCAAGGGCGAGGAGCCGCTGTTCCAGTCCCACATGTGGGACGGCTCGGCGGTGCCGCTGGGCGAGAACCTCGACATCGCCGAGGAACTGCTGGCCAAGACCGCCGCAGCCAAGGTCGTGCTGGAGATCGAGGTCGGCGTCGTGGGCGGCGAGGAGGACGGTGTCGTCGGCGCGATCGACGAGAAGCTCTACACCACCGTCGAGGACGGCCTGGCCATGGTCGAGAAGCTCGGCCTGGGCGAGAAGGGCCGCTACATGGCCGCCCTGACCTTCGGCAACGTGCACGGCGTCTACAAGCCGGGCAACGTCAAGCTCCGCCCGGAGATCCTCAAGACGATCCAGGACGCCGTCGGCGCGAAGTACGGCAAGGACAAGCCGCTGTCGCTGGTCTTCCACGGCGGCTCGGGCTCGCTGCTGTCGGAGATCCGCGAGGCGCTGGACTACGGCGTGGTGAAGATGAACATCGACACCGACACGCAGTACGCCTTCACCCGCCCGGTCGCGGCCCACATGTTCAGCAACTACGACGGTGTGCTGAAGGTCGACGGCGAGGTCGGCAACAAGAAGGCGTACGACCCGCGCGCCTGGGGCAAGGCCGCCGAGGCCGGCCTGGCCGCCCGCGTGGTCGAGGCCTGCGAGCACCTGCGCTCGACCGGCACCACGCTGTCCAAGTAGTTCTTCGCGCAACGACGAAGGCCCGGCCGGGAATCCGGCCGGGCCTTTCGCTTGCCATGTCGGCTTACTCGTTGAGGAAGTTGAAGTAGCCGCCGCTGCTGATCGGGCTGCTGATCGGCGTGTTCGGGTCCGTCGAGTCCACGACCGTGACCGGGCAGGAGCCGGCGAAGACGCCGGTGCCGAGGCCGGTGGGGCTGTTGGTCACGTCGGGCGTGGTGACGGTCAGCTGCGTGCCGGTCGCGTTGACCGCGGTGACGGTGCCCGCGGTGCCGCAGAAGTTGACCGCCCAGGTCGGCGTCTGGCTGGTGTAGTCGGTGAGCGTCTTGTCGAAGCCGGTGCCGGTGATCACCGTGTTGGTCGAGCCCTTGGCCCGGCCCGAGGTCACGCTGAGCGACGTGACCGTCGGGGCGGCGACAACGCTGGCGCCCGTGTCGGAGGCCGGGAACGTCTTGCTCACGCCGCCCTGGGTGATCGTCAGGCTGGCGTCGTTGATCGACAGGCCGACAGGCGTCTTGAACGTGAGGTAGTTGCCGACGCCCGGCGCCGCGCTCGCGGTCGCGGCCACCAGGCTGCCGTTGGTGTCGTACACCTTGAGCTCGGTCACCGCCTTCCCGCCGAACTGGACCGCGAGGCCCTGGGAGGTGCGCGGGTCGAACGCGTAGGTGCTCGCGGCCTTCACCCGGACGGTCTGCCCGCCGTTGGTGATGAACCGCTGCACCTGGTTCGTCGACGCCAGCAGCGAGCTGTTCTCGTTGATCACCGGCTTGTCGCTGGTCGCCGCGATCGACGGCGGGGTGACGAAGTACAGGCCGCTGGCCTTGCTGAGCGTGTTGTTGCCGGCGAAGACGATGTCGATGGGGTCACCGTTCGGGGCCGTCGTCGCCGGGCAGCCGCCGGTCGGGGTCTTGACCGCGATCGTCGTCGCACTGGTCACGATGTACGTCGGGATGTTCTGGCAGTTCGCGTCCGTGCCGAGGTTCACGCCGGTGACGAGCGCCTCGGACAGCGTCTGCCCGGTGACGGTGAGCACCAGCACCTGCTTGGCGGTGTCGGCGCCGAGCTTGCCGGTCGTCGGGGTGGTGATCGTGATGGTGCCGGTCAGCGTGGCGCCGTATGCCACGTGCGGCAGGCCACCGACGACCATGGCGGTGGCGGCACCAGCGGTCAGGCCGAGTGAGACGGCTCGTTTTCGCCAGAATCGTTGCTGCGGCATGGGGTCTGGATCCTCTCTGCAACCTATTGCTGACCCAACGTAACAGCCGCATTACTTTCAGTAATGGCGAAACGCGCTCACCTAGGTCGTCAGAATTTCCGCCGCCTCCGCCACGTCGTCCGTGATGTGCAGCAGGTGGCGCAGGTCGCCGACCGGCGAGGCGGCCAGCAGCGGCTCCAGCAGCCCGCGCACCGGCAGCCGCTCGGTCCAGTGGGCCCGGTCGAGGAAGACGAACGGGCCGCTCGCGCCGTCGCTGGCGTAGAAGGTCTTGGTCGCGGCCTGGAACACCTCCTGGACGGTGCCGGCCATGCCCGGGGCGAAGACGATCCCGCCGCGGGACAGGCGCAGGATCGTGTCCTCGCGGATGGCGTTGGAGAAGTACTTCGCGATCTTCGCCGCGAACAGGTTGGCCGGCTCGTGGCCGTAGAGCCACGTCGGGATCGCCAGCCCGCCGCGCTTGGCCCAGGTGACCGGGTCGACGGCGGTCTGGTCGGCGGGCTGGGCCGAGTCCGGCGTCGGCGGGACCGGGCGGCCGAAGCGGGCCCGGACCTCCAGGGCCTTCGCCGTGTACGGCTGGTGGTCGTGGAAGTCCGGCGCGACCGCCAGCGCGTCGATCGCCTCGTGGACGGTCGCGAGCGGATGCTCGGCCAGGAACGCGCCCAGGTTGCCCGCCTCCATCACGCCCGGGCCGCCGCCGGTGACCACCAGGCGGTCCGCGCGGGCGAGGCGCCACGCCAGCTCCGCGGCCCTGCGGTACTCCACCGCGCCGCGCACCACCGCGTGCCCGCCCATGATGCCGATCGCCGCGGCCGGCCCCCGCGCGGCGATCCAGCCGGCGGTGACGTTGGCCAGCGCGTTGTCCACGCCCGAGTCGTGCATGCGCTGCGCGACCGCCTCGCGGATCTCCGGCGTCGCCCCGCCCGTGGCCCGGAAGTGCCGGTAGACGACGGTGTCGAACATGCCCTCGAACCCGTCGGAGGCGAACCCGGCGGCGAGGTCGTCGGCGTCGTACAGCTGGGAGGGATGGGTCGGATACGGGATGCCGGTGAACTCCGGCACCACCACCGCCCGGCGCCGCAGCAGGTCCACGACGCCGTCGAGGCCGTCGAAGTGGCAGCCGATGAAGAGCGAGTCGTTCACGTCCACGGTGGACAGGTCGAAGGCGGCGAGGTTGAGCCCCTGCACGACCTTGCCGGCGAGGGTGCCCTGGCTCAGGTGGAACTGCAGCTCCTCCGAGGACTCGATCTCATCCGGGGAATGGTCGTGCAGCGCGACGATGTCTGGCGGTGGCGGGGTAGGCACGCGCACATCCTGTCAAACCCCCGCAAAGGGCGACGGCTCGATCCGAGGATCGAGCCATCGCTGACCGGCTCCTGGGGAGGCTCCGGACCTTCAGCAGTTGGTAAGGCTGGAACCCCGGCCCTTCAGGGCCGGGAGGAAGCCGTCACGGACCAGGACGTTTCTGGTTTTCGATGTACTCGCGGGCCATGGCGAGGGGGTGCCACTACGATGGTGGCGTGAAGCTGGTGGTGCAGGTGAAGCTCCTGCCGGCGCCCGGACAGGCGGCGGCGCTGGAGGCGACCCTGCGGGCCTGCAACACCGCAGCGTCCGACGTGGCGGTTGTGGCTCGCGAGTCGGCGGTATACCGCAACTACGACCTGCGCGGGCACGTCTACGCCGGGATCAGGGCCGGCCACGGTCTGGGCGCTCAGGCCGCGCAGCACGTCATCAAGAAGGTCTGCGACGCGTACAAGACCCTGGCGGCGAACATCCGGGCCGGGAACCTGGGAAAGCCCGGGTCGAAACGGCGCCGCCGGGTTGAGCGCAACCCGATCAGCTTCCGCTGGGACGCCGCGCAGCCGTACGACGCGAGGATGCTGTCGTGGCAGCACGACGCCCGCACCGTCTCGATCTGGACCGTGGACGGCAGGCTCAAGCAGGTCTCGTTCACCGGTTCCCCGGACCAGGTCAAGGCCGTCGCCGCCCACCTGATCGGGGAATCCGACCTGGTCCACCGCGACGGCATGTGGTTCCTGCATGCCACGGTTGAGGTCCCCGAGCCGGAGCTGTTCGACCCGGGCGGGTTCCTCGGCGTCGACATGGGCATCGCCAACATCGCCTATGACTGCGACGGGAACCGTTACGCCGGGGCCCGCCTCAACGGCTACCGCCGCCGGCAGGCCCGGCTGCGGGCCAGGTTGCAGGCGAAGAACACCAAGTCCGCGAAACGGCTGCTGGCCCGCCGTCGCCGCAAGGAAGCGCGGCACGCCGCGAACGTCAACCACGTCATCGCCAAGACCATCGTGACCGAGGCTGCACGCACCGGCCGGGGTATCGCCGTCGAAGAGCTGACGGGGATCCGCGACCGGGTCCGGCTCCGAAAGCCCCAACGGGTCACGCTCTCCTCGTGGTCGTTTCACCAGTTCGGCTCGTTCTTGTCGTACAAGGCGCGCCGGGCGGGTGTACCGCTGGTCGAAGTCGACCCCCGGTACACCTCCCAGACCTGCAACCGGTGCGGTCACCGCGACACACGGAACCGGCCTGACCAGGAAACGTTCAACTGTCGGTCGTGCGGGGTCGTTGCCCACGCCGATCACAATGCGGCCCTCAACATCGCCCAGCGTGGTGTCGAGGGCTGGGGCGCAGTCAACCGCCCGCACGCGGCCTGACCCCACCGCCAGTGGGGAAGTGACCTGCAAGCCCGCCCAATTCATGGGCGGGTAGTTGACTTGTAGTACTCGCCCCAGAGCGCGCGCACCCCCCGTGCGCCCCGCGCGGCCTCAACCGTTCAGTCAGGGCGTGCCGGGGCGCATCTGGTGTAATTGCGGCATGCAGAACCTGCTGCCGGAGCCCCCGGCCACCCGGCTGCCCGTCGAGTCGCACTCCGCCGAACTGCTCGCCAAGGCCGACACCGAGGAGGCCGTCAAGGCGGTCGCCGCGGCGTTCCCTTCCCACAGTGCCGCCTGGGCGCGCCTGGCCGAGCTGGCACTGGCCGCCGGCGAGCCGGTGACCGCCTACGCCTACGCGCGGACCGGCTACCACCGCGGCCTGGACCAACTGCGGCGCAACGGCTGGCGCGGCACCGGCCCTGTGCCGTGGTCGCACGAGCCCAACCAGGGGTTCCTGCGGGCGCTGCACGCGCTCGGGCTCGCCGCCGGGGCGATCGGCGAGACCGACGAGGCCGAGCGCTGCGCCACCTTCCTGCGCGACTGCGACCCGGCCGCGGCGGCCGCACTCTCCTGAGGACCCTCTGCTCAGAGCCCTTCAGACACGTTTTTCAGAGCCCTTCCGACACGGCCGCGGCGACCTTGAGCCAGGCGTCGCGGCTCGCGGCCGACAGGCCCGGGTAGCGGATCGGCTCGCCCGAGTCGATGAACCGCTCGTAGGGCACGATGAGCACGGTCCGGGTCCGGGCCGCGAAGTGCCGGGTGATCGCCGGGACGTCCACGTGCCGGCGGCTCGGCGGCATCGACACGACGGTCACCGCTTGGCGCACCAGCCGCTGCCGGCCGTGCTGCTCGAGATGATCGAGCATGCGTGAGGCGGTCTCGGCCGAGTCGTTGCGCGCCGACATCGTGACCACGAGCTGGTCGGTCGCGTCGATCGCGGCCTGCCAGTTCTCGGCCCGCACGTTGTTGCCGGTGTCGACCACGATCAGCTTGTAGAACCGGCTGACCACGTCCCGGATCTCCCCGAACGCGTCGGCGGTGAGCATCTCACCGGCGGTCGCCGACTCGTCCGACGCGAGCACGTCGAACATGCCCTCGCCCTGCGCGCGCACGTACTGCGACAGGTCCCCGATCCGCCCCTGCGCTCCCTTGAAGTTGCCGAGGTCGTGGAGCAGATCGCGCACCGTGCGGCTGTGGAAGTCCTGCTGGGCCCGCATGCCGAGCGTGCCCTGCGTCTCGTTGTTGTCCCAGGCCAGCACGTAGCCGCCGCGCTTCTGCCCGAACGTCATCGCGAGCAGCAGCACCGCCACGGTCTTGCCGGCGCCGCCCTTGGGGTTGACGACGGTAACCTGGCGCAGCCCGCCGAAGTTGCGGCGGACCATCTCGACTTCTTGGCGAAACTCGAGCTCGCGCTTACCGGGCGCGACCGAGACCAGCCCCATCGTCCCCTTGGCGATCGCCCCACGCACGCCGCGCGACGCCACCGGGTCGACGGGCTTGGCCTGCCGCCGCCGCGCGAACTCCTCAGCGGTGGGCGTCGTGCCATCGTGCCAGTTGTCCTGCGGCATGGGCGGCAACGGCGGCACGACAGCCCCGGCCGGCGGCCCCATGAGCTGCCCCGGCCCGGGCGGCGCCCCGGCAAGCGGGTCCGCGTACCCCATCAGCGCCCCGTACGGCCCCGGCTGGTTGCTCGACCCCGGCTGGCTGTTCGGCCCGGCCTGTGCATACGGCCCCGGCTGGTTATTCGGCCCGGGCTGCGCGTATGGCCCCGGCGGGTTGCTCGAACCCGGCATGTTGGGTCCCGGCACGACCTGGCCCGGCATGTTGGGATCCGGCGTGGTGGGTGAAGGCATCCCGGGCGGAGGCATGCCGGGACCTGGCACGTTCGCCGGCCGGCCGTCCGGGCCGGCTCCGAGCGGCGGCATCGGCGGACCGCCAGCGGGTCCGGAATGCGGTGTTTGTCCCGATCCAGGGGGAACGGCAGCGAAGGACCGCACGGGCGCCGGGCCCTGCGGCGGCGATCCGAGCACGGGAAGCGCCTGAGTCGGCGGCGCCGACGGCTGCCCACCGGCCCCGGCCACGGGAACAGCGGGCGCAGGAGGGCCGGACACAGGCGGACCGCCCGGGCCGGGCAGCGGAGGACCGGGAGGACCGGACACCGGCGGACCGGCCAGGGGTGGACCGCCTGGACCGGGCAGCGGAGGGCCCGGAGGGCCGGACACTGACGGGCCAGGCACTGGCGGACTCGACATGGGGGGACCGCCTGGACCGGGCAGTGGAGGGCCGGACACGGACGGGCCGGGCATTGGCGGACCAGCCAGGGGCGGACCGCCCGGGCCGGGCAGCGGAGGGCCGGACATGGAGGGACCGGGCACAGGCGGACCCGGCACGGGAGGACCGGCGAGACCGGGCGCCGGAGGGCCGGACATGGGCGGGCCAGGAACCGGACCAGGCGGGGGCGGCACCGGGCCCTCCGTCGGTGGCGGTCCGGGCACAGGCCCCGGAGCCGGCGGTGGTCCGGGCATGGGGCCGCCCGCCGGCGGCCAGGCGGGCGAGCCGGGCGGCGGAAGAGTCCCCGGTGGTGTCGAGAACGGGCTGGGGCCGAGCGAACCCGGAAAAGCCGCAGTCGGACCAGGCGGCCCGGAAACCGGTCCGGGGGCCGGCACCGGCGGACCGGAGGTGGGTGCGGGCGGGCCCGAGGTAGCAGCCGGGCCCCCGGAGGATGCGGGACCGGTGGCCGGGCCGGGAGGGTCGGCGAACGGGCTGCCGAATGGGCCGCCGACCGGGATGCCGCCCGAGACGGGGATGCCGTTGCCGCCCGAGATCGGGATGGCGCCCGGTGCGCCTGAGGTGGGGATGGGCTCGCCCGGGGTCGGGGTGTGTGGGATCGGGCGGCCGTGCCGGAGGGCCGCCTCGTCGTTCGGGGCGTCGGCGCGGCCTGGGCCGGGGTTGCCGGCGTTCTCCCGGGCCGCCTCGCGGGTGGCGTCGCGGGCCGGGGGCCAGGCCAGCGGGTCGACCGAGCCGGGGGGCTGGGACCAGGGCGAGCCGACATGGTCGGAGCCGGCGTCCGGCTTGGGTGAGCGGTCAGTCCGCCGGCCGTCGATGTTCTCGTCCGGCGGCCAGATCATGTCGTTCACGGTCGATTCCCTCCCCGGGCGGTGCCCTACCACCGTATGCGACGGGTTCGACCTTCGACACATCTGAAGAGTCCGGCCTGCGGGGAAGGGCCCTATGGCACGTACACGGCCCAGGCACCCCGCTCCATCCACCACGATCGCTTGTGGGTGAGGGTGCCCTCCACGCCGTCGTCGACGAACGGGACGTCGGCGCGGGGGTGGATCGCCACGGCGCGGCCGTGGGCGCGGCGGACCTGGATCTCCACCCGGGGGCGGCGGAAGAGGCGGCGGGACGCGACCGGGACCGCGACCGCCACGTCCAGCATGCCGTCGTCGATCGCCGGCGCGGTGACCAGGGGCAGGCCGTCGACCGTGGCGTAGCGCTCGGCGTTGGCGACCACCGACATCAGGACCGGCTCGGTGCCGTCGGCCAGGACGGCGTCGTCGACCTCGACGCGGGCCAGGTAGGTGCTCGCGGTGCCCTCGGTGTTGATCCCGCCGAGCAGGGCGCCGTCCAGCGTGATCGAGCCGCCGTCGTTGCGCAGCAGGTCCAGGCGGCGGACCTGGCCGCCCAGGACCGCGGCCGCCACGTCGGCCGGGGAGCGGGGCAGGCCCAGCCGGGTGGCCAGGTCGGTCGCGTCCGGGCCGAGCGGGAGGATGCCGATCGGGGGCAGGTCGGGGATCGTGCGGTCGCCGGGGAGGGCGTCGGGGCGTTTGCTGGACGCAGGGGCGTACAGCCGCACGAGCCGGCGCATGACGGCCCGCAGTTGGCCGTCGGCGGCCGTCGCGACGATCAGCCGCGCCTCGGGCAGGGCCCGCAGGGCCTCGTCGATCTCCTTGTCGTCGTGCGCCACGACGGTCCGGACCTCGGCACTCGCCGTGCGCAGCGCGTCGCGGCAGGAGAGAATAGGGGTACGAGTGCCGCACGCGCCGTTGTCGCAGCCACACTGCGTGTCTTCGCCGAGCGTGAGCAGCACGATGTCGACCACCGTAGTCAGCCTGCCTTTCCGAAGGTTGTTAGCCTGGCACCCTGGGCGAACGCGGGTCGCCCGACCTTGGAGGGCGAGCAGACATGCCAGCGATCGTGCTCATCGGCGCACAGTGGGGCGACGAGGGCAAAGGCAAGGTTACCGACATGATTGGCGGCGGCGTCGACTACGTCGTGCGCTACTCGGGTGGCAACAACGCGGGTCACACCGTGGTGACGCCCGACGGTCAGAAGTTCGCACTGCACCTCATGCCGTCCGGCGCGCTCTGGCCCAACGCGGCCATCGTGATCGGCAACGGGGTCGTGGTCGACCCGAAGGTGCTGCTGACCGAGATCGACGGCCTGGCCGAGCGGGGCGTGGACGTGTCCCGCCTGATGATCTCGGGTGACGCACACCTCATCATGCCGCACCACCGGGCCCTGGACCGGGTGGTCGAGCGCTATCTGGGCTCGTCGCGGATCGGCACCACCGGGCGCGGCATCGGGCCCGCCTACGGCGACAAGGTCGCGCGCATGGGCATCCGCGTGCAGGACCTGCTCGACCCGGGCATCCTGCGCAAGAAGCTCGAAATCGTGCTGCGCGAGCGCAACCAGGTGCTTTTCAAGGTGTACAACCGCAAGGAGATCGACGTCGACGCGGTGGTGGAGGAATACCTCACCTACGCCGAGCGGATGCGGCCGTACATCACCGACACCCGGCAGGTGCTGTGGAAGGGGCTGGAGGAGGGCCGGACGGTCCTGCTCGAGGGCGCCCAGGCCACCATGCTCGACATGGACCACGGCACGTACCCATTCGTGACCTCGTCCAACCCGACCGCGGGCGGCGCCTGCGTCGGCGCGGGCATCCCGCCGACCGCGATCACCCGGGTGATCGGCGTGACGAAGGCCTACACCACCCGGGTCGGCTCCGGCCCGTTCCCGACCGAGCTGTTCGACGAGAACGGTGTGCACCTGCGCAAGGTCGGCCGGGAGTACGGCACGACGACCGGTCGCGAGCGGCGCACCGGCTGGTATGACGCCGTCGTCGCGAAGTACGCCACCCGGCTCAACGGCATCACGGACCTGGTCGTGACCAAGATCGACGTGCTGTCCGGCCTCGAGACCGTGCCGATCTGCGTGGCGTACGAGGTGGACGGCAAGCGCACCGACGACATGCCGATGACGCAGACCGAGTTCCACCACGCGACCCCGGTCTACGAGGAGCTGCCGGGCTGGTGGGAGGACATCTCCGGCGCCCGGACGTTCGAGGAGCTGCCGGCCAACGCCCGCCGCTACATCGAGCGCATCGAGGAACTGGCCGGCACCCGCGTGTCCGTCATCGGCGTGGGACCGGGGCGGGACGAGAACGTCGTACGCCACAGCCTCCTCTAAGCTGTGCCCGTGCGCGTACTCCTCATCGGAACGGGCGGCCGTGAGCACGCGCTCGCCGCCGCCCTGGCCGTCGACCCGGCCGTGACCGCCCTCGTCAGCGCCCCCGGCAGCCCGGGCCTGGCCGCGTTGGGCGAGATCGTCGCCGTCGACCCGCTGGACCCGGCCGCCGTGGCCGCGCTGGCCGTCGAGACCGGCGCGGACCTGGTGGTCGTCGGGCCCGAGGCGCCCCTGGTCGCCGGGGTCGCCGACGCGGTGCGCGCCAAGGGCATCCCCTGCTTCGGCCCGTCGGAGGCGGCGGCGCAGCTGGAGGGCTCGAAGGCGTTCGCCAAGGACGTGATGGCCGCGGCCGGGGTGCCGACCGCGCGCTCGTTCGTCTGCACCACGCCGGAGGAGGTGGCGGCGGCGCTGGAGGAGTTCGGGCCGCCGTATGTGGTCAAGGACGACGGGCTGGCCGCGGGCAAGGGCGTGGTCGTGACCGAGGACCGCGACGCGGCGCTCGCGCACGCGGCGGCCTGCGATCGGGTCGTCGTCGAGGAGTATCTCGCCGGCCCCGAGGTGTCGCTGTTCGTGGTGACCGACGGCGTGGCGGCCGTGCCGCTGCAGCCCGCGCAGGACTTCAAGCGCATCTTCGACGGCGACCGCGGCCCGAACACCGGCGGCATGGGCGCCTACTCGCCGCTGCCGTGGGCCCCGCCCGACCTCGTCGAGCAGGTCATGGCGAGCGTGGTCCAGCCGACGCTGGCCGAGATGCGCCGACGGGAGACGCCGTTCAGCGGGACGCTCTACGTCGGGCTGGCGCTGACCAAGGACGGCCCGAAGGTCATCGAGTTCAACTGCCGCTTCGGCGACCCGGAGACGCAGGCCGTCCTGGCCCGGCTGGAGACCCCGCTGGCCGGCGTCCTGCACGCCGCCGCGGTCGGCAAGCTCGCCGAGGACCCGCCGCTGGCCTGGCGCTCGGGCGCGTCCGTGTGCGTGGTCATGGCCAGCGCCGGCTACCCCGAGTCCGCGCACAAGGGCGACGTGATCACCGGCGCCGACGGCGTCCCCGGTGTGCTGCACTCGGGCACCGCCCGCCGCGAGAACGGCGCGCTCGTCACCGCCGGCGGCCGGGTGCTGGCCTGCACCGCCCTTGGCGAGACGCTCGCCGAGGCCCGCGACGCGGCCTACGCGATCGTCCGCGGGATCTCGTTCGACGGCGCGCAATACCGCACCGACATCGCCCTGGCCGCGGCGGAGGGAAGAATCTCGCTGCCGTAGGCAACCCGGCGTCCTGATGCCTCCGTTTCCTCCACGTACCCACACGGGAGGAAACGGATGACGCCGGAGCAGTCCTATCGCGAGTACGTCGCCGGCAACCTCGAACGCCTGCGCCGCACCGCGTTCCTGTTGTGCGGCGACTGGCACACCGCCGACGACCTCGCCGCCACGGTGCTGGTGAAGCTGTACCGGCACTGGCGGCGCGCGTCACAGTTCGAGAACCTCGACGCGTACGTCCGCCGCATCCTCATGCGTGCGTGGCTCGACGAACGCCGCCGCCCCTGGCGCCGCGAGTCGGCCACGGAGGAACTGCCCGAGCCCGCCGCCGGCGCGGGGGACCTCGACCGGCGGCTCGCCGTGCTCTCCCTGCTGGGTTCGCTACCCCCGCGCCGCCGGGCCGTGCTGGTCCTGCGGTACTTCTGCGACCTCTCCGTCGAGGAGACGGCCGAGGCGCTGGGCTGCAGCGAGGGGACCGTGAAGAGCCAGGCGGCCCGGGCGCTGGAGTCGCTGCGGGCCCACGTCAGCGAGGGAGACGCGCTGTGGACCTGAGAGGCGAGCTGTACGAGGCGAGCGCCGCCCCGCCGCCCACCGCGATCGACGTCGACCGGCTCATCGCCGGCGAACACCGCCGCGCCCGCGGCCTGCGCCTGCTCGGCGGCGTCGCCGCGGTGGCAGTGCTTGCGGCCGGCGTCATGACGCTGCCGCGGTACTTCGGCGAGAGCCAGGCCCCGCCGCCCGTGGTCGCCGCGAGCTCGGGGGCGACGACCGCGTCGCGGGCGCCGCTGCCCTGCCCGACCCCGGTGGCGACCGGCCCGGTCGTGGTGGGCGGCGGGCAGCCGCGGCACCCGGTGAGCGAGGACTGCGGCGCGGCGATCAAGCGGCTCACCAACGCCGTCGACGCGCTGATCGCCCGCGAGCTGCCGGGCTTCAAGGGGCACGACGCGGGCGTCGACAAGAGCGCGCCGCCGCGCTTCATCCGCGACCCGCACATGGTGACCGCCTACAACTATGCGGCCGAGTTCGAGCCCGTGAACGGCCGCCGCTCCTTCCTCTCCGTGATCGTCCAGGCCGGCGCGGACAGGCCAGAGGTGGCCGCGTCCGCGCTGGCCTGCCGCCCGGGCCAGAAGGACTGCAGCCAACAGGTCATCGATGGCTCGATCGTGCGGGTCCACGGGGAACCGATGCTGGACGCCCGCGGCTACCAGATCAACGTCTACCGGCAGGACGGCACCCAGATCGTTGTCATCGGGCGTTGCCCGGACCCCGGGTACGACCCGCCGTACACCTCGGATCAGCTGGTCCGCATCGCGTCGGCGCCGGAGCTGACCCTCTACCCCTGACACACCGCGACTGCGGTGCTGGCCACGGCCAAGCCGGGCCAGCGCCAGGCCGGCCACGGCAGCGCGCGATGGCG
Organism: Dactylosporangium sp. CA-233914; assembly: GCF_050942935.1. Classification (NCBI taxonomy): domain Bacteria; kingdom Bacillati; phylum Actinomycetota; class Actinomycetes; order Micromonosporales; family Micromonosporaceae; genus Dactylosporangium; species Dactylosporangium sp. CA-233914. Next base: position 12,992,923 of record NZ_CP192030.1, on the reverse strand, counting down.
GAGGTTTCGCTGATAGTCACGCTGCCAAAGGACGGGTCGGAGCCGAAGCTGACGCTGAGAAGCCACCGACCCGAACCTCACGCTCTGCCCGGTCACGCAGTAGAGCAGCCCGGTCGGCCCGCGCGCTCATTCCTGGACTTAGCTTACCAAGATCCAAAAAATTCCCGCGAAACCCGTCACCCGGAGCGACATTCGCTAACCCTGGGTGACTCGCGCGGCTGAAATCGCGGTGATGGCTCGGCCGCGGACCTGAGAGACGGTGAACCGCCAGTCCTGGACGGTCACCGTCTCGCCGGGGGCGTCCGGCAGTTTCCCCAGCCGGGCCAGCACCAGGCCGGCGACCGTGGTGAAGGGCGCGTCGGGGGCGATCTCCAGCTGGATGCGGACGTCCTCCAGGTCGTGGATCGGGAACGTGCCGGGCAGGAGCACGGTGCCGTCGGGGTTGCGGCTCACGGGCGAGCCGGCGTCATGGCCGGCGACCGAGCCGACCACCTCGGCGACGGCGTCGGTGAGCGTCACGATGCCGTCGATCGCCCCGCGCTCGTCGACGACCAGGGCGAGCTCCTGCCGCTCGGCCTTGAACCGCTGCAGCGCGTCGGCGACCGGCAGCGACTCGGGCAGCAGCAGCGCCGGGCGCATCACGTCGCGGACCGTTCCGCCGGGGGCGCGCACCAGGTCCGCCCAGTGTACGATCCCGGCCGCACTGTCCAGGTCGCCGTTCTCGATCACCGGGGCGCGGGCGTGGCCGGACGCGGCGAGCTCGGCGGCGGCCTGCGCGACGGGCGTGGTGGCGTGCAGAGCGAAGACCATCGGCCGCGGTACCAGCACCGCTCGCAGGCTGCGCTCCGCGATCTCGACGGCGCCGGAGATGATCTCGCGTTGCTGGCGGGTGAAGGTCGGCTGGGACGCGACCAGGTCGCGCAGCTCCTCCGGGCCGATCTCGTCCTGGCGGCGGCGCGGGTCGGCCCCGGCGGCGCGGACCACGAGGTCGCTCGCGGCGGAGAGTACCCAGTTCGCCGGGCGCAGCAGCGTGGAGAGCACCCGCAGCGGCCGGGCCACGGCCATCGCCCAGCCCTCGGCCCGCTGCATGGCGATCCGCTTCGGGGCGAGCTCGCCGATGACCAGGGTGACGAAGGTGAGTACCAGGGTGACCAGCACGATCGCGATCGGGCCGGCGCCCGCGCCGAGGAAGCCCAGCAGCGGCTCGACCGGCTCGGCGAGCGAGACCGCCGCCGTGGCCGAGGCCAGGAAGCCGGCGAGCGTGATGCCGATCTGGATGGTGGACAGGAAGCGGTTCGGGTCGCGGGCGAGGCGGGCCAGCGCGCGCCCGGCGCCGTCGCGGCGCTCCAGCCGGCGCAGCTGCCCCTCGCGCAGCGAGATGAGCGCCATCTCGCTACCGGCGAACGCGGCGTTGAACAGAGTGAGGAGTAGGACCAGGGCGATTTCGAACCATAAGCTGTCCATCGGACGACCCAGGATACCGGCCCTAGCTGGGAAAAAGCTGGCGACGAACGACCTTTCCCGTCGCATTGCGGGGAAGTGCCGTCACAAAGTACACATCCCGCGGAACGGAGAAGCGGGCCAGCCGGTGCCGCACGTACTCGCGCACCGCGTCGGCGTCGACCGCCTCGCCCGGATGCAGCGCGATCCAGGCCGCCAGCCGCTGCCCGAACTCCTGGTCCGGGACCCCGGCCACCGCCACTTCGCGCACCTGGGGCAGTTCGGCGATCACGTCCTCGACCGCGACCGGATACACGTTCTCGCCGCCGGAGATGACCATGTCGTCCTCGCGCCCGTCGACGAAGAGCAGGCCGTCGGGGTCGAGGTGGCCGACGTCGCCGGTGGCGATGAGGTCGCCGTAGTACTCCCGGCCGGTGCCGTTGGTGTAGCCCTCGAAGAGCATGTCGTTGCCGACGAAGATCCGCCCGACCATGCCGGTCGGCTGGAGGGCGCCGGCCGAGGACAGGATCGCGATGCGCGTGCCGCGCGGGGGACGGCCGGCCGTGCCCGGGGCCGCGCGCAGCTCCTTCGGGATCGCGATCGAGGCCCACGAGGCCTCGGTGGAGCCGTAGAGGTTGTACAGCACGTCGCCGTACACATCCATGAACCGCGTCGCCAGTGGGCCGGTCAGCGCCGAGCCCGAGACGGCGACCACCTTCAGCGTGGGAGCCTTCGCCACCGCGGGCGCCTCGAGGATCCGCTGCAGCATCACCGGTACTGCGAAGAGCGACGTGCATTGATGCACGTTGATCGAGGCCAGGGCGTTCGCGGGCGCGAAGCGGCGGTTCAGGGCGATGGTGCCGCGCAGCGCGAGGCACAGCTGCAGGGCGGCGAGCCCCCAGGTGTGGAACAGCGGGGCGGCCACGAACATCCGCTCGCCGGCGTTGAGCGGGATGCGCGACACGACCGTGGCGAGCGGGCCGAGCCCGGCCGGGTTGCGGCGCCGGGCCCCCTTCGGCGCGCCCGTGGTGCCGCTGGTCAGCACCACGATCGACCCCGGCTGCGCCGGTGGGGAGATGTCGGCCGACGGCGAGCGGTGGATCAGCTCCTCGAGCCGCTCGGTCGACAGCCGCGGCAGGTTCGGCGGGACAGCCGCCAGCATGCCCAGGAACACCTCGTCGTGCAGCAGCAGCTGCAGGCCCTGGTCGTGGGCGACCGTCTCGACCTGCGCGTTGCCCAGCCCGGTGTTGACCAGCACCGCCTGCGCGCCGAGCGCGACGACGGCCATCATCGCCTCGACCATCGTCGCGGAGTTCTCGCACAGCAGCCCGACCCGGTCGCCGACGCGGATGCCCCGCTCGGCGCGCAGGGCGTTGGCGAGGCGGCGGACGCGCAGGTCGAGCTCGCCGTAGGTGACCTGGCGGCGCTCGTCGATGATCGCGACGCGGCCCGGGTCGCGGCCGGCGGCGGAGCGCATCTCGCCGTACAACCCGAAGCCCCACCGCCGCAGGGCGTTGAGCTGGCGGACCATCCGGGCGGGGGCGGCGGGGGTGAGGACCTTGCGGCGGGCGAGCGTGCGCAGTACGAATCCGGCGTCCATTGGCGGGGACTCCTCGTTCATGTTTCTTCGGGCGTGAGGGATAAGTCCGAAAACTACCCCCTCGCGACCGATGTTCGCGAGATCAGCGGATGTACATCCCTGAGATCGCGCGGGAGATCACCAGGCGCTGGATCTCGCTGGTGCCCTCGAAGATGGTGTAGATCTTGCAATCGCGGTACCAGCGCTCGACCGGGTGCTCCCGCAGGAAGCCCGCGCCGCCGAGGATCTGCACCGCCTTCTCGGTGACCGCCACGGCCACCTCGCCGGCCTTGAGCTTGCTCATCGAGCCCTCGCCGGCCTCGAAGACGCGGTTGTTGCGCCCCATCCAGGCCGCGCGCCAGACCAGCAGCCGGGCCGCGTCGATCTCCATGCGCATGTCGGCCAGGGCGAACGCGATCGCCTGGTTCTCGATGATCGGGCGGCCGAACTGCACGCGGCCCTTGGCGTACTCCAGCGCGTACTCGTACGCCGCTCGCGCCACCCCGAGCGCCTGCGCCCCGACGGCCGGGCGGGACAGCTCGAACGTGCGCATCGCGGCCTGCCCCTGCGACCGGCGCCCCTCGCGGGCCCGGGCGAGGCGCTCGTCGAGCGCGTCCTTGCCGCCGAGCACCAGTTCGCGGGGGACCCGGACCTCGTCGAGGAACACGTCGGCCGTGTGCGAGGCGCGCAGGCCGAGCTTCTTGAGCTTCTTCGAGCCGTCCAGGCCCTTGGTGCCCGGCGGGACGATGAACGCGGCCTGCCCGCGCGAGCCGAGCTCGGGTTCGACGCTCGCGGTCACCACGTGCACGTTGGCGATGCCGCCGTTGGTCGCATACGCCTTCTGGCCGCTGATCACCCACTCGTGCGTGGCCTCGTCGTAGCGGGCGCGGGTGCGCATCGAGCCGACGTCGGAGCCGGCCTCGGGCTCGGTGGTGCAGAACGCGGCGACCTTGGGGCCGGCGGCGTCGCCGAAGCACTGCGGCACCCACTCCACCATCTGCTCGGGCGTGCCGCTGCCGTAGATGGCGGCCACGGCGAGGCTGGTGCCGAAGATCGCCATGCCGATGCCGGCGTCGCCCCAGAACAGCTCCTCGTTGGCGAGGCACAGCGAGAGGCCGGAGGGGTCCGCCCAGGCGTTGGCGAGGAACTCGAAGCCGTACAGCCCGATCTTCGCCGCCTCCTGGATCACCGGCCAGGGCGTCTCCTCGCGGGCGTCCCACTCCGCGGCGACCGGGCGCACGACCTCGGCCGCGAAGCCGTGCACCCAGTCGCGGAGATCCCGCTGTTCCTCGTTCAGGTCGAGCGAGAACTCGGGCATGAACGTCAGGCCTTCGGGATGTCGAAGAGGTTCGCGATGTTGGCGGCCAGGCCGAGGTCGCCCTTGGCCTTGAGCTTGCCGGTCATGAACATCATCATGGGGTTGCCGACGCCGGAGACGACCTTGAGAAAGTCGACCGGGCCGACGGTGATCGAGAGCTTCGGGTCCTGGTCGGGTGCGGGCGACAGGGCGCAGGCCCCGTTCGCGATGACCAGCTCGTAGGAGTCGGCGCCGCTGTCCGGTGCGCCGGTGATGTTCCAGTGGATGACCGCGTTGGTCGAGCCGGCGCGGTCGGCCCGGAACAGCTCGGGGAACCGGGAGAAGATCGTGTCCAGGATTCTCTTGCGCTGCGGGCTGCTCATGATGTCGGCCAGCTGGGAGTCCGGCGCGGTTTTCACCAGCGCCGCGAACTGCTTCGGGTCGATGTTGTCGAAGTCGCCCAGGGCGTCGAGATCGGACATGGAAGTGCCCTCCATTGAGAAATAAGCTACTCGTGCGTAACCTTACGCACGAGTAGGTAGGGAGGCAAGATGCTCAAACGGCTTCCGCGCGTCGTCCGCGAACAGCAGATGCTCGACGCCGCGGTGAAGGTCTTCTCCAGCCGGGGGTTCCACGCCGCGTCGATGGACGAGATCGCGGAGGTCGCCGGCATCTCCAAGCCGATGGTGTACGCCTACCTCGGCGCCAAGGACGAGCTGTTCGTGGCCTGCCTGCAGCGCGAGGCGACCCGGCTGATGGAGGCGGTCGCGGCCGGCGTCGTGCCCACCGCGCGCCCCGACGAGCAGCTGTGGAACGGGCTGCGGGCGTTCTTCGCCTTCGTCGGCAAGCACCGCGACGGCTGGCGGGTGCTCTACCGCCAGGCCCGCAGCGAGCCGCACTTCGCCGGCGAGCTGGCCGGGATGCGGGCCCGGATCGTCGAGGTCGTCGCCGGGCTGCTGGAGGGCGCGTGCGCGCAGGCCGACGCCGTGGTGCCGGCGCGCCCCGACGACTTCCTGGCCATGGCCTACGCGTACGTCGGGGCGGCCGAGTCCCTCGCCGACTGGCTCGCCGACCACGAGGAGGAGGACCCGGAGCACACCGCGACCCGGATGATGAACTTCGTCTGGGTCGGCGCCGAGGCGCTGCTGCAGGGCCGGGTCTGGCGGGCCTGAGCGGCCCGGTCGCGACAGAATCCCCGCCTAAGCGGTGCCGACGGCGGGGACCTGCGACAGGCCCACCGCGAAGACGACCGCGAGCAGGACCAGGGTGCCGGCCACGGTCGCGACCTGCGCGGCGGTGCGCTGCTTGGCCGGGGCGTAGGCGAAGCCGGCGGCCACGATCGCGCCGGTGATCAGGCCGCCGACGTGGGCCTGCCAGGAGATGTACCCGCTGAAGCTGAACGTGACGACCAGGTTGAAGATCAGCACCGGCAGGACGCTGGCGACGCTGAGCCGCAGCTTGCGCAGGATCACGATGAGCGCGGAGAACATGCCGAAGATCGCGCCCGACGCGCCGGCGCTGGCCACGTTCGGCGCGGAGAGCAGGAACACGAGCACGCTGCCGCCGAGGCCGCAGAGCAGGTACAGCGCCAGGAACCGCAGCCGGCCCAGCGCCGCCTCCAGCGGCCGGCCGAGCACCCACAGCGCCCACATGTTCATCGCCAGGTGCAGGAGGCCGTAGTGCAGAAAGATGGAGGTGAACAGCTGATACCAGTGGCCGTCGGCAACGCTGTTGCCGGGCAGGCGGATGCCGGAGCCGCGGGCGGTGAAGTAGGGCACCTCCGCGCCCCAGTCGTGCAGCGGCGTCGAGCCACTGAGCAGCCCGCCGAGCCCGCCGCCGCCGAGGCCGTCGGCCGCGTTCCGGCCGGAGCTGATGATCCCGATGATGAAGACCAGCACGTTGATCACGATCAGCGTGATCGTGACCGTGCCGGCCGCGCCGGCCTGCGAGCCGCCGAACGCGGTCCGGGCCGGCCGCTGCGTGCGGGCGCCGTCGCGGACGCAGTCCGGGCACTGGAAACCGACCGAGGCCTCGTTCATGCAGTCGGGGCAGATCGGCCGGTCGCACCGGGTGCACCGGACATACGTCTCGCGGTTGGGGTGCCGGTAGCAGACGGGGACCACGTTCGCCGGCGGCTGAGTCATGCCCATAAGGTTAGCCAGAGCTTATGAGGCACTCACCCGGCGGCGTAACCCGTCGTCGCTACGCCGTGCGCTCGATCGTCACGCTCTGAATGACGACGTCGTTGACCGGGCGGTCCATCTGACCCGTCCGGGTGGTGGCGATCTGGTCGACGACCTGGCGGGACTCGGCGTCGGCGACCTTGCCGAAGATCGTGTGCTTGCCGTTGAGGTGCGGGGTCGGGCCCACCGTGATGAAGAACTGCGACCCGTTGGTGCCCTTGCCGAAGCGGATCCCGGCGTTGGCCATGGCCAGCAGGTAGGGCTCGCGGAAGGCGAGCTCCGGGTGGATCTCGTCGTCGAAGTTGTAGCCCGGGCCGCCGGTGCCGGTGCCCGTCGGGTCGCCGCCCTGGATCATGAACCCGCTGATGACCCGGTGGAAGATGACACCGTCGTAGTACGGGCCCTTGCCCGTCTCGCCGGTGCGCGGGTCCGTGTATTCCTTGGTGCCCTCGGCGAGCTCCACGAAGTTGCGCACGGTCTTCGGCGCGTGGTTGGGGAAAAGCTCAAGCCGGATGGGACCGGCGTTGGTGTTCAGCGTCGCGAACAGTTGCTCGGCCACCAGTTCTCCCTTTCCTTGGTGACATTCCGTCATCACGGTATCGGACGCGGATTCTGCCGGTTCCGGGTGTACGGGCCGCCGGTTCGTTGCACGATGACGGAGCGGTCCTGGCCGTGAGGTTCCCCCTGGTCGGATCGGGGTACCGGGGAGAGGACGGGATATCGCCTCGGGAGGTGGAGCAAGTGTTTCGACGTCGTCAGGTGCAGTCATACACCCGGCTCATGCGGGACGAGCTCGGGGAGAGCCTGGATCACCTGCGGATGGCCGCGGCGCATGCCGCCGATGGCGCTTCGGGCGCCTTGGCGCCACGCGTCGAAGCCGCCCGCAAGGCGGTGAAGCCGCGGCTGGACAGCGGGATGAACCGGGCCATGGGCGGTATGGAGTCGGTCGTGGTCATCGCCCGCGAGCGCTCGAAGCAGGCGGGCCGCAAGGCCGGCAAGATAGGGAGCAAGAGCCGCAACAAGCTGATGCGGCAGGAGCGGAAGTCGTCGCGGCGTTGGCCGATGACGATCGGCGGGCTGCTGGCGGCGGGGGTCGCGGTCGGGGCCGCGAGCGCGTACATGCGGCGCCGGCGCAACGAGCAGAGCTGGGACGAGTACGGCTCGACCCGTACGACCGGCGACACCGGATCGATGCTCGACACCGCAAAGTCCACGATGGACGCCGGCGTCGACAAGGCCCGGACGATGGGGGAGGCGGCCAAGGATCGCGCCTCCGACCTGATCGGCCACAAGAGCACCAACACCGGCCCCACCGGCAGCGGCGAGTACGACCGGAACCCGATGTCGCCGAACACCCGCTCTTAGTGCGCTCGATCACGTAGACGGGCCGTCCCCGGCCACGGGGGACGGCCCACCTACGTGATCACAGCCAGCCGCTGCGCCGGAATCCCCAGAACAGCGCCGCCGAGCCGCCGACCATCAGGGTCATCACGCCCGGATAACCGAAGACCCATTTCGTCTCGGGCATGTGCTCGAAGTTCATGCCGTAGATGCCCGCGATCGACGTGACGAGGGCGGCGATCGCGGCCCAGGCGGCGATCTTGCGCATGTCGTTGTTCTGGTCGACGCTCACCTGCGCCAGCCGCGCCGCGAGCACCGAGTTGATGACGTCGTCGAGGTACAGCACCTGCTCCACCGCGCGCGCCAGGTTGTCGGCGACGTCGCGGAAGTATCGGCTGATCTCGTCCGGCACGTCCGCCAGATGGCCGGTGACCAGCCCGTTCATCGGCCGCTGCAAGGGCAGGACGGCCCGCTTGAACTCCATCAGCTCCCGCTTGAGCTGGTAGATGCGCTGGATGCGGTCGGCGCTGCGCCGGCCCCGGTTGCTCCGCTGCGGGCTGAACACCTGGTCCTCGACCGCGGCGACGTCCTCCTCGATCCCCTGCGCGACGTCGACCAGCGTGTCGACCACGCTGTCGGCCACCGCGTAGGCGACTGCCCACGGGCCGCGGGCCAGCACCTCCTGCCGGCGCTCCAGGCCCGAGCGGACCGGGGCGAGCCGGCTCGCGTCGCCGTGCCGGACGGTGATGACGAAGTGCTCGCCGATGAACATCAGCACGTCGCCGGTCTCGACGACCTCGCTGGTGTCGGTCAGCTCGTCGTGCTCGACGTAGCGGGCGGTGCGCATGGTCAGGAAGGTCATCTCGCCGTACCGCTCGACCTTCGGCCGCTGCCGCGACTGCACCGCGTCCTCGACGGCCAGCTCGTGCAGCTGGAAGGTTTCGGCGATCGCCGCCATCTCCGCCGCCGCCGGTTCCTTGAGCCCGATCCACACGAAGCCCCGGTGGCGCCGCGCGGCCTGCAGCGCCTCCTTGTAGTTGCGCTCGCCCGGCTGGCGGATGCCGTCGACGTACAGCGCGCAGTCGACGATCGCGCTGTGTTCGGGCGGCGCCGCCGGGCTCGCGGCGGGCGGGGCTGAGTTGTTGAGTATCCGCGACATCGCCCGCACCGGCCGGGACAGCGCGCGCTGCAACGGACGGGAGTGGGGGTGCTGTTCGTCGGCCATCTCGACCTCCCGGGGGTGAGGCGGAGGCCGGCCCGCACGAGGCCAGAAAAAATGGCACCGGGCGGACCGACCGCAGGTGGGGGGTGGGGGCGCGGTCGGCCCACCCGGTGCCGTTGGGGGGCGGGGGGTGATGCCTGCAGCGCGACTTTGCAAAGCGCGCCGGGCTGGATTGTGATCCATCCGATACCGCCTGGGGAACCACCCCCACCATCACGGTTTGGTGTCAGGTTCCTTGGAACAGGTATTTCAGCGCATTTATTGCTTTCAGGTGGCCTTACGAACGGCCTCGATCGCGGCGGCCAGGCGCTGCACGCCCTCGTCGACCTGATCGGTCAGCACGGCCGAGTACGCCAGCCGCACCGAGTGCTTGCCGCCCTCGAGCAGGAAGTCGCTGCCCTTGACCACGGCCACGCCGAAGTCCCGGGCCGCCACCTTCTCAAGCTCCGTGGTGTCGACGTCCTCGGGCAGCTCCACCCACAGGAAGTAGCCGCCGTCGGGCTCGACGAACGTGGCGTCCGGAATGTGCTTGCGCAGCCCGTCGGCCAGCAGGCGGGCCCGCTCGCCCAGGGTCGCCGCGACCTTCTCGATCGAGCGGTTGATGTCGCCGCTCACGCAGAACTGGTGTGTGACGGCCTCGGCCACCATGCTCGGCGAGATGTAGATCGTCGTGGCGCGCTTGGCGATCCCGCCGATCGTCTCCTTCGGCCCGACCAGGTAGCCGACCCGCAGGCCCGGCGCGATGGTCTTGGTGAACGAGCTCGCGTGGACCACGACGCCGGTCGTGTCCTGCGAGAGCATCGTGGGCAGCTTCTCGCCCCGGAAGCGGATGTCCGCGTACGGGTCGTCCTCGAAGATCGTGAAGCCGTACTGCCGGGCGAGCGCGAGCAGGGCGGTGCGCTTCGCCGCCGACAGCGTGACGCCGGCCGGGTTCTGGAAGTTCGGGATGATGTGCGCGAGGACCGGACGGACCCCGCTCTCCAGCAGCGCGCGCAGCTCCTCGACGTCCAGCCCGTCCGCCTCCAGCGTCACCGGGTGGACCTCGGCCCCCAGGTTGCGCAGGTTGAGCAGCGTCCGGTCGTACGTCGGCTTCTCCACGACCACGGCGTCGCCGGGCTTGACCAGGTGCTCGAAGAGCAGGGCGTCGGCCTGCATCGAGCCGTTGGTCACAATGACCTGCTCGGCCTCCACGCCGTGCTTCTCGGCGATCCACGTGCGCAGCGGAAGATAGCCCACGGACGTGCCGTAGGCCGTGATGCCGGCCGGGTCCACCTCGAAGGCGCGGACCGCGGCGGCCTTGAGCCCCTCGACGTCGATGATGTCGAGACTGGGCGCGCCACGGGCGAAAGAAATCAGCTGCATGCTGGCAGCCTACGCACGCACGCGCTGGCCGTTCAGCCGAGTTCCCGCCCTCCACCTGGGGTGTTTTTCCGCCGGTAACCGGGGTTCTTGCGGCCGGACACCCCGATCACGCCAAGATTCACGCCGGGATCGACGTCTGGACCCAGACACGCACGATGTCGCGCACCGAGATGACGCCCAACACATCGTCGCCGTCGAGCACGACCAGGTGACGGAAGTCGCCGCGGACCATCGCGGCCGCGGCCTGCTCGATCGTCCACGACGGGCTCGCGTAGACGACCTCCCAGGTGATGTGGTCGGCGGCCCGCTCGGTGTCGGGGTCGAGGCCGCCGCCGATCGCGTTGAGGATGTCGCGCTCCGTGATGATGCCGAGCCCGGCGCCGTCGGGATCGATCACGATCGCCGAGCCGACCTTGCGCCCGGACATCAGCCCGGCCGCCTGGCGCAGGGTGTGGTCCGGGCCGAGTTGGACGACGGCCGTGGACATCGCCTCGTGTACCTGCATGTGATCACTCCTCGCGAGGGCGCGGTTACGGCTAATCGTCCCGCCCGGCCCGCGAAGTCTCAAGACCGGCTCACCCACCGGTGCGGGAGAGATACAGTTGCCCAACGTGCGGTTTCTCAACGACCAGACGCCCGGGCACGACCTGACCTACGACGACGTCTTCATGGTGCCGAGCCGGTCGGCCGTGGAGTCGCGGATGCAGGTCGACCTCACCACGCGCGACGGCAGCGGCACGACGATCCCGATCGTCGTGTCGAACATGACCGCCGTCGCCGGCCGGCGCATGGCCGAGACCGTCGCCCGCCGGGGCGGTCTGGCGATCATCCCGCAGGACATCCCGATCGACGTCGTCGCCGAGGCGGTGTCCTGGGTCAAGCGACGCCACCTCGTGCACGACACCCCGATCACCCTCGGCCCGACCGAGACCGTCGCCCTCGCCCTGGACCTGCTGCCCAAGCGCGCCCACGGCGCCGTGATCGTCGTCGAGGACGGCCGGCCGATCGGCGTGGTCACCGAGGCCGACTGCGTCGACGTCGACCGCTTCAGCCAGCTGCGCAGCGTCATGTCGAGCAACCTGCTCACCCTGCCCGACGACGTCACGCCCGAGGAGGCGTTCGACCGCCTCGCCGCCGGCCACCACCGCCTGGCGCCCGTCATCGACTCCGCCGGCATGCTCGTGGGTATCCTCACCCGCAACGCCGCGCTGCGCGCCACGCTGTACTCACCCGCCGTCGACGCCGACGGCCGCCTGTGCATCGGCGCCGCCATCGGCATCACCGGCGACGCGGCCGGCCGCGCCGACAAGCTCCTCGCCGCCGGCGTCGACGTGCTCGTCGTCGACACGGCCCACGGCCACCAGGAGCGCATGATCGGCACGCTGCGCGCGGTCCGGGCCCTGAACCCCTCGGTCCCGGTGGTCGCCGGCAACGTGGTCACCCGCGAGGGCACCGCCGACCTGCTGGCCGCGGGCGCCGACATCGTCAAGGTCGGCGTCGGCCCCGGCGCCATGTGCACGACCCGCATGATGACCGGGGTCGGCCGCCCGCAGTTCTCCGCCGTCCTCGAGTGCGCCGAGGAGGCGCGCCGCCACGGCGCTCACGTGTGGGCCGACGGCGGGGTCCGCCACCCCCGCGACGTCGCTCTGGCCCTGGCCGCCGGCGCCTCCAACGTGATGATCGGCTCCTGGCTCGCCGGCACCCACGAGTCGCCCGGCGACCCGCGCCGCGACCCCGACGGCCGGCTCTACAAGGAGAACTTCGGCATGGCCTCGGCCCGCGCCGTGAGCCGCCGCACCGCCGACGACAGCGCCTACGAGCGCGCCCGCAAGGCGCTGTTCGAGGAGGGCATCTCCACCTCGCGGATGTATCTCGACCCGCGCCGCCCGGGCGTCGAGGACATCCTCGACGAGATCGTCGCCGGCGTGCGCAGCGCGTGCACCTACGCGGGCGCCCGGGACCTGGTCGAGTTCGCCGCGCGGGCCACGGTCGGCATCCAGAGCGCGGCCGGTTACGCCGAGGGAAAGCCCCTCGATGTGAGCTGGTAGCCCCGGTCGTCGAGCCGGCCTGGTCCGGCCCGCGATCACCTGGGAATTGCCTCAATGACCGGATGGTCTCATCACTCTGGGGTCCCGTAAGGTGCGTGTCGTGAACCTCGCTCGCGACCCTCTCGGCTTGTGACGCCACGGCCGATGCTGCGCCGCCTGCAGGGTCTGCGCGGCGCATCCCGCTTCGTCGGAGCGGGCCTGCTCGACCAGGTCGTCATCGCCGCGGCCAACTCCGCGAACACGCTCCTGGGCGGCATCCTGCTGTCCAAGGAACACTTCGGGGCGCTGGCGCTCGCCCTGGCCGTCGGTTACTTCGCGATGTACCTCAACCGGGCGATCGTCGGCGACGTCCTGCTCGCCCTGGCCTCCCGCTACGACGGCGAGCCCCGCATCCGCCTGGCCCGCAACGGCCTGGCCACCGCCCTGTGCTCGGGCCTGGTGACGACGGTCGTCTTCGTCCTGCTCTGGGCGTTCTGGCCCAGCCGCGGCGAGATCGACCTGCAGCAGCTCATCTGGCTGGCGCCGTTCATGGTCCCGATCATGCTGCACGACACGGCCCGCTGCGATTATCTGGCCGACCGCCGCCCGGACAAGGCGCTCGGGATCGACCTGGTGTGGGCCGGCACCCAGGCCGTCATGGTCGTGCTCATGGTCGTCACGCACAGCTCCAGCGCCGGCGGGCTGCTGGCCGTGTGGGGGCTCGGGGCGACCGCGGGGATCACGACGTATCTGCTGCGCGAGCGCCGCCTGCCGTGGCAGGGCAGCCCGGGCGCCTGGCTGGCCGAGACCCGCCACCTGTCGAGCTGGTTCACGATCACCGCGATCGTCGCCCAGATCCAGGTCCTGGCGATCAGTTTCGTCGTCGCCGGGCGCCTGTCCAAGATCGATCTGGGCAACCTGCGCTTCGTGCAGACGGTGCAGCTGCAGCCGGTGCAGAACCTGATCCAGGCGATCCAGAGCCTGCTGGTGCCGCGGGCGTCGCGCAACGCCGCCGACGCGGCCAAGCCGGGCCCGGAGGGCGCCGAGGCCGCCGACGCGCTGCGCCGCCAGACCCGCACCCTGGCCCTGGCCTTCGCCGTTCTCGGCGCCCTGATGGTCCTGATCGTCTGGCCCGTGGTGTCGTTCGTGCTGGTGCACACCGGAAAGTTCGCCGAGGCCGCCCCGCTGGCGCTGCCGATCGCCCTGCAGGGAGCGGTCTATCTGCTGCAGGTGCCGTTCACGGCGGCCATGCGCGGGATGCACCGGGCGCGGATGCTCTTCCTGCAATACGTGGTGTTCGCGGTCGTCTCCCTCAGCGGCCTGACCCTGGGCGCGGACTACGGCGGCCTGCACGGCGCGGCGTGGGGCCTGCTGACGGGCTCGACAGCTGGCCTGATCTGCATGGTCGTCCTGTACTCGTACGCACTGCGCTGGGTCGGCCCGCCGGCCGGCACGACGGCCCCGGCCCGCATCGACGCCACCCAGAACGCCTGAACGACCCGGCGGAGTCAGTTACGCGTGGTAACGGTGCGGTACACGTCGATCAGGCGTTCGGTCAGGACGTCCGGGGCGAACTCCGACTCGTAGCGCGCCCGCGCCACCGGGGCGAGCTCCGCCGCGCCCGCGCTCGCCTTGACCAGACCCTCGGCCAGCGCCTCCGGCGTGGGCTCCACCACCCAGCCGGCGTCGCCGGTCAGATACGGCAGGCCGCCGCGGTCCGTGACCAGCACCGGGCGGCCGCCCGACAGCGCCTCCAGCACGATCGTCGGCAGCACGTCGTGCCAGGTCGACGCGGCGATCACGCACGCGGCGCGGGCGATCTCGGCGCGTACCTCGGCGTTGTCGACCGGGCCCACGTACGTGATGTCGGAGCGCGCCGCCGCGGCCTGCTCCGCCCGCGGGCGCAGTGGGCCGTCGCCGACGATACGCAGCGTGCCCAGCGCGCCGTCGCCGTGCCGCAGCCAGGCGTCGAGGACCAGCTCCAGGCCCTTCTCCGGGGTCAGGCGGGCGGCATACAGGAAGCCGCTGCCGGGGGCCGTGGCCGCGCCGGCGTCGGGGATCCCGTTCGGCTTGACGGTGATGCGGGACTCGGGGATGCCGAAGTCGGCCAGGTGCGCGGCGATGCGGTCGGTCAGCGCGATGAAGTGCTCGACCCGCTTCCAGGTGCTGCGGTGGTACGTCAGCGTCGCCGCCATCACCGCCGACTGGGCCTTCGAGCCGCGGTAGCACGTGTGGGTGACCGCCGGTAGGGGGAACGTCCGGCCGCGGCACTCGGTGCAGATGTGGCCGTCGCGGAAGTACAGGCCCGGCGCGCACACTTGGCGGTAGTTGTGGACCGTGTGCACGACGGGGACGCCGTGCGCGTGGGCCGTCTTCACCACCGTGGGTGACAGCAGTGGATACGGGTTGTGCAGGTGTACGACATCCGGCTTTTCGCTCTTCAGCAGCGCGGCCAGGGCGCGCTGTGAGTCGCCGCCCAGCATCGGCGACAGCGGCAGGAGCACCTTCTGGGCCTTGGAGAACGTGCCGATCTCGTCGGAGCTGCGCAGGAACGGCAGCACGGTGACCCCGGCCGCGCCGAGCTGCGCGATCTCGGCGTCGACGATCACATTCTCGCCGGAGGGCTGCCCGGAGGCATACCGGTTGTGCGCGACGACGATCTTCATTGACTGGCTTTCATGATGACGAAAAGCCTACGGCCCCCGCTTGAGGCAGACTGTACGGGTGCCCGAGCTTCCCGAGGTCGAGGCGCTCGCCGCGTTCCTGCGGGAGCGCGCCGCCGGCCACACCGTCGACCGCATCGAGGTCTCCGCGATCAGCGCGCTGAAGACGTTCGACCCGCCGATCACCGCCGCGGCCGGCCGGCCGATCACCGGCGCGTCCCGGCACGGCAAGTTCCTCGACGTCCACGTCGGGGACGATCTCCACCTGGTCGTCCACCTGGCCCGCGCCGGCTGGCTGCACTACCGCGACTCGTTCAACGCCAAGACGCCGCTCAAGCCCGGCTCCGGGCCGATCGCGCTGCGGGTCCGCCTCGACGACGAGTCCGGCTTCGACCTGACCGAGGCCGGGACGAAGAAGAGCCTCGCGGTGTACTTCGTGACGGACCCCCGCCTCGTCCCCGGCGTCTCCCGCCTGGGCCCGGACGCGCTCGAGGTCGGCGAGGAGGGCTTCGCCGCCGCGATGCGCTCCCGGCGCGGCCAGATCAAGGGCGTCCTCACCGACCAGACGATCCTCGCCGGGGTCGGCAACGCGTACTCCGACGAGATCCTGCACGCCGCCAAGCTGTCCCCGTTCGCGCTGACCAACAAGATCACCGACGAGGCGATGGGGCGCCTGCACGCGGCCATGCACACGGTGCTCACCGACGCCGTCGCGCGCTCGGTCGGGCAGAAGGCGGCCACGCTCAAGTCCGAGAAGCGCTCCGGGCTCGCCGTGCACGCGCGCACCGGGCTGCCCTGCCCGGTCTGCGGCGACACGGTGCGGGAGGTGTCGTTCGCGGACACCTCGCTGCAGTACTGCCCGACCTGCCAGACCGGCGGCAAACCCTTGGCGGACCGGCGCCTGTCCAAGCTCGTACGCTGAGCCGCGTGCGCCGCACCTTTCTCATCGCTTTCGCCGCGTTCTTCCTGTTGGGTGCCGCGTGGGCCCTGGCCCTGCCGCCGAACGGGACCTACGACGAGAAACAGCACCTCGTGCGCGCGTACGCGGTCTGGACCGGCCAGTGGCTGCCGCACGACCGCGCGGTCGACGCGAGCGGCATCGAGACGAACGCGTTCACCGGCCCGCGCAGCCTGCTGCCCGACAACGCCGACTGCACCTTTATCGACAAGCCGGACTACCACCCGGCGTCCTGTCTGGTGACGACGAGCGACCACGCGGACACGCTCATGCCGAGTGCGGCCGCGCGGTACAGCCCGGTCTACTACGCCCTGGTCGGCCTGCCCCTGCGGATCAGCCCCGACGGCACCGGCCTGATCTGGGCCCGGCTGCTCTCGGCCGCGCTGTCGGCCCTGCTGCTGGCCGCGGCCGTGGCGATCGCGCCCGGGCGGCTGGAGCGGCTCGCGGTAGTCCTGGTCACCACGCCGATGGCGGCGGACCTGGCCGGCTCGATCAACCCCAACGGGCTGGAGATCAGCGCGGCCGTGCTGCTCTTCGTCGCGCTCCTGCACCGCCGCTGGGCGCTGGCCGGAGCCGGCGCCGTGCTGCTGTTCACCGCACGGGACCTCGGGCCGTTCTTCGTGCTCGCGGTGGTGGTGATATCGCTCTTCGTGACCAGGACGCACCCCCGGGCGCTGCTGCACCGCGCGTTCCTGGTCCCGGCCGCGCTCGGGGCGGCGTTCGCGGTGTTCTGGGCGCTGGTCGCGTCCCGGGGCAGCGACCTCGACCCGGGCCGACCGGTGCCGCCCACGTCGTCCGGCGCGATCCTGAGCGGGATCGCGCATGGCCGGGCCGAGTTCTGGGCGCGACAAATTGTCGGCCAGTTCAACTACGGCGAGACCACGCTATCGATCGCCGTCATCGGAATGTGGTACCTGCTGTGCGCACTCCTCGTCCTGCCCGCGCTGCGGTTCGGCGACCGCCGCCTGCGCCTCGGCATCGTGACCGCCCTCGCCGGCAGCGCGGCGCTGCTGGTGGCGCTGGAGCTGTACTTCGCGCCGAAGGTCGGCGATTTCGCCCATGGCCGGTATGTCATGCCGCTCGGCGTCGGTGTGGTGTTGCTTGCTCCGCTGGCGTTGCGGGATGCGAACGGTCGTTACGCAACGTGGCTGGCGCGGCGGCCCTGGCGCGCGTGGGTGCCGGTCGCGGCGGCGGCGCTCGCAGTACCGATGCAGCTCTATGCCCTGGCCAGGGTGATGACCCGCTTCCAGCGCGGGATCGCGGCCGGGCTCAACCCCTTCGGCGGCAGCTGGTCGCCGCCGCTCGGCAGTGCGGTGCCACTTCTGTGTGCTTTGGTGGGTGCTGGGCTACTAGGTGTGATTGTTACGCGGAGTTCTGTCCGCCCTACGCCAGTGCACTCGACAGCGAATACGTTCAGCAACTAGTGTCGGCCGGTCGTCATCGGCAGCCGAAGCCGCCGTGGGACACTTTGCACGTACTTTTCCGGTGCCCGTGAACCAGCAGCACTCACGGGCTTTCAAACGCAACCGGCCGAGCGGAGCAGTGCCGCGATCCACGCATCGCGGTGCGAGTCAGTGCCGCGGTGTTCGCATCGTGGTGCGAGAGGACGCGCTGAGGTGACCGCTAGTCTCCAACGTCCGGCCACCCAGCCGAGCCGGAGATCGACCTTGGGTGAACTCGACAGTTTCGAGATTCTGCCCGACCACGCGGTGACCCCCCTGGGCCCCAACGGCGTGCCGCGCTCGGGCTGGCAGCGCACCAAGCGGGCCGCGCGCTGGCATCGGCCCTACGCCGCCATCCTGGTCCTGCTCGACATCGGCGCGATCGCGCTGTCCTCGTTGATCGCCCGGGCCAACCTGCAGAACGCCGACGTCGGCTTCAAGAACGAGCCGGGGCTGTTCACCCTGATCTCGTACGTGTTGCTGCCCGCCGTGTGGCTGCTGGTCCTGTGGGGTCACGGGGCGTACGACCGCCGCTATCTCGGCACCGGCACCGACGAGTTCAAGCGCGTGGTGCGCGCCTCGTGGACCGTCGTGGCGATCATCGCCTTCGCGGCGTTCGCGTTCAAGATCGACGTGTCCCGGTTCTCGGTCGGCTTCGCGCTGGTCGGCGGGCTCGTGTTCGTGCTGCTCTTGCGATACGCCGCCCGCCGCGTCCTGCACCTCGCGCGGACGAAGTTCCACCTGGCGACCCACCGCATGCTGCTCATCGGCACCCTGCAGGAAGCCCTGGAGGTGCACGCGGCGATCGCCCGTGACCCCGCCTCGGGCCTGGTGCCGGTCGGCATCCACCTGACCGAGGGATACGCGCCGCAGCCGAGCACCGTGACCCCGGTGCCCGTGCACGCCGGCCGTGACATCCTCTCCCTGGTCCGCGAGCTCAACGCCGACACGATCGCGGTCTGCGGCTCGGCCAGCGCCGAGCCCGTCGAGCTGCGCCGGCTCGCCTGGCAGCTCGAGGGCACCGGCATCGATCTGGCCGTGGCGCCGCAGCTGACCGACATCGCCGGCCCGCGCGTGCACATCCGCCCGATCGAGGGCATCCCGCTGCTCTATGTCGAGGAGCCCAAGCTCTCCGGCGTCGGCTGGCTGTTCAAGAACATCCTCGACCGGTTCCTCGCCCTGGTCGGCCTGCTCATCGTGCTGCCGTTCTTCCCGCTGGTGGCCCTGGCCATCAAGCTCTCCGACCCGGGCCCGATCTTCTTCCGCCAGCCGCGCGTCGGGCGCGAGGGCAAGACGTTCAAGGTCTGGAAGCTGCGGACCATGTACGTCGACGCCGAGGAGCGCCTCGCGACGCTGCACGACCAGAACGAGAGCGACGGGCTGCTCTTCAAGATGAAGAACGACCCGCGCATCTTCCGGGTCGGCAAGTGGCTGCGGGCGACCTCGATCGACGAGCTGCCCCAGCTCATCAACGTCCTGCTCGGCGAGATGTCCGTCGTCGGCCCGCGGCCGCTGCCGGCCGAGGACGGCGACTTCCTCGGCGACGTCCGCCGCCGCCTGCTGGTCCGTCCCGGCATCACCGGCCTGTGGCAGGTCTCCGGCCGCAGCGAGCTGAGCTGGGACGACGCCGTGCGCCTGGACCTCTACTACGTCGACAACTGGTCGCTGGTCCTCGACCTGAACACCATGTGGCGCACCATCTGGGTCGTGGTCTTCCGCAAGGGCGCCTACTAGCCCACTATGGCCGCGTGGGAGCCAACCTCGCGGGCGGGCTGATCATCGTCCTGCTCGTCGCCGCGCTGGGCGGGGCCGTGTACGCGGTCATCCGGCACCGCGGCCGGCGGGCCATCGCGACCGCGGCGCAGCGGGCGACGTACGACGTGCTGCACATCGCCGAGCTCGCCGCTGAGCCGCTGCGCAGCGGGCTCACCGAGGCCGCGGCCGGCAAGGCCATCCGGCACCTGCGCACGCTCACCGGCGCCGCCGGGATCGTGGTCACCGACGCCCGGCGGGTCCTCGCCTTCGACGGGATCGGCGAGCACCACCGCGACCAGGCCGCCGCCGCGGCGGCCAAGGCGGTCACGGCGGGCCGCCCGACCGTCCTGGGCAGCCGCGACCTGCCCTGCGACCTCGTCGACTGCCCGATCCGGGGCGCGGTGGTGGTGCCGCTGGCGCAGCGTGAGGGTGCCCTTGTCGCCCTCTCCGACGGTCCGCCCGCGCCCGGGCTGGTGCAGGCGACCGCCGAGACCGCGCGCTGGGTCGGCACCCAGCTCGCCCTCGCCGAGCTCGACACGTCTCGCGCCCGGCTGGCCCGCGCCGAGGTCCGGGCCCTGCGCGCGCAGATCAGCCCGCACTTCATCTACAACGCGCTGACCGCCATCGCGAGCTTCGTGCGCACCGACCCGGAGCTGGCCCGCGAGCTGATCCTGGAGTTCGCGGAGTTCACGCGGTACAGCTTCCGGGCCCACGGGGAGTTCACCACCCTGGCCGAAGAGCTGCGTTCCATCGATCGGTATCTCACCATCGAGCGGGCGCGCTTCGGCGAGCGGCTGCAGGTACGACTCCAGATCGCCCCCGAGGTGCTGCCGGTGACCCTGCCGTTCCTGTGCCTGCAGCCGCTGGTCGAGAACGCCGTCCGGCACGGGCTGTCCCGCAAGCCCGGCATGGGCACGGTGAGCATCGTGGCCCGCGACGCCGGCGCCGAGTGCCACATCACCGTCGAGGACGACGGCGTCGGCATGGACCCGGCCGCCCTGCTCAACGCCGACGACGCCACGGACGCGGGCCAGCACGTAGGCTTGCGCAACGTCGACGATCGGCTACGTTCGGTCTTCGGCGACGGCTTCGGCATCGTGGTCGATACCGCGCCGGACGCCGGGACCAAGGTGAGCATGCGCGTGCCAAAGTTCCATCCGGGAGTGAGGAGCGGAACGTGACCGACCACGGCTATCTCCGCGTGCTCGCCGTCGACGACGAGGTCCCCGCCCTGGACGAGCTCGCGTACCTGCTGCGCGCCGACCCGCGCGTGGGCCGCCTGCACTGCGCCGGCGACGCCACCGAGGCCCTGCGCGTCCTGCGCGACGCCGACGTCGACGCGGTGTTCCTCGACATCCGCATGCCCGGCCTCGACGGCATGGAACTGGCCCGCGTCCTCGGCCGCTTCGCCAAGCCCCCGGCGATCGTATTCGTCACCGCGTACGACGACCGCGCCGCCGAGGCCTTCGACCTGGGCGTCGCCGACTACGTGCGCAAACCCGTGCGCGCCGACCGCATCGCCGAGTCCCTCCGCCGCGTCCTGGCCACCCGCCTGGTCCCCGCCCACCCGTCCGTTGCTGCCGGCCGCGACCGCCAGGACGACCCGACGATCCCGGTCGAGCTCGCGGGCACGACCCGGATGCTGCCGCGCTCATCGGTCCGCTGGGTAGAGGCCCAGGGCGACTACGCACGCCTGCACACAGCCGACGCCTCCCACCTGGTCCGAGTCTCACTGGCAACCTTGGCCGAGCGCTGGGCGGACGCGGGATTCGTCCGAATTCATCGCTCGTACCTCGTGCAGCTCAAACTCATAACCGAACTACGCATGACAAACTCGGGCTACGTAGTGCTGATCGACGACCACGAGCTACCAGTCTCACGCCGGCACACACGGGAACTCAAGGACCGCCTGGTCCGCGCGGCCAAGTCGTGGACCTAAGCCGACCCAGGCCCGACAAGTCGGACGTGTTGGCATTTGAAGCGGGCGCGGGATTCTTCGCGCATGCGCTAGCCAACCTACGGCACGCCCGCGTCGCGGCAGTTCAAGCCGCTCGGCATGGTCTGAGCTCCCGTGGGTCGGCAATGCCAGGTGTCCAGCTCGGCGGCCAGGGCAACAGAGCCGCGACTTCGCCCGGTGACGACAACACTGTCATCTCGGCGGGGACCGTGCTCCGGCTCGGCCCCTACGCTCCGAGGCGATGAACGCAGGCAGCGACCGACCCGGCGTCGCCGGCCGTGGTGATGCTGTCGGGCCGCGTGTCCGGTGACTGCTGTGAGGTCGTCTGGTGGTCCAAGGCGGCAGTCGGTGAGATTGGGGGCGCGGGTGAGAAGGCGGGTGCGGTCCGGGAGAGGCGCGTGGTGGTCTGCCTGTGGCGGGGTTGGGTGGTGGTGCGGGATGTGTCGGTGGTGCGGTGGGCGGAGGGGTGGTGAGTGCTGGGGTTGGTGCGGTGGGTGGTGGTGCGGTGTTGCTGGACCGGCTCGGTTGCTGCGTTGGTGATGCGATGTCGCTGCCGTGATCGTGAGGCTGGTGCGGCGGCGGTGACGCAGTATCGCTGCCGTGACGGTGAGGCTGGTGCGGCGGTAGTGGTGACGCTATGGATCGACGGCACGCCGACTGGCCGGGCCGGGGACGCGGTGACTGAATCGATTGGGAGCGCGGTGACTCGATCGGTCGGGGGTGCGGCGGCTGAACTGGTCGGGAGCGTGGTGAGTCGATCGGTCGGGGGTCCGGTGGCGTCGGTGCGGGCTGAGAGCGCGGCGAGGGTGAAGGACTTGGCGAAGGCTCTGGCGATGGTGCACGGGACGTCGGCGGCGATGGTGGCCTCGGCGACTGCGTATGAGATGTCGGTGGCGGGGGCGGCGCCGGTGGGGCGGCAAGGTCGCGAGGACGCGGCGGCCCGGGCGGGGTGGGCGCGGACGGATCGCAGCGGGGGTTGGGCTGGGTGGCCGAACCACGGGAGTCGGGCTCACTCACCGGACCGCGGGTGCCGGGCTGAGTCACGAGACGGCGGGAGTCGGCCTTACTCACCGGACTGTGGGTGCCGGGCTGAGTCACTGGACTGTGGGTGCCGGGCTGAGTCACGAGACGGCGGGAGTCGGCCTTACTCACCGGACTGTGGGTGCCGGGTTGGGTCACCGGACTGCGGGAGCTGGGCTGAGTCACGAGACGGCGGGAGCTGGGCTGAGTCACGAGACGGCGGGAGTCGGCCTTACTCACTGGACCGTGGGCGCCGGGTTGGATCACCGGACTGCGGGAGTCGGGCTCACTCACCAGATCGCGGGAGTTGGGCTCAGCCACCGGACGGTGGGATTCGGGCTGGGTTGGCGAACAGCTTGGGGTGGGTTGAGTTGACGGGCGGCGGGGACTGGGCTGACTGGCCAGAGCGCGCCGGCGGGCGGCTCGGGCATCCTGTTCGGCCCAGTGGGCGGTGATCTCGGCGGTGCGGGCCTCGGCGTCCAGACGGGCCAGGCGCTCGGCGTGGCGGGCCTCCAAGCCGCGGCGGCGAGCCTCAGCGAACTCGGCACGCACCGCACGGCGACGGGCCACCCGACGACGGCTCTCGGCCAGCATCGCGTCCAACCGGCTACGCCACTCCGACTCGGCGATCCCGGTCAGCACCTCACTCATGAAGACAACCTAGAACACGGGTACGACAAAAACCGCTGACCAGGGGAAACATTGCGATCTTGACCTACTGGCAGTCGTTCGGCTGAACGGGCATGACTCCGATTCAGGCCGCGTTGGCCTCGATGAAAAGCCGGGTAGCGGGTGTGGGCGCGGGTCGGCGTGAAGGGTGGGCAAGGTTCTCCACAAATCCTGCACATTGCCGACTGAGTGCCTGCACGAGCCGCGAATACGCTGCTAGGTATGAACGCTGCTGGGGAGCGACGCCGTGTGCTCGTTGTCGATGACGAGCGGATGATCGCGGAGTCGATCGCGGTGCGGCTGCGGGCCGAGGGGTTCTCGGTGGACACTGCGCACGATGGGCCGGGGGCGGTGGCCGCCGCGCGGCTCATCCGGCCTGACCTCGTCGTGCTTGACGTCATGCTGCCGGGCTTTGACGGGCTTGAGGTCTGCCGGCGGATACAGGCCGACCGGCCCGTGGCAGTGCTGATGCTCACGGCCCGCGACGACGAGACCGACATGCTCGTCGGGCTGGCCATCGGCGCCGATGACTATCTTACCAAGCCGTTCTCGATGCGGGAGCTGGCCGCGCGCGTACACGTGCTGCTGCGGCGGATCGAGCGGCTCGCGCAGGTACAACCGGATCCCGATCAGACCCCGATCGTCCTCGGGGATCTCGAGATCAACCGGGCGCAGCGCCGCGTCACCCGGGCCGGCGTGGAGGCGCACCTCACGCCGACCGAATTCGATCTGCTCGTCAACCTGGCCAGCCGCCCGCGGACCGTACTGCCCCGCGAGCGGCTCCTCGCCGAGGTCTGGGGGTGGGCGGACGCGTCGGGCACCCGTACGGTCGACAGCCACATCAAGGCGCTGCGCCGCAAGCTGGGGGCCGACCTCATCCGCACCGTCCACGGCGTCGGCTACGCCCTGGAGACCGCATGACGCGAAGCATGAAGAAGATCATCGACCTGCTGCCACGCCCGTTGGACCCGCTGCGGTCGATCAAGCTCAAGCTGGCCATCCTGCTGCTGGCGTCCGCGTGCGCGGGGCTCGGCGTGTTTTGGATCGGCATCGGGTGGATTCCGCCGAACACGACGTACATCGCGCTGACCGTCGGCCTCGTCACCTCCCAGGTCCTGGCTCACGGCGTGACCCGGCCGCTGCGCGAGATGACCGCCGCCGCCCGGGCCATGGCCCGCGGCGACTACTCCACCCGCGTGCGCGCCACCTCCAAGGATGAGGTCGGGCAGCTCGCGGTCGCGTTCAACCAGATGGTCGGCGAGCTCGCCGCGGCCGACCAGCAGCGCCGCGAGCTGATCGCGAACGTCTCGCACGAACTGCGCACACCGATCTCCGCGGTGCAGGCCGTCCTGGAGAACATCGTCGACGGCGTGGCTGAGCCGGACCCCGCGACGCTGCGGACGGCGCTGGCCCAGACCGAGCGCCTCGGCCGGCTCGTGACCGAACTGCTGGACATCTCCCGGCTTGACGCGGGTGTCGTACCCCTGGATCGTGAGCTGTTCCACCTCGAGGACCTGCTGCACGAGGTCGTCGCCGAGGCCGAGGTCAAGGCGCAGGCGGCCGGTTACAAGGTCGAGTACCTCTCCTGCTCCTTCCCGGAGAACGCCCTGGTCAGAGCCGACCGGGCGCGCCTGCACCACGTCCTTACCAACCTCGTCGACAACGCCACCCGGCACAGCCCCGATGGCGGGACGGTCACCATCCTTGGCCGTCGCGAGCACGGCCGCGTGATGATCGAGGTCGCCGACGAGGGCCCCGGCATCCCGCACGAGGAGCGCGAGCGCGTCTTCGAGCGGTTCACGCGCGGCGCCCGCGCTTCGGGCGGCGGCACCGGCCTGGGCCTGGCCATCGCCCAGTGGCTGATCCAGCTGCACGACGGCACCATCGCCGTCGTCGAGCAGCCCGACAGTCTCCCGGGGTGCCGCATCCGGGTCACGCTGCCCGTCTGACCTTCACAGACCTTCTCCCCGTGACCGGCCATGAGCCGGCCGCGCGGATCCGCGCGCCCTGAAGCAGGAGTCCATCCGATGGTTATCACCCCGGTCCGCACGGGCCCGCCGCCGACCCTCTGGCAGCGCGCCTGGCCGCAGATGCAGCCGGTCGCCGGCCGTACCGCCCTGTATGGCGCCCTGACCGCGGCCGTGGTCGCCGCCGTCAGCCTCCCCACCGACCGTCCCGGCATCGGATGGTCGATCGCGGGTCTTGGCCTGCTCCTGCCGCTGGCGGTACTCCTCAGGCGCCGGCCGGAGTCGTTGCTGTGGTGCGCCGCCGCCGTGGCGCTGCTGTCGGTCGGCTTCTTCCGCGCGGCGGGCTGGCTGTTCGGGTTGTGCGCGTTGACCGCGTTCGGCTGCGTGGCCATCGCCGCCAGCCTCAGTCGCCGCATCCCGGCCGTGCTCCTGGCGCCATTCACGCTGATCTTCGCCGCCTTCCGCGCCGTGCCGTGGGCGGTAGCGACGATAAATAGTGAAAAATCCGGAAAGTCGGACAGCGGGAAGGGTGTGATTGGGGCGGGTGGTGCGGGGAGCTCGAGGACCGCAGGGAATGCAGGCGGCGCGGCGAGCACGGCGGGGAGCGCGGTCGGTCCGGGGAGCGCGGATGGTGCTGGCAGTGTCGGCGGTGCGGCGAGTGCCGGCGGTGCGGGGAGTGCGGACGGTGGCGGTGGCGAGAGTGTCGGCGGTGCGGCGAGTGCCAGTGGTGCGGGGAGCGTGGATGGTGCTGGCAGTGTCGGCGGTGCGGGGAGTGCGGGCCGTGCGCGGAGCGCGGGCGGTGCGGGAAGTGCCAGCCGTGTGGGGAGGGCGGATAGCGTCGGCAGGGCGGGGAACGTGGATGGTGCCGGCGGTGCGGGAAGTGAAGGGGGTGCCAGTGGCGCGGGGAATGCGCGGGGTGTCGGCGGCGCCGGAAGTCTGGGTGGTGGCGGCGGTGCGGTCAAAGCTGGCGGTGCGGGGAGCGCGGATGGTGCCGCCGGTGGGGGAAGCGCAGGGGAAGTCGGCGGAGCGGGGAGTGCGGGCGGTGGCGGTGGCGCGGGAACCCCAGGGGGTGCACAGGCCGCAGGAAGTGCCGACGGTGGGGGAAGTGCAGGGAACTCGGACGGGGCAAGGAGCGGCGGCGGGGCAGCGGGCGTGGGTGGGGCAAAGAGCGTAGGGAGCGCGGATGGCGTGAGGGGTGCGGGGAGTGCGGACGGGGCGGGGGGTGGGCTGCGGCTGCTGGTCTCGATTGGGATCGCCCTTGTGCTGGTGCTGATCTTCGGGGCCCTCTTTGCCAGCGCCGACGCCGCGTTCGGCAGCGTTGTGGACGAGGCCGTGCCGTCCGTGGATGCCGGTACCGTGGTCCGCTGGGTGTTTGTCGGGCTTCTTGCCGGCGGCCTCTCGTTGGGCGCCGCGTTTCTCGTCGCGAACCCGTCACGCGTCGGTGAGGGGGAACCCCGCGGCGGGCGCCCGGTCCGGCGGGTCGAGTGGCTGGTGCCGGTCGGTGCGGTGCTGGCCTTGTTCGTGCTGTTCGTGGCCGTCCAGCTGACCGTGCTCTTCGGCGACCGCGAGTATGTCATGCGCACCGTCGGCCTAACCTTCGCAGAATATGCCCGCAAAGGCTTCTGGCAACTCCTCGTCATCACGATGCTCACGCTCGGCGTCATGGCCGTCACCATGCGAAAGGCACCCCGGGACGCGAAGGCCGACCGGGTTCTGCTGCGGGCCGTGATCGGGGCGCTCGCGGTCTGCTCGCTCGTGGTCGTCGGGTCGGCGCTGTGGCGGATGAGCGTGTACGAGGAAGCGTACGGCTTCACGAGGCTCCGCGTTTTCGTCAGTGCCGTCGAGCTCTGGCTCGGCGGGATCTTCGTCCTGGTCGTCGCGGGCGGGCTGGAGCGTCGGGTGACCTGGCTGGGGCGGGCCGCGGCGGGCCTGTGGGTGGCGACGCTGCTCGGGCTCGCGGTGCTGAATCCGGACCGGCTCATCGCCGCGCACAACGTCGAGCGGAGCAACGCCGACATCTGGTACCTCGGCACGCTCTCCGCCGACGCCGCCCCCGAACTCGACCGGCTCCCGGCCGGCGCCCGGGAGTGCGCGCTCGCCGGGATCGCGGGTGAACTGTACGCCGACCGGGACGACTGGCGCGGATGGAACCTCGCGCGGGCCCGCGCGCGTCAGATCGTCCCGGAGCCGGTGCTGACCGGGGACTATCCCTGTTACCGGCGCTACTGAACGGGGGGCCGACATTCGGACGGGGGATGTCGGCCCCTTGCGTTCGTTTCACCCGCGTTGCGAGACTGCGGTCCATGGAGCCGCCAACTCCGCGTGTCCGTGTGGTGCTCGGTGACGTCTCCCGTGCCCCGATCCACCCGGCCCGCGCCAGGGCGGAGCTGGAGGAGCAGAGCCCGGTCGGCGCGGCGCTGGCCCGCGGCCTGGTCCGGGCGCAACTGTCCGTGGCCGTGCGGCTCTCCGCCGTGGTCGCGCTCGGGCTCGGCGGGCTGCCGCTGCTCTTCGCCGCCGTGCCGGCCGTCGCGCACGCCCGCCTCTTCGGCGTCTCGCTGCCCTGGCTGCTGCTCGGCGTGCTGGCGTTCCCCTTCCTCTACCTGGTCGGCGCCGTCTACGTGCACCTGGCCGAGCGGAACGAGCAGGAGTTCCTGGCCCTGGTCGAGGACCGCGGCCAGCACCCGGCGCCATGAGTGTCATCGCCGTCGTCCTGGTCACCCTGGTCACGGTCGCCATCGGCCTCTACGGGCTGCGCTTCGCCCGTACGACCTCGGACTTCCTGGTCGCCTCGCGGATGGTCAGCCCGACCTGGAACGCGGCCGCGATCGGCGGGGAGTACCTGTCGGCGGCGAGCTTCCTCGGCGTCGCCGGCCTGGTGCTCAAGCACGGCGTCGACCTGCTGTGGTACCCGGTCGGGTTCACCGCCGGCTACCTCGCGCTGCTGCTGTTCGTCGCCGCCCCGCTGCGCCGCTCGGGCGCGTTCACGCTGCCGGACTTCTGCGAGGTGCGGCTGGCCTCCAAGCGGCTGCGCAAGCTCGCGACCGCGTTCGTGATGTTCATCGGCTGGCTGTACCTCGTGCCGCAGTTCCAGGGTGCCGGGCTCACCCTGCAGACCGTGACCGGGGCGCCCTACGCGCTCGGTGCGCTGCTGGTCGGGGTGGTGGTGACCCTCAACGTCGCCCTCGGCGGCATGCGGTCCATCACGTTCGTGCAGGCGTTCCAGTACTGGCTGAAGCTCACGGCCCTCGCGGTGCCCTTCGTGTTCCTGCTCATGCAGTGGCAGCACGACGGCCGGCCCGCCCTGAGCCCGCCCGACGGGCCCCGCTTCCCCGCCGTGACGAGCGTCGAGATCGAGCATGACACCCGGATGACGATCGCCGAGCCGACCGCCGTCACCGGCCACGGGCTCGTCGACGGCGTGCTGATCGACGGTCCGCTACTGCTCACCGTGGGCGAGCATGCGGCCACGGAGGGCACTCTTCTGGTCTTTTCTCAGGCCGCAGCGGTACCGCAGGTGGCCGCCGTCACCGCGGACTCCCCCACCGACTGGCTCCTACCCGGCGGGAACGCCCAGGACCTCTTCGCCACCTACTCGCTCATTCTCGCCACGTTCCTGGGCACCATGGGCCTGCCGCACGTCCTCGTGCGCTTCTACACCAACCCCGACGGGGCGGCCGCGCGGCGCACCACGCTCGTCGTGCTCGGCCTGGTCGGCGTGTTCTACCTGACCCCGACCCTCTACGGCGCGCTCGGCCGAATCTATACCCCGCAGCTGCTCATGACCGGCAACACCGACGCGGTCGTGCTTCTGCTGCCCTCCGCGGCGCTCGGCGGCAACGTAACCGGCCGGCTACTGAGCGCGCTCGTGGCCGCCGGCGCGTTCGCCGCGTTCCTGTCCGCCTCCTCGGGCCTGCTCACCAGCGTCGCCGGGGTGCTGTCCACGGACGTGCTCGGCCACGGGTCGGTCCGCGACTTCCGCCGCTCCGCGCTGGTGGCCGGCGTCGTACCCCTCCTGCTCGCCCTCTTCGTGGCAAGCCTCGACGTCTCGCAGGTCGTCGGGCTCGCCTTCGCCGTCGCGGCCTCGAGCTTCTGCCCGCTGCTGGTGCTCGGCATCTGGTGGCGCGGCCTGACCGCGGTCGGCGCGGCCGCCGGGATCGTCGCCGGCGGCGGGGCGGCCGTGTTCGCCGTCCTGCTGACCGTGCTGGGCGGGCCGCTCACGGGCTGGGCCGGGGTGCTGACGACCCAGCCGGCCGCATGGTCCGTACCTCTGGCCTTTCTGGTCATGATTCTGGTCTCTCTGCTGACAAGGCACCGGTTGCCGGCCGGCGTCGGAACGATCATGCTTCGCCTGCACGCGCCCGATGCGCTGCGTTTGTAGTGGCCAAGGTGGACCGCGTGACCTACGTTCAGAATGTGACAGGCGAGCCGGGTTCGGCTCTCGCGCTGCGGGGGCTCACGAAGCGTTTCGACGACAAGGTGGCGGTGGCGGGCGTCGATCTCGACGTACCGACCGGATCGTTCTTCGGTCTTCTGGGGCCCAACGGCGCCGGCAAGACCACATCGCTGTCCATGGCGGTGGGCCTGCTGCGCCCCGACGCGGGCCACGCTTACGTGCTCGGCCACGACGTCTGGTCCGATCCCGTCGAGGCCAAGCGGCGCCTGGGCGCGCTGCCGGACTCCGCGCGGATGTTCGACCGGCTCTCGGGCAGCGAGCTGCTGGCCTACACCGGCCTGCTGCGCGGTCTGCCCCAGGACGTCGTCGACGCCCGCGCCGCGGAGCTGCTCGACGTGCTCGGCCTCGCCGACGCCGGCCGCACCCTCGTGGTCGACTACTCCGCCGGCATGAAGAAGAAGATCGGCCTGGCCTGCGCGATGCTGCACGCGCCGCGGCTGCTCGTGCTCGACGAGCCCTTCGAGGCCGTCGACCCGGTCTCCGGCGCCCTGATCCGCGACATCCTGATCCGTTACGTGCGCAACGGCGGGACGGTCATCTTCTCCAGCCACGTGATGGCCGTCGTGGAGAAGCTCTGCACGCACATCGCGATCCTGGCCGACGGGCAGATCAAGGTCGTCGGCACCACGGACGAGGTCCGCG
The DNA here is from genome assembly GCF_050942935.1 of Dactylosporangium sp. CA-233914. Taxonomy (NCBI): domain Bacteria; kingdom Bacillati; phylum Actinomycetota; class Actinomycetes; order Micromonosporales; family Micromonosporaceae; genus Dactylosporangium; species Dactylosporangium sp. CA-233914. The sequence goes on along the minus strand of NZ_CP192030.1, from coordinate 12,962,946 downwards.
GCGGCCGCGAGCTCGAGGACGTCTTCGTCGACGTGGTCGGCGGCCGGGTCGCCACCGGCGCGGAGCTGTCGTGGCTGTGATCCCCCAGCAACGGCCTCCGTTCGAGCAGGGGCCGGCGCCGATCGCCACGGGGCGCCCCAAGGTCTCGTATTTCGTCCGCCTCAAGCTTCGCATCCTGCGCAACTCGCTGCGCCCCGGGCGCGCCCACCGCGACGACTCGGCCCGCAAGCGCCTCGGCCGCCACTCGCGGCTGATCCTGTTCATCCTCGGCGCGCTGTTCGGCCTGTGGGCCGCGTTCGGCGGCTTCGCCGTCTTCGCCGCCGCCAGTCTCGCCGACGATCACCTGCGCCCGACGGTCGCCGCCTTCTCCGGCGCCGCCGTCGTGCTCGCCTGGATCTTCGTGCCGCTGCTGTTCTTCGGCGTCGACGAGACCCTCGACCCGGCCCGCTTCGCCCTGCTGCCGGTCCCGCGCCCCACCCTGGTCACCGGCATGCTCGCCGCCGCCTTCGTCGGCATCCCGCCGGTCGTCACCCTGCTCGCCACGCTCGGCTCGGTGGTCGGCGCCGGCCTCGACGGCGGGATCGGGGCCGCACTGGTCGCGGTGCTCGGCGCGCTGGTCGGCCTCGGCCTGTGCGTGGCCGCGAGCCGCGCGGTGACGAGCGCGTTCGCGCGGATGCTGCGCTCGCGGCGGGTCCGCGACCTGGCCGCGCTGCTGATCGCGCTGCTGGGCATCTCGTGCAACCCGGTGTTCCAGCTCGTGATCGCGCTCGTCCAGCGCGGCGAGTCCCGCCAGGCGACCGTGATCGGCGAGGTGCTGTCGTGGACGCCGCTGGGGGCGCCCTACGTGGCCTACGTCGACGCGATCGAGGGCGACTGGCCGCTGGTCCTGCCCCGGCTGCTGATCGGGGTCGCCGGCATCGTGCTCCTGCTGTGGTGGTGGCTGAACACGATCGAGTCGGCGATGGTCGGCACCGCCGCCGGGCCGGGCGCCGCCCGCCGCAACGGGCCCGCCGCCGCGCCGGTCCGCGCGTTCATCCCGCGCATCGTGCGCTTCCTGCCGCCGGGCCGCTTCACCGCGCTGCTGGCGCGCGAGCTGCGATACTGGCTGCGCGACCCCCGCCGCCGGGCCAGCCTGATCTCCCTGCTGGCCGCCTCGGTCGTCATCCCGTTCGCGTTCACCTTCGGCCTCAACGGCGGCGAGCACCGTAACGCGTCGCTGGGCGAGGGCGCGCTGGTCTTCTCGCTGATGTTCGCCGGCGCCTTCGTGGGCCTGGCCCTGGTCAACCAGTTCGGCAACGACGGCACGGCCTACGCCCTGCACATGCTGACCGCCGTCCCCGGCCAGGTCGAGCTGGCGGCGCGCGCCCTGGCCGCGGGCATCCTGACCTTCCCGCTGCTCGTCGTCGGCGCGACGGTCGCGTCCGTGCTCAGCGGGCACGTCGCACACCTGCCGGCCGCGCTGGGGGTGGGCCTGTGCTCGTACGGCATCTCGGTTGGCGCGGCCGGCCTGACGTCGGTCCTGGCCCCCTACCCGATGCCCGACTCCACGAACCCGTTCGCGATGAACAGCGGCCGCGGCGGCGCCAAGGGCCTGCTGTCCTTCGTGAGCATGCTCGCGACCTGGCTGCTGACCGCGCCGCTGGCGGCGGCCTACGCGCTGCTGCCGGACGCGCTGAGCTGGATCCTGCTCCCGCTCGGCGTGGCGTGGGGCTTCGCGGTGGCCTGGCTCGGCACGCGCCTGGCCGGCAACCTGTTGCAGCGCCGGGCGCCCGAAGTTCTGGCGGCGATCACCCCGAGGCGGGCCTGAGGCGAGAATGGGGACGTGAGCATCCACGCCTCGGACCCGTTCGCGACGCCGGACGAGCTCAAGTCGCCGATCCGCAGGCTGCGCGGCCGCCTGCCGTCCGGCGTGACGCTGTGGACCGCCACCGGCACGCGCCGGGGCGAGCAGGGCCTGACGGTCTCCTCGACGCTGGTGGCGGACGGCGATCCGGGCCGGGTCTTCGGCCTGATCGACGAGGAGAGCGACCTGTGGGAGGCCCTCGAGGAGAGCGGCCGCTTCGCGGTGGCGCTCCTGGAGTCCGCCGACCGCCAGCTGGCCGATCGCTTCGCGGGTCTGCTGCCGGCCCCCGGCGGCCTCTTCGCCACGGGCGACTGGGAGCGCACGGACTTCGGCCCGGTGCCGCCCGGCCACACCTGGGCGGCCTGCCGCCTGGCCGGCGCCGAGCCCAAGGGTTGGTCGCTGCTGGTCGAGGCCGTGATCGAGCGGATCACCCTGCCCGACGCGCCGGCCGAACCTCTGATCCACGAGCGCGGCCGCTACCGCCGCTGAGAAGTTTCGATACTACCGGTAACCGGTGTGACGGGTGTCACTCGGCGCAGGGGTGATGCCGTTCGGCGCACCCGGAGTACCGATGCGGGGTAGAGACTTTTATAGATGCCTGCCGGCTTTCTAGCGTGCGCGGTTACCCGCACCCCTAACGGCAGGTGGTGATCAACCATGAGCACCGAGACCCCGGCGTCCGCGGAGACCGGCGAGAACCGTTACGTCGCCGTCGCGCGCTCGCCGGAGTTCGACACGCTGCGGCGCGCGCTGCGGCGCTTCGTGTTTCCGGTTTCCGTCGCGTTCCTCGTCTGGTACGCGCTGTACGTCCTGTTGTCCGCCTACGCCCGCGACTTCATGAGCACCAAGGTCGTCGGGCACATCAACGTGGCCCTGATCTTCGGGCTCCTGCAGTTCGTATCGACGTTCCTCATCGCCTGGCTCTACGCGCGCTACGCCGAGCGGTCCATCGACCCGCTCGCCGACGACCTGCGGGCCCGCATCGAGGGCGCCCCGGCTACGGAGGAGGGGGACAGCGATGCCTGACCAGCAGTACCTGGCCGCGGTCTCGGTGGGCACGCAGCGCACGCTGACGCTCACGATGTTCGTGATCCTGGTCGCCGTCACGCTGGCGATCACGGTCTGGGCCAGCCGGCAGACCCGCAGCGCGGCGGACTTCTACGCCGGTGGGCGCTCGTTCAGCGGCTTCCAGAACGGCATGGCGATCGGCGGCGACTACATGTCGGCGGCGAGCTTCCTCGGCATCGCCGGCATCATCGCGCTCAACGGGTACGACGGCTTCCTGTACAGCATCGGCTTCCTGGTCGCCTGGCTGGTCGCGCTGCTGCTGGTCGCCGAGCTCATGCGCAACTCGGGCCGGTACACGATGGCCGACGTGCTCGCCTTCCGCATGCGGCAGGCTCCGGTGCGCACGGCGGGCAGCATCTCGACGATCATCGTGTCGATCTTCTACCTGCTGGCGCAGATGGTCGGCGCCGGTGCGCTGGTCGCCCTGCTGCTGGGCATCAAGGCCGGCGACACGTTCCTGGGCATGAGCACCGAGACGGCGAAGATCGTCACGATCGCGCTCATCGGCGTGCTGATGATCGTGTACGTCACCGTCGGTGGCATGAAGGGCACGACCTACGTGCAGATCGTCAAGGCGTTCATGCTGATGATCGGCGCTCTGGTCCTGACCCTGCTCGTGCTCGCGCACTTCAAGTTCAACCTGTCGAGCCTGCTCGGCGAGGCGGCCGCGAAGTCGGGCCGCAACCCGGCGGAGGTGTTCCTGGAGCCGGGGCTGCGCTACGGCCGCGAGTTCGCCGGCAACGCCACGGCGACCCTGGTCAGCAAGCTGGACCTGATCTCGCTCGGCCTGGCCCTGGTCCTCGGCACCGCCGGCCTGCCGCACATCCTGATCCGGTTCTACACCGTCCCCAACGCCAGGGCGGCCCGCAAGAGCGTCGTCTGGGCGATCGGCCTCATCGGCGTGTTCTACCTGATGACCCTGGCGCTGGGCTTCGGCGCCGCGGCGCTGGTCGGCCGCCAGGCGATCGTCGCGCAGGACGCGGCCGGCAACACCGCGGCCCCGCAGCTGGCGCAGGAGCTGGGCCGGCGGTACCTCGGGGGTGACTTCGGCGGATCGCTGCTCCTGGCGATCATCGCCGCCGTCGCCTTCGCCACCATCCTGGCGGTCGTCGCCGGGCTCACCCTGGCGTCGTCGTCCTCGCTCGCGCACGACCTCTACGCCAACGTGATCAAGCGGGGCCAGACGGACGAGCGGCAGGAGGTCGTCGTCGCGCGGTACTCCGCCTTCGTCATCGGCGCCGTCGCCATCGTGCTCGGCATCGTCGCCCGCAACCTCAACGTCGCGTTCCTGGTGGCCCTCGCGTTCGCGATCGCCGCGTCGGCGAACCTGCCGGCGATCCTGTTCTCGCTGTTCTGGAAGCGGTTCAACACCCGCGGTGCGACCTGGGGCATCTACGCCGGGCTCATCTCGGCCGTCGGCGTGGTGCTGCTCAGCCCGATCGCCTGGGGCGGGGTCAGCGACGCCCGCACCCCGGCGACGCTCACCGCGGCCCAGGCCAAGGACTGCGGCGTGGCCCAGGACAGCAAGCAGGTGTCCAACGCCACCGCGCTGTTCAGCTGCACGACCGCAGCACCGATCCCGCTGGAGAACCCGGGCCTGATCTCGATCCCGATCGGGTTCATCTTCGCCGCCATCGGGGCGCTGACCAGCAAGGAGCGGGACGAGGACAAGTACGCGGAGCTGGAGGCCCGGTCACTGACCGGCGCCGGCGCGCACTGAGAATCAAGATCCAGATACACCCGGTAAGGCCGGGTCCGGGGCGCCTGCCGGGGCTCCGGGCCCGGCTCGGGAACCGCTAGGCTGTCGGGCATGGTCGTTCCGCAGCGTTACGGCGAGGGTCACCGCGTCCTGCTGACCGGTGGTGCCGGGTTCGTCGGCTCTCACCTCGCCGATGCCCTGATCGCCCGGGGGGCCGAGGTCGTCGTCGTCGACAACTTCCTCACCGGGAGCAAGGACAACGTCGCGCACCTCGAGAGCCACCCGCGTTTCACGCTGGTGGAGGCCGACGCCACCGAGCCGCTGCCGGCCGTCGAGGCGCTCGCCGCGCGGTTCGACGCGATCATGCACTTCGCGTCGCCGGCCAGCCCGACCGACTTCGAGTCGCTGCCGGTGGAGATCCTGCGGGTCGGCTCGCTCGCGACCCTGCAGCTGCTGGAGCGGGCCGTTGCCGACGGGGCGCGGTTCATTCTGGCCTCGACGTCGGAGGCCTACGGCGACCCCCTGGTTCACCCGCAGCCGGAGACCTACTGGGGCAACGTCAACCCGATCGGCATCCGCAGCGTCTACGACGAGGCCAAGCGCTTCTCGGAGGCGGCCGTCATGGGCTACCACCGCGGCCGCGGCGCCGACGTGGGCATCGTGCGGATCTTCAACACCTACGGCGAGCGCATGCGCCCCGACGACGGGCGCGCGATCCCGACCTTCATCTCCCAGGCGCTGCGCGGCGAGCCGATCACGGTTCACGGCACCGGCACCCAGACCCGCTCGATCACCTACGTCTCGGACCTCGTCCGCGGCATCCTCGCGCTGCTCGACTCGCACGAGACCGGCCCGATCAACTGCGGCACCACCCACGAGATGACCATGCTCGAGCTCGCCGAGTCGATCGTGCGGATTTGCGACAGCACCTCCCGCGTGGCGCTCATCGCCCGGACGGCGGACGACCCCGAGCGGCGCCGGCCCGACCTGACCAAGGCGCGTGAGCTGCTTGGATACGAGCCGGAGATCGGCCCGGAGGAGGGGCTGGCGCGCACGGTGGAGTATTTCCGCAACCGCTGACACTCTCCCGGGTTCGTGCCGCGCCCACCGCGGTTACGTGGCTCGACGGCGTCGGGTTCGTATCGTGGTTGCTATGCCCACCACGCCTGCTTCACGTGGCCCGTCCTCGGGTCGGGCCTCGGTGCCCGGCGCGCTCGCATCGACGTCGGGCGGTCGTGCCCGCGTCTCCGCAGCCAACGGCCCCGCCGGCTCCGCGTCGTCGGGCGTGTACGGCCGGCCGAAGACGCCGCCACCGCCGAACCGCGGGGGTGGCCGCACGCCCGGTAACGGCGCGGAGTACTCCGGTCGCAAGAAGATCCGGCCGCGCTGGGGCCGCATCGCCCTGGTGGCCGGCGCCGGCATCCTCGTGCTGGCGCTGCTGGCCGGCCTCGGCGGCTTCATCTACTACAAATACGTCGACTCCGGCCTCAACCGCGACGACCCGTTCTCGCAGATCACCGACGGTCGCCCGCCGAAGGTGGCCGACGGCGCGCTGAACATCCTGCTGCTGGGCAGCGACTCCCGCGACCCCGACAACAAGGGCAAGGCGGGCGAGTGGCGCACCGACACGATGATCATGCTGCACATCCCGGCCGACCACAAGCACGCCTACCTGATCTCGATGCCGCGCGACCTCTACGTGCACATCCCGAAGAGCAAGACGACGCAGTACGGCAACACGAACGCGAAGCTCAACGCCTCCTTCTCGTGGGGTGGCACGCCGCTGACGGTGCAGACGATCGAGGAGTACACGAAGGTCCGCATGGACCACGTCCTGCTCATCGACTTCGGCGGGTTCAAGCAGGTCATCGACGCCCTCGGCGGCATCGACATGAACATCGAGAAGGACATCACCTCGATCCACCCGCCGAAGCGGCAGTTCAAGAAGGGCATGAACCACCTCAACGGCGACGAGGCGCTGGACTACGCGCGGCAGCGTTACCAGTTCGCCGACGGCGACTTCGCCCGCATGCGTCACCAGCAGGAGATGATGAAGGCCATCCTCGACAAGGCCGTCAGCTCCGGCACGGTGTCGAACCCGGGCAAGCTCAACTCGTTCCTCAAGGCGGTCACCAAGGCGATGACCGTGGACAAGGACTTCTCGCTGGCCGACATGGCGCTGCAGTTCCGCAGCCTGCGCAGCGACGACCTGACGTTCCTGGTCAGCCCGAACGACGGCAGCAAGATGATCAACGGCGAGGACGTCGTGGTGCCGAACAAGGAGAAGGCGGCGGCGCTCCACGAGGCCGTGCGCAACGACAAGATGGCGGACTGGATGGCGGCCAACGGGCCGAAGCCGTCCACGGCGCCGTCGGCGAAGGCTACTACCAAATAGATGTGAGAAATCGGGCAAGCCCGGGCATGTCTTCCCTTGGCGAGGGTTGCATGCTCGGGCTGTCGTGTAGATCTCATTGCCCAAACGTCCAGTGAACGATAGAAATCGGCTGTTTGGACGGCTTCGGGAAGCACACGCCCGGTCCGCGGGCGCGCGGACTTCTCGCCGCGAACGTAGACTCAGATGAATCCCGCCCGACGTGCGGGCGGGCGGCCTCGGGGGCAGCGCATGCTTGGGGAGTTGGACGACACCGCCGGTGCCTCCACTGTGCGCGAACCTCGCCCGGGCCAGAATAACGCGAAAAGTGCGAAAAGGCCCGGATCCGCGCCATCTGCGAAGAAGCCGAAACTTCCCGGGCACGACCCGATCTGGGCGCGGCTGCTCATCATCCTCGGCGTCGCGATCGTGCTGGTCTCCGGCACCGCGGTCGCCGGCGTCACCTTCCTCAACCAGCGCTACACCGCGAGCATCAACCAGCGGACCCTGCTGGGCGACAACTCGCGGGCCGGCAACGCCGACGAGGGGACCCGGCACCGCGCCGTCGACGGGCCGCTCAACTACCTGCTGCTCGGCTCCGACCTGCGCGCGCTCGACCCCGAGGACGGCCAGCGCTCGGACTCGATCATCATCCTGCACATCCCGGCCACGATGGACCGCGCCTACCTGCTGTCCATCCCACGCGACCTGCGGGTGAAGATCCCCTCGTTCGCGCCGACCGGCTTCACCGGCGCGTCGCACGAGAAGATCAACGGCGCCTTCCAGTACGGCGGGGGTGGCGAGGGCGGCGTCCAGCTGCTCGCCGAGACGCTGCACAGCCTGCTCGGCATCCAGTTCGACGGCGCCGCGATCGTCGACTTCGAGGGCTTCAAGACCGCGGTCGACCTGCTCGGCGGCGTCGACATGTGCATCGACCAGAAGGTCACCTCGATCCACCTCGGCTGGGACGACAAGGGCAACTACCTCTCGCCCGCCGACGGCGGCCACCCGGCCATCTACGAGCCCGGCTGCCACCACCTCGAGTCATGGCAGGCGCTCGACCTGGTCCGGCAGCGCAAGAGCCTCGCCAACGGCGACTACGACCGCCAGAAGAACCAGCAGAAGTTCATCCGGGCGATGCTCACCAAGGCGCAGCAGAAGGACCTCACCACCAACCCGATCGCGCTGGACAAGTTCATCCGCGCGATCGGCCAGGCGCTCACCGTCGACACCAACGGGGTGTCGCTGGCCGACCTGATGTTCGCACTGCGCAATGTGAGCCCGAACAACCTCATGGGCCTGCAGGTGCCGTCGGAGCCCCAGGACATCGGCGGGATCTCCTACGTCGTGGCCCTGCCCGAGTCCGAGGGCCTCTACACCGCGATGCGCGGGGATCTGCTCGACTCGTGGGCGGTGGAGAACCCCACCTGGGTCAACCACATGTAGTCACGGTCGCGCGGGTAACCTGATCCGGTGTTCAGGCGACCCTCCATCCCGGCGGTCTCGGCCGGGGACGTACCGGACGAAGCCTTCCTCCTCGACGTGCGCGAGGACGACGAGTGGGCGGCCGGCCACGCGCCGGGCGCCGTGCACGTGCCCATGATGGAAATACCGGCGCGGCTCGGCGACATCCCCGCCGACCGCGACGTGTTCGTGGTCTGCCGGGTCGGCGGCCGCTCCGGCCAGGTCGTGGCGTTCCTGCAGCAGAACGGGCTGGACCGCACGATCAACCTCGACGGTGGCATGCAGAGCTGGGCCGCGGCCGGGCGCCCGATGGTGAGCGAGGACGGCGGTGCTCCCCGGGTCATCTGAGCTGTCGGAGGACTACCGGCCGCTCGTCTTCGCCCACCGGGGCTCCTCGCGCCGTCACGCCGAGCACACCCTGGACGCGTACCTGCTCGCCATCGAGGAGGGCGCCGACGGGCTGGAGTGTGACGTCCGGCTCACCCGCGACGGCCACCTGGTGTGCCTGCACGACTCCCGCATCGACCGCACCAGCGACGGCCGCGGCCGGGTCAGCACCCAGACGCTCGCCGAGCTCGACCGGTTCGACTTCGCCTCCTGGCGCGCCGACCTGCCCGACTCGCCCGACGAGCTCATGATCGACCGCTACCGGGTCGACGACCGCTGGCGGAGCAAGGTCCTGACGCTCGACCGGCTCCTCGGCGTGGCCACCGACGCCGGTCGCCCGATGCGGCTGCTCATCGAGACCAAGCACCCGGTCCGCTACGGCGGCACCGTGGAGCTCGCGCTGCTCAAACTGCTGCGTCGGTACGGCCTGGAGCGCCCGGACCTCGAGCGCCCGCTGCAGGTCACCATGATGTCGTTCTCGGCCAACGCGGTGAAGCGGGTCCGGCAGCTGGCGCCGGCGCTGCCCACCGTCATGCTCATCGACGTCTGGTCGGTGCCGAGCCGCATCGGCTGGCTCCCGCCCGGCAGCACGATCGGCGGGCCCGGGGTGCAGCTGCTGCGGGCGTCTCCCGAGCTGGTCGAGCGCCTGCACCGGCGCGGGTTCCCGGTCTACGTGTGGACGGTGAACGAGCCCGACGCGGTCGACCTGGTGACCAAGCTGCGCGTGGACGGCATCATCTCCGACCGGCCCGCATACGTCATCGAACGCCTGCGTGAGATGGGTCATCGCGATTAGCCAAGGCTGATACAAGTTTTACGCACAACCTTTTCATGCGCGGCGCGGAGAGGCAGACTCGCACCATGGTCGATGCTGGTCCGCTGGTCTTCAGCGGTCTCGCCGAGGTGGCGGAGGAGCTGAACTCCGGCGGCGGCGGCCTCACCGGCCTGCAGCGCTCCGTCGAGGTGGCAGCCGCGGCCACCGGGGCGACCGGCGCGGCCTTCGTGGAATACGCGCAGGAGACCGGCCGGGTCGTCGCGGCAGCCCTGGAGCTTTCGTGGTCGCTCGGGCGCCCGATCGACCTCATCCACCCGGCGGTGCGGGGGATCCTGCAATACGGCTCGCGCGTCCGCGAGTTCCCGAGCAGCCTCATCGGCACCGCGGGCGGCCAGCAGCTGGACAGCCGCGGCCTGCACCGCGTGATGGCCGTCGAGGCCACCGCCAACGGCACGGCGGTCGGGGTGCTGCTGGTGAGCTTCCGCGACGCGGAGGGGGCCGCGGACGAGCGGCAGCGCTCGGCACTGCGGTTCGTGGCCTCGCTGATCGCGTTGCAGTACGGCCTGGGCCGCGGCCTGCCCGTCTACAGCGACGCGCCCGCGGTCCGGCCCGCCTCCGAGCCGTTCGCGGTGCTCGACGCCGCGCACCGGGTCCGCTCCTGGAACCCGCCGGCCGCGCTGCTGACCTCCCGCCCGGCCGACACCGCGATCGGGGAGCCGTGGCCGTTCCCGCTGCCGGCCGCCGACGAGGCTGTCGAGCATCAGCTGCCCAGCGGCACCTGGATCGAAATCCGCGCCGCCCGCGTGCCGGACTCCGAGGACCTCGCGGTGTCGTTCCGCGCGCGGCCGGACCAGCCGCCAGAGGGGCACGACCTGTTCATCGCGCTGACCGGGCACGAGCTGCGCACGCCGATCACGGTGATCCGGGGATACGTCGACACGCTCGTCGACCACTGGGAGTCCCTGCCCGAGGATGCGCGCCGCGAGGCGATCAACGTCGTCGGCCAGCGCGCCCGCGAGCTGAGCCGCCTGGTCGACCGCCTGCTCAACGCGGTCGGCGACGACGGCGCGGCGATCGACTCGGCCACGCTGCTGCCCTTCGACCTCGTGGAGTCGCTCGGCGCCGCGGTCGACGAGCTCAACGCCGAGCAGCGCCGGTCGTTGACGGTGTCGCTGCCGCGGACGCTGCCCAAGACCCGCGGCGACCGTGCGAGCCTCGCCACCGTACTGGCGGAATTGGTCACCAATGCGGGTAAATACTCGCCAAATTGGGTAGAGATCGAGCTGACCGCGGGTGCGGACCCGCAGACAGTCTGGTTTCGTGTGTCGGACCGGGGCGTCGGCATCCGCCCCGAACACGTCGAGCGCGCGTTCGACCGGTTCTGGCAGCTGGAGACCGGCGCCCAGCGCACGGGCGGCGGCGTCGGGCTGGGGTTGTACCTCGTCCGCCGGATCGTCGAGCGTCAACATGGATGGGTATCATTGCGACCACGTCGAGGGGGAGGGACTGTCGCCGAGGTGCGACTGCCCCGAGCTGACGCCGACGGCCCCGGGGAGGCTTGAGAGCGTGTCCACAACCGTCGCGGAACCGCGCGCCTGGTGCGTCGTGGTGCCCCACCACGCCCGGGGCGCGCATGTGGCCCGCCACCGCCTCGCCGACGAGCTGGACGCCCTGATCCCGGCGGACCGGCTGGACGACGCGATCGCGATCGCGGCCGAGCTGGTGGGCAACGCGGTCCGTCACGCCGCCCCGCTGCCGGGCGACGTCATCCGCGTGGCCTGGCGCCTGCTGACCGACGGCACCCTGGAGATCCGCGTGACCGACGGCGGCTCCCCCGCGGGGCCCCAGCTGCGTGTCGCCGCTCCGGACGCCGTGGACGGACGCGGGCTGACGATCGTGGCGGCGCTGGCTACCGGTTGGGGCGTCGAGCGCGACGGCCTGGGTCAGTGCGTCTGGGCGACCCTCTGATGGTTTGGCACGTTATGTCGGGCGCTGCCGCGCCGCGACATAACGGATTTTTCGCCTGACAGAGCATATATCCGACAGGTCGTGGCGGCCCGGCTTGTCGCGAGATGGCCGGATGTCGGCAACCGACGGCAAATGCCCGGTCACCGTGGCCGGCGCACCCGGAGGCAACCGGCCGATCTGGCCTGCGCCGATTGTCGCCAGGTGAAGTTCACGACGGGTCGTGAACGCGGCATTCATCCCATCCACTCCAGGTCATTCCGGCCATCGGAAGATGACGCCCTCCCCCTGTGCACGTACGGTGACCCGCATCGGATCCGTGCCGAGAGGAGGTGACGAGATGGAGTCCATCGCCCGGGAAGTCGGGCGGACGGTCCGGGAAGTCCTGCGAGACTGGCCACGGACCATCCGCGCGACGATCCTGCTAGCGGTTGCCGCCGCAGCATGGATCAGCTACCACCTGCTCGCCAAGTAGTAGACGCTTGCATCGTAAGCGTCGCCCGGTCGCTGACCCAAGGGATGGGCCTCCTCACTCATGTGAGCACCTCCGGTGCGGAGGCCTGCCCGAGCCGGTTGTCGCGCGCCGGGCACCGCCGTCGCGGGCGGAGGGTCACCGCCCGGCCGGGATCGCTCCGCCATGCCACCACCATCTCGACCCCGCAAGCCCCGCGGTGTGGTGATAAATCGGAAATGTCGGTTATCGGAGACCGGGGCGGGTGCGTGACGCGCCGTTGGGTGGTGGTGTGCGGCGGTCCGTGGGAGGGAAGGCCTAGGCTGGATCGCCGTGAGCAAGCGTGCGAAGACCCCCCGTGGCCGGGGCGGCAGCGGCGAGAAGCGCGAGAAGATCCGGGACGTGTACGTCGGGCGGCCCTTCGAGGGGCTGGCCTCCGAGCCGGAGTGGATCGCGCTGCGGGAGCTGGTGCCGGCCGCCTCGGCGCCGTTGAAGCTGGCGCCCGCGTTCGCCGAGAAGTACGGCGACCGGCCCGTCACCCTCGCCACCGTGCTGCCGATGGCCTGGCCCGCCATGACCAAGCCCGACGGGCGCGTGCTGATCGGACTGCAGCGCCATGTGCAGTCCGGCGACGTCTCGCGCGACCTCGCCGTGGCGCTGCAGTGCGCGCTGGAGACCCCGCCCGGCAAGACCGTCGACATTCCGGCGCTGCCCGGCGTCGGCGACCGGCTGCAGGACGTGATCGAGAATGCCCCGCTCGACATCACGATGCACACCGGCTTCGAGTTCTGGCTCGACGAGGACGCCGCCGAGGACCCCAATGTGCGGGCGTCGCTGGAGCGGGCCAACGCGAGCATCTTCCCGACCGTGAAGCTGGCCGCGGCGCCGGCGACCTACTGGTGCCAGGTGACCGACCGCTCCCACGTGCGGCTGGTGCTCGGCGACGACGAGGACCGGGCGCTCGACGCGCTGTCGCGCCTGTCGGCCGGCGGTGGGCTGCTGCTCGGCGACAACACCAAGTTCGCCGGCATGTTCCGGGCGCACGGGCTGCTGGCGCCGGTCTGGGACCTGCCGCTGGACGTCGAGGCCGAGGCGTGGGAGACGCCGGTGACGCAGTTCAGCAAGCGGTACCACGAAGCGCTCGCCGTCACCGAACCCCTCACGGCCGCCGAGCGCCGCAGCAAGCAAGGCCTGCTGGGACGGCTGCAGCCGCTGCGCTGAGCTCCGGCAGTACCGAATAAATCAGGCCCGATGGATCGGGGCGGACATGCAGCGTGGTCCGCCCCGGCCCGAACCCAGCTCGGAGCCGGGAATCCGGATGACCTCGATCCCCTGCCGTTCCAGCTGCGCGTTGGTCTCGATGTTGCGCTCGTAGGCGACGCACAGCCGCGGCGCGATCGCCAGCGTGTTGTTGCCGTCGTCCCACTGCTCGCGCTCGGCCGTCACCGGGTCGAGGCCGGTGTCGATGACCCGCAGGGTGTCGATGCCCATCGCCCTCGCGGCGGCGATGAGGAACGGCTCCGGGCCGGTGCACGCCTCGGCCGTGAGCGTCCACGCCCGCAGGTCGGCGGCGACGTTCGGATACATCACGACGGCGTCGACGTCCACCATCGTGCACACGGTGTCGAGGTGCATCGTCGCGCGCTCCTGCGCGATCGGGACGACCAGGACCGTGTGCGCGAGCCCCGCGGTGAAGCAGCGCCGGGCGAGCCGCTCGGCGCCCGACGGGCGGGTCCGCTCGCCGACGCCGACCGCCAGCACGCCCGGGGCGAGCAGCAGCACGTCCCCGCCCTCCAGATGCTCCAGGGAGGGGTCGTACAGCAGTGTGGTGCCGCCGAAGCGAGGGTGGTGCCGGTAGATGGCGTGCGTGAGCGTCGTCTCCCGCCGGCGGGCGTGCATCGCCAGGCTCGTCACCGCCACCTGCGGGCCGATCCACACGGATGAGTCCCGCGTGAACAGCAGGTTGGGCAGCGGGTCGATGACGAAGTCGCCGGGCGCCATGAGGGCGTGCACGAGCCCGCTGCCGGAGCCCAGCTCGGCCCGGCTCAGGCCGGCGATCAGCGTCGTGGCCAGCTCCGCCGGGGACAGCCCGGCCAGGTGGGCCGCGACGTGCTCGCGCAGGGTGTCGCCGAGGCGGACGTCGGCCAGGGCCGCGGCGCTGACCTCGGCGCGGGCGGCCTCCACGGCGAGCGTCTCGGCGAGCAGGGTGGCGACGTAGAGCACCTCGACCCCGCGTGAGCGCAGCGCGGCCGCGAACGTGTCGTGCTCCTCCTGGGCACGCCCCACCCACGGGATGCCGTCGAAGAGGAGCGAGTCGTTGTTGCGCGGCGTCAGCCTGGCCAGCTCCGCCCCGGGCCGGTGCAGCAGCACCGTGACCAGGTTGCCGACCTCTGTGTCGACACTCATAGGGTCACCCTAACGGTCGATCCGATATCGTCTGGTTGTCGCTATGTGAAATTCATGATGGGCCGTGAATGTGGCATTCATCCCAGTCACTCCATGTCATTCCGGCTACTCCATGATGCCGAGTGGGGGTCCGCTCACGTACGGTGTTGGGACACACACGCAACCGAAGCGGCGACATCGGAGGTGTGCGAGATGACCGACGTCCTGTACCGCGGTCAAGATTCGCAGCCCGAAGGGTACGAAGATCGCGTCATCGTCGACGCGGGCCGGCCGTCCCCCATCGACTGGGTTCGTTCCCGCCGGGCCGAGCGCGAGACGCGCCGGGAGGAAGTGGCGCACAGCCGCCTCTACCGCCGGATCGGCACCCTCATCGGCCACCTGGGCGACGAGTGGCACGTGCTGGACCTGCGCGAGCTCGGCGGCTCCGAGCGCTCCGGCTTCCTCGCCGTGGGCCCGGGTGGCGTCTTCGCCGTGACCGTCAAGGACCACGGGCGCAGCCGCGTCGCGTTCGCGGGTGACGTCGTGCAGATCGACGGCAAGCGGCCGCGCTACGTCGAGGAGGCCCGCCTCGAGGCGCGCGCCGTCTCCGAGGCGCTCTCCCGCAGTGCCGGCGTGTCGATCCCGGTGATGCCGGTGCTCGCGTTCGCCGGGACCGGAAAAATCAGCTTCTACGGCGTGCCGAAGGGCTGCCTGGTCACCGCATACCACGAGCTGCCCCGGGTCCTCAACGCCCGCGGTCACCGGCTCGCGGCCGGGACGGTCGACAAGGTGTTCGCCCTGGCCATGCACCCCACGACCTGGTATGAGGCGGGCTACGACGGGCTGGCGGAGGACTACCGCTGGTATCCCGACGGCGAAGAGGTGGGCACTGACAAGCGGGGTCACTCGGAGTAGCCTTCTCGGGGTGGCCGGACGCGATGCGATGAGGATTGACGATCGGGCCAGGATGCCGAGTGTTCGCATTCGCACGACCGGTGCCTGAGGAGACACGGTGGCGCAGCACGTCGAAATCTCCATCGCGGGCCTCCCGCCGACCGACCCGGGCCTGGATCGCTGGGGCACGACCGTCGACGGAGCCGCCGAGCCCTGCCTGGTGATCGACGCCGAGCAGGTCGTGGTGGCGATGTCGGTGTCGTTCGAGAAGATGCTGGGCCTGGCCGAGTCCCCGGTCGGCCGCCCGCTGCTCGGGGAGGACGAGCACGAGGGCGTGCTGCGGCTGCTCGACTTCGGCGACGGCATGGCGCTGGAGCAGACCGAGGTCGCCCGCACGCCCACGCTGATGGCGCTGACCTCGGGCCGGCTCGCCCGCGGGCTGATCCGCCTCCGGTGCGCCCAGGGCCCGTGCACCTTCGACGCCATCGCCACGCCGCTGGTCGAGGACGAGGCCGTGGTGGGCTCGCTGACCTTCTTCTCAGCGATCAGCTGAAATAGAGAGTTACCGTCGTCACGCATACCGCCACGTTGCGCGTTCAGACCGTAATCTCCTTGTCATGCTGGACCTTGCGCTCCTGCCGGGCGATTACGCGATCTGCCGCTTGCCGGCCGGATCGCCCGTGCCCACCGGGTTCGCGGAGGCCGCCGCGTCCGGCACCGAGGTCTTCTCGGTGACCTGGACGCCCGAGGAGGTGTCGATCCTCTGCCCGGCCGACCGGGTGCCGGCCGGGGCCGCGGTCGAGACCCCCTGGCGGTGCCTGCGGGTCGCCGGGCCGGTCCAGCTCGCATTGACGGGCATCCTCGCCTCGATCATCTCGCCGCTGGCCGACGCGCGGGTCAACATCTTCGCCTTCTCGACGTACGACACCGATTATCTGCTGGTGCCGGCCGTGCGGCTGGGCGAGGCCATGGCCGCGCTCGGTGCGGCCGGTCACCGCGTCACGACCTGACTTTTCGCGGCCGTCCGGCGCTCCTACGATGTGCCCATGCGAACCGGGGCGGCCGTGCTGGGGATCGTCATCCTTGGATTGCTGCTGGGCGCGTGCCGACATCCGACCGAGTCCGCGCCGCCCCCGCCGAAGCCCAGCCTGATCAGCCAGCAGCCGCTGGTGCCGGTGTTCCCGCCGACCGAGGAGCCGCCGGTGCCGAGCCGGACGCCGTCCCCGAGCCGCAGCGGGTCGCCCAGCCCGACCGGGTTCTCCGAGGCATACGTGAGCTACTGCAACGGCCGCCCCAGCGGCGATCAGGTCATCGCCGCCGTCCGGCGCTTCCGCTCCAACCTGCCCTCCGGCAGCGGCGTGTCGGTGCAGAAGGCGCCGGAGTGTGCCGGCATCTGGCAGTACACCGTGCTGAACGTGGCCGAGAGCGAGCCGCTGCAGGTCATCACCAAGGGTGACCCGGCGTCGCTGACCGTCGTGACCCTCGGAACCGATCCGTGCACGGTCGAGGTGCGCGCGGCCGCACCCCCCGCCCTGCTGGGCACGGTTGGTTGCTGACTACGCTGGGTGGTATGCCTGGTGTGCCGCCGACGCGGTTCGTGTACCTGGGGCCCGAGGGCACCTTCTCCGAGCAGGCGCTCAAGATGATCCCGGCGGCGGCCCGCGGGGTGCTGACCGCCGCCCGCAGCGTCCCCGAGTGCCTCGAGGCCGTCCGCGGCGGCGACGCCGACGCGGCGCTCGTGCCGCTGGAGAACTCCATCGGCGGCCAGGTCGGCGTGACGCTGGACGAGCTCGCGGGCGGCGATCCGCTGGTCATCACCCGCGAGGTGATCCTGCCGGTGCAGTTCGTCCTGGCCACCCGGCCCGGCGACGCCGACCGGCCGCTTTCGGCGATCCGCTCGGTCGCCGCGCACCCGCAGGCCGGCGCGCAGTGCCGCCGGTGGCTGTTCGAGCACGTCCCCGGCGCGACCGTGCTCGACGTGCTGTCCAACGCGACCGCCGCGATCGGCGCGGCCGAGGGTGAGTTCGACGCGGCGGTCTGCGCGCAGATCGGCGCCGAGCGATACGGCCTGCACGTCCTGGCCAAGGACATCGCCGACAACCCGGACGCGATGACCCGCTTCGCGCTCGTCTCCCGCCCGGGGCCGCCGCCCACCCCGACGGGCGACGACCTGACGACCCTCGCGGTCTACATCGCCCACGACCGCGTCGGCGCGCTGCTGGCCGTGCTCACCGAGTTGTCGGTGCGCGGGATCAACCTGACCCGGATCGAGTCGCGGCCGACGGGCGAGCGGCTGGGTCGATACGTCTTCTTCCTCGACTGCGGCGGGCACGTCGCGGACCTGCAGATGGGCGAGGCACTGCAGGCGCTGCGGCGCATCTGCGCCGATGTGCGGTTCCTGGGGTCGTACCCGCGTGCCGCCCACGACGGGCCGCCACCGCACCCGGCCCCGGGGCTGTCCGACGCCGACTTCGCCGACGCGGCCGCCTGGCTCTCCCGCCTTCGCCAGGGCGAAACGTCGTAGCTGACCGAACCGGCTCCGGGCCTGTCGGGCGCTCGTTCCGCCTGGGCGAGACGTCATGAGGCCAAAGTCTCTCGGCCGCATTTTGCCCACCGCCGCCCGGCTGTCCCGGTATCGCGGGGACGAGGCGTCACGAGCTCGCCCGCCGGATACTTCCGGCATATGCGTTCTATCGCGATTTCATCGAGCGGCCGGCCCGGCTCGGACCGTGCTCGCGTCGGCGATGTCCAGCGCCGCGGTCTCGTTCGCCACAGCCCAGCCGGCGGTGCGAGCGGTCACCCTCGTGCCCGCGCCGCGCGACCGGCCACCAGGTCGCGCGGCGCGGGGTAAGCGCGAGGCGCCACCCGGGGAGCGGGGTCAGCCGCCGAGCACACCGCCCAGGATGCCTCCGCCGCTGCTCTGCTGAGCCGGCGCCGGCTTGCCCTCGCTGGGCTGGACGATCACGAAGCCCTGGCCCGAAAGCGCCAGCTGGAAGAGCTCGCCCGAGCCGCCGCGCAGCATCGACTTGAGGCTCTGGTTCTTCTGGATGGTCGTCTGCAGGCTGCTCGACCAGCCCACGACGGCGTCCGTGTCGACGCACACCGGCGCCTGCGGGCTCACCGGAATCACGATCGGCGCGCCCTCGGAGGCGATGGCGAGCCGACCCTGGCCGGTGAAGACGCAGTTGAACAGGCCGCCGCCGAACATACCGGCGCCGCGGACCATCTGGATGTCGTACTTCAGCGACGGATCGAAGCAGAGCACGTTGCGCCCGTTGATGGACAGGGCGTCGTTCGGCTCGATGTCCAGGATGAAGCAGTCGGCCGCCCCGGAGGCGAACCAGACCTCGCCCTGGCCGCGGACGGACATGAGGGACACGCCCTCGCCCGTGACCGCGCGCTTGAGGAAGTTGCCGACGCCCTGGCTCTTCACCTCGAAGCCGAGGTTGCCGCGGAACGCGACCATCGCGCCCTGGCGGGCCAGGACCTCGCCGTTGACGGCGTACTTGACGCACTTGTGGTGTTGCAGGCTCATGCCTGCCTGGGTCGGGGGTTGGGCCATATTCTCGGCCTTGAAGATGTCACCTCGCACGAACGGCAGCGTAGCGAACGGCAACGGGCCCTCCACGCGCTGGTGGAGGGCCCGTTGTCAAGCTGGCGTCAGTCGCCGATCAGGCCGCCGAGCATGCCGCCGCTCTGTTGCTGGCCGCTGGCCGCGCCCGGCGCCGGCTCCTCGGAGGGCTGGACGACGACGAAGCCCTGCCCGGCGAAGCTCATCGTGAACGCCTCGCCGGTCCTGCGGCCGATGAGCGTGCCGAGGCCGAGCTGCTCGGCGCGGTGGTACCCGGTCTGCAGGGTCGCCGACCAGCAGATCGCGGCCTGCGGGTCGACGTACGTCGGCTGGTCGACCGTCAGCACCACCGGGATGCCCTTGGTCGTGATCGCGAGCCGGCCCCGGCCGGTGAAGACGCAGTTGAACAGGCCCGCGGACGACAGCATGCCCATGCCCTGGACCATCTTGATGTCGTACTGCAGCGTCGGCTCGAACGCGAGCACGTTCGCCCCGTTGATCGAGATCGCGTCGCCCTGCTCGAGGTCGATGAGGTGTACCTCCGCGGCCCGGTCGGCGAAGAAGACGTCCCCGCGCCCGCTGCACTTCATCAGCGGCACGCCCTCACCGGTCAGCTTGGACTTGAGCCACTTGCCCACGCCGCCCGAACCGAGCGCCTGGAACTGTACCTGGCCCTGGTAGGCGACCATCGACCCCTGCCGGGCCATGATCTCGCCGTTGAGCTCGGCCTTGAGCAGCTTGGAGTTCTGCAGCCGCAGACCGGGTTCTTGCGACTCCTTCTCCATGTTTTCGGCGGCGAACAGCGCACTGCGCATCCTGGCTCGTCCTCTCGAAGACGTACTGGCAACCGCACAGTGACGGTAGATGGTTGGCGCAACCCCTCAGTCCCAGCCCAGCGCGTGCAGCCGTTCGTCGGAGATGCCGAAATGGTGTGCGATCTCGTGCACGACGGTGATCGCCACCTCGTCCACCACGTCGTCCTCATCGTCACAGATCGTGAGGATGGGATTACGGTAAATCGAGATCCGGTCCGGCAGCACCCCGGCGTAGTCCCAGCCGCGCTCGGTCAGCGCGTGCCCCTCGTAGAGCCCCAGCAGGTCCGGATCATCCGGGGGCGCGTCGTCGACGACCAGGATCACCACGTTGTCCATGAGGTCGAGCAGCTCCGGCGGCACCTCGTCGAGGGCCTCCCCGACCAGCTCCTCGAACCGCTCCTTGCTCATCCGTACCGGCATGCGAAGAGGGTCCCCGAAAACGGGAACCCTCTCAAGAACGTTTGAAAGAACGTCAGACGAGCTGAGCGTCGAGGGTGATCTCGACCGCGGCGAGCGCCTTCGAGATCGGGCAGCCGGCCTTGGCGTCCTGCGCCTGCTTCTCGAACTCGGCGGCGTCGATGCCGGGGACGTCACCGCGGGTGGTCAGGTCGATGCGGGTGATGGCGAAGCCGCCCTCCACCTGGCCGAAGTGCACGGCCGCCGACGTCTCGACCGAGGTCGGCGTGAAGCCGGCCTTGGCCAGGCCGTTGGACAGCGCCATCGAGTAGCACGCGGCGTGGGCCGCGGCGACGAGCTCCTCGGGGTTGGTGCCCTTGCCCTCTTCGAAGCGCGACGGGAACGAGTAGTTGCCCTGGAACGTGCCCGAGCCGGTGGAGACGGTGCCGGCGCCGGAGCGGAGGTCGCCCTCCCAGCGGGCGGATGAAGTGCGAGTTGGCATGAACCAGACGCTAGTCCATTCCGTGTCGCCGGTGGGATGAGCCCGGCATACGGAAGGGAGGAAACCCGATGGTGCCCTCTTCGCCGCCGGTGGCCGGCTCGCGCGCGACCCCCGCCTGACACGTCGGGGCTCTACCATGCGGGGCATGCCTGAGCAGCCCGCATCCATGCCGGAGATCCTCGCTCCCGCACCACTGGAAGTGCCGAAAGCGGATTCTTCAGTACCGCATGAGCGTCGCCGCCCGAACGTGTTCGCGCTCGGGCTGCTGGCGGTCGGGTTCGGGCTCGCGATCGCCGCGCAGTACCTGCCCTGGGGCTCGTTCACCCTCACCGGCAGCCGCTCGATGATCACCGACGAGGAGCTGACTGGCGGCGTGCCCGCGGGCGGGCGGACGGTTGAGGTGCCGCTGACGTACCTCAACACCGCCCACGTGTCGATGTACCTCCTCACGCTCGCGCTCGCGCTGGCCGGCCTGGCCGTGGTGTTCACCGCGACCGGTGCGACCCGCCGCGTCGCCGCCGGGATCAGCGGCGGCATGCTCGCCGCCAACGTGCTCGTGCTGGTCGGCCTCAAGAGCGTCATCGACCACATGAGCAACTCGGACTTCTCGTTCCTGCTCGTGTCCACCCCCAACGCGAAGAGCGGGCCCGGATACCTCCTGGCCTACTCGGCCGTCCTGGTGCTCGCCGCGGCCCTGCTCCTGTCGCTGCGCAGCACCCCGTCAGGGACGGCGCTGCTCGGCTCCCGCCGCCGCGCCGACGAGCCGGACGGGGCTGAGCCGCTCGAGCTCACCGTGACCTCCGTACCGCCGGCGTTTCGGTAAACGTTCGGTCGAGTTTCACTCGCAGCCTGTCACCGGTGCGGATCCGGAGGTACGTTTGCTGCCCCGCTCACGGCGGAAGGAGCAGCCAGAATGCGCGGTCCAGCCCTCCCGAAACTGATCGCCACCGACCTCGACGGCACCCTCGTGCACAGCGACGAGAGCGTGAGCACGTACACGCATGAGGTCCTCGAGCGCGTCCGTGCGGCCGGCATCCACGTGGTCGGCGCGACCGGCCGCGGCCCGCGCCTCACCGAGCTCGTGCGCCGCGACATCCCCGCCGCCGACTTCCTGGTCATGGGCGGCGGCAGCCGCGTGGTCGACATGCGCGACCCCGAGCACCCGCTGGTCCTGCGCGACGAGCGTCTCGACGGCACCGTCCTCGCCGAGGTGCTGACCCGCCTGGAGCGGGAGCTCGGCACCCTGTCGGTGCTCATCGAGGCGGGCGACCACCACGACGCCCCGCTGTGGGGCGACGCCGATCCCAACTGGCGCTACGACGCCGTCGAGGCCCGCGTGCGCGCCGAGTGCCTGACCGGCCCGGTGATCAAGGGCTTCGCCCGCCACCCCCGGTGCGACGTCGACGACCTGCTCGCCACCGCCCAGCGCCTGATCCCGGCCGACATGGCCACGGTCACCCAGGCCGGCCTCGGATACATCGAGATCTGCCCGCCCGGCGTCGACAAGGCCACCGGCCTCATGGTCGTCGCCACGGCCCTGGGCATCGACCCCGGGGACATCCTCGTCTTCGGCGACATGCCCAACGACATCCCGATGTTCCGCTGGGCCGGATTCGCCCGCGTCGCCGTCGCCAACGCCCACCCCCAGCTGCGCGCGCTGGCGGACGAGACGACGCTCACCAACGACGAGGACGGCGTGGCGGCCTATCTGGACGCTATGTTGAGGCTGTGAAACTGGTCGCGACGGATCTGGACGGCACCCTGGTCCGCGGCGACCGCACCGTGAGCCCGCGCACGATCGACGTCTTCCAGCGCCTGCACTCGCGGGGCGTGGTCATCGTGCTCGTCACGGGTCGCCCGATTCGCTGGATCTCCCCCGTGTACGACCAGCTGAACGTCGCCGCCCTGGCGATCTGCGCCAACGGGGCCACGACGTACGACCCGGCCACCGACACCATCGTCCACAGCGCCCCGCTTTCGGCCGACGTCCTGGCCGAGGTGTGCGCCCGCCTGCGCGCCGAGGTCCCGGGCGTGGTCTTCGCGGTCGAGCGCGACGGCGGCCGCCAGATGCGCCACGAGCCCGACTTCCCCGTCGGCCCGTGGGAGGCCGACCATCATTCCGTGGCCCCGGCGCCCCTGACCGAGATCCTGACCCGCCCGGCCGCCAAGCTCCTGGTCCGCGCCGGCGTGCAGCCGCCCGACGAGTTCACCGCCCGCGTCGGCGCCTGCCTGTCCGGGCTGGCCGAGGCGACCAACTCGTCATCCAGCGGCATGGTGGAGGTCTCAGCCGCGGGCGTGACGAAGGCGTCAGCCCTGGCCCGCGTGGCCCGCACCCACGCGATCGACACCGCGGACGTGATCGCCTTCGGCGACATGCCGAACGATCTGCCAATGCTGACCTGGGCGGGCCGCGGCGTGGCGATGTCGAACGGCCACCCGGCGGTTCGCGCGGCCGCCCACGACGTGACAAAGGCCCCGAACGAGGAGGATGGCGTGGCCGAGTATCTGGAGCGCCTCTTCGGCTTCTGACCCTCGTGCCTGGCTCTGCGCGGGCGGCGGCCGGTGCTGGTCGAGTCTGCGCTGGAGGGCGGCTCGTCAGGCTGTGCGCAGCGGGCTCGGCCGGCGCGCCTTTGATCGGTGCCGGTCGAGCCCGCGTCAGGGTTACAGGTATTGGCCGGTGCCCGAAGGAGAGTGGGCCGGCTGGGTGCCGGGGCCGCCGGGGCCGCCGGGGCCGCCGGGGCCACCGGTCAGGGCCGGGCGGCCGCGCATCTGCTCCAGCTGCACCCGGGCCGCCATCTGCTGGGCGACCAGGGCGGCCTGGATGCCGTGGAAGAGGCCCTCCAGCCAACCGACCAGCTGAGCCTGGGCGATGCGCAGCTCGGCCTCGCTCGGCGTGGCGTCGTCCTCGAAGGGCAGGGACAGGCGCTCCAGCTCCTCGCGCAGCTCCGTGGCGAGGCCGTCCTCCAGCTCGGTGATCGAGCGGCGGTGGATCTCCTTGAGGCGGTGCCGGCCGGCCTCGTCGAGCGGGGCGGCACGGACCTCCTCGAGGAGCTGCTTGATCATGCTGCCGATGCGCATGACCTTGGCCGGCTGCTCGATCAGCTTGCTCGGGTCCTCCGTGTTCTCGTCGTCACCGGTGGACATCGTGCCCAGCGGCCGCCCGTCCGGGCCGACGACCAGCACGGTGCGAGACTCGTCCTGCGCCTCTTCTGCCATGCCCCCTAGTCTGGCGCACCCCTCTCGCGAGCGACCACCAAGGGGGGCCGGACCACCGGGCCGTGACCATCAAAGGGCGCGACCGGCCTCTGTTGCCACCCTTCGTGACGCGATAACGTCTGCCGGTGACGAGCGATCCCCGGGACGTGCTGAGCCGTCCGGCCCCGGCACCGGACTTCACGCTGCGCTACGGAGAGCATCCGGATCATGTCGCGGATGTCCGGCTCCCGGCCGTACCGAATGCTCCCCTCGTCCTGTTTCTGCACGGCGGTTTCTGGCGCCACGAGTGGGATCGGGCGCACGCCGGGCCGCTCGCCGCGGACCTCGCCGCCCGGGGCTACGCCGTCGCGACGATCGAGTTCCGGCGGACCGGGCAGCCCGGCGGGGGATGGCCGGGCACGTTCTCGGACGTGGCCGCCGCGGCGGTGGCCGTACCGGATCAGCTGGCCAAGGAGATCGCGCACCGCGGGCTGCTGCCGGTGTCGGTCGACCGGCCGATCCTGGCCGGTCACTCGGCCGGCGGGCACCTCGCACTCTGGTATGCCTCGGTCGCCCCGGACGCCGTCGGCGGCGTGGTGGCGCTGGCGCCGGTGGCCGACCTGACCAGGGCGTACGAGCTGGATCTCGACGACGGTGCCGTGGCCGACCTGCTCGGCGGCGACCCCGACAGCGCCCCGGACGCCTACCGGTCGGCGGACCCGCTGCGAAACCTGCCATCGACGGTACGGACCGTGATCGTGCACGGCGCCGACGACACCATCGTGCCCGTGGCGCTGTCCCGCGACTACTGCCGCGTCGCGCGCCGGGCCGGCGACGACGCCACCCTGGTCGAGCTGGCCGGTGTCGAGCACTTCGGAGTCATCGATCCGCTGTCGGCGGCCTGGCCGGCGGTCCTGGCGGCGTTCGGCACACTGACCAGGGGCGAGGCCGTGGAAGGCGGCTGACCGGCCGCCGATTGACTGTCCGGCGCGATGACGGTAGGAAGCAGCGTGGGTTGTAGGCTCGTGGCTCGCGAGGAGCGCGGGCAGTCGACGCCCGCGCAGCGCGGGGCCCCGGGGAGGAAACGCACGTGTCCCACCTGAACCGCCGTCAGGCGCTCCGGCTGTTCGCGGCCGCGGGTGCGGCGGGCCTGGCCGCGCCGATCCTGTCCGCGTGCAGCAGCTCCGGCGACGCCTCGACCGCCAGCGTCGACGTGCCGAGCGGGCCGCCCATCAAGCTCGGCATGATCGTGCCGCAAGCGGGCCTCTACAAGGACCTGGGCACCGAGCTCGACAACGGCTTCAGTCTCTACCTGCGGCTGCACGACAACAAGCTCGGCGGCCGCCAGGTCAACCTGGTCAAGGCCGACGAGGGCGAGTCCGGCGACAGCGGCAAGGCCGCCGCCGAGAAGCTCGTCAAGGAGGAGAAGGTCCTCGCGGTCACCGGCGTGGTCAACCCGCAGGCGATCCTCGCGATGAAGGACACCTTCGAGACCGCGCAGATCCCGCTCATCGGCTCGAACGCCTCGCCGCCGACGCTGCAGGGCGCGAAGTACATCTGGCGCACGTCCTTCGTGTCCGACGAGCCCGGCCGCGCGATCGCGCGCTGGGCGGCGGACAACGCCGACGGTCAGCTCGTCGTGGTCGGGCAGACCGGCCCGGGCGGCGAGACCGACGACATCACCAACTTCGTGGACGCGTACAAGAGCGCCGGCGGCAACGTGTCCGGCCAGCCGCGCACGGTCGCGTTCGGCACCAAGGACTTCGGCTCGCTGCTGAACCAGATCAAGGGCACCTCTGGCGTCACCGCCATGTATGCCATGTTCAGCGGGGTGTCGGCGATCGAGTTCGTCAAGCAGTACAAGAACGCGCGCTTTCCCGGGAATTTCAAGCTCTTCGCCCCCGGCAGCCTCACCGAGGGCTATGTGCTCAAGCAGGAGGGCGACGCGGCCCGGGACATCTACACGGCGCTGAACTACTCGCCCGACCTGGACAACGCGGCCAACCGGCGCTTCGTGGCCGACTACCAGAAGGTCTTCGGCACCGTCCCGTCGACCTACGCGATGGCCTCCTACGATGCCGCCGCCGTGCTCGACAAGGCGGTCACGGACGCGACGAAGAGCCTCGACTCGTTCAACCTCAACGCGGCGATCGGCCGCCTCGGCCAGATCGACAGCCCGCGCGGCGGGTGGCAGTTCGGGCAGAACCGTTCGCCGCTGCAGCGGTGGTATCTGCGGCAGGTCCGCAACGACGGCGCCGTGGTGTCCAACGTGCTGACCGCGGAGCTGCTAACCCGCGGCTAGCCCCCGCCGTTTCAGCGTCGCCACCGCCGAGCCCGCCAGTGTGAGCAGGCACTCCGGCAGCTTGCCATCGACCAGCGCCACGGTGAACAGGGCCGTGCCGCTGGGCGCGTCCTCGTTGACGTACGCGCTCACGAACCGCGCCACCCAGCGCTTGTCGTAGTTAGCATCGTCGATGTCCGGGAAGTCCAGCCGCCATGGCCCGCGGGCCAGGTTGTCGCCCACCATCTCGCCGGCCAGGCGCCACGCGACGTCGTACGCGGCGCTCATGCCGCGCCGGTCCACCACCGAGTCGAAGGTGTGCACCACGGCGTCCTCGTCGCCCGCGAGCGCCGATTCCAGGACCTGGGTGGCGTCCTGATACGTCTCGTCTCCCGGGTCATCCACGCCGCAACGGTATGTCGCGGGGTCAAGGCCCGCCGCATTCTTCCGGTCCTGCATCTTGTACCGCTTGTGCCGCGCCGGCCACGCCAGGTGACCGTAGTCGTGCTAGTTCCGGCGCAGGGCGCAGGTCAGCCGGGCGGTGCAGATCCGCTCGCCGTCCTCGCCGCTGATGACGATCTCGTACGTCGCGATCAGGCCCCCGAGCCGCAGCGGCGTCGCCACACCCGTGACGGTCCCGGTGCGCGCGGCCTTGTGGTGGGTCGCGTTGATGTCGATACCGACCGCGATGCCGTTGTAGAGCCGGGCGGCGTGCAGGGCCGACCCGATCGAGCCGAGCGTCTCGGCGAGAACGACCGAGGCGCCACCGTGCAGCAGACCGTACGGCTGGGTGTTGCCCTCCACCGGCATCGTCCCGACGACCCGCTCGGGGGAGGCCTCCAGGATTTCGATGCCCATGCGTTCGCCCAGCGTCCCCTGCATCGAGAGGCCACCCGGCAGCCCTTCACTGACAGTGATTTCGGGCCCGGTCTCCTGATCAGCCATGCCGGGAAGCGTACTCGCGCCCCCACTGTGTTGATGAGAACGTCCGCGCTAAGGTGCGCACGGCACCTTTGGGGAGGAGAAGGCCCATGCGCACACGGTCGGCCCGAGCCATCGTGGGAGCGATCACGGTGATTGGGGTGCTGCTCGCCGCGGCCGGCTGCGCCTCCACCGCGAAGAGTGACGAGCAGACCGCTCCGGCGGCCGACATCCGGCTGTACGGCACCGACGGCAACATGGCCAACTCGTTCGGCGACGCCCTCAAGGACTCGCCGGCCGTCCTCAACGGTATGAAAGGTACGACCCCGCTCACGCCCCTCAGCGAGGACTTCAAGCGGCGCGTCAAGAGCATCGATTCGACGCTGACCGACTTCAACTACGCCGGCGAGTCCTACGACGCCGTCGTCATCGCTGCCCTGGCCGCCGAGACCGCCAAGACCGTCGATCCGGCCGCGATCGCCAAGCAGATGATCGGGGTCACTACGGGTGACAACGTCTGCGACACCGTGGCCGCGTGCCTGACCGCCGCGAAGTCGGGCAAGGACTTCAAGTACCGTGGCGTCTCCCTGCGCAGCAGCGGCTTCACGTCCGTCGGCGAGCCGTCCGCGGCGATGTACGGCGTGCTCAACTTCGGCTCCGGCAACACGATCGACGACGCCAAGACCGAGTTCGTCGGCGCCGGCGACGACAAGGCCGAGGACAAGACCGCGCCGCCGGCCCCCGGCCAGCCCGCCAAGGGCCAGCAGCCGAAGCCCGCGCTGAAGTACGGCCTGCTGCTGCCGAAGACCGGCGCGCTCGCGTTCCAGGGCGCGCCGATGTTCGCCGCCGCCAAGCTCGCCATCAAGGAGATCAACGAGGCCGGTGGCGTGCTCGGCCAGCCGGTGCAGGCCGTCGAGGGCGACGACGGCACCAACCCGGACGTGGCCAAGGCCCAGGCCGCGCAGTTCATCTCCCAGGGCGTCGCCGTGATCATCGGAGCCGGCGCCTCGGGCGTGAGCAAGGCGGTCATCCCGCAGATCGCGCTGGCCGGCCGGGTGATGATCTCGCCGTCGGCGACCTCCGACGAGCTGAGCAAAGCCGACGACAAGGGCTTCTTCTTCCGTACCTCCCCGCCGGACAATCTGCAGGCCAAGGCGGTTGCCGACATCATCATGCGCGACGGGCACTCCAAGGTCGCGATCGTCGCCCGCGGCGACAGCTACGGCAACGGCCTCGCCGAGGGGGTCAAGGCGGACCTGATCGCGGCCGGCATCAAGCAGGACAACATTCTGGTCAAGACCTACGACGCCAAGGACAAGTACGACAAGTCCGAGGGCCCGGGCCTGTTCAACCCGATCGCGACGAGCATCAAGAACTTCGGCGCGACCGGCATCCTGGTCGTCGGCTTCGACGAGTCCGCGATGGCGATCAAGGCCCTGGTCAGCTCCGGAGTCAAAGCCTGAGTCAACTTTTGTGCCTCGCGGCGGGCTCGCGTGACGCGGGCCCAGGGCCTACGGTGAACCCGATTGCCCCCGAGTCAGGTGAGAGGACCACCGGATGAGCGACAACGAGACCGTCGAGACCCGCGGCGAAGAGCGCGTGGAGCTTCTCGTCGGCGACACGAACAACGACGGCAAGGCCGACCTCTGGGCGGTCGACACCGACGGGGACGGCAAGGCGGACCTGTTCCAGTTCGACACCAACGGCGACGGCCAGGTCGACATCACCATGAGCGACCTGGACCAGGATGGCACCCCCGAGACGGTCGTCGACGGCGACGGCGGCCTGCCCCCGGCCTGAGCCTCCTCCTTCTGTGAAGCAGCGCGGATGAGCGTTATCCGCGCTGCTTCGCCACGTAGTCGCGCCACTGCTGCTCGAGCTGGTCCCGCCCGACGCCGAGCACCTCCCGAGCGACCGACTCGACCTCCGAGAGCCGCTGAAAGGCCTCGTAGAAGGCGACAAGCTTGGCCTGCCCGTACGTCTCGGCGATCATCCGGCACGCGAGCCACCCGCTCACGTAGTTGCGCGGCTCGTCGTAGAACTCCTTGTCGGTCGGGAACTTGTCGATCTTGATGTCCCCGAGCGCCTGCCGAATCCCCGCCGCGTTGAACTTCCCGTCCTTGTAGGCGACGTACTCCGCGAAGCCCTCGACGACCCACCGCGGCGTGTACGGCCCGGTGACCGGCCCCATCGCCGCGTGCGTGAACTCGTGCGTGAGGTCATGCTGGAGCTCGGCCTTGGGCGCCGAGAGCTCGCTCGGGTTGAACACGACCCGCGTGGTCGCGTACGCCGGCCGAGCCGACCACTCCGCGACACCGCTGTAGTACGGCACCGCGATCGCCGCCACCTGCGCGACCCGATCCTGCGACTCCGCGAAGTACGTGTCGAAGATCTTCCGATCCGTCACCGCGGTCAGCAGCACCTTGCCGTCCCACCCGTTCGGCCGTACCGCCGCCACTTGCTGCAGCCCCGTCTCGGCCAGCTGCAGCAGCGTCCGGCCCGCGTCCCCACCGGCGTCGGCGGAGAGCACGGCCACGACCCGGTCATTGCGCACGACGGTGATCGCCCCCGCCGCGTCCCAAGGCTGCCCAGCCTCCCCGGTCGGCAGGTCCTTTCCGACCCCGTCCCCGGCGATGACCCACCTGCCCTGCGAGTAGCCGAACACCGCGAGCCACGGCGTCGCGACAGGCTTGCTGTCGACCCCGTCGATCCGATGCCGCACGGTGACCGCCACAACCTTCACGGCCGCGTGATACTGATCGAACAGCTGCGAGGGAAGAAACGCGGCCATCTTGGGCGCCGACTGCGCGGTCCGCTCGAAGCTGAGCTCGGCGAACGGCATCTTGGTAAGGTTCTCGAACTGCTGCCGCTGCCGCTGGACGAACCCCGAGTCCCGCTGATCGACGTCGGCCATCCACCCACCGAGGTCCTTGCGCTTGACGGCCTCGGCATGCCGGGCAAGCACGGCGTCGATCGCCTTCCCCCCGACCTCGGGCCGGACGTCGACCCAGGAGACAGCACTGGGCGCGTTGTCGTGCCCCCGCAGCACGTACGCCGCGGCCGCCCCGCCCCCGAGAGCCAGCAACATGCTGACCACGAGCAGCGTCGTGAGAACGGGCCAGAGATAACTGCGCCGCGGCTGAGGCGGCAGCTGCGGATACCCAACACCGCCAGGCGAAGGCGGCGCCCCGAGATAAGCCGACCCAAAATGCGCCCCCGCCGCAACCTGCGACGAGCCGTTCCCAGGCGCCGCCCCGAGGTGTGGTGGAACGAAGCGCGGCGGGATGCTCCCAGGCCCCGCCGCAAGGTGTGGATGGACGGTGTGTGGAGGAGCATTCCCGAACGGTGGCGCAGCGCGTAGCGGGGCAGCGTGCGGCGGCGCGCTTCCGGTCAGCGGCACAAGGTGTGGAGGGGCGCCCCCGGACGGAGGCGGGGGGACGTGTGGTGGCGTGATGTGCGGTGGGGCACTGTGCGCTAACGCGCTCCCGAGCGTCGGCGCAAGGTATGGCGGGGCAGCGTGCGGTGGGGCATTCCCGGGCGCCGGCGCAAGGTGTGGCAACGCGTTCCCGGTCGGCGGCGCGGTGTGCGGCGCCGTGTTCCCAGCCGGCGGTGCAAGGTGTGGTGGGGCGCCTTGTGGCGGCGGGGTGTGCGACAGCGGGTTCCCGGTCGGCGGCGTAGCGAGCAGCGGCGTGTTTGCAGCCAGTGGTGCAGGGTGTGGTGGGGTGCCTTGTGGTGGTGGGGTGTGTGGCAGCGGCGCGGTGCGCGGCGGCGTGTTTTCGGCCAGTGGTGCAGGGTGTGGTGGGGCGCCTTGTGGTGGTGGGGTGTGTGGCAGCGGGTTCCCGGTCGGCGGCACAGTGTGCGACGGTGCGCTCTGCGCGGGCGTGATTGGAGGAGAAGCGCTCGGGAACGGCGGAGCGTAAGTCGGCTCGCTCCGAACCGGTGCGGCCTGGGGTGGAGGAACCTGAGCCGATTCGATGCCAGGCGCGGCCGGCGTAGCCTGCGGCAGCGCTGTCCCGGGTGGCGCGGCCTGGAGCGGCTCGTTGTGTGCGGGCGCGGCCTGCGGCGGTGCGACCTGGAGCTGTTCGCCGTGCGCGGGCGCGACCCGGGGTGGCGCGGCCTGGAGCTGGTGGTTGTGCGGTGGTGCGGCCTCGATCGGCTCGTTGTGCGCGGGTGCGGCCTGCGGTGGCGCGGCCTGGAGCTGTTCGCCGTGCGCGGGCGCGACCCGGGGTGGCGCGGCCTGGAACTGCTGGTTGTGCGGTGGCGCGGCCTCGATCGGCTCGCTTTGCGCCGGCGTGACCCGTGGCCGATCGGCTTGGGCGGGCTCGTTTCGCGGCGGGGCGGCGCGAAGCTGTGCGGTGTCGGTTTGGGGGGTCCGCAGGGGTGCGGCGGTTTCCGTAGGGGCAGGTGTGGTGGGCGGCTCGGTGTCGTGGAGTTGCTCCCCCGCGGTGCGCTGCTGCGGGATGCGGGGGGCGCCCTGAACCGTAGGCGCTCCTGATTGTTCTGGTTGCTCCGGTCGTTCCAGGGCGTGCTCGGCCGCCTGTTGGTCTGGGAGCTGGACTGATGGGGGCGGAGCGGCGGTCGGTTCGGGGATCGTCACAGTGCCTGCCGACGTTGGGGGAGAGGGATCACATCCTCCGCCAGCCTGTGCGAGCTTGTCGACCCCGATGGCGGGGAGCCGATGGCCGACGGGCGGCTTGGCGTATGTCACTCGAACGGGTGATACGGGCCTGGAAAACGGCGATTAGGGCCACATGGGATTGCATTGTGCATGTGCATATTCGAGGATGCTCCGTGTTCGTTTCCGAGCGGCGCAGCGCCCGAACCCCCGATTGTGTGCTGACAGGGGTCCGCGCGGTCGGGTGAACGGGCGGGCGTCCAGGCCGTGCTGAGTGGACTCTGGGCGCCCGCCCCGGCTCTGCCGTGGGTGAGTGTCGCCCGCGGCGGCTGGATCGCAACGTGTTGCACTTGTCCTGGAGCGTGTGAAAGGTGGTTCGTCCGGTGGCTGGTACCTCGTATTTTCGGTCGATCAACACGGATGTCCGGTTGCCCCAGCGGGTGCCGGGGGTAGCCCTGAGTGAGACTCGGGGTCGGTTCGCCGGCCTATGGAATCGGGTGGCCGCTGCCGGGAACGCGGGGTGGCCCGGCGGCCGGCGCGACTGGATGGGACTGGATCGCGACCGGACGCGCAACGAAGGCCGCGGATGGTTCGACGCCGTCGTCAACCCGGCCGTCGGCGTTGCCAGGGTGCCGGGCTCGGAGTGCGGTTGGCGGCCGAGCTACGTTCTGGCCCAGCGCCGTCGGTCGTGACAACCTTCATGCCCGCACCCTACGACCACCCCCCGACACCTTTCCCGGGCGACTACCCGACGTCAAGATCAAGTGGCGCAGGGTAGCCGCGCCGCAGGGAGGTCGACTGCTTCCACGGCTCGTGCACCGCTTTGCCCGGAATGTTCGATAATTCCGGCACATAGCGGCGCACGTAGTCGCCCGTCGGGTCGAAGCGTTCCGCCTGGCGCAGGGGGTTGAAGCGGCGGTACGGCTTCGTGTCGTTGCCGGTGCCGGCGACCCACTGCCAGTTGCCGTAGTTGTTCGCCACGTCGCCGTCGAGCAGCAGGTCGAAGAAGTGGTCGCCGCCGGCGCGCCAGTCGACGTGGAGGTGCTTGGTGAGATACGACGCCGTGATGAGCCGGGCCCGGTTGTGCATCCAGCCCTCGGTCAGCAGTTGGCGCATCCCGGCGTCCACGATCGGCACCCCGGTGCGGCCCTCCTGCCAGGCCTGCAGCGCGTCCTGCTCGTCGCGCCACGAGTCCTCGGCGCCGGAACGATACGCCTCGCGCCGTAGCTTGGGAAACGCGAACAGGACCTGGTGGTAGAAGTCGCGCCAGCACAACTGGCGCAGGAACGGCTCGGCGCCGTCCCGGCCGTCGACGCGGGCCGCGACCTCGCGCGGTGACAGGCAGCCGAAGTGCAGGTGCGGGCTCAGCCGCGAGGTCCGGTCGGCGGCGAGATCGTCGTGGCTCTCGCCGTACGACCCCAATTGAGAGATCCACGCCGACAGCCGCCGGCGGCCCGCGGCCTCGCCGCCCCCACCGCTTGTGCCCGATTTAAGCCAAGATTTCGGCATATTTCCGGGCAACGAGATCGCGCGCGGAGCGCCCAGCACATCCCGCCACGACGCCGACCGCCACGCACGGTAGTAGGGAGTGAACACCTTGTAGTGCGAGCCGCCCCCACCGGGCCGCACCTCGGACGGCGGCACGATCGTCACGCCCGGGAACGTCTCGAACGCCAGGCGCTCGGCGGCACACGCCTCGGACAGGCGGCGCTCCCGCGAGCGCGCGTATCCGCTGACGTCGGCGGCCACCGCGATCCCGTCGGCGCCAACGGCCTTGGCCACCCGGACCGCCTCGCGCACCGGATCACCCCGCAGCTCGGCCATGTCGCCCCCGCGCCGGCGCAGCGAGTCGCGCAGGTCGTCCAGGCACTCGCCGAGGAAGCGGCGCCGGTTCTCCCCGGCCGGAAGCGAGGGGTCGTGCACGAAGAGCGGCACCACGTGCTCCGCGGCCCGGACGGAGAGGGCGAGGGCCGGGTTGTCGTGCACGCGCAGGTCACGCGTGAAGAGCACCACCGCCGTTCTCATGCGACGGTACCCCGCAGATCCAGCAGCCCCGCCCCCTCCCGTGGCTGCGGAATGTCCACGGCGGACAGGTTCGGGGCGGCGGGCTGCGCCAGGATGCACGACAGCGCCACCGCGAGCCGCCGCCACTTCGGCACCGTCGCGCGCCGCGAGAACACGTCGTGGTCCTGTGCCTCGACCTCGTCGAGGATTCCGCCGTAAAGCCGGAAGGCCGCGTTCATGCACGCCTGCGAGGCGGGCGCCAGCATCGGGATCCCCGGCGCGGCGAGGGCGTAGTGGCGCCGGGCCACGCTCGTGTAGTACCGAATGAGGCTCTTGATCTTCTCCGAACTTCGCCCTCTGGCGAGCGCCCGTTCGAGATCGGCGCGGGCCACCCCGAACCGGGCGAGGTCGCGCTGCGGCAGATAGATTCGCCCCCGCTGCAGGTCCTCGGCGACGTCGCGGATGAAGTTGGTGAGCTGGAAGGCCAGGCCCAGCTGGCGGGCCGGCTCGCGCGCGGCGGCGCGGTCGGTGGACTCGAGGATCGGCAGCATCATGGTGCCGATGACCGCGGCCGACCCCTCCATGTACTCCAGCAGGTCGTCATAGGTCTCGTACTGCGTGACGGTGAGGTCCATCGCCATGCTGCCGAGGAACTTGCGGAAGTCCTCGAGATCGATGTCGAACACCTGGATCGTGTGCAGCACGGCCGGCAGCAGCGGGTCGTCGGTGTGCCCGCCGCGCAGCCCCCGCAGGAACTCGGCCGACCAGGCGGCGAGCTCGGCGGCCCGCTCCTGCGGCGAGCGCCCCTCGGTGCGGTCGACGATCTCGTCGGCGTAGCGGGTGAACCCGTAGAGCGCGTGGACGTGGCGCCGTTTCCAGGCCGGCAGCAGCCGGGTGGCGAGGTAGTAGGTGCGCCCGTGGAGCCGGTGCAGCGCGCGGCACCGCTCATACGCGGCGGCAAGGGACGCACCCATCTGACCTCCAGGCCTGCGGCAGATCGACGCAGCAATCGACGCAACCGCGAGCCTACGCTACCCTTGCCCTCGCAGCCACTCATCAAACGGATCGGGGGTGTCGCGATGCGCGCCGTCACGGGCCGGACGGATCGGGTCGTGGTCGTGGGTGCCGGGCTGGGCGGGCTCGCCGCGGCGATCCGGCTCGCGGCCGCCGGGCGTGCCGTCACCCTCCTCGAGCGCGAGGACGAGCCGGGCGGGCGGGCCGGCCGGCTCGTCCTCGACGGCTACGAGTTCGACACCGGCCCGACCGTGCTCACCATGCCGGAGCTGCTCGCCGACCTGCTCGGCACGGTCGGCGAGGACCTGGCCGCGTGGCTGCCGATGACGCGGCTCGACCCGGCGTACCGCGCCCACTTCCCCGATGGGTCCACATTGGACGTCATCGCCGACACCGCCCGGATGGCCGGCGAGGTGGCGCGCGTGTGCGGTTCGCGGGAGGCGGACGGGTATCTGCGCTTCGTCGACCACGCCCGCGAGCTGTGGGCGCTGGAGCGCGACGACTTCATCGACCGTAACCTCGACCGCCCGCGCGACCTCGTCACGGCCAACCTGTGGCGGCTGGTCCGCCGCGGCGGCTTCGGCCGGCTGCAGTCCAAAGTGGACTCGTACTTCAAGGATCCGCGCACCCGCCGCATCTTCTCGTTCCAGGCGATGTATGCGGGCGTCGCGCCGCACCAGGCCCTCGCGCTCTACGCGGTCATCGCCTACCTCGACTCCGTCGCCGGTGTCTACTTCCCGCAGGGCGGCATCCACGCGGTGTCGCGGGCCCTGGCCGGCGTGGCCGAGAAGCACGGCGTCGAGATCGTCTACGGCGCCGAGGTCAGCCGGGTCGAGGTGACCGGCGGCCGCGCGACCGCGGTGTCCACTTCGGACGGACGCCGTTTCCCCGCCGATGTGGTCGTGCTCAACCCCGACCTTCCGATCGCGTACCGTGACCTGCTACCCCCCACCCGCTGGCGCAGCCCGCTGCTCGGCCCGCTGCGCTACTCGCCGTCATGCGTTGTGCTGCACGTGGGCTCGCGGCAGGCGTACGCCGCGATCGCGCACCACAACATCCACTTCGGACGGTCGTGGCGCGAGACCTTCGACGAGGTCATCAACCGGGGTCGACTGATGAGTGACCCGTCCCTGCTGGTCACCAACCCGACCCGGACCGACCCGTCGCTCGCCCCCGAGGGCCGCCAGACCTACTACGTGCTCGCCCCGACGCCCAACCTGACCACGAAGCTGCTCGACTGGCGGGGCGGCCTCGCCGGCACCTATCGCCACGAGCTCATCGAGACGCTGCAGCAGCGGGGGTACGTCGGGTTCGGCGACAGCATCGAGGTGTCGCAGTTCGTCACGCCGGCCGACTGGGCCGACCAGGGCCTGGCCGCCGGCACCCCGTTCGCCGCCGCGCACACCCTGCGCCAGACCGGCCCCTTCCGGCCCGGCAACCTCCATCCCACACTGTCCAATGTGGTCTTCGTCGGCTCGGGCACCCAGCCCGGCGTCGGCGTGCCGATGGTTCTCATC
Source organism: Dactylosporangium sp. CA-233914 (assembly GCF_050942935.1). NCBI lineage: Bacteria > Bacillati > Actinomycetota > Actinomycetes > Micromonosporales > Micromonosporaceae > Dactylosporangium > Dactylosporangium sp. CA-233914. Next base: position 12,926,813 of record NZ_CP192030.1, on the reverse strand, counting down.
TCAGGTCGCCTGGCGGCGTCCCGCATCACCGGGGAGTAGAAAGTTGTCTCGGGAACAAGAACTGGTCGAGCTCGTCGGCAGGGACGGCCGCGCCGCCGGCACCGCCACCGTCGAGGCCGCGCACCGGGCGCCGGGCCGGCTGCACCGCGCCTTCTCGGTTCTGCTGGTCGGCCCGGACGGCCGGCTCCTGCTGCAGCAGCGGGCCGCGGTGAAGACGCGCTTCGCGCTGCGCTGGGCCAACTCCTGCTGCGGGCACCCCGCGCCCGGCGAGCCCGTCGTCGCCGCGGGCGAGCGGCGGTTGCGCGAGGAGCTGGGGGTCTCGGTGCCGCTCAAGGAGGTCGGCGTGTACCTCTACCAGGCCGGCGACCCCGACTCCGGCCGGGTCGAGCACGAGTACGACCACGTGCTGACCGGCGACTACGACGGCCCCGTCCACGCGGACCCGAGCGAGGTCGCCGAGACCGACTGGGTCACTCCCGAGCAGCTCGCCGACCGCCTCGCCCGCTTCCCCGGCCGCTACGCCCCCTGGCTCGGCGGCGTGCTCGACGCCTGGCGCTCCGGCAAGGGATGAGCCACCGGTCATGAGCGCCGCCGCCGCGTACTCCGCCGGGGCCGTCGCCCGGCGGCTCGGGGTCGCCGTGACGACCCTGCGTACGTGGCACCAGCGCTACGGGATCGGCCCGTCGCTGCACAAGCCGGGGCATCATCGGCGATACACCGACCACGACGTCGAGCGCCTCGAGCTCATGCAGCGCCTCATCGTCGAGGGCGTGACACCCGGCGAGGCGGCCCGCTGGGCACGGCGCGGCGGTTTTGCCGAAGGGGCCGCGCTCACCGTTCCGGATGTCGTGGCGGTGCGGGGACTCAATCGCGCCGCGCTGCGCCTGGACGCCCCCGCCGTGCGCCAGTGCGTCGCGGAGGTGGTCCACGAGCGGGGGGTGGTGGCGGCCTGGGACAGTGTGCTGCGGCCCGTCCTGGCCGGGATCGGGGAGCGGCACGCCGCGACGGGCGCCCTCGTCGAGGTCGAGCACCTGGTCTCGGGCTGCATCTCGGCCGTCCTCGGCGCGGTGCCGCGCCCGCCGGCCGGCGTACCGGTGCGGATTCTGCTCTGCTGTGCCGACGACGAGCAGCACAGCCTGCCGATCGAGGCCCTGTCGGCGGCGCTCGCCGCCGAGGGGGTGCCGGCCCGCTCGCTCGGCGCCCGGGTGCCCCCGGCGGCGCTGCTGGCCGCCGTGCGCCGCACCGGCCCGGCCGCCCTGCTCGTCTGGTCGCAGATGGCCGAGACCGGTGCGCCCGTGCAGCTCGAGGCGATTGTCGCCGAGCGCGGCCGCCCGGTCGTCGTCGCCGCGGGCGGCCCGGGCTGGCATCGTCCGTCCGTACCATCGGGGATCGTCTTTCCGGATACTCTCAGTGATGCGGTAGTCGCCCTGACGTCGGTACTTACCTAGTTATCTGCGTAAAAGTCCCTTGCCTATGTACTCCCGGGTTCGTGCCATGGGCTGAACCCGGGACTACGGTTCTGGGTCTCGAATCAGTAACGTGAGCCTCCGTTGAACCTTGATCCGCCCTCAAAGACCCCTCGGAGCCCCCCTCATGACACGCGTACGACTCGCCGCGGCAGGAGCAGTGATCGGCGTGGTTCTCCTGGCCCTCGCCGGCTGCGCCTCCAGCGCCGCGTCCGGTGCCTCCTGGCACGCGTCCGGCTCCGGGTCGGCCCCGGCCGTCGGGCAGAGCGCCGGCGATCCGCTCACCCACCCGATCGCGGGCCCCGGCTCGACCGACACCGCGAAGCCCCCGGCCTCCGCCTCAGCCTCCCCCTCGGCCCCGCCATCCCCGTCGGAGTCCGCCTCGGCCTCCCCGTCGACGCCGGCGTCCAGCGCTCCGCCGAGCGACAACATCATCCGCACCACGGGCTCGTCCGGGGTCGCCCTGACCTTCGACGACGGCCCGGGCCCGGACACGCCGACGATCCTGAAGATGCTGCGTGAACAGGGCATCAAGGCCACGTTCTGTGTCATCGGCGTCAATGTTCAGGAGTACCCGCAATACGTGCAGGCCATCGTCAACGACGGCCACACCCTGTGCAACCACACCTGGAAGCACGACGAGAGCCTGGGCAAGAAGTCGGCAGACACGATCCGCGCCGACCTGCAGAAGACCAACGACGAGATCCACAAGGCCGTGCCGGACGCGCAGATCAAGTACTTCCGCCACCCGGGCGGCAACTTCACACCGGCCGCCGTGCAGATCGCCTCCGAGCTGGGCATGAAGTCCCTGGGCTGGACCGTCGACCCGTCCGACTGGAACCTCAAGAAGTGGTCCGGCCAGCAGATGACCAACCACATCTGCTCGAACGTGAGGAACAACACGAAGCCGGGCTCGATCGTCCTGTCCCACGACGGCGGCGGCGACCGCAGCGCCACGATGGCCGCGTACAAGACCCTCCTGCCGGAGCTGAAGAGCAAGTTCACGCTGATCGCAATGCCGGTCTGAGCAGGCCTGACCCCTCCGCCACGCCACTGACGGATACTCATTTGGAGAACGCGCGAGGGGTCACGTATGCTCTGAAAGCCTCCGGCGGGGCCGGATGGGAGCAACAACGCGAGACTCGCAGAGTGTGCGATGATTGCGGGGCCGCCCTCATCGTCTAGCGGCCCAGGACGCCGCCCTTTCAAGGCGGTAGCACGGGTTCGAATCCCGTTGGGGGCACGAGGTAACTGAATAGCAAGGTCCTGTGGAGCAGTTGGAGTGCTCGCCGCCCTGTCAAGGCGGAGGTCGCGGGTTCAAGTCCCGTCAGGACCGCTTGATCCACCAGTTGGTGGGTTGCTCTGGGCAGGTAGCTCAGTCGGTACGAGCGTCCGCCTGAAAAGCGGAAGGTCGGCGGTTCGACCCCGCCCCTGCCCACAAAGCTCTTCGCCGGGCTTTACAGACCCCGACCAGCGGAAACGCCGGTCGGGGTCTTTGTACGTCCGGCTCAGATTCGGTCAGTCAAGATCGTTATGTGGCAACGCTGGTGGCAACGGCCCTACTTGAGGCGCTCATCCAGCTTGCGGAGTGCCTCCCGCTTCTCATCCAAGGAAGCGTGCGCGTAGATCGTCATCGTGACGCCGATGTCCGCGTGCCCGACGATGTCCCGCACGATGTGCGGCGGCACGCCGAGGTCGAGCAGCATCGTCACGCAACTGTGCCGGAGGTCGTGGAAGCGGGTCCCCTCGGCGCCGATGGCGGACCGCAGCGGGTACCAGCTCCGGCGGAGGTTGTCCGGCTCGATTGGCGTGCCGGCCGTTGTGGTGAACACGTGGTCCGTGTCCGTCCAGTCGGTCCCCGCGTTCTCCGCCTCCAGCTTCTGACGCTCCTTGTGGGCCGTGATCGCCTCGACGCAGAGGCCGATCAGCGGGACCGTGCGGCGGGACGTCCGGGTCTTCGGCGTCACAGCCCGCAGCTCGCCGCCGACGCGTTGGAGCGTGCGCCGGACGGTGACGGCCTGGGCGTCGAGGTCGACGTCGCTCCACTGGAGGCCGAGCAGCTCGCCGCGTCGCAGCCCGAGGTAGAGCGCCAGGACGTACAGCGCGTGTAGCCGGTCGTCGTGCGCGGCCTTGAGCAGCATCCGGCCCTGCTCCACGGTGAGCCCGCGGTTCACCTCGTAGTGGGGAGCGGCGATCTGAACCAGCTTGGCAACGTTGCGCTGGAGCAGCTCCTCACGGACGGCCGCTTGCAAGGCGTTGCGCAGGACCGCGTGTACCTGCTGGACCAGCCGCGCCGACGGAACGGACCGGCAGCACTCCCCCACGGCGCAGCACTTCCGGTCGCCCTCGGGCCGCCGGGTGTCGGTGCCGTGCAGGCAGCACAGGCACCCGTTCTCGAACCGCTTGATGAACGCGCGGACGTCGACCGCCGAGAGCCTGTTCAGGCGCTTCTTGCCGAGCGCCGGGATGAGGTGCACCCGGACGACCACCTCGTAGCCCTGGGCGGTCTTGGGCTTCCGGCTGGGGGTCACGACGTGCTCGATCCAGTAGCTCAGGAAGCGCTCGACGGTCCACCCGGTCGCCTCGGCGGGAACGCCCTGGTGCGAGCGCGCCTGGATGGCGACCAGCTTCTCGTTGACCTCCGCCTCGGACTTGCCGTACAGCCGCTGCCGCTTGAAGGTCCCATCCGCTTGCAGGACGTAGGCGGCGCCGACCCACCGGCCGTCTTTCTGCTGGTAGACGGAGCCCTGCCCGTTGGCGCGGCGGCTGCGCGGGCGGCGCTTGTTGGGTGTCGTCACTGAGTGCTCTCCTCGATCAGCAGGGCGATCACTTCATCGATGGCCTCACGGGGCACCCGGCGACTCGCACCGATCTTCACGGTGCGCAGGCGGCGGGAGCGGATGAGGTCGTACACAGCGGCGCGGCCGATGTTGAGCAGTCGGGCCGCGTCCTCGACGCGCAGAAGTCGGACTTGATCTGAGCCGACGGCGATGCTCAAGCGGCACCGCCACGGCGCCGACGCCCCGGGGTATCCGTACCATCCGTACCAAGCTCGTTTTTGCTGCTCAGGGCCGGTACGGATTGGTTGGCCGGTACGCTTTGATCCGTACCAGGGACGCGTTGCGGTACGGATCGATCCGTACCAGGGAGGGCATCCGTACCAGGGCTGACCTGGGAAAACGACGTTGGTACGTTTGGTACGGGTGCCTCCTGCGTGGGTGCCGGGCAGTACCGCTGCCACGCGTCAGTGAATGCGTCGCGGATGTACCCCTTGGCCTGCCCGACGGGGAAGCGGATGGTGCCGGAACTGATGCCGAACTCCCGCAGCATGTCGCCGAGGCGCTTGCCGGTCAGTCCGGCCGGGCCGAACCCCTGCCATGGCCCCTCGGGGTCGTCGTTGAGGGCGGCGAGCAGGTCGGCGGTCGTGGCGGCGGGCGGGTCGCCGAGGGTGGTGAACGCGGCGCGGATGTCGGTCAGGAGCCGGATGCGGTTGGACACCTGCCCGGTGTCCTCGGCCTCGGCGGTGAGGACGGTCGCGGCGGCCCGGCCGCGTGCCGGCCACTCGCCACCGGCGAGGTCGGCGACCGCGATGAGCGGCTCCCACGTGTCGGCGGCGCGGTCCTCCAGAGGCATCGCAGGCTCTGCGCGCTCCAGCTCGGCGAGGTGGCTGCGCAGCCAGTGCGTCAGCTCGATGGCGACCTTGCGCAGCACCGGCCCGTCCCGGCGGTGCCGGTACGGCGCGACCGTCTCGCCCGCCATGCGGCGGCGCATCCGCACGACCACGGCGCGGTCCTCGATGGTGTCGGGCATGGCGCCGATCCCGGCGAGCGCGGCCATGGCGAACGTGGGGATCTTCTCCAGCCGGTGGAGGTTGTTGTCCCAGCGGATCGCGGGCCGGTTGCGCTGGTGTCCGGCGTTGAGCAGCCCTCGGAGATCCTCGTTGGCCTCGGCGTTCTTCCCGCCGAAGATGGTGTCCGCCTCGTCGACGAGCAGTGTCGGCGGCTCGTCGGTGCCGATGGCCCGGTACACGGCAGCCGGTGACGCGTTCACGGTGATGAGCGGGTTGCAGCTCGTGCCCTCGACCACGTCGAGGAGCCGGGACTTGCCGCAGCGCTTCTCCGGCGCGCGTATGACCAGCCGGGGCGCGTGTGCCCATGCCTGCTGGACGTGGGTTGCGGCGATCCACAGGACCACGGCGTCAACAGCCTCGGGTGAGGGCAGCACGACGTAGCGGGTGATGGTGGCGTGCAGGCGGTCGAGGATCGCGGCGCCGTCGGGTGCTTCGGTTGTGGGGTTCATGCTGCGATCCCTTTCGTGGCAACGTGTTCGTCGCGGAACCCGCCCGCGATGGCGGCGCGTGTCTCGCGTTCGGTCTGCCCTGCGGCGTATCCGGCGTCGGTGAGGGCGGCCAGGGCGTCGGCCTCGGTGAGCGCTCCGGCGGCGACCATCCGGGCGACGCCCCGGGCGGCGCCGTAGAGGGTGGTGCGGCGTTTGCCCTTCGGCGCCTTGGCGACCGCGTCGAGGTGCGACCGGAGCAGCGCTTCGGGCGATGAGATGCCCCCGCCGCTGCGCATCTGCGCGGGGCTGGTCGGGGCGGCGGTCGGGGGCGCATCGTTCTGCCGGCACGCCTCGATCAGCGCGGGGGGCATCTCAACCAGGGACCGGCCACCGGTCCATCGGTACGGACGGCCGGTGCGCGGGTGGATCGATGGCGGCGCCACGACGTACCCACCGTCGCCGCGTACGTCCACGCCGTCGGCAACGCGTCCCTGACTGCACAGGACGGCCGTTCCGGGGTGGCGGTAGTACAGGTGCCATCCGTCGCTTCCTGTGGTGACACAGGCCGTTTCAGGCATGCGCGCGGGATCGACGTGGCCGCCGTGTGCGGGGTCGATGTCGATGACGACCGTGCCGGACGGCGCCCCGGTGCGGATGGCGAGCATGCCGCCCGGGTTGGCGGTGACCATTGCGGTGACGCGGTCGGTGTCGGTGGTCGCGGCGTAGAAGCCGTGGCAGGTGAGGCAGTCGCAGGCGGCCGGGTCGTGGTCGCTGCCCGCGTCCCGGCAGGGGTCGCAGTTGGCGAGAGGGCGCTTGGTGCGGCCGAGCAGGAAGACCGGCCAGCCGTGCTGCGCGTAGCGGATCGCGTTGCGCAGCAACGCTTGTGAGGCAGGGCGAAGCTCCACATCTGCTCCTTCAGGGATCGAAGGGGAAGTCGGTTCGGGGAGCCCGGCGAGCGCGGCCGGGGTGTGTTCCGGACAGCGCTCGCCGGGCAGGTACAGGCGGACGGCGTCGGCGACGCCGCAGCGCTGGTCGGCGGCGACCCAGAACCCGCACCGGCCGGTCGCGGTCGTCACGCGGCCCGCCGGACGGGGCGGACGCTGGCGCGGGTGGCGCGGGCGATGACGGTGTCTAGGTCGCGGGCGAGGCTGAGCAGCTGCGCGCGGGCGACCGGTTCGGCGGCGGCGAGAGCCACGGTGAGGGTGACCTCGGCGTGTTCCCGGCCGTCGGCGGCGCGTACGCGGGTGAGCAGCGCGCGGCCGAGGCCGGGAACGTCGACGGCGAGGGGGTCGGCGCGGTGTTCGCCGAGGTTGCAGCGGTGCCCTCGGGCGCACCAGTCGGGGTGCCTGCGTTTCATCGGTTGGTGTCCTTGCTGCGTACGGTGCGGAGGTAGTTGATGGCGCGGCGGCCGGGGCGCAGTTGGCGGCCGGTGCCGTCGCAGCGGCGGCAGATGCCGAACGCGCGGCCGATCAGGGCGCGGCGTTTGCCGGTGCCGGAGCAGCGGCGGCAGGCGACGAACGGCCAGAGCCAGCACGCGGCGAGGTAACCGAGCGTCACGACGGTCAGGGCGAGGAGCAGCAGGCCGGTTGCGGCGGCGTTGTCGGTAGCGGTAGCGGCGAGCGTGGGCATGAAGATGCCTCCAGGGCCGGTTTTGGGTGCAAGGGGTCGCTGGCGCTACCCGCTACCTCGGTGGGTAGCGGCTGGCCAGGTTGGTAGCGGGGTGGGTAGCGGCGGCGCTACCGGGTAGCAGCGCCGCCGCTACCGGTCAGGCCGACTTGCGGCGGTCGATCGCACCGTCTACATCGGACACGCGGGCACCCTTGAGGACTTCACCGCGGACCTTGACGTTCACGCTCGGTACACGGTCGCGGAGCTGTGCGGAGATCGCGTCGGGGGTGATGTCGGCGTAGTGCTCCGGCAGGGCGTCGGCGAGGCGGGCGGCGATGGTGGCCCAGTGCAGGCCCTTCTCTCCGGCGAGGAACACCGACCGGACGTCGGCGAGGGTGTCGCGCAGGTCGCGGGTGATGGTCTCGCCGATCGCCGCGCCAGACAGGGTGCCGGCGGCCTGCCGGTGCTTCCGCGCGGCGGTGAGGATCACCTCGGCGTCGGCGTGGTCGGCGAGGTACGTCCGCACCGTGGGGGTGTCGTCGCTGGCGCCGTACAGGTAGCCGACGCCGCGATAGTCCATGCCGTTGGGCAGGGCGGACGCGTCGTAGCCTTCGCTGTACGCCTCACCGCCGAGGATCGCCTCAGAGACGAGCCGGTTGCCGCACTTGAGCGCGAACCGCACGGCGTGGTTGTCGCGGTACCGGTTGAACAGGCGACCGACGTCACCGGCACCGATCCCCGACGGCTTCTGGCTGGAGGACAGCAGGATCACCCCGGCGGACGGGCCGACGGCCATGATGTAGGACAGGAGCGCGGCGATCTCCTTGTTCTGCTCCTGGCTGTCCAGCTCGTAGTAGACCTGGAACTCCTCCATCACCAGCAGCCACACCGCGAGCTGCGGGTACTTCCGCGACAACTCCCGCGTGATCTTCCCTTCCGGGCACTCCGCGGTGGACAGCGTGGACAGGAAGTCGTTGACCTCCAGGATGTGCGCCTTGACCTCCCGCAGCACTTCTAGGAGGTGCTCGACGGGGTCGGTGTCGCGGTTGTTCGGTACGGGTCCGAACACCATCCGGTGCGCGATCAGGCGGAACTTGTCCCAGTCCGGCGACATCTTGCCGTCCACGACGATGACCCGCACGTACGGGTCCAGCGCCGCGTAGAGCGCCAGGAGACGGGTGGCGAACGTCTTGCCCTTACGGGGCTGCGCACCCACCAGGAGGCTGTTCCACATCATCTGCACGGTGACCTTCCGGCCACGCTCGTCCAGGCCGAACGGTGCCGGGGTCCAGATGTCGCGGGGCTTGCCGTCCAGCAGCGGCGTTTTGCCGGCGGGGATGGCGAGGGGGTCGCGGTCGGCGACGAACAGCAGGTGCCGACGGTGCGAGGTGGCGTCCTTGGTGAGGAACACCTGGTTGACGGAGACGTCGAGGCCGGACGCGATGGCGCCTTTGGCGTTGAGGACGTCCTCCCACGTCTTGCCGTACGGCAGGTCGATGACCACCTGCGACCCGGTGCCGGTCGCGTCGCGGGACATCGTGGACCCGAACTTGACCTGCTGGTCTGTCTTCTCCGGGTGGCCGAGCCGCGCGGCGTAGTAGGCGCGCAGGATGATGTCCGGGTTGACCCTGCGGTAGCGGCCCTCGACCACGGCGGGGGTGAGGATCGGCCGGTCGGCGGGGCGGCCGAGGCGGGCGAGGCCGGGGACGATGACGGCCAGGGCGAGGCCGACGCCCCACCAGGGGGTGAGGGTGTAGGCGATCGGGCCGCCGATGGCGAGCGCGCCGAGCTCGGCGAGCAGGACGACGCCGCGCCACGCGCGGGTGGCTTTGACCTCGCGGTGCAGCTTGTACCAGGTGGCCGGGTCGTTGGCGTCGGCGGCGGCCTGCCGGAGTCCGTACTGCTCCGACAGCCACCACCAGCGCAACTGGCGGCCGACCAGCCGGAACACCCCGACGCTGGCCCAGAACACGGCCTGTGTGGCGTACCACGGGGAGCGGAGGGCGTGGTATCCGGCGCGGTGGCCGACGTCCTCGGCGATGTCGCGGAGGGTGGCCTTGATGTTCTGCCAGCCGTTCCAGCGGGCGGGGACGATCGGCCGGCGGCCCTTGCGGTCGGCCGGGGGCGGGTCGACCAGGGCGCCGCCGGGGGTCGGCTCGTCGTCAAGGGCGACGTCGAAGTGCCCGTCGGCGGCGGCCTTGGCGCGCTTGGTGCGGGCGGCGCCGAGGTCGACCACGTCGGCGACGTCGGCCACCTCGGACTCGTACTTGGACCAGTCGAACCCGTTCGGGTGGTCGCGGTCCGGGTCGTTGCTCGTCATGCTGGAGGTCTCCTGACTCCTTGTGGAGGGATGGGGACCGGTGCGCGGCCGGGGTTCCTAGGCCGCTGGGCCGCGCACCGGGCGGGTTAGCTGTTGAGGGCTGCGAGGAACGCCAGGACGCCCCGGGCAACGGTCGTGACCGCGTGGGCGGAACCGGCGGGGTTGGTGATGACGAAGTACGCGGCCAACAGGCCCAGGCCGAGGCTCAGCGCCTTGTTCTTCAGCGATCCGGGCATGGTGTCTCTCCTGTGGATGCGTCGGGATGGGTGGCTAGAACGGGGATCGGGGCAGCGGGTCGCCGTTGACCAGCGCCGCAAGGCTGTGGGTGAGGTGTTCGGCGATGTACTGCCGGTCGGCGCAGTCGTTGTCGAGGTGGTTGTCACCCCATGTGGCCAGCTCGGACAGCACGCGGAGCAGCGCTTGCAGCTCGGTTTCGGCGTCCATGTCGGCGCCTCAGGCGGCGATGAGCAGCGCGGACACGAACAGCCAGCCGATGTGCCAGGACTGGTCGAGGGCGTACAGCCCGCCGCCGCGCTCCAGCCACGCCGGGGACTTCTTGAGCGCGTCGGCCATGCGGCGCAGCGGCGCGCGCCGGTCGGCGATGTGGTGGCTGACGGCCGAGACGGTGAGCCCGGCGGCGGTCCACCCGAGGTGCAGCGCGGCGCCGGTGACGGCGAGCATCGCGACCAGGGCGACGACGGCGGTCGCGGTGTAGGTGGCGATGTGCGCGGCGCAGGCGAGATGCCCCCGCCACCCGGCGTCGGCCTTGTGGTCGGCCTGGTGTTGCGTCTGGATCCAGTGGTCGGCGACCTGGTGAGCGGCGTACAGGGCGACGAAGACAGCGGCGAGTGTGCCGGCATCGGTCGGGTTGGTCATGAGGCGGGTCTCCTGACTCCTTGTGGAGGGACGGGGACCGGTGCGCGGCCGGGGTTCCTAGGCCGCTGGGCCGCGCACCGGGCGGAGCTAGTCGCGGTTGGCGTGGATGAGGTGCGCGAGCGCGGCACCCATGCCGAGCACGGCGACCGGCAGACAGGCAACCGCCGTGGTGATCCACCACGGCGCCGAGGTGACCCCGGCCGCGGTGAGCAGGTGGTAGGCGACCTGTCCGGCGGCGCCGAAGATGAGCGACCCGATCGCGGACCAGCGGGCGAACCGGCGCACCGACGCGCCGTAGGCGCTGGACAGCCACACCGCCAGGGCGTACGCGGCGTACGTCTCGACGCCGATCGGGAGCGTGATCGCGGTGTTGATGCTGAAGCTGTCGGCGATGCCGGGCAGCGGGTGGATGACGCCGAACCCGGTCAGCTCGCCGAGGCCGACCCACCCGGACCAGATGGCCACGAACGCGGGCAGGGCCAGGACCCAGACGGGCCAGGAGCGCGGCTTGCGCCGGGCGGGCGCCTCGGTGGGCGGCGCGGCCGGTGCGGGCGGCGCGGTGATGTTGGTGCCCGGGTGTCCGTCACCCGTGGCCTGCGGCGGCGCCTCGATCACCTCGGCGACCGGCTCGACGTCGACCGGCGCGGCAGGCTCGGGGGCGTCGGTGTCCGGCTCCAGGTCCGGCACGACGTGCAGCGTGCGCGGCGGGGGCATCTCGGCGGGCTCGGTGCGCTCATCGGTGAGCGCATCGCGGACGGCGTTGGCCTTCGGCGCGCCGATGCGGAACTCCTTCATCAGCGCGTTCCGCGAGGGGATCTCGCCGAGCCGGTCGGCGAGCTTGCGGGCGTCGGGCATTAGCGCCTCGATCGGGGCGGGGTAGGCGCTGGAGGCGGTTGCGGTGGTCACGGGTTCTCCTCGGGGTAGGCGCAGGTGAGGCACTCGCCGAGCGAGCGCGGGATGTAGTACGGCCGCACTTCACGGCAGGTCGAACAGGTCCGGCGGGCCAGCAGCGCCCGGCCGATCGCGCGTCGCTGCGCGGCGGTCGCGGGCCGGTGCGGCTTGGCCAGGTCGAGGCGGTAGAGCAGGGCGACGCGCTCGCCGCCGACACCGCGCCACAGAATCTGCCCGGCCACCGGCTGACCGCCGGGCCGCAGGCCACGAGCGCGAAGCTGTCGACGGGTCGCGTAGCCGTCGGACGCGCCCTGCCACCACCAGGTCGGCAGGCCGTACCGCTCGCCCTCGGGATCGAGGTAGCGAGCGCGGATGCGGCTCACGGCCAGGCCCTCACGCCGCCCGCAGCCGCCGCGCGGCGGACCGCTCGGTGGGGCGCAAGGTGTGCAGCTTGACCAGCTCGCGCATGACGAGCCGCTCGGCGCGGCGCATGCGCTGCCAGTCCAGCGCGGTCGGTTCGGGGTCGGCCAACAGGATGCGGATCTCCGCGTCGAGCAACTTCATCTCTGCCTCGATCAGCGGCATCTCCGCCTCGATCGCGGCCAGGTCGGCGGGGGACGGGTCGTCACGGTCGTTGTTCACGGTCTCTCCTGTGAGATCGAGAAGGACTGCCCGGCCGGGGTGTCCGACCGGGCAGAAAGCGTTGTGTGGAGCCCGTTTCAGCACGGGCGGACGCGCATGCAAGGGCCGAATGCCTTGCGCGGCAACCTTTTCCGGTATCCCGAGGGAGGCGCAGCCCGATTCAGTTCTCAACAAACCCGCACATACGGCGATCCGCAGGCGCGCAGCGACAAGCCACCATTCCCACGAACTCCGTCTTGCTTGTCGTTCCTGGCTAGCCAGGTTCGATGCATTGACGGTAGGCCGACATGGCTAGTCAGGTCAAGAGATGTCGACGAACTTCCCTAACTTGGCTAGTCAGCGGTACTGTTCAGCGGTGACCGCGAACCTTGACTTCCTCGGTGACCTCGACCCCGATGACCCTCGACAGGCCTCGCAGCAGATCGCGAACGTGCTGCGGGCCGCGATCCTGACCAGGAAACTCGCACCAGGCGACAAGCTGCCGTCTCAACCGGAGCTGGCCAGCCGGTACGGCGTCGCACGCGAGACGGTGAAGCGTGCGCTGGAGACGCTCCGGGCGGAACGCCTCATCGTCAGCCGACAGGGCAGCGGCGCGTTCGTCCGCGCCCAGACCCAACGACCGGTCGAACTCCGCCCGCTGATCGAAGCGGCGTTCGAACACGCGCACGTTGCGATCGACTTCGCAGGTTTCTCCGGAGAGACCCTGCGGGACGCGCTCGCCGAGGCGCTCGACATGGTTCGCGCAGGTCGCAGCGCCCCCGAGTCAATCGCGATCCGGGCCATGCTGTCGGACATGTCGGTGCCGATGGCCCTGCCGGCACTCGCCGCAACCGGCGCCGACGACGCGGCGGTCCGGCGGCGCGCCGACCGCATCACCCGGCGATCCGCCGACGGCATCATCGACCAGGTCCACGAGCTGGCGGACCTCGGCCTCGTGAAGTCGGCGACCGTACAGGTCCGCGTGCACGGCCTCGCGCCGACGTTCAAGCTCTACATGTTGAACAACCGTGAGGCGTTCTTCGGCTACTACCCGGTGGTGCCCCGTGAGGTCACGATCGGCGGCGAGCAGGTCGAGATCTTCGACCTCATGGGCCGCGACGCGACACTCTTCCACTATGCGGTCGACGACGACGACGCGTCGCACGGCACGCAGTTCGTGGAGTCCTCGCGCCTGTGGTTCGACTCGGTGTGGAACAGCGTCGCCCGGGAGTACCAGCAGTGACCGCCGCCGACCTGATCGGACGCGGCCCGCTCCTGCTCGACTTCGACGGACCGATCTGCAGCATCTTCGCGGGCTACCCCGCACCGGACGTCGCTCGGCACCTCGTCGGCGTCCTCCACGCTGAAGGCGTCGACCCGCCCGCAGCGGTCGTCGTGGAAACCGATCCGCTGGAGGTACTTCGATGGACCGGCAAGGCATGTCCGCAAGCCCTTGTCGTCACTGTTGAAGATGCCCTGTGCGTGGCCGAGGTCCGCGCCGCCGCGACCGCCTCGCCGACGCCATACGGACACGAGGTAATCCAGACCGCATGGCGAGCAGGCGTCCCGATAGCAATCGTGAGCAACAACTCCCAAGGCGCAATTGAGGCATACTTGAGAGCGCACAACCTGTTTGGCTGCGTTCGCGCGGTGATCGGGCGACCATACGCAAAACCAGAATTGATGAAGCCCCATCCGTCACCAGTTTTACTGGCTGCGAGAAGCCTGATGGCCGACGTAGAGGATTGCGTGCTAATTGGAGATTCGCTATCCGACATTGAGGGCGCTCGTGCGGCCGGAGCACACGTGATCGGCTACGCTAACAGGGAATGGAAAGTCGATGCATTCCATTCGGCGGACTCCGTCATTACATCAATGGTCGAGCTGATCGCCCTTCGCGACTGAAGCGCACCAAAGAAGCGCTGCCTGATTGACAGCACCCAGCGCCTGGGCCTACAGGTCGAGTTAATCCTCATCTACATCGATGTCGACGGGAAGGCGTGGCGGCTGATACCCGCGACTCCTCATATCTTGCCTATGGACACGCAGCGCTTCCGCCGCTTTGGCCAGGTCTCTGGCCACCCGGTCGGTGATGCGGCGCGTTTCCCTCTCATCGGGCATGCGCTCCGAGGGCTCCGCAAGTCGGCGTAGCTCGTTCATCGTGTCGTCACGAGTGAAGCGGTACCGGTTCACAAGAGAATCATGGCGACGATACACCTGAACAACTAGGTGCGCCTTCTCCCACTCAATGAGCGGTTCCGTAACGCCACCCTCATCAACACTTCCACCGAGGAGTGGCCCGGTCGGACGCTTGGATGCCGCAAACCATCGAAATGCACTCCAAGTTGGAGCTTCATATCCTGGAACCACCTCCACCCGCTCTTGTCGGCCAAGTGGATATACGAGAAGGATCGGCGGAATGTTGAGCGCCATTGCCAAAATGAGCAGTTCATGCACCATGACGGCGCTCCGTCGCCCACTCTCGATATTTGCAATGATGTTGCGCGGTACGCGGTACCCCAACTCGGCAGAGCGGTCAGACAGCTGCTGAGCACTCAAACCACGATCGGTTCGCCAGAATTTGATCTGATCGGCGATGGTAGTCGTGACGTGGTGCCCCCAATCGGCAGCGTCCGCACCGTCGTCGCGGTGCCGTCCGCTCCTGGTAAGCAACGCGTAACTGTCTGTATCGGAACTTGCGACCCAGTCGCCGGGATGTGTCACAGCTACACAATACCCGAGGCTCAGCCTGTCGTCGTGTAGAAAAAGTGCCAGCAGGGGGGATCGAGTGCTGCTACGACACGACTCTTGGTCACGTTGGGTTGCGGCCGACGAGCCGGTGTGACAGCATCAAACCTGAGTCGCATTGACGTAACTACAGTGCTGTAAGTCGGATGGATAAACGTGATCCTGCGACCTACAGGGGGACCACCGTCTCGCGCGCCGAGGCCGACGCAAACCGCGTCCGGCTGCGGCACCCGCTGAAGCCTCGCCCGTGCGGTAGCAAGTATGTCGTTAGGTGGCCAGCAGCATTCGCAGTGCGGCTGACCACCGTCAACAACCAAGCTCCACCGGGTCATGTTGACGGCGTTACCGGGGGAGCCGATGATCGCCTAAGTACCCTCAGGCGACGCGTGCATAACCTCTTGGCCACGGCTGCAAGGACGCTGCCGAGGGGGGTGCGTGCGTGCGGCTACCGTACAGCAGCATCGCAACCCTGCCTAGCTGGTCGGAAGCAGGGGTCATGGTGCACGGTCGCTGCGCTGCCTGCGGCGCGGGGCAGCGAGGAGATGATGTGGCTGGATGCCACGAGCGGGGCAGCAGTCCCCTCACAAGTAAGTGCGGCGGTCGGCAAGGTGTGGAACGGCGCGCGACCCGCGAGGTTGCGACGCTGCAGACGATCTGTTGCGGCGGCCGGCAGTGACAATTGCGGTATCTCTCAAGGTCAACGATGGCGTCGTGCTTGCTGCCGACAGCGCCAGCACGCTGGCCGGCATTGACGCCAACGGCCAGGTCGTTGTCTTCAACGTGTACAAGAGCGCAAACAAGATCTTCAACCTGTACAAAGGGTTGCCGATCGGTGTTGTGACCTGGGGAACTGGCGCGTTCGGCAACGCGTCCATCGAACGTCTGGTGAAGGACTTCCGTCAAGAGCTCAAGGCGAAGCTTGACCCTGAGAAGTACGCCTTGGAGGACGTGGCGAGCGAGTTCCGGCGGTTCATGTACGAAGACAACTTCCTGCCTGCCTTCGGCGGCTCCACCTCGAAGGGTGACGAGCTCCGGACGGGGTTCATCCTTGCCGGATACTCCTCGGGAGGCCAGATGGCCGAGGAGTATCAGATCGACATGACCCCCAAAGAGTGCGACAAGCCGCAATTGGTGCGACCTGTCGACGACAGTGGGATCGCGTGGAACGGCCAGCCCGAGGCCATCACACGGCTGCTCAAGGGGTTCGGCTCGGGGCTCGGCCCAACCCTAGCGAAGCTCGGCATGGCGCCGGACGAAGTGCAGCCTGCCGTGGCGGCACTGCAGGAGCACCTTCAAGCCCCACTGGTGCAGCCTGGCATGCCCTTTCAGGACGCTATCGACCTCGCCACGTTCCTTGTGGACACAACAGTGAATTTTGTCCGTTTCAGCCCTGGAGCGGATACCGTAGGTGGACCGGTAGACGTCGCGGGCATCACGAAGCACGAAGGCTTCAAGTGGATCAAGCGGAAGCACTATTATCGGCGTGACCTCAATCCCGACTAGAGAGGCCAACCGCATGCAGCACTCCATCAACACCTCCAAGGCAGGGACCGGCGGACGTGCTGCGGGTCAAACTCGCGTGGGTTCAGGAACGATCTCAGCGAAGTCGGTCCGATCGAAGTCACCACAAGACGACGCTCAGCCCTTCAAGGGAGTCAAGCTTCGGCTGGACCAGAAGCCATCGCGCTGAGCGTGACAGTTCACCCGATGGGGCGGCCGGATCGGCCGCCCCATCGGTGTCTACGCCACTGCAACAGGTGTCGCCGGTGTGGCAACGCATGTGGCAACGGGCGCGGACGCAGAGGAGCAGGGCGGACCTCCCGGACACAGTTGGCCAGGTAGCGACGGACCCGTACCGCAGCGTCGCTCTACCTGAAAAGCGGAAGGTCGGCGGTTCGACCCCGCCCCTGCCCACAAAGCTCTTCGCCGGGCTTTACAGACCCCGACCAGCGGAAACGCGGTCGGGGTCTTTGTCTGTGCGCCCACCCGCCACCTCGCTCATCCGTGTAGCAACGAGGGCCTACCAGGCGGCGGACGGTCACAGCGGTATAGTGTTCGCTAGACTTACTCCGTGACCACACCGGAGTGGGACATCTACGTCGTGGACGAAGTCAGCGAGTGGATTGACGCACTGGACGATGCGACTCACGAGCGGGTCGTGCAGGCACTCGACGCCTTGGCCGAGGGAGGCCCGAGCCTCGGTCGGCCTCTCGTTGACCGCATCGCCCACTCGACAATCGCCAACCTCAAGGAACTTCGTCCCGGCACCGTGCGCATCCTGTTCGTCTTTGATCCATGGCGCTCCAGCATCTTGCTCGTTGCCGGTGACAAGGCCGGACAGTGGACCAGCTGGTATGAGGAAGCCATCCCGCTTGCCGAGCAACGCTACGAGACCTACTTGAAAGAACGGGCGCAGGAGGAAGGCGACCAGTGATGAGCAGCTACGTGCGCTGGAGTGACATTCGGGCCGAGCACGTCGAGCGTGCAGGCGGCGAGGAAGCGGTCGCAGCCGGCAAGCAGCAACTCCTCGCTGAAGTTCTCGGCCATCGGCTGGCTGAGGTTCGCAAGCAGCGTGGCCTAACCCAGCAGGAGGTCGCTGACCGCATGGGTGTCACCAAAGGCCGCGTGTCCCAGATCGAACAGGGCCAGGTATCGGGCCAGGACGTGGTCGCTCGGTTCGCAGCGGCGCTTGGTGGGCGCCTCCATCAGGCGATCTACTTCGACGATGGCGATATCGCCGCTATCGCCTGACGGCATCCGAATGTAGCAACGGCCCCATACAACCGGACTCACCGCCAACTCGCTCTGGACTCAAACCCAACGCACCAACCGCGCCATCTCCCGCCTGCGTTGATCTGAAAAGCGGAAGGTCGGCGGTTCGACCCCGCCCCTGCCCACAAAGCTCTTCGCCGGGCTTCACAGACCCCGACCAGCGGAAACGCGGTCGGGGTTTTCTGTTTTCTCGGGTACCGCGAAGATCATCATGTAGCAACGGCCAGATATCTGCACGGCGGACGGTCGACTTTGTTGGCGGCCGATGGCGTCGTGGCGCGTGTCTGTCGAACCGCGTCCGCGTCCTCTCTGTGGAGTTCGACGGCGTGCAAGAACTCCGGTCGCAGATTTATTAGCTGGCCGCGGTCATCGCGACATGGTCGCCTGGCTCAGCGTGGGTCACCGACGAGATGCCCACCGCTGGCGCCTGCTCACACGTCGGGCCGGTGATCGCATGTGGGCCGCGCCGCAGGCGTGCTTGACGGCTCGCGGGCATGCACGCGTTGGCCAGCAACGATCGGATCTCGATCTGGCAGTGTGGTTGATCCGGACTCGTACCGTGGCTCATGTGCTGCACCGTCCGCGTACTGCTGTCACCAAGTCTGCTGTGATCTTGGGGCTGTACGTTGTTGCGGCGCTGGGGGCCGCCGCGATGCCGTTTGCTCGACTGCCGGGCGAATGGCCGACGATTGCGGTGGCGGCGCTCCTGGTGGCCGCGTTCGTCGTGGGCCAGCAACTTGTCCGGTACAACTTCTGGCTCCAGTTAGGTGGCCTGCTCGCCGGCGCTGCGTTCGTGTTCTGTACCGGGTACCACTATGTCCTGAAGGACGATCAGGAGCGTCCGATACGGGGGCATCTATCGGATAGCGTTCCAGAGTTCGACATCGGCGAAAGGGTGACCGTTGTTGTGGAACGTCACAACTGGGTTGACCCGCAGACGCCCAGCGAGGTCGGGGATGCGCGTTCTCTGCGGATCGCGGCTCTGATCGGCCTGGCCCTCACCATGGTCCTGTCCGTACTTGGGCCGGCCTCGTCGACAGCGGACGGTCGTCGACGCGTCTGGTCAGGCCTGTCATCGTGAGACACTGGTGGCAGCCGCACAGCGTCCCGGGAGGTGGTCCAGATCATGAGCGTGGCAACGATGGAGCACGCGGGACCCTGGAACGAGGAGGACTACCTCGCGCTAGGCGAAACGCCGAACCGGATCGAGCTGATCGATGGGAGCCTGCTGGTGAGTCCCGCGCCGAGTTCGCGCCACCAGCGTCTCTCGCGCCGCATCGCTAACCAGTTGGACGCACCTGCGTCGGCCGCCGGCCTACTCGTCTACGAAGCGGTGAATGTTCGGCTGCATACCGACCGCCTCGTCATCCCCGACCTCGCGGTGGTGGACACGACCGACGACTTTTTGGTTGTCGACGCGGCGCAAGTCACCCTCGTCGGGGAGATCGTCTCACCCGGCAACGCGGCTGCGGATCGCGTGATGAAGATGCACTTCTACGCTGCCGCACGTATCGAGTGGTACCTCCTCGTCGAGCCGGAATCACCCGACTCGCTCACCCTCCGGCTCAACCGGCTCGATGGCACCCACTACGTCGAAGATTCGGTCGCCAAGTCCGGCGAGAGCCTGAGCGCCGATCACCCGTTCCCGTTCCAGCTCGACACTCGTACGTTGCTCGTGCCGTAGGCGGCCATCCCGGCCTTGGCCGTGTAGCAATGGCGCCGTACAACGCCGACCACCAGCAACTGGGTCCGTACCGTCCGCCGGGTCAGGGCTCCCTACGAGCGGGACTGCTCAGATCTGAAAAGCGGAAGGTCGGCGGTTCGACCCGCCCCTGCCCATCGGCTAGGAGACTGGTATTAAACGCGTCGATCACGAGACGTGATCGACAAAACACGGCTGCGGTCCTTGGGACGAAGCCGACTACCTTTGCCGCCTGATTCCATGGTTGTCCCCCTTGGTCAGGTGATGTCGCGGCGCATGGGAAGGACGACGGCGACGCTGGCGGCGGCGAGTGCATATGCCAGGAGCAGGAGAGCGCCAGCGGCCGGCGGTAGCAGTTGGACGGCGCTGCTGCCGAGTTCTTGCGTCATGGCGTCGGCGAGGTAGGTGAAGTCGGTGAGGGAGGCGGTGGCGCCCCCGGGCAGGACCGGGTAGAGCCGATTGACGCCCGGGATCATCATGAGCAGCGTTTCACCCATGTAGAGATAGCCGATCACCACGGCCAGTGCGGCGATCTGGTTGCGCACCAACGCGCCTACGCCCACCCCGATCAGCAGGTATACGACCATGGCGAGTCCGATGCGGGCAAGCAGCGCCACGATGGTGCCGGCCGGCAGGCCTAGCGGGACCCCGCGGGCGGCGGCGACCGTGAACAGGGCCGCGGCGCCTGTGCCGGCGAGGATGAGCCCGTACGCCAGTCCTGCGACGCCGTACGTGGCGAGCTTGGCGGCCAGTACCTGCCAACGGCGGGGCGTGAAGAGAAACGTGACCGCGGCGGTGCGGTGTCGGTACTCGGACGTGACGGCGACGGTGCCGACGGCAGCCGGCACGAACGCGGTGTAGCCGAGAACCCCCAGGATCGAGCGGATACCGGTTTCGGTATCCAGTCCCGGCACGGGCGGGTCGAAGTTCTCCGGCCCGACCAGCGCCATCGCGCCCATCAGGCCGCCACCGAGCAGCACGGCGGCGAACAGCAGCCCGCTCCACATGCGGGTGGCGAGCAGCCGGCGGAATTCCGCTTTGATCAGGCGATTCATCGGGCGGCCGCCTTGTCCGTGGTCAGGTGGAGGAAAAGTTGCTCGAGGCTGGGAGTCTCGGCGACCAGCTCGTATACCCGCAGCCGGTGCGCGGCGGCGAAGTCCGCGATGTCCGGCGCGTCGAGCCCGCGCACCCGCAGCCGGCCGGCTCCGGCGGCCTCGACGCGTGAGACGGCGCCGGCCGCCGGGTTGGCTGCGAGGGCGGCGGCCAGCCGGTCGGCGTCGGGCGAGCGGACCAGTACCGCTGGTGGTCCGGCGAGTTGGGACCAGGGTCCGGCGGCGACGAGTTGGCCGCGGCGGATCACCACCACGTCGTCGACGAGCTGCTGGATCTCGCTGAGCACGTGGCTGGAGATCAGAATCGTGCGCCCCTCGTCGGCCAGCCGGCGCAGGAAACCGCGTAGCCACAGCATGCCTTCCGGGTCCAGGCCGTTGCCCGGCTCGTCCAGCAGCAGCACGCGGGGGTCGCCGAGCAGCGCGGTGGCGAGATTGAGCCGCTGCCGCATGCCGGTGGAGAACCCGCGGGTGCGGCGGTCGGCGGCCTCGGCGAGGCCCAGCAGGTCCAGCAGGTCGGAGACCCGCCGGTCCGGATAGCCCCCCATCGCGGCATAGACGCGCAGATGGTCGCGGGCGGTGTGGCCAGGGTAGAACGCACTCGCGTCGAACACCGCGCCGACGGCGTCCGACGGGCGGGGCAGCCGATGGTACGGCCGGCCGCCGATCGTGGCGGTGCCGGCGGTGGGCGTGACCAGGCCGGTCAGCATGCGCATCGTGGTGGTCTTGCCGGCACCGTTCGGACCGAGGAACCCGGTGACCAGACCCGGTTCTACGGTGAAGGTCAACTCGTGGACGGCGGTGACCTCGCCGTACCGTTTGGTCAGGTTGGAGACCTCGATCGCGAGGCGGTCGCCGCTCATCGGCGGGCCGCCATCGCACGCCCGATCGTGTCCGCGATGCCGGACGCCGCCGGGCTGGAGAGCACGACCTCGTCGAATTCGCCGCCGGCGAGCGCACGGTCAAGGACCAGATGCAGCCCGGGCCCACCTCGGCGTGCCGCCACCAGCTGCCGAGGTCCGCCGAACAAGCCCCAGACACCGATCTTGACGACCCCGGACACCGCGATCCCACGCCTGGCGCCGCGTGCCAGGCGTAGCGGGTCGGCCACGAGCGACCCGTGCCGTACCGCAGCGACCGGCATCGTCAGCCGCTCCCGCCCGGTCCAGAACCGCTCCCATCCGGTGAATCGGATGTCGACCAGCTTGCCGACGACCGTGACAGTTGCCATCAGGCACTCCCTTTCCTCGTGGTGGAGCGTTCTTCCCGTTCAGGGTTCGGTTGCGTGGTGTCGGTGGCCGGCGGCTGGTCGGCGGGCATCAGGATGGTGGCCAGCAGGCGCGGGACCCGCCCGTCGCCCGGCTGGTTGTTCAGCAACGGACCGATGACCTGGTTGAGGTCGGCGGCGAGGGCGGCCAGCTCCGCGTCGGTCAGGTGGAGCACAAGCTGGTGGTAGCCGACTCCGTCGGCGGTGAAGTCGATCCGCTCCCGGCTCAGATAGCGGGAGAACTCCGACAGCAGACTCGACACGAACGCCGTGAAGTAGCGGGCATGGTCGTCGAGCGTCGCCGAGGCCAGGGCCGCGGCGTCCAGGGGCGCGCCATCGGCGGGCAGCGCGTACACCCGCTCGACCGCGCCCCGAACCTTGCGCTCCTCCACCACCTCGATCAGGCCGCTCTTGACCAGCGTGGCCAGGTGCCGGTACAGCGTGGCGTGCGGGATGTCCGGAAGCCGTGTCACGAGGTCGTGCGTGGTCAGGCGTGCCCCGGCGACGGCCCGCAGGATCCGGATGCGTACCGGATGCAGCGCCAACATGGCCCAACGCTCACTCGACATCTCCACGGCACAACGATATCACTATCAAGAGTGATACTGGTTGGGCCGGCGGTGGTCCGCCAAGACCACGGGACGCGTGTCGCAGATCGAGCAGGGCCAGGTGACGGGCCAGGACGTGGTCGCCCGTTTCGCGGCGGCGCTCGGTGGGCGCCTCCGTCAGGCGATCTACTTCGACGACGGCGACATCGCAGCTATCGCCTGACGACATCCGATGGAGCAACGCATGTAGCAACGGCCGCGCACGACGGCACTCATCTCCGACCCATTCCGGACCTCACCGCAGCCCGGAAACCCCGCTATCACGAACCTGCGTTGATCTGAAAAGCGGAAGGGCGGCGGTTCGACCCCGCCCCTGCCCACAAGTCCTTCGCCGGGCTTCGGAGACCCTGACCAGCGGAAACGTGGTCGGGGTCTTCTGCTTCCGGGCCCGCTCGTTGCCCGCCGCTAGTTGCACGCATGGACCTTGCAGCTCACGGCAACGCTGCGAAGCTTCCACTGTTCTCGGCAACGTGAGCTGGCCCCACTGCGGCAACGAAAAGTGGCTCCACCTGGCGCCGGCACTCGGTACCGATGGGATAGGCGACCGCCGGTGGGTTTGATCCTTTGGCAACTTGAGTTGGCCCCGCCCGCGGACTCCGACGACCCCTGCCACGAGATCGATGGCACTCGGCCCCGACGGCGACCGTCTGACCATGGATTGCGTCCGCGTTGACCAGGGCTGCTGCCGCGCCGCTTCGGCTCCTCGGCGCGCTGGGCGCGCCTGCGGTGCGGGTCGGCTTGCCATCGAAATCGACTGAGGCAGTCCATCGAAGTTAGCCAACAAAGCGGCGCCCGATCGCCCCTCGACGAGGTGGGGCCAAGACGAGTTACCAAGCGATGTACGCCGATCGAAATGGTGCCAATTGATCTTGCCAGGGTGGAGCCAGAAGATGTTGCCAGGAACATTCCACGTTCGATCGTGGCCAAGCATTGAGACAGTGTGGCGGGCGAAGGCCGAGGGTCGACAACGACGCAGTCGGGCGATGCAGGCACGTCAGCCAGCTTTGCGCTGTTCGATGCAGTTGCGCTGCGGCGCTGAAGCCTAGGTCGTGGGTTATGGCGAGTTATGAAGTGGTTGTGATGAGCGAGGTGGCGGATCACAAGGACTTCATAACCTGTCATACTGAGGCAGCCTTGGCTGCCCATGACATAGGACGTTATTCGGTCAAAGAAGTCGATGTGGACGGCAAGGCCGTGATCGCGATCGTGGTTAAGCGACGCGAGGAGGGCTTCGCTCAAACGAGCGATGGCCGAATTTTGGTCCGAAAGGGAGCACGTAACGTCGCCTTGTTCGGCGCCGACGCCTGGGAATTCATGAGTAGTCGAAAACTGCGGAGATTCGAACGCGCGAATTCTGAGGTGTCGCTCGAAGAGTGTGAACCCGAAGCCTTGCATGAGCTGTGTGAAGTGTACGGGTGGTCTCCTTCTGCCCCCGATCTACCGGACCGGCTCGGTGAGCGCGGGCTAGTAGTCGATGGATATCTGACTATCGCTGGCGCGTTGTTTCTCACCACTCCTTCGCGCTCATTGCAGCTAAACAAAGCGATTATCGAGGTTCGTAGGTACCCAGAAGGCGATGGATTTGACTATGATCGGCGAGAAGTCTTCGACGGAACTCTTCCCACTCAGGTTCGCGGCGCGACCACATTCATTTCGGAGGAACTTGGGAGTGACCTCGTAGTCACTGGCCTGTACCGATACGACATTCCAAAGCTCCCGGAGGTGGTTGTTAGGGAAGCGATCGCTAACGCGGTAGCTCACCGGAGCTATGAGATCAATCGCACGGCGATCCTCGTTGAGATACGTCCTAATGTGGTTGTGGTTCGGTCTCCAGGTGGCTTGCCTGAGTCGGTTACGGTCGAGACGATCCGGCAAGCGCAGGCTGCGCGGAATCCGGACATCATTGATGTGCTGCGGCGGTTCAGTCTCGCCGAAGATGCTGGCCGGGGCATCGACGTCATGGAGGACGAGATGGAGGAGGCACTACTCGATCCTCCGCAATTTATCGACGATGGTAAGTCGGTAACAGTTCGCCTTCCATTGCAGGGCCCGATTACACCTCGCGAACGTGCATGGGTATCCGACTTGGAGCGGCATGGACGAATTTCGGGATCAGACAAACTACTGCTGGTTCACGCCGCCCGGGGCAACGAGCTAACGAACGGGATTGCGCGAGGGATTCTCAAGACCGAAGATAGCGGTGTGGCGCGTCGGGCCCTCCAGAGGCTCCGCGATGCGGATCTACTTGAGCAGACGGGCGAGCGAGGGAGTTCGACCTACTATCTGGCGGAGTCAATCGCTCCGCCGGCGGCCTATCGGTTCTCCCTTAAGCAGCTGACCGAGATGGTGCTGGACGCTGCTGAGGTTGAGGAGCTCTCGAACGAGCGTGTGCGTGAGCTAACGGGGCTAAACAGGCAGCAATCTTTGAGTCTGCCTCAGCAACTCGTGCGTGATGGGCGCTTGGTACAGACTGGATCACGACGTGGAACGAGGTACGTCTTGCCATCAGATGAAGGCGAGGGGCTCTTCTAGGCACAGGCTGGCGGTGGCTGAACCAGCGTCGCCCTGGCTGGCCTGTTGCACACGAAGCGCACGGCCGGGCAAGTCAGGCACGCTGACCTGCGAATATAGGTCTGTTGGACTGGCTTTGGAGGTCGTGCCATGCACGGCCCGCCACGGGACTGGGTCCGTGGCGGGCCGTTGTTCCGGGCTCAGGCCTCGGTCACCTGTACGGTCGCCGAGTTGCCGTCCGACTTGCGGTTCGGGTATCCGGCACCGTTGGTGTCGACCGCGTTGGCGTACACGGTGCACTGGTGGCTCAACGGGCCGGCCGGTGCGGTGAGCGGGATGGTGACGACTCGGTCCGCGCCCGCGCCGATGCTGGGCAGTGTGCAGTTGACCGGGGTCTCGCCGGGTGTGAAGCGGCACTCCGTGCTCGGCTGCGCCTGCCAGCTCGCGTCGATGTTGAGCGAGAACTGCAGCTTGCCCGGCGTGGCGAACTGGGCCCCGTTGTGGATGGTCACCCGCAGGGTGCCCGCCCACGAGCCGTCACCCTGCCGGGTCATGGTCAGCCGGTCGGCGGTGATGGCCAGGTCGGCGACTTTCGGGTTGGGCCCGAACGCGGTCGGCCCGCCGGTCTGGGTGAACCGGTCGCCGTTCCAGCCGTACGTGCGCCACTGGTGCTGGGACGCCTGCATCGCCTCGCAGCAGGGCCGGTACTCGCCCACGTCGACCCGGACCTGGCCGTTGTCGCCGGCTTCGATCGCCCAGATCGTCATGATGTCCGACCCCTGCTTGCCGGTGTTGCCGGCGCTGCCGACGACCTTGCCGAGGGTGACGACCTTGCCGGTCGTGTCCCGGTCGAGGGCGATGACCTGGTAGTCGCTGCCTTGCGGGCTGCACGAGACGAGGGCGACCGTCTCCTGCGCCCCGTCGTGGTCGACGTCCACGTAGACCGGGTCGCCCTGCAGCGCCTCGATACCGTTGTGCCCCGCCTTGCCACCGGTGAACTTCACCGTGCCGGTCGGGCAGCTGTCGTCGAAGCCTTTGGGCCACGCCGGGATGTCCAGCGTCGCCTTGGCCAGGTCCGTCTTGCTGATCCGGCCGTCCGGCGCCGCAGAGACGGTACCCGTGGCCGACCCGCTCGACTCGGGCGACGCCGGGCCGGACGTGGCGCTGGGCGAGTCGCCGGTCACGGCCGGCGGGCCGTGCGAGTCGTCGCCTGCCGCCGCATACGCCACGACCGGCGCCGCCACCACCAACGCGGCGAGTGTGGTCGCGGCAATCATCCGCACCCGGTGCCGGCGGAGCACGGTTTCGTGTGCCGCCGCGGTACCGGCCGGCTTGACATGCGGTGCGACCTCGTCGCGGAAGTCCGCGAACGCGCCGGCCAGCAGTTGGTCATCGAAGTCAGCCACGGTTGTTCTCCTTCTCGGTCAGTTGAGCGGCCAAAACCACGCGCCCACGGTGCAGCCAGGACTTGACCGTCCCTTCGGCAACACCCTCCTGACGCGCGATGTCATTGATCGGTAGATCGGCCAGGTAGTGCAGAATCACCGCACGGCGCTGCTGTGCCGGCAGCGTGCGCAGGGCCTGTGCCAGCGCCACCCGGTCCGGGCTCGGCGCCGCCACATGCTCCTCGCGTTGCCGCCGGGCGTACTGCAGCGCGGTCCGCGTCCGCCGCCACCGGCTGGTGGCCAGGTTCCACGCGACCCGCCGCACCCAAGCAGCCGGATCGTCCATGGCCGCGACGCGCTTCCACCGGGCCAGCGCCCGGCAGAACGCCTCCTGCACCATGTCCTGCGCCGTCGCCATGTCGCGGGTTGATCCCAGCTTCGACGAATTCGTCAAAGGCAGTTCCACCGGTCTGATCCGCCTCGCGTACCTGCTCACCGGTGACCGGGGGCACGCCGAGGACCTGCTGCAGACAGCGTTGTTGCGAACCGCGCGGCACTGGTCCCGGGCGCGTGACGCACCTGACGCATACGTACGTCAGGTGCTGGTGAATTTGTCCCGCGATCGGATCCGGCTGCTGTTCCGGCGTCCACGGGAGACACCGTTCCCCCACGACCCGGAGACCCTGCGGATCACGGACGGCGGATACGACCATGCCGGGCGACTACCGGGGTGGTCGCGGCAGCGGCCGTCGCGGCGACGATCGGCGCGGTCCAGGTGAGCCGCGACACCGGCTCCGACCAGCTGAGCGAGGCATACATCCACACGCGGATGCTGCACGCCCTCGAGAGCGCGAAGAACTATGTCGTACACACATCCAGCCGCTCACAGGGAACTCGACACGAGGTATGGGTCGATCGAGTCACCGGAGACAGCCGGGATGACGGTTGGGACAAGAACGGTGTCCACTTCGTCTCCATCACGAGACGGCACACCCAGGACGGCTCGGTCACCATGCTCATCGTCTACTACGACGAACACGAGTGGATCGAACTGCACGAGCAGGACAAGGACCGAAACTCATCATCCGAGAGCGCCCCAGTACCGGTCGACCGGGGAGGCGGCCCGGTTCGGACGCCACCGAAGTGGGCGAACATCTTGAATCCGGGCTCGATTCGTGCGGCACTCGACAGCGGCACGCTGCGGCTCCTCAGCAAGGAGCGTATCGACGGATACGAAGGACGCGGAATCGTTCCTGGTCCGCCGGATGAATTCCGGTGTAGAAAACCAGGTGAACAACGAGGTCACGTACGATTGGCTGCCCCGCACTGCGGAGAATCTCGCACGGCTCGAACTCACACCACCCGCCGGTTTCAAGAATATCGGCTGAATCCGTGGCACATCTTGGGCGAACCGGCTTCCGCGGACGGTGACGCTGGCCTTCGACGGCCAGGCCGCACGCCCACCCGACGAGGGCGGACAAGGCGATCGTCGGCACTCGCTCGCTGCCGGAATCCGGCTGACGGCGGATACTGGCGGCATGATCGTGGTTACCGGGGCCTCGGGGCAGGTCGGTGGGCGGGTTGGCCGGTTGTTGAGTCAGCCGCACATTTTGTTGGTGCGGGACGCCTCGAAGGCGCCGCGGACCGGTCAGGAGGTTCGGTTCGCCGAATACGCCGACACGGGCGCGATGACGGACGCGTTTCGCGGGGCCGGCACCGTCTTTCTCGTGTCGGCGCGGGAGGACGCCGATCGGCTGGCGGCGCACCGGTCCGCCGTCGACGCGGCCGTGGCCGCCGGGGTTCAGCGGATTGTCTACCTGTCGTTCTTCGGGGCCGCGCCCGACTGCACGTTCACGTTCGGGCGGGACCACTGGTACACCGAACAGCATATTCGGCAGACCGGGCTCCGGTTCACCTTCCTGCGGGACAACCTCTATCTGGAAATGATTCCCCGGCTGGCGGGAGAGGACGGCGTCATTCGCGGGCCGGGCGGGGACGGGCGGGTCGCCGCGGTCAGCTACGACGATGTCGCCGCCTGTGTCGTCGCCGTTCTCAACGGGGAGCACGACGGGCGGACGTACAACCTGACCGGGCCCGAGGCGTTCTCGCTCGCCGAGGCGGCCGGCGTGCTGGGGCTGCGATACGTCGCGGAGACCGTCGAGGAGGCCTATGCCTCGCGGGCCCGTTACGGGGCGCCCCGGTTCGAGGTGGACGGGTGGGTCACGTCGTACCTGGCCATCGCCAATGGCGAGTTCGCACAGGTCAGCGGGGATGTGGAGCGGCTGACCGGGCGGCGGCCGCGAGGGCTCGGGGAATTGGGAGGTGGGTCCGGCGGCCCGGCCATAGCATGAGGTGTATGCCTGATACCGATCGCATACCGCAGCGTCCCAGCCTCGACGGCCTCGAGGAGAAGTGGGCGCGCGTATGGGACGTAGAGGGCATCTACCGGTTCGATCGCTCGGCGCCGCGGGAGCGGGTGTTCTCGATCGACGCGCCGCCGCCGACGGTGAGCGGAGCGCTGCACATCGGGCACGTGTTCTCGTACACGCAGACCGACATCGTCGCGCGATACCAGCGCATGCGCGGCAAGACCGTGTTCTATCCGATGGGGTGGGACGACAACGGGCTGCCGACCGAGCGCCGGGTGCAGCTGACATTCGGGGTGCAGTGCGACCCCACGCTGCCGTACGACCCCGATTTCACCCCGCCGGCGAAGCCCGGGAAAGAGCGCGTGCTCGTCGGCCGGCGCAACTTCGTGGAGCTCTGTCAGCGGCAGACCGAGATCGACGAGCAGAGCTACGAGCGACTCTGGCGGCACCTGGGGCTGTCGGTGGACTGGTCGCTGCTCTACACCACCATCGGCGAGCGGGCCCGGGCCACCGCGCAGCGCGGATTCCTCAACAGCCTGGCCCGCGGGGAGGCGTATCCGCTCGACGGGCCGACGCTGTGGGACGTGACGTTCGGCACCGCCGTGGCGCAGGCCGAGCTCGAGGACCGGGAGCGGCCGGGCGCGTTCCACCGGATCAGGTTCGGCGAGTTCTTCGTGGAGACCACCCGGCCCGAGCTGCTGCCGGCGTGTGTGGCGCTCGTGGCGCACCCCGAGGACTCGCGGTTCGCACCGCATTTCGGCAGTACCGTGCGGACTCCCCTGTTCGACGTGGAGGTGCCGCTGCTGGCGCACCCGCTCGCCGACCCGGCGAAGGGCAGCGGGCTGGTGATGGTGTGCACGTTCGGCGACCTCACCGACGTGATCTGGTGGCGCGAGCTGGACCTGCCCACGCGCACCGTGATGCAGCGCAACGGGCGGCTCGGGCTGCAGGCGCCGGACGGGGTGGACGAGAACCTCTACGCGCCGGTGGCGGGGCTCACCGTGAACCAGGCGCGGGAGAAGATCGTGGCGCTGCTGCGCTCGTCGGGGGAGCTGGACGGACAGCCGCGGCCGATCACCCACTCGGTGAAGTTCTACGAGAAGGGGGACCGGCCGGTCGAGATCGTGGCGACCCGGCAGTGGTACATCCGAAACGGCGCCCGGACGCCGGAGCTGCGCGAGGCGATGCTGCGGCGGGGGCGGGAGCTGTCCTGGGAGCCGGAGCACATGCGGACGCGCTACGAGCACTGGGTCGAGGGGCTCACCGGCGACTGGGTGATCAGCCGCCAGCGCTTCTTCGGGGTGCCGATTCCGCTGTGGTACCGCCTCGACGCCGACGCCAACCCGATCTACGACGACCCCATCGTTCCTGAGTCGCTCCCGATGGACCCGAGCAGCGACACGCCGCCGGGGTTCGAGGAGATCGACAGGGGCATGCCGGGCGGGTTCGTCGGCGACCCGGACGTCATGGACACCTGGGCGACGTCCTCGCTCACGCCGCAGATCGCCGGCGGCTGGCTCGATGACCCGGACCTGTTCGCGCGGGTGTTCCCGATGGACATGCGGCCGCAGGCGCACGAGATCATCCGGACCTGGCTGTTTACCACGGTGCTGCGCTCGCACCTCGAGCACGGCGTGCTGCCGTGGCGGCACGCGGCCATCGCCGGCTGGATTCTCGACCCGGACCGCAAGAAGCTGTCGAAGTCCAAGGACAACGCCAAGGACTCGCCGGAGGAGCTTCTCGCACAGTACGGCGCCGACGCCATCCGCTACTGGGCCGGCAGCGCCCGCCGGGGCGTGGACACCGCATTGGACGCCAACCAGCTCAAGGTGGGGCGGCGCCTCGCGGTGAAGCTGCTCAACGCGAGCCGGTTCGTGCTCGGCCTCGGCGAGGCCACCGGCCGGAACGTGACCGAGCCCGTCGACCTGGCCCTGCTCGGGGCGCTGTCCGCGGTGGTGCGGGAGGCGACCGCGGCGTTCGACGCGTTCGACTACGCGAAGGCGCTGGAGGTCACCGAGCAGTTCTTCTGGACCTTCTGCGACGACTACGTGGAGCTGGTGAAGGCGCGCGCCTACGGGGAGGCCGAGCCGGCCGAGGTGGCCTCCGCCCGGGCGGCGCTGGCGATCGCGCTGTCGACGGTGCAGCGGCTGCTGGCGCCGTTCCTGCCGTATGTGGCCGAGGAGGTCTGGTCCTGGTGGCAGGAGGGCTCCATCCACGTGGCGCTGTGGCCGGAGGCCCCCGAGGCGGCCGACACCGCGCCGCTGGAGCTCGCGGCCGAGGTACTCGGGGTGATCCGCAAGGCGAAGTCGGCGGCGCGGCAGTCGATGCGGGCCGAGGTGGCCCGGGTCGAGGTGGCCGGGCCGGTGGCGACGCTGGAGCGGGTGCGCGGGGACCTCACGGCGGCCGGGAACGTCCGCGACTGGGCCATCTCGGAGGCGGAGGAGCTCTCGGCTACCGTCACGCTGTGAGGGAACTCCAGGCGGTCGGTGTCCAGCATCCCGCAGTACGGCAGGTGCAGCACATCCAGAACAACACCGCACCGAACCGGTACAAGCTCTTCGTCGCCGAGGGGCTGTGGGCGCACAACATGCTGCTGGAGGCCGGTGCGCCGATCGACACGTTCTTCTGGTGCCCGGAGGCGATCTACGCCGACGAGGCGCACAAGCGGGCCGAGGAGATCGCGGAGCGGGCCGAGCGCTCGTTCCGCATCTCCCTGCGTACCCTCGAAAAGATCTCCGAGCGCGACAAGCCCGACGGCCTGCTGTCGCTCGCCGCGCTGCCCCACTGGGAGCCCGAGGACCTGCGGTTCGGCAAGAACGCGCTGGTGCTGGTGGCCGACGGGCTGGAGATCCCCGGCAACCTCGGCACGCTCATCCGCTCGCTCGACGCGTGCGGGGCGGACTGCCTGGTGCTGACCAACCGCAAGACCCGGCTCACGCATCCGAAGGTGATCCGGGCGAGCCAGGGGACCATTCTGACCGTACCGACGCTGGAGTTCCAGACCGTGGACGCCGCGATGGCGTGGCTCGACTCCCGGAACTTCACCGTGCTGCTGGCCGACACCGACGAGGCGGTCAACTATCGCCAGGCCGACTACACCGGGCGCACCGCGCTCGTCGTGGGCAGCGAGCGGTACGGCATCGGCAAGGGCTGGTACGGCCGCGGATACCAGCGAGTCGCCGTCCCCATGCTCGGGTCCGGCGACTCGCTCAACGTCTCCGTCTCCGCGTCGATCCTGCTCTACGAGGCACAAGCGACGAAGTCGCGGTGGTAGGTACGGCGCGGAAATCGAAGTGGTAGTGCAGTGCCGGCCTACTTCGGCGGCGCCGCGGCCTGGCCGCGCAGCGAGATCGCCTGCAGGAAGATGTCGCCGATCTTCGCCGGGTCGGGCGCGACGAACGTGCCGCCGCCGACCGCGTCGGTGATCTGGCGCATCGCCGCCTCGCCGACCTTGTCGCCGATGCCGATCAGAATCACCTGGATCGGCTTGGCCGGGTCCTTGACCTTGTTGAGCTCGGCGATGAGCTGCTCCAGCGACAGGCCGCCGGCGGGGTCGTCGTTCTCGCCGTCGGTCATGACGATGATCGAGTTGATCCGGCCGCTCTCGTAGCCGCTCTGCACCGTCTTGTACGCGGCGAGAATGGTGTCGTAGAGCGCGGTGTCACCGTTCTTCTTCGGCTGGATCGTGCCCAGCGCCTGCAGGCACTGGGCGCGCTGGCTGACCAGCGGCCCGATCGGCACGAGTTCCTTGTAGTCCTTGGCCCCGTCCAGCTGGGTGGAGAACGTCCACACGCCCAGCGCCCAGGAGTCGTCGAAGAGGCTCATGCCCTTGCGCGCGGCCTCCAGCGTGACCTGCATGCGGGTCGCGTTGCCGGCGGTCGGCACCGGCGTCAGCATCGAGCCGGAGACGTCGAGGACGGCGAGCATGCGGGCCGGCAGCGTGATCGCCTGCCACTTGCCCAGCAGGCCCTCGATCGCCGCGGCGTCGGGCAGTTGCGTGGCGGCGAGCGCCGCCGGGGCGTTGGCCGGGGTCTGGAAGCCCTTGCCCGGGGCGCCGTCGACGCCGCGCAGCCCGACCGCGCCGAGCTTGTCGCGGAAGCCCTGCGAGTCGAGCGACTTGAGCAGCTCGCCGGCGATGCTGGCCTTGCCGGAGTCCAGCACGACATACGGGTAGTCCAGCGCCGGCGCCGCCGGCTCGGCGTAGAGCGCGGCGAGGCGGACCGGAGGCTGCTGCCCGTTGTACTGGATGACCGCCTGCTCGGACAGCGGCGCCACGCTCAGCCCGCTGCCCAGCGCCGCCGCGTCGCTGCCGCGCGGGAACTTCTGCATCAGGTCGGAGCGGACCGAGGAGCGTCCGGCGGCGAGCGCCCGCAGCGCGGCGGTGGCGGTCTGCGTGGCCTGGGCCGTGTTGCCGCCGCCCGCGGCCTGGGCGACCGCGGCCAGCGTCAGCAGGCCGCTGAGGCCGGTCGAGTCGCGGCTCGGCTCGACGATGCCGACCTTGACCTTCTGGTCGGTGGCGACCTTGCCGATCAGGTCGGCGTAGGTGATGTTCTTCTGCGGCCAGCCGAAGGTCGTCGCGATCGGCTCGGGCATCGCCAGCACCACGGGGCTCATGGCGATCGACTTGGTGTCGGCCGGCACGGCCTGCGGGCTGACCGCGCGCACGCGCTGCAGCCACAGCGAGGAGTCGGCGACCCAGACGTCCGGGATGCGGGTCTTGCCGTTGGCCTGCCCGACGCCGGTGAGTGACTTCTCGGCCCGCCCGGCCAGGGCGGCGGCGACGTCGGCCGGGTCCTCCTCGAAGACCTCGATGTCGACGCAGTTGCCGTTGGCCTTGGCCTGCTCGGCCCACTCGGTGGCGTGGGCCTTCAGCGCCGGCGCGATGTCCGCGGGCGTGCCGATGCTGAGCTTGGCGGCGTTGCTGCCGCAGGATGGCTGCGAGTACTTACGGAACGCATACCAGCTGCCGGCGAGGACGACGAGCACGGCGACGGCGGCGGCGCCCAGCTTCAGCGCTCCGCCCGACGACCCCGCTGTGCGGTGACGACCTTTCACGGCTCTTTATCCTCCGGACCGGCAGCCTCTGGGGCCTTGCGCCTTCGGTTGAAAAATCACTGACGGTACGCATCCCAACAAACGAACGCCTAATCTACAAGGCGCCGAAGAATCGTAGTTATCCGAACACCGTTCGCAATCGCCACCGGACAAACCGTCGGATCCAGGCATTGCGCGTTGGCTTAAATCCGCATTAATCGATCTTCAGCGTGCCGGGGCGATCACGAAGGGTCACCAGCAGTGGGCGGTGGTCCGAGAACGGCACGGGCGGGCTGGCGACGCCGGTCACCCGAGGCAGCCGGTCGAAGCCGCGCCGATCGGCCAGGACGTGGTCGAACTGGACCTGCGGGGCCGAGGCGGGATACGTGGGCACGCCGGCCAGCCGGTGCCACCCCGAGAACAGCCACGGCAGCCCGCCGGGCAGGTTGAGGTCCGCGAGCAGCACCCGCGGGGCGGGCAGGGCCCGCAGCGCGCGACGCACGATGCGCAGCTGGCGGACGTTCCAGCCGGGCACGAAGGACAGGTGGGTGCTGGCGACCGTCATCCGGCCGATCGGCGTCGCGAGCACCGCGGCGACCATGACCCGCGGCTCGTCGTCGAGCAGCATCACCCCCATCCGGCGCGGCCCCGGGATCATGATCGGCGCGCGCAGCGGGGCGGCGGGCAGGCGGGTGACCCGCCACTCGAGCACTGGATAGCGGCTGACCAGGGCGACGCCGTAATGCGGGTCAGTGCCCTGACCGTCCTCGTCAGTCGCCGCTCGGAAGCTCTCCCCGGGAGTACCCACAACCGCCGGCACGAACAGGGCGTGCTCGGCGCCGAGCGCCTCCGCGGCGATCATGGCCAGGTCGGCGTTCCCGCTGCGCGGCTGCGCGCGGTCGACCTCCTGCAGGCCGAGCACGTCGGCGTCGAGCGCGCCGATCGCGGCGGCGATCCGGCCGGTGTCGACGAGCCCGTCGGCGAGCGATCGCCCGTGCATGAGGTTGAACGTGCCGAGCCGCATGCCCTCATTCTCGTCGCTTGATCTTGCCCACCGCCGCCTTCGCGATCGTCTCGGTCTCCGCCCGGTTCACGCCGGGCTGCCCGAAGTGCACGATCGTGCAGGTCAGGCCGTCGACGCGGACCGTGAGGAGATAACCGCTGAGCTCGAAGGTGTCCTCCGCGGTGCCGCCGCCCGCCGTCATCGCGAAGACGTGCTCGTCCTCGCCCAGCTTCGGGAAGTCCCCGACGGCGGTGACGCTGACGGTCGTCGTCTCGCCGTCGTTGGTGTCCGTGAAGCTGGCGCACCTCGCGGCCAGGTCCGCGAGTCCGGTGCCCAGGCCGGTGCCGATGCTCTCAGCGAGGAACGGGCCGGTGCCGCCGGCCTCGAAGCGGGCCGCCTGGCCGCCTCCGGTCGGGGTGCCTCCGCGGAAGTAGTCGAGGAGGGCGTCGCAGCCGGGGACGCTGGGGCTGCTCGCGGTGCTCACCTCGGGGGTGGCGTCGGGTGGGCTGGTCTCGTACCCGTCGGGAAGGTCGTCCGGCTCCAGCAGCGGCCCGGCGCTGCGGTGGGCGGCCGCGGCGCTGGGGGTTGCGGCCGGCTTGCCGTCGCCGCCGCAGGCGCCGAGCGCCAGCGCGGCGGAGCAGAGTGCGACCGGTACCAACCTCATACCGGCATCATCCGGGTTCTTCGCCGTGGGGATATTGAGAATCCGGATAACCGCTACGGCGCGACCGTGGGCTGCGAGCCCTGGTGGAGTGGGGTGCGCGCGCCGGTGGCGAGGTCGACCGCGGTGATCCAGGAGTGGCCGTTGTACGCCGCCGTGAGCACGCCCGTGCGGGTGCCGGCGTACACCATCTCGCGGTCGTCGGCCTTGCCGATCCGATGGCGGTTGCTGCCGGTGGAGTCCGCCTCGGTCACGGCCACGGCGGTGCCGTCGGTGGTGTACGTGGTCCAGGTGACCTTCTGGCCGTCGGCGCGCCAGGCCGGGACGACGCCGAAGCCGTCGGTGCCGTTGCCGCCGCCGCCGTACACGTCGATCGCCTGCTCGCGGCCCGTCGCCACGTCGCCGATGCTCAGGCAGTTGTCGGCGACGCTCTCGCACTCGCCGCCGCGGAAGGCGATCCGGGTGCCGTCGGGCGACCAGGCCACGGCGTCGTCGGTGCGCAGGCGGTCGACCAGGTTGCCGGCCCGCGCCCGGTTGCCCTCCATGATGAAGCCGACCTGCGGGGCCTCCTGGTCGCGGCAGGTGGCCGGGAACAGCGGCTCGGAGGCGGTGCCGCCCTCGACGCCGACGCGGAAGACGCCCGGGCCGCCGGTGCAGGACAGCGCGGAGTACGCGATCCACCGGCCGTCGGGCGACCAGGACGGCCCGCCGGCGATGCGGTCGCTGACCTGGTGCTTGTCCTCGCCGTTCGCGCCCATCACCCAGACGGTGCCGTTGTGCAGGTACGCGAGCTTCGTGCCGTCGGGCGAGAACCGCGGGCGGGCGTTGACCTCGTCCTCGGTGAGGCGCACCTCGCCGGTGCCGTTGCTGCGGTAGATCACACCGCCGCGGACGTACGCGATCGGCTTGTCGTTCACGGTGGCAGGGGCCGAGGCGTGGGCGGCGGTCGCGCCGAGCAGCGTGGTCAGCCCCGCAGTGGCGGTCAGGCCGGCGATCGTGAGCGCCTTCGTGATCGACTTGCCGTTCATCCTTGCCCCCCGTTGTGCCGTCTCGTCCCTGTGACGCCGAGACCCATCGGCGCAACCTTGTCGCACCTGAACGGTTCCCGAGCGGGAACTTGTGGCTTTTCCGTCATTCGGACATTTCTCGCAACCGGTCGCATCTCGATTCGCGCATCTGCCGAAAATCCGGCAAAACCACCGGTCGTCGGCACCGGAGAAGAAGATGCACTTTTAGCGCATACTTCCCGGGACCGTGTCTCACGAGCGAGGATCGGAGTCGTGACCAACACTGACTTCAACCGTGTCGCCATCGTGACCGGCGCGGCCCGGGGCATCGGAGCCGCGACCGCCGTCCGCCTCGCCGCCGACGGGCACGCCGTCGCCGTGCTCGACCTCGACGAGGCCGCCTGCAAGGACACCGTCGAGCAGATCACCGCCGCCGGTGGCCGGGCGCTCGCCGTGGGCGCCGACGTCGCCGACGCCGAGCAGGTCACCGCCGCCGTCGAGCGGGTCGCCGCCGAGCTCGGCCCGCCACTGGTGCTGGTGAACAACGCGGGGGTGATCCGGGACAACCTGCTGTTCAAGATGACCGACACCGACTGGGACACGGTCATGGGCGTGCACCTGCGCGGCGCCTTCCTCATGAGCCGGGCCGCCCAGGCGCACATGACGGCGGCGAAGTTCGGCCGGATCGTCAACCTGTCCTCGTCCTCGGCGCTGGGCAACCGCGGGCAGGCGAACTACTCGGCGGCCAAGGCCGGGCTGCAGGGCTTCACCAAGACGCTCGCGATCGAACTCGGGCCGTTCGGGGTGACCGCCAACGCCGTCGCGCCCGGGTTCATCGCCACGGACATGACCGCGGCGACCGCGGCGCGCATGAAGGTCGACTTCGAGACGTTCCAGAAGGGCGCCGCCGAGCAGATCCCGGTCCGCCGCGTGGGCCGGCCCGACGACGTCGCGCACACCATCTCGTTCCTGGTCAGCGACGGCGCCGGGTTCGTCTCCGGCCAGGTGATCTACGTGGCCGGCGGGCCACTCGACTAAGCACCGGCCGAAGGAGAGACGGTTGAGCACAGCGTACGACCTCGCCCGAGACTTCCTTCGGGAGAACGACCCCGCCCGGCT
This sequence comes from Dactylosporangium sp. CA-233914, assembly GCF_050942935.1. Taxonomy (NCBI): domain Bacteria; kingdom Bacillati; phylum Actinomycetota; class Actinomycetes; order Micromonosporales; family Micromonosporaceae; genus Dactylosporangium; species Dactylosporangium sp. CA-233914. The sequence goes on along the minus strand of NZ_CP192030.1, from coordinate 12,889,458 downwards.
GGACCCGCTGGACTTCCTGCGGGCGCGCTTCGACGCGGGGCTGGCCTGGGTGCAATACCCGCCCGGCCTCGGCGGCCTCGGCCTGCCCCGGGCCGAGCAGCCCGCCGTCGACCAGGTCTTCGAGGCGGCCGGCGCACCCGGCAACAACCCGCGCCGCATCGGCATCGGGCTGGGCATGGCCGCCCCGACGATCCTGCGCCACGGCACCGACGAGCAGCGCCGCCGCTGGCTGCGGCCGCTGTGGACCGGCGAGGAGGTGTGGTGCCAGCTCTTCAGCGAGCCCGGCGCCGGCTCCGACCTCGCCGGCCTCGCCACCCGGGCCGTGCGCGACGGCGACGGGTGGGTGGTCGACGGGCAGAAGGTCTGGACGTCGATGGCGCACGAGGCCCGCTGGGCGATCCTCATCGCCCGCACCGATCCGGCCGTGCCGAAGCATCGCGGCCTGACGTACTTCGTGCTGGACATGACCGCCCCCGGCATCGACGTGCGGCCGCTGCGCCAGATCACCGGCGAGGCCGAGTTCAACGAGGTGTTCATCACCGGCGTGCGGATCCCCGACTCGCACCGGCTCGGCGAGGTCGGCGACGGCTGGGCGGTCGCCCAGACCACGCTCATGAACGAGCGCGTGTCGATCGGCGGCCAGGCCGTGCCCCGCGAGGGCAGCACCATCGGCATCGTCGCCGGCCTCTGGCGCGAGCGGCCCGAGCTGCGCTCGCCCGGCCTGCACGACGCGTTGCTGCGGCTGTGGGTGGAGGCGGAGGCGGCCCGGCTCACCGGGGTGCGGCTGCGCCAGCAACTCGCCGCGGGCCAGCCCGGTCCGGAGGGTTCGGCCTCGAAGCTCGTCTTCGCCCGGCTCAACCAGGAGATCTCCGCCCTGGAGCTGGACCTGCTGGGCGAGGAGGGCCTCCGCCACGACGAGTGGGTCATGCGCCGCCCGGCGATGGTCGACTTCGCCGGCCGTGCCGCGGGCTACCGCTACCTGCGCGCCAAGGGCAACTCGATCGAGGGCGGCACCTCGGAGATCCTGCGCAACATCGTGGCCGAGCGAGTGCTGGGCCTGCCCCCGGAGCAGCGGGCCGACAAGGACGTCGCGTGGAAGGACCTGCCCAAGTGAGCGATCTGCTGTACGGCGAGGTCGAGGAGGAGCTCCGCGCGTCCGTCCGCGCCCTCCTGCGGGACCGCACCGACCTGACCCGCGTCGAGGGCCCCGACCCGATCGACGTCAAGCTCTGGCGCGCGCTCGCCGCCGACCTGGGCTGCGCCGGCCTGCCGGTGCCCGAGTCCGCCGGCGGCGCCGGCGCGAGCTGGCGGGAGACCGCCGTGGTCATGGAGGAACTGGGCCGCGCGGTGGCACCCGTGCCGTTCCTGGGCAGCGCGGTACTCGCGACGGCCGCGCTGCCCGCGGGCGATCCGTTGCTGGCCGACCTGGCGGCGGGCACGCGCACCGCGACGCTGGCCGTGCCCCTCTCGGCGGATCGGGTCCGCTTCTCGGTCTCGGCCCACGCCGAGGCCCTCGACGGCACGGTCACGACGGTCGCCGACGCCCTGACCGCCGACGTCCTGCTGGTCCCGACGGCGGATGGGCTCTTCGCGGTGGACGCGGCCGACGCCGTCCGCACGCCGGTCGTCTCGCTCGACCTGACCCGCCCCGTCGCGGACCTGGAGTTCCGCGGCGCCCCGGGCCGTCGGGTCGCGCCGGACGCGGCGCCGCCGGTGACCCGCGCGCTGCTCGCGGGCGCCGCGCTGCTGGCCTCCGAGCAGCTCGGGATCGCGGAGTGGTGCCTGGCGACCACGGTCGAGTACGCCAGGACGCGCCGCCAGTTCGCCCGCCAGATCGGCTCCTACCAGGCGGTCAAGCACCGCCTGGCCGACCTGTGGGTCTCGGTGACCCAGGCGCGCGCGGTGGCCCGCTACGCCGCCGACTGCCTGGCGAACGACGACCCGGACCTGCCGGTGGCGGCGTCGCTGGCCCAGGCCTTCTGCTCGCCGGTGGCGGTCAAGGCCGCCGAGGAGTGCGTGCAGCTGCACGGCGGGATCGGGTTCACCTGGGAGCACCCGGCGCACTGGCGGCTCAAGCGCGCCCGCGCCAACGCGACCGCCCTGGGCTCGGCCACCCGCCACCGCGCCCACCTCGCCGAACTGGTGAACCTTCCCGCGTAGGTGCCCTCGGGCGCGGGGGTCGTCAGAGGAGCAGGCGCGTCAGCGACTCCGCGACGCAGACCGGCTTCTCCTGGCCCTCGCGCTCGATGGTGACCCGCGCCTTGAGCTGCAGCCAGCCCTCGCCCAGGTCGTCGGCCACGAGCAGCTCGACGCCGGCGCGGACCTTCGAGCCGGTCGGCAGCGGGGCCGGGAAACGGACCTTGTCCAGGCCGTAGTTGATGCCCATGCGGACCCCCTCCACGCGATATACCTGCCCGGCCAGCGTCGGCAGCAGGGAGAGCGTCAGGAACCCGTGCGCGATCGTCGCGCCGAACGGGCCGGCCTTCGCGCGCTCGGTGTCCACGTGGATCCACTGGTGGTCGCCGGTCGCCTCGGCGAAGAGGTTCACCCGCTCCTGCGAGACCTCCTGCCAGTCGCTGTGGCCGAGGTGTTCACCGACCGCGGCCAGCAGTTCTTCCGCGCTGGAGAAGATTCGCATGCCCCCGATCCTCAGACGGCCGGCCCCCAGGTGCAAGGGGCCGGCCGCTTTCTCGCAGCGATAGTGAGGATTTACCCTTCGATCACGTGCCGATGCGGTTGAGCTTGGCGCTCACCGTGATGTTGCTCTTCACGACCGTCGTGCCCGGCACCGCCGGTGTGACGACCGAGGTGGTGACCTCGCCCTGGCCCGGGAGCAGGCCGAAGACCGTCACCGTGTAGGACGTCGACGCGCCGGGCACCGGGTCGGTGCTGACGACGCGCAGGTCCTCGGTCGGCAGCGTGTTCACCGGGAGGCCCTGGCCGCCCGTGCCGTTGATGTTCTCGGCGCCGACCACCAGGTCCTGCCCGGCGGGCAGGGTGGTGATCGTGGCCGGGTCGTAGGCGAACACGACGTCCTGGACGCCGTTCACGCCGATCCAGACCTGGAAGCGGCGCTGCGTCGTGGTGCCGAAGTCGACGACCCGCCACTCGACGACGAGCCATGTGTCGACGCCGTCGGTCAGGGTCGCCACGTAGAGACCGGGCTGACCCGTGCCGTTCAGGTCGGTCCAGAACGGGGCGAGGACGTTGTTCGGCTTCGCCGGGTCCGGGATCGGGGTGATGCTGCAGCAGTTGTTGTTCTCGTTGCTGTCGTCACTGCCCGGGTACAGGTACCCGTTGGAGTCGATCGTCACCGAGTTGTACGTGATGCCGTTGTAGATGTAATCCGGCACGTTGAACGTCGTCAGGTCCTCGTCGCCGATCCCCACCGGGGTGATCCCGAAGAGGTCGAGCGGGAGATACCCGGCGATCGTGCCCGGCGTGAGCGACGGCGTGCCGGGGACCGCCCCGGCCAGGGTCGCGCCCTTCTTCTCCACCTTGAACGGGTTGACCACCTTGGCGCCGTTGGCCCCCGCGACCGGGAGGTTCAGCGACGTCGTGGTGGTGAAGTCCGCCGTGGTGTCGTTGAAGGTGCCGTTGGTCGCGGTAACCGTGCACTTGCTGGTCTGCAGCAGACCGATCGAGGCCGGCGTGCAGGTCTGGGTGACCTTCACGTCGCCCTGCTTGGGCACGAACGCGACCGGCAGGTGCAGCGTCGGGACGCCGCTGGTGACCGGGACGAGGCGGACCTCGCCGAAGTACTGGCCCTGCGCGGCGCTGGACTTGATGGTGATGCTGACCTGCTGGCTCTTGCCCGGCGCGACGGTGAACAGCGCCGGCGTCGCCGTGATCGACGAGCCGCTGGGCGACGTCGTCTCAACGCGGTACACCAGCGTCTTGTTCGTGACGTTCTTCGCCGTGCGGACCGCGGTGAGCTTGCCGGGCATGACCGGCGCGTTCACCGACGGCAGGTTGATCTGCACCGCGTTTACCGGGTCGTTGCCCAGGGCGTACATGCGGTCGGCCGTCTCGTCGAACGTCAGACCGGGGTTCGCGGCCAGGTTGACCTGGACACGGCCGGCACCGAGGTCGAACGGGTCGGCGGGCGTGACCCCGTCGTCCTTGAGCACCTTGGTCGTCGCCGTGGTCATCAGCGCCGACTTGATCTGACCCGGGGTGAAGTTCGGGTGCAGCGCCTTCTCCAGGATCGCGGAGCCGGCGATGTGCGGCGAGGACATCGACGTTCCGGCGATGGCCTGGAAGTACTGGCCGGCCGGGCCGGTGCTCGGGTCGTCCGGGGTCGGCGTGTTGCCGGCCAGGATCTGTGCGCCCGGAGCGGTGATGTCGGGCTTGATGAAGTTGCCGCCCGGCCCGCGCGACGAGAAGTTCGTCATCACGTCACTCGTACCGTTGACCTTCTCGCCCTGCGTGAAGGTGGCCTTCACGCCCGGGTGCGCGCCCACGTACGACAGGAACGGCGCCCCGTCGGCCAGGTGCACTGCGGGCAACCAGTGGTTGTCGCTCAGCGCGTCGGCCTTCGGGTTGTTGTACAGGATCATGCCGGCCGCGCCGCCTTGCGTGACGTTGAAGCCCTTCATGATCCGGCCCGGGCTGCGCTGGCACGCCACGATCTTGCCCGCGAATATCCCCGGCGCGGCCGGGATTTCGCACGTGGCGTTGTTGTACGGCGGCGCCGAGGCCATGACGACCGGCAACGCCGTGGAGATGCCGGGGGTGATCGAGACGCCCTTCAGCGTCGCCGCCGTGCCGTCCGAGGAGGTCAGCGTGAGCGTCGATTCGAAGGAGCGCTTCTGGGTGGATGCCGCGACGGTGGTGACCCACGGCGAGAGGTGGTCGGAGGTGCTCGCCGCCGGGCCGCTGTTGCCGGCCGAGGCGGCGACGAAGACGCCGGCCTTGTACGCGTCGAAGAACGCCAGCTCCACGACGTCGGTGTACGGGCTCGCGCCGCCCGAGATCGAGAAGTTGATGACGTTCACGCCGTCCTTGATCGCCTGGGCGACCGCGGCGGCCGAGTCGGTGCCGTAGCAGCCGGTGGCGCCACAGACCTTGTACACCGAGACCCACGCGCCGGGCGCGATGCCGTTGATCGGCCCGCGCTCGATGTTGAAGATCTTCGCCGAGGCGACCGGGTCACCGGCGGCCGTCGACGCGGTGTGCGTGCCGTGGCCGTCGGAGTCACGGGCGGTGTACCCGTAGAGCTCCATCTCCTGCAGCGCGTTGTACGTGTCCAGGAAGCCCTTGCCGCCGATGACCTTGTTGTTGCACACGAACGGGTCGGCGGCCGGGGTCAGCGGGTTGTCACCGAAGTCGCACGCGCGGGGCGTGCCGTCGGCCTTGGCGGGTGGTGCGCCGAGGTTGCCGTTGTCGGCGAACGACGGGTGCTCCGGCCAGACGCCGCTGTCCAGCGTGCCGAAGATGACGCCCTTGCCGGCGTTGGGCGCCCCGCCGAGCGACGGGTAGACCTTGTCCGCGCCGATGAAGGCCGGCGAGGAGTCCGTCTGCGGCTGCCGGGCCGTGTCGGACTGAACCGCCACCACATTGTCGATGGCCAGAATCGCGTCGATCTTGTTCGCCGGCACCGTCAGCGCGATGCCGCCGTAGACCGTCCGCAGCCGCTGGCCGACCTTGGCGTCGGGAACCTGCTTCTTGAGGTCGGCGAGGAACTTGTCCTCGATTCCGGCGATGCGATTTTCGTAGCGTTTCTCGTCGGCGCCGCCGGATAGCGCCTTCCCCGTTACGGACGGACTCGTCGCGGCATATCCGGCGATATCGCCGGAGTAGGTCGCGGTGGAGTCGTAGTCGAGCTTGACCGCGACCGGCACCCGGGCGGTGTCGGAGCGGTTGAGCAGGGACGGGTCGGTCTTGGCCATGCGGCTCGTCGGCGATTTCGCCGCCGAGGTCTGCTTGGCCGCCGTGTAGCCCTGTACTGCCTTCAGGCTGCTGGCTTCCGGTACCGGTGCGGCCTGGGCCGGGCCGGTCGAGACGATCAAGAGCATTGGCGGAACGAGTGCGGTAGCCACTGCGGCGTGCACCCATCTCCGTCGGCTCATCGTGCCCCCCTCTCGCTGGACGAGCTGGACGCGCGCCAATTTTTTGACGGATTTCAATGCGCGCCGCCTCAACATGCCAGCTTTCATCTGCGCTGGAAAGGGGCACTACGTCGTGACATCACTTCGTGAAAACCGGCGAGGGCCAGGACGAGGGTGGGTCCTTTCTTGCCGCCTTTCTGCCGTTTTTTGGGCCAGATGGTACTTTATCGGCATTTATTGGCGTCGGTCGTTGCCGGCCGTCGGGTTGATCACCACTGGGTCGCCCGCGTCGAGGCGCGCCGTCGGTATCCCGGCCCGCACCGCCGAGCGGTGGAACCGCAGCCGCTCCCGTGCGGATCAGGGTCGCGGCGAGCCGGCCGACCAGCAGGATCAGGAGCGACGCAATGAATCGGACAACATCACCGAGGGCGTCGCGAACAGCGTCCACTCCCTCGGGATTGGCCCGTATCTATTCATCCATGCCCGCGAGGCCGTGGGGGCTCTCCGGCTCGCGCGCGTGCTCGGGGCCGCCGGCCATTTCGTCGGCGAGGGTCACGCTGCAGTGTTCGGAGGCGAAGTCGCCGAGGTCGTCCGCGTCGAACCCGGGAAACGACCCGGCGGTGGGGACCGCCTGCTCGGGCTGCTGGGTCATGTATTCAGTGATACCCCGGCCCGGGTGGGTATCACCCGCACATGACCAAACCGGTGACCGGTGTGCTGTTCGATGTGGACGGCACCCTCGTCGACAGCGTGTACCTCCACGTCGTCGCCTGGTGGCAGGCCCTGCGCCAGCACGACCTCGACGTGCCGGCGGCCGGCATCCACCGCGCGATCGGGATGGGCTCCGACAAGATTCTCGACGAGCTGCTGGGACCCGGGCACGATTCGTCCGGCGACGACGCGATCCGGGCCGCGCACTCGAGCATCTACGCCACGTACTGGCCCGCGCTGCGCCCGCTGCCCGGCGCGCGCCGGCTGCTGGACACATGCGCGGACCGGGGGCTGCGCACGGTGCTGGCGACCTCCGCGTCCCGCCCGGAGCTGGACGCGCTGCTGCGGTGCCTGGACGCCGACGCCTCGCTCACGGCGGTGACGAGCGCGGATGACGCCGACCGGAGCAAGCCGGACCCGGACATCGTGACGGTGGCGCTGTCGCGCTCCGCCCTGTCGGCCGACGAGGTCGTCTTCGTGGGCGACTCGGTCTGGGACGTGCGCGCGGCGGCGCGGCTGTCGATCCCGTGCATCGGCCTGACGTGCGGCGGGCTGTGCGCGGCGGAGCTGCTGGATCATGGGGCGGCGGGGGTCTACCGAGATCCGCAGGATCTGCTGGAGAACCTCGACGAGGCGCTGACCACGGCCTTTCGGATGGCCTTGTCGTAAGACCAGCCTCCGCATCGCGACGTGGAACCCGACGATTCCGGGCTTGCCGGACCTATGCCCTGTCAGGCGAAAAATCCGATATGTCGTGGCGCGGAGCGCCCGACATATCGCTCGGAACCAATGGGCACCCCGTCTGCGCCAGCTCGCCATCAGCGCTGACCGATCGTGGGCAACATCGCTGTGCGATCGACGACGAGGCGATCATGGTGTCCTGTGCTGGGCGCGGAAAACAGCCAGGTTTGCGCGACCACTCAGGTGGGCACACCGGAAGCCACTGTTGCCGCAGCCCGGGGGGCCCGATGATGCTCGTTTACCCTGAGTCCCGAACCCAGGACATCCGCACAGCACTGCTCGGCCGGCGGGAGGAGCTGAAGGCGGAGTACGCCGTCGCCGTCGCCGACATGACCCTCGCGGGCTCGGCGGACGCGGGTGACGACGTGGCCGATCTGGGCACCAAGGCGTTCAACCGCGAGCAGGAGTTCGCGCTGTCGATGTCGATCCGCAACCGGATGGACCAGGTCGAGCGGGCGCTGGAGCGGCTCGAGGCCGGGCGCTACGGCACGTGCGAGACCTGCGCCGGCGAGATCCCGGTGGCCCGGCTGGCCGCCTTCCCGTCAGTCACGCTCTGCGTCTCCTGCAAGAGCCGCAGCGAGTCCCGCTACTAGGTCCAGAGCCCGCTGGGCCGCGTTCTGCAGATGCGGCAGATACTCCGGTGCGATCCCGGCGCCGGCCAGGTCCTCGGCCAGGAACGTGGTGTAGTTCACCACCGCGCCGAGGGTGTTCGACAGGTCGTGGGTGGCCGTGGCGACGGCGGTGCGCAGCGCGTCCTCGCTCATCTGGCCTCCCGCGGGCTTTTCGCTGACTAAAGTGAGTCCCGTTCACGAACATTACGGGGCGTAGTCAGATGGTAACTCTATTCACAGCCGTGCTGGTGGCAGCGGTGTTTCTCCGCGCGCTCGCCGCCTATGCCCGCGGCCGGGACCCGCTGCAGCTCGACATCGCCGTGATCTTCCTGCCGACCCTGGCCTTCTGCGTCAACGGCTCGGTCCGGGAACTGATCCACCGGCCCGTGCCCGTCGCCGTCACCGCGGCGGTCACCGCGCTGCTGATGCTTCAGCCGTACCTCACGCTGCGGCTCACCGCCCGCCTCGGCCGGGTCCCCCGGTGGCTCGACCTCAGCCTGCTGGTGCTGGTGCTCGGCAGCATGGCGGTGGTGGCCGCCGCGCCCCGCCCGCTGAGCACCGGGTACCTCGTCATCGTCACCGTCACGTTCACCACCACCGAGGTGATCGCCGGCTCGCTGCTGCTGCGCGCTGCATCCCGCCGCCGCGGCTCGGCCCGGGCCCGGCTGCGTCTGGCCGCCGTGGCCACCTACCTCTTCCCGGTGATGATGCTGATGCTGTTCACGGCGGCCACCCGCCACCCCGGCCAGCAGGTGTGGCAGCAGCCGGCCGGTCGAGTGGTGGCCCTGATCGGCGCGGCGATCTACCTGCTCGCCTTCGTTCCGCCCGGGTGGTTGCGCCGCACGATGTCGGCGGCGGTGTGGTTCGAGGCGACCGAGGACCTGCAGCGGCTGCCGGCCGACGTGGGCGCCGGCCAGGTGTGGCGGCGCTTCGTGCAGGTTGTGCACGACACCACGGGTACCGACGTCGTCCTGCTCGTCGACGAGCGGGGCGAGCGCATCGCGGCGGTCTGCCGCTCCGGCACCCGCCTGCCGACCGGGGCGCTCGGCGCCGACACGGGTCGGCTCGCCACCGGGCGGCCGGTGCGGCTGCGCCGGGACCATCCGCTCGCGCTGGCCACCGGCACGCGCCTGGTGACCGGGCTGGCGATCGAGGGGGTCGGCACGGTGCTGCTGCTGGACCGGTACCGCGCCCTGTTCAGCGTCGACGACCTGCGCCTGACCACCGTGCTCGGCGCCCAGGCCCGGGTGCTGGCCGGGCGCAGCGCGATGCTGGCCGGGCAGCGCGAGCTCGCCGAGCGCCTGGCCGAGTCGGTCGCCGCGCTCACCGAGGCCAGCCAGGCCAAGAGCGACTTCCTGGCCGGCATGAGCCACGAGCTGCGCACGCCGCTCAACGCGATCATCGGCTTCAGCGACCTCATGCGCGCCGAGCAGCCCGACGGCGACCGGCGCATCGTCCCGGCCGAGTGGGTCGAGCACGTGCACAACAGTGGCCGGCACCTGCTGGGCCTGATCAACGACATCCTCGACCTGGCCAAGGTCGAGGCGGGCCGCCTGGAGCTCAACCCCGAGCCGATCTCCCTGGACGCCGCCGTGGGCGAGGTGATCACCACGCTGCGGCCGCTCACGGACCGCAAGGGCCTGCAGGTGTACCTCGATGTGCCCCCGACCGCGGCGGTCCGCGCCGATCCCCTGCGGCTGCGGCAGATCCTCGACAACCTGCTCTCCAACGCCATCAAGTTCACCCCCGACGGCGGCCTGATCGCGGTCACCGTCTCCCCGGCGGCCGACTCCGTCGCGATCACGGTCGCCGACTCCGGCATCGGCATCGCCGCGGAGGACCAGGAGCGGATCTTCGAGGAGTTCCAGCAGGTCGGGCCGGCCGCACAGCGCAAGGCCGGCACCGGGCTCGGGCTCGCGCTGACCCGCCGGCTCGTCGAGGCCCACGGCGGCGCGATCGGGCTGGAGTCCGCTCCGGGGGAGGGCAGCCGGTTCACGATCCGGCTTCCGGCCGCCGAAATTCCGCGGGAGGAGGCCGCAGACGGCCCGGCACCGCGCCCCGGCCGCGGGCGGGTGCTCGTCATCGACGACGACGCACGCGCGGCGCAGCTGCTGGAGGCGTACCTCACCGGCGCGGGCTACGAGGTCCGTACCGCCGCCGGCGGCGCGGCCGGGCTGGCCGAGGCCGGCACGTGGCGCCCCGACGCCATCCTGCTCGACGTGATCATGCCCGGCCTCGACGGCTGGGACGTGATCCGCCGCCTCAAGCGCGACGAGGAGCTCCGCGTGATCCCGGTATTCTTCGCCACCATCGTCGACGACCGGCGGGCCGGCCTGGCCCTGGGCGCCACCGACTTCTTCGTCAAGCCCGTCGACCACGACGCGCTGCTGGCCCAGCTGGCCCGGCACGTGGCGCCGGCCCGATCGCCGGATCCGGCGTCGGTACTCATGGTGGACCGCGACGACCAGATGCGAGCGGTCGTCGAGCGGCAGCTCACCAACGCCGGCATCGACGTGGTGACCTGTGACGACGGGGCGGAGGGGCTGCGGCTGTCCCGCGAGCGCCGCTTCGACCTCATCATCTGCGACCTGCAGATGCCTGGCGTCGACGGCTTCGCGTTGCTGGCGGGGCTGGAGCGGGAGCCCACGACCCGGGGCGTGCCGGTCCTGGCGCTGACCACCTCGGACCTCTCCGACGCCGACCGGTCGCGGGTCATCGGCGCGGTCCCGCGCGGGAATGCGGCCGACGGTGTCCGCGAGTGGCTCGACCTGGCCGCGATACCGCCGGAGAGCGCCGCCGTATCGCGGGAAGGCACCGCCGTGGCGCAGGAAAGCGCCGCGGTTTCGTCCGACGGGACAGCCCGGTGAGCCGCGTCCTGCTCGTCGAGGACGAGGAGCTCAACCGGGTCCTGGTCCGGGCGATCCTGGCCCGGTCCGAGCAGCCCGCCGTGCGCGCGGTGCAGCTGGTGGAGGCGGGTTCGATCGGCGAGGCCCGCGCGGCGCTGGCCGCGGAGCCGGTCGACCTGGTGCTGCTCGACGTCAACCTGCCGGACGGCAACGGGCTCGCGCTCGCCGCCGAGCTCAACACCGAGCCGGCCCGCCCGACGGTGATCGCGCTGACCGCGAGCGTCCTGCCGCACGAACGGGCGGCGGCGATGGAGGCCGGCTGCGACGCGTTTCTGGACAAACCATACGCAGCCGCCGATCTGGTGACGATATTGGCGAATAACCTGAGTTGACCACTCGCGATTGGATCACGATGGTTTGATCTTGACCCTCGCCTGGGTAGGTGCGTGTCGCCCCACTCGCACCGGCCAAGGGGAGGGAACGGGTGCAGACGCTCGCCGAAGGGCTGCGCCTGCAGATGGACGCATTGGACTACGTCCTGCTGGCGCTCTACTTCATCACCGTCCTCGGGGTCGGTCTCGCCGCCCGCCGCTCGATCCGCAACAGCGTGGACTTCTTCCTGTCCGGCCGCTCGCTGCCGGCCTGGGTCACCGGCCTCGCGTTCATCTCGGCCAACCTGGGGGCCCTGGAGATCCTGGGCATGGCGGCCAACGGTGCCAAGTACGGCATCATGACGGTCCACTACTACTGGATCGGCGCTGGGGCTGCTGTTCCTGCTGTGGCAGTGGCTGCGCCCGGCCGAGCCGCCGGAGCCGGTGGACGAGGCCGGCGAGTAGCTGTTCTTCTGACCCGCAGCGCCGCAGACTGCCACGCATGGAAATCGTGTTGGCAGATGTGGCGCCCCAGCCGTCGGTGGCCTCGTCCTCGGCGGCCCTGGTCATCGGCGTGGCCTGCGTTGTCTTTCTGGCCGCCCTGATCGTGCTGCTCGTCTGGTTCCTCCGGCGCCGGTCTAGATGAGCGCGCCGATGAGCAGTGAGGCGGCGTTGGCGGCGACCGCTGTGGTGACCGTCCGGACCTTGTCCGCTTTTATCCCCAATATCAGGATCAGTGCCTCTATCGTGGTCGCGGCGACCTCGGCCGGCCACAGCCAGCCCGGGCGGTGCGTCAGCAGGAGCCACAGCGGCGGGTGGGTCACCAGGTTGACCAGCACACCCAAGGTCAGGGCCCGGCGCCAGGGCGCCGGCAGTAGCGCCGTGTACAACGGCACCTCGACCGCCAGGGTCAGCAGCAGGGCGTGGAGCACGCGATGAAGATAAGCCTGCTCTTCGTGCTGGCGGCGGTGGCCGCGCTCGGGATCGCGCTGCGGGCGCCGCTGGCGGTGACCGTGCTCGGGCTGGTCGCGTTCGGGGTGCTGCACAACGTGCTCGAGCTGCGGTACGTCGCCGGGCGGTTCGTCCTCCGGCGCCGCCTGCTGTTCGTGCTGCTCGGGCTCATCACGGCGATCGTGCTGTGCCGGTTGGCGTACCTCTACGTCGGCGAGCCGGCCCGCTATGCGGAGATCCTGGTCGGATACGGGGTGCTCGCGGCCGCCTGCGTCCAGGCGCTGCGCGGCTGGCGGCTCGCGGCGGCGGTCCTGGTCCTGGTCGTGGCGGCGGTGGCGTCGCTGGGCTTCCCCGGGTACCACTTCGTGATCCTGGCTCATCTTCACAACGTGGTGCCGCTGTTCTTCCTGTGGGAGTGGGCGGGGCGGCTCGCGCGGCCGGGGGTGTTCCGGTGGACGCAGGTGGCGTGGGTGCTCGGCGTGCCGGCGCTCGTGCTCGCCGGGGCGTTCGACCGCGTGCTCGGCGGCGTCTCGGGCTCGACGGTCGCCGCGTTCGCCGGCAACCCGGCGCCGATCATCGCCGCCAGCGCGCCGCCGGACTCGTCGACCCTGGTCGGTGCCCGGTTCCTGGTAGTTTTCGCCTTCCTGCAGACAATGCACTATTTCGTCTGGGTGTACTTCATGCCGCGCCACGCCCCCGAGGCGCCCCGGTTCCTGCTCGGCTGGCGCGCCTGGGCGCTCGGCGGCGGGCTGGGGGCCGCGCTCGCGGTGCTCTTCGTGATCGACTACGCCTCCGGCCGGGCACTGTACGGCGCCTTCGCCTCCTACCACGCGTACCTCGAGTTCCCCGTGCTCCTCGCCCTGCTGCTCGGGCCCGCGGGCGCAGGCGGTTCACAGCTGGTTTTCAGGGAAACCGCATCAGAGCGTCAGGTACCGGCGGCAGTCTCGTAGGGACAAGGGAACTCTGAGGTTATTTGGAGCGAATCATGACGCGGCTGCTTGTGGTCGACGACGAGCCGGACATCGTCGAACTGCTCTCCGCGAGCCTGAAGTATCACGGCTACGACGTCGCGAGCGCCACCAGCGGGCGCCAGGCGATGGAGGAGGCGCGGCGCTTCCGGCCGGACATGATCCTGCTCGACGTCATGATGCCCGAGCTCGACGGCTTCGAGGTCCTGCGCAAGTTGCGCGGCGAGGGCACCCGCGTGCCGGTGCTGTTCCTGACCGCCCGCGACGCCACCGAGGACAAGATCAAGGGCCTGACCCTGGGCGGCGACGACTACGTCACCAAGCCCTTCAGCCTGTCCGAGATCCTGGCCCGCATCCAGGCCGTCCTGCGCCGCGTCGCCGACCCCGCCGGCGGCGCCGCCGCGCAGACCTCGCGGCTCAACTTCGCCGACATCGAGCTGGACGAGGACACGCACGAGGTGTTCAAGGCCGGCCAGGATGTCCAGCTGTCGCCGACGGAGTTCAAGCTGCTGCGGTACTTCATGACGAACCCCGGCCGCGTGCTGTCCAAGGCCCAGATCCTCGACCACGTGTGGCAGTACGACTTCGGCGGCGACGCCGGCGTCGTGGAGTCCTACGTCTCCTACCTGCGCAAGAAGATCGACACCACCGAGCCCCGGCTCCTGCAGACCCTGCGCGGCGTGGGCTACGCACTACGGCTGCCCCGGACATGAAATCCTGGCCGCTCAGCGTCAGATCCTGGCCGCTCAGCGTCAAGCTGGTCGCATTGATGCTGGTGCTCCTCGCGGCCGCCCTGTTCATCACCGGCGCGGGCAACGTCTACAGCACCCGCGACTACCTCACCAAGCGGGTCGACCAGCAGCTGCACGACAGCTTTCAGCAGGCAAAGCACCAATGCGGCCCGACCGGCGACCAATTCCCCAGCCGCGGCCCCGGCCGGGACGCCCCAGCTCAGCGCAACGGCTACTACGTGGCATGCATCGCCGGCAACGGCGCCATCACCCAGGAGCTCTTCAACGCCAACACCGAGGGCCAAGGCGCCCCCGCCCTGCCGAGCACGCTGCCCGACCTGGAGGGCACCTTCATCCAGGGCGACCCCGCCGCCTGGGGCGCCTACGACACCGTCCACCCGGTCGGCGGCTCGGGCCACGACTGGCGGGTCCTGTACGCCTTCGACCGGGTGCACGGCGGCTCCGCGGTCGTCGCCATCAGCCTCAACGAGGTCGACGACACCGTCAGCCAGCTCGTCTGGCGCAGCTTCGCCATCGGCGCCGGAGTGCTGTTCATCCTCGCCGTGGTCGCCTACCTCCTGGTCCGCTCCAGCCTCCGCCCCCTGGTCGAGGTCGAGGAGACCGCCGAGGCCATCGCCGCCGGCGACCTGAGCCGCCGGGTCCCCGAGGCCGACCCCCGCACCGAGGTCGGCGGCCTCTCCCAGGCCCTGAACACCATGCTCGGCCAGATCGAGACCGCCTTCGAGGAGCGCCGCGCCTCGGAGCAGGCCGCCCTCGCGTCCGAGAACCGCATGCGCCGCTTCATCGCCGACGCCTCCCACGAGCTGCGCACCCCGCTGACCTCCATCCGCGGCTTCGCCGAACTCCACCGCCAGGCCGGCCACAGCGACGAGACGATCGGCCGGATCGAACACCACGCGACCCGCATGGGCCTCCTGGTGGACGACCTCCTGCTCCTGGCCCGGATGGACCAGCAGCGCCCCCTGGACAAGAAGCCGGTCGATCTGCTGTCCCTGGCCACCGACGCCCTGATCGACGCCCGGGTGACGGCCAAGGACCACCGCCTGCGCCTGCGCACCGCCAGCAGCGGCGACGACGACGCCGACATCGAGCCCCCCATCGTCCTGGGCGACGAGGCCCGCCTCCGCCAGGTCCTGCAGAACCTGCTCTCCAACGCCCTGCACCACACGCCGGCCGGCACCGAGGTGACGGTCTTCGTCGGCACCGACGCGAACAACGCCATCCTGGAGGTCGCCGACAACGGCCCCGGCATGACGGAGCAGGACGCCGCAAGAGTCTTCGAACGCTTCTACCGAACCGACCCCAGCCGCACCAGGGCCCTGGGCGGCTCCGGCCTGGGCCTGTCGATCGTCGCCGCCCTGGTAGCCGCCCACAACGGCCAGGTAACCCTGAAGACCCACCCCGGCGAGGGCGCCACCTTCCGCGTAACGATCCCGTTGCTCCGCCCCAGCACCCCCTGATCCCGAGCCGCTGCTCGCCGGGGCGCTGCGGTGGCAGCCGAGCGCCCGCCGTCTGTCCTGTTCGGACGTCGGGCGGTCGCTCGACCCGGTCGGAGTCAGGCCTTGGAGATGGCGTCGCCGGTCACCTTGATGGTGATCGCGGCGAGGGCCTTCTTGGCCGGGCCGCCGGCGACCGTGCCGTCCGCGATCTTGAATCGGCTGCCGTGGCAGGCGCAGTTGATGGTGCCCTCGGAGACGTCGCCCACCACGCAGCCGGCGTGGGTGCAGACCGCGGTGAAGCAGCGGAATGTGCCGGCCGCGGGCTGGGTGACGACGATCTTCTGGTCGGCGAAGATCTTGCCGCCGCCGACCGGGATGTCGGCGGTTCGGGCGAAGCCGGCCGGGGCGGTGCCGTCGCCGGCCGTGGTGCTGCCGGTGCCGTCGTTGGGGGCGGGGTTGCCGGTGGCGTCCGCGGCCTGGGGTGGGGTCGCGCTGTCGAGGCCGTACGCCGCGCATCCGGAGAGGGCCGCGGTCAGGACCGTCGCGCCGGTGCCGGCGAGGAGGGTTCGTCGGGTGGGAGTGCACATGGGTCTTCGAGCCCTTTCAGAGTTTGACGCCGAAGGTGGTGAAGAACCACAGGGCGGAGGTGACGAACAGGCCGGACAGGGCGGTGAAGACGAGGCCGCCGAAGAGTGGGAGGGCCCAGCCGGGGACGCCCTTCCTGCTGAGGATCAGCATCTTGGCGGCGAAGGTGCCGTAGAAGAAGCAGCCGAGCAGGGAGTGCAGCAGGACGCGGGTGTTGTAGTCGTCGAAGCCGAGCGCGTAGAGGCAGTGCAGGGCCACGGGAATGGAGGCGATGAAGGCCAGGCGGCCGGACCAGCGGTGCACCGGGCCGAGCCAGTTGGCGGTTTGCGGGATGGGGAGCTTGCCGTACATGACGAGGGCGGTGAACAGCTGGACGACAGCCAGGGTGAAGGCGAGCGTGGCCAGCCAGACCTTGACCGTTGCCGGGCTGGAGAAGCCCGCGATGTTCACGGCGACGCCCGTCGGCTCGTGGAGCTTGCCGTAGACGCCCAGGCCGGCGGCGACGAGGCAGGCAACCAGGAACGGGACGATGAGCGCCGTCGCGGTCCTCGGGCTCGTCGGGGTCGGCGCGCCGGCCGCGGCGGCAACAGCGACAGTCGCCGTGGCCCCGCCAGCAGTCGCGGCCGGGTTGGTGGCCGGGCCCGGCGGTGTGAACGTGGTGGCCGGGGGCGGTGGTGGTGCGGATAGGGGGATTACCACGTACTCGATCGGCGGGGTGCCGGGCGTGGGCGGGGCTTCGTCGGTGAACGCGGGAGGCGGTGGCGCGAAGGGGGAGGGTGGCAAGGGGAACGGGTCTCCTCCCGACGGTGGGAGCGGGCCCGGCTCCGGGATCGGCGGGAAGTGGACTCGGCGAAGGGGTTCGGCCGGGGAAGAGGTGGCGTCCGCGGGGAGGTCGGGTGGCGTGGTCATCGTCGGGCTCCCTGGCTCAGTATCCGGTCGCGGGGGTCGTGGCCTCGATCGTCACCGCGGTGCCGTCGACCGTGGCGGTCTTCGAGTTCACGTCGAACGGGGGAGCGGGCCGCTGGACGCCGTCGCGGGTTTCGACGCCCACCTGGATGCCGTCCTGCAGGACGATCCAGCTGGCGTCGAGCTTCTCGCGCAGGGCGGCCTGGGAGCGGTACAGGCCCGAGGGCGGGGTGGCGACCTTGATGGTGAACGTCCACGACTTGGTGCCGGCGGTCACGGTGCCCTTGACCTGGCCGGCGGAGTACGTGCCGGTCAGGGAGCCCTTCGCGCTGTTGAGCCGGGCCTCGCCGTTGGTCATGTCGCCGTCCAGCCAGGCCTCGGCGGACTTGCCGTCGCAGACGTAGGCGATGGCCTTGCCGTTGTTGACGACGATGCCGAGCGAGGCCGCGCCGCCGTCGACCGCGCCGGCGTACGTGATCGCGCCCTGCTGGGCGGCCTTGCCGGTGCCGTCGCCGGCCTTCGCGGGCGACGGGGGCGGGGCGGGAACGGCCGAGGTCTGTGCAGCGGCGGACGCCGCCAGGGTCTGGGCAGTGGCGGACGTCCCCGGGGTCTGGGGTGGCGGCGGCGTTGTCGCGGGCCACGTCGTTGCTGAGGTTGACGTTCATGCCGTACAGCACGCCGGCCACGGCCAGGCCCGCGCCGAGGGTGACGAGCGGTGCCTTGAGTTTCATCGGAGAACTCCCACAGGTTGGTTTCGAGGTCTATGAGACCGAGCGTGGGAGGCCGTGTCTGCGCCAAAAGACGCAGAGGACAGAGGCGGCCGATGTCCGTAATGAGACGTATGGCGAGAGGGGGTGCAGGTGCGACGCTGAGGCCGGCAGATATGGCGCATCGAAGCGATAGGGGAGCCGAGCGATGGCGCGCGTTGTGGTCTGGGCGGCGCATCTCGCGCTGCCGCCGGCGGGGCTCTGGCTGCTGCTCGTACGGCCCGGGGCGGATGTCGTCTGGCAGCACCACCAGACGCACTTCTGGCTGGTGCTGGTGGTCGCCGCGCTCAACGTCGCCGTCGGCGGGGCGATGAGCGTGGCGGCGCGGCGGCGCGGGGACGGGCGGCTGTTCCTGGTGTCGCTGGTGTTCCTGGCGGCGGCCGGGTTCCTGTTCGCGCACGCGCTCGCCACGCCGGGGGTGCTGATCGGGCACCCGAACGCCGGGTTCGACCAGTCGATGGCGGTGGGGCTGATCGTGGGGTCGGTGCTCGCCGTGCTCTCGTCGTGGAGGCTGCCGGCGACGATCACGCGGTGGCAGCTCGGGCTGCGGGTGGGGCTCGGGCTGGTGCTGTTCGCGTGGATCGTGTGGTCGCTGCTGGATCTGCCGCCGCTGTCGCGGCAGGACCAGATCCGCGACGTCGAGGGGCCGATGGTGTGGGCGTCGTGGGTGGCGGTCGCGCTCTACATCCTGGCCGCGGTTCGCTTCTTCCTGCTGTACCGCCGGGCGCCGGGCGCGGTGCTGATCTCCGTCGTCACCGCGTTCGCGCTGCTGGCGGAGGCGATGGTCGCCGTCACGCTCGCGGACAAGTGGCGGCTGTCGTGGTGGGAGTGGCACCTGATCCTCACCGCCGCGTTCCTGTTCGTGGGGTACAGCGCCTACGTGCAGTACCGCCGCGAGGGCAGCGCCGCCGGGCTGTTCGACGGGATCGCGATGGCCGAGACGAACCGGCGCATCCGGCGGCAGTACGAGGAGGCGCTCGAGGAGCTGGTTGCGGCACTGCAGGGCTCCGAGGAGGGTGCGCCGCCGCAGCGACTGGCGGCCCGGATGGCGGAGCGGTTCGGGCTGACCGAGAAGCAGGCGGAGGTGCTCGACCGCGCGGCGGCGGCGCTGGTAGCCGAGCGCGAGCTGTCGCAGCGGCTCGGGGCGCTGGTGGCCGTGGGCGAGAAGGCGAGGGTCGGGGCCGGCGAGGAGGAGTTCCTCCGTGCGGCCCGGGCGGCCGTGGAAGGCTCATTCGGTACCGTCGAAATCGCTCTTGTCTCCGACGGCAGGCTCGAAAACGTCGCGGACGCGCTTCCCCTGACGGTGAAGGGCCGGCTCGCGGGCGCGGTCAAAATCCCGGCGGGCGGGCGCGACGAGCTGCGCCAGACGCTCGCGCATCAGCTGTCGATCGGGCTGGAGAACGCGCGGCTCTACGGGGAGCTCGCGACGCTGTTCCGGCAGTACATGTCGCCGGACGTCGCGGCCGCGCTGCTGGCGGACCCCGACCAGGCGGCGCTCGGCGGGCGGCTGGTGGACGTGACGGCGTTGTTCGCGGATCTGCGCGGGTTCACGACGTTCTCCGAGGCGGTGGAGCCGGGGGACATCGTGGAGATGCTGAACCGGTACCACGGGGTCGCGGTGCCGTGCATCCTCGACAACGGCGGCACAATCGTGCAGTTCGTCGGGGACGCGCTGCTGGCGCTGTTCAACGCGCCGGCGCGGCAGGAGGACCACGAGGCGCGGGCGGTGCGGGCGGCGCTGCAGATGCAGGACGCGGTGCGGGAGATCGCCGAGGGGCGGCCGGACTGGCCGCGGTTCCGGGTCGGGGCCAACACCGGGCCGGCGCTCGTGGGCAACATCGGCAGCGAGCTGCTGCGCGGGTTCAACGCGATGGGGGACGCGGTGAACGTGGCCGCGCGGCTGCAGACGGTGGCGGAGCCGGGTCAGGTGGTGATCGGCGGGGCCACGTACGACGCGGTCGCCGGCCGGGTGAGCGCGACCCCGCTCGGGGACCTGGAAGTGAAAGGTCGCCGACAGACAGTCCGCGCCTACGTGGTGGAGACTTTGGCGTGACCGAGTTCTTCGATCTTCTGCACGCCGACGAGCAGGCCGCGCTGGAAGCCGTCGGGCATCGGCGGCAGTGGCGCCGGGCCGCGGTCATCCTGCGGGAGGCGAGCCGCTCCGAGGCGGTGATCATCCTGCGGGCGGGGCGGGTCAAGGTCTCCTCCGACACGGCGTCCGGGACCGAGGTGCTGCTCGCGGTGCGGGGGCCGGGCGCGCTGCTCGGCGAGCTCTCGGCGATCGACGGCGGGCCGATGTCGGCGACCGTGACGGCGCTGGAGCCGGTGACGGCGCTGTCGGTGCCTTCGCCGGACTTCGAGCGGTACCTGCTGGGCCACGCCCGCGTCTCGTTCCTGCTCATGCGCGAGCTGACCCGGCGCCTGCGCGACGCCGACCGCAAGCGCATCGAGTTCGGCGCCTACGACACCACCGGCCGGGTGGCGGCGCGCCTGGTGGAGCTGGCCGAGCGCTTCGGCGAGCCGACCCCGCAGGGGCTGCGGATCAGCCTGCCGCTGTCGCAGGACGAACTCGCCGGCTGGACCGGCGCCTCGCGCGAGGCGGTCACCAAGTCCCTGCGCACGCTGCGTGAGGAGGGCTGCATCCAGACCGGGCGGCTGCACGTGATCGTCCATGATCTCGATGCCCTCAGAGATCGGGCTCAATGAAAGGGTCACCCTCGATCTGACCCTTGCAAGTATGCGCATACCTCGCTGTCGATCTCTGGCGGACGCGATCTGCCCCTAATCTCTCGCGACAGGTGCATCGAGGCATCGAACGGTGCCTCCATGCGGACATGCCCCACCAGGGAGGTACCTGTGCGTAAGTTGACCGTGGGACTGCTGAGTCTCACGCTCGCGTCGGGGATGGGGGTGTTTGCCGGCGGCGGCGCGGCCCACGCCGTGCCGGCGCGGCAATCGCCATCCGTCGACGCCGCGTCACCCTCCGACGAGCTGCCCAACCCGCTGGAGGACAAGCGGCGCGATTCTCGTGAGGTCGCCCTCTCCCAGGTCCTGGCGGGCCAGGCCACGCCGGAGAAGCGCGGAGCGAGCACGGTCGTCAAGATCGGAAACGGGAACAAGAGCAAGGGTCACGTCGACAAGTACGTCGAGCTGAGCCGCGAGAAGACCGACAAGATCTTCGTGGTGCTGGCCGAGTTCGGCGATCAGCGTCACCCGAGCTACCCGGACCAGGACACGGCCCCGTCCGTCCCCGGCCCGGCGAGGTTCGACGGCCCGCTGCACAACCAGATCCCGGCGCCCGACCGCACCAGGGACAACTCGACGATCTGGAAGCAGGACTTCAGCAAGCAGTACTTCGAGAACATGTACTTCGCCACCGGCAGCGGGGCGGAGTCGCTCAAGACGTACTACGAGAAGCAGTCCTCCGGCCGGTACAGCGTCGAGGGCACGGTCACCGACTGGGTGAAGGTGCCGTACAACGAGGCCCGCTACGGCCGCAGCAACGGCTACCCCTGCGCGAGCAACGTGTGCAGCAACACCTGGAACCTCGTCCAGGACGCGATCAACGCGTGGGTGGACGGGCAGCACGCCCAGGGCAAGACCGATGCGCAGATCAAGGCGACGCTGGCCTCGTACGACCAGTGGGACCGGTTCGACTACGACGGCGACGGCAACTTCAACGAGCCGGACGGGTACATCGACCACTTCCAGATCGTCCACGCCGGTGGCGACCAGGCCGACGGTGACCTGATCCAGGGCGAGGACGCGATCTGGAGCCACCGCTGGGCGGCGTTCCAGAACTTCACCAGCGGGCCGGACTTCAACAAGCTCGGCGGTACCCAGATCGGGACCACGGGCCTGTGGGTGCGCGACTACACGATCCAGCCGGAGAACGGCGGCCTGAGCGTGTTCGCGCACGAGTACGGCCACGACCTCGGCCTGCCGGACCACTACGACACCTCGGGCGCCGGCGGCAATGCCGAGAACCCGGTGAACTGGTGGACCATCATGGCGCAGAGCCGGGTCAGCCTGCCTGGCGACAACGGCATCGCGGCCCGCGCCGCCGACCTCGGCGCGTGGGACAAGCTGCAGCTGGGCTGGCTGGACTACACGACCGTCAAGGCCGGGCAGACCAAGCTCGTCGACCTCGGTCCGCACGAGTACAACAGCCGCAAGCCTCAGGCGGTCGTCGTCACCCTGCCGAAGAAGAAGGTCAGCACGCCGCTGCCGGCACCGCCGCAGGGCAGCAAGTCGTGGTGGAGCGGCCAGGGCAACAACCTCGACAACTCGCTGACCCGCAGCGTCTCGATCCCGGCCGGCACGACGACGCTGTCGTTCACGGCGAACTGGGACATCGAGGACTGCGGCCCGGACGCGTGTGACTACGCGTACGTCGAGGTCGACGACGGCACCGGCTTCAAGGCGATCCCGGGCTCGATCACCACCGCGAGCGAGGGCAACGGCATCGACGGCACCAGCGGCGGGTGGGTCCCGGCCACGTTCGACCTCTCGGCCTACGCGGGCAAGACGGTCGGGCTGCGGTTGCGGTACTTCACCGACCCGGCCACCGGCGGCCAGGGCTTCTTCGTCGACGACATCGCCATCACCAACGGCGGCACCACGGTGTTCGCCGACGGGGCGGAGTCGGGCGCCAACGGGTGGACCGCGGTCGGCTTCACCGCCGTGGGCGACGCGCTGGTGACGGAGTACGACAACTACTACATCGCCTCCCACCGCACCTACGAGTCCTTCGACAAGTACATGAAGACCGGCCCGTACAACTTCGGGTTCGCGGACCGGCCGCAGTACGTCGAGCACTTCCCGTACGAGACCGGCCTGCTGATCACGTACTGGGACACCTCGTACCGGGACAACAACACCAGCCAGCACCACGGCGCGGGCCTGATCCTGCCGATCGACTCGCACCCCGACCTCAACCTCAAGGCGGACGGGACCCCGTGGCGGCCGCGCGTGCAGGGCTTCGACGCCCCGTTCTCGTTCGCGAAGACGGACTCGTTCACCCTGCACTCCGGCGCGAACAACGCGCCGAGCCACCTCGGCGGCCAGTGGGGCAACCCGCTGTTCGACGACAGCCGCAGTTACTACCGTGAGGACCCGGCGACCAGCACCTACTACGGCGTCAAGGTGCCGGACAACGGCGTGAAGATCCTCGCGCTGCTGCAGAACGGCACGTCGATGGTCGTGCTCGTCACCGGCTGAACGGGAACCGAGTGAGGCCGGAGGAGGTCCAAGTGGGCATGAAAGCGCCCCTGGGCCTCCTCCTGGCCGTTCTGGTCCTGGCCGGTTGTGCGGACCGGTCCCCGCAACCGGTGCAGGCGCCATCGAGCGCCAGGAAATCCGCGCCGACCGCCGGCCGCAGCGCCGAACCGAGCATCAGCATCCCGCCCGACGTGCCCAAGACGACCAAGGCCGAGCCGCCCGTCGACGACTTCCAGCAGGTCGTCGCCGAGGGTCGGGTCCGGGTCAGCGGAAGCTGCGTGGAGCTCGTCACCGACAGGACCACCTGGGTCCTGCTCGGCCCGGCCGCGGCGCAGTTGCGCGACGGCCGGCAGGCGAGGGTGACCGGCGTGCCCGACCCCAACCGCGAGACCGGCTGCACAGGTAGCCCGCTGCTGGTCTCCGGCGTCGCACCCGCCTGAGGCGGGTGAGGCGGGGCCGCCCGCAGCGGCGAATCGTTGAGGGATGACCACGCCCTTCCAGGTCACGGTCCCCCGGCTGACGGTGCCGGTCGGCCCCGACGACCACACGATCGGCCCGGCCGGCGCGCCGGTGTCGCTGGTGGAGTACGGCGACTTCCAGTGCCCCTACTGCGCGATGGCCTACGCGATCCGCCGTGACCTGCTGCGGCTGCGGCGGGAGACGATCCGGTACACCTTCCGGCACTTCCCGCTGACCAACGTGCACCCGTACGCCGACCTCGCCGCGGAGGTCGCCGAGGCGGCCGGGGAGCGCGGCGCGTTCTGGCCGATGCACGACTGGCTCTTCGAGAACCAGCGCAGCATCAACCCCCGTCAGCTCATGGTCGGCGTCGAGCGGCTCGGCCTGCCGTCGGCCGAGATCGGCGATGAGGTCGGCGCGCACCTCTACCTCGACCGGGTCCGCCGCGACCTGGTCGGCGGCGTGCGCAGCGGCGTCGGTGGCACCCCGACCTTCTTTGTGAACGGCGTGCGTCACGACGGCGGCTACTCCCTCGACGATCTGCTGGAGGCCGTCGACGAGGCCGCCGAGACGGTTGAGCCCGGCTACGGACCGTAGCTCACCGCAAGAGATCATCACAACAGCGCAGCGTAACGGCGCAACGGCGTTCCCCGGCGGGCGATGAAATCATCGCCCGCCGATTCTTGCGCGGTATACCCACAGCTGGCCAAGGCCGCGCCGGAAATCGCTCTCCAATCCGCCGACGTCAAATCGAGGGCCCGTCCGCCCGAGGGCCATTGCGGGCCGTGACCGGCCCCGACACGACTCGGGAATTCCGGGCATCACACTCGGTGACACACCTTGCCGAGGGGGCATCGGTCAATTCGACCTTGGTGACCTGCGTTAACACGAATTTGAACGGGAGTGGTTGCGAACCGGCCAATACGCAGTGCATGCTTTCGCGTTGGGTCGCACGGTCTTTCGGGCCCTAACTGATACCAACCTCGGGTTCTTGGGGAATCCGGAGGCCGGTCGTGGGGGGCCGGCCGACGAGACGAAAGATTGGTGACGGTGCGCGGTCGATCGATGGCCGGTCGATTAGGGGTGCGACCCGATGCTGCTGGCCGATGACTTCTTCCTGATCGCGCACAATGACCGGGACGGGCGGTCCCGGCTGTCCGCTCGCGCGACGGAGCTCGGGCTGGCCGGCGCGATGCTCGGCGAGCTGGTGCTGGAGCAGCGCATCCTGGTCGAGGGCGCCCGCCTGCGGGTGCTGTCCAACGAGCCTCCCTCCGACCCGCTGGCCCACAAGAACCTGGCCACGATGGTCGCCGAGATCCAGCACCGCGAGGTGCGCACCTGGCTGCAGTTCCTCGGGCGGACGGCCGTCGAGGAGGTCGGGCAGCGGCTCGCCCGCGTCGGCCTGGTGGAGCAGACCCAGGTGCGGCGGCTCCTGCGCAGCGAGACGCGGTACCTCGCCGCCGACGTGAACCTTCCGGCCGGACGGGTGGTGCGGCTGCGCCGCCTGCTCACCGGCTTCGAGCCCATGCGTGTCGCGGACACCACCCTGGCCGGCCTGGCCGAGGCGACCGGGCTGACCGGTCACATCCTGTGGGACCGCGACCCAGCGGGCGCCAGACGACTTCAACAGGCGATCACCACCCTGCCGCCGCCGCTGCGCGACCTGATCCTGCAGGTCGAGTCGGCGGTCGGCGACGCGGTGTTGTCGCAGCGCGGGTGACGGCGCGGCTCGGCTTCCCTCTCCCCCTTCCCCCTCAAAGTCCCTGGAGGACCGATGTCCACACCGTCGCCCGTGCGACCGAGCGTGGTATCCCAGGCACTGGCCCGCGACCGGCTGGGCGTGCCGTCCGTCATCATGTTCGCCCTGACCGCGGCCGCGCCGCTGATGGTCGTCGGGGCGCTGGTCTCGACCGGCTGGGGCGTGGTCGGCACGACCGGCTTCCCCCTGGCCTTCCTGATCATCGCCGTCATCCTGGCCGTGTTCAGCTTCGGCTATGTCGCGATGTCGCGGCACATCACCAACGCGGGCGCCTTCTACTCGTACATCGCGCAGGGCCTCGGCCGCCCGCTGGGCGTCGGCGGTGCGATGGTCGCCCTGGTCGCGTACAACCTGCTGCAGGTCGGGCTGTACGGCGCGTTCGGTTTCTTCGCCTCGCAGCTGCTCGCCGACAAGGCGAAGATCAACGTCGACTGGTGGGTCGTGGCCCTGGTGCTGTGGCTCTTCGTCGCGATCCTCGGCCTGCTGCGCGTCGACGTGAACAGCAAGGTCCTCATGGTCCTGCTCGGCGCCGAGCTGATCGTGGTGACCCTCTTCGACGTCATCTTCTTCAGCCACCCGGCCGGCGGCTCGGTCAGCGTCGAGCCCTGGACCTGGAGCGCGCTCAAGGACTCGGCCGGCCCGGCGTTCGCCGTCGCCACGACCGCGTTCGTCGGCTTCGAGGCCGCCCCGGTCTTCGCCGAGGAGGCGAAGAGCAAGAACCGCACCGTGGCCATGGCCACGTTCCTCGGCCTGGCCGTCATGCTGCTGTCGTACTCGCTCACGAGCTGGGCCGCGTCGGCCAGCATGGGCGTCGACCAGACCGTCGACCTGGCCCGGCAGAGCATCGACCAGGGCGGCCCGTTCTTCCCGACCCTGATCGAGAAGGGGGGTGCCTGGGCCGGTGACCTCGGCACCGTCCTGCTCGTCACCAGCATCGGGGCGGCCGCGCTGAGCTACCACAACACGACGGCGCGGTACGCCTTCGCGCTGGGCCGCGAACGGGTGCTCCCGTCGTTCTTCGGCCGGACCCTGGCCCGCTCGGGCGCGCCGATGGCCGGCTCGCTGTTCCAGACGATCATCGCGGCCGTGGTCATCGTGCTGTTCGCGGCGGCCGGCTGGGACCCGATGGTGAACCTGTTCTTCTGGCTGGGCACCTCGGGCGGCGTCGGCGTGCTGCTGCTGGTCTTCGCGACGTCCCTGTCAGTGATCTTCTACTTCGTGCGGGACGCCCGCGGCGAGGGCGCCTGGTCGCGGCTCGTCGCGCCGATCCTGGCCACCGTCGCGCTCGGCTACGTCATGTGGCAGGTCTTCGACAACTTCGGCCTGCTGCTGGGCTTCGCCCCCGGCGCCGAGAACGCGGCGGTGTGGGCGTTCCCGGCCGCGTACGGCATCGCCGCCGTCGTCGGCATTCTCTGGGCGCTCATCCTGCGCGGCCTCAACCGCCAGGACTACGAGGCGATCGGCCTCGGGGCCCGGGCCAACACCGTGCGGATCGAGTCCGCCGAGGCGGCGGAGGTCCGCTGAGGCGGCTCCGCGAGGACGACCACGGCGAGGGAGGCAGGCGGTGGCCTGCCTCCCTCGCTTTGTTGTGCCCCGCTTACCGCAGGGTGTTACCCGTAGGTGAGCGCCGGCGTGGGCTCGACTCGGTCGGCGGCCCAGCGAAGCGTGCGCGCCGCGAAGCCGCGCACCTTGTTCATGGCGGCCGATTCGCCGCGGCGGTCGTCGACGACCGGGGCGTTGGGCATGGCCGAGTGCATCTCGGCGCGGATCGCCTCGAGTGAGATCAGCAGAGCGATGGGGGTCATGACTTCTCCCTGGTTCGGTCGGGGCCCGTGGTCGCGCGGACCACGAGCGATACGGGCAGCGTCAGGCGACGCCGCGCCGGGTCCTCGGGCGGGTCGAGCAGGATCTCGCCCGCGAGCCGCCCGCGCTCGACGCTGGGCTGGCGGATGGTGGTGAGGCCGGCCGGCTCGGCCTCGCCGATGTCGTCGAAGCCGGTGACCGAGACGTCCCGGCCGGGGCGCAGGCCCCGCACGCGCAGCGCGTCGAGCACGCCGAGCGCGAGAACGTCGGAGGTCGTCAGGATCGCCGTGGCCCGGCCGAGCAGGTCCAGTGCGTGCCCCGCCGCGGCCGCCCCCTGCTCGCGGCTGTTGTCCGCCGCGTTGATGAGCAGCACCCGCTCCCACGGCAGGCCGGCGGCGACGATCGCGTCGCGGAAGCCACGCACGCGCTGGCCGGTCACGTAGTAGCGCAGCGCGTCCGGGTCCGCGTCGACCGGGCCGGTGACGCCGCCGTCGACGATCCAGTGCGCGACGATCGCGATGTCGCGGTGGCCGAGCTGGACGATGTGCTCGCCGAGCCGGCGCGCGGCCGCGCGCTCGTCGATGCCGACGTAGCCGGCGTCGGGGCCGAACGCGGCCGGGTCCTCGCCGATCACGATCGGCACTCCGCGGGCCCGGATCAGCTCCAGCGCGCCGTGCCAGTCGGGCACGCAGTAGAGGCAGAACGCGTCGACCGAGGCGTTGCTGATGACGCGCCGCCCGGCCTCGTCGTCCTTGGGCAGGTTGATCAGCAGCAGCGAGGTCTCCCGGGCCGAGGCCGCCTCGGCGAGCCCGCGCAGGTAGGCCACCGCGTAGGGGTCGGTGAACGCCATCGACAGGTTGTCGGTGAGCAGGACCCCGATCGCGTTGACCTTGCCGCGGCGCAGGGATCGGGCCGTCGGGTTGGGGCCCGAGTAGCCCAGCCGCTCGGCCGCCGCCAGGATCCGGGCGCGCAGCTCGGGGGAGAGCTGATCCGGCCGGCTGTACGCGTTGGAGACGGTGCTCCGCGACACGCCGAGCTCGTCGGCGATGGTCTGCAGTGTTGCCGGCATGGTGCCGGATCCCTCCCTTCGGCTGTATCGATCCAGAACCTTCTGTATCGATACAGTACGCTGGCGCGCGCACACCTGCCAGGGTTTTGCCGGGTCCTGGCATGTGTGCCGCAACACGTGGTCTGAGCTGGGCTTTTAAACCTCACGCAATAGAGCGCCACCACGGTTCAAGTGCCGGTAACGCGTCGATGTTCACCCGGTCACCCGGGCGCGGCACGACCAACTCGATGTCCCGCGCCCGCGCCTCCTCGAGCAGCCGCTCGACCGGCTCGGACCACGCGTGCAGGGCCAGGCTGAACGTGCACCAGTGCAGCGGGATCAGCACCCGCGCCCGCACGTCCAGGTGCGCGCTCGCGCCGTCCTCGGGCTTCATGTGGATGTCGGGCCAGGCGTAGTTGTAGGCGCCGACCTGGATCAGGGACACGTCGAACGGGCCGTGCTGCTCGCCGATCCGCTTGAACTCCTCGAAATAACCGGAGTCGCCGGTGTAGAACAGGCTCCGCCGCGCGCCCTTGACCGCCCACGACGCCCACAACGTGCCGTCGCGGGTGAACCGGCGCCCGGAGAAGTGCCGCGCCGCGGTCGCGGTCAGCGTGATGCCGCGAATCTCCGCCCGCTCGTCCCAGTCCAGCTCGATGATCCGGTCCTCCGGCACGCCCCAGCGCTCCAGGTGGGCGCCGACGCCCAGTGGTACGAGGAACGGCGCCTGCTGGGTGCGCAGCAGCGCGCGGATCGAGGCGAGGTCAAGGTGGTCGTAGTGGTCGTGCGAGATGACCACGGCGTCGATGCGGGGCAGTTCCTCCAGCGGCAGCGGCATCGGGTGCAGCCGCTTCGGGCCCGCGAACGACGTCGGCGAGCAGCGCTCGCTCCACACCGGGTCGAACAGCACCCGGACGCCCTCGATCTCGGCCAGCGCGGTCGAGTGGCCCAGCCAGGTCACGTGCAGCCCGTCCGGCTCCAGCCACCCGCCCAGCTCCGGGCGGCTCACCGGGATCTCGCCGAGCGGCCGGCGGCGCTGCTTGCCCATCAGCAGCTCGACGAATGTGTCGCGCATCGCGTGCGGGGGCAGGATGTCGGCGGGCACGCTGTTGACGAACCGCTCTTCGTCGTACTGCGGCGATCGGCGCATGCGATCGGCGCGCCTCCCCGATGGCACGCCCCCCAGCTGCGCCGGAAGGTCACGCAGCGCCCACGCGACGCCACCGGCGGCGGCCGCCACCGCGGCCCAGGCGAGCACCCGAGTCGTCTTCCCCATTGCTCAGTCGCCTCCAGTTGTGGTGAGGTTCAGCACCCGTCTGTTTCGATTTTCTCTCGGCCCTCCGGGCGGCCCGACACCGGCAGAGCCCCTTCGAAGGCCCGCGATCTGCGCAAACGTCCTCCGGCCCCGGTCCGGGGGCCGGCGACACCCTGGTGGAGAGAGACGGGCGGCCCCTGTTGCCCGGCATCGAGGTGTGCAAGGGTGACCCGCGAACTCCCTCCTTCACGCGCTCGCATCGCGTAGGTCACTTCCCCCCGGAGGCCTGTCGTGGTCTGGTATACCGGCCAGTCACTCCTGTTGATCCTGCTCGCGTTTCTCCTCGGTCTGCTGGTCGGGTACCTCTTGTGGGGCCTGCGCCTGCGCCGGGTCCGCTCGTCCGGGTCCGCCACCGAGTCCACCCCCGCCCCTGAGGCCACGCCGGCCTCGGCGCCCGAGCCGATCGCGGCCGCGGTCGCGGCCCCCGAGCCGGTCGCGGAGCCCGCTCCGGCTCCCGTTCCCCTCGTTGCCGCCACCGAACCGGAACCGGAACCGGTCGCCACCGTCGAGCCCGAGCCTGTTGCCATTGTCGAGCCTGAGCCGGTCGCTGTCGTCGAATCTGAGCCGGTCGCTGTTGTCGAATCTGAGCCGATTGACGCGGCGCTCGTGGCCGATGTCGAGTCGGCGTTCGAGGCCGAGCCGGTTGCCGAGCCCGGGCAGGACGAGCTTGAGCGGATCGAGGGGATCGGGCCGAAGATCGCGGCGGCGCTGCGGGCGGCGGGCATCAGCACGTACGCGCAGCTGGCCGACGCGGATCGGTCCACTGTGGAGACTGCGCTGGAGCGGGCCAACCTGCGGTTCGCGCCCAGCATCGGGACATGGTCGCAGCAGGCGCGGCTGCTCGCCGACGGGGACGAGGCCGGCTTCAAGGAGCTGACCGACCGACTGATCGCGGGCCGCGAGGTCACCCCCAAGCCCGCCCCACCGGCCACGGCGGAACCGAAGCCGGTGGCGGTCGAACCCGAGCCGTTGGTAGAGGAGCCGGCCGCGGCCGAGCCGGAGCCATTGGTGGAGGAGCCGGTCGCGGTCGAGCCCGAGCCGGTCGCGGTCGAGCCCGAGCCGGAGGCCAAGCCGGTGGTGGAGGAGTCGGTCGCGGTCGAGCCGGAGCCGGTTTTGGAAGAGCGGGTCGTGGTTGAACCCGAGCCGAAGTCGGAGCCCGAGCCGGTTGTTGGAGAGCCGGTCGCGGTCGAGCCCGAGCCGGTCGTGGTCGAGGCCAAGCCGGTGGTGGAGGAGCCGGTCGCGGTCGTGCTCGAGCCGTTGGTGGAGGAGTCGGTCGCGGTCGAGCCGGAGCCGGTTTTGGAAGAGCGGGTCGCGGTCGAACCCGAGCCGAAGTCGGAGCCCGAGCCGGTTGTTGGAGAACCAGTCGTGGTCGAGCCCGAGCCCGAGCCGGTCGTGGTCGAGTCCAAGCCGGTGGTTGGCGAGCCGGTGGCGGTTCAATCCGAACCCGAACCCGAAGCAGAGCCGGTCGCGGTCGAGCCCGAACCGGAGCCTCAGCCGGTGGCGGTTCAACCCGAGCCGGTCGCGGCCGAACCCGAGCCGGAACCGGAGGCTGAGCCGGAGCCTGTTGCCGCTGTTGTGGAGGGGGCCGTTGCGGCTCGGGCGGGGGCGGGTGAGGACGGGCCGGCGGATGATCTCAGGCGGATCGAGGGTATTGGGCCGAAGATGTCGGCGGCGCTGGTGGCGGCGGGCATCCGGACGTACGCGCGGCTGGCGGACTCCGACGTCGACACGTTGCGGGCCGCGATCGAGGCCGCCGGTCTGCGGTTCGCGCCCAGCATCCTCACCTGGGCCCGTCAGGCGCGGCACCTTGCCGACGGGGACGAGGAAGGCTTTGCCGACCTGACCCGGCGGCTGGTTGCCGGCCGTGACACCGGGCGGGCGTGATGGCTAGGACCACCAATACGAGCGGGGTGCACTGGGAGGTACGCAAGCGGAATCCTCTCATCCCGATCGGCGTCGCCGTTGTCGGGCTGGCCGCGCTGGTCTTCGCGTTCGAGATTCCGCACCGGCACTCCGTCGAGGACAATCTGACCGACCGGACGAAGGTCGCGCTGACCAATGCCGGCATCGACGCCGACGTGTCCTTCGTGGGGCGTGACGGCACGGTGAAGGTCGGCTCGGCCGACGAGAAGGACAAGGCGCGCGACCTCACGCTCGGGGTCGAGGGCGTTCGAGTGGTGGACGTACAGGCGCCGCCGAAGGTGGAGACACCGGAGGTACAACCGCGGCAGCCACTGTCCGTGAAACTCCTCGTCGACGGCGGCAAGGTCACGCTCACCGGCACCGTGCCGGCCGAGGGCGACCGGGCGAAGATCGCCGACGCGGTCAAGGCGGCCTTCGGCGCGGAGAACGTGCAGGACGAGCTGACCGTCGACGCGCAGCGCACGTCCGACGACACCGACCTGGCCGGGCTCGGCGGGGTCGCGGCGGCGCTGGGCAAGGACACGAAGGCCGGCGTCGTCGACCTCACCGACCGCGTGATCACGCTGACCGGCAGCGTGGCCTCGCAGGACGTCAAGGACAAGGCCGAGGCGGCGGCGAAGACGGCGGCGAAGAGCGGGACCGTGCGCAACGAGCTCGTCGTGGGCCAGGCCGCCGCGCCCGAGCAGGTGCAGACCCAGCTGGTCGCGCTGCCGACGGTCGAGTTCGAGAACGACAGCGCCACACTGACGGCGCAGGGCCGGGCCGTGGTCGAGAACGCGGCGTCGATCCTCAGGGCGAACCCGGCGATCCGGGTCAGCATCGAGGGCCACACCGACCTCACCGGCACCGCCGCGCACAACCAGACGCTGAGCGAGAACCGGGCCCGCACGGTGCTGGACACCCTGGTCTCGCTGGGCATCGCGCCGGACCGGCTGAGCTCCCGGGGCTTCGGCGAGAGCCGCCCCAAGGTGCAGGGCAGCGACGCGGCGGCCAACGCGGTGAACCGCCGGGTGGAGTTCATCGTGCAGCAGTAAGCACACGAAAGGGGCGCGGCCGCTGTCGGCCGCGCCCCTTTTTTGCTTGTACCGCTAATGGTGAACCGGGTACAGCGGCTCACGCACCTCGCTGTCCGCGCGCAGCGTCTTCGCCGACAGCGACACCGCCGTCGGGTCCGGCTGCGGCAGGGCGTCGCAGTTCTTGTCGGGGCGGTCGCCCGACCTGCGCTGCGGGAGCTTGCCCGTCGCCAGGTACTCCGCGATCGTGTCGTCGACGCACGCGTTGCCGTTGAGCGAGTTCGCGTGCGTGGTCTGACCGACCTCGGCCAGCAGGGCGCTGTTCGGGAAGAGCCGCCGGGCCTGCAGGCTGCCCTCGAACGGGGTGGCCGCGTCAAGGGTGGTGCCGACGAACAGGACACTCTTGACCTTCGAGCCGTCGACCTTGACCGGCTTCTGGGCCTTCCCGGGCCAGTAGAGGCACGATGCGTTGTACCAGGCGTTGTCCCAGGTCATGAACGGCGCCTTGAGGAACGTCAGCCAGTTGTCGCGCTCCCACTTGCTCCAACTCTGCGGCCACTGGACGTCGGTGCACTGCACCGCGTTGTACACCGCGAAGCCGTTGTCGTCGCCGGGCCCGACGTAGTTGTTGTAGGCGTCGACGATGATGTCGGTGTTGCCGTCGTTGGCCCAGCCCGCGAAGGCGTCGGCCAGCTCCAGCCACGTCGACTGGTAGTAGCCCGAGTAGAGGAAGATGTCCGTCCACTCGTCGGCGCCGACGACGCCGCCGGCCGGCTTGCTGCGCAGCTTGTTCTGCTCGGCGTACCAGCGCAGCTCGACCTGTTGCGCGGTCTTGCCCAGGTGGTAGACGCTGTCGTACTTGGCCAGCCAGCCGAACCAGATCTTGACGTTGCGCTCGAAGTTCACGTCCTGGTCGAGGTTGGCCTCGTACCACACCCTGCGCACGTCGACATTGCCGTCGAGGACCATGCGGCGGACCTTGTCCGGGTGCAGCGTGCCGTAGACCTGGCCGAGGTACGTGCCGTAGGAGAAGCCGTAGTAGTTGATCTGCTTCGCGCCGAGCGACTTGCGGATCGACTCCATGTCGTTGACCGAGTCGACCGTCGTCATGTGGTTGAGCAGCTCACCGCCGGCCTTGCCGCACGCCTTCGCGTAGTTCTTCGACCGGTTCAGCCACGTGGTCTCGATGCTCTTGTTCCACGGGATGTACTCCGGCCGCGGCCCGTTGAAGTAGTCGTCGTCGCAGTGCAGGGCGGGGACGCTGGAGCCCACACCGCGCGGGTCGAAGCCGATCCAGTCGTAGGCCTCGCCGGCGCCGTTGGGCACGTACTCGCCCAGGACCGACTGGGTCAGGCCGGAGCCGCCCGGGCCGCCCGGGTTGACCAGCATGACGCCCTGGTAGTCCTTGTCGGCGACCTTGTGCTTGATGCGCGAGACCGCGATCTGGATCTTCTTGCCGTTCGGCTTGCTGTAGTCGAGGGGTACGTCGAGCAGGCCGCACTCGGCGCCGCGGCGCTGCAGACCCGGGCTCGCGCACTGCCCCCACGGGATCGAGGCGGCCGGATAGCTGTCGGCGCTCGGCGAGCCGGGTGCGGCCAGGGCGCTCGAAGCCGGCGCGACGGCCGCGAGCGTGGCCGCAGCGGTGAAGAGGACGAGCCCCTTCACGGTTTTGTTCGTCAAGACATCCTCCCAAATTTGCCCAAACGGGTACATCTGGGCAAAGTCTTCGGATCAAACAATGTCACGCCGATGCTTTCGACCAGGTGAGCCGCGCGGAAGCCGTAAGACCCTTTCCCTCACCCGAGAAAAACCCGTGTCGCCGGCCGATTCGGCTCCGGTACAACGGTGGGATGCTGCGGAAGTACCCCCGAACGCCCCACGTGCAGGGATCCCGCCTGCAGCCCGGAGACCACGACCTCGCCCAGGTCCCGTTCGCCGAGCTGGCCGGCCGTCCGCTGGTCGTGGAGGAGAAGCTCGACGGGGCCAACGCCGCGATCAGCTTCGATGCCGGCGGCACGCTGCTACTGCAATCGCGCGGCCACTACTTGAGCGGCGGGCCGCGGGAGAAGCAGTTCGCCCCGTTCAAGGCCTGGGCAGCCGGCCTTCAATATGTGCTGCGGCCCGTGCTGAAGGACCGATTCATCGTGTACGGCGAGTGGCTCTACGCCAAGCACACCGTCTTCTACGACGCCCTGCCGCACCACTTCTGCGAGTTCGACGTGTACGACCGTCAATCCGGGCAATTCCTGTCGACGCCCCGGCGCCGCGAGCTGCTCGACGGCCTCGGCATCGCCTCCGCCCCGGTTCTGCACGAGGGCGAGTTCGCCGACCTCGCCGCGCTCACGAAGCTCGTCGGCCCGTCGACCTGCCGCACCCCCGCCTGGCGCGACGCCCTGCGCGAGGCGGCCGTGGCCGGGGGCGCCGACCCGGAGCGCGTCGTGCGCGAGACCGACATGTCCGAGGAGATGGAGGGCCTGTACCTCAAGCTCGAGGACGCCGGCACGGTCCTCGGCCGCTACAAGTGGGTCCGGCCCAGCTTCCACACCGCGATCCTGGACTCCGGCAGCCACTGGCAGGACCGGCCGATCGTCGCCAACCGGGTCAGGGCGTGAATCCGTTCGAGCGCCTCTGCCCCGCACCGCCCACCTGGTCGGTCCGCTGGCCGGAGATCGCCGCCGCCTGCCCCTGGTTGCCCGGCCCCGCCGCCGAGCGGGCTCGTCCGGTCGTCTCGGCGCTGACCGGGCTGGACGAGTTCCGCGGGCGCCCGCCCGAGGAGCGGGTCCGGATCTTCACCGCCGCGCTGTTCCTGGACGCGGGCCGGGGTGCCGACCCTCCCGACGATCTTCCGGCGTCCGCTGCTCTCCCTGTGCGCGCGGACGCGGCTTTCCCTGTGGGCGTGGACGCGGGTTTCTCTGTGGGCGTGGACGCGGGTTTCCCTGTGCGCGCGGACGCGGGCGATGGGAACGTCGCGCGGCGGGGCGAGTTGGTGGCGCGCAGGGTGCTCTGGGAGATGGGGGTGCCGATCGCGTGGCGGGAGCACGTGGCCGCGCTCGTCCGCCATCAGCGGCTGCCGTTCGAGGCGCTGGAGCGAACCGACCTCGACCGGGTCGCCTTCCGGGTCAGTCTGCTCGCGCGCAACGACGACCTGGCACTGCTGGCGCTCGCGCGGGGTGGCGCCGACGAGGAGGTTGCACTCTTCAGGCAGTACACCCTCGAAATCGGCTGTTGGGACGGGCCCCGCGCCTTCGCCTCGGACCATGCGCGGTTCGAGTATTTCCGGACCCCCGGCCGGGACCCCGGCTATGCGGCCTTCGACGACACGCGCTGCACGGTGACCGTGATGTCGGGGTTGCCCGGCTCCGGCAAGGACCACTGGATCGCGCGCAACCGCCCCGGCGTGCCGGTCGTGAGCCTCGACGACCTGCGCGAGAAACTGGGTGTGCGGCCGACCGGGGACCAGGGTCCGGTGATCGCCGCGGCGAACGCGCGGGCCCGTGAGCTGCTGCGGGCCGGGACCGCATACGTCTGGAACGCCACCAACGTGACCCGCGCGCTGCGCTCGCGGTGCATCGGGCTGGCCGCGGGGTACGGCGCGCGGGTCGAGGTGGTGAGCGTGGAGGCCCCGCCGGACGTGGTCCACCGGCGCAACCGGGCGCGGGCGCGGACGGTCCCGGCCGCGGTGATCGACCGGATGGCCGGGCGCTGGGAACTGCCCGACCCGACGGAGGCTCACGCGGTGTCGTGGGTCGATAATGCTTAGTGCCGGCACCTGAGATCGATTAGGTGGCGGGCTGTAGCGTAGGTGATTGAGAGCGCGCCGCACCGGGCTGACTCGGCGCCGCGGGCTCGTGCCTACCGATGGCTGGTGGTTCGTGTGGCTGGTGGTTCGTGCCTACCGATGGCTGGTGGTTCGCTGGCGCTGCATGGCCAGGGCCTGCAAGGCTGACGAGCGGATCAGCAGCAGCGGGTTGAGCGGCTCGTTGGCGGCGATGGCCGTGGCGTAGGGCCGGTTCGCGGTGGCCCAGCCGTCCGTGATGTCATACTCGATCGACAGCGCCCCGTTGCGGGCCATCTGGTAGTCCAGCAGCACGCCGGGCCCGAGCGACCGGGTCGCGATCTCGCCCGCCATGTGCGGGATCGGCGAGAAGAAGAACGCGACCTTGGGGATCGGCTGGAAGAGGTCGACGTCGATCAGGTCGAAGATCCCGATCGGCTGGTACATTCCGTGCGAGTCGTGGACGCACAGCCCGGCGCCCAGCTCCACGCGGCCGGTGTTGTCGATCTCCATGTGCCCGGCCGGCCCGCCCGGGGTCACGATCCCGGCTCCGTCGTTGCCCGAGACCGTCAGCACACTGCCGAGCGGCGCCGGGTAGTTGTGCGTGGCGACGACCTTCGTGCTCGGGGCGTGCGGGACGCGCCGGGTGGTGAACATCGAGTATGTCTCGTTCCACGTGATCTCGAGGTGGCGCTCGAGGTAGTGCGCGGAGAGCCAGATCGTCGGGGCCCCGCTCGCCGAGGTGGCGATCGCGTGGAGCCCGAAGAGCGCGAAGTGGTGGTCGCGCAGCCGGTCGATCGTGGCCTCGCTCATGTCGATCGTGAGTTTGTGCTGCTCCACGCTGTCCTCCTGGGTTGTCGTCTGGCACCCAGTGTGGAGCGGACGAGTTGCACGATCGGGGCAATCGGTGAAAATCCCTCATCATCGCCCCTCGCCGCAGTGACCTGCCGCTCCTCGGTGCTTTCACAGCGCCCCGACGGCGTGGGCGTGGTCCCGCACGACGGCCTCGGCGGCCCGGCCCGGCTCGTCGGCGTCGGGGAGCCGGGCGGCGGCGATGTCGGGGTGCAGGCTCGCGCGGGCGATCCCCAGCAGTCGGCTGCTCACCTCGTCCACGGACTCGCCGTGGTAGTCGCGGGCGACCTCGTGTCGGCGGCGCGCTGCAGCGCCGAGGTCAGCTGGGCCTCCAGCGGCTCCTGCAGCCGCTGGACGGCGAGGTCGGCGCCGTCCGGATCGATGGTGACGTGCAGCTCCTGCATGGCCGTGGTACTTCCCGGCCGTGGCGACTTCTATGCCGCGACCTTCCGCCAGGCGACGCGGCCCGGTAGCTCCCGTTAGGCGGCGCGGCCTTTGCCGAGCAGCGCGCGGCCTTTGCCAGGCAGCGCGCGGCCTCTGTCAGGCGGCGATCGATCGGAGTGCGCGCAGCCGCTTGGCGTCGCCAGCCCGGTATGTCGCGCGGACCTGGGTCAGGGCCCACACCATGCGGGCGACCGCGGTCTCCGGGTGGTCGCCGAACTCGCTCGCGACCCGCGCCGCGCAGCCCTGGACGCCGATCCGCCGCAGCGTCGCGGCGACGGCCCCGCGGATCTCGCCGCGGGCAGGGCACTGCGAGGACTGCAGGTCCGAAGCGAACAGCGCCTCGGCCCGAACGGCCTCGAATGATGTAGCCATCTCGCACCTCCTGTGCGCTCGGATCGTGACTTCCGTCTCTACTGACATAAACGTTAGGAGGGGCCGTCGAGTTCAGGCTCCCGGTTTCATGCCACCGTCGTCTCTTCGTCACTTTGGGTTGATGACCGCGCTCGTCGCGGCGATTGATCACCCCGGGGTCGAGCTGGGTGCGGTGTTGGCGGGCTTATGGCAGATTGGGGCGGTGTCCCTGACCCCGCCCTCGCCCAGCAGCGCGCCGCTGCCGCTGCACCGGGCGGCGCGCATCGAGGACGCGTGGCACGCGATGCTCGAGCGGCGGCTGCGGCGGCGGGGCTGGAAGGTCGCGGTCACGGCGTACACCGGCTACGGCTCCTGCGCCACGCCCGAGCGCCCCGGCTGGGTCCGCGTGCTGGGCCGGGTCCTGCTGGCCCGCATCGACCCGAAGCCCGTGAAGCGGCTCAAGAAGCTGCGCGGCTGGCGCTCGTTCACCGCCGCGTCGGTCAGCAACGCCCTCGTGCGCATCGAGGCCGGCGGGCGGACCTGCGAGGTGCGCTGCGACCGCGGCGGCTTCGTCGACGTGGTCGTCGAGGCCGACCTGGCCCCGGGCTGGGCCACGGTCACGCTGCAGTGTGAGGACAGCGCGCCCGTCGAGGCGCCTATCCGGGTGATCGACCCGGCCGCCACCCGCCTCGGCATCATCTCCGATGTCGACGACACGGTCATGGTCACCACGCTGCCCCGGCCGCTGCTGGCCGCGTGGAACACGTTCGTCCTCGACGAGCACGCGCGGGCCTCGGTGCCGGGGATGGCGGTGCTGTACGAGCGGCTGGTCAACGCCAACCCGGGCGCCCCGGTCTTCTACCTGTCCACCGGCGCCTGGAACGTCGCCGCGACCCTGACCCGGTTCCTGTCCCGCCACCTGTACCCGGCCGGCCCGCTCCTGCTCACCGACTGGGGCCCGCAGCCGGACCGGTTCTTCCGCAGCGGCCTGGCCCACAAGCGTGCATCGCTGACCCGGCTCGCCGAGGAGTTCCCGGACATCCGCTGGCTGCTGGTCGGAGACGACGGGCAGCACGACCCCGAGATCTACGCCGAGTTCGCCGCCGAGCACCCCGACAGCATCGCCGCGGTGGCGATCCGGCACCTCTCCCCGACCCAGGCGGTGCTGGCCGGCGCCGTCCCGGGCGTGGCCGGCAGCCCCCGCCGCTTCCCGCCGAACGACCGCCGCTGGCTCTCCGCCCCCGACGGCGCCGGCCTGTGGCGCCTGCTGCGGGACACGGAAATCCTCTGAGTTATGCTCTGCATACGCTCGGACACTTTGATAGATCCAACTTTTCCGGGTGTGTTACCGTGTTGGAACAGCGGAGCGCCCACGGATCTCGCGGCATTTCTCGCAAAGGCGTCGGCTTCAATGGCGCCCGCCGGCCGTTGAGCTCATCGGCGCGCCCACCTTGTCGATCAGCTCGCGCAGGACGCGTTCGGACTGGTCGTGCGGAATCTGGCAGGTGCCGGCGGCGAGGTGCCCACCCCCGCCGTACTGCAGCATCACCGACCCGATGTCGGTCGGCGAGCTGCGGTCCAGAATCGACTTGCCGACCGCGAACACGGTGTTGAGCTTCTGCTTTCCCCAGATGACGTGGATCGATACGCGGGCCTCGGGGAACAGGGCGTACACCATGAAGCGGTTCCCCGCGTAGATCGTCTCCTCGTTGCGCAGGTCGACCACGACCACGTCGCCGTGCGTCGAGCAGACGCGGCGCAGCTGGTCGACGAAGAGGTCCTGCTGCTCGCGGAACAGCTCGGCCCGCTCGGCGACGTCGGGCAGGGCCAGGATCGCATCGACGTCCTGGTGGTCGATGCACGCGTCGATCAGCTGCATCATGAGCTGGTAGTTGGAGATCCGGAACTGCCGGAAGCGCCCCAGCCCGGTGCGGCTGTCCATGAGGAAGTTCAGCAGCGACCAGCCCGTCGGCTGCAGGATCTCCGTGATGTCGTACTGCGCCGAGTCCGCCCGGTCCACCGCCTCCATGAGCTCGTCGGAGACGTCCGGGAAGCGCTCGGCCCCGCCGAAGTGCTCGTAGATGACGCGGGCCGCGGACGGGGCCTTGGCGTCGATCACGTGGTTCGTGGCCTGGCCGTGTTGGAGGTTGGCCGCGCGGATGGTCTCGGAGTGGTGGTGGTCGAAGACCAGGTGGGCGCCGGGGGTGTACGGCAGGTTGGTGAGGATGTCCGTCGGGCCGACCTCGACCAGGCCGTCCTGGACGTCCTTGGGGTGCACGAACGTGATGTCGCCGATGAGGTCGAGGTGACGCAGGAGCACCGCGCAGACCAGTCCGTCGAAGTCGCTGCGGGTCACGAGACGGTACTTCACTGCAGATCCCCTCGCAGAAACGGCCGGTCGACGGTTCCCCTATCGACCGGCCGCCCGCAGACGTGAGGATTACAGGATCGAGAGGTGCACGTGGTTCGTGTGGTCGCTGGAGGGATCGCCGGCGACGCCGCTGTAGTGGTGCCAGCCGACGGCGGGCGTCCAGATCTGCTTGAACCAGATCACGTACATCACGCCGAGCTGGTTGGCGTTCTTCACGAAGTACGCCGCCAGGGTGCTGCCGTAGACGAAGTCGTCACCGGACGCGACCCCGCCGAATCCGGATTTCGTCTGTACCGAGAAGTCGCACGCGCGCCCCTTCGGGTGCTCGTACGGCCCGCTCGGGCGGAAGCATGACACGAACCGCTTGAAGCCGCTCTTCTGCGCCTCCTGCATGGCGTGCAGCATGCGCGGGGTGATGCAGCCGGTTGTGGTGGGGTCGTTGACGTTGCACGATTCCTTGGGCAGCCCCCCGCTGGCGGTGCGGGGCACTGCGGTGGCCGTTGGCAGGTTGGCGGTGACGAAGCCCTTGCTCGGCCCGCCGGCCAGCGCGAGCGCCTTCTCCGCGTCCTTCTTCTTCTGCTCCATGGTCTGAACCTGCTGCTGCTGCGAGGCGATCTCGTCGTCGAGCGCCTTCTTCTGCGCGGCCTGGTCCTCCTTGAGCTTCTTGAGCTCGTGGAGCAGGTTGTCGTTGTGGTGGGCGATCTGGTTGATGGAGCCGGCCCGCTCGGCGAAGCTGTCCGGGCTGCCCGAGTCCATCAGCGCGGCGAACGTGGTGAGGGGCCCGGTGCGATACGCCGCGACGGCGATCGCCGCCACCTGCTCCTGCACCGTGGCCAGGCGCGCCTCGGTGGCCTGCAGCTGCGCGGTGAGCTCGCCCTGATGCTTGACCGAGGCGTCGAACTTCTCCTTCGCCTCGGACCAGGCCCGCGTGCTGTCCTCCAGCACCGAGCCCAGGGTCGGATTCGCGCTGGAGCCCTCGTCGCCGGTGTCGCCACCGGGCTCGGCCGCGGCGGGCGCGGCGGCGAGCCCCCCGAGCACGATTGCCGCCAGCAGCACGACGAGTGCGCGCCGGTAGGGATGTCGTGATGACATCTGGTTCGTTGTTCCTTCCGTCGGCCGCCGACCGAGTTAGCTGACGGGTTCGGGACGGAACGACC
This sequence comes from Dactylosporangium sp. CA-233914, assembly GCF_050942935.1. NCBI lineage: Bacteria > Bacillati > Actinomycetota > Actinomycetes > Micromonosporales > Micromonosporaceae > Dactylosporangium > Dactylosporangium sp. CA-233914. The sequence goes on along the minus strand of NZ_CP192030.1, from coordinate 12,848,270 downwards.
CCTACCACCCCTCCGATTGGGAGGAAGGGCGGATTCACCCCAACGTAACGGTGGGTCCCCGGCTCGCCACGGTGCGGCGATTGGGCGGCAGCCACGCCCGGCACCGGGGGCGGTGCCCTCGTGGACGTGACCGTGGGTCACTGTACCCAGGGCGCAGAAATCGCGCACCGCGCCGTTTGTCCGAAGATCCTGGTATCGGCCGAAAGTGACCCATATCATATCGGAGGTTTGGGATCGATGAAGCCTCAACGGTACCGTAAATATTCTTCATAAAATGATGATGTTCGCTCCCCAGGGCGTCTCCGACTGGTCCTATGAGCTGGTCAGATGATGGACCGAAGGAGTGATCAAGGGTGTCGAGAGTGCGCCTGCTGGCGATGCTCGCCGCGGTGACCGTCGTGGGCGGGGTGGTCGCGGTCTTCAACATGCTGCCCGCGTCCGCCGCCTCGTGCGCCGCCGCGTGGCAGGCCTCAGCGGTCTACACCGGCGGTATGACGGCCTCGCACAATGGCCGTAACTACCAGGCCAAGTGGTGGACACAGAACGAGGCCCCGCCCGGAACCAGCGGCGTGTGGCAGGATCAGGGCTCGTGCGGTGGCGGCAGCACCCCGCAGCCGCCGACCCAGACCGGCACCACGGGCGCGTGCAGCTTCCCGGCGTGGGTGCAGGGCCGCAACTACGTGACTGGCGACATCGTCAAGTTCACCGACGGAAAGTTCTACATCGCCGAGCACGAGAATCCTGGGTACAGCCCGGTGATCAGCACCTGGTACTGGGACCCGTACACCTGCTCCGGCTCCGGTGGCGGTGGCGGTGGCGGCACGACCACCCCGCCTCCCTCGAACGGCAGCTTCGTCGTCAGCGAGGCTCAGTTCAACCAGATGTTCCCGAGCCGGAATTCCTTCTACTCGTACTCGGGCCTGGTCGCCGCGCTCTCGGCGTACCCGGGCTTCGCGAAGACCGGCTCGGACGCGGCCCGCAAGCAGGAGGCGGCCGCCTTCCTGGCCAACGTCAACCACGAGACCGGCGGCTTGATCTACATCGTGGAGCAGAACACCGCGAACTACCCCCACTACTGTGACACCAGCCAGTCCTACGGCTGCCCGGCCGGCCAGGCGGCGTACTACGGCCGCGGCCCGATCCAGCTGAGCTGGAACTTCAACTACAAGGCGGCCGGTGACGCCCTGGGCATCGACCTGCTGCGCAACCCGAACCTGGTCCAGACCGACTCGGCCGTGGCCTGGAAGACCGCCCTGTGGTACTGGAACACCCAGAGCGGCCCCGGCACCATGACCCCGCACAACGCCATGGTCAACGGCGCCGGCTTCGGCGAGACGATCCGCAGCATCAACGGCAGCCTGGAGTGCGGCGGCCGCAACCCGGCCCAGGTCCAGAGCCGTGTGGCCGCGTACCAGCGCTTCGTCGGCATCCTCGGCGTGGGCGTCGGCGCCGGCTCCCTGTCCTGCTGACTTTCTCCCTCCTTGGCGGCGGCCCTCCCGGGGTGTGGGGGCCGCCGCCAGGCGTTTCCGACGCCGAACGGAAACACGCGCGCCATGCCCGGGTAGGCCGGCCCGAGCGCAAGCCACGCTGCCCGGCCACCCGCTTGCGACCGAGGTACGCCGGCGCGTCTTCGGCGCGGACCGCCAGGGCGTCGCCGCCCTGGCGGTTGCCGTGACACTTCAGTTGGTGTAGCCCCAGAGTTGGTAAGCGTAGAGATGAGACCCGAAGGGTCCATTGATGGTGACCGGCTCGCAGTAGTAGCTCCGCCACCAGCCCGAGTTCACGTTCTTGATCCCCTCAATCTGGCAGGTCAGGATGCCGCCGTAGACACCGCCTTTGATGGTCGCCGCCGCGGCCGGCGTGGCGGTCACGGCCAGCAGGGCACCCGTGAGCGCGGTCGCCGCCACCGCCGCGCGGATGACGCTTCGCTTGCGTGCCGTCCCGGGCGCGGACTTCGCTGCCGCGCGACCGTCCGGCCCAGCGGCGGACGTGGTCACGGCGGTACGTCGGAGCTTTCTGCGCATCAGGCCTCTCCCCGTGCCGAAATGGTTGCGGAAACCTCGCCACGACACACTCGGTTGGCGAAATCCCCCGTCGGAACGCCACCCATGTATGCCGATGTTTCCTGGTCGCGAGGACGTTAGCCGGGGTCGATGAGGCAGTCCTGAAGAAAGCCTGAAGGATCTAGGGGATCCACCGGCAGCGGACGCGGCTATACCCTACGAGTCGGATCAGGCATGGGGGGAGACAGCATGGCAAACGACGACGATCGAAGAAGGCTGCGGCGGTGGGGCCGCATCATCGCCATTGGGGTCGCCACAGCGGCGGCCGCGGTGCTGCCGGCGTTGCTCGCCCCGGCGGCGACGGCCAGCCGGTTCGACCCGGCGACGTTCGGCCCCGCCAGCCACGGCTCCGCGCAAACCACATCGCAAAGCCCCTCGCTCGAGGTGCCCAACTCCGTGGATCCCAATCAGTGGTGGGGCCACGACAACTGACACGACAACGGACAGGGCCGGCTCAGGCGATCGCGCGGGCGAACTCGGCGGCGGAGCGCAGGTCGAGCCACCGCCCCTCGGCGTCGGCCGCGCGCAGGCCGGCCGGGCCGAGTCGTTCGCGGCAGGCGCGGTCGAGCTTGTCGCGCACGGCGACGTCACGCTCGACCGCGACCAGGCCCGCCTCGGCGCGTACCGTCGCGGCGGCCGCCAGCAGTGCGGCTGTGCGGCCGTGGGCCCCGCGCAGGGCCTGCACGCCGGCCGCGATGTCCAGGTCGTGGGCCGCGCTCCAGGGGTGGCCGACGGCGAGATGCCGGTCGAACGACTCGCGCATCAGGGCGGACGCGTCGGCCGGACGGCCTGCCCGTTGCCGGGCCCACGCCAGCAGGCTCGCCGCCCGCGCGCCGGAGAGTTCGGCGCCGGGTCCGGAGAGTACCGGCAACGCCTTGCTCAACAAGACGTCCGCGGTCTGCGCGTCGCCGTCGAGCAGCGTCGCCTCGGCCACCACCAGCTGAGCCTCGGCCCGCGCGACCGCGTCGTCGGCGTCGACGAACAGCGTGATCGCCTGCGACGCGTGCCCGATCGTCTCCGGCAGCCGCAGCATGGCGAGGGTGTTGTAGGCCATGGTGAGCCGACACCGGCCCTGTGCGTACGGGTCCGTCGTGGTGAGGGCGATGCGCCACGCCTCGGTGCCGGTCACCACCGCCTCGTCGAGATCACCCTGCTCGTAGGCGATGTCGGAGATGTGCTGCAGCGCGCGCATCATGGCGGGCGTGTCGCCGAGTTCCTCGGCGGTCAGCAGGGCTCGGCGGGCGTACCGCATCGCCTCGGGGTTTGAGACATAAGACGCCACGACCGCGGCCGACAACAGCGCCGGCAGCACCGCCTCGGGCCGGGCCGACCCGGTGATCGCGGGATCGGCGAAGATCCTGCGGAAGTAGCGTAAACCGACCCGCGGCGTGTCCGCCCACCGCCACCAGACGCTGGCGGTCAGCCGGAACAGCAGATCGGTTTGCTGCGTGCGCACAGCCCAGTCGAGCGCGGCGTCGATGTCGGGCTGTACCGCGTCGAGCCGGGCCTGCCACCGCTGGCGCAGCGGCCCGCGTCGCTGCGCCGCCGCCGCGCCCGCCAGCGACAGCAGGTAGGCCCCGTGCCGCTGCCGCGTCTCCTCGGCCGCGCCGGGATCGGATTCGAGGAGTTGCGCGGCGTACTGCCGAATCGGCTCCAGCATCCGAAACGTCGTCTCCTCCTCGCCGATCGCGACGGTGAGCAGCGACTTGTCGGTCAGGCCGTGCATCAGGTCGAGGGCACCGGCCCGGTGTCCCGGCTCGAGCATGGCCTCGGCGGCGGCGAGCGTGAACGGCGCCACGAAGCACGACAACGCGGCGAACAGCGCCCGCTCCTGGGCGTCGAGCAGGGACACGCTGAGCGACACCGCCCGCCGCAGAGAGCCGTGCCGGTCGCCGTCGGCCCGCCGGTCGGCGAGGACGGTCATCTGGTCGGCCAGCCGCCCGAGCAGCTCCTGCGCGTTGAGGACCGAGCTGCGGGTACCGGCAAGCTCGATCGCCAGCGGCAGCCCTTCCACGCTGCGGCAGATCCGCGCGATCACCCGCGCCGCGTCGGGCCGCAGCGTGCCGTCGTGCCAGGCGCCGTCGACCCGGGACCAGAACAGCTGCACGGCTGCGTTGCCGGCCAGCTCCTCCGGCGTCGCCCGGTCCGGATCGACCAGCGGCAGCGGCGCCAGCCGCAGCACCGCCTCGCCCGCCAGGTGCAGCGGCTGGGTGCTGGTCACCACGACCCGCAGGTCCGGCCGCCCGGTCCGCAGGGCCTCGATCAGCGCCGTGCAGGCCTCCCGCAGATGCTCGCAGTTGTCGAGCACGAGCGTCTCGGACCGCCCGAGCAGACGGGCCCGGAGCTGTTCGACGGTACCGAGCCGGCCCAGTCGGCCGACGCCCAGCGCGGTCGCCACCGCCTCCTCGACCTGGGCGCCGTCCACGAGCCCGTCCAGCCGGACCACCGTCCACCGCCGCGGCTGGGCGCGGCCGTACTCGGCGACCAGCCGAGACTTGCCGACACCCGGCGGTCCGCAGACGGTCACCATCGGTTGGGCCTGCACGAGCTCCGCCAGCGACCGCAGCTCGCTCTCGCGCCCGACAAACAGGCCGCCCCACGCCGCCGGGGCGGGTGAGGCGGCCTCCGGCGAGGACGCCGCGACCACCGGCGGCTCATCCACGAGCAGGGCCCGGTGCAGTTCGCTCAGGCGGGTGCCGGGCTCCAGGCCGTACTCCTCGACGAACCGGCCCCGGAACTCCGCGTACACCCCCAACGCCTCCACCCGGCGGCCGGCCTGGTGCAGCGCGGTCATCAGCTGCCCCGCGAACCGCTCGTCGAGCGGATGCAGCTGTACCGCTTCCAGCAGCTCCGATACGAGGCTCCCGGCGTAACCGCGGGCCAGCCCGGCATCGATCCGGTCGGCCAGTGCGCTGACCTGCGCCGACTCCATCGCCGACGCGAACCGGTGGCGCAGCGGAACATCACCGATGTTGGCCAGCGCCGTCCCGTGCCAGAGGCCCAGCGCCCGGCTCAGCAGCTCGTGCGCGGCCTCGTGATCCCCACCTCGCACCCAGGCGTTACTCTGCGTCACCAGGGCCTGGAACAAGTACCAGTCGACCTGCTCACGACTGCCGACCAGCCGGTAGCCGCCGGTGAGCCGCTCCAGCCCGAGCCCATCCGCCCGCTCGACGCCCCGCCGTACTGCCGAGACATGCACCTGCAACGTGTTGCGGACCGTCGGCGGCGGACTGTCGGCCCACAGGTCGTCGATGAGCTGGTCATAGCTGACCACGTGCCCGATCCGCAGCGCCAGGCCGGCGAGGACCGCGCGGGCCTTCGCCCCGCCGATCCGGTCATGACCGCCCTCGATGCCGACCCCTCCGAGCAGCCTGATCGTCGACCCTGAATGCGTGCTCACGATCGTAGTCTGCCTGACGGCCGCCACCGCCCGCCCCAACAGTCCTCGTGACGCACCCGGTGCAGCGGGGAGCGGCGGCGCCACCCGTGCCGCTCCAGATCGCGTACCCCCTGCAGCCGGCTTTCCTGGCCGAGGCAGAGCCCCGCCACTGGCCGGCCAGCGAGTGCAGGCCGGCGTCGGTTCGTTCAGTCGGGCGGGTCGTATAGATGTTTCCCGTAGCGTCACCCGCAACGTCGGAGCTCGCCACCACCCGCTATAGGCAACCCGAAGCGCGCCAAGATCAGCTGAGCCGGTAGCCCGCCGAGCGGGTCGGCCCGTCGATACTGCCCGCGACGCGCGGCAGGCTAGACATGGCATCTGAGCTGCGCAAACGCAGATGGGCGGAAAGCTGTTGCGGATAGGGGGCGGCGCGTCAGTCCGGTACACCGCCAGCGCGGCCCCGGACGTCTGCCACAGCAAGCCGGTGAAACCCGCGTAGAGGGTGCGGACACTACGGAATGTGGCGGTGATCGAGCAGGACGAGGCGCTGCTGTGGCGACGTGCATGCGGCGGTGACGCGCAGGCGTTCGCCGCCGTGTTCGACCTGCACCGCGACCGCGTCTACGGGCAGGCCGTCCGACTGCTCGACACCCGCAGCGACGCCGAGGACGTCACCGCCTCGACATTCCTCGAACTGTGGCGTCGCCGGGCCGTGGTGCGGTTGGTCAACGGCTCGGTGCTGCCCTGGCTGCTGGTGACCACGGCGAACCTGGCCCGCAACGCGGCCCGAGCCCGCCGCCGCTACCGCGACTTCCTGGCCCGGCTACCCCACGAGCCGGCCGCGTCGGACGCCGCCGACGTGGCCCTGGCCGGCCGGGACGTGGGCGTGGACCCCCGGCTCCGGCAGGCCCTGCGCAGCCTGCCCGAGCGAGACATGGCCTTGCTGCTCCTGGTGGCCTACGAGGACTGCGCAGTGGCCGACGCCGCCGCGCTGCTCGGGATGACGCCGGCGGCGGCCAAGACACGGCTGCACCGCACTCGACACCGCATCCGCGAGCAGCTTCCGGACTTCCCTGCGGCCCTCGACCGGACCGGAGCCCTGTGATGACCGTGCAGATGAACGACTCCTACGCCAGCGCGCTGCGCGCTGCGTTGATCGAGCACGTCGAGGCCACCTCCGCGCGTCGCCGGCGGACCGGCCTGCGCGTGGTCGCCGGCGCTGGCGCCGGCGTGCTGGTGCTCGGCGGAGGCGTCGCCGTCGCCGCGGACGCCGGGTGGCTCTCCCTGCCCGGCGGCGACGTCGTCACCACCGAAGCCCCCACCGTGACAGCCACCCACACCGGATCGGCCACCGTGGAACTCGGCGCGGCGCCGAAGGGCACCACCGACGTCATGCTGAAGCTGACCTGCCTCACCGCCGGCACCTTCACGTTCGAAGACGGGGCATCCCTGGTCTGCTCGGCGGCCGACGCCACAGCCGGCAATGTGACAACCTACAAGCTCGCCCTCGCTCCCGGACAGCACTCCACGTCGATCACCACCGCCAGCGGCGCACGGTGGACCCTCAGCGCCACCTACGCCCACGTCGCCGTCAGCGAATGGGGCAAGAACGCTGACGGCCTGACCTACGGCGTGGTCAACGAGCGCGGCACCCCCGACCTGATCGCCGTCACCGCGACAAACGGCCGCAGCGGCTACGCCTACAACCGCGACCTCAACCCGACCGGCCCCACGACCCTGCAAACCGGCACCGAACCGTCGCGGACCGTCCCGGTCTACACCTCCGACGGCCACACCCGTATCGGCGTGTTCGTCATCGGGGGCCTGGCCACCGGACCGAGCAGCCCCGGCGGGTGACGCCAGACGCCACGCCTCGCCTGTGTGCCACGGAGCGCCGGACGCGCCAGCCCCTGCCGACGGATCAGGCCGAAGGCGCGGTAAGCGGCGTCCGCACGGCCTTGAACGCGCTGTGCCGATGCGCTCGACCTCGGGCTTGGCGCTACTGAAGCTCGGCTCTCGAGCAGCCAGGTCGGCGGGCGTGGCCGCGATGGATGGAGAACCTTCGAGATACGTCGGCCGACTACGTCAAGCTCCGTGCCTTGCTGGTGTCGCAGGACACGATGCTTGGGTGATGCTACGCGGATGGAGTTCGAGGTGCAGTCGGCGGAGCGGTTGGTGTGGGCGCGTAGCGTGCGACGGTTGGCGTTCGAGCCGCACGGCTGGCAGGTCGAGTTCCGGGAGGCGTTGCGGACAGCCTTGGAGGCGTTGCCACGCACGGCGAGCGGCGCGTTGCTCGCCACCTACGACGCGCCGGACTCCTCGACGGTGGATGTGGAGAACGTGCTGCTCTACAACGTGGGGACCGGAGTGTTCCGGCGACTGGTCGCCGGCGGGGTGACATGCCGGCGGGGGCGCAGCGGCGACGGGTGGCATCACGTGCGCTACGAAGTTGTCGACGAGGCGCCGGCATCAGGCGGCGCCGCCACCGTGGCCTGCGCAGCGGTTGAGATGGGCGACCGGCTACCGCAGACCGCGGGAGGCTTCTGGGCCGCGCTCAGGCCCGGCCTGCAGCGCCTGGGTCCACCCCTGCCGGCCGATACTCGCTTCACCGTTGATCTGACCGTGTCCGGACCGGCTGCCGCAGATCGGCTGGCCGCCATGACGAAGCCGCTGCTCGATGGTTGGATCAGCGCCGTGCATTGTCACGACGGCAGCGCACGGGAGGAACTTGTACCGCGCTTGGCAGAATTGGGTGATCCGAGCAAGGTGTGGGCTCAGTTGTGTGATGCCGCTGCAGCAATGCTCGACACCCGTACCCTGGTGCGCCCCTTCCGCGACGGCGTCGCCTGGAACCCAGCTGATGACCGATGCGACGCCTTCCGCATCCTGCCCCGCCCCCAACGCTCTTGGAGCGTTACAGGGGCGCTGCGCGCCGCTGCCTGACCAGCGAGTCAGGCCTGGAGACACGCGGTCGCCTCGCACGTGGCCGGGCTATGTGTCGGAGCTGGAGTCGCCGTTGTTGAAGTGGTACACCGCATGCTCGATGTCGGCGCGGACGAGTTCTTGGGTCGCTGCGATCGGTCGGCCAGCGATGGCGTGGAACATGGCGTCGAGGTGCCGTAGCTTGACCGAACCGAACGGATCAGACTGAGCGACCGTCATGTTGATCAATTCGCGGGTTACAGGCTCGATGTCGCCATAGGTCGTCGGCCCTGTCATCGGTGTCCCTTCCGCTCGTGCGCGGTTTGCTCCGAGGTCGTCTTGCGTACGGTGGCGCCGCGAGCGGAAGTCGAAACCAGGGGCAGGCACGGCACCTGTAACAGTGGTAGCGGTGTATCGGGTGTCGGCCACTAAAGACCTGTGCGCGACCACGGCCGACTGACGATCAACGGATGCGGCGCCAAGGGGTCCAGTCCTTTACGTCGGCGCCGTAGCGGTAGGTGCGCTGCCAAAGGGCGCCTTGTTCGTCGATTGCGATGAGTTCGTGCCACATCTGGCTCGGGGTGCCGGCGGCGATGTCGACCAGGGGCGCACCGGACGGGACGGGCATCGTGTGCCACCGCTCCCAGGGGCCGTTCTCCCACTGCCAGCGGTGGCTGACTTGGCCGTCGGCGTCCAACACGAAGACTTCGTGGTGGTTCGGGTCGGCACTCAGGGCGGTCAGGGCGCACATCGGGGCGGTGCCGGGTGGGGGCGCCCAAGTCCTGCCAATCGGTCCACCGGAGGCGCTCGAGGATCCAGGAGCGGTACTCGACGCCGCCGTCGTCGCGCAGGAGGGCCACCTCGAGGCGTGAGCTCCAGCGGGACGTCAGGGCCACGTCGACCCAGCGGCCCTCACGGGTGTCGACCCACCAGTGATGCCAGCCTTCGTGGTCGGAGCGGTGGCGGTGGCCGCAGCGTCCGTCACCTCCGACCGCGTATACATCGCGGTAGCCCTGACCGCCGCTCGCCGCCGCCAGCCGGCCGATCGGTTCTAGCTCGGTGTCGATGTCGACCTTCTCCCATGGGTGCCAGCGGCCCATGGCGTTGCTGCGGTACCAAAGGATGCCGTGACGGTCGGCGACGAAAAGATCGAGGCCGTCGTCGCCGTTGCAGGTCGCGGCCACGTCGTGAGCTTCGGCGGGCAGGCTCAGGTCGGACCAGGTGCCCCAGCCCCTGGACTCCTGGAGGGTGCGCTGAAGCAAGCTGCCGTCGGCGGTGATGTGGAACAGGTGGAGCCGGCCGCCGTCCCCGCGCGCGGTGGCGAGGCGCATGTGGGGCGCATTTGCCTCCTCCTCGTTGTCGGCTGACTCATCCGCTTCGTCGCCGTCGTGGCCTTTGTTGACCTCGAGCACGCCGATCGGTTCGCTGTGCTTGACTGGTTCGTTCAACCCGGCCGGTTCTAGCGGGGGCGGCGCGAGTTGGGTGCTCGTACCGGGCGCGGCGACGGCGGCCAGACTACCGAGCGCGACGACGAGTTCTGGCTGTTCGATTGCGGTCGGAGCGATCTTCAGCGCCCGGTGCAGCAAGTTGGCCGCAAGCGGGATGCGGCTCGAGCCGCCGACGAGCAGGACGCCAGCGATGCGTTCGCGGGGTACCTTCGCCTCGCGTAGGACGTTGGTGGTGCAGGCAACGGTACGGGCCAGTAACGGTTCGGCGGCGCGGTCGAATTCGTCTCGGGTGATGTGCAGGGTGACGTCGGCAAGGGGGACGTACAGATCCGCGGCGCTGTGCCGGGACAGCTGCTCCTTTGCCCCGCGGGCGGCCGTCCACAGGGCGCGGCGGTTGAGTTCGTCGTCCTTGGTACGCGGCCAGTCCAGGCGACCCCAGGCATCGGCGGCCGTCTCGGTCAAGCGTCGGGCGTGGGCGACGACCGCAGCGTCGAGATCCAGGCCGCCGACGTCCGGCAGGCCGTCGGCTGCGACCACATCGAAGCTGGTGCTCGCGGCGGCGCCCTGCGCGGTGCGGCGGACCAGGCTGACGTCGAACGTGCCGGCGCCGAGGTCGTAGACCACAAGGTGGTCGTCAGCCGGTATCTCGCGGCCGAGGATGGTGGTGAAGTAGGCTGCGGCGGCGACAGGCTCCGGCACGAACCGTGGCTCGCCCAGCCTGGCCGTCCGCGCTGCCGCGGCCAGCAGTTCCAGCCGCCGGCCACTCCATGACGCGGGGTGGGTGAGAACGACCGCACCGGCCGCCTCGCCAGCGACCCGATGGGCCTCGGCCGCCACTCGGCCGAGCACGGCGGCGACTGCATCGACGACCGGCACTTCTCGGCTGCCGAGCCAAAGCCGCCCGTCGTCGATGCAGCGTTTGGGGGTGGGCTCGAACCCGGCCGGATCCGCAAGAGTGGCCCGCTCGGCGTCGGCCCCGGTGAGCAACCCGCCGTCCACGGCCGCGGCCACCCCGGAGGAGAGCAGCGGTGACGAGTCGAACAGCAGCGGGTCCACCCGGCCGTCGGCTCGCCGCAGCACCGCGACGGTGTTTGAGGTGCCGAAGTCGACGCCGAGCTGGTGTCCGCCCATGCCAGTCAGGCTAGGCCGATGAACCAAACCAGCCCATCAGCCGGAACGCCGCTTTCTGACCACCGCCACGGTGGCCTCGCCCGGGTTCCGCAGTTAGTCGACGCACGGACGCATTGATCATGCGCTTGGCAGGTCAGAGGCTTGATCACTCAATGCCGGTTGTGTTACTACACCATTTCGGGCATAGCGGACGGAAGTTCCGGAGAAACCGGTTGACCTGGACAAACAAGCACATGACCGAGGTTCGAACCGACTGTCACAGCGCGGCCTGCGCGATAGATTGTCCTCCACCCCTGATCGACCACAGTGGACACTCCTAGGCAACCCGAGGCGCGCCAAGATCAGCTGCTGGGTGTCCGTTGGCCATGTTGGTTGCTCGTCGGTTGCTCGAGAGTCGGCCGGCTGAGCCGGTAGACCGCCAAGCGGGTCGGCCCGTCGATCCTGCCCGCGACGCGCGGCAGGCTAGATATGGCATCTGAGCTGCGCAAACGCAGATGGGCGGAAAGCTGTTGCGGACATCTGCGGCTGACCCGGTACCCTGTAAACTTGGGGCTGCTAGCTCAATGGCAGAGCTGCGGACTTTTAATCCGTAGGTTCAGGGTTCGAGTCCCTGGCGGCCCACCACTTGACCTGCACTTTTACGCGCCTGATCCGTCCGCTGTGGACAGTGGTTGCTCGCTGCGCGCTTCTTTCCGCTCTTGTCCTTCCTCGGACTGCTCGGGGTCGGTGCGGTGGCCTGACCTGCGGTTTCGCGGTTTCCAGGTCGGTTGGGAGCGCCGAGCGTCGCGGATCGGGCGCCGTGGTCGCCGTACTCGTTGCGCCGTTTCTTCATCTGTTTCCGGACCGCGCGGGCGGCGGTGAGGACGAGCTCGGCGGTCGCTGCGGGAGCTCGCCGCTGGCGTTCGGGCAGCACGCTGGTGTAGGTGTCGGCGGTCAGGATGATGCTGGCGTGGCCGAGCTGGTCCTGGACGGTCTTGAGGTCGGCGCCGGCCTGGTGGGCGAGGGACGCGGCGCCGTGGCGTAGATCGTGGAGCCGGACCGGTGGGAGTTCGGCAAGGCCACACAGTCGGCGGAAGCGGTGGGTGAGGTAGTTCGGGTGCAGCGGCTGGCCGTCGGTGCGGGTGAAGACGCAGCCGGTGTCGTGCCATCTATGGCCGGCGGCGATGCGTTCGAGGCGCTGCCGGTTGGCGTGCTCGCGCAGGGCTTGGACGGTGTGCCGGTCCAGAGCAATGACGCGGCGGCTGGCGGCGCTCTTTGGCGGTCCGATGAAGATCCGCCGTTCCGCGCAGGTGATCTGCTGCGTGATGGTGGCGGTGCTGTGCTGCAGGTCGACGTCGCACCAGCGCAGCCCGACCACCTCGCCACGCCGCAGGCCGCGTAGCGCGATCAGCCACCACAGGGCCGGGAGTCGGTCGGCGGTGACCCGGTCCAGGAAAGTCGCGAGGTGTTCGGCGGTCCAGACCGTAACCTTGTCGCGAATGCCGTGCTGTTGCCACTGTGCGACCCGTTCGTCGGTCCAGATGACGGCGTGCGGGCGGGGCCGGCTCGGCAGCTCTATGCGGCGGGCGGGGTTGTCGGTGATCAGGTCGTTGCGGATGGCGGCGTTCAGCGCTCCGCGGAGCGTGGCGCAGATGCGGTGCAGTGTTGCTGGGACGAGAGGTTCGCCGGTACGAGTCGTCTGTTTTGCGAGGTCGGCGAACATGGCGGTGAGGTGCCGGACGGTGGGGGATGAGGTACTGCTCGATGTGCTGGGAGTACACCCGCACGGTGGTTGGCCGGATGGACGTTCGGGTGGTCAGCCAGTAGTGCAGCCACCGTTCCACGGTCCACCGTTGTCCGGTGAACCGTTCCAGCGACTGGTCGAAGATCGCGTCCCTGGCGCGGGTGGCGGCGGCCTGTGAGGGGAAGCCGCCGCGGCGGACCTGGGTGGAGCGGCCACGGGAGGTCGCGGACTCGGCAGTCGAACTGCCAGCTGCCGTGACCGCGTTCGGTCAGGCGTGGGCAGGTGCGGTTGCGGTGCCGGCGGCCGGGCCGGTTGTTGGTGCTGCAGAAGCAGGACTTGAAGATCACACCCTGGCTGGCCACGGGATGCCTCCACACTGGGCTGGGCGAGCTGAACGCCTTCAGGCTGCGGCTGGCAGCCGCTTGCGCGGCTCGGTTCGCCTGACTCGTGACCGTCTCGGTACCGGCTCGCGGCCGTTGCGAGGCATAAGGAAGGGCTTCGGGTGTTGACCGGTGTGGTCGAGGTGTACGCCAACCATGCTGTGCTGATCAGGGTTCAGATATCCGAGGATGCCATGCGATAGTCGCCGCCATGACCTTTCCGCTCGAGGTGTTGTCGCCGGCCGTCGAGGACCGGGCCGAGACCTGGACCGGGCTGGACATGTGCTGGCGGGTGCTGCCGACACATCCGGACTACGGCAAGGCCGTCGTGAGCGTTCAGTTCGAGTCTGTGGTCTGGACGGTTGAGATTATGGTCTGGAGCAGCGGGGAGACGGAACTGGCTACGATTCGGCTGACCGACGATCGGATCGTCAACAAGTACTACGACCTGACTGGCCGCGACAATGTCGCAGGGCTCCTGGACGAGCTTGTCGCCCTTCTTGTGCGTGATGAGGTTCCTGCAGCGGCAGTGGTCTTTCACCTGCGCGGATAGTCCGACTCGCCGCAGGCCGACCGACTCGGCCGCCGCGCTGATTGCGGCATGTCCGCGCACTTGATCAAGCCGGCCGGTCTATGCCGCGTGGGTGGATGAGTTCCCGCTCGGACCCGAAAGCGTGTGCGGACCGCCGATGGTCGCGGTCTGGTTGTGTGCGTGATCGGCGTGCTGGTGGGGCGCGTGCCTGTCGGGTGGCGCGATGGCGGATCATAGTTGCATGGAATTCGGTCTGATTGTCCGTTCGCGTGCCGGGCAACGACGATGAACGCTCGTGGGCGAGGGGTTGACTCGCCGGTCAGTTGGGTGCCGATTGCCGGGCTCACCGAGCTTGCCCGCGCGCTGCTGGGCGACCGGATCGGTGATCGGGATGTGATTCCGGAGCATGTCCGCGACCGGGTCACCGCGCTGGCCGGGCAATGGGCCGCGCATGGGTTCACCGCCGAGACGGTGCGCGCCTGGAAGGATCTGGATCCGGCGGCCGCTGCCCGGCTGCATGCCCACGGCATCAGCCCGGCCGCGTTGCAGCAGCACACCGTCGTCACACCGGCGGGCAGCACCAGCCTGTGGCAAGCCGTCACCTCCGGCGCGCTGTCGGCAGCCGAAGCCGTCAACCATCTCCAGGCAGCAGGATCGCCCGAGCCGACGGCGCGGCCGTCCGCGCCCTCACCGGCCGTGTCGACGCCGCGGCCAGCGCCGGCTGTGTTCTCCCACCCTGTCGCCGCCCTCGACCCGGACAACGCCGACCGGCGCGCAAAATCGACGCCACCTCAGACGCTGTTTCGGGCCTGATGCCGGGGGCGCTGCCAGTGGCACCAACCCCAAGCCTGACACCGCCACAACCGCTCGATTTGTATCGACGCTCACCCGCGATCTCCACCGACGCGGCGACGGCGTAGGGCAGCTGCAGGAGCCGTACGCGGTCGGGTCGCAACTGACTACGCAGTCCGAGTAGCGGCACCGGTGCACTGCGCCGCATATGAGCGCAGCACGCTGGGAGCGGCATGAGCGAGCACCTGATCAAGCGCGCGTTCACACGGTCCCTCGGTGCGAGCCTGGCGTGCTTGAGAAGTTGTTCGAGATCCGCTACTCGGGTCAGGTCTCAGGCGACCCTCTCGATCTCGGCACGTAGTTCGAGCGCGAGGACACCGGTCTCCTCGCAGTAGTCGGCGGAGTTGTTGGTGACGAGGAAATCATCATGCGGAGCATGCCTCGACCACCCAGGCCTGCCGGTGCCCGGGAAGGCAACCACGGCGTGAGCCGGGATCTGCTCAACGGCGCCACCGGCCGGCCGGCGGAACTGCTGACCGCCGGCTCGGCGCCCTACCGCCGTACGCGAATCCGGTCGACTGACCGCCGGCCACCGGCGCCCGTCCGTGACCGTGCGGACAGCCGGAAATGCGTTTCTCCGATTGCCGGCACTTCATAGGATCTCCGGTGATCAAGGAGGATGACGCAGTGGGCGATTTCCAGCAGTTCGTGACGGATGTGACTATACGTCTGTCCGCGATGTCCAAGGGCGAGTTGTACGTCGTCGGCGACGGTCTCGACCGGGACTCACTCTGGCTCACCTTTCTCGATTCCTTCCCTGCCGGCACCAATCTCCGGTTCCGTGAGCGGTCCGAGTACGACTGCTCGACCTGCCGCGGGTTCATCAAGAACTTCGGTAACATCGTCGAGATCCACAACGGACAGGTCCGCTCCGTCTGGTCCGGGGTGTCTGCATCCGACCCGGTCTTCTCCGTCGTCGCCGCCGCAATGGACGAATTCGTCGGCACACTGCCGTTGTCCACTATTTTCCGGTCCACCGAGGCGCAGTACGGGACGAGGACGACTCGGACGCTGCGCGACGGCCAGGTCGAGGTGTGGCACCACCTGCACGGCCGGGTGGAGAAGCGGCATCGCATCAAAGACGTCGGCGCGGCACGGGGCACCTTCGACGCCGCGGTGCAGGTGTTCCAGCGTGGCCTGGCCGAGCTGACCCGGCACGCTCTGGACACCGTCGTCGACCTCATCGACGACAATGCCCTCTACCGCGGCACGGAGCATCGGCGGGCGGTGACCGAGTTCCGGTCACTGCAGAACCGGTGGACGAAGGCGACCGACGGACAGGCCTTCATTTTCGCCAACGCCATGAACCCGGCGGCCCGGTTCCGTAACACGGTGATCGGCACCCTCGTCCAGGATCTCTCCGCGGGCGTCGACCTGGAGCAGGCGGTCCGGTCGTTCGAGACGAAGGTGGCACCGCAGAATTACCAGCGCCCCACGGCGTTGATCACCCCGGCCATGGTCAAGGCTGCCATGAAGACCATCGACGAGTTGGGCATCGAGGAGTCGTTGCAGCGACGGTTCGCCCGGCTGTCCGACGTGTCGGTCACCAACGTGCTATGGGTCGACAACGACACACAGTCGCGGATGAAGGACGGCATCGAAGGGCTGCTCATGCAGGCTGCCACCGTGAGGTCGGCAGGTGCGCGCCTTCGTGACGCGAAGCCGGAGGAGATTCCCGTGGTCACCTTCATGAAAGACATCCTGCCCGGCGCCGCGACCATCGACCTGTGGGTCGCCAACAGCCACGAACCGCACTTCGTCAGTCTCACCACCGGCCGGCACCCGGCCGCCCCGCGGCTGTTCACCTGGGACAACGATTTCGGCTGGTCCTACAACGGCAACGTCACCGACTCGATCAAGGAGAAGGTCAAGCGGGCCGGCGGCAACGTCACCGGCAAGCTGCGGGTGAGCCTGTCCTGGTTCAACCACGATGACCTCGACCTGCACGTGTTCGAACCCAACGGCGACCACATCTGGTACAAGGACAAACGCAACAAGCTGGACGTCGACATGAACGCGGGCGGGACGTTCTCGCGCGAGCCGGTGGAGAACGTCACCTGGGCCGACAACGTCCCCGACGGCGAGTACCGGATCGAGGTGAACCAGTTCAACAAGCGGGAAAGCACCGAGGTCGGCTTCGTGATCGAGACCGAGAGCAACGGGAGAATCGAGCATTACAGCCACGAGCGGGCGGTCGGCCACAAGGAGACCGTCGAGGTGGGCCGGATGACGGTCGCTGACGAGGTGATCACCGCTTTCCGGCCGGGTAAGGACATGCAGCCGGGCAGCGCAGGCAAGGACCTGTGGGGAATCACCACCGAACAGTTCGTGCCGGTGTCCACCATCATGTACTCGCCGAACTACTTCGACGACGGCGAGGTCGGCAACCGTCACTACTTCTTCATCCTGAAAGGGTGCGTGAACGACCAGCCGACCCGGGGAATCTACAACGAGTTCCTCCGCGGCGACCTGCAACCGCACCGCAAGGTGTTCGAGGTTCTCGGCGATCGCACCAAGTGCGAGCCGTCCCCGGAACAGCTGTCCGGCCTCGGCTTCAGCTCCACGGTCCGCAGCTCTGTGGTCGCCAAGGTGACCATGACCGGCGGCCGGCGCCACCTCATCAGTATCCAGTTCTGATTTCCTACCCAGAAAATCGGAGAGAGGCCATCGTGACCATTTTTGAAAAGGCCACGCGGGAGAAATTCCGCTACCCGTCGGCCAAGGGACTGCTGACCACGGAACAGCTGTGGGAGCTTCCGCTGACCGCCAAGTCCGGCTTCAGCCTCGATGACGTGGCCAAGGCGGTCAACGCCGAACTCAAGGCCATCGACACCGAGTCGTTCGTCGCCACCGAGACCAATCCGGCCAAGGCGACCTTGGAGACCAAGTTGGAGGTCGTCAAGCACGTCATCGCCATCCGCCTCGCGGAGGACCAGGCGGCGAAGGCAGCGGCAGCCAAGAAACTGGAGAAGGAAAAGCTGCTGGTAGTCCTGGGCCGCAAGCAGGACGCGGTCCTGGAAAACCTGACCGAGGCAGAGCTGCTGGCCCGAATCAACAACCTGTAGCCCGCCGTCCACGGTCACCTCATGGCCGACGAGCTCCCGCCGGACCTGGTGCGCCGTCTGCTCAGCCGCCTCACCGACCACGGCCGTTGCCTGACGGCGCCTCGGCCGGCGAGATGAATGCCTTGCTGGCCGATCTGTGCCAACGCATGCATTGGGCGATGTCGGAAGAGTGCGGCGACTACCCGGAGCCGGCGCCACGGCGAACCACCTACTACCTTGACCTCCCAAACGAGCCCGAAACCGTGGCCGCATGCATCGCGAGCTTGACCGACCTCGGCGGCCAGGCCAGCGAGCAATCGCTCGGCAACTGATCAGCCACCGCCACAGTCTGCCGGACCGAGCGCTGCCGTCCTACGCCTTGCATCTTTCCGGGAACCGCGGCGAATTCCGGAGGGGTCGAGGGCCGCGCCGACCCACCGGGCTGCTTTCAGCGCATCCTGACGGCGATGCTGGGCGGGAGCTGACAAACGAGTCAGCAGACCCGCATCCCGCTCGTCTCAAGCTCGGTCTGGGACGCGCCGCTGGGGGTCGCTCGTGATGCGCTCGACGCCGTCGTCGGTGAAGGCGGTCGGGTACGCACACTTGTCGATCTGAACTGCAAGCAGAGTGGTGGAAGGCGTGATGCGGACGCATACCGGCTGTGACCTTGTCGGGGGTTCGGTCGTGTGTGGTAACTCGATCCGAACCCACGACAAGGTCTCGGGTCGGCTTCATGGGGCCGGCGAGAAGGAACGCGGCCGCCGGGACCGCCTGAATGATCCATAGAAACGGGGGAGGCGGGCCTGGCGGTCAGGCGACGGTGATCGAGATCTTGCCCAGCGTGCCGGCGGCGAAGTCGTCGAACGCGGCGGACACCTCGTCGAGGCGGTAGGTGCGCTCCACCGGCACGCTCAGACGGCCGGCGGCGAGGTCGTCGGCCAGCTTGCCTAGGGTGTCCGCGGTCGGAGTGGCCATCACCGCGGTCGACGCGGGGTGGTCGACAGGGCCGCGGGTGCTGGCGACGCGGCCCTGCTCGGTCAGCAGCAGGACCAGAGCGGCGCTGTCCCCGGCCAGGTGCAGCACGACGTCGACGCCGGCCGGGTAGGTCGCGCGGACCTGAGCCGACAGGTCGCCGGTGTGGTCGACCACCTCGTGGGCGCCCAGGCCGCGCACGAACTCGGACTCCTCGCCGGGCTTTGCGGTGGCGATCACCCTGGCGCCGGCCGCGACGGCGTACTGGACGGCGATCGCGCCGACCCCGCCGGTTGCGCCGCTGATCAGCACCGTCTCGCCGGCCTGCGGCTTGACGGCGTCGAGTGCGTCGACGGCGGCGGTGCCGGCCAGCCCGACCGCGCCCGCGACGGCGATGTCGACGCCCTCGGGGAGCTTGGCGATGCCGATGTCCTCCGGCACCGTCACGAACTCGCCGAAACCGCCGTCGCCCAGGAACGCCTTGGTGACCACGCCGAAGACCTTGTCGCCGGCGGCGAAGCGGGTGACGCCGGCGCCGACCGCCTCGACGGTTCCGGCGAAGTCCTTACCGAGCACGAGCGGGTAGCGGTGCTCCATCAAACCGGCCGTGTATCCGGCCGCGACGGCGGTGTCGAATCCGTTGATCGACGACGCCTGCACCTTGACGAGAACCTCACCGGCGCCCGGCTGGGGTGTGGCTACCTCGGCGACCTCCGGTTTTGCACCGTGTTCGGTGATGACCACAGCCTTCACAAGGATCTCCCAGAAATTGGAACTTGTCCTCCACTTGACGTGGCCGAGTGTAGCAGCGAAGTGGACGACATCCTCCAATTCCTCGTAAGGTGATGTACATGACCTCGCCGTCAGCACGCCGTGCCACCACCGGTGCCGGCCTGCGCGTTGATGCCGAGCGCAACCGGCAGCGCATCGTCAGGGCGGCCCGCGAGGTCTTCGCCGAGTGCGGACTCGAGGTGCCGATCGAGGACGTGGCCAAGCGGGCCGGTGTCGGCGTCGGCACGCTCTACCGCCGCTACTCGACCCGCAGCGAGCTGATCACTGCCGCGTTCGAGGAGAAAATGGCCGCATACGCCGCAGCCGCCCGGGAGGCACTCGCCGACCCGGACCCCTGGCACGCGTTTGGCGTCTACGTCGAGAAGATTTGCGCGATGCAGGCCGGCGACCGCGGCTTCACCACCGTGCTGACCATGAGCTTTCCCACCGCGAAGCGTTTCGAGGCCGCCCGCGACGAGGCCTTCGCCGACTTCAGCACCCTCGTCGACCGCGCCAAAGCCGCCGGCAAACTCCGCCGCGACTTCGTCACCCAGGACATGCCCATGTTCCTCATGGCCAACGCCGGCGTGCTCGCCGCCACTGGCGACGAGGCTCCCGAAACCTGGCGCCGGCTGGTCGGGTACCTCATCCAGGCCTGCGCCGCGCCCGCCGCGCAGCCACTCGCGGACCCGCCCGCACCCCGGCAGATGTATCGGGCCATGGTGCGAGCCACGTGGCAGCAACGCGAGCGGCGCACCAGGGGGAACAAGCAGATCACCTGAGGCGCTGGGCGAGGAACCGTCATGGCCGCCGCGTCGCTGCCTGTTCCGGTGGAGGGTCGATCCAGGCCGAGTCGACGGCGCGGTTGATGACGCGCCGCCATCCGGCCGGTGCGTTGGATGCTCTGTTCGCAGTGGCGGCCAGCCAGAGGAGGTCGTTCAGGTCGTCCTCGCTGAAGTCGGGTGCCAGCAAGCCCTCACGGTGGGCCTCGTGAATGAGGCTCTTTCCCAGTGCGGTGAATGCCTCGCAGATGTTGAGCAGTGCGGTGGCGTCGGGGTAGCGCTGCAGGACCGCGTCGTTCAGCGCCGGGTTGGAATGCTGGAGATCGATCATGCCGTGGATGAATGCTTCCAGGCGTTGCCGGGTGGTGGGTTGCTGCAGCACGTGCAGGCCGAGAGTCTTCAGCATCTCTCCGGCGACCTCCGGGATGACCGCGTCGATGAGACCTTCGCGGGAGCCGAAGTGGTTGTAGAGGGTGCCGATGCTGACCCTCGCCGACCGTGCGATCTCCTCCAACGGGACGTCGAGTCCCCTGCTCAGGAAGATGTCGCGGGCGGCGGCACGGAGCTTGGCGGCGTTGCCACGGGCGTCACGTCGCGGAGCGATAGGTTGCGTCATGTAACCCCCGTCACATATTGAGGATGGCCTCAAATCAGTTGCTACAGTTCGTTCTGAGGCCATCCTCAAATTTTAACGGAGAGTGCTGCTTCCGGTGAAACCGACAACCAGCTTGGCCAGGCGGGGCGCCTGCTGGGCGGATTGAGAACCGGCCGCGTTCGCCAGCGCGCGCAGCGCATGCGCAACCAGCGCACCGTCCGTCACAAACGAACAGGGAGATCGACCGTGCCTACCATCGCCATCATCGGAGCCGGCCCCGGCCTGGGAATCGCCATCGCACGAGCCTTCGGCCGGGAAGGCTTCTCCGCGGCCCTGGTTGCTCGCAACGCCGCGAAACTGGACGCCCTCGCCGCCGAACTTCACGCCGAAGGAATCGAGGCGGCGGGATTCACCGCCGACATCACCAAGCCCGACACTCTTGCCGACGCCTTCACCGGCATCAGACAGCGATTCGGCGCGGTCGACGTCCTCGAGTTCTCGCCCGTCGACATGTCGGCGCTGGGCGCCGTCGGAGTCCTCGACGTCACCCCGGCAACGCTTCAGCCGCAACTCGACTTCTACCTCACCGGCGCCATCCAAACCGTGCAGCAGGTTGTCGGGGCCATGATCACCGCTCAGAGCGGCACGATCCTCGTCACCACCGGCGGGGGCTCCATCAATCCGGTCCCCTTCCTCGCCAATATCAGCATCGCCGCGGCCGGCCTGCGCAACTGGACCCTCAACCTGCACAACGAACTCAAACCCCACGGTGTCTACGCCGCCCACATCGCCATCAGCGCCCGGATCGGAGCCGGCAACCCCGCCGCGGCCCCCGACGTCATCGCACAGAAGTACGTCGAACTCCACCAGACTCGCACCGAACCCGAACTGCACTACATCGCCCTCGACTAACTGCCGGACTCCGCATTGCCTGAACGGAGACTCTGCATGTCCCTTCTCGTCTTTGGCGCCACCGGCGCCCTCGGCCGTCTGGTGCTACCCGAGCTACGCAAGCGCGGTGTAGCCGCGGCCGACATCACCGCCGCCGGCCGCAACCAACAGGTTCTCGAGGCCCTAGCCATCGACGGATACCGCACCATCCGCGTGGACCTTGACGACGCCGACCAGACCCGCGCGGCTATCGCTGGACACGACCAAGTGGTGCTCGTCTCGGGCAACGAACCGCAGCGGCTGCAGCAACACCGCGCCGTCATCGACGCCGCCAAAACCGCCGGAGTCCGGTACTTCTTCTACACCAGCGGCGTCAGGGTCGACGACCCGAGCTTCGTCCTCGGCGGCGACCACATCGCCACCGAGGAAGCCATCAAGCAGTCCGGCTTGCGTTACACCATCCTGCGCAACGGCTATTACATCGAGAACTACATCGGCGCCATGCAGGGCGCCGCGCAGACCGGCGTCCTGACCGCCGCAGTCGGGGACGGCCACGTGGCACCGGCCGGCCGGCGTGACCTCGCCGAGGCGCTCGCCGTCGTGGTAACCACCGACGAACACGACGACAAGACCTACAGCCTCACCGGTGACACCAACTACACGTACGCCGACCTCGCCGACGCCATGGCGGAAGTTCTCGGTGAGCCTGTGCAGTACCAGCCGGTCAACGCCGAGCAGTACCAAACCATCCTGACCGACGCGGGACACGACGAAAGAACCGCCGTATTTCTCGCCGCTCTCGACGGCAACCTGGGCGCCGGAATCATGGCACACGCCGGGGACGACCTCACCCGCCTCATCGGGCGCCCCACCATGAGCTTGACCGAAGGCCTGAGCCAATGAACGTCACATCAACAACAGGTCACGCCAGCCGTACCCACTTCTCTTACGACGGGACAAGCAATGGAAGCGATATTTTTCGATAGGTTTGGCGGCCCCGAAGTGCTGCAACTCGGCCAGATCGAGGAGCCGCACGCCGGACCGGGAGAAATCCGCATCCACGTACGCGCCACCGGCCTCAACCCACTGGACTACAGGATCCGCAACGGATGGCTGGCCGACTCCGTCCCCACAACGTTCCCCGCTGTCCCCGGCAACGAGGCCTCCGGGATCGTCGACGAGGTCGGTGAAGGTGTCACCGGGGTAACCGTCGGTGACGCCGTCTTCGGCCTGACCAGCGGTGGTTCCTTCGCCCAGTTCGCGCTGAGCAGCGTCTTCGCCGCCAAACCCGCAGACTTGGACTGGGCCGAGGCCGCCGCACTGCCCGTCGCCGGCGCCACCGCCCGCCGCGACCTCGACCTCCTCGACGTCACCGCCGGGGACACCGTGCTCATCCACGGTGCAGCGGGTGGGATCGGCACCGTCGCGGTCCAGTTGGCCGCTGCTCGCGGCGCGACGGTCATCGGCACGGCATCCCCGGCCAACCATGAGTACCTGCGCTCGCTCGGCGCAATCCCCGTGGCCTATGGCGACGGGCTCGTCGATCGCGTCCGCGAAATCGCGCCACAGGGCATCGACGCGGTCTACGACATCGCCGGGCAAGGCGCGCTGCCCGACTCCATCACACTGCGTGGCGGCACCACCGACCGCATCCTTACCATCGCGGACTTCGCGGGCCCGAGCCTGGGCATTGCACTGCCGATGCACGTCCTGCCCGACGCCGCTCAAATCCTCACCGAACAAGCGGACCAAGTCGTGGACGGCAAGCTACGGATCACCATCGCGGCCGCCCTACCCCTCGCCGACGCCGCCAAAGCCATGGAACGCAGCGAAACAGGCCACGCCCAGGGGAAAATCGTCCTGCACCGGTGAGCAGACGGACATTGTCGGCGAGGTGACACTGCGCCGCCGGGTTATCTCATTCTCGACGTGCTGCACGACGACATCGTGTCCGTCGAGGTTCTCTACCGAACGCCACTGAGCTGACGAGCTGACGCGACTGATGTTGAGGCTACGAACGGCCGAGTACAGCCTCGACGTTGGACACCCTGCCACGATGACGGGGCCGAGCCGACTCGCGTCCGCCGGGTAGTGGCTGGAGTGTGCAGAACGGGTAGGTCCAGTGCCGCGATGATGGTGACCCTGGTCGTGTTCGCATTGTGGACGACCACCCGGACGGAGACGGGCTGCGAACGCAGGATTGGGCCGAGCCTCCCGGAGTCAGCAGCGCCTTCCGGCCGGTGGATCCGCCCACAGCGCCGGATGGGCCCACCGATGCCGTCACCAACACGTCGCCATCGCCGGGGACGCCAGCCGCCCGTGCGCACGTAGCCGGACCAGGGGTGGACCACTGTGCCCTGCGAAGGTCGTCACCGTCAGACGGCAACCGGGCTCGCTGTGGACCCGCGTCACTGCTGCCCATGGCCACTACAAGAGCAGTGAGCAAGCCATCAGCCGATGTCCGGACAGGTCATGGTCATTGTCTACTGCCGAATCTGGCTGTACTAGATCAAGGCGCCTTCGGCGCAGCCCGCAGGCGGTCACCGGCTCGGCGGGCAAGCGGCGCCCGCGCTCCGCGCCGACGCCGGAACCCCACCCGGCCGGGAACCCGCCCACGAGCCGCGCACAGGGCTGTTGAGAAGAGCCCGGTCTGCTCATGGCCGAGGACGGTGCAGCAGCCTTTGGCTCCGGCCCGTCGGGCGCAAGACCGTCGCTCCCGTCAGACACCGGTCGCTTCGCTCCCTGCCAGCTGATCCTATAGTCACGCTCTTTGCCTCCGGCGGGGCCTCCAGCCGGGGGCCTCAGGGTTCCGGTGGGCGCCCCTCCGCACCCCCGCCGTCCAGGCAAGCCCAACAGGCCGGCGACGGGGGCCGCCAAGCGTGGTCGCGGACGTCACGGTCCGTACTCACGAGAGCAGCCCCCGCCGCCAGCCCGTTCCCGGAAGGGTGGACGACGGGTATTACGGAGGGGGTTGGGCCTATCTGATGGATCTTGAAGTAGCGCGGTCGGGTCTGGCGCGGAGCCAGATCACGATCGAGGCGACGGTGAGCGTTGGCTCGTAACGGGATTTCAATTTGTCGTACCGAGTCGCGACAGCTCGGAACTGTTTGAGCCGGTTGAATGCCCGTTCGACCCGGTTGCGATCCTTGTACTGTGCTGCGTTGAAGTTCGGGGGCCGGCCTCGCGCAGCGCGGTGGCGTCACAGCCGCCGGTCGACCCGCCCGCTGCCGACCAGTCTCAGCGCGTCTGCGGGTACGACCGTCAGATGTCCCTGCTCTGCGCTGGTCGCGAACGACATCCCGGACCGCCCAGGTCCGGGCGAACGCTGACCTGACCCTGCTTGCCGAGCACCACCCGATCCCCGGTCACCAACGTCACCGCCGACGCTCGTGCGGTCGAAACTGTATCCGTCGCGCGCGTCAGTGGCGAAACACCCGCCAGACAAACGATCAGGGCCGCGACCACCGTCAGCGGCACCAACAGCCGAACACCGCAGTCTTGCTCCACAGTAGACAACGGTCCGCCAGCGGTGCCGGGTTCAGCCGAGTTTGTCGGTGTGTTCGCAGGCGAGGAGCATCTTCGAGCCCGCGACCGTGTCGACGGGCCGCTCAACGTCGTCCCAGGCGAGCATTTCACCGGTGCGCGGGTCGAAGATGAGCACGTGCCGGGCGCGTTCGTCGTCGAGGCTGACCGCCAGGCCCTTGCGACCGGCGCGGTCGGTGGTCTCGCCTCGCCAGACGACGCCCGCCGTGTTCGCGAGGATGCGCAGCAGTTCGGCTCGCGTGGCGAGCGGCACCGCGCGGGTGGTGAACCAGTCGCGTACCTTGAGGAACGGATCCCCGCCGGCGAGGCGCTTGGCGATCTCGGCCGGGTCGGTCGGCAGGGGCGCGATCGTTCGGTTCGGGTTGGGCGGCAGATCGTTGACGTCGGCGGCCGGCGTGCCGGTCGGCTGGACCGGGTGCTTCTGGAAGTACTGGTAGGACTCCTCGTTCGGGTAGACCGCCGGCAGGAAGGTGGTACGGATCCGCTCGGAGCCGTCGGCGGCGCGCCACTCCCACCTCTCGCTGGGAATGATCCGCTGCGACTTGCCATCGGGCGTGTCGTCGAAGACGGCGTTCCACCCGATGGTGTGGATGAACGTGTACTTGCCTGTGGTGGTATCGCAGCGGCTGGGCGCCAGTTGCGCGGCGAGGGCACGCAGCTGGTCGCCCGTGGCGGGCGGCTGCTTGTCGATCTCGAAGGCCACCGGCCGGATGACGGGCCCGAGCGTCGGCGTCGCTGCGGCGGTCCGGGTGGGCGTCGGTCCAGTGGCCTGGCCGGCCGTGCCGCCGGACGGATTTCCATCGGTCAGGCCGCTGGCTACCACGCCGGTCGCGATGAGCCCCGCGGCGGCGACCCCGGCCGCGACCGGGACCAGGATGCGGCGGCGCCGGACGCCGGACGGTGCGTCGATGTTGACGGTCGCCTCGGCGACGGCGATGAGGTCGACGGCCCTCGCGTGCGGTGGAGGGATCGGCAGGCCGCGGGCCGGGTCCGCCGGGCCGAGGAGTGCCTTGGTGCTGCTGGTGTCAAACATGGCGGTTCCTGTCTGCTGTCGTTTTCAGATGCTTCGGTGCTGGCACACGAGGGGTCGCCGCGGTTGGCGCACTGAGTGCCCGGCTCAGCCGTCCCCGCGCTCGGTGCAGCCGGACGGCCGCCGCGGCACGGCTACAGCCGACAACGGCAGCCGCCTCGGCGAGGGAAAGCTCCTCCCAGCCGACCAGGCGCAGCAACTCCTGATCCGCGTCCGAAAGGGTGACCAGCGCCCGACGAACGTCGGCCAGGCGATCGGTCGCGCTGTGCTCGTCAGCCGTGACAAGCAGGCGCTCGTCGCCGACCTGCACGGGTGTGGCTTGGCGAGCGCGCCAATGGTTCGCGAGCAGGCGACGCGCCACCCCGTACAACCAAGGCAGCTGACGATCGGGCACCTCGACACGGCGGCGCCACGCGACGACGAAGACCTCCTGCGCCACCTCGGCCGCCGCGTCCGGATCACCGATCCGGCGCAGCGCGTAACGAACAACCTGCGGGTAGTGGGCGGAGTACAAGGCAGTGAACCAGCCTTCGCCGCGCTCTCGCAGCACGGGCATGGGCTCTCCTGACTATCGACAGCGGGTACATCGTTACTTGTGTCGCCAGCCGGCGGATCATTACACCCGTCTTTTGGGGGTGTGCCCTCGCCCGAGATCCCCGACCAAGCGTGCCGGTACCACGGCGACATCGGGCAGGTCGACGAGTTGCTCGAACCGTGCGGCCCGCCGGAAAAGCCGGGCTGCTGACCCTAAGCGGGTCAGCTCACGCTCGGGGAGAAGACAGCAGCAAAGTACAGCAACCGACCGCACCGAGCCGGACCATGCCGAAGCTGAAACCTTTGTGTAGCAAAGAATCCAGCTCTACCAAACCGCGCCGCCGCGACTCCTTGCTGCCCGGCGGACGAAGGTGGACGAGCATGGCGCGCCGGTGATGCGGCCCGCTACCTTCCGATTGCCGCCGTCGAAGCCAAGGCCGGCGCCATCGCGGCCCGTCAGCTTGATGGTCGACCTCGCTCGTCAGCGTTCCGTTTGGCCGGGGTGTGCTGAGCGGCGGCTTCGTCGGCGTGTGGCGGTGCTGGTGAAGGCGGTCGCGACGAGCTTCAGGTCGGTGGTGGACAGGGGGCCGTCAGGGCGGCGGGGGCTGTATGGTCCGAGGCAAACGAGTACGTCGTTGACGGTTGTCCAGGTACTCGGGGCCCAGTATCGGCGGTTCTCGAGCAGTTGCGCGGCTAGGGTGGGCTGGTCGCGTATGGCGCCGACGGTGGTCACCACGTGGGTGACGAGGCGGTGTGCGGCGGCGGGTGTGTCGGTGTCGCCGAATGCCGGCAGGAGGAGCAAGAACCGGTCGACCGCAGCGTGGCCGTCGCCGGTGTCCTCTATCGTTGAGGCCAGTTCGGGCCATGACAGAGCTGGGCCTTTGAAGTGCCCTTCCAGCGCGGCGAGATGGAGAACCGGAGTGTCGTCGCCGCGATCGAGGAGATAGTCGACGCCTGCGTCGTCTGGATGGTTACGCATCACGATCCGTAGCAAGGTGTGGTTTCCCAGCGGAAGTGTGAAGACAGGCCATCGGGCCGGGTTGCAAAGCTCGTCGATCAGTACGTCGAGGTCCGCTGGGTCGGCGTCGAAGGCATCGGGTGCGCTGGCTGCGCCGCCGACCGTGTACAAGAACGCCGGCCAGAACAGTGGCTGGTGTATCAGGGGCGCACCGTCGATCAGGGGTGAACGATCAAACGATGGTTGCCAGCCGTCGAGGTAGCCGGGAAGGATCACAGGCTGATCGTTGCACGTCCGCCGAGCGAGATGGCCGAGCCGCACAGGGTGACCCGTGGTTGCGCTGCGGGCTGGCTGGCAAGGCAGCCTGTTCAACTTGCCTGACTTGCCACCTCGGGGGCCGAGATGCCCGCACCGACCGGTGCTTTTGCGGCCCGAGCGCCGATTGGTTGCTACGAGTTCTGTCGCCGACAGTTCCCTGAACCTCGACCTTCTCGGGGCTGGTTAGCCGCGGCCGGCGCGGTTTTCCTTGGTGGGAGTTCGCGGACTTCGGCATGGTGGACCAGACGGTCGGTCGTCGCTGCACGGCGTTGGGGCTGGTTCGGTCTAGCGCGGGCTCGCTGAGGCGATGGCGGCTGCGTCGAAGGCGGCGCATGCGTTTTGATCTCTGGTGTGCCGTCGCCGCAGTCGATGCTGAGGCCGGTTTTCAGTACGGTCCAGGTGCCGCCGGTGTACTGCAGGAAGTATTGCTGACCGGCGTCGCTTGGCATGCCCTGCTTCGGTGCGGGGCGTAGAGGCGTGCGTAGCCGGAGACGCATTGGGTAGATCTTGCCGGCTGGGCGGTTGGACGTAGGCCAGCAGGCTCTCGGGCTTGCACGCGGCGGCGAAGTTGCGGTGGTGCTCGATGCGGCCGTGGTCGGCGCGGCGCCGGCGCTCGCCACGTTGTCGCCGCAGGCGGCGAGTAGCAGCAGGGATGAGCCGGACAGGAGGGTGGTGGCGGCGAGGACGGACCGGCGAGCCAGGCTCCGCGAGGAGAGCGTGTTGGGGACGGCGCCCTGCGGTCAGGCCTCGCCGATCACCAGGGTGGTTCGGCGGCCGTATGCGGTTGGATGGGCAGCGGTTCGTCCACTAGGAACGCGAGGATCGCCTGCCGATAGCGCTCCGGCTGATCCGTCGAGATGCGGTGTCCGGCTCCGTCGATCGGCAGGAGTACGGCGCCGGGCAGCAGGTCTCGATACTCTCGCGTGACGGGCCACGCGATGTAGTCGCATTGGCCTCGGAGCACGAGAACGGGCGCGGTCAGGTTGCGCAGTCGTGGCCGGGGGTCGGGGACGCGCCGGCTGTCATGGACGGTGGCGGCGTTGGCCCAGAACCCGAGACCGACCGGGCTGTGACCGGCCGGGTCTGACGTGGACGAGTTCGGGGTCGTGCATCCGGGTGCCATGTCGAGGCCGGCGACGACACTCTGGTACACACCGTCCATCGTGGCGTCCGGGAGCAGCGCCCGTGCCGCCTGCGGGCCGATCGTGTGCATCAGCGCGTGCGCGAGCATGAATCGCGGCTGGCCCCTGGTGACCTGCTGCTGGTCGCGGAGTCCGGCTTCGGTGAGCCGTTCGGTGTCGGTGAATGCGGGTGCCCAGATGACCCCGGGCGAGGACACGACGGCCTTCTCGACCCGGGTGGGGTGGGTGGCCAGGTAGTTCGCGATGAGCTGGCCACCCCAGGAGGCGCCGATCAGTACTACCCGTTCGACGCCGAGCGTGCGGCGGATGGCCTCCAGATCTTCCACGTGCCGGGCGACCGTGTAGCCGGAGGCGTCGGCCAGCCGCCCGGAGAGGCCGGCACCGAGTTGGTGGTAGGCGTACACGTCGAAACCGGCCGTCGCGAGTGAGGCCGCTGGCTCCGGAGCGGGGGCATCGGGCGCGCCGGGTCCACCGTGGACCAGGATGACGGGCGTGGCCCGCGCCGTCGCCGGTGCCGCGGTTTTCGTGTACGCGATCCGCGAACCCGTTGCCAGGTCCCAATACTGGACGCCCGGCGGGACGGGATACGTGGTGTACGGCGGCGCGGGCGCGTGCACCAGTGTCCCCACCACGACCGCGACCAGCGCGAATGTCAGGCCGGTGACGGCGATGGCGAGGGCCGTCCGGCGGCGGGCACCGCGGGCGGCCCACCACGCCGGCACGCCTGTCGCCAGCCCGAGGGCAAGCGTCCCCGCGACTGTGGCGAGCGCCCGCTGCCCGGTCACCGCGACGGTCGCCAACAGCGTCACGATCCCCGCGCCCGCGCCCACCGGGACGGCGGCCACCAGTACCAGCCTGCGGGCCACGGTCGCGACGGTCACGACTCGGCCCGTGCGACGACCCGCGTACCGGCCACGTAGTCGAGTATCCGCCGGTGGCGGCCGGCCAGAACCGGGGCCCAGTCCAGCCAGGCCAGCGGGCCGAGCAGGAAGCTGGTCCGCCGGAGGATCCCGGCCGGCGCACGGACGCGCAGGCCGGCCTCGGTCACCACGCACAGGCCGAGCAGCCGCTTGCCGGGGGAGGATCCGGTCCCGCTCTCGATCAGGCCCAACCCGAGGATCGACCAGACCAGCGCGAGCGGGACACCGACGGTGTAGAGCAGACCGGTCCCGTCGTACGCCCCGCATCCCAGGCCCATCGGTCCGCCGACGCAGACCGCTTCCCCGATCCGCGCGTACGCGTACGGCGGGAAGGCCCCGAAGGCCCCGCCACCGTCGGCCAGATCCAGGACGAACAGCGCGACGGTCACACCGATCAAGGGGAGATTGTCGACGAGCGCGGCCGCCAGGCGTCGCGTCAACGGGGCGGGCGGCGTCGGCCGGGCTCGCGCGAACGACGCGGCGGCCGCTGCGGGACTACCCAGGCGTCGCAGGGCGTCGGCCAGTTCCCCGGCATCGGCCGCGCCGTCCAGGTGGTCGAGCAGTTCCGCGCGGATCGCACCCTTCCGGGACACAGAACCGACCAGATGACGCTCGACCTGGTCCGCGTACGCCTCGATCGTCCGTCGATCCTCGTTCATGTCGCATCCGTTTCCGCGCCGGAAGCGCCGTCGTGATTCATCGCGTCGAGCGAGTCGAGAAGGCCTCCCAGCGCACCGACGAGTCCGCTCCATTCGGTGCGCAGCAGCGACAGCCGGTCCCGGCCGGCCGCCGCGATGGCGTAGTACTTCCGCGGCCGTTGCCGACCCTCGGCTTCCCACTCCGCCGCGATGTATCCGGAGTCCTCCAAGCGGTGCAGCAGCGGGTAGAGCGTGCCCTCCTTGAGTTCGAGCACGCCGTTGCCGGCGCTCTGCAGCAGCTTCAGCATCTCGTACCCATACCGCCGGCCGGGCGAGAGCACGGACAGGACCGCCAGCTCCGCGGTACCCCGGGCCAGCTCGCGCCGTAACCGGGTGAGGCCGGCCTCCCCTCTAGCTCCGTCTGAATCCTCGTTCGGCACCGTATCAAAGTACAACCCGATACCTTTGACGACAAGGTATCGGGCGCAGATGTGCTCGCGCGGGAATGCGGCACGGTGTGACCCCGGGTGCCGGCGCAGATCATCAGAGAAAGGCGCCCGACCCGCGTTGCCGCAGGTCGGACGCCTCTTGAACCGAAGACTCTTGAATTAGAGGTCGCACAAATAGGTGGGCGTTCATGGTCGGCGGGTGGGACGGGTGTCCCAGCGGTAGAGGGTCCATGCCTGGCGGATAAGGCTGCGTACGGTGATGATCGCGTCGGCGAGGTCGAAGTAGGCGTTGATGACATTTTCCTTGCGTTCGTAGCAGCGTTGGAGCCGGTTGAAGGCGTTGTGCCAGGCGTTGGTGCGTTCGACGTGCCAGCGCCGGCTGGCCTGGATGGGGGCTTTGACACCTTTGCGGGCGATCTCGCCGGTGAATCCGCGTTTGGTGAGGACGGTGCGGCTGGCGGCTGAGTCGTAGCCGGCGTCCAGGTGCACGGTGATGTCGTCGGGCAGCGGGCCGAGGTCGTCGAGCTGGTCCAGGGTGGGTTCCAGCAGTGGGCTGTCGTGACGGTTGGCGCCGGCCAGGACCCGGCCGAGGGGGATGCCGCGGGCCTCGACCATCGTCGAGCGTTTGATGCCTTGTTTGCCGCGGTCGACCGGGGATCGGCCGGCGACCTCGCCGCCGCCGGGCGCTTTGGTGATGCAGCCATCGACGGCCAGGTCGTCGAGCAGGAGTCCGACGATGCGGTCGTAGGCGTCCAGGACGATGGTTTTGAGCTGGGTGAACAGGCCGAGGCTGATCCATTCGTCGCGGCGGTTGCGGATCGTGGTGGCTGAGCAGGTGGTGTCGGCGATGCCCTCGTAGGAGCAGCCGAACCGGAGCACTTGCAGGAGCTTGTCGAACACGATCCGGTCAGCGATGCGCCGGCGGTGGCAACCGAGGGGGTGGCTCGGATCGGTGGCGGGTCGTGGGGGCAGCAGCGCGGCGAACTGGTCCCACAAGGGGTCGCTCAGCCATGATGGGACAGCGGGCACAGGCGTTCCAATGATCACTCGGTGTAGGAACCTTCATGATCACTGATGCCTGTGCCCGTCTTCTGCCCGCCCGGTCCTCACCGACCTATTTGCGTGGCCTCTTAGTCTTCGATCAGTCGAACCACCCAGGCCGCGAACGTCTCGCGCCGGGCGAACTGCTCGTCCTCGTACCAGATAACGGTGGCGGCACCGCCGCGGGGCAGCCACAGCAGACGGGCGGGATGCTCGGCGGGCCCCAGCACCACGCCGTGGCCCGGCAGCTCAGCGACGAAACCGGCGTGCAACTCGTCGAGATACTCCGGCAGCTCGTCATCGGTGTCCTCGCCGAGCTCCTCCAGTACGTCGTCGACACAGACCCGACGTAGAACGTCGGCCATCGGCTCGACCAGCACCACACCGTCGGCGTCCGCGACCGGCTGCTCCCCGCGACGGACGGACAGGTCTGTTGGATATCTGTTGTCGCAGGCAGCCCAGATCCGCAGCTCGGCCGGGGCCGGGGAGCCGTCGGGCAAGATCAGCGTAGCGGCTGCGGGATGAGGCTCCAGGCTGCCCAGCGCGCAGTACAGCGACGGCTCGGTTCGTACCCGGTACGCCACTCGGTGGAGATCATCGGCCGCGGCCACGGCCGGCAGTCTAACGCCGCCTCAGCCACGACCGTTGTGCGAGCAGGGGTTACCACCGGTGTGCGGCTCTGGTCGCTGAGGTGCGTGCGGGCAGCGGTGACTCGTCCGATGCGTCGGTCCAGGTATCGAGGGCGTTGGGCTCCAGGGTGGTGTAGGGGGCCGGGGTTGTCGGGTAGCGGACCGGTAGCGGTTCGAGTTCGGTGTCGCCGAACCTCGGGGTGAGGCCCAGGCCGTCGGTGCCCAGAGGACGTTCCTCGTCCATCGGGCCGACCGGGCTCGGCCAGCGGCGCCAGCGCTGCGCGCTGGCCGTCGCCACCAGTAGCAGGACGCCTACCACCATGGTGGTGCCGGTACGTATCGGGGCGGCCAGGTCGACCTGGTGGCCGATCACCCACAGATCATGGGTGGACAGGTTTACCACCTGCGACGGGGCGGCCAGCAACATTGTGTAGCTCAGCGTGTACACGATGCCGATCGCCATCGCTCCCAGCGGGGAGACGCGCAGGGTGGCGAGGATGCCCAGCAGGAGCCCGGCGGCGGCCAGCAGGAGCACCGGTTTCACGAAGTCGCCGGCGTGCGGCGTGCCGTGACCCGTGCCGGGAAACGCGCTGAGAGACCGAGCTTGGCCGAGCGCCAGCAGTACCCAGGCCAGCGGAGCGACGACGATCGCGACGATCAGGGTTCGAATGTGCCGCATGCCCGGCACCTACCGATTCCCGGGCGCCGGCGTCGGCCGGGCACCTTCGACTTGTGCGCGCAACATTGATCCTCTCCAGGATTTGTGTCGGTTCGTTGCTATAAGGAGCGATAGAGCACCGTATGCCGTCACACGGTTGGCCCGACCGGATCGTCCGGTCGGGCCAGCGGTGTGGGCGTTTGCCGACGTGGTCAGCCTGCCGCGAGCTTGCAGGTGGCGAGCCCGTCCAGGCCGATGGGCCTGGCCGCGTGCCGGCCGATGGCGATGGTGATGCGGTCGATGGTGGCGGCCCGCTTGTCGCTCAGTGGTCCGAGGATGGCGTTGTTGACGAAGTTCGGCCCGCCCTGGCCAACGCTGTTCTGCAGGCGGGTGTTCGCCTCCCGGACCTGCGTGTCGAGGAGTGCGAGATTGCGCTGTACCTCGTCCTGGGCCTGCGCCGGGACCGCGGGCAACTTGTCCGCGACCGACGGGCAGACGATCCGGCCGGCGCTGGCGGTACCCCCGTTGCCGCCGTTGCCGACGTTGGTGGGTGCGGTGGTCACCACCGTCGGCTCGGCGGACCCGGTGCCGGTGCCGGCGACCAGCTTGCAGGTGGCGAGCCCGTCCAGGCCGGTGGGCCTGGCCGCGTGCCGGCCGATGGCGATGGTGATGCGGTCGATGGTGGCGGCCCGCTTGTCGCGCAGTGGTCCGAGGATGGCGTTGTTGACGAAGTTCGGCCCGCCCTGGCCGACGCTGTTCTGCAGGCGGGTGTTCGCCTCCCGGACCTGCGTGTTGAGGAGCGCGAGATTGCGCTGTACCTCATCCTGGGCCTGCGCGGGGACCGCCGGCAGCTTGTCGGCCACGGTCGGGCAGACGATCGTCCCGGCCGAGGCGGACGCGCTCTGCGTCTGCGCCGATGCGATGCCCAGGCCCAGGACCGCCATGAGTATCGCGGCCGCCCCGGTACAGACGGCCAGCCACATACCTCGCCGCTTTGCTGTTCTTGACTCGTCCCGCATGCGTGATGACATACGTTGACAACCCAACCCTTCCGCGACACTCGCTCGTGGTGTGCAGGTCGACGTGCCGGCCGTCTTGATCGCTAGTACGGATTGCCGACCGCGAAGGATTAACCGATCGACGACCAACCTGCTTGGGGTGAGCGCGTACGGTGCGCGGCAGCGGGGATATGCGCCCGCGCCGCCGCTTCCCCCGCCCCTGCCGCCCAGTGGGCCGAGCGAACGCTCCCGATCGCCCCTACGAGCCGATGCCGCACGCACCCGCACTGCGATCGTGGCCGCGTCTTCACCGCGCCACGCGCCAGACCGTACGCCCGCGGACCGAAGGGCTCCTCGACCTCGCGGCAGCACGCCCGCCCCGGCGCGCCTCCGAAGGGTAAGAGTGGGAAGAAGAGCACGCCGAGCAGCCACCATCCACATCGGATGGACCTGCGGCAGTCGGCCACGGCCTGGGACTCGTTGCGATGCAGCACAAACAGGCTCAGCACCACGGCCCGGTACAGCCCCAGGACCCGACGTCCGCCGCGAACCGGCTGCCATTGCGAGGCCGCTGTCATCACCCGTAGTGGCATCCGTGCCTTTGGCTACAGTGGACGCTCACACGTTTGACGCCCTCTGGTTGGCTGCTGTCTGCGTTCAGCTCGGCGCGGGACCTGGTTGCGTGCGACCCGCTGATGCTGGTCGCTACCGGTGGCTTGGTGACGGCGACGGGTTCGCGCATCCGTCGGAGATGTCCAGGCTGCGGTCCGCCCGGAGGTACGAGTTCTGGTCCTCCGTGGGTTGAGGGCCCGGTGTCGTCGTGACGGTTGACGGGGTCGGTGCGAGCAGGCCGTTGGCGGCTGCGGCACAGTCGATCCATGCCATGTACGACTTGGTGGTACCGATCCACATGCCCTTGTCGTCGTTGCGGAGGTGGTCGGTCTTTGGGAAGTCCCAGCGGATCTCGTCGTGGATGGCGGCGATCGGCGTGTCGGTTCCCTCGAACGCGTAGATCCACACGAAGTTGGTTGTCACCTGCAGCGTGGGGATGTCGTCGACCACCGCGGAGCTGAACGTGACTCGACCGCTGACTCTGGGCTCCTCGTCGGGATCGAGCTTCACGGCCGGATCGATCCAGGTCGCCACCGAGCTGTGGTCCGCGGAGGTGAACCAGGTGCCGACCTGCTTGCGAGCATTCGGCGCGAGCAGCTTGAGGAACGCCGAGCTGTCGTGGCCGACGATCATCTTGTGCTCCAGTCGCCCCGCGACGAGCACCGCGTGAACCTGCTGCAGCGCCGCGTCCACCTGGGCCGTGGTGAACCCGGTGACGGCAGTTGCCGGGGGCAGGGTGATCCCGGCCGCCCCCTTCGGATATGACTCGGCCGGCGTGCCGACGAACGGGCCGGTCGGCCGGGCACTGGCAGACGAGGTCGCCGAGACGCCGTCCGGCACGCTCTGGGTCGGGTACGGCGCGTTGTCGGCGGAGGCGGACGACCCGGACGGTAGCCAGGTGCGGATCGTGGGCCAGCCGGCGGCGAGAAGCACTGCGGCGACGGCTGCGCTGACGAGGAACGCGACGTTCCGCGCGCCTTCGCCACGCAGGCGTCGCAGCCGTTGCCCACGCCGGGCGCGCCGGTCGACCGCACTGCCCCAATCCTCCAAGCCGGCAAACGGGTCGGGTCGCTCGACCGGCGGGTCTTCATGATCGTCGGATCGGTGGTCATTGCGTTCCATGGCCTGACTCCGGCGCGGTAGGGACGTGACGGATCAGTATGGACCTACGGACCGGATCCCTGCGGCGCCCGCCCAAGCTGAAGGGGGCTGACGCCGTGGCGTCAGCCCCCTTCGGAGGTTCGTCAGCCGGTGAATGTGGCTGTGATCTGGGTGAATTGCCAGTTGTTTTGTGTGATGCCGGAGCAGTTGGAGACGACGCCGCCGCCGGGGCAGGGGCGGTCGCGGTTGACGGACCAGAAGGCGAGGCGGGCGAGGTGGTGGGTTTGGGCGTAGTCGCGGATTTGTTGCCAGTATGCGACTGAGGTGAGTTCTTGTTGGTCGGAGAGGCCGTTCATGCCGGAGATGCCCATGTGGCGGTAGGCGGTGTCGTCGTTCCAGCCGAACGCGGTTTTGAGCATGGTTTTGAGGCCTTCGGAGGCGCTGACGGTGCTGGTGTACATGTTGGCGCCGCCGCCGAAGTCGAAGGGCATGATGGTGAAGACGTCGATGTTCGCGTTGGTGGATGCGGCGCGGTTGATGAGTTGTTGGGCGTAGTAGCCGGGGCCGGTGGTGGCGGTGCCGAAGGTGACGATGACTTTCAGGTTGGGGTTGTTTTGTTTGACGATTTTGAGGGCGTCGACGATGCGGTTGCGGACGGTGTCGTTTTCGAATTCGTCGGTGTTTTCGATGTCGATGTCGATGGCTTTGAGGTTGTAGGCGTTGATGACGGTTTGGTAGGCGTTGGCGAGGGCTTGGGGGGTGGAGCAGTTCGGGCCGAGTTTGTTGCCGCTCCAGCCGCCGAAGGATGGGATCACGTCGCCGCCGCCGGCGCGGATCTGGTTGATGACGGTTTGGTCGACGCCGCCGGTGAGTGGCCGGTTGCCGTCCCAGGCGGGGGTGCAGCCGCCGTTGGCGAGGACGAACGCGAGGGTGAACCATGTGATGCCGGTGGCGGACTGGATGGTCTGTGGGTTGGGTGGGTCGCCCCACTGGTAGAGGTAGGGTGCGGCGGCGAACCCGGCTGGTGGGTTGGTGGTGCCGCCGGTGGTGGTGGCGGTGATGCTGTTCGACGCCGCCGATTCGCCCTGGGCGTTGTACGCCTTGACGGTGTACGTGTGGGTGGAACCCGCGGTCAGGCCGGAGACCGTCGTGCTGGTGGTGGTGACCGTGGCGCGCACCGTGGCGCCCTCGTAGACGCGATACCCGGTCGGGCTACCGGTCGACGCGTTCCACGCCAGCGCCAGACTCGTATTCGTGGTCGCGGTCACCCGCAGATTGCCCGGCGCGGACGGAACTCCCGACGGAGTGGTCGGCGGGGGAGTGGTTGGGCCTCCGGTGCACGTGCCGAGATCCGTCCACAGCGACGGCGTGGTGGACGGGGTCCAGCCGGTGCCCGGATAGGCGGTGTGCGTCTGCAGGGCCTGGTACGTGTGACCCTGGTACGTGACCTGGGTGCCGACTGTGTAAGTGTTGCCTTCTGCCCAGGTCGGGGCGGTACAGGCGGCCTGGATGGCAGTGCTGCCGGCCTGCGCCTGGAGCGTGGGCACGAGAACCATGGTCGTCACGATGGTCAGTGCCGCGCCCGCTGCCAGGGCGAATGTGCGACGTCGAGATCTCATTGAACTCCTCACCATCGATGGATCGATGGTGAGGAAGGTTATCAGTTAACATTATTAAATGTAAGGGTCGGCAACCTTAGGTGCGCTGTAACTCCAGGCGCCGGTCTGTGCCGACTGGCCTGGATCTTGGACGGCGACACGCTCCGGTGATCTTGCCAAGTTCCGGCAAGCCCCTACGGTCCCCCCCCGGAACCCCGGCCGGTGCGGACAGTGACCTTGTACCTCAACCGGCCGGGACTCCCGGCCCTGGTGACAAGGGCCGCTGCGGAGCAGTGTTGTCCACCGGGCGGAACAGCCCGGCAACATGACCGCCGCAGAGGGCCCGGAGGGGGCGTTCATGCACGGACCATCCCACGCGCATCCCGACGACGACGCCACGGCGAACCCGGCGACGAGCCTGCCGGTGGTGATCCAGGGCGGCATGGGCGTGGGGGTGTCCGGATGGCGGCTGGCTCGCGCGGTGGCCCGGGCCGGCCAGCTCGGCGTGGTGTCCGGGGTGGCGCTCGACACGCTGATCGCCCGGCGGTTGCAGCGCGGCGACGAGGACGGACACATCCGGCGTGCACTCGCCCGCTTCCCGGACCCGGACCTCGCCGAGCGGGTGCTGCGGCGCTACTTCGTCGCCGGCGGCATCCCGCCGGGCACCCCGTTCCGGCCGGTGCCGCGGCTCGGGCTGCGGTCCAACCGGCTCCGCGAGGAGCTTACGGTCGCGGCGAACTTCGTCGAGGTGTTCCTGGCCAAGGAGGGCCACAACGGCGTCGTCGGCGTCAACCACCTCGAGAAGATGCAGCTGGCGACGCCAGCGGCGGTGTACGGGGCGATGCTCGCCGGCGTCGACTACGTCCTCATGGGCGCCGGCGTGCCCAGCGAGATTCCGGCGCTGCTCGACGCCCTCGCCCGGCACGAGCCGGTCCGGCTGACGATCACCGTGGACGGTGCGCTGCCCGGCGAGCGCTGCACGGCCGGTCTCGATCCGGTCCGGCTGCTGGGCCCGGCGCTGCCCGGCCCGCTGCCCCGGCCGCGGTTCCTCGCGATCGTGTCCGCCGCCTCGCTGGCCGCGTACCTCGCCCGGGACGAGCGTACGTGCCCGGACGGATTCGTCCTCGAAGGCCCGGACGCGGGCGGCCACAGCGCCCGGCCGCGGGGCCGGATGACGCTCACCGCCGACGGCGAGCCGGTCTACGGCCCGCGCGACCGCATCGACCTGGCCAAGGTCGCCGCCATCGGCCTGCCGTTCTGGCTGGCGGGCGGGCAGGCCGACCCGGCCCGGCTGGCCGCCGCCCGGGCCGCGGGCGCGGCCGGGATCCAGGTCGGGACCGCGTTCGCACTGTGCCGCGAGTCCGGCCTGGACCCGCGGCTGCGCCGGCAGATCCTCGCGGCCGCGACCGACGCGACCCTGGTCGTGCGCAACGACGCCGCCGCGTCGCCGACCGGGTTCCCCTTCAAGCTGGTGCACCTGCCGGGCACCGCCGCCGCCGAGGACGTCTACGCCGACCGGCCACGCCACTGCGACCTCGGCTATCTGCGGACCCCCTACCGCCGGCCCGGCGGGGAGGTCGGCTACCGCTGCCCGGCCGAGCCCGTCGAGGAGTACGTGCGCAAGGGCGGCGCGGCCGGCGACACCACCGGCAGCCGCTGCCTGTGCAACGGCCTGATCGCCACCGTCGGGCTCGGGCAGCACCGCACCGGCGGGTACGTCGAACCGCCGCTGGTCACGCTGGGCCAGGACACATCGTTCCTCGCCCGGCTCCGCCACCGGGCCGGCGCCGACTACACCGCCGCCGACGTCATCGACCACGTGCTCGGACCCGCGGACGGCGCAGCCTGACGCCGGTCGGGGATGGCGACGGCCGGTTGCGGGCGCTGCCTATGCTCGACGGCCGCGATGGTGCCGTCGGGCGCGGGGCGGCGATTGGGAGGTTGTGGCGTGGATCGGCCTGATGGTGTGCCGGTGGAGGCGCAGTTCGTCGAGGGGTGGGAGGTGTACCCGTCGGGTCCGCGGTGGCCGGCGTGGGTGGCCGGGGCGTGGGATGGTGGCGAACGGTCCGGCACCTGGCGGGCGTGGCGGCCGGACGGGTCGTCGCTGGAGGAGAGCGAGTGGCGTGCCGGCAGGCGCTGCGGGGCGTACCGGCGGTTCCACGACGACGGTTCGCCGGCGGTGTCCTGCGAGTACGCCGATGACGTGGTGGTGTTCGCGTTCGGGTATCGGACGGACAACCCGAGCCG
Source organism: Dactylosporangium sp. CA-233914 (assembly GCF_050942935.1). Lineage (NCBI taxonomy): Bacteria > Bacillati > Actinomycetota > Actinomycetes > Micromonosporales > Micromonosporaceae > Dactylosporangium > Dactylosporangium sp. CA-233914. The sequence continues at coordinate 12,808,369 of NZ_CP192030.1, read as the reverse complement.
TGATCCGTTCTCGTTCGACGGGTGCGCGACGGCGATCCGCAGCATCCGCAACGACTACGACGGCGACGGCGTGTTGGTACGGACCCGCTGCTACGCGGCGGACGGCGGTGAGCTGACCATCGCCGGTGAACCGATGCCGCCCCGACCGGCCGGGGTGCCGGAGATCGCCAACCTCTACCCGAACGGGCTCTGGGCGATGGTGCGGCGGCGCGGCGGCGAGCTGCACGGGGTGGCCCGGCACTGGAACGCCGACGGGACGCCGCACATGATTGTCTACAATCGTGCCGGCCACGAGGTCGGACGCTGGGGGGACAAGCCGCTCGTCGAGGCGGCCCGGGACGGTGACGCCGCCTCGGTCGAGCTGTGCCTGGCCGCCGGTCTGGGCCGTTCGCCGGGTGCGGCGCGATACGCCGCGTACGAGGAGCTGCCGGAGCTGGCGCTGCGGCTCCTGCGGCGGGAGCCGGCCGGCGCCCCGGAACCGGCCGTCGAGGATGAACCGCCCGGTCCGCCGCCGGCCGACGCGTCCGGCGACGCGACATGGGTGGCGGGCCTACGCGCGTACGTCGTCGGCGACGTCGACGAGGGAACCGGTGCCGCGGTCGGGACCTGGCGAATCTGGGAGCAGGCCCAGTATTCGTCACACTACGAACACAGCTACGTCGAGGCCGACTTCGTCGACGGACGACGGGCCGAACGGCGCAGCTACTTCAGCAGTGGCGGACTGGTCAGATTGGAGCGTCGCGGGTCGGACGGCACGAAGCTGAAACGCTCATGGAACCACCGTCACCGCCTCGACCAAGAGCGGGAGTGGGCCGCCGACGGCACTGAGACGTTCCGGCGGTTCCACGACAACGGTGTCGCCTGCATGGAGCGGACCACGCGGGACGAGGCGTTCGTGGTCGCGAACTGGTTCGACGAGTCGGGAACCCGCACCGCCGAGGTCACCCCGACCGGCGCCACCGTCGACGGTAAATCCCTCGATTGGTGGCGGGCCCTGGACGCCACCGGCGCGGTCATCGCCGAGGGGCCGGTGGAGCCCGGCACCGGTGGCGGGCCGGTGGGGCAGTGGCGGCTGTTCGCCCCCGACGGCACCGACCTCGGCTCCGTGTCGTTCGAGGGCCTCGACCGGTTGGCGAACAACGCCGACCTCGGCCGTGTCGCCCATGCCCTGCGCACCTGGCACGCGGCGCCGACACCGCCCGAACTCGCCGGCGCGGATGCGGTGCCGTGGGGCGACCTCGACACGTTCCACGGCAGCGGGAGCCACCTGCCGTTCCTGCTCAAGGGACTGACCGTGGCGGACCCGTACGCCTTCTCCGTGGCCCTGGCCATGCTGTCGAACCTGCTGTGGCACCAGCACACGGTCGCCGAGGCCACGGGCCCGGCGTTGCGGTACATGACCGCATTGGTCGACCGGGTCGCCACCGACGACGACCGGAAGCGGCTGCTGGACCTGCTGGTGGGTATCGCCACCCGGGACGGCTCACCCGCCGCCACGCACCGCCTCAAACTCATCCACGCCAGCCTGCCCGGCGACGCGGCAAACCCGGCCGAGCACTTCGCCGAGCACGGTGCGGAAGGCGCCTACCACGAGGTGCTCACCAGCCTCGCCGACGCGGTGCCGACCTGGGCGAGGCTCGCCGCCCACCGGCGGGCAAGGTTCCGGCGCCGCGCGGTCACGCTGCTCGCCGCCGCACCGGGCGCGGCCGCCGCGGATGCGTTACGGGACCGGCTCGCGATCGAACCGAAGCGCAAGATCCGGGCGGCGATCCTGCTCGGCCTGGCGCTGCACGACACCGACCCGCAGACCCGGCAGGCCCTCCAACCGTACCTCAGCGGCGACGACCCACTGCTGCGGTTCTGCGCCGCGCTGACCTGGGTGCGCCAGCACCACACTCCCGCCGCCGACGGCGTGCGGGTGCTCGTTGACGCGCTGCGCGGCGACCTCGTGCCGACCGGCTACGACAGCCTGTTCCTCGGCGAAGAACCGTTGACCGACGTCACCACCGCCCTCGCCCTGCTCCCGGCCGACCAGGCCGGCGAACAGCTGACCGGACTGTGCGCGGTCCTCGACCAGGTCAACGCCGTTGATGCCGTGTCCGTCGCCAACGCGCTGCTGGACATCGTCTTTCCCACCGCGGCGTACCAGGAGGGCGACCCCCTCACCGACCAGCAGCGCACCGTCATCCGCGCCATCGCCGGGAGTGCGAACGTGTGGACGTTCAACGTCAACCTGTTCGAGGTCCTCGACCGCAACGGGCTACCGAACCACCCCGACCAGTTGCACGCCCTGGCCGGCGCAGGCTCGGCGTCCTGACAAGCGACAATGTGGTGTGCGTGTGCGTAGGCGGTGGTACGAGCCGGACCCGATCGGCGACGACCTGCTGTGCGCGACCGCGGTGTTCGAGGCGGCCGCCCGCCGGCGGGAACACGAGCCGGACCCGCGGACGACTGAGGCGTTGATCGCGCGGGCGGCCGGCATCGGTGCGCCGGTCGTCGCCGTCGAGGCGCTGTGGGACGGCGATACGCAGGGCTGGGTCGTCCGGCTGGTCGCGATCGTGCGCCGGCCGGGCCGACGGCACGACCGCTTCGACGACATCACGCTGATGATCCTGCGGCACGGCGGCGACATCCGCCTGTTCACCGGCCAGGTGCCGCCCTGGCCGGAAGCGCACCAGGCGACCGAGCAGGGCCAGGCCGTCGCCCGGCACTTCGGCGTGCCGTTCCACTTCACCAGCCCGCAGACCCCGGACATCAACCTGCCCCGCTGGTGGGACACGCCCTGACCGCCACCGCGCCGTCCAACCGGCTCCGCCCTGCCTGATCGAAGACGGTCTCGACCGCCGCCCAGCGTAGTCCTCGCCGTAGCCGCCGTGCAGGCCAGGCCAGGCCAGGCCGGCGCAGAGAAGGTCGCCGCAGTCCACAAGCTGGACGAGAAGTGAACCTGCACGGCGCGGGCCGCGACTGAACAGGCGAAGGAGGGCAGATGGCCGATGAGTTGTTAGTGGTTCGCTGCCAGTTGGGCGAACGTGAAGCCTTCGCCGAGTTGATACGGGCCTGGCATCCGGCGATCGAGCGGTACGTCGGGCGGATGCTGACCGGGCCCGACGACGATGTGGTGCAAGAGGTGTGGCTGGCGGTCTTCAAGGGGCTGCCGCGGCTGCGGCAGCCTGACCGGTTCGCGCCCTGGCTCTTCGCCATCGCTCGCCGGGCTGTGATGAACCGACTGCGTGACGTCTACGCACGCCCGGAGCCCGAGTTGCTCGACGACGTGCCGGGAGCCGACGAGACGGAAGCGGTGGTCGATCGGGAGACGATCGGTGACGCGTTGGCGGCGCTTCCGGCCAGGGAACGGGAGGTGCTGCTGCTGTTCTACCTCGAGGATCTGCCGTTGGACGCGTGCGCCCAGATTTGCGCCGTTCCGGTCGGCACCATCAAGTCGCGGCTCAACCGGGCAAGGAAGTTGTTGCGCCGCGAGCTGGCGCGGAAGGGGTACGAAGCATGACGCCCGAGGACCTGCTCAAGCGGCTCGACGCACCGTTGTCGCTGCGTAAGAGGGTCGGATACGTGATACTGGCGCTCGCCGGGCTCGCCGGCAGCGGCCTGATCGCGCTGCTGTGGGCAACCGAGCCCGGGCTGCCGCCACGGACGGTGGTGGCCTTCGCGGTGCTGGTGGCGATCGGACTGTGCTGGGCGGCTTTCGGCGGCTGGGCCGTGACCCGCAGGACGCCGATGTTCGCCCGGGATCGCGTCGTCGCCGGCTGGCTCGGACTGAGCGCCTGGCTGCTGTTCACGGTCGGTGCGTTGGTCATCACCACCCTGCGGCACAAGCTCGAGCCGTCGTTGATCGTCGTGGTACTGGCGTTGGGTGTCCTGGCCATCGTCAATCTGCGCGCCGCCCGCCGTAAGAGGACGGCTCTGCTACGACGCAAGGAAGAGTTGAGCCGGCTTCCGTGAGCCGCCTGGCCGCGTCAGGCCATCCGCCGACACGCGAGATCGCCGGACCCCGGAGGGGCCGGCGATCACCGCGGGAGCGGTCAGGCGATCCGGCGGATCGTGCGGATGGCGATATAGAGCAGGATCACGGCGAGGGCCACGAAGATGCCGGTCTCGATGCTCTGGAACAGCCAGAACCGGTCGGCCGGCTGGTACAGCTGCCAGTTGTAGGCGCCCGGTCGGAGGCCCAGCTCAGCACCGCAGGCCTGGCCGCTCGGCGTTCGGCTACCAGGCGTGCAGTTGATTCGGGTGTCGGCCACCACCATCGTCCCGTCGGCGTTGCGGACGCCGCTGGAGAGGATCCAGTCGCCACGGGACATCTGCTGGTCCGCCCCTTCTACCGGAAGGGTAAGGGTGCGAGCGGGCTGGTAGTGCGGCCGGGCCAGGATCGCCACCGCTGCGCGAACTCCGACGAATCCGACGAGGGTGACGGCCATGGCGGGCAGCATCTTGCGCCACACGGTGCCGGCGAAGATGCCGAGCGCCACGGCGAAGAGGGTGTAGCCGATCGGAACGACGCCCTGCAGGTCGAAGACCATGACGCCCATCCGGCCCTCGTGTGCGGCCTGGGTCAGCGGGCTGGCCCACCACGACATGCCCAGCCCATAGAAGACCGCGAGGGCGAGCACGGCCACGCCGACGAGCCCGAACTTCACCAGCGCCCAGTGTATGCGGCCGACGCCCTGGGTCCAGACGAACCGGTGCGTGCCGTGCTCCACCTCGCGGGCGACCAGCGGGGCGCCCCAGAACAGGCCGACCAGCATCGGCAGGATGAGAAGCAGGACGGCGACCAGATTCAGGCTGCCGTACCGGTTCGTGAACTGTTGGAGCGCCCCGTTGCAGTCCGGGGCCGCGTCGGTGTCGGCCAACCGGCGCACGCAGTCGGGCAGTCCGAGGTCGACGAACGTATGCCGCATCGACAGGCCGATCGGGATCATCAGAGCAGCGAGGGCCGCGAACCCGAGGAGGGTGAACAGCAGTTGCTTGCGGTGTTGCCGCCAGGCCAGCCAGATCATGCCTGTACCCCCCACTCGACGTGACTGACGGCCGTGTCGCCATCGACCAGATAGGCCAGGATGATGTCTTCGAGGCTGACCTCGCGAACCGTCCATGCGGGATCGTCGATCGAGCCGTCGGTACGGACCAGGAGCGTGGACTGCCGGTCGGTGTGGCTCGCCCGCACCACCGCGGCGACGCCGTCGAGCGGAGCTCCGTCGTGGCGGGGCCCGACGAGTTGCCGGTGCGCGGCAACCAGGTCGTCGACCGAGTCGGCGAGCTGCACCCGCGCGGCGTGCAGCACGATCAGGTAGTCGCAGACCCGCTCCAGGTCCGCCAGCAGATGCGACGACAGCAGCACGGTGGTGCCGGAGTCGGCGACGCTGCCCATCAGCGACTGGAGGAACTCCCGCCGGGCCAGCGGGTCCAGGCTGGCGACCGGCTCGTCGAGGAGTAGCAGCCGGGGCCGTTTGGCCAGTGCGAGCGCGAGCGCCACCTGGGCGCGTTGCCCACCGGAGAGCTTACCGACCGGCCGGTCGGGCGGGATGCCCAACTGGGCCAGCCGGGCGCGGGCCAGCGTGGCGTCCCACTGCCGATTCAGCTTGCCGCCCGCGGTGACCAGTTCCGCGGCGGTGAAGTCCCGGTACAGCGGGGTGTCCTGGGCGACGAACCCGATGTCGGCCAGCACCTTCGTGTTGTCGTACGGGGATTCGCCGAAGACCCGCACCGCCCCGGCGTCGGGCCGGAGCAGGCCCACGGCCAGGTGCAGCAGGGTGCTCTTGCCCGCCCCGTTCGGGCCGACCAGGGCGCCGATACGTCCGGCCGGCAGCTGCAGCGAACAGTCCCGCAGCGCCCAGGTGCTCCCGTACCGCTTGCCGAGCTGATCGGCTTCCAGAGCCAAATCCATCGATTGTCCTCTCAGCCCGCTCCCGCGGGTTTCCTGTGTGGTGTGTCGCCGGCGAGGGTGGCCCGCAGGGTGGTCTCCACCAGGGCGATGACGTCCTCGGGCGTGAGCCCGGCCTCCTGCGCCCGGTGCAGCCACGCCACCAGGTCCTCGCGCAGCTCCGCCTGGTTGGGCAGGGATGCGCCCGCCAGGCTGCGCTCGACGAAGGTGCCGACCCCGGGCCGCCCGGCGACCAGGCCCTCGATCTCCAGTTCGCGGTACGCCTTGAGCACCGTGTTCGGATTGATCGCCAACGACTGCGCGACGTCACGTACTTTCGGCAACTGGTCGCCCGGGGTCAGCAGGCCGACCCGGAGCGCCTGTTTCACCTGCTGCACGAGCTGCAGGTAGGTGTTCACCTTCGACCGGCTGTCCAGCACGAACTCGATCACTCGAGACGATCCTCTCTATTGTCCTACGACAGTAGGACTAGTGGGCAAGTTTCATGACGAAATCAGCCGCTGTCAAGACCGCCACGGAGTGTCATGCCCACGTTTTCGCCGGGCCGCGCGTGCCACCGGCCGGGCTGGTGTGCTGCCCGGCCGGTGGACTCGAGGGGTCAGGACACCGCGACGTCGAAGACGTGCATGATGCCCTTGTCGGTGGTTTCGGGCAGGAGCACCGAGTCGACCGTCCTGGTGCTGTCCAGGGCGACCGGGTCGGTGGCGAACACCCGGAACGTGCCGGTCCCGGTCGTACCGTTGGCGTTGTTGCGGCCGTTGAGGGTGACCAGGGCGGTGTTGCCCGCAGGCGCCGCCGACGCCCAGTCGGCGAAGGTGACCTTCACCGGCTGGGTGGTCCCGTCGGTGTAGACCACCGTGGCCGTGCCGGTGGCCGGGCCGTTGGTGGCCAGGCCGAGGAACGAGACGCTGCCGGCGTTCCGGTTGGGCAGGTCGACGCGCTGGCCGTGCGGGATCCAGTTGTCGGGAGTGCCGGGCGCGGCGTCCGGCCAGGTGAACTCGATGCCGGTGGCACCGAACGGCAGTTTGGCGCCCGGCGCGGCACCGGCCGCGGCCAGGCCGCCGCGGGAGAACGACCAGTCGCTCAGGTCCATCGAGCCCAGGTTGCCCTGGCCGTCCGGGGTGGTGCCGACGTTGTTGCGGGCGTCCGCGCCGTCGGTGTACGACGGCGGCACGTCCTTGGCCCCGGTGCCCCACGCGCCGGGCGTGGCCGACATCGTGAGGTCGAGCCGGCCCCCGGAGCGCACGAAGGCGGCGTCCACCCAGCTTGCCGACTGCTGCTTGCCGTTGACGCGCAGGCCGGCGACGTATTTCTTGCCGTTCTGCACGCCGGGTGCGGTGATCCGGATGCGGCGGTGGCTGTCGACGGGATCGATCGTGACGCTGCGGAACATCGGGGCGCTGACCACGAGGTCGCCGGTGCCGTAGATGGCGGGGTACACGCCAAGGTTGGCGAAGACGTACCAGGCGCTCAGCGCGCCTTGGTCGTCGTTGCCGGGCAGGCCCGACGGCGTGGTGTCGTACATCTCGGAGACCGCCCGGTAGAGCACGTCGGTGGTCTTGGCGGGCGCCTGCAGCCAGTTGTACACCCACGGCGTGCCGAAGGCCGGCTGGTTGGACAGGTAGTTGCCGGTCTGGGTGTACGCGCCGGCGTCCAGCTGGGCCATCAGCACGTCGAGCTGGGCGGTGGCCGCCGCGACGCTGCCGCGCTTGGCGATCAGGGTGGACAGGTTCTGCGGGACCAGCCAGCCGTATTGATAGCCGGTGGACTGGTTGAACTGGCCGCGGCCCGCGCCGTCGTCACGGACCCGCAGGTCGAAGGAGCGGTCGAAGCCGGTCCGCTCGCGCGGGCGGATGTGCCGGGTGACCGGGTCGAAGACGTTCATCCAGTTCTGCGCCCGGCCCATGAAGAAGTTGTACTCGTCAGTGGCGCCGAGCCGCTTCGCGAACTGGGCGATCGCGAAGTCGTCGATCGAGTACTCAAGGACCCGGGACGTCGCGAAGTCGCCCTTGCGGTTCTCGATCATGCCGGTCGCGAAGTACTGGTAGCCGTCCGACCGCGTGGTCGTGGTGGCCGGCAGCTTCTGGGTGGTGACCATCGAGGCCAGCGCGGACTTGCGGTCGTAGCCGGTCGCGCCCATGTCGTCGAGGGTGGCCAGGACGACCTGGTAGTTGTCGCCCTGCATGCGGGCGTTGCCCGGCGCCCACGAGCCCCGCTGCGCCACCATGTCGACGATCGACTGGTTCATGTCGTTCGCGACCTTCGGGAAGGTCAGCGCGATGAGCTGCGCCTGGCTGCGGTACATGTCCCAGCCCGAGCCGGCGAAGTTCAGGTTCTCGTAGAAGTGCCGGCCCCGCTCGACCTGGTGCACCTGGTTGTCGTAGCCGAGGTACTGGCCGTTCACGTCGTCGCGTACGTTCGGGTGCAGCAACGCGTGGTAGAGCGCGGTGTAGAACTTGATCCGCTGCTCGTCGGTGCCGCCGCCGATGTCGATGGTGCCGAGCGCCTCCTGCCACAGGCGCTTCGCGCGATCGCGTACGTTTTCGAATCGCGCCCGGCCCACCTCCTCGTCGCGGTTGGCCGCGGCGTTGGCCACGCTCACATAGCTGAAGCCGGTCTTCGCGGTGACCCGCGCGCCGTCGGCGAACGTGATCCACGCGCCGGTGTCGTGCCGGTAGTCCACGCTCACGTTGGTGGTGCTCTTGATCGCGTGGGTGGAGCCGGCGACCATCTCGCCGTCGTTCCACGTTCCGTACGAGGCGAACGGCTGGTCGTACGTGGTCGAGAAGTATGTCTTGTAGTAGTTTCCGACGTCGCACACGTCGACGCCGTACATCCAGCCGCTCACCGTCCGGGTGGCCGGGTCAATCGTGACCTCGCTGCCGAAGGTCCGGTTGTTCGGGCCGGACACGTCCAAGATCAGTGTCGAGTCGCCGGCGTCCGGGAAGTCGTACCGGCTCACCGCGGTGCGCGTGCTCGCGGTGAGCTCCGCGGTCACCCCGTTGTCCAGCGCCACCTTGTAGTAGCCCGGCTCGGAGACCTCGTTCGCGTGGCTGAAGCTCAGGTAGTAGCCCTTCACGTCCGTGGACGGGTTGACCGGCAGCACACCGCCCGGCAGGTCACCGGCGTACGGGATGGTCGGGAACTCGTATCCGCCATAGCGGCCGGTGCAGCCGGTGCCCGAGTACCGGGTCATGCCGAAGCCGCGGATCAGGCTCGCGGTGTACTCATAGCCGCCCTTCTCGCCGACCAGCGCATTGCCGGCCTTGTAGGTGGTCGGGCTCGGCTGCACCATGCCGAACGGCACCGCGGCGCCGGGGAACGTGTTGCCGTACGCGTCGTTGCTCTTGTTCTGGGTCGTGTCCATCTCGGTGCCGATGAACTGGTCGACCGCGTCGAACGGCGACATCGTCCTGCTCGCGGACGCGGGTGCGGCCAGCACGACGGTGGACATCAGCGGTGCCAGGCACCAGGCCAGGACTCTGACGTGCATTCGTGTTCCTTCGCATCGGGAATGCTGAGGAACCCATCCTTCTGTCCCGATATGACGCAGGGGCCACCTGTCGGTGACCCCTGGTCGGTACGTTCGTCTCGGCTAGACTTCAGGCTGGCAGTTCAATCGTGCTCTGCTGTTGCGGGCGCGACCTCGAGAAGGTGTTCGAGCACCTTCTCGGGGGCCCGTCCGAGATTCCGGACGGCATCTACTCGCAAAAGACGCGGACCTGGGTGTCGAGTTGGTCGACCTCGACCGTCATGTCGTCCAGTTGCTCGATGAGCTCCTCGAGCTGCTCGGGCTTGAGCTGGGTCAGGTCGAACGGCACGCCCGACCTCGCGAGTTCCGCGTTGGCCTGTCCGAGCGCCTGCGGCGGAATCAGCGCGGCGAGCCGCACGCCGGCCCGGAGCAGTTGCAGCGGCACCCGGATGTTGACCCGGCTCGGGGTGCCGTCGTCGTTGGCGTCCACCATCACCCGTAGATACTTCGGCTTTCCCTTCGGCCGTACGTCCGAGCCCGCGGCCACCGGCACGGGCTGGACCCGTTCGAGAGCCTCGATGAGCTGGTCCGCCTCGTCCGTGGTGATCTTCCCTTCGGCGAGCATCTGCAGGATCTCTTTGCGCTCTTCGTTCACTGTGCACCTCTCCTCTTTCCGAGCCTCTATCTGATGCTCACGAGCACGGCCGTGCGACCCTGCTCGATGTCGAACCGGGTGCCGGGGAGAGCGGACATGATCCGCCACCCCGTGCCGAGCGCCCGCAGCAAACTGATCCGGTACACCAGGCACGCGACCGCCGCGACGGCTGTCGCCAGAACCACCACCGGTGCCAGGACGAGTAGTACGGGAAGCACCGGCACCCAGATCCGGATAGGGCGACCGGCCGGGCGCTTCACCCGTACGGTCAGCAGTTGCGGCATCATGTGCGACCCTCCAATTCGCGCAATGCCTGCTGGGCGTTGATCTCGCCGCGGCGCAGCCGGTCGATGACGTCGGCCCGCGACGGCGCCGGATCGGTCTCGACGAAGTCGAGCGCCTGGGCGATCCGGTTGAGTCGTGACTTGATCGTCGGGTAGCTCACCCCGAAGATCCGCTCCATCTCCTTGATGGAACCGTGGCACCGGACGAACGCCGTGACGAACACCTGGTCCTCAAGGCTGAGCTGACCCAGTTGCGGGGGCTCGAACTCCCCCTCGATCGCCACGCCGCTGGCCAGGCGCACCCGCTCGACGACGAACGGCTGGCCCCGGGTCAGGTTCGTAAGTTCCTGCCAGTCCATCGCCCGCTCCGTCATATATCAAGTTGTACCTTGAGTATCTTGATCCTTCAAGCTGTTGATCTTAATTTTCTTAAACCCCGACTCAACGGGTTCGCGAGTGGGCCTCCGCGCGGCGGTCGCGGCCGGCGCCAGGACGGACGAAGGTTGGACGATCGATTCTTGAGTCTGCGTTAAGTGTCGCTTAGATCGCGGCGGTGCGGTTCCGTCGCCGAGATGCATTCGTTACGTTTGGTGGCAGCCTGCCGGCAAGCGTCGCCCAGCCTGGGTGGCCCGGTCAGGTGCCGCCGAGTCGTGTGTCGGGCCTGCTCGCAGGCTTCGACGCGGGAGCCGGGGACCCATCCGGGTGAGCGCTGGACCGGCTCGCCCCTGGGGTGAATCCGTGTACGGGCGCTGGGCAACCTGCACAGCGCGTGACGGCCACGGTAGGGCGCACCTTCTTCTCGCCCGAACCCGTCAGCTAACCCGGTAGGCGGTCCGCGAAGAAGGACGCTGCCGTGTTCAACGGACGAACGGCGCTGCGCTCGTTGCTTGTCGGGCTGACGGCCGCGGCCGTGATCGGTCCGGCGTGCGCCGCGCACGCCGACCCGACGCCCGCCGAGCTTCAGGCCCAGATCGACAAGGGCAACAAGGAAGTCGAGCTCATCGTCGAGCAGTACAACAAGACCAACGGTGACCTGGCCGCGACGCAGGCCGCGATCACGAAGCTGGAGGCCGGCCTGCAGCCGCTGCAGGCCAGCATGGACGCGGGCCAGGCCAGCGCCGAGCAGATCGCGGTCAGCGCGTACAAGACCGGCAACAATCTGCGTACCTGGTCGCTGATGCTGGGGGCCAGTTCCTCGGACGGGTTCGTCGACCGGGTCGGCACGCTGGAGCAGATCTCCCGCAGCCAGCGGCAGGACATCGCCACGTACACCGCGGCGAAGGGCACGTACGACGCCGAGAAGCGGCGCCTCAACGAGGTACTGGCGGCGCAGACCCGGCAGAAGACGGACCTGGAGACGCGTCGCAAGCAGATCGAGGGCGACATCGCCCGGCTCGACGAGATGCAGCGCAAGGCCAACGCGGCGGCGGCCGCGGCCAAGACCACGACCACGACCACGAAGACCACCACGAACCCCGGGTCGCCGCCGGCCGTCTCCGGCGCGGCGGGCAAGGCGGTCAGCTACGCGTGGGCCCAGCTCGGCAAGCCTTACGTCTGGGGCGCGGCGGGGCCGAACTCGTTCGACTGCTCCGGCCTGACCATGATGGCCTGGAAGGCGGCCGGCGTCACATTGCCGCACAACGCCGCCGAGCAGTACAACACGGTTCGCCACATCACCCGCAGTCAGCTGGCCCCGGGCGATCTGGTGTTCTACAACGGCCTCGGGCACGTCGGCATCTACATCGGCAACAACCAGATCATTCACGCGCCCAACAGCCGCACGGTCGTGAAGGTCGCACCGATCGACATCGACACGCTGTACGGCTACGGCCGTCCGTAACCGTCCGGACAGACGCCGCCCGACCGGCGGCGTCTGTCCGTGTCCGCATCAACGCCGGGCGCGGCCGCGGTGAAGATCTCATGGAGATCGGTCGCTCGCCCGTTCAGATCGCCGGCCGGCCGGATTACGCTCCGGCCGTGGGCACCCTTACCCGCGTTCGCGTCTGGCTGGTCCTGTTCGTGTTCGGACTCGTCGTCAGCGGCGTCACCGCGTTTCCACTCGAGGCCGAGAGCGCTCTGCTCGTGCGGCTGCTGCACGCCGGCTGGTCGCCGGCGCCCGAGCATCTTCCCGTGCTCGTGGAGTGGATCGATCGGGTACATCACGGTATCGCCGCGACCAACCGGGACTATCCGTTCATGGCGTACGGCACGGACTGGCTGGCCTTCGCCCACCTGGTCATCGCCGTCGCGTTCTGGGGTCCGATCCGGGATCCGCTGCGCAACATCTGGGTCGTTCACTTCGGGATGATCGCCTGCGTGGCCATCGTTCCCCTCGCCCTGATAGCCGGCAGTGTCCGCGGGATCCCTTGGTGGTGGCAGCTCATCGACATGTCGTTCGGGGTCTTCGGCATCATCCCGCTGCTGTTCGCCGAACGCGCGATCCGCCGGCTCGCCACGCAGGCGTCCCGAACCGCCGTCGCGCCGGCGCCCGCCGCCTCCGCGCCGATCGCCGGTTAGATTCGCCGCCGCGCGCACGGTTCGGTCCGGCGGCGCGGCGAACTGGGCGATTTGTTCGGGAAACACCGTGAAAAGCGGGAGATGGTGGTCGTTCGCGGCCGATGAACCGGGTGAATCTCCGCAGGCATGCGCGCATTGTGTATTGCGCGATCGGCAGCGCACCTGGGGGCGGCGGGTGCGCATTGTCCGTTTTGGTGGGTCTCCACGAAACTTCTACAAGACGTCACCCCGCGTATCCCGTCGTTTTCGCGGAGGCGCGTTCGACCGGCTGAGCTGTTCACTCTTCGGTTCTCGCCGGCGTGCCGTATTGGGGCTGGTGGTGATCGCGCAATCGCGGTCCGTCATGGGAATGGTCGCTACGGGCGATTTGCCGTAAGCGCGTGATCGGTGCGATGAAGGAACTGACTTACGGCCCGATTGAAGGGGCTGCGCGGGGCGTCGCGATCTGTTAGCGTCCAGCAGGCCTTCTGAGAAAAGCATTCATGTCCGCGCCGGAGCTCAACTGCTCCGGGGCTTTGCGTGAACGTGAAGGCCCAAACATCAGCGGCAGAACAGCGACTTGCCGCGCAATACCAAGCGACGACGGGGCGTTGCCAGGGATTTCGGTGCTTTCGGCACACCTCGTTGTCTATGTCCGGCCACGGCGGGCAGCCGTGGTCCAAGCACCTACCCCCGAGGTGAGCAGAGCATGCACAAACCACGCCGCGTCAGGGCAGCTGTCCTTGCCGCCGGCCTCCTGTCCGGAAGTGTGGTGGCCACGGCCTTCACGAGCCCGGCGCAGGCCGCCGAAAGCGACGCACACGACGCCGGCAATGCGGCCGCGGTGGCCGCGGTCACGAAGGACCACAAGTATCGCAACGGGGTCGTCACGACGCTCTCCGCGACCGCCAAGGCGGAGGTCAAGGCGAGCGCGGCCGGCGACGCCGTCTACTTCGACGATATGACGTACTTCGGCGGCACCCCCTACCCCGGCTCCTCCAACGTGGGCGTCGTAACCGACCAGCCCAAGGTGTACGTCGTCTTCTGGGGCTCGCAGTGGGGCAGCGAAGCGGTTGACGGAAACGGCAACCACACGTATTCCGGCGACACCGCGGGCATGGCCCCGCGCCTGCAGGAGTTCTACCGGGGCATCGGCACTCAAAACGAGAACTGGTCGCAGAGCATCCAGCAGTACTGCCAGGGCGTGTCCGCCGGCGACAAGTCGTGCCCGGCCAACGCGGCGCACATCCCGTATCCGACGGGCGGCGTCCTCAGCGGCGTCTGGTACGACAACTCCGCCCCGGTCAGCGACTCGGCGGACGGGCGCGCGATCGCCCAGGAGGCGATCAACGCCGCCCAGCACTTCGGCAACACGGCCACAGCGTCGAACAAGAATACGCAGTACATCATCGTCTCCCCGTCCGGCTCCCGGCCCGACGGCTGGAGCCCCGCGGGCGACAGCTTCTGCGCCTGGCACAGCTACAACGGTGACGCCGGCCTCCCGGGTGGCCCGGTGAGCTCGTCGTACGGCAACGTCGCCTTCACCTTCCTGCCCTACCTTCCGGACGCCGGCGTCAACTGCGGCGCAAACTGGGTCAACAGCGGCAGCGCGGGCAACCTGGACGGCGTGTCCATCATCGCGGGTGCGCAGTTCCAGAACACGGTGACCAGCCCGTTCCCGTACTGGCCGTCCCCCTCGGCGCAAGTGCCGGCCTCCGGCGGCTGGTTCACCCCGTTCTACGACGAGAACCTCAACCTCGTCGGCGCCACCCAGGGCTTCTGCGCCTGGATCGCCCCCGGCAAGCCGGGCGGTGCCGCCAACGTGAAGTTCGGCGCGAACACGTTCCCGGTGCAGGGCACCTGGTCCAACGCCGCGCAGTCGTGCGTCACGGGCTCGGCGCCGATGACGTCGAAGCCGCAGGTGCTGTACAACCCGAACAACCGCAACATCGAGATCTACGGCATCAACGGTGGCAATCTCGCCGAGAAGTACTGGAACGCGGGCAACGGCCAGTGGTCCGGCTGGAACGACTTCGGCGCGTTCGACACCGACCCGTACGGCAACGACGCGGAGACGACGATCAAGCTGACCGGTGACCCCGCGGTCTTCTACAACCCGGGCAACCACAACGTGGAGATCTACGCCAACGCCGGCGGGCACCTGGTGGAGAAGTACTGGAACGCCAGCAACGGGTGGTCGGACTGGGCCGACTTCGGTGCGGGCATCCAGGGCAGCCCGAAGGTCTTCTACAACCAGAACAACGGCAACGTGGAGATCTACGCCCGCGGCACCAGCGGCAACCTGGTCGAGAAGTACTGGAACTCCCGCAACGGCCAGTGGTCGCCCTGGGTCGACTTCGGCGGCAGCCTGTCGGCCGACCCGACGGTGCTCTACAACCCGAACAACCGCAACGTCGAGATCTACATCAACACCAATGGGCACCTTGCCGAGCGCTACTGGAACTCCAGCAACGGCCAGTGGTCGGGCTGGAACGACTTCGGCGGCACGCTCACCGGCGAGCCGACGGTGCTGTACAACCCGAACAACCGCAACATCGAGATCTACGGCAACTCGGCCGGCAAGCTGACCGAGAAGTACTGGAACGCGGGCAACGGCCAGTGGTCGGACTGGCTCGACTTCGGCGGCACCCTCTCGGGCGTCCCGACGGTCATCTACAACCCGAACAACCGCAACATCGAGATCTACGTCGCCACGGGCACGTCGACCGCCGAGAAGTACTGGAACTCCAGCAACGGCCAGTGGTCGGGCTGGAACGACCTGGGCTCCGGCCCGGCGGGCGACCCGACGGTGCTGTACAACCCGAACAACCGCAACATCGAGATCTACTCCCTGGCCGACGGCCAGTACCGGGAGAAGTACTGGAACGCCGGTAACGGCCAGTGGTCGGGCTGGAACCTCCTCGTCTGATCCTGTTCCTGAGCAACACCCGGATGCCGGGCCCGTTTCCCACACGGGCCCGGCATCCGCCGTTTATTCGGTCACTGACAAGTGCGCGTTCGGCAGCGATCGGTTTCGGCGCTGGTTCGGACGGGAGTGGACACCCTGAGGAGGGGCTTCGTGTCGGACAGTTTCCTGGTAGCGGCGCGGCTGCCGATGGGGCGGGACGCGTTCGAGCGCTGGCTCGACGCGCCGGTCCCGGGCCGCGAGGCCATCGCGAACATCGATGAGATGTTCGCCGGGTGGTTCTGGGACGGCAAGGCCGCCGGGAAAGGGTGGAGCAAGGCCGGTCGCGGGCTCACCGTGCGGGAGTGGCTCGCCGAGCGGGTCGAGGGCTCGTGCGGCAAGCGGCCGACCCTGACCATCGTGCGCCACGAGGACGAGGCGCTGCAGGTGTACCTGTTCGACGTCGGCTACAGCGAATGGGACACGCAGCCGGCGCTGCTCGCGCTCGCGGCCGCCGCGCCGAGCGCGCCCGGCGAGGTGCTGTTCTGGGCGGAGACCGGCGGGCAGCTGCTCGACCCCGCCGCCAAGGGCTGGCTCGCGGTGCTCGAGGTCGGGCCGGACGGGGCGCGGTTCGTGCGCGACCGGGACCTGACCGCCGCGGTCGCGGGGCTGCGCGGGATCGAGGACGTGTTCTTCGCGGCCGCCGAGCGGGTCGGCGAGGCCGAGGAGGAGTGGGACCCGCAGGAGGAGCCGGAGTTCCGCACCCAGGCGCCGAAGGAGTTCGTCGACCCGGCCGTGCTGCGGTAACGCTCGGGGCGGCGGGAGCCAAGTACTTGGTGGAAGGACAAGTACTTGGGAGGTGAAGTGACACCTGAGTTCACTGGAAGTCCGGAGGCGTTCGAGGCGTTCTACCGGCGGCACGTCGGCGAGGTGAGCCGGTTCGTGGCCCGGCGGGTCGACGACCCGTACACCGCGGCCGACCTCACCGCCGACGTGTTCCTCGCCGTCATCGACTCGGCGCACACGTACCGGCCCGAGCGCGGCAGCGAGATCGCCTGGATCTTCGGCGTCGCACACCATGTGGTCGCGGCCGAGCGGCGGCGGGCGCGGCGGGAGAGCGCGGCCGGGCGGCGCATCGCCGGGCGGCGGCTGCTGGAGCCGGCCGACATCGCGCGCATCGAAGAGCGCATCGACGCCGAAAGCGCGGCGCGGCGCGTGTACCAGGCGCTGGACGGGGTCCCCGAGGGCACCCGCCGGCTCATCGAGCTCGTCGCCGTCGACGGGCTGTCCACGGCCGAGGCCGCCGCCGCGCTGGGCATCTCCCCGATCGCGGCCCGCGTGCGCCTGCACCGCGCGCGCAAGAAGGTCTCCTTCATCTTCGCCGCGGGAGGCGCACATGGTTACGCGTGAGCAGGGGTTCGAGGAGCGGCTGCTGGAGGAGCTCCAGCTGGTCGTGGCCGAGCGGCGGCCGGCCCGCAAGAGGCGCCGCCACGCAGCGGTCACGATCGGGGCCGCGGCCGCGGTCGCGGTCGCCGCGGGGGCCGTGACGCTGGTGCAGCTCAATCGGCCCGCGTACGCCGTCGAGCGCGACGTCGACGGCTCGGTCCGGGTGTCGATCTTCGACTACCGGGACCCGGACGGGCTGCGGCAGCGCCTCGCCGCGTTCGGCGTGCGGGCGGACGTGAACTTCCTGCCGTACGACCGGACCTGCCGCGAACCGAGGGCCGACTACGTGCCGCCGGACGAGATGCCGCTCGCGCTCGTGGACTGGCCGGCGCCGGGGAGCAACGAGAGCTTCTTCCGGCTGCACCCGCAGTACATCGGCGCGGGCCAGACGCTCGTCTACACCGTGCGGGTCGATCGGCGGGCGCACGACCAGCGCGCCGTGATCCGGCTCGCGAACGGGCCGGTCGCGGCCTGCGAGCGGATCGCCGTCTAGACATCGTCACGTGATGGTGGCCGGATTATTCCGGGCGAATGTCCGTTTCGGAAGGCCAAGAGCGTCTCGAAAGGGTGACGAAAAGGGTTCTGCCCGATGTCATGACGGGCATTCGCCGGTTCCGATGGGTGGGTCCATGTTGGCCTGCACGAGAGGTGCCGATGAAGCTCATCTCGATCGTGTCCCGGGCCGCCGTCGCGACGGTCGTGACCACCACAGTGGCCGGCCTCGCCGCGGTGGCCACGCCGGCGGCGGCCTCGGCCGCGGCGCCCGCGTTCAAGCTCCGCCCGGCGATCACCGGGCATGTCGAAAAGGTCTCCCGGACCGCGCCGCTGTCCACGTCCGACTGCCTCGCGCAGATCGGCATCCACTGCTACTCGCCGCTGCAGTACCGCACGGCGTACAACCTCAACCCGCTGTACGCCCACGGGATCACGGGCAAGGGCCGCACGATCGTGATCGTCGACTCGTTCGGCTCGCCCACGATCCAGCACGACCTCGAGGTCTTCGACGCGCAGTTCGGCCTGCCGAACACGACTGTCCAGGTCGTCAAGGCCGGCGACGTCCCGCCGTTCGACCCGAACAACGCCGACCACGTCGGCTGGGCCCAGGAGACGACGCTCGACGTCGAGTACGCCCACGCGATCGCCCCCGACGCGAAGATCGTGCTCGTGGAGACCCCGGTCGCCGAGACCGAGGGTGTCACCGGCCTGCCCGAGATGATGAACGCCGAGAAGGCTCTCATCGACAAGGGCGTCGGGGACGTGATCTCGCAGAGCTTCGGGGCGACCGAGAACACGTTCCCGGGCTTCGACAAGGGCGACTTCTCCTCGATCCAGAAGCTGCGGTACGCCTACACCGACGCCGCCCTGCACGGCGTGACGGTCCTGGCCGCCTCCGGCGACGCCGGCGCGACGGACTACCAGGAGAACGGGGAGGACCTGTACCCGTACCAGGTCAACTCCTGGCCCTCCGCGGACCCGCTGGTGACCTCGATCGGCGGCACGCAGCTCAACCTCGACAACTCCGGCAAGCGCGTCTCGGCCGACGTCGTGTGGAACGACGGCCACGGCGCGGGCGGTGGCGGCCTGTCGCACGTCTTCCCGCGCCCACTGTTCCAGGCCGGCGTCCGCTCGGTCGTCGGCAACCACCGCGGCACGCCCGACATCTCGATGAGCGCCGCCGTCGACGGTGGGGCGTGGGTGTACTACTCGTTCGTGGGCGCCGACTCGCCGTGGCACATCTTCGGCGGCACCAGCGAGGCGACCCCGATCTTCGCGGGCATCGTGGCGCTGGCCGACCAGCAGGCGGGCCGCCGCCTGGGCGACATCAACGCGGCGCTGTACCTGCTGGGCGCCGGCAGCACGCACACTCACCTGCCGACCGGCCTGGTCGACGTGACCTCGGGCGACAACAGCTTCGCGGGCGTGACAGGCTTCCCGGCGACGCCCGGCTACGACCTGAGCACGGGCTGGGGCACGATCGACGCCAACAAGTTCATCCCCGCACTCGCCCTGCTCTGAGTTCCCTCATGCTCGGTGCGGCCCCCGGTCCTTCCCCGGGGGCCGCACCGCCGTTTTTCTCAGGACGCCTTGCGCCGCGCCGCCTTCGCCGCCGGGACCGCCTTGCGGCCGGCGCTCGTCCGCCGGGCCGCCGCCGCGACCTTCCGGACCGCGCCCGCCGCGCCGCTCGGCGTCGCCCGGCCCGCGCTCAGGATCGGGAACCGGCGCCGTCCCTGCACGACCACGATCTCCAGGCTGCCGCCGGGCACGAGCGCGCCGACGTATCGCTCGAGCAGATCGACGGTGACGTTCGAGGACCGTTCGATCGCGGCCACGCGAGGCTGCGACACGCCGATCCGCGCCGCGACCTCGGCCTGGCTGAGCCCGGCCCGCTCCCGCAGCGCGGTAAGCCCGGCCGCGAGCCGCAGCTCCTCCTCCACTTCGGACACGCGTGCCGCCGCGCCCTCGGCGGCCAGAACCCGGGCCTCCCAGTCCTTCAGGCTCATCGCCTTCCCCTCCCGCTCGATCCCGGCGCACGCCCACCGGCTCGACCCGCCCGCAGCCGACGTTGTACGGCAAGTGCCGCCTGATGTTCACTGAACCGCTGATCCGCGATCGGAACGTTCGCCTCGTACCAACCCGACCAGCGGCCGCTCTTGTCCCCGCCCAGCAGTAGAATCGCCTGTCGCCGCAGGTCGAACGCGAACAGCACCCGGATCTCGGTGCGCCCCGTCGACCCGGGCCGCAGCTCCTTCATGTTGGCGTGCCGACTGCTTTCGACCACGTCCACCAGCGGCCGCCCCAGCGCCGGCCCCTGATCCCGCAGTATCCGGATCGCCGCCAGCAGCGCCTCGGCGTCCGCCTGCTCCAGCCCGTCGGCCCACTTCTCACACTCTGGATGAAACTCGACGACCCATTCCCGCGGCGTCACGTCATAACAATAGCGTTATCGGTACCGGCGCGGCAATCAGCGCCCGGGGCGGCGCGATCCCGGCCTTGATCGGGCCCCCTACCGTTGGCGGCGTGCACCGGCCGCGTACCGTCGCGACGAAGTCAGCCGTGATCCTGGGCCTCTACGTGCTGGCGGCGCTCGGCGCCGTGGCGCTGCAGTTCGTCCGGCTGCCGGCCAACGTGCCGATGGTCCTGGTGGTGCTGCTGCTCGTGGCCGCGTTCGTCGTGGGCCAGCAGCTGGTCTGGTCCAACGGCTGGGGCCAGATCGCTACCTTCCTGGCCGCAGGCGTGTTCGTGACCTGCACGGCCATGGCGACGCATTCGCTGACCCTGTCCTGGCACGGCGACGAGGTCGACGCGATCGTGACGGACGTCAACCACGGCCGGAACGGGAACCACTACACCCTGGAGGACTCGCGACACCGCTCGATTGCCGGGCAGGTGACGACCTTCGACGACGATTACCGGGTCGGCGACGTGGTGACCGTGGTGGTGGACCGCAGTGACTGGGTCAACCCGCAGACGCCGTACGACGTCTCGACCGGGCGGCCGGTGGCGATCGTCGCCCTGGTCGGCTTCGTCCTGACGGCGGCCATCACCATTCCGGGAGCTCGCACTCGCGGCTCGGGACGCCCGCCTCGCAAGGGACCGTTCGGCATCTGGATCTTCGAACGCTCCTGACCCGGATCGGGGGCGCCGGGCTCGCCGCTCGGCACCCCCGACCTGTCCGGTGGCGTTACGAGCTGAAGGACCAGAGCTGGCAGGTGTTGTTCAGCCACATCCACATCTGGACCTTGGTGCCGTTGGCCGTGCCGCAGTTCTGGTCGTCCAGGACCATGCCGCTGTTCTCGACCACGATCTCGTAGCGGCCGTTGCCCGCCGGGATCACGGCCCACTGCTGGCAGGTGTTGCCCAGGGACTGCCACAGGTTGGTGGCCGTGCCCAGGGCCAGGCCGCAGTTGACCGCGTCCAGGACCTTGTTGGCGTTGACGTTGGTGATCGTCCACTTGTTGGCGCCGACGCTGTTGAAGCGCCACTGCTGGCAGCTGTTGCTCAGGTTCTGCCAGATCTGGATACCGGTGCCGTTGGCGGTGCCGCAGTTGACGGCGTCCAGGACCTTGCCGCTGGCCAGGTTGGTCAGGCGGTACGTCGCGCCGTTCACCGGGAACGCCACGCTCTTGCTGTAGCCGACCGAGACGATGTTGGCCTGCACCGAGTTCTCGGTGGCGTCACTGGGGTAGCCGCTGGTCATGACGCCCTCGAAGAAGGAGCCGACCGAGCCGTTGCTGTTGTCGCCGCCGATGCCGAGGATGATCGCGCCCTGCTTGGTCATCGGCATGTAGCCGGACTGGGTCGGCAGGGAGCCGTTGTAGCGGGTCGCCAGGCTGCCCGACTGGGCATTGCCGTCCTTGATGGCGTACGTCGTGGTGCCGTTGTTCTTGAGCATCGCGGTCACGAACGCGCTGCTGCGGCCGGTGTTCGCCGTCCACGAGCCGTTGCCGCCGGCGAAGAGGCCGTTCTCCAGGTCGGCGGCCACGCGCGGGCCGGCCGCGCACGGGGAGAACCAGCACAGGGAGCCGAAGTAGATGGCGTCCATGTCGCCGTTGCCGGTGTCCATGTTGTTGGTCTCGGCGTTGCCGTAGTCGAAGCAGCACCGGTCGTTGTAGTGGGTGCCCTCGGTGACCATGTACATGCCCTCGGGCTGACTGCCGGTGGCGACGCCGTTGGTGCTGTTGTTGCGGTAGCCGTTGCCCGCGGACATGTAGATGCCGTACACCTTGTGCCCGCCCGCCGTCACCGGCAGCGCGGCCGCGTTGGCACCCTGGTCGGCCGTCGGGTTGGCGCCGCCGCCGGGTGCGATCGTCAGGTCGTTGTGGCGGGACGTCTGGTCGTAGATGCGCACGATCGTGCAGTACGTGCCCGAGCAGAACGAGTCCTGCGCCGCCGCGTTCGCGTAGCCGCCGGCGCTCAGCACGCCGATGTTGGACGTCGCGCCGTCGGACCAGCGGCGCACCTGGTACAGCGAGCCGTTGTACGAGCCGAACAGCGCCCGGGTGGTGCTGTGCGCGGCGACGCACGGGGTGCCGCCGCTCGCGTAGATGTCGCACGGCAGCGTGCCGGCCGCCTCCGCGGTGCCGGGCACGGCGACCAGCGCCGCGAGGCCGAGCACCGCGGAGGCGGCCCCGGCGAGGAGTCTGGACAGGCGCATGGCGGTGAGCCCCTCTCATCGGTTTGTTAACGCTCACAACACGAGCCGGAACCGTGGCGGAGCGAGTTCCAGCCCGAGGGTGCTGCCGAGTGTTATCGCTCACATAGATGATGTCAAGTGTAAGTACATGATGAGGTATTTTCGCAAATCGGCGGAAAACAGGCGCCCTCCTGGCATAGCGTACGGACCGTGCGAAGCGGAAAATGCCTGATCCTGGTGGTCGCGGCGACCGCCCTCATGACGTCGTGCGCCGACAAGACCGAAAAGTCGGCTACCACCGTCAGCGCGCCGAGCAGCCCGGCGGTGGTGGACGCGGGGCCACAGCTGGCCGCCGCCGCAGCCAAGAGCAGCGCGACGACATACCACTTCCGGGCCGAGGACCCCGGCGCCGGCGGAACCATCGAGGGCGCCGCCGATCCCAAGGCCGCCGCCTCGACGGCCACGATGAGCGTCGCCCTCGACGAGAGCAACAAGCTCACGTTCGAGAGCATCACCACCGGCGGCGCGTTCTTCCTGAAAATTACGGGCCTGCCGGCCACCGGCGGGGTGGACCTGTCGAAGTACTGGCTCAAGGCCGACCCGGCGAAGCTCACGGGCGCCGTCGGCCTGCTGGACGCCAAGGACCCGATCGACGTGCAGGGCATCGTCGCCGGCGTCACGAACGTCAAGCACGCCGACGGCACGCTCTACACGGGCACGATCGACCTGACCAAGTCCTCGACCGGCATCTTCTACGACGAGGAGCTGGCCAAGCAGCTCGGCGACAAGGCCAAGGCGGTGCCGTTCGGCGCGTCCGTCGACGCCGAGGGCTACCTGAACTCGATCAGGGTCAGCGCGCCGGCGTACGGTACCGAACCCGCCACCGACACCACGGTGACGCTCACCGACTTCGGCCGCCCGGTCACCGCCACCGCCCCGACCGGCACCCAGGTGATCGCCATGCCCGAGCAGATGTACACGGTGCTCAACGAGAAGTGACCCGGCGCGACGGTTGGGTAAGGATACCCGGGAGACGGTCGCGAGAAGGGATGCAAGGCGATGCGCGTGAACGAGTTGCTGGTCGAGGGGTACGGGCGGCTGCCCGACCTGGTGCGCGGGGCCGTCGAGGGGCTGAGCGCGGACCAGCTGCACTGGGCGCCGGGTCCGGGGGCGAACTCGATCGGCTGGCTGGTCTGGCACCTCACCCGGGTGCAGGACGACCACATCACCGAGCTGCTCGACGGGGCCCAGCAGCTGTGGGTCACCGGCGACTTCGCCAAGGGGTTCGGGCTCGAGGCGCGAGCGCACGACACCGGCTACGGGCACACCCCGCAGCGGGTCGCGGGCGTGCGGCCGGAGTCGGCGAAGGCGCTGCTTTCGTACTTCGAAGCCGTCCACGAACGAACCCACGCGTTCGTGGCCCAGCTCAAGGAGGAGGACCTGGACCGGATCGTCGACGAGCGCTGGGACCCGCCGGTGTCGCTCGGCGTGCGGCTGGTCAGCGTGCTCGACGACGACGTGCAGCACGCGGGGCAGGCGGCCTACGTCCGCGGGCTCCTCCCGAACCACGGGTAGCGCAGGACACACCGCCGCCTGGCCCCGGCAGTGGTGTACTTGAATCGCACGATCCACTGCCCCATCGGGAGATGCACATGGAAGAGCGTGCACAGCAGCGGCACCGGGTGGTCGTCGTCGGCGCCGGGTTCGGGGGACTGTTCGCGACCAAGGCGCTCAAGAACGTGCCGGTCGACATCACCCTCATCAACGGGACCGCCTACCACCTGTTCCAGCCGCTGCTCTACCAGGTGGCGACCGGCATCCTGTCGGAGGGGGAGATCGCGCCGCCGATCCGTGAGGTCCTCAAACGGCAGAAGAACGTCAAGACGCTGCTCGGGACCGTCACGCGCATCGACCCCGCCGCCAAACGGGTCGACGCGGTCGCCCCCGGGGTCGCCTACAGCGTGGAGTACGACTCGCTGATCGTGGCCGCCGGCGCCTCGCAGTCCTACTTCGGCAAGAACGAGTTCGCCGAGTTCGCGCCGGGCATGAAGAGCATCGACGACGCGCTGGAGCTGCGCGGGCGGATCTTCGGCGCGTTCGAGCTCGCCGAGATCGAGACCGACCCGGCCGTCGTCGAGCGGCTGCTGACCTTCGTGGTCGTCGGGGCCGGGCCGACCGGCGTCGAGATGGCCGGGCAGATCGCCGAGCTCGCGCACCGGCACCTGCCGGGGCAGTACCACAACATCGACCCGCGCCAGGCGCGCATCATCCTCGTCGACGCGCTGCCGACGGTGCTGTCGACGTTCGGTGACCACCTGTCCACCCAGGCGCTGCGGCAGCTGCACAAGCTCGGCGTCGAGGTGGAGCTGAGCACGAAGGTGGTCGACGTCGACGCCAACGGCATCGACGTCGAGACCGTCAACGGGCGGCGGCGCATCGAGTCGGCGACGAAGATCTGGGCGGCCGGCGTGGCCGCGCCCGCACTGTCGGTGCAGCTGGCCCAGGCGACCGGGGCGGAGACCGACCGCGCCGGGCGGCTCAAGGTCAACCCCGACACCACCGTCCCCGGGCATCCGGAGATCTACGCCGTCGGCGACATGATGGCGCTGGAGCAGCTGCCGGGCGTCGCTCAGGTCGCGATCCAGAGCGGCCGGCACGCGGCCGGGCAGATCCGCAAGCGGCTCGCCGGGGAGCCGGCCGGGCAGCCGTTCAAGTACTTCGACAAGGGCAGCCTCGCCACGATCTCGCGCTTCTCGGCCGTGGCGAGCGTCGGGAAGTTCCACTTCGCCGGGCTGCTCGGCTGGCTGCTCTGGCTCGTCGTGCACCTGCTCTACCTGGTCGGCTTCAAGAACCGGGTCACCGCGGTGCTGCACTGGTTCGTGAGCTTCATCGGCCGCGGGCGCTCCGAGCGGGTCGCCACGTTCCAGCAGGTGTTCGCGCGGCGCGCGCTGCAGGAGTACCAGGACAAGCTTCCGTAGGCCGGGCGCGTGGCAGCGCCCTGCTCAGGCACCGGGAACTCGCTGCTGGAGGCGGGCGGTGCCGGGGAAGGGGCGCAGGTCGACGCCGTCGAGCATCGCGGCCGGGCCGCCGCCGAAGGACGTCAGCCTGCGCCGCAGCGGGAGAGGCAGGTGGGGGAGCACCCGCAGGGCCTGGGCCATCGTCCACACCTGGGCGGGGCCGCGCGGGATCAGCGTCGCGAGCACCGCTGGGCCGATGCGACGGCTCGCCGCGATCGGGGTGGCCATCGCCGCCTCGTACGCGGGGAAGGCCACGGTGTGCTCGCCGCCCGCGGCCGCGAGCTCGGCGGCCAGGACGTAGGCACCGACCAGGGCCAGGCTGCTGCCGCCGCCGACCGCCGGGCCCGGCCCGTAGCCCGCGTCGCCGGCCAGGGTGACCCGGCCGCGGGAGTAGGACCCGAGGCGGATCTGGCTGATCGAGTCGAAGTAGAAGTCGCCGGCCGCGTCCAGGTGTGTCAGCAGGGTCGGAACCTCCCAGCCCAGGCCGCCCGCCAGGGTGCGCAGCAGGGCACGCTGGGCCGCGGCGTCGCGGTGGTCGTAGTCGAGCTCGGGGTTGCGGATCAGGAACACCGCCCGCGCCTGGCCCGGGCGCTTGGTGGGGTAGAGCGCCACGGCCCGGTCCACGGTGTTGTACGACAGGACCCGCCCGTCGAGGCCGAGGAAGTCGGGCAGGGAGTAGACCGCGAGGTATGCCCCCAGGAAGTGGCGGTAGCCCCGCTCGTCGCCGAAGATCAGCCGGCGCACGCCCGAGTGCAGGCCGTCGGCGCCGACGACGAGGTCGAAGTGCTCACGGGCGCCGTCGGAGAACGTCACCGCGGTGTCCTCGATCGCCGTGATCGTCTTTGCGAAGCGGTACTCCACATCCTCCGCCGTCGCCGCGTGCAGGACCCGCGCCAGGTCGCCGCGCAGGATCTCGACGTGCCGGTCCGAGACGCCGGCCAGCAGCTCGGCCCCGTGGATGCTCACGTCCCCCCGCCCCGGCCGGACCAGGGTCATCACGTCCGTCGTCGTGCGGTGGCGGCGCACCTGCGCGCCGAGCCCCATCCGCTCGACCACCTCGACCGCCGGCCCGAGCAGGTCGACGGCCTGCCCGCCGTCGCCGGTGCGCAGCGATGCCGTCCGCTCCACGACGGTCACCTCGAACCCGGCTCTGTGCAGCCAGTACGCCAGCGTCGGGCCGGCGATGCTCGCCCCCGAGATGAGCACTCGCATGGTGAACCTCCCCCTCGCAGGTTTACTTACCTACCGGACGGTAAATCCTTACCGCCCGGTAAGTCAACTACACTCGGAGGGGTGCCGAGACCGAGGACGAGCGAGACCGCCGAACGCATCCGCGCCGCCGCGCTGGAGCTGATCGCCCAGAAGGGCGTGCAGCAGGCCAGCTTGCGCGAGATCGCCGAGCGGGTGGGGATCACGAAGCCGGCGCTGTACTACCACTTCGCCTCGCGCGAGGAGCTGCTGCGCGGGCTCGTCCAGCCCCTGGTCGACGACGTCGAGGAGCTCCTGGTGGGGCTGGAGGCCG
This sequence comes from Dactylosporangium sp. CA-233914, assembly GCF_050942935.1. Taxonomy (NCBI): domain Bacteria; kingdom Bacillati; phylum Actinomycetota; class Actinomycetes; order Micromonosporales; family Micromonosporaceae; genus Dactylosporangium; species Dactylosporangium sp. CA-233914. Next base: position 12,781,542 of record NZ_CP192030.1, on the reverse strand, counting down.
GCGGCGAGCGCGACCCCCGCAAGCTGCTCGGGGCCTACTTCGACGTGACGTACCGCCACCGCGCCATCACGGCGATGGTCATGCAGGACCCGAGTGTCCTGGCCCACCTCAACCTGGCCGTCGAGGTCGACGGCTGGCGGCGCCGCCTGACGAGCCTGCTCTACGGGCCGAACCCGACCCTGGCCGAGCAGACCCGGGCCGCCGTGGCCGTCGGCGGCATGGGCGACTGCACGATCATGTTCACCGACGCCCCGCAGGACGAGCTGCGCGCCGCCACCCTGGACGCGTCCTGCGCCGCCCTGGGGGCTTAGCGGCTCTTCACCTCCTGAAGGCGACGCGATTTTTTCACCGGCCGGGCCACGCTCAAAGGGCCAGGACGCCGGAAGGAGTACGCGTCATGCCCATCGATCTGCACTCTGGCCCACCCGCCGAGGCCGTGGCCACCTATCCCCAGTACGAGGGGGCCCAGCGAGCCGTGGACCGGCTTTCCGACGCCGAGTTCCCGGTCTCCCATGTGACCATCGTCGGCGAGAACGTAAGGCTGGTCGAGCGCATCCTCGGCCGCCTCACCACCCCTCGCGCGGCTCTGGCCGGGGCCGGCTCCGGCGCCTGGTTCGGTCTGCTCATCGGCGTGCTGCTCGGCATCTTCGCCGTCAGCGCATGGTGGAAGGTCGTCGTGTTCGGCCTCGTCGCCGGCGTGGTGTGGGGCGCCGTCTTCGGCGCGATCGCGCACGCCATGACCGGCGGGCGGCGGGACTTCACGTCCACCAGCACGCTGCAGGCCGACGACTACCTGATCCTGGTCGACGCCGAGTACGCCGACGAGGCCCGCCGCCTGCTCAGCACCGCCGCGCCGTAGGCGCGCCCGGACTCTGCGGCGGCGACGCCGTCGGCTCCTCCACCGGCGGCTCGCTGACCACGGCCAGGGCGGCCGTGGTCGCCTCCGCCGGGCGGCTCGCGGCGGGCGCGGACGTGCGGGCCGGGCCGGAGGTCCGCGCCGCGGTCGTCCCGCCCGCGGTGGCCCCGGGCTTCTGGAGCGTCCCGACGCTGAGCGTGACGCCGCTGAGCGTGCTCCGGCGCCCGGCGGTGTCGGTGACCCGCACGGTGAACGGCCCGTTGCCGGCCCCGCTCTCGGCGATCCAGTAGTTGTAGTCGGTCCGGGCCAGCGCCCGCCACGAGCCGCCGGACTGGACCTCGGCGCTCGCGAGCGGGTTGCCGGTGTTGTCGAAGCGCAGCGCCAGCCAGTATCGCGACGAGCCCTCCTTCACCCGGACCGTCATCGGCCCGGGCACCGGCGGGTTGGTGACCTGGCTGTAGGAGACCTTGATGATCCCGTCGTCGATCGCGCCGATCCGGGCGAACGCCTGGCGGCTGAGGTCGATGTGCCCGGCGGCGCACTCGGGGCAGCGGTCGGTGATCTTCACGCGGACGGTCCCCTTCGGCCCCTTGACGTCGAGGTATCCGCCGCACGCCGCCCCGGCCTGGTACTCGGCGTTACCCAGCGCCACCACCAGCGGATCGGCCACCTTGTCGAACGAGCAGTTCCCGCCGCCGTCGGCCGCGTAGTAGGTCGCCTGCCCCGATGTGGCGCCGACCACGGCCGCGCAGGCCGCCCCGGACGCCTGCGCCACCAGGGCCACGCTCGCGGCCCCGGCCACGAGCACACCGGCCCCGGCGATCACCCAGGTCCGCCTCGCCCGCCACCACGGCGACCCGGTCGCCGTCTCGGTATGCGCCACGGTCGGCATCGTATCGGCGTCGCCGCCCGGTCCGGGCGCACCAAAGCAAACCTTAAAACGGCCTATAGTCGTGCTCGGTGACCAAAGATCCCGATCTCGGCATGCTCAGCGCGCAGGTGCTCTTCGCCCTGCAGCGCGAGCTGTTCCGCCGCCTGGCCGAGCAGGGCCACCCGGACCTGCGCCCCCGCCACGGCGCGGTGCTGGCCTACCTCGACCCGCAGGGCAGCCGCGCCACCGAGCTGGCCTACGCGTCGGGCCAGCACAAGCAGGTGATCGGCACGCTCATCGACGAGCTGGAGGCGCTGGGATACGTCCAGCGCCGCCCGGACCCGCAGGACCGCCGGGCCAAGCTCGTCGTGCCGACCGAGCGGGGCCTGGACCAGCTGCGCCGCTCGGAGGCGATCCTCGCCGAGATCGAGGGCGGGCACGCCGCCGACGTCGGCGCGGAGGCGTACGCGGCGTTCAAGGCCGTCCTGCGCCGGGTCGCCGCCCGCCAGCGCGGGTTTGAGATCCGCACGGGTGAATCTCCCCCGGTTCGCGGGGCGGCGGTGCGCCGGGGCCGGTAGGAAAGCGGGTCATGGCCCTGACACGCCTGGCGGAACGGGACGGATCGGACACGCGAGCTGAGCGGGCCCCGCGCTCCGGGCGGGGGGTGTGGCGGTCGGGGTGGTGGCCGGCCGGGGTGGTGTTCGCGGCGGCCGCGGCGGTGCTGCACGCGTACGGCGTCGCGCTGCCCACCTTCCTGACGTTCGCCGGATACGTGGGGCTCGCGGTCACCCTGCCCGGGATGCTGCTGTGGCGGCTGATCCACCGCGGCTCCCGCGGGCTCGGCGAGGACCTCGCCGTCGGCACCGCGGTCGGCTACGGCGTCGAGGTGCTCGCCTACGTGCCCGCCCGCGCGCTCGGGGCCCCGCTGGCCGTGCTCGCGGTGCCGGGCGCGATCCTGGCGGCGTTCGCGGGGGTGCGGGGGCTGCGGCGGTACTGGCGCGCGAGCCGCGGCGACCGCGCCCCGGTCTGGCACTCGTGGACGCTCGCCGCGGTCGCGCTGGTGCTGCTGTTCTGGAGCACGCTCTACTACCGCCACCACGGCTTCGGCTGGCCCAGCTACGGCAAGCCCGACATCGACGTGCCGTTCCACCTGGCGCTGGTCGGCGAGCTCAAGCACCACATGGGCCTGGTCACGCCGTGGGTGACCAGCGAGCCGATCTATTACCACTGGTTCGCCTACGCCGACATGGCCGCCGCCGGCTGGGCCACCGGCATCGAGCCCTACGTGCTGGTCACCCGGCTGTCCATGCTCCCGGTGATCTTCGCGCTGGTGGTGGCGGTCGCGGCGGTCGGGCGGCGGGTCGGCGGGTCGTGGGCGGCCGGGGCGGTGACCGCGCTGACCGCGTTCCTCGCGCTCGCCCCGGACCCGTACGGCTGGGTGCAGGACCTCTTCTACCGCGACTACGGCTTCAACGCGACCGACGACGGCTCCAACATCCGCCTCACCCTGTGGACGAGCCCGACCCAGACGTTCGGGGCGCTGCTGTTCGTGCCGCTGATGCTGGTCCTGCTCGACCTGCTGCGCGAGCACGCCGCCGACCGCCGGCGCCGGATCGCCTTCCTGCTGCTGCCGGCCGCGGTGACGGGCGCCAAGGCCAGCTTCCTGCCCACGCTGTTCGCCGGCCTGCTGCTGGTCCTCGCCGTGCACGCCGTGCTGCACCGCCGCCTGCACCGCGTCGCGGCGGCCGCGCTGGCGGTAGTGGCCGGCTGGCTGGTCTTCGCGCAGCTCGTGCTGTTCGGCGGGGAGAGCCAGGGCCTGGGGCTGGGCGCGCTGGACGCGATGCGCCGCAACCCGGCGGGGGTGAGCACGCACTACACCGAGGATCCGCGGCTGTACCGCCTGATCGTCCTCCTCGCCCTGACGCTGCTCGGCTGGGCGGCGATCTGGGGCGGCGCCCTCGGCCTGCGCCGCCGCCTGCTTGCCCCCGACGCCGTGCTCCTGCTGGGCCTGGGCCTGGCGGGCTTCGCGATCCTGGTCCTGTTCGGCCACTCGGGCGGGCAGGCCGAGGGCTTCTTCCTGCAGGGCGCCCGCCCGTACCTGGCCGCGCTGGCCACCTGGGGCCTGGTGTCCGCTCTCTCGGATCGATCGCGACGTTTCGCGATCATCCTGGCGTTCGCCGGCGGCGCGGTCCTCGTCTGCCTGATCCGTCTCGCCGACGGCGGCGAGGTCCCCGTCATCGGCCCGCAGCGCCGCGCCGCCGCCGTCACCCTCGACCTGGTCTGGCCGTGGGCGGTGCTCGGCCTGGCCACGCTCGCCGGGCTGCTGCTCGCCCGGCGGGCGCGCACCCCGCTCGCCTACGGCCTGGTCGTGGTGTTCCTGCTCGGCGCGACCGCGCCCACCGCCGTGCGCCAGATCGCCTACGCCGTGCAGGACGGCGCCGACAACGGCTGGCACGACCGCGCCGACCTGTGGCCGGTGGTCACCGAGGGCACCCTCGAGGCCGGCCGCTGGCTGCGGGACCATTCGGACCCAAACGACCTCGTGGCCACCAACATGCACTGCGCCTACGAGGGCCGTCGCGGCCGCTCCGCCTGCGACCGCCGGCACTTCGGCATCGCCGCCTACAGCGAGCGCCGGGTCCTGGTCGAGTCCTGGGCCTACACCGCCGAGGCGCACGACCAGGAGGCGCTGCAGGGCGTGCCGCAGGAGCACACCGCCTACTGGCACCCGCAGATCCTGGCCGACAACGACGCCGCCTTCGCCGACCCGTCGCCGGCCACCATCGGCGTGCTGCGCGAGCGCTACCACGTCCGGTGGCTCTTCACCGAGGACGACATCATGCCCCCGTCGCCGGACCTGCCCCGCTACGCGACCCTCGTCTTCCGGGCCGGACGCTGTGCCGTCTACCGGATCTGACCAGGCCGAACGTCGTCGTACACATGTGCTATCCACAGCCTGTGGATAGCACATGTGTACGAGGCTGGTGGGGTGCCGGGTCGCGCGGGTTGTGCGGGTCCGAACGATGTGATCAATGGTGCCTTGGAGATCGAACGAAGGCTCCCCGAAAGAATCCCTAACGGCCACTTAATGGAGTTTTCAAAAAATCGTGCGGTCACGTTTCGGAGTTGAGTGATTACGGTCTTTCTGAATGCGTCCGCGGTGTGCGGCAGGGTGCTGACAAATCGGGCAAATGCCCGGTCCGGATCGGTGTTGAGCGCTCGGCCGCCCGGCGAGTCGATCAATAAAGAGATTTAAGCGAACTTGAAGAACGGTGTCTGGATCATGTTCGGGAGCCGTAAAAGTGCTCGATGAAACTTAAATTGACCCGTTGGTAACCGCCTGCCTAGGTTGGTTTCGCCGGCCGGTGGGAAGCCGCTGGCAATCGCCGAACAGGATAGAGGAACTGCAATGGCTCAGCCGCACCCGCCGGGCTCCGGCGGGGTTCCCTCACCACGCGGTCGATCCACACGGGGCGGTCCGCCGTCCGCGGTCAACGTCGGGCTGGCCGCCCTCGCCGGGCTCCTGCTCCTCGGGGTGCTGACCGGCGGCGGGCGCGAAACTCTGACCCAGCTCTTCGGGTTCCTGGTCTTCTACTGCGGCGTCTTCACCCTCGTGTCGCTGACCCTGACGGTGATCGTGGGCCTGGTCGCCACCGACCGGATCATCCTCGTCGCCCGGCACCGCGTGTGGGTGCAGTCCGTGCACCGCACGCTCGGCATCGTCGCGATCGCCTGCCTGTTCCTGCACATCGGCACCGAGCTGGTCGCCGGGCGGGTCGGCGTCTTCGGCGCGCTGGTGCCCTTCACCACCGCGCCGTTCGCGATCGGGGTCGGCACCCTCGCGGCGTACCTGATGATCCTGGTCATGTGGACCGGCATGGTCCGCGCCCGCTTCGCGCAGACCGGCAAGCCCTGGATGTGGCGGCCGCTGCACGCGACGGCCTACCTGTGCTGGCCGGTGGCCCTGTGGCACGGCCTCAACGCGGGCCGCCCGCCGGCCGTGTGGGTCAGCGCCAGCTACCTGGTGCTGCTGTTCCTGACCACCGTGGCGCTCGGCCTGCGCCTGTCGGCCGAGCGCAACCGCCGTCGGCAGCGCCTCGCCGCCGACCGCACCACGACCGAGATCGCGCCGGTGGGGCGGCCGGAGCCGGCCGGGTACGACCGCCGCGCCAACCGCTCGTCGCGCTCGGGGAACCGGTTCCGCTGGGACGCGCCCTCCGCCGATCAGCTGTGGAACCAGGACGCCCCGGCCGACCTGCGCGCCGACTACCGCCGCGAGCCGGTCGCGCCCGCGCCGGTGACGGCCGTGCCGGTGACCGCGGTTCCGTCCTATGAGGACAGTTTCATCGAGCCCTTCGCCGAGCCCGCGGCACCGCCGGACCCGTACGCCACCGACTACTACGAGCCCGCGCAGTCGTTCCGTGGCGTCGCGACCCCCGTCTACGACGACTACGACCCCTACGCGAGCGACCCCGAGCCCCTTGAGGAGCCGGCGGCGCCGATGACATTGCGGGATCGGTTCGCCGCCCGTCGCTCGGCCGCCGCGGCGGCCGCCGAGGCCGACCGGTACGCCGACGACGACACCCCGACGCTGGTCAACCTCGACACCCGCCGCGAGCTGCGCCGCCAGGAGCGCGACCGGCTCGAGCAGGCGCGCCGGAGCGAGGGGAGCGGCCGGCGGCACCGGGCGGATGACGACGACGATCTCGAGTACTGGGGCCGGCTGCGGGGCGAGGCGCGATGAGCCCACGCGGCCGCGGCGCCACCGTCGCCGAGATCCAGGTGCCGACCGTGCTGTCGATCGGCCCGGCTCGGCTGACCGCCGGCCTCGATCGCGCGGAGCGGCTGGACCTGCGCGACCACCAGCAGGTCCACGGCCCGATCGGCCCGCTGTCCCAACGCGCGCTGATCGAGCTGGCCGAGGACATCAAGCTGACCGGCCGCGGCGGCGCGGGATTCCCGTTCCACAAGAAGGTCAAGGCGGTCGCCGACGCCGTCGAGCGGCGCATGCTCGCGCCGTTCGTGGTCGTCAACGCCACCGAGGGCGAGCCCGCGGCGTGGAAGGACAAGGTCCTGCTGTCCCGGGCGCCGCACCTGATCCTCGACGGCGCCGCGCTCGTCGCGTGGGCGCTGCGGGCCGTGGAGATCGTGCTGTGCGTCGCCGACGACGGCGTCGGGGAGCGCTCGCTGCTCGCCGCGGTCGCCGAGCGCGACCTGCCGGTGCCCGCACGCGTGGTGCGGGTGCCGCACCGGTTCATCTCCGGCGAGGGCGGCGCGCTCGTGCAGGGCATCAACGGCTTCCCGCACATCCCGCCGGGCATCAAGCGCCGGGCGAGCGACGGCGGCGTGGCCGACCAGCCGACGCTGCTGTCCAACGCCGAGACGTACGCGCAGCTGGCCATCGCCGCCCGGATCGGGCCGCGGCGCTACCGCGAGGTCGGCGACGCCGCGGGCAAGGAGCCGGGGACGGTCCTGCTCAGCGTCACCGGCAGCGCCCGGCACCCCGCCGTGGTCGAGTGCCCGACCGGCACCCCGCTGGCCGACGTCCTCGACCTGTGCGCCGTGCCGGCCGGGCCGGCCGTGCTCACCGGCGGCTTCCACGGCCGCTGGCTGGACATGTCGGCAGCGTCGCGGGCCGAAGTCTCCCGGCGCGGGATGACCGCGGCCGGCGGGGCGCTCGGCGCCGGGATCATCCTGCCGATCGGGCCTGATACGTGCCCGGTCGGCGAGGTCGCCCGGGTGGTGCGCTACCTCGCGGCGGAGTCGGCGGGCCAGTGCGGCCCGTGCCGGCTGGGGCTGCCGGACCTGGCCCGGGCCGTGGACGGCCTGGCCTCGGGCTCCGGCGACCCCGCCGTCGTGCGCGCGGCCGCGGCCGGGGTCAAGGGCCGCGGTGCGTGCAGCCATCCCGACGGTACCGCCGGATTCGCCACCTCCGCCCTGGAGGTCTTCGCCGACGACCTGGCCCGCCACGCCCGCGCCGGCGACTGCGGGCGCCCGGTCGCCGGGGTGCTGCCGGTGCCTACCGCCCGCGACGATGGCGGCACGCGCCGGCTGCACGTCGACTGGTCCCGCTGCGACGGGCACGGACTGTGCGCCGACGTGGCCCCGGATCTCATCCGGCTGGACGGCAACGGCTATCCGGCCTTCCTCGACGCACCGGTGCCGGTGCGGCTCGAACCCGTCGCCGTGCAGGCGGTGGCGATGTGCCCGGCACTCGCGCTGCGCATGGCTGCCCCGAAACGGTGAGGCGATGATCGAGACGTACGGCCGCCGCACCGGGCGGCACACAGAAGCCCGGGACCCCGACGACGAGCTGCTGGTCGCCCTCTACCGCGAGCACGCCGACGCGCTGCTGCGCTTCGTCGCGCGGCTCACCGGCGGCGACCGCGGGCGGGCCGAGGACATCGTGCAGGAGACCCTGCTGCGGGCCTGGCGCAACGCGGACCGCTTCGACCACAACGCGGTCGGCTCGCTGCGCCCGTGGCTGTTCACGGTGGCCCGGCGCATCGCGATCGACGAGCATCGCAGCGCGAGCGCCCGGGCCGGCGAGACCTACGGCCAGGACCTCGACGAGCTGTGGCTGGCCGATCTCGCGCAGTCCGACGAGACCGAGCGCGTGCTGGCCGGCATGGTGGTGATGGACGCGCTGCGCAGCCTCAGCCGCGCGCACCGCGAGATCCTCGTCGAGACGTACCTGCGCGACCGCACGGTGAACGAGGCCGCCGAATTGCTGGGGCTGCCGCTGGGGACGGCGAAGTCGCGGGTGTACTACGCCCTGCGCTCGCTGCGCGCCGCGCTCGACGCAAAACGTGATACGCAGCGCAGCCCGCGATAGTTCGACGATTTCCGCAGCAGTACCTGTGAATTTGTCCACTGTGGATCATTCAGTCCCGGTGCCCTCGGTGCCCGTACCACTTGGCAGAACACGAGATACGCCAAGCGATCGGACCGAGGAGGACGCAGTGGCAGCAACGAGGCTCACCGCCACCGTGGCGGGTTGCGCCGCGGCGGCGACCGCGCTGGCCGCCCTGACCGCGTGCGCGCCCCAGGGCGGCGCCGACGCCGCCGACTACGACGCGGCGCAGCAACAGATACCCGCGTTGGCCGACGTCGTCGGCGAGAGCGGCGCGCCCGCGTCCACCGCACCCGCGGCGCCGCTGACCACGTCGCTCAAGGCGGCGACGATTCCCAAGATGGGCAAGGTCGTCCTCGACCAGGACGGCTTCGTGCTGTATCGATTCGACAAGGACACGGCCAAGCCGCCGAAGTCCAACTGCGTGGACAAGTGCGCCCAGGTCTGGCCGCCGGCGCTGACCGACGGCAACCCCGACCTCACCGACGTCGACCCGGCGGTCGTCGGAACCGTCACCCGCGCCGACGGCACGCGCCAGATCACGCTCGCGGGCTGGCCCGTGTACCGCTACATCGGCGACCCGAAGCCGGGCGCCTGGAAGGGCCAGAACGTCGGCGGCGTCTGGTTCGTCGTCGCCCCCGACGGCAAGAAGAACCTCACCTGCCTGCCCACGCCCGCGCCGACCGCGGTGGAGCCCCCCGGCGCCTCCGCGCAGCCGACCGCGACGAGCGACGGCGGATCAGGCGGTTACTGATGTTCTCCGTCGAGCCCGACGGCGCCGGCCGCCGCCCGTGGCCGCGCCGCCGCATGTGGCCCTGGTGGCTGCTCATCGCCGGGGCGGTGGGTGTGATTCTGGCCGTGCCGCAGTGGCGGACCGCCCTCACCGGCGGCCAGGCGGGTGGCTCGGCGAATGCGGCGCAGACCATGCCGGCGACGGGGTACGCCCCCGGCGCCGGCGCCGGGTCGGCCGGATACCAGCAGAATCCGGTCCAGGTCGCCGTGACCGGGCCGCAGCCGACCGGCACTGCGTTACCGGCGGGCTGGACGATGACCAGCGCCGGCCCGCTCGGCCCGGTCGACCGCGAGTTCCTCACCAAGGTGCGCCAGGCGGGGCTCTGGGAGGGCCCCGCCGGCACGATGGCTCAGACGCGCGCGGCCAGTGAGCGGGTCAAGGAGGTCGGCCGCCAGCTCGCGACCGACCACGCCGGCCTCGACCAGCAGGTGCGGCAGGTCTCGGCGCAGCTCAGGGTGCCGCTGCCGGACAAGCCGAGCGACGAGCAGCAGGGCTGGCTCAACGAGCTCAACGGCCAGACCGGCGAGCAGTTCGACAGCACCTTCGCCAACCGTCTGCGCGCCGCGCACGGCAAGGTCTTCGCGCTGGTCTCATCCATCCGCTCCGGCACCCGTAACGAACTCGTGCGCAACTTCGCACAGACCGCCGTGAACGTCGTGATGAAGCACATGACGCTGCTGGAGAGCATCGGCAACGTCGACTTCGGGGCTCTGCCCGAACCGGGTGTGGCCGCCGCTCCCCCCGGCGCCACGAACAAAGCCCCAGCCGGGGTTTCGCAACCCGACGCCGTCTGGGCGGTGGCGGGCCTGGCCCTGGCCATAGGTGCCTTCGCCGCCTACCGCATCTTTCGCGGCACGCGTGGCGCCCGGCGCCGTCCCGCTTTCTGAGGAAGGACGTGAGCAGGTTGGAACAGCAACGACCCGGACGCCGCCGGGTGCGGTGGTGGACCGCCGCCGGTGCGGGCATCGTCGTCATCGGCGCGATGCTGTCCGTCTCCTACTACGCCTCGGCCGAGGAGGGCCCGGACGCGCTCGCCGAAGCCGCGCGCTGGCCCAACGACCAGGGTCCGGCCCCGGAGTGCGCCGGCACCCCCGCGAAGCGCCAGAACAACAACGGCAACGCCAACAACAGCAACGGCAACAACGGGAAGCCGACCGGAAGGCCCACGGCGTCGGCGAAGTCCACAGTGGACCCCAATACCTCGGCGCCGTCGAGCGCGAGCCCGACCTCGGCGGCGCCGAGTCCAACCTCGACCAAGGTGCCGGACAAGTGCCACGCCGACATGGGCGGCCCGGTCGGCGGCGACTTCGTCGACATCCGCCAGGTCCAGCCGGCCCGCGGCAACGGCAACCGCAACGGCCGCAACGCCGCCACCGGCACGTTCGTGTCGCAGTGCGGCACCAACAAGGAGGGCCACCACAACTCCGACAACTTCATCGTGGCCCCGGGCGTGACCAACGGCGCCCACCATGTGCACGACTACGTCGGCAACGTCTCCACGGACGGCAACTCGACGAACGAGAGCCTGGCCGCGGCCGGCACCACCTGCCGCTTCGGTGACAAGTCGGCCTACTACTGGCCGGTCCTGCGCCGCACCAACCGCCAGGGCCCGGACGCCAACCAGGACGGCGGCGGGCTGGACGGCAACCTCGGCCAGATCCTGGAGCCGACCGGGGTGCGCCTGGAGTTCTCGGGCAACAGCCAGTCGAAGGTCCGCGCGATGCCGCAGTTCATCCGGATCATCACCGGCGACGCGAAGGCGCTGACGAACGGCCCGGCCAACGCCCGCGCCAAGTGGACCTGCAGCGGGTTCACCAACCGCACCACGACGAAGTACCCCGTGTGCCCGCAGGGCAGCCAGATCCAGCGGGTCCTCGAGTTCCCGAGCTGCTGGGACGGCAAGAACATCGACAGCGCCAACCACCGCTCGCACATCGTGTTCCCGCTCGCCAGCGGCAAGTGCCCGAAGAAGACGGTGGCCGTGCCCCGGCTGACGATGACGCTGTCGTTCGACCGCCAGGCGGCGGGCCAGTTCGCCCTGGACTCGTTCCCGGAGCAGCTGCACAACCCGAACACCGACCACGGCGACTTCACCAACGTGATGTCCACGCAGCTGATGAACTACGCGGTCGCCTGCATCAACAGCGGCCGACGCTGCTGAGCCGCCGGTCATCGATGACTGGTTTGTCGCGATAGATCCGGCGCCCTGCGACCAGATTTATCGCGGCAAACCAGTATTCAGGTGCTGTTGCGGGGCTTGGTCAGGTGCGGTCGGTCAGCTCGCGGTAGGCCTTGATGATCGCGGCCGTGCGCTCGGCCAGTTCGCGGGTCTCGTCCGGCGGTGCGGCCGGGGCCGCCACGCGGCCGAGTGACTCGTCCGCTCGGCGCACTGCCTCGTCGGCGCGCCGGACCGCCTCGTGGGCCACGTGGGTCGCCGCCTCGGCCCGTACGAATGAGGCGCTGCGGGCGGCCAGGTCGGTCAGCGGCTCCAGGCGGCGGTCGATCTCGGCGGACAGCGCCCGCTGCGCGGCCTCGACGCGGGCCAGCCGCTCGTCGAGCGCGCCGCGGACGGAGGCATGGGCCGGCAGGTCGCCGAAGCGCGCCTCGCTCAGGGCGACGTGCTGCTCGGCGAGGTCGGCGTGGTCGCGCAGCAGCCCCGCGATCGTCCACAGCGACGCCGACACCTCGCGGCGCGGCGACGGGACTTGGACGAGCTCGGCGAAGTACGGCCAGGCGACCAGGATCGTGCGCGCCGCGTCGAACGCGCGCCGGAACCGGGCCACCTCGGCACGCGTGTCGAGTATCCGGTGCCGGGACGCCCACCGGGCCTCGGCCCGCGCGGCGGCGATGTTGTGACGGCGGCCGACGTACACCGTCGCGGCCGCACCGGCGGGCACCGCGACCCAGGGACTGACCAGCGCGGACGCGGCCAGGGTGGCGCCCGCCACGACGAGCATGACGCTGCCGGCGAGCAGCCGGTTGCCGTCGAGGTCGGGCGCGGTGGCGGCCCAGTCCTGATCGTGCGGGGCGGCGAGCGCGATCGCCACCACGCCGTCGTAGTCGGCCCGCTCGGCGCGGCCGCTCGGCGCCGGGTCGTCGCGAGAGACGAGACAGCGGCCGGTGTCGTCGAACACGACGTACAACACGTGTGAATCCTAAACGCGAGTTTCGCCTCAGGTCATCGACTGTTACCGTGCGCTGGACCCTCGAAGGGTCGGTTACCGGCGTGCACGGGGAGGACGCGGTGACCGACGGGATGACGCATTGCCGGGTGGCGGAGCGGAAAGGTCCGAGCCCACGCCTCCTCGACCACCTCACAGCGGCCCGCACCCGCTGCGGCGAACCGATCACCTGACAGGACCCACACGAAATGCAGCCTGGATACCCCTCCGACCCGGGGCAGCAGCCGCCCGCCTACGGCCAGCCCCAGCCCCAGCCGCCGTACGGCCAGCAGCCCTACTCGGCCCCGCCGGCCTACGGCCAGCCGCCCAACCCCGCGCCGTACCAGCAGAGCGTCCCGCCGTACCCCCAGCAGAGCGCCCCGCCGGCCTACGGTCAGCCCCCGAACTCGGCCCCGCCGGTTTACGGCCAGCCTCCGAACTCGGCCCCGCCGGCCTACGGCCAGCCGCAGCAGCCCTACGGCCAGCAGCCGCCGCCGTACGGCCAGCAGCCGCAGTACATGCAGGTACAGCCGCCGCCGGCGGCCGTGAGCGCCGGGGCCAAGACAGGCAAGCGCGACATCATCATGGGCCTGATCCTGATCGCCGTCGGTGTCGCGATCACCGTGTGCACGTACATGGCGGACATCCGGGTCTACCTGGTCGCCTGGGGCCCGATCGTCTGGGGCCTGGTCCAGGTGGTCCGCGGCATCGTCAACGTGGCCCGCGGCCGATAGCCGGACTCAGGGCACCTGGATCGCGTCGGCCTTCTGTTGCAGGTAGCGCTGCTCGGGGAGGCTCGTCGCGCGCTTGGCGGCCAGTGAGTACCACTCCCGGGCCTCGGCCGGCGAGCCGGACATCTCCAGCAGGTGCGCGCGCACCGCGGCCAGGCGGTGGTGCGAGGCCATGCGGTCGTCGGCGTCGAGGGTGGCCAGTAGCCGCAGGCCCGCCGAGGGGCCCTTGGCCATCGCGAGCGCCACGGCGTGGCTGAGGGTGGCCATCGGGTTCGGGGCGACGCGGGCCAGGAGTTGGTACAGCGCCACGATCTGCGGCCAGTCGGTTTCCCCGGCGGTGGCGGCCTCGTCGTGGACGGCGGCGATGGCGGCCTGCAGCTGGTACGGGCCCGGGGGCGCCTTCGGCAGCGTGCGCGTGATGAGCTCGGTGCCCTCGTCGATCATCGGGCGCAGCCACAGGGTGCGGTCCTGGTCGGCGAGGGGGACGATCGCGCCGTCGGGGCGGGCCCGGGCCGGGCGGCGGGCGTCGGTCAGCAGCATCAGGGCGAGCAGCCCGGCCACCTCGCCGTCGTCGGGCAGCAGGCGGTGGACCTCGCGCGTGAGGCGGATCGCCTCCGCGGTCAGGTCGCCGCGGTGCAGATCCGCGCCGGAGCTCGCGGTGTAGCCCTCGTTGAACATGAGGTACAACACCTGGAGCACGACCTCGAGGCGCTGCTCGCGCTCGTCCGGCGGCGGCGGGGCGAACCGGGCGCCGGCCGACTTAATCTTGGCCTTGGCCCGGCTGATCCGCTGGGCCATCGTCGCCTCGGGGACGAAGAACGCGCTGGCGATCTCGGCCGTCGTCAGGCCGCCCACCGCCCGCAGCGTCAGGGCCAACTGGGAGGCGGGTGACAGGGCCGGGTGACAGCACAGGAACAGCAGGGTCAGCGTGTCGTCGTGGGCCGGGGCGTCCTGCGCCGGCGGCGGCTCCAGCGTGGCGAGCGTCTGCTCCCGGCGGCGGCGCGCGTCGTCCGAGCGGAACTGGTCGGTCAGGCGCCGGACCGCGACCGTGATCAGCCAGCCGCGCGGGTTGGCGGGCACCCCCTCCGAGGGCCACTGCAGCGCCGCGGCGAGCAGGGCCTCCTGGACCGCGTCCTCGCAGGCGTCGAACTGGCCGTATCGCCGGATCAGGATGCCCAGCACCTGCGGCGCGAGCGTGCGCAGCTCCTCCTCGACCGTCACGCCTCATCTCTACACCACGACCGGCCGCCGCGGTCGCGTACGAACCCCGGGGCGGCACCCAGCGCGCACAGCAGCGTCGCCCCGCCCAGCAGGCCGACGACCAGGCCGGGGCGCAGCCCCTCGGCGAGGAGGCCGGCGAGCGCCGGCAGCAGGCCCTGCGCGGTCATGAGGCCGGTGCTGAGCAGCCCGAACGCCTGACCGCGACCGTCGGGCGGCAGCGCGTCGCGGAACTCGGCCTGCACGCCCAGGCCGAACGCGAACCCGACGCCGACCACTGTCAGGGCGGCGGCCAGCACCGGCCAGGGGACGGGCGCGACGAACGCCAGGCAGGGCAGGCCCATGAGGGCGATGAGCGGCGCGACCAGGCGTTCCCGGACCGCCGGGCTCACCCAGCGGCCGACCACCAGGTTGCCGGCGATCATGCCCATGGGAATCGCGGCCAGTAGCCAGCCGGCCACGCTCGCCGGGAGGCCGCGGGTGGCCGCGAAGGGGACCATGAGGGCCTCGGCGCCGGTGATGAACGCGGGCGGAAGCCACTGGACGAGCAGCAGGCGGCGGACCGTGCGCTCGCGCAGCAGTGCCGCGTTGCCCCGCCAGCTCGCGGCGGCCAGGCCGGTGCGCGGCCCCGGCTTCGGCGCGTGGTCGGTCAGGCCCAGCCGGGTCCAGACCGCGGCGATCACGTGGCCGAGCGCGGCGAGCAGCATCGCGCGCCGGCCGCCGAGCGCGGCGACCGCGACCCCGGCCCCGGCCATGCCGACGAGCTGGGCGAGCGAGGAGGCCATGTTGGACAGCGAGCGCCCCAGCACGTACGCGTCGCCGGTCAGCACCTCGGCGACCAGCGCGTTCTGCGCGCCCATGAACACCGGCGTGAGCAGCGCCCCGGCCGCGACGAGCAGCAGGCTCGCCCAGACCGGCAGCGGCGCGACCGCGAGCGAAATGGCGACCGCGGCCTCGGCGAGGTAGCCGAGCGCGATCAGCCGCCGCGGCCGGACGCGGTCGGAGAGCGCCCCGAGCACGCTCGCCCCGAGCAGCTGGGGGAGGAACCCGATCCCGTACGCGAGCGCGGCCAGCGCCGGTGAGTCGGTCGCGGCGTAGACCAGCAGCGAGAGCGCGACGATCCGCAGCGTGTCGGCGAGGATGCTCAGCGTGCGGGTGCCGAGGAGGACGCGGAACGTGGCGTCACGCCAGACCGCCGAGTACGTCGTCATGCGATCAGGCTCCGGCGGGTACGGCATGCGGGGTTATTGTTTCGTCCCTCGACGTAAGGTCGGAGCGTGATCCGGCTCGAGGTCGCCGCCGCCGACCTGCTGCACACGCGCTTCGCGGTGTCCCTGCTGTTCGAGCTCGGCGCGCTGCTGCGCCGCCTGGCCGGGCTGGCGCCGCTGGGCCCGTTCGCGCGGCTGCGGCCGGCGTTCGAGAGCCTGCGGGCGGAGACCGATCTCGATGCCGTGCTGGCGCTGCACACGGCGCGCTACGGCGCCGACTTCATCGGCCCGCCGCCGGCGGCGGGCATGCAGCAGACGTGGGAGGCGGACGTCGCGGCCGTGCGGGCGACGCCGCTGCCCGTCGCGCGCAGGGAGATCGCGCGGGCCCTGGCCGCGGGTCCGAAGCCCGGGGATGCGGTACTGCGGGTGCTGGAGTCCGGCGACGTCGTCGACCGCCTCGCCGACGCGCTGGCCGCGGCGTGGCCGGCGCTGCTCGCCCCGGACTGGCCACAGCTGCGCGCGATCTGCGAGAGCGACGTCGTGCACCGGGCCGGCCGCCTGGGCGAGGGTGGCTGGGCGGCGGCGTTCGCGGGCCTGCACGGCCGCGTGCGCTGGCGCCGCGACGCCATCGAGCTGACCAAGGAGCACGACGGGGGCGTCCAGGCGGTGCCGTCCGACGGGGCGGGGCTGCTGCTGATCCCGTCCGCGCTGGTCTGGCCCGGCGTGAGCGTGTTCACCGATCCGCCGTGGCGGCGGGCGCTGGTGTACCCCGCCCGCGGGATCTCGGCGCTGTGGGAGGCGGAGCCGGCCGCCGGCGGGGCGCTGGGCGAGCTGGTCGGGCGGTCCCGGGCCCGGCTGCTGCTCGCGCTCGAAGAGCCCGCGAGCACCACCCACCTGGCGGCGCGGCTGGGGTTGGCGGTCGGGGCCGTCGGCGACCACCTGGCGGTGCTGCGCCGCTGCGGCCTGGTGCGCTCGGCGCGGGCCGGGCGCTCGGTGCTGTACCGCCGCACCGCGCTCGGGGACGCGCTGGTGGCGCAGGCGTGAACGTCGGACGCTTTGGCATCGCGCGCGCCGGTGCGGAACTAGTCTCGGGTTGATCGCGCACGTCACACGACCAAAGGAGTTTGTTGTGGCCACGAGACTCAACCCGTACATCAACTTCCGCGGCAACGCGCGGCAGGCGATGGAGTTCTACCAGAGCGTCTTCGGCGGCGAGCTGCGCATGAACACGTTCGGCGAGTACGGCTCCGACGAATCGGTCGTGGCCGACCAGATCATGCACGCGCAGCTGGAGACGCCCGCCGGATACACCCTCATGGCGTCGGACACGCCGGCCAACATGCCGCTCAACCCCGGTGATCACATCACGATCAGCCTCAGCGGGGACGACGCCGAGCAGCTGCGCGGTTACTGGGGGAAGCTGTCGGCCGGCGGCAAGGTCTCCATGCCGCTGGAGAAGCAGATGTGGGGCGACGAGTTCGGCTCCTGCACCGACCAGTTCGGCATCCAGTGGATGGTGAACATCGCCCAGCCGAGCTGACCACATATCGTCGGGGGCATGCCCGTCGACGACGAACTCACCGCGCTGGACCGCGAGCACGTCTGGCACCCGTATGCGCCGATGCCGGCGACCCAGGCCCCGCTGCTGGTCTCGTCGGCGTCGGGGGTGCGGCTGCGCCTGTCCGACGGCCGGGAGCTCGTCGACGGGATGTCCTCGTGGTGGGCGGCGATCCATGGCTACGCCCACCCGGTCCTCGACGAGGCGGTGCGCGAGCAGCTGGGGCGGATGAGCCACGTCATGTTCGGCGGACTGACCCACGAGCCGGCGATCCGGCTGGCCAAGACGCTCGTCGACATCACGCCCGGCCCGCTTCGGCACGTGTTCCTGTGCGACTCCGGCTCCGTGGCCGTCGAGGTCGCGGTCAAGATGTGCCTGCAGTACCACCGCTCGCTCGGCCGCACCGGGAAGACCAGGATGCTCACCTGGCGCGGCGGCTACCACGGCGACACCTTCCACCCCATGTCGGTGACGGATCCCGACGGGGGCATGCACAGCCTGTGGCGCGGGGTGCTGCCCGAGCAGGTCTTCGTGCCGGAGCCGCCGGTGGAGTACGACCCCCGATACGTGGAGCGGATCGACGCGACGCTGCGCGAGCGCCGGGACGAGATCGCCGGCATCATCGTCGAGCCGGTCGTGCAGGGCGCCGGGGGGATGCGCTTCCACAGCCCGCAGTACC
Source organism: Dactylosporangium sp. CA-233914 (assembly GCF_050942935.1). Taxonomy (NCBI): domain Bacteria; kingdom Bacillati; phylum Actinomycetota; class Actinomycetes; order Micromonosporales; family Micromonosporaceae; genus Dactylosporangium; species Dactylosporangium sp. CA-233914. Next base: position 12,763,614 of record NZ_CP192030.1, on the reverse strand, counting down.
TCACCGCGCTGCGCGAGCTCGCCGACGAGCACGACGTCCTGCTCGTCTTCGACGAGATCGCCACCGGCTTCGGCCGCACCGGAGTGCTGTTCGCGGCCGACCACGCCGGGGTCGCGCCCGACGTGATGTGCCTCGGCAAGGCGATGACCGGCGGATACCTCTCCATGGGCGCCACCCTCTGTGTCCCGCGCGTCGCGCAGGGCATCAGCCGCGGCGAGACCCCCGTGCTGGCCCACGGCCCGACGTTCATGGGCAACCCGCTCGCCTCGGCGGTGGCGAACGCCTCGATCTCCCTGCTGCTGTCCGGCGACTGGGCCGGCGCGGTGAAGCGTGTCGAGGAGGGCCTGCGCGCGGGTCTCGCGCCGGCGAGCGAGGTCCCGGGCGTGCGTGACGTGCGCGTGCTCGGCGCGATCGGGGTCGTGCAGCTCGACCACGACGTCGACATGGCCGCCGCCACGCGCGCGGCCGTCGAGCACGGCGTCTGGCTGCGCCCGTTCCGCGACCTGATCTACACCATGCCGCCGTACGTCACCGAGGACGCCGACCTCGAGCGCATCTGCGCCGCCGTGACGGCCGCGGCCCGGGTCGCGTAGTCCGTCCATTTCGGACATCACACTGCAATCCCACGGGCTTGCCCGTGCAAGAAGGCTGCAGCGTTACGCAATTATGTCGCGAAACCTTGTGCAAGGGGGTGCGGTCGCCCTACTGTCACCTCACCTCACGGCTGTCGCTCCCACACCCCGCCTCGAGCGTCTACGCCCGCCATCGATGCACCGGGTGCGCCCGCCTACCCGAGAGAAACGAGTCAATCGATGTCACGGAGCACCACAGGAGCACCACCGCGGTGGTCCGCGGTGGCGACCGCGGCCGTCGTCGGCCTCGGGCTCATCGTCACCGGTGGCACCACCGCCTTTGCCGCGTCCGCGGCGCCGGCCGTCACGCGGGCCGGCCTGGACCCCGCGCTCGTGGCGGGCCGGGGCGCGAACGTCGGCTTCGCCGAGCAGGAGGGGGAGCAGGCCGCGACCAACGGGGTGGTCATCGGCCCGGACCGCACGGCGTACACGCTGCCCGCGGAGGCATCCGGCCGCTCGGCGGTCAAGCTCGCGCCCGGGCAGTACGTCGAGTTCACCCTGCCGAGCTCGGCGAACGCGATCAATGTGCGGTACAGCATTCCGGACGCCCCGAACGGCGGGGGCATCACGGCGCCGCTCGACGTGACGGTCAACGGCAAGTCCAGGCAGACGATGACGCTGACCTCGCAGTACTCCTGGCTGTACAACCAGTACCCGTTCACCAACGACCCCAACGCGGACCTGCTGCACTCCGACTGGTGGATCACCGAGTGCGGCTGCGTGCCGGCCGCCACCACCCCGGCGCCGCAGATCACCAAGCCGTTCCGCCCGTTCCACTTCTACGACGAGCAGCGCCTGCTGCTGGGCAAGACCTACAAGGCGGGCGACAAGGTCCGGCTCACGGCCCCGGCGAGCAGCAAGGCCGCCTGGACCGCGATCGACCTGCTCGACTCCCAGCTCGTCGCGGCCCCGAAGATCAACCCGATCGCGTCCAACGTGCTGTTCTTCGGCGCCGACCCGACCGGCAAGCGCGACTCCGCGGACGCGTTCGACATGGCGATCGCCTTCGCCAGGTGGACGCACCTCAAGGTGTACGTACCGCCGGGCACGTACCAGGTCAACCGCCACATCGTCGTCGACAACGTGACGATCGAGGGCGCCGGGTCGTGGTACACGATCATCAAGGGCCACGAGGTCGCCCTGAGCGAGCCCCTGCCCGACAAGTCGATCCACACCGGGGTCGGCTTCTACGGCAAGTACGCGCAGGACGGCGGCAGCCGCAACGTGCACCTGTCCGGCTTCTCGATCGTCGGTGACGTGCGCGAGCGCATCGACACCGACCAGGTCAACGGCATCGGCGGGGCCATGTCGGACTCGACCATCGACGGGCTGTACATCCAGCACACGAAGGTCGGCCTGTGGTTCGACGGCCCGATGAACAACACCAGGGTCACCAACACCACGGTCGTCGACCAGATCGCCGACGGCCTGAACTTCCACACCGGCGTGACCAACTCGTCCGTGTCGAACAGCTTCTTCCGCAACACCGGCGACGACGCGCTGGCCATGTGGGCGGAGACGACCACGAACGCGAACAACACGTTCGACCACAACACCGTGCAGACCCCGACGCTGGCCAACGGCATCGCGATCTACGGCGGCAAGGACATCACGGTGTCGAACAACCTGGTCGCCGACCCGATCCGCGAGGGCAGCGCCCTGCACCTGGGCACCCGCTTCGGCGCCCAGCCCTTCGCCGGCACGATCAACGTCGCCGGCAACACGACGGTCCGGTCGGGCACGTACGAGCTCAACTGGAACATCGGGCTCGGCGCGATCTGGCTGTACGCCCTGGAGCGCGACATCGACGCGAACATCCAGGTCGTCGGCGACAACTTCCTCGACAACACCTACAACGCGATCATGCTGGTCATCGACTTCCCGGTGAAGGACCAGTACTCGATCACCAACGTCCACTTCAAGAACATCAAGGTCGACGGCACCGGCACCTCGGTCGTCAGCGCCCGCGTGGCCGGCTCCGCCACCTTCGAGAACGTCGACGCCCGCAACGTGGGCGCGGTCGGCGTGAACAACTGCGGCTCGTTCCACTTCACCCCGGCCGGCTCGGAGTTCTCCCTGACCGACCTGGGCGGCAACGACGGCGGCGGCACGACCGGCCCGTGGCTGGCCCCGTGGGAGCTGCCGAACACCATCACCTGCGACGACCGCCCGCCGGTCGTGGCTCCCCCGGCTCCTCAGCCGTGGTGATGGAGACGCCCCCGCCGGTTTCCCGGCGGGGGCGTCTTCTTGTGCATGGGCGGTTCAGCGCACGGTGCCGGCCGAGCCGGTGCCGCGGCGGACCGGTTCGGCGCAGGCCAGCAGCTTGCCGTGCGGGAGGAACTCGATCGCCGTGGCGGCGCCGATCTCGGCCATCGGCGTGTACGAGTGGCCCAGCGCCGTCAGCGCCCTGCCCTCGGCCGAGTCGATGAAGGCGGGCTCCGCCGTGATCGCGGCCGTGTTGCGCTGCGACGCGCGCGGGGCCGCGACCGCCTGCGGCAGGGTCATGCCCAGGTCCAGGCGGTTGACCAGGATCTGCAGGACCGTCGTGATGATGGTCGAGCCGCCGGGGGAGCCCAGGGCCAGCACCGGTTTGCCGTGCTGCAGGACGATCGTCGGGGCCATCGAGCTGCGCGGGCGCTTGCCCGGGCCCGGGAGGTTCGGGTCGGCGGCGGTGCCCTGGGTGGGCGTGAAGTTGAAGTCGGTCAGCTCGTTGTTGAGCAGGAAGCCGCGGCCCGGCACCACGATCGCGTTGCCGCCGATCTGCTCGATCGTGAGCGTGTACTCGACCACGTTGCCCCACTTGTCGGCGACCGTCAGGTTGGTCGTCGACAGGCCCTTGTCCGGCGTCGCGCCGCCCGAGGTCGTGGCGCAGTGACGATCGTACCGGCCGTCCGGCGCGCCCGGGGCGACCGGCTTGGCGAGGGCCTTCGCGGGGTCGATCCGGCAGGCGCGCTCGCCCGCGAAGCCGTCGCTCAGCAGGGCGTCGAGCAGCGGGCGCGGCGTGTAGTCGCCGACGTATCGGTTGCGATCGGCGAAGGCGAGGGCGCTCGCCTCGAGGTACCGATGCAGGGCCTGGGTCTTGCCGAGCTTCGACAGGTCGGACTTCTCGAGGATGTTGAGCGCCTCGCCGACCGTGGAGCCGCCCGACGACGGGGTGGCCATCCCGTAGACGTCGTAGCCGCGGTAGGAAACCTTCGTCGGGGCGGGGCGGCGGACGTCGTAGGCGCGCAGGTCGGAAAGTGTCATACCGCCGGGGCGGATCTGGTACTGCCATGACTGCGCCGGGCTCGCCGCCACCGGCGGGTGCTGCACGGTCGAGACGATGTCCCGGCCGATCTCGCCGCTGTAGAAGGCGCCGGTGCCGCGGCGGGCGATGAGGTCGTACGTCGCGGCGAGGTCCGGGTTGCGCAGCGTGCTGCCGACCGCCGGTGGGGCGCCCCCGGGCAGGAACAGCCTCGCGGTCGGGTCGAACTGGGCGAACGCGGCCGCGTTGTCGCTGACCTGCTGGGCGAAGGTCGCGTCGACCGGGAAGCCGTCGCGGGCGACCTGGGCGGCCGGGCGCAGCGCCGCGGCGAGCGGGCGGGTGCCCCAGCGCCGGGCCGCCTCGTCCCACGTGGCCAGGGAGCCGGGCACGCCGGCGGAGAGCCCGCTGACCCGCGCCTCCTGGAACGCCATCGCCTGCCCGGTCGCCGGGTCGACGAAGGCCTGCTCGCCCATCGAGCGCGGCGCGGTCTCCCGGCCGTCGAGGGTCGACACGCGTCCGGTGCGGGCGTCGTAGTACACGAAGAATCCGCCGCCGCCGATGCCCGACGAGAACGGCTCGGTCACGCCCAGCGTGGCAGCCACGGCGAGCGCGGCGTCGACGGCGTTGCCGCCCTCGCGCAGGACCTTGAGGCCGGCGGCGGTGGCGGTCGGGTCGACGGACGCGACCGCGCCGCCGTAGCCGGTCGCGGTGGGTCCGGTGGCCGTCGCGGCCGCCGCCGCGGGGGCGGCCGGGGCGAGCAGCAGCGCAACCAGGGCCAGGGGGATGAGCCTTCGCACGGGTACCTCCCATAGGGATCGACGGCGATCGCTTATCCCTGCCTACCCGCCGGCGCGCTCCGGCACAACCCGGAACGTGCGGCGGTACGCACTCGGGGCGACCCCGATCGTGCTCTGCAGGTGCTGGCGCAGCCCCGCGGCCGTGCCCAGGCCGCAGCGGCGCGCGACCACCTCGACCGGCAGGTCGGTGCTCTCCAGCAGGGCGCGGGCGTGGTCGACGCGCTGCTGCAGCAGCCAGCGCGCCGGGCTCACCCCGGTCTCCTCCCGGAAGCGGCGGGTGAACGTGCGCACGCTCATCGTCGCGTGCGCGGCCATGTCCTGCAGCGACAGCGGCGCATCCAGCCGCTCGGCCGCCCAGGCGCGGGTCGCGGCCAGGGTGGCGTCGCTCGGGCGGGGCAGGGGTCGCTCGATGTACTGCGCCTGCCCGCCGTCCCGCCACGGCGGCACCACGCTGCGCCGGGCCGCCCGGTTGGCGACCTCGCTGCCGAAGTCGGTGCGCACGACGTGCAGGCACAGGTCGATGCCGGCACCGACGCCGGCGCTGGTGAGCACGTCGCCGTCGTCGACGAACAGCACGTCGGCGTCGAGCTTCACCTGCGGGAAGAACTCCCGGAACTTCTCCGCCCACCACCAGTGCGTGGTCGCGGGCCGCTCGTCGAGCAGCCCGGCCGCCGCGAGCACGAACGCGCCCGTGCAGATCGACATGATCCGGGCGCCGCGGGCGTGCGCGGCCCGCAGCGCGTCCGCGATGACGGGATCAACAGTGCCCCGTTCGACCGGGTCGCCCGCGTGGATGCCGGACACGACGACCGTGCCGGCCCGCTCGGTCAGGTCCAGGCCGTGGTCGGGGGTCACCCGATAACCGGCCGCCGTCGTCACTGGCCGGCCGCCCGGGGTGCAGACCAGGGTTTTGTACTTCCTGTGCCCCGTCTCGTCCCGGGCGGTCCCGAAGATCTGCGTCGGCGTGCCCAGGTCGAACGGCACCACCCCGTCCAGGGCCACGACCGCCACCAGGTGTTGCTCACTCATGGCCCAATTCTTGCGCATGATGGCTGTCGGGCCACTCGTCCCGCGGTACCGAATCCGATGCAATGTTCTTGTGAAACGACTCCACCCGGCCTGGCTGGTCGCCGCCGTCGCGTTCGTCGCCCTGGTCGGTGCCGCGGGCTTCCGCGCGACGCCGGGCGTGCTGATCCACCCGCTGCACGACGAGTTCGGCTGGTCGCTGGGCACGATCTCGCTGGCCGTGTCGATCAACCTGCTCCTGTTCGGCCTGACGGCGCCCTTCGCCGCCGCGCTGATGGAGCGCTTCGGCATCCGGCGCGTCGTCGCGTACGCGCTGCTGCTGGTCTCGGCCGGCAGCGGCCTCACCGTCTTCATGCGGCACAGCTGGGAGCTCATCGCACTGTGGGGCGTGCTGGTCGGCCTCGGCACCGGCTCCATGGCGCTGGCGTTCGTCGCCACGGTGACCGGCCGGTGGTTCGTCAAGCGCCGCGGCCTGGTCACCGGCGTCCTCACCGCCGGCGGCGCCGCCGGCCAGCTCGTCTTCCTGCCGGTGCTCGCCCTGCTCGCCGAGGACCACGGCTGGCGCTCGGCCGCCCTCACCGTCGCGGGTGCGGCCCTCGCCGTGGTGCCGCTCGTCCTCTGGCGCCTGCGCGACCACCCCGCCGAGCTGGGCGTCACCGCGTACGGTGCGACCGGCGGCGCGGCCCCGCCCCCGCCCCCGGCCACCGGTGCCGCCCGCCGCGCCCTCGGCGCCCTGCGCACCGCGTCGAAGACCCCGGCCTTCTGGCTCCTCGCCGGCGGCTTCGCCATCTGCGGTGCGACCACGAACGGCCTGATCGGCACCCACTTCATTCCCGCCGCCCACGACCACGGCATGGCCGAGCCGACCGCGGCGTCGCTGCTCGCGCTCATCGGCCTCTTCGACATCGCGGGGACCATCGCCTCGGGCTGGCTGACCGACCGCATGGACAGCCGGGTCCTCCTCGGTTGGTACTACGCCCTGCGCGGCCTGTCCCTGCTGGTCCTGCCGGCCCTCTTCGCCGCGACCGTTCGCCCCAGCATGCTGGTGTTCATCCTGTTCTACGGCCTGGACTGGGTCGCCACCGTGCCGCCGACCGTCGCTCTGTGCCGCGAGTACTTCGGCTCGTCCGGCGCCGTGGTCTTCGGCTGGGTGTTCGCGTCCCACCAGTTCGGCGCGGCGATCGCGGCGACGGCGACCGGCCTGCTGCGGGATCGTCTGGGCAACTACGACCTGGCCTGGTACATCGCGGGTGGCCTGTCGATCTCGGCCGCGGCTCTTTCCCTGCTGCTGTTCAAGACCCGTCAGGCGAGGCCGGCCGTCGCGCAGCCGGTCGCCGCGGTGGCCGCCTGATCTTCGGTAATGCAGAGCGGCCGGCTCCCCCGTTCGGGAACCGGCCGCCCTGTGCGATATGTCGCCTATTTCGTATTATTTCGCCTCGCGCGGCTCCTTCAGGCGCGGCGGCGCCGGCGGGTGCCGAAGAGCAGCGCCCCGCCGCCGAAGACCGTCGCCAGGCCCAGCTGCAGCATCGCCGCGATCGGGGCGCCGGTCACCGCGAGCCCCGGGCTGCCACCGCTGCTGCTGTTGGCCTGCACCGTGATCGCCATCTTCAGGCTGTGCGGCAGCCCGTTCGGCCCGATCCCGGTCGCGACCAGGGAGTGCTGGCCGACGACGAGGTCCGGCGGCACGTGCACCGGCTTGCTGAAGTTCCCCTGCCCGTCGGTGACGACCGTGCCGAGCTCGATCGGGGTGGAGTAGACGACGATGGTCGCGGTCGAGTACGCCATGAAGCCCGTCCCGATCACCACGATGTCCTGCCCCGGCTCCGCCGTGGAGATCTGCCCCTGATCGGTGGTCAGCGTCAGGTCCGTGTCCGGCGGCGTCGCCGGGATCGCCGGCGCGGTCGGCGTGACCTGGTTGGACGGCCCGGCCGCCGCGGAGTCCCCGAGCGGGTTGTTGGTGACGACCGTGATCGTGTACGTCGTGCCGGCCGTCCCGCCCATCACGCACGACGTCAGCGCGGCGCCGGCCGTCGTGCACGTCGCCGGTCCGGGGCTCGCGATCGCCGTGTACCCCGTGACCCCCGTGACGTCACCGGGCGCCTGCCAGCTCACGCTGATCGACGACACGCCCGCGGTCGCCACGACGGAGCCCGGCGGCGGGGTCGGAGCGCTGACCGTGAACGTGTGCGAGACCTGCGTGGCCGCGTCCCAGGTGGTGTCGCCGGCCTGGTCGGCCGTGACGGTGCACGACCCCGGGTCGACCAGCGTCGCCGTGCTCCCCGAGACGGTGCACACGGCCGGCGTCGTGCTCGCGAACGTCACCGGCAGCCCCGAACTCGCGGTCGCCAGCAGCGGCACCGTGTGCTTCGACACCGACCAGTCGGCCGGCGCGGTGAAGTCGATCGTCTGCGGCTTGGCCGACACGTGCAGCGACGGCATACACTCACCCTCGGCCCGCCCGCGCTCGGCGCATCCGCCGGTCATCCGCGCCTGCACGCCGACCGGGTTCACGATCAGCGTGTTGTCGAAGTCGTAGTTCCCGGCGACCGAGCTGGTCATCGGCACCGTCAGCGCACAGTCCGCCGGATACCCGGTCAGCGAGGCGCTGGCCAGCGTGAGATACGCCGCCCCGGCCGCGGCCGTCAGCGTGCCTCCGCACTCGTTGGTCGGCGTCCCGCTGCCGACGGTGACCCCGGTCGGCAGGTTGAGCCGGAACCCGAGCCCGCTCGACACCGCCGCCGCGTTCGCGTCCGTGCGCGACAGCCGCACCGTGAGCGTGCTGGTCTCCATCACCGCGATCTGCCACGGCGAGATGTCCACCCCGACGCCCGGCTTCGCGGTGGTCACCGTCAGCGTCTGCGGCGACTGGTTGACCTCCATCCCGGTGACGTTCGTAAACTGCGCCGCAGCCATCTGGTACTCCCCAGAGGCCTCCGCCATCACCGGGAACGAGATCTGGCAGCTGTCCACCCCCTCGTCGAGCCGCGCGCCGGCCACGGTCAACGTCCCACTCCCGACACTGGCGATGATGCCGGTCGCGTCGCACGTCGACACTTCGCTGCCCTGAGCCCGGTAAAGCGTCCCGGGCAGCGTGATCGTGTACCCGAGCCCGGTCGCCGGCAGACAGCTCACCGCACGGCTGATAGTGACGACAAGCGACGTCGTCTCGTGATCCTCGACCGTGGCATCCGCCCAAGCGGCGCCGACCGCGAGGTCGGTACTCTCCGCACAAGCGGTCATCTGACCAACACGCGGCTGCACCCCTCGATCAGGCGCCTCAACGTTGCCACCGGCCGCCGCAACACCGACCGCAACACCCGCGACCACCGCCGAGCCGACAGTGCTCTTCCCGGCATCACGACCGACCTTCGCAGCACCGTTCCCGCCGGCGACGACATCCTTGCCACCCGCCCGGCTCCGGCCCGATCCCTGACCGCGATCCCCCTGCCCGACCCGGTCCCGGCCCGTGCTCTGGCCCCGGTCCGTGCTCTGCTCCCGGTCCGCGCTCTGCTCCCGGTCCGCGCTCTGCTCCCGGTCCGCGCTCTGGTCGAGTCCGGCGCCCTGGTTCCGGTCCCTGTTCTGGCCGTGGTCCGTGCCCCGGTCCCCGCCTGTGCTTTGGTCCCGGTCCGTGTTCCGGTTGCGCCCCGTGCCCTGATCGCGGTCGCTGGCCTGGTCGTTCCGCGTGCCCTTGCCGCCGCCACGCTGCTGACCGGTGGCCTGCACCTGGTCGCCGTGATCGCGGCGGCCGAGCGCGTCCGCCTGCCCTTGCCCGCTCTCCTTCCCGACCGAACCTCCCGTGCCCGTCTCGCCGGCGGCGCCGGCCGAGCCGGCCTTGCCCGTGGCGTCGGCCGAACCTCCCGTGCCTGTCTTGCCGACGGCGTAGGCCGAACGTCTCGTGCCCGTCTTGCCGGCGGCGCCGACCGAACCTCCCGCGTCTGTCTTGCCGGCGGCGCCAGCCGAGCCGACAGCGCCGGTCGTGCCAGGCCGGGCGGTGTGGCCAGTCTGGGCATGCCGGTCGTCCTGGCCCGCGCCCGCCGCGGCTGCGAAGCTGCTCTGTGGCACGGCCAGCGCACCGCACGTGGCGAGCACCGCCACGGCGGCCCAGCGCGTCGGCCGGGCCCCTTTCCACCGAATTCTCATTGGTTCCCCCCGTCCGGGGTGCACCCGCCGTCCTGAGCGCGGATGGCCCCATCGGGGAATTTACGGCAAATATCCGATTTGTTACTGTTCGAGCCGATAATTAAGATCGGGCGAAATGGTCAGCGTGTCCATCTGCGCGCGCTGCAGCCGGCCCGAGTAGTCCCAGTTCATCGACTGCCAGCGCGTGAACTGGTCCAGCACCCACACCCCCGACTGGCGGCTGCCGTTGCCCGAGCGTCCGTTGCCGCCGAACGGCAGATGCGCCTCCGCGCCCGATGTCGAGTTGTTGATGCTGACCATGCCGGCCCGGGTGCCGCGGCGGAACGCGAACGCCTTGCGCGGGTCGGTGGTGTAGATCGCGGCGGACAGCCCGTATCCCGGTGCGTCGGCCAACTCGATCGCCTCCTCCAGCGCCGAGTAATGCGCCACGCCCACCAGCGGCCCGAACGTCTCTTGCCGGAACAGCTTGTCGTCGGGGCCGACGCCGTGCACGAGCACCGGATGGTAGAACAGCCCGGCTGCGGGATCGCCGACGAACCCGTCCCGCGGGTTGTCCGTGCCGATGCGGCCGATGCCCGTCGAGCCCGACACCCGGTGGTGGTCCTCGATCCAGTCGAGATAGCCCTCATACCGCTCCGCGAACCGCTCGCTCATCAGCGGCCCGTAAAGCACCGATGGGTCCGTCGGGTCGCCGATTACCGCGCCGCGGACCGCCTCCTCCAGTCGCCCCGTGAACTCCTCCAGCACGGTGTCGTGGACGATCAGCGTGCCGAGCGACGTGCAGCGCTGCCCCGCGGTGCCGAACCCGGCGAAGAGTGCCCCGTGCACCGCGAGGTCGAGGTCGGCGTCCTCGGTGATGACCATCGGATTCTTCCCGCCGAGCTCCAGGCAGGCGCTCTGCAGGTGCCGGCCGGCCAGCTCGCCGATGCGCGCCCCGATCTCCGACGAGCCGGTGAACCCGATCTTGTCGATCAGCTGCTCGCGCAGGCCGGCATCGAGGCCCGCGTAGGTCGTGTCGCCGTCGCAGTGCACCACCTCGAAGACGCCCTCGGGCACTCCGGCGCGGCGGATCAGCTCGGCGAACGCCTCGGCGCAGCCGGCCACGTACTCCGCGGGCTTCCAGACGACGGCGTTGCCGCACAGGAGCGCGGGCACCAGATACCAACTCGGGACCGCCACCGGGAAGTTGCCCGCCGTCACGATGGCCGCCACGCCCACCGGCACCCGGAAGGTGAACAGCTGCTTGTCGGGCATCTCGCTGGGGACGGTCTGTCCGTAGAGCCGCCGGCCCTCGCCGGGAAGAAGTCGCAGGTGTCGACGATCTCCTGGACCTCGCCCCGCGCCTCGGTCAGCGTCTTGCCGACCTCGCGCGTCACGAGCGCGGCCAGGGCCTCGAAGTTGGCCTCGACCAGGCGGCCGAGGTTGGCCACGACCCGGCCCCGCACCGGCGCCGGCACGTCCGCCCAGGCCCGCTGGGTGCGGCGGGCGGACCGGCACGCGGCGACGAACGTCCCGGCGTCGGCGAGCGCGACCTCGGCCACGACGTCGTCGAGCCGGGCGGGGTTGAGCGAGGGCACACGGTGGTCATTAGCCGCGACGGGTCTGCCGCCGACGGTGGAAACGATGAGGCGGTTCATGGGTCTCATCTTGGACCGGGGGTCTGACAGTTCCGGAGCGAGTGACCGGATAGAGCACGCTCCGTGCGGTGTTGCTAACTGGCTGTCGCGGGGGGATCGAAGGCCAGCTGCCCGCCGAACTGGTCGCGCAGTCGCTCGTCGTAGTAGTCCGCGGTGTCGGCGACCCAGTCGCAGGCGTTGCTGAGCTCGATCGGGTCCAGCGTGGACGCGAGCATCTCGGCCGCCGCGATCACGCTGTCGTCGCGCCAGAACAGCCGGATGAAGTTCAGCCGCCCGTTGAGCTCGTTGAGCTCGGTGAGCAGCTCCGGCGTGCGCGGAAGCCGGCGCAGCAGTGGCGAGAAGACCCGCACCAGCGGTGGCTCGCTCGCGATCAGGCGCAGATACACGACCGCGGTGCCGCTGCGGATCGCGATCGGCTGCGTGACCAGATCAGCGGGGACGTCCGACCGGCCGAGATACTCGGTGACGAGCCCGCGCACCTTCGCCCGTAAGGCGTCGTCTATCGACACGCGTCCACGATACCGGTGGCCCGCACGCCGCCCGTCAGCCGCTCTTGCCGGGCTGCCCCGGCGGCAGGAACCCGCGCCGCCGGGCCTCCTTCACCCACCGATGCGCCGTGCTGACCGGCACCCCGTGCCGATCCGCGAGGTCGCAGGCGGGCCGTGGCGAGGCCTGAGCATATTCGAGATACACGTCGGCGACCTGCCGATAGAAGATGTCCGGCCGCCCCCGCAGCCGCGCGGCTTTCGCCGGGGCCGCACGCGTGACCGCCAGCGCCGGCTCGATCATCTCCCACCCGACGTCCTCGGCCACCGGCGGTGCGACGGGTCTCGCTCGAGAGCTCAACACAGGAGTCGTACTCCCAGTGCCCTCCGCCGCCAGCTGCGCGTTAGCCGCCGCCTCGATACGCCCGACGGGGATGGCCCGCAGCAGCTCGGCGCTCGGCGTCCCCTCGATCCGCAGCCCCGTCAACACCAGCCGCCCGCCCGGCCCCACGCCGACTCGCACCAGCACGGCCCCGGCCAGCGGCGGCTCGTCCTGGCGCCATTCATACCAGTCCTCGCCCGCCGGGAGATCGACTGGAAAGAGACGGCCCCGCACGCGGCAAGGCTATCCACAATTCCGCAAATCAACAATTGCGCTCACCTAGACGTCTAGATACGCTGATCTGGACCCACCAGCCACAGGGCGTTCGGGACCGGGGGACGGTCGCGTGCTTGGGGGGCCTGGGCAGGCAGCCGATGGCCGGTGGCTCGTCCGCACTGAGAACGGGGGAACGGGGCGGTGTGGACGGGGACCGCCGAGCGGACCGCGGACAGACGCGATCCGCTCGGCGGTGTCGGGGGAGGGGAGCTGCGGTCGCGGGGTCTCGCCGGGCCCCGCGGCCGCTTCCGATCGAGCGGATGATGGTGCGGTTGGGGACCGCAATAACGCGCTTTCTGCGGGTGTGCGCGGCAAGCGGAGGATGCGCGGTCGGGGGCGTGCGCGGCGAGCAGGGGGCCGACCGGCCGCCGCGGCGGCGATCGGCGGAGCGCAGTTGGGGGTGTGCACGCCAAGGGGATGACGCTCGGTCGGGGATGTGTGCGGCGAGCAGGGGATGCGCGGTTGGGTGTGTGCGGCGAGCAGGGGCCGACTGGCCGCCGTGGCGGCGATCGGCGGAGCGCGGTTGGGGGTGTGCGCGGCAAGCGGAGGATGCGCGGTCAGGGGCGTGCGCGGCGAGCAGGGGGCCGACCGGCCGCCGCGGCGGCGATCGGCGGAGCGCAGTTGGGGGTGTGCGCGGCGAGCGGATGACGCGCGGTCGGGGCGTACGAGGGGCGCGGCAACGTGCACTGTCTGGGTGCGCGGGCGAGCGATCGCCCCGGGTGCGCCGACGCCGGGTGCGGTGCATCCGTGGGGGTGCGCGGACTGGCGGATGGTGCGGTTGGGCGGTGCAGTAACGCACACTCCGCGGGTGCGCTTCGCCGAGGGGGACGACGCGGCTGAGGGGCACGGCGAAAGGGGCTCGGCGGGCGCACTCCGCGGGTGCGTGCGAGTCAGGACGGGGATGCGGTCGGCGCCAGACTCGGGGATGTGATCGGCGCCGGGTCGACCGAGGAGTCTCCCGAGGAGGAGGACGACGAGGCGAACAGCACGAAGGCGGCCAGGCCCGCCAACACGCACATGGTGGCCACCGCGCCGATTGTGACCAGAACCCAGATCAGTGCGGCCGACCGCTTCTTCGGCTCGATGACGATCGGGGGCGCCGGAGCGGGAGCCGCGGTGGGCTCCGCGTCGTAGAGGGCCTCGGCCGCCACCTCCTCCGGGTCGCCCAGGAGTTCCAGGATCGAGCGGACCTCGATCTCGGTCTCCTTGCCCGGTGCCAGCTCCGCCCGCTTGGCCGCGAGCTGCTCGCTCAGGTCGGCGAGCAGCTCGGCGCGCCGGTGGGCGGGAACGCCGGCCAAGGCCTGCTCGACGGCGCGCAGATAGTCGTTGACCAGGTCATCGTAGGTGTTCATGCGGCCCTCGTTCCGACAATTCGGTCAACTGTGTCGCGGAAGGTCGTCCACTCGGTGCGGAAGTTCTGCAGGGCCTGGTGGCCCCGCTGGGTCAGGGCGTAGTAGCGCCGCGGCGGGCCGCTCGGGGACTCGCGCCACGTCGTGTCCACCCATCCTGCCCGGCGCAGGCGGGCCAGCAGCGGATACAGCGTTCCCTCGCTGGTCGTGAGCGTGCGCTCGGCGCCCAGACGGCGGACCAGCTCCACGCCATACTGCTCGCCCTGTTCCATCAGGGCCAGCACGCAGAACTCCAAGGTGCCGCGGCGCAGGGCCGTCGACAGTGAGCCCGGTACATCCATGCCACACAGGGTACCTGGCGGCGCAAGGTAGCGCCCCAACCGGGCTTGGGGAGGTTTCTGAACGTGCAAAAATACGTGGCATGACCCGCTGGCTCGACGAGGAAGAGCAGGCCGTCTGGCGTGCGTTCTACAGCGCGACCACGCTGCTGATCGACCGGCTCGATCGCGAGCTGCAGCACGAGGCCGGGATGCCGCATGCGTACTACGAGATCCTCGTCGTGCTCTCCGAGTCACCCGGGCGATCGCTGCGCATGAGCGAGCTCGCGCTGCGGACCCGCTCGTCGCGCAGCCGGCTCTCGCACGCCGTCACCAAGCTCGAGGGGCGCGGCTGGGTGCGGCGCCGCGACTGCGACGACGACAAGCGTGGACAGTTCGCCGACCTCACCGACGAGGGCTTCGCGGCCCTGGCCGCCGCGGCGCCGGGGCACGTGGAGACGGTCCGGACGCACCTGTTCGATCCGCTCACCCCGGACCAGCTGGCGCAACTGCGGCAAATCAGCGAGGCGATCAACGAGACGCTGAAGAGTTGAGAAGTCAGGCCTTGTAACGATCTTTGCCGATGGATACGGTGCCCACCTCGGCAGAGAGGTAGGCCCCGCCATGCCGTCCGCCAAGCATCTGACGTTAGGCATCCTGACGACGCTCGCCGTGCTCGCCGCCGTGCCCGGTGACAACCCGCGCACCCCCGACGTGCCGCAGTCGCCGACCGGCTACTCGCAAGGCGTTCCGGAGTGGGCCAAGGAGCCCTCGATCGCGAGCCTGCTCGAAAACCAAGGCGCCGAGCGGGCCGAGCAGTTCTACTTCGTGCTCGCCGACCGCTTCGCCGACGGCGACCGGAGCAACAACACCGGCGGGATCAAGGGCGACCGGCTCAGCACCGGCTACGACCCCACCGACAAGGGCTTCTACCACGGCGGCGACCTCAAGGGCGTCATCGACAAGCTCGACTACATCCAGGGGCTCGGCACGACCGCGATCTGGCTCGCGCCGGTGTTCAAGAACCGGCCGGTGCAGGGCAGCGGCAGCGACGTCTCGGCGGGCTACCACGGCTACTGGATCACCGACTTCACCCAGGTCGACCCGCACTTCGGCACCAGGGACGACCTGAAGGTCCTGACGAAGAAGGCGCACGAGCGCGGGATCAAGATCTACCTCGACGTCATCACGAACCACACCGCGGACGTCATCCGATACGCGCAGAACCAGTACACGTACCGCGACAAGACCGATTATCCATACAGGGATGTAAACGGAAACAAGTTCGACGACCGTAACTACGCCGACGGCACGCACGGTTTCCCGGACGTCGATGTCAACTCGTTCCCCTACACGCCGGTCTTCCCGAACGAGGGGGACAGGAAGGTCAAGACGCCGGCCTGGCTCAACGACCCGACGATGTACCACAACCGCGGCGACTCGACCTTCAGCGGCGAGAACGCGGAGTACGGCGACTTCTTCGGCCTCGACGACCTGTGGACCGAGCGCCCCGAGGTCGTGCAGGGCATGACGAAGATCTATTCGGACTGGGTCAAGGACAGCGGCATCGACGGATACCGCATCGACACCGCCAAGCACGTCGACATGCAGTTCTGGCCGCAGTTCTCCCAGGGCGTGCGGGCCGCAGCCGACAGGGCGGGCAAGCCGGACTTCTTCATGTTCGGCGAGGTGTACGACGCCAACCCCGGCTTCGACTCGCAGTACGTGCGCAAGGGGCGGCTGCCGGCCACCCTGGACTTCCCGTTCCAGCAGGCCGCAGCCGACTTCGTGGCGCGCGGCGGCTCCGGGACCGAGCTCGCCGACATGTACGCCCAGGACGACCTCTACACCTCGGCCGGCACGAGCGCGCAGTACCTGCCCACCTTCCTGGGCAACCACGACATGGGCCGCATCGGCTACTTCGTCGCCACCGGCGGCACCGACCCGGCCACGCACCTGCGCCGCGACGAACTGGGCCACGAGCTGATGTTCCTCACGCGCGGCCAGCCGGTGGTGTACTCCGGCGACGAGCAGGGTTTCACCGGAGCCGGCGGTGACAAGGATGCCCGCCAGGACATGTTCGCCACCAGGACGGCCGACTACCTCGACGACGACCTGCTCGGCACCGACACCACGCACGCGGTGCCGCACTACGACACGAGCCACCCGATCTACCGGACCATCGCGAGCCTGGCCGGCCTGCGCGAGCACAACCCGGCGCTGCGGCAGGGCGTGCAGATCACGCGGTACGCCGACCAGAACGTCTTCGCCTTCTCCCGTATCGACCCCGATCAGCGGGTCGAGTACGTGGTGGCGGGCAACAACGGCACCGGCGCCAAGAAGGTCACACTGCCCACGACGATGGCCACGACGACGTTCGACCAGATCTACCCGTCGACCGGCCCGATCGCCGCAACCGCCGGCGACGGCTCGCTGGAGATCACCGTCCCGCCCCTGACCACGGTCGTGTTCAAGGCCCGCGGCCAGATCAAGCGCGCGAGCGCCCGGCCGCGGATCACGCTGCACGCCGACCCGGCGCCGGCCACGCTCGCCGAGATCCGGGCCGACGTCACCGGCGACCCGCTGGCCACCGTCACGTTCGCGGCCAGGGTCGCCGACGGGGCCTGGAAGCTCCTCGGCACCGACCACGCCGGCCCGTACGCCGCGTACCACGACCTCGACGGGCTCGCGGCCGGCACCAGGCTCGAGTACAAGGCGGTCGTCCGCGACGGCTCGGGGCGTACCGCCGAGGCCAAGATCACCACGAAGGTCGGCACGCCGCCGAGCGCCGCGGCGCCGGACTACGCGGTCGTGCACTACCAGCGCCCGGCCGGGGACTACGGCAACTGGGGGCTGTACGCCTGGGGTGACGTCCAGGACCCGATGACCTGGCCGGCGGGTGCGCCGTTCGCGGGGGAGGACGCGTACGGGCGCTTCGCATGGGTCAAGCTGAAACCGGGGTCCGCTAACATGGGCTTCCTGGTGGTCGACGGAAACGGCGTCAAGGATGTCGAGATCGATCGATCGCTCGACCCGATGAAGCAGTCGGAGATCTGGCTCAAGCAAGGAGATGCGACCGTTTACACCTCCGAGGCGGCCGCCACCGGCAGCGTGTCGATCCACTATGGACGAACGGACGGCGACTACGCGGGCTGGGGCCTGCACCTGTGGGGCGACGGCCTCGCCACGGGCACCGCGACCGACTGGACGAACCCGCGCCCGCCGGACGGCGTCGACGAGTTCGGGGCGTATTGGCACGTGCCCGTCGCCGACCCGGGCAAGCCGGTGAACTTCATCGTGCACAAGGGCGACGCCAAGGACCCGGGGCCGGACCAGTCCGTGCTGCCCGCCACCCAGGGCGAGGCGTGGATCCGCTCGGGCGAGGCGACCGTGCACCCGACCCGGGCCGCGGCCGAGCACACCGCGGTGCTGCACTACCGCCGGCCCGCCGGCGACTACGACGGCTGGGGCCTGCACGTGTGGACGGGCGCGGCGAGCGGCACCGACTGGGGCAGCCCGCTGCCGCCGTCGGGCACCGACGCCTTCGGCATGAAGTTCACCGTGCCGCTCGCGGACAACGCCGCGCTGCTGAACTACATCGTGCACAAGGGCGACACCAAGGATTTGCCGGCCGACCAGGCGCTGGACCTCGTCACCGTCGGGCACGAGGTCTGGATTCTGTCGGGGCAGGAGAAGTACCTGCTGCCGATCCCGGCCCAGGGCACCCCGGACACCGACGTGAACAAGGCGAAGGCGGTCTGGATCGACCGCGGCACGGTGGCGTGGCGCGCCGGGCCGACCGACGGGCACAGCTACGAGCTGTGGTCGGCGCCGGCCGGCGGGCTCACGGTCGTCGACGGGCAGGTGATCGGCAACGGCACGAAGCTCGCGATGAGCGCGGTGCCGGGCAACCTGACCGAGGCGCAGCGGACGAAGTACCCGCACCTGTGGGCGTACCAGAGCTTCCACGTCGACGGCGACCGCGCCGCGCTCGCCGCGGCCCTGCGCGGGCAGGTCGTCGCCGTCGAGCGCGACGCCGCCGGGCAGGTCACCGCGGCGACGGGCGTGCAGCTGGCCGGCGCGCTCGACGAGCTCTACGGCGCGGCCCTGAGCGCGAAGCTCGGCCCGGCCTTCGACGGTGGGAGGCCGGGCGTGAGCGTGTGGGCGCCCACGGCGCAGAACGTCTCCCTGGAGCTGTACCGCGACATCACGCAGCCGCCGCAGGTCCTCGCCATGCGCCGCGACGAGCGCACGGGCGTGTGGTCGGCGACCGGCGACAAGACGTGGAAGAACGTGTACTACAAGTTCCGCGTCACGGCGTACCAGCCGGCGGTCCACGCGGTCACCACGGCCAGCGTCACCGACCCGTACTCGGTGTCGCTGAGCGCGAACGGCACCCACAGCCAGCTCACCGACCTGTCCGACCCGGCGCTGCGCCCAGCCGGCTGGGGCGGGCTGCACAAGCCGGCGGCCCCGGCGCGCCCGCAGATCAGCGAGCTGTCGGTGCGTGACTTCTCCATCGCCGACACCACGGTCCCGGCCGAGCAGCGCGGCACCTACCTGGCCTTCGCCCAGCCGCAGTCGGCGGGGATGCGGCACCTGAAGGCGCTGGCCCAGGCCGGCACCTCGTACGTCCACCTGCTGCCGGTCTTCGACATCTCGACGATTCCCGAGGTGCGCGCCGAGCAGGCCCAGCCGCCGTGCGACCTCGCCGCGCTGCCGCCGGACTCGGCCCAGCAGCAGGCGTGCGTCACGCAGGTGGCCGACCGGGACGGCTACAACTGGGGCTACGACCCGTTCCACTACAACGCGCCGGAGGGCTCCTACGCGACCGACCCGCAGGGCACCCCGCGGATCACGCAGTTCCGGCAGATGGTCGCCGGGCTGAACAACGCGGGCCTGCGCGTGGTCATGGACGTCGTCTACAACCACACCACCGCGGCCGGTACCGACCAGTACTCGGTCCTCGACCAGATTGTGCCCGGGTACTACCAGCGGCTGCTCGACGACGGCACGGTCGCGAACTCGACCTGCTGCGCCAACACCGCGCCCGAGAACGCGATGATGGGCAAGCTCGTCGTCGACTCGGTCGTGCAGTGGGCCAAGCAGTACAAGGTCGACGGGTTCCGGTTCGACCTCATGGGGCACCACCCGAAGGCCAACATCCTCGCGGTGCGGGCGGCCCTGGACCAGCTCACGGTGGCCGAGGACGGGGTCGACGGGAAGAAGATCCTGCTGTACGGCGAGGGCTGGAACTTCGGCGAGGTCGCCGGCGACGCCCGGTTCGTGCAGGCCACCCAGGCCAACATGGCCGGCACCGGCATCGGGACCTTCAACGACCGGCTGCGCGACGCGGTGCGCGGCGGCGGACCGTTCGACGGCAACCCGCGGGTGCAGGGCTTCGGCACGGGCCTCTACACCGATCCCAACGGCGACCCGGTCAACGGCACCGCCGAGGAGCAGAAGGCCCGGCTGCTGCACTACCAGGACCTCATCCAGGTCGGGCTGACCGGCAACCTGGCCGCGTACGAGTTCACCGACTCGACCGGGCACCGGGTCACCGGCGCGCAGGTCGACTACAACGGCTCGCCGGCCGGATACACGCGCTCGCCGAGCGAGGCGGTGACGTACGTCGACGCGCACGACAACGAGATCCTGTACGACGCGATGGCGTACAAGCTGCCGACCGGCACCAGCGCCGAGGCGCGCGCCCGGATGCAGGTCGTGGCGCTGTCCACGACGGTCCTCGGGCAGGGCACCGGCTTCGTCACCGCGGGCTCGGACCGCCTGCGCTCGAAGTCGCTGGACCGCAACTCGTTCAACTCCGGCGACTGGTTCAACCAGATCCGGTGGGACTGCGCGGACGGCAACGGCTTCGGCGCGGGGCTGCCGCCGGCCGCCGACAACCAGGACAAGTGGCCATACGCGCGGCCGCTGCTGGCCGACCCGGCGCTCGTGCCGGGCTGCGCCGCGGTGGACCTGGCCTCGGCCCGCTTCGCCGAGCTGCTGCGCATCC
The DNA here is from genome assembly GCF_050942935.1 of Dactylosporangium sp. CA-233914. Classification (NCBI taxonomy): domain Bacteria; kingdom Bacillati; phylum Actinomycetota; class Actinomycetes; order Micromonosporales; family Micromonosporaceae; genus Dactylosporangium; species Dactylosporangium sp. CA-233914. Next base: position 12,743,313 of record NZ_CP192030.1, on the reverse strand, counting down.
GGGCCGGCTCGCCGGTGTTCGCGCTGAGCACCGCGGCCCAGGTCCAGCAGCGGCTGAGCTTCCCGCTCTCGGGCCCGCAGGCCACGCCCGGCGTGATCACGATGGTGCTCGACGCCCGCGGCCTGGACGGTCACTGGCGCTCGATCGTGGTGGTCTTCAACGCGGGCGCGACGGCCACCACCCAGACCGTCCCGGCCTACCGCGGCGCGAACGTGACCCTGCACCCGGTCCAGGCGGCCTCGGCCGACCCGGTCGCCCGGCAGTCCACATTCGACAGCGCACACGGATCGTTCACCGTTGCGGCGCGGACCGTAGCGGTGTTCGTTCAGGCCGCTTAGGAGGGTATGACGTGGGCGCGGTTGGGTATCCCCTTCGTCATGAGTCGATACCGCAACCGCGTCCTGAAGGCGACGGCCGTCATGTGGCTGCTCGTCCTGCTCGCCGACGCCGGCTGGGTGGCGACCTCGCGCGCCGCCCTGACCGCCGCGACGGTCCTGGCCGTTTGTGTCGTCATCTCCGCCGCCCTGCTTCACAAGTTCATGCAGAACCTTCGCGACGACGAGCCGGTGCCGGTGCGGGTCCGTGACGACCGGCGCCGCTGAGCGGCAAAGCCCCGCTTAAGGTTGGCACTTCATCCCCACAAAAGGCTCAACCCGGTCCCGGCGATGCCGTTGGGACCGGTGTGAAGCCCCTTCTGGTCGCGCTGATGATCGGTGGCGCGGCCCTCGGTCCGACGCCGCCGCCCGGGCCGCCCCTGCCCGGCCCGCCGGCCATCCTGGAGCCGCTCGGCCCGTCGGCGACCCTGGCCGAACCCAGCGAGCCCGGCACGATTCCGCCGCTCGTGACCCCCGTGGAGCCCTCCGGCCGCCCCCCGGCGAGCTCCGCCGCGCCCTCCGCCAGTGCGGCCGTGGCGACCCCGGCGCCGAGCGCCGCGAGCGCCTCGCCGAGCCCGCTGCCCGTGGAAGTGTCATCGCGGCGCCCGATGCTGTGGATCGGCCTCGGGGTCGTCGTGGTGGTCGCCGGGGCCGCCACCTGGCTCATTGCGCGACGTCGTCGTCACGCTCAGTCATAACTACTCGGCCGTTCGGCTAAGGACTCTTTAGGGATGCGACCTCTTCCAGTAGCGTGCCTGATCGTGTTCCGTAGTTGTTCCCAGCTTGGCGCCTCGGCGTCCGGGCACCCGCTACGGCACGCTCCGTATTGGAGGCGCTACATTTAGGAGGCCAGACGTTGGCAGGCAGCGGCCCCTCCCGCGCCCCGGTGCCGCGTCACGGCGTCAGCTCCGGCGCTTCGTCACGCCGTACGGCGGGCACCGACACCTCCGTCGCGGGCCACCGCCGCGGCGGCGGCCCCCGCGCGAACCGTCTGCGCTCCGTGCGCACCCAGCTCCTCGCCCCGATCGTCGTCGCGATGGTCGGCCTCTTCGCCCTCGGCGCGATCCAGGTGACCAGCGCCGTCTCCGCCGCCCGCGACGCCGGCCACGCCCGGACCCTGACCCTCACCGCCGGCAGCGCGGCGAACTTCGTCCACGAGCTCGAGCGCGAGCTCGCCGAGACCGCGGCGCTGCGCCAGCGCGGTGGCAAGAGCGGCGCCGCGCTGGTCACCGCCCAGCGGGCCCGCACCGACGAGGCCGCGTCGCGCTTCTTCGCCGACGCCGCCAAGGCCGTCGACTCGGCGCCGGCCCTGTCGGCCCGGGTGCGCGTCGCCGGCGAGAACTACGGCCAGCTCGGCTTCACCCGGGCCTCCATCGACAACGGCACCGCCACGATGGTGCTGGTCACCGACATCGTCTACGGCGGCCTCGCCGACGCGCTGCTCGCCGTCGCCGACGCGGTCCCCGGCCAGATCGCGGACATCGAGCTGGCCAACGCCGCCCGCGCGCTGGCCGCGACCGCCGCGATCGAGCACTACTCCGCCGTCGAGCGCGACCTGCTGCGCACCGTGTTCAGCCGCGGCGGCCTGCAACCCGGCGACCTCGGCAACCTCTCCCTGGTCCAGGGCGCCCGCGGGCAGCGTCAGGCGGACTTCCGCCGGGTCGCCACGCCCGAGCAGCAGGCGCTGTACTCCAGCGAGGTCCGCGGCACCGACGTCGACAACGCCGACGGCATGAGCGCCGCCGCGCGCAACGCCGAGCGCGACCCGTCCGGGCTCAAGGTCGACGCCGACGCCTGGTTCGTGGCCCAGAGCGGCGTGCTCCGCCGGATCAACAGCGTCGCCGTCGACCTGGCCGACAACCTCGACGCGCGCGCCGACCAGATCGCCACCAACGCCGCCTGGCGGGCCTTCGCGACCGCCATCGGCGCCGCGCTGGTCGGCCTGAGCGCGCTGGCGATCGCCATCATCCTCGCGGTGCGGACCGCCCGCCGGCTCAACCTGCTGCGCGGCGCGGCCCTGCAGGTGGCCCGCCGCGACCTGCCCGACGCGATCAACTCGGTCACCGCCGGCTCGGCCGCCCCGGCCCCGTCGATCATGGAGGGCGGCCGGACCGCGGCCGAGGTGACCCGCGGCATCGCCGCCCTCAACGACGAGGTCGGCCAGGTGGCCGAGGCATTCGGCACCGTGCACCGCACCGCCCTGCGCCTCGCCGGTGAGCAGGCCGAGCTGCGCGTCGACGTGGCCCGGATGGCCGAGGTTCTGGCCCGCCGCATCCGTACCCTCATCACCCGCCAGCTGCGCCTGCTCGACGAGTTCGAGCGCGACGAGACCGACCCTGACGCGCTGGCCCGGTTGTTCGCCCTCGACCACCTCGCCGCCCGCCTGCGGCGTAACGGGGAGAACCTGCTGGTCCTCTCCGGCGGCGAGCCCGGCCGCCCGCAGACCAAGGCCGTCGCGCTCGGCGCCGTCATCACCGCCGCCGCGTCGGAGATCGAGGACTTCGCCCGGGTCGAGTTCCAGCCCGCCGAGCTGGCCATCGCCGGCCCGGTCGTCGGTGACCTGGTGCACCTGCTCGCCGAGCTGCTGGAGAACGCCACCGCCTTCTCCCCGCCGACCGAGTCGGTCCTCGTCGATGCCCGCGAGACCATCGACGGCGCCCTGATCCGCGTCCACGACCAGGGCATCGGCATCGTCCCGGCCCGCCTCGCGGAGATCAACTCGCGGCTGGCGGTGCCGAGCGCCCTGTCCAGTGCCGCCGCCGGCACCATGGGCCTGCACGTGGTCTCCCACCTCGCGGCCCGCCACGGCATCCGGGTCCAGCTGCAGGCCGGCGGCCCCGGCGGGGCGGGTGGCTCCGGCACGATCGCCTACGTGGCCCTGCCGCACCGGCTGCTGGAGCCGGTCAGCGCCCTGCCCGTGGGCCGGTCGGTGGCCGCGCGGCCGACCGAGACCATCCCGGCCGTCCAGGCACCGGTCATGGCCCAGCGGCACGAGCAGACCCGCCCGGTCCAGGTGCCCTCGACCGTCGGGGCGCCGATCGGGCGCCCCGAGCCCCAGATCCCGCGGCAGCGCCGGCCCGAGCCGGCCGTGCCGCAGCCGGTCGCCGCCCAGCAGTCCGCCGCGCCCGTCGGGGGCATGGCGCCCTGGTTCCGCCCCTACCTCAGCAGCAGCACCGCCGGCGGGGGTTGGACCCCACCGCCGGCACCGGTCCAGCCGGGCGGCCACACCCCGCCGCGCGGCGTGGCACAGGTGATCGTCAATCAGCCGCCGGTCGCCACCGCGCCGCCGGCCCGGCCCCCGCAGTACAGCGCTCAGACCACCTGGGGATCCCCCGGCACATGGCCGCCCCGGCCGGGGAGCCCGTCCAGTGCCGGAGGTGGCTCGATGTCCGAGCAGGAGCAGCATCTTCCTCGTCGTCGTCCCGGCGCCCAGCTCGTGCCGGAAACCACCGAACCACGCGCCGAGAGCCGCGCCGCCGCGGCGGTCGACCCGGAGCAGGTCCGGTCCCGGCTGTCCGCGTTCGCCGAGGGTGTCTCGGCGGCCGCACGACGTAGCAGCAGCACGACCCCAGGACAAAAGGAATCATGATGTCTCAGCAACCGCACGGTGCCGGACAGCTCGACTGGCTGATGGTGAGCTTCGCGCGGCAGGTGCCCGACGTGGCGCACGCCATCACGGTGTCCGGCGACGGGCTGCGCCTGGCCTGCTCCGCCGACCTGCCGGTGGACCAGGCCGACCATCTCGCCGCCGTGATCAGTGGCCTGGCGAGCCTGGTCTTCGGCGCCGCCCGCGTCATGCAGGCCGGCCACGTGCGCCAGACCATCGTCGACATGGACGGCGGCGTCATGATCGTGATGTCCGTCGGCGACCGGGCCCTGCTCGGCGTGCTCGCCGCGCCCGGCTGCGACCTGGGCCAGGTGGGGTACGAGACCGCCATGCTGGTCCACCGCGTCGCCGACGCCCTCGATCCCCTCCCGCGCGACGCGCTGTCCCGATAACGAGAAGGCCGCCCCGTGAAGCTTCGGAACCTGGCGCTGGTGCTGGCGGCGGTCCTCGCCGTCGCCGGCTGCTCCAGCCTGCCCCAGCGCCCCGGCGCCGGGCTGTGGCACGGCGGGCGGCTCTTCATCGCCACCGGCAACACCACCGGCGTGTACTACTCCATCGGCGGCGGCTACGCCGACCTCATCACCAAGCACCTCCCCGGCTACGAGGCCCGCGCGGAGGCGACCGGCGCGTCCGGGGAGAACATCCAGCGGGTCGCGACCGGGGACATGGACATCGCGCTGACCCTGGCCGACACCGCGGCGGACGCCTACGCGGGCAAGGGCGCCTTCGACGGCCAGCCGCAGAAGATCGTCGCGCTGGCCCGCGTGTACAGGAGCTACGTCCATCTGGTCGTGCGCCGGTCCGCGAACATCACGAAGTTCTCCGACCTGCGCGGCAAGCGGGTCTCCACCGGCTCGCTCGGCTCGGGCGCGGACGTCGTCGCCGGGCGGATCCTCTTCGCCGGCGGGCTGAACCCCGACACCGACGTGGTCCGCCAGCGCCTGTCGCTGCCCGAGACGACCAAGGGCATGCAGGCCGGCACCACGGACGCGTTCTTCTTCGCCGGCGGCCTGCCCACGCCGGGCATCAACGACCTGCTCAATTCTTCGCCGAACGGCTACGCCATCCTGCCGCTCAACACGCTGCTCCAGCCGCTGGCGTACCGCTACGGCCCCGTCTATAGCGGCGCCAAGATCCCGAAGGCGGCGTACGACACCGCCAACGACATCGACACGATCGTCATCGGCAACTTCATCGTGGTCTCGCCCGACATGCCCGAGCAGCTCGCGCACGACCTGACCAAGATCCTTTTCGAGTACCAGACCGAGCTCAGCCGGGTCCACCCGGAGGGCGGCAACTACGACAAGGGCACCGCGCCCCAGACCGACCCGATCCCGTTGCACCCGGGCGCGGCGCGCTTCTACAGCAGCGGGTAGCCGACCGGCCACCGCGTTATGGATCTCTCATTCGCCGTAAGTGACGAGGGTGTCCGCAGCTGGGTGATGTCAGGATTGGCGACGTGACCGCCACCCAGCAAAACCTCGTTCACCTGGATGAAATCCGCGATGCTGCCGCGCGGATCTCCGGGCTCGTGGTGCGCACTCCGCTGCTACCCAGCCCCTGGGCCGAGGAGCTGTGGCTCAAACCCGAGAGCCTGCAGCCCATCGGCGCCTTCAAGCTTCGCGGCGCCACCAACGCGCTGCACCGTCTCGACCTCGAGCACCGCCGCTCCGGCGTGGTGACCCACTCCTCCGGCAACCACGGCCAGGCCCTCGCCTACGCGGGCCGGGCCCTCGGCGTGCCGGTGACCGTGGTGATGCCCGAAGTCTCGACCCCGCTGAAGATCGAGGCAACCCGCGGCTACGGCGCCGAGGTCATCCTCGTGCCGCAGTCGGAGCGCGAGGTGGTCGCCAAACAGCTCGTGGCCGAGCGGGGGCTGACGCTCATCCCGCCGTACGACCACCCGGACATCATCGCCGGGCAGGGCACGGTCGGGCTGGAGATCTTCGAGGACCTCTCCAGCGTCGACGTGGTCGTGGTGCCGGTCGGCGGCGGCGGGCTCTCCTCCGGTGTGGCGACCGCGGTCAAGTCCCTCGCCCCGCACGTGGCGGTCATCGGCGTCGAGCCGGCGGTCGCCGCCGACGCCGCCGAGAGCCTGGCCGCGGGCATGGTCCGGGTATGGCCCGTGGAGCGGATGCTCAGCACCTGCGCCGACGGGCTGCGTACGGCCCTGTCCGAGCTGACGCTCGCGCACCTGTCGACCTACCTCGACGCGATCGTGACCGTCAGCGAGGAGGAGATCCTCGACACGGTCCGCACGCTGGCCCGCAAGGCGCGGCTGGTCGTCGAGCCGAGCGGCGCCGTGGCCACCGCGGCCGTGCTGCACCGCCGCGACGAGCTGCCGGCCGGGCGGACCGTCGCCGTGATCAGCGGCGGCAACATCGCCCCCGAGCTGGCCGCCCGCCTCTTCGCCTGACTTATCCACAGCCTGTGGGTAGTGCCTGTGTGGATCCACACAGTAACCCGCTGCCCATCACGGTTATCCACAGGTGTTCGGCGAGTTGTCCACAGCAAGTTATCCCCAGCCTGTGGACAACGCGCCGAGGTGCTTACGCCTTGCCGACCTTGTCCAGCAGCCAGGCGGCGATGAACGCCTCCTCGCGCCAGGCGTCGTAGCGGCCGCTCGGCCCGCCGTGCCCGGCCCCCATCTCGGTCTTGAGCAGGACCTCGGTGCCCGGCGAGACCGCGCGCAGCCGGGCGACCCACTTGGCCGGCTCGTGGAAGAGCACCCGGGTGTCGTTGAGGCTCGTCACCGCCAGGATCGGCGGGTACTGCACCGCGGCGAGGTTCTCGTACGGGGTGTACGACTTCATGTAGACGTACACCTCCGGATCCTCCAGCGGGTTGCCCCACTCCTCCCACTCCGTCACGGTCAGCGGCAGCGACGGGTCGAGGATCGTGTTGAGCGCGTCGACGAACGGCACCTGCGCGACGACCCCGCCGAAGGCCGCGGGTGCCAGGTTGGCCACCGCCCCCATCAGCAGCCCGCCGGCCGAGCCGCCCCGCGCCACCAGCCGCTCCGGGGCCGTCCAACCGGCCTTGACCAGGTGCTCGGCGCAGGCGACGAAGTCGGTGAACGTGTTCTTTTTGGCCAGCAGCTTGCCCTCGTCGTACCACCGCCGGCCCATCTCGCCGCCGCCGCGGATGTGCGCGATGGCGAAGACCACCCCGCGGTCCAGCAGCGACAGGCGCGGGATCGAGAACCAGGGGTCCATCGAGGACTCGTACGAGCCGTAGCCGTAGAGCGTCGCGGGGGCCGAACCGTCGCGGGGCGTGCCCTTGCGGGCGACGATCGAGATCGGCACCCGGGTGCCGTCGTCGGCGATCGCCCACTCGCGGTGCTGCTCGTAGCGGGACGCGTCGAAGTCGCCCAGCACCGGCTTCTGCTTGCGCAGGGTCAGCTCGCCGCTGTGCAGGTTGCAGTCGTACACCGAGTCGGGCGTCACCATCGACACGTAGTGCAGGCGGAAGGACGTGGTGTCGTACTCCAGGTTGGCCTCCGGCCCCACCGAGTACAGCGGCTCGGGGAAGGCGATGTCGTAGGCCGCCGCGCCGTGCAGCGGCACCACCCGGATGCCGGTCAGCCCGTCGCGGCGCAGCGTTACCACCAGGTGCCCGGAGAACGCGTCGACCTGCAGCAGCCGGGTCCCCGGCGCGTGCTCGATCAGCGTCGTCCAGTCGCCCGGGTTGTCCACCGACGTGTACGACAGCGCGAAGTCCTCGGCCCCGTCGTTGTGCAGGATCAGGAACCGGTGGCCGTGGTGCTCGACGGAGTACTCCACGCCCTGGCGGCGCGGCGCGATCGAGCGGGGCTCGCTCGTCGGCGCGTCGGCCGGGATCACCAGCACCTCGCTGGTGACCTTGCTGTTGACGTCGATGAGCAGGAACCGCTCCGAGCGGGTCAGCTCCACGCCCACCCAGAAGCGCTCGTCGGGCTCCTCGAAGACGATCACGTCGTCGGCGGCCGGGGTGCCGATGGCGTGGCGCCACACGCGGTGCGGCCGCCAGGCCTCGTCGACGGTGAGGTAGAACAGCTGCGAGCCGTCCGCGGACCAGGCCGAGCCGTAGAACGCGTTCTCGATGACGTCGGGCAGGTCCTCGCCGGTGCGCAGGTCCTTCACCCGCAGCGTGAAGCGCTCGTCGCCGGAGAAGTCGGTGCTGTACGCCAGCCGGTGCCCGTCCACGCTGAGGTCGAAGGTGCCGAGGGCGAAGTATTCACTGCCCCCGGCGAGCTCGTTGCCGTCCAGCAGGACCTGCTCGCCGGGCAGCGGGGCGCCGTCGCCGATCTCCGGCGGGGCGTCGCGGCCCTCGGCGGCGGGGACGCGGCAGTGGATGCCGTACTGCTTGCCCTCCTCGGTCCTGGTGTAGTACCAGTAACCGCCCTTGCGGGTGGGCACCGAGAGGTCGGTCTCCTTGGTGCGGGTCTTGATCTCGTTGAACAGCGTCTCGCGCAGCGGCTCCAGGTGCGCGGTCGCCGCCGTGGTGAAGGTGTTCTCGGCCTCCAGGTAGGCGACCGTGTCCGGGTCGTCCTTGTTCTGGAGCCAGAAATACTCGTCGACCACGGTGTCGCCGTGGTGGACCCGCTCGTGCGGGACCCGCTTCGCGGTGGGCGGCTGCTCGGCTGTCACACATCCGTACGTTACCTCCTGGGGTGACGACGAGGACTACCCCTTGGCGTGACGCAACCACACACGTCATTCGGCGGTCTGTCCCTTCAGGAGAGAGCGACGCCGGTACCGTCAAGGTCTCGTAGTTCGGGCGAGACCACGGAGGGATGCCGGTGCGGCGTCGTGGGGTGTTGCACATCGGGGTGACCGGGCTGGCAGCGATGCTGGTCCAAGCGTGCTCCGAGGGGTCGGCGACGGCGCCATCGAAAGGTTCGGCCGGCTCGGCGGGCGGTTCCGCCTCGCCGAGCGTCGATCCGCAGGCCGCGTCGACGTTCGACCCCTCGGGGTACGTCCCGGCCGCGGTCCCGCTCGCGGAGCTCAAGAAGCTCTACAACTACGACAAGGGCTCCTCGCTCAACGCGCAGCTGACCGACAAGCGCAGCGGCGACGGGGTCATCCTCGAGGACATCACGTTCTCGGACACGCGCGGCAACGACGCGATCCCGGCGTACGTGGTCAGCGCCGACATCCCCGGCGACACGCTGCGGATGCCCGCCGTCGTCTTCGGCACCGGCCCCGACGGCGACCGCGACAAGCTGCTCGAGGAGGCCATGGCCGTCGCCCGGATGAAGGCGCTGGTCATGGTCACCAGCCTGCCGATCAAGCCGACCGGCGACCCGTCTGCCGACGCCAAGGTGCTCGCCAACGCCGTCGTCGCCCAGCGCCGCGCCTTCGACCTGCTCATCCGCCGCAGCGACTGCGACGGATCCCGGGTCGGCTACGCCGGGCACCACTCCGGCGCCGCCCTCGGCGCGGTCCTGCTCGGCCTCGAGACCCGCATCACCGGGGCGGTCCTGGCCGCCGGCCCGAGCCGGTTCTCGCGCTGGATGGTCAAGCAGAAGGTGCCGCAGGACTGGCACCCGTACCTCGACTCCCTCGCCCGCTTCGACGCCGGCCCGTACGTCGCCGCCGGCGGCAAGCGCTCCGTGCTCCTGCAGTTCGGCAAGCAGGACAACGTCGTGCCGGAGGCCGAGCGGGCGGAGCTGACCACCCAGGTCGCCGGCGCCAAGCAGCGCAAGGACTACGACACCGGCCACGACCTGGCCGGATTCGCCGTCGCCACCGCCGATCGGACGGCCTTCCTGAAGCAGGTCTTGCGGCTGTCGTAGTTGGCGCATACGCTTCGAACGTATGTTCGGATGTCGGTTGGTGCACTATGTGCACCGCACCAGCGCTCGAATGTATTCGAGCGTGTCATTGGGAAAGCCTGGATCGTGATTTCCTGGCCCGGGCTACCGCGATTCCCAGCGACCGATCTTCCCCACGTCCACGGTGGCAGCTGGTGAGCTAGGGAAGCGGGAGTCTGCGGTGACGGTGATCGAGGCCCTGGCGGGCGCGTGCGGCCCGGAGCAGGTGTGGGAGGCGGGCCCCGCCGACACCGTCGACGGGGTGCCGGTCGGCTGGGTGGCCGCCCCCGGCGGCCCGGCCGAGGTGGCGGAGGTGCTGCGGTTCACCGCGGCCGAGGGCCTGTCCGTGGTGCCGAGCGGCGCCGGGACCAAGCTCGACTGGGGCCTGCCGCCGACCCACGTCGACGTCCTGCTCGATCTCTCCCGGCTGTCCGGCGTGCTGCACCTCGCGCCGGACGGGCTCAGCGCGACGGTCGCGGCGGGCACGCCGCTGCGGGCGCTGCGGGCGTATCTGCTCAAGGAGCGCCGCCGCCTGCCGCTGGACGTCGGCTCGCCCGGGGCGACGCTGGGCGGGGTGCTGGCTACCAACGAGGCGGGGCCGCTGCGACACCGCTTCGGCACGCCCCGCGACCTCGTGACCGGCGTGCGGGTGGCGCTGGACGAGGGCAGCCTGGAGCATGGGGTGGACGGGTCGGAGCTGGCGCGATACGTCTGTGGCTCGTTGGGGACCCTGGGCGTCGTCACCGAGGCGACGGTGCGGCTGGAGCCGCTGCCGGCCGCGCGTTTGTGGGTGGTACGCCCGGTCTCGACACCGCGCGAGGTGCGGCAGCTGACCGAGGCCCTGACCGCCTCCGCGCTGGACCCGGCCGCCGTTGAGGCGGACCTCCCCGGCTCGCTGCCCGGGCGCCCCGCCGAGCTGGCGGCCCTGTTCGAGGGGGGCGAGGCCGTCGTCGCCCACCGGGCCGAGTCCGCCGCCAAGCTCCTCGGCGGCGGCGCCATGGTCGAGCCCCTGCCCCCGCCGTGGTGGGGCCGCTACCCCTTCGAGGCCGAGGACGTGGCCCTGAAGATCTGGGGCCGTCCGAGCGAGCTGTTCGCCGTGATCTACGCATTGCGCGACGCGGCGGGCGTCCCGGTGCCGGTCCGCGGCTCGGTGGGCCTGGGTGTGGCACACGTGGCCCTGCCCGACACGATCGCGCCCGAGCGCCTGGACGGCATGCTGACGGCGGCCCGCACGGTGCTCCTGGCCCGCGGCGGCGGGGGCTGCACCCTGCTGCGCGCCCCGCTGGAGCTCCGCGAGCTGGTCGAGAGCCACGGCCCCGAGCCGTTGCCCACCGCCGCGGCCCGGCTCAAGCTCGCCCTCGACCCCGAGGAGCGCCTCGCCCCGGGCCGCCTGCCGGACCTGTCCTGACGCCGGCTCACCCGACGGTCGGACGCGACTTCTCCGTCCACACGACGAGCTGCTCGGTGCCGTCGATCTCGGCGGTGTAGCGCCGCTCGGGGACCTCGACGAAGCCGAAGCGGCGGTGCAGCGCGATCACCGGCTTGTTCCAGGCGAGCGTCCGGCCGCCGAACGAGCGCAGCCCCATCTCCCCGAACGCGTAGTCCACCGCGGTCTTCTCCAGCTCCATCCAGGCCGGCAGCAGCTCGCCGCGCGCATCGAGGCCGTCGACGTCGAGGAAGAAGCCCCATTCCGCGGTACCGCCGACTGGATCGTGGTCGTTGAACGTCACGACGCCGCAGTCGTGGCCCGCGTAGCTGAAGATGAGCACCCGCCGCGCGGGGTCGGCCCGCACCTTCGACCACCACTGGGCGTGGCCCTCCGGCGTGATGTACGCCGTGTGGATGCTCGCGCCCCGGGTCTTCGGGTGGTTGCGCCAGCTCCGGATGGTTTCCACGTCGGACTCGTGGGCCTCGCGCAGCACCTCGGGACCTCCTAGGTCGTTGAACACCCTGACGATCCGTACAACTTGCGTACTTTCTCCCAAGTTGCGTAACCCCCGGAGGACCGCCGATGAGCAACCTCGACCGTCTCCGCACCGCGTTCCGCACGGCCCTGGGCCTGCCGGAGGACCTCGACGTCGACCGGCTGGAGTACCGCGCCATCGAGCAGTGGGACTCCCTGGCGCACCTGACGCTGATCGCCGAGATCGAGGACGCGTTCGACGTCATGATCGATACCGACGAGGTGATCGACCTGAGCTCCTTCGGCAAGGCCGTCGAGATCCTGGGAAAGCACGACGTTGCGCTCGCCGGCTGACCACGCACGGGTCGCGCTGGTCACCGGCTCGTCGCGCGGGATCGGCCGCGCGGTCGCCGAGGCCCTGGCCGCCGCCGGCTACGAGCTGGTGCTGCACGGGCGCGAGGAGGGCTCCGCGAAGGCCGCCGCCGAGGCGATTCCGGGCGACCAGCTCGTCGTGCACGGCGACGTGTCCCGGGCCGAGGACGTGGCCGGGATCGTCCGCGCGGTCTTCGAGCGCCACCGCCGCCTCGACGCCCTGGTCGTCAACGCCGGGGTGCATGAGGCCGGACTGCTCGGGATGATGGGCGCCGAGGCGGTCGAGCGGGTCTTCGCGGTCAACGCCGCCGGGGCCGCGCACACGCTGCAGGCGGCCGTGAAGCTGCTGCGCCGCGGGGCCGCGCCGGCCGTCGTGCTGATGGCCTCGGTCATGGGCACCGCGGGGGCCGCCGGGCAGGCCGTGTACGGCGCCTCGAAGGCCGCGGTCGCGGGGCTGGCCCGCGCGGCCGCGAAGGAGCTCGGCCCCTCCGGCATCCGGGTCAACGCCGTCGCGCCCGGGTTCGTCGAGACGGACATGCTCGCGTCGCTGGACGAGGTCGGCCGGGCGGAGCGTATCGCCGCGACCCCGCTGCGCCGCCTCGGCCGTCCCGAGGAGGTCGCCGACGTGGTGACGTTCCTGCTGTCGCCGCAGGCCCGATTTGTCACAGGCCAGGTGATCGGTGTCGACGGCGGGGTGATCGTTTGATGCACGGGCGGATCATCGACGCTGCGAGCGGCGTTGTCACGAAATTTCCGTACAAATCGGACGTGCTGGATGACGTCCCGCCGGGAGTCGTCTTCCTCCGCATGCCCACGACGGTCGAGGCCGTACGCAACTACGTGACGGCCTTCGAAGCCGGCCGACCGGTGGCGCTGCTGGATCCTGCCCTGCCTGATGAGACGCTGCTCGACTTCGTCGAGCGGTTCGAGCCGGCCGGCGTCATGGGGCCGCTGCCGGACGAGGTGCCGAAGCGGTATATCCGGAAAAATCCGGACAAGTGGGTGCGCGAGGAAGTGTCGGCCTATGTCCCACATCCGGATTTATCCGTTTTGCTGGCCACCTCCGGCTCGACCGGCAACCCGAAGCTGGTAAGGCTGTCCCGCCGCGCGATCCTGGCCAACACCGACTCGATCATCGAGGCGCTCGGCATCACCGCCGACGACGTGGCGATCAGCGCGCTGCCGTTCTACTACAGCTACGGCCTGTCGGTGCTCAACACGCACCTGGCCGCCGGGGCCACGCTGGTCGTCGAGGCCGGCGGGCTGCTCGGCCGCGACTTCTGGCCCGCCGTCGACGGCTACGGGGTGACCTCGCTGGCGCTCGTGCCCTCGCAGTACGAGATGCTGGTCCGGCTGCGTTTCGACGCGGCCCGCCACCCCACCCTGCGCACGCTGACCCAGGCCGGCGGGCGCCTGCGCCCAGAGCTCGTGCGCGACTTCCACGAGCGGATGACGTCAGTCGGCGGGCGGCTCTTCGTCATGTACGGCCAGACCGAGGCCGCGCCGCGCCTCACCACCCTCCCGGCCGGGCGCCTCGGCGAGAAGCTCGGCTCGGTCGGCCCGGCGGTGCCCGGCGGACGGCTGAGCATCCGGCTCGACGACGGCACCGAGACCACCGCGCCGGACGTCTCCGGCGAGGTGCTGTACCGCGGCCCGAACGTCATGCTCGGCTACGCCGAGACCGCCGCCGACCTGGCCCGCGGCGACGACCACGGCGGCCTGCTGGTCACCGGCGACCTGGGGCGGCTCGACGCGGACGGCTACCTGTGGATCGAGGGCCGGCGCAAGCGCTTCGGCAAGGTCTTCGGCGTGCGGCTCAACCTCGACGACGTCGAGCGGATGCTGCCCGTCCCGGCCGCCGCGGTCGCCGGCGAGGACAAGGTGGTCGTGTTCGCGGCCGAGGGCGACCCCGCGGCGCTGCGCCAGGGCCTGGCCGAGCGGCTCCGGCTGCACTGGTCCGGCTTCGAGGTGCGCGCGGTCGCGGCGCTGCCGCTGCTGAGCAACGGCAAGGTCGACTACCGCGCGCTGGAGGCCGCCCGATGACCGTGTTCACGCTTTCCAGCTTGGAGCGGGAGGCGCTCCTGCTGCCCCGGCTGATCGAGCTGACCGAGCGGCATCGGGCGCGCGGCGCGGAGTACGCGAACATCCTCGCCGCGACCGGCCACGCCCCCGGCCGGATCTACCGCGACACCGCCGAGCTGCCCTGGCTGCCGGTCCGGCTGTTCAAGACCCGCCGGCTCAAGAGCATCCCGGACGAGGCCGTCTTCAAGGTCCTCACCTCCAGCGGTACCACAGGGGACGTCAGCCGGATCTACCTCGACCGCGAGGCCGCCGCCGCGCAGACGCGCATGCTGGGCCGGACCCTGCAGACCGTCCTCGGCCCGCAGCGCCTGCCGATGCTCGTGGTCGACACCAAGGCGATCATCAAGGACCGGCGCTCGTTCAGCGCGCGGGGCGCCGGCGTGCTGGGCATGGCGACGTTCGGGCGCGACCACGTGTGGGCGCTGGACGAGCACGGCCGCCCGGACGTGGACGCGGTGCGGGGCTTCCTCGCCGCGCACGGCGACCGCCCGTTCCTCGTGTTCGGGTTCACCTTCATGGTCTGGCTGTACCTCTACGAGCTCGCCCGCGACCACCGCCTCGACCTCGCCAACGGGATCCTCATCCACTCGGGCGGCTGGAAGAAGCTGGCCGACCGCCGGGTCGGCAACGCCGAGTTCCGGCGCGCGTTCCGCACCGGCACGGGGCTGACGCGCATCCACAACTTCTACGGCATGGTCGAGCAGATCGGCGTGGTGTACCTCGAGGGCCCCGACGGCGACAGCCTGTACTGCCCCGACTTCGCCGACGTCGTGATCCGCGACCCGGACACGTGGGAGCCGCTGCCGCCCGGCCGCCCGGGGCTGGTCGAGGTGCTGTCCACCCTCCCGGAGTCGTACCCCGGCCACGTCCTGCTCACCGAGGACCTCGGCGTGGTCCACGGCGTCGACGACGGGGCCTGGCCCGGCAAGCGCTTCTCGATCCTCGGCCGCCTGCCACGGGCCGAGGCGCGGGGCTGCAGCGACACGTTCGTAGGGGCGGCGGTATGACGCCATTTAAGGTGAAATTTCCGCATTTTTCGGCATCGGTCGGGCTGGACGGCCTGCTCGCCGAGGTCACCGCCGACCCGCCCGGCGGCCGGCTCGTCGTCGGCGACGAGCGGGTGCGGGACTTCCTCGCCGCGTTCTCCCGCCGCCTGCTGCGCCCCGACCTGGCCCGCCGCCACCCGGAGCTCGGCTCGCTCGGCTTCTTCCTGCGCAAGGGCGAGCTGGCCCGGGCCGTGGCCCGGCTCGGCGACGGCGCGTCCGGCCAGCGCCGTGCCCCGCGGGGCCTGGTGCTGCACTTCCCGCCGGCCAACGTGGACACGATCTTCGTGTACTCGTGGGCGCTGTCGGCCCTGGCCGGAAACCACAACGTCGTGCGGATCTCCAACCGCTCGGCGGGCGCGGCCGAGGTGGTCCTGGAGGCGCTCAACGAGGTGCTGGCCGACGCCGATCCGGCGATCGCGCAGACGCAGCGGATGGTGACGTACGAGCGCGACGACGCCCTGACCGCGGCGCTGAGCGCCGCGTGTGACCTGCGGGTCCTCTGGGGCGGCGACGCCTCGGTCGCGGCGCTGCGCCGCCACCCGGTCCGCCCGCTCGCGCGGGACCTCGCGTTTCCGGACCGCAGCTCGTTCGCCGCGATCTCGGTCGCCGGCTGGCGCGCGGCGACGCCCGGGCAGCGCCGGGCCGCGGTGGCCGGCTTCGCCAACGACCTCTACTGGTTCGACCAGGCCGCCTGCTCGTCCCCGCGCGACCTGTGCTGGGTCGGCGACCCTGACACCGCCCAAGCCGCGCGGGCCGAGTTCACCGGGCTGCTCGCCGAGGAGGTCTCGCTGCGCGGGTGGGCGGTCGACCCGGCGATGGCGGTGGAGAAGTACGTGGCGACCTACGGCCTCGCCGCCGACGGAGCCGCGACCCGGGTCACCTTCGCCGGCAACGCCCTGGCCGAGGTGGAGCTCGCGAGCCTCGGCGAACTGCAGCGCGGCTGGCTCGGCGCCGGCACCGTCTGCCACGTCACCGTCGCCTCCCTCGCCGAGCTGGCCCCCGCGATCCGGCGCAAGGACCAGACGCTCGCCCACTTCGGCTTCACCCTCGCCGAGCTCGACGACTTCGTCACCGCCCTCGCCGGGCGCGGCCTGGACCGGATCGTGCCGTTCGGCCAGGCGCTCACCTTCGCCGGCGTCTGGGACGGCCTCGACCTGCTGCACGAGTTCACCCGCATCATCACGATCGCCGCTTAGGAGTTTGGCCGTGTCGATCTCCGTCGTCATCCCCTGCTACCGCTCGGCGAGCATCCTGCCGCGCCTGGTCGCGCGGCTGAACGCGGTCCTGCCGGCGATCGACCCGGTGCACGAGATCATCCTGGTGGTCGACAGCACCGACGCCACCTGGGACGCCGCCCGCGACCTGGCCGTCGAGCACCCCCATGTGCAGGCGATCCGGATGGCCCGCAACTACGGCCAGCACAACGCGCTCATCGCCGGTATCCGCGCCGCCTCCTGCGAGCGCATCATCACGATGGACGACGACCTGCAGCACCCGCCGGAGGAGCTGCCGAAGCTCGCCGCGGCCCTCACCGACGACCTCGACGTCGTCTACGCCGTCTCGCAGACCGAGGAGCACGGCGCGCTGCGCAACCTGACCTCGTGGGGCGCGAAGAACCTGGTCATGGGGCGCACCATGGGCGTGCCGAACGCCGACGTGCTCGGCGCCCTGCGCATCTTCCGCACGTTCCTGCGCGCCGGCTTCGACCAGGTCAGCGGCCCGCACGTGTCCGTGGACATCGTCCTGTCGTGGACCACCACCCGGGTCGGCTCCGTGGCCGTGCGCATGGAACAGCGCAGCGAGGGCCGCTCCGGCTACGCGTTCAAATCCCTGATGAAGCACGCGATCAACATGATCCTGGGATACTCCACGAAGCCGCTGCGGCTCGTGACGTACCTCGGCTTCCTGATCGGCGTCTGCGGCGTCCTGCTCACGCTGCGCCTGGTGTGGCTGTACTTCACCGGCGACACCAAGGTCGCCGGGTTCACGACGCTCGCCTCCCTCGTCACGATCTTCTCGTCCGCGCAGATGATCGGGATCGGGGTGCTGGGGGAGTACCTCGGCCGCGTCCACGCCCACGGCATGGGGCGCCCGACCTACGTCGTCCGCGAGCACTTCGTCAAGAGCGAGGGCTGACTCGGGGCGGGTGGCGGAGCCGGCGATCGTGCGCTCCACGGTTCAGATGCCCGGAATGTTCGCGATGCCGGGAGTTATCCACAGCCCTGGATCGGGTCTTGAGGCGCGCCGCGGGTGGCGGAAGGCTGGAGGTCGCAACACGGGGAGGGGACGTGCAGCGACGGGGGATCTGGATCGGGTTGTTGGTGGCGACGGTCCTCGCGGGCCTGGGGTTCGTGGCCGCGGCGGGGTTCCGGACGGGCGAGGACATTCACGGGCCGTCCCCGGACTGCGACGGGACGCCACCGAAGATCGGCACCGCGGTGCGGGCAGGGGACCGGCTGGCGGTCGAGGAGCAGGGATTCGGCACGATCGCCGAGCGCAACGCCATTCGGGTGATCGGGATCGGGGCGGTGCTGATCAACCGGTCCGCGTCGGCGGCGTATCGGACCGAAGTCTCGCTGACCCTCCACAGCGCGGTTGAGGACAGGGTGCTGTGGTCCGGCCCGCCGCAACGGATCCCGGTGATCCTGCCGGGCGGCCGGGCCGCGGTGGGCGCCTACGCGTGGCTACCCACGACGGATGCGGCGTCGGCGGCACGGATGTCGGTGGAGATCGGCCCGACCCACTGGCTCGAGGCCGGCGAGGCCAACCACCTGTTCGAGGCCGACCTCCGAAGCGTCGCCGCCTTCACGCTGATGCCGTCAAGCCCAGGAGTAACCGCCGCCGAGTTCGACATAGGTCCATCCGTGAGCTGCGAACTGCTCACCGACGGCGGCGCCGGTGTAGTCTTCCGCGATTCGCGCGGCACGGTGCTGGCCGGCGCCCCCGGTTCGTCAACGCACAACGGCTTCTGCGGACACACCGACTCGACCTTCGCCAAGGTCGACCTCATCCCGCCGGAAGCCGACCTACGACGAACCCAGATCTCGATCTACTGCGACCTCGACACCAGCTAGTCCGGCAGCCATGAGCCCAGGCCAGGGCCGCCCCGCTTGCGGAAGCCGGCGAAGTCTGCCGACCACGGCCACGGACACCGCACCAGCTCGGGCGCCGATACCTTGACCTGTAGGTGGTGCTCGCGCCCGAACCGGCGCTCGCCAATCCACACTGACCGTTGCCTAGCCCACCGCCCGATCGGGAGAGCAAGAACAGTCAGACACACACGAACGGGTTGAACGTTGCGCTAGTGTCGTGCACAGGACAGCAGCGCCTGTGTGATCTAGGTAACGTCGGCCGACCCTTTGCCGATAGCACCAGCGAGAGAAAATCCGGTGCCCTTGAAGGTGGCTGCAACGCAGGAGCTGGCCGACGATGTGGAACTCACCCAATATGGAGAACTTGGTATCCCCTTCCGGAACCACCTGCGTGTCGACATCGGAGAGCCTGAGATGTCCCTGATTATGGGGAAACAGACGGCCATGGCCGCGGCTCTGCTGGTGACTAAGACGGTTCCACCTGGCGCTGCGGCCCGCTGGACGACGGCAGGGCGGTTGAGGGCAGATGGCTTCGTAGTTCTCCATTCACCCACGCGAGGCAACCCCTTGCACGTCTCGGTCTTCCCTCCAGGGGGCCCCAGCGAGCCCAGCGAGTGGGATGACACCTTGGCGGACCGGTTCAGCCAGTGCTTCACTGTGGATGTGGGGGGTGATACTGATGAGTAGTGCGTTGATTGCTGAGGTCGGCAACCTTGCTTGGGCACCGCTGACGGCAACAGAGGGCGTTGAGATATTCGATCGTTACAACGGCGTCCCAACTTTAGGGACAATTCGAGTTGGCTCAACAACTCATCTGTTTTGGCGTGCTGTTGGCTATACGGCTGACGTTTCTGTTTGGCTGTATGTCCCCCTCACGGCCGAGGATATCGCCCAACTTGATGATGATGAAGGACCTGGGCTGGTCGACGGTATCGTCTTTCGGTCCCCCATTCGGCGATTTGTGGCCATCGGTGTCGCTGTTGAACATCGGATAGTTTTCGAACGTGAATGGCAACTCCCGGCGGGCCTTCAGCAATCGGCGATTCTTGGCCCACTCCTGGAGTTTACGCACGAAGCCCTTCGAGTCGCTTTGAGCGAAGGCCTTCCTCATAGCCGCCGCGAACTGGTTCAGAAGGCTAGTGAGGTCGTCGGTCACCTGGTGCCGTGCTAGCCCGAAAAACGCACATTGCTCGTTAGCATTGGATGCCCGGACGGCGAGAATTCAGTCCAGGAGCCCGGAAGGTGAACATGCTACTGCTGCCTGCGGTCACTCAAAGTAGCTGAGTTTCATCTTTGTTTCAGAGTGCACCGAAATCGGTACTCGGCGCGCGCTCGACCACTTCTAAAGTCGTTGGCGATTCCCCGCGGCACAAAGGTTGCCGCTGTCGGGTCAGGCAATTCCCTCAACCCGGCCATTCATGTGTCGCACATTTACGCAGTCCGCTGATAGGTGTGCGACGACCAGGGATGGGGCCGTAACGCATAATGAGAGGGCTGGCTCTTCGAAGCCATACCTCATCAACTCGGCGACGCGATCGAGTACGTGTGGGGTACATTCGTTCGTTTCCGATCCCGCCGAACACGACTCCATGGCTACGAGGGCCTCGCTCGATCCGCTTGAAGCGGTGGGTGGCTCAGGCGGGGGCGAAGGACTCGCCGTCGGTCATGATCGGGACGGTGTGGGAGGCGCCGGACTGGGTGGCCAGGAGGACGTCCTCGGCGAAGCCGCGTTGGATCAGCTCCTGGCCGCTTACGCAGCGGCGGATCGCGGCGGGGACGTTGCGGACCGAGGCCAGGGCGGCCAGGGAGACGGCGGCCTCGACCGACAGGGGGGAGCCCAGCATCGACAGGCCGTCGAGGACCGCGGCGGCGCCCAGCAGGTCCTCGACGCAGGGGCGGAGGGTGCCGTCCGGCCACAGCTCGCCGGCGGCGACTACGCCGACGGCGCTGGTCGGGGTGCCGTGGCCGTGCGTGTGCAGCCAGCGGGCCACGGCGGGAGCGTTGCGCAGGCAGGCGGCGACTACCGGGACGCCGGTCGAGGCGGCGGCGGAGCAGATGGTGGCGCCGTTCGGGGAGGGGAGGACGAGCTGCTCGACGATCGGGGCCGACTTGAGCGCCGCCGGGGACAGGCTCCAGGGCCGCGTGGCGCTCATCTGGCCGCGGCCGACCGCGACGGCGGCGCCGAGGCGGGTGGCATACGCGTGGGCCTGGTCGCTCCACGGGAACGGGTGCACGCGGATGCCCCGGCCCACGGCGACGTCGACCGCGGTGGAGAAGGAGAGGACGTCCACGACGACGAGGACCGAGCAGACGCGGGCGAGTTCGGCCGCGCCGGCCGGGCCCCAGTCGAAGCGGGCGCCCGAGCCGGGCTGGCTGAAGACGCCCTCTGCCATGGCGACGGTTCCTACGACGGTGAGTGCGACTTGTTGAGTGTGTGCCTGGGAGGTGGTGATCAGGCTTTGTCGTTGTCGAGCGGGGCGTGCGGGACCTCGGGGGCCTCGACGGGCTCGAAGAACGTCGGGTGGGCAGCCGAGGCCGACTCCTTGCCGCCGGGGGCCGTGCCCCTGGCGGAGCCCCGGCCCGGACCCGCGTTCGTGGCGGAGGGCCCGCCGCTGGTCGGGGTGTCGCTCTTGGAGCTCGAGCCGGCGTCCCGACCAGCGGCGGGCTCAGCGGGCGGGACCGAGCCCACGACGGGGGCCGAGTCCGCCGCGAAGGCCTTGTCGGCCGCGAAGGACGTGGGTGCCGGCCCGAAGTAGGTGGGCTGGGGCTCGTTCGGGGTCAGGTAGGCCGGGGCCTCCGTGGAGACCTCGCCGAAGAGGGACGGCATCGTGCCCGTCCAGGCGGCGCGGAGCTCGTCCAGGGAGATGGCGAACTGGCCGCGGACGTCCAGGGTGCGGCTGCGCCCGTCGACCGAGCCGATCACCGTCGCCGGGAGGCCGTGCTGGGCGCACAGGGCGGTGAACGCCTTCTCGTGGCCGCGGGGGACCGAGACCAGGGCGCGGGCCGTCGACTCCGAGAAGAGGGCCACGAACGGGTTCGCGTCCTCGGGGAGGGTGATGTTGGCGCCGCAGTCGTAGCGCAGGGTCGCCTCGACCAGGGCCTGAGCCAGGCCGCCGTCGGAGAGGTCGTGCGCGGAGGACAGATGGCCGCGCTCGCCGGCCTCGGTCAGGACCGAGGCCAGGATGCGCTCGCGGGTCAGGTTGACCCGCGGGGGGATGCCGCCCAGGTGCTGGTGGGTCACCCAGGCCCACTCGGAGCCGGAGAGCTCGTCGGTGGTCTCGCCCAGCAGCACGATCAGGTCGCTGTCGCCGCCGAAGCCCATGGGGATGCGGCTGCCGACGTTGCCCATGATGCCCAGGACGCCGACGACCGGGGTGGGGTGGATGGCCTGGGAGCCGGTCGAGTTGTAGAAGGAGACATTGCCGCCGGTGACCGGGATGCCCAGCTCCGCGCAGCCGTCGGCCAGGCCGCGGACGGCCTCGGCGAACTGCCACATGACCTGCGGGTCCTCGGGGGAGCCGAAGTTGAGGCAGTTGGTGACGGCCAGGGGCGTGGCGCCGGTGGTGGCCACGTTGCGGTAGGACTCGGCCAGGGCCAGCTTGGCGCCGTTGTACGGGTCGAGGCGGGCGAACCGCGCGTTGCCGTCGACCGACAGGGCGATGCCGAGACCGGTCTGCTCGTCGATGCGCACGACGCCGGAGTTCTCGGGCTGGGCGAGGATCGTGTTGCCCTGCACATAGCGGTCGTACTGCTCGGTGACCCAGCTCTTGTCGCACAGGTTGGGGCTGGCGGCCAGGCGCAGGAGGGTTTCGCGCAGCTCGACGCCGGTGCGGGGGCGGGGCAGGGTCTCGGCGCGGTCGGCCTGCAGCAGGATGAGGTCGGCCGGCTCGCGCATGGGGCGGGCGTAGACCGGCCCGTCGTCGGCCAGCGAGCCCGGCGGGACGTCGACGACGGCCTCGCCGTGCCAGGTGATGAGCAGGCGGCCGGAGTCGGTGACGCGGCCGATCGCGGTGGCGATGACGCCCCAGCGCTCGGCGACGTGCAGGACCTCATCGAGCTTGGCCGGGTCGACGATGAGCAGCATGCGCTCCTGCGACTCGCTGGCCAGCACCTCCTGCGGGTCCATCGACGCCTCGCGCAGCGGCACCAGGTTGAGGTCGATGTCCATGCCGGTGCCGGCGGCGGCGCTGGTCTCGGTCAGGGCGCAGGTCAGGCCGGCGCCGCCGAGGTCCTGCACGCCGACGATCAGGTCCCGCTCGTAGAGCTCCAGGCAGCTTTCGATGAGCAGCTTCTCGATGAACGGGTCGCCGACCTGCACCGACGGGCGCCGGGCCGGGCCGTCGCTGTCGAAGGTGGCGCTGGCCAGCACCGACACGCCGCCGATGCCGTCACGGCCGGTCTTGGCGCCGAGCAGGACCACGATGTTGCCGGGGCCGTGGGCCTCCTTGTTCTGCAGGCGGTTGACCGGCAGGACCCCGACGCAGAGCGCGTTGACCAGCGGGTTGCCCTGGTAGCAGGGGTCGAAGACGACCTCGCCGCCGATGTTGGGCAGGCCGAGGCAGTTGCCGTAGCCGCCGACGCCGGCGACGACGCCGGGCAGGACACGCTTGGTGTCCTCGTGGTCAGCCGCGCCGAAGCGCAGCGGGTCCATCACGGCGACCGGGCGGGCGCCCATGGCGAGGATGTCACGGACGATGCCGCCGACGCCGGTTGCGGCGCCCTGGTAGGGCTCGACGAAGCTCGGGTGGTTGTGCGACTCGACCTTGAAGGTGACCGCGATCTCATCGGAGATGCGGATCACGCCCGCGTTCTCGCCGATGCCGGCCAGCATGAGGTCGGAGCGGGGCGCCTTCTCGCTGAACTGACGCAGGTGGACCTTGCTGCTCTTGTACGAGCAGTGCTCGCTCCACATGATCGAGTACATGGCCAGCTCGGACGTGGTCGGCCGGCGGCCGAGGATCGCCCGGATGCGCTGATACTCGTCCTCGCGCAGGCCCAGCTCCTCGTAGGGCTGCTCCTCGTCGGGAGTCTTGGCGGCCTGCTCGACGGTGTCGAACGTCCCCTCGGTCATACTCGGGCTCCCAGGTGTGCGAGCACGGACGTGAAGATGCCCAGGCCGTCGATGGACGGACCGGTGAGCACCTCGACGGCGTGCTCCGGGTGGGGCATGATCCCGACGACGTTGCCGGCTGCGTTGCTGATCGCCGCGATGTCGTGCAGCGAACCGTTGGGGTTTCCGCGGATGTAGCGCGCGACGACGCGCCCCTCGCCCTCGAGCTCGTCGAGAGTCCGGGCGTCGGCCATGTAGCAGCCCTCGCCGTTCTTGACCGGGATCACGATCTCCTGGCGCGGCTGGAAGCCGACGGTCCAGGCGGTGACGTTGTTCTCGATGCGCAGGCCCTGGTCGCGGTTGCGGAAGTGCAGGTGCTGGTTGCGGGTGAGTGCACCCGGCAGCAGGTGGGCCTCGCAGAGGACCTGGAAGCCGTTGCAGATGCCGAGCACGGGCAGCCCGTCACCGGCGGCCTTCACGATCGAGTCCATGACCGCGGAGAACCGGGCGATGGCGCCGGCGCGCAGATAGTCCCCGTAGGAGAAGCCGCCCGGCAGGATGACGGCGTCCACGCCATAAAGCTCGGCGTCGGCGTGCCACAGCGGGATCGCGGCGGCGCCGGCGAGGTGCACGGCCCGGGCGGCGTCGCGGTCGTCGAGCGAGCCAGGGAACGTGACGACACCAATGCGGGCGGTCACGGCTGCTCGACCTCCGCCGTCACCGGCTCCTCGACGCGCAGGGTGAAGTCCTCGATCACCGGGTTGGCGAGCAGCTTGTCGGCGATCTCGCGAGCCCGGTCGAGGTCGGCGGCGCCCTCGAACTCGATCTCGATGCGCTTGCCGATGCGCACCGACGCGACATCGACCACGCCGAGGCGCGGCAGCGCGTTCGCGACGGCCTGACCCTGGGGGTCCAGGATCTCCGGTTTGAGCATGACGTCCACCACGACGCGGGCCACGGGGCACTCCTGACGTTGAGTCGGGCGCTCGAGGGCGAGCGACACGAGCCTACCGGGCGGGGCTCCATCGCAGATCACCGGCCGTGTCACGGTTCGGTCGACCACGCGGCGAGGCCCGAGAAGAATCGCCCGAAAGGCATCCTATCCCGGCCCGGCGGCAGCCAAGATCGGCTGCGCGCCGGGCCGGGTGGCGGGGCTAGAGGATCGGCGGCGGGACGTACGCGCCCGCCGCCGGATGTGCCGCGACGACCGCGCCGATCTGCTCGACCACGGCGCTGACCTGTGCGGACGCGGCGCCGACGAAGGTCGACGGCGCCCCGACGAGGGCCCGGACATCGCCGGCGGAGAGCCGCAGCCGCTCGTCCCCGGCGAGCCGGTCGAGAAGATCGTTGTCCTGGATGCCCTTTTCGCGCATGGCGAGCGCCACGGCGACGGCGTGCTCCTTGATCGCTTCGTGAGCATCCTCACGGCCGACACCCCGCCCGACGGCGGCCACGAGCACCCGGGTGGTGGCCAGGAAGGGCAGGTACCGGTCCAGCTCCCGCGCCACGACCGCCGGATATGCACCGAACTCGTCCAGTACGGTCAAGAATGTCGCGAACAGCCCGTCGACCGCGAAGAACGCGTCCGGCAGGGCCACCCGCCGCACGACCGAGCACGACACATCGCCCTCGTTCCACTGGTCGCCGGCCAGCTCGCCGACCATCGACAGGTAGCCGCGCACGATGACCGCGAGCCCGTTGACCCGCTCGCAGGAGCGCGTGTTCATCTTGTGCGGCATCGCCGACGAGCCGACCTGGCCCGCCTTGAACCCCTCGGTGACCAGCTCGTAGCCGGCCATGAGGCGGATCGTGGTGGCGAGGCTCGACGGGCCGGCGACGGCCTGGGCGAGGGCCGACACCACGTCGAGGTCCAGCGAGCGCGGATACACCTGGCCGACGCTGGTGAGCACGTTGCGGAAGCCGAGGTGCTCGGCGACCCGGCGCTCCAGCTCCGCGACCTTGCCGGCGTCGCCGCCGAAGAGGTCGAGCTGGTCGGCGGCGGTGCCGACCGGGCCCTTGATCCCCCGCAGGGGGTAGCGCTCGATCAGGTTCTCCACGCGGTGGTACGCGATGAGCAGCTCCTCGGCCGCGGAGGCGAAGCGCTTGCCCAGCGTGGTCGCCTGGGCCGGGACGTTGTGCGAGCGGCCGACCATGACCAGCTCGTCGTACTGCTTCGCCCGCGCCGCGAGCCGGGCCAGCGCGGCGACCATGCGGTCGCGGACCAGCTCCAGCGACAGGCGGATCTGCAGCTGCTCGACGTTCTCGGTCAGGTCGCGCGAGGTCATCCCCTTGTGGATGTGCTCGTGCCCGGCGAGCTCGGAGAACTCCTCGATGCGGGCCTTCACGTCGTGGCGGGTGACCCGCTCGCGCTCGGCGATCGAGACCAGGTCGACGTCGGGCAGGACGCGCTCGTAGGCCTCGACCACGCCGTCGGGCACGGGCACGCCGAGGTCGCGCTGCCCCTTGAGCACGGCGAGCCAGAGTCGCCGCTCGAGGCGGACCTTCTCCTCCGGCGACCAGACCCCCACCAGCTCGGGGGAGGCGTAACGGGCGGCGAGCACATCGGGAATCCGCGCTTTGTTCACGCTTGCCATTGTGCCTAGGTCCGCGGCGGGTGATCGCGCTCGGGCTGGCCGTACTGCAGGGCGAGGCGGTCGAGGTACGACACCTGAGCGACGATCGCGAGCACCAGGAACAGCAGCAGCATCGGCAGCGGCAGGAGCCGGGCGAAGGGCAGCTCCTGCGGTCCGTGGAACTGCCCCAGCGCGGTGTAGATGGCCGTCTGCCCGGTCGGCTGCTGGATCGTGCTGCTGGCCCACGGCCACAGGGCGTCCTGCGCCTGCACGAGCCAGGTCGCGAAGTACGCGATCCCGAGCATCGGCAGCCCGGGCAGGAGCACCGACCACCACGACGCCGGTCGCCCCTCCTGCAGCAGCACCTCCCGGCGTATCGCCTGGCCGCGGAAGAGCATCGCGAGCAGGATCAGCGCCGGGATGGTCAGCCGGGACGGCGGGATGAGCCCGATGAAGGAGTTCAGCCGGCCCGCGGTCGCCCCCGCGGCGTAGGCGCGCAGCATGAGCGGGCCGACGCCGACGAAGAGGAACAGGCCGAAGGGGAGCAGGAGCAGTTCGCTGTACTTGCCCAGGGGACGCAGGCCGCTGATGCCGAACGCGGCCAGGCCGGCGGCCGTGACGCCGACGGCGGCGGAGATCAGCGGCGGTGCCCACGTATTGACGAACGTGTCCGGGAAGTCGGCGTTGTCCGCGGTGATGTGCCCGAGCCACGGCCACAGCCCGACGAGCGTGACCACCAGCACGACGACGAGCAGGCCGGCCGCCGGGCCGAGCGCCCACGCGCGGGTCTCGGGCTGCACGGAGGACACCTGCAACCGCAGGCCGGTCACGATGATCAGGGCGGTCGCGGCCAGGCCGAGCAGCATGAGCGGCACGAGCAGGACCGAGGAGGTGGCGGTGGCGACGCCGAAGTTGAAGTACACCAGAGCCTGCCGCGACATCTGCAGCACCGGCGTGTCGGTGTGCGCGTCGTGGCCCTCGCCCTGGAAGACCTGCGAGAACGCGAACTCCTGCAGGACCACGGCGACGACGCTCAGCACGGCCAGCAGCCCGCCGACGATCACCCCGGGCCAGGGGCCGCGGGCGGAGCGGAACGCGGCCAGGTACAGCGTCACCGCCACGGCCGTCGTCACGCCGAAGGTGCCGAGCCAGAAGGCCCAGCGCTGCGAGTGGCCCTCGGTCAGGTGCGCTGCGGCGACGCCGAGCGGGGCGAACGCGGCCAGCGGGATGGCGAGCGCGACCCGGGTGGCCCAGCGGCCGATCCGCCCGGAGGTGGCGCTCGCCCAGGCCAGGGCCGGGGCGAGCAGCACGACGGCGAGCAGCGGCAGGATCGTCAGGCCCAGCGCGTAGCCGATCGCGCCGCCGAGGCCGCCGTCGAACGCCTTGGCGTAGTTGTCCCAGCCCGCCGAGCCGCCGGCCTGCCCACCGAGCAGGCGGACGCCGCCGAACTTCTGGAAGGAGCTCTTGAACGTCCAGATCACGGGCTCGACGTAGGAGGTGATGAGCAGGACCAGCGCGGGGAGCGCGAGCACGAGGCCGACGACCACCTGCCAGGCGGGTCGCTGGGTGGCCGGGCGCAGCATCGTGGGCTGGACGGTCATGGGAACCACGATATTGGCAGCGGCCGAATTCAGCGCGACAAGACGGCGGCCACGCCCTGGCCGCCGGCGGCACAGATCGAGATCAGGCCGCGCCCCGAACCCTTCTCCGCCAGCAGCTTGGCCAGGGTGGCCACGATCCGGCCGCCGGTCGCGGCGAACGGGTGGCCGGCCGCCAGCGACGAGCCGTTGACGTTGAGCCAGGCTCGGTCGATCGGGCCGAGCGGCTCGTCGAGGCCGAGACGGTCCTTGCAGAACGCCGGGTCCTCCCACGCCTTGAGGGTGGCCAGCACCTGCGAGGCGAAGGCCTCGTGCATCTCGTAGAAGTCGAAGTCCTGCAGGGTGAGTCCCTCCCGGGCGAGCATCCGGGGGACCGCGAACGCCGGGGCCATGAGCAGCCCGTCGGCGCCGTGCACGAAGTCGACCGCGGCGGTCTCGGCGGTGTCGAAGTACGCCAGGACCGGCAGGCTGCGGGCCCTGGTCCAGGCCTCGGAGGCGAGCAGGACCACGGCGGCGCCGTCGGTGAGCGGGGTCGAGTTGCCGGCGGTCATGGTGGCCTGCGGCCCGCGGCCGTAGACCGGCTTGAGCTTGGCGAGCTTCTCCGCGGACGTGTCCGGGCGGAGGTTCTGGTCGCGGGCAAGGCCGAGATACGGTGTGACGAGATCGTCGAAGAACCCGCGCTCGTATGCGGCGGCGAGCCGCTGGTGCGAGGCCAGCGCCACCTCGTCCTGCTCCTGCCGCCCGATGCCGAACTCGGCCGCGGTCAGCGCCGCGTGCTCACCCATGGACAGCCCGGTGCGCGGCTCTGCGTTGCGTGGGATGTCCGGCTTGAGCTGGGTAGGGCGGAACTTGCTCGCCGCGCGCAGCCGGGCGCCGAGCGAGCGGGCCCGATTGAGCTCCATCATGATGCGCCGGGCGTCCTCGTTCACCCCGAGCGGCGCGTCGGAGGTGGTGTCCACGCCGCCGGCGATGCCGGCCTCGATCTGGCCGAGGGCGATCTTGTTGGCGACCAGGGTCACGGCCTCGAGACCGGTTCCGCAGGCTTGCTGCACGTCGTACGCGGGAGTCCTCGGGTCGAGGCGGGATCCGAGCACGGATTCGCGCGTCAGGTTGAAATCGCGGCTGTGTTTGAGCACCGCACCGGCCACGACCTCGCCGAGCCGCTCCCCGGCGAGCCCGAAACGGGCCACAAGCCCATCTATGGCGGTGGTCAGCATGTCCTGGTTTGATGCAGTGGCGTAGGCACTGCCCGAGCGGGCAAAGGGGATGCGGTTACCGCCGACGACTGCGACCCGTAACGGGATGTCCGAGCGGGTTTTCGAGGGGGCCATCGGAGTCTCCTTCTCGACGCGTCAGGGCATCCTGGCGTTACCCTACTCGTGAGTAGGTTAGCGCGTTGAGTTGTGACTGGGGAGGCACCGCAATGACCGACCGCTACGCCAGCTTCGCCCGCTCGGGCGCCGGAAGGTTCCTCGTCAAACGCCTCGGCCTGCCGGACCCGCCCCGGCTGCGACGCTACGAGCAGGGTGACGAGTTCGGCCCGGTCGCCCTCGGCGGCGCCGGGCGGCTGGCCGAGCCGAGCCGCCACATCCTCGACAAGCTGCCCGTCGCCGGGCGCGGCGCCGAGGAGCGCACCGCCGCGCTGGTCTTCGACGCGAGCGGCATCACCGGCAGCGCCGGGCTGAGCGCGCTCTACGAGTTCTTCCACCCCGTGATCCGCTCGCTGCGCCCGTGCGGCCGGGTGATCGTGCTCGGCAGCCCGCCGGAGCTGTGCACGAGCGCCCGCGAGGCGACCGCCCAGCGCGCGCTGGAGGGGTTCGTGCGCTCGGTCGGCAAGGAGGTCGGCCGCGGCTCGACGGCGCAGCTGGTCTACGTCGCGCCGGGGGCCGAGGAGGCGACCGAGTCCACCCTGCGTTTCCTGCTGTCGGGGCGCTCGGCGTACGTCTCCGGCCAGGTCATCCGCATCGGCCCCGCCACCGTCGACGTCCCCGACGACTGGGACCAGCCGCTGGTCGGCAAGACCGCGATCGTCACCGGCGCCGCCCGCGGCATCGGCGCCGCGATCGCCGCGGTTCTCACCCGCGAGGGCGCCCACGTCGTCTGCCTCGACGTGCCCGCCGCCGGCGAGGACCTGTCCCGGGTCGCCAACGAGCTCAAGGGCACCGCCCTGCAGCTCGACCTGACCGCCGGGGACGCCCCGCGCCGCCTCGCCGACTTCATCGCCACCCGGCACGTGCACGCCGACGTCTTCGTCCACAACGCCGGCATCACCCGCGACAAGACGCTCGGGCGCATGGACGAGGCGCAGTGGTCCGCCGTGATCGACGTCAACCTGGAAAGCCAGGAGCGGATCAACGACGTACTGCTCGCCGAGAACCTGCTCGGCGGCAACGGCCGGATCGTGTCGGTCTCCTCGGTCGCGGGCATCGCCGGCAACCGCGGCCAGACCAACTACGCCACCTCGAAGGCCGGCGTGATCGGCCTGGTCCAGGCCACCGCCGGCGCGGTCGCCGAGCGCGGGCTCACGATCAACGCGGTGGCGCCCGGCTTCATCGAGACGAGGATGACCGCGGCGATGCCGGTGTTCGTGCGCGAGGGCGGCCGGCGGCTCAACAGCATGTCCCAGGGCGGGCTGCCGGTGGACGTGGCGGAGACGATCGCATGGCTGGCGCATCCGGCCTCGGGCGGGGTGAACGGCAACGTCGTGCGGGTCTGCGGGCAGAGCCTGCTGGGGGCCTGATGGACGACGTCACGGTCCTTTCGCGCCCACCGCGGCTCGGGCCGATGTACCGCGCCGCCGCCCTGCGCCGCCATGTGGGCTCCTCGCTGCCCGCGCGGACCCTGCGCCTCGACGGCGTGTCCGTGGTCCGCGCGCACCTGGCCGCCTACGACCGGGTCTGCGGCTTCCGGCTCGGCGACACGCTGCCGGCCACCTATCCGCACGTGCTCGCGTTCCCGCTGGCCATGGCGTTGATGACCGCCCCCGACTTCCCGTTTCCGCTGCTCGGTCTCGTGCACGTCGCCAACCGGATCCACCTCGATCGGCCCCTCACGTCCGCTGATGCGTTCTCCCTGTCCGTACACGCCGAAGAGCTGCGTCCCCACGAGCGCGGCACGCGGCTCGACGTCGTCGCGACCGCCTCGGTCTCCGGCACAGTGGTGTGGACCGGGCGGTCGACGTACCTGCGCGTCACACGGCCGCGGGAAAAGTCGGGTGGTCGTGAAACTTTCGAGTTCTCGCCGACCGCCGTCTGGCGGGTGCCGCGCCGGATCGGCGGGGACTACGCGGACGTCTCCGGCGACCGCAATCCCATCCACACCAGCCGGATCCTGGCGCGGGCGTTCGGGTTCCGCTCGACGATCGCGCACGGGATGTGGACCCAGGCCCGGTGCCTGGCCGCGCTCGAGGGGCGGCTGCCCGAGGCCTACACGGTGACCGCCGCGTTCAAGCTGCCGATCCTGCTGCCGGCGACCGTGGGCTTCGCGGCGTCGGCCGGCGATGGCAAGGGGTGGCGGATAGCAGTACACGATCGAAGGACAGGAAAGCCCCACCTGGCCGGCCAGATCGTTGACCATGGCTGTGCAGACCCCGACGAGGGCGCCCGAGCTGACTGAACCCGCGGCGCCGGCGCCCGCCGCACCCAGCCGTCGCGGGCGCGGCTTCACCGGCCCGGCGCTGCTGCTGGCCGGCTGCGTCGCGGTGCTGTGGTTCTACCGGGTGCCGCCCGCGACGACCGGGCTCTTCGTGGTGTACCTCGCCCTCGGCGTCGCGCTGCCGGGGACCCTGTGGTGGCGGCTGCTGCACGGCCGCGGCTGGTTCGTCGCGGACGTGGCGGCCGGGCTCGTCGTGGGGTACATCGGCGAGGTCTTCTGCTATGTCGTCGCCCGGCTCCTCGGGGCCCCGCTCCTGGTGCTGCTCTTCCCGCTCGGCACCGTGGCGCTCTTCGGCCTCGTCCGGACCTGGCGGCCGTGCTTCTCCTTCGCCGGAGGCGAACGCCCGCCGGCCGCGTGGCGCTGGGCGATGACCGGCCTCGCCGCCGTGACGCTGCTGTGGAGCGTCAAGTTCTATCGGGTGTACGGCCTGAGCTACCCCGCCAACGCCTCCCCCGACACCGACTCGACGTTCCACCTCGCGCTGGTGGGCGAGGCGAAGCACCACATGCCGATGACGGTCCCGTGGATCCGGGGCGAGCCGCTGCTGTACCACTGGTTCGTCTACCCCGAGATGGCCGCGACGAGCTGGGTGACCGGCATCGAGCCGAACGTGCTGCTGCTGCGCCTGTCGATGCTGCCGATGCTGATGGGGTTCACGGTCCTCGTGGCGCTGCTCGCGCGCCGGGTCACGGGCGGCTGGTGGACGGGGCCCGCGGCGGCTGGGGTGACGCTGCTGGTCCTGGCGCCGAATCCGTACCAGTGGCAGCTCAACGCCTTCTACCGCGATCTCGCCTTCAGCGGCTTCGACGACGGCGCGGCCCTGCGCCAGACGGTCTGGACCGGCCCGACCCAGACCTTCGGCGCCGTCCTCTTCGTGCCCCTGATGCTGGTCCTGGTCGATCTCCTGCGCGGGCTCGGCAACCGGCGGCGATGGGTGCTCTTCGCCCTGCTCCTGGCGGGGATCACCGGCGGTAAGGCGACCTACCTACCCCTGCTCGCCGCGGGCCTCGCGCTCCTGGTCCTGCTCAAGCGCGGCCGGCACCGGCCGGCGCTGGCCGCGCTGGGGCTGACCGTCGCCGGCATCGGGCTGGGGCAGGTCGTGCTGTTCGGGGCGAGCAGCCAGGGGACGCGGCTGGCGCCCCTGACCGACGTGGCCACCGGTGGCATCGGCGTGACCACCGGGTTCAGCGCCGGGCGCGAGGGGTGGAAGCTGCTGGTCCTGGCCCTGCTGACCGTCCTGTGCTGGGCGGCGATCTGGGCCGGGGCCGCGTTCCTGCGCGCGCCGGCGCCGGAGCTGATCGTGATGCTCGGCATCGGCCTGGCCGGGGCGGTCGCGACCATGCTGCTCGGGCAGGACGGGGACAGCCAGCGGTACTTCCTGGAGTCCGCTCGTCCGTACCTCAGCATCGCCGCCGTCGCCGGCCTGTCCCGCCTGCTCCCTGGGCCGATGACCCGGCGCCGAGCCGTCGTCCTGCTGTCCACGGCCCTCTTCGGCGTGGTCGTGATCCAGGCATTGCAGTCCCTCGGCCGCCACGACATTCCCCGCTCCTCGCCCCTGGTCTCCCTGGTCGTTCCCTACGCGGTCCTCCTGCTCCTCGTCCTCGTCCTGTATGCAGTGCTCAAGCGGATATGTCCGCCACTCCGTGACGGACATATCCGACATTTCGCAATTTTTCGGCAGGTTACGGCTCCCGCGCTGCTGGTGGCGCTCCTGGCCGGGTTCGGGGCGAACACCAGCGCGCAGCACTTCCTGCTTATCGCGCAGGAGTCGCGGCAGGGCGGCTGGCGGGACGTGGTGCGCTCGCCGCAGTACGTCTCGGAGGGAACACTGGAGGCGGGCCGGTGGCTGCGCTCGCACTCCGACCCCGACGACCTCGTGGCGACCAACGCGCACTGCCTGGTGTTCCAGGGCGAGTGCAGCGATCTGCACTTCTCGATGACGGCGTACTCCGAACGGCGGATGCTCGTCGAGGGCTGGGGCTTCGCCACGACCGCCCACGGGGAGGCGCAGCGCCTGGGGACGTGGGTCGGGGCGGTGCCGTACTGGCGCCCGGACGAGCTCGCCGCCAACGACGCGGTGTTCGCGCACCCAACTGCGGCAAATGTGGACGAACTTCGCAATCGCTACCGAGTCCGGTGGCTGTTCGTTGATGAAACGCAGAGCAGCGTTTCGCCCAACCTTGCGACCTTTGCGAGTTTCCGCTTCCGGTCGGGGGTCTGCGTGGTGTACGAGCTGCCCCGATCCTGACGTGAGGTAGGCGCCGCACAGTGAAAGCCACGAAGCAACTCGCCGTCCCGTTCAACAAGGGCTACCTGACCGGTGCCGAGACCGCCTACATGCAGCAGGCGATGACGACCGGCCCGATGACCGGCGACGGCCCCTTCACCCGGCGCGCCCACCAGCTCCTGAACCAGATCATCGGCAGCCGCCACACCCTGCTCACCACGTCCTGCACTCACGCCCTGGACATGACGGCGCTGCTGCTCGACCTGGCCCCGGGCGACGAGGTGATCCTGCCGTCGTTCACGTTCTGCTCGACGGCCAACGCGTACGCCCTGCGCGGCGCCCAGCCGGTCTTCGTCGACTGCCGCGCCGACACCCTCAACCTGGACGAGCGCCTGGTCGAGCCGGCCATCACCGAGCGCACCCGGGCGATCGTGGTCGTCCACTATGCTGGCGTGGCGGTGGAGATGGACGCCATCATGGCCCTGGCCCGCCGCCACAACCTGGTCGTGATCGAGGACAACGCCCACGGCCTCGGCGGCACGTATCGCGGCCGCAGCCTGGGCTCGATCGGCGACATGGCGACCCAGAGCTTCCACGAGACGAAGAACATCCACTGCGGCGAGGGCGGCGCCCTGGTCCTGAACGACGACCGCTTCCACGACCGCGCCGAGATCATCCGCGAGAAGGGAACCAACCGCGGCCAGTTCTTCCGCGGCATGGTGGACAAGTATCGCTGGATGGACCTGGGCTCGTCCTACCTCCCGTCGGACCTCCTGGCCGCGTTTCTGACGGCCCAGCTGGAACACTTCCCGGAGATCCAGCGCCGCCGCATGCACGTGTGGAACAGCTACCACAACCGCCTGGCCACGTGGGCGGTGGAGCACGGCGTGATCCAGCCGACGGTCCCGGAGGACCGCACCCACCCCGCCCACCTGTACTACCTGCTGCTGCCGGACCTGGCGAGCCGCTCGGCGATGCTCTCCCACCTGCTGGAGCAGGGCGTCCTGGGCACCTTCCACTACCAGCCCCTGCACCTGGCCCCCGCCGGCCAGAAATACGGTCAAACCCGCCCCGAGGGCTGCCCGGTGACCGAGGACGTGGCCGACCGCCTCCTGCGCCTGCCCCTGTACGCCGGAATGGACGACGACGACATCGACCTGGTCATCCGCGCCGTGGAGTCCTACCACCCGGTCCGCCGAGCCCCCCGCCCGCCACTGGCCTGCCCCTCGTGACCGCGACGGTGGAGCGAGTGCTGTCCGACCGCCGCGTACGCTACGTGGCGGTCGGCGCGGTTTCCTCGGCCGCGTACTACGCGCTGTTCACAGCCATCTACCTGACCACGAGAAACCACCTGCACTACCTGGCGATCCCAGTGCTGGCCAACTTCGGCTGCGCCCTGATCACGTACCCCCTGCAACGCCACTGGGTCTTCCAGTCCAAGGGCCCCGTGCTTTCGGGCTTCCTGAAGTTCTACGTGGTCTGCCTGTGGGCCTTGGTCTTCACGTATGCCGGGCTTCCGGCACTGGTGGAACTCGCCCACGCGCCGGTCCTCCTGGCCCAGGCAATCCTGATCGTGACGGCCCCGCTGATCAACTACCAGCTGAGCAAACTCTGGGCCTTCCGCCGATAGCCGAGTTGTGGCGTTCGATGTGTCGTCCAGGACGCGCCGCTCGGCGATCGAGCATGAGGGGTTCATTCTTACAAGCCGTCGCTATGACTGATTAATCCAGTCATAGCGACGGAATCAAGCCATCATCATGATGGAAAGCAACACCTTATCCATCAAGGAGCGCCGCAAGATCGTCCGCTTGCTCGTTCGGGGCGCAGGATGGCACCTTTCGGGCATGCGTACCTTCTTCGACCTGGCGGTTCGCCGGTGGCGCGATGCCATGTTCGCTGATCGAGGCATGGCGGCCACGTCGTGGGCCCCCTGATCAACTACCGGACTGAGCAGGCTCTGGGCCTACCGGCGCTGGCAGGGTACTTTGGTACCAAGCTACCTGGCCACTATAGGGAGGACTCCGTGGCGAGCGCTTCCGCGCCGATCAAGGTCGACGTAGCCACCGACGAGCTGATCTCTCACGCTGCCCACTTCCTCGGCAAGTCCAAAAAGGACGTGGTGGACGCCGCCGTCCGTGAATACGTCGACGCCCACCGCGCCGAGATCAACGCGGGCATTCGTGCCGCCCTGGGCCGCCTCGACGGCTCCTCCAAGTCGGCCGTGGCACTGCTCGCAGATGTGCCGGCGGACCAACTCGACGATTTCGGCGGCCTGCCCGAAAGCTAGCACCAAGCGGCCGGCCCCTTGCCCGATCTCGGCTACCCGATAGATGCGCGGCTGGCGGCGTCGAAAGGATCCGCTCCCTCGGTGACCGCCTTTGATTCAAAGGCTTCACTGGCGGCCGCGTCGTCCGCTGGCCGCTTGCGCGGTCGTCCCATGTGCCTTGGAGCGGCCTGCTGATACCTGTAGTAATGGCACGACGCCAGCAGCGGGCAACTCGTACAGGTTCACGGCCACAATGCTCAGCGAACTCCACGGAAGATCGCCGCAACTTGATCCATGTGGTAACGGCTCACCAGCGCGTCCAGGACCTGATCGACAGTCCGCTCCGGTCCGCGCTTGCCAGAACGCTGAGCGATAGCCGACAGGGCGTTAGCTGCGCGAACTGGGTCAAGGGCGACGGTGTTGGCTGCAAATTCGCTAGGCGGCAGGACCTCGATCCCTAGAGGGAGGCGAGAAGCTGGAAAATCTTTCACGTTCGCCGTCACTACGGCGCCGGCACCAGCAACAACCGCCGCCGCAAGCACATGTTCATCATTCGGGTCGGGCAGGCCGAAAGTCCCGTCCAGGGGCTCCCAGCCTCGTACTTCAGCGTCATCAAACGCGGCCCGCATCCGGTCCACAAGGCGGCTAGCCCGCTGATTTGCCGTGACCTGCTCCTCACCACGGCTGACGAGCTTCACCGCCTCATGGTATTCAAGTTCGTCGAGGATTACCGAACTCCACACCGGTCGATACATTCCCTCAACTGCAAGCGACAACAGGAAGTCCCGCTGCAGGCTGGGCCAGAGAACGCATGTATCGAGAACTGCGGTGAACACGCCTGCATCCTGCCAGTGCGGCGAGGCCCTGTCATTCAGCTATGCCCCGACGCCGTGCGGCAACGACACGCCGAGCCTCGCGAAGCTGCTGCAATGCAGTGTCGAGGTCTTCCTCGTCGTCAATTTCGACGCTCGTCGCATCGAGAGCGTCATACTGCTCCGCGCGCCTCTGTTGGCGATAGGCCAGCAAGTCGCGCAGCAAGATGCGACGGTGAGTTCCAGACCTCTCGAACGAGATCTTTCCGCCATCAAGCAGCTTGATCACGGTGGGCCGACTCACCCCTAGAAGATCCGCCGCCTGCTGCGTCGTAAGCGTTTGAGTCTGCGGAGCCACGGTCACAGCAAGCCCCTGCTGGAGTGCCTCTACGACTTGGCGAACCGCTCGGTAGACCTCGACCGGAAGTTCCACCTGATCGCCGGCCGTAGCGCCGGCCAGGAAGTATCGAGGCTCAACAGCTCCTCGACCAGTCTTCTCATGGGCTTGCAGGAAGTCGTAGACCTGCGCAACCTGGGGGATCGCCTCAGGCAGGTACGTCTCCTGCTTCAGTGCCGCACCAGTCATGACAACCCCCTTCAACGCAAAAACCGTAGCACCTTTCGTTTCTTGCGTCTAGCCGAGGAGGCCTGGCGCATGATCACCACTATTTGTATCTGATATCACAAAGCCGTTCCGGCGTGTCGGAGCGATGACGCGCGCGGGTTCATGCTGCCCGTAGGGCACGGCGAGACGGCCGACTGATCGGTGAAGAGGCATGTTGGCCGGCGTTCGCGCTGGTCGACTGGCGTCGCGGCTGATCTTGGCGGAGGGCGTGGGATTCGAACCCACGGAGACGCGGAACGCCTCACCGGTTTTCAAGACCTGGGCACGCACCGCGCCTGAGCTGCCCTGATGGCCCTGACGAGGGCATCGATGACACTCCTCAGGCACGTCGCCCCCCGGGGCAGGCAGTGTAAATCTCACCGGACGTATGGCCATCGGAGTATTACCGGTAATACGATGCTCCCGTGAGCGAGTTGCAGTGGCGGATGCCGCAGCCGGATGAAAGTCCGCAGGCGACCTTGAGGGATGGGCTGACCGTGGCCGACGTCGCCGAGGCCCTGGACCGCGACGAGCGGCTGCAGCTCCGGGCGCACAGCGACCTGTTGCTGCTCGTGGTGGCCGAGACGGACGCCCTTGTGCTCGTTCGGGTGTTGCTGGTGCGCAACGACGACTCGTTCGTCTGGCGGGTGCACAACGCCCGTGTTGCCAGTGCCGTCGATGGTGAGCAGTGGAAGCAGAGGGGAGATCAGCGATGACCGGGACGCCGGATTTCGAGCGGATGAGCCGGGAGGAGATCGCAAACTGGCTGATGGAGGCCGACGACATCACTCCGTGGCGCGAATGGGCGAAGCCGTCGAGCCCTTCCGGGGCTTTCGTCCAGGTCGACCCGGCCGGCGAGGCGGTCGAGCGGGTCGTGACGGTGAAGATGCCAAGCGACATGGTTGCGAGGCTCGATAGCGCCGCCGGCCGCGACCGGGCCGGCCGATCCGGCATCATCCGGGCCGCAGTCGAGGAGTACCTGGAACGGCACCAGGGGGAAGCTGCATAGGCCAAGCGGCTACTGCTGCCTGTAACGCCCGAACGCCTCACCCGGTTTCAAGGCCGACGGCTGTAATGCCCGTGAGCTGCAAGACAGCCGCGCGGGCGAGCATCCATGGCGCAGCTCAGGCACCGATGGTGCAGCTAGGGTAGCGCGTCATGCCGTCAGGAGGGTCGGCGGGCAAGGCGCCGACGATCGGCAGGGGCGGATCTTCGCCCGAGTATGCGGCAACGTTGGAGCATGTACGCATCGTAAGTGTGAAAACACGTAAGGCTACAGGAAGTGAGGACTAACCGGACGGACGGCGCGAAATGCCTACATTACAAGCGACACATTATGTGGCATGATCGGTTCTGCGTCTAGTCCAGGGACGCGCAAGGTCAAGCGGTCTCTCTGTCGATGGAGGAGTGGCGACGATGACAGGCCAGGATGGCGGCTTCGCGCGGGAGGACCCGGAGTCCGCTGAGGCGCAGATCGTCGAGCAGTCCAAGCGCATCGACTTCTACATCACCGAATATTCGGTTGAGATCCTGGCAGCCAAGATGCGCGCCGGAGAGTACGTCGTCCCAGATTACCAGCGTGAGTTCACGTGGGAATCCGAACGAAAGTCAAGGTTCCTGGAGTCGCTAATCATGGGCCTTCCAATTCCGTTCATCTTTTTCTGGGAGATGCCGGACGGAAAGCTTGAGATTGTCGATGGCTCCCAGCGATTGCGAACGATCGAGGAATTCGTTCTGGGGGACTTCAGGCTTGGTGAGCTCGAACAGCTCAGCATGGTCTCCAACTTCACATTCGCAGAGTTGCCTGAGTCTCGACAACGAAAGATCAAAAACCGTTCGATTCGTGGAATCGTACTCAATGAACATGCAGACGAAGTGGCTCGTCTTGACATGTTCGAGCGCATCAACACCGGTAGCAAAATCGCCAATACAGCGGAGATCCGGCGAGGAGCCCTTGCCGGGCCGTTCATGTCACTGGTTATCAAGCTCTCTCGGCTTGAGCGATTCGAGAAGCTTGCTCCGATGAGCGTCAAGACCAAGAAAGAGCGTGGTTACGAGGAGCTTGTTACTCGGTTCTTCGCGTACGGCGATGGTCTCGACGGCTACAAGGACCGACCGGCTGACTTCATCTTCGAATATTCGAGAAAAATGAATGAAACGTTCAGGGAGCGCCCGGAGCTCATCGGTCAATACGAGCAGCGCTTCCTGGAAGTACTCGGCTTCGTTGAACGCGTATTCCCTAACGGCTTCAGAAAGACCGCAACGAGTCAAGCGACTCCTCGTGCGCGATTCGAGGCGATTGCAATCGGGTCTTATCTAGCTCTGCAAGACAAGCCGGGCCTTGCCAATGCGTCGGCCGATGATCTCAACGTCGGCAGTTGGCTAGGTAGCGCGGAGTTTGTCGACGCCACCGGTTCCGACGGAGCCAACGCGATCGCCCGGCTGCGAGGCCGTGTGAACTTCGTTCATGACAAGTTGGTCGCGGCATGAGCGGCGCAGCCGATCTCTTGCCGTTCTTCGACGAGCGCTTCAAGGAAGTAGAGACTTATCTGGAGTTCCTTGAAGAGTTGGAGAAGGCCGCGCAGTCCGGGCCGCCGCGTCTCGAAGGATCGCCGCTTGCCATCAGTGCCCCGCAACAACGCATTTTGTACTCAAGCGTATATCTTCAACTTTACAATCTCGTTGAAGCGACCGTTTCGAGATGCATAGAGGCGGTCTGCGACGCAACCCAAAGCAATGGCCGTTGGCGTCCCGACGACCTTAACTCTTCACTGAAGCAGGAGTGGGTTCGCGCTATCGCCCGAACTCACATTGACATGTCGCCAGATAACCGGCTCAAGTCCGCAATGGCCATGTGTGATCATCTGATGGACAGCTTGCCGATCAGCGACTTTTCGATCTCAATTGGGGGTGGTGGAAACTGGGACGATGACTCTATCGAGAAGATAGGAGTCCGTGTCGGCTGTTCGTTGCGGTTCAACATGACGACCCGCGTTGCGGTTAAGCGCCCACTCCGAAACGAGATGGGGGCCTTGAAGTTGGTCAAGAGCCACCGCAACAGCCTTGCCCATGGATCAATATCTTTCGTAGAGTGTGCGGACGGCGTCGTTGTGGACGAATTGCGCACAACCGTTAACGCGGTCGGCGCATACCTTCATGAAGTGATCGAAAGCTTCAGTAAATACATCGAGTCGTTTGATTTCCTCCGCCCGGATCGTAAACCTCAAGGGGTGGCGTAATGTCACCTCGTCGCCGCAGCCCAAAAATAGCCGCTGTTGATCTGTTCTGCGGAGCTGGTGGACTTACGCACGGCTTGATCGAGGCAGGCATTGACGTTCGTGCTGGAATCGATTTGGATCCCGCTTGTCGGTATCCGTTCGAACAAAACAACGGCTCTGCGAAGTTCGTTGAACGCGATGTCAAAGATCTGGGCGCCAACGATTTGAGACCCTTCTTTAAGGGGAGCGACTACACCCTGCTCGCTGGGTGCGCTCCTTGTCAGCCGTTCTCTACATACAGCCGGAGCGGGCGAAGCAAGAAAAGAGAATTGGACTGGCAACTTGTTTCTAACTTCGGCGAGTTGGTCTCGGACCTTCAGCCGGATCTTGTCAGCATGGAGAACGTAACCCAGCTGGCGGACCATGATGTATTCGCGAAGTTTCTCGACCATCTCGACGGGTATCACATTTCGTGGTCCGCCATTGAATGCACTCAATTGGGCATCCCTCAGACCCGGCGTCGGCTCGTGCTCTTGGCATCTAGGCTCGGCCCCGACAACCTGAGCCTCTCCAATATCGTCGAGCCTGCCCGAACGGTACGTCAGACGATTTCCGAATTGCCGGTGATCGCGGCCGGGCAACAGGATGCTGAAGATCGGCTTCACACCGCGTCCTCCTTGAGCCAATTGAACATGCGGCGTATTGAGGCGTCACGGCCGGGCGGAACGTGGCGGGACTGGCCGCCAGACTTGCTCGCCTCTTGC
Source organism: Dactylosporangium sp. CA-233914 (assembly GCF_050942935.1). NCBI lineage: Bacteria > Bacillati > Actinomycetota > Actinomycetes > Micromonosporales > Micromonosporaceae > Dactylosporangium > Dactylosporangium sp. CA-233914. The sequence continues at coordinate 12,702,277 of NZ_CP192030.1, read as the reverse complement.
CACAGAAAGATGAGCGGAGCCAGCTACCCGAGCGTTTATGGGCGCATGGAATGGGATGCTCCATCGCCGACTATTACAACCCAATGCTTTGGATACGGCAACGGACGGTTCGGCCATCCCGAGCAGGATCGTGCCATCTCGCTGCGTGAGGCTGCGATGCTGCAAACGTTTCCGCGGACCTATCGCTTCGTCCCAGATGATGAGCCCGTTCGGTTCAACGTCCTTGGGCGTTTGATTGGCAATGCGGTTCCGGTCAAGTTGGGCGAGGCGGTTGGTCGAACCCTCGTACGACATGTTGGAGCTCCTGGTTCCGGCAAACCACCACAGAAGAGGGCTGTCCCCCAATATCTATTCGAGCTATAAAGCAGTCCGAGGAATGCGGAGAAGTCTGATTACTTAAAGTCGCGCTCAGTGGCTTGGGCTCGACGAGATCGGTGTCACAGTCATCGAGCCACGCAACGGCGCAGTCCGGGTGGCCTTGGGGGAGGCGTCGCCCGCTCCTCAGACTGGCGAGCAGGTCCATTGCTCTGGGATGATCGGCCGTATGGTCAATGAGTACGGCAAGCACTCCTCCCATACATGACCGACGACGAGCGGACGCCGCGGAGGATCTCGGGCGAGCCCCGACCGCCTGCCAGCTCTGAAGTGGTTCGCACACGGATGAGGCAGCAGGTTCGAAGCCACACCGCGCCTGAGGTCGCTGCCCGGCACGCGTTACATGTACGCGGCATTCGTTACCGTCTCCACGTCCCGGTACCTGGGCTGCCCCGGAGAAGCATTGACATCTGCTTCGCAGGCAGGAAGGTTGCCGTTTTCATTGATGGGTGCTTTTGGCATGGTTGCCCCGTACATGCCACTGCGCCGAAGAGCAACGCTGCGTGGTGGCGCGCGAAGCTAGTTGCTAACCGGCAGCGTGACACCGACACAACAGCTCATCTTGAGAAGCTCGGCTGGCTCGTCCTTCGGTTCTGGGCACATGAGAGCCCAGAAACCATCGCAAACCATGTACAGGACGTCATCTGCGCCGTCGATATGGCGAATGTCAAGATGCGCACAGCAGGCGGATCTTGATTCACTATAGGTCGTTTGTGGGCCGTCGTTGCCTCTAGTCGTGACGATCGGCGACGAACGTGCCGCGTTGAGGCACGGTGAAGACTAGACCGCGGTCGCGGAGGAGTTCGACGGCGCGGCGGGCGGTGCCTCGAGCTACGCCGAACTCTTGCTGGAGCGCCAGTTCGCTTGGGATCGGCCGGTTCGGTAGTAGCTCGCCGGCCTCGATCCGCTGCTGGATGATGTCGGCGATCTGCACATACACGGGCGTGGGGCCGTCCGGATCGACCATGTCGGCAACGTAGATGTGTAGGTACATCAGCGTTCCTTCAGCTACGTCTCTAGACGTACAGGTACGTACAGACATAGCCTTGTGCTTGCGGGCATGGCAGCGACGCGAACGTCGCCACTGTCACCCACATCGTCACCACCGGATCGGACGTGAGCTGCTGGAACGCTCGGACGTCCGCCCTCGGTGGTGTGGGTCGACCCGGGTCCGCGACGACATCGGGGAGGTTGGATGCACTCGCAGGCATCGCCACACAGAAACACCGCACCGGCTGACCTAATAGGCCTTCGTCTTCGTACGGTCGTCACTCGAACCGAGCGGCACTACAGCGGCCTGGTCCTGGTCGTTGCCGACGATGTGCGCCGGGTGCACCTGGTGGGCAGCGAACACGGCCAGACCGGAGACGCAATTCGAGGAGCACTGCGGCTTGCCGCTGGCGCGTCCGCGCACGCGCGTCAACTCGCCGCCACGCTTGGGCAGCCCGATGATCGGCACGCACCGGCGCGGCCGGAGTGGGTGTGTGTCCGGTGTGGGCGGCCTTGGCCCTGCGATTCGGTGCGACGCCACCTTGCAGACGAGTTTGCGGACAATCTTGATGCGCTGGCGGTGCTGATGGCGGCGAGGGCCGTTGAGGCGTCCAAAGATCTCGGGGTCGCCGCGCTACCAGAACTCTATGACCGGTTTGTTTGCTGGACGCCGACGCCGACTACCGGACCAATCTTCGCTGAGGAGTGTTGACGTAGGAGTTGATCAAGAGCTGCACGCTCCGCCCGTTGTCAGCGGCGTGGCACCGCGCCAGTCATCGGCCTCCACTCGGCGTCAGCAGCGCCGTAGCGATGTCGCCCATGCTGGTCAGCACGACGTCGGCTGACGCGTCGGTGAAGCGTTGCATCTTGGGTGGCTTGTTGGCGTAGGCGATGACGGGTACGCCAGCCGCCTGGGCGCCCTCGATGTCGAACAGCGAGTCTCCGATGAGCACGCACGTGGTCGGCTCGATGTCGAGCGCGGTAGCGGCGCGCCAGAGAGGCTCTGGGTTGGGTTTCATGCGTTCGGGTTGGGCGTAGGCACGGCCGGCAACGTAGGCGATGTGGTGGGCAAGTCGGCGCGTCGCCAGGTACGCCTCGATGGCGCCGGCCGAGTTGTTGCTGACGATCGCGACCGGCAGCCCAGCGTCACGCGCGGCCACGATGACCTCGCGCCCGTACGGCGCTGGGATCGCGGTCTCCGCGGCGAGCAGCTCGGCGCGGCACAGCCCGTCCTCGACCTCGCGCAGCAGCTCCGGCTTGCCGAGCGTCGCCGACCACCGGAGCACCTCCATCGGGTCTGTCTCGGACCGGACGTCATCGGGAAGGTCGACGCCGCGCGCATCGAGCAGGTTGAGCAGCTCAGCCGCGATCAGTGGCGCCGGGTAGCCGCTGAAGATGCTGCACACCGGGCCGTCGAAGTCGAGCAGGATGGCGCGGCTGCGGGCCAGCAGCGAGCGCAGGGTGTCGCTCATCCCTCGTACTCCCTGGCCACGCTGTTCCACACCGAGTCGAACCACTGCTTTGATGCGCCGACGAACTGCGTGCCGTGCGAGGCGTCTTCTTCGCTGACCTGGTAGTTGAACAGCGGCACGTCCTTGCCGAGCAGGTCATAGATCGCCATCGGCTCACCCTTGTGCGCCACGGTCCGCTCGGTCACCGGGTAGAAGCCGAAAAACACCTCGCTGTTGTTGAGGATGTACAGCTTGAACAGCGGCGATGCCGAGTGCAGCCGGACCGCCACGGTGGCGGACTCGACCAGGCCGAGATCGCCGAGCTCGTGGACCTGGTCCACGATCGTGTCGAGCGACCGGTGGGAGATTCGCTCCATGCGCTCGCGCACGATCGGGTCGTCGGCGCCGGTTTCGGCGCGCGCGGGGACGGCCATCGGCACACCCATGTCGGACACCATGATCCGGATTGCGATCCGCTTCGGCGCCAGCTGGCCCGCGCGCACCCGGTCGAGCACCTCGGCGAGCGCGCCCTGGAGGGTCTCGCCGAGGAAGCCGGCGAAGTCGATGGTGACTTCCTCGCGCTCGAACGCGGCCTCCAGGTGCGGCCGTAGCTCGACCGGCCGCTGGGTCTGCGCGCGCACGAACACGCCGCTGCCCTGCCGCGACACGATGAGCCGCTCCGCGCGCAGCACGTCGAGGGCGCGCTTCACCGTCTCGCGGGCAACGCCGTAGTGCTTGGCGAGGTCCGGCTGGGAGGGCAGCTTCTCGGCCGGCTTGAGCCGTCCGGTCAGGATCGCCGCGCGTAGTTGGCGAGCGATTTGGTTGGCGGCGCCTGAGGACTCGTCGGGGTCGAGTTCTCCCAGGTAATCCAGCTCATCGGGCATGGGCGCATCCTACAGCCTGACTAGCCAGACTAGAAAACTTGCGTCATACATATTGACCTGTCTAGCCAGGCGCATCTACCTTCATCTCAGCGCACTTGACTAACCAAGTGCAGCAAGTCGAAGGAGTGTGCGTGAGGTACCCCGACGAACCTACCGACGCGGAACTCGCAGCCATCGAGCGCGAGTCCGACCTGATCGACGCCGAGATCGCACTGGTCGACGCGGAGATTCGACTCCTGGTCGCCGAGCCCGGCCCGACCGTGCTCGACTGGCACCGCGTGCGCCGCGCCGAGGCGCGCGTCATGCGCGAGTTGCTCAAGCTGGCCGCCGCCGGCGTCTGGCCCGAGGCGGTGGCGGCGTGATCGAGCCGAAGCTGAAGGGCCGCGGCTGGGCCTACACCGGCGCCCTGCTCGGCGGCGCCGTTTCGGTCGCCGCGAACGTCGCCCACTCGTACGTCCCGCCCGTCGGCAGTGAGCAGGGCTGGTCGCCGAACTTCGGCGCTGTGGTCGGCGCGGTGTTCTGGCCAATCGCGGTCTTCGTCGCGGTCGAGATCCTGGCCCGGGTGATCTGGCCGAACGGCCGGGCGTGGACCGCGCTGCGATTCCTTGGCCTGCTCCCGGTCGCCCTGGTCGCCGCCGTCGTCTCGTACCGCCACCTCTCCGGCCTGCTCCAGTTCTACGGCGAGGACGACCTGACCATGCTCATCGGCCCGCTGGCCGTCGACGGCCTGATGGTCATGGCGACCGGCGCACTCATCGCCACGGGCCGCCGCCAGCCCTGGACGGAGCCAGTCACCGAGGCGGCATCGGAGCCACAGCCCGAGCCGGTTCAGGAGCCGGCAGTTGTACCGCCAGAAGCCGAGCCGCCGGCCCCGGCACCTGTCGCCGAGGTGAAGGCCGAGCCGCGCAAGACGACCCCGAAGCGCCAGCCGTCCGCGGCCCAGCGCATCGCCGCCGCGGTGGCGCGCAGCCCGAAGGCGAGCGACGCCACGATCGCCGCCCGGCTCGGCCTGAGCGAGGCCACCGTGAAGCGCCACCGCCGACAGGCTGTCGACAGCGTGTCGACGCCGAACCTCAAAGCCGCATGAGCCCCGCCGGCCCCGCGCAGCGTCGCGCTCGACCAGCCATCTACGCCACGGCACACGACCTGTAGCTCTGCCCGGAGCGCGGCCACTTGGCCTAGGAACCTCGGCCGCGCTCCGGCCCCTCACGTGGAGGAAGCCTCATCATGCCCAGCAACAACCCGGAACGCTCGCCGTTCGACTGGCAACGGCACGAGCAAGAACTGGCAGATGTCGTACAGCTCCACCCCGACGCCGACGACCAGGACGGTCCGACGCTCGTGGACTCGCCCGAGGCACAGCGCCCGATCGGCCTCGCCGCAACGGTCCGGCGCGGCGAGCGTCGCCCGGTGGTGCCGTCGTGGCTGCGATCCCGCGCCGAGTTGGTGTACACGGTCCGGTGGGGGATTGGGCACACCGCGCACGTCGCCGCCTATCACGCGGTACGCGTGCCGAAGTACGCAGGCAAGCTCGCCCTCCGCGCACCGCGCGGTCTGCTGAAGATCCTCGGCGGGTACGTCCGCTGGCTGCTCGACCTCGAAGGCGAGGCTGTCCGGCAGGCCACCGTGCGCACCGAAGACGCCGAGGCGTACCTGAAGCTCTCTCGCCAGCGCGACCGGCGCGTGCGCTGGCGCGGCATCGTGACCCTGTTCCTGGTCGCCGCGCTCATCATCGCCGCCAGCCTGCTCGCGGTCAGCCCGGCATGGTGGCACTGGTGCGCGCTGACGCTTGGCGTCATCATCTGCGGCGTCGTCGGCGCGCCGGCCGATCGACCGCTGCTCGACACCGCCGTGGTCGCCCCGCGCGTCGCCGCGCTCACCTCCGACGTGGTGACCCGCGCACTGTCGGTACTGTCCATCGCCGGCATCAACCAGGCACTGGCCCGCAACCCGAAAGCGATCGGCTTCCCGGCACCGATCACCCGCGACGGCCCCGGCTGGCGCGCCGATGTCGACCTACCGCCTGGCGTCACGGTCGGCGAGGTCATGGACCGGCGGGACAAACTCGCATCCGGCCTCGGCCGCCCGCTCGGCTGCGTCTGGCCGGAAGGCAACGCCGACGTGAGCCCGTCACGGCTGGTGCTGTGGGTTGGCGATGAGCCGATGGCCGCCGGTCGTCAGCAGCCGTGGCCCCTGCTCAGGGCGTCCACAGTCGACATGGCCAAGCCGTTCCCGTTCGGCACCGACCCGCGCGGCCGGATCGTGCACATGGAACTGCCGTACACCAACCTCCTGATCGGCTCGATCCCCGGCTACGGCAAGACCGCCGCGATTCAACTCCCGATGCTGGTCGCTGCGCTCGACCCGCACGCCGAGCTGTGGGCGTACGAGTTCAAGGGCACCGGCGGACTCGACCCGCTGATGAAGGTGTGCAGCCGGTACGCCTCAGGCGCCGACGACGACACCGCCGAGGCAGGCCTCATGGCGCTGCGCGAGCTGCGCGCGGAGTGCCAGAAGCGCGCAGCGATCATCAAGAAGCTGCCCAAGGACGTATGCCCGGACAACAAGGTCACGCCCGAGCTGGCCCGCCGCATCAAGGGCCTGCACTGGCTCGTGGCGGCATTCGACGAGTGCCAGGAGCTGTTCGCCCACCCCGAGTTCGGCAAGGAAGCCGGCGAGCTGGCCGAAAAGATCATCAAGCTCGGTCGCGCCTTGGGCGTCATCCTGCTCAAGGCCACCCAGCGCCCCGACGCCAAGAGCCTCCCGACCGGCGTTTCAGCCAACGTCGGTACCCGCTTCTGCCTGCGCGTCATGGGCCAGCTCGAAAACGACATGGTGCTGGGCACCTCGGCCTACCGCAACGGCATCCGCGCCACGATGTTCGCCAAGAAGGACAAGGGCGTGGGGTACCTGGTCGGCGCGGCCGATGAGGCCCAGATCGTTCGGACGTTCTACCTCGACGGCCCGAGCGTGGAACGAGTCTGCGAACGGGCGTACGCCGCCCGCCAGGCCGCCGGCACGCTGACCACCCGACCGGCAGCCGAGCCCACCGCACGCCGCGAAACGCTGCTGGAGGACACGCTGAGCGTCATCCGCGCCGACGAACCGAAGGTGTGGATGGAGACGCTCATCGAACGCCTGGCCGCACTACGCCCCGAGGTCTACGGCGAGCTGACACGCGATCAGCTCGGCGCCGCGCTCAAGCCGTACGGCATCGCAACCACACAGGTATGGGGCACCGACCCGGCGACCGGCAAAGGCGCCAACCGGCGCGGCATAGAACGCGCCACGCTCGCCGACGCGATAGCCGAGCGTAACCGCCGCCGAGGAGACCAGGCCGCGTAAATCGCCGCTAGGTCTAGCGGCCGACCCCGCTAGACCTAGCACCCCCACTAGCACCAAATCCCAGCCCTGATCAGCGCGCTAGTACCTAGCAGCGCCAGCCTTCTGCACCCTCAAACCGCCCCCCTGGAGGCGTTTCGTGGACTCCCTCGCCCTGCTCGCTAGCCTCGGCCTCGCCGGTTACGCACTGTGCTACATCCTGGCCTGCGCCGCCTTCCCGTTCGGCGCCTGCCGCCGCTGCAAGGGCACCGGCAAGCTCCGCAACCCCTTCGCCCGCCGCATGTACCGCCTCTGCCCCCGCTGCGACGGCACCGGCCACCGAGTCCGCATCGGCCGGCGCATCTACGAGTACCTCCGCAGCGAACGCCGCCAGGGCACCCGATGAGGCGCGACCAGCACCCCGACTGGTGCGCCCGCGGCCACCGATGCGGCCTCGGCGAGCATCGCGCCCAGCCGATCACCCTCGACGCCCCCGGCCTCGGCCGCGTCGTCCTGACCCGCGTCCGCACCGAGGACGGCCGGGAGTCCGCCGAGGTCCGGCTCACCGTAGCGCTCGCGACGACCGAACCGGCCGCCCGACGCCAGCTCATGGCCCTGACGAACGACCTCGACACCGTGCTCAGCCGCGCCGTCTACGCCAGCCAGCCACCGACGCGCCGCGCCGCCTGACCGTCCACACCGGACACCGCAGAGAGGAGACCAACGCCGTGGACCGCACCGCGCCACACGACCAGGCCGCCGAACAGGCAGTGCTCGGCGCTGCCCTGCTCGACCCGGCCGTGCTGGCGAAGCTCGCCGAAACCCTTGCGGCCAGCGACTTCTACCGCCCGGCGCACGGCGAGCTGTGGCAAGCGCTGGTGGACCTCCACCACGCCGGCCAGCCGACCGACCCGGTGACCGTGGCCGCGCACCTTGCCGAGGCTGGCACCCTCGGCAAGGTCGGCGGCGCCGGCTACCTGCACACCCTCATCGCCGCCGTCCCGACCGTGGCCAACGCCGGCCACTACGCGAGCATCGTGGCCGACCGGGCGCGTCGCCGCGCGGTGGTCGACCTCGGCCGCCGCCTGACCCACCTCGCGGACGCCGAGCCTGACACGGCCGAGCTGCTCGCCGCTGGCCGCGCAATGCTCACCGACGCCGAACCAGCCTGGCCCGCACCGATCCCGCTCACCGCCCGGCACCAGCCCCCGCCGTTCCCGATCCACGTACTACCCGGCTGGCTCGGCGACATGGTGTCCGCCGTCGCGGAGTTCACTCAGACCCCGGTCGACGCCGCTGGCTGCATCGCCCTCGCCGCGCTCTCGACCGCGACCGGCGGCCGAGCCGAGGTCGAGATCCGGTCCGGCTGGCGCGAGCCCTGCAACCTTTTCACCGTCGTCGTCCTGCCGCCTGGCTCCCGCAAGTCCGCCGTCTTCGCCGCGCTCATTCGGCCCCTGCTCGACGCCGAGAAGGCCCTCAAGGAACGCATGGCCCCGGCCATCATCGAGGCCGAACTGGCGCAGCGCGTCGCGGGCAAGGCCGCCGAGAAGGCCGCCAACGTCGCCGCGAACGCCGACCCCGCCGCCCGCGACCGGCTGCTGGCCGAAGCCACCGCAGCCGCGATGAGCGCCGACGCCATCGCCGTCCCGAAGCCGCCGCAACTCGTCGCCGACGACGTGACCAGCGAACAGGCCGCATCCCTGCTCGCCGAGCAAGGCGGCCGACTCGCAGTGCTCTCCCCGGAAGGCGGCATCTTCGCCACCCTCGCCGGCCGCTACTCCGGCACGCCCAACCTGGAGGTCTTCCTCAAGGGCCACGCCGGTGACATGCTGCGCGTCGACCGGCGCTCCCGCCCAGCCGAGCACATCGACAACCCGGCGCTGACCCTCGGCCTGGCAGTACAGCCCGAGGTGCTTCGCGACATCGCCCGCATGCCCGGCTTCCGCGGCAAGGGCCTACTCGCCCGAATCCTGTTCTCCCTGCCGGAGAACACGGTCGGTCGCCGCACGCCGGGCGCCCGATCGGTGCCGACCGAGGTAGCTCACGCCTACACCCGCGACCTCGGCGCCCTGGTCCTCGACCTCGCCGCGCTTCCAGAACCCGCGGTCATCCCGATGACCGCCGAAGCCGACGCCGCCGTGCTGGGCATCGAGTGGCACGTCGAACCACGACTCGCACCGACCGGCGCATGGACACACATCATCGACTGGGGCAGCAAGTACACCGGCGCCGTTGTCCGCATCGCCGGCCTGCTCCACCTCGCCGAGCACTCGGCCACGGGCGTACACAAGCCGATCGAGTTCCACACCGTTGCTCAAGCCGACGCCATCGGACGCTACTTCGCCGAGCACGCCCTGGCCGCGTTTGACGACATGGGCACCGACCCGACCGTGGAGGACGCCCGCCACATCGTGGCGTGGCTGGAGCGCACGGCCACGGCCCGGTTCACCCGGCGCGAGCTGTTCAGCGCCGTCGCTCGAGGCCGTTTCCCGAAGGCCGGCGACCTCGACCCGCCGCTCAACCTCTTGCACGCCCACGGGTACATCCGCGCCGAACCTCTCCCGGCGCGAGCCGGCGCAGGCCGTCCACCGTCGCCCGCCTGGCTGGTCCACCCCGACGTGATCCGCCCGGCCAGCACCGTCCACCCGCTCAGCGCGGCCATCCGATGAACCGCCCGCAGAATCCGCGCAATCCGCAGAACCCTTACGCCACCCGCCATTTCGTGGATTCCGCGGATATCGCGGCGGCACCTCGACCGCCACCCGCAACCTGTCTTCCCCCCTCGGCAGCCCACCGGACCAAGGCGAAAGGCCCCTCGCTTGCCGCATCGATCGATCGCTGACCACCGCACCATCCACGGGGAGGACTGCCGTATGTACACGCCCAACGTCACCCGGCTACCCAAGACGCGCGGCGGCGAGCTGCTCACGCTCGCCCAGGTGCTCGCCGAGCTGGACGTACCGAAGTCGACCTTTTTCCGCTGGAAGGCCATCGGCAAGGCGCCCCGAACGATCAAGTACCCCAACGGCAGTCTCCGCATTCGCCGCACCGATCTTGACGCCTGGCTCACCGCCCACGAGGAGGACGCCGCAGCATGAGCACCTACGACGTGCGCATCTGGGCAATCGGCACTTATGAAGTGAAGGACCGAAAGACCGGGAAGAGAAAGGACGCGTACCAACTGCGCTGGCTGGTCGCAGGCAAGCGGTTCAGCAAGGCGTTCCAGACGCAAGCGTTGGCGGAGAGCTTCCGGTCCAGACTCATCGTCGCGCAGCGCGAAGGCGTTGCGTTCGATGAACCAAGCGGACTTCCCGAACCGATGGCGCGGGAACTACGAGCTTGCTCGTGGTTCGAGCACGCTATCGAATTCGTGGACATGAAGTGGCCGCGCGCTGCAGCCACGCAGCGCAAGTCGATCGCCGAGAGCCTTGCAACCGTGACACCAGCGCTGCTATCGACCGATCGTGGCGCTCCGACCGACGCGGAGATCCGACGCGCTCTGTACAGGTGGGCGTTCAACAAGGCTCAGCGAGACGCCGGCCCGCCGCCGGACGAGCACGTCCGCGCCATTGACTGGTTGAGGAAGAACACGGTCAAGCTCACGGCGTTGACGGACGCTGGACTTGTCCGAAAGGCGTTGGACCAGTTGGCGTTGAAGACGGACGGCAAGGCGGCGGCACCGAACACGGTGGCACGGAAGCGAGCTGTCTTCTACGGCGCACTCCGACACGCCGTTGAACTCCGCCGGCTGGATGCGCATCCTGTGGATTTCGTGCAGTGGTCCGCTCCCAAGAACGATGAGGAAGTAGACCGGCGCGTCGTCGTCAACCCTGCACAAGCCCGATCGCTCCTGGATGCCGTGGCGCAGAAAGATCCGCGTCTCAAGGCGTTCTTCGGCTGCATGTACTTCGCGGCGCTTCGGCCGGCTGAGGTCCTGCATCTGCGCCTCGACGACTGCCGACTTCCAGAAGGCGGGTGGGGCTCGCTGCATCTTGCGGGGTCGACGCAACGAGCCGGCCAGGACTGGAGTGACAGCGGCGAAGTGATGGAAGACCGCGCGTTGAAGCACCGCGCGATCACCGCAACGCGTATTGTTCCGGCGGCGCCTGAACTGGTCCGGTTGCTCCGCCACCACATCGGCGAGTACGGCGCGGCAGCCGACGGTCGGCTGTTCAACCGACGCTGGCACCAGCGGGGTCCGGTGTCGAAGGAGACCTACAGCCGCGTATGGCGTCAGGCTCGGGCTATCGCGTTGAGTGAGGCTCAGCAGCGCTCACCGCTGGCGAAGGTGCCATATCACCTCCGGCATGCGGCCGTGTCGCTCTGGCTAAACGCCGGCGTTCCTGCGACCCAGGTTGCCGAGTGGGCAGGGCACAGTGTCAACGTCCTACTCAAGGTGTACGCCAAGTGTATCGACGGCCAGGACGAGGCTGCGCGGCGCCGTATCGAAGCGGCGTTGCGGCAAACGACCGAACCGCGATAACGGGACGGCGAATCCGCTAATTCTGCGAATTTGACGGCCACCGTTGTGAGGTCAGTTGGCATGACACCACAACGGTGGACCGTTGGCGCGTGGCATCGGTGTCTACTGAATTAGGGCGCGGAGGCTGCCGAGTAGCTGTCGACCGGACGTTACTAGATCGTCGAATGTTACGACGTCGATCAAGTTACTGTTGATACTCCAACGTCGAAGCTTGCTTTCTTGACGAGCAGTGAGCGCCGACCGTCTTCCAATAACCAGCAAGCCGCGCGGGTTCTCGATGTTTGGTAAGGAGCTTCGAGCATATTCCCCGTGCTCCGCTACCCAGCCCTGGAAGTCAAGTACCTGTCCAAGAGCGTGCGAGAACTCACGCGTAAAATCGTCGCTTGAGTTGAAGATTCGATCTTGGGGTTTCTCAATTTCGACCACGAGGTACCGCAGGTCGTGGCGGCGGATTACGAAATCAGTGACATACTCGGTCCCCAGTCGATGCTTGGGAATGACCTCTGCGGCTAGGGGATCGAGCACCGTCGGGTGAGTCTTGAGGAATTCCTGATATCGTTCCTCAGGCAAATTCTTTGAAACCAGTGCTTCAAAGTCGTCAAGAATAGACGCGGGCACTGCGATGGAGCCAGCCGCCAAAACCTTCATTACGTGTTCGGTGAAGTCATTAACGCCGCCCACAACCTGGTTCTTGTTTGCTTCCAGGCTTGCGAGCGTCAGAATTTTTGCAAATAGCGCTTTGTCCTCTTTGGAATTGACAATCAGCTCGTCAAGCGTCGCTCGCGCTTTTGCGCGAATCGCGCTGGGAATCTCGAAATGAACCTCTGAGGCGGAAGAAGCGTAGCCCTCCGCCGGTAGTCGTTTGTTGGATGCCGCGAGCCATAGAGCTTCGATCCCGTAGTTTGCCCAGTTCTTGTAGCTGTCGTCGAGAGCAACTTCCGCCAGCATCCGGATCCCGGCATCGCCAGCCAACACTGCAGTTGCGGCGGCGAGTTGCGCGTAGCTCATTCGTTCTGTACCGCCAAACCGACGACGCTCATCCCGCAGAACTTGCTCGGCGAGATCGATGCGCCCAGCTTTGCCGAGCGCCAGGAAGACCTCAGTTACGCGCTGCATCGCCTCCCGGTATGGGTCGAACTTGTCGTGACGGTCGGGATCATCCCGGGAAGGAGCCCGGGTTTGTCCGTCCAGCCAATCCATTGTGTAGGAATCAAGATTCACTGGGGTGTCCAAGTCGTGTGTCGATGACGGACGAGCACCCTACCAGGACGAGGCGTGACGAGGATCGCATCAGACTCTGGTCTCCCGGCCATTGCTTGGTCGGGCGCGATCTCATGCACGGCTCATGCACAACCAGCGGGCCGCAGCGGGTTTCGGTGAGATCCAGCGAGATGGCGGGCCGATTGACGGAGACGCCCGTTGGGTGGCGTTCGAGCTGCTCAGCGGGCGTTTTGGCGGATCACTGGCGGAGGGCGTGGGATTCGAACCCACGGAGACGCGGAACGCCTCACCGGTTTTCAAGACCGGCGCCATCGGCCACTAGGCGAGCCCTCCAGCGCAACGACGTTAAGTGTGCCAGATCGCCGCTCGTCCCACTCTGTCACCCACGTGAGGGAGGTCGTTCGGGTGGTGTCTCGGGGCCGGGTGAGGGACCGCTGGACGGTGAACCCTGGGACATAGTGGGGCAAATGCCACCCCAAAGCGTCTGAGCTGCGCAGACTCGGGGTCTAGGGCATCTCGGACGGGGGATGGGACCAGTGCACCTCTTCTTCAACGATCCTCGGGCGCCGTACGTCACCCGGCATCGGCGGATTCTCCGGCCCTCGTTGGCCGGGCTTGTCGTGGGCGGGGTCGGGGTCGCGGCGCTCGGCGTGATCGTCGGGGTGGCCGGGTACGACCCCCACACGAAGGCGCCGGCGCCGGCCGCGCGGGACGGGGGGTTTGCCATGCCGGTGGCCACGCCCCGGGCGGGCGGGGGCGATGCCAATGGGCCGCTCGCCGTCGGTACCGTCCCGGCCGCGCCAGTGCCCATCCTCGATCTCGGTGGGCCGGTGGGCGCTTCGCCCGGAAGTACCATCAAAAATCCGGACACGTCCGGAAAACGTGGCGAGAGTTCCCCCGCTCGGCCTCGCACGACTCCAGGTAGCACCTCGGTTGCGATCCCCACCAAGAACCCGGCCCCGGCTCCGGCCAGCGAAGAGCCAGCAGAGGAGCCCGTGGAGGAGCCGGTGGAGGAGCCAGCAGGGGGCCCGGCGGAGAACCCGGCCGAGGAACCGACCGCAGGCCAGGACACGGATCAGGACGGCAGCTGGATCGGGCGGCACCGGTGGCATCAGGACCGGCGTGGATGGGACGTCCAGCGGTGGCATCCGTGGTGGCAACCGCGATGATGGAGGCGTGCATGCGATCACGATCGAGCGGCCCGGTGGACCCGAAGCGCTGCGCTGGACGGAGGTGCCGGACCCGGCCCCCGCCGCCGGCGAGGTGCTCATCGAGGTGGTGGCCGCGGGCGTCAACCGGGCCGACGCGCTGCAGCGGCAGGGGAACTATCCGCCGCCCAAGGATGCCCCGCCGTACCCGGGCCTTGAGGTCTCCGGGCGAGTTCGAGCGCTCGGCGAGGGGGTTCACGGCTGGCAGGTGGGCCAGGAGGTCTGTGCGCTGCTGGGCGGAGGGGGCTACGCGCAGCTCGCGCTGGCGCCAGCGGGGCAGCTGCTGCCAGTACCGAAAAATGTCGATCTGATCGAAGCGGCCGGACTGCCCGAGGTTGCCGCGACCGTGTTCTCGAACGTGGTGGACCTCGCGCGGCTCCAGCCCGGCGAGACGCTGCTGGTGCACGGTGGCGGGAGCGGGATCGGCACGTTCGCGGTGCAGCTGGGGAAGGCCCTTGGCGCGGAGGTCGTGGCCACGGCGCGGGCCGGGAAGCATCAGCGGCTGCTGGAGCTGGGCGCGGACCGGGTCATCGACTACACGGCCGAGGACTTCAGCAAGATTACCCAGGCCGACGTGGTGCTCGACATCATGGGCGGCGGGTATCTCAAGCAGAACGTCGACGCCCTGAAGGCGGGCGGGCGGCTCGTGGTCATCGGCCTGCAGGGCGGGCGGCGGGGCGAGCTGGACCTCGGCCAGCTGCTGGTGAAGCGGGCGCTGGTGGCGGGTACGACGCTGCGGGCTCGTTCGGCGGCGGAGAAGGCCGCGATCGTGCGCGGGGTGCGCGAGGAGATCTGGCCACTGGTCGAAGAGGGCATGGTACGGCCGGTGATCGACGAGCGGTTCCCGATGACCGCGGCGGCGGAGGCGCACCGGCTGCTCGAGTCGAACGAGCACTTCGGGAAGATCCTGCTCACGGCCGTGTGAGGATCACCGGGCCCGAGCCCTTGGTCGCGAGGCGGTCGTCGGTGTTGACCAGGCGGCAGGTCTTCAGCGACAGGCAGCCGCAGCCGATGCAGCCGGTGAGCGTGTCGCGGAGGCGTTCGAGGAGCTCGATCTGCTCGTCGAGGTGGGTGCGCCAGCCGGCGGAGAGGCGGGCCCAGTCGGCCTTGGTCGGTGTGCGGTTGGCCGGCAGGGAGGCGAGCGCCTCCTTGATCGTCTCCAACGGCACGCCGACCTGGGCGGAGATGCGGATGAACGCGACGCGGCGCAACTGGGTGCGCTCGTAGCGCCGCTGGTTGCCGCCGGTGCGGGTTGCCTGGATCAGCCCCAGCTTCTCGTAGAACCGCAGCGCGGACGGGGCGACGCCGCTGCGGGCGGACAGTTCCCCGATGCTGAGCAGGTCGTTCGGGCGGCTCAAATGCTGCGGGACGGCTTGCGGACGCGTTCGCGGGACAGGATCCACAGCGCCTCGACCCCGTCCTTCCAGGTGATCTTCTTGCCCTCTTCGCGGGTGCGGGCGCGGTAGGAGATCGGCACCTCGAACGGCCGGTGGCGGTTGCGCAGCAGCTTGCCGGTCACCTCGGCCTCCATGCCGAAGCCGGCCGAGCGCACCTGCAGCGAGCGGTAGAGCGAGACGGGCATCAGCTTGAAGCACGTCTCGAGGTCGCCGAGGTAGCAGTTGTACAGCATGTTCGCGGCGGTCGTGACGGCCTTGTTGCCCATGACATACCAGAACGAGAAGGAGCTGTGGCTGCCGAATGTCCGATTGCCGTAGACGACCGTGGCCCGGCCGTCCAGCACCGGCTCGAGCAGCTTCGGGATGTCCTGCGGGTCGTATTCGAGGTCGGCGTCGAGGATGACCATGTAGTCACCGGTCGCGTTCTCGACCGCGGTCTTGATCGCCGCGCCCTTGCCACGGTTGCGCGGGTGGACGACCACGCGCAGTCGCTCGTCGCGGATCCCGCCGAGAATCTCGGCCGTGCGGTCACGGCTGCCGTCATCGACGATCACGAGTTCGATCTCGGTCGGGTAGTTCACGTCGAGTGCCTGCTTGACGGCGTCGGCGACGCGCACTTCCTCGTTGTAGACCGGCATCAGGATCGACAGCTTCATCACGATCTCCGGAGGGGATTGGGCTGGACCATCAGAGTAACTCCCCGTCACTCTGGCGTGTGATGGACCCGTTGGGGGTTGCGGTGCTCGTACGGTGTGTCGTATGACGGACACTCCCGCCACCGCGGAGCAGTTGGGCGAGGAAGAGTATCTGCTGGTCACTACGTTTCGCCGGGACGGCACCCCGGTGCCCACGCCGGTGTGGGCCGCGCGCGACGGTGACGCGCTCATGGTCTGGACCGTGGGCGACTCCGGCAAGGTCAAGCGCATCCGCCGCGACGGTCACGTGACGGTCGCGCCGTGTAACGTTCGCGGCAAGCCGAAGGGCGACCCGGTCTCCGCGCACGCCGAGATCCTCGGCCCCGAGGGCGGTGTCGCGGCACGCGAGCTCATCAAGCGTAAGTACGGCCTGAAGGGTCGCCTGTTCGTCTGGGCGAGCATCCGCCGCCGGGGCGCCGATGCCACGGTCGGCCTTCGCATCACGCTGGTCTGAACGCCGGATTCCCTTGCCAGGCAACGCATCTGGGTGAACACAAAGCAACGCGCTCGGATCACCGGGGGGTGACGATCCGAGCGCGTTGCGGAAAGAAGCGTGTCGTTTGGCGCTGGGGGGTGACGCGATGTACTGTCTGCGTCAGTCGCCCTGGCGTTGGGTGGGGATTTGGCCCTGGAGCAGGGCCCGTACCTCCGACTCGCGGTAGCGCCGGTGGCCACCGAGCGTACGAATGGCGCTCAGCTTGCCCGCCTTCGCCCAGCGGGTGACGGTTTTCGGGTCGACGCGGAACATCGACGCGACCTCAGCCGGCGTGAGCAACGGCTCAGGTTCATGCGTTCGAGATGGCATCGGTCACTCCTCCACAGGTACCCAGGAACGCCGGCCGGGGTCCCGCCGGTCGACGCGTTTCCTATGGTCCGGCTAGTCCCCGATGTCCGACATGGGCCGAACGGCTACAGGTCCCTGTATGGACGGATGATGAATAAGTGAATTTTCCCATTTTGATGCCACGAAATGGGATAAAAGGGGACTCATTTTGACGGAGGGTGAGCGATCCACCACGAATCTAGCTCACTCTCCGGGGTGACGGGTAGCCCACAAAACTGATCCAATTAGTCATAACGGACATCGTTCGGGTGCGATTCGGTTGCCGTGGGTGACACTCGATCGGGTGGGTGACGAACCGGACATTTAGCATCGTCAACCTCTTGACTCGGGCCCGCGTCACTTGCGGACCGTCCCTCCCGCGAGACACCGTTCGGCCGCGGCCGGCCTCTCTGCCACGCCCGCGCCGCCAAGAACCCCCGGCCTCCGGCCGCGACAACCAACCCGCCTCCCCCGCCGTTCATAACGCACATGCCTCCGGCTCCCGCCGGGTTCAACGGCCCCGAGTACCTGGCGGCCCGCCCGGCACCCGTGACGCGCACGGCTCCGGGGCCTGTTGGGGTCACCGGCCCGGAGTGCTGGCAGCTCGCCCGGCACCCGTGACGCGCACGGCTCTGGGGCCTGTTGGGTCACCGGCTCGGAGTGCTGGCGGCTCGCCCGGCGTCCGTGACGCGCACGGTCCTGGAGTCTGTGGGGTCACCGGCCCGGAGTGCTGGCGGGTCGCCCGGCGTCCGTGACGCGCACGGTCCTGGAGTCTGTGGGGTCACCGGCCCGGAGTGCTGGCGGGTCGCCGAGCGCCCGTGAGCGCATGGCTCCGGGTTCTGCCGGCGTCGACGGCCCCGGGCGGCTGGCGGCTCGCCCGGCACCCGTGACGCGCCTGCCGCCCGGGGTTTACCGAGACCAATGGCCCGAGCGGCCGGACGAAGAATCCCGCTCCCCGCGATCCGGATCTTCGAGACTCGAAGCACAGGTCGACGGGCCACGGCTCGACAGTGCTGGGACGCCAATCGTCATGCCGAGCTGCGACTGAGAATGCATCCGCAGTCCGCCCCAAAACTCTGCGCGTCGGCGCGGCGAAGCTCGATCTTGATCCGCTGGCGGTGCTTTTATGACCCGCCAGGTGATAAATCCTGACAATGCTGGAGGGCGCGACCCGGGAAGGGTTCGCCGGCACGGGTTCCGCTAGCTCGACGACAGCCCGGCCAGCGGCCCAATCAATCGGCCCGTGGCCGTGGGCCTGTGGCCCGTGGCCGTGACTGTGGCTGGTGACCGTGACCGTGACCGTGACTGTGGCTCGTGGCCGTGGCCCGTGGCCGTGGCCCGTGGCCGTGGCCCGTGGCCGTGGCCTGTGGCCCGTGACCTGTGGCTTGTCGCCATGCCATGGCCTGTTACCCACGGCCTTGTAGCCCGTGGCCTGTGGTCGACGGCGGGCCCGGCCGCACCGTTCCCGCCTCCTGGCTGGCATCTTCGGTGGCGTCGAAGTCGCGCCCCCAGTCGGGTCCCGGCCGCACACCGAGAACACGAGCGGCCATGACCCGACCGACGGCCGCTCCTATGCCCCGTCGGGCGACAAATCCGACAAAAATCCCCCACAATGGGCGCCCGTATTGCGGCAGGTCGAGCGCCGAGGCGCCGCCACGACGGGCGCGACCCTGGACGGCCGTCGGTCTCTCCAAGCGCGGAGGCGCCCGATTTACCGCGCTTCGCCCCGAACCAAGACCTAGTTGCAGCGCTCCAGCAGCTGCACCGAACGCCACCGCTCGACGAGCTTCTCGTACGTCTCCGTCGCCGCGTCCGCGTCCCCGCGGGCCACGTTCGACAAGCCCGCCGACACCAGTCCGGGTGAGTCGTCCGCCGCCAGTGCCTCGTCCGACATCAGGTTGACCAGGCCGCCGTAGTCGAGCTCCACGATCGAACGGGAGTGGAACTCCTCCAGCCAGCGGGCCGTTTCCTCGACGGCGACGGTGATCGGGGCGTCTCCTATGGCCCGGCGCAGCACCGCATAGGCCCGGTGCGCGCGGCGGCGGGCCTTCGAGATTTCGGTGCGGTAACGCAGGACGCGCCGGCCCTGGCGCAGGGACAGCTCCCGCTCCTCCAGGTCCACGAACACGAACCAGCGCAGGGGTACGCCCCACGTGGCGACCTGCTCGTGGACGCGGGGCAGGCCGCGCTCGAGGACTCGGTCGCCGCTTCGCCAGTCGTCGACGATGGTCTGGGCCAGGCCGGCAAGCACAGGGGGTACGAACGCGTCGGCAATCACGCTGGGAACGCCGTCGCGGGCCGTCAGAGCCGCCTCGGCGACGCGGATGCGCAGGTTCCACGGGCAGACGAGCAGCGTGTCGTCCGCCTCCAGGACGTAGGCCTCCTCGGGCAGGGCCGGCAGGCGGGTCCAGCCGGCCCCGAGGGCCTCCAGAACCGCGGTGCGCTGGCGGACCGGACCGTCGGACAGGGCGACGGCCCGGCCCTCCTTGACGTAACGACGCCAGTACAGCTGGTGGTCGCGGTCGAAGGCGGCCAGCGGCTCGTACACCCGCAGGTATGACGCGAAGAGCGACGGCACGGCCCGATCGTCGCACGAAACGGCCGAACGACGCGAAGGCGCCCTCGATCCCGGGGTGACGTGTCGGCGTTAGGGTCGAACCACCGCCACTCCGTGAACAGCTCCGTCTCACGAGGACGGGTCGCGACTCGCATCGGGAGCATCCATGGGTGTCTTCACCAACAACCACGAGCAGGTCGTGTTCTGCCACGACCGCCAGTCCGGCCTGCGGGCCATCATCGCCGTCTACTCGACCGCCCTCGGGCCGTCGCTCGGGGGGACCCGCTTCTATCCGTACGCCTCGGAGGAGGACGCGCTCCACGACGTCCTGGATCTCTCGCGCGGCATGGCGTACAAGAACGCGCTCGCCGGGCTCGACCTCGGCGGCGGCAAGGCGGTCATCTGGGGCGACCCGGACAAGGACAAGAGCGAGGCGCTGCTGCGGGCGTACGGCCGCTTCGTGCAGTCCCTCGGCGGCCGCTACTACACCGCCTGCGACGTTGGCACCTACGTGCAGGACATGGACGTCGTGGCGAAGGAGACGCGTTACGTCACCGGCCGCTCCGAGTCTCACGGCGGCGCCGGCGACTCCTCGGTGCTCACCGCCTACGGCGTCTTCCAGGGCCTGCGGGCCGCCGCCGAGCACCGCTGGGGCACCCCGACGCTCGCCGGGCGCCGGGTCGGCATCGCGGGCCTGGGCAAGGTCGGCAAGCACCTGACCCGCCACCTGCTCGAGGACGGCGCCGCGGTGGTCGCCACCGACGTCTCCGAGCGGGCGCTGGGCTGGGCCAGGTCCACCCACCCCCAGGTGGACCTCGTCGACAGCAGCGAGGCGCTGATCGCCGCCCCGATCGACGTCTACGCCCCGTGCGCCCTCGGCGGCGCCCTCAACGACGAGACGGTCCCGCTCCTGCGAGCCAAGATCGTTGCCGGCGCGGCCAACAACCAGCTGGCCCACCCCGGGGTCGAGAAGCTCCTCGCCGAGCGGGACGTGCTCTACGTCCCGGACTACGTGGTGAACTCCGGCGGGGTCATCCAGGTGGCCGACGAGATCGAGGGCTTCAACTTCGCCCGGGCGAAGGAGCGTGCGGGACGGATCTACGACACCACCAAGCAGATCCTTCAGCTCGCCGACGCCGAGGGCGTGCCCCCGGCGCTGGCCGCCGATCGGCTCGCCGAACGGCGGATGGCCGAGGTGGGAAGGCTCCGTACCATCTTGGTGTAGACATGCGCGGGGGCTCGGAGCGGACGTGACGACCTCCCGGCCGTGGTGGTGCTTACCCGTCGGTTACCCGACCGGTCCGGTCGGGTAAGCAACGCCACCGAAATGGTCGGTAGGGGCGAGATGCCGAAAGGTGCCCGCGACATGTACCGTAAGAGCCACGAGAGATGCCTGACGTTGTCGGGGCCTGCCGGTAATGGCTGCCCCGTAATTCTGTGCGAGGGGGTCGAGCCATGGGGCGCGGCCGTGCGAAGGCCAAGCAGACTAGGGTGGCCAGGGAGTTGAAATATCACTCCCCAAACACCGACCTCGAAGCGTTGCAACGCGAGCTCGCGGCGGGCAGCCCTAAGTCACGCGACGACTACGCCGAGTATGACGGAGTCGACGAAGAGGCTGACGACGAGGACGATTACGACGACCCCTCTAGCGACGGTGATTGGCGCTCACGGGGTCGTTGACCATCGTCGCCCAGTCTGGCTCGACTGGCTTCGCGCAGGTCGACCCAGACCGGGCGTCAACCCGGCTCACGGGCACGTGGACAACCACGTGCCCGAGTCGTGTTTCACACACCCGCACGGCGGTCGTTCTCTCGACGGCCCGCCATGCGGGTGTCTTGGCGTAGCCACCGCCGCCGGGCGTTCCCACGCACCCGTCGGCGCGGTCACGCTCCGTCCGGCATCACCAGCCACGGCTGGCGCTCAGCCGCGCCCGATGTAAGGGGTGCCCCCGCGCCGAGCCGTGCGGTGATGAGCGCCGGCCGGAGACCGCGCCAGCAGGCCGGCGCCCACCTGGCGATGAGCGCTGCCCACATGCGCGCCGGCTGGCAAGCGACCTCTACCTGGGACGGTTGTTCCAGTTGTAGAACGTCGGGATGTTCTCGAAGTGGTTCCAGGCGCAGACGGCGCTCGCGCCGTCCTCGCCGGTCGCCTCCGCGCGGGCGGCCCGTGCCGCGGCAGCCTCCTCCAGCAACACCCGCAGACCGTCCGCGGCCTCGTAGACGCGCTCGGTGACCGGGTCAGCATGCTCCGGCATGGTCGAGTACTCCCTCCAGAAGGCGTATCTTGCTGTTGCGGCAGTGGTTCGTCTCGGTGCCGTCGAACCTGCCGTGCTCGAAGTAGCGGTTCGCCGCGTGGGCACCGCCGCAGAAGCCGAAGTACGGGCAGCTCGCGCGGCACGCCTCGACACCGCGCAGATACTGCGGGATCCACCCCGCCGACGTCGCCGCCCCGGCCAGGATCGTCGCCAGCGGGGTCTGCAGCACGCTGCCGGAGGAGAAGTCGCCGTAGCGCGGGTCGGTGAACCCGGCCAGCTCCGGCGAGAGCAGGAACACGCGTCCGTCCGCGGCGATGGTCGGGATCGGGTCCAGGGCGCCGGGCAGGATGCCGTCGGCGCGGCCGGCGAGCACCGCCCCGGCGTATCGCAGCGTCCACTCGATCTCGCGGACATGGATCCGCGGGTCGAGCCGCCACGCCGCCACCAGCTCCGCCCAGAACGCGCGCACGTCATCGGCGGCGAACGCGTTCGCGCGGGCGTTCACGCCCTCCTGCTCCTCGATGTTGATCCCGAGGACCTCACAGCCGAGCCCGAGGAAGTACTCGTAAAGCCCCGCCGCCAGCCCCGGCCGCGGCCGCGTGACCACGCAGAGCGCCGAAAATGGCACCCGATGCCGGCGGAGCGTCTCGATGCCGCGCAGGATTTGGTGGTACGCCGGGGAGCCTGCCCGATTCACCCGCTCTCCGTTGCGCTCCTCCGGCCCGTCGACGCTCACGGACACGTGCACTGCGCGCTCGGCGAAGAACTCGCACCAGGCGTCGTCGATGAGGGTCGCGTTGGTCTGCACGTGGTGCTCGACACCGGCGAACGGGGCCATGAGCTCGGCGAGGGCCTCACGCCCGGCCGCGAGCGGCTCGCCGCCGTGCCACACGACCGAGAAGCGCTCGTCGCGGGCCGCCCACGGGTTCACCGACTCGGCCACCGCCGCGGCCACGGCGGGGCTCATCCGGTCGTTGCGGGACCGGAAGGGGAGGTAGCAGTAGGTGCAGTCAAGATTGCACAGGGTCGTCGGCTGCATGACCACATAGCCGGGGACCGGCGAGATGCCTTGCATGCCGCTCCACGACACCGCCCCGTCCTCCTTTTGGGTGTAGGGACGTGTCGCTTCAGCCTAGGTCCAACGCCGCGCCGCGGTAAGCCCCAGTTGATCGAGTTTCTCCGTACCCGCCTATTCCGACACCCGCTCAGTTCTTAAGAACGCGTCCGGGGGCGGCGCCGGTTGTCCCGGCGGCCGCCCCCGCGTCGTAAGTTTCGTTCCGCGGCTCAGCCGCGGGTGTGTGAGCCGACCATCTGCACGGTGCCGGTGCCCTCGATGACCTCGCCGACCTGCCACGCGTCCAGGCCGCGGCCGGCCAGGAAGGCCAGGGTGCGGTCGGCGTCCTCGGCGGAGACGACGGTCATCATGCCGATGCCCATGTTGAAGGTGCTCTCCATCTCCGAGTCCTCGATGCGGCCCTTGGTCCGGACCAGCTCGAAGATCGGCTGCGGCCGCCAGGTGGAGCGGTCCACGACGGCGTCGAGGTGCTCGGGCAGGACCCGGACCAGGTTGCCGGGGATGCCGCCGCCGGTCACGTGCGCATACGCGTGGATGTCGGCCTCCTTGATGAGGTCCAGGCAGTCCTTGGCGTAGATGCGGGTCGGAGTGAGCAGCTCCTCGCCCAGGGTGCGCTGCTTGCCGAACTCGTCGATGACGGAGTCCAGGCGCATCCGGCCGGCGCCGAGCAGCACGTGGCGGACCAGCGAGTAGCCGTTGGAGTGCAGGCCCGTGGAGCGCAGGGCGATCACCGCGTCGCCGACCTCGACCCGGTCGCGGCCGAGGATCGCGTCCTCCTCCACGACGCCGACGCCGGTGCCGGAGATGTCGTACTCGTCGGGGCGCATCACGCCCGGGTGCTCGGCGGTCTCGCCACCCAGCAGCGCGCAGCCGGCGTAGCGGCAGCCGTCGGCGATGCCGGCGCCGATCTCGGCGACCCGGTCCGGCACGACCTCGCCGCAGGCGATGTAGTCGAGCAGGAACAGCGGCTCGGCACCGCAGGCGACCAGGTCGTCGACGACCATGGCGACCAGGTCGATGCCGACCGTGTCGTGGATGCCCATGGTCTGCGCGATGGCCAGCTTCGTGCCGACACCGTCGGTCGAGGAGGCGAGGATCGGGCTCTTGTACTTCTTGAGGTCGAGCCGGAACAGCCCCGCGAAGCCGCCGATGTCGCCCATCACCTCGGGCCGGTGGGTCCGGTGCACCTTGGTGCGCAGCAGCTCGACGGCCTGCTCGCCGGCGTGGATCGACACACCCGCGTCCGCATACGTCACGGTCTTTCGGCGGCCCCGGCCGTTGCCGGCCGTCCACAACTGCCGCTCGGGGGTGCTGCCCTGACCGGTCTGGCCGGCCTTGTCGGCGCGCTCATCCACGTGCGTCACTTTCTCCCCTTTGATTGCCTTTGCGGCGGGCGGCCACCGCGGTATGTCTCGGGTGGGCGGGTCACGGGCGCAGCAGCGCGCCCGAACCGCCCACGCTGGCGGCGACGCTCGCCACGCCGCCGTCATTCGTGGTCGGTGCGGCTCCGGCGGCGCGCGCGACGCCTTCCAGCACGTGCTTGCCGATCACGTTGTCGGCCGGCAGCTCGATCGGGTAATGCCCGTCGAAGCAGGCGCCGCACAGCCGGGTGGCCGGCTGCTCGGTGGCCGCGACGAGGCCGGGCAGGGACACGTAGCCGAGGGAGTCGGCGCCGATGGAGCGGCGGATGCCCTCGAGGTCGAGGCCGTTCGCGAGCAGCTCCGCCCGGGTGGCGAAGTCGATGCCGTAGAAGCAGGGCCACTTGACCGGCGGGGAGGAGATCCGCACGTGTACTTCGATGGCGCCGGCCTCGCGCAGCATGCGTACGATCGCGCGCTGGGTGTTGCCCCGCACGATCGAGTCGTCGACGACGACGAGCCGCTTGCCGCGCACGTTGTCGCGCAGCGGGTTGAGCTTGAGTCGGATGCCCAGCTGGCGGATGGTCTGGGACGGCTGGATGAAGGTGCGCCCGACATAGGCGTTCTTGATCAGGCCGTGGCCGAACGGGATGCCGGACTCGGTCGCGTAGCCGATCGCGGCCGGCGTGCCGGACTCCGGCACCGGGATCACCAGGTCGGCCTCGACCGGGTGTTCGCGGGCCAGCGTGCGCCCGATGGCGACGCGGGCCGCGTGGACGTTGCGCCCCGAGATGGTCGTGTCGGGGCGGGCG
This sequence comes from Dactylosporangium sp. CA-233914, assembly GCF_050942935.1. Lineage (NCBI taxonomy): Bacteria > Bacillati > Actinomycetota > Actinomycetes > Micromonosporales > Micromonosporaceae > Dactylosporangium > Dactylosporangium sp. CA-233914. Next base: position 12,677,373 of record NZ_CP192030.1, on the reverse strand, counting down.
AGGTAGACGTATTCGAACAGGCAGCCCTTCGGGTCGGGCGTGCCGAAGCGGCTGGAGCGCAGCCCGTGCTCGTCGATCGCGATGAGCTCGCCCGGCTCGATCTCGCGGACCACGCTCGCGCCGACGATGTCCAGCGCCGCGGTCTCGCTCGCCACGACCCAGCCGCGCTCGAGGCGTCCGAGCACCAGCGGGCGGACGCCGTTGACGTCGCGCGCCGCGTAGAGAGAGTCCTCGTCCATGAAGACGAAGCTGAACGCGCCGCGCAGGGTCGGCAGCACCTCCAGCGCGGCGGCCTCGACCGACAGGTCGGGGCGCGCGGCGAGCAGGGCCGTCACCAGGGCGGTGTCGTTCGTCGCGTTGATCGCGTCCGGTTCCATGTCGGGCAGCTCCGCCACCCGGCGCGCGAGCTCGGCCGTGTTGACCAGGTTGCCGTTGTGCGCCAGCGCGATCGTCGTGCCCGCCCGGTCGCCACCGCCGCGGGTCGAGCGCAGCGTCGGCTGGGCGTTCTCCCAGGTCGAGCCGCCGGTCGTCGAGTAGCGCGCGTGGCCGATCGCGATGTGGCCACGCAGGCTCGCCAGGGTCGGCTCGTCGAAGACCTGCGACACCAGGCCGAGATCCTTGTAGACCACCACACCGGATCCGTCGGACACCGCGATGCCGGCCGCCTCCTGCCCACGGTGCTGCAGTGCATACAGCCCGTAGTAGGTCATCTTCGCGACCTCTTCGCCCGGCGCCCAGACGCCGAACACACCGCACTTGTCCTGGGGACCTGGACGCTGGGGGTCGAGCTCGTGGCTCAACCGGCCATCGCCTCGGGGCACTTGCCGCTCCTGTCGTCGCAGTTGCCTTGGGGTGGCTGAGTGAAGAACCTTGTGTGTGGTGGCGGGAAGATGGCTCTCAGGTTGACCCGGGCCGTCCGGCCGGCGGCGCTTCTACGCCACACGCTGGGTCGTCGTCGCGGGGAACAGTGTACGCGAGGTTTCGGGCATGACGCAGAGCGACGTATCGAAGGCTGTTGGTAGCAGCTGGCTGGGCGGTTTGCTGTGCTACAAGGGTAGATAATCGGATAAATCCGCCCGAACCCCGCTCGCACGAATCTTCCCCGCCATGACGGCTTCGTGCCAAGATCTCCGACCCGTGGCGATCTCGACCCACGTGGTCGGGTCGGTCTCGACGACATTGGGTGGCGTACCTCTCGTATGTCTTGGCCCCTCGATGCACTGAATCGCGCCGTACGGAGGAATGCGGACCTCCACCGAACGTCCGGGTGCGCGTGTCCGCAGGTCGGCCAGGAGTTCCCGGACGGCGTCGCGCAGGGCGGGACGGTCCGGATCGACCCCGTCGTCCAGTGCATGTAGGACGGTTTGCACCGTGCCGGAATATCGGTGCGGAGTGGACATAAGCGGACGATACGACCGCCTGTGGGCGGCTCGCAACACTCGGCGGGTTTCGCCGACCCCTCCGGACAGGGCATAGTTTGCGGCGGCGCACCATGCAAGGCGAGTCTCGCTCGCGTGTTGGACCATAGACGGACATGCTCGGCAGCGACGCTCGGGTGAAGGTCAAGATCCGGAGGGGTGTGGACGTGACTGCGCACCGACGAGCCCTGCTGCTCAGAGCGGGGGCGGTGGCTGTTCTGGCGGCGAGCGCTCTGTTGGGCATATCAACACCTGTGGTCGCGGCACCCGGCCCCAATATTACGGTCAGTGCCAACGATGTGACGCTGACCGTAGGCGGTGGAGCGCAAACCGTCAACGTCGCGGTGAAGAACACCGGCGACGGCGACGTGGGCCCGATCGGCGGCGGGGTCTCGCTGACCATCGACCTGCCGGGCGACCTGCAGGTGTCGGTCTCCAGCAAGCCATCGGGCTGCGACGGGAGCGGCACGCACCTGACCTGCCATATCGACACGCTCGCGGCGGGTGCGACCAAGAACCTCCCGGTCGGCGTCCAGCCGCCGGGGCAGAGTAACGTCCCGGCCGGGCAGAGCCGGTCCGGCGGCGGCCAGGTGATCGTCACCGACGGCGGCTCGGACACCAAGCCGTTCAACGTGACGCTCAAGGCGCAGGCCGCGGCCCCGACCTCGGCGGCGTCGACGGCGGTCACCGTGACCGAGGTCTCCGGCACCATCACCGACTCGGGGACCGGTAAGGGCATCAAGGGCGCGACGGTCGTGCTCGAGGACGGCGCGCAGAAACGGCGCCAGATGACCAGCCTCGACAACGGGACGTTCCGGTTCGTCGGCTCCGGGTCCAACCCGATCGCGCCGGGGACGATGACGGTGTCGGCGGGCGCGAGCGGATACGAGAACTTCGAGAAGGACGTCACCGGGACGGCCGGCAAGGCCACGACCGGCGTGAAGCTCGGCCTGCCCGTCCTGGCCGACTCCGCCTCGCCGGTACCGCCGCCGTCCGCGGGTGACGCGTTCGCGACCGGTGACGCCTCGTCCGGCGGCGTCGTGCCGCAGAACACCGCGACGAACAACGCCTCCAACGACAGCAGCGGCGGGGTCTCCTGGATCCTCATCGCGCTCGGCGTACTCCTGGTCGGCTTCGGCATCGTGGCGATCGTGCTGCTGCTGCGCCGCCGCGGCGATGACGACGACGAGGACGAGGGCGACGACGACCCGCGCCGCGGCGGCCCCGGCCAGGGGCCCGGTCAGCGCCCCGGCTACCGCCCGCAGGCCGACCCGACGATGGTCGGCGCGATGGGCGCGGGCGCGGCCCCGACGATGATCAGCCGGGGCAACGCCAATGACGCGACCGCGATCGTGCGCCCCGGCCCCGGCGGCTTCGACGACGTGCCCCCGGACCCGTATGGCGCGCCTCCGCCCGGCCCCGGTGGCTACCCGTCCGCGGGCGGCTACGACGACCGCGCCGGCTTTGCCAGCGGCGGCTATGGCGGCGGCCCCGGTGCCGGCCCGGGCGCCGGCTACGGGCCGTCCTCGCGCCCGCCCGTCGACCCGTATGCGCCGGACTACAACGCCGGCGCCGGCGGCTACGGCGAGGCGACCCAGCGCTACGAGCCCGGCACCGGCGGCAACAACTACGGCGGCAACAACGGGTACAACAACAACGGCGGCCCCTCGGCCGGCGGCTACGGCTCCGGCGCGGCCGGCGGTTACGGTGAGCGCGGCGGTTACGACGCGCCGGCCACCAGCGCCTACGACGCCCAGTCCGGCGGCGCCTACGGCCAGGGTGGCGGTCAGGGTGCCCCTGGCGGCTACGACCCGCGCGACCGTGGCGGCTACGAGGCCCCGCCCGCGACGCTCGGCGGCTTCTCGGGCGGCGAGCGCGGCGGCTACGGGCCGGGCGCCGATCGCGGGGGCTACGGACCCGGCGACCGTGGCGGCTACGACGGCCCCTCGGCCGGTGGCGGTTACGATCCCGGCGACCGCGGCGGCTACGGCCCCGGCAGTGCCCCCGGCAATGGCGGCGGCTACGACGGCCCGTCCGCGGGCGGCGGATACGGCGGCCCGGGCGGCGACCGTGGCGGCTATGGCCCCGGCGGCGGCCAGGGCGGCGGGTACAGCGACGACTACGGCCCGAGCGCTGGCAACGGCTACGGTCCGGGCAGCCCAGGCGGCCCAGGCGGCCCAGGCGCTGGCAACAGCTATGGTCCGGGCAGCCCAGGAGGACCGGGCGCCGGCAACGGCTACGGCCCGGGCGGACCGGGCGCTGGCAACGGTTATGGTCCGGGCGGACCGGGCGGTGGCGGTGGCTACGACGACGGGCCGCATGCGGGCCGCGGTGGCTACGAACCACGCGGCGGCTACGAGCCGGCCGCGGGCTACGAGCGCGACGGTTACGAGCGCGTCCCGGAGCCGCCCCGCGCGGGCAACGGCTACAACGGCGGCGGCGGGGAGTACGAGCAGCGCGGCGGCTACGGCCCGGGCAACGGCGGCGGTGGCGACTACGACGACGCCCGCTCGTCGGGCCAGCGCGGTGGCGGCAACCGGCGCCCCCTGGACTGGCTCGACGACTGACCGGACGCCCGGTCCGGCTCCTGACGCCCCGGTATCGGCCCTGACCTCGGGCTGAGACCGGGGCGTTCCGCTGCGGCAGGGGTGGCCGGGTGCCGCCCCGCCGCAGGTCAGCCGTCCTCCTGTGGGTCGCCGTCGCCGTCGGCGGATTTCGGGTCGGGGCCGTCGCGCAGGTCGAGGTCGTTGCGGGTGTTGCGCAGATCGCGGGCGTGCCGCGGGATGTACCCGTCCTCTTCCGTCTGGCGCAGAACCTTCGGGTGGCGTGGCATCATGTTTCCGGTTCCCCGTGGGTCATCTCGTGGTGGGTGTGGCGAATACTCACGCCACAGAGTGTGCGTGGGCCACGACGCAATCGTTAGACCACGAACAGTCCGGGTACGGCGACCGTCCGGATTCCCCTGTTAGAAGGTGAGTACCACCTCAGCCGGGACTGAGTAAGTATCCGAACTCGGCGTGCAGGGTCTGACCTGCGCTGATTGCTTTCGATGCGAGTGTCAGGCGCCGGAACATCGAGGGGCGCAGATCGGTGCGCGCGTCGTCGAGAAATGACCATCGGAAGCCGGTCAGTTCATTCTCGGCCGGGCGTATCTCGGCCTCGTCCGGATCGAGCACGCCACCGTCGAAGACGAACTGCACCTGATCGCTCCACGGGCCCCGGCCCGGCGTCCAATCCACCAGCAGGAGCCGGCCGACGGGAAGGTGCAGCCCGATCTCCTCGAACACCTCGCGGGCACAGGCGGCCGACGGCGACTCGCCCGTCTCCACGATTCCGCCCGGAATGTCCAGGAAGGGCTTGTAGTTCGGCACCACGAACAGCATGCGTCCGGCGGGGTCGCGCACGATCGCGCCGCCGGCCACGGTCTTGTGGGCCATCCGCCGGGCGGCCCCGGCGTGAAACTCCCGCTCCGGCTCGCCGTCGAGCTCGAAGTCCGCGCTGAAATCGCTCATCGCCCGGATCCAACTACTCAGGCCGGCGGTTCGTCCATCCAGCGGGGTACGCCGCGGTGCGCCCGAGGAGCCGGACAGGTCCGCTGATGGTGCGCATGCTCGATGCCAAGGTGCTTTGAGTAAGTACTGAGAAATGGCGCCCGGCAATGCGTCAGGAACTGCGCCGGATGTGCAGGCGGACCGTTGTCCCGCCGGAACCGGTGCGCATTTCCAGAAGGTCGCAGATCTGCCGGGCGATCCAGAGTCCGTGCCCCTGTCCGCCGCCCGGATCGGCACGCAGAAAGCCGAGGAAATTGTCCGTGGCCCGGCCGGGATCGGTGATCTCGCAGATGACCCGGCGGTCAGTCGCCCACAGGCGCGCATCGCCGTGGCCGGCGCCGTGGCGCACCGCGTTGGTGGCGACCTCGTTCACGGCGAGGGCGAAGTCGGCCAGGCGCTCCGCCGGCACGCCGAGGCGCGTCGCGTGGTCGGCGACGAACTGCCGTACGGGCGCCATGTCCGCGAAATCGGCGAGCCGTTCGACGCCCTCGCCCGGGCGGGGCAGGAGGGGGCCGTTGTGCTCGGCGTAGTAGGAGGCCGGGTCGGCGTAGGCGATGCTCGCCTCGCTCTGGGCGCCGACCGCGAGCGCCGGGTGGGTCCGCCGGGCGTCGTCGACGATCGCGGTGGGCAGGCTGCGGCTGCTGTACCCGCACATCAGCCAGGCCCGCGCGTCCGCCAGGGCGACGTTCAGTACGGACTCGTAGCGCCCCCACTCCGACGTCTCCAGCGGGTCCCGGCCCTCCCAGACCGGCTCGCTGAGCACCCGCAGGATTCCCGTCGTCCCCGGCAGGGCGTCGATGCGCCGGTGGTGCGCGTCCAGCGTGCGGCCGGGCGAGTCGAACCAATCCACCGCCGACAGGAACGTGACGTGCTCCGCGGTGCCGCCGATATGCTCGCGCAGGAGCTCCTCGTTGGCGGCCGAGGTGATCGCCAGCACCGTGTCGCCGCGGTGCACGCCCTCGGTCACGAACGGCACCGCGGCGGCGAGGAACGCGGCGGCGGAGTCGAAGACGAGGGCCTGGTGGATCAGGTTCACGGCGCTTCGTCCCGGTCCTCGAAGGCTGTCCAGTTCGCGATGTGCAGCACCCGGCGCATCGCGGCCGGCATGCCGCTGACCTGCACCCGCCGCTGCGGCGCGAGCGACTCGGCGAAGCGCACCAGCGCCCGGATGCCGGCCACGTCGATGAACGCCACCCCGGCCAGGTCGAGCACGAGCAGCGGCTCCCCGGCCGGCCACTCCGCCGCGTGTGCGAGCGCCTCGGCGAGCGGCGCCGCGGTCGAGTCGTCGACGGTCCCGGTGATGCGCAGCCCGCGCGGCGAATACGTCGGCACGATCCGCAGCCGCCGGTCGTCGTGCAGCGGGTCGATGCGGACCACACCGTGGTGCACCGCCACCAGACCCGTGATGTCGGCCTTCTCGAAGAGCCGTTCGTCGTACTGGCAGATCGCTGCCAGATCCCCGGAGTCCACCACGGTCGAGGCGACGCCGGTCTCGTACTCGTGCAGCCGCACCGTGCCCGGGACGCCCCGCAGCGCCCAGCTCATCTCCCCGGTGAGCCGCAGCCCCTGGAACCCGGCCGCCCGCGCGTCGCGCACGGCGAGCCGGATGCCCCCGACCACCTCCGCGGGGTCGAACCCGCCCTCGGCCGGGCGAACCTCCAGCTGCCCGCGCGCGATCGCGAGCGCGCCGTCGACCCCGCGCGGCCCGAGCCACGCGTCGATGGCGTCGGGCCTGGTGCGGTCCGAGAAGTACAGCACCCGCTCACCCCGCCGCAGCCCGTCGGCGATGTACGCGGAAACGACCTCACGCTGCTCGACGTCGCTGGCGAAGGGCAGGCAAAGATGATCGCCGAGACGAATGCGCCCGGCGTGCGTGGAGGAGATCGGCTCAGTGATGTGATTCAACCTAGGCGCTGTACCCACCGAGTGCAGCTCATGAAACGTCCCCGGGTGCCTGTGATGGCGTGATTACGCTCCGCCAGCAGATCTTGAAGGCGATTTGGATGGGTCCTGTAGCGTGGTGGATGAAAGCGGAATCGCACCGCCGAGGCATTGCGCTCACGGGTCATCGGCCCCGGCCGCCGACTCGCCCCGACAGCGGCGCGAACGCCGCCAACGAGTGCGGTCGCATCGCGGACGCGCCCGCGCGCGAAGCCACGGGGGTCAGGAAAAACTTAAGAGTGTGAGCGGATGCAGCAGGTCGTGCAGACCTTCGGGGTCGGCAGCGTGAACGCCAGGCAGCAGGTGCGGCGCTGAATGTCCAGGCCGCCGCCCGCGCGGGGGGTCAGGTCGACCAGGTCCTCCGCGTCCAGGGCGGTCAGCAGCCGCTCGGCGATCTCCAGGGTCGGGCCCGGCAGGGAGTCGGCGGCGCGGGACAGGCCGTAGGCGACGCCCGAGGCGACCGAGCCCCACAGCGTCCGCCGCCCGATGCGGGCGCGCTTGCGGAACTCCTCCAGCAGGGGGTTCAGGTGGGCGTCGACCAGGGAGCGGCGCAGCACCCCCAGCAGTTCGGTCTCGTCGTCGACGATCAGCAGGCCCGGGGCGTCGGTCGCCACGATCGGGTCGGTGGCCAGGACCGCGGTCACCGGGTGGCGCAGAGCCAGGGTCAGGAAGGGCTGGCTGTCGCCGTATCGGACGAGGACGTTGTCCGGGGTCATCAGCGGGACCCGGCGGGAGGCGGCGAAGCCCAGGACCGCCGGCAGTGCGCACCAGTAGGAGTAGCACTTCCAGGCCAGGGCGGCCGCGGCGTGGGGCTGGGCGCTCCAGCGGCGGGCCGCGGTGTCGAGCAAGTCGGTGACGTCGAGCTCGCAGGCCGGGCGCCAGGCGAGCGAGTCGTGAGGAGCGGCGATGGCCGGGCCGGCGAGCGAGGCGGGAACGGCCGGGCCAGCGAGCGGGGCGTGGGTGGCGGGACCGGCCGGGCTGGTGAGCGGGGCGTGGGAGTCGGGGGCGGCTGGGCCGGAGGTGCGGGGCGGGGTGGGGTCCGGCAGGACCAGGCCGGGGGCCAGTCCCTGGAGTGAATCTTTGCCGTGGCGGTGCCGCAGGGTCGAGAGGGTCGCGAGCACCGGGGCCAACGGCTCCACCCCCTCGCGGCTGATGAGGGCGGTCACGTTGGGTCGCCGTTCCGGGAGCCGGGCAGGGCGACACCGAACGACGTCATTACGCCGTTCGTCAGCGCGTGGCTGGTGCTCACCACCGTTGCGTACCCCCAGAAGTGCCTGCCAAGCGCCCACCATACAGCCCTTAGGTAAGCCTAACCACCCTACCTTGCGAGGGTGTCGGTGACCTGCCTTTCGTGACTTTGCGTTACGGGCGAGCGGCACGTGGTGACCGAAATTGGTTGATCAAGACCGATGTCGCGGTGGTGTCAACCATTTTGTCAGGAATCCGTCGGGCTGGCCTGGTCGACAGTCGGACTCGGGGACACTAACCGGACAGGGGCCGTCTCCCTGTAGGGCTGGACCGGACAATGACCACGAGCGACCCCTCTCCCGTGCAGCGGGCGTCGGAGGCGTTCGTCGCAGAGTTTGCGCGGTGGCGCGTCGAGCGCGGCATGTCCAAGAAGCAGCTCGCCGCCGCCATGGGGTTCGACGCCTCCTACGTCAGCCACGTCGAGGCCGGCCGGCACCGGCCGACCGAGGACTTCGCGCGCCGCGCCGAGGCGATCCTGCAGAGCAACGGGCAGGTCTGGCAGCGGTACAAGGAGTACGACGAACTGCGGGCGACCGCGCGCAGCCGGGTCGGGGTGCCCGGGCGTGACCCGCCGGTGCCGGACCAGTGGCTACCGCCCGGGACCGGACTCGTGGTCGAGCGGGAGACCGCCCGGCTGTCGTACGTCGACGGGAAGTACCGCTGCACGGTCCGCCGGGCGCTGTACAACGCCGGCACGGAGCCGATCACGCGGTACCTCGTGCGGATCTCGGTCGACCGCTACCCGGACGACCCGGCGCGCTCCAATCGCCACCACCACGACCACCCGCTCTCGCTCGACGAGCTGTCGCTGGTGGCCTCGTGCGCCGGTGAGCCGATGGAGTGGCGGGCCAAGACCGACCGCGACACGCTCAAGGAGCTCTGGCTGCTCTTCGAGAACGCACAGGGGCGTTTCCCGCTGTACCCCGGGCAGCGCACCACCATCGCGTACTCCTGGCACATCGGCATCGACAAGTGGGGCAACTGGTTCGAGCGGGCGATCCGCCTGCCGACCCGGCACCTCACGGTCGAGGTCGAGTTCCCGGCCCGGATGCGCCCGGTGGTCTGGGGCGTGCAGACGTCGCTGTCGGCCGAGGAGGTGCCGCTGCGCACGCCGATCACGCAGGAGCTGTCGGAGGACGGGCGCGCGGTCTTCTCCTGGCACACCGAGGCGGCCACGCTGCACGACTACTACCGGCTGGAGTGGCGCTTCCGCGGCAGCCGGCCCGAGGGCGCCGTCGAGGAGCCCGACGACTGGGCCGACAACGACGTGGGGCACCAGCTGTCCGCGTGAGAACCGACCGCCCCGACGAGAGCCGGGGCGGTTCTTCTCGTACGTCATGCCATCGAGACGGCCGGCGCGCCGGGCTCCACGTGGTCGATGCACAGCACGCCGCTGAGGTGGTCGACCTCGTGCAGCACGTCGCGGGCCAGCCGGCCGCGGTCGAAGGTCGCGATCGCCTCGTCCCCCGCCGGGGTCAGGTAGCTGATCACCGCCGAGCGCGGCCGGCGCAGCGTGCAGCGGAAGTCGAAGAAGCTCAGGCAGCCCTCGGTCGTCTCCTCCCAGCCCGGCGTCCCGGCCGGGCCGACCTCGACGACCTGCGGGTTGATGAGCGCCAGCTGCGCCTCGCCGGCGGCGCGGAAGATCGCGACCGAGCGCGGCTCGCCGATCTGCGGCGCGGCCAGGCCCATCGCGCCGGTGGTGAAGTCGTGCACGCGCTGGACGGCGTCGGCGACCGCGGTCAGCCGGTCCAGGATGCGCAGCACCTCGTCGCGCTCGTCCGGCAGCATGAACGGGCGGGTGGCCGTGGTGAGCACCGGGTCGCCCAGCTGCACGATGCCGAGCGCCGCCATCACCTCGCTCGGCCGGGGCGTGGGCCTTCCGGGCCCGCGAGGAGTGCCGATCGGCCGGATCGCCCGCAGGGGCTTCGGGATCGGCGCGGTCTTCCGGTCGTCAGCCACGTCGCTGGTCATCGCTGCTCCTTCAGGGGCGGGTTACCGAATCGCCACGTGAATGGGCGCGGGCCGGGCGCGCAAAAAGCCGCGGTCTGGCGGGACCGCGGCGGGGAAGAATCGTACGGGTGCGAAGACGGAAATGCGTCGGCCCGGCTCACAGCCATCCACCCAGTGTGCGTGGCTGTGAGCCGGGTGTGAACCCCTTTAGGTCTCGCTGAACGTGAATGAATGCGTGCGATTCTCAGGGTGAAACAAAACGCACCATAAGGCTGGTCGTCAGTCGAGTTCGCCGGGCGCCGACAGGTATGCCTCCGCAACGTAAACGGTGATCCAGCGGGTCGGCCGGCGGTCCGCGACCAGTTCGAGGGAGGGGTCGAGGTTGAGCCGGCGGTACGCGCGGCGCATCGCACCGTCGTCGAGGACCTTCGCCAGGCCGCTGACGTGCAGCCCGATCGCGCCGCGGGCGAAGTCGACGAACAACAGGCTGATCCGCGGGTCCCGGCGAATGTCGTCGATGGCGCCGGAAAGGCTCGTGTCGTCGAACTCCGGCCACGCGAGGCGATTCACGCTCAGCACGCGGACGAAGCCCGGCCCGCCGGTGACGAAGGTGCAGTCGTGCCCGTCGTCCGGTTCGCCGGTGGCGACGAACATCATCTCCTGGCGGCGGACGAAGCTCTGCATTCGCTCGTCCAGCGTGGTGAGGACCTCGCGGTCGGACAGGGTCGGCACGGTACACCTCCGGTTGCTGCGGACGCCTGCGCCTCACCGTCGCATTGCCGCGCCGGGGTAGCCGGACAGTCGGTGCGACACCGCCGTTCGGCGGAGTCCGGCGCTCAAGTTCGGGCGTGTCACCACTCAAAAAGCTGGCGGAACGCTACTCAAGAAGCGTCCGAAACACCCGAACCGGTGGGACATGTCCGGCATGTCCAGGGCCGTCAGTCGGCGCGTCGAGGGGAATATCGACCCCGGACACGCCTCGTCGCACACTCAGTGCGATGCGTGGTCATCGCAGGTCGCGACGCTGATTCGCGGACGGCACCTACGTTGACGACGAAGGGCACCGATGAGCAATCTCTCGCGATTACTGAAGGAGAGTTGGACACTCGTCGAGGAACAGCAGGACAAGCTCGCCAGCTACTTCTACGCGCGCATGTTCCTCAACAACCCGCAGTTGCGGGACCTGTTTCCGGTGCAGATGGATGTCCAGCGGTCCCGCCTGCTGGGCGCCATCGTCAAGGCGGTGCAGACGGTCGACGACCCGGAGCACCTCGAGGAGTACCTCAGCTCGCTCGGCCGTGACCACCGCAAGTTCCACGTTCAGCCGGAGCACTACGAGGTCGTCGGTACGGCGCTGCTGGAGGCCCTGCGCACCTACGGCGGCGACCAGTGGACGTACGAGTTCGACCAGGCCTGGCGCGACGGCTACGCCCTGATCGCGTCGAAGATGATCGCGGGCGCCGAGGCCGACTCGAGCAACCCGCCCTACTGGCACGCCGAGGTGCTCCACCACGAGCGCCGCAGCCGGGACATCGCCGTGCTCACCTGCCGGCCGATGCAGCCCCTGGAGTTCCGGGCCGGGCAGTACGTCAGCGTCGAGACCAAGTACCAGCCGCGGCTGTGGCGCGCGTATTCCGTCGCGAACGCGCCGCGCAAGGACGGCTCCCTCGACTTCCACGTCCGCGCGATCGGCGCGGGCTGGGTCTCCTCCGCCCTGGTGCGGCGGGTGCAGCCCGGCGACATGATCCGCCTGGGCGCCCCGATGGGCCAGATGACGCTGGACCGCCGCTCGACCCGCGACATCGTCTGTGTCGCGGGCGGCACCGGCCTCGCCCCGATCAAGGCGCTGATCGAGGAGATGACCCGCGCCAACCGGACCCGCTGGGTGCACGTGTTCTTCGGCGCCCGGGACCGCGACGACCTCTACGACCTGGCCTGCCTCAACCGGCTGGCGGCCCGCTACCCGTGGCTGTCGGTGGTCGCGGCGACCAGCGACGACCCGGACTTCCCGGGCGAGCACGGCAACGTCTCGGACATCGTCGCCAGGTACGGGCCGTGGCGGGACCATGACTTCTTCGTCTCCGGCTCCCCGACGATGGTGCGCTCGACCCTGCGGACCCTCGCCGAGATGCAGGTGCCGGCGATCCGGATCAAGTACGACGCCTTCGGTGATTGGTGAGCGCGGGCGGGCGGTCAAGGTGCGGTGACCGCCCGCCCGTCTCGCAGGATTTCGCCAGTACAGTGACGGCGTGATCGAGAAGCGGGGCGTCCGGGCCGAAATCCTGCTCGTGCTCGGCGTCTCGCTCGGCAGTTCGGCGATCTACTCGATCCTCAAGATCATCGACCGGTTGACGTACGTCAAGCCGCTGTCGGAGCAGACCGCGACCCTCAACCCGACGGTGGTCGCCGACCGGCCCTGGCTCGACCTGCTCTACCAGCTGGCCGGCATCGGGCTCGGGGTGGTGCCGGCGCTGCTCGCGGTACACCTGCTGCACAAGGCGCACGAAGACCTCGCGATCGGGCTGGACGCGCGCCATCCCGGCGGGGATCTGCTGCGCGGGGCCGGGATGGCCGCGCTCATCGGGCTGCCCGGGCTCGGGCTGGTGTGGGCGGCCCGGCAGCTCGGCGTCAGCGCCCAGATCGTGCCAGAGGCGCTCGGCGAGCACTTGTGGTCGGTGCCGGTGCTGATCCTCTCGGCCGTCGAGAACGGGGTGCTCGAAGAGGTCGTGATGATCGGCTACCTGCTGACCCGGCTGCGCGACCTCGGCTGGGGCCCGTGGCCGGCGATCGTCACCAGCGCCGTGATCCGCGGCTCGTACCACCTCTACCAGGGCTTCGGCGGCTTCGTCGGCAACCTCGTGATGGGGCTCGTCTTCGGGTACTTCTTCCGCCGCACCGGGCGCGTGCTGCCGCTGATCATCGCGCACTCGATCCTCGACATCGTCTCGTTCGTCGGGTACGCGCTGCTCAAGGATCATCTCGGTTTCCTGAGTTAGGGCAAATCCGGACAATTACCCTGACTCCGTGGGCCGAATCCTTCTCGTTATCACCCTCGTCCTCGCCGGTGCCGTCGCCGTTCCCGCGCCGGCCGCCGCGAAAACGGACACGACGCTCTACATCGTCCAGCTCGCGGGCGACCCCGCCGGACGCACCGAGAGCGCCCGCGCCGCCGTGCGGGCCGGCCGGGAGTCGGTGCTGCGCCGGGCCGGCATCGGCCGGACGGTCGTCGACTACGAGACGGTGTTCAACGGCTTCGCCGCGGCCCTCACACCGCAGCAGCGCGAGAAGGCCATGCGTACCCCCGGCGTGCTGCGCCTGTGGAAGAACGAGCGGCGCACCGTCGACACCATCTCCACGCCCGCGTTCCTCGGCCTGGCCGGCGCCGGCGGGGTGTGGAACAAGGAGTTCGGCGACCCGGCCCGCGCCGGCGCGGGGATGATCATCGCCGACATCGACACCGGCTTCTGGCCCGAGAGCCCCAGCCTCGCCGCGCTGCCCGAACCCCGCCCCGACCAGGCGGTCGTCGACGCCAAGTGGAAGGGCGAGTGCGTCACCGGCACCGGAACGCCGCAGCAGCAGGTCACCTGCAACAACAAGGTGATCGGCGCGCGCTACTACAACAGCAGCGGCTTCGGCGACTGGAGCGGCGAGTTCCAGTCCCCGCGGGACTACGACGGCCACGGTACCCACACCGCAACCACGGCCGCGGGGGACCACGACGTGCCGGCGGCGATCAACGGCAAGCCGGTCGGCAAGGTCTCCGGCATGGCCCCGGCCGCCCGGATCGCCGTCTACAAGGCACTGTGGCGCCAGGCCGACGGGGAGGGCTCCGGCGGCACCGTCGACCTGCTCGCCGCGATCGACGACGCGGTGGCCGACGGCGCCGACGTCATCAACTACTCGGTCTCCGGCTCCACCTCGCTCGTCGTCGACCCGGTCAGCCTCGCCTTCTACAACGCGGCCGCGGCGGGCGTGTTCGTCGCCGCCGCGGCCGGCAACTCGGGGCCGGACGCGTCCACGGTCGCGCACAACGCCCCGTGGGTCACGACGGTCGCCGCGAGCTCGCACGACCGCGGCGCGGTCAAGAGCGTGACGCTCGGCGACGGCCGCAAGTTCGAGGGGGTCGGCCAGGGCGCCGCGGTGCCCGACGCGCCGCTGGTCGACTCCGTGAAGGCGGGGCGGGCCGGCGCGGAGGCGGACAAGGTCGAGCTGTGCTACCCCGGCGCGCTCGACCCCGCCAAGGTCAAGGGCCGGATCGTGCTGTGCAAGCGGGGCGTGAACCCGCGCACCGACAAGAGCATCGCCGTGCGCGACGCCGGGGGCGTGGGGATGCTGCTGTACAACCCCAGCGAGAACTCCCTCAACGCCGACTACCACGTCGTCCCCACGGTGCACGTGGACGAGACGGCGGGGGCGGCGATCAAGGTGTACGCCGCCGGGGCCGCCCCGCACGCCAAGATCTCGGCGACCACCGTCACAGTCGCCCGCGCTCCCGCGATGGCCGCGTTCTCCTCGGCCGGCCCGGCCGACGCCGGCGCCGGCGACCTCATCAAGCCCGACATCGCCGCGCCCGGCGTCGACATTGTCGCCGGCGTCTCCCCGGCCGGGCACCACGGCAACCTCTTCGACGGCGAGTCCGGCACCTCGATGTCCAGCCCGCACATCGCCGGCATCGCCGCGCTGCTGCGCGCCCGGCACCCGCAGTGGTCCCCGGCGGCGCTCAAGTCCGCGATGATGACCACGGCCGGCGACCTCGACAACACCGGCGGCGCCATCCAGCGCGGCGACCGCGACGCCAACCCGTTCGACGACGGCTCCGGGCAGGTCCGCCCGGCCCGCGCTTTCGACCCGGGGCTCGTGTACGACTCGGGGGCGCAGGACTGGGCGCGATACGCCTGCGGCCTCGACCAGTTGCAGACCGCCAGCGACTGGTGCCCGGCCGTCGGCCGGATCGACCCGAGCGACCTGAACTATCCGTCGATCGCGGTCGGGTCGCTGCCCGGCGCCCAGACCGTCACGCGGACCGTCACCAACGTCACGGCGCTGCCGAGCGTCTACGTCGCCTCGGTCACGCCGCCGAAGGGCACCACGGTCGAGGTGAACCCGTCCACGATCACCGTCCCGGCCGGCGGCTCCGCCGCGTTCACCGTCACCGTCAAGCGGACCGACGCGGCCTACCGGGAGTACACCTTCGGGAGCCTGACCTGGACGGACCTGCGCGGCCACCTCGCGCGCAGCCCGATCGCGGTCCGTCCGGTGGCGCTTTCCGGCCCGGGCGAGATCACCGGCACCGGAAAGTCCGGCCACGCCACCATTGACCTGCTCGGCGGGTACACCGGCACCGTCACCGCCCACCCCTACGGCCTGGCCGCCTCCACCGTCCACGCCCAGAAGTTGCTCGGCAGCACCGCCGCCTTCGTGCCGTCCGCGCCGGGCCTGTCGCCGGCCGTGTTCAGCTTCGAGTTCACGCTGCCCCCGGCCACGAAGCTCGCCCGGCTGGCGACCTACGACGCCGACCACGCCCCCGGCACCGACCTGGACCTCTACGTCTACCAGGACGGGAAGCTCGTTGGGCGCAGCGACGGCACGACCTCCGACGAGGAGGTTCCGCTGACCGGTGGCTCCGGGACCTATCAGGTGTACGTCGTGCAGTTCGCCCTTCCCCCGACGCTCACCGCGCAGGTGGTGAAGGCGCACGTGTTCCTGGTGGGCAGCCCGCTGACCGGCAACCTGACCGTCACGCCGAAGGCGCGCCCGATCGCGCCGAATGCCTCACTGCCGTTCGACGTCACCTGGCAGGGGCTGGATCCTGACAAGCGTTACCTGGGGATGATCGAGTTCGGCGACGGGACGGCGGCGCGGGCCTGGACCACCGTGGCGATCGGCCCGCAGCCATTGACCATTCCCTAAGCGAAGAACTGGATCTGCAGCAGCATGGGTGCGAGGAAGAGCGTCTGGGACGTCAGCGCCATGAAGAGGTACACGCGCTCGAAGGTGCGGCTCGCGCCCATCATGCCCAGCACGATGAAGCACGGGAACCACTCCAGCGCGATGCGCGGGGCCGACATCAGGTAGTTGGGCCAGCCGGCCTCGGTGCAGATGAACAGGAAGATCGGGGCGGCGGCGTAGACGAGCAGGTAGTACTGGTCGCGGCGGAAGTGGAAGCGGCCCTTGCGCAGTGTCAGCAGCAGCAGGACCATCGCGCCCACGACACAGACCAGGTTGAGGCCTTGGAGCAGGCGCCAGTCCAGCAGATACGGCTTGTCGTTGAGCAGCTTGAGCGTCTTCCAGATCGGCTGGCCCGGCCAGCCGTAGGTGCGCTTCCAGCCGTCCTGGGCGTGGCTGAACGCGAGCCAGTCGCCGAGCTTGATCTGCAGGAAGATCGCGAACGCGATCACGCCGCTCGGGATGAACGCGAAGCTCAGCGCGTCCCAGCGGATCTTGCGGATGCTCCAGCCCCGCTGCCGCATGTACTCATACGCCAGTGGCGCCGCCAGTAGCAGCCCGAACAGCCTCGTGGAGCCGGCCAGCGCGGCGAAGGCACTGGCGAACCAGAAGTTGCCCTTGCGTGCGGCGTAGAGCGACATGAGCACCAGCGCGAGGAACAGCGACTCGTTGTACGCGGCCAGGAAGAAGAACCCGGCCGGGAACGCCGCGATGTAGAAGACCGTGCGGCTGGCGACCTTCTCGCCGAACTCCTCGTCGACCAGGCGGTGCAGCATCGTCAGCGCGACGAGCGCGAACATGATGCTGACGAACAGCGCGGCCGGGAACGCCCCGCCGGGCAGAATCGGGTTGAAGAGCTTGATCAGGCCCGGGTAGAGCGGATAGAACGCCGGGGCGAACTTGTTGTAGAGGTATCCGTCCTCGGCGATGCGGACGTAGAAGAGGGTGTCGAACTGATACCAGGACCCGAGCAGGTTGTGCACCTGCGGCTCGCGGGTGGGCACGAAGCGCCCCGCGAAGACCGTGACCACCACGTAGGCGAGCCCGGCGGCGAGCCAGACGCCCGCGGCGGCCTTCAGTGATCGAATCCACGGCGCCATCCACGGCCGAATCCACGCCCGCCACTTGGGCGTCGGCGCCGGATCCTCGGGGGTGTTGTCCGTTGTGGATGAAGTCTCGCTGGTCTCGGCAGTGGTCCCGGTCACCGCGGGGGACACGGCGGCCTCCCGTTCGACCTTGCCGGTCACAGCTTTCCGCCCAACGTTCAATGCATCAATGTCGATATCGTTCACGTCGGCGGCGTCAGAGTCGAGAGCGCCAGAGGTAAGCGACACAGGGCGAGACTATACATAAGAGCAGTTCACGTTGCCGTCCCCTGGCTTGGCTCGGATTCGCTTCAACGGTGACCAAGACGTTGCCGTTTCGTTTCCGGTTGCTGTCCCGCACGGTTCCCGCGGCCAACACTTCGGCACTCCTCACTCCCCGTACAGCCATTTCTACGCCCGGGTTGCCAGCTCGGGTTCAGTGTTCGTCCGGCGTTCGGCGCAGCGTGCCGCGGTAGTAGCGGACAGTCCGGGCGGCGAGGCGCTCGGTGCTGCGGGCTGCCGCGATGGAGCCCACGGCCAGGCCCGCGCCGATCGCAAGGCCGCGGCTGCGTCCCGGGACGAGCCGGCGGGCGAGGCGGGTCACCGCGGCCCGCAGCAGGCCCGGGACGATCGCCCTGGCCAGCGGGGATGTCAGGCGCTCGACGCCGGCCCGGCGCGAGCCCTTGCGCTCGGCGGCGCGTACGGCCGCCTCCGCGGTCTCCACCGTGGCGTGGACGCGCTGGAGCACCAGCAGTTCGGCGGCGCGGCGGCGGTTCTCGGGGTCGTGGCCGTATGCGGCGGCCAAGTGCAGCACGAGCTTGGCCTGCAGCCAGGCAACCCCGGCGGCCTCGACGACCAGCCCGGCGGGCCCGGCGACGGCGGTGGCGAATCCCTGGCGACGGGCGCGGCGGACGAACTCGTGCGTAATGGCCCGCGACAGAGCGTCGCGGTCCGCGTCTGGATACGTGAGCTGGTACCACTCGACACGCCGCCGAGCACCGGCACCCAGCCGCTCCACGGCCGCGAGCGCGAGGATTTCGGGAAGGTATGCCGGATTCGCCCCGACCAGATGAATCCGGATTTCTCGGTCGCCGGGGTATTCGGTCCCTTCGTGCGCTTGGGGAGTTTGTGCATCAACTGAAGCACTCTCACTCGCGTTGACACTGGGCAATACCACGCTCACGGGCGGTGCAATTCCGATGATCGGCTCAGGCTCGGGCGCAGTCGCTGTGTCCTTGGTCACTTTCTCCCGCGAAACGACCACCATGGCCGCGGCCGCCGTCTCCGGACTCGCGGTCTCATCGCCCACTTTCGCCCCGGCGACCTTCTCCGGACCGGCGGTCTCGCCGCCCACTTTTGCCGCAGCGGCCTTCTCCGGACCGGCGGTCACGTCGGCCGCATCTGCCATGGTGGCCTTGTCCGGACCGGCGGTCTCGTCGGTCGCTTTTGCCGCGGTGGCCGTCGTCGGGCTGGCGGTGTGCTCGGATGCTTCTGCTGCGGTGGCCTTCTCCGGAGCGGCGGTCGAGCCGGCCGCCCTTGCCACGGCGGTCTCGCCAGGCGTTCCTGTTGCGGCCGCCTCCTTCGGAGCGGCGGTCTCGCCGGGCGCCGCAGTGGCGGCCTTCACGACCGGGGCGGCCTCTTGGACCGGGTCCGGAGCCGTCCCGTCCGAGTTCGTCTCAATCCCGGGCGTGGCGCTCTTCTTCGCCGGGGTCGTCTTCTTGGCGGCCTTTACGACCGGGCCCGGAGCCGTCTCGTCTGAGTCCGTCTCGGCCTCGGGCGCGGCCCGCTTCCTCGCCGGGATCGCCTTCTTGGCGGCCTTTACGACCGGAGCGGTCTCTTCGGTCGGGGCGGCTTCTTGGACCGGAGTTGGCGCCGTCTCGTCCGAGTCCGTCTCGCCCCCGGGCGCGGCCCGCTTCCTCGCCGGGGCCGTCTTCTTGGCAGCCTTCATGACCGGGTCCGGAGCCGTCTCGCCCGAGTTCGTCTCAATCCCGGGCGTGGCGCTCTTCCTCGCCGGGGTCGCCTTCTTGGCCGCGGTCTTCTTCGCCGCGGTCGTCTTCCTGGTCGCCGCCTTCTTGGCTGGGGGAGTCGCCTCGGCGGGCGCAGCTGCGGGTTCACCTGCCAGGAGGTCCGGGGGCGGAGTCTGGCTCGCGCGGGCGGGTGTGGCGGTCGATGGTGGGGTGGCGGGCTCGACCGGCGGCTGTGTTTGGCGGACCGGCCGGCTGGCCCGGGTGGATGCGGCGGTTGCCGGTGGTGCAGCGGGCGTGGAAGCGGTGGGGGTCTGGTGGCTCGGCCGGCTCGCGAGGGTGGGTGCGACGGTTGCCGGTGGTGCGGTGGGGGTCTGGTGGCTCGGCCGGCTCGCGAGGGAGGGAGTGGGGGCCGCCGGAGGGCTGGCGGGCGGTGGGTCCTGGTGGTTCGTGCGGGCGGGCGTGGAGGTTGCCGGACGGGTGGTGGGCTCGGGCGGTGGCGGGTTCTGGCTTGGCGGCGGGCCCGGGCGGATGGGCGTCGAGGCGACCGTCGCCGCAGCGGGCGCGAACGGTGTCGTCAGTGCGGGCGTCCGTGGGCCGGGCGGGGCCGGGGGCGGCCCTTCCTCGCTGGACAGGTCCTGTGGGGGCGGCTCGAACCGCAGAGCCGTGTCGCCCAGCGCCGCGGGCCGGCGGGCGCCGCGGGAGGGGGTAGCTTTGCGCGGTACGGTGTCGGGGTCTTCGCCGGGGGTTGCGTCCTCTCCCATCTGAACGAGCGTAACGGTCAACCGCCCTGAGCACCCGTTCTGCGTCCGTCGCCCGGCCCTGGCCCGCCGGATGGCGTACCCGCTTTGCCGGTCCAGCGGGCCTGCCTGTATCCTCGGACGGCGGTCTCCGGTGACGGGGACTGCTGGAGGCTTCGCCTAGTTCGGTCTATGGCGCCGCACTGCTAATGCGGTTTGGGTCTTAAAGCCCATCCCGGGTTCGAATCCCGGAGCCTCCGCGCAAAACCCGAAAAACCGGGTGTGTATAGTAGTCCCAGCACCAAGCGCCCGTAGCTCAACGGATAGAGCATCTGACTACGGATCAGAAGGTTAGGGGTTCGAGTCCCTTCGGGCGCGCAACATCAAGAGGCGGTTGACCTGCGGAAACGTAGATCAACCGCCTCTCGCGTTTCGTCCACTGTGGACCTGTTGTGTTCCGAAAGGGATCCGCTGTTTCGCAACGGTCCAGGTCGGAGCGTGCTGGTGGGGATCCGTTCGTGCTGGTTGGTCTGGATCTTGGGCTGGGTGCCATGGCGTCAGCCAAGATCAAGCAGGGTCCCCGGATCGTGATCCAGGCCGGCGCCGACCGTCTTCAGCGAAGATCATCTGCCGGGTCGCATCGCCGTGCGGACGTCCGCGACAGCGCTGGCCGTCCGGGCTGTTGGCTCCATCGCGCCGGCCGCACCCCCAGTCCCCGCACCCCGGCTGGGGCACCACCGCCAAGCCGACCCCCGCCCAGACCCTCACCGCAGCCGGCCGCCGACCATCTGACTGCACCACCGCAGGCACCCCACCACAGCCGATACGCATCCGGGCCCGCCGATGACCGTGCACGCCGCCACCGCAACGCGTGGCCAAGCCAGGCATGATCAGCACATGAGCGACAACGGACGCGAGATCTGGGACGCGCACGCTGCGACGTTCGACGACGAAGCCGACCATGGCCTTCGAGATCTCGCCGTCAGGAGCGCATGGATCAACCTGCTGTCGCCCGTGCTACCCGCTGCA
The DNA here is from genome assembly GCF_050942935.1 of Dactylosporangium sp. CA-233914. NCBI lineage: Bacteria > Bacillati > Actinomycetota > Actinomycetes > Micromonosporales > Micromonosporaceae > Dactylosporangium > Dactylosporangium sp. CA-233914. The sequence goes on along the minus strand of NZ_CP192030.1, from coordinate 12,656,501 downwards.
CCGGCATCGGTCATTGATGTCGGCTGCGGGACTGGAAGCATCTCAGTACTTCTGGCCGAAGCAGGACATGACGTCCATGGCTTGGACGCCTCGCCGCGGATGCTCGACGTAGCCAGGGGGAAGGCATCGAGGCACGGCGTCAAGGTGTCCCTCGTTCTCGGTGACGCGACGTGGCCGCCGTTCAAGCCCGCCTCATTCGACGTTGTTTTGGCACGGCACGTGCTCTGGGCGCTCCCGGATCCGGAAGCGGTACTCGCTCGCTGGATTGCCCTTCTCCGGCCGCAGGGCAGACTGGTGCTCATCGAGGGATGTTGGGCAACGGGCGCAGGGATGGCAGCAAACGAGTGCGCATCATTGGTGCGCCGTCACGGCCGGGTGGCAGACGTCAGGACGCTGCACGACGAGGCCCTCTGGGGCAAGACGATCACGGACGAGCGGTACCTTCTCGTCAGTCGCGGCTGAGGATCGCCGAAGAGGATGCCCGTGCGAGCATCCGCTCATGGCCGCTGAGCTCGCTCGAAGCGATCGTGCTGTGAACCTGGCCATTGTTTCGTTTTTCGGACCGGCGTCACCTCATACGATCTAGGCATGTTGGGGGTGCATTTCGCCATCACGTCGGACCAGGAACGCTCGCTGCTCGCAGCTGACGACGAAGGCGACAGCGACACGGTGGGCGAACTTCTCGAAGACATCGAGGAGTCGTGGCGCGACGGCGGGCTGAAGGTCGACACCGACAAGGCGTGGGACGCCATCCACCGCTGTCTGACCGACGGCACCCTCGACCCGGACGGCGGAGAGTACCCGCTGTCTCTCGCCGTGCTCGGTGGACGGCATCTGCATGACGAGTACTACGTCGTGTACATCAGCGCGGCCGAGACCCGAGATGTCGCCACCGCTCTGCGCGGCGTGGACCGAACATGGCTGCGCCGCCGCTTCGATGCCATCGACGACCCGGGCTACCGCGGCACCCGTGACGATGCCGACTTCGAGTACACCTGGGACGGCTTTGCCGACGTTCGAGCCTTCTACGAACGGGCTGCCGCCGCTGGACGCGCAGTGCTCTTCACCGCCACCTGAATCATGATTGGGTGCGCGCTCACGCCGCATACCGCTCGTCACTCGCTGTCAGGCCGATCGGTTCGGCGGGCTTCCGGTCATGCCGATGAGCGGTCGTCACTCCCACCTGTTCTTGTCGGTCCACCGGACCTCGGGATACGACGGCTTGGGGATGGTGCTGAACCCCACCGCCTTCATGAAGCGGCGCAGCGCGAGGATGCTCCCGGAGGCTGACCACTCCGCAGCGCCTTTAGACGGCGACTGGGTGCCGCCGTACAGGCAGATGCCTACGTTGTGCTGCTCAGCCAGGGAGTAGACCTCTGCGATCTCCGCGTTGGAGAGCGCGTTCGGGCTCTGCAGGTACGTCTTCATTAGCCGAGACTAGCGTCGTAACGTTGGGATCTGAGCGTGTATACGTCGCTGGTCAGGGGTGGATGCGCGCGAGGTAAACCGCTCCGTGCGAGCCCGTTGACGAACGCACCAATCTGCCGCGACGCGGGCCCTGGCGTTCATCGTGGTTGGTGACGCACCGTAATACATGGCTGCGTCTCCTGTTCCCGTGACTGATCAGGTGTTGGTCGGCGGGTTGACTTGACCTGCGTGGTTTGTGCTGGATCATGATCGGGTGTCCGGATCGCCGTCCATCGTGGAGCTGCTTGAGCGGCTTGCCCGGTTGGAGGCTCGGATCGGTGTGCTTGAGCGTGAGAACGGCGGGCTGCGGCAAGAGAACGCGGTGTTGCGGGCGGAGAACGCAGATCTGCGGGCCCGGCTCGGGCAGGACTCGTCGAACTCGTCGAAGCCGCCGTCGTCGGACGGCCTGGGGAAGCCGGTGCCGAGGTCGTTGCGGCAGCGGTCGGGTCGCCGCCCGGGCGGGCAGCCCGGCCATGAGGGCCGCACGCTGCGGCAGGTCACCGACCCGCACGAGCGCATCACGCATGAACCGGCCGGCTGCGGCCGGTGCGGTGATGACCTGAGTGGTGCCCCGCTGGCCGCGACGGTGGTGCGGCAGGTGTTCGAGCTGCCCGATATCGGGGTGCGGGTGAGCGAGCATCGGATTGTCTCGCGCCGGTGCGGGTGCGGGCAGGTCACCGCGGGCCGGGCGCCGGACGGGGTCGATGCCCCGGTGCAGTACGGGCCCCGGGCCCAGGCTGCCGCGGTGTATTTGCAGCAGGCGTTGTTCGGGGCGCAGGCGCGGACCGCGCAGGCGATGGCGGATCTGTTCGGGGTGGCGATGTCGGCCGGCGCGGTCGCTGCCGCGCACGCTCGTGCCAGCGACGTCCTGGCTGATTCGGAGTTTGTCGATCAGGTCCGTGACGCGCTCAGCAGCGCGAGCGTGGTCCATGTCGACGAGTCCGGGTTGCGGGTCGCGGGGCGGCTGCACTGGGTGCACGTGGCTACCACCGGCAGATACACCCTGGTATGGGTCCATCCGAAGCGTGGCCGGGCCGGGATCGACGCCGGGCAGATCATGGGCTGCATGACCGGGATCGCCGTGCACGACGCGTGGGCCCCGTACGACACCTACACCCCGGGCGGACACCAGTTGTGCTGTGCGCATCTGCTACGCGAGCTTGCCGCCGCCGGCGAACTGGCACCCGAGGCGGTGTGGCCCGGACAAGCGACAGACGCGCTGCTGGCACTCAAGACCGCCGCTGACACCGCCCGCGCCGCGGGCCGGACCGGGATCGACACAGATCTCCTCGCGGAGCAGACCGGCTTGTTCCACCAGGCCGCCCTGGTCGCGGTCAAGGACCACCAGCACGAAACCTGCAAGACCGGCCGGAAACTGGCCGCCCTCGCCCGGCGGATGCGCGACCGGATCGACGACTACCTGCGCTTCGCGACCGATCTGCGGTCCCCGTTCGACAACAACACCGCCGAGCAGCAGATCCGCATGGTCAAAATCCGGCAGAAAGTATCCGGCTGCTTACGCACCCTCGACGGAGCCCAGCAATTCACGCTGATCCGCTCCTACCTCGCCACCGCCGCCGCGCACGGCCGCAACATCATCAACGCCCTCACCGAACTCGCCACCGGCCATCCCTGGCTACCCACCGCCGCAGCCACCACCTGATCAGTCACTGCAAACGTAGGTCCCAATGCGCCCCGATTCGTCACCGAATACACTTCGCCCAGTGGTAGCCGGTATTATGGTCGCACCACACCTGGGGGCGTAGATGTCGAGCCGGGTTCGGTCTTGGATGACGTACTACGCGGGCGCCACACGGGCTGTTCGGAAGTTTGCGCGGTCAACGAGGCTCAGAAGGCTGGGGATGAGATATTCGGAGGCACCTTCCGGACGCTCAAGGTGAACTCCGGAGAAGGGGTCAGCCCCTGTAAGGACGAGTGTCAGCCCATGATCCGGCGGCTCTTCGGCTCATGGTGATGGTGGCCGTAGTCCGCTCTCGTCTTCCAATGAGGTGATCTCAACAAGGAATCGGCAGGTAGCGGTGCTCGAAATGGGTGAGCGCGAGTGCCGCTTTGACGAAGTCGCCGATTCTGGTTGGGCTGGCGGTGGTGTGTTGCAGGGCGTGCCAGCGGGTGGTGAGGAGTGCGAAGCCGCGTTCGCCGCGGCAGCGCATCGATCGCAGCAGGAGGTTGTAGGCGCGGTTGTCGATGGCCAGGGCGCTGCCGTCGGTGGGCTGTTTGACCGGAGTGTGGACGCCGCGGCCTGCGCCTTCGTAGCCCGAGTCGGCCAGGGTGGGCAAGTCCAGTTGCGATGCCGCCCAATACAGGGCAGCGAGGACGTCGTGATCGTGGGCGACGGTCAGGTCGTGCAAATGTCCCGGTGACACTGGTGCGGTCCAGATCGGCAGGCCGTCCGGGCGCATGATCGCTTGGATGTTCCCGCCGAAGTCGCGGTGCTTGCCGGAATACCAGGCGTCGATGGTTTTGCCTTTGACACTGGTGGTGGTTTGGGCGCAGCGGTCGGTGGTGAACACTTTGCCGTCCAGGATCACATGGGACCAGCCGTCCTCGGCCACGCGGCGCAGCGCGTCGTGGAGGTCCGGGGCGGTCGCGGCGAGCAGGGCGGTGACCTCGTCGCGGTAGCGGTAGGCGGTGGCGCGTGACACGCCGAACCCGGCTGCGAGGAGGGTCAGGTCCTCGCGTTTGCGGTACCAGACCAGGACCAGCAGGGCGTGATACCAGCAGGTCAACGCTCGTGTTCCGCGTCGGGTTCCGCGTCTGCGGCGGTCGGCGCGTAGGAGCCCGGCGACGTGGTGGACCAGTTCCCTGGGAACGTCGAGCATGGCACGATAGGCGATCACTGGGGTCCTCACCGTGGGCGGGTGTTCTTGTGGTGAGAACTGCCTACCGAGGGCCCCAGCCCTCTTCCAGCACCGTCCACATTGGACGCAATGTCCGTGTCGTCCAAATCAGCCAGCATTCCTCGCTGAGATCACCTCAATGGGTGAAGGAGTGCGTTGTGATAGATATGCCGGCGGCAGGAACTCTGTCGCGGCGTGCTCGCTCATTCGTGCATGGTGATGGGCACCGGGTGTTGAGCGAGCCTGTCCGGCGGTCAGCGGAGGTCTGGATCGGACAGGGCGCCGATCGAGAGCTCGTGCAACGGGCGGTGGAATACGGGCAGCGCTGGGGCGACCTCTACTTGCCACCATCGTTGTTTTACAACGGTGGTCCTCGATATCTTGGACCTGATTTGCTAGTGGGGGACTGGTCAGCTACTGGATACTTTGAGGCGGGTCCCGCTCGGTTTTCTGTCTCCTACGACTTCCTCCTTGCGGCCGATGGCGCTTTCGGCGTGGGTGAGGTCGAGTTCGTTCCTCTGTATGCGTCGGTGGAGGGTTGGATTGAGTCGCTAGCGCTCGAATACCTGCTTCGTGGTGTAGCGGCTGAGACGAGGAGGTTTAAAGGGGCTGACGTCGCCATGCTTGGTCTATCGGACATGGTGCCTTTCCCTGGAATCTCGGGAATCGCTGACATGTGGCTGATAGACAGGGATCGGCTGGTCTTCCTGTGCCGTGGAGTGAGCTTTCTCTCCCATTTTCCAGATGACGTGAATGCCGTTGTCTACTCGGGAATCCCGGATCGGGAGCTGACCCTAGATCTGCCGCCGTTTCAAGATGGTTGAATCAAATTACAAGCGGGACCTGAACATATTCTGGGATCTTGAATGAATACGTTCGACGCGACGAGTCGTGAGGAGGTTCCGCAGCGCTTGGTCCGTGCGCGTCTCGTCGCCACATGGCCCAACTACAGTAGCGGACAGCATGCGGTCGGGACGCTTCAATGATCTGACGTGAGGTGATCGCTTCCACGAACCAGTAGATGTCGGTCGCCCCGCCGGCTCTTGGTGCGCCGCACAGTATCCGGTTCGGTTCTTCGCCCTGCCTCGGAAACCGCGTCGCGCCAGGCCGGGGTCGCGGTCGTCCAGCCAGTCGATGACCGTCTGGGCGGTGCGGCCTTCGACCTGCCCGAGTAGGCCCTGCCGGCCGGACAGGTCCACGAACCCGCGATGGCCCAGACGTCTACCGGGCCGCCGGTGTTGTTGAGCCGGACCAACCAGTCGGGTTCGCCCGGCTGGACACAAAGGAAGACGCCCTCGACCTCGGCCTGCGACTGCCGGCGATCCCGGGTGCGGCGCCCATCCGGGTCCAGTCCAGGCCGAACGATCGGATCGAGTCCCGGATTGTGCACGGACGAGACGTGGTAAAGGCGTGGCACGTCGGCAATGTACCTCTCCTGGAACGGCCACGACCGGCCGCCAAACCGAGCAGGCGGTCACTCGACCGTGGCATGGCCTCTCGTCATCGGCGGAGGTAGGCCAACGGCGGTGTGGGCGGATGGAGCTGATTATGTCAGGAGGAGGCGTTTGGCAGGTCAGCGAACACCGTGAGGTCGTCGTCGGGCTCGATAGACCATGCATCCAGACTGGGTACGGTCAGCACGGCATCGACAAGATCCTGCGACCCGGCGACCAGAGTCGAATCGAAGTCGACCTCAGTGCTGACGCACCAAGAGTGGTCAGCTGGCCAGAACAGGCTGGGCGATTGGGGCTCGAATCCGCAGGGTGACCCCTGCCAGCCCATGCCTAGTGCCGCTCGCAGCGGCCCGCGGAACAAAAGGTAGGCACGGTGCGGCAGGCGCAGACGCGGCAGCGCCCATACCTCAGCGGACACTCCGGGCTCCGGTACAGGTGCCGACTCGACCGGGCGGCCGTCATCGGCGGAGACAACCTTCACCCCGGTGCCGTCGACCCAGCCCCAGCCCTCCCACAGGGCGTGGAAGCAGTCCTGCCCGCCGGTAGCCGGAGCCAGGACATTGATCAGCGCGCCGAGCAAGGCTGGGGCGAGTGTGCCCACCCGCACATCGCCGCCCTCCCAGCGGCCAGACGGCGTCGTCGCGACCTCGGACGCGGCGGTAGGGGTGGCGATGGCAGCCCACTGCATCAGGGCGTGCGGGATGCGTCCGGTGAGCTGGCAGACCTGCTCCCACCTCAGCGATCCACGACCATCGGCAAGCTCGACGGGATGCAGAACGCGAGCGTAGGCTGCGAACCCCTGCGGCACCACCGAACCTACCGTCCCGAATGATCCACGCAGCCGTCCGGCGATCCAATCGCCCCCAGAAACGTCCACGACGGGTTCAAGGCCCGCCTTCATGTCCACCCCTTCATCATGCTCGCGACGAACCTGCGCAACGCACGCATATCAAACATGAGCGCGTACCCGATCATGACCGATCACCGCCGGGGGTCCTCGCGGCTGTTGCTCGGTTGGCCAGGCCGCATGGGACGCGATCGCGCTGAGTTCCGGTGGTGATCGGGTGTGCGGCCACCGTCAGCACGACGGGCGCCCATCCTTGGCGGCGTCTACGCCCCAACTCGGCGCAAGCGACCGCCAACCGGCGGCGTGAGCGCGTCCCATTTGCCGGTGCGGGCTCGATTGCGTTGTGTTCGGAATGTGTTCGGACGTTTCGCGATTGACGAGCACGGACGGCTGCGTTTCGGCACGGGCGTGAAGTTGCATAACCTTTTGTGGGCGTGCTGCACTGGGTTCAGCGCGTGGACCAGCCGAAACGCAGCGAACTCCACGAGCATGAAGCGACCATAAATCGACACGGCGGTGCATCAAAAATCCGTAGTTACATTGAAGAACGCCAATCTGACTACGGATCAGAAGGTTAGGGGTTCGAGTCCCTTCAGGCGCGCAACATCAAGAGGCGGTTGAGCTGCGGAAACGTAGATCAACCGCTTCTCGCGTTTCGTCCACTGTGGACCTGTCGTGTTCCGAAAGGGATCCGCTGTTTGGCAACGGTCCAGGTCGGGGCGTGCTGGCGGGGAGCCGTCCGTGCTGGCTGGTTCGGATCTTGAACAGCGCCGTGGGCGGCAGGACTTGTCGCTGGCAGACGGTTCGCGGCGTCTGACGTCGTCGGGCGGTTGCACCTCCTCGAGGGATCACCTTCTACTCCAGGGCGTCGGCGATCTGCCAGGTGGACGGGCGGCGTCACCGAATAGCGTGCTGAGCGTCCGGCGCACCTACTACGTGGTCGAAGTGACCGACGCGCAGTGCCGCCGCCTGCTCGACAGCCCCCGTACCCAAGACGGCGGCCTGTTCGACCTAGGCGACGCCCGGCTGGTGTCCAACCGCGCGCGCCGAACACGAACAGCGGACCCGCCGTCGTCGTGACTGCTGCCTCCGCTGTCCGTCGGGCCGTCACCGTATTCGCCGAGAGCCGGCGCCCGCCCGGGCCTGGCCGCGCATACTGGTTGGTCCCAGAGGTCCACGAGGTCGGCGGCAACCACAGCGAGTTCTACCCGCGGCAGGATGTCGCCGCGGCTGGCGGCGAGTTCCGCCTGACGATTCCGCCGGAGGTCGACCTGAGCCGCCGCCGGACCGGCGCCGTCTACGAAGTGCCCGCCGAGCAGGCCGACTGGCCGCGTTCGACCCGGTCAACCCTGAGGTCGACTACCCGCCGACCGTCCCTTGTCAGGGTCGCGCATCCGACGACATCGAACGGCCGTTCAGCTAGACCTAGAAGTGTCGCGCACTTGACACGACCACCGACTTGCTCGCCGCCACCGGTCGGGGCCCCTGGCGTGCGGCAATAGGCCGGACGTCGGCGTCGCAATTCTGTCGTACCCCACGGGTAGCGTTAGTGCCCGACCCACCACCGTCGGTGACGCTCGAAGGGCCGGCGCAACAAGCTGCACAACGAGGCCGACCTCAAGAAGGTCGAGGACTCCGAGCTGATCGGGGCGGCCCGCGACATGGGCCTCGTCTCAGACGTCGGATACCAGCAGCTCGACCTCATCCGGTACATGCGTAACTACGCCATCGCCGCGCACCCCAACCAGGCGGCGATCAGCGGGCTCCAGCTGATCGGATGGCTTGACACCCGGACCGGGTCCTGGCCGACAAGGCCTACACGTCCCTGGCCAACCGCCGCTATCTGCGCCGGCGTGGGGATCAGGGCCACCATTCCGTCCAAGGCCGAACAGGACGCCAACCGGCGCAAGCTGGGATCGAAGGGCGGCCGCCCACCAGCCTTCGACCCCGAACGCTACCGGCAGCGCCACGCGGTGGAGTGCGGCATCAACCGCCTCAAGCGCCACCGAGCGGTCGCGACCCGGTACGACAAGCTCGCCGTGCGCTACCTCGCCACACTGCACATCACCGCGCTCAACGAATGGCTCTGATCCCGATGAAACACGGCCTAGCTGGATCACAGCGGACTGCCGATCAGCGGCAGCAGTTCGCGCAGGTCATCGATGATGATGGCGGCGCCGGCGGCGCGGAGTGCGGCAACGGTCGCATACCCGCCTGCGACTCCGACCGGTCGGTAGCCCACGGCAAGGGCGCTGCGGATGTCGTAGGTGGTGTCCCCGACGTACCACGCGCGGGGTGTCTGACCGCGTCGCAGTCTGAGCGCCGTCGTCTTGTCGACGGCGGGAGCGTCGATGCTGTGGAAGCGTCCGGTGAGCCCCAACCGTTCGAGGTCGGCCGCTACGGCTGCCGCGGATGCCGCCGATACGACACCGAGGGCGGCCGCGCCGTCGGCGAGCGTCTGCAACGTCTCGGTGGCGCCCGCACGCGCGGGGGCCGCCGTCCTGGCCATCGCCAGGTTCCAGTCCGCCTCGGCGTCGGCGAGCCCGTTGGGCGTGACTCCGAGTTCGGCGAACATCGTGGCGATCGGAAGTTGGAACCGCGATGAGAAATCGTCGGCTGTGAGCACGGCGAGGCTGCGTGCCGCGAGGACTTCGTTGAGCGCGGTTCGCGCGCGGTCGCGGTCGAGGACGATTGTTCCGTTCCAGTCGAAGAGCACGAGCGCGTCGCGGTACTGTCCGGGCGGCATGCCTGTTTCCGTCCGGCTCACGCGGCGCTGGCCGTGATGGCGATCCCGGCAGATTCCACGTGGCCCAGGCGGCGGCCTGAGGCTCGGGCGTAGACGTGCACGGCTTCGAGCGGTGCTGACACCGTGACCCGCGTGCCCACAGGTGGTGCCGCCGGGATCGGGCACCGGAATGCGACGGAGTCGCCGCGGTCGGTGAGGATTTGGACGATCCTGTCCAGTCCGGTTGGTTCGACGAGCCCGACGACGCCGGTGAGGCGCCAAGCCTCCGTGGCTGCGGGGCCGAGTGTGAGATGTTCGGCGCGCACGCCCAGCGTGACCGGTTCGCCTGTCTTGATCATGATGTGATCGAAGGAGCTGGTGCCGAGGTCGTCGACGGGGAGTAGGTTCATCGGAGGTGTTCCGATGAACGCTGCCACGAATGTGGTTGCGGGCTCGGTGTACAGCTCGTCTGGGGTGCCGACCTGTTCGAGTTGGCCGGCGTCGATGACCGCGATCCGGTCCGCCATTGCGAGGGCGTCGAGTTGGTCATGGGTGACGTTGATCGTGGTCGCGCCTGCGGCGCGCAGCAGTCCGGCGATCTCCAGTCGTAGCGTGGTGTGCAGTTGAGCGTCGAGGCCGGAAAGCGGCTCGTCGAGCAGTACGAGTCCGCTGCGTCGGGCGAGCGCGCGGGCGAGCGCGATGCGTTGGCGCTGCCCGCCGGACATCTCGCGCGGTTTGCGGTCGAGCAGGTCGTCGACTTTCATTCGCGCGGTGATGTCCCGGGCGCGGGCCTCGGCCTCCGCCTTGGCAAGTCCCAGGCCGTGCCGCAGGCCGGTGGTGATGTTTCGCAGGGCGTTCATGTGCGGGTAGAGGGCGAAGTGCTGGAACACGATCGCGCAGTCGCGCTGGTGCGCGGGGATTCCCTGCTGCGACTGTCCATCGAATGTGACCTTGCCGCGGTCGGGCTGGTCGAGCCCGGCGATGATGCGCAGGAGGGTTGACTTGCCTGATCCGGAGGGTCCGAGGACGGCGACGTTTTCGCCGTCCTCGACCGTCAGGCTGATGCCGTTGAGTGCGCGGACGCTCCCGAAGGACTTGCGGATGTCGGTCAGCTCGACGACAGGCATGGTTACTCCGCCACCAGGCGTTCGATGGCGGCGGCCGCGTTCGCGATGGTCGGTTTGGCATCGGCGCCGGACTGCAGCTTCTGCGACGTTGTGCGGAAGATGTCGACGACCTGTTGGGTTGCGTTGCCCGGCCATCCGCCCCACGGGGTCACCGGACGGTTGTAGGACCAGGCGTAGGAGCGCTGCGGGGTTGCCGCGTTGCTGGCGAGCAGTTCCGCGCCCGCGGCCGAGTCGACCGGGATGTAGCTCCACGAGGCGCCGCTGGCCGCGAGCACGCCGTCCTTCGAAAGCAGGTAGCCGATCATCGCGTTGGCGAACGCGGCCCGGCAGGCGTCCTGGCTCAGCACGATCCAGCCGTTGCCGCCGGCGGGCATGGGACCGTCTTTGCCGTTGACGGTGGGCAGGTCGACAGCGGCCCACTTGAATTTGTCTCCGATGTTCTTTTCGAAGTTCGCGATGCCTGCGCTGGAGGTGATCACGAACGCCGCCTGGCCGCGCGTGAACGCGGCCTGGCTGTCGGCGTCCATGACGATCCCGAGCTCGAGGCCCTTGGCCTTCAGGTCGCTCCAGATCGACATAGCCGATACACCAAGTTCGTCACCGAACGCCGGCTTGCCGTCATCGGTGATGAACGTGCCTCCCGCGCCCTGCACGAAGGCCTGACTGAGCCAGTCGGGAATGTTGTTGGTTCCGATCGACACCGACGGGGCCCCGGTCTTCGCGGTCACCTTGCGGGCCGCCTCGTAGAGGTCGTCGTAGGTTTGGATGTCTTTGGCGTCGCCGGCGCCGGCCGCGTCGAGCACGGTCTGGTTCACGGCGAGGAACGGAATCGAGACCTGAGCCGGTGCGAGGTAGACCTTGCCGTCGACCGTGCCGGCGCTGAGGAATGCCCGCTGGTATGTCGCTGGGAGCGCGTTGACGTTGATTGGTCGCGGGTGGTGCTGCTCGACCCAGAAGCGCAGTTGGCCCAGGCCCGACACGATGAGGTCGGGACGCTTACCGACGGCGGAGTCTGCGACGACGGCCCGGGTGAACTCGTCGTACGTGGCGGTCTGAAGCGAGTTGACGGTGATGTCGAGTCCTGGGTACTTGCCCTTCATCTGCCGGACCGCGTAGGTCACCGCATCGGCCGCAGGTGGCTGGTGGCTCACGATGAGCGACGACTGTGCGGGATCGCACTGGGAGATGTCCGCCGCGTCGGCCACCGGAGCATCCGATGCGGACGTTGACGAGCATGCCGCAAGCGCGAGCGAGCACGCTGCGAGCGCGGCGAGCCCGATGGGCGCATGGGAGCGCATGTCCTTCTTCCTTTCCGTGAATAATCTGCTGAGGTGGTTGAGGAGGAGGCTTCGGTCAGCTTGGGATTTCCGTGCCGCTCAGGCCCTGAACGAAGCGGCGCTGTGCGGCGAGGAAGAGCACGACAATGGGGGCGGTGATGATCGCGGCGCCGGCGCTCAGCGCGGGATAGTCGTACCCGACATCCGCTTGTTGGAAGACGGCCAGCGCGAGTGGCGGCGTCCGGGTGCCGGGACTGCGTGCGAGAAGCAGGGGCCAGAGATATTCGTTCCAGTGCGCGAATACCGAGAAGATGCTGAATGCGGTGATTCCCGGCGCGGCGATCGGGATGACGATGTTGGTGAGCCGGCGCAGATGTCCGAGCCCGTCGGCTCGTGCGGCTTCGAGCAACGCGTCCGGGATCGCGACGATCTGCTGGCGGATGAGGTAGATGCCGAAGGCGCTGGTCATGAACGGCAGGATCAGGCCGGTCAATGAGTCGCCGAGCCCGACGACGTTGATGCCGATGAACAGCGGGATCAAGGTCACCTGCGTCGGCACGAGCAGGCAGGCGAGTACGACCGCCAGCGCGACCGCGCTCGCTCGGGTCCGAACGGTGCCCAGCACGTACGCGGCGGGGATGCACGTCAGTAACTGCAGCGCAAGGATGCCCAATGTCTGGGCCAGCCCGACGCCGATCGCTTGGCCAAGCCCGCCCTGCTCCCAGGCGCGGGCGTACCCCGAGAAGTCGAGTCGGGACGGCCACCACGAGATTCCTTCGAAGAAGGTCTCATCGTTCGGCGCGACCGAGGTCCGCAGCATCCAGTAGAACGGGAAGACGGAGATGGCGATCGCCGCAGCGAGGGTGAGCCCGAATGCGACGCGGACCATGACTCTCATCGGCCCCACCCCGTCAGGGATCGACGCTGCAGGAGGCCGACCGCGATCAGCACGACGAGCAGCAGCAGGGCGAGCGCTGAAGCGGCTCCGAGGTCGAAGTAACCGAAGCCGATCCGCCAGACCATGGTGAGCATCGACTCCGTCGAACCGAGCGGGCCGCCCTGGGTCATCACGTTGATCGTGTCGAATACCTGGACCGAATTGATGATCGCCAGTACGGTCGCGAAGGTCACGGTGGGCCGGATCATCGGCAGCGTGACCAGCACCAGCTTGCGCACTCCGCGGATCCCCTCGGCGCGGGCCGCCTCGTCGATGCTTGTCGGCACAGTGGCGAGCCCGGCGAAGAAGATGACCATCGTGAGCGACGCCGCGCGCCAGACGCCAACGAGGGCGACGACGGGTAGCGCGGTCGAGGGATCACCGAGCCAGTTCACAGGGGCGATCCCCGCCAGGGCCAGCATCTGGTTCACGAATCCGCCCCGATAGCTGAAGATCCAGCTGAACACCACAGAGATCGCGACCAGATTGGCTGTCATCGGCAGGAACAGCAGTGTGCGTACGAGCGGCTTGGCGCGGCCCGCGGCGTTGGCGAGCAGCGCGAGCGCCAGCCCGATGGCAAGGCTCGGTACGATCGTGAGCACGCTGTAGACGAGCGTGTTCCCAACCGCTTGCTGCACCGCGTGGTCGGTGGCCACCCGCTCGAAATTGGCCAGGCCGACGAATCGCCACGGCCCGCCGGAGAGCGGGATTCGGAAGAAGCTACCAATGAGGGCGAGCACCGCCGGCAGGACCACAAACAGCGTTATCGCGGTCGCGGCAGGCAGGACCATGAGCGCTAGAGCCATCCGCTCACGCCGGACGAGCCTGGATCCGGCCGTGGCAGGTTCTCGCCGCCGACGGTCGCGTCGCAGTGTGACGGCCATGACTCAGTGCCGATGCTCGACGAGGACGTCTTCGGTCATCGCCAGGCTGGCCGCGCTCGTCGGGAGCGCGAGCGCGATCGCGACGTAGAGCGCGTCGAGAACCGCGAGGTGCACGATGCGGCTGGCCATGGCCTCGACCCGATACGCGGTCTCCGAGCTGCCGGCGACGAGGCTGAGGTCAACCACATCGCTGAGCGGTGAGGCCGCGAAGCTCGTGAGCGCGACACTGCCGGCACCCGATTCGCGCGCCGCCCGGGCCGCGGCGAGCGTCTCAAAGGTTGACCCTGTGTGGCTGATCGCGAAGAAGAGGTCCTCGGTGTCGAGCATCCGGGCGGTCACGTGCTGGGTGTGGACGTCGGGCACGAAGACCGCAGATATGCCGAGGGTGGTGAGCCGGTAGGCGAAGTCTTGCGCCAGCGGCGCCGACGTGCCGACGGCACCGATGAGGATCCGACGGGCCGACATGATCCGGCGCGCCATCGCGGTGAGTGCGATCGGATCGATCGACTCGGATGTGCGTAGCAAAGCGTCGGCCGTGCTGCCGAGGATCTTCCGCGCGATCGTTCGGGAATCATCATTGACTTCGATGTCGCTGTGCACCCGGCTCGCGGCGGGGATTGCCTGGCTGGCCAGCGTTATTTTGAGTTCCTGGTAGCCGCGCAGGCCGATCCCGGTGCACAGCCGGATCACCGTGGCGGCGGATGCGTCGGCGTCTCGGGCGAGTTCGGTCACCGACTTGTGGATAACACCGAGCGGATCGCGCAGGACCGCGTCCGCCACTCGGCGTTCGGCGGGGGCGAGGGTCGGCAGCGCGGCGCGCAGACGCTCGAGAACCGGTGGCCTGACGGCGGCAGGCGAAGGTGCCCGAATGCCGGTGGTGTCCTCCGAGGTGGTCATGACGGCGAGGCTAGGCACGCGCCGTGAACGGCTGCCGTTTCGCCGGCCAACGATGGATGAAATTTTCGTACGCTTGTTGCGGTACGAAATTCCGTTCCGAAGAGTGTGGGCATGACTGAGCACACGAGCGGCCTGCGTTGGTACCGAGGCAATGTGCACACCCACACCGCCGAGCCGCCCGCTTCAGACGTGCACACCGATGCCCGTACCGTGGCGGCCTGGTATCGCGATCACCGCTACCAGTTCGTCGTGGTGACCGACCACGAGCACCTCACCGATGTCGCACCGCTCAACGCGCAACTCGGCACGGCCGACTTCCTCGTGCTGCCTGGCCAGGAGATCACCCAGATGGTCCTCGACCCGGCCCATCCCCACGGGCGGCGCCAGGCCCACGTCAACGCCATCGGCACTGACCGGCTCATCCTCCCCCTCGGCTATCCCGACTTCACCGGCGAGGAACTCGCGGTCTGGCGGGCGACCCCACCGGGCGGACTGGCAGCGCTCCTCGAGCGAGACGAGCGGATCGCCGCCCGATTCGCAAGCTACCCGACAGACCAATACACGATGGCCGAGACCTTCGTCCGCAACGTCGCCGCGGTTCGCGCCGCCGGCGGGATCGCCCAGATCAACCATCCCAACCTGCACTGGTCGGTGCGCCGCCAGGACCTCGAGGCACTGGACGGAGTGTTGCTCATGGAGGTCGCGAACGCATTCTGGGCGGCCGGCAACCTCGGTGGCACCGACGCCACGGGCGAGCGGACACCCTCCACCGAGGAGCTCTGGGACGAGCTGCTGACGCTGGGCATGGTGATCTGGGCCACGGCGGGCGACGATGCCCATGACTACCTCGCATTCGACGACCGGGACGCCCCGACGCCAGGAAAGGCCTGGATCACGGTGCGAGCGGCGCAGCTGACCCAAGCGGCCATCATCGAATCGCTCGCCCGAGGCGACTTCTATGCATCGACCGGCATCGTGTTAGATGACCTGCAGTCCCGAGGCGACCGCTATGCCCTGACGATCGGTGAGCGGCACGGGTGGGACGGCGCCCGATTCCCTGCAATGCCTCGGTACAGCACGCGCTTCGTCGGTGCCGGGGGTCGCCCGCTCGCGGAGGTCAGCGGGACCGGCCCGGTCTACGAGATCCGCGGAGACGAGGGCTACGTACGGGCCGTAGTGCGCGACTCGGATGGTCGTACGGCCTGGACCCAGCCTGTGTTTCTCGACGACCGACTCACCCGCGCACGGTCGGCCACGGCGAGTACAACCTGACCTTCGACCAGGCCCGGCGCAGCTCCGCCGGGCGCGCCGGCCTGCGACCCACCACGACCACCACGGTCGAAGTGGTCGTGGTCTGCGACCCGGACGCCGCCAACGACTACGCCGTCTTTGTCGACGTCCGCCAATAGGCCGGTGACCCGAGGGTGGACCGAGCTGATGTTGATCTCAGGGGCCAGAGCCGAACGCCTTGCCCAGCTCCTTGCGGCCGGTGATGCCGAGTTTGCGGTACGCGCGGCTGAGGTGGGTCTCCACCGTCTTCGTGGTGACAAACAGCGTCTGCGCGATGGTCGCGTTGCCGTCGCCGTGCAGCGCCAGCAGCGCCACCCGCTGCTCGGCCGGGGTCAGCGCGTTGACGCCGGTCACGGCAGTACGACGGGGCCGCCCCCCGGCGGCCAGCAGCTCGGTCCGCGCGCGTTCGGCGAGCGGGACGGCGTGCAGCCGGTCGGCGAGCGCCAGGCCGTCGCGCAGCGCGCCGCGGCCCGCCTCCAGTC
The DNA here is from genome assembly GCF_050942935.1 of Dactylosporangium sp. CA-233914. Taxonomy (NCBI): domain Bacteria; kingdom Bacillati; phylum Actinomycetota; class Actinomycetes; order Micromonosporales; family Micromonosporaceae; genus Dactylosporangium; species Dactylosporangium sp. CA-233914. Next base: position 12,640,256 of record NZ_CP192030.1, on the reverse strand, counting down.
GCCCCTGGCGCCGCAGGGCGGTCCCGAGATCCACGAGCGCGCGGGCGTGCTCCAGCGCCGCGCCGGTGCCCCGCAGCGTTTCCACCGCCTCCGCGAGCAGGGTCGCGTCGGGGCCCGGGCCGGCGACGACTCCCATGATCCGCAGGGCGGACCCGACGGCCACGGCCACGCCGATCTGCCCGGCGCGTTCGTGGGCGTCGCGGGCCAGCCGGACCGCCTGCCGGTGATCGCCGAGGCGATGCGCGGCCAGTGCCGCGGTCGTCCGCCACGGCAGCAGGCCCGGATGGTCGATGCCGAACCCGCGCCACAGGCCGGCCCCGACGGCCTGCGCGCCGGCCACAGCGGCGGCCGGGTCGTGGTCGCCTAGGGCGAGCCGGGCCCGGGCGAGTCCCAGCAGAGCGGCCTCCATTGTGTCCGGCGCAACCTCGCCGCCGTCGCGCAGCGCTCGCCGCGCCGCGTCGCGGTCGCCGAGGTCGAGGTGGATGTCGACGGCCAGTGCGGTCAGCCAGCCCGCGGCGCCGCGCCAGCCCGCGTCCGGGGTGCCCTGGGCCACCTGCAGATCGGCGAGGGCCGCGGTCAGCGAGCCCTGGGCGAGGTGGGCGAGCGAGCGGTGGAAGGCGCCGGAACGCAGCGCCAGGTAATCGCCACGGCGGCGGGCCGCGGCAAGTGTGGCGTCGGCCGCGGACTCGGCCGTGGCGCACTCGCCCGCGATGACGAGGGCGTGGGCGACGAGCCCGAACAGCGTGCCGTGATCGGCGGGATCGACGAACGGGTCGTCGGCCAGGGCGCGGGCGGCGAGCGCGCCCACGGTCGCCGGCGGATCACCGGCCAGCGCCAGCCGGAGCGTGACGTGGGCGAGCAGCCGGGCCCGCCGCGGCGGCCGGCCGGCCCGGGCGTCGTGCAGGACAGGGGCCAGCCGCTGCTCGGCGGCGGCGCGCAGCGGCGGGTGGAAGGTGGCAACCGCCAGGAAGTCCGCCAGCACGTCCTGCCAGGCCGGGTCGCGCGGGTCGAGCAGGTCCAGGGCCTGCCCGGCGGCGGTGGCGGCCCGGGCCAGGTCCCCCTGGGCATGGTGGATGCGGGCCAGCCCGGACAGCGCCTCGGCCCGCGCGTGCACCTCGGCGGACCCGAGGAGCCCCAACGCCTGCGTGAGCAGGCCGTCGGCGTTCGCGTCACCGGCGGTCACCTGCGCGGCGGCCAGGTCCATCAGGTGCCGGGCCCGCTCGCCGGGCGGCGGCTCGTCCAGCGCGCGCCGCAGCAGCAGTACCGCACCGGCGGGATCGCCCCGGCGCAGGGCCCGGCGTGCGGCCGCGGACAGGACACGCACCGCGGCCGGGTCCTGCGCCGGTTCGGTCAGCAGCAGGTGACCGGCCGCCTTGTCGATGCTGCCCGCGTCCGCCGCGAGCAGGTCCGCGGCCCGGCGGTGCGCTCTGGCCCGTGCGAAGCGTGGCAGGTGCGCGTGCACGGCCGCGCCGATGAGCGGATGCCGGAACGCGAGCGGGTTGCCCGGGCGCAGCAGCTGGGCGGCGGCGAGCAGGTCGGCGGCGTCCTCGGCGGTGGTCAACGGCAGGCCGGCGTGGGCGCGGGCCAGCCCGATCGGCGTGTCGTCACCCAGCACCGCGAGCGAGGTGGCGAGCCGGATCGCGGGATCGGGCAACCGGGTCAGCCGGGTCAGCACCGCGTGCAGCACCGCGGCGGGGACCAGGTTCGCGGCGGTCGCGGCGGTGGGAGTGGTACCGGCGGTGCGCAGGGCGTGCAGGACCTGGTCGACGAAGAACGGGTTGCCGCCGCTGACGTGCGCGACGGCCGCGGCGAGGGACGGATCGGAGCCGGGGAACGTGGCGGTGGTCAGCCGGTCGACGGCGGCGGCGCTCAGCGGAGCCAGGGTCAGCCGCCGGGCCCGCGGGTGCGCGACGAGATGGCGCAGCGCCGGCGGCTCGTCCGGCTCGCCGTCGCCGGCGGTGACCACGAGGGACAGCGCCAGCCGGTCCGCCCGGTCGGCGAGCATGGCCAGGAACCGCAGCGAGAGCGGGTCCGCCCAGTGCGCGTCGTCCACGGTGAGCAGCAGCGGCCGGCCCGGCTCGGGCCGCACGTTCCAGCCAGCCAGGTGGGCGGCCACCCAGCACAGGCCGACGAGGGCGGCGTCCCCGGGCGGCGCCGGCTCCTCGGCGGGGCGCAGCAGCAGCGCGGCGGCCGGCGCGGCGAGGCCGTCGAACAGCCTCGCGCGCTGCGCCGGCGGGACCGCGGCGACCGCCGGGGCCAGAAGATCCGTCACGACGCCGAGGGCGACGGTCCGCTCCAGCTCCCGTCCGCGGCTGGCCAGCACTCCGACCCCGGCCGCCCGGGCGGTTACAGCGGCGGCGGCGAGGAGCGCGGTCTTGCCGGCTCCCGGCGGGCCCTGGATCACCGCGACGACGCCGGCGCGCCGGCGCGCACCGTCGACCGCGGCCCGCAGCTCTGCGAGCTCGCCGTGGCGTTCCAGGAGGCCGGAGCCGGACGCCGGGTCGTCCGTCGCGCTCGCGACGGTCGGCGAACCGCCAACGTCAGGGTGTATGGCTCTCTCCCTGGTCCGATCTCCCCGTCCGGGATCCGCGGCGCATCGACAGGGCTGGGTGCGCCCCCACTCAGGGTACCGGGGGAAAAGATTGGGGTCCCAACCCTGACGCCGGGTGCCCGCCGCACTTTGCATGCTAGGCCCACCGCCGCGCGGCGCGAGGGCCGGCCGGACAACCCTCGGCGATGCAGGGAGTGATCAGGTGGACGAGAAAGAGGCCGTGACCCGCGCGCTCGACGCGCTGCTGGCCGAACCGGCGGTGGCCGAGTTCCACGACGCGCTGGCGGCCGCCCGCGCGGAGCTCGACCGGCACGCGGCACCGGATGACGTACCGGCGCTGCAGTCGGGGGTGTTGTGGCGGCTGGTGTGCCTGCAGGGCGCCGGCTATCTCGATCGCACGCCGCGCGACGACGAGTCCGGCGCGAGCCTGCCGTCCGTCGCCGAGCTGGTCGAGCTGGCCCGGCGCGAACCGCCCCGGCCCGCGCCCGCCGGGGGGGACGCGCTGCCGGTGCCGACCGTGGCGATGGCCACGTCCACCAAGTCCGCGGCCACGTTCATCTTCCTGGCCGACCCCCAGCCGAGCCGCACGGAGGACCCGAAGGAACGGCCCGACCGGCTGAGCAGACTCAACGAGGCGCTGAACGCGCTGAACACGCTCAACTGGCCGGCGGGGATGCAGCTGACCTGCGAGGGGCAGGTGATCACCGCGGTGGACGGAATCTTCTTCGGCGGCGACCTGTGCCAGGACGGCGGCGACTACAGCTTTGCGGACCAGTTCGCCGGAAGCCCCACGTCGTTCAAGGGCGGCTGGGAGCTGCAGGACCTGCGCAAGCTGTACCAGCCGCCCTTCGACGGACCGCTGGCGGACCCGCTCACCCCGACCAACAAGCAGCCGAGCTACTTCGGGCTGGGAAACCACGACATCCAGGGCAACTACAACCCCGACAACCCCGGTACCTCGCAGGACCTGCCCAACAAGGGCACCGCCATCTGGAACTGGTGGCGCTTCTGGCAGGGCAACCCGAAGGACTTCTGGCGGGACCAGATGTGGAACTTCATCTGCCAGATGCACAGCGGGGTTCGCTCCGGCGGCGACTACGCAGCCGCGGCGTTCCCGGTGACGGACATCGACGCCGACGGCGACGGCGGCTTCAAATGGCGCGAACACAGCTTCAACTACCGGGTCGACCTGGGCCCCGTCGACGTCTACCAGATGCACCGCTACGGCGGGGACAGCGAGTGGGGCCGGCCCGACGGCCTGGAGTGGCTGCGCACGCAGCTCGAGCGGGGCGGACCCCACCGGCCGGTCATCATCGTGCAGCACTACCCGTTCCTGTGGACCGGCGACCGCAGCCCGATCTGGACGACGGCGCAGCGTGACGACTTCCTCCGGATGCTGGCGCCGTACAACGTCATCGCCCTGCTCGTCGGCCACATCCACGACGGCTACTCGTTCGCGCAGCCGGTCACGATCCCTGGGACCGGAAAGGTCCTGCGCGAGTTCCGGCCCGGGGCGGCCGGCGACTACGGCGCGTTCGCCCTGCTGCGGGTGACCCCGTCCACGCTCGACGTCGTGTTCGGCAACGGCGACACCGGCTCGGTGGTGTGGCAGCCGAAGAACGGGCAGGGCTTCGCGCTGAACCCGTTCATCGGCTGGGAACCCGTCGGGGACAACATCCTGTTCGCCGGCCCGCCCGCCGGCCACGCCCTGGCCGACGACAGCATCCGGTTCGTGTACGCGGTCGGCCAGGATCGCCAGCTGTACTACAACGTCTGGCACGCCACGTCACGGTCCTGGCAACGGCAGTGGCTGCCGCTGCCACTACCGCCGGGGAAGACCGTCGCCGGCCGGCCCACCGTCGTCAGCGCCAGCGCGAACACCCACGACCTGTTCGTGGTCGGTACCGACGGCGAGTTGTGGCACGTGTCTTGGAACAGCGGGAGCTTCTGGTCCCAGCCGGCCACGCTCGGCGGCGCCCTGCAACCCGACGTCAGCGTCGTGGTCACCGGACCGGACCAAATCGACATCCTGGGCCGCGGCCTCGACGGCCGGCTGTGGCACCTGTCGGGCAACGCCGCCGGCTTCGGCTCGTGGCAGCAGCGCGAGGGCGAGCTGCTGTCCAGCCCGTCGGCGGTGGCCTGGTCGGACACCGAGCTGCAGATGGTGGCGCTGGGCCCGGGCAGCGACCTGCTGCACCAGTGGTACGACCGGGGCAAGGACGTGTGGAGCGGGTGGGAGAGCCTCGGCGGCCGGCTCAGCTCCGCCCCGGTCATCGTCGCCCCAGACGCGCGGCGCCTCGAGATCTTCGCGCGCGGCGCCGACATGTCGCTGCAGCGCCGGTTCTGGGACGGCCGCGGCTGGGGAAGCCAGTTCGGCTCGCTCGGCGGTAGCCTCGCCGCGGGCCCGGTGGCCGCCGTGCACGGCACCCGCATCGAGGTGCTCGCGCCGCAGCTTGACCACACCGTCGGCCGTCTGTACTGGGACGGCGGGTGGGGCAGCTTCACCGCCCAGTCCGGCCAGTGCGACACGGCACCGGACATCACCATACGTACCGGCGCCGTCGCCGCGGACCTGTTCGCGCTCGGCCTGGACGGCGCGATCTACCACAAGCAGCTGACCTGACCCCCGGCCGGCATCGGCCGGCGAAGACATGCAAAGAGAGGTCGAGCATTGTCCGCGGACCCCTTCGCCGGCTGGCAGACGGTTCCCCGCTCGGGGCTGTTCGCCCACCCGCCGGCCGCCGTCGTACTGGACGACACGACCGTCCACCTGTTCGCGGTCGGCGCCGACACCGTGCTGTACCACAACTGGGCGGGCATCAACGCGGCCCAGCTGACGTGGGTGGGCTGGGAGTCCGTGGCGCCGGGTGCGGTCGGCGCTCCGGCCGTGGTCAGTGCCGAGGCGGGCACCCTGGACGTCTTCTTCGTGGGCACGGACAGCGCGCTGCGGCACGCGTCCCGGACCGGCGCGACCTGGTCGGCGGACTCGCTCGGCGACGCCCTGCGCCCCGGGGTGACGGCCGTGGTGGCGGCCGCCGGCGAGATCGACGTCGTCGGGTGCGGCCTCGACGGCCGGCTGCGGTACATCCACCGTGGCCGGTTCGGATTCGGCCCGTGGCAGCAGCGCGACGGCGCCCTCGCGTCGGTACCCTCGGCGGTGGCGTGGACCGGCGACGTGCTGCAGGTGGTGGCGCTGGGCCCCGGCAGCGACCTGCTGCACCAGTGGTACGACCGGGGCATCAACGCCTGGAGCGGCTGGGAGAGCCTCGGCGGCCAGCTGAGCACGGCTCCCACGCTGGTCGCGCCGAGCCAGGAGCGGCTGGACGTCTTCGCCCGCGGCACCGATCTGTCGCTGCAGCACCGGTTCTGGGATCGCGGCTGGGGCGGCCGGTTCAGCTCGCTCGGCGGCACCCTCAGCGGCCCGCCCGCCGCCGTCGCCGATCCCGAGACCGGCCGCATCGAGGTGCTCGCCGCTCAGCTCGACCACTCGGCGGGCCGCCTCTTCTGGGACGGCGGCTGGGGCAGCTTCGTCTCACAGGGCGGCCGATGCGCCGTACCACCCGTACCCGTGATCCTGTTCGAACTCGATCAGCTCTTCGAGGTGGCCCTCGGCGCGGACGGCAACATCCACGTGCGGCGCATCCCGCTGTAGCCGCCCGCGCAACGGCCGGGTCCGGAGCGTTCCGGTCCCGGCCGGCCGGGCGCTCAGCGGCAGGCGGTGCCGTTGAGCGTGAATCCGCTCGCGCCGAGACCGAGCTCGTTGCCTGCCCGAGCGTGTTGTACTTGGTCACCAGATGCGTGTCTGCGTACGCATCCTGCAGGCTGGTGCCGGCCGGCACGAACATCTCCCGTGGCACCGCTCGGACGGCCTGTTCGACCGCTGGATCGGTGAGCGCGCCGCGGGCGACGGCCGCTGGCATTGCGGACAACTGGCTCGGGCGGCTGGCGGATCGCCACAGCCAGACGGCAAGCAACGCGGGGCCAGAGCCTGTCATGGCCTACCGCGACGGTCCCCGCTCGCCAATGGCAGCCAAGATCACGTGCACTGATCTGAGCCGCGATATGGGCGGCTCCGGGCATGCCTTGCCAGCGGTCGGGTGCACGGCGGGCAGAAGGCCATGACACTGTCACGCGATGCGCTGCGCGGCGGCGGTGCGGACCTCGTCGTCCTCGATGGGGTCGTCGCGCAGTTCGGTGAGCCAGCGGCGGGCGTGGTCGGTGAGTGGGGTGTGCCGGGTGGCCAGCAGCCGTACCGTGGGCTCGCAGTCGAGCAGGAAGCGCGGCAGCATACCGGTCGTGCCCGCCAGGTCCAGCTGGAGCAGGCTGCGCAGGTAGCTGGCCCGCTCGTAGGAGTGCGGTGAGGCCGCGCAGCCGTACGCATCTTCCGTGGCCCGCCCATTTACTATTATTAATAAGTCGACTTGATCAGATGCGCGCACATGCCGCTCCAAGGGCGCTCGTTGACTCCGCACGAGCTACCAGCTCGCCAGACGGGCTCGAGGGGGCTTGTCGGGACGGTAGGCTGTTGGCCCTTCTGTCGGTTAGCGGTGGCTGACGACGTTGACCACCTTGCCGTCTGGGTCGCGGACGAAGAAGCGCCGGACGCCCCACTGCTCGTCGGTAATCGGGTGCACGATCTCTGCGCCCGTCGCGCGTACCGCATCGTAGGCGGCGTCAACGTCATCGACCTCCACGCTGAGGTCCGGGTTTACGGAGGCCGCTGCATCTTTGGTGATGAGGATGACCTGGGCGGTGGGGTTGGACGGTGAGACGAGGTTGACCACCCAGCCCAGGTTCATCTCCTCGCGGAAGCCCAAAAGCTGGTAGAAGCCGCTGCTCGCGACCGGGTCGGCGGTTGTGATATCGGGCACGGCACGGCGAATCGTCATGCCGGATTTTGGCATGCGAAGTACTGGCTCGGCCACGACTGCTGCGCGGTCCGGCCAGCGACCGCCTCATGCAACACCCCGGCGACGTCGACCGCCTTCGTCGATACCGGAGTGACCCGCATCCCCACAATGCAGCGGGTGAACAGGTCCTGCGCGACGGTCAGCTGCGCCCGCACCCACCGGCAGGTCACCGGCTCCATCGCGAACACATCCAGGTCCTGCGTATCCAGGATCACGTACTCGCCGGGCCGGGGCGCCCGCAACCGGCCATAGACTCCCTGCGGCCGGTCAGCAATCGACCGGCGGCCCTTCGCGCTGCCCGACACCGCGTTCGTGCCCTGGTCAGCTCCGCCAGCCACCGGTAGGCCGTCGCTGCCGTGGACGGCAACCGGACCACGCCCGCCCCGTGCAACTCTTCGACCCTGGCCGCAACGCGGGCGATCACCGCACTACGGGTCGGCGTGGACGCGTCCACCAACTCGGCCAGCACCCACCGGACGGCTTCGTCCCACCGCGGATCCACCTGCGTCGGCCCGCCCCGCACGACGGAGACCAGCCCAGCCTCGCCGGCCTCGCGGTAGCCGGACACCCACCGCTCCAGCGTGCGGATGCCGACCCCCAGCTCGCTCGCCTTGCTGGCGTAACGCTGACGCAGCGGCACGTCCTGCGCGAACCGTGGATCAGGCTCACCAGGCGGCGGCCGATCCGCGCGGCCGCTGCGGAAGCCCGTCAACATCTCCCGCACGTGCCCGGCTCGTTCTGCGACCTCACGGCGCTGCTTCGCGGTCAGCGTCGCCAGCACCACCCCAACCGGGGCGTCGCTGGCGGCCGGCTCGAATAGGCTCCGCGCGGCGCTGATCAACGCGGTCAACCCGACTGTCCGCGCGGCGCTGGTGCGCTCGTTCCGCAGCGTCACCCGGGTACCCTCCAGCGCGAAGACCTCGACGATCTCGCCGTCCATCAGCAGCGTCATGCCCGGCGCCAGCGCCAGCGTCCGCGCGCCCACCGCGTGACTCCCACGCGCACCGGGGACCCCGCACCCAACACGACATCAGCGTCGATCTGGGCGCTCATCAGCGATGCGGATGAAAGTGTTCATTTCGCCGGTAAGGCGGACAATTCCGGCTAGGGGTTAGGGGTCGGCGCAACCCTGGGGTTATCGGAGGATCACTCTGGGTGTTAGTTTCGGGCCACTTGGAACTTTTGTGATTCGTGTGCGGAGAGTCGCAATTTATCGGACACGGGGGAGCTGCGGCATGTGTACAACGTGATCAGGAAAGGCCGCACCTCAAGGCGACACGGGATGGCGCAGGTTTCGCCATGATGCGAGCTTGGCATGTCTGCGCTCACGCGATGCGGGCGCCGCTGCCGCATGCCCGTCGCTCTTCGGCCACCCGGACTTCGGCCAGCCCCATGTCGTGAGGGCCGTTACCTGCCGAGTCCGGCCGCGGACGGCCCGCCCGCCCCCGATGCCATCGCCGTCGACGCCCCGGACCGGCCGCCTCGTCTGCGCCGGTTGTCTCCGGCCCGCCGTCCGGCTCCGGCGTGCGGTCTTGCCTCAAGTGTGTCCTCCGGCGGGCTGTGCGCCGGATCGGTGCCGGCCGGTCGGCGTGTCGGCCTGCCCGGCGACCGTGCGGGAACCCCTGCGCGGCCTGCTCTCCACGGATCTCACACCCGGACCGTGCTCCCGTGTGAGGTGATGAGCGGAAGGAATCTTCTTGACACTCAAGAAAGAGGACATCAATCGACAACCGGTCGTGCCGATGAAGATCAGCTTGCTCCGGCTGACCGGGTCACCGCGGCTCGCCGGTGCTGATCCTGACCACTTGCAGGCATTGATCGCCGCACAAAGGGACCTGCCGCCGATCGTGGTGCATCGTCCGACCATGCGTGTCATCGATGGCGCTCACCGGGTCCGGGCGGCCCTGCAGCGGGGCGAAACGACTATCTCCGGGCGCTACTACGACGGCACCGAGGAACAGGCGTTCGTGCTGTCGGTATGGCTGAACATCACGCACGGTCTGCCGCTGTCCCTTGCCGACCGCAAGCGGGCGGCAGAGCGCATCGCCACCTCGCATCCACAGTGGTCGGGCCGCCGGATCGCGGCGGTGACCGGGATCTCCGCGGGTACCGTGGCGGACATCCGGCGCCGGTTGGGCGACGCCCCCGCGCTCGGCGGGAGCCGGATCGGCGAGGACGGCAAGGTGCGCCCGCTGGATAGCAGCGCCGGACGACGGCTCGCCGGCCGGCTGATGACGGAGAATCCGAACCTGTCCCTGCGGCAGGTGGCCAAGGCCGCGGCGATCTCCCCGGAGACCGCCCGGGACGTCCGCAACCGGTTGCTCAGCGGCGCCGAGCTGGTGCCGACCCGCCGCGTCCGGGGCGCCGGGGTCCCGGCGAACGGCGGAGGAAGCCACGGCCGACCGTTGAACCTCGTCCCATCCGCGGGTCTATCCCAACGGCCCGTGTTCGATCGGGCCGCGGTCGTGAGCCGGCTCACCGGTGACCCTTCCCTGCGATACACCGAGACCGGTCGGAACCTGCTGCGGCTGCTGACCCTGCACGCCCGCTGGACACATGAGTGGGACACCATCGTCGAGAACGTGCCCCCGCACTGCACCGATGCGGTGGCCGATCTGGCTCGGGCGTTCGCCGACATGTGGGCCGACTGCGCCACCAGGTTGGGGCCCGTGAAACGGATAGCCGGCTGACGGAGAACCGGAGTTGCGTGGCCGGGCGGCGGTGTGAGAAACGTTACCGCTGCCCGATACCCGCGCGCACCTCGTCATCCTGCAGCGGAGTCGGTGGCGACGTCAAACGCGAACCCAGGACTGGCGTCCAACCGGAGGAATCTGCCGGTTGGACGGCGAACCGGAGAGCCGACGCCCGGCGGTGCGGAGTTCACCGGCAGCGGCGACCTCCGCGCAGCCAGCCAGTCCCATGGCGTCGCGCGACTCGGTCGCCAGCAGCGCAGGACGCTATACACCCCTCGCTCCCCGCCGGTTGCCAGTCCCCAGAGGAGCGGGCGGCCGACCAGGACGCCGGCGGCGCCGAGGGCGAGCGCGCGGAGCACGTCCGTGCCGCTGCGGATGCTGCTGTCCAGCAGGACCTCGCAGCCCCCGGCTACCGTGTCGACGACCTCCGGCAGCGCGTCGACACTGGCCACGGCGCCGTTGAACTGACGGCCGCCGTGGTTCGACACCATGATCGCATCCACGAAGTGCTCCACCGCGTGCCGGGCGTCCTCCGGTGCGAGGATGCCCTTGATCACCAGTGCAGCGTGGTGTGTCGCTGCAGCCGGGCGACCGCCGATCAGGTTACCGCCGGGCTGCACGCGGAGACGTCTCGCAGCACCCGGGGGAGCAGGAATATCTCGTCCAGGGCGATGCGGTTCGCGTGCAATGTCGTCTCGGCACCGCTGCCGCCGGCGATGAAGTCCCAGATCTCGGCGGACGGGATCGCCGCGGCGGTGTGTTCAAGGTCGGCCGACGTGACGGGATCAGCGTTACGGTTCACCGTGATCCGTCCGCCCTCGTTCCGCGCCGGCGTATTACGCCGTTGCTCGAGGTCACAGGACCCTTCTCCGAACTCCAACATTTCCGTATTGGTGTCAATAAATCAAGCTCCTGAACATGTATGGCTTGGCGTGGGTGCCTGCCGAAGGCATGGGTGGACATGATGCTGCGCATTTCGGCGTCTATTCAGAGCGGTGGCGCACGATGATCGCCATCGGGGCCGAGCTGATCTCGACCCGCGACGCAACCGGTAATTCCGAAGTGCACGATCAGTTCCTTTGATCACGGAGGCCCGGTATCGTGCCACAGGGCGGCAGCGGTATCAGCTCAATGCGGGGAGTCGTGACGTTGAGTGAGCGCAAATCTGAATTGGTCTTGTTCGATGAGATCCATGCGGCAACGGCTCTCGGCCGAGGCGCTGTCCTGCTCGTCAGCGGCGCGGTAGGCAGCGGAAAGACCGCACTGCTCCAGGCGATGGCCGAGCACGTCGGCCGACAGGGTGGCGCGTGGTTCATGGTCACGACCTCGGCTGACGAACGATCACACCCCTACGGCCTGCTCGACCGGCTCATTCAGGCAATGGGTGCGGCCGGCATGCGGAACCCGTATCGGGACGGCGGGACCGGCGACAATCGGGATTTCTTCGCGACGATGGACAGCGTGTGCGCTGCGATCTGCGACTTCGCCGGCGGCCGGGCCGCCATCGGCATCGACGACGTCCATTTCGCCGACGAACAGTCGCTGCGCTGCCTGAGCTACCTGATCCGCCGGATCGAGCACTGTGGTGTGGTGGTCGTCCTCAACGAGCGGTCGTCCTCGGAGTGGGACACGGCCGGCATCCGGGCGGACATCGTACATCTGCCGTTCTGCCACCAGATCCGCCTCGCGCCGCTGACCCCCGCCGCCATCAGGGAACAACTCGAGCAGCGGCTGGGCGGCGCGCCCGACGAGGTGTCGGTGCGGGTCTGCGCCGATGTCAGCGGCGGCAACCCGCTGTTGTTGCACGCGCTGATCGACGATCGGGCCGCCGAGCCCGGCCCGTCCGGCGGTGAGCCCGGAGCCAGCTTCCGGCAGGCGGTCCTGCGTGTCATGCACCGATGCGAGCCCACGACGGCCGTGGTCGCACAGGCAATGGCCATCCTCGGCGAGCACGCCACATCGGCACTGATCGCGGAGTTCGCCGGCCCGGACGTGGCCCTGGTGCAGGAGAGCATCCACGATCTGCACGAGATGTGCCTGCTCGACGCCGGCCAGTTCCGGCACGAGCAGACCCGTGCGGCAGTGCTCGCGAGCATTCCGTTGACCGAGTTGCCGGCGCTGCGGAGCCGGGCCGCCGAGCTGTTGTACGAGATCGGGGCGCCGGCGAGTGCTGTGGCCGAACAGTTGGTCACCGCCCACGACGGCGGCAAGGCGGCGTGGCGGGTCGCCATCCTGTGCGAGGCGGCCCGTCAGGCGATGGCCGCGGGTGACGTCGGCACTGCGGTGAACTGCCTGCGATACGCCGCGGGCGCCAGTTGCCACGAGGCGCAGCGGGCCCAGGTCGGCGTTCAGCTCGCCGAGGCCCTGTGGCACGCCGATCCCAGCCGGGCGGCGCGCCGCCTGCGGGAGCTGAGCCGGGATGCCCGGGCCGGGTTGCTCACCGCACCGGACATCCTGACCGTGGTCGACCAGTTGCTCTGGTGGGGTGAGTTCGCCGAGGCGGACGAGCTGCTCCGGCTCGGCGAGATCGAGGCCGAGGGTCTGGTCCTGGCGCGGCTGTGGGCGTTCCTGCGCACGGCGGCCCTTGGTTCGGAGCTGCGCGAGGAGCCTGGCCGCCCCGGCGACTCGCCGCTGGCGTATTCCGGGCCGATGGCCGCGGCCACCCTCCTGAGCGCGGAGGCGAACTCGGCCTTCGACGGCATGACGACAAGCCGGGCCGATCGGTTGCTGCTGGGCATCGGGGCCGACACCTCGCTCAGCCCGGCTCTCTATGCCCTCGTCCTGCTCGTGCAGGCCGGCCGGTTGGACGAGTTGCGGGTCTGGTGCGACCGGTTGCTGAAGGAGGACTGGATCGTGCGGGTGCCGATGCGCCGGGCGCTGATCGGGACGGTCTCGTCCCTGGCTGCGCTACGCGGTGGCGACAGTGTGGCCGCCCTGGGCAGCATCCGTGAGGTGCTCGACGCTGTGCCGCCCGCGGCCTGGGGTGTGGTGGCGGGCCTGCCGCTGTCGGTGGCCATCCGGGGCGCCATCGATCTGGGTGACGCGCAGTCGGCTCGTTCGTATCTGGCCGTCCCGGTGCCGCCGACCATGTTCGATACCCCGTTCGCGCTGCCCTACCTGCACGCGCTCGGGCGATACCACCTGGCCATGGGCGACCCGCGAAGCGCTGTGACGCACTTCCAGTCGTGTATCGAGCTGATGACCCGATGGCAGGCGGGCGAGGCGGGTATCGCGGCCGCGATGGAGTGGCAGAGGGAGGCGGCCGGGACGCTCGCCGAGCCAGGGCATGGTGCCGGTGCCGCCTCCGGGGCGGGGCGGTCCGCCCGCAGCGGCGAGTCCCCGCGCGGGAAGGGCTGGGGCCGCCGCCGCGAGTTCCGCCCGGCTGCGGATCTCGCCGACTCGGCGCTGACGGGCGAGACGGCCGGTGCCAAGCTGACGTACGCGGAGCGACGGGTCGCCGCGCTCGCCGCCGCTGGCAAGACCAACCGGCAGATCGCCGAGTATCTCTTCGTCACCGTGAGCACGGTCGAGCAGCACCTCACGAAGACTTATCGCAAGCTCAATGTGCGCAGCCGTTCCGGGCTACGGCGCTGCGGCCATTGATCCATTCAATGAACCTCGATGTCTGGGCGCCGTTGTCGCGGTTGGCCGAGAAGCGCACCGGCGGCTGGCCCTGGGTTCATCCCCGCCGGGGCCCACCGGTGACACGATCCGGTGCGCGGCCCACGACCGTGCGGGGTCGAGCATCATGGGGGCATGGGTGCGGTCGAGCACGACCTCAAGACGGATTCGCCGCGGGCGGTGGACGTCGGGGCGGCGCTGGTCGTGGTCGGGATGTTCTGGGTCTTGCCCACGGTCAGCGCCGGAGGCTGGCAGCGCGGGGTGATCGGTGCGTGCCTGGCGGTGGTCACCGGTGTCGTGATGGTCGCCCGGCGGCGGATCCCGTTCGGCGCCACGGTGACCGCCGGGGCGGCCACGCTCGTCGGCACCGTGCTCGGGGTTTGTCAGGATCCGATGTTGGCCACGGCGTGGTGCCTCTATCCGCTGGCCGTCGAGCGGGTGTCACGGACCCGTTTGGTCGCGGCCGTGCTGGCCGGCCTCTTCGCTGCGCTGTCGCTGGTCTCCGGCGTACCGGAAGGCGCCGTCCGCGGTCTCGGCGAGCAGCTGGTCGTCGCGGTGGCCGCGCTCAGCGTCGCGTGGCTGCTCGGCATGACGGTGGGCAAGCAGCTGCGCAGCGCGCGGGAGGCTGAGCGGGCCCGGGTGCAGCTGGCCGTGGCACGTGACGTGCACGACGTGGTGGGGCACGCGCTCGGCGTCATCGTCGCCGAGGCCGGGGTGACGCTGAGCCTGCCGGATACCCGCGAGGACGAGCTGCGGGCAACGCTGGCCGGGGTGGAGGGCCACGCGCGTACGGCGTTGGCCGACGTGCAGAGCCTCGTGCGGTCGTTACGCACCGACGACAGCCGGGTGGCGCCGAGTACGGCCGAACTGCCGACGTTGTTCGCCGCGACCCGGGCCGCCGGGATACGCGTCGATGCGTCCGTCGGCACCGGCCCGCTCGATGAAACGGTCGGCGCGGTGGTGTTCCGGATCGTTCAGGAGTCGTTGAGCAACGTGGTGCGGCACGCGCCCGGCGCGAGCTGTTCCGTGGACGTACGGCGGGAAGGAGACGGTGTCGTGGTGCTGATCCGTGACGACGGGCCGGCGGTGCCGGGCGGTGAGGTGCCCGGCACCGGCCTGGGCCTGGACGGCATGCGGGAGCGGGCCCGATCGATCGGCGGAACGGTTCGGTGGGGTACTCGGCCGGCTGGCGGGTTCGAGGTCGTCGCTCGGCTGCCCCTGGCCGGTGCTCGATGAGTGAGGTCCTCTCCGTCTTCCTGGCGGACGACGACGAGCGCTTCCGCGGCGCGTACCGGAAGTTGTTCGAGCGCACGGATGGCTTCCGATTCGCCGGCGAGGCGGCCGACGGCGCTGAGGCGGCCCGTCTGGTGGCCTTGCGCAAGCCGGTGGTGGCGTTGCTGGACGTCCAGATGCCGGGCACCGATGGGCTGGAGGCGGCGCGGCGGATCCTCGCGGGCGGCGGCACCCGGGTGATCATGCTGACCACGTTCGACCTGGACGAGTACGTCTTCGAGGCGCTCACCCTCGGGGCGTCCGGGTTCCTGCTGAAGAACGTCCCCCCGGCGGAAGTGTTGCAGGCCGTGCGTACGGTGCACGCGGGCAACGCGATGCTGGCGCCGGAGGTAACCGCGCGGCTGCTCGAACAGTTCATCCCGCGCCGCCCGGCACAGCGGCACGCCTTCGCCGGGCACGTGCTCTCCGAACGGGAGATCCAGGTGATCCGCCTGGTCGCCGGCGGGCACTCCAACCAGCAGATCGCCGACGAGCTCTTCCTGAGCCTCGAAACGGTACGCACGTATCTGCGCCGAATGTTCGCCAAGCTGGGCGTGAACGACCGCACGCACCTGGCGGTGCTGGCCCACCAGGCGGGCCTGCTCCGCGAGCCGCGGTAGGTGTCTACTTCCGGGGGACGCGCTCGCCCGGCGCCGCCGGGCACATTCTTGTCCATGATTGAGATCTCCGGGCTCACCAAGCGATACGGGGCGAAGCTGGCGGTCGACGAGGTCACCTTCGGCGTGCACCCCGGCCGGGTCACCGGCTTCCTCGGCCCCAACGGCGCCGGCAAGTCGACTACCCTGCGCATGCTGCTCGGCCTCGACCATCCGACCAGCGGCACCGCGCTGATCGACGGCAAGCGCTATCGGGACCTTCGCTTTCCGCTGCGCACGGTGGGTGCCCTGCTCGACGGCGCCGGACCGGTGCCCGAGCGTCGGGCGGTCGACCACCTGACCTGGATCGCGCAGAGCAACCGGATCTCCCGCCGGCGGGTGCGGGAGGTGCTCGACCTCGTGGGCCTGGTGGACGCGGCCAAGAAGCAGGTGAAGAAGTACTCGCTGGGTATGGCGCAGCGCCTCGGCATCGCGGCGGCGCTGCTCGGCGACCCGGAGATCCTGGTTCTGGACGAGCCCGTGAACGGGCTCGATCCGGAGGGCATCCGGTGGGTGCGGGGTTTCCTGCGGCAGTACGCGGCGTCGGGCCGTACGGTGCTGCTCTCCAGCCACCTCATGGCCGAGATGGCCGACACCGCGGACGACCTGGTGGTGATCGCCCGAGGCCGGATCGTCGCGCAGGGGACGCTCAAGGAGATCACCAGCGGCCACGCGTCCCTGGAGTCCGCGTTCTTCGCGCTGACCGGCGACCAGGCGGGGGTGGCCTGGTGAGCACGATCACTGCGGCCGCCCGGGCCGAATTCACCAAGATCATCTCATTGCGGTCCATCTGGATCGCCACCGGCGTCATCCTCGCGCTGCATCTGCTGGTACAAGCCGCGAACCTGCGTCTCAACTCGAACGCGGTCGCCGCCATCACCCCGAACGGCACGATCGAGCTTTTCGAGGGCGACCCGCAGCCGGCCCACCGGGCGCTCGTCGACTTCCTGGTCGCCTCCTCCTTCCAGATGGGCCTGTTCCTGCCGGCGCTCGCCGCCATGATCGCCGGGCAGGAGTTCCGTGGGCGGCAGCTCGGCCAGAGCGCGCTCGCCGTGCCGCGCCGCGGCCGGCTCGTCGTGGCCAAGACGATCGCGGCCACCTGCTTTCTGGCGCTGGTCTCCGCACTGATCGCCGCGGTCAGCGCCGCCTTCCTGTACGCCGCCACCAGGAACTGGGACCCCGGCCTGGTGGTAAGCGCCGACGCATGGCGCGGCCAGGCGAAGTTCCTGGCGTTCGCGGTGCTGACCGGTCTGGTCAGCGTGGCCCTCACCCTGCTGGCCCGCAGTACCCTGCTGGGCATCGTGATCACCGTGGCACTGATCGCGCTGACCATGACGCAACTGCTGGCCGCCCTGGCGCCGGTCCTGGATTCGCTGCTTCCGCTCAGCGCCGGGCGTAACCTGCTGCTGAACCCCGCAGAGAACGATCTCTCCGCCGGGCCGGGCCAGGCGCTGTTCGTGCTCATCGGCTGGCCGGTGGTGGCGATGACCGTCGCGGGAATCGCGCTCACGCGCCGGGACGCGCGATGACCGGAGCCGTCGCCGAGACCGGCGAGATCCGGCTGCACGACCTGGCGGCCGCCGAGCTGACCAAGATTCGCATGCTTCCGGCCGGCTGGATCGCGTTCGCCGTCGCGTTCGTGCTGAACACCGTGCTGGGCTTCGTGGCGGGGACCGATGCGGTGCGCCTCGCCGGCGCGGGCGGAACGACCCCGATCGCCCAACTCGGCATCGTGATGCTCGCGCCGGCCTACTTCCTCCTCGCGGTGCCGGTCTACGCCGCGGGGGGCGAGTACCGCGGCGGCCAGTTCCGGGTCAGCCTCGCGGCGGTTCCCGCCCGGCACCGGTTCTTCGCGGCGAAGCTGCTGGTGAGCGCGGCGGTGACGGCGGTCGCGGCGGTCGTCGTGGTGGTTCCCGGATACGTCCTGGAGCACGGCCCGGCGACCACGGTAGGCGGGCTCGCCGCCCGGGTGCTGGCCTACCTGCTGCTCGGGCTGACCGGATTCGGGTTCGCGGCGCTGGCGCGGACTGTCGTCACGCCGATCGCGGTGCTGTTCATCCTGCCGGTGCTGGTTTCCACCACGCTGGGTGGTCTGCTGCCGAGCCTGGTACGGCTGCTGCCGCATGAGGCGATGCTGAGTTTCCTCGGCATGCCCGCGAGCCCGCAGCTCGCCCTCGCACGGCCGACGGGGCTCGCGGTGGCGGCGGCGTGGGCCACGCTGCTGGTGGCCCTCGGCTGGTTCGCCACCGCCCGGCGGGACAGCTGACCGGTCAGGACGGCTGCTTGAGCAGGTTCGACCGGATGAGGACCGCGACCAGGGCATCGCGGCCGGCGCCCTTGGGCAGGTGCAGCTTCTCGCTTACGTACTTGATGTGCGCGTCAACCGCGCGCGGGCTGATTGTGCGATAGCGGGGCCGCAGCTTCTCGGCGATCTCCGCCGAGGTGGGCAGGCACGCGTCCATCGCACCGTCGAGCCGGTCCCGGCACAGCTCGGAGAGCACCGAATAGTAGGTCGACCGCCGGTCGAGCAGTGGGCGCCGGCCGACGGTTCCCTGGCAGCGCGGCGGGCGCCATCGCGCGGTGTACCGCGGTTCGTAACCGAAGACCGCCACCTTCGGGCCCCCGGGCGCGGCGGAGAGTTCGATCTGCGCCAGCTCGAAGGCACAGCCTGCCGAGGTGAGGGATGAGGACGCGTTCGACATCGCGGGTGTAGTGCAGTTTGGTCGTCGGGCGGATGCTGGTGCGGCTGGACAGCCAGTACCGCAGCCATCGCTCCACCGTCCACGACCGGGCAGTGCGGTCCTCACCAGTGGTGGCCAGCCACTCATCCCGGGCACGGCGGGCGGCTGCCTGCGACGGGTAGCCACCTCGGCGGGCGCGTTCCGGACGGCCGAGCAGGTTCGTGGCCGAGCAGTGGAAGGACCAACTGCCATGTCCGCGTTCCGTCAGGCGGGGACACACGCGTTCCAGCCTGCGTCCGGCGTCGTTACGGCATCCACACCGCTTGAAGATCACACCTGTGTCCGCCATGGCCGTGCCCTTCTCCTCGCCCGTCCTGGCATCCAGGGTGAGCGCTATCCAGGCAGGCGGACGTCACCCGAACGAGCGACGGATCCGGCATCGGCGCCGAGCGCACCGCAGCAGATGAGGATGCCGCGAGCCTGCGCCGTCAATCTCCACTGCTGTCCACGGGGTAGAGCGCCGGGTTGATCGCAGCAAGGGTGCCCGACAGACGAGCGGCTCCTCGACGAATGCCTGGATCAGGCTCTTCGAGGAACGCGTCGCACATTCGCACCGCAGCGTCACGTTCGCTGGCGTAGATCATGTACACGTTCTGGACTGCGGTAAAGATCCAGTCTGCATGGTTGTCGTCGGCGTCCGCCAGCGCTCGCGCGACCAGCGCCAGACCGGCCGGGTCTTTCCGACGAAGCAGCGCATCCGCGGTCACGAGGGTGACGAACGTGTCGTCAGCATCAAGCAGGAGCCGTCGCAGCGGCTGTGCCGACTCCGGCATCTCCGCAAAACTCGCCAGGGCCCGGCCGGCATCCGCCCGGTCCTGGTAGGCGCCGCTGCCGGCCAGCCTCAGCAGCGCCACAACCACGGCACGTCGAGCTTCCACGTCCATGCCCGTCATCATCGAGGACGTCCGTTCGCGTTCCTGCCCCGACTCCGACCTACCAGCCGCACGGGACCGACTATCGATGTCCGATGGCGAGCACACAGCGGAGCTGACGAAACGGCACCGGCTGCGGTTCAGGTGAGTTCATCGTGGAGTTCGCGGTGGGCGGCGGCGATCCATGCGGCATCCGGGCGCAGGGCGAGCGCCGTGTCGACGTCGGCGAGGGCTTGCTCCCGGTGGCCGAGGTCGTAGTGGACTCGGGCCCTGGCCTCGAACACCCACGCCTGGTCCGGGGACAGCCGGATCGCGGTGTCGAGGTCGGCGAGGGCGGCGGTGAGGTTGCCGCGGCGGTGGTGGACCTGACCGCGGGCACCGGCGATCCAGCCCACATCCGGACTCAGCGTCACGGCCACGTTGTAGTCGACCAGGGCGGCGTCGAGGTCGCCGAGGTCACGGTGGATCGCGGCGCGTTCGGCGAGCATCCACGCCAGGTTCCCCTGCGGATCCATCTGCAGTGCCCGGTTGACGTCCCCCAGCGCTTCGGCCAGTTGACCGAGGCGCTGCCGTGCAACACCCCGGTCCGCGTACATCCACGCCTGCCCCGGGTCGAGTGCGATAGCCCGTTCGATGTCGACGAGCCCGCCCTGCGGGTCGCCAGCGCGAACCCTCGTCGCGCCGAGATCACCGCGGAACGTCGCGTTGTCCGGGGCAAGGCGGACGGCCTCGCCGAGGTCGGCGACCGCCGGTTCGTAGCGTTCCAGTTCGCGGTGGACGAGCCCGCGCTGCGCCCAGCTCCGTGCGTCGGATGAGTCTAGTTCCAGTGCCCGGTCGAGATCGGTCAGCGCCGCGTCGAGTTTGCCTAGTCTGCGGTGCGTCTCGGCCCGCAGCTGCAGGCCGGTCACGTCGTCGGGAGCTCGGGACACGACCCGGTCGAGGACGGTGAGCGCCTCGGCGTGGCGGCCCTCGCGAACATGCGCGTCGGCGACGTCGACGTCCCGTTGCGGTGTGTCCACCGGTGCCGAGGCCTCCGAAGGGGCGGCACCGGCGAGAAGGCTGCCAGCCGCGACTGCCAGCTCCGGTTGCTCGATGACGACCGGTGCCCGTTTGAGGGCGCGGTGCAGCAGGGTCGCGACCAGTGGCATCCGGCTTGAGCCGCCGACGAGGAACACCCCGGCGATACGGTTCTCGGCGATATTGGAAAACCGCAGTACGCCCTGGGTGATGCGAACCGTCTGCTCCACGATGGACCTGGCGAGGACATCGAGCTCGTCGCGGGTCAGGTGAGCGCCGGCGGCCAGGGATGGCACGACGAGGTCGGCCGTCGGCAGCCGCGACAGGCGTTCCTTTGCCTCCCGTACGTCGTGCCACAGCTGCCCGTGCGCCCGCCGTTCCTCAACGGTCGACGGTTCCCGCAAACGCCGCCACACGTCCGGGTCGCCAGTCGTGCGCAGGTGTTCTACGACGCTATTGTCAATGTCGAGCCCACCGAGGTCGTCGCGGCCCTCCACAACAAGAATCTCGAACCCGGCACCCGTTCGGGCCACAACACTCGCGTCGAAGGTTCCCGCGCCGAAGTCGTAGACCACAACGACCGACCCGACCGGCACTTTGTGATCGAGGACGCCGGTGAAGTACACAGCGGCCGCGACCGGTTCGGCGACGAGCCGGACGCGGCCGAGCCCGGCGGCCGCGGCGGCATCGGCGAGAACCAGTTGCCGGGTGGCGCCCCACGACGCGGGGCAAGTCAGCACAACGTCGAGCCTGTCGACGCTGGCTCCTCCAGTGACACGGCGGCACTCGTCACTGACCCTGGACAGCACGGCGGCTATCAGGTCGGTGACGGGGATCTCACGGTCGCCGAGCAGGACGACGGAGTCGTCGACGCGGCGTTTTGGGTTCGGTTCGAACCGCGCCGGGTCGACGCGGGAGCTCTGCAGCGCGTCACGGCCGGTGACGATTGCCCCGGCCGGGTCGGCATAGACCGACGACGGTAGCAGCGGCGAACCGTCGAACAACAGCGGACTCGTCCGGCCGTCCTGGGTCCGGACGACGGCGGCAGTGTTGAATGTGCCGAAGTCGATGCCGAGTCCGACGGTGCCCATGCGCTCAAGTCTATTACGCTCGGCGGGGCTCGCTGGGTCCGCGGCGCCCGTGGACACTGTCGGTTACCGATTTCCGGAGAGGCCGTTTGTTGGCGGTGGTCCAGAATGTCGGCACCTCGACCTCACCGCCAACCTCTCCCGGCACGCCACCGTCCTCGGCCCACCGTCCTCGACGCGACCCGGCCCACCGACGCCCAGCTGCGGTACGCCACCGGCAACAGGCTTGACCAGCCGCCGCTACGACCAGCAGGAGCCGACAGGCGCGGAGGATCTGGAACGTCAGTTGGCGGACAGGATGCCCCCTCTGCGCGAGTGGATTGCGACGTTCGACGCGACCGACTTGTTGGCACCCGACGGGCCGCGCGTGGTCAGAGGGCTGCTCACCCCTGCTGCTCCGCAGGCAGCGCACGGCATACAAGAAGGTTCCGCCACCCGTGTACCGTGCGATCGCTACCCGGCCAGCAGCAGGCGCATATTACACAGATCGGATGCTCGCACATCGGCATGTGTGCTCACCCGATCATGGCCGGTCGACGGCGTCCGCCGCCGCCTCGCGGATCGTCTCGTCCGGGGCCGCGCCGGATGGGTAGTCGCCATGCGACCCGGAAACGTAGATCAACCGCCTCTCTCGTTTCGTCCACTGTGGACCTGTCGTGTTCCGAAAGGGATCCGCTGCTTCGCAACGGTCTGGATCGGTTGATGTCCGTGCTGGTCGGCCAGCGTCGATCTGTCTAGACCCGTCTTTCGCACATGGTTGTGAGTGGCGATGTACGGTGTCGGCGGGTTGAGGTGGTTAGGTCTGTCTATGGGTGTTGGTGGTTCGTCTCGGGGTCGTGCGGTGGGTGGGCGGCGGGCGGAGTTGACGGTGGTGTCGGTGTTGGAGAAGCGGTTGGGGTCGTTACCGGTGATCGCGGAGTTCTCGCGCCGGCTGGACATCGCGGACATCATCGACCGGGCTTGCCCGGTTCGGGACGTGGCCCATGCGACGCATGGTCAGGTCATCGAGGTGCTGATCGCGAACCGGTTGACGAACCCGTCCGCGATGGTGGGGATCTCGGCGTGGGCGGCGGCGTGGGCGGTCGAGGAGGTGTACGGGGTGCCGGCCGCGGTGCTCGGTGATGATCGCCTCGCTCGGGCGTTGGATGCGATCGCGCCGCACTTGGACGGGATCGTCGGGTCGGTCGGTGCGGCGGCGATCGAGGCGTTCGGGATCGACGTGTCCCGGTTGCACTGGGACATGACGAGCGTGTCGCTGCACGGCGCCTACGACGAGGTCGACGACAGGTTCCCGGCGCCGGGGTGGGGACATCCGAAGGACCGCCGCACCGATCTGCAACAGATCCAGGCCGGGATCGCGGTCGCTTCCGACGGTGGTGTCCCGATCTTCCATCAGGCCTACGACGGCGGCGCCGGGGAGGTGTCCCAGGTCATCGAGGCGATGCAGCACATGCGGACGCTCGCCGGGCAGCGCCGGTTCCTGCTGATCGGGGACTCGAAACTGCTGTCCTACAGCAACATCACCGCGATGCACGACGCGGAAGTCGGGTTCATCGCACCCCTGGCGGCGGGACGGGTCCCGGCCGGGCTGTTCGCCTCGCTCGACCCGGCCCAGGCCGTACCGGTGGACTACACAGCGCAACGCGACGTGGGCAAGCCCGCCGACCGGCGCGGCGCCTACCGGGTCTGCGAGGACGTCATGGACATCCCCGGACCCCGCAAACGCGACCCGGTCCACCACCTGCGGCGGGTCCTGGTCCACTCCACCGCGAACCAGACCGCCGCCGCCAAGTCCAGAACCCTCAAACTCGACAAAGCCCGCACCGAACTGGACACCCTCGTGCGCACCGCGGGCACCCGCTACCATCCCGACACCGCTGCGGTCGCCGCGAAAGCCGACCAGATCAGCCGGCAACGCCGCATCAGCGCCTACCTACGCACCCAGGTCACCACCGACACCGCCACCGGCAAACCCGTCTTCACCTGGCACTTCGACGAAGCAGCCATCGCCGCCGAAGCCGCAACCGACGGCTGGTACGCCCTGCTGTCCAACCTGCACCCCGACGAGGCCGACCCCGCCGAAATCCTGCGCCGCTACAAGAACCAACCCGCCGTGGAACAGCGCTACGCCACGATCAAAGGCCCTCTCGCCGTCGCGCCCATGTTCCTGCAACACAACCGGCGGATCACCGCACTCATCACCGTGATCTGCCTCGCCCTGCTCATCTTCAGCCTCATCGAACGCGAGGTCCGCACCAACCTTGCCCGGCAAGGCCACACCGACATGGTCGGGTTCTACGCCTACGACAACCGAGCCACCCGGCCCACCGCACGACTCATCCTGCAAGCCCTCCACGACCTCCGACTCATCCCCGCCCACGACCAGCAACCACCCAAAATCCCCCAACCCGGATGGCTGCAAGCCCAACTCCTCACACTCCTCAACGTCGATCCAACCCAGCCACGCTGGCCATAAACCACCGCTCAAGACCATGTGCGAAAGACGGGTCTAGACGCGAGCGAGTGTGGATTCCGCCGGACTCATGGCGGCCGGCAGCATGGCTGTCCGCGCTTCGCGGCGAACCCGTCCGTGTCCCTGCGTAGGTCGTGGACGGGGATGCGGGGCAGGGCCGCCTCGGCGGTCGGCAGGCGGAATCGGTCGAGGACGGGTTGCGGTCGGAGAGGCTGCCGGTCCGGGTTGGTCTTCAGACAGGACGGCGTAGGGCTTCGACGGCACGGCGGGAGAGGGCGATCCCGTCGCGGCTGCCGCCGGTCCTGGGGTCACCGAGCAATGGTCCGGCCCATCTGAATGAGCAAAGTTTCTTGCCAACTTCTCTTATATCTAGATAGGCTGACGGTCGCCGCGCAGTGGATGTGGGTTACGCAAAGGAGTTCGACCTTGACAACCAACGCTCCGACCTTCGACCCGAGGTCGGCCTCCGAGCCCGAACTCTTCGCCCTGTTCCGCGAGCGGCTCCACACCCCGGTCGTCGGCGACATCCTCGACACGCTCGGGCTCATGCATCAGTTCCTGCCACCGGAGATCCACGGCATCCGGGCCGAGGTGAAGGTGGTCGGGCGAGCGATGCCCGTGGTCATCGCCGACGTGAGCGGCCCGCAGAGTCGGCCGTTCGGCCAGCTGACCCAGGCCCTCGACCAGCTCGAGCCCGGCGAGGTCTATGTGGCCCAGAACGGCACCGTCCCGACCGCGGCCTGGGGGGAGATCCTGACGGTCGCCGCGCGTGGCCGCGGGGCCGTGGGCGCCGTGATCGACGGGTATCACCGCGACACCCGCGCCGTGCTCGCGCAGGATTGGCCGGTCTTCAGCCGGGGCGGCTTCGCGCAGGATGCCGGCGTTCGCAAGGTCGTGGTTGATTACCGCGTCCCCATCGAGATCGGCGGCGTACGTCTAGCGCCGGGTGATCTTGTCTTCGGGGATTACGACGGAGTCGTGGTGGTGCCGGCGCACGTCGAGCAGGAGGTCATCGAGCGGGCGATCGAGAAGGTCTCGACGGAGAACTTCGTTCGCCAAGCGATCGAGCAGGGCATGTCGTCGACCGATGCGTTCGAGCGTTTCGGCGTCCTGTAGAGCCTCCCCCAATCCCAGACCTGCATTGTCAAGGAAGTGCCATGAGCATGATCAAGAGTGTGTCGACCGCGGTGGTGGCGGCGAACTTCGATTGGACGATCGTCCGGATCGAGACCATGGACGGTCAGGTCGGATGGGGTGAGTCCTTCTTCGCTCCCGGCCTCACCAGCATCATCCGTGCCATGGCGCCCCTCATGGTCGGGCAGGACGCGCGGAACACCGACGCGGTCATCGCGCGCCTGCGGGCTGCGGCCTCGGGCGCGGGCTCCGTGGGCGGCATCATCCACAACGCGCTGTCCGGCATCGACGCGGCGCTGTGGGACCTGAATGCCCGCGTGCTCGGCGTGCCGCTGTGGCAGATGCTCGGCGGGCGCTTCCATGAGTCGGTTCGGGTCTACGCCGATTGCCACAGCGGCGGGGGCCTGATGAGTCTGGGCCCGATGCTGGATATCCGGCCCGTGCCCTGGCACGACGACGAGGCGGTCGCGGACGGCGTGGTGGGCAGGAGCCTGTTCGACCCGGACGCCGAAACCGGCAAGATCGACCTCGACCTGCTCGCCGACCGGGCTCGGCAGGCGGTCCGCCGGGGGTTCGACGCTCTGAAGTTCGACCTGGACGTGCCGGGTCTCGTGCCGACCCGAGCCGGATCGAGAAGCATGCCGGTCGGAGCGGAGCGCCTGGCGCGGGAGATGGTCGAGGCGATCTCGAGTGCGGCCGGGCCGGAGGTCGAGCTCGCTTTCGACCTGCATTGGCGCTATGACATGGCATCCGCGGCCCGGCTCGCCGGAGCCCTCGAAGGCTTTCCGATCCTCTGGCTGGAGGATCCGCTGCCGCCGGAGAACGTCGCCGGCCTCATCTCGCTCGCCCGCACGACCTCCACTCCGCTCGGCGGGGGCGAGAATCTGATCGGCCATCGCGGATTCGCGCCGCTGTTGGAGACGGGAGCGCTGGCCGTCGTGACGCCGGATCTGGGCAAGGTCGGCGGGGTGTCCGAAGCTCGGCGGATCGCGGCGTCCGCCGCGGAGCGCGGCCTGGCCGTCGCGCCGCACAACATCGCCGGGCCGATCGGCACCGCGTTCGCCGCGCAGGTCGCAGCGACGTGGCCGAACCTGCTGGCCCTGGAATTCCACGCGCAGGACGTGCCGTTCTTCGACGAGCTGGTGGGCGGCGCGCTCATCGTCGGCGGCCACATCGCCATGTCGGACCGCCCGGGGATCGGGGTCGAGCCGGATCTCGCCGTGCTGCGCCGGTGGGCGAAGCCGGGCGAGGAGTTCTTCGCATGAGCACCACCGAGAGCCTGACCGCCACCCAGAGCCTCTCCGGCCGTACCGCGCTCGTGACCGGCGCCGCCCGGGGGATCGGGCTCGCCATCGCGGACGCGCTGGCCGCTGCCGGAGCGTCGGTCACGGTGCTGGACCTGGCGCCGGAGCCGGCGCCGGACCTGCCGTACCGGTACATCGCCGCCGACCTGTCCACGGCGGAGGCTCCAGCGTCCATCGCCGAGCGAATGGGGGATGAGCCGCTCGACATCCTCGTCAACAACGCCGGCTATGAGGTCGAGGAGGACTCGCTCGAGCTGAGCCTGGCGGACTGGGATCGCACCCTGACCGTGAATTTGCTGGCGCCGGTACGCCTGATCGGTGCTCTGCGGAAGAGTCTCACCGCGCGTCCCGGCGCCGCCGTGGTCAACGTGACGTCGATCCACGAGCGCGTTCCATATCCCCGCCACCTTTCCTACAGCGTGTCCAAAGCGGGATTGTCGATGGCGACCAAGGTGCTCGCTATCGAGCTGGCCCCGCGCGGCATCCGCGTCAACGCGGTCGCCCCCGGTGTCATCCGAACCGCGATGAACGAACACACGATCGCCGCCGTCGGTGAAGACCTGTTCCAGCGTGCGGTGCCGACCGGCACGATCGGCGTGCCCGCCGACGTCGCGGGCGCGGTGGCTTTCCTCGCCTCCGATGCGGCTCGCTACATCACCGGTACGACGCTCTACGTCGATGGTGCCTACAGCGAGAACATCGTCCGTTACTGAGCCAGAACCCGACATCGAAAGCGAGGTGCCACCGTGCCTTTCGACCAGCATGACCAACGGGCCGCCACCCTGGTGGCGCAGATGACCCTCGACGAGAAGATCCAGCTCGTCACCGGCTACATCGGCATTCCCATCGGCGCGGACGGCCCCGAGAGCGACGACCCGATGTTCAAGCTCACCCCCGAGACCACGCCCCCGCCCGGCGCGGTCGGCAGCGACGGGTTCGTTCCTGGCATTCCGCGACTCGGCATCCCCGATCTCCAGCTCGCCGGCGCCGGTGTGGGCATCACGTCTCTGGTCGAACGCCCGGGCGGTGAGAACGTGGTCTTCCCGTCCTCCGTCGCCCAGACCGCGACCTGGAGCGAGCCGCTCGTGCGGGAGTTCGGCCGGCGGCTCGGAGCGGAGGCGCGGGCCCAGGGCATCAATGTCGTGCTCGCCGGTGCCACGAACCTCTCGATCGAGCCGCGGTCGGGGCGCAACTTCGAATATCACGGCGAGGACCCCATCCTGGCCGGCGCCATGGTGCGGGAGGAGTTGCTCGGCACCCAGGACAGTGGGGTAGTGGCCACCGTCAAGCACTTCGCGGCGAACTTCCAGGAGACCGGCCGATTCGTCGTCAGCTCGGTCGTCGACGAGCGGTCCCTGCGCGAAGGCGAGCTGCTGGCCTTCGAGGTGGCGCTCACCGACGGCGATGTGGGCGCCGTCATGACGTCGTACAACCGGATCAACGGGGTTTACAGCTCCGAGAACCACTATCTGCTGACCGAGGTGCTGAAACAGGAGTGGGGCTTCCGCGGGTGGGTGATGTCCGACTGGGGCGCCGCGCACAGCACGGTCCCCTCCGCGCTGGCCGGTCTCGACCAGGAGTTCCCGCTCGCGCACTGGTTCGGCCAAGCGCTCAAGGATGCCGTCGAGCGCGGCGAGGTTCCCCTGGAACGCCTCGACGACATGAACCGGCGCATCCTTCGATCCCTGATCGCCGTCGGTGTGCTCGACCGGGACGCCTCGCAGAAGCCCGCATCCGCGACGGAGGACAACCTCGACACGGCTCAGCGGATCGCCGAGGAAGGCATCGTTCTGCTCAAGAACAACGGCGTGCTGCCGCTCTCCGACGCCGTCTCCCGCGTCGTCGTCATCGGCGCGCACGCGGACATCGCGGTGCCGTCGGGCGGCGGATCCGCCGCCATCCGGCCGATCGGTGGCAACCCGGTGAAGGCCGCGCCCGGGGCGTTGCCGCAGTACTGGGTGCCGTCCTCGCCGCTGCACGCGCTCCGCCGGGAGCTGCCCGGCGCCGAGATCACCTGGTTCGACGACTCGGACGCCGAGGCCGCGGCGAGCGCGGCGGAGCATGCCGACGTCGCCGTCGTGTTCGCCGCGCAACTGACGAGCGAACACTTCGACGTACCCGATCTGGGACTCGCCGACGGGCAGGAGGAGCTCATCGCGGCCGTCGCGGCCGTGGCGCCGCGTGTCGTCGTGGTCCTTGAGACCGGCGGCGCCGTGACCATGCCGTGGCTCGACGATGTCGAGGCGGTCGTCGCCGCGTGGTACCCCGGGCATCGCGGTGGCGACGCCATCGCCCGGATCCTGACGGGCCGGGTCAACCCCTCGGGGAAGACACCGCTGACGTTTCCGCGCAGTGAGGACGATCTGCCCCATCGGGCCGTCTTCCCGATGCCCCCGCTGCCGGGTCAGACCGGACCGGTCGAGCTGACGCTGGTCAACCTGCTCAAGGAACAACAGGGCGAGTACTTCGACGCGGTCTACGACGAGGGACTGCTCCTGGGCTACAAGTGGTACGACGCCGGCGACCGGGCGGTGGCCTTCCCCTTCGGTCACGGACTCTCGTACACGAATTACGAGTACGGCGCCGTCGATGCACAGTGGACACCCGAGGGTGCCCGCGTCACGGTGAGCGTGCGGAACGCCGGAGCCGTGGACGGCAAGGAAACCGTGCAGGTGTACGCGACCCTGCCCGAGGCCGCGGCGGCGCCCCGACGCCTCGTCGGCTGGGCCAAGGCTGAGATCCGGTCGGGAGAGACCAGGACGGTGACCATCGACGTGCCGGCGAAGTACCTGTCGGTGTGGTCGGTGGCGGACAAGATCTGGTCCTTTCCCTCCGGGGCCTTCGCAATCGAGGCGGCGGCGTCGTCGCGGGACTCCCGCGGAACGGTCCACCTGCACCGCTGACCTCCACTCCCAGGCCGCGGCGGCTCTACCGGCCGTCTAGGGCCTGTCAACTTCTATTATTAGCTGATATCATCCGGCCATAGTGCCAGATGAGATGCTCCTGGAGGTCTCCGTGAAGGTTGCCCACGACGTGGCCCTGCCTGGCACGGTCCCGCGACCCGGCGCTGCCGCATGATCGCGTACACGGCGAAGCGGGTCGCCTCGGCCGCCTTCCTGGTCTTCGTCGTCTCGCTGCTGTCGTTCTTGCTGACCCGGCTCGTGCCGGGCGACCCGGCGCGCACGATTCTCGGGGTCTCCGCGTCCGGCCAGCAGGTGGCGGAGAAGCGCACCGAACTGGGGCTCGACGAGAACGTGTTCGTCGCGTACGCGCAGTGGCTGGGCCACGCCGTGACGGGCAGTCTCGGCTCGTCCTGGTTCACCGGCCAGGATGTGGCGTCCTCGATCGCGAGCCGGCTGCCGGTCACGCTGTCCATCGCGCTCGTGGCCACGGTGGTCGCGGGCGTCATCGGCACAGCTCTCGGCCTGCTGGCCGCCGTTCGGCGCGGCTTCGTCGACCGGCTCCTGCAGCCGATCTCGATCGGCGGCTTCGCGATCCCCAACTTCATCGTCGCGATCGTGCTGCTGGGTGTCTTTGCCATCCGCCTGAGGGCCCTGCCGGCCACCGGGTACACCGACCTGACGGCGGACCCGGCCGGGTGGGCTCGATCGATCACCCTGCCCGTCGTGGCGCTCGCCGTGGGCGCCATCGCCGCGGTGGCCCAGCAGATGCGCAACGCCGCGATCTTCGTCCTCCAGCAGGACTACGTCCGGTCGCTGCGCGGGCGCGGCCTTCGTGGCAGCACCGTCTACCTCAAGCACGTGCTGCGCAATTCCGCTCCGGTGGCGTTGACCGTGCTCTCGTTGCAGTTCATCGGCCTGCTCAGCGGCGCCGTCATCATCGAGAACATGTTCGCGCTGCCGGGCATCGCCGCGATGACGGTCAGCGCGTCGACGCAGCGCGACGAGCCGGTGATCCAGGGCGCGGTCGTGACCGTCGTCGTTGTCGTCGTCCTCGTGAACCTGCTCATCGACCTCGCCTCCGCGTGGCTCAACCCGAAGGTGCGCACATCATGACCGAGGTTGTCGACCCCACGGCGACAGCGCCGCAACTGCGTACGGGCGCGTGGCGCCGGCTTCTGCGAAGCCCGGGCATGCTCATCCCGGCCCTCGTGCTCGCGCTCATGATCATCGCTTGTTTCGCCGCGCCGCTGCTCGGCCTTGTGTCGCCGAACGCGACCGACCCCCTGCACGCGCTGTCCGGACCGACCGCTGAGCACCTGCTCGGCACGGACTCCTCCGGGCGTGACGTGCTGAGCCGGCTGCTCCACGGCGGACAGGCGACCCTTCTGGCGGGGTTGATCGCCACCGCGGTCGCCCTGGTGCTGGGTCTGCCGCTCGGCCTCGTCGCTGGCTATTACGGCGGGCGGATCGACCGGGCGCTGAACTGGGTCTCCAGCCTCGTGCAGGCCCTGCCGGCGATCGTCGCGCTGCTCGCCGTGGCCGCCGTCATCGGCTCGAGCCCGTACGCCATCATGGCCGTCTTCGGCTTGCTGCTGCTGCCGG
Organism: Dactylosporangium sp. CA-233914; assembly: GCF_050942935.1. Taxonomy (NCBI): domain Bacteria; kingdom Bacillati; phylum Actinomycetota; class Actinomycetes; order Micromonosporales; family Micromonosporaceae; genus Dactylosporangium; species Dactylosporangium sp. CA-233914. The sequence goes on along the minus strand of NZ_CP192030.1, from coordinate 12,609,419 downwards.
CGGTGTTCCGGCCGGTCCGCGCCGCGGTGATCGACGTCCGGCGTGAGCTGTACATCGACGCGGCCAAGGTCGCCGGGATCAGCGACACCTCGATCGTCGGCCGCCACATCCTCGGCGTCGTCTTCCCGGTGGCCCTCATCCAGACCGGGTTCATCTTCGGTGTCGCCCTCATCGTGCAGGCCGGCCTGGAGTTCATCGGCATCGGCGATCCGACGGCGGCGAGCTGGGGCTCCATGCTCCAGGACGGCTTCAGCGCCATCTACGGCAACGCCTTCCTGGTCGTCCCGCCCGCCTTCGCCATCGCGCTGACGGTCCTGTGCCTGATGCTCCTGGCGTCGGTCGGCCGTGACCTCACGAGCGAGAGCTCCACACCGTCGCGCCGCGCACGCCGGCGCGTCCCGGCGCCGGGGTCCGATGCCCCGCGAGGACTGCTCGACGTCCGCGACCTGGGCATCACGTATCGCGCCGACGGCAAGGACGCCAAGGTCGTGGAGCACGTCGACTTCTACGTCCGCGAAGGCGAGATCCTCGGGCTGGTCGGCGAATCGGGCTCCGGCAAGACCCAGTCAGTGCTCGGCGTTCTCGGGCTGCTGTCCGCGGGCGGCGCCGTCACGAACGGAACCGTGCTCTTCGACGGCCGCGACATCACCGCGCTGTCCCCGAAGGAGCTGAACCGCCTGCGGGGCCGGGCGATCGGCTACATCCCGCAGGAGCCGATGTCGAACCTCGACCCCAGTTTCACCATCGGTTCGCAGATCACCGAGCCGATGCGGCAGCACCTGCGGCTGTCCCGAGCCGAGGCGAAACGCCGGGCGCTCGAGCTACTGACCCGGGTCGGCATCGTCGACCCCGAACGGACGTTCCGCAGCTATCCGCACGAGATCTCGGGCGGCATGGCCCAGCGCGTGCTCATCGCCGCCGCCGTCTCGTGCGAGCCGCGCCTCATCGTCGCCGACGAGCCGACGACGGCCCTGGACGTGACGGTGCAGGCCGAGGTACTCGATCTCCTGCGCTCGCTGGTCGCCGAGCGAGGGCTGGCGACCGTGCTCGTCACTCACGACCTGGGCGTGGTGGCCGACATGTGCGACCGCGTGGCGGTCCTGCGCGACGGCCACGTGCTGGAACGTGCGGACGTCCAGCAACTGTTCACCCAGCCGCAGGACCCGTACACGATCGCCCTGCTCGACGCGATGCCGTCGCGCCTCCCGCCGCGCGACGTCGCCCAGCGGCAGATCGGCGAGGTCGTGCTGGAGGTTGAGCGCCTCCAGGTGAGCTACCCGGGCCCGCGCGGCGCGGCGTTCGTCGCGCTGGACGACGTCAGCCTTGACGTCCGGCGGGGCGAGACCCTCGGTCTGGTCGGCGAGTCCGGCTCCGGCAAGTCGACGCTCGGGCGAGCGATTCTGGGTCTGGCCCAGGCGACGTCCGGCGACATCCGCTGGGACGGCCGCAGCATCGTGAACGCCTCGCGGGCCGCGCGGCGCGAGCTCAGCGCCGACATCCAGGTCGTGTTCCAGGATCCGTTCAGCTCGCTCAACCCGGCCATGTCCGTCGAGGACATTCTCGTCGAACCACTGCTGAGCGATCCCACGCTGACGCGGGTGCAGGCGTTGCAGCGGGTTCGCGGGCTGCTCGACGAGGTGCATCTGCCCAAGGACGCCGGCCGGCGCCGGGCCCGGGAGTTCTCCGGTGGCCAGCGTCAGCGGATCGCGATCGCGCGGGCGCTGTGCCGGTCGCCCCGGCTGATCATCTGCGACGAGCCGGTGAGCGCTCTGGACCTCTCGACCCAGGCACGCGTGCTGGAACTGTTCAACGAGCTGCAGGACCGGACCGGTGTCGCGTACCTGTTCATCTCGCACGACCTCGACGTGGTGCGGCACATCGCGGATCGGACGGCGGTGATCCGGCACGGCCGCCTGGTCGAGCTCGGTGCGAGCGAGAAGATCGCCACCGACCCCGCCGATCCCTACACGCGGGCTCTGGCGGAGGCCTCACCGCTGCCGGATCCCGTGCTCCAGGCCGAGCGCCGCAAGAAGCGCCTGGAGTCCCGAATGGCGTCACTGTGACGCTCGCCGTCTACCAGCCTGAGGAGGCAGCCATGACAACTGGAACCGTCCGCGTGACCGATCGTTCGCTCGGCACGATCTCGCCGTTGGTGTTCGGCGGCATGATCGAGCACTTCGGCCGCACCGTGTACCCCGGGGTGTGGGACGTCGAGCGGGATGAGGTCCGCGCCGACACCCGGGAGGCCGCAGCCCGGATGGGCGTACGCCTGCTGCGGTACCCCGGCGGCTGTTTCTCCTGCGACTACCACTGGCGCGACGGCGTCGGGCCGCGCTCCGAGCGGCCGACGGTGGCGGAGACCTTCTGGACCGGCCTCCCGCAACGGATGGAGGGCTTCGGGCGGGACTCCCAGTGGGCATCGGGCGCGGAGGCCGTCGGCCGGCTGATCGGCCCGGCCGAGACGAACGCCTTCGGCACCGACGAGTTCCTGCAGTACTGCCTCGACATCGACGCCGAACCATTCCTCGTGATCAACATCGGCACCGGGACGCCCGAGGAGGCCGCCGACTGGGTGCGCTACTGCAACGTCGACCGCAAGTCACCCCGTACGGTCACCTGGTGGTCCATCGGCAATGAGACTTGGGGCTCCCACGAGTACGGGCACGACACGCCCGGCGCGTACGGCGAGCGCGTCGCCGAGTTCGCTCGGGCCATGCGCCTCGTCGACCCCGCCATCAAGCTCGTGGCGGTCGGTCTCCCGGTCTCGGGCGGGACGGAGATCATGGCATCCGGTGAGGAGGGGCTGGGCCTGACGACGTACGCGGCTCGGGATTGGAACAGCGGTGTCCTCAAGGCGTGCGGCGACGTCATCGACCTGCTGTCCGTGCATTGGTACTTCCCAGGCATGATCGGGCGGGCCCTCGACAACGAGAACGACCTCCTGCAGCTCAACACCTCGCCCGATCAGCTCGCGGAAATCCTGCGCGACACGGCCGCCTTCAACGACGAGATGGTTCCCGGGCGCAATATCGGCCTGTCGCTGGACGAGTGGAACCGCATGGTCCAGTTCGACGATCACCTGAGCACGAACCACCCGCTGGGCAACGCGGCGTTCTTCGCCGGCTGCTACAACGCGCTGCTGGCCAACGCCGAGCGGGTGCCGATCGCCGTCATCAGCCATCTCGTCAACTGCCTCGCGCCCATCCAGACCGACGACGACCGGCTGTTCGGCACGGTCGCCTTCCTGGTCGCGCGGCTGTACGAGGCGCACGCGCGGGGCACGTCGCTCGCCGTCGACGTCGAGGCCGCCGCGATCGACGTTCCGCCGCTGGATCGGCTGGCCCCGGATGCCATGACTCTCGGCGACGTGAGCAGCCCGCGCCAGGCCCCGATGCTCAGCGCGTCAGCGACGCGTCACGGCGACGAGACGAGCGTGTTCCTGGTCAACCGCAGCGTCGCGGAGGCGGCCCAGGTGTCCGTGCTCGGCACGGCCGACGGCGAGGCGATCGTGCGCTGGGTCGACGGGCCGGACCTGTGGGCGGTGAACACCCTCGACGCCCCGGAGACGCTCACCGTGCGGGAGAAGCGGGTGGTGGTCGCGCAGGGCCGTGTCGTGGTGACGGTGCCGCCGTGCGGTGTCGCGGTGCTGACCCGATGACCATGATCGAGCCGATCGTCCACGGTGCGCAGCTCGTTACCGACATTCTCGGCTCGGCGCCGGACCCCGGTTCCGCGTCGCTGTGGCGGCTCGGCCAATCGGGCCTGGTCGTCCGCCTTCCTGGCGCGACGCTCGCGATCGACCCGTACCTGAGCAACCACTGCGAGGCGGTACTCGGGTCACCCTTCGACCACCGCCGGCTGACCCGCGCGCCGCTCGACCCGGCCGAGATCGACTTCCTCGACGCGGTCCTGGTCAGCCATGATCATCTCGACCACCTCGACGTGCCGACGATCCGGACGCTGGCCCGGACCAACCCCGGCGCGCGTATCGTCGGCCCGGCCGCCTGCCGGAAGACGTTCGAAGATCTCGGCTGGCGCGCCGAGCAGGTCGTCGTTCTCGGCGACGGGTCCCGCAGCGAGTTTGGCGGCTGGTACGTCGAGGGCTTCGCGGTCCCGCACGAGGAGTTCGACGAGGCGGACGGCTCGACCCGGTATCTCGGATTTGTGGTCGGCGATGCGCGCGTCCGGCTGGCCCACCTCGGCGACAGCCTGGCGCACACCCGCGTCGCGCGGACGCTTGCCGGCAAGGCGGTCGATTTGATCGCCATGCCGATCAACGGGCGCGACGAGGACCGCCGGCGCATGGGGTTCGCCGGCAACATGTCGGCCCGCGAGGCGGTGCGGCTGGCGGTCGAGGCCGGCCGCCCGCCGGCCTTGCCGATGCACTACGACATGTTCGCGCAGAACGTCGATCGGGACGCGCTCGCGACGTTCGAGGCCGCCGCGGCAGCCGCCGCCCTGCCGTACCGGGTCGCCGCGGTCGGCGAGCGGGTGGACTGGGGGTCCCGATGACGGTGTTCGAGTTCGGCGAGGCCGACCCGGTCATGCGGTGACGGCGCTCGTCGCCTGATCCGGCGCGTCCGCCGGGAAGCCGGCGTTGCCAGCGACCTGGCGGTCACCGTCGCGGATCGACTCTTCGAGGCCGAGCCGGGCCTGCTCGAGGTGGACGGCCATCGCGGTGGCCGCGGCGTTCTCGTCCCCGGCCTCGATGGCGTTCAGGATCACCCGGTGAGCGTCGATGATCGCCTCGACCCCGCCGCCGGCGTTGACCCACCCGTTCCACACCCGACGGCGGAGCCGCCGCAGCAGGGGCTCGAGCGACTCCAGCGTGAGCTCGCAGAGGTCGTTGTTCGCCGCTTGCGAGACGGCGGCGTGGAAGGCGACGTCCGCCTCGTGCAGGTGCTCGGCGTCGCGGACCGAGGTGAGCGAATCCAGCGCCTTGTGCAGCGACGCGATGTGTTCGGGCGTGTGGTTGCGCGCGGCGAGCCGGGCGTTGCCGACCTCCACGATCTCGCGGAACTGCTGCAGCTGCTCGTCGTCGACCGCGGTGCCGACGATGCGGAGCGCGAACAGCCTCGACATGTGGGTCGAATCCGGCGTCGAGACCGTGCTTTCCCGGCCTTGGTGGCGCTTGAGCAACCCGATGGCAGACAGGCCCGCGACCGCTTCACGGACCACCGGCACGCTCACGTTCAGCATCTCCGCCAGCTCCCCGGTGCCCGGCATCTGATCGCCGTCGCGGAGGTTGCGCTCCTGGATCAGCTGGATGATCGCCTCAGTCGCCTGGTCGGTGAGCGACGTGCGCTTGATGGATGCCGGCATCTCTCAGCTCCACTCCCGGCGACGGTCCTGGACCCGCGGTACGGGTCCGCAGTACGATCGCGCAAGCCACTTACAAACTTCTCTGATATTAACAGAGAGCCCGCAATGCGGTGAACGTGGCGCTCCGCACTGCGGAGGCCCCCGGAACCTGGCGCCCTGCGGTGTGACGTCGAGTCCGGTCGATGTGGGCAAGGCTAAGGGCAAGGTGTCGCGCAGTCCAGTGGCTTGTGGCGCCGCGCGTCTGCGCTGGTTACTCAGCAGAAACGTCACCGACTCATGTCAGTCATCTCCTTGACACATATCTACTTCTCATATTAGATGATGTGAGCTCGCGCACCGCGGCGACCCGGGGCAGAGAGGCCTTCCACCAGATGAAACGCATATTTGCTGCCGGCATGTCGGCCCTGCTGTTGGCTGCGACCGTCGCCGGCTGCTCCAGCGGTACCAAGGACTCGTCCGGGGCCAAGCGGACCCTGACGCTCGGCGCGATCATCGACGTCGCGTCGTTCGATCCGTCGCAGTCCGACGTCGGCAACTACATGCAGTACCTGCAGCCTGCGTACGACACTCTGATCAAGATCGACTCAACCAACCAGCTCCAGCCGATGCTGGCGACGAAGTGGACCTACACCGACGGCACCAAGACGAAGCTGGAGCTCACCATCCGCGGTGACGTCAAGTTCTCCGACGGCACCGCCATGGACGCGGATGCCGTCGTCAAGAGCCTGGAGCGGTTCAAGGCGGCGAACGGGCCGCGTTCCTCCGCGCTGCAGAACGTCGAATCCATCACGGCGCCGGACAAGACGACGGTCGACATCACGCTCTCGTCGCCGGACCCGGCCCTGGTGCACAACCTCGGGCTCGTGGCCGGCATGATCACGAATCCGGCGGCCGTCGCGACCGACCTGAAGAGCACCCCGGCCGGCACCGGACCGTACGTGCTCGACACGAAGAAGACGAACCGCGGGAACGTCTACGCGTTCGTCCGGAATCAGTACTACTACGACACGGCGGCGTTCCCGTTCAACGAGATCGACATCCGCGTGATGACCGACCCGACCGCCCGGTTGAACGCCGTCAAGACCGGAGAGGTCGATGCCGCTTTCGCGCTGGCGTCGCAGACGAGCACGGCCAAGGGGTCCGGCCTGAACGTGTTGGCCAACCCGGGAGACTGGCAGGGTCTTTTCCTGAATGACCGGGAAGGCAAGATCGTCAAGGCGATGTCGGACGTCCGGGTCCGGCAGGCGATCAGCTACGCGATCGACGGCGACGCCATTCTCAAGTCGTACGCCTTCGGGCACGGGTCGTCCTCGACGCAGATCTTCTACCCGGGCACCGCCGCCTACGACGCTTCCCTGAACTCCAAATACCCGTACGATCCGGCGAAAGCCAAGCAACTGCTGGCCGAAGCCGGGTATGCCGGCGGATTCACGCTGACCATGCCGTCCTCGACCGCGTTCTTCGGCAGCGTCTACCCGATCCTGCAGGAACAGCTCGCGGCGGTCGGCATCAAGGTGGACTACAAGAACGAACCGGCATCGGCCGGGCTGACGCCTTACCTTTCACAGGAGTTCCCCGCCTACCTGTTCAGCTGGGGCTCCTCGGACAACTGGCTCGACGCCAGCCTCCTGCTCGCCAAGAACGGCGCGTGGAACCCGCTCCACGCAGGCGACGCCACCATCGAGTCGCTCATGAAGCAGATCGCCGTGGCGAGCGGCTCCGCGCAGGACGCGCTGTACAAGCAACTGTCCGCGTACGTCGTCGACCAGGCCTGGTTCGTGCCGTTCTACGTCGCGGACAACATCTACATCTCGAGCACCTCGGTCAAGGTCGTCGCGCAGCCGGAACAGAGCGTGCCGTCGATCTACAACTACTCACCGGCTTCCTGATCGATTCCGCCACCGGGCGGGGCGGCGCCGGACAGAATTTTCCCGGAGCGAGCCCGGCCGGACAGCCCCACAAGGAAGGTTGCGTTTGATGAACGTCTCCATTCCGCGCTGGCGCGGATTCAACCTGATCGACTTGTTCTCGACCAGCGTCCGATGGAAGGACGAGTTCCCGATGAGTGACGGCCTGGTGCCGGAGGAGGACTTCGCCCTCATCCGCGAACTCGGCTTCGATTTCGTCCGGGTCCCGCTCTCCTACCTCTGGTTCGGCAAGGGTGCGTTCGGGCGGGAAGTCGACCAGGAACGGCTCCGGCTGCTCGATCGTGTGGTCGAGTTCGGCCGGCAGTACGGGGTGCACGTCATGCTCGGCTTCCACCGTGCGCCCGGCTACTGCGTCACCTCCTCGTCGTACTTCGACTTCCCGGAGCGCGGCGACCTGTTCCGCAGCGATGAGGACCTCGTCGATTTCCTCGAGTGGTGGCGCGCCCTCGCGGAGCGATACCAGCACGTGCCGGCCCAGGAATTGAGCTTCAACCTGCTCAATGAGCCCATCGACATCGACGACGCGACCTTCGACCGTACGTTCCTCCCGGCGGTCGAGGCCATTCACAAGATCTCGCCCGACCGCCGCATCCACGTCGAGGGACGGTTCATGCTGGAGGACGGGACCCTGGACGGCGGTGTCCGCTACGAACCGCCCACCAAGGCGGTCCGGACGCTTCCGAACATCGTGTCGTCGGTGCACATGTACAGCCCGCTGCACCTGACCCACTACGACAACCCGTGGGCGGGATCGAACGCACACCTGCTTCCGCCGCAGTGGCCGTTCACCCCGACCCTGCGTCCGGGGAGCACCAAGCCGTTGGTCGGTGAGGACACGCACCCGTGGGACAAGGCCGCTTTGCGCGACACTGTGGCGCAGTACCTCGATCTGGCCGATTCGGGCCTTGCCGTGCACGTCGGCGAGATCGGCGCCTACACGAAGATCTCGCACGACACGTTCCTGGGCTGGCTCGACGACGCACTCGCGGTGTTCGCCGAGCACGGGATCGGATGGGCCCTGTGGAACTTCCGCGGCCCCTTCGGAGTTCTGGACAGCCGCCGGACCGACGTGAACTACGAGCCGTGGAAGGGGCATCAACTCGATCGGAAGATGCTGGAAATCCTGCGCGCGCACTGATCGCCGCCGTCGAATCCGATCCTGTCGAGAGGACGCCATGTTTCGCCTTGCCGAGTTTCTCTACCCACGCAAGGAGCCGCTGTGGGAACTCGTAAAACAAGCAGGAGTCACTGACGTCGTCGCGATCATGCGGGGTGCCGAGCAGGAGCAGCGGATGTTCGCCGCGCTCGACGGCGGGTTCCGGGGCGAGTCGAAGACCGACGACCTCCCCTGGAGCGAGAAGTCGCTCGCCCGGGACCAATCCCTCTTCGCGGCCGAGGGTATGACCGTCGTCGCCATCGAGGACACGGTCCCGATGGACCGTGTCCGGCTGGGCCTGCCCGGCCGCGACGAGGACATCGCCGCCGTCGTCCAGCAGATCGAGGCGATGGGCAACCTCGGGATCGGGGTGCTCTGCTACAACTGGATGCCGATATCCAGCTGGTCCCGGACGGCGAGCGGCATCCCCAGCCGGGGCGGCGCCCTGGTCACGGGCTTCCGCCTGGCCGACGCCGAGGCGCTGGCCGAGGTCGAGCACCCCGAGACCAGCACGGAAGCCATGTGGGACGCCCTGGCCTACTTCCTGCAAGCGGTCATGCCGGTGGCCGAGCGGAACGGGGTCAAGCTGGGCATGCACCCGGACGACCCGCCCCTGCCGCGGCTGCGCGGCGTGCCGCGCATCATGGGCTCCGCCGACGCCTACCGCCGGCTACTGGCGCTGTACGACTCGCCGGCCAACGGGGTCACCTTCTGCCAGGGCAATTTCGCCCTGATGGACATCGACGGACCCGCTCTGATCCGCGAGTTCGGGAATCGGATCCAGTTCGTCCATTTCCGTAACGTCCGTGGCGCGGCCGCCGACTTCGTCGAGATCTTCCACGACGATGACGGCGTCTTCGACATGGCCGAGTGCATGCGCGCCTACGACTCGATCGGCTTCGAGGGCCCGCTTCGGCCCGACCACGTGCCGACGATGGCCGGTGAGAGCAACGAGCGCCCGGGGTACGAGACGCTCGGACGCCTGTTCGCGCTCGGTTACATCCGCGGCCTCCAGCACGCGATCAGCCCTTGATGACCGTTCTCCACCCGAACCCCCGCGCCCGGATCGCATCCCGAGCCGCGCCAGCCGTGCGTCGGCTGCGGCGCTACGACCAACCCCTACCGCTGGGGGCTGTGCCCAGAGTGCGTCCTGGACGCCGCATCGCCGCCCGCGCCCGCTTGGCGGTAGAAGTACGCGCGTGATCTTGCATCGGACCGGTGGAACGGCGCGGCAGCGTCCGCGCGGTAGGGGCCAGCGGCACGCCCTGGCGTGAACCTGGACGGCATAGCCGCCCGGCCAAGGCGAACCCGTAGCGACCGGCCACCTGTAGCCCGATCTCGGCCAGCCGGAGATGGACCGGATCCACCTCAGCCGGCCAGCGTCTGCGGCGGCGTCACCAACTCGGGGAAGCGTGCCTGCCAGAGCAGCCTCAGCCGGGCGGGCAGCCACAGGTCAGGCCACAGCCGGCGCAGCGTGGCACCGTCGAGCCAGCGGCACAGATCAGCGTCGGTGGCGGCCTGGTTCAGAACCGTCTGGTACATCACCTGAAGATCACCCGGGTCGTCCAGGTCATAGGTGCTGTCACCCGACCAGTCCAGCCACCGGTCAAGGGTCACTTGGCCACTGGTCGGACCCCGCAGGCCGGCCAGGCTGCCGGGAACCGCGTAGCTGCGCTGGTCGATATACCGCGAACCAGGCGGCGCACCGCTCACCCTCGCCATGACGACACCTCTCAACCCGATCGTACGCGGCGGGCGGCCCATTTCAGCGGCGCAGCGCAGCCAGCATTCCGGCCACGCGGCTGCTGGAGGAGGCGATCGCGTTGTGATCCTGCTGTGATCGGATGTTCAGCCTTCGGCATGCCTCCGCGAGGCGAGCGGTTCAGGCCGTCCTCGGCGGGTGGCGTTGTCCAGATGGTCCCACCGGCGGTCACCGTCGCCGGCTCCAACCGCGCCTACCTGCGCTGGTGCAACGCCAACGCCCGCCACCCCGACGTCCTCGCTGCGCAACGCCGCGAACGCGCCCGCATCCGTTCCGAACGCCAACGCCGGTGGGGCCAGCTCACCAGACGAACAGCGGTTCCAGCCTAAACACAAGCCGCTGACCAGTAACAACTCCAAACCGGCCGGACCCATGTGCTTACGAACTGCGGAACCCGGGGCGTGGCGCACCGGGGCAGACCGCCAAGCCCACGAGTAAGGAGCAAGCTCAGTGGCTACTTTCATACATCACAAGGCTGCGTCAGCGACTCGATGCCGGAAAATCCGCCAATCAGCCAATAGTGCTACAGCGGCAACGGGAAGGCTATGTGCTGATGGTCGATCCTCAAGCGGTCGACGTGCACCGGTTCCGGGCAGGCACGCGACCGCCGCGGGAAGGCGAAGACGCTGCACAGGTGTTGCGACGACTCGAAGCGGCCTTGGCCGAGTGGACGGGCGATCCGTTGCACGGAATGCAAAGCCGGTGGGCGGCAGGAGTGCGGCAGGACCTGCGCGCTAGGCGCCGCCGTTGCCTGATTGAGATCGCGGATATGAGTCTGTCGATGCAGGATCGCCGTGACCTCAGCGGTCTGCTCGGTGTCTATTTGACCGAGGAGCCGTTCGACGAGTTGGTTGTCGAGAAGTGCATGTTGACACTGAGTGCTTCCGGCCAGACGTCTCGGGCACTGGAGCTTTACACCGATACGCGGGTACGTCTGCTCGATGAGCTCGGCATTGAGCCGTCGGCATCGTTGCAGAAGATCAATCTTGAGTTGCTGCGACAGTGAGCGGCTCGGGGCGTCCGGTCTTCAAGCTGCTACGGTGGGTGTCGATGGGACAGATTGTCGCGATTGCGTGGCGGCTCGGAGTCGCCGCGGTGGTGTGGTTGGTCGTCGCCGTCGGGCAGGACGCCTACGGCAACCGTCACCACTTCTCCGATTTGCGGATCTACCACCTTGCGGTGCGGTGGTGGCGTGACGGTCGCCCTCTTTACGATTTCGCCGTCCCGGACCCGACCCAGGGTTCGCTCGGGTTCACCTATCCACCGTTCGCCGCGCTGGTGCTGCGGCCGCTGGCCGGACTCGCCTGGCCGGTGCCGGTGCAGGTTGCGTTCGGCGCGGTGTCCGTGCTGGCCTTCGCGGCTTCGTTGTGGCTGCTCTCATTGCCAGTCGCGCGCCGGCTCGGCCAGCCAGCATGGTTCATGTTCCTGCTGGCAATGTGGGCATCGGCTTGGCCGTGGCGGTCAAGCTCACACCCGGCATCTTTATCGTGTACCTGCTGTGTACGCGTCGTTGGAAGGCCGCGGGCGTCGCCACCGTGACAGCCGCTGGGGCGTCCGGGGTCGCCTGGGCGGTTGCGCCTGGTGACTCGTGGACCTACTGGACCCACACCCTTTTCGGCGGCGACGGCATCGGACATCCCGAGTATTTGTTCAACCAGTCGCTGATGGGGGTGGTGGCGAGGGCTTCGGACCCGCCGCAGCGGGTGCTCTGGCTGTTGCTTGTGCTGGGGGTCGTCGGTTTCGGCATGTGGCGGGCGGCTCGGGCGTACACCGCAGGCAGCGAACTGACCGGCCTGACCGTCGCCGGCCTGACCGGATGCCTGGCCAGCCCGATCACCTGGGTGCACCACATCTTCTGGTTCGTTCCCGCGATCCTGCTGCTGGTAACCGCGGGCACGCGGCCGCTGCGGTGGATGCCGCTGCTCGGCGCCGCAGTCGTGTACCTCACGGTGACGTTCAGCGTCATCTCGTTCTACGCCTACGACCTGCACGAGCCCGGTGGGCTCACCGGCGCGGTCCTTGGCAACTGGGACGTGCTGCTCATGATCGCGCTCGTCGCCGCTTTGCCGGCCGTGCAGCGTGAGCCGGTGGCGGCGCCTGCCGACGCCGCCACCGATCAGACTCTCTCGGTCAACAACTGACTCGGATCTCGTTGGAGTACTTCGTCCCGACGATCGTGTTGGGCGGCGGTGGGTATCCGCCCTGGCCCCACAGCTCAACCTTGACCCGGTAGGTCTGGGTGCCCGTGTCCCGGCAGTTGTAGGAGACGTACTGGATACCGCTGTCGGTCCGCTCCATGGTGCGCAACGTTGACCAGTACCCGAGGCCGACGTACTTCTGCAGGTGCACCTTGATAAGCTGCTGCTCGGTAGAGCATTCGGTGTAGCTGCCCTCGCCGTTGATGGCGTAACCACTCTGGTAGGTAACCCCGACATCGAAAATCTTCGCGCATGCGGCTGCGACCTGCGTGCCGACCTCTGCCGCATTTGCCGGCGCCCCAGTACCGACGAGTGCAGTGGTAACCGCGAGTGATCCGAGTGTTGCGGCCAGGAACTTCTTCATCGCTCTCCTTGGATGCTGGTCGGTGATGAGCGTGTCCCAGCATCGGTCGGCGGAGTTGACGCATCGTTGAACGATCGTTGGAGGGCCGGACGTCCTCAGCGTTCGTCGCCGTGGCCTGGTGCGGCAACGCGTGCCTTTCGACGCCGCTGGGCAATTCGGAACCGTATGAGCTGACCCGTGCGCACAGGTTGAAACCGCTGCGGTACGCGTTGGTACAGGCTGGGCAGTCAGCGACCCTCGACGAGCTCACCGATTTGGCGGTGCCGATCTCCAACATGTTGTGGCTGGACACGCCGGGCCCGTCCAGCGCGCTTGCGGCAGCCGTTGAGGCGCTGCGCCACGTCCGGGTGTTTCAGGGTGTCGGAATCCTCGACGTCGAAGTTCAACGGGTCCGCGTCAGCCAGCCGGGCCACCGCACCGCGTCGTGTGCGGCCTCATCGAACAGTGTCATCGTGGCCGTATCCACCCCGACGCCGAAGAAGTACCCTCGCTCAAGGCCACACCATCGAGCTCGGGCTGCAGAATCGCCAGTTCCTCGAGCAGTGTCGGCATCTGCGCCCGGTTGAAGATCGTGTCGCCGTATAGGCATCGACGTGCGCAAGCATGGGAACCGGTGGCGATCCTGCAGGGTGACCACGGGGTCGTACGACCCGGGCGGCAGCGGAGGCGACGCGAGGTGGACCACTTCGCGCAGGGCCGCCAACCGGTTCCTTGGTTCGTCCCGCTGCGTTGGTGCGGAGGGTAACGGCGACCCAGCCGGGGCGCGCGGGTCGCGCTACGTGCATGATTTTGGCGTTCGTGTCCGAACTGGGTGCAGCACCGCGATGACCCTGTTGTTGGCGCCGGGGCAGCGAAGCAGATCTTCGCGAGCGATAATGCGCTGGCCAACCGAAGATCAGCGATGCGCTCCGCGGCGGATGTCGCGCGACACCCCTCATAAGGAAGCACCGTGCGCCCACGTCTCCTCACCGGCCTCGCGATCACCGCGGTGGCCTCTGGCGCGGTTCTGACCGTCGGCGTACACCCGGCCGGCGCGGACGTCCCCGTCGTGCTCTACGTCAACAACACGAAGACAACGAGCATCACCTGCAGCGACACCGGCCCGGGTAGCTCCGCTCAGCCGTACTGCACGATCGCGGCGGGCGTGGCGGCGGTTCAACCCGGCCAGACGCTCAGCATCGTCGGCCAGTTCGCCGAACACGTCACGATCGCAAAGTCGGGCACGCCGACCGCGCCTATCACGATCCAGGGCGGATCCACCAAAGGTGCGGACGCTGGGCTGACCATCGACGGGCAGCACGACATCATCGTCGAGTATTTCCAGGCCCGCGATGTCGTCAACGGGCCCGCCATCGCGCTGAGCAACTCGACGGCGCTTCGGCTGACCAACGTCGGGGCGTACATGAATTCCGCGGCGACGTCGGCCGCCGTCTCGGTGGTCGCAGTCACCGACTCCGTCTTGCAGAACGTCGGGTTCGGGCCGTCGAGCGGCGGCGAGGGTGTGATGTTGGGCGCCGCGACCAGCGGGGTCACGCTCGATCATCCGAGGGGCCCCCTTGCGGCAACCGGTACCACGGCCATCGACATCGCCGGGTCCCACAACACCGTTTCCGGCCCAAGGGTGACCGGCGGGTCGGTCGCGGCGATCGCCCTGCAGCCGGGTGCCCGCGACAACACCATCGTCAACGGGGACATCGAATCCGGTGCTGCGGTGGGCATCCTGAACAACGGCGCGACGGGTACCGCGATCGCCAACAACGCGGTGAAGGACAACTGCGGGACCGGGATCCGGATCGCGGGAAGTTCCTCGGGCGTCTCCGTGCAGAACAACCTGGTGTCCGGCAACGGCGCGGCCCGCACTGGGTGCACGCCGCCGGCCGACGCCGTCAACATCGGGGTGTACGACGGTGCGGTCGGGCACACAGTGGTGGACTACAACAACGTCCACCAGGACGCCGGGCCGGCCGACTACGCGTGGTCGACACCGATGACGCCGGCCCAGTTCCGGGCGGCGTCGGGGCAGGCCGGGCACGACGCCGAGACTGTCGCGCCCACCGCGGTGGTCGACTCGGCGAACTCGGCGGCACCCGGATACCCAAGCGTCGACGGCACGGGACAGGCCCGCAGCGACAACCCGAAGATCGCCGACACCGGCACGGGGTCCGTCTCGTACACCGACCGCGGCCCCGCCGAATTTGGGCCGGGGCCACACGCCTGGCTGTTTCTCAAAGGCCCGCAGATCGGGCTCACCGTGAACGTGGGCGACCAGAGCACCCCGGGCTACGGGTACCTGCCGGCCCGCTCGATCGACTGGGGTGACGGCACCCCCGTCGACACCTCGGCGGCCCACGCGCACACGTATGCGAAGCCCGGCCCGTATACAGTGACCCTCACCGTCACCGATTCGTACGGGCTGACCGACAGCGCCTCGATGCAGGTGTGGCCGGCGCCGGATATCCGCGAGGCGGGCCTGCTCGCGGTCGCGAACAATCGGTTCGTCACCCAGCTCAACGACGTCACCACCCCGCTCATGGCGAACGGAACGGCGGCGGGGGCCCCGCAGCGGTTCCAGCTCGTCGATGCCGGCAACGGGTTCGTGGGAATCCGCACGCCCAACTCCTTCTACGTAGGCGTGGACCCGAGCCGGGGCGACGAGATTGTCAGCAACTGGCCGGAAATCAGCGATACCGGGCTGTTCCAGCTCATCACGAACGCCGACGGCAGCATCAGCCTCAAAGCCGTGGTCAACGGCAAGTACGTCACGGCCGACGCCGGCGGCGCGCAGCCGCTGACCGCCAACCGAACGGCGATCGGTCCGTGGGAGAAGTTCCACCTCGCCGACATGGGCAAGGCGGGCCAGGCGTTGCGCGCGCACGCGAACTCCCGCTACGTCACGGCGGAGAGCACCGGTGCCAATCCGCTGATCGCCAACCGTACGACCATCGGCCCATGGGAACAGTTCGATTTCATCGACGCCGGTGGTGGCTACATCGCGCTGTACTCCCGGGCCGACGGCAAGCTGGTCACCGCGGAGAATGCGGGTGCCGGCGCGCTCATCGCGAACCGCACCGCCATCGGCGACTGGGAGCAATTCCAGCTCGTCACGAACGCCGATGGCAGCATCAGCCTCAAAGCCAAAGCGAACGGCAGATACGTCACGGCCGAGGCCGGCGGCGTCCAACCACTGATCGCCAACCGCACAGCCATCGGCCAGTGGGAGGAATTCGATCTAGCATCCTGACGACCGCGCGCGATCGGCGGCACGACAGCGTACGTGATCTCGCTGCCGGCGGGGTCCGGCAGCCTTCAGGTCCGTTGCGCTTGGCTGCTCTCTTGCGGTTACTGAGGAACCGGTAGAGAGTGATCGAATGGGTACCAGGCACGAAGTGAGCGGACTGCCGCCGGCTGCCGACCTGGCGCGGGCCGACTCGCTGGCACGGGAGATCTTCTCCGACGTGGCCAACAAGTGGGCGTTTCTGATCATCGAGTTTCTCGGGCAGCGCACGATGCGCTTCGGCGAACTGCGCGACGAGGTCGGCGGCATCAGCCACAAGATGCTCACTCAGAACCTTCGGATGCTGGAGCGCAACGGCCTGGTCGAGCGGACCGTGTATCCATCTATCCCGCCCAGGGTGGAGTACACCCTTACGGAGGCCGGTGATGCCTTGCGCGGCGTCGTCGACGGCATGTGCGGCTGGACCCAGCGCTACCTGGGCCACATCGAGGCGTCGCGCCGCCGGTTCGGCGCCTCGCAGTCCTAGTCCAGGACGGCCGTCGCCTCAACCTCGACGAGGTGCTCGGGAACGTCCAACGCCGCGATCCCGAACAGCGAGGCCGGCGCCATTGGTGTGGCGCCCAGCTTGACGGACGCCCGGGCGATGCCGTCGAGCAGCTCGGGCATCCGGTCCGGGGTCCAGTCGACGACGTGCACGGTCAGCTTCACCACATCGGCAAAGGACGCCCCGACGCCGGCCAGCGCGGTGCCGACGTTGAGGTAACACTGCTCGACCTGAGCGGCCAGGTCGCCTTCGCCGATCGTCTTCCCGCCCGCGTCCCAGGCGACCTGCCCGGCGACGTGGATCAGCTTGGAACCGGTCGCCACCGAAACCTGCCGGTACACGGCGACCTCGGGGAGTCCGCTCGGGTTGATGAGGGTTACGGCCATGAGGGGTGCCTCCTTCTTCGCTCTCCTTCGGTTACTGGGAAACCGTAGGAGACCGACCGCGGGCTGGGAAGAAGGCACTTTTCCGAGACCTGAGAACCTTTCGGTAACTTGCCGGACGTTGCCGAGTTCCGGGGCGCCGCCCGGCTGGCTGTTTGGCGAGCGCGCAAGGGTCTCGGCAGATCCGCGCACCCGATCATGGCCGATCACGGCCCCGGGGTCCTCGCGGCTGTTGCTCAGTTCGTCCGGCAGCATGGGAGGCGGTGGTGATCGGATGTACGGCCACCGTCAGCTGTGGCCAGTATCGGCTGCCGCGGCCATCGCGGTGCGGAGTAAATCTTGACATAGTTTGGCCTCATAGTAAACTCCCGTAGTGACTTATTGGAGGGGTGATACGGCATACTTCGAGATGTTTGCTGCTGGCAGCCCGCACCTAACCCGGCTGTGACCTGGCATTTCACGGCGTGTACCGATCTGGACGGCAGCCGCTGCAAGGTGGTCCTGAACTGTCTGATCTGGGGGGCCACGCCAGGCCGCGCGTGACGCCGCCCGCGCTCATGGCCTCTGCGGCACGACCAATCGGCGCTGTGATGCGCGGCGGCAAGCAGGGCGAGACTGGAAACCCCAGCAAGGCTCGACGCTCCCCGGCTCGCACAACCGTGCCTGGGCAGGGCGACCTGATCATCGACACACCCACACTCGATGGAGCGCGCTCATGACTGACCTGCACCACCGTGCCGTTGTCGCGGACACGCACAACGACCTGCTCTGCGCGGTCGTTTCGCGTCCTGTCGCGCGGTGGGCACCGTTCTTTCGTGAACGATGGCTACCACAACTGCGTGCCGGCGGTGTGAACGTGCAGGTCCTGCCGGTGTTCATCGACGCCTTGTTCCGGCCTGAGAACGCGCTGCGGCAGACGCTGCGGATGATCGAGGCGGCGCATCGGCTCGCTGCCGGTAACCGTGATGCCGTAGAGCTGTGTTGTGACGGCGCCGCGGTCGACGCCGCGCTGGCCGCCGATCGCATCGCGCTGGTCCTGGCCTTGGAGGGCGCGCCCGGGGTGGGCGAGGATGTCGAGTTACTGGAGACGCTGCACCGGCTGGGCGTTCGCATCGCGTCGCTGGCGCACTTCGGCCGCACCGCGCTCGCCGATGGCAGCGGCGAGGACGGCGCCGGCAGTCGGCTCACCCGCGCCGGCGTCGCCGCCCTCGGCGAGATGGAGCGCCTCGGCATGCTCTTCGACGTCAGCCACCTCGGCGCGGCGGGTGTCGACCATGTGCTGGAACTGGCGACCCGGCCGGTGATCGCCACGCACTCCGCGGCACGTGTGCTGTTCGACCACCACCGCAACCTCACCGACGCACAGCTGGGCGGTATCGCGGCCGGTGGCGGCGTGGTATGCGTGAACTTCTACGCCCCGTACCTGCACGAGAACGAGCACACGCTCGACACTCTCATCGACCACATTGAGCATATCGCCTCCGTCGCCGGTATCGATCGTGTCGGTCTCGGTCCCGACTTCGTCAAGGAAACGATGGCCGACGTCACCCCGCCTGGTTGCGAGCGGGATCTGATCGGAGGCGTCCCTGCCGGCAGGTACGTGCCCGGCCTCGAAGGTCCCGCGGGCATGCCGCTGGTTACCGAGGCACTACAACGACGTGGCTGGACTGATGAGCACATCCTCGCGGTGCTGGGCGAGAACGTGCGCCGGTTGTTCCGTGCCGAACTCGGCCGGATGAGCACTAACACACAAGAAGGAGCCGTTCACTAATGGCCGGTGCGAACGACGTTCCGAACCTTACTCAAATCGACGCGAGCGTCCGTGGGGAGTTGCTGCGGGTCGAGTCCTACCAGATCGAGCTCGACCTGACAGACGATCGGGGCGGGCCGTCGGAGCGCCTGTTCCGTTCGACATCGACCGTTACGTTCACTGCGGCGCGGCCGGGTGAGTCGACGTTCATCGACCTCGTCGCCGATCGGCTCCGCTCGGTCACGCTCAACGGAGAGCGGGTGGACGCGTCCGGCTACGCGCCACAGGAGGGCATTACGCTCACGGGCCTCGCCGAGCGGAACGTGCTCGTCGTCGATGCCGACCTCCGCTATACAAACACCGGGGAGGGCCTGCACCGCTTCGTGGACCCGATTGACGGCGAGACCTACCTGTATTCACAGTTCGAGGCTGCCGACGCGAAGCGCATGTACGCCTGCTTCGACCAGCCGGACCTCAAGGCCGAGTTCACCGTCAGTGCGATCGTCCCTCGGCACTGGGAGGTCGTGTCGAACGGTCGCCTGGTCGCCACGGAGGACGCGGGTCCGGCGAAGCGGGTGCGTTTCGCCACGACCGCGCGGATGAGCCCGTACGTCACCGCGCTTGTCGCGGGCCCGTACCACGTCGTGCGCGACTCCCATGACGGCATCGAACTGGGCCTGTTCTGCCGCAAGACGCTTGCGAAGTACTTGGACTCCGAGGAGTGGTTCGCCGTCACGAAGCAAGGCTTCGACTGGTACAACGCGCACTTCGGCATGCGGTACCCGTTCGACAAGTACGACCAGCTCTTGGTGCCGGAGTTCAACGCCGGTGCGATGGAGAACGCCGGCTGTGTCACGTTCCGGGAGGACGACGTCCTCAGGGGCAGGGTCACCGATGCCCGCCACGAGCGCCGCAGCATGAAGATTCTGCACGAGATGGCGCACATGTGGTTCGGCGATCTCGTGACCATGAGATGGTGGGATGACCTGTGGCTGAACGAGTCGTTCGCGACATACGCGGGCATTCTGTGCCAGGCACACGCCACGCGGTGGACCGAGGCGTGGACGACGTTCGCAAACACCATCAAGACCGGGGCATATCGGCAGGACCAGCTGCCGACCACCCACCCCATCGCCACTGACGCGCCGGACATCCAGGCCGCCGAACTGAACTTCGACGGGATCACCTATGCCAAGGGTGCCAGCGTCCTCAAACAGCTGGTGGCATATGTCGGCGTGGACGCCTTCCTGGCCGGACTGCGTGAGTACTTCGTCGAGCACGCCTACGGCAACGCCACACTCATGGACCTGTTGCGCGCGTTGGAGCAGTCTTCGGGCCGTGACCTGGACAGCTGGTCCAAGCTCTGGTTGGAGACGGCTGGCATCAACACCATCAGCGCCGAGTTCACGCTCGACGGGGCCGGCCGTTACGCGACGTTTGAACTGGCGCAAACAGCCCCCAACGAGGTCGCCGCGTCGAACACGCTGCGACCCCACCGCCTGGCGGTCGGTCTGTACCACGACGACGGCACGCGGCTGGTGCGAACCGCACGGGTGGAGGTGGACGTCATGGGCGAGCGTACCCCGGTTCCGGACCTGATCGGCCTGCCGCAGCCGGATCTGCTGGTGGTCAACGACGACGACCTCACCTACTGCAAGGTCCGGCTCGACGAGCGCAGCTTGACCACGCTGCGCGACGGCCGCATGTCAAGGTTGGAGGAGTCGTTGCCTCGTGCGCTCGTGTGGTCCACCGCATGGGACATGACCCGCGACGGCGAGCTTGCGACCCGTGACTACGTCGCGCTCGTGATCGCCGGCGCCGGGCAGGAGACGAACGTCGGTGTCATGCAGTCGCTGATCGACCAGTCGCTGCGTGCGTTGGAGATCTATGCCGACCCGGACTGGGCGCCGCGGGGATACCGCGCACTCGCCGACGCTGCGATGGCCGCGGCCAGGGCGGCAGCACCCGGTTCGGACCATCAACTGGCGTGGGTACACGCCTTGCTGCGCGCCGCTCGCGACGGTGAACACCTCAGGTTCGCCCGGAGTCTGCTCGACGGCAGCGTCGTCCTGCCGGGCCTCACGGTCGACGACGAACTGCGCTGGGCCATTGTGCAGGCGCTGTCCGCGCACGCAGCGATTGACCTGCCCGCCATTGAGGCCGAGTGCGAGCGCGACCCCTCGGCCGCAGGGCAACTCCACGCGGCCACTGCCCGCGCGCTGCGGCCCAATGCGGAGGCGAAGCAGTGGGCGTGGGAGCAGGCTGTGCACAACGACGACCTGCCGAATGCGATGCATGAGGCGCTCATCGCCGGGTTCGCGCACCCGGCGCAGGGCGAACTGCTGGTGCCGTACGCGACCCGGTACTTCGCTGAGGTCCACGGCGTCTGGCTGCGGCGAACCAGCGAGCTGGCCAAGAAGGGACGAGGCGGCGTCGCGACCGGGCTGTTCCCCACGTGGACGTCCACGATCTCTGCGGACACCGTCGCGGCCGCTGATGCCTTGCTCGCCGCGGATGACCTGCCCGCGGGGCTGCGCCGGCTGGTGGCCGAGGGGCGCGACGAGGTGCGCCGGGCGCTGCACGCCCGCGAGATCGACGCCACCCAGGGGCGATTCGCCACAACGCTTGGCTGATCCCGGTCGTGCTGCCAGCCAGACGTGAAAGGCCGGGGCTCGAGCCTCGGCCGGTGCGCCGGACCGGCGGCGAACTGCACATTCGCATGGGCCGGCAGCAGAGTTGAAACCTAATCTCCACAATTGTTCGTTGACTTACTTAGACATCATAGTACTGTAACATTCCATGTCGACACCGCGGCGCCGCACCTTCGATCTGCCGACTGGGACCGGCCGGTCAGTTCACGTCGGTAGCCGGCTCCGAGGTGCCGATGTTCTGCAACGTCTTCGGCGGCCGTACCGTGGCGGCGCTTGGACTTGGCGCCACTGAATCGGAGATCACCTCGTTCTTCACGGCCCGTCGCGAGTCGCTCGTCGAACCCGAGCGTATGCACCCGACCCCGGCCTTGGCGGCAGGCTCTCGGCGAAGAGTCTTGCTGGCATAGTTGGACATCGTATTAAGAATGCGTAGATCCTCGTAGGAGGCGTTGTGAGGCGTGGTTTCGTGTTATTTGCCGGTGTGACGAGTGTCCTGGCGGCGACCGCGCTCGCGGGGTGTTCCGGAGGTGGTGGGCAGGCGTCCAGTTCGGACACGCCATTGAAGATTGATGGCGCATTCACGCTCGCGCGAGGGTCGGACGTGGGCAACCTGGATCCGCAGTCGGCCTACACATCGAACAGCAGGCAGGTGTACGCGTTCCTGTACGACACCCTCGTCAGCGTTGTCGACGGCAAGGTTCGCCCGCAGCTCGCGTCGACGTGGACCGACTCGACGACGAATGCCACCTTCACGCTCAAGGATGGCGTGACATGCTCAAACGGTGCCAAGCTCACTGCCGACGACGTCGCCGCGAACATCAACTACGTGGCGGATGTGAAGAACGGCTCGCCGTTGGCCGGGTTGGCGGTGCCGGTCGGCGCGAAGGCCACGGCGGCGGGGAACACCGTCACGGTGACGACCGCGAAGCCGACCGGGTTCCTGGTGCAGATGCTGGCGAACGTGCCGATCGTCTGTGGCAAGGGCCTCGCCGACCGCGCGATGCTCAAGCAGGGGGCCGACGGCACCGGCCCGTACACGCTTGCCGACGTCGTTCCGGGTGATCACTACACGTTCCAGCGGCGTCAGGGATATACCTGGGGTCCGGACGGCGCCACGACGGCGACCCCCGGTATGCCGGCCACGGTAACCATCAAGATCATCAGCAATGCGACGACGCTGGCCAACTCGCTGCTGTCCGGTTCGGTGAACGCCGGCGCCGTCATCGGCCCGGACGTCGCCCGGCTGAAGGGCGCGGGCTTGTTCTCCCAGAGCTATCCCGGCATCTGGGGTGAGTTCCTGTTCAACCAGGCTTCCGGACGTCCATTGGGCGACGCGGCGCTGCGCAAGGGTATGGCCCAGGCGCTGGACACCAAACAGCTCATGACCGTTTCGACGTCGGGCGAGGGCCAGCCGGCCACCACGCTCCTCGGCGACACTCCTTGCAAGGCTGACACGGTCACCGGCAACGTTCCGGCGTACGACGTGACCGCCGCGAAGCAGGCACTCGCGGGCCTGTCCGGGAAGACACTCACCTTCGTGTACTCCAGCACCACCATGGGCAAGCAGGGCGCCGCGGGCAGCGAGCTCGCCGTGTCGATGTGGAAGGCCGCCGGTGTCAACGTCGAGGTGAAGGCACTGCCGACAGCGGAACTGTTCAAGACCGTGTACCAGACCGGCGACTGGGACATCGTCTGGTTCCCGGTGGACGGTGATCTGCCGCAGCAGGTGCAGAACACGTTCAGCGGACCCGCGGCGGCGGACGGCGGCAACAACTTCGCCGGCATCAAGAACCCGACGTACGACGAGCTCTCGACGCGTGCCTACGGGCAGCTGGGAGAAGCCGGGTGCGCCGACTGGGCCCAGGCCGACAAGGCGCTGGTACAAGCCGCCGACGTCGTCCCGTTCTCGGTGCAGACGCAGGCCATTTGGGGCTCGCACGCGACGTTCGACCTGGTGTTCCACGTGGTGGCGCCGACCAGTATCCGGCTGCACCAGTAGTCGTCGTACCAACGGAAGAAGGAGCGAAATGCCAGAGATTGGCCGGCTGGTGGGCACGGTGGCGCAGCGCACCGGGTTCCCGACCGTCGATGACCTGCATGCGTTCACCCAGGACCTGGCCGCGAAATACGCCTCACTGGTGCACACCCGGGTGATCGGCACGTCCCGAGGGGGAGACGAGATCCATGCGGTCACGGTCGGCGACGGCCCGCGTCACGCGGTCATCGTCGGCAACCCGCATCCCAACGAGCCTATCGGCCTGGTCACGATCCAGCACCTGCTCACCCGGCTCTGCGAGGACGACGCGCTGCGCGCCGAACTCGGCTTCACCTGGCACTTCGTGCCGTGCGTCGATCCGGACGGCACGCGCTTGAACGAGGGCTGGTACGGCGGGCCGATCAGCCGGAGCCACTACGCCCGGAACTTCTACCGGCCCCCGGCCGACGAGCAGGTCGAGTGGACTTTCCCGGTGGAGTGGGCGGGCAGGACGTTCGGTGATCCGATTCCGGAGACGCGGGCGCTCATGGAGCTCATCGACGAGACCCGGCCCACGCTCCTGGTGTCCCTGCACAACAGCGAGTTCAACCGCGGCTTCTACTACGTCAATGGCGGTGACGAGGAGTACTGGAAGGGCCTGTCCGACCTGCTGGTCGACGCCGGTATCTCGGTGGAGCTCGGCTTGTCCGACTCGCCGGGGTCCCGGCAGTTCGCGCCCGGCGTTTACGACCTGCCCCCGTTCGGCGTGCTGTATGACGCCATCGCGCAGGCCGACCCGCAGGCCGCAGCCGGGCTCAGCGGCGGGTCCACCGGCGACTACTCGGCGCAGTACGGCGCCAGCCTGTTGATCGCCGAGCTACCGCTGTGGGCTGTGCCCGACGTTGACGACGACTCGCCCGGTTCGCGATCGCTGCGGGATCTGCTCCACGCCGCGGCCGCCGCGTACCGCACAAGCGCCGAGCTGTTCAGCGGAATCCTGAGCCGCCTCGACGGACGGCTGCCGGAGACGAACCCGTTCTACCGTGCGATCAGCAAGTCGCGAGCGGCTGCGCTCTTGGACGGGAAGGCGGCGGTCGCGGACTCCGCAGACGACCGCATCACGACCAAGTCCGAGGAGTTCACCGAGCTGTACGGCACGCCGGAGATGCTGAAGCTGCGGACGGGTGGCATGCTGCTCCGGCTGCTCGACGCGGCCGACCCGGACGGGGCCGACCCCGATATTCAACGGGAGCGGCAGGACTTCGCGAAGATCTTCGATTCCTGGTGCGCGGACGTCGAAGCCCACCGGCCGGGCCGGCCGATCCCCATCGCCACGCTGGCGGCGGTGCAGGCGGGTGCGATCCTGCTCGCTGCGACCAGGCTCCGCGACGGCCGTCCCGCATGATCGGGCCCGACGGAAAAGGAGCCTGACATGGCCATCGCGGCGGCCGCGCCGAAGCAACAGCAACGCGCCTGGGGGCAGGCGCTGCGCAATCCGTGGGTGTCGTTCGCGGTCCGCCGCGTCACGCGGTTGGTCGTCTCGCTGTGGGTGCTGGTAACGGCGACGTTCCTGATGATCCACCTGGTACCGGGCGACCCGGTGCGCGCGGCCCTCGGCATCACCGCGCCACCGGAGCTGGTCGCGGCGCGGCGCGAAGCGCTCGGCCTGAACCAGCCGCTGCTGGTCCAGTACTGGAGGTACCTGAAGGGGGTGCTGACCGGCGACCTCGGGACGTCGATGACCAGCGGCCTTCAGGTCGCCCAGCAGGTGGGCGACCGGCTCGGTTCGACGGTGCTCCTCGCCGTGCTCGCCTTCCTGGTGGTCGTCGTCGTGACCGTGCCGCTGGGCACGTTCATGGCCGCGCTGACGCGTGGCGGCCGGCGCCGGGGCAGTGAGCTCGCGTTCACCTCGGGCAGTGTGGTGCTCGCCGCGATTCCCGAATTCCTGCTCGCGGTCGGGCTTGTCGCGCTGTTCTCCGTACTGCTGCGATGGTTCCCGGTTGCCGGACGCAGTGATGCCTCGTCGTATGTCCTGCCGGTCCTGGCGCTGGCGATCGGCCCTGCCGCGGTCATGGCTCGCATCATGCGGGTCGAGATGCTCGCTGTCCTCGACAACGACTTCGTCCGCACGGCCCGCGCGAAGCGGCTACCGCCGTGGAAGGTCTACTTGCGGCACGCGTTGCCCAACGCGCTCACGGCCAGCCTCACGTTGGGCGGGCTGCTGCTGACCTCGATGGTGGCCGGGACGGTGCTGGTCGAGAACGTGTTCGCCTGGCCTGGACTGGGGGCGATGATCGTGCAGTCGATCATCGAGAAGGACTACCCCACGGTGCAGGGTGTCGTGCTCGTCTACGGCGCCGCGGTGCTGGTGGTGAACCTGATCGTCGATGTCCTGCTGGCCTTGCTCGATCCGCGTTCGACGATCCGGGAGCGATGATGCGCAGCAAATGGCTTCGGATTGCCCGCACCCCGGTCGGGGCGAGCGCGGTGGTGCTGCTGGTCGTCGTACTCGGGCTGGCGGCACTGGCGCCGATCGTCTGGGGTGGGCGGGCGGCTGCCGTCGACACCGCCGCTATCCAGCAGGGCCCGTCGGCCGCACACTGGCTCGGGACCGACGCGCTGGGCCGGGATCTGTTCTACCGGCTCCTCGTCGCCACCCGGCTGTCGGTCATCCTGGCCCTGCTGGCGACGATCATCGGCGTCGTTACGGGCACTCTGCTGGGTACCGCGCCCTCCGTGCTGCCCACGCGGATCGGGCGCCTGGTGACCGCCGCGGTCGACATCGCCGTCGCGTTCCCCGGACTGCTGCTGGCGCTGTCGTTCGCGGTGATCTTCGGAACGGGCACCACGGGCTCGGTCTTCGCGATCGGTCTGGCCTTCGCGCCGCAATTCGCGCGGCTCACGTACACCCTGTCCGCCGGTGTCGCCGGCCGGGATTTCGTCGCTGCCGCCCGGGTCGTCGGAGTCGGACGAGTGCGGATCCTGCTGCGGCACATCCTGCCCAACATCGCTGAGCCGCTGGTCGTCAACACCACCCTCGGGGCAGGCAGCGCGCTGCTGGTGTTCGCCGGGCTGTCGTTCCTCGGCATCGGCGTTCAGCCACCGCAGTACGACTGGGGGCGGCTGCTCGGCGAGAACCTGGACCGCATCTACACCGAGCCGATCGTGGCGATCGCGCCCGGGATAGCCGTCGTCATCGCCGGGCTGGCGTTCAACCTGCTCGGCGAGGCAGCCGCGTCCGTTCTCGGCATGCGGATGCCCACACCGCGACGGGGCGCACCACCGGTGGCGAGCGCGCGCGAGGACATCCCGGACGATGCGGCCGCCGAAGCAGTGCTGGCCGTGTGGAACCTCCAGGTCGCCTTCCCCGGCCGCACCGGATGGGTCACTCCGGTCCGCGGCGTGAGCTTCGCGATCGCGCCCGGCGAAGCGGTCGGGCTGGTCGGCGAGTCCGGCTCGGGAAAGTCGATGACCGCGCTCGCGGTGGCGCGGCTGTTGGCCGAGCCCGGCGTCGTCACGGCGGACCGGCTGACGTTCGCCGGCGAAGATTTGCTCGGGGCACCCGAGCGCAGGGTGCGGCGGCTGCTCGGCACGTCGCTGGCGGTCGTGTTCCAGGACCCGATGACGTCGTTCAACCCGACCCAGCGGATCGGCCGCCAGCTCGCCGAAATCGCCATCGAGCACCAGGGGCTGGGCCGTCGCGCCGCACTGGCCCGGGCCGTCGACAGGCTACGTTCGGTGCGAATCCCAGCGGCGCAACGGCGCGCGCACCAGTACCCGCATGAGCTGTCCGGCGGCATGCGCCAGCGCGCCATGATCGGTTTGGGGCTCATGGGCACACCGCGACTGGTCATCGCCGACGAGCCGACCACCGCGCTCGACGTCACCGTGCAGCGTCAGGTGCTGCGCCTGCTGGCCAGAGTCCGGGCCGACACGACCGCAGCGATCCTCCTGATCAGCCACGACATCACGGTCGTGGAGCAGACGTGCGAGCGGGTGATGGTCATGTACGCCGGACGCGTCGTCGAAACCCTGCCCACCGCGGATCTGCGGACGAAAGCCGCGCACCCGTACACCCGCGCACTGCTCGCGGCCGTGCCGGACATGGACACCGACCTGGATCGGCCACTGGCGGTGATCCCGGGCCGGCCCCCCGAGCTGGACCAACTGCCGGCCGGGTGCGCGTTCGCGGCCCGCTGCGAGCGCGCCGACGACCGCTGCCGCGCTAGCGACCCGGCCCTGATCGAGCTCGGCGGCAAGCACCGGATCGCGTGCTGGCATCCGGTTGCTCAGCACCCGGCCGGGCCGGATCTGGCCACTGATGCGGCTGAGGAGCGGGTGTGAGCGAACTGCGGTTCGACGACGTGCGCGTCCGCTACGGCAGCCATCGTCGTGGATTGACGGCGGTCGACGGCGCCAGCCTCGTCGTGCCGTCCGGCCGGATCGTCGGGCTGGTCGGGGAGTCAGGGTCGGGCAAGTCCACCCTGGCCCGCGCCGCGGTGGGGCTGGCCCCGATCAGCTCCGGGCAGATCACGCTCGACGGCACCGACGTCCGGCGGCTACCCCGGCGGGACCGGCCTCTGCAGATGATCTTTCAGGATCCGTACTCGTCCCTGGACCCGCGGCTGACGATCGGCGAGTCGATCGGCGAGGCGATGCCGGCTGGGACGGACCGGCGTGCCGAGGCGGCGCGGCTACTGGAGCTGGTTCATGTCGATCCGAGCCGCGCGGCCATGCTGCCACGGGAGCTGTCCGGCGGGCAGCGGCAGCGCGTCGCCATGGCCCGGGCGCTCGCCGGGAAGCCGAAAGTGGTGATCGCGGACGAGATCACTTCCGCGCTCGATGTCTCGGTGCAAGGCGCGGTGCTCAACCTGGTGCGCGATCTGCAACAGCAGTTCCACCTGTCGATCCTGTTCATCTCGCACAACCTCGCCGTTATCCGCTACCTCTGTGACATCGTCGCCGTGATGTACCTCGGCCGGATCGTCGAAGTCGGCCCGACGCTGGAGGTGCTCGCGGATCCCCGGCATCCCTACACGAGGGAGCTGCTGGAGGCCGCGCCGTCAAAGACCCGGACGCTGCTGGCCGGTGACCTCGATGCCGCGGGCGAGATCGACGTACCCGACCCGCATGACCCGCCGAGCGGCTGCCGTTACCACACCCGCTGCGCGATCGGTCCGGTCCAGCGGCAGGACCGGGATGTCTGCCGTACGACCGACCCGGCCGCAGGCGTCCTCAGCCACCGCTGGGCGGCCTGCCATTTCGCGGATGAGCTCACGACGCGGTAGGACGTGCCGCGTTGCCGACCCGAAGCGCGGACGGTCAGGCGGCGGGCTGGGGGAGTGGCAGAGTCGCGGTCCGGTTCTCGTCGCCTTGCCGGATGAACTGTATTTCGATGGTGTGTTCGGTGGCTTGTTGGATGGTGGTGTCGAGGTGTTGGTTGAGGATGGCGACGGATCGTGCGGGGGTGCCGTCGACGGCGATGAGTAGGTCGCCGGGGGTGAGTCCGGCTTGGTGGGCTGGGCTGTCCGGATCGACTGCGGCGATGATCATTCCGGGTTGGTCGGGGAGGCCGACGGTGCGGCGGAGTTGGATGGAGCGGTGGAGTGATTCGAGCCAGATGCCGAGGGTGGGGACGGCGCCGGTGTGTTGGTTGTGGCCGAGGTCGGTGTCGTAGCCTTCGAAGGTGAGGAGGAGGCGTTGGAGGGTTTGGGCGAGTTGGTCGCGTTCGGTGTTGTCGAGTCCGGTGAGGAGGAGTCGTTCGGTTTCGAGGTAGGTGGGTGCGGCTTCGTCGATGAGTTGGAGGCCGCGGTCGGTGAGGCTGATGATGACGGCGCGGCCGTCGTCTGGGTCGGCTGATCGGGTGACGAGGCCGTCGCGTTCGAGTCGGGCGATGCGGGTGGTGAGGGTGGCTTGGGTGCGCAGGCATTGGGTGGCGAGTTCGCTGGCGGTCATGTGGTATGGGGGGCCGATGCGGCGGAGTGCGGAGAGTGTGTCGAATGCTGAGTGGTTGAGGCCGAAGCGGGCGAGTGGTGCTTCGAGGAGTGGTTCGAGCAGGCTCATGAGGCGGCGCATGCGTGCCATGGCGTGAGCTGGGGCGAGGTCGAGGTCTGGGCGGCGTTGGTGCCATGCGTGGAGGGCCTGGCCGGTGTGGTCGAGTGGCAGCTGTGACACGGTGCCACTGTATCGCAACAAAATTACGTCGCAAAGCATTGATGATGTAGTTCGACCTCGTAGTAAGCTGCGTGTCATGACGGATGATGAGCGCTGGAGTCTTCGCGGTCATGTGCGGGCGTTGGAGGGTGCTGGGCGGCTGGTCAGGCTGGGCCGGCCCGCGGACCCGGATACGGAGGTGTCGGCGTTGATGGCTGAGCTGGATCGGCGGCGTCTGGCGGGGGTGTTCGAGGTGGTGGGCGATTCCCGGTTCGCGTTGGCGTACAACCTGTTGGGTAGTCGTGACATGGTTGGGATCGCGCTGGGTGTGGCTGGTGCGGAGGTGGCTGACGCGTTCGCGCGTGGGGTGGGCAGTCCGGTCGATCCGGTGGTGGTGGCTGGTGGTGCGGCGTCGCAGGAGTGTGTGCTGGAGGGTGCGGACGCTGATCTGGGGTTGCTGCCGGCGGTGGTGCATTCGGAGTTTGATGCTGGGCGGTATATCACTGCTGGGATGGTGTTGACCCGGGATCCTGAGACGGGGTTGCGGAATATTTCGTTCAACCGGATGTGTCCGGTGGGCCCGCGGGCGGCGGGGATTCGGATGATGCCGCCGCAGCAGTTGGGGCAGATCCAGGCGAAGGCGGAGCGTCGGGGTGAGGATCTGCCGGTTGCGGTCGCGGTGGGGATGCATCCGACGGCTGGGTTGGGTGCGGCGGCTTCCCCGCCGTTGGGCCGGGATGAGTTGGCGATGGTTGGTGGGTTGCGCCGGGAGCCGGTCCGGTTGGTTGCGGGGGTTTCGGTTCCGATCGAGGTGCCGGCTGAGGCGGAGTTCGTGATCGAGGGTTGGGTGCGGTGTGGGGTGCGGGAGCCGGAGGGTCCGTTCGGTGATTTTCTGGAGTATTACGTGCCGCGGATGGACAATCACCGGTTGGAGGTCACGGCGATCACGCATCGGCGGTCGGCGGTGTATCAGACGATGCATGCGGGTTCTCGTGAGGATGTGCAGATCCTGGGGGTGAGTCGGGAGGTCGATATTGTCGAGGCGGTCCGGCGGACCGGGGCTCGGGTGAGTGCGGTGCGGTTGCAGCCGACGATTCTGGGTGCGGTGGTGGCGATCGCGCCGCGGTATGCGGGGGAGGGTAAGGCGGTCGCGATGGCGGCGTTGGGGGCGTATCGGTGGCTGAAGTATTGTGTGGTGGTCGATGCCGATGTTGATGTCGACAGTGGTGATGATGTGTGGTGGGCGGTCGCGACCCGGACGGCGTTGGATCGTGATGTTGTGGTGGTGCCGCATGCGGGTGGGTTCCCGCGGGATGAGAGCGGTATGCATGATGCGCGGTTGATCATCGATGCGACCGTGCCGCTGGACCGGGCCGAGCACTTCCACCGGCGGCTGCCGCCCGGGCACGGCCGGGTCCGGCTTGAGGACTTCCTGGCCACCGCACGCGGGACGGGTGCGTAGCGTGGATACGCAGTTGCGCGAGCAGGCGAAGCAGTCAGTACGCGAGCGGGTCGCGAGCCTGGGCGAGGTCGCACTGGACCTGTCCCACCGCATCCACGCGCACCCCGAGCTCGCGTTCGAGGAGCACTCGGCGTCCGCCGCGCTGGCCGGCGTGCTCGACCAGCACGGCTTCACGGTGACCCGGGGCGTTGCCGACCTGCCGACCGCGCTGGTCGGTTCGGCCGGCGGTGGTGAGCTGGTGGTCGGGTTGTGCGCCGAGTACGACGCGCTGCCGGAGATCGGCCATGCGTGCGGGCACAACGTCATCACCGCCGCGGCCGCGCTGGCCGGTATGGCGCTCGCGCCGTCGGCTGACAGTTTGGGTCTTACGGTGAAGGTGTTCGGGACACCGGCGGAGGAGCGCGGCGGCGGCAAGATCATCATGTTGGGTCGTGGTGTCTTCGACGGTGTGCACGCTGCGCTCATGGTCCATCCGACGCCGCATGACATGGTGCGTCCGACGATCGCCGCGCATTGCGGCCTGGATGTCGAGTTCTTCGGCGAGACCCCGCCGGCCATGGCGCCGGAGCAGGGTCGCAATGCCGGCGCGGCGGCCACGCTGCTGGAGGTCGCCGTCGGGCTGCTGCGGCAGAGCATCCGCTCGACCGACCGGCTGGCGGGATATGTCCGCTCCGCGGGGACGGCCTCGAACGTCATGCCCAAGTACGCCGCTCTGTCCTTCTCGCTGCGCTCGGCCACCGATGAACGGCTCGCCGAGCTGATCGGCCAGGTACGCCGCTGCGCCGAAGGCGCCGCCCTGGCCACCGGCACGGACGTCGAGATCCGTGAACACACCCGCTACGGCGCACTGCGACATCACGCGGGCATGGGCGAGTACTACCGGACCAACGCCGAGCGCCTCGGCCGGGTGTTCCCACCGGTCGGTGCGCAGGACGCCGAGCGCAGCGCGTCCACCGATTTCGGCGACGTGTCCGCTCGCATCCCCGCCATCCATCCGCTGGTCGGCATCGACGCGCAGGGGGCGAGCAACCACCAGGCGGCCTTCACGGCCTACTGCGCCGGCCCCGAGGGCGACCGGGCCGTCCTCGACGCCGGGACCGCACTGGCGCTGACCATCGTGGACATCGCCACCGACCCGGACCTGCGTGACGAACTCATGGCGGCCCGGCCGTGAGCGCCCGCCGGCTGGTCGTCGCGATGAGCGGCGCATCCGGACTGCCGTACGGCGTGGCGGCACTACGAGCCCTCCGCGAGCACCCGGACATCGAAAGCCACCTCATCATCTCCCCCGGCGCTCGCACAGCGGTGCCACACGAACTCGACCTCAGCATGGCCGACGTCAAAGCACTCGCCGACGTCGTCCACAGCGACAGCAACCTGGCCTCAGCCCTGGCGAGCGGCTCGTTCCGGACCATCGGGATGATCGTGGCACCCTGCAGCATCAAGACACTGTCAGCAATCGCCACGTCGTACTCCGACAACCTGATCGCCCGCGCCGCCGACGTGACCTTGAAGGAACACCGCCGTCTCGTTCTACTGCTCCGCGAGACCCCTCTGCACGCCGGGCACATCCGGCTGATGGCCGACGCCACCGCGAACGGCGCGATCATCTACCCACCGGTGCCAGCGTTCTACACCCGCCCGACCTCGATCGACGACATGGTCGACTACACCGTCCGCCGAGCACTGGATCTGTTCGACATCGACACCGGCGACGCCAAGCGGTGGCGCGGCGTCCCGGAACTGGATGCGTGACACTCATGAATGGAAGGATTCGCCGGCTCGGTGACGGCGTGCCAGCGTGAACGAGCACCGTTCGACGTTCGTGTCCCTGACTGGAACGGCCGGGCGGGGCGGTAGTTTTCGCCTGCTTCAGGTATTCGGTTAGGCTTGCCCGACAACCGTCGATCTGGAGTGTGTTCGCGATGGCGTTGTCAGAGCTTGCTGCGGTGGAAGCGGCGTATCAGGTGTTGCACTCACTGGATGCCGCCGGCCGTCGGCGGGCGTTGCAGTGGTTGTCCGACGCGTTGGGCGCCGAAGGACCAGTCATGGAAGCCGAACCCGAGATCGCCGCGGCGGCGGGGCAGGGCAGCGGTGAGCCTGAGCCGGAACGCTCACCCGCCACCAAGGCGGCGCCGACCCGATCCCGGCGCCGACCCGCGACCGTCGAGGCCGCAGCGGCGGAGACGCCGGCGACGGAGATCGCGGAAGGCCGTCCACGGCGAGTCCGGGCGGCCAGGCGGGCCGCCATGCCGGTGGAGAGCCGCGAGCGAGCCTACCGGCGAATGCCACCCGCCGAGGATGTCATGGCCGCCTACCAGCAGGTCGGTAGCATCAGCGGCCTCGCCGATCACTTCAACGTTCCCCGGTACACCGCGCAGGGCTGGGCCCAGCAACTGCGCAAACAGGGCCACGCCATCGGCCGAGCCACATGAACGCGCCGCAGCCGAGCAGCTGTGGATGACCGCTCCTGCGGGGGAGGGCTCGGCGGGCAACCTCAGCCGGCTCAGGCACCATTGTTGCGCGCGACCTGGCCGGTCTTCGCACCGAACTCCCGGCAGCCCTGGAGGCGTGCGCCGCGACTGGGCTGAAGAACAGGTCGAGCCGCTGCGCATCGCCGAGATGACTTCTGCCAGAAGTCGATCGATTGTCGGGCCGGATGCGATCGTCCGGGCAAGCGAGCGCGGTCAGGATGCTGGTTTGTGGCCGCTGGGTATGCGGACGTGGGAGTGGGCGATGGCCGGGTTCAGCTTCAAGCGGACGTATAACAAGTAAGTGCCGATGAGCAATGACGATGCTGAGGTACGTACCGTGCTGGGTGCGTACCTGCGCGCCTTCATGCTTGGACGCCTTGATGAGTCCGCTGTCCTGCGTGAGGAGTTCGACGCCCGTGACGGCGGCGACGACGAGTTCGCCGGCATGATCGACGCGGTCTTCACCGTCGTGGTCCGCCGTGTGTTTCGGCCCCCCGTCGACCCGTATGGGATCAAGGGTCTCGCCGACCGCTGCCGGGCGCGCTTTGGCGAGGCGGTGCTGACCCATGAGATGCAGATGCTGATCCGGTACCGCCTGGGCCCGTCCGACGCGCCGGCGCCCACCGTTGCGTTGGAGGACCGGGTGCTCATGCAGTTGCTGGCCGCCGACCAGCTTGTCGGCGAGACCGGGCTGAACGACGAGATGGACGCTCTCATCGCCGAGGCGGAGGACCTGGCTGCGTACCGCGGCCAAGGTCCGGACCGGCTCGTGCGGGCGAGCGCTGGGCCGTGCTGACTAGTCTGGATCTTGGATGGCGGCGCAGGGGGTCGAACCGCTCTGCAGCAGGGTTGTCCGGGCTTCTGACCTCGGCCCGATTCCATGCCTCGGCGAGAAGATCATCTCTTGCGGCAGGCCTCGGTGATCTTGTCACATTTTGGTCCCCGGTGCCGGCGCCAGCCCGGAGAACCCGCCGAGCAAGACGATCGGCTCATCGCGCGGGTCGAATGTCGCCATCGGCTTCCGAAATTCGGTATCGCTGTCGCTGGACGCCCGGTATGAATCACCAAATGAGCGAAGAAACCCTGCCGGGCGGCAACACCGTCGGCGCCGTGCGGATCGGTGATGTCGTCCACAAAGTGGCGTCGCCCTGGACGCCGACGGTGCACGCGTTGT
Organism: Dactylosporangium sp. CA-233914; assembly: GCF_050942935.1. Lineage (NCBI taxonomy): Bacteria > Bacillati > Actinomycetota > Actinomycetes > Micromonosporales > Micromonosporaceae > Dactylosporangium > Dactylosporangium sp. CA-233914. The sequence goes on along the minus strand of NZ_CP192030.1, from coordinate 12,574,888 downwards.
TGCGGCATTTGGAGGAGGCTGGCGTCGACGGCGCCCCAAGAGCACTCGGCTTCGACGACCAGGGCCGCGAGATGATCACCTATCTGCCTGGAGAAACGGTCGGCGGCCGCGTTCCCTGGCCCGGGTGGGCCTTCGCTGACTCAACGCTCGTGCAGGTTGGTCAATGGCTGCGACGCGTTCATGACGCGACAGCCGACTTCACACCGCCGGCGGATGAGAGATGGTTCGCCGGTTCCGCGATGCAACCCGGGTTGATCGTCGGCCACCAGGATGCGGCTCCGTACAATGCGACGATGAACGGCGACCGGCTGGTCGGCTTCTTCGACTGGGACACGGCGGGTCCGTCGTCACGGGAATTCGATCTGGCGTTCTCGATACTTTCCTGGGTGCCGATCTACGCGCAGGGTGCGGCCGAGGAGTTGGGCTTCCGCAACTTCAAGGACCGGTCCCGTCGCCTTCATCTCCTGCTTGACGCCTACGGGTACAACAGCGATCGACACGCCTTCCGGGCCGTAATCGCGCAGCGCGCCCGGCTACAGGCAAGCGTCATTCGTGACATGGCCGAAGCCAAGGACCCAGCTGCGATCGCTCTCCTGCCTGTCGCTGGCAACCTCGAAACGTCCGCGGCGGAAGTCGAGATGCTGCCGGACGACTTCTGGACGCGTTGACTCGCGTCCGGCACGGTCAGCCTCCACACCGAACAGAGCCGGGTACACCGCGAATCGTTGCCCAGCACTGGAGGCTGGATCGATCGCAGAATCACGGTCACATCGCAAGATCCGGTTCACTGATCTGCCGCATGGCGCGGCGCGCAGGATGTCAGAGGTTGACTCTCAGAGACTTCGTCACGCGGTTGTCAGGGCGGGTCACGATGTAGCAGCGGGCCGTGCGATCGCCGAGGGCCCACCGCTCCGGATTGCCGCCTGTCGGGATGACGACCAGGTCGGTGCGATTCTCGAACCTCGACTGTGACTCGCCCAGGAACTTCGCTGCCTTGGCGTTGCAGGCCTGCGTCACCTCGCGGGTCAGCTTGGTCATGCCCGGATGCGGGACGTCCGGGCCGACGTCCGGGCCGACGTATTCGCCGTTGTGGGGCCGGGCGCAGTCGATCGGGACCAGACGGTCGATGGTCTTGTACCAGCCTTGCCCGTCCGGGGTGGCGAGGACGTCCATACAGGTCAGCGCCAGCGGGCGAGTGCCGCGCAGGCCGTCCTTCAGGCTGCCGGTACGCAGCCGGGAAGTGAAGTCGTCGGCGGAGAACTCGAACAGGGCGCAGCGGTACTCGCGGGCGCCCGCGATCCACTCCTCCGTCGACGGGACGATGACCGCCAGGCCCAGGCGGCCTTCGTGCCAGTCGGCGCCGACGTACTCGCGGGCGGCCGTGTCGCAGTCGGTGAAGACCTCCCGGGTCTTGTTCTCCGGCGGTGTCGTGAGCAGGCCGACGCGGATGATCTCGGCCTGGTGCTCGGCGGCGCAGTCGACCGGGTTGAGGGTGGCGGGGCGGTAGTCGTACGCGCCCAACGACTGGCCCGAGTGGCACATGCCCGCGGCCGGCAGGGCGATTGCGGAAGGCGAAGCCGCCGCGGCACTGGCGGTCGATTCGCCCACGGGCTGCGCCCCGTCGCATCCGGCCAAGCTCAGCAGTACCACCGCCGCAATCATCCTCAACCGCATCTGATCATGATTTCGGATCGCAGCGGCGAGACAATCGGCGGTACGGTCGTTCGCCGACCAACAGATGGCGATTGGCTGGCGACACCAGGCGAAGTACGTCATCTGCCTGACGTACTTCACCTGGTGAAGTGAGACGGTTTGGGCTACTGATGCGTGAATCAAAGCAACGCTTCAGCTCGCCACCGGCGTCGGCGTGTGAACGGTTGGCGGCGCTTCGTCCAGTGCCTGCCGGCGAACGCCGCGGACGAGCAGGTAGCCGACCATCCAGAACTCGCCTACGGACGCGGGATACGCAAGTGCCTCGGCGACGACTTGTGCGTCAGGGACGAGGTATCTGATGAACGCACTGAGCACGTACAGGACACCGCCACCGACGAGGATCCAGCCCAGGACGCGGGGCATCCAGCCCGATCGCAGCACGCACCAGCCCATGGGGATGAGCCACAGGCCGAAGAACAGTGCTCCCACGCCCCACAGGCTGTCGCTGATCAGGTACAGGACCTGGACGTTGGCCGCCGCGTCGCCGACCGGGTCGACCGATATCCCGACCGCCGTGGCCAACACTGCCGCGCTCACGAGGCCCACAATCGCGTTGACCAGGCCGAAGGCGGCGATCCCGCTCGCGGTAAAGGAGTCTACGGTGCGGAACAGGCGATAGAACCAGACGGCGGCGAGGGTCTGGGTGACGACCATGCCCAGCTCCAAGGCAACGCCGGCGCGGGCGAGCGACTCGTGCGTAACCAGGTTGGCCAGCGTCGCATTGGGGTCGTCGGCTGCGAAGAGCTGCGGGCGGACAATAAGGAACCCGAGTATGCCGGTGATGGCATTGCCGAGGTAGAACAGCCCGGTCATGCGGGCGGTACGTGTCAGCGCGTGCATCGTGGCTCTTTCTCGATCCGGGCGAGGTGCAGGCCGAGGCGTTGAGGGGTTTGCACGATCTCTCCTTGATTTCGGGTGCGTGGAACCGGGCCGCGAGGCGGTTGCCTCGCGCGCCGTGTCACGTGGTGGGGTTTACTCGTGGGTGTCGGGGTATCCGAAGACGTCGTCGAGTGGCACCTGGAATACCCGCGCGATCTGGAAGGCCACCTCCAATGACGGCGAGTAGCGGCCCTGTTCGATGGCGATGATGGTCTGGCGGGTCACCCCGATGTGGTCGGCCAGTTCCGCCTGGGTCATCTCCCCGTGGGCGAAGCGCAGCGCCCGGATCGAGTTGGTGACCCTGGTCGGCTTGCCCATGGGCTACCAGCCCCGCCGGTACGCGACGATCTTCACCACCGACGAGGCCAGCGCGGCCAGGACGAACGCCAGGTAGAGCGCATGGGCGATCCAGAAGTGATCGACCTTCGCCATCGCCAGGACCAGCGGCACGATCGCGGCGATGCTCATGACATAGAACCCGACGTACTCACCCCGCCGGTTGATCTCCCGATCGCGCTCGTCGGTCCGGTCCGCATCCTTGGGTGAGGCCATGGCGGCCACGATGGACAGGACGATGCCCGCGCCGATCCCGGCGCCGATCGCAGTGAGCATCGGCCCCACGTAGGCGATCCTCGCCACGTCCGTACCCGGCACCTTGGACAGGACGGTCGCCAGGTAGGCGACCGGGACGACGACGCCGACCAGGGCGGAGATCCAGGTGCGCTTCTCCTCGGAGGACATGTCCGGCTCCCATGTACGAAAAACTTGACATGTCGAAGGTAAAGCGATCTCGACATGGTGTCAAGAATCTTTAACACGACCTGGGGCTGGCTCGCACACCGGCGATCGAGGGCGGCCGGCCGGCCTGAGGCCTCCCCCGGCAAGATAGGCCGTTCTTGATCTAGGACGCGGCAGTGTCGCGCTTCTGCCATGGCCATCGCCCGCTCAGCTCGACCTCCAGCGAGAAGCTCAGGAAGGTGCGGATGAGGACGATCGACGCCAGTATCGCGACGCCGATCAGACTGGGTGAGGCGGCGACGGTACGGACGATGTCGCCGGCCACGAGCAGTTCCAGGCCGAGCAGAATGGTCTGGCCAAGCTGCTGGCGGAAGCGCCGGTAGACATCACGCTCGTGCCGGGAGAGCCGGACGGCGCAGGCCGCGAACGCGAGCGCTGCGCCGGCCAGGATGACCACGACCCCTGCGGCATCGATAGTCATCCCGATCTTCTCGATCACGTCGTTGTAAGCCATCTCGCTCTCCTTCGACCTGTCCGTCCGACGGGATGGTTGTCGTGCTCCAGGTTCGGACACCACTGGTTGGTCTCGGCGCTGAGAAAGCCGTAGAAGCGAAGCCGCGGCCGGCGGCCTTCCCTGGAACACGCCACCGACTTGCAGCCTCACGAGCAGCGCGACGCGGACACATCACCCGAAACGGGCAAGGGACGAGCGGTGACCACTCGGCCACACTGACCGAGTGGGTCTACCTGAGCACAACGCGGCCCGCGCGCGGCGGGGTGAACCGACCTCGCGTGGCATGGCATACGCGACCGGGAGGACCGAGAACATGGCACACAACGCGCCTGCTCCGCAAAACGGCGAGCATGCCAGCGCGTTTGCCGTCGCCCCGTACCGCGTGACCAATGCCGCGTTCGTGGCGGCCACCGGGTACCTCACCGGCAATCTCGGCTTCCGCTACGCGGGCCCGGCCTGACGGAGCACCGTGCCAGCGACGATCGGACAGCCCGGCCAACCGCCCCGGCCGCCCCGGGCGGCGGGAGTCGCCGGCGTCGTCTTCGCCGCCCTGCTCGCCGCCACCGTCGCCCTCATCCGCATCGTGTTCCCGGCACTGCCACCCGACACGACCACGTGGCACGCCGCCACATTCGGCCGCACCGCCCTGCGGGTGGCGCTGGCTCTGCTGCCGTTCGTCGGCATCGCCTTTCTGTGGTTCATGGCCGCGCTGCGGACCTACATCGGCGCGCGGGAGGACAAGTTCTTCGCCACCGTGTTCCTCGGCAGTGGACTGCTGTTCGTCGCGATGCTGTTCGCGCTGGCCACGGTCGCCGACAGCATGCTCTCGGTCGCCGACACGTCACCCGGCGGACCGCCACCGCAGCTGTGGCGCTACAGCCACCACTTCACCTTCACGCTGCTGTCGAGCTACTGCATGCGCATGGCCGCCGTCTTCACCTTCTCGACGACCACGATCGGGCATCGCCTGAAGCTGTTCCCACGCTGGCTGGTGGGGCTGGGCTACCTCGTCGGCGCCATCCTGCTCGTCGTCGTCACCCGAGTTCCCTGGTCCGAGCTGGCATTCCCGTTCTGGGTCCTGGCCGTCAGCTGCCGCATGCTCTCCGCGCGGCCCGCCGTCGGCGTGACCTCACGTAGCCGGCTGTAACGTGTGCGACGAGCAAAGCGTCGACACCCTCAGGGTAGAGGTCGGTGACGTCGGTCACCTCGCCTGGGCTTCAACACGGCGCCCGCCCGTTTGCCGTCAGGCTGGTCCAGGTCACGCGGGCCGCGCATCGGACTTTCGACGTGCGGCTCGCTCGGCGCGGTGACGCTCGGCTGTGCGTGCGATCTCCTCGATGGTCTTGACCTCATCGGGGCGTTCGCGGCCGAACCGCTTGGCGTACAGGTCCTCGAGGTACTGGGGTAGCGGCGCCTTCCACGGCTCCTGCCGGTGGTTGTCGAGTTTACCGAGCTTGGCCGGGTTCAGCCCGAGTTCGCGCGCCATCTGCACGTGTGCGTGTGATACATGTTCACCGCGGCAGCGTACCGCTGCGACGGTCTGGTGGCCGAAGTTGGTCGAGCACCTCGAGGCCGCGTAGAGGAGCACGGTCCCGGGCCCGTGGCGCTCCCAGTACAGTGGCCGGCTATGGGTGTGCGGGGCAGTGCGGCGGATGTCGACGAGGACTGCCGGGTGGTGCGGCTCACCGAGCCGGAGGCGCTGGCCAACGTGTCGGCGGTGCTGCAGTTGTGCGGGGCGGGGAAGTTGCGGTGCAGCGAGAAGACCCAGCGGCCCGCGGCCGCCACTGTTGCGGCGGTGGCCGAGGTGCTGGCCGGCGGAGACTTCTACGCCGCGGAGCCGATTGCGGCGTTCGCCTGGCCGCTGCTGGTCCAGGCCGGCGGGCTGGCGGAGTTGGCCGGTGGCCGGTTGCAGTTGACGGCGAAGGGTCGCACGGCGTTGGGTCGGCCGGCGGCGGAGACGGTCCGTGGGCTGTGGCGCTCCTGGGTGAGCAAGGCGATCATCGACGAGTTGAGCCGGGTTGAACACATCAAGGGCCAGCGCACCGCCAACACGCTGACCTCGGCGAAGACCCGCAGGCAGACCGTGGCCATGGCACTGGTCGGTTGCCCGGTCGGCGAGTGGGTACCGGTGGACGACCTGTTCACCACGATGAGTAGCGGCGGCCTGTCTCCCACCGTGGCGCGCAGCGAGCGGGGGCTGTGGCGGCTCTACATCACTGACCCCGAGTACGGGAGCCTCGGCTACGCAGGCTTCGCGGACTGGCCGGTCCTGGAGGGCCGGTACACCCTGGCCGTGCTGTTCGAGTATGCCGGCACGCTGGGATTGTTCGATCTCGACTACACCGACCCGGTCGGGGCCCGCGACGACTTCCGTGACAATTGGGGCACCGACGATCTGGACTATCTGAGCCGGTACGACGGTCTGCGCGCGGTCCGGCTCAACGCGCTGGGCGCGTATGTGCTGGGCCTGACCGGTAAGTACGCGGCACCGTCCAATGTGGACCGGGTGCGGCAGACGCTCAAGGTACTGCCCAACCTGGACATCGTGGTCACCGGAGACCTCCCACCGGCCGACCGGCTGATGCTGGACACGTACGCGGCGCAGACCTCGGACCGGGTCTGGGCGCTGCGTGAGGCGTCGCTGCTGGCCGCCCTGGACGCTGGACGCGGCCTCGACCAACTCCGCCAGTTTCTCACTGCCCGCGCCCCACACGACCTGCCCAACCCGGTGACCACGCTGTTCGCCGACGTCGAGGCGCGGGCCGGGCGGCTGCGGAACCTGGGCATGGTCCGGTTGATCGAGTGCGCCGATCCCGCCTTGGCCACACTCATCGCCGGCGATCGCCGATTGCGCGGCCGGTGCCACCGGGTCGGTGACCGGCACCTCGCCGTCACGATCGACCGGGAACCTGAATTCCGCAAGGCGCTGCGGGCGCTGGGATACATCCTTCCGTCCGACACTCCAGCCTGACCAGTAGAAGGATCACCGCATGCCAACCATGCATTCAGTCCCCGGGCCGCGCGCGACGGTGTACCAGATGGCCTACTTCCCTCCGGCGGAGTACGAGGCGGCGTGGTCTCATGGACTGCTGAACGCCACTAGCTACCGGCGCCATGCCGACTACCGACGCGAGACCGAACAGGCCCTGCGGGCGATGGCCGAGCGGGGCGGCTCCGGGATCCGGGTCGTTGCGCTGGACGTGCCCGACCTACTGGCGTACGCGCAGCGGAGGGGAAAAGATCCGGCGCACCGGCAGACCCGCCTGGCGTACACGGGCTGGCTCCACGAAACCGGCCGCGCTGCGATCGACTGGCCGCCGGAGCGTAACGGGCCCTGCTGGTGTGGTTCCGGCGGCAAGTACAAGAAGTGCTGCGGCTCGCCCGCCTTTCTCGGGGTCGAACCGCCCGACCCGGCATCGCTGATCCTGACCATCGAACTCGACGGTGTCACACCGCGGGTGTGGCGGCGCGTTGCGATACCGTCCAACACGCCGCTGGACCGGGTCCACCTGATGATCCAGGACGCCATGGGGTGGCAGGACAACCACATGTACGTCTTCGAGACCGACGAGTTCACGGTCATCGACCCCCGCTCGGACTCCGACGAGATCCCCGCCGACGGCAAACGGCTGGTCTCCATCGCCGGCGACCGCGGCGCCCGATTCGCCTACGTCTACGACTTCGGCGATGCGTGGGGGCACACCGTCACCGTCGACGAGATCCGGCCAGGCGGCCCGGACAACGTCTTCACCGTCCTGGACGGTGGTGGGGCCTGCCCACCCGAGGACGTCGGCGGCGTCGCCGGATACCAGCAGCTGCTCGCCGCGTACGCGGACCCGGCCAGCCCGGACCACGACGACGCGGTCGACATCCTCGGGCCGGATTTCGACCCGGCCGCTCTGCGCTCTGGTGAAGCCGAGCGCGCGGTATCCGGGCATGCGGCGTTGTAGGGAGGTGGCGAGGATCGTCGACCTCGGAGCACATCGTGGATCAATGGAATTCGGCGTGCAGGCCGCTGCCCAGTGCGTAGAGGACCGCGAAGTTCGGGATGCCGCTGACCGACGTCCTGATCAACGGCTGTGACTGGCCCTCTATCGCGATCTCCAGCCGCGCGTTGTACACGATCCGGAAGTGCCGCACTTGCGACCACGGCACCGTGCGGCCGGCCGCCGTCACCCCGTTGCGGTGCAGCGCGACCGGCCCGAACGCCACCGTCTGCCGGTCGGCGATGCGGCGCACGGCCGTCGGGAGCTGCGCCTCCAGGACCCCCTGCTCGATGTCGCGGCCCCACTGCTCGGGCCGGACGAACGACGGGCCCCGCACGGCCTCCGATACGCCGAGATCCGGTCCCGGACCGTTGGAGGTGTCGCCGAGGGTCACGGCCACGCCCTCGGGCCCGGCCAGCGTGTACGCATGCCAGGTCCGGACGGTGCCGTTCTTGCGGCTCTCGACCACCCGCCGCAGCATGCGCAGCGAGTCCCAGCGGTACACGAATCGCCGGCCGTCAGTGGCGGTGAACGCCAGGCCGTGCTCGTGCAGGTCCAGGCGCGCCCCCTTGCCCCGTCGCGCCGCGCGGACCTTGCTCGCCGTGACCACGGTCCAGGTCACGGCCAGCCCCGCGGTCACCAGGCCGACGCCCCAGTTTTGGGACACGAGTGTCACGAACACCATGAACGCGAGCCCGGCGCCCGCGAAAGCCGTGCCAATCCACGGCTCGGGGTTCGGGGGGTACGACTCGCGCAGCCCGCCGAGCTGATCGGCCGTCATCACACCTCCCATTACCTAGCCATCGCTAGACAATTGACACTGTAGAACATTTATCTAGTGGTCGCTATACAATGTGGTCATGAGGGTGGCTCCGTCAGCTCGACGGGACCTGACTGACCAGCTTGGCCGCACGCCGTCGCTGTAGAAAATTCTTTAGGGATCGCTATAGTATTCGCCGGTGCTGGCGAATCCCCCGATGTGCCCGCGGGTGCGCGTCATCTTCCCGATCTTGGCCGTGCTCGCCGTGCTGATCCTGGCCGTGGCCACCGTGGCCATCGCATACTTCCAGTTCGTCGTGAGGAGAGACCCCTACGAGGCCAATGTCACCGCTGTGCGGAGCCTCGGGACGCCGGTCGGGTTCACGCCGAAATCCGAGACGAGGCTGGACTCGGGATCGGTTCGGAAGGAGTACTCCGGCTGCGCGGCCCCCTGCGACCGCGAAAGCCTGCAGGGCAAGGCCGAGGCGGTCCGGGACTGGCTGCGGTCGATGTCCGGCGTCCAGAGGGTGGGCACCGTCGATGCTGAGAACTGCCTCCCCAAGGGCGGCTGCCCGATCCCGTTGCAGACGGGCCGACAGCCGGAACTGTCCAACGCCTGGCTGATCCTTACCCAGGCGGGGGAGGTCATTTTTCGGGTCGACTTCGGGTAGCGGCCGCGGACTGCTTCTCTAGCCGTCGTTATACAATGCATCGATGGCCCCGAAGCGAGGACGGCCCCGGCAGTTTGACCGGGATGTCGCGCTGCACACGGCGGTGATGCTGTTCTGGGAGCGCGGATACGAGGCGACCTCGATCGACGACCTGTCCGCCGCGATGGGGATCGGGATTCCCAGTCTGTACGCCGCATTCGGCAGTAAGCGGAAGCTGTTCGACGAGGTCGTGGCGGAGTACACGCGGCTCTATCGGTCGTTCATGACGACGGCGATCGCCGAGGAGCCGACGCTGACCGATGGTGTACGGCGGCTGCTGCACGAAGCTGCAGAGGCTTGCACACGACCAGGGTTGCCGCGCGGCTGCCTGGTCATCAGTGCGGCGACGAACACCACCTCGCCCGAGGTGGAGGAGGGGCTGCGAAAGCTGCGCACCGACGGGGTCGATGTCCTGGAAGGGCTGATTCGGCAGGCAATCGACGCCGGGGAGCTACCCGCCGACACGGATGCCCGCGCACTTGCCCACTATGTCTGCGCGACCCTGCAGGGCATCGCACAGCAGGCGCGGGACGGCGCGGAACGGGGCACGCTCGAGTCGATCGCGGCGCTCGCCATGCACGCCTGGCCGACCACGGCACGTAGGCGCGGCAAGGCGCCGACGCGTGCCCGTCCCGCGTAGTCACGCCTGCAGCGCCCGCGAAAGCCGCCGCAGTGGACCTTCACGCGCGGCACCGCTGCGCGGGTCAGGCGACCGTGCTTTCGCGAACGACGAGGGTGAACGGGGTGACGATGTCCTGCGGGTCCTGGACGCCGTCGTGGACTGCGGCCCGGGCGAGGTCGATCGCCGCTTCGGCGATCGCCGCCTTGTCGGGGGCGATCGTGGTCAGCCGCGGCGCGGTGTAGTTACCTTCATCGACGCCGTCGAAGCCCACCACGGCGATGTCGCCGGGGACGCGCAGGCCGCGGTCGCGGGCGGCGCTGAGCGCGCCGATGGCGAGCAGGTCGTTGAAGCAGAAGACGGCGTCCGGCGGCTCGGGCAGATCGAGCAGGCGGCGCATGGCGGCGGCGCCTTCGGCGCGGCTGTAGGCCGCGGCCCGCACAGTCAATGCGGGATCGGGCGTGATCCCGGCGGCCCGCAGGGCGCCGAGGTATCCGTTGAGGCGTAGCGCGGCGGTGCCGTGCCGGCCGGGCTGGTCGCCGATGGCCGCGATCCGGCGGCGGCCGAGGTCGACGAGATGCCGCGTCGCGGTTGTCGCGGCCGCCACGTTGTCGATGGCGACGTGGTGCGCCGGTGCGTGCAGGGCGCGTTCGCCGAGCAGGACCAGGGGAGTGCCGGCGGCGGCTTGCGCGAGATCGGTGGGGCGCAGGTCGATCGGACTGATGATGATGGCGTCCACGAGCGAGCGGTGCGCCATGTTGATGACGGTCATCTCCTGATCCCGTACGCCGCCGGTCTGCTCGATCAGGACGGTCCAGTCGTGCCGTGCCGCGGCGCTCATCACCAGCCCGCAGAGTTCGGCGAAGTACGGGTTGGCGAGTTCGGGCACGGCGAGGGTGAGGAACCCGGTGCGGCCCTTGCGCAGGTTGCGGGCGCCGATGTTCGGGACGTAGCCCAGGTAGTCGATGGCCTCCTGAACCCGGCGGCGGTTCTCCTGCGTCACGAACTCGTATCCGTTGACCACATTCGACACGGTCTTCACCGAGACGCCGGCGCGCGCGGCGACGTCCTTGAGCCTGGCGACCATCAACCATCCTCGCTTCCGCCTCTGCCGAGTCACGGTACAACGTTGTAACGAATTTCTCCAAGAGTCTTTACAACGTCGTTCCAACGATGGAACATCGCTGCAATCTCCCGAGCTGGGACGGAAGGTCGACCCTATGAGATCACCATGGAAGATCGCGACAGTCCTCGTCGCGGCGTTACTGACGGCGGCCGGATGTGGCTCGAGCGGGGCAGGCACGGACGACGGTACCGTCTCGCTGAGCCTGTGGACCGGCTTCAGCGGCCCGGACCGCCCCGCCTACGAGGCGCTGGTCAAGCAGTTCAACGACAGTCACCCCAAGATCAAGGTTACGATGGACGTGCAGCCCTGGGACGCCATCGGGCAGAAGCTGCCCGGCGCCTGGGCCACCGGACAGGGCCCGGACCTGGCCACGCCGAACTTCGACCCCGGCGTGCTGTTCACCTACGCGAAGACGAACTCGCTGCTGCCGTTGGACGAGGCGGTCGGCGACGGTGACGGCAAGCTCAACACCTCACTGTTCCCGAAGGCGGCCAACACCGCGTTCACCATCGACGGCAAGCTGTACGCCGCACCGGCCAACATGGCGACCCTCGTCCTCTACTACAACAAGGCGATGCTGTCCGCCGACGGCGTTGCGGTGCCGACGACGGCCGACGAGTTCGCCGCCGCGGCGAAGAAGCTCACCAAGGTCGACGGCGGCAAGGTCACCCAGTACGGCATCTCGCTCGCCGATCACTCGACCATCCAGATGTGGCCGATCCTGCAGTGGATGAACGGCGGCGACATCGTCGACGCGAAGGGCTGCGCCACCATCGCCCAGGCCCCCAGCGTGCAGGCGCTGCAGAACTGGGCCGATCTGGTGGCCAAGGACAAGGTGAGCCCGGTCGGGCAGACCGGCGCCGACGCCGACACGCTGTTCTCCGCGAAGAAGGCCGCGATGGAGATCAACGGCCCGTGGGCCGCGGCCGGATTCAAGACGGCCGGGATCGACCTCGGCATCGCGGCCATCCCGGTCGGCGCCGGTGGGCCGGTCACGCTGGCCTCGACGGTACCGCTGGCGATCGGCAAGTCCACCAAGCACAAGGCGCAGGCGCTGGAGTTCCTGGCCTGGTGGACCGGCAAGACTGCCCAGGCCGCCTTCAGTGACGCGTCCGGGTTCCCGCCGGTGCGCACCGACGTCACGTCGAGCAACCCGGTCGTGGCGCCGTTCGCCGCCGGGCTGCCGCACGCCCGGCTCTACCTGCCCGGCCTGAGCACCTCCGCCAAGATCGATACCGATGTCTACGTGCCCCTGATCGGCAAGATCACGCGAGGGGAGCCGGTCGAGCCGGCGGCGAAGGCCGCCGCCGAGGCGATCAACAAGATCACCGGCTGCAAGCCCTGACACGCAGGCCAGTCCACCGCCTTCGCGGTGGGCTGGCTCCCACTGGAGGACGGCATGACCACCGCCACCCTGACCCCGGCCACCGGGCGCGCGGCGCCACCCCGGCGTCGGCTGCGCCTCAATCCGGCGTACCTGTACGTTGCGCCGAGCCTGCTGCTGATCGGCGTCTTCATCGCCGAGCCGATCGTCCGCTCGGGCTGGATGAGCCTGCACGACTGGACCGTCGGTGAGCAGACCCACGCCTGGGTCGGCCTGGGCAACTACCGCGAGCTGCTGGGCGATGAGCGGTTCCGCAACAGCCTGATGGTCACCGGCCTCTACACGGTGGTCGTGACGACCGGGCAGGTACTCGGCGGTCTGGCCCTGGCGCTGTGGCTGCGGCGCACCACCTGGCTGACCTCGCTGCTGCGATCGGCGTTCTTCTTCCCGACCATCGCCTCGTTCGCCGTCGTGGGCGTGGTCTGGAAGTTCCTCCTGGACCCGCAGGTGGGTCTCGTCAACGCCTGGCTGGAGGCCGTCGGGCTGACCGGTCCGGGCTGGCTGACCGACACGAAGCTGGCGCTGCCCACCGTGATGGCGGTCGGCATCTGGAAGGGCGCCGGCTTCTCGATGATCGTGCTGCTCGCCGCCCTGCAAGGGGTGCCGCACACCCTCATCGAGGCGGCCACGCTGGACGGTGCGGGACGCTGGCAGCGGCTGCGCGCGGTGATCCTGCCGGAGATTCGCCCGGCGCTGCTGTTCACCACGGTGATCTCGACCGTCACCTCGCTGCAGCTGTTCGACCTGGTCTATGTGATGACCGGCGGCGGGCCGCTGTTCCACACCGAGTCCATCGTGGCCTACCTCTATCAGCGCGGCTTCGTGGAGTTCCGGTTGGGCTACGCCAGCGCGATCGCCTGGGTGCTGTTCCTGCTGATCCTCGCCGTATCACTGCTACAGCTGCGGATTGCGAGGCACGACGATGACGACTGAGACGGTCGCACCGGTCGCGGCGCCCGCCTGGCTACCGGGTGCGCTGCGAGTCCTGCGGCACATCGTCCGGTACGCCGCCTGGGCGGTGCTCGCCGTCGCCGCGGCCGCCACCATCCTGCCGTTCGTGTGGATGGTCGGGGTCTCCCTGCGTACTCCCGCCGACCTCTACGCCGACCCGGCGCGGCTGTGGCCGGGCCACTGGAGCGTGGCCGGATTCCAAGCGGTCGTCACGCAGCTGCCGTTCGCCCGGCTGGCGTTCAACACCTTCGTCTTCGCCGGGGGAACCACGATCCTGCTCGTGTTCCTGGACTCGCTGGCCGGCTACGCCCTGGCCCGGCTGACGTTCCGTGGCCGCCAGGCGATCTTCCTGGTCATCCTGGCCACGCTGATGGTGCCGTTCCAGATCACCATCATCCCCGTCTTCCTCACCCTGTTCGACCTGGGCTGGCTCAACACGTTCGAGGGTCTGATCATCCCGCGGGCCACCAGCGCGCTGGGCATCTTCATGCTGCGCCAGTTCTTCCGCACCCTGCCCCGCGAGCTCGACGAGGCCGCCCACATCGATGGCGCCAACAGTTTCCAGATCTACTGGCGGATCGTCCTGCCGCTGGCGCGGCCCGCGCTGGCCTCGCTGTTCGTCATCCAGTTCATGGCCCTGTGGAACGACTTCCTCTGGCCGCTGGTCGTCTCCAGCACCCTCGACATGCGGACACTGCCGTCCGCGCTGACCCTGTTCGCCAGCCAGTCCGGCGTCGACCACGCCGCGCTCATGGCCGGCGCGGCCATCTCGCTGGCCCCGCTCGCCGTGGCGTTCCTGTTCGCGCAGCGCTTCTTCGTACAGGGCATCGCCACCACCGGCCTCAAATGAACCCGAACCAGATAGGAAGTACCGTCGTGCTCACCTGCACTGTCACGCTCGATCCCGCCTTCGGCATCGCGGCCGTGGACCCGCGCCTGTTCGGCTCGTTCGTCGAGCACATGGGCCGCTGCGTCTACGGCGGCGTCTTCGAGCCGGGCCATGCCGAGGCGGACACCGACGGGCTGCGACTCGACGTGCTCAAGCTGGTCCGGGAACTGGGCATCACCACCGTGCGTTACCCGGGCGGCAACTTCGTCTCCGGATACCGGTGGGAGGACGGCGTCGGCCCGCTCGCCGAGCGTCCCCGCCGGCTGGACCTGGCGTGGCGGTCGGTGGAGACCAACGCCTTCGGGGTCAACGAGTTCATGACCTGGACGCGCCGCGCCGGGGTCGAGCCGATGATGGCGGTCAACCTCGGTACCCGTGGCATCCAGGAAGCCTGCGACCTGCTCGAGTACACCAACCACCCGGGCGGCACGCACTGGTCCGACCTGCGCCGGGCGCACGGCGTCGCCGACCCGTACGGGATCGAGCTCTGGTGCCTGGGCAACGAGATGGACGGCCCGTGGCAGGTCGGCCACAAGAGCGCCGATGCCTACGGTGCTCTGGCCGCCGAGACGGCCAAGGCGATGCGGCAGGTCGACCCCGGCATCAAGCTGGTCGCCTGCGGCAGCTCCAACGACCGGATGCCCACCTTCGGCTCCTGGGAGGCGACCGTCCTCGACCACACCTTCGAGCACGTCGACTACATCTCGCTGCACGCGTACTTCGAGAAGCACGGGGACGACCGGGCCGGATTCCTCGCCTCCGGTGCGGCCATGGACCGGTTCATCGACGGCGTCGTCGCCACCGCCGACCATGTCGCCGCCAAGAAGCGTTCCCGCAAGCGGCTGAAGCTCTCCTTCGACGAGTGGAACATCTGGTACGAGAGCCGGTTCGCCGGGCACACCAACCTCGAGTGGGCGCAGGCGCCGCGGCTCATCGAGGACGAGTACACCGTCGAGGACGCGGTCGTGGTCGGCTCGCTGCTGATGAGCCTGCTGCGGCACGCCGACCGGGTGGGCGTCGCGTGCCTCGCCCAGCTGGTCAACATCATCGCCCCGATCCGGGCCGAACCCGACCGCCCGGCGTGGCGGCAGACGATCTTCCACCCGTTCGCGCTCACCGCCCGGCACGCCCGGGGCAACGTCCTGCGCGTCGAGCCGATCACTCCGACCTACGACACGGCGCAGCACGGTGACGTGGCGGTCGCCGATGTCGTCGCCACCCACGACCCCGAGACCGGTCACGTGACGGTCCTCGCGGTCAACCGCAGCGAAACCGACGCTGTCACACTCACCGCCCAGCTGCGGGCACTGCCCGGCCTGCGGATCGTCGAGCACCTCGTCCTCGGCGGCGTCGCCGACGAACTGCTGCAGACCAACAACGCCGCCGACCCCGACCGCGTCCAGCCGCGGACCGGCAACGCCAGCACCCTGACCGACGGCGAGCTCACCGCCGCGCTCCCGCCGGTCTCCTGGACCATGCTCCGCCTCGCACCCGCTGCCTGACCCAGGGCAGCGGCACTCCCAGCGAAGGAGACGCCATGCACCGCCCGCTACTTCGCACCCTCTCCATCCTGTGTCTCGTCGCGGCCGCCACCGCGATCCCCAAACCGGCCGCCGCCGCCGGCGCCAACCTCATCTCCGTCGACGCGAGCGCGCCGACCGGGGTGATTCAGCCCGGTGTCACCGGCCAGATGATGGAGTGGGCCTCCGACGAGATGAACGGCGCCTGGGCCGAACGTGTCGCCGACCGCTCCTTCGAGAGGGAGCAGGTGACGTCGGCCCGCAGCACCCTCTACGACGGCTTCAACGGATCCACATTGGACGCCTCCCGGTGGACGCCGATGAGCCTCGACGGCGCGCCCGCCGGCACCGTCGCCGTGACCGGCGGAAACGCGGTGATCACCGGGAGTGCGCCGGGCCGGTACGGCATCATGAGCAACCCGATCCCGCAGAGCCGCTACGCGACGGTGAGTGTGGAGACGAAGATCGTCTCGTACACCGGGACCAACGCCATCCTCAGTGTCTACGGCGGGACCGGGGCCGGCGACTTCAGCCACTTCGCCGAGTTCGCGATCGAGGGCGGCGTGCTGAAGGTCTTCGCCGACGGCCAGCCCGTCTGGACCGGCGGCGCCGCGTCGACGCCGGCCACCCTGCGTGTCGACGTCTCCGGACTGGCCGGAACCGCCCGTACCCTCGGCTTCTACTACAACGGCACGCTCGTGTACACGCTGTCGGGCTTCACCGGCCTGCCCGGAACCTATCGCGCCTTCCTCTACGGCTGGAGCGGCACGGTTACCGCGGACTACCTCACCATGACCCCGGACGCGACCTATGACGCGTTCGAGGGAACGGCCCTCTCACCCCGGTGGACACCCACCCGGCTGGAAGGCGCCACCAACGGTACGGTCGCCGTCGGCGGCGGCAACCTCACCGTCACGGGCGCAGCGAACTCCCGCTACGGGGCGCTGTCGGACTACATCCGCAACAGCTCCACCGACTGGACCACGATCGACGCCCGGCTGACCGGCGTCAGCGGCACCAACGGGCTGCTGAACATCTACGGCGGCACCGGCGCGGGGGACTTCAGCAAGTTCGTCGAGTTCGGCGTCGAAGGCGGCGTCGCCCGGGTCTTCACCAGCGACGGCACCGGCAACTTCACCGGCGGCGCGGTCGCCCTGCCCGCCACGCTGACCGTCCAGATCAGCCCGTACTGGTCGAACGGGCGGCTGTTCCGGTTCTTCGTCAACGGCACCAAGGTCCATGAACTGGCCACCCGGTTCGACGTGCCCGCACCGGACTTCCGGATGTTCCTGTACGGCTACGGCACCTCGACGACGACCTGGGACTCCGTCAATGTCCGGCAAGTGCACATGCTGGACCGCTGGGACAACCATTTCGAAGGCGGGCCGGGCATCAGCGCCGCCTGGACCAACTCCACCCTCGCCGGCGGCTGGGGCACATCCAGCATGTCCAACAGCGAGATGGTGATCAACGGCGCCGCGAACAGCCGCTACGGCATCATGTCCCAACCGGTCTCCGAGTCCGACGTCTACGACTACACCGTCGAGGCCAAGCTCGACTCGTACACCGGCACCAACGGCCTGCTCAACATCTACGGCGGCACCGGGCGCGGCGACTTCTCCAAGTACGTCGAGTTCGGCGTCGAAGGCGGGACGCTGCGCGTCTACGGCGACGGCGTCACCCCGTGGACCGGCCCGGCGATCAGCCTGCCCGTGGTACTGCGCATCGAGGTCGGCCGGTGGACCGGCGGCGGGCGGACCGTGAACTTCTTCGCCAACGACCGGCTCGTGTACAGTCTCGCCGCAACGACAGCGGTCCCGAACGGCGACTACTCGGCCTTCCTCTACGGCTGGGGCACCTCCGTCACCAAGTGGGACTACCTCACCTGGTGGCGCACCGACGGCTGGGCCGAGGACGGCTACGCCGACCAGGCCGTCTACAGCCAGGACCGGACCGGCTACAACGGCACCTACGCCCAACGCATCGACATCGCCCAGCACACCACCGGTCGCAAGGGCCTGCGCCAGGGCAGCATCGCCGTCACCGCCGGCCGCGCGTACCAGGTCAGCGCCTACCTCAAGCAGACGGCCCTGAGCAGCCCGGTGACTGTCACGCTCGGACCGGACGTGGGAGACAGCGCGAGCTATCCCGCGTACGCCTCCACGACGTTCAGCGGCATCGGCTCCGGCTGGAGCAAGTTCACCGCGACCCTGACCCCGACCACCACCGACCCCTACGCGAAACTGTTCCTCGGCACGGCCGGCACCGGAACGCTGTGGATCGACATGGTCAGCGTCATGCCGCTCGACCCGGCCGAGGTGACGCTGGGCGGCTGGCGCAAGGACTTCGTCGACGCGCTGACCGCGCTGAAGCCCGGCGCGATCCGCTGGCCCGGCGGCATCATCGCCGACAGCTACACCTTCACCGACGGCATCGGCCCGCGCGACAACCGCCCGCCCATGCACTACAACCAGTGGGACGCGCTCTGGCTGAGCAACGACGTCGGCACCGACGAGGTCCTCGCGCTGGCCTCAGCCCTCTCGATCCCGGTCTATCTCAACGTGAACTGGGGCCGCGGAACCCCGGCGACGGCCGCGAACTGGGTCGAGTACACCAACGGCAGCACGGCCACGACCTACGGCGCGCAGCGCGCCGCCAACGGCCGCAGTCAGCCGTGGAACGTCCGCACCTGGGAGATCGGCAACGAGGTCTGGGGCTCGTGGACGCCCGGCTGGACGTCGGCGGCGAACTACGCCGCCAGCTACAACACCTTCCGGGACGCGATGGCCGCGAAGGACTCCACGATCGCGTTCATCGGCGAGGGCGGCGACGGCACCAACAACGACCAGACCTGGAACACCACGGTCCTGAGCACCTCCGCCAGCCGGATGGACCACCTGTCGGTGCACTACTACAGCCCGCAGCCACTGCCCGCCAACTACGACAACCTGACCGTCTACCAGGCGTCGGTCGGTGCACCCGCGGTCATCGGCGACCGCATGGCCACCGCCACCAACACCATCCTGGCCAGCGGCGGCGGCCGCGACATCAAGCTCGCCGTCACCGAGCAGAACGCGATGTACTTCAATGAAGAACACCGCCGCACGCGTACCCTCGAAGGTGGCCTGCAGGAAGCCGGGCTGCTCAACCTGTTCATGCGCCGGGCAGACGTGAACGAGATCAACGGTGCGTCGGCGCTGGTGAACTTCTGGGACGGCAGCGCGATCCGGCTGGCCAACCGGGGCAGCTTCGTCACGCCGGGGTACCTGGTGCAGAAGCTGGCCGCCACCCAGCGCGGCCCGCTGCTGCTCGACACCACCGTCGCCGGCCCCACGTACACCGCCCCCGCGCTGGGCAACCTGCCCGCCCGAAGCGGCGTGCCGATGCTCGACGTCACGACCACCCGGTCGGCGGACGGCACGAAACTGTACCTGTCGGTCGTCAACCGCGACCCGGCCGCCGTTCAGACCTCGACGATCAACCTCACCGGCGCCGGCACGATCGGGTCGACGGCAAGCGTCGCCACGGTCAACTCGCCCGGCTACCTCGACCAGAACAGCTGGCAGAACCCCGGCCTCATCCAGACCGCGACCAGCACCATCACCGGCGTCGGGGCGAACTTCGACTACACGTTCCCGGCCCACTCATACACCGTCATCACGGTCACCATCGGCGCGAGCCCGGTCAGCGCGCCGACGATCATCGGACGGGTCACCACCACCAGCGGCACGCCGATCCCGGGTGCCACAGTGGACGCCGGCGGCGGGCGCACCGGCACCACCGACGCCGCGGGCTACTACCGCATCACCGCGCCCGTCGGCACCTACACGTTGACCGCGTCCAAGGCCGGCTACACCACGAAGGTCCGCACTGCGGTCGAAGTCTCCACACTCGGGGCAACGCCGCTACCGTTCCGGCTCAGCTGACAGACGCTTCCGGAGTCGGCCGCCTCGCCGTATGGTTCTCGGCGATGGCGGCCGACTGTCGGTCCAGGTGCGACACAGTGTCGCCGCAGCCGTGAGAAACGGCGTGCTCACGGTCCGCGGTGGGGTACCGACCTGCCGGAGCCTCATTGGCCCGCCGATCGGGGCCGGGGCCGCCCGTCGGCTGAGCCACAGCGGTCATTTCCCCGGTCCTGAGCGCCGCCGCGTGACCAGTTCAGGCCGGCCCCACAGGTTCTTGATGGTCATGGCGAGGAGTTCGACGGCGTGGCTGTGCTCGGCGGTGCCGGTGAGGCCGTCGCCGCCGAACGCGTAGGCGTCGTTGATCTTGTCGTGGCCACCGGGGTAGCGCTTGGCGCCGTTGTCGTATGGCGGGATCTTCGCTCAGGTGTCGCGGGGGATGGAGATGAGGAACGCGGCGTTGTGGCTGGCCGGGATGTGCAGGATGAGGATCGAGTCGGCGCGGACGAGTTCGGCGGGGTCTTGGCCGGGGCGGGCATCGATGCCGATAAGGAGGATGTTCTTGGCGCCGGTGATGTCGACGTGGCCGCGCTGTTGGGCCTGTTTGCCGGTGTCGCCGAGCAGGTTGCGGGCCGGCCAGGGCGACGAGCAGGCCCAGCGCACCGCGCCAGGCCAGCGCCGCTCCGGCCGGCCAAGTGGTCGTGGTGGCGGTGCGGCATGCCGTGCTGCGGCGGGCGACGCGTTGGTGCAGGCGCGCAGTCTTGCAGACTGTCCCGGCGAGCGGTACGCCGTAGCGGCGCCACCACCCCGCCGGGTGAGCGGGCCGGTGTCACGGCCGTACGGCGCTGGTCGGCCGGCAGGGCGAGGCTGTGCCCGGTTGACAGTGTGCGGGCAGGCTGGACCCGCCGGGTGAGCGGGTAGGGTTGCTGCCGGGGCGCGAGGAGGGGGCGGCACGATGGGTTTGGAGAACCTCGGCGGCTGGCACCTGGTGGTGATCGTCCTGGTCGGGGTGCTCGTCTTCGGGCCCGACCGGCTGCCGAAGGCGATCAGCGACGGGCTGCGGATGCTGCGCACCGTGCGGCAACTGGCCCGCAACGCCGCCGGTGACCTCGGCCGGGAACTCGGCACTGACCTGCAGTTGGAAGATCTGCATCCGAGGACGTTCGTGCGCAAGCATCTACTCAGCGAGGCCGACGAGGCGGCCCTGCGCCAGCCGCTGCAGGGCCTCTACGACGACGTGCGCGGCGTGGCGCACAGCGTGCACCGCGACGCGGAGGCAGCCGCGGCCGCCGCCAGGAACGTCACCCGGGACACGGCCGGTCCGGCGGTCCCGCCGGTGACGCGTCCCTCGTGGGACGAGGCCACCTGATCCCGACGCCAGCGCTGGCAACCCGGCGCGGCGGCGATCGTCCTGCATGGATGCGGTCAGCCGAAGACGGCGACACGTTTCTGCACGATGCCACCAATCGTGGTGAACTCGCAGCCGCCGGTGACCGGACTCGCGGCCAGAGCCCCGCACCCCGACGATCCCGTTGGCCGGCGGCGCCCAGCCGGTGAGCCGGGCGGTGGGGTCGACGGCGGCGAGTTTGATTCGCGTCGCGGCCCCGTCGGTACAGATGCCGTGCGCCTGGTTGCGGCTGGTCGTGCACGCCGCCGCAGGGCTTGGGCGAGGACCGGCTGCCCCAGGGTCAGCACGGCAGGGAGCTTCCGCAACCGCCTGAATGAGTCCCCTGTGGACACCCTCCGGTAAGAGCTCGAAACGCTTCCGATCGTACCGATGAAAGGGATTCCTGATGGTGATGTCCACTGTGGAGCATTCGACAGGTGGGCTGTGATGGGCTGGTTGCAGGCGGTGGTCTTGGGTCTGGTGCAAGGCTTGACGGAGTTTCTGCCGATCTCATCGAGCGCGCATCTACGCCTGGTGTCGGCCGGGCTCGGGTGGCCCGATCCGGGTGCGGCGTTCACCGCGGTCAGCCAGCTGGGCACCGAGACCGCAGTATTGATCTACTTCCGCTCCGACATCGCGTCCATCGTCCGCGCGTGGACGGTATCGCTGTACGACCCCCAACGACGCAAAGACCCGCAAGCCCGGCTGGGGTGGTACGTCATCGCCGGCACCATCCCGATCGCAGTCCTGGGGCTGGCACTCCAGGACGCCATCGAGACCGCGTTTCGCGACCTGCGGCTGATCGGCACGACCCTCATCGTCTTTGGACTGGTGCTGGCCATCGCCGACCGGCTGGCCCGCAACACCAAGGCCATCAGTGAACTGACGCTGCCACACGCGCTGGGCTACGGGTTCGCACAAGCGCTCGCGCTCATCCCTGGCGTATCCCGGTCCGGCGGCACGATCAGCGCCGGCCTCGCCCTCGGATACCGGCGCGAAGCCGCCGCCCGCTACTCGTTCCTGCTGGCGATTCCCGCAGTGCTGGCCTCGGGACTGCTCGAACTGACCAAGATCGGCGACGGCGGTGCAAGCCCGGCCTGGGGCCCGACCATCCTGGCGACGGTGATCGCCTTCGTCGTGGGCTACTCCGTGATCGCCTGGTTCCTGCGGTACATCTCCGCCCACAGCTTCGTCCCGTTCGTCGTCTACCGCGTAGCCCTCGGTGCGGTCGTGGTCGGGCTGGTCAGCTTCGGCATCCTGGCGCCGGACGCGGGCGCCAACAGTTAGTTAGCGGTTTTGAAGACCCAGTCACCAGGCCCGGCTCAACGGTGCCGGGCCTGGTGTCCCTATCAGCGGCCGCGCGATTTCAGTGCCTTGGGGGAGTATCCGCTGAGGTTGACACAAGATCGTTTCCTCGGATTTACCTGCATGTCATGGTGGCGCTTTCGCGCGTTGGATGATCACCACGACGCTCGGCGTCAACATCAACACTGCCAGTGAGGAGCACGCATAATGCGCTTCAGATCTTCGTCGCGCCGTGGCGCGGTGCTCGGGGCGGCGGTCGCCGTCGCGGTCGGGGCGGGGCTCGCCGCACTCGCGCCGGTCGCGTTCGCCGCCCCCGGGGCGCCGGGTACCCGGCCGGCGTTCTGCGACCACGACCAGCGCAAGACGCCGTTCGCGCAGTACCTGTGTGCTGAGGCCGATGACCTGCTCGACGTTCGCATCGGCGACGTGCATCCGACGCAGCCGTCACTGGGTTACGACGAGGTCTACTACAAGCTGGGCCGCTACACCCTCGGCAAGGACGCGATCAACAAGAAGTTCGACGACTGGTGCGAGGCCGACGGCCGGATCGCGGCCGCGACGGCCGCACCCGGCGCTCGGCTGGACGACCCGTCCTCCTTCACCTGCCAGCTCGCGGTCGGTGCCGAGACCACAGACAGCGTCGCCGCCATGAAGACCGTGGTCATCGGACCCGGCGGCGAGCCGTTCCTCACCGACGGGCACCACACGCTCACGTCCTTCTACGAGACTCCCGACGGCGGCCCCGACATGCATGTCCGGCTGCGCGTGCAGGCCAACTACAGCAGCCTCACCCGGCAGGACTTCTGGGCACAGATGCAGGCTCACAAGTGGGTGTACCTGCGTGACCCGCAGGGCAATCCGACCACGGTGAACAAGCTGCCGACCAGCGTGGGGCTGGCCAACTTCACCGACGACAAGTACCGCAGCCTGCTCTACTTCGGCCGCGACATCGGCTACGCCCAGAACGGGCTGCCGTTCCAGGAGTTCTACTGGGGCAGCTGGGTCCGCGACGCCAAACCGATCGACCTGACCACCTGGAACCCGAACGACCACGCCAGCTACCTGGCCACCGTCAAGGCACTGACCGAGACGATGACCGCACTGCCCAAGGCCACCGTCGTCGACAGCGGCTTCACCGCCACCGAGCTCGGTGCGCTGGATCAGTGGAACAACGGCAAGGCCGCCAACAAGGGCGAGTTCGACAAGCTCAGCAAGCCGTACTCCGACGCCAAGCCCGGCAAGCTGGCCTACACCCTCGAGTACAAGCGGGTGCACGGCCTCGGCTGATACTCGCCCGGCCTCGACGGCTGCACACCGAACAGGGCTAGCTGCGCCCAAGCCGCTCGGCGACACTCGCTCGCCGAGCGGCTTCGCGTTCTCCTGGGCGGTCGTCGTCATTGCCGCTTCGAGCTTGACAGCACGGGCGGACTCCAAGCCAGCGCCGTACAGTGGCGGCGCGGGCCCCGACCAGCGGGCGTGCCTGCCGCAACGGCGTCACGTTGGCCGGCGAGCGCCGCCCGGTTCTGCCGCCATTCACCCGGTGACAGGTGGCATTCGATAAGATCTATGTCAGGGTCAATGGGGTGTGGTGGTACGTGGACCGGGCGGTTGACCAGTATGGGCAGGTCATCGACGTGCTGGTCTCGAGGTGATCACCGGCGCCGCCTCGGTCTACCCTGGCGTGCTGGATGAGCTGATCCCGCAGGCGTGGCGGCAAGACGAGCCGGGGCGGGCAGAATTCCTGCCCGCCCCGGCTCGCTGGGATTCAGTGGCTGGGGCGGACGGTCGGCTCCTGACTCGGGCGGCCGGTTGGGTGATCGGTGGGGGCGCCGGTCGGGCGATCGGTGGGGGCGCCGGTGTGGTGGGTCGTGGCGGCACCGGCCGGTTGGCCAGTGGGGGCACCGGTCGGGTGGCCGCCGGGGTGGGCGGACTCGCTGGCGGAGGCGGCGGAGAGCGTGCTGCAGTACGCGTCGACCTTGTCCTTGCCGCCGGCGGCGGTGATCAGGGCGCTGAAGGCCGGGTTCTCGAGGGCCTTGCCGTGCTCGGCGCCGGCGCCGGCGGTGTACGCGTGGCAGAGCCCGACCAGCGAGGGTGACGGGTCGGCGCTGGAAGGGCCGTGGCCGGACGCCGAGGGGCGTGCCGACGCGTTGGAGATACCGGCCGATGCGGCGGGGTTGGCGTGAGTGTTCAGCGGGTTGGGCAGGTTCCCGGTGCTGGCGGCCAGGGCCACCCCGCCGGCGCCGACCGCGACCACGGCGATCGCGGCGGCCTTGACGGTGAGCAGCTTGACCAGGGCAGTTTTGATCACTGATTGTCTCCGTGAAGGTGGGACGGGATCGAGCTGAGCGGCCCGGAACCCGGCCACGGCCTGTTGCAGGCCGCTGAGCTCGGCCGGCTGGGCTGAGCCGGCCGAGCTGGCGAGTACGACGGCCAGCAGGTGGTGCTGGTCGTCGACGCGGTCGCCACCGGCACCGGTGAGAAGGCGCTCGGCGGTGGCGGCGGTGATGCGGCGGGTTCGACGGTTCCTCATCTCACTTGTCCCGGCGCCGGAGCCGAGCCGGGCGTTACACCGGGCCGGCCAGAGTTGCGTGGAAGTTGGTCCAGAAGCGCGGCGAGCTGGCGTAGGCCCCGGTGGGCCGCGACCCGGACCGCGCCGGGGCGTTTACCCAGCACCTGAGCCGCCCTCTTGGCGTCGAGGCCCACGACGACCCGCAGCAGGACCGCCTCGGCTTGGTCGCGGGGCAGACTGGCGATCAATGCCACCGCCTGGTCGGTGGAGATCGCCTCGACCGCCTGATCGCCGGCGTCGGGCTGGCCCGCAGGCAGTTCGGCCAGCTCCTCGATCGGGGTGGCCACGGCCGGCCGGCGGCGGTGATGGCGCAGGTGGTCAAGGGCGCGGTGCCGGGCGACGGTCGCCGCCCAGCCGCGAAACCCGGCGGCGTCGCGCAGGCCGGGCAGGTCGCGGGCGATGTGCAGCCACGCCTCCGAGGCGACGTCTTCGGCATCGTCACCGACCAGCGCCCGCAGATAGCGCAGCAGACCCGGCTGTACCGCCACATAGAGCGCCGCAAACGCCGCTTCGTCACCGCGCTGTGCCGCGATCACCGATGCGGCCAGTTCATCCGGTGAGCCCGATGCCGGTCGCGGTCGTGTCACCGGCCATCCCCACGCCCGGCCCTCATGGCCGGACCTGCCGGCGGTGTCGGCGCGCGCGAACGGCCGTCCGGATTTTGTCACCCCAGATGACAGCAATGACACATCCACCCATCTGCACGCAAGCGGCTCCGAGCTTCCGTGGTTAAGGCGTCGGCGGCGCTGTCCGCGTTACACACAGTGGACGGGCGGCGTGTGGGGTTCCATACCCTGTCATCGACCCTGAGCGGGTCCTTCTACGCGGCTCGTTCGTACTCGTTGATCAGCCCGCCGAGGACTGGGCGGCGTTTGACCCGCTCGTGGGTCAGGTCGACGATGGGCCGGTCGGGATCGTGGAGGCTGCAACTGCTCAACCAATACCCGCACGGCTCGCAACGGATCCGTCGAGGTCGGGCCGGTCAGCGGCTGCCCCAGTAGTCAGCCAGGCCGTAGAAGCCCTGGTTGAACGTGATGTGCCTGCTGAGAAAGATGGCGAGCGGCCGGTTCGTCGCCATGAGCGGCGCGAGCCGCAGTTCGGCCTCCTCGATCAGCGCGACCAGCCTGGCGTCGACGATCTCCCGCCCGACGCCGAGCAGCAGCACGTTGACGTCGCCCCAGGTCACGTCGCGGTGATAAGTGCCGTAGTCGTTGAGGATCCGGATGATTTGCTGGACCAGCCGGCCGGCGGCGACGAGATCATCGATGTCGGTGACGGGTGCACCGGTCGTGGCGATCCAGTGCGACAGGAATACCAGCGAGTATCCGAACTCGGCCTGGGCCAGGTATTCGTCCAATGTGGGCAGTGGGGCATCCGGGGCGGCTTTCCACTCCCAGTCCCGGACCATCGACGCGAGCATCCGGCGAACGTCGTCCTGCCAGATCTCCGCGAGCTGGGGAAAAGCCGGCGAGGTGGCGAGTTCGGCGCGAATGTCGGCGAGGAAGCCGGCCAGCGGGTCGTCCGGGGGCGCGGGTGCGCCGTCGACGACCGCGAGGCAGCGCGCGACGATCGAGTCGATCTCGCCCCGGGAGGTAGCGAGAAGGTCCATCAGCCGATCGACCCCGAAGATCCACATCGTGATGCGGTTGGCCGGGCGGAGCTGGTCGGCGGTCAGCCACGGCGCGCAGAACGTGTTGGCCAAGGCGATCGTGCTGAAGAAGGTTGCGTCGAACGGCTTGGCGGGGAACAACTCCGGGTATGCCTCGGCGCAGGCGATCAGGTCCCGCTGGACATGACTGGCTACCGCGCAGACCGCACCTGCCTCCCGTGGCGCGAGGAGATCGGCGATTGCGGTCACGGATCGATCATAGGTCAGCCGACGGGCATCGGCTCCTCGGTAGCCATCACGTGCTCGACCAGCGTGATCAGTCCCTCCCTGGCGCTTGCCCGCCGGCGCGCGTCGCAGAGGACCAGCGGCACCCTGGGATCGAGGTCGAGTGCCATCCGTACCTCGTCGACCTCGTATCGCCGCGCGCCGTCGAAGCAGTTGACTGCGACGATGAACGATGTGCCGCGGCGCTCGAAATAGTCCACCGACGGGAAGCAGTCCTCCAGCCGTCGGGTGTCAGCGAGTACGACGGCGCCGATCGCGCCCTGCGCCAGGTCGTCCCAGAGGTACGAGAAGCGATCCTGGCCCGGGGTGCCGAAGAGGAACAGCACGAGGCTGCTGCTGATGGTGATTCGGCCGAAGTCCATCGCTACCGTGGTCGTGGTCTTCCGGTCGACCCCGGAGGTGTCATCGATGCCGACACCGACCTCGGTCAGTTGCTCCTCGGTAGTCAGCGGCGAGATCTCGCTGACCGCACCGACGAACGTTGTCTTGCCGGCGCCGAATCCACCGGCGACCAGGATCTTCACCGTGGTGGGCAGCAGTTCGCCGTCCGCCGGTTCAGAGCGCACGTAGCCCATTGATGACCGCCTTGAGTACATGTTGACGTGGCTGATCGGCCGGCTTGGGTTCGCTGGTCAGGATGAGCCCGGCGTCGAGCAGGTCGCCGAGCAGCACCCGCACGGTGCCGGCCGGGAGCTTCAGGTGGGCCGAGATCTCCGCCACCGTGATGGGCCGCTGGCACAGGTCCAGGATGGCGATGTGCTCGGGTTGCAGGTCGTTGCCGCCAGCGCTGGACGGCTGCATCGCCAGGACCACCGAGATGAGGTCGAAGACCCCGTTGGACGGACGGGTCCGTCCCTGGGTCATCGCGTAGGGGCGGACGAACGGCCCGGCCTCGTCGTCGACCCAGGCCGGCCCGTCGGTGTGCCCGTTCATGACTTTCCTGCCGGATCAGCAGGGGTTCGAGCGTCGGCGGCCAGATACTGTCCGACCTGAACGACAAGCAGGGCCAGCTGGTACGAGATGACGCCGATGTCGGCTTCGACGCCGGCCAGGACCGCCAGGCAGGCGCCTTGCCCGGCGGGTGTTACCACCAGCAACCCTTCGTTCATCTCCACGACGGTCTGGCGCACGGAGCCGGTGCCGAAGCGGCGTCCGGCACCGCGGGCGATGCTCTGGAGGCCGGACGCGACCGCGGCCAGGTGCTCCGCGGCATCCTGGGCGAGCCCGTCGGAGGTTGCCATCAGCAGCCCGTCAGCGCTCAGCACCACCGCATGCTGGAGATGTTCGACCTGCTTGACGAGGTTGTTGAGCAGCCACTCCAGGCTGGTGGTCTGTTTTGTCGACTGGTGCACCGAACTGTCTCCCTCTACCAGGTCTCGCCGCAACTTACCGATCCCGGCTCGTGTCAGTCTTGTTGCCGGGCTCCGGCTCGACCGGCGCGTCGGCGTCATCAGACGGCTGCACCGCTCGCTTGGCCTGTTCGCGGCCGCGGGCCGTCAGCTGCTGATAACTGGACCACCGGGATCGGGTCGCGTCCGGGCTTTGCGGCGCGGCGACCGGCTCGTCCACCGTCTCGCTCGCACGCACTTGGCGCCGCCGGCGGGGCAGCCCGTTCGGCGTCCGCGCCGCCGGCGGCGCGGCGCTGCGCTCCACGGCGTTGGGCTGCACCGGGAACTGCGCCGGCGCCTCCGCTGGGGCCTCCGCCGGGGGTGCGGCGAGCAGAGCGGTGCCACCGGCACGTCTGGCTGCGTTCAACGCTGCCGACGGCGCCGCGAGCGCGCCCTGAGCGTTGCTGCCATCCGGTGCGGCTTCCGCGGGTGCTGGCTGGGCCGGCTCCGCCGCATCGGCCGCGACGACCAGCGCCTGCGGGATCAGCACGATGGCCTTCGTCCCGCCGTACGGAGAGCCGCACAGCTCGACCCGGATGCCGTGGCGGGCCGCGAGCCGGCCGACCACGAAGAGTCCCAGCCGGACCGCGGCGGGAGAGAATACGAACTCCGGCGGGGCCTTCAGCTCTGTGTTGGCTGTGGCCAAGTCCTCGTCGCTCATTCCGAGACCGCGGTCCTCCACCTCCACCACATACCCGTTGCTGACCTTCTGGCCGCGGACGCTTACGGGAGTGTGCGGCGGGGAGAACGTGGTCGCGTTCTCGATCAGCTCGGTCAGCAGGCGGGAAATGTCCAGGGCGGCGACGCCGGCGACCCCGGCCGGGTTGGACGGTGAGACAGTCACCCGGGGGTAGTCCTCGACCTCGGCGACAGCGGCGCGGATGATGTCGATCACCGGCACCGGTTGCCGCCAGGTCCGGCGGACGTTAGCGCCGGCGAGCACGATCAGGTTCTCCGCGTTGCGGCGCATACGGGTGGCGAGGTGGTCGACCCGGAAAAGTCTTTCGAGGGCCTCTTCGTCGTGCTCCAGGTGCTCCATCTCGTCCAGCAGCGTGAGCTGCCGGTGCACCAGGCTCTGGGTGCGCCGGGCCAGGCTGAGGAAGACCTCCCGGATGTTGCGGCGCAGTTCGGCCTGCTCGACGGCGGTGCGGATCGCGGTCTCCTGCACCAGGTTGAACGCATCGCCGAGCTGCCCCACCTCGTCGCGGCCGAACTTCAGCGGCGGCGCCTCGGCCGCGACGTCGACCGAATCACCCCGGCCGATCCGGGCGACCACCCCGGGCAGACGCTCGTTGGCCAGGGCGAAGGCCGCGTCGCGCAGGCGCTCCAACTGCCGCAGCAGCGACCGCGCGGTGGTGAACGAGATGATGATCGAGGCGATGACCGCGACCAGGCCGAGGCCGCCGGCGAGGGCGATCCGGATGATGACACCGACCGCTGCGGTGCCGGCGCGCGCAATGAGGTGGTCGGCGGCCTGCAGGACCAGGCCGCGCAGCTGGTCGAAGACGGGCTCGACGACGGCTTGCCAGGCGGCTGTGTCAAGCGGCAGCGCCCCGCCGGCCCGTGCTTGGTTGACGATCAGGTCCTCGGCCGCGCGGAACTTCCCGAAGACCTCGCCCTGGACGAATGCCTCGTACGCGATCCGGTCCGCTTCAGGCAGTGCCCCGGCGACCTCCGCGTATCGCACCCGCTGCGCCCCGACCAGTTGTACGAACTGGGCGTGCTCGGTGGCGGCGGCGAACTTGCCCGCGGCCAGCACACCGGTCAGCAGCGTGTCCTCCTGGGCCAGAATTTCACGGGCGTAGCTGGCCTCGACAAGGGTGCGACCGTCGTTGATGATCGCCGCGTCGTCGAGTGTGGACAGCGCGCCGAAAATCAGGAGTGTGTCGGAAACAATGCCGCTGAAGAAATCGGCGGCCTGAGCCCGGGTCATGGTTCTGGCATCGATGTTGGTGCGTGTCTGGCTCAACTGGTCGAGCCGGGCGGCGGCATTCGCGATACGCCGGTGAAGCATGTCACTGCCGTCGGTCTCCCGGCGCGTGAGCTGGTTGAACTTCTGGTGCGCGGCGTCGGTCCTGGACCGCTGCTCGGCCAGGGCCTGCCGCCGTTCGGATGTCGGGCCGGCCAGGTAGATGACCGAGAGCCGACGCTCCTGCTGCATCGCTTCCACCAGGGATTCGGCCGGTCGGCCGACCGTCTTGTCCAGCGTCGAGACCGTCAGCAGGTTGAGCCCTTCGCGTGACGTCACCCAGGCGGCGAAGCTCCAGAGCGCGACGAGTGACAACAGCAGGGCGACGATCTTCGTCCGCACGTGTGAGCTGCCGGATCTCATGAGTGTCTGTCTCCCGAAAACCCACGCGTCCGACGGATTTGACCGGACTTTTGCCGTGACCACGCGATGCGCTGATGATGCTGGACATGCGGCGCGGCGGTCACGGTCCTTTGACGACGGGCACCGTAGCAGTGCCCGATCAGTCACTTCAAGTATCCTGGTGTCCGGTTCGGGAGTCCGGCGCCAGGGCGACCCGGCCACGCTGGTCGTCGCAACCACATGGCCTGGAGGGCCATCCAGCGATGGCTACGCACCTCGCGAGGGCCCGGTGCGGCGAGAGTCACACAAAACTCGTGGATGAACGGGTTCGGCAAGATCCGCCGATGCGCCAACCGCAACGCCAACGCCAACGTCACCGTTCAACTCATCCGTCGCGCCGGAACGCTCTACCGCGGGGACACCCGGCCCACCACTCGCAGGCTCAAGTAACGCATTTTGCCGGTCGGTCGCTACTTAATCCGTAGGGAGGGCGAATGAGTTTCCGTGGGTCAGTGGATGGGTCGGTCCGGCCAGCCGAAACGCGGCGAGGACGGCGGCTCGGACAATGCGGGGTGGCGCGTAGAGATCTTTGTCATGCCACAACGCCGGGTCCGGCTGGCGCCCGTGTGCTGCGGTGAGGTAGGCCAGCCCGTCGACCGCGGCGGCGTGCGCCCCGGTTTCGTCCAGGGCGGCGGTGAGCAGCAGGGTCTGTACCGCGTACGCCGTCTCCTCGACCGTCCCGTGCCAGCGGCCCCAGGCTCCGTCGACGCCTTGGGTGTCGACGATCCAGCGGATGGCCCGTCGGAGCACGCCGACCGGATCGGCGGCCGCGCCGCCAGCCAGGCGGCCGTAGCGGTGCAGCGCTGCGACACAGCAGAACGTTGCGTAGTACGGCGATGAGTGCCATTTGTCCAGCCAGCTGCCGTCAGGGCGCTGTTGCCCGCAGAGCCACTCGGTGAGCTTGCCGACGACCGTGCGGTTTCGCGCTTGCGCCCCGCCGTGCGTGGCGACGTGGTGGCCGAACGCTTCCAGGACGTGGGCATTCGTGGTCGTTGACGGGGTCCTCTCCCCAGGCCAGGTGCACCAATGGGTGTCCGTTTCGAACGCCGACAGGCTGTCGAGCGGTTGTGCCGCACCGAGCTGGGCCAGGGTCAGCAGGGTGACCGAGGTGGTGTCGGCGTCCAGTGGGAGACCGTCGCCGCCGGCGATCCCGGCTGGCCCGAGCGGCGCGGCGAGGGCGGCGACGAGCCGGTCGGTGCGCCCGAGCGGAAAGCCTGCTCCGATCAGCAGGCTGAGTACCCATGCGCGTTCGAACGGTGCGATCGGGATGACGCTCGGCGCTGGTCCGCCGTGGTGGCGGGTGATGGCTTCCAGGTAGCCCAGCGCCGTGGCGGTCGGGGCCGCCGGATGATTGGTCAGCCATGCCGCAGTGGCGGCCGGTGATGCGCCGACCCCGCCGATCGCCGCGGGTCGTACGGGTTGGTTTCCAGCGATGGGGCCGACGACTTCGAGCGCGTGCAGCAGCTTGTCCGGCACCGGTGCCCCGGCGTTGAGTGCCGCGCGGATCGACCGCAGCGTCAGGTCGTCCATTCCGGAGGGCGCCGACAGCCGTACACCGGTGAACCGGTCGAGGCCGGCGATCGGCCGGGCGGCGAGGGTGTCCAGGTGACTGTTCACGAGGTCGATCAGGGCGGGGACGATCAGCTCGATCGCCGGCGTGTCCGGCAGTTCGGCGGCCCGCAGCGGCGTCGCCCCGGCCAGCCAGGTCATGAGCCGGTCGAGGCCCTGACCGGCGGGCTCCGCGGCCGTCGCGTCGCCGCGGCGGGCACTGGCAAGCAGCGCCTCGCTCGCGCTGAGCGTCGGTGCGAGGGCGTACCCGCCCGGCTGCCCCCAGCCGCCGTCGGGACGTTGGGCGGCTCGCAGGAACGCCACGCGTGCGGCGTGGTCGACCAGCCATGGTGCGATCGACACCAGGCGCCCGGTCTCGTACACCGATGGGGAGATGCAGCCCCACTGCGTGGTGGCGACCTCGTCCACCAGTGCGTCCGCCTCGAACCCGGTCGATGCCGAGTCAGCCCGCACGCCGCTGACATCGGCCTGTGTCACACCGTCTCCGGTCACTGGTTCTCCCGGGCAATCGTCATGGCCAGCTGCCGGTCGGGCCGTAGGGTGACCGCGAGTTGTGGGCGGACCGGGCCGTCGTCCCGCAGCCGTGGCCGGTAGCGGCTGAGCATTGCCGCCACCACGAGCTGGGCTTCGATCATGAAGAGCTGGCTGCCGAGGCACTGGTGCGGGCCACCTGCGAACGGCAGGTACGCGAACCGGTGCGGCTTGGCTCGTTCCGGCGCGAACCGCTCCGGGTCGAACGTGTGCGAGTCCTCCCCCCACACCGACGGCAGCCGGTGGGTGAGGTATGGGCTGACCATGACGGTGCTGCCCGCCGGGAGTCGTACCCCACCGACCACATCGGACCCGAGCATGGTGCGTGGGATGAACCAGGCGGACGGATACAGCCGGAGTACCTCCTGGATCACCATGCGGGTGTACCGCAGCTGTGGCAGGTGCGCCGCGCTGGGGCGGGCATCGCCGACAACCTGCTCGACCTCGGCGCGGAGCTTCGCCGCAACGGCCGGGTTGGCCTCGAGCGCCACCCAGAGCCAGGTGAGGGCCATCGCGGTGGTCTCGGTGCCGGCTACGTACATGGCGACCACGTCGTCGCGGATGCGCCGATCGCTGAGCGGCTGCCCGGCCTCGTTGCGGACCTGGCACAGCAGCGCCACGACGTCGCCCGCGTCGGGCTGGTGCCGGCGCTGCGTCACGAGTGGGTCTATCACCTCGTCGACGGTGCGCACCGCCCTCCGGAACGCGCTGTCGCCGGGCAGCGGCATCCATGACGGTGCGAACGGCAGGAGCATCCGCGCCGTCAGCGAGGTGAACGCGACGGCGACGGCCCGGCCGAGCCGGCCGCCGTCGGCCGCTGAGATGCCACCACCGAAGAAGGCGCGACCCAGCACGAGGTCCGCGATCCGGGTCATCTCGTCGGCAACATCGAATGGCTTGCCGGTCGTCGCATGGTCATCGAGCCCGTCAACTGCCTCATTGACCGTGGTTGCGAGCAGGTCCGTCAGCGCGGCGACGTGACGCGCGGCGAACACGGGACGTAGCACCTCGCGGCTCGCCTTCCAGGGCGGGCCATCGCCAGAGATGCCGTTGCCCGTCAGCCGGTGCACCGGCTTCCACAGCATGCCCTCGCGCATGTATCGGCCGGCGTCGTCACTCAGGACGTGCTGCACGTCATCGGGGTGTGTGACCAGGTAAGGCCGGAAGAGCCCCAGGTTGAGCCGGACGACCGCACCGTTGGCTTGGCCGCCGATGGTCTCGAACTCGGTAAGCGGATCGCGGGCGAATCTGGCCAGTCTGCGGTAGACGGGGAAGGAGATGGCGCGTTGCGGCGGAGCGGTTTCGGGCCCCGGCGCGGAGTGCGGCGAGGCCGGCTGCTGGCAGACGCTGGACGACATGTACGAACCCCCTACGGCGACGGCAGAGTCATTTATCTCTACTCACCGATGCCACACCCTGAAGTTACGTGATCACGAAAGGTAATGGAATGGCGTCCATTGAGAGGGATGCCACATCGACGGTTCCGCTCGCCCGGACTGTCCGCGTCCAGGGGTGAAGCGCCGGTGCTGTCGCTTCTGGATGGAAATCGTACCTTGTACGCCCGTCGACACCATACTGGTCGGTTTGCGACGCACGGGCGGCCCCGTTGGCCGTTCCGCCGCGGCCCGGCGTCCCGCAGCCGAAACACGGCGAAGTCCGCGAGCATGAAGCGCCGCAAGTCGATGCGGTGAGGCGTTCGGAATTCGTAGCCACATTGAAAGACGACAATCTTGCTACTGCGTCTGGCGGCTGGCGGGTTTGTTGTCCCGGTGGTGGGGTGACTTCGGTCCCGTGTGATTGGGGAGGTTCGGCCCGGGTGTCTGGTGCCGGTCTGGGATGACGATGTGTGTGTCAACAGGGAGACGGCAGGAGGCCGAAAGCCATGAGCACCGCACACATTCACCGGGTCAATCACCTTGAGCGGGTCGAGGCCCCGGGCAGCATGCTCACCAAGACGGCTGCCAAGGGTTTGGCGGTGCTGCGCTACGCCACCGGGTTCGTGTTCCTCTGGGCGTTCCTCGACAAGACCTTTGGCCTGGGCTACAGCACTCCTGAGGCCAAGGCGTGGATCAACGGCGGCAACCCCACCAAGGGTTTCCTCGCCTCGGTGGACGCCGGACCGCTGCAGGGCTTCTTCCACACCATCGCCGGCACCTGGTACGCCAACTGGCTGTTCATGTTCGGCATGCTCGGCATCGGCCTGGCCCTGATCGCCGGGATCGGCCTGCGCGTCGCCGCCGCCTCGGGCACCCTCATCATGGCCGGCATGTGGCTGGCCGAGTGGCCCCTCGCCCAGCACACCGCCAAGGGCGCGCCCACCGGCTCGACCAACCCGCTCACCGACTACCACGTCGTCTACGCCGTCGTGCTCATCGTCCTGGCCGCCGCCTACGCCGGCCACACCTGGGGCCTCGGCCGCCGCTGGGCCAAGCTCCCGATCGTCCAGCGCAACCGCTGGCTCATCTGAATCCCGCACAACCCAGCCCCGAAGCCCGGTAGAGGCAGCCAGCAGCCGCCTCAACCGGGCTTCAAGCTACTGAAACCGGACGCCGTCATAGGGAAAGACCGGGTCCAAGTTGCTGGTGCGCGACCCGAGCGCCGTCGTCCCGGGCGACCCCACCGGAGGCGCCGCCCGTTCAGCCCCACCGGTCCAGCAGGGTGCCGAGGCCGTCGACGCCGCCGTCGGGGTACTCGCCGGACACCTCCGGGGCGGCCTGGAACGGCAGGATCCGGTCCACGTCGCCGGGCCGGGCGACGCGTACCTCGGACAGATCCTCCGACAGCACCCAGACCTGCACTGTCGCGCCCGGCGTGAGCGCCGCGGCGTCGTCGGAGCGCAGGCGGTACCCGAGGAACTCCAGCACGTGCTCCTCGATGCCCTCGAAGCGCAGCCGCAGCCGCACGTTGCGCCGCCGCGACCCGTCCGGGCCCTTGAGCGGGGCGATCTCGGCCGCGACGATTTCAGCGCTCAGCCGCGCGCCGCGCCGCAGAATGCGCCGATTTCGCCGGTACGCCCCGAGGCCCACGGCCACACCGGCGCCCACAGCCACGACCGCGCCCACCAGCGCCCACCCGAGGGCTGCCGGAACCGGCGCCGATCCGATCGCCATCGGCGTACGATACCGCCCGAAGACGCTCCGCTAAGCCTTCCGCGAACGCCTCTACCGGTGCGTTCTCGGCAGGCGCGGACCCCGATCCGTGGTGCTAGGTGTACTGGTTCGAGCCGTTGCCGAGGTCCCAGACCCGTACTTCGACAACCGGCGTGTCGGCGAAGTTGTCGCTACCGGTGATGACGACCGGCCGTCCTTCGAGCACGGCCGTCGCGATCGCCACCACGTAGGCGGCGTGACGGCCCAGCAACCGGCCGGGGGCGTCGTTGTCGCGCAGGTCCCAGACCCGGACCTCGTGGTCGGCGGTGATGGCCAGCGGGCGGCCGTCGATGACGGCGGTGGCCGCCACCCGCACCTCGTGCTCGTGGCCGGTGAGGGGCTTGCCGACCTGCCGGGCGTCGGTGAGGTCCCAGACCCTGGCCGTGTTGTGGTGGCTGGTGACGGCCACCGGCCAGCCGTCGATGATCGCGGTCGCCACCGCGTACACCGGCGCCCGGCCGCTCTGTCCGGTGATAGTGAGGGGTTCGCCGACCGGTTCGCCCGTGGACAGGTCCCACAGCCGCAGGGCTTTCCAGCCGCCGGACACGGCCACCGGCCGGCCGTCGAGCACAGCCGTCGCCACCGCGTGCACCGTCTCGTGTCCGGTCAGCGGCTGGCCGACCATCTCGCCGGTGCTCGGATCCCACAGCCGCAGCGTGCCGTCGGCGCTGCCGCTCACCACCACCGGCCGGCCATCGACGTCGGCCCACGCCAGCGCCAGCACCGCGCCGGTGTGACCGCGCATCTTCTTCAGGCGTCGTCGCCTGGCCACGTCCCAGATACCGATCGTGCCGTTACCGCCCCCGGTCAGCACCACCGGCCGGCCGTCGAGCACCCCGCCCGTCATCGCCCACACGCCACGCTTGTGGCCCCGCATCGGCTCGCCAAGCGGCCGGCCGGTGGCCAGGTCCCAGAACCTGATCGTGCCGTCGGGCTCGGGATACGCGTCCGAGTGCAGGGAGAAGATCTCGTTCGCGGCGGCGGTCACGAGCACGACCCGACCATCCGCCACCGCCGTGGCCATCGGCCCGCCGGTGCCGGGCACGCCTTCCAACGAGTACACAAGGTGGCGGCTCACCCGGGCAACCTCCTGGCTCAGCTCGTCCTCACGCCGTCTGACCCGTCGGCGCAGAGTAACCATCGCGAACAACCCGGCCGGAGCACGATGTTCCTCGAACAGGCGTCCGCATCCCGGCGTATCCGCATACGTGCCGCTGCATGAGTGCGCCTGGCCCGGTAGGCCGGCCCGGGAGACTACGTCAGCTGACGTACACACGGTTGCGCCGGCGAGCCGACGATCCGACCGATCCATCGCCCACAGAATTGGACGGTCGTAACGACGTAGCGAAGACGTCAGGCAGCCATCTGCCGATCGGAGAATTGGTGAGCACTGCACGGGGCAACTCCCGGCTACCCAGGCTGGGTGTCCGAACCCGCAAGGCCGTCCTTGTGGTCCACATCGCGTCCGCCGGCGCGTGGCTCGGTATCGACGTGGCCATGGCAGTGGTCATCTTCACCGCGGTGTTCACCGACGACACCGGCATCCGAGCGCTCTGCTATCAGGCGCTCCAACTCTTCGCGGTCTGGCCGCTGTTCACCGCCGGCACCGTCTGCCTCGCCAGCGGTGTCGTGCTGGGCCTCGGCAGCAAGTACGGCCTGGTGCGGTACTGGTGGGTCGCTACGAAGCTCGCGTTGAACATTCTGCTCGTCGGGCTCGTCCCCATCGCGTTGCGCCCGGGTCTGTACGGGTTGAGCGAGTTGGGCCGGCAGCTTGCGGCGGGGCAGTCGGTGACCGCCTCGGTGGGCGACATGATCTATCCGCCGATCGTCTCGCCCGCTGCCCTGCTCATCGCTACGGTGCTGGCGGTTTTCAAGCCGTGGGGTCGGATCCGCAGGCGTCCGGAGCCCAGCCGGCCTCCGCGAGCGCTCGAGAACGCCTCGGTACAAGACCGGATCACGCCATCGGACCGCTGATCCGCCAGATCCTGCCCGCGACGGTCGTCATGGGGGAAGTACACGGCCGAGTCGGTGGCGCGACGTGACGTCGAGCTTGCGGAACACCTTGCGCAGGTGGTATTCGACCGTGCTCGCGCTGATGAACAGTTCGGTCGCGATCTCCTGGTTCGTGGCCCCGTCGGCGGCCAGGCGAGCGATCCGCGCCTCCTGCGGGGTGAGGTCGCGGGCGGTCGATTCCTCCCGCTTGCGGGCCCGTTCCCCGGTGGCGAGCAGCTCCAGCCGGGCACGCTCGGCGAACGCGGCGGCGCCCATCTGGTTGAACATCTCGTGCGCCGTCGTGAGACGGACCCGGGCGTCGCCGCGGCGTCGTTGCCGGCGCAGCCATTCCCCATAGAGCAGGTGGCTGCGGGCGAGGTCGGTCGCGACCGGGGTCTTCTCCAGGTGCTCGACGGACTCGCGGTACAGCGCCTCCGCGTCGGGCTCCGCGGCGAGGAGCGCCCGGCTGCGGGCCAGCAGGCCAAGCGCCCACGGGGTCGGGCTCGCCTCGGCCCGTACGCGCAGCTCGGCCAGCGCGCGGCCGGCGACGGCCGGCTTGCCGTTGCGGACCGCTGCCTCGATCAGGTCGGGCAGCACCGTGCCGAGGTAATGCGGGGGGTTCTCGCCGAGGATCAGCTCCCCGACTGCCTGTGCCTCCGGGTATCGGCCAGTGCTGAGGGCCAGCACGATCAGGCCGCGCCGGGCCATCTGCACGATGGCCGGGCCGGGCGTGTCGACGGCCGGCCCGGCCTGCACGGCCGCCGCCGCGCGAGTCTTCGCCTCGTCGCCGCGCCACGCGTGCAGCATCACGTCGCTGGCGAGGTAGTACCCCGCGTTGGCCCACATGGCGGCGCCGACCTCCGCGAACTCGGCGAACCGCATTTCGGCGGCGGCGAAGCGGCCGCACTGCAGCTCCCACATCGCCTGGCCATACGCGGCGACGTCCAGCACGCGCAGCGCACCCTGCGTGCGGGCGGAGGCCGCGTAGCGTTGGGTGAACGCTCCCAGCGCGTCGATGTCCCACAGGTCGATCGCGGCGACGATGCCGAGCAGGCACCGGGAGGTGGCGCTCTCGCCGTCGGCGCTGTCGAGCCGCAACGCCGACAGCGCGCTGCGCAGGATGGGCGCCGCGGCCGGGTAGCTTTCCGTGATGAGGCTGGCGTGCCCGGTCAGCAGCAGGTCGCCGACTGCCGGGTCGGGGTGCCTCAGCTCCAGCGCGTCCCGCGCGACGCGCAGCGCGGTTGCGCCTCGCCCGAGTCGCGGGGTGACGACGGCGGCCTTGAACGCCTCCAGCAGGGTGTCGCGCGCCGTCGTCGGATCGACCTGCCCGAGGATTCTCGCCGCGTCCAGCAGCAACGACGTGGCGCCCTCGCGCCCGGTCGCGAGCAGCAGGTTGCCCCGCAGCCGCAGCGCAGTCGCCGCCTGGGCCGGTGTGTCGAGCCGGGGGATGCGGCGGTCGAGCAGTTCCTCGGCGCGCTGCAGGGCGCCGCCGGTGATGGCGGCGCTGGTGGCCGCGAGCAGTCGCGCGTTGCGCCGCCGTCCCACCGCGGTCAGGTCGGCCGCGCGGGTGAGGAACGCGGTCTGCGCCAGGTAGCCGCCGCGGTCGCGGGCGCGGTCGGCCCGGTGCTCGAGCTCGGCCGCGACGGCTTCGTCGGGACCGTCGGCCGCCGCGGCCAGGTGCCACGCACGGCGATCCGCGTCCCGGCCCGGGTCGATGACGGCGGCCAGGGCACGGTGGGCGATGCGGCGGCGGACCGCCGAGGCGCCGCCGTAGACAGCCGAGCGGATCAACGGATGCCGGAAGCTGACCCGCTCGAACGCGCGGTCGCAGAGGAGCAGCCCGGCCCGTTCGGCGTCCTCCAGCGCCGCGGTGACGTCCCCGCCGGGCTCGTACTCCGGCAGCTGCCGCACGGCGCCGCGGACCACGTCGACGTCGCCGGTGGTGTCCGCGGCGGCGATCAGCAGCGTCATCTGGGTCAGGTTCGACCGGCTGCGGACCTGATCGAGGAACCGGGCCTCGAGCTTGCGGTCCAGCGGCAGCGGGCCGCCGAGGATGAAGTCCTCGACCAGCCCGGCCTTCATGGCGCCCGGCGTCAGGATGTGCGCGAACTCCCGGATCGCCAGCGGATTGCCGCCGGCCACCTCCAGGACGCGGGCGGCGACGGCGCGGTCGCGGTGGTCCCGAGGGGCGGCGGCGAGGTCGTCCTCGAGCAGCGCCTTGGCGTCGTCGTCGGGCAGGCCCGTGATGACGAGCTGGGGGAGGCCCTCCAGCGGGGGCGTCCCGTCGACAGGGTGGCGAACGCCGAACACCATCGCGATCGCGTCGAAGTCGAGCCTGCGCGCCACGAACCCGAGCACGTCCAGGGACTCGCCGTCGAGCCACTGGGCGTCATCGCAGACCACCAGCAGTGGTCGCTCCGCGGCGGCGTCGGCCAGCAGCGTCAGCACCGACAGGCCGACGAGGAACCGATCCGGTGGCGAGCCCGTCACCAGGCCGAAGGCCAGCGCGAGGGCATCCCGTTGCGGCGCCGGCAGCCGCTCCCATCCGCCGAGCAGGGGGCGCAGGAGCCGGTGCAGCGCCGCGAAGCCCAGCTCCTGCTCGGCCTCCACGCCGTCGATGCGGATCAGGCGCAGGTCGGCGCCCGCCGCGACCGCGTGATCGAGGAGCGCGGACTTCCCGATGCCCGCCGGTCCCCGCAGCACCAGGCTTGCGCTGCGGCCCTGTCTGACCGACGCCAGTAACCGGGCGAACTCGGCGCGCTCCGTGACGCGGTCGCGCATCTGCACATCTGCGGATGCTACCGTGCACCGGCCCTTGGGGCAGCGGTCAACCTGCCGTCGCGCCGGCCAGGTGCCGCAGGCCGCTGATGCCGGGCAGGAACACGTGTTCGCCGCCTCTGGTGACGACGAACGCCGGGAGCCCGCGCAGGCGCCGGCGGACCGGCCGGGCGGGGTAGGCGAAGTCGCTGTCCGTGACGTGGCTTCCGGCGATCGGGTCCTGGTCGGTGCCGGCCGAGATGAAGTTGCCGTCGTTTATCCACTGCGACTGGACGAACTCGAACTGCCGGCCCGGGTCGGCATTGACGAAGGCGAGCACCGCGCCCCGGGGTACACCGTCGTCGTCCAGCACGCCCTCGGGGAGCATCGGCCCGTAGGCGGCGCCGCGGCGCAGCAGCCGGTGCAGACGGGCGTCGACGATCGTGTCCGTGAGCGCGTCGCGCGGGTTCACCCTGCGGATGTGCGAGCCGGGCGGCGTCTTGCGCCCGTCCGGGTCGTCGTCGCGGTAGGCGAAGTCGTTGAGACGCGCCGGGTCCCGCGGGGTGTCCTTGTCGGGTGACAGTGCCAGCGGGCAGCCGCTGCGCCACCGGCCCACCATCTTGGCGGCCAGCAGTTCCTCGCCGTCGGCGTCCTGGGCGTGGTCCTTGAGGAAGCGCCGGAACATCGCGACGTTCTGGTGCAGCTTGCGGATCGACAGGTAGGTGCCGTTGCGCCAGAGTGCCTGTGGTCCGGGTCCGGTGGCGACGTGGCCCAGTTCGTTGACGTAGCCGAGCAGGAACTCTCCGGCCTTCGTCACGGCCTGGCCCGGTTTGGGTTCGCCGCCTTGGCCTTCGATGAACGGCCGGCTGATTCCGTCGACGAAGCCGAA
The DNA here is from genome assembly GCF_050942935.1 of Dactylosporangium sp. CA-233914. Taxonomy (NCBI): domain Bacteria; kingdom Bacillati; phylum Actinomycetota; class Actinomycetes; order Micromonosporales; family Micromonosporaceae; genus Dactylosporangium; species Dactylosporangium sp. CA-233914. The sequence continues at coordinate 12,533,397 of NZ_CP192030.1, read as the reverse complement.
GTGCTCACGGAGGTTCTCGGGGGTGCGGATGTCGAGCCGGTCGACCCGGGTGATGCCGTCCAGGTCGGCCTGGGCGCCGTGCCCGATCGCCAGCTTGGCGTCGAAGGCCGCCTGATCCGGCGCCATGAGCAGCAGTCCGACGTCGAAGCGACCCCGTCCGGGGAGGTCCCAGTTGCCCGGATCGCTGTCGCCGAGGTCGCCGAGGAACTCCTTGCGGGTCCGCATCGGCTCGCGGAACTCGCGGGGGAAGCCGTCGAGGATGTCCCGCGGCAGGCCCAGCGCGCGCAGCCCCGGGTGGGTGAAGACGATGTTGAGCCAGGCGCCCGCGTCCGGGCCCTGCCAGTCGGCGGCGGTCGTCACGTACGGGATGAGGCGGCGCAGCATCCTCCTGGCCTGGTCGGCGTCGTCGATCTGGTACAGCAGGTAGGCGCCCACGTACGGCATCGGCCGGTCCCGCAGGACGGTCCCCTGGATCTGGTCGAGCTCGAGCTGCATGGTTCGGTGCTCCCTCGGGAGGCGCGCTCCCGCCGCGGCACGGCGGCGGGAGCGCGGCGGCGGGTCAGCTGGCGGCGTCGAGGACCTCGGCGAAGGCGTCGCTGAGGCGCTGCATCTTCTTGACGTCGCGGACGGTCACGTCCGGGGTCGCGTGGAAGTAGATCTCCGCGGAGTGCGCGAGGGAGATCACCAGCGGCGCGGTCCCGGGATCCTGGTAGCCCTGGTAGCCGTCGACGACGTCCAGGAAGATCTCGTCCAGCCACGGCTGCGCCTGCCCGATGTCGGCGAGGTACGGCACGAAGTCGCCGTCGTAGACGAGAGTGATGAGCATCCGGGTGTCGTTGTCGAACAGGAAGATCCGGAAGTTGTCGACGGTGCCGACCCGCGCCTCCCAGTAGCCGGCCTGCGCCTGGGTGTGCGCGAGCCGCTGCCGGAAGATCTCGGCGCCGCCCGGCCTGACCGGGGCGATGAGGGTGAGCTCGCCCTTCTTGCCGATGCGCCGGCCGGGGCCGTCGGGCTGGTCGGTGACCGGCTGCGCGTGTGCGGTGAGCTCGTCGGTGACGGTCATGTGCGGTTTCCCTTCACTCGTAGTGCTTGGCGAACGGGCAGGCGTGCCAGCCGCCGGTGCGGTAGGCGGCCGAGACCTCGTAGACGCCGCGGCGCGCCTGGAGGATCGGGTCGTCGTTGAGTTCGATGCCGTCGGTGACCTTCGTCGGGTCGTGGTTCATCTCGGGATCGCCGAGTTCCTCGAGCGTCACCGGGTCGGTGATCTCCACCGTGCCGACGGTGACCCGCTCCCGGTCGGCGGGCCACAACGCGGTCGGGTCGGTGAGCGGGTCGCCGTCCCGGCCGATCTCGAGAACCAGGTCGAATCGCACGCGCTGGGTCCGCAGCCGGGCGTCGAACTCGTCGAGCAGCACCTCACGGGACATCGCCGCGAGCTCCTCGACCGGCCGTCCGTGCACGCCCGCCTGCGGGATCCAGTGGCAGCGCACGTTGGTGACCACGTCGTCGGCGTTGACGTACCGGAAAACGTGCACCGCGTGGAACTCGCTGTGCGCGAAGCTGGTCGGCGCCGACGAGGCGGCGCGCATCCGCAGGACATCGGCGATCTCGGGGTGTTCCTTCAGGAACGGCTGCAGCGCCGCCTTGTTCAGGGCACCGCCGGGCTCGGCGGGCGCCGCGAGCGCGATCGCGGCGAGCAGGTCTTCCGGCCGCCGGGCCGGAAACAGCAGCTGGCTGAGCATGACGAGGTTCGTCGTGCGGCCGTTGGGCAGATAGAAGCGGGTCGCCATGCCGACCGTGGCGCCGAACGGCGCGTCGGGCCGGCCGCCACCCTTGGAAAAGCGGACCGAGACCGGGATCGTGTCACCCTGCAGGTGCGCGGCGCGGGTGTACCCGCAGGCGACCGGCAGGGCGGTGAAGCTGCCACGGTAGAGCCGGCCGTCCGCGTGCAGTGCGCGGTAGCCGGGATGGAACCCGAACACCTCGTGCGCGCCCTCGACCAGCGCCTCCGCCTGGTCGTACTGGCTGAGCTGTGCCATCGCGACGTCCTTCCGGTGTGATAACCGGGCTGACGCTAGGTCGTGCGGCGGTGGCGAACCGTGTCCGCTGTGCACAGGTGGCTGACCGTTGTGCACGGGCACGCCCGCCGACGGCACTAAGGACGTCCGGGATGCGATCGCGTCGCCGACCGTGTGAGGCTTCGCCCCGACGGACATCGACGGGGAGGTCGACGTGGAGCTCATTCTGGACTCGTCGCTGCTGCGCCCGCAGGAGCGGCGCGACGCAGTGCAGGCGTTCGTCGGCGACTCAATGGTCCGCTGTACGATCGCCCACCCGCCCGAGCTGAGCAGCCGCTTCTCGTACGCCCCGGCCGGTCTGCTCGGCGTCTGCGAGTTCGCCCTCGCGGTGCCGCCGGGTGCTCGCCCCGCGGTCTCGGACCGCACGGAGCGGCAGGCCCGGGAGGACGTCGAGCCCGCCATGATCATCAATCTCCAGGTCGCCGGCACGTCCGTCGTCGTCCAGGACGGCCGGGAGACGGTGCTGCGTCGCGGCGAGTTCGCGCTGCACGACACCACGCGCCGCTCGGTGGTCGTCTACGGTGAGAGCGGCGTCCAGAACGTCTTCCGGGTCACGAACGCCGCCCTTGCCCTGCCGCAGCGCACGCAGCGGGAGGTCACGGCCCGCGCGTTCGGGTCGGCGAGCGCGGTCTCCGCGCTGGCGGCCGACTATCTCACCCGGCTCGGCGCCGAGCCGGGTCTGCGGACCGCCGCGCACGCCGACCGGTTGGCCGCCGCGGGGGTGGACCTCCTGCGCGCCGCGCTCGCCGCCGAACTGGCCGACGAGACGCTCGGCCGGCAGTCCGGCGTGGAGAGCCTCCATCTGCGGATCATGGCGTACCTGCGCGAGAACCTCGCCGAGCCGGGACTCGACGCCGCCCGGGTCGCGGCCGCGCACAACATCTCCGTGCGCCACCTGTACGTCGTGCTGGAACGGGCCGGCGTCAGCCTCGGCAGCTGGATCCGCACCCAGCGCCTCGAGGGCGCGCGGACCGACCTCGCCCGGCCCGGCGCCGGGAGTGAGCCGATCCGGGCGGTCGCAAGACGGTGGGGCTTCACCGACGTCACGCATTTCAGCAGGACGTTCCGGAAGGTGTACGGCATGAGGCCGCGCGAGTGGCGCGACGGCCGGTGAACGATGGAGTCCGTCGCGGAGCTGCGTTTGTCCACATTGGACAGCAGCTCGCCGCCGGCCGCGGAGCCGGGCCGGGGCGGCGAGCCGATGCTGTGCCTCGTCATCCAGGTCAGTGGCACCGGCATCCTGCGGCAGCGCGGTCGCGAGGCGGTGCTGAGCCCCGGCGACTTCGCGCTGTGCGACATGACAGCGCCCTACACGCTGCGCCGTCCCGGCGGCTCCATCCAGCACATCGTCCAGATCCCGCTGGCGATGCTCGGGCCGGCCCGGCCGTTGCTCGCCGCCGCGACCGCCCGCACGTTCCCCGCACACGGGGACCCCACCGGCGAGCTCGTGACCGGGTACTTCACGCGGCTGATCAGCCAGCCGGAGCTACGGCACGGGCTGCACGCCGCGACGGTCGCCGAGGTCGGCGTACGGCTGCTCACCGCGCTGCTGACCAGCCAATGCGCCGGCGCGGCCCAGGCGTGCGAACCGTCGACGCTGGCGAGCAGCATCCTGGCCTACCTGCGGGAGCGCTTCGCCGACCCGGACCTGTGCGCCGCGCAGGTGGCCCGTGCGCACAACATCTCCGTCCGGTACCTCTACGTGCTGCTCGGCCGCGAGGGCATCACGCTGGGCGAGTGGCTGCGGTCGCGGCGGCTCGCCGCAGCACGCGACGAACTCGCCGGACGCCACGCGGACCGGCGCACGATCGCGGCCGTCGCCAACCGGTGGGGGTTCGCCGACGCGACGCACTTCAGCAAGGTCTTCCGGGAGACGTACGGCATGACGCCGCGGACCTGGCGCGCCCTGCATCAGCGGCCCGCCGGGTGACGCGGCCCGCGCGGCGGTCGCCGTGCACGGCTACGCAGGTGGTGTGCACGGCAGCACCAGTCAGGTCCGCGTGGCGCGCTTAGCGTGGCCGTCGCCAGAGCACGCACCATGTCGTCCACGGAGGAAGGCACCCGGATGAAGAAGCTTTCGGAACAGCTCAGCGACCTGTCGGAGCGCACCCGGCAGACGGAGGAGACCATCGACGCGGCGCGGGAACGCAACCGGGCCGCGCTCGAGGCGAAGAAGGCCCAGCTCAAGACGGCCGCGGACGCCGGCGCCGCCAAGGTCTCCGAGGAGGCGGCCGAGGCGAAGTCGAAATGGCACGCGCTGCGCTCGTCGGTGGCGAGCCACGTCGCCGACGTGCGGGCCAAGGCCGACGCCCGCCGCGCCGGACGCGACACCGAGCGCGCGCAACGCGCGGCGGACGACGCCGAGGACGACGCCGCCGACGCCATCATGTTCGCGCTCTACGCGCTGGACGCGGCCGAGTGGGCGATCGTCGACGCCGTGCTGGCCCGAGCCGATGCCGACGACCTCGCCGCGGCGCAGTAGCACCGGTCACCGTCTCCTCCGCGAGCCGCCGGAGCGCCGACGAACCATGGCCGGCCCGGCCGCTCGCGGAGGACGTCGTCGAGGGCCGGCACGGACAGGCCCCGCCCACCGTCGACACACCGAAGCGACCGACACGACAAGGAGCAACCATGTCCGACCCTGAGGTGCACATCTCCCCGTCGACGCTGCAACAGATCGAACGCGCCAACGCATCCGGGCGTACCCCGGTGGTGTTCATCCACGGCCTGTGGCTGCTGCCGAGCAGCTGGGACCGGTGGGCCGAGCTGTTCCACGAGCACGGGTACGCGCCGTTGCTGCCGGGCTGGCCGGACGACCCGGAGACGGTCGAGGAGGCCAACGCGCACCCGGAGGTGTTCGCGAACAAGACCATCGGCCAGGTGGCCGACCACTTCGCGGCCGTCATCGGTGGGCTGGCGCGGAAGCCGGCCGTGATCGGGCACTCGTTCGGCGGTCTGCTGACGAACATCATCGCCGGCCGCGGCCTGGCCGCGGCGTCGGTGGCGATCGCGCCGGCGCCGTTCCGGGGCGTGCTGCCGTTGCCGATCTCCGCGCTGCGCGCCTCCGCACCGGTGCTCGGCAATCCGGCGAACCGGCACCGCGCGGTCCCGCTGACGTTCGAGCAGTTCCACTACGCGTTCGCGAACGCGGTCGACGACGCGGAGGCGAAGGAGCTGTACGAGACCCACGCCGTCCCGGCGCCCGGCGCGCCGATCTTCCAGGCTGCCACCGCGAACCTCAACCCGTGGACCGAGGCGAAGGTCGACGTGGACAACCCGGAGCGCGGGCCGCTGCTGGTGATCGGTGGCGAGCGCGACCACACCGTACCGCGGGCGATCGCCATCGCCGTCTACCATCAGCAGCTGGACAATCCCGGAATCACGGAGTTCGTGGAGATCCCCGCCCGTGGGCACGCGATCACCATCGACAGCGGATGGCGAGACGTCGCCGAGGTCGCTCTGGGGTTCGTCAAGCGCTTCGTCTGAGCGGTACGGATCCGGCGCCCCGCCGCTACGGGCCTTCCGGCTCGAGCGGCGGGGCTTCGGCCGCGTCCGGCTGCGGCGGCGCGGCCTGCCGGCGGAGTGTGACGACGACGGCCTTCGCGGCGGCGGCGACCGGGATCGCCATGAGGACGCCGACCAGCCCGAGCAGCGCGCCACCGACCAGGCCGGCGATCAGCACCGACAGCGCGGGCATCGACACGGCGTTGCGCAGCACCCGCGGCGCGATCACGTAGTTCTCCAGCTGCTGGTAGACCACGAAGAAGACGGTGAGCAGCACCGCCCCGGGCCACAGCCGCGTCGCGGCCAGCGCGACGAAGACGCACGCCGTGGCGCCCAACGTCGCGCCGACCATCGGGATGAGGTCGGCGAGCGCGACGAACACCGCGAGCGGCAGCGCGAACGGCACCCGCAGCGCCGCCATCGCCAGGAACGCGGCAGCGCCCGCGATCGCCGAGATCGCCAGGTTGCCGATCATGTACGACCCGACCTTGTCGCTGACGACCGTGAGGGACTCCTGGACGGCGTCGCGGTGCCGGGCCGGAACGAGCCCGACAACCGCCCGGCGCAGGCGCGGCAGGTCGAGCATCAGGTAGATGGTGAGCACCGCGACCAGCACCGTCGACGACAGCACGCCCATGAACTGCTGCCCGTAGGCCCACGCGCTGCGGCCGGCCCATCCCGGCAGCCCGGCCATCGCGTCGTCGAGCCGCTCACCAAGGTGGAACCGGTCGTCGGCGGCGGCCACGCCAGCCGACCGCCCCCGCAGGTCCGCGAGGTACCGAGGCAGGTCGGTGACCAGCCCGGTGCCCTCGCGGACCAGCGGCGGCACGAGCGCCCAGACGAGCGGTACCAGCGCCGCGAGCGCCACCAGGAAGATCACGGTGACGGCGAGGCCCCGGCGGATGCCGCGGCGCACCATCCAGCGCACTGGCGGGTCGAGGCTGAGTGCCAGGAAGAGCGCGATCACCGTCTGCACCAGCACGGTCCGTACGGAGTACACCACCAGGCAGGCCAGGCCGACGAGCACCACGCCCGCGGCGGCGGCGACCGCCCATCCCAGGACGGTCGCCTTCGACACCGCCGGCCTCACGTCACGGCTCACGGGGGTTCAGCTCGCGGACTCGGCGATCCGGTGGGCGAGCTTGCCCAGCCGGCGCATCCGGAACCACTGCAGCAGCGCAGTGACCCCGTAGGCGATGGTGAAGATGCCGAACACGGTCGCCAGGGTGACCGCCCCGACGTCCGGCCGCACGAACAGCACAACGCCGAGTGCCACCGACACCAGACCGCCGAGCGCCCACATCGCCCGCTCACCGGCGGCGGCACCGCGCTTGAACGCCAGCGAGATCTCGATGATCCCGGTGACGACCGCCCAGACAGCGACCGACACGGTCAGCACCAGCGCCGTGATGCCGGGCCAGAACAGCGCCACCAGCCCGGCACCGAAACCGACCAGGGCCAGCAGCAGGTAGCCGACCACGGGACCGGCGCGATCACTGCCGAACGCGCGCTCCAGATCGCTGCCCGCCCCCAGCAACGCGTAGACGGCGAACAGAATCACGAACGCGCCGATGGTAATGCCGGGCCAGGCCACGGACACGATACCGACCGCGAGGGCGAGGATGCCCCGCCACAGCAGCGAGGTGACCAGGGACTTGAACACGATGAGCCTCCGGGGAGCCGGGAACGGGGGTACAACCCAGGCCTCGCTTCCGGGCCGGGGCGCCAGCCACGCTAGAAGCCCAGCGGCCCCCGAACGGTGTCCGCCGTGCACAACGCCGTGCCGGCCGTGCACGCCGACCGCGGACCGAGGCTGCGCCATTCAAGAACTGATCCCGCCGTCCACCGGGTGTCCCCGCGCGGGGACAGGCGGCGTACCGCCCGGCCCCGCGCGGATCTGACGATCAGCGCTTCATCAGGGCGAAGACTCCCCAGCCGAGATACTCACGCATGTAGCGCGCGTAGCGTGCGGGCTCGGTGGTGAGCTCGGCCCGTACCTGGGGCGCCAGTTCGTCATCAGGGTTCCGGTCGAGCCAGTGGCGCATGTTGAGCCACTGCGCCGCGGCGTACCGATCCCAGCTGTCCTGGTCGGCCAGCATCATTTCCACGACGTCGTACCCGAGGTCGCGGAACTGTTCGATCAGCTCGGGCAGCGGCATGAAGTCGGCCAGGCTGGTGGCGTGGCAGGCCTCGGCGGCTTCCTGGTCCGGCGGAGTCCGGCGCCAGTAGGGCTCGCCGATCAGCATCAGACCTCCGGGCCGGAGGCTGCGGCTGAGCAGCTCGGCCGTTCCGGCGACGCCGCCGCCGATCCAAGTGGCGCCGACGCAGGCGGCGAGATCGACCGGCTCGTCCGCGACATGGCCGGAGGCGTCGTCGTGGACGAACTCCACCCGGTCGGCGACGCCGAGCTCGATGGCGCGGGCCCGGGCCTGGGCGGTGAAGATGGTGCTGATGTCCACGCCTGTCCCCGTGAAGCCCAAGTCACGTGCCCAGGTACACAGCATCTCGCCCGAGCCGCTGGCCAGGTCGAGCACCCGTGTCCCGGGGGCCAGGTGAAGTGCCTGGCCAAGGGCGGCGAGCTTGTCGGGAGTCAGCGGGTTGTGAATGCGGTGGCTGCTCTCGCGAATGGTGAAGATGCGGGGAACGTCCATGACCATATTCCTTTCCGTCATGCCTTGCGGAGGGAGGAGCGCTTGATGGCACGCCGCATGCGCGCGATGTCCTTCTTGGGCCGTGGTGTCGGCGGGACGCGCGCAGGAGAGAACGAAACAGGTTGATGAGAAGCAGGTTGACGTAACAACGTGGAGGCCTTTGTGAAGGGCCCTCCGGACGGCACGTGCGGCCAAGGACTCCCGCTAGGAGAGAGAAAGGCAGGTGCGGGTCAGGACGAGGCCCGGGAGGTGAGGATGATCCGGGTACCGCACACGGCAGTGGCCTCCACGACAGTCATCAACCCACCTCCTTCGGTCTCCGCAGCAGACCCAGTCGTCACTGCGTCCCCCAAGATAACAGACACCGGAGATCCCGCGTCGGCCTCGCCATGTCGGCGGAGAGCAATTCGACGCCGCCGTCGCGGTGGCCGCCCTGGCCGTGAACCTCGCAGTAATTGCCGCGCCGTCCCGTGAACCGTTCGCCCCGCCCGGTACGACGAACAGGGCATGGATGGGAGCCGCATCGCCGGGCATGTGACTCTTGACCTCGTCGAGCTGCGAGAACCGGGAGGTCACGCATGCTGACGCGACCGCCGGACCCTCGGGAGGACTCCCAGCTTCTCGCGGCGATCATGGACGGCGACCGGGAGGCGTTCGCCGAGCTGTATCGGCGGCATCTGCCGTGGCTGTTGGTACGCCTGGGGCGGCGGTGCTCGTCGCCGGAGCTCGTCGACGAGGTCGTGCAGGATACGTTCGTGGCGGTCTGGCGGTCGGCCGGGCGGTGGGACCGCCGGGGCGAGGTGGCCGCGTGGATCTGGGGCATCGGTATCCGCCGCCTGGTCGACGCGCTGCGGCGGGGCCGGCCGCCGGCCGATGAGCTGACCGAGTTCGCCGGCGTCGAGACGTCGGCCGAGGAGCACGTGCTGCTCGCGGTCCAGTACGGCGACGTCGGCGCGGCCCTGGCGAGCCTGTCGCCGGAGCTGCGGGCGGTCGTACAGGCGACGGTCCTGGACGGGCTGACCACGCGGGAGGCCGCCCGGCTGCTGGGCATCCCGCCGGGCACGGTCAAGACACGGATGATGCGCGCCCGCGCTCAGCTGCGGGAGCGCCTGGCATGACGGGGAGGTTGGGATGACCGTCTGGCACCTGGATCCGGAGGCGATCCGCCGGTATGCGCAGGGCGCCGCCCCGCCGGACCTGGCCGCGTCGGCCGAGGCGCACCTGATGAAGTGCGCGACCTGCCGGGACGCGATCGCGTCGCACGTCGATACCCGGCGGGTCGAGGCGATCTGGCACGAGGTGGTCGACCGGGTCGACACCCCCCGGCCGAGCTGGCCCGAACGGGTGCTGGCCCGGCTCGGCGTCGGCGAGGCGACGGCGCGCCTCGTCGCCACGACGCCGACCCTGCGGGGGCCGTGGCTGCTGGGGGTCGCGGGCGTACTCGCGCTCTCCGTCTGGGCGGCTCAGGTCGACGAGCGCTTCCTGCGGATGTTTCTCGTGGCCGCTCCGCTCGGGCCGCTGGCCGGGGTCGCGGTGGCCTTCGCGGGCGGCCTCGACCCGACCCGGGAGATCGGGCTGGCCGCGCCGTACTCGGGACTGCGATTGCTGTTGATCCGCACGGCCGCGGTCCTGGCGGTCACGGTGCCGATCGTGACCGTGGCCGGGCTCGCGCTACCCGGCTCCCACTGGCTGGCCGCCGCGTGGCCCCTGCCCACCGCCGGGCTCACCTGCGCCGCGCTGGCGCTGACGGCCCGGTTGACACCGGTCGTCGCCGTCGGCGTCGTGGCCACGGCCTGGGTGCTGGTGACCGCCCCGACTGCCATGGCCGGTCACCTGGACCTCGCCTTCGGCGTCGGCGCCCAGATCGTGTGGCTCGCCGTGGCCGTCGGCGGCGGCCTGTGGCTCGCCGTCTCCCGCAACACCATCACGATCAAACTCGGGAGAAGTGCATGACTGTACGCGTGCGGAGCGCGACGAAATCCTTCGGTCGCACGACGGCGCTGGACAGCGTCGACCTCGACGCCGGCCAAGGGGTGACCGGCCTGCTGGGACCGAACGGCGCCGGCAAGACGACCCTGCTGCGGATCATCGCCACCGTCCTGGCGCCGGACCGGGGTACGGTGACCCTGCTGGGCCGTGATCCGTCGCGCCCCGACGACCGGACCTGGATCCGCGAGCGCCTGGGCTACGTGCCGCAGGAAGCCGGCTTCCACCGGGGGTTCACCGTCTTCGAGTTCATCGACTACGTGGCGATCCTGAAGCAGATGACCGACCGGCGGGCCCGGCACGACGAGGTCCGCCGGGTCATCGAGCTGACCGGGCTGGCGTCGGTCAGCGCCAAGCGGATCCGGGCCCTCTCCGGCGGCATGCGCCGGCGGGTCGGGTTGGCCCAGGCCCTGCTGGGCGAGCCCGACCTGCTCCTCCTCGACGAGCCGACGGTCGGCCTCGATCCCGAGCAGCGGCTGCGGTTCCGGGAGATGATCTCGCACGCCGGCGAGGGGCGCACGGTGGTCATGTCCAGCCACCAGACCGAGGACATCGCCGCCCTGTGCACCCGGATCGCCGTGTTCCATCACGGCCGGGTCCGATTCACCGGTACGCCCAACGAGCTGACCACGCAGGCCGCGGGCCGCGTGTGGGCCGACACGCAGCGCTCGCCCGCCGCCCTCGCCGCGTGGCGCACCGGCGACGGCACCTTCCGCAACGTGGGCGACCCGCCGGCCGGCGCCGAGCTGCTCGCACCCTCGCTGGAGGATGCGTACCTCCTGCTCATGGGCGAACCCGATCTGGAGGTCACCCACTCATGAGCACCGCCATCCTGATCGGCCGGGAGGCTCGCCGCCTCCTGCGGCACCCCGTGCTGTGGCTGGTACCGGTCGTCGTCGCCGTGACCACCGCCGCCGACTCGGCCAGCGACGGCCGGAACGCCGACTACTGGTACGTCACCATCTTCATCGCCGTCGCGTTCTTCGGGCCGATCATCGTCCTCTTCGCGGCGAACCTGGTCGCCAGCGGCGCCCGCCGCAGCCGGGCCGAGGAGATGCTGAGTGTCACCCCGACCTCGGACACGCGCCGGACCTGGGCGATGAGCCTGGGCATCGCGCTGCCTCTGGCCGGCATCGGCGCCGTCGCGGCGGCGGCCATGGCCGTCATCGGCAGCCTCAACGACATCCCGGCCAAGGACCTGATGAACGCCGGCGAGCTGGCCCAGCTTCCGCTCGTCATCGCCGGCGCCGGGCTGCTCGGCGTCCTCGCCGCCCGCTGGCTGCCCTTCGCCGGCGGCGTGCTGATCACCTTCGTGGTCGCGACGCTGGGCGGTCTCGTCGCGTTCCGCCGCTTCGACGGCGGCGCCTGGTGGATGTGGTGGACGACCGGGATGACGTTCGAGGGCTGGGTGCCGGGGCCGGGCCGGCCGTGGCTGCACGTCGCGTACCTGACCGGGCTCTGCGCGTGCGCCGCCATCGCCGCCGTGTACCGCTCCCAGGGCCGCCGGCTGGTCCTCGTCGGTGGGCCGGTCCTGGTCGCCACCCTCGTCCTCGGCGGGCTCCAGCTGCCATGAGACCGTCCGTGGCACGGGAACTGGTCCGCAGCGGCCACCTGGTACGCAGCCTGCGCCTGGCCCCGTTCGCAACGAGTGCCGCCGCCGTCGCCGCGTACCTGGTGGCCCGCCTCGGCGACACGCACGACGCCATCGGCGACCTGCGCGTCCTGGGTCTGCTGCTGGCCCTGGGCAGCGGCTACGCGCTCGACGACAGCGCCGCGATCACGCTGCAGGCCAGCCCGTACGGCCTGGCGCGCCGGCTGTGGCTGCGGATCGCTTGTGCCGTGGCCGTCGTCGTGCCGGTGTGGGCGGCGGTGCTCGCGGTCTATCTCCCCTCGGCTCCGGCGGGCGATCGGTGGAGCCTCGGCCTCGGTCTCACGACCGAGCTGGCCGCCACGGTCACCGTGATGTGGGCCGTGGCCGCGTGGGCCCGTCGCCAGGGATTCGACCAGCCCGGCATCATCACCACGCCCGTGCTTCTGGCGTCGCTGCTGCTGGCCGCGTCGATTCCACAGGCCCCGATGCTGGTCGGTCTCGGCCGGGAGTGGACGCCCGCTCACCTGCGCTGGTCAGGCATCGCGGTCGCCGCGACCTGTGCGCTCGTGGCCGCGATGCGCGACCCGGCCGCGCGCTGGGCGACCCGGGGGTGACCCAATAGCGATCGAGGTTACAACCGCGCATCGGACACCATGGTTGTGGAGGCCAAAAAACGCACGACGCCGCATGAGGGGCCGGTTCGGCCGTAATGTCGTAAGAGCCCCTTATGCGAGTCTCAGGAAGGGCCGTGCCAGATGCGGTGGTCCGGGATCGTCGCGGACCGCGGCGTCGGCACGAAGATCCTGCTCGCCGTGCTCATCGTGGCGCTGTTCAGCCTCGGCGACGGACTCGTCGGGCTGCTCAGCCTGGGCTCCATCAACGACCAGGTCGGCTCGATGGCCGGGTACAACCGCCAGCTGCAGGCGACCGGCGCGCTGCGCGACCTCGTCGGCCAGGCGCTCGTCGCGGTCGACGACCACATGCTGGCCACCGACGCGGCCGCGCGGGGCACGGCGGCCAAGACCATCACCGCGCTGGAGCAGCAGATCACGGCCGCGGTCGCCGACTGCCGGACGCTGGGGCTCGACGCGGTGCAGACCCGGGCGCTGGACGCGTTCGGCTCGGTCTGGCAGCAGTACGTCACCGCCGTCGCGAACTCGATCCTGCCCGCCGCGGATCTCGCCACCGCCGACTCCGCCCGTACCGCCGCGGCCGGCTCCGTCGACGACATCCGCCGCGCGCTCACGGCACTGGAGAACGAGACCGTACGCCGCTCGACCGCAGAGGATACGACCGCGGAGTCGCTGTACAAGGGCACCCGCCGGGCCATCGCGATCATGCTGACCGTCAGCTTCGTCCTCGGCATCGCGGCCGCCCTGGCGATCAGCCGGACGATCACGCGGCCGCTGCGGGACTGTGTCGGCGCGCTGGGCCGGCTCGGGGCGGGGGACCTGACCGCGCGGGTGCCGGTGCGGCATCGGGACGAGATCGGGCAGGTGGCCACGACGCTGAACAGCACCGCGGAGTCGGTGGCGGGCATGGTGCGCCGGATCGGGCAGGCCTCCGACCAGGTCTCGAGCGCCTCCGGGGAGCTGTCGTCGGTCTCCGAACAGCTCGCCAGGGCCGCCGAGGGGACCACGGCCCAGGTCGGCGACGTGTCGACCGGCGCCGACGGCGTCTCCCACCACGTGCAGGCCGTCGCCGCCGCCACCGACGAGATGACGCAGGCGATCCGGGAGATCGCGGGGAACGCGGCCGAGGCGGCGGGTGTGGCGCAGTCGGCGACGCGGACGGCGGAGGCGACCAGTGCGGGTGTTTCGCGGCTGGGTGAGGCGTCGGCACAGATCACGACGGTGGTGGCGCTGATCACGCAGATCGCGGAGCAGACGAATCTGCTGGCGTTGAACGCGACGATCGAGGCGGCGCGGGCCGGTGAGGCGGGCAAGGGGTTCGCGATCGTGGCGGGTGAGGTGAAGGAGCTGGCGCGGCAGACGGCGGAGGCGACGGAGCGGATCTCGGCTCAGGTAGCGGCGATTCAGTCCGAGACCGGGGGGACGGTGTCGGCGATCGGGGAGATCGCGGCGGTGATCGGCACGATCAACGACTACGCGGCCACGATCGCCTCGGCCGTGGAGCAGCAGACCGCGGTGACCGCCGAGATCGCACGCCGGGTGACCCAGGCGGCCGACGGCTCCTCCGGCATCGCCGGCACGATCACGCACGTGGCCGGCAGCGCCGCGACCGTCTCCAGCAGCGCCACGCAGACCCAGGCGACCGCCGCCGAGCTGGCCCGGATGGCCGCCGAGCTGCGGAGCACCGTCGCGGCGTACAAGGTGTAGAACCGGGCTCAACCTTTCCATCGCGGCTGTCGTCCTTGACCGCGACGAGGGGAGAACCCGTGCCATGGAAACGTGACTTCGAGGGCCTCGACGCGCTGGTGGCCGAGCGCGGCAACGCCCTGCTCGCCACCGCGGTGCTGCTCACCGGCGGCCCGGGCGGCCGGCGAGGACCTCTGAAGGGGCGCCTCGACCAGGGGGACTGGACCACGACGGTGGAGCTGTCCGAGCACGGCCTGCCGGTGACGGTGCCGGCGTAGCTTGGGGGCATGAGCGGGTACCTCCTCGACAACGCCCAGGCCGAGGCCGGCGACCGCTTCGGTGCCCTGGCCGAGCTGTTCGACCCGTCCACCTTCCGCCACCTGGCCGCGCTCGGCGTGGGGCCGGGCTCCCGGTGCTGGGAGGCGGGGGCGGGCGGGTCGACGGTGCCGTCCTGGCTCGCGGAACGCGTGGGGCCCGAGGGGCACGTGGTCGCCACCGACCTGGACGTGCGCTGGCTGCCGGCGGACGCCGGGTTCGAGGTCCTCTGCCACGACATCGGCGCCGAGGAGCCGCCCGGCACCGGCTTCGACCTGGTCCACGCCCGGCTGCTGCTGGTCCACGTGCCGCGGCGCGCCGAGGCCCTGGCGGCGATGGTGTCGTCGCTGCGCCCCGGTGGCCGGCTGCTGCTGGAGGAGGCCGACCCGGCCCTGCAGCCGCTGGCCTGCCCCGACGAGTCCGGGCCGCCGCAGCGCCTGGCCAACAAGCTCAAGCACGACTTCCGCACCCTGATGGCCGAGCGCGGAGTGGATCTGGCCTACGGCCGGACGCTGCCCCGGCTACTGCGCTCGGCCGGGCTGGTCGACGTCGGCGCATCCGCGTACTTCCCCGTGGCCGGCCCGGCCGGCGCCCGGCTGGAGCGGGCGACCGTGCTGCAGATCCGGGACCGGCTGGTGGACGCCGGGCTGGCCAGTGCCGCCGAGATCGACGAGCACCTGGCCAACCTGGACGCGGGCGGCCTCGACGTGGCCACCTCCCCGATGGTCTCCGCCTGGGGCCGCAAGCCCGAGGCTTAAGGCGCGGACCTCGGCGGCGGCCTCAGAGCAGCGTGACCTCCATCTCGGCCAGCGCCTGCGGGCCGCCGGTGACGTCGATGGCGGCGATGCGACCCGCGACCACGGTGAAGCTGAGCAGCAGACGGCCGACGGGGGCCTCGACCACGGCGCCGGGGGCGCCGTCGATGTCGGCGAGGCGGGCGGCCTGGGCGCGGCCCGAGAAGAACTCCGCGACCACCTGGGCGCCGCGGGTTTCGCCCACCCGGCTCAGGCGGTCCGCGGTCTCGTCGGCGCGCAGGACGACGTCCGGGTCCAGCAGGGTGAGCAGCCCCGCCATGTCCCCGCCGCGCGAGGCGCTCAGGAACGCGGCGACGATCTCGCGCTGCCGGTGGATGTCGGGCTCCAGGTCGGCCGGGCCGTTCTGGACGCGGCGGCGGGCGCGGCTGGCGAGCTGGCGGGCGGCGGCCGGGCTGCGGCCGACGACGACCGCGATGTCGTCGAAGGACACGGCGAACATGTCGTGCAGCACGAACGCCAGCCGCTCGGCGGGCGTCAGCGTCTCCAGCACCACGAGCAGGGCCAGGCCCACCGAGTCGGCCAGCAGCGTCTGCTGTTCGGGGTCGGAGCGCTCCGCCGGTACGTCCTCGAGCGGCTCCTCGCGGCGGTTCGTGCGGGCACGCAGCATGTCCAGGCAGATCCGGCCCACCACCGTGGTCAGCCACGCGCCGAGGTTGTCGACCGCGCCCGCGTCCGTGCGGTTCAGGCGCAGCCACGCCTCCTGGACGGCGTCGTCCGCCTCGCTGACCGAGCCCAGCATGCGGTGCGCCACCGCCCGCAGTCGCGGCCGCAGCGCCTCGAACTGCCGGGCCAGTGCCTCGTCGCTCACCACGATCCCCCTTGCCCTAATTGTGGCCTGCGCCACATTCGTCACATTCCCCCGGAGCGGGGCGTCATACCAGCGACGAACCAAACCGCCCCGATGTGACAGGAGACGAGAACAATGCAGGCTCGTATCAACAACCCCGCCGGGCTGCTGCCGGACGCGGCCAAGGCGATCAACCTGCTGTACAAGGCCGCGCACTCGGCCGGCGTGCCGCAGAGCACGCTGGAGCTCGTCCACCTGCGGGCCAGCCAGATCAACGGCTGCAGCCCCTGCGTGGACTCGGGCGCCAAGGCCATGCGCAAGGCCGGGGAGACCGACGAGCGGCTGTTCACGGTCGCGGTGTGGCGCGAGACGCCGTACTTCACCGACGCGGAGCGCGCCGCCCTGGCCCTCTCGGAGGCCGCGACCCGCCTCGCCGACCGGGCCGACGCGGTGCCGGACGAGATCTGGGACGAGGCCGCCAAGCACTTCAGCGAGGCGGAGCTGGCCGCGATCGTGCTGTGGATCGCCACGACGAACTTCTTCAACCGGATCAACGCGGCGACGAAGACGCCCGCCCCGCAGAACTGGGGCTGATCTTCACTCGGCCCTCGTCGTCGTCCCCGTCCCATCGGCAAGGTGCTGCGGGACAGGCTCGCGGCCGCGTTCGAGACCGGCCGTCGCCGATGCCGCGGACCTCGGCGACCTGTGCTCCACTGTGGACATCGCCGGGCCGGGCTTCATCAATCTCAGGCTCGCCGACACCGCGCTCGACCGGTGGCTCGCCGCGTCCGCCGCCGATGCCCGGCTGGGGGTGTCCACTGTGGAGCCCGAGACCGTCGTCGTCGACTATTCGGGTCCGAACGCCGCCAAGGAGATGCACGTCGGGCACCTGCGCTCGACCGTCATCGGCGATGCGGCCGTGCGGGTGCTGGAGTTCCTCGGGCACCGGGTCGTCCGGCAGAACCACCTCGGCTGCTGTACGTCGTCGGCGCGCCGCAGCGGCAGCACCTCGCGATGGTGTTCGCCGTCGCCCGGGCCGCCGGCTGGCTCCGGCCGCCGGTGCGGGCCGAGCACATCGCGTTCGGTTCGGTGCTCGGCACCGACGGTAAGATGCTGCGCTCCCGGGTCGGCGGTGCGATCAGGCTCACCGGGCTGCTCGACGAGGCCCAAGCGCGCTCGCCGGAGCTCGGCATCGGGGCGTTGAAGTACGCCGACCTGGCCGGCGACCGGATGAAGGACTACACGTTCGACCCCGAACGGATGCTGGCGCTCACCGGGGACACGGCGCCGTACGTGCAGTACGCCCACGTGCGGACGGCCTCCGTGCTCCGCGAGGGTGGCCGTCCGGACGGTCCGTTCCTCATCGGCCATCCGGCCGAACATGCCCTCGCCGTCGAGCTGCTCGCCTTCCCCGGCGTCGTGGCGAACGCCGGCGAGACGCTGGAGTTCCACCGCCTCACCGCGCACCTGGTCGCGGTCGCGACGGCGTTCAGCGTGTTCTGGGAGAAGTGCTCGGTGCTGCGCGCGCCGGAGCCGGTGCGCACGAGTCGCCTGGCGCTGTGCGGCCTGGCCGCGCGTACCCTGCGTACCGGTCTCGACC
Source organism: Dactylosporangium sp. CA-233914 (assembly GCF_050942935.1). NCBI lineage: Bacteria > Bacillati > Actinomycetota > Actinomycetes > Micromonosporales > Micromonosporaceae > Dactylosporangium > Dactylosporangium sp. CA-233914. The sequence goes on along the minus strand of NZ_CP192030.1, from coordinate 12,515,752 downwards.
TGCTCGGAATCGACGCGCCGGAGCGCATGTAGGACAGTGTGCGGACGCCGTCGGCTGTTACGATCCGGCGTCCGCTCGCTCGCCGGTCCCGGAACAGCCGGTGGGCACACGCCGAGCGCGACGCATCCCATAGATATTGAGGAGAACCCCCAACATGCGACGGCTTCTGACCGTGGCGATCCTTGCCGCCCTGGTAAGCACGTCCGCCGCCTGCGGCGATTCCACGGACAGTGACACCTCCGCCTCGGCCGGGTCGAGCCCCACCTCGTCGCCGAGCCCGACGGTCGACATCAAGGCCAACACCAAGGAGGTCTGCGGCAAGGCCGAGAAGATCGTCACCGAGGACGCGGCGAAGCCGATCGGCGAGCAGATCGGCATCATGATCGTGGCGAAGGAGCAGAAGAACAAGGCGAACGAGACCAAGGCCGTGGCCAAGGCGAAGGAACTCGCCGACGCGCTGGCCAAGCAGCTGCGCGACCTCAAGGCCGAGGCCGCCGACCCGAAGCTGCAGTCGGCCCTGGACAAGGCCGCCGACGGCATCGCGCTGTTCGGCACGCCGGACAACCTGTCGAAGATCAACTCGGTCGGCGACATGGAAAAGCTGGCGGAGGACATCGACGCCGCCAGCAAGGACCTCAAGGCGATCTGCTCCTGATCCACCGTCGAACCCCGCGCCCCGGTTTCGGGGCGCGGGCTTGATGGTCTGTGGCAGGCTTCCGAGGGTGGTAGATCCATCGGGTGTCTCCACCCTGGACGAGCTCTCCGGGCTCCTGCGTGACCTGCGGCGAAGGCAGGCGCGGCGGGTCCGCTCGTCCCCGTTGACCTTCGGCGAGCTCGCCGAGCGCACCGGCTGGCCGCACGCGGTCATCGGCGCCTACTTCGACGGGCGGGCACTGCCGCCCGAGGAGCGGCTCGAGGCGCTGCTTCGCCTGCTCGGGGCCAGCCCGGCCGAGTGCGGGGCCTTCGCCTCGGCCCGCTCGCGCATCGCCACCCTCGACGGGCGGCGGCGGGAGCTTCCGCCCTCGGCCGCGCCGCCGGGCCTCCCCGCGCCGCCCGCCGGGTTCGCCGGGCGGGCCGGGGCGATCGCGCGGCTCGACCGGCTGCTGCCCGGGGCCCGGGCCGTCGTCCTGAGCGGGTCCGCGGGCGTGGGGAAGACCGCCCTCGCCGTCCACTATGGACATCGCGTCGCCGATCGCTTCCCCGGCGGGGCGGTGTTGCTCGATCTGCGCGGCTCCGATCCGGCCGGGCCACTGTCCGTGGCCGAGGCGCTGCGGGTGCTGCTGGCCGCGCTGGGGGTGGCGCCCGCGGATCTGCCGCTGGGGATCGCGGCGCGCACCGGGCTGTACCGCGCGCTCACCGCTCGCCGCGGGGTGTTGTTCGTGCTCGACGACGCGTCCGACGCGGCTCAGGTCCGGCCGTTGCTGCCCGCCACGGGCGACAGCGTCGCCGTCGTCACCGGGCGGGGCGGGCTCGCCAAACTGTCCGAAGTGGACGGCGTGGCCTCGGTGGTGCTCGACGCTGTCGACCGCACCGAGGCCCGGGCCGTTCTCGCGGCCCGGATCGGGGCCGAGCGGGTCGCGGCCGAGCCGGCTGCCGTGGACCGCATCATCACCGCCTGCGGGCGGTTGCCGATGGCGCTGGCCGTTGTCTGCGCGCGGGTCGCGCTGGAGCCCGCGCTGATGCTCGGCCCGGTGGCGGACGCGCTCGCCCGCGACACCGCGTTCTCCTGGGCGTACGGGTCGCTCTCGCCCGCCGCACGGCGGCTGTTCCACGGCTTCGGCGCTCACCCCGGTGCGGACCTCGGCTCCGCCGACGCGTCCGTGCTCATCGCAGCGTCCGATGCGCCCGGCGCGCTGGCCGAGCTGCTGCGGGCGCAGCTGATCGCGCAGCCGAGGCCCGGGCGATACGCGATGCACGCCCTGCTGCGCGAGGACGCCGCCGGCCGCACTCCGGACGCGGAGCGGGGCGAGATGCAGGACCGGCTCGTCGCCCACCACGCCGGGCCGACCGCCGCGGGGGATGCCGGCTTGCCGATGCTCGCGCTGGCGATGCGCCGCGGGCGATACCGCGACGCCTGGCGCATCGCCGACGCCGTCGACGCCCACCTCGACGTGGCCGGCCGCTGGGACGAGCGTATCGCCGCCCAGGAGACCGCGATCCGCGCCGCCGAACGGCTGGGCGACCCGGCGCTGCTGGCCCGGGCGTTACGCGCGCAGTCGGCCGCGTACCTGCGCACGGGTCAGCACGATGCCGCCCTGCGCCGCCTGCGCGAGGCTGCCGACTGCTTCCTGAGCCAGGGCGACCCGGGCGCCGCGGCCCGCTGCCGCGTCGACCTGGCGGCGCGGCTGGAGTCGATGGCCCGCATCGCCGAGGCGATCGTCCACGACGAGCTGGCCCTGGCCCTGTTCCGCCGCGCCGCCGACCCGCACGGCCAGGCCGCCGCCCACGCCGCGGCCGCCTGGCACTACGCCCTGGCCGGCCGCGCCGCGGAGGCGACCGCACACGGCGAGGAGGCGCTGCGGCTGCGCACCGGCCTCGACGACCCGAACGAGATCGCCGCCGCCGAGGCCCATCTGGGCCGGGTCCACGCGGCCCTCGGCGACCGCGAGCGCTCGCTGCGACACCTCCGCGCGGCGCTGGAGCGCTACGCTGAGCTCGGCGCCCAGCTCGACGAGGCCGAAACCGCGACCCGCCTGGGCGACGCGCTGGACGGTGCCCCGGCCGTCGGCATGTGGCGCCGCGCCCACGCCATCTTCGAGCGCTCCGGCCACCCGGCCGCCGCCGCGGTGGCCGCGCGACTGGGCATTTGACCGCCGGCGCGGGCTCCCGGGGGCGTGCCGGAAATCCATCGAGCGGGTTTAATCACCGCATGACCTCCGAAACGGCCGGCTGGGACGCCATCGACGCGGAGCTCGCGCGGCTCTACCCCGGCGTCGAGCCGCACCATCTCGCGTTCGACGGCCCCGACCCGCTGGAGGGCGTCGGCTTCCTCCCCCGGCTGGAGCCGGTCCCGCACTGGCACGCCGTGTCGTACGGCATGAGCGAGCTCTACGACAAGCGCTCCGACAACCCGGACGAGTCCGGCTGGGGCTTCGAGTTCACCTTCCGCATCCGCCGCGAGCCGGACGAGACCGACCCGCCGGCCTGGGCCGCGAACTTCCTGCAGAACCTGGCCCGATACGTCGTCCAGACCGGCAACTGGTTCGAGCCCAACCATCACATGGACCTCAACGGCCCGATCGCCCTGGAGCGGGACACCCTCATCCGGGCGGTCGTGTTCACCGAGGACACGCAGCTCGGCACCGTCGACACGCCCAACGGCTCGGTGCAGTTCCTGCAGGTCGTGGGGATCACGGCGGATGAGTACGCGGCGACCCAGGCGTGGAGCGTCCGCGACTTCCTGCAGCTGCTCGCCCAGCGGCTCCCGCTGCTCGTCACCGACCTCGGCCGGGCCTCGGTGACCGACGATCCGGAGGTGGCCGAGGAGGTCACCGAGGGGCGCCGGATCGACGGCTCGTCCACCGCCACCCTCGCCCTCGCCGAGTTCGGCTGGCGCCCCGACGGCGACCTGATCCGCCTGGTGCTCGGCGCGCACGTGGCCCCGCGGGTCGCCGAGACGCTGCTGGGCCGCCTGCCGTTCGGCCGCCCGCTGCGCCTGGACGGGCCGCACAGCAGCGCCGAGTTCTCCTCGGGCAGCTTCTCGGTGCGCCCCGACGAGGAGCTGCTCGACGTCGTGCTTACCGGTGAGGCCCTCGACGGCCTGATCCAGGTCCTGGTGCCGGTGGCCGGGGTCCGGGCCGCGCCCGGGGCCGAGCCGCTGGTGGTGGAGATCGTGCGCTCGCAGATCCGTGATCCGGGCGGCAACGTCGTGCGCACGATCGGATAGCGCCTCGCCCGGGTCTTAGTGTGGGGTGGTGACGTACACCGCAGGCGCCTCGCGTTATGAGCAGATGCCGTATCGACGGACCGGGCGCAGCGGCCTGAAGCTGCCGGCCGTCTCGCTCGGGCTGTGGCACAACTTCGGCCACGGCCGGCCGCTGGACGGGCACCGCGCGCTCGTCCGGCGCGCGTTCGACCTCGGCATCACCCACTTCGACCTGGCCAACAACTATGGGCCGCCCTACGGCTCGGCCGAGGAGAACTTCGGGCGGATCATGGCCACGGACTTCCGGCCGTACCGCGACGAGCTCGTCATCTCCACGAAGGCCGGCTATGACATGTGGCCGGGCCCCTACGGCGAATGGGGCTCGCGCAAGTACCTGACCGCGAGCCTGGACCAGAGCCTGAAGCGGATGGGCCTGGACTACGTCGACATCTTCTACTCCCACCGCTTCGACCCCGAGACGCCGCTGGAAGAGACCATGGGGGCGCTGGACACGGCAGTACGGGCCGGCAAGGCGCTGTACGTCGGCGTCTCCTCCTACTCGCCGGCGAAGACCGCGGAGGCGGCGGCGATCCTGCGCGACCTCGGCACCCCGGCGCTCATCCACCAGCCGTCCTACTCGATGCTCAACCGCTGGATCGAGGACGGCCTGCTCGACGTGCTCGACCGCGAGGGCATGGGCTGCATCGCCTTCTCACCGCTGGCGCAGGGGATGCTCACCGATCGTTACCTGCGGGGCGTGCCGGAGGGGTCGCGGGCCAGCGAGAACAGCTCGCTGTCGTCCGAGTGGCTGACCGAGGAGAACCTCGGCAAGATCCGGGCCCTGAACGACATCGCGGCCCGCCGCGGGCAGAGCCTCGCCCAGCTGGCCCTGGCCTGGACGCTGCGCGACCCGCGGGTGACCTCGACCCTGATCGGCGTGTCCAGCGTCGAGCAGCTGGAGGACAACGTGGCGGCGCTCGGCAACATCGAGTTCTCGGCCGAGGAACTCGCCGAGATCGACAAGCACGCCACCGAGTCGGGCATCAACCTGTGGGCGAAATCCAGCGCGCACTGATGTCGAAATCGGGCCCGCCCCGATCGTGTGGCAGGTAGGAGCTTCGCGAAGGAGGAGATCATGAAGCAGTACCTGCTCAGCGTCGTCGAGCCCAGCGAGGGCGCCATGCCCGGGCCGGAGGAGATGGCGCGGATCATGGCCCGGGTGGCCGAGCTCGACCGGGCCGCCCAGGAGGCCGGGGTCTGGGTGTTCAACGGCGGCCTGCACCCGCCGGGGACGGCCACCACCCTGCGGGCCAACGGCGACGAGGTGCTGGTCACCGACGGGCCGTACATCGAGGGCAAGGAGTACCTCGGCGGGTTCATGATCATCCGCTGCGAGGACCTCGACGAGGCCCTGGAGTGGGGGCGGCGCACGGTGGAGGCGACCGGGCTGCCGGTCGAGGTGCGCCCATTCAAATGATCGAGTTTTGAAGTGATCGAGAAGGTCTTCCGGGAGGAGTACGGCCGCGCGGTCTCCGTGCTGATGCGCAGCTTCGGCGACATCGACCTCGTCGAGGAGGCGGTCCAGGAGGCCTTCGCGGCCGCGCTTCAGCGCTGGCCGGACGACGGGGTGCCGCCGAGCCCGGCCGGGTGGATCATCACGACCGCGCGCAACCACGCGATCGACCGGCTGCGGCGCGAGGCCAAGCGCGCCGAGAAGCACGCCGAGGCCGATTTGATCCACAACGCGCCCCCGGAGCCGCCCGACGACCGCCTCCGCCTCATCTTCACCTGCTGCCACCCGGCCCTGGCCCGGCACGCGCAGGTGGCGCTCACCCTGCGGCTGCTCGGCGGTCTCGGCACCCCCGAGATCGCCCGGGCGCTGCTGGTGCCGGAGCCGACCCTGGCCCAGCGGATCGTGCGGGCCAAGAACAAGATCCGCGACGCGGGCATCCCCTACCGGGTGCCGCGGGACGAGGACCTGCCCGACCGGCTGGCCGCGGTCCTCGCCGTGGTGTACCTGATCTTCAACGAGGGCTACGCGGCCAGCTCCGGCGGCGACCTCGTGCGCGACGACCTGTGCGTCGAGGCGCTGCGGCTCGGGCGGATGCTGCGCGGGCTGATGCCGGACGAACCGGAGGTCGCCGGGCTGCTCGCGCTCATGATCCTGTCCGCGGCCCGGCGCCCGGCCCGCGTCGACGCCGCCGGGGCCCTGGTCCCGCTGCCGTCGCAGGACCGCTCGAGGTGGGACCGGGCCGCCATCGCCGAGGGGCACCGGCTGGTGCGGGAGTGCCTGCGGCGGGGCCGGCCCGGGCCGTACCAGATCCAGGCGGCGATCAACGCGGTCCACACCGACGCGCCGAGCGCAGAGGCGACCGACTGGCCGCAGATCGTCCAGCTGTACGACCAGCTGATGGCGCTCGCGCCCTCGCCCGTCGTCGAGCTCAACCGCGCCGTCGCCGTGGCCGAGGTGGACGGGCCCGACGCCGGGCTGCGGCTGGTCGAGGGGGTTTCGCTGCCGCGGTACCACGTGCTGCACGCGGTCCGGGCCGACCTCCTGCGCCGCGCGGGTCGCCTGGCCGAGGCCCGCGCCGCCTACGCCACCGCCGCCGAGCTGGCCGGGAACGAGGCGGAGCGGGACTACCTGTTGTCGCGCCGCTCGACCATCTTGTCCGGGAGTGGGATGCTCGAATGATGACCCATCCGGTGCTCGCCCAGTTGCTCGCGATCGCGTTGATCGTCGCGATCTGCGCACTGGCCGTCGTCGTCATCCCGATCAACCGCCGCGGCGCGCCGATCAGCGCCCGCACGCAGGGCCGGCGCGGCCGCGACGACGAGCGCGGCTGGTATGGCTTCATCTACGCCAACCCCGACGACCCGAACCTCTTCGTGCCCAAACGGCTCGGCCTGGGCTGGACGATCAACTTCGGCCACCGGCGCGCCTGGCAGGCGGTCTTCGGCGTGCTGGCGTTCATCGCGCTGAGCATCGCCATCGGCACGGTCGCCGGCCACCAGGGCCGCTAGCCTCCCGTCTACGCGATGGTGGGCCAGTCCCACCCCAGCTGCAAAAACATGCCCAGGCGGTCGCTGACCGCCCGGATCTGCGTGATCCTGCCGTCCCGCAGGGTCATGATCCAGATCTGCTCCACCTCGCACGAGCGGCCCGTCGGCTCCGGCATCCGCGGGTGGAAGCCCGTGTGCGTGCCCCTCACCAGCAGCCGCGCGACCACAGTGTCGCCCTCGGCGATGACCTGCTGCGGATACATCCCGCCCTCGCCGAACGCCTCCAGCTGCTGACGGAACCCGTCGAACGCCGCGCCCGGCCGGTCCTCCTCGCCGAAGATCACCTTGTTGTGGTCGATGACGTCGGCCGCCATGTACTTGCCCCAGTCCTCGTAGCGGCGCTCCGTCACGGCGTCGAAGAAGTCGACCACGACCTGCTTGTTCGCGTCCATCCGCCCGTCCTCGATTCTTACAACGTAAATTTGATGCGCTCACTGTAGACTTACGTCGTAAGACAACGCAACCCCCGGGAGGATCGGACCGTGCCAAGGAAGCGCGGCGAGCGCGCCGGCCTGACCCGCGAGCAGGTCCTCGACGCCGCCCTGGCCCTGGTCGACCGGGCCGGCCTGCCCGCGCTGACCATGCGCGCGCTGGGCGCCGAGCTCGGCGTCGAGGCGATGACGGTGTACCACTACGTGCCCAGCAAGGAAGCCCTGATCGACGGCATGGTGGAGCGCCTGTTCACCGCCGCCCACCCCGCCGAGCCGGGCCCCGACTGGCGCGAGCACCTGCGCCGCTACGCCCACGACCTGCGCGCGGCGCTGCTGCGCCACCCCGGCATCCTGCCCGCGGCCGTCCGCCCGGCGACCACCCCCGCCACGCTGGACGCCGTCGAGGCGGGCCTGCGCGCGCTGACGGGCGGCGGCTTCGCGCTCGGCACCGCGCTGGACATCCTCAACACGCTCACGCTGTTCGTCCTCGGCCACACCGCCGCGGAGGTCGGCATCGGCCCGGAGCCCCCGGCCGGCCTCGCCGAGCTCGACGAGGCGCGCTACCCGCTGCTGCTGCAGTCCCTGCGCTCGGGCGCCGGCACGGACGACGCCGCGCGGTTCACCTTCGCGGTGGAGGTGCTGCTGGCGGGGTTCGCCGCGACACTGCCAGTATTCTTTTCGGCGGCCGTTGTCGTCGAGAAGGAGCCGGAGTGAGCGAGACGCTGGAGTTCCAGGCCGAGACCAGGCAGCTGCTGCAGTTGATGGTCCATTCGATCTACTCGAACAAGGACATCTTCCTGCGCGAGCTGATCTCCAATGCCTCTGATGCGCTGGACAAGCTGCGCCTGGAATCGCTTGTGAACAAGGAGCTGGAGGTCGACACGAGCGACCTGCACATCCAGCTCGAAATCGACAAGGAACAACGCACGCTGACCGTGCGGGACAACGGCATCGGCATGTCGCACGACGACGTGGTCTCGCTGATCGGCACCATCGCCAAGTCCGGCACCGCGGAGCTGCTCAAGCAGCTGCGCGAATCGCCCGAGCAGCAGGAGCGGGCCGAGCTCATCGGCCAGTTCGGGGTCGGCTTCTACTCGACGTTCATGGTCGCCGACAAGGTGACGCTGGTGAGCCGCCGGGCCGGGCAGAGCCAGGGCACGCGATGGGAGTCGGCGGGCGAGGGGACGTATGAGATCGAGTCCCTCGACGAGGCACCGCAGGGCACCGCGGTCACGCTGCACCTGAAGCCGGAGGACAGCGAGGACAAGCTGTTCGACTACTCGGCGGAATGGAAGGTCCGGGAGATCGTCAAGAAGTACTCGGACTTCATCGCCTGGCCCATCCGGCTTTCCGGCGACGACTCCGACGCGCCGCTGAACTCGATGAAGGCGCTGTGGGCCCGCCCGCGCAGCGAGGTCGCCGCCGAGGAGTACAACGAGTTCTACAAGCACGTCAGCCACGACTGGACCGACCCGCTCGAGACCGTTCACATGAAGGGCGAGGGCACCTTCGAGTACGAGGCCCTGCTCTTCATTCCGGCCCGCGCGCCGTTCGACCTCTTCATGCGCGACGGGCACCGCGGCGTGCAGCTTTACGTCAAGCGCGTGTTCATCATGGACGACTGCGAGGCGCTCACCCCGCGATACCTGCGATTCGTCAAGGGTGTCGTCGACGCCCACGACCTCTCGCTCAACATCTCCCGGGAGATCCTGCAGCAGGATCGCCAGATCAAGGCCGTGCAGCGGCGCCTGGTGAAAAAGGTCCTCGCCACGCTCAAGGAGATGCCCGCCGAGCGTTACACGACGTTCTGGACCGAGTTCGGCCGTGCCTTGAAGGAGGGCCTGCTCGACGACACCGAGAACCGTGAGGCCCTGCTCGATCTGCTCCGCCTTCCCTCGACGCACTCCGCGGACGAGCCGACTTCGCTGCGCGCCTATGTCGAGCGCATGCCGGAGGGCCAGAAGGACATCTACTACATGACCGGCGAGACCCGGGCGATGGTGGAGAACTCGCCGCACCTGGAGGCGTTTCTCGCCAAGGGCTACGAGGTCCTCATCCTCACCGACCCCGTGGACGAGGTCTGGGCGGAGCAGGTCACGGAGTACGACGGCCGCTCCCTGCAGTCCGTGGCGAAGGGCCAGGTCGACCTCGGCTCCGAGGCGGCCGACAAGCCGGAGGGCTTCGACGAGCTGCTGTCGTGGCTGGGCACCCGCCTGGAGGGCGACGTGAAGGAGGTCCGCCTGTCGACCCGCTTGACGACCTCGGCCGCGTGCATCGTGGGCGACGAGCACGACATCACGCCGACGCTGGAGAAGATGTACCGTGCGATGGGCCAGGAAATGCCGCACACCAAGCGGATCCTGGAGCTGAACCCGGAGCATGCGCTGGTCAAGGGCCTGCGCGACGCCCACGCGGCCGACGCCGTCTCACCCGCCCTGGGTGAGACCGCCGAGCTGCTCTACGGCATGGCCCTGCTGGCCGAGGGCGGCGAGCTGTCGGACCCGTCCCGCTTCACCCGCCTGCTGGCCGACCGGCTGGCCCGCTCTCTCTGACGCTCCGCGCGGCGGCGATGGGCCCCTCACCCGAGGGGCTCATCGCCTCGCGGGAAGCCTGGCGTGCGACCTCCCCAGCGACAACGGCCGCTCTGCGGCCGGGTCCGTGGTTTTCGGAGTAGCCGCAGCTGCCCTTGGGGCGATTCCGTGGTGTTCTGAGTGACCGTAGCCGCTCTGGGGGCCGGGTCCCATGGTCTTCTGGGTGAGTGCTCTGGGCCGGGTCCGTGGTCCTCGGGAGTGCTCTGGCCCGGTCTGTGGTGTTCGGGAGTGCTCCGGACTCGGTCTGTGGTGTTCGGGAGTGCTCTGGGCCCGGTTCGTGGTCTCCTGGTGAACTGCTCCGGGCCGGGTCCGTGGTCTTCTGAGTGCTCCGGGCCCGGTCGTGGTCTTCGGAGCAGCCGTAGCCGCCCGGGGGGTGAGCCCGTGGTCTTCAGGGCGGCCGCAGCCGCTGTGGAAGCCCGGGCCGTTGTTCGACCGCAGCCGCCGTGGAGGTGGCCGTGATCTTCACCGGTCCGGCCGCCCACCGCCGATCGTGCCGAGGAGGCCGTTGTGACCACGCCCGACAGTGTCCGGACCGAGGCCGAAGCCGCGTTGCTCGCGGCCGAGCGGCGCCTACAGGCCGCGCAGCTCGCGAGCGACGTCGGCGCCCTCGACGAGCTCATCGACGAGCGCCTGATCTTCACCGGGCCGGACGGCAAGCTCTACCGCAAGCAGGACGACCTGCACGTCCACCGCACGGGGTATCAGGTCATGACGAGGGTCGACGAGGAGGTGGTCGAGCTCCTCGTCACCGGTGACCTCGGCGTGACCTGGTTCCTGGGCACCCTGGAGGGCACGTTCGGGGGTGAGCGGTTCGCCTGGCGGATGCGGTACACCCGCACCTGGCACCACGACCCTACCCGAGGCTGGCGGCTCGTCGCCGCCCATGGCAGCGCGATGTAATGGAAGACGTGCGGAAGGTAACGCTAGTCCTCGTCGACTCGGCCGGGGTGGTGCTCGGGGAGCTGCCGCCGTTCGAGGTCGCGGTGCCGTACTGGCCCGAGGTCGACGTGGTCGTCAACGGGGCGCGGCAGCTGCACGGGGCCGAGGTCACCGTGCTGCGGCTGCTGCACGCCGATCGGCCGCGCCCGCACGGGGGTGCGGTGACCTACCTCGCGCAGCTCGACGGGGAGCCGCCGGCCGGGCTGCAATCGACGTCGTTCCGGCCGGTGCCGCACCCGCGGCGGGCGCCGTTCGCGGAGGTGGGCGGGCCGGCCGAGACGATCGCCTGGGGTCTTGGGGCGATTTCGCGGCTCGGGTTCGGTACACCCGAAGAAATCTTGCAGCGCAAGACCTGGAACCTCGCGGCGCTGTGGCGGCTGGACGGGGCCGCCGGCAGTCCGCTGTGGCTCAAGCATCTGCCGCCGTTCCTGCGCGCGGAGAGCGACCTGCTCGCGTGGCTCGGCGCGGTGGCGCCCGGGGCCGCGCCCCCGCTGCTCGCGGCCGACGGGACCGGCCGGCAGCTGCTCGGGCACCTGCCCGGCGAGGACGGCTTCGGGGCGCCCGCCGCGGCGCGCCACGCGATGGTGGATCTGCTGCACGGGGTGCAGGTCCGGGCGCTCGCCGACGTGGAGCACCTGGCCGGGCTCGGGGTGCGGGACCGGCGCGGCGCGTGGCTGCGGGAGGAGATCGTCGTGGCGGCGGAGCCGTGGCTCGGCGAGATCTTCGGGCTCGACGCGGTGGTGCATGGCCTGCCGGAGCGGCTGGCCGCGGTCGCCGCGTGCCGGCTGCCGGACACGCTCGTCCATGGCGACTTCCACCCGGGCAACGTCCGTTTCTCCGCGACGGTACCCCCGGCCGTGCTGGACTGGGGCGATGCGTTCCTCGGCAATCCGGCGTTCGACATCCTGGCCGTCTGCGAGGGGCTCGCCCCGGACGAGGCCGACGCCCTGGTCGAGCACTGGGCGGGCCGGTGGCGGGAGGCGGCGCCGGGCAGCGACCCGGTCGAGGCCGTGCGCCTGCTGCGGCCGGTCGCCCCGCTGCTGAGCGCCGTCGTGTACGCCGGGTTCGTCCACAATATCGAGCCATCCGAATGGCCGTACCATGCCGAAGACGTCCCGACCTGCCTGCGGACGGCAGTCACGCTTGCCTGAGATTTTTTGTCGTACCCATGCGGTACAACTTCTGGCGTCACGGATCATCCGAATGCTGGAGGTTGATGGTCTTGAGCGTTGAAACGCGCTCGACGGCGGTCGTCATAGCGCCCGTACAGCCCCGCAGGCTGGCCAAGGTGCCGTTCGTCGAGCTCGCCGACGGACGCTTGCAGGGCGTGGTGTCGAGCGGATCGGACATCGAGCGGGTCTACGTCTCCTCGATCGGCGCGGGCAGCCACGGGCTCAGCTGCAGCACCAACAACAACCGGCCCTGCGGCGGGCTGCGCGGCAACTATCCCTGCAAGCACCTGGTGGCGCTGCTCGACGAGGCCGAGCTGCAATACGGGCGGGATCGCGTCGCGCGTTACCTGCGCATCGAGGCCGACGAGCAGACCCCGCTGGTGCGGGGGCTGAAGGCGCACCACGAGCCGTCGCCGGCCGCGACGGTGTTCAGCGGGTTCCTGCGCCACCTGGCCTATCTGGAGCTGCCGGGCAGCGACGAGCCGATCCCGGAGCTGCACTGGTTCCCGTCCGTCGCGGCGGGAGAGCGCTGATGCTGTCCACACTGTTCGCGGGCGCCGAGACCGACGCCGGGGTCGGCGCGGCGCTGGAGCTCGCCGCCGCCGTCGACGAGGGGCTGCTGCACGGGTTCGCCCGCATCGACGAGGACCGGGCTGCGGCGCTGACCGCGCTGGCCGGGGCGTTCGCAGGCAGCCCGCTGAGCGAGCCGGTCGCCGAGGCCGTCGACAAGATCGCCGCCGGCTCCATCGCCGACGAGCACCTCTTCGCCCTCGCCGCCGCCCGGATCGCGCTCTTCGGCGCCGTCCACGACGCCCTCCTCGCGCAGGCCGACGCGGCGCTGGGCCGCACCCGTGCCGACTGGCACGGCGAGCCCGGGCCGGCCGCGAGCGCCGGGCACCTGCTCGCCGGTGCCCGGTCGTGGCTGCGGGAGCTCGCCATCACCGGCTGGCGGGGCGTCGACAACGACCTCGTCTCGGCCGCCGGGCAGGCGATCGAGGCCTCACTCGCCGACCCGGAGCTGCGCCGCCTCGCGGTGCTGCTCGACGGGCTCGCGGCGGAGCTGCGGGCCGGCAGCCCGATCGCGACGATGGCGCACGTGCCGGTGCGCCGCTGGGCCGACCTGTGGAGCCGCGCGCTGCTGCTGGCCCGCGACGGTGGCCGGGCGCAGCGGGCCGGGCAGGCCGAGCCGGTCACCGGGCGGCTGTTCCTGCTCGGCGCCGACGTCCACGAGCACCCCACCGCCGTGCAGGTCCAGGTCCACGGCGTGCTGGAGACCGCCGGCGCCGGCACCCGGCTGGTCCGGGCGAGCATCTCCGCGGCGAAGGTCGACACGATCGTCGGCCCCGCGATCTGGCGGCTGCTGGCCGGGCACCCGATGCTGCTGACCGCGCTCGCCGAGCACCGCGTGCTCGAGCTCACCGACATGCCGCTGCTGGCCGGCGGCGACCTGATCTGGCGCGACGCGCAGGCCAAGCCCGGCGATGCGGCCGACCCGTTCACCACCGCCCGCGTCCACCTCGGCCCCGCGCTCGCCCCGGCGACGCCGCCGCTGGAGCGCCACCCGGCCCGCATCGCCGAGCCGGTGCTCGTCGAGGACCTGGCGGCGGTCGCGATCGACGCGACCCGGCTGCCCGCCTGCGGACCGCTGACGCCGGAGGTGCTCAAGGGCGCCACCGCCTGCATCGGGCTGCTGCGCTGGGACGACGGCGCCTGGACGGTGCAGCCGCTCGGGGTGCTGGCGACGGTGAAGAAGAAACCGGTCGGGGTGCACACCGGCGACTGGGCGCTCGGGCCGTCCGACGCGAAGCTGGCCAAGTCGGCCGGCGAGGCGGTCGAGGTGCTGCGCGAGCGGGCCGGAAGGTTGCTGCGCAAATGACGACCGCCGAGGAGAACCGTCGCCAGGTGCTCTACTGGCGGATGCTCGGCCGGGTCTTCGAGGCCGACGAGCAGCTGACCCTGGAGTCCGCGAGCGTCGCGATCGTCGACGACATCGGGCTGCCGCCGGCGCTGCTCGACCCCGGCGTCACCGTCGACAACCTCGTCCAGCGCCACCCGGAGCTGGCCGCCGAGTTCGAGGGGCTGATGGCCCCCGGGGCGGACGAGACCGGCGCGGGGCTGGAGGTGCGGCGGGCGGCGCTGGTGTCGAAGCTGCTCATCAACGTCTTCCACACCGGCTCCGGCAGCGTCAGCGCCACCCAGCTGGCCAACTGGCAGGCCGACGCCGGCTGGTTCGAGAAGGCGCTCGGCATGGACCCCGGTGAGCTGCGCGGGCGCCCCAACGCCGGCGGCCTGGCGGGCGTGCTCGGCGGCATCGAGGGCGACCTCGTCAAGCGCATGCACCTGCGGGAGGTGCTTGCCAACCCGGCGCTGGCCAAACAGCTCACGCCGAGCATGTCGCTCATCGAGCAGCTGCTGCGGGACAAGAACAACCTCTCCGGTGTCGCCCTGGCCAACGCGAAGGCGCTCATCCGGCGCTTCGTCGACGAGGTCGCCGCGGTCCTGCGCACGCAGGTGCAGCAGACCAGCGTCGGCGAGATCGACCGGTCGGTGCCGCCCAAGCGGGTCTATCGCAACCTCGACGTCGAGCGCACCATCTGGAAGAACCTCACCAACTGGAGCCCCGAGGACGAGCGGCTCTACGTCGACAAGCTCTTCTACAAGCAGACCGCGAAGCGCACCACCCCGGCGCGGCTCATCGTGGTCGTCGACCAGTCCGGCTCGATGGTCAACGCGATGGTCAACTGCACCATTCTAGCCTCGATCTTCGCCGGGCTGCCCAAGGTCGACGTGCACCTCGTCGCCTACGACACCCGCGCGCTCGACCTCACCCCGTGGGTCGCCGACCCGTTCGAGGTCCTGCTGCGCACCCGGCTCGGCGGCGGCACGGACGGCACCGTCGCGATGGCGCTGGCCCAGCCGAAGGTGTCCGACCCGCGCAACACCGTGGTGGTGTGGATCTCCGACTTCTACGAGTCGCAGCAGCAGGTGCTGTTCGACTCGATGCAGGCGATGCACCGCTCCGGCGTCAAGTTCATCCCGGTCGGCTCCGTCAGCAGCGGCGGCCAGCAGAGCGTCAACCCCTGGTTCCGGCAGCGCTTCAAGGACATGGGCGCGCCGGTGCTCTCCGGGCACATCAAGAAACTCGTCTTCGAGCTCAAGAGCTTCCTCGCATAGGAGACCCCCTCAATGACTGACATGCTCCGCGCCCCCGCCGAGGTCAAATTCGCCGAGGAGCTGGACTGGCTCGAGTCGATCGACGACTCGCCCAAGCCGTTCTCGTGGCGCCTGAGCCCGAAGATGATCCGGCTGTTCATCCTCGGCTCCGAGCGCGCCGACGGGCTCGACCGCGAGATCTCGCAGAAGTGGTTCGGCGACCGCAGCTTCGTCGAGCGCAGCATCGTGACCCTGGCCTCCGACCGGGGACTGCTGCTCATCGGCGACCCCGGCACCGGCAAGAGCTGGCTCGCCGAGCTCCTCGCGGCGGCCATCTCGCGCAACTCGACGCTCGTGGTGCAGGGCACGGCGGGCACGACCGAGGACCACATCAAATACTCGTGGAACGTCTCGATGGTCATCGCCAAGGGCCAGTCCCGCGCCTCGATGATCCCGTCGCCGATCATGACCGCGATGGAGAAGGGCGTCATCGGGCGGTTCGAGGAGCTGACCCGCTCGACCAGCGACGTGCAGGACGCGTTGATCTCGATCCTGTCGGAGAAGTACGTGTCGATTCCGGAGCTCGACGACGACAACATCGTCTTCGCCCAGCCCGGCTTCTCGATCATCGCGACCGCCAACAGCCGCGACCGCGGGGTCAACGACCTGTCCTCGGCGCTCAAGCGGCGGTTCAACTTCGTGCGCATCCCGGTGGTGACCAACAAGAAGAGCGAGGCGGAGATCGTCCGCTTCCGCACCACCGAGCTCCTGCGCCGCCACCAGATCGAGCTGGACGTGCCGCCCAACCTGCTCGACATCCTGCTGCAGAGCTTCGCCGACCTGCGCGCCGCGTCCGCGTCGGCGACCAGCGACGACGAGAAGCTCGAGTCGGCGCTGTCGACCGCCGAGCAGATCGGCGTGCTGGAGGACGCGATCCTGCACAGCACGTTCTTCGGCGACCGGCAGCTGCGGGCCGAGACGCTCGCCGGGTCGCTGGTCGGGTCGCTGGCCCGGCGCAGCCCCGAGGATCTCGCGATCCTCAACAAGTACTGGCACGGGGTGGTCGAGCCGCGCAGCAAGGAGGACGGCGGCGAGTGGCCCGCGTTCCTCGAGGGCGGCCGAGCGGCGATCGCCACCCTGTCATGACCGAGTCCCCTGAGGCGCGCGCGCCCGAGCCCGGCGGGTCGGCGCCGTTCGACGCACTGCGGTCCCAGCTGGTGGAGGCCGCCATGGCCTTCGCCGCGCCTGGTCCGGGTCGGCCCGGCGAAGCTTCGCCGAGCCACACTGGGCGAGGGCCGGGCGCCGTGCCGGAGATCCTCGCCGGCATCGTCGACGACGTCGACCGGGCGCTGCGCGAGGAGCTGGAGATCTTCCCGGTCTGCCACCACTCGCCCGCGTCCGGGCTGGCCATGGTCCGCCGGCTGCGCGAGAAACAGCCGAAGGTCATCTACCTGGAGCTGTGCGAGGACCTCGGGCCGCTGCTCACCGAGCTGCGCAACTGCCGGCTGCCGGTGGCGCTGCAGGCGTTCGCGTCGCAGCTTGACGGGTTCCCGCAGGACTGGGGACCGCTGAGCATCGTGGCGCCGATCACCGAGGCGTCCGCGGAGTATCAGGCCATCGCCTACGCGCTCGACACGCCCGGCGTCGAGCTGGTGCTCGTGGACCGCTCCACGGACCACGTGTTCCAGTGGCAGCCCCGCGAGGAGGCCGCGCCGCCGGCCGAGAGCAGCGAGGAGTCCGAGGACACCGACCTGCACGGCGACGCCGTCGGCATCGAGATCGGCGACCTGCGGCCGCGCTTCGCCGAGCTGGAGGAGCACCTGCTGCACCACGGCAAGGTGCGGCACTGGTCGGAGTGGTGGGACCAGTATGTCGAGCAGCCGCTGGCCGGGGCCGACTACGACACCTACCGGCAGGTCATGGTCCTCATCGGCAGCCTCTTCCGGCGGCTCACCCCGGCCGACACCCGGCGGGTGCAGGTCGACGAGGACCGGGAGCGCTACATGTGGACCCGGATGCGGGAGCACCTCGCCCGCACCGGCGTCGACAAGGCCGACTGCCTGTATGTCTGCGGCGCCTTCCACGCCGCGAGCCGGGTCGAGGAGTTCGGCACCGCCGAGGGCGTCCCCGGCTTCGACATCAGCCCGCGCACGGCGACCAAGTGGCTTTACGGGCTGATCCCCTCCAGCCACTCCGCGATCGAGGCGCAGTTCGGCCTCGCGTCCGGCTCGGTCTCGATCGCGGCGGCGACCTGGCAGAAGGCGGTCACCCGGGCGCGGCTGACGCCGTTTCAGCTGGAGGGGCAGAAGGGCAGCCGCAAGCGCAAGGCCGTCGCGGCCGCGCCCGCCGCGGCGGCGGAGCCGGTCGCCGACCGGCTCACCGGGTTCCTCGCCAGCCCACCGGTGCTCGACGGGCTCGACGAGGAGGAGCTGCTCGGCTGGTGCGTCGACATCGTGCGGCTGGCCCGGCGCAACGGCTACCTGGCCAGCACCGCCGACGCCATCGCCGTGTTCGAGACGTCGATCCTGCTCGCCGGGATGCGCAACCGGGCGCGCCCGACGCCGTATGACTTCCAGGACGCCGCTGTCACCTGCATCGAGAAGGACAGTGTGCCGGGCCGGCGCGACGTGCGGCGACTCTGCGAGATCCTGCTCGGCGGCGACCGGGTCGGCCAGGTGGGCTACGAGGCGCTGCCGCCGCTGGCCCAGGACGTCTACGACCGGCTCGCCCCGATCGGGCTCGACCTGACCAGGTCGACGGTCCAGCGGGCGCTGCTCGATCTGGCCGGGCGGCCCGAGCTGGTGCCGGCCTCGCACCTGCTGTGGATGCTGCGTTACCTGCTGCCCGACGGCGCCGTCCGGCCGATCATGGGCACCCGGCGGCTCGGCGAGAAGTCGATCCAGGAGAGCTGGGATCTGGCGATCGGCAAGCACCAGCGATACATCATCGAGCTGGGCTACGAGGGCGTGACCGTCGAGCAGGTCGTCGAGCAGCGCCTGCGCCGCTCGGTCTGGGCGCCCGACGCCACCGCGGCGGTGGCACTGCGCGCCGTCGAGGACTCGATCCTGTTCCTGGGCAGCCGGCGCTTCACCGACGAGCTGGGCGCCCGCGCGGTCGAGCTGCTCGCCGCCGAGCGCACGGTCGACGAGGCCCCGGAGGTGCTCAAGCGCATCCGGCGGCTGCTGGCGCACTACCGCGCGACCGAGCCGACGCTGCCGGCCTGGGCGGAGTCGTTCGTGACCGCGGGCTATGCGCATTACTGCACGCTGCTGCCGACCGCGTTCGTCGACGACGAGACCGGCGTGCGGCAGGTCGCGGCCATGCTCGGCTTCCTGTTCACCATGGAAGGGCTGGCCATGTCGCTGGGCTGCGATCGGGCCCAGCTGGAGCTCGCCGTGCGCCAGTCCCACCCGGAGAGCCCGGCCAAGGTGGCGCTGCTGTGGTCGGCCCACCACCAGCTGGGCCTGCTGCCGCTGGCCGACCTAGGCTCGCGCGCCGGGGAGCTGCTGGGCAACCCGCTGGTCGTGCCGTCCGTGCCGCAATACCTCAGCGGCTTCATCCAGGCGCTGGACCCGGTCCCGAAGCTCACACCGTTCGTGGTCGAGTTCATGTCGAACGCGTTCGCCAAGCTCCCCGACCCGGTCCTGCTGCCGTGGCTGCCGACCCTCATCACCACGCTGCGCGACCAGGCCGCCGAGCTCGTGCCGGTCCTCATCCGCGAGGCGGGCCGCACGTTCCCGGGCACCCTCGCGGCCGTCGACGCCTTCGTGCCCCCGTGGCGCGCCACCCCGCGCCGCACCCCGACCGGCCCCGGCGCCGCGACGGCGGGCCCGACCCCGTCGACCGGGCCGGTCGGCGCGTTCCTGGCCGCGCACCCGGCCACGACCGACGCGCTGGCCTCCACCCTGGGCCTGCCGACAACCTGGCAGCCCGCCGTGTCCGCGCCCGGCACCGGCTCCGGCTTCGGGCCGCCCGCCGGCGCCGGTCCGCTGGCGTTGCTGGTCAGTCACCCCGAGACGGCCGGCGCGCTGGCCGCTCTGCTCGCCGCCCCGGCCTAGGCCGTACCGGGCGCGGCGCGCCGGGCCCCCGACGACCTCGTGACCGTCGGGGGCCCGGCCCCTTATGACCGCCTACCCGCCGCGGCGAGCCGCGCCTTGAGGATCGTCGTCGTCAGGGACTCGGCCCTTTCGCCGGTCGGCCGTCGTTCCGGTCTTCGCTGCTGGCGGCGTCTTCGCTATGGCCTGGGCCTCTTGGAGCGGGATTGGCTGTTGCTCCGGTGGTTGCCGGTGGTGGCGTCTTCGCCGTGGCCTGGCAGGGGGCGTGGAAGCCGCGGTCGTCAGGCCGGGCTTCTTCGGGCGGGCCGGCTATTGCTTCGGTCGTCGTCGTTGGCGGCACCTTCGCCGTGGCCTGGTAGGGGCTTGGAAACCGCGGTCGTCAGAGTCTGGCCTTTTTTGGACGTCTTGGCAGCCAGTGGGGCTTGATGCTGCTCGGCGTGCACCCGGCGGTGTCGTCTGCCGGCGGTTGGGTGACAGGTTGTGGGGTGTGCTTTGGCGGGCGGGGGTCGATGGGTCCCGCGGGAACCGGCAACTGGCCCGCCCGCGGGGCTGCGGGGGCGATCCGTGTTGGGGGCTCACGGGGCCTGTTCGGCTCCGGTCCACATGGCGATCACGCTGTGGGGTGCATCGTCCGCGAACATCAGCCGGAAGTCGGTGGCTTCTGCGGCTGCGGCGGCGGCGCGCGGGAACATGGCCTGCTCGTACTCGGCGAGCGCGGTCTCGGGGTCACCGGGGTGTGCGGCGATGGCCCGGCCGAGTTCGGCGCCGTCGTACATCGCCACGTTGGCGCCTTCGCCGTTGGGAGGCGCGAGGTGGGCCGCGTCGCCGAGCAGGGTCACCCCCGGCACCCGGTCCCAGCGGTGCTCGCCGGGCAGGGTGTAGATGGGCCGCGGGGCCAGCGGGGTGTCGCCTTCGGTGATCAGGGCAGTGAGCTCGGGGGCCCAGCCGCGGAACTCCTCGACGACCCGCACCGCCGCGGCCGCGGGATCGGCGAAGTCGATACCGGCAAGCCAGCCCTCCGGTTTGAGGAACTGGCCGTAGACGTGCAGGGTCCCGCCGCTCTCCCGGTGAGCCAGGATCCCCCGGCCGGGCGCGAGCGCGATCAGTGACCCGCCGCCCACCAGCTTGGCCGCCGCGGGGTGGCGGGTGTCGCCGTCGAGCAGGAAAGTCTCGACCGTCGAGACGCCGGCGTACTCGGGGGTGGCGCCGGACAGCAGCGGACGGACCCGCGACCACGCGCCGTCCGCGCCGACCAGCAGGCTCGCGGCGACGGCGGTGCCGTCCGCGAAGACAACCTCGTGGCGGCCCTCGCCGAGGGCCCGCACCTCGATGACCTTGTGCCCCCATCGCACGGTGCCGGCCGGAAGCGAGTCGAGCAGGAGCCGGCGCAGGTCGCCGCGCTGCACCTCGGGTCGATCGCCGGTTCCCTCATCGGGGTGGTCGAGCCACACGGTCCCCTCCCGGTCGAGGACCCGGTAGGACTCGCGGCCCGGCAGGACGAGACCGCGGAACTCCTCGCTCAGGCCGGCCGCCTCGAGCGCCGGCTGGCCGTTCCAGGGGTGGATGTCGAGCAGCCCGCCCTGGGCACGCGCGTCCGGCGAGGGCTCCGCCTCGTAGACCGTGACCGGGATGCCCTGGACGTGCAGGACGCGAGCCAGAACCAGACCGCCGAGGCCGGCGCCGATGACCGTGACCGATGTCGTCATTACGTCGCTCTCCCAACTTGATTGGATTGACGCTCCAAAGCTAGCACGATATTGGATCGACAATCCAATCGTGTGAGCCGGGCCTCAACCTGGCTCATGCCAGACTGGAGCGCATGGCGACCAAGGCTCGGCGGGCCCCGCGGCGAACCGACGCTCTGTCCAGGGAGCTGATCGTCGAGACCGCCACGCAGATCCTCGACACCGACGGCGAGGAGGCGCTGACCCTGCGCGCGCTCACCGTTCGCCTGAGCACCGGATACGGGGCGCTCTACCACCACGTCGCGAACAAGAGTGACCTGCTCGCGGCGGCCGCCGACGACGTCATCGCCCGCGCCATGACAGACGTGGCCGCGGATGCGGAGCCGCGGGAGACGCTGCGTGCGATCGCGCTGAGCCTGTTCGACGCGATCAACGCTCACCCCTGGATCGGCGCTCAGCTCAGCCGGGAGCCGTGGTGGCCCGCACTGCTGGAGATCTACGAGGGCGTCGGCGAGCAACTCCAGGCGCTCAATGTTCCCGAGCACGCGCTGTTCGACTCGGCGGGCGCGCTCGTGAACTACATCCTCGGCGTCGCCGGCCAGAGTGCCGCGAACGCCCGGGTCCGTGCCGGCGAGGCGGCAGACCGGACGGCTTCCCTCGCGGCCGTCGCCGCACGCTGGGCGCAGCTCGACCCCGCCAAGTACCCACGCTTGCACAAGGCCGCGGCGCAGCTGCGCGAGCACGACGACCGCCAGCAGTTCCTGGCCGGCGTCGATCTCTTCCTCGCCGGCATCGAGACTGTCTACGGTCAGGGCGAGGATCACTGAACTGCCGGCGGACGACCACCTGACGGCCCACGTCCGGCGACTGGTCACCGTCCCCGCTGATGGGCTCCGCGGACCCCGCAGCTTCGAAGAGCCTGATTGTGCTTGGCGTGAGGGTATGGACGCGTCACTGGTCTTGGCCGGGGTCGGCTGCCGGTTCGGAAAAGGTGGGGGTCTCGCTCGCGCTGAGCGGGGTGGTCGGTGGGCGGCCGGTCTCCGTCGCCGAATACTCCTACACGACCGCCACGACGACGTCCGGGGCGGATGGGCGACGAGCACCAGCGGTACGACTCATCATTTTGTGGTTTGGGTGGCTCGGGTCGGCGGGTTGTATCCAGGCATTGCTGGGCGACGGTGCTGGGGCACGAGCCGTTCGACAGTGCGTTCCGGATTCTCCGGGGACCGGCCCGAGGTGGTGCGGGACGTGTTCGGGCGGGATCTCGTGGCCGAGCACGTCGCGGGGTGGAGCCTGCGCGGCGACGAGGTCATGATCGGGGCGAGCGGGCGGCCGGCCGAACCGGACAGGATTCCCGCCCGGTTCGGGCCGCTGGTGCGCATCGCCGGCCTGATCGACGCGCGGGCGCTCCCTACGACTTCTGCAGGAACTCTTCCACCGTGGTGGTCGGGCGGCCGATGAGGCGGCTGAGTTCGCCGGTCACGACGTCGAGGGCACCCTGCGCGATGGCCGCGTCGGACTGGGCCAGCGCCTGCGCGAAGCCGGACGGCACGCCGAAGCTCTCCAGCGCCTTCGCGTACTCCTCGACGGGCAGGTCGCGGTACACCACGGGCTTGCCGTAACGCCGCGCGATCGCCTCGGCGAGTTCCGTGAGCGTGAAGGCCTGGTCGCCGCCGAGCTCGTACGCCTTGCCGTCGTGCCCTTCGGTCGTGGCGACCACGGCGGCGGCCGCGGCGAAGTCGGCGCGGGTCGCGGCGGCGACGCGGCCGTCGCCCGCCGAACCCAGGACCGCGCCGTGCTCGACGGTGCCGGCCAGGTTGGCGGTGTAGTTCTCCAGGTACCAGTTGTTGCGCAGGAACGTGTACGGGATGCCGGAGGCTTTGATGAGCTCCTCCGTCGCCTCGTGCTCGCGTGCGATAGTGATCGGGTTCGTGTCGGCGTTCGTGATGCTGGTGTACAGGATTCGCCCGACCTTGGCCTCGATGGCCGCGTCGACGATCGCGCGGTGCTGGACGATGCGCTTGCCGAGATCGCTCGCCGAGACGAAGACGAGCGTGTCGGTCCCGGCGAACGCATTCGTCAGCGTCTCCGGCCGGTCGTAGTCGCCGAGGCGCGCGTCCACGCCGTCGACCGCCTCGGGGCGTCGGGCCACGGCGCGTACGTCGTGTCCCTGTAGCTCACTCAGGATCAACTTGCCGAGGTGCCCGGTCGCGCCGGTTACGGTGATGGTCATTTCTGAATCGTAGGCACTAACTTTTAGAAAGTACAACCGCTCGGGTTATCTTGGTGACATGCCCCTCGATCAGCTGGTGTACGACGTCTTCGCGAAGAACTGCACGTCGCGGCGGGTCATGGACACCGTCGCCGGACGGTGGGGCATCCTGACGCTGGCCGCGCTGCAGGAGGGAACGCATCGGTTCAACGAGCTGCGCCGCCGCGTCGACGGGGTGAGCGAGAAGATGCTGTCCCAGACGCTGCACGCACTGGAGCGCGACGGGCTGGTTGTGCGGGAGGTGCTCAGCGCCATACCGCCCCGCGTCGAGTACAGCCTGACCGATTCGGGCCGGCGGATCGCGGCGAAGCTCAGCGAGCTGATCGACCTGGTGGAGGCCGAGATGCCGGACATCACGGTCGCGCAGGAGCGTTACGACGCGCGGGAGCCCGCCTCCGACTCCACCCCCGCGACCCGTTAGAGCGCCGAGACGGCTGTGGCCAGGCCGGCTCCGATCAGGACCACGGCCCAGATCCGGTCCAGGGCGCTCCAGCGGGAGCGCAGCACCCGGGGGCCCGCGAGCTGGTACGCCAGCAGAGCCACGGTGCCGGCGACCGTGACCATGGCGGTGGTGTGCACCGCGGTGGCCAGCAGGCCGGTCCACAGGGACGGGCCGTGGTGGGCGTCGGCGACCAGGACCGGGACGAGCATCAGGCCGGTGCCGTGGATGCTCGACATCAGGAAGGACCAGGCCGTCAGCTGAAGTGGGCCCGGGCTCAGGGCGGTCCAGCGGAAACGGAAATCGTGCCTCGACAGGGCCCGCCACAGGCCGGCGGCGACCAGGACCGCGCCGCCGGCCGTCGCCACCGTGCGGGTGGCGGCCACGGACTGCAGGGCGCTCACCAGGCCGGCGATCACGAGGACGGACAGGGCGTGACCGGCGGCCAGCGGCGGCAGGGTGCGCAGCAGGGCGGAGCGGCTGCGGTCCTGGACGGCCTTGGCCGTCGCGAACAGCCAGCCCATGCCGGGGTTCAGGCCGTGGAAGGCGCCCATCGCGGCGAGGGCGGCCCAGGAGGCGTGCAGCGAATCGGTCACACCCGATACGACGCTCGGCGCGGCCGAAAATCAACCCCGGCTCCGCAACCTGTTGCCAACCGGTGACGACCTGAACGCTTCTCATGCGGCGGGCCCGGCGCGCCGATAGCGGGGGATCGCGGTCACGAATCCCCCGTTAGGAGCACGGATGCGCGTTCTCAAATCGGCCGTCGGCCTGGCCCTGGTGGCCTCGGGCGGCGCGGTGGTCGCCGCCCAGCCGGCGTTGGCCGACACGACCGTCCTGCCGCACGCCGTCGGCGGGTTCGCCGCCCCGGCGACCCGGGTCGCAGCCTCGGCCGGCACCGGGTTCCGGGCGATGGACGCGCTGCCGGACAGCGCCTCGCTCGTCACCGACCTGCCCCCGGTCGGTGACCAGGGGCAGATCTCGTCCTGCGTGGCGTGGACGATCGCGCACACCATCATGGGGTACTACGCCAAGCGTGACGGCGGGACCGGCGCGCCGTACGCCCCGCTGTACCTGTACATGCGCTCGGTCGCCAAGGGCGGCGCCCCGACCCAGGGCCTGAACCCGGACAAGACGCTGCAGGAGGCCACGGCCAACGGTGTCGACACCCAGGACGACTACGTGCAGGGGACCGCCGGCTACCGGACCGCACCGACCGCGGCCGAGATCGCGAACGCGGCGAACTACAAGCTCACCGGCTGGACCACGCTTTGGGCCGGCGACAAGCAGGGCGACAAGGCCAAGGCCGCGATCAAGACAGCCCTCGCCGGCGGGTCGCCGGTCGCCATCGGCATCCCGGTGTTCAAGGACTTCATGTACCTCAAGGGCGACACGCTGTACAACACCCTGACCGGCGCCAGTCTCGGCGGACACATGATCACGGCGTACGCGTACGACGCGGACGGCGTCTGGATCCGCAACCAGTGGGGCACCGGCTGGGGCAGCAACGGCGACGCGCATCTGTCGTGGTCGTTCGTCACCACCGACGTCCAGGCGGCCTACACGGTGAAGGGCGTGAAGACGCCGGCGACCGCGACGACCCCGGCCCCGGCCGTCACGTCGTTGTCGGCCACCCGCGGCCCGGTCGCGGGCGGCACGCAGGTCACGCTGACGGGCGCGAACCTGTCGGCCGCGACCTCGGTCAAGTTCGGCGGCACCGAGGCGACCTTCCGCAAGGCGGAGTCCAACGGTGTGACGACGCTGGTGGCGACCACCCCGGCGCACGCCAAGGGCATCGTCGACGTGACCGTGACCAACGCGACCGGCACCAGCCCGCTCAACGCGCTGGCGAAGTTCACCTATGTCCCGGCCGCGCCGGCGGTGACGAAGCTGTCGGCGTCCTCGGCGTCGACCGCGGGCGGCACCGTCATCACCGTCACCGGCACCGACCTGTCCGAGGCGAGCGCGGTCAAGCTCGGCACCGTATCCGTCGCCGGCGCGAAGGCCACCTCGCCGACCACGCTGACCTTCACCGTGCCGGCGAACCTGGCCGCGGGCGGCTACGACGTCACGGTCACCACGCCGTACGGCACCAGCCCCGTCGTCCCGGCCGGCCGCCTGACGCTGGTCGCCCCGCCGGCCCCGACCGTGGGCGCGCTCAGCGTGAACAGCGGCCTGACGTACACCACGACGGCCGTCACGGTCACCGGCACCGGCTTCGGCACCCTGAAGTCCGTCACCGCGGGCGGCGCGAACGTGCAGTTCAGGAAGGTCTCGGACACCCAGATCACGGTGACGATGCCGGTGCACACGGCCGGCAAGGTGACGCTGAAGCTCACCAACGCGGGCGGCGCCTATGAGGCCACCGCGCTGCCGTTCACCTACGTGGCCCCGGCCGCGCCGGTGGTGGCGTCGATGAGCCCGAGCACGGGCGGCACCAGGGTATCGACCACCGTCGAGCTGACCGGCACCGGCCTCGGCGGCACGAGCAAGGTGACAGTGGGTGGCGTCGCGGTCGCCTTCACCAAGATCTCCGACACCAAGCTGCGCATCGTCCTGCCGCCGCACGCGGCCGGCACGGTCGCCGTGCAGGTGACGACCCTGGGCGGCACCAGCGCGAACAACGCGGCCGCGACCTTCACCTACAAGGTCTGACCGGAGCAGGCCCGCGCAGCACCGAGAAAACCCCGCAGAACCCCGGCGTCTCGAACAGACGCCGGGGTTCGCTCCATCCCGGCACTTTTTCACGCTGTGTGATTTGTCGTGCCCACTCGGCGAACGGGGCAGCCGCATCCCACTCTCTGCGGCTAACCTTTGGCGGACTTCGATCGGACCACGACTGGTGCCGGAGGTTCTCGGGTGCGAAGGATTCTGCCGCTACTTACCGTGCTGGGCCTGCTCGCCGGGTGCACCGCGTCCGGCAACGCCCAGGAGTCGCCGCCGGGCCTGGCCGATCGTGGCACCGCGGTGACCACGGCGAAGCCCGCCCGCCAGGACCTCACCAACAAGGTCAGCCTGAGCGGCAAGGTCGCGCTCAACCCGACCTTCGGGCTCGTCGCGCCGATCGACGGGGAGGTGCGCTACCTCGACGTCAAGGCGCCGACGGGCACGCCGACGAAGCCGACCAAGGTGGCCAACATCTGGGCTGGGGGCAAGGCGACCGCGGTCGAGGTGCCGGCCGGGGCGATCTTCGCCGGGCGGCTCGTCGACGACCGCTCGAAGGTGACCGCGGGCATGCCGATCGTCTCGGCGCGCCAGGCCGGTTACGGGATCGTGGCGGACATCGACGGCTCGCAGGCGTACCAGATCTCCGACACCCTGGAGTCGGTCACCGCGCAGATCAAGAGCGGCCCCGGCCCGTTCCCCTGCACAGTGCTGGGCACGCTCGCGGCGCTGCCGGGCGGTGTCATCCCCGAGCCGAAGCAGCCGGAACCCAATCCGAGCTCGAGCGCCGCCGCGCCCGTGGTGCAGCGGGGCCAGACGCAGCCGCCATCGGAGCCGACCGGGATGCGGCTGGTCTGTGTCGGGCCCGCCGACGTGAAGCTCATCAACGGCGCCGCCGCCACGGTCGAGATCGTCACGGCGAAGGCGGCCGGCGTGCTGGTGCTGCCGGTCGAGGCGGTCGCGGGCTCGCAGGGCAAGGGCAAGGTCGAGGTGATCAAGGCCGATCAGAGCCGGGAGATCCGCGAGGTCACGCTCGGGCTCACCGACGGCAAGGTCATCGAGATCAAGACCGGGCTCAGCGAGGACGAGACCGTGGCGGTGCCGGGGCCGAGCCTGCCCGACGCGAAGGGCGGCCAGGGCATCCCGGGGGTGGGCAAGTGAGCCGGCCGATCATCGAGCTCGCCGGGATCACCAAGACGCTCAAGGGCCAGCAGCAGCCACGCACGATCCTCGACGGCGTCAACCTGACCGTCGGCGAGGGTGAGAGCGTGGCGATCCTGGGCCGGTCCGGGTCGGGCAAGAGCACGCTGCTGAGCCTCATCGGGCTGTTCGACCGGCCCGACTCGGGGACATATCTGATGGGCGGCCGCGACCTGGCCCGCATCTCGGAGCGGCGGGCCGCCGGGCTGCGCAGCGCCGAGTTCGGCTTCGTATTCCAGCGGTTCTTCCTGCTCAAGCACCTCACCGCCGCGCAGAACGTGGCCATGGCGCTGGTCAACGGCCAGGGCTGGCTGCCGCGGCGCAAGCGGCGCGCCCGCACGATGGAGGCGCTCGACCAGGTCGGCATCGCGCACCTGGCCAAGAACCGCCCGGCCCGCCTCTCCGGCGGCGAGCAGCAGCGGGTGGCGATCGCGCGGGCGCTCGTGCGCGGCCCGCGGATGCTGCTGGCCGACGAGCCGACCGGCGCCCTGGACACCGAGACCGGCAACCTGGTCATCGAGGTCATGCGGGCCGCCACCGACCGCGGCTGCGGGCTCATCCTGGTCACCCACGACCAGGCCCACGCCGCGAAGATGCGGCGCGTCCTGCGCCTCGAGGACGGCCGGCTCAACCCCGTCGCGTTGGAGCCCGCATGATCCGGCTGTCCGGGCGGTTCCGCTCCGCGCTGATCATCGGCGTGCAGGGCATCCGCGCCCGCAAGATGCGCACGTTCCTGTCGATGATCTCGCTGTTCCTGGGCGTCCTCGCGGTCGTCACCGTCCAGGCCGGCGCCGAGACCGCCCGCACGCTGAGCCTCGCCGACATCGAGCTGCACGAGGGCCGCGACGGCACCCGCATGATGTTCGTCCCGCCGTTCGGCTCCGCCTCGCAGGTCACCGAGGACGTCATCAAGGGCCGGCCCGGCGTCGCGGCGACCTACACGATCCAGGCGACGATCGGCGAGCCCCGGGTCCGGGCGATCAACCCCGGCGCCCAGTCGTTCGAGCACCTCGACGACTACGGCGGCGGGCCCGTGTATGGCCCGGAGACGAGGTTCGAGATGCGGTGCGACGACGCCGGCAACTGCCGACCGGTGCCGATCGACGCGAGCGCCGCCCAGCCCAAGGGCGCCGCGATCGAGGTCATGCTCGTGGCGATGGTCAACGACATCCGTCAGTTCCGCCCGTTCCGCCCGGTCTCGGGCAGCTGGCTGGACTTCGGCGGCGACCCGTCCTATTCGCCACGGCTGGTGATCAACAAGGCGGCGGCGGTCGGCTTCTCGCGATACACGATCCCGGCCGAGATGCGCTTCGAGGGCGCCACCGCCAACCTGACCCCGCGAATCATCGGCGTGATCGACGACGGCAGCGAGCAGCCGACCGCCTACGCCCGCGCCGACGAGATCGACAACTGGATGGCGCCCCCGCAGCCCCCGCAGCCGGCGCCGACGGGCGCGCCGGGCGGCGACCTGAAGGCGGCGATGGTGATGAGCAGTGGTCAGCCCCTGCAGGCCTACTTCCGCCCGGGCACGGCCGAGACGGAGGACCTGCTGACCCGCAGGCTCGTCGCCGCCGGCGTGCCCCGCGAGGCGCTGCACGTCCAGGTCAACAACGCCCGCCAGCGGATCGAGCAGCAGCTGGCGATCCTAAACTGGATCTTCCTGGGCATGGCTGGCCTGGTCCTGCTCATCGGCGTCGCCGGCATCCTCAACGTCGGTCTGGCCACGGTCGGCGAGCGCGTCGAGGAGTTCGCCCTGCGCCGCGCGGTCGGCACCCCGCGCGTCCTGCTGGCCGGCATCGTCCTGGCCGAGACCCTGCTGACCGGCTTGCTCACCGCCGGCGCCGCGATCGGGGTCGCCGCCGCCGGCCTCGACGTGGGCACCCGCATCCTCGGTGGCCGCATCCCGCAGCTGCAGGAGATGGGCTTCCCCTGGCAGGCGGGCGTCGCGGGCGTGATCGCCGGCCTGGTCGCGGGGCTGCTCGGCGGCTCCATCCCGGCGCTGCGCGCCGCGCGGATTCCGATCGCCACGGTGATGAGGGCATAGGCCATGGCCGTGACGGGGCGAGGCGCACGGCAGGCGGGCCGGGTCGTCACCGCCGCGACGGCGCGCGGTCTGACCGTGGCCGGGGTGGTCACTGAGGCCGGCTCCGGCGGCCCGGCCCGCGCGCCCGCGGCGCGTCGCCGGGGTTCGGGCTTGACGCTCGCCGCCCGAAGCTGGCGAAGCTGCTGCCTGACCCGGCGGTGACGACGATTGCGGTCGAGCGCCCCGACCGGCTGGCCCCGGTTCGGTGTCGAGCACTTGACCTGCGCGCTCGCGGCATCGTCGTACTCGACAACGCCGAGGTCGATGACGACCTCGTGCGGGACATGACCGAGATCGTCACCTCGTTCTGCGCCCGCCAGTACGGACGGCGGTCGGCCCGGCGTCAGGCCGAGGCGGCGTTGACCGCGGCCGAGGCGGCTGGGTGAGCACCGTCGTCGCGCTGCACAACCCGGGGCCGGCCGTGTCAAGCAGGGTTCCGGGTCGAGTTGGCGTGCACGTGCGGGCAGGTCGAGGCGATGGGCCGTCACGCCGGGCTGTCGCGGTTTGTCGAGAACTACGCCTTGGACAAGATCCGGGCTGCGTTCGCGCAGCGAGCCGCCGAGCGCACCTACGGTGTCCCGGATGAGTGGTTGACCCGGGTGCCGTGGATGGCGGTCGATCTGGAGCGGTTGTGGCGTGCCGAGCATCCTTCGGTCGCGCCGTGGTTCGCCGGGTCCGGCCTGTCTTCGCGCGTTCCGAAGGAGGCGTGCCGGCTGCGGGCGGCCGGGTCGCGGAACTGGTGGGCGTCGAGGACCGGGAGGCGTCGGGGCCGCAAGGTCGGTTTTCCGAAGCTGCGCCGGCGTCGGGACGGTTCTCGGTTCCGGTATGACGCTGACCGGGCCCGGCCCGCGACGGAGGCCACGGTGAGCCTGCCGGGTATCCCGGGCAGGGTCGCCGCCCGTGAAGATCTGTCGTGGCTGACTGTCCGGCTCGGTGACGGCCGGGCCCGGATCATCGGTGCCACGGTCCGGGAGCAGGCCGGGCGCTGGTGGGTGGCGTTTCAGCTCGACGTCGACCGGTCCGGTATCAACACGGCCCGTCAGGTCGTCGAGGATGCGCCGGCGTGTGGGGTCGACCTCGGGTTGCGTACGTTCGCGGTGATCGCCGATGACACCGGCGCCGTCGAACAGGTGCAAGCGCCGCGCGCGCTCAAGGCCGCGCAGCGCCGGCTTCGGCGGGCGAACAAGGCCCTGGCCCGCACCCGCGACGGCAGCACCAACCGGGATAAGGCCCGGCGGAAGGTCGCGGCGCTGCATGTGCGGGTCGCGGACCGGCGCTGCGATTTCTTGCATCAGCTCACCACGAGGCTCGCGAGAACCAAACGCGCCATCGCGGTAAGACCACCAGCGAAAGCCGGTGGCAGCGCGCCCGATGAAGCAGGCAGAGAATCCCTGAGATTCTCAGAATGGTGACTCTCGGCGGGGTTGGCGTGGCCGGGGAAAGAGCCGGCCGGCTTCCACGGCAGCGGGAGCCGGCCGGCGTTCAACTGAGGACTACGGTGCCCAGGGCGCGTCCACCGACCAGGTTGTGTCCTCGGTGAAGAGGGTCGGGCCGTCGTAGGCACTGGGGCCGCCCGGCGTTGCCAGCCACAGTTCGGCGTTGTAGTGACGCAGGTACTGGCCGGGGAAGTTCCAGGCCGTCAGCCGGACGCCGCCGTTGCCCGGCTGGGCGCACCATGTTGCGTCGGCCTTGAACAGTGCCGAGTTGTCGTTGGCGTCCTTGCGCACTCGGAACGCCTGGTGCCGAAGGTAGTGGCCGGGGTAGTTGCGCGACTCGAACGAGTAGCAGGACGAGTCGGCCAGGCCGGGCACGACCCGCCAGGTCGCGTCCTGTTTGAGCAGGGCGGTGCTGTTCGCGTCTACGACGTCGGTATAGCCGAGGCTGTCGCGGTGGCGGGCGTATCGGTTCGTGCAGCACGCTGTCGTCGCGCGCAGGGACTTGTAGACGCCGGTCTGCAGGGTGGCCGAGCCGGCCGGGTTGGACGAGGCGGCGATGAGGGCCTGGTTGGCGGCCCGCAGCCGGGCCGTGTCCACCTTCACGATCTGCCGGTCGTAGGTGAGCAGGCCGTTGCTCTCGTTCTCCACGTCGGTGATCTCGGTGTAGACCGAGGCGGACAGGCCCTGCGGCATCCCGCCGCTGCGGATCTGCTCGTAGAGGCCGTTGAGCCGGTCGTTGAGGCGCGCCGCGCCGGCCTGGTCCTCGTAGGAGAACCCGTTGCCGGGCGACCACTCGTGCCCGGCGACCCGCAGGCCCAGGCCGCCGAACTCGCCGAGCACCGCGGCCCGCGTGCCGGACGGGCGGGTCGCGCCGGGGCCGACGTAGATGTGGTTGTCGAGCACGTCGCCGTTGCCGCCGTCGACCGAGCCGCAGCAGTTGATGCCGCTCATGTTGTCGACCAGGCGCGACGGGTCGTACGCCTTCACGTCATTGGCGATGCGGGCCTGGTCGTACTGCCCCCAGCCCTCGTTCTCGTCGACCCACATCACCAGCGCCGGCGAGCTGCGGTGCTGGTCGATGATGCGATGGTACTCCGCCTCCCACTGCGTGCGGGCCGCCGAGTCCGGGTTCTTCCCGGTCGGCATGGCCGGCATGTCCTGCCACACGAGCAGGCCGAGCTGGTCGGCGGCGTAGAACCAGCGCTGCGGCTCCACCTTGATGTGCTTGCGCACCATGTTGAAGCCCATGTTCTTGTGCTGCTGCAGGTCGGAGCGCAGCGCGGCGTCGGTCGGCGCGGTGTAGATGCCGTCCGGCCAGTAACCCTGGTCGAGGGTCCCGCTCTGGAACACGAACTGCGCGTTGAGCAGGATGCGCAGCTTGCCGTTGACGTTGCCGATCGAGATCGACCGCAGGCCGGCGTAGCTGCCGACGGAGTCGACCACCGTCGAGCCGCTCTTCAGGTCGATCCGCACGTCGTAGAGGAACGGGTCGTCCGGCGTCCATCGGTGGGCATTGGGAACCGGCACGCTGAACGCGGTACCGACGCTGCCGCTGGAGCTGCCCACGGCCGTGCCGCCCGTGGAGACGGTGGCGGTCACCGTCTGGCCGGACAGGCCGGCGCCCTGCGCCGTGACCGAGAGCGTGTTGTTCGACAGGTTCGGCACCAGGTCGACCCGGGTGATGCGGGCCGCCGGCGTCGGCTCCAGCCAGACGGTCTGCCAGATGCCCGAGGCGCCGGTGTAGAAGATGCCGCCGCCCGCGTGCGGCAGGACGTCGTTGCGCCGCTGCTTGCCCACGGCCTGGCTGCCGGCGTCGGTCGGGTCGTAGACGCCGACGACGATCGTGTTGGTGCCGCCGTTGAGCAGCGAGGTGATGTCGTAGGTGAAGGCGTCGTAGCCGCCGCTGTGCACCGCGCCCGCCTGGGTGCCGTTGACCCAGACCGTGGTCTGCCAGTCGACGGCGTCGAAGTTGAGCTGCACCCGCTTGCCGCTCCAGCCCGCGGGGACGGTGAAGGTCCGGCGATACCACATCCGGTCGTTCTCGCTGATCTTGCGCTGGATGCCCGACAGCGCCGACTCGACCGGGAACGGGACCCGGATCTGCTCGCCGAACGTGGCCGGCGGAGTCGTCCGGCCGCTGCCGGTCACCGCGAAGTCCCAGATCCCGTTGAGGTTCTGCCAGTCCGGGCGGGTCATCTGGGGCCGGGGGTACTCCGGCAGCGGGTTGGTCGTGGACACCGAGTTCGTCCACGGCGTGGTCATCGGCGGGGTCTTGGGCGTCCACGCGCCGGCCGGCTGCGCGGAGGCGACCAGGGCACCGGCGGTGGCGATCAGCGGGGCGAGCGCGAGCGCGACCCGTCTGGAGAGCTTCATGGAGACTCCTCGAGGCACGGTGGCGGCCGTAGCCGATCCGTGAGGGTGCATACACCCCCATGGATGAACACATGCACTCACGTTCCAACGAGAAGTGTCAAGAGTTTTCGATCAATATCCAACAACCTACAGCGGCACGTGCTACTGGAGTTACGCCCGTCATTCGCACTTGGCGAAAAAAGAACCTCTGGAGTTTGTCGTTATAGAACCGTGATATTCGCCAAGATTCGTAACGTGTGGTAGTCGTCACAGTGGTCGTCTGCCCGATTTGATGGCTTTGTTGGCCCGTCATCGCCCGGACATTCCCCCGTAACCGGCTACGCAGCGTACGCATTTGCGAGTTTCGTTGTTACCGGCCGGTAACGGCGCCCCTTGAACCCGCACGGGGGACCCGGCAACATCGTCCGCACGCCCCGACCCGGCCTTGGGATTCCGCCCGGCAGCCCACGAAGACCGGTCCCGGAACAGCGCGATGCGAGCGCCCGCACAGCAGGAGCGCCGCACCTTCAGCACCCCGCGACAAGAGGAGCCCTACGTGTCCGTAGCTCAGGGCAGCGCGGCGAAGGGCCGCACACGATGGAAGCGGTTCGCAACCGTCGTCGTGCCGGCCAGTTTCATCGCCGGCGCCATCGTCTTCGGCCAGGCGACCGGCGCGATCGCCGCGTCGTTCAACGTGTCCGGCAGCCAGTTCAAGGTGTCCGCCGACAAGCTCGAGGGCACCGGTTTCGTCCAGTACGGCGGCCTGGCCACCGAGAAGGGCGGCAACCCGCAGAACCCGGCCGACCCGAAGAACCACTTCGTGGCCGTCTCGGGCATCTCCCACGCGAAGCTGTACAACCTCTGCCAGTCGGTCAAGGTGCCCGGCCTGCCGGTGACCATGGTCATCCACGCCGGTAAGGACCCCAAAAACCCGGCCGAGGCGACCGACCTGCTGATCAACATGTCTTCGCTCAAGGGCGACGCGACGTTCGACAACATCCAGATCGGCATCGACGCCTCCGACCTCACCAAGGGCGGCACCAACGCCAAGGGCCTGCAGGGCAGCTTCGCCCAGCAGGCGGACGGCGTCGTCATCAACAACCTCAAGCAGGTCGCCTGGTCGACCACGGCCGGCACCTTCAAGCTCACCGGCCTCGACCTCGGCCTCTCCACGGGCGCGAACCCGGAGGAGTGCTTCTAACCGCTCGGCCAGGGCCCGCGGGTGCTCGCCCGCGGGCCTCCTGCTTGTAGGACCGCAATCTGGAGGACCCAGTGACCACCTCGCACGCCGCGCACGCGAAAGACCGTGCGACCTTCGGTGGGTGGCGCGCCCAGCGGCCGTTCTGGGGCGGCCTGTTCCTGATCCTGTCGGGCCTGGAACTGTTCATCAGCGGCAACCTGAAGCTGGCCCTGGAGGTCCACTTCGGACCGACCGGCTTCCTTTCCTATGTCCTGCCCCTGATCATGCTGCTCTGCGGGGCCCTGACGTGGTTCAGCCCCGGGCAGCGGCTCTTCTACGGCATTCTCGGCACGGTCACCGCCCTGTACTCGCTGATCGGCCTGAACCTGGGCGGCTTCTTCCTCGGCACGGTGCTGGGCCTGGTCGGCGGCGGCCTGGCAGTGGCCTGGGCTCCCGCCGCCGACGCGTCGGCTCCGGTGGTCGAGGAACCGCCGGTCGACTACGAGGACTCCCGCCTGGACGAGATCCTCGCCGAGGACGGGGACACCACCGACTACCGGCGCCCGGCCTCGGGTGTCCTGACCGACGAGCTGCCGAGCGCCCAGGTCAGCCCGCTGCACGAGGGGTACGGTGCGGGCAGCGCCGATGACCAGCTCCCCCCAGCGTCCGGCCCGGGTGACCTGCCGAAGCGGCGTCACCTGGGCCCGCTCCTGATGGCCGGGCTGCTGGCCGCCGCGATCGCCGGCGCCACGAACCGCGGCGGCGAGGCGTATGCGGCCCCGGCCGCCTGCCGCTCCTCGGCCGCCACCTCCGCCAAGCCCACCCCCACCGCCACCGGCGCCGCCAGCCCCACCCCGTCGCCGACCCCGGCCAAGACCGAGGAGAAGCCCGGAATCCTCGACTGGCTGACGGGGATCTTCAGCGGCGGCAAGAAGCAGGAGTCCATGCCGGAGGCGTCCGCGGTCCCCAGCACCGGTGCGACGCCGGGCAAGCCGCCGTCGCCGGCCAAGACGCCGGCGTGCGCGCTGACGAGCGCCAGTCCGATTCCGAACAACAAGAAGGCCCAGGTCGCCGCCGGCCAGCCGTTCGTGGCGAAGCAGCCCTCGATCCTGAAGGCCGACGTGATGACGATGGACAGCCTGACGTACGACGGGGTGGCGGAGTTGCCGCACAGCGACGGCACCACGGTGAAGGTGCTGGCCTTCACGATGAAGAACTCGGTGTCGACCCCGTTCGAGCTCGACACGCCGGGCGCCCCGAAACAGCTGATCACCAGGAGCAGCAAGCTGACGGTCGAGGGCGACGTGAAGTTCTACACGACGAGGTTCTCGGCGAACGTGCTCGGCCTGCTGCCGCTGACCTTCACCCCGTCGTTCCCGCCGCCGTCGTTCCCGCTGCCGGGCTACTACACGGCGTGCGACATCGAGCTGGTGTACGTCCAGTCCAACGTGCTGACGGCCCCGGCCCTGAGCATCGCGTACGCCAACTGAGTCGCGACCGCCGAAAGCGACACTCGGCTGACCGTCACGCCCAGCCGGTCAGTCGAGTGCAGGCGGTGGGAGGCGGTACGAGATCGGCGTTTCCGACAGCGTGATCGGCGATGCCACCGAGCGGCGGCCGGCCAGCTCCACGACCGGGGTCAGGCCCAGGCGCTCGGCCAGGGCGATCGCCTCCGCCACCGTGTTCACCGAGCCGCACGGCACGCCCGCCGTGGTGAGCAGGTCGACCCAGTGTGCCGCCGGGGCCGTGCCGAAGGCGGTGGACAGCAGCTCGCCGAGCGCCTCGCGGTGCTGGACGCGGTCGCGGTTCGTGGTGAAGCGGGGGTCGCTCGGCAGGCCCAAGGCGGCGAGCAGCCTCGCGAACTGGGCGTCGTTGCCCACTGCCAGGACCACGTCACCGTCCGCGGCCGGGTAGGTCTCGTAGGGGGCGATGCTCGGATGGCGGTTGCCCATCCGCCCGGGCACGACGTCGGAGTTCAGCACCGCCGACGCCTGGTTCACCAGGGCCGCCAGCAGGCTGCCCAGCAGCGACACCTCGACCCGCTGGCCGCGGCC
The DNA here is from genome assembly GCF_050942935.1 of Dactylosporangium sp. CA-233914. Lineage (NCBI taxonomy): Bacteria > Bacillati > Actinomycetota > Actinomycetes > Micromonosporales > Micromonosporaceae > Dactylosporangium > Dactylosporangium sp. CA-233914. The sequence continues at coordinate 12,479,121 of NZ_CP192030.1, read as the reverse complement.
GGAGCGCTCCCGGGCGTAGAGCGCCGCGAGGATGCCCGTCGTCAGCTGCTGGCCCGCCAGGACGTCCACCAGCGCCACCCCGGCCTTGGTCGGCGGGCCGTCGGGGGAGCCGGTGATGGACATCAGGCCGCCGAGGGCCTGGACCAGGAAGTCGTACCCGGGGGAGGGGCTCGAGCGGCCGAAGCCGGTGATGCTCGCGTATACCAGCCGGGGATTCGCGGCGCGCAGGTCCTCGTAGCCGAGGCCGAAGCGCTCCATCGTGCCCGGGGCGAAGTTCTCGACCAGCACGTCGGCCCCCAGGGCCAGGGACCGGGCCGCCGGGGACGCCAGGTCGAGGGCCACCCCGCGCTTGTTGCGGTTGACCGAGAGGTAGTACGTCGAAGTGCCGTCGAGGCTCCACGGCGGGCCCCAGGACCGGGTCTCGTCGCCGGTGCCGGGGCGCTCGACCTTGACGACGTCGGCGCCGAGGTCGCCCAGGGTCATCGTGGCCAGCGGGCCGGCCAGGACGCGGGAGAAGTCGGCTACCAGCAGACCCGAAAGCGCCCCGGCCATCGAAGGAACCTCAGATCCGGGCGAGCGCGGCGCGCAGGGGGTCCAGGCCCAGGGCGCCCAGGTTCAGCGCGTCGCGGTGGAAGGCCTTCAGGTCGAAGGCCGAGCCCTTGCGGGCCTGGGCGTCGGCGCGGGCGGCGAGCCAGGCGCGCTCGCCCAGCTTGTACGACGGGGCCTGGCCGGGCCACCCGAGGTATCGGTTGAGCTCGAAGCGCAGGCTCTTCTCCTCGACCCGGCAGTGGGCGCGCAGGAACTCCCAGCCCAGCTCGGGGGTCCACCGCTCGCCCGGCGCGAAGCCGAACGGGTTGTCGGCCGGGATTCGCAGCTCCAGGTGCATGCCGATGTCGACGATCACGCGGGTGGCGCGGAAGGCCTGGCCGTCGAGCATGCCGAGCTTGTCGCCCGGGTCGGCGAGGTAGCCGAGCTCGTCCATGAGCCGCTCGGCGTAGAGGGCCCAGCCCTCGCCGTGGCCGGAGGACCACGCGAGCACGCGGCGCCAGCGGTTGAGCAGCTCCGCTCGGACGTACGTCTGGGCGATCTGCAGGTGGTGGCCGGGAACGCCCTCGTGGTAGACGGTCGTCACCTCGCGCCAGGTCGAGAAGCTGTCGACGCCCTGGGGCACGGCCCACCACATGCGGCCCGGGCGGCTGAAGTCCTCGCTCGGGCCGGTGTAGTAGATGCCGCCGTCGGAGGTCGGCGCGAGCATGCACTCGATCGCCCGGACCTGCTCCGGGATGTCGAAGTGGCGGCCGTTGAGCTCCTCCACGGTGCGGTCGGCGAGCTGCTGCATCCAGTCGCGGAACGCTTCCTTGCCCTGGATCGTGCGGGCCGGGTCGGCGTCGAGCGCGGCGACCGCCTCGTCGATCGTGCCGCCGGGGACGATCTTGTCCGCGACCGCGCGCATCTCCGCCTCCAGGCGGGCGAGCTCGTCGAAGCCCCAGGCGTAGGCCTCGTCGAGGTCGACCGTGGCGCCCAGGAAGTAGCGCGAGGCGAGCTGGTAACGCTCGCGCCCGGCGGCCTCCTTCGGCCGGCCCAGCGGCGCCAGCTCGCGGCGCAGGAACTCGCCGGTCTCCACGGTCGCGGCCCGCGCGGCCTCGGCGTTGCGGGCCAGGTCGGAGGCGAGCGCCGGATACTCGGCGCCGACGCGGGCGGCCAGGTCCGGGTAGAAGTTGTCGCCGTCGAGGTCGGCCCAGACCTCGCACTGCTTGCCGACCTCGATGATCTGCTTGGCCGGGGCGACGCGGCCGCGCTGGGCCTCGTGCATGAGGGTCTGCCGCCACTGGGCCAGCGCCGTGGGCACGGCGGCCAGGCGCGCCGACATGTCGGCGACGGCCTGCTCGCTGCCGGTCGGCATGAGGTCGAACGAGCTGCGCACGCCGTGCAGCGGGCTGGAGATCACGTTGACGTCGCTGGTGAGGTCGCCGGCCTCGTAACGCTCCAGGGCGAGCCCGAGCCGCTCCTGCATGGCCTCCTTGGCGACCCGCTCCGTCTCGGTGGCCGGGGTCTGGGTGTCCAGCGCGGCCAGCGTGGCGCGGTCGAGGTCCGCGAGGGCGGCGAAGCCGTCGGGCGAGAGGTCGGTCAGCCGGGCGTCATGACCGGCCACGCCGACGAACGTCGCGCCGATCGGGTCGAGGGGCGCCCACTGCTCGACATACCGGTTGGCGATGTCATCGATAGAACCCACGGGCCGACCCTACGGCACGCGGCCCTCGGCGCGGTACGGCCGGGGGCCAATTCCCAACGGGTGGCTTGACCTGGAGCTCGAGGTCCGAAACGCGCGCGACAGGGTGAGCCCCGCAGGAGCACAGTAAGGCCCATGACGAGCCCCGCTCCTGACGTGAAGCGCTGGCTGCCGGCCTTCGCCGCCGTCGCCCTCATCTGGGGGACGAGCTTCATGTTCATCAAGGACGCGCTGACGGGGCTCGCGCCGGCGTACATCGCCCTCTACCGCATCGCGCTGGGCGCGCTCACGCTGCTGATCTTCCTGGCCGTACGGCGGATGCCCCTGCCGCGCGGAGCCTGGCTGTGGGGCCACCTGTTCGTGTTCTCGCTCTTCGCCGCGACGATACCGTTCACCCTCTTCGGCTACGCCGAGCAGCGCGTGCCCTCGGTCCTCGCCGGCATCTGGAACGGCACCGCCCCGCTCACCACGCTCGTGGTCACCCTGGTCGCCGTGCGCTCCCAGCGGCCGAGCCGCCGCCAGATCGGGGGCCTGCTCACCGGGTTCCTCGGCGTGCTCGTGGTCCTCGGCGTGTGGGAGGGCGTCGGCGGCGCGTCGCTGGCGGGGCAGCTCATGCTGCTGGGCGCGGTCACCTGCTACGGCATCGCGTTCAACTACACCCGGTGGCTGATGCGGCACTTCGACATCACGCCGCTCCAGCTCTCCACCGGCCAGCTCATCATGTCGACCCTGCACCTGGTCATCGCCGCCCCGCTCATCGCCGGGCTCCCGCCGTCCCCATCCGACCTCGGCCCACGGGTCTGGATTGGCGTCGTCGCGCTCGGCGTCTTCGGCACCGGCATCGCCTTCGCCCTGAACTACCACGTGGTGCAGGCCGCCGGCGTGACGACCGGATCGATGGTCACGTACTTCCCGCCGTTCGTGGCCGCCGTCGCCGGCGTGGCGTTCCTGGGTGAGCACCTGACCTGGCACCAGCCGGTCGGCGGCCTGATCGTCCTGGCCGGCGTGGGCATCTCGCAGGGCCTACTGGTGCGCCGCCGTCCACGCCAGCAGCTCGTCGGCGGGCAGGGTGTTGACGATCCGGTCGGCGGGCACCCCGCAGGCGACGGCCCGGGCGCAGCCGTTGGCGAGCCAGTCGAGCTGGCCGGGGGCGTGCGCGTCGGTGTCGATGGAGAAGCGGCAGCCGGTCTCCAGCGCCACCCGTAGCAGCCGCTTCGGCGGGTCGAGCCGCTCCGGCCGCGAGTTGATCTCGATCGCCTTGTCGTGCTCGACGGCGGCCGCGAACACCGCCGCCGCGTCGAACCGGCTCTCGGCCCGGGTGCCCCGCCCGCCGGTGATGAGCCGCCCCGTGCAGTGCCCGAGGATGTCCATGTGCGGATTGGCCAGCGCGGTGACCATCCGCCGGGTCATGACCTCCGGCTCGTCCTTGAGGTTGCTGTGCACGGACGCGACCACGACGTCCAGGCGCGCGAGCAGCTCGTCGGTCTGGTCCAGCGAACCGTCGGCGAGGATGTCGACCTCGATGCCGCTCAGCAGCCGGAACGACATGCCCAGCCCGGCGAACCCGGCGTTGACCTCGGCCACCACGTCCAGCTGCTCGGCGAGCCGCTCGGCCGACAGCCCGCGCGCTACGGTGAGCCGCGGCGAGTGGTCGGTGAGCACGAGGTATTCGTGACCGAGCTGCGCCGCCGCCATGGCCATCTCGTCGATCGGCGAGCCGCCGTCGGACCAGTCCGAGTGGGAGTGGCAGTCCCCGCGCAGCGACCGCAGCAACGCCGCGGTCTCCTCGTCGAGGTCCTGCCCGGCGGTGGCCTCGAGCCGGCGCAGGTAGACCGGCTCCTCGCCGTTCAGCGACTCGGCCACGCACCGCGCCGTGACGTCGCCGATGCCCGGGACCTCGGTGAGCGTCCCGGCCCGGGCTCGCGCGGCCAGTTCGCCCTCGGGCAGCTTGGCCAGCTTGCCGGCCGCGCCGCGAAACGCCCGCACCCGGTACGTCTTCTCGTGCGCCCGCTCCAGCAGATAGGCGATGCGCCGCAGATCGGCGATGGGGTCACGCGCGTCGGGCATGCCCCCACGCTATCGAAAACACCAGACCTCAAGCGGAGGCGGCGCGGTGGGCCCGTGGAGCGAGTACCGTTCGCGTGCGGGTCAGGGTGGCGAAGGGGTTCGCGAACTGCAGGACCAGGTTGGCGAACTCCGACCCCGGGTGGCAGGTGATGATGAGCAGCTGGTCGCCGCGGCGGACGTCCCAGAACGCCGTGCCGTGCCGGCCCGCCGTGATGATGCCCCGCAGGTGCAGGGCGTTTCGGTGCCGGGGCAGCGGCGGAGCCTCCGAGCGCGGCGCGATGCGGATCGACGCGATCGCGGACAGCGGGACCGCGATCCGCTCGCGCCGGGTCCACCAGCGGTCCAGGCCCTGCGGCTCGATGACCAGGGCGCTGCCGGTCACGGTCAGCTGGAGATGGGTCGGGACATTCATCAACGCGAGCAGGACCACGGCCAGCAGAGGCGGGACCGCCGCGAGCACCAATGCGGGGCTCATGAACACCGAATGTACGCGCGTCTACGTACGACATCGGGAGTTTCGGAAAGAATATCGGGAGTTCTGGGAAAAACAGACCGAGGGAGTATCGGTGCGCACCATTGACTGGGTTGACGGGGCCGTGGTGATCGTGGACCAGACGCGGTTGCCCGGCGAGGAGGTGTACCTGCGGCTGACCAGCGTCGAGGAGCTGGTGGAGGCGATCCAGCGGCTGGCCGTGCGCGGGGCTCCCGCGCTCGGGGTCGCCGGGGCGCTGGGCGTCGCACTCGCCGCGCAGCAGGGCGGCGACACGGCACAGCGGGTACGACTCCTGGAGACGGCGAGACCGACGGCCGTCAACCTGAGCCGCGGAGCCCGGCGCGCCGCGGCGCTCCTGCCGTCCTTCGACGCGGTGCTCGCCGAGGCGTTGCGCATCAGGGACGAGGAGATCGCCAACTCGGCGGCGATGGCGCGGCGCGGGGCCGATCTGGTCGAGCGGCTGTGCGGGAGCAGCGCGCGGCTGCTGACGCACTGCAACACCGGCGGGCTGGCGGCCGTGGTCGAGGGCACGGCCCTGGCCGTGGTGTTCGAGCTGCACCGCCGGGGCTCCCTCGCCGGCGTCATCGCCAGCGAGACGCGGCCGCTGCTGCAGGGCGCCCGGCTCACCGCCTGGGAGCTGCGGCGGGCCGGCATCCCGCACCGGCTGGCCGTCGACTCGGCGGGGCCGTTCCTGATGGCCCGCAAGGAGGTCGACGCCGTGATCCTGGGCGCGGACCGGATCTGCGCCAACGGCGACGTGGTGAACAAGATCGGTTCGTACTCGCACGCGCTCGGCGCCCGCGCGGCCGGGATTCCGTTCATCTGCGTGGCGCCGGAGTCCACGGTGGACCTCGCCACGGCCTCGGGGCACGACGTGGAGATCGAGGACCGGGGCGCGGCCGAGGTGGCGGGCGGGACGGCGCCCGCGGGCACCGACGCGGTGAACCCGGCCTTCGACGTCACGCCGGCCGAGCTCGTGACCGCCGTGGTGACCGACGAACGCGTCTTCTCAGGCCGGGCGGACGGCGCGGACGGTCTTACGGTCGGCTGAGACCGACTCGATCCAGCCGCCGACCCGGCCCAGGCGCAGCAGTACGTCGGCGCGGGCCGGCAGGTCGGCGGACTCGCCCGGCTCCGGCGGCCAGGCCAGCCGGGCGGTGTGGCCGGGCGTGAGCCAGGGGGTGAGCGCGCCGATCGGGTCCGCGCCGTCGAGGGCGGCGCGGGCCGCGTTCAGGTCGGCGAGCACGGCGTCCAGGGCGCGGACGACCGCGGGCGCGTTGCCGCCGCACATCGCGGCGGTGAGCTGCGGGCGCGCGGCGGCCACCCGGGTCCCGTCGCGGAAGGAGCCGGCCCCGAGCGTGCCGGCGAGCGGGTCGTTGGAGATGAGCGCGGCGACCGCGGCGGCGACCAGGTGCGGCACGTGCGAGATCGCGGCCACGGCGGCGTCGTGCTCGTCCGCGGTGGCCGGCACGACCCGCGCGCCGAGGCCGGTGACGAGCGCGGCCAGGTCGACCCAGTCGCGCAGGCCGGCGCCGTCCTCGGTCAGGCACAGCACCCAGGCGCAGCCGGTGAACAGGCGCGGGTCGGCGGCGGTGAAGCCGGACGTCTCGCGACCGGCCATCGGGTGCCCGCCGATGAACGTGGCCAGGGCCTGGCCGCCGGTGCGCAGGCGGTCGGCGGCGAGGTCGCGCACGGGGCCCTTGACCGAGGTGACGTCGGTGACGACGCCGACGTACCCCAGCGAGGCCAGCTCGTCGAAGACCGACCCGACCGCGGGCAGCGGCACCGCCACGACGGCCACGTCCGCGTCGCGCACCGCGTCGGCGATCGAGGCGGTCACGTGCCAGCGAGCGTTCGCCGGCGCCTGGGCCGCCGCGGTGCGCGCGGTCGCCCGGGTCGCCGGGTCGGCGTCGTACCCGCTCACCCGGTGCCCGTGCACCGCCAGCGCCCGCAGGACCGATCCGCCGATCAGCCCGAGGCCGATCACCGCCACGTTCAACGTCGCATCACGCACTGCGGAACTGTCGCACACCGTCCGGTCACCCGTTCGGCTCGGGACGCCCGCCGAACGACCTACGCGGATAAATTTCTACCGCTTCGCGGCGATTACTTCCTGTTACCGTCACATCCATGCGACTTATCCCTTTTGTGGCGGCTGCCGTGGCGGCCGTCGCGGTGCTCACCGGCGGCGCGGCGCTCGCGGCCGGGGTGCAGAAGAGCCCGCGCAGCGCACCGCAGTTCGACGGGACCGTCTACGCGACCGCCTATCTGGGCGACACCGTGTACGTCGGCGGGTCGTTCGGCAACGCCATCGTGGCCGGTCGCAGCTACCCGCGGGCCCGGCTGGCGGCGTTCGACGCGCGCACCGGCGCACTGCTTCCCTGGGCGCCGGGCGCGGACGACACCGTTCGCGGACTGGCCGCCGATGGTGACTCTGTGTATGCGATCGGTGACTTCTCGCGGATCTCCGGGGCGAAGCGAGACTCGCTCGCGAAGCTCGGCGCGAGCACGGGGGCCGTCGATGCGTTCAGCCACGCGATCGCCGGCTCGCCGGTCGCGATCGGGGTCGGGGGCGGGCGGGTGTACGTCGCCGGGCGCTTCACCGCCGTGGACTCCGCGCGCCGGAGCAACCTCGCCGCCTTCAGCACCGCCACGGGCGCGCTCGACACCCGCTGGGCGCCCACGGCCGACGACACCGTCGAGGCGCTCGCGGTCGCGAAGGACCGGGTGTACCTCGGCGGGCGCTTCCACAAGGTCAACGGCGTCGCCAACGCGCTGCGCCTCACCGCCGTCGACCCGGCCACCGGCGCGCTGGACAAGGGCTTCCTGCCGCGCCCGGGCGCCGTCGTGCTCGCGGTCGCGGTCGCCGCCGACGGCACCGTCGTCGCCGGCATGGGCGGGCAGGGCGGGCGGGCCGCGGCGTACTCGCCGGCCGGCCGGGAGAAGTGGACCCGCGTCTTCGACGGCGACGTGCAGGCCGTCGGGGCGCTGGACGGGGTCGCGTACGTCGGCGGGCACTTCGACAAGGCCTGCAAGACGCCCAGGAACGGCAGTCAGGGCGTCTGCACCGACGGCTCGCTGCCCCGGGTCAAGCTCGCCGCCGTCGACGGCGCCGGCCGGCTGCTGGACTGGGCGCCGCAGGCCAACGGCATCGTCGGCGTGCGCACGATCACCACCAGCGAGCCGCTGCGCCAGGTGGTGGCCGGGGGCGAGTTCACGATGATCGCCGGCGCCGGCTGGAAACGGCTCGCCGTCTTCGGCTGACGCCCCGGGCTAAGCTGCACTGGTGGCAGTGAGCGAGTCGCAGTGGAAGGAGCCGGGCGCGCCGCCCGTTCCGCAGGCGACGACCGCGCGGGCTCCCTGGCCGGGCGCCATGGGGCCGCCGGTGGTCGGCCCGCCGCCCCGGCTCTCGGAGCGCCCCGCCGCCCGGCCGCCCACCCCGGCCGCGGCCTACGGCGCCTGGCAGGGGGCGCTGCGGCCGCCGGTGTTCAAAGTCAGCCAGGCCCGCCCGACGTATCGGGAACCGCTGCCCGCCAGCGCCCGGATGATCGCCATCGGCGGCGCGGCCGGCTCGGCCTGGATGCTGCTGTTCGGGCTGCTGATGACCGGCTCCGCCCGGGCGTATGTCTGGACCACGCTCGTCGCGGGCTTCCTGGCCTGGGGCGCGGCGGCGATCCTGGCCCGCTTCGGCAACCGCGGGGTGGCCGTCGGCGTGGCGGCCTCCAGCGGGGTGGCGGTGGCGATCGCGGGCATTCTCGTCGCATATCGTCTCGCCGGCGGTGACTGGCTGCTGTGGTAGCCAGGTGTAGTCGCGAAGTTCGTTTGATGCCTCTTGACGAGGGGTTGCGGCGAGGATCACGCTCAGCGTCATGGCTTTGAGGCTGCAGCGGCTCGATCCCGAGCGGCGACGCCGGCGGCTCGCGCTGCTGGTCGAACTCGCGGACGCCAAGGCGCTCCGCGAGCGGCTCCACCCACGCCGGCTGCGCTCCGACCGGCTGCGCGAACTCATCGCCAGCCGGCGACGCATCGCCGGGTGAGCCCGTTCGGGTCCACCCAGCCGGTTTCACCCCGGCGACGACTCGCCGACTGAACTCCGGGGCCCTTTGCCGCCAAGGCGCAACCCGCTCGAATAGTGTTCACGCGTACCGACGAGCACCGACCGGGGGGACCGTGTCGCACTTCGCTGCCGCTGTCACGCGCGGCGCTGAGGGCTGGGCAGCAGCCGAGCTCGACCTCAGTGGCGTCGCCGACATCGAAGAGATCACCGATCGCCTGCGCGACGCCGATCCGGAGGCGTCCGTCTCGCTGCTGTTTGTCGAGTCCGACGATGCCTACCTGGCGATCCTCCGCCTCGACGAGGGCGAGGACCTGCGCGTCTTCGGCTCCGACGCCGTGTTCGCCGAGGAGTCGCGCCTCGGCGCGATCCTGCTCGGCGACGTCGAGGAGCAGCTGCCCGACATCGCCGACGACACAGAGCCGTCCGGCGAGGACGAGGAGGACGAGGAGGAGCGCACCGCGGCCGAGCCGGACGTCGAGCCGGTCGGCGACGCCGAGCTGCTGGCCGACCTCGGCATGTCCGGTGGGCGGCTGATCGAGCTCTGCGCCCAGGAGGGCATGCTCCCGGCCGACCTCACCGCCGAGATCTGCCAGGCGATCGGGGCCGGCGACGAGATCGAGGAACTCCGCGAGGCCTGAGCCGGTGGGAGCCCGTGACAGCCGGTGGGATACCGCCATGCGCCGGGCTCTCGCCGTCGCCGCCGAGGCGGGCGCCGATGTGCCCATCGGGGCGGTGATCCTCGGGCCGGACGGAGCCGAGCTCGCGGCCGCGCACAACGAGCGCGAGCTGACCGGCGACCCGACCGCGCACGCGGAGCTGCTCGCCCTGCGCCGCTCGGCCGGCCCGGCCGGCTGGCGGCTTTCGGATTGCACCCTCGTCGTCACCGTGGAGCCCTGCACGATGTGCGCGGGCGCGATCGTGCTGGCCCGGGTCGGCCGGGTCGTCTTCGGGGCCTGGGAGCCCAAGACGGGCGCCGCCGGCTCGCTGTGGGACGTGCTGCGCGACCGGCGGCTCACCCATCGCCCCGAGGTGATCGGCGGGGTGCTGCCGGACGAGGCCTCGGCGCTGCTACGGGACTTCTTCCGCAACCACCGCGAGTAGGGGCGCGGCCGTGCGGCGGGTGTCCTCGCTCCACGGCGCGGGGCGCAGCGTGCGCGGGTCGAGCTTCACGTTGACCCGGCGGCCCTCCGCGTGGACGGTCCCTCCGTCGCAGGACAGGATGCGGAAGCCGTACACCGCGCTGCTCTCGCCCAGCGTCTCGATCCAGAAGTGCACGCCGATCTCGCCCATGCCGCGCACCGGGGTCTTGTAGGAGATCGAGTACTCGGCCACGGCGTGCACCGCGTCCGGCGTCGTCGGGCGGCCGCCCGCGAACGAGTGGCCCCGCTCGCCCCACCACCGGGACAGTGCGCGCTCCAGGAAGACCGCGTAGCGGGCGTTGTGCACGATCCCCATCGCGTCGAGATCGTCGAAGTGCACCGTGAAGGGCTCTACATGGCCGGGCATCATGCCTCCGGGAGTAGGTCGGGGGTGGGGCTCAGGCCGCGCAGCCGGACCAGGGCGGCCGTGCGGGCATGCTGGTAGACCTCGCGCGCGCCGAGCATCCGCGACTCGTAGACCGCGGCGGTGCCGTGCGCGTTGATCTCGAAGGACAGCTGTCGCGGGTCGGTGTCCGCGCGCAGCTCGCCGAGCTCGATCGCCTCGCCGATGAGCCGCTCCAGCAGTGCGTGCCACCCGCGCAGCGCCGCGGCCAGCCGGTCGTGCACGGGGCCGGGGCGCGCGGAGAACTCGAACTGGGCGTTGCCGAAGAAGCAGCCGCCGGGCAGCTCGTCCGAGGCGATGTCGGCGAGCCGGTGCTCGTGGACCGCCCACAGGCGCCGCACGCCCCGCGGCTCGCGCAGCGCCGGGCGCACGACCACCTCGGTGAACCGGGCCTCGGCGTGCTCGACCGCGGCGAGCTGCAGCTCCTCCTTGGCCTTCCAGTGCGCGAAGAGCCCGGACTTGCTCACCCCGAGCCGCTCGGCGAGCTGGCTGAACGACAGCCCCTCCAGGCCGGACTCGGTGGCGAGCACGACCGCGGCGTCGAGGGCGGCGTGCCGCGCCCGCTCGCCGCGCAGCAGGCGCCCGTCGGTCATGCACCGACGGTACCAACAAGAAATGCGATCGGTCGGTTAGTTTTCTGTGGGAAGGGTCACCGTGACCCTCAGGCCGCCGCCGTCGCGGGGTTCGGCGTCGGCCGTGCCCCCGTGCGCGACCGCGACCGAGCGGACGATCGACAGGCCCAGCCCGGTGCCGCGGGCCGAGCCGGTGCGTGAGCGGAGTCGCCGGAACGGCTCGAACAGGCCCGGGATCTCGTACGCCGGGATGACCGGTCCGGTGTTCTCCACGACGAGCCGCGAGCCGTTCCCGGTGCGCGCGGTGGAGATCCAGACCTTCCCGTCCGGCACGTTGTACGCCACGGCGTTGTCGACCAGGTTCTGCACGACGCGCTCCAGCAGTACCGGATCCCCGGCGACGGGCGCGGGGCGCAGGTCGGCGACCAGGTCCCGGCCGCCCGCCACGTGCCGGGCCACGTCGGCGAGGTCGACCCGGTCGTGCACCGTGAGCGCCTGCTCGGAGGCGACGAGCGTGAGCAGCCCGTCGATGAGCCGCTCGTGGCGCGCGTTGACCGCCAGCAGCGTCTCGCCCAGCTGCACCACCTCCGGCGGCGGGTCCGGCCGGCCGAGCGCCACCTCGATGAGCGTCCGGTTGATCGTCAGCGGCGTGCGCAGCTCGTGCGAGGCGTTCGCGGCGAACCGGCGCTGCCCGTCGAAGGCCTGGTCGAGCCGCTCCAGCATCGAGTCGAAGGTGTCCGCGAGCTCCTTGATCTCGTCCCGGGGCCCGCCTAGCGCGATCCGCTCGTGCAGGTTGCCGCCGGCCACTCGGCGGGCGGTCTCGGTGATCTGCCCGACCGGCCGCAGCGCCCGCTCGGCCACCACCCAGCCGACGCCGACGCCGACCACGGTGACCAGCCCGAGCGCGATCGAGCCCTGGGTGACGAGCGAGTCCAGGGTCTCCTGCTCGATGCGCTTCTGGCGCTCCTGCAGCTGCTGCAGCAGATGCACCAACTCCAGCTGCTGGCCGTCGAGCTGCACCTTGATCTGGGCCGGCAGCTCGATCGCGGGGGAGCTGCGCTGGTGGATGTTCTGCTTGACCAGGAGGTACGTCACGCCGAGCAGGAGCGCGCCGCCCAGGAGGAACAGCACGCCGTACAGCACGGTCAGGCGGACGCGGATGCGCAGGTGCTTCACGGGATCTGGTACCCCACTCCGGCGACGGTCTCGATCACGGGCGGGTCGCCCAGCTTGCGGCGCAGCGTCATCACCGTCACCCGCAGCACGTTGGTGAACGGGTCGATGTGCTCGTCCCAGGCCCGCTCCAGCAGCTGCTCGGCCGAGACGACCGCGCCCCCGGCCCGCAGCAGCTCCTCGAGCACGGCGAACTCCTTGCGGGTCAGCGCGACGTAGTGCCCGCCCCGGAACACCTCGTGCCGGCTCGGGTCCAGCCGCAGGTCGCCGCGCTCGAGCACCGGCGGCGCGGCCGAGCGGCTGCGCCGGCCCAGCGCCCGGACCCGGGCCACCAGCTCGGTGAAGGCGAACGGCTTGCTCAGGTAGTCGTCGGCGCCGAGCGAGAGCCCCGCGACCCGCTCGGCGATGGCCGAGGCGGCGGTGAGCATCAGGATCCGGGTGTCGGGCAGCGCCGCAACGACCTGCCGGCAGACCTCGTCGCCGTCGACGACGGGCAGGTCGCGGTCGAGGATCAGCACGTCGTACTCGTTCACGCCCAGCCGCTGCAGCGCCCCGTCGCCGTCGTAGGCGACGTCGACCGCGAACGACTCCCGGCGCAGCCCCTCGGCGACCGCGTCGGCCAGCAGTTGCTCGTCCTCGACCACCAGCACGCGCATGCCTTCATGGTGCCGTGCCGCGGTATAAGCCGGGGATAAGCTCGCACGCTGACGCCCCTCTTACGCGTCCGCGCATTGACTGGCCGGCATGAAGAAGACGCTCCTGGCCGCTGCCGTGGCCGGTCTGCTGCTGACCGGGTGCTCGGCGAAGCCCTCGGGCCCGTCGGTCGCCACCGCTGGCTCCTCCGATCCGAAGCCGGTGGCATCGCTCGACAAAGCGGACGCGAATCGGCAGTTCGCCCGGTGCATGCGCGAGCACGGCGTGGACATGCCCGACCCCGGACCCGACGGGAACCTTCAGTTCGACGCCGGTGCCGGCGGGGACCGCGACAAGGCCGTCCAGGCCGCGTCGCAGTGCCAGCAGTACCTGCCCAGCGGGGGCGCGATGACCGACCTCTCGCCGGAGCAGCTCGAGCAGGGGCGGGCCTTCGCCAAGTGCATGCGCGAGCACGGGATCGACATGCCCGACCCGGACCCGGGCACCGGCCTCTCGGCGATCCTCAAGGGCGGCATCGACTTCGACTCGCCCGCCTTCAAGGAGGCGACCGAGGCGTGCAAGGGCGTGGTGCGGCGGTGAGGCGCGCGCTCTGGGCCTCGGCGGCGGCCCTGCTCGCCGCCGTCGGGGTCCTCGCCTACGTCGGCTTCACCCGTGAGCCGGACGCCGGCACCGCCGCGCCGCCCGCGCACACCGCGAAGATCACCAAGGGCACGCTGACCGCGACCGAGAAGGTCGACGGCACCCTCGGCTTCGGCGACCCGGTGACGGTCACCGGCCGCCTGCCGGGCACGATCACCGGCCTGCCCGCCGAGGGCTCGACGATCCGCCGGGGCGAGGCGATGTACCGCGTCGACGGCCACCCGGTCGTGCTGTTCTACGCCGGCGCGCCGTTCTACCGCGTGCTGAAGCCCGGCGACGAGGGCGGGGACGTCACCGCGTTCGAGGCCAACCTCGCGGCGCTGGGGTACAAGGGCTTCACCGCCGACGACTCCTACACCGGCGCCACCGCCGACGCCGTGCGCGACTGGCAGCACGACCTCAGCCTGCCCGAGACCGGCACCGTCGAACTCGGCCGGGTCGTGGTCGCGCCCGACGCCGTGCGCGTCGGCGAGGTCAAGGCCCACCTCGCCGACCCCTCGACCGGCCCGATCCTGCAGTGGACCGGCTCGACCCGCCTGGTCACCGTGCAGCTCGACGTCACCCGGCAGCGCCTCGCCGCCGTCGGCGCCACGGCCCGGGTCGAGCTCCCCGACGACACCGAGGTCGACGGGAAGATCGCCGCGATCGGCGCGGTCGCGACGGCCTCGGTGCAGAACAACCAGACCAAGGTCACCGTCGACGTGACGATCAGCGTGGCGGACCAGGGCCGGCTCGGGACGCTCGACGCGGCCCCGGTGAGCGTCACCCTCGTGTCCGAGCAGCGGGCGAACGTGCTCATCGTGCCCGTGAACGCCCTCGTGGCGCTCGCGGAGGGCGGGTACGGCCTGCAGATCGTCGACAGCGGTGCCACCGTGCGGACGGTGGCCGTGAAGACCGGCCTGTTCGCCTCCGGCAACGTCGAGATCTCGGGCGCCGGCCTCGAGGAGGGCCTGATCGTCGGGGTGGCAGGATGATCGAGCTTTCGCAGGTCCGGAAGGTGTACCCGGGCGGCGTCACCGCCCTCGACGACGTCTCGCTGTCGATCCCGGCCGGCTCGCTGGTCGCGATCGTGGGGCCGTCCGGGTCCGGGAAGTCGACCCTGCTGCACCTCATCGGGGCGCTGGACGTGCCGACGAGCGGCACCGTGCGCATCGACGGCCGCGACGTGGCGTCCCTGTCCGACTCGGGCCTGTCCCGGCTGCGGGCGACCACGATCGGCTTCGTCTTCCAGCAGTTCCATCTGGCGCCCGGCATGTCGGCGCTGGACAACGTCGCGGACGGTCTGCTGTACGCCGGGGTGCCGCTTTCGTCCCGGCGCCGCCGCGCGGCTCTGGCCCTGGAACGGGTCGGTCTCGGGCATCGGCTCGCCCATCGGCCCCATCAGCTCTCCGGGGGTGAACGGCAGCGGGTCGCTGTGGCTCGGGCCGTGATCGGGGACCCGCCGCTGCTGCTGGCCGACGAGCCGACCGGAAACCTGGATTCCGCCTCCGGTTCGGGGGTCATGGAGTTGCTGCGTTCGCTGCACTCCGGCGGTACGACCGTCGTCGTCATCACCCACGACCGGGACATCGCCGCGTCCTTGCCGCGGCAGATCGCGATGCTGGATGGGCGCGTGTCATGAAATTTTCGGATATTTGGCGTCTTGGCGCCGTCGGGCTGCGGACCCGGCCGCTGCGGGTCGTGCTCTCCGCGCTCGGCATCGCGATCGGGATCGCCGCGATGGTGTCGGTCGTCGGCATCTCGGCGTCCAGCCGGGCCCAGGTCGACCGGCAGCTGGCGGCCCTCGGCACCAACCTGCTGACCGTCGGGCCGGGCAAGTCGTTCTTCGGCGACGCGTCCCACCTGCCCGAGTCGGCCGAGGCGATGGTCGCGCGGATCGGGCCGGTCACCGACGTCTCCGCCACGGGCCGGGTGCCGTCCGCGCACGTGTACCGCAACGACCGCATCCCTGCCGCCGAGTCCGGCGGCGTCGCGGTGCTCGCGGCCCGCCCCGGCCTGCCGGCGACCGTCGGCGCCACCGTGCACGCCGGGACGTGGCTGGCCGCGCCCACCTACCCCACGGTGGTCCTCGGCTCCCGGGCCGCGTCCATCCTGGGCCTCGGCGACGGGATCGGGCTCAACGTCTGGCTCGGCGACCATTGGTTCACGGTGGTGGGGATTCTGGATCCGGTACCGCTGGCGCCCGAACTCGACACCGCGGCCCTCATCGGCTGGCCGGTAGCCACCGGCGTCCTGGGCTTCGACGGCTACCCGACGACGATCTACAGCCGCTCGCGCGACGACGCCGTGACCCAGGTCGCCGACGTCCTCGCCGCGACCGCGAACCCCGCGGCGCCGAACGAGGTGCAGGTCTCCCGCCCCTCCGACGCGCTCGCCGCGAAGCAGGCGGCCGACCAGGCGTACACCGGGCTGCTCCTGGGCCTGGGCGCCGTCGCCCTGCTGGTCGGCGGCGTCGGGGTGGCCAACACCATGGTGATCTCGGTGCTGGAGCGGCGCTCGGAGATCGGCCTGCGGCGGGCCCTGGGCGCGACCCGCGGCCATGTGTGCCTGCAGTTCCTGTCGGAGTCGCTGCTGCTGGCGGGCCTGGGCGGCGCCGGCGGCGTGCTGCTGGGCCTGCTGGTCACGGAGGCGTACGCTGCGGCCCGCGACTGGCCGGCGGTCCTGCCACCATGGTCGTTGGCGGGCGGTTTCCTGGCCACGCTGGTCATCGGCGCGATCGCGGGCCTGTACCCAGCGATGCGAGCGGCCCGCCTGTCCCCAACGACGGCCCTGGCATCGTGATCTGGCCCGTGTTCTGACCCTGCTCTTGTTGGGGTGTTCCGTGCTCCGACTATCGCCGGGTGTTCTGCTCCGGCTCTTGTCGGGGTCTTCTGGTCGCTCCTGTCGGGGTGTTCTGCTCCCGCTCTTGTTGGAGTGTTCCGCGCTCCGACTATCGCCGGGTGTTCTGTTCCCGCTCGTGCCGGGTGTTCCGCGCTCCGACTATCGGCGGGTGTTCTGCTCCCGCTCCTGTCGGGGTGTTCTGGTCCCGCTTCTTGTCGGGGTGTTCTGCTCCCGCTGACTCGGGGGTTTCGGTCCGATATGTCGGCCGCTTCGCGGCCGAACCGGCCGACATATCGGATTTATACCTTATTTCGCATTCTGCCCGTTTCTTGCCGGTCAGGCGACGATCGTCTGGAGGGCGATCTCGACCATCTGCCCGAACGTCTGCTCGCGTTCCTGCGCCGTGGTCCGCTCCCCGGTCTTGATGTGGTCGCTGACCGTGAGCAGCGTCAACGCCTTGGCCCCGAACCGCGCCGCGATCGTGTACAGCGCGGCCGACTCCATCTCGACGGCCAGCACCCCGTAGTCGGCGAGTCGGTCGTAGAGATCGGGCCGATCGGTGTAGAACGCGTCAGCGGCGAGAATCGGCCCGACCCGCATCGCGATCCCCTTCTCCGCGGCCACGTCGACAGCGGTGCGCAGCAGCGAGAAGTCGGCGACGGGCGCATAGTCGATGAGCCCGTCGAACCGCGCCCGGTTCATGTTCGAATCGGTGCTGGACCCGATGGCGGCGATGACGTCCCGCAGCCGAAGCGACTCCTGAATCGCCCCACAGCTGCCGACCCGGATGAGCGACCTGACCCCGTAGTCGTTGATCAGCTCGTGGGCGTAG
Organism: Dactylosporangium sp. CA-233914; assembly: GCF_050942935.1. Classification (NCBI taxonomy): domain Bacteria; kingdom Bacillati; phylum Actinomycetota; class Actinomycetes; order Micromonosporales; family Micromonosporaceae; genus Dactylosporangium; species Dactylosporangium sp. CA-233914. The sequence continues at coordinate 12,462,042 of NZ_CP192030.1, read as the reverse complement.
ATACTGGCCGAGGGCATACCCATGCCAGACCCCTGCACCGACACCGCGACCCCGTTGAACGTCCCCGTGAACCCGAGCATGTTCCGGACGGTCGAGTAGCAGCGGGCATCCTGAAGGTATGTCTCAGCGATCCACTTCGCCCGCAGTGGATCCCCGGGCATGAGGACCCGCTCAGCAATCTGACCCGGCTCGGCGCCGATGTGCGTGCTCATACCGCTGATCCTGCCAAACGGCGAGCCCCGGCGCGGATGGCCCCGGGTGGTCAGGTAAGGTCTTCGGCGGTGGCGTGTCCGAGTGGCCTAAGGAGCACGCCTCGAAAGCGTGTGAGGGTTTACGCCCTCCCGGGGTTCGAATCCCCGCGCCACCGCCAGCAAGCAGGCCAAACGCCCGGCCCGTCCGCAAGGACGAAGCCGGGCGTTCGCCGTTTGAAGATCGCTAGTCTCAGTTGTCGTCTCAGTTCACCGGGGGCGCCCCGAAAACCGAGACGCGTCACCGCCGGCCGAACGCGTACCGTGTATGGCCGTGCCCGGTATCTTCACGACGGAAGGCTCCGACCTTCGCATCCCCTGGCTGAGGTTCGACCTCAACAGCGGTGAGACGAGCATGGGCGCCGTGCAGTTGCGCAGTGAGATGTGGGATCACTGGCTTCATATCGCTCACGCGACGACCGAGCAAGCCGTCGCTGCCCGCACAGCCGTACTCGACGCCCATGCGCGTGATCATGCCTCCGATCTTGGCCTCGCGCTCGAAGACGAGTTCCGTGCGTCAATGACTTCGATCTGCGCTGTGGCTTTCGCCATCGACGCGCTTTACGGGAGCATCAAGGATCGCGCGGGACCCCACCCGAACAGCGCCGCTTGGGCCGAGAAGAAGCTGGCTCGACACAAGCAGATCGCCGAATACTTGCGTTGGGTATTCAAGATCGGGCCGACGAGCCACAAAGAAATTCGCTCGCTCCTTTCGCAGATCTTCCAGTTTCGCGGCGAGGCGGTCCATCCTGGAATCGAGTTTCGCGAGGCGATCCATCGGCCGGATATCGACCGGGGGGTTGATCCGCGCTTCATCCGTTTCCGGGCGGACAACGCGGAGATCGCGCTCTGGGCGACCTTGACGATCATCGAGGCTCTGCTGCGAAACGCGGACCGGGCACCGGAGACGGTGAAGGAGTGGGCTACGCACAATCGCGAGCGCTTCTTTCGGCTGACCGGATCGAGGGTCGGCGAACCGAGACCACCCAAGCCGATCAGCGCCTTCTGAAAAGCTCACGCTTGATCGCTTGCCCAGATGAGACCGCCAACTCTCGCTGCAATATCGCGGCGAACCTGGCCGGTTATGTGTTGGTAGCGGCTGGCCATGGACGAGTTGGACCACCCCATAATGCCCATTACCGCCCGTTCGGCGACACCGAGCACAAGCAGCACGGTGGCGGCCGTGTGGCGGGCATCGTGAAGCCGGCCATCTCGAAGCCCGGCCAATTTCAGCAGCCGCTTCCACTCGGCGTAATCGGTGCGCGGGTTTACGGCCTCGCCGATCGCCGTAGCGAATAGCCAACCGCCCTCACGCCACAACTGCGCGGCCTGCTCCCGCTCGGTCTGCTGGTGCACCGCGTGCCCGCGCAGCAACTGCACCAGCTCGTCCGGCAGGCCGATGCTGCGCCGACCGGCGCGAGACTTCGTCTCCGTGGTGGCCGGGCGCTGTGGCCGGCGCTTGGGGCAGTAGCCGGCGAACCGCTTGCCGCAGTCACCCGCGCAGCCGTGGTCCCAGCGCGGCCGTAGGCGGCCGCGCCGCACGGTCAGCGTGCCCTCATCGAGGTTCACGTCGGACCACTTCAAGCCGAGGGCCTCACTCTGGCGTAGCCCGAGCGACAGTGCGATGGCCCAACGGGCGCTGTTGCGACGGGTGGCGGCCTGGTCGAGGAGCTTGCGTACCTCCTCCACCGTGTACGGCTCGATCTCCTCGTCGGCCACCCGCGGGGTCTTGGCGAAGGTGGCGGGATTCCGCGTGATGTGGCCGCGTCGTACCGCCTCGTTGAGCGCCGTGCGGAGGGTCCGGTGCGCCTGGTGAGCCGTGGCCGGCTTGCTGCCGCGCCGGACCATAGCCGCGTAAAGCTTCTCCAGATGCTCCGGCTCGAGCCGGTCGAGCCGGTGCGCGCCGAGACCGGGGATCAGGTGGCGGTTTACCGCTACCCGGTAGCCGGCGATCGTGTTCTCGCGGACGGCCGGGGCCGCGATGTTCTCCACCCAGTGCGTGAGCCACTTTTCGACGGTCCAGCGCTGCCCCGGCTTGCGCACGGTGGCGTTGTCGCGGTCGCGCTCCAGCTTGCGGACCCTGGCGATGACCTCCCGCACGGTCTTGGCCTGCACGTGACGACGGTCCGGCTCGCCGTTGTCCCGCAGACCGACCGTCACGCGGCCATGCCAGTAGCCGTCACTGCCCTTGTAGATGCTCGATGCGCCGTTCGGCTTGCGTCGCCCCATGTCGTGTCTCCTCAGGCAGCCGGGGCAATGGTCGGGACGCTGGCGAGCAGCGATTGCACGTACTCCTCCAAGCACTGCACCGGCACGCGGCGCAAGCGGCCGATGGTGACGGAACGGACCTCGCCGCTCGTGACGAGCGCGTACATGGTGGTCCGGCCGATGCCGAGCCACTGGGCGGCTTCCTCGATGGTCAGGACGACACGCTTGTCGGCGCTGGGCACGACTTCCTCCCCGTTTCCTGCGTGGTTCAGCGGTACGGCTGGGCGGTTGAACTGCAAGGGGTTGCCTCTCGGGTCGCTCGGCCAGGTCGAAAGAGGCGGGAACGCGGCGGGCCACGGCCAGGCGGCAACGGCTCCGCAGAATCCGCGCAATCCGCAGAAAGGCGAGGCGGCACGGGATTTCGCGGATTCTGCGGATTGTGCGGACGGCTCACTCGGCCACCGCCTCGCTGATCGGGTGCAGGCTCGCCGCCGGCCGCGTGAGGTCGGGATGCGTGAGCCAGGCCGGCGACGGCGGGCGGCCCGCGCCGGCGCGCTCCGGCTGCGGCTCGGGGTGGAGGTACCCGTGCGCCTGCAGGAGGTTGAGCGCCGGATCGAGGTCAGCCGCCTTGCGGAACCGGCCGCGGGACATCGCCGTGAACAGCTCGCGCTTCGTGAACCGCTCGCACGCCGTCCGCTCGATCCATGCGAGCACGTGGCGGGCGTCATCCACGACCGGATCGGCGCCCATGTCGTCGAACGCCGTGAGCGCGTGCTCGGCGAAGTACCGGCCGAGCGCGGCGGCCTGGTCGACGGTGGCGGCCGGGATGGGTCGCGTGCAGCCGGCGCCGAGGTACTGGGCCAGGTGGAGTAGACCGGCGATGCGGACGACGGCGCCGACGTACTTGCTGCCCCAGTCGATGATGTGCGCCCACGCGCCGCCCGGCCCGAGCCGCGGTTCGACCTCCCGCTCGATGTCGAGTACGCGGGCGTTCGCCTCGGCGGTCAGCGGCATCACCGCCGGATCGGTCCAACCGTCGAGGGCGGCGACCAGGGCGCCGAGGTTGTCGGCGTACGCACGGCGCATCGGCTCCGGCACCGGCTCGGTGCCGATGCGCCGGCGGCCGACCGTGTTCTCCGGTACCGCGAACAGGATGCGTGCCAGCAGCCCTTTGCCCCGGAAGCCCGGCATCTGCGCGATGTCCCGCAGCACCTCGGGCTGTACCGCGAGGCCGAGCGTCAGCGCCGGCCGGTCGACGTGCTCGGCCGGCCGCGAGCGCCGGTCGACGCGCAGCATGTCGCCGGCGTGGCCCTTGAGGAACACCTCCAGGTTCGGCGCACCGCTGTACCGACCGGCCAGCGTGGCAAAGATGCCGCCCTCCGGCGAGAGGACCGCGAGCCGGCCGCCCTGCTCGGCGAGCAGCGATGCCGCCTGCTCGCTCGTAACGTCGTCGGCGATGAGCCGGGGCATCACCGGAATGGCGATGGCGTCGGCGCTCATCGCCGCCGCTGCGGCCTCGGCGAGTAGCCGGTCGCGGGTGGCAGCATCGGCGTTGGCGGCCGCGTTCGCCGCACGCTCAGCCGACTTCCCGGCAACGCGCTGGGCCAGCTCGGCCTCAACGATCGCCGGCTTCGCCCGCTCGATGAGGGCTCGCTCGGCCGTGAGCAACGGACCGGTCATCGTGGCGAAGACGGCCGACTTCCGCGAGCCCGGCGGCAGTACGACAACCGTGAAGAGATTGCAGGGCTCCCGCCAGCCGCTGCGAATCTCGACCTCGGCTCGCCCGCCGGCAGCCGTGACAGCGCGGCGAGCGCGATGCAGCCGGCCAGGTCGGCCGGAGTCTGCGTGAACTCCGCCACCGCCGCGACCATCTCGGCGAGCCAGCCGGGCAAGGAGTCGACCGGGTACGGCGGCGGCGCATGGCGGGCGGTCAACGGGATCGGCGCCGGCCAGGACGGCGCGTTGGTCGCGGCCAGGAGCGCGCGGCCGGCGGCGAGGACTTCCGTCGTGTCGCCGTCCGACCGCGCCAGCCGGGCGAGCCGATCGCCGAGGTCGACCACGGCGCGGCGCCGGGCGCGTTCGGCGACGATGGCGGCGTAGTGGCCGGCGTTGGCGACGGTCGGGACGGACGCGACGAGCGTGTGCAGGTACCCCGCGCCGCCGATCCGGCCGAGGGTGCCAGCCTCGGCCAGGTGGGCGGCGACGGTCACGGCGTCGGTAGGCGTGCCGGCGGCGCGAAGGGCGGTCAGCGTCTCCCACAGCATCGCGTGCGCGGGCCGGTAGAAGTCCGAGGCCGCAAGGGTCTCGGCGACATCGGCCAGCACCTCGGGTGCGAGCAGCACGGAGCCGATGACGGCTTGCTCGGCGGTCAGGTCGTGTGGCGGTACGCGGTTCACGGGCGGCGGCCCCTTTCGGCGGTCGGTGGTCACGCGGCGCGGCGCAGTACGGCGGCGAGGTTGTCGATCAGAGCGCCGAGTTGGCGCCGTGCGGCCGGTTCGGGGCCGGTGAGGGCGACGGTGGCGCGTACCTCCGCGTAGTCCCGGCCGCCGGCCGAGCGGACGCGGGTGAGGACGACGCGGCCGGCACCGGGGATGTCCACGAGCAATTGGTCGGCGCGGTGCTCGCCGAGCTGGCACCGGTGACCGCCGGCGCACCAGGCAGTGTGAGTGCCGTTCATCGGCCCGACCGGTACTCGCTGAGGACGTAGCGGTAGAGCCGCCGGCCGAGCCGGACGCGGATGCCGGTTCCGTCGCAGCGCGGGCACGGCCGGCGCAGGACGCGGCCGGTCGTACGGGCGCCGTGGCATCGCCGGCAGCGTCCCCACGGCGCTACGGCGCACTTGAGCGTGTACCACGCTGCGTAAGCAACGGCGGCGATGCCGAGAGGGCTGGCTAGCAGGTCGAGGGGGTTCACGAAGTGCCTCCACAGGCCGTTTCGGGGCGCGAAGGGTTGGCGCTGCTAGGTGCTAGCGCGCTGGCCAGGGATTGTTTGGGTTGCTAGCGGGGGTGCTAGGTCTAGCAGGGGTGGCTGCTAGACCTAGCAGTGATCAGCCGCTCTTCCGGCGGTTACGCTCGGCGATCGCCTTCAGTACCTCGGCCCGGTCGAGGCCGCGCCGGTTGGCGCCCTTGCCGGTGTCCGGATCGGTGCCCCATACCTGTCCGGTCGTGAGGCCGTGCGGCTTGAGCGCGGCCGTGAGCTGGTCGCGCGTCATGCCCGCGTACGCGGCCGGGCGGAGCGCGGCGAGCCGCTCGCACACCACCTCGGACCACTGCTTCGGCTCGGCATCGGTGAGGATGGCGGCCAGGTCGTCGAGGAGCGTGTCTCGGCGGACGGCGGTGGTGTCGACCGCCTCGCCGGTCGCGTAGCCGGACAGGGTGCCAGCCGCCTCCCGCGCGGCCCGTGCGCGGATGACGATGGCCGTTGCAGTCGGGCCGTCGATGTAGAACGTCCGGGCGATCTGCGGATCGTCGCCCTCGCCGGCGAGGTAGCCGATGCCCCGGTCGCGGCGGCCGAACATCGTGGCGCGAATGCCGGCGCGGTGGGCGCCGGTGCCGAGCACCATGTCGTTCTCGGTGTGGCCCATGACCTTGAGGCAGAACCGCAGTACCGCGTTCGCCGAGATGCCGGTCGGCAGGCTCTTGGCGTCCGGGCGCTGCGTCGCCAGGATCAGCGTGATGCCGGCGGCCGGGCCGCGCTTCACCAGGTCGGTGCAGATCTCCTCGAACTCGTCGCCGTACTTCGGGTGCTCGAACCACACCTGGCACTCGTCGGCGCCGATGACGATCGGGTGTAGGCCGAGCGACTTCCGCGACGCCAGCTCGGGCGTGACCTTGTTCTCCGGACAGACGTCGACCGGCAGGTCACGGATCACCTTGGTACGGCGGCGCAGCTCGGCCCGCATCGCCCGCATGGCGACGATCGCGTACTCGATGTCTTCCTCGTCGTCGCCGGCACGGTACCGATGCGCGACCTTCGCCAGGCGGCGCGAGGTCGCCGGTGCCCTTGAGGTCGAACGCCAGGATCCACGCCCGTGGGTCGAGGCACGCGCCGAGCAGGGCGAGGCGCAAAGAGAACGTCTTGCCCATGCGCGGGATCGACCCGACGACCATCGACGCGAACATCAGCGTGAGCGTCACCAGCCGACCGCGCGGATCGGTACCGAACGGGAAGGGCTTGAACAGGTCGACCGTTCCGGACTTGAGCAGCGGCCACGGCTTCTGCTGGGCCTGCGACATGTCGCGGTCAGCGACGAAGAGAACGAGACGCCCCGGGTGTACCTCGGCGTTGACCTCCGGCCACACGCAGCCGCGCGGACGCGCGAGGGCCGACGCGAGCTCGGCCCGCTTCTCCGTGACCTCGGCCGCCGTCACGCCACGCGGCAACTCCACCTCGGCGCGCCAGCCGGCGTTGTTCTCGCGCGTGATCGGCGCCGGGAACCAACCGCGGCCCGTGTCGCCGGCCCGCAACGCGCGGTCGATGCCGACGATGCGCAGCGCCGCCAGGGCGCGCACCACCTCGTCCGAGGTGAGCACCGGTACCGCCGCCCGCACAACGGCCGTCGTCAGCAAAGGCTTGTCCTTCGGCATGCCGATCAGACCGAGCAGCCCGACGACCACAGCCCCGGCGAGGAGCTGCGCCCAAACCGGCGCGGCTAGCACCACGGCCAGGGCGACGAGCACTACCGCCGCCAGCGGGACGCTGATGATGCCGCGCCACCGGACGCGCCGGTCGCGCTGGCGGGAGAGCTTCAGGTACACCTCGGCGTCGTCGCGATCGGCGGAGGACTGGCGCACCTGCTCGCCCTCGGCGTCGGTGAGCCAGCGGAGGTACCGCACGGCGGTGCGCCAGCCACCGATCGGCGCTCGCCACGCGAGCCGCACCGCGTACACGGGCAGCCGGAGCGCGTGATAGCCGGCCGTGTGGCCGAGCACGCCGGCAACCCACGCCGCCGAGGCGACGGCCTCGGCACGCGAGCGCAGCCACGCGGGCAGGATCGGCCGGCGCTCGCCCTCGCGCAGACCGGCCAGGGAGAACCGGGGCCGGCGCTGCGCCTCGATGCTGTCGACGAGCACCGGGCCGTCATCGGCCGGCGCGGAGTCGTCGGTCAGCTCGGTCTCGTAGCGGTTCCAGTCGAACTCGTTCGGTTCGCCGCTTCCCTACACGCTGTTCGGCATCGGTGAGAAGACCGTCGGCTCGAACGTCGCCGGCGTCATCAACGCCACGACGCCGCTGTGGACGGTGCTGATCGCGTTCCTCGCCGGTACCGACCGGAACATCACTGTCTGGAAGGGCGCCGGCATCGCGGTGGGCTTCGCCGGCACGGTACTCATCTTCACGCCGTGGCAGTCGGCCGGTGACATCGCGAGCTGGGGCGGCCTGGCGTGCCTGGCGGCGTCCGCGAGCTACGGCGTCTCGTACGTCTACATGGGCAAGTTCCTGACCGGACGCGGCATCGAGCCGATCGTGCTGTCGGCGTCACAGCTCGCGGCCGGAAGTGTCCTGATGGTGCTCGCCCTGCCGCTCGGCGGCCTGGTCGCGCCGACGTGGCGATGGGACGCGGTGGGCGCGCTGCTGATCCTCGGAGCACTCGGCACCGGCGTCGCGTACGTGCTGAACTACCGGCTCATCGAGGATCTCGGGCCGACCGTCGCATCGGTCACCACGTACCTGTTGCCGGTCGTCGCCGTGATCCTGGGCTTCCTGGTGGTCCACGAGCGGGTGACGTGGCCGATGATCGCTGGCACGGTGCTCGTGCTCGCCGGCGTCGCGCTCGTCAAGCGCCAGGCACCACAGCCGGCCGCGGAGCCCGAGCCAGCTGAGAGCCCGTCGCTGGGATGAGCACCGACTCGCGGTTTCCTGCACTGCTCCGCGAGTTACGCCAGCAGCGCGGCCTGTCGCTGCGAACCCTTGCCCGCCAGGTCAACTACTCCCACACGTACCTGTGGGAGCTTGAGGTCGGCCGCAAGCAGCCGACTCACGCTGCGGCCGACGCTCTGGACACCGCCCTCGGCGGCGACGGCCAGCTCGCCGCGCTCGTCGCCGAGCCGGCGATACCTGCACCTCGTCCACCGGCGACGCCCGAGGAGCTTGACGACTTGCGCGAGCAGCTCGCGCACGCCGCGCAGACGGTCGCCGCCGCGCCCGGGAGTGCGGCGGCGGCGCAATGTTCCGGCTGGAAGCGTCGAGGCAGGGAAGGCATCCGAGTACCGAATGCCGATCGGTGACGCGAGCGCCAGCGCCGGCCGTCGTCGCCGATCGGCTGGGCGTGGATCGGGACCAGGCCCTGGCGTCAGGCCGGATTCTGTGCGGGCGGTGCGGGAGTACCGCTGCGGTCCGAGTCTCACGAACCGCGGCCGGCGCCGTACGAACGTGTCGTACAACCAGCTCGCGAGTTGCGCCCACATCAGGCGCGAGAACTGGTACTTCACCGATGGCGAACCGGTGCAGGCAGGCATCACGTACGTCCCGGTCGACGTGGCCAACACATCGGTTGTGGCAAGCACGAGACAGCTCGGCGCTGGCGGCCTGTACCGCCGACTTGAAGACCTCGGCTACCCGATGCACCGCATGCGCGAGGAGGTACACGCGCGAATGCCGTCACCGGAGGAAGCCGCCGCGCTGCGCCTGCCGCCCGGCGTGCCAGTGCTCGAAGTGCTGCACACAAGCTACGATACCAAGGAGCGCCCGTTCGAGGTGACGCGCTTCGTGGTCCGCGCCGACCTCGGCGCCCTGGACTACGAGATCACCGTCGAGGACTGACCGTCAGCCAGCGCACGGCTGACACCAAGACGCTTCGCCAGCCAGGTGGCGTACAGGCACCTCATCGGTACCGGAAGCGATGCAAGCGATCGCACAAGCTCACCGGACCCGAGCGCGCCGACTGGACTCGCCGCGCTCCAAGTGCGGCGCCGGCTGCAACGTCCCCATGCGGCGCCGGCGCCGCACACTGCCGCCTCGTAGCGCGTGCCCATGGCTTCCGCCCATCCATGCGACGCCATATAGTAGGGCTTCCGTTACTGGTGGTGATGGGAGCAAAATGGGTGGGGTAGAAGCGCTCAGAGGCTTCGAATACCAGTTCCTTCGTGCTCTGGAGCATGCGCTTTCATACCTGAGGGACGCATCCGCTACTGGGATCTACGTTGAGAGTCCCAACGAAGACGACCCTGAGCGCGATGTTGAAGCCGTTGACTTCGCTATACATGACGGCAATAGAGTGATTTTGGCAGCCCAGGTCAAGAGCGGAAAAGCTGCGCTATCTGCAGTCGACGCAATTCGCATACTCCTTCGCCTAATAACAAACCCAGCTGAAAGTTACGTGCTGTTGACGAATAAGAGCGCCGGAGTGGGTCTCGATAGGCTATCCGACGCTCTTGACAATCATGGTCGAGACGCGCCGCGGCTCCGAAGCGAACTGGAGCGACTCGCCAGCCGTTCCGCTGGGCTGAGCGCGTCACTAGCCGCCTTATCGGATGAAGGATGGGCTCGGCTCGCTACGTCGTCTGTTCAGGTAGACGCGCGCTCTATATCAACGATTAAGGCGGGCTTGCGAACTGAGATAAGGCAATTAAGAAGTCGGTATACACGTGGTGCACCGGGTTGGGATGCAGCTGGCCTCCTACTGGGTCATACACTATGGAACATCCTTGCTAAGGCGGCATCCGATAGGGATCGCCCTTTCCTTGAGATGGACGAACTAGCCGCTGCCTTGTCAGTTGGCAATGCCGAGCTGGCCGCCGCGCTGAGCGGAGGAGCCTGGTCGTCCTTCGTCAATCCGGGGCCGCTTCTGACCGACGTGGGCAGGCCCCAACTCATCGAGGAGCTTTCCGTCAATCTCCCATTTCCCAACGCAACCCCACAGGTTCCCGTCTGCATACTCTCCGGGCTATCCGGCATCGGAAAGTCCAGCGTGGCGGCGGCATGGGCGGCGGACAGACTTGACGAATATGGAGCCGTCATATGGATCGACGCGACAAGCGTGGCTACCTTGGAAGGCTCGTTTGCCGTACTCGACAGATGGTTGGCCGGTGAACTGCCTGACGACTCCGACAGAAGCCGGAGCGCGCATTTAGACCTTTTTGGCCGTGTGGCCGCTGGTCTTGGCAGCTTGAAGTATCCGTGGTTGATAGTATTTGATAATGCTACTAATCCGCGCGAAGTGCGTAAGTGGTTTCCGCGGACCGGAATCGGACATGCTGTGGTCACCACGACCAACCCAATTGGATGGACCGGCCCCCATGCTCGGCTGATTCCAGTACCGCCAATGACATTGGACCAGGCCTCAGAACTGTTGTCTAAGCGCCTTAGGGGGGCAGGCGCTGAGAGTAACTCTATACGCGATCTCAGGGACCTGGCCGAGAGGCTTGCCCGATGGCCCCTCGCGCTGGAACTCGCCGCTGCATACCTCAACGACTGCTACGAAGGATCGTTGGGAGGGTCGGATTATCCAAGCCTGATTATGAGGTCTCTGGACGACGAGGAAGCCATTCCGCCGGAGTATCCGCGTACGTTGGTCGCAGCAGTTCTATTCGCGTTCGCTCGAATGGAGGAGCGGGCGCGCAACCAAGAAGGTTCGGCTTTTCGGCTGGCATTCAACTGTACCTGGTTCGCCGCATTCTTTCGGTCGAGACAGATTCCATTGCACATCCTTCTCAGCTGCTCGATTTTAGAACCGCATGATGTCCTAGAAAAGAATATTCCTCCTCTAACGCCATACGCTGGCACGGATCCACCCGTTGGTGAGGTGCTACGTGCTATGCGACGAGAGTCGCTAGTAACAACAGATGTTGCGATATTCGACAACCCAAGCGGCGAGAACGGACCGGCATGGGTTGGTTATACGGTCTCAATGAATGAGATCGTACAAATGGTGCTTCGACGAGAGGCGCTGACGAGGCAGAATACGGAACCCCTGCTTTCCATAGCTGCATTTTTCGCTCAGTACTGGCTGAGCTCTCTAGTTGATGCGAAGAGGCTTGATCTAGCGCTAGCTCTGGTCGGTCATTGCTGCCAAGTCGCAGACCAGGCACAAGCAGCCTCGCTCAAGAACTATCCGCTAGCTCTTCTGTGGGGAAACACCGCGGCGGTGCTGGCTGCCGTCGAGGAGTGGCGCATAGCGGAAAGATACCTACGCCTCGAAATGGACTACATAGCTTCAAACCAGCCGGAAGACAGATACATAGAATTGGCTACTGGTGTACAGCTAGCGACCGTGCTTGTGAGGTCGGCCGCGACTTCAAGTGACGTGGTTGAGGAGGTGGTATGCCTTCTTGAAGCAAGCATGGCCATTATTGATGAGATTGGTCCATCTGACGATGGCAGGGCGTCGAGTTACTGCATTAAGATCGCCGCCTTAACGCAAGAGCTCAGTCAGGACTGCCCGGCGAATATGGCAGTGCGGAGTTTGCGGAATCGGGCGAAGTTCGTTGGCGACTCCGAAGCGCTCCAGAACTCTGACGATGCAGCAGCCGCGGAAGTCATGAGACTTCACGAAATGGTGCGGTCCGGTGATTTTGTGAATGCCAAAAGACTTGCGCAGCGGCTACGTGTGCAGCCTGAGTACGACTTCCACTATGTAACCCTAACGAGGCTAGTTATCGAATGCAGCCTGCATCTAGGCGAATGGAGGGAGGCCGAACGTCAACTCCGTGATGTTGCCTCACTCGTCGATAAAAAGACCGTAAGTTCGGTTGATATTAGTCATCTAATTGGCAATCTTGGAATGATCTGCTTCGGGCGCCACAGCGGGCAGCACGCGCGAGCTTACGCTGTACTCCGAGCAGTCGTGGGAATCGCAGCGACACATTTAGCCAACGGAGGCCAACTACGACCTTCGGACCAAGCTCGCCTGCTGGTCTACCAAGCCTGCATCTTTGCCTCTGAAGCCAACTTTTCGGGCGCGCAACGAATGATCGAATCGGTAAGCCCAGACCTCCTACTTGCAGATGAAAAGCACAGGGTGGCTCGAGTTCACGACGTCTATCAACTTATCAGGCGCTGGCTCGACACGCTGCCCAAACAATTGCGTAATTCTCGGAATGGACGAGGCGCGTCGGGTGGTGGAGATGGCTTCGAATAACGGCCCGAGGACTCCGAAGGTGACGAGGCGAAACGGCGCTATGCGATCCAAGGATTACCTTCGTGTTCCTAAAATTCCGAGACACAAACACGAGTTCTGGCAAAGGTCCGACCTGGATCCCCGCCAACGCGTGCTTCAAACAGTGGTGGCGGCGTATCGACGGTCGCGTGATGGGCTCGCCAGGAGGTCTAGTCTGGAAGAGGCTTATGAAGTCGCGCGATCTCTTGGTCTCTTAGGTTATCCCTGTTCCATAATTGCGGTATCCGTTGAGGTGATCCGAATGGATGCGCCACTCGCGCGGGCGGTGATTGATCTAGGCGACTATCGAGACGATGTCACGAATATTGATGCGCACGTGATTGTATATGCGGACAGCTTTGGCCGATTCGTCGACCCGGGTCTGTTTTTGCATAACGCGATGAATCGCATTGTTTTCGACCACCCCGAGCTGTCTTGGCCGCTGATATTCGGTGGCGTTGATGAGATCCCCAAGATTCCTTTTCAAGCGATCGGGACTCGACCGCCATACTATGTCAAGTACGAGATTGCAGCGAGCCGACGCGTGCGCATTGAATCCCTATCGTTTGATCTCGACGCTTGGACAAATATGGAGCGCAACGCCTTTTTCATAGCACACAACGCCGTGTCGAACCTTGTGGCTTATGAAGCGCTGCTGCCGGAAAGAATAACGGTGGAAAGCCCCATATTTCGTTCGATGTTTGGTCCTCCTCGATCTGATCTTCCAGCGAATTTTGAGGGATGGGACGTCGACGCACGCTAGGTCGTCTCAGTTGTCGTCTCATTCGTGCCCGTCCGCCGGCGTCCGTCGCGGTCCCGGCCGCTGCGGTGTGGCAGGTCACGGGCGTCGAAGGACTGCGGCGGACGCTGAGGGGCAGACCTCGAAAGCGTGTGAGGGTTTACGCCCTCCCGGGGTTCGAATCCCCGCGCCACCGCACCTTGGCCAGCGCGAATGCCCGGCGTATCTCCTTCGGAGGCGACCGGGCGTTCGGCATTCAGTCTCTCGTCTCAGTTGCCGTGCGGGTGGTTTGCGCATCGTTGGCAGCCATACTGAACGCCGGGACGGCCGGTTGGCGATCCTCTCCTACACCTCGATCGACACGCGCTGTACTACAAGTCGTGTGCTGTACTGCACGGATGCTGTCATGCTGTAGTACAGAACGCAGTCCTGTACTACAGCATGTCGCACAGGCCCGTGCGTGAGAGGGAGCATGCATGATCCCGGCGGATGTTCCTGCCCTGCTCGCCGAGTTGCAGCAGCTTGGCAACGATCACTTCCTCTGCGAGGTCAAGCGCTCGCAGGGAGGGCTACCGGCCACGCTCTGGGAGACGATCAGCGCGTTCGCCAATGCCCAGGGTGGCTGCATCCTGCTGGGTGTCGATGAACGATCCGGCTTCGCCGCCGTGGGTGTCACTGATGCCGGTGCGATGGAGAGCCAGATCGGCGCGGTATGCGCGGAGATGGAGCCGGCCGTCCGGGCGGAGATCTTCACGGTCGCCATCGACGGCAAGAACGTCGTCGCCTGCTCAGTGCCACCGACACCACGCGATCAGCGCCCGTGCCACAAGAGAAGCCTTGGGCCCTGGGCCGGGTCGCGGATTCGGGTCGGCGACGGAGACCGGCGGCTCACCGACTACGAGGTCGCCGTGCTGCTCGCGAACCGTACCGAGCAGAAGCACGATGTCCGAGCCATGCCCGATGCCAGCGTTGCGGACCTGGACCAGGAGGCACTCGGTCGATTCCTCCACCGGATTCGAGAGACCAGAGGCGAGATCTTTCGGAAGATCGACGACGAACACGCCCTGGCGATGCTCAACGTCCTGACCGTTCACGAGGGCAGGCTCGTGCCGACGCTGGCCGGCCTGCTGACGTTCGGCATCTATCCGCAGACCTTCGAGCCGCAGCTCAACCTCACCTTTGTCGCCTACCCCACCAGCGAACCCGGCGTGCTGGGCCCGGCCGGTGAACGGTTCACCGAGAACCGGTCCGTGGACGGTTCGATCCCGTTCATCGTGAATGAGTGCGTGCGCATCCTGAAGCGCAACATGAAGCGACGCAGCATCGTTTCAGGCATCTTCCGCATCGACGAGTGGGAGTACCCAGAAGAGGTTCTGCGCGAGGCATTGGTCAACGCGCTGGTCCACCGAGACTACTCGGACTTCGCACGCGGCATGCAGGTCCAGGTCGAGATGTTCCCGGATCGGCTGGTGATCCGTAACCCCGGCGGGCTCTACGGGCCGGTCGACGTCGGCGCGCTGGGCATTACCGGCGTCACGTCATCACGGAACAAGGCCCTACTCAAGATCCTGGAAGACACGCCGTACTTCGATGGTCATATGGTGTGTGAGAACCGCGGGAGCGGAATCACCCGGATCCGGATCGCGCTCACCGAGGCCGGCATGGAGCCGCCGCATTTCACCGACTCGGTCTCATCGTTCACCGCGGAGTTCCCGAATCACACACTGCTCGACCAGGAAGCGCTCGAATGGCTGCAGTCCCTCGACAACCGGCCGCTGTCGCGGTCGCAAATGAGCGCCTTAGTGATGATGCGCAACGGTGTCGTCATGACGAACAGCGCCTATCGAGCGTCCACTGGCGTACAGGACAGCCGGACGGTCACTCGCGAACTGCGAGACCTTGTCGAACGGGGCCTGATCGAACAGGAGGGAACGCGGGGAACGACAACGTATCGCCTCCCGCCGAACGATCCGCTTCAGCCGGACCAGCCTGACGAGCCAGCAAAGACGGACGACGACTTGACCCGGCACTCGGCTCGGGTGATTGGCGTGCTCTCCGCCGAGGGTTCATCTCGAAGCGAGATCGAGGAGCGCACCGGCTTGAAGCCGCACCAGGTCTTTCGTGCCTTGAAAGCGCTTCGGGACGGGGGTCTGGTGGAGATGACTGGCCAGCCACGATCGCGGACCGCTCGCTATCGGCCGGTACCGCAGAATCCGGAAGCCTGAGGTCGCACGCGGCGAGTGCCAACGTTCAACCAATCGGGATCGTCTCAGTTGTCGTCTCATTCGTCAGCGTCCGCCGACGGCTTCGGCGTCCACCGTGTCACCCGCGCCCAGCTTGTGAACCCTGCGGACCACCCACGGACGGAGGAGAGCAGACCTCGAAAGCGTGTGAGGGTTTACGCCCTCCCGGGGTTCGAATCCCCGCGCCGCCGCCCTCTGGCCGGCGAAACGCCCGGCTCGTCCCCCGCGAACGACGACCGGGCGTTCGTCGTTCAGTCTCAGTTCGGCGGACAGCACTGCCACTCTGTACGACAGATCTGTACCCCCGTGCGACATCTCTGTGAACACTGAGCTGCACGGGTGTCGCACAGAAGGAGGCTCCCTTGAATTCCTGCGGACATCCCGGCGCTCATCGCTGAACTCCGGTAGGTCGGCAATGATCATTTCCGCTGCGAGGTGAAGCGATCGCAAGGCGGGCTGCCCGTCACACTGTGGGAGTCGATCAGCGCGTTCGCGAACGCACAGAGCGGATGGCATCCTGCTCGGTATCGGCGAGTGATCCGGCCTAATGACGTACTCATGGGTGAGTCGCACATAGGACGGAGAACGGTTGGAGGGTGCATGTCCATTGCCGCGCATTTTGACAGCTACACGGCTGCTCGGGCGCACTTCAAGGATCTCCTCGACGCTGCTCGCCGCGGTCGGGTGGCGACCGTGCAGCGGGAGGTGGGCCGAGCGGCGGTTGTGGACGCTGATCGTCTGCGGGTGAGTCTCGTCGGTGTTTTGCCATCGCCGCAGGTGGTGGCCGAGGACGGCGGGTGGTCCGTGTTTCTTCCAGGCGTGCCGGTGGCCGCGGACGCCTCGACGTTCGACGACGCGATCGACGAGATGGTCCTCACCCTTCGTGAGTACGCCGGCGATTGGCAGGAGCGGCTGCTGGACGCACCGAACCACCAGAACAACTGGGCGCTGGTCCAAGTGGTCGAGCTCAGCGATGATGCGCAACTGCGCGAGTGGCTGGTGGGTTCGGCGCGATGAGCCGGCCGACGCCGACCCGCCAAGATCACCAGAAGTTCTGCGAGATCGAGGGGCCCGTCCGGACCGAGACCCAACACCTGACCGACGAGCTGGCATTGCCGGACGGACCCTGCGAACCCGAATCTCCCATCCACCGGCCCGAAGCACCTACGGTCCTCCGACACTGACGCCGAGCAGCTCGGCGGCCTCGGCCTCGGTGCAGTCCTCGACGCAGGACCAGCACGGCCCGCTGCTTGACCGACAGCTTCAGCAGGGCCGCCCGCAGCGTCATCCGCATGGTTGTCCGGTCGGCGTGATCCCCCGCGCCGCGCCGCGGCTCCGGCAGGTCGCCCGGCATCGACTCCGGCACGCGCCGCCGCCACCAGGAGACCTGCAGGTGATACATGACTTTTCGGGTGTACGCCTCGGCGTTCCCGCGGTCGTGCAGCTGCCCCCACGCGCGGTGGGTGCGGGCCAGCGCCGACTGCACGAGATCCTCGGCCAGGTGCTGGTCGCCGGTCAGCAGATACGCCGAGCGCAGCAGCGCCACGCTACGAGATCGCACAAACGAGTCGAACTCACTCACGTTGGGGTTCACACGAGCCGGTCCTTGGGGTCGGGCGGTGCATCTCGACAAGACGCACACCAAGACGCCACCCCGGCGCCGGACGGTTGCCGTTCGGCCAGAACAAGTTTCCGACCGCCGATGATCAGGCGTATTCCCAGCTCAGGGCCTATGTCGTGGCGATGACACGGGCGATCCCCGGCGGATGCGGGCCCGCCGTCAGCCGGAGATCTCGCCGATCTTCTCGGCGCCCAGGGCCTCCATCAGCAGGCGCAGGGCCGCCTCCTCGCTGGTCTCGCGCACCTCGGAGGCGTCGTCGAGCAACTCGTCGCCTGGGTCGAGTCCGGGGAAGCGAGGATCGGGGACCGGCGAGTCGTATTCGGGATCGAACGGCGGCTCATCCCCGGTCGTGCCATCCCACGCCGAGTCGCCGCCGCCCCGGGCGCCGCTCGCCCCCGGCCGTCCCGCTGCCGCGGCCGCGTTGACCGGGCCGTTGTTCGATCCGCCGGAGCCCGGTCCGGCGTTCGTCCGTCGCCCACCGTTCGCGGCCGTGGCGGCGGCGCGGCTGGCCGCCTCGCGGGCCTTCTCCAGGGCGCTGGACCCTCCGCTGCGAGGGCGGGCCGGCGCGGCCGACGCCGTCGGGGCGGCCGGCGCGGTGGCCGCTGGGCCGGTTGTGGCGGCCGCGGATGCGGCCGTGCGGGCCGCTGCAAGCCCGGGGCCGGCCGGCAAGCCGCCGGGGCCGCCCGAGGCGGTCGCCGTCACCGAGTCGCTTACGCCTGCGAAATTACCGCCATATGTGGACGAACCGGACACGGGCTGCGCGGAGCTGCTGCCCGCCGTGGGAGCCGGCGTCACGGTGGCGATCCCGCTCCCAGACGCTGTGGCCACGGCGTCAGGCGTCACCGGACCGGCCCCGGGCGTTGCCGGTGCGGGCCAGGATCCGCCGGGCGCCGCGGGAGTCGGCCAGTCCTCGTCGCCTCCGCCGGCTGGCTTGGCGGCTGCGGAACTCCTGGCGTCGGGAACGGACCCGCCCGGCACAGCGGGCGCGGGCCAATCCTCGTCCGCGACCGCAGCGGTCGCCAGACCTCCGCCAGCAGCACCGGAAACCCCCGGAGCTGCCCCGCCGCGAGCCCCGCTCGAGATCGGACCGGGCTGGGCGCCGGCCGGTGCGAATGCGGCGTGCTGGGGGCTGACCTGCTGCGGAGTCCCCTGCGGCGGCTGGGCCTGCTGCGGCGCGCCGTGCGACCCTCCGGGCGCCCCGTAGGACCCCCCGGCCGGCGACGGCGGCGCCCCGGCCCCTCCGGGCGGCCCGGACGACGGTGCCGGCGGGCCGGACGGCTGCGGCGTCGGCTTCGGCGGCGCGGGTCGGTTGCCGCCCCCGCCGCCGCCCGGCTGCCCGCCGACCTCGCACCGCACCTGCCAGCGCCCGCCCAGCAGCTCCTGGAGGGCCTTGAGCAGCACGTCCGGCGACGCGTTGAGCATGTCGGCATGGGTGGAGTATTTGAACCCGAGGACCAACGTGGTCCCGTCCACGTCCTGCACCGTCGCCTCGCGCACGATCGCGCCGGCCTTCTTGCTCTTGTCGTTGACCAGCGCCAGGAGGTCCGGCCAGATCCGCCGGATGCCCTCGGCATCCGGCGAGCCCCCACCCCCGGCCGGCGCCGCGGGCTGGGCGGGTGGCGCGGGGGGCTGGGGAGCCGAGGCCGGCGCGGCGCTCGCCTCGGACCAGGTGTTCGGCGGCGGCGCGGCGGCCGGCGTGGACGCGGCAGTCCCCGAACGCGAGTCGCGGATGTAGTCCAGCCCCCGGTTGCCGCCGTCGTTGGCCCCTCGCGCCGGAGGCTCGTCCACGACAGGCGCCGCCGGGGCGGCCGGCGGGACATTCGGCGGGGTCGCGGCGGCCGGGGCGGAGACCGGGGCCGCGGAGACGACCGGTGCGGCCGCGGCGACCGGGGCCGCGGGCACGCCGCCGGCCTGGAGGCGGCGCTCCATGCGCTCCAGGCGCTGCAGCAGGGCCGCGCTCGAGTCGTCGGCGCCGGGCAGGAGCATGCGAGCCGTGATCAGCTCCAGCAGCAGCCGCGGGGCCGTCGTGCCGCGCATTTCGGTCAGGCCGTTGTGCACGATGTCGGCGTAACGGGACAGCGTCGCCTGCCCAAGCTGCGACGCCTGGGCGCCCATGCGGTCGAGCTGGTCGTGCGGGGCGTCGAGCAGGCCCTTGGTGACGGCGTCGGGGACCTGCTGCAGGACGATCAGGTCGCGGAGGCGCTCGAGCAGGTCGGAGGCGAAGCGGCGCGGGTCGTGGCCGGCCTCGACGACGCGGTCGATGACGCCGTAGGCCCCGCGGCCGTCCTCGGCGGCCAGGGCCTCGCACATCTCGTCGATGAGGGCGACGTCGGTGACGCCGAGCAGGGCAACCGCCCGGTTGTAGGTGACGCCGTCCGCGCCCGCGCCCGCGATCAGCTGGTCGAGCACCGAGAGCGTGTCGCGGGCGGAACCCGCTCCCGCCCGGACGACCAGAGGGAAGACGGCGGGCTCGACCTTCACGCCCTCCGCGGCGGTGAGCTGCTCGAGATAGGGCCGCAGCACGCCCGGGGGAATCAGCCGGAAGGGGTAATGGTGCGTCCGGGACTTGATCGTCCCGAGGACCTTCTCGGGCTCGGTCGTGGCGAAGACGAACTTGACGTATTCCGGTGGCTCCTCCACGAGCTTGAGCAGTGCGTTGAAGCCCGCCGAGGACACCATGTGGGCCTCGTCGATGACATACACCTTGAAGCGGCTCGACACCGGCGCGAAGAACGCCCGCTCGCGCAGGTCCCGGGCGTCGTCGACGCCACCGTGGCTGGCCGCGTCGATCTCGATGACGTCGATGGAGCCGGAGCCGTCGGGCGCCAGGTCGCGGCAGGACTGACACTCGCCGCAGGGCTCGGGGGTCGGGCCGCGCTCGCAGTTGAGGGACCGGGCCAGGATCCGGGCGCTACTGGTCTTGCCGCAGCCGCGGGGGCCGGAGAACAGATAGGCGTGGTTGAGCCGCCCGGAGCGCAGTGCCTGCGACAGCGGCTCGGTGACGTGCTCCTGGCCGATGACCTCGGCGAACGTCCGAGGACGATATTTGCGGTACAGCGCGAGCGCCACCAGCGGTCCTCCGATCGACTAGAGCCGGGACCACCGTACTCCCGACCACCGACACTTTTCGGCGGGCGTCACGCGGGCGGGCACGGATGCACGAAGGCCACTCGTGCACCCGACAGAGCTCACTTATCCTTGCTGCCTTCCGGCCCTGGGGAGGTTCATGAGGTGCCGCCGCACGAGTGGCTTGCGGACCACAATACCCGGTGGCGCGAACCTGGCGAGCGATGGGTATCCTGGCGCACGGAGGATTCGCCTAGAGGCCTAGGGCGCACGCTTGGAAAGCGTGTTGGGATAAAACCCTCACGAGTTCGAATCTCGTATCCTCCGCCAGCTCCACCAGGCGAAACGCCGGGCGACCCCGACACCGGGGAGTCCGGCGTCGGTCTCTGGGGGGACGCGTTGAAGGCCGCAGATGGCGCACAGCCGAGTGTGGCGAGCGTCTCACGCCCGCAGACGGGCGATGTCGTACAGCCGCACCCGGAATGCCATCCACCGGCCAGCCAATCGTCATGTCGCCATCTGCGATATGGCAGATTGAGCGCTGTTGCCGGATGACGCCGCATGGGACCATCGTGGTATCAGCACGCTGTCGGAGGGGGCGGCGATGTTCTACCAGAGCCCGGACATCCTGATCACCAACACGCACGTGGTAGTCCTGTATCCCGATCCCGCCCGGTTCGATCTGGCCGGAATCCAGGCGCCGTACATCGTCCGGCACGGTCGGGGGGCCGGCTTCCGGGCGGGGTACGAGATCCGGGCGCGCTACGGCGCGGCCGACGTCCGGCTCTTCCACACCACCGACCGCGCCGCGTTCGGCGCCGTGCGCCGGGCCCTGATCCGGGCCCTGGAGTACTGCGGGGACCCACTCCCGATCTGATCAGCTACCAGCGTTGAGGCAATCTGCGATATCGCAGGTTGTCGTCTAGCGCATCGGCGTGCGGCCATGCAACCATCGAGAGAGAGCCACGAGGGGGCGAGTGGCGCAAGCGCAACGGCGCCCGGCGGCCATCTCCTGGCCACGCACGGGCGCTGTTCTGTTCGCGGCCACCGCTGCGGATACGGGCAGAGACGGCATCGATACCTGAAGTTATGCCTACCGCATTGTCGACCCCTCTCGCAAGCCCGAGGGGAAAGGGAGATGCGAATGTTTTACCGAAGTCCCGACCTGGTCGTGACCAGCGATCACTTCGTGATCCTCCGGCCCGTCCAGATGCAGTACCGAATCGACTTCCTGGAGGGCGTGTACGTCCTGGAGCACCCTCGCGCCGGCCGCACCCCGGCCGCGCAGGAGATCCGGGCGCAGTATGGCCGGCATGACGTGAGCCTGTTCCGGAGCACCGACCGCCGCGTCTTCGGCCAGGTCCGCCGGGCCCTGATTCGCGCCTTGGAGCGGCGCCACGCGGCTTCCCGCTGATAATGGGCCGTTCACCTACTGTCCAGTAGGTAACGATCTGACGAATGTGCTATATATCAGTCGGCCATACGGCGGCTGGACCCTACAATGACTCGGGCTCATTTGGACCACCCGTACGGACGACATATTCCGCGACAAGTGGGGCATGTCCGTCGTGCGTCTTTTCCGCGTCTGCACCCATGTGCGTCTACCCGCGAGTAGGGTTGGGCCACAGCCAGCGATATGGCAAGTAGACATACGTCCAACGAGGGACAACGATGAGTTCCGGGGACACGCCCGCCGTCGCGCGCCGGAAGGTCCGGCTGGCGATCAAGGACGCCCGCAACGCCAAGGGTGACACGCAGACCCAGGTGGCCGAGGCCATGGAGTGGTCGCTCTCCAAGGTGATGCGGATCGAGTCCGGCGAGGTCACCATCTCCCAGAACGATCTGCGTCCACTGCTCAGCTATCTCGGCGTGAAGGATCGTAAGGTCGTCGAGGAACTCGTCCAGGCCGCGAAGGCCTCCAAGCAGCGCCGCCAGTGGTGGGACGACAAGCGTTATCAGGGGATGCTGACGGCGGCGATGCGGCAGCTGATCAGCTTCGAGGCCGAGGCATCGAGAGTCCTGAGCTTCGCACCGGCCGCGATTCCCGGCTGGTTGCAGACCGAGGCTTATGCCCTGGCGATCACCCAGCAATACGTCGGCGAACTGACGGCGCAGGAAATAGATGCGCGAGTTGCCATCCGGGCCGAGCGGCGAAAGATGATTCGCCGGCGCAGCCCGTGGCCGAAATTGTTCGCGCTGCTCGACGAGTCCGTGTTGCTGCGGCAGGTCGGCGGGCCCGACGTGCTGCGCGAGCAGCTCGCGGCGATCAGCGCGGCGATCGACGAGGGCTGGGTGTCGGTGCGCTTGCACCCGCTGGCAAGTCCGTATCCCGCGTTCGGCCTTTTCGATCTGCTGTATCTGTCGGACGCGGAGAACGGCCATGCCGTGCTGTATCGAGAGAGTGGTCCGGTCGACGAGATCGTCGACGACGCGGTCCGAATCACGCGCCACCGCGAAGGTTGGGATCGCATGTGGGCCGGCTCGATCAATGAGGAGGATTCGGCAAGGATGATCGCCGCGGCCGCCGGCGCGGCGAGTCCCTCTGCCGACGAAGGATCTTCGGACTGAATAGGCTTCCGAAGACCGTTCGGAGGCCGACCGGACCCGGCCTGCCTCCCGGAATGAGAAAAGGTGAGAAATGCACGAAACGGTCACGCCGGGTTGGCGCAAGAGCAGCTACTGCGGGACGACCAGCTGCGTTGAGGTCGCCAACCTCGCGTCTGACAGCATTCTCGTTCGCGACGCCAAGAACCCCGGCGGTTCGGTCCTGTCGTTCGAGCGGGAGAGCTGGAGTGCGTTCGTGGCCGGCATGAAGGGCGGCGAGTTCGACCTCCAGTAGTTGTCAGTGCGGCGGCGTGAGGGTTTCGATGCGCAACCCCGCTATGAACGCTTCCCAGTCCGCCCGAGTGAACGTCAACTGCGCACCGCTGGGGTTGTCCGCGTCACGAACCAGGATGACGTCGGCGGTGCTGGCTACCTCGACACACGCGTCGCTACCGCAGAAACTGGACCTGCGCCACGCGAGGGTCTCGCCGTGCTCGGCCATCGGGTCGTCCTCCCCATAGCTCTAAGGACGTGAGCCTTCAGCATTGCGTAGCGGGTGCCTGCCCGCCACGTTTATATGCGAAGTTGGCCTATGAATGCACATAACCGGCAAACCGGGCAACGGGCGTTGCCCGCGGGACCTCCTGTCCCGCGGGCAACGTTGTGGGGCGGTCAGAGCAGGGTGTTCAGCCTCTGGTAGTCCTCGGCGTAGCCGGATCGATCCAGGCGCTCGACGCTCGCCGCGTTCGCGGCGAAGGCGCGCATCAGGCTGCGGCGCACCCGCAGCAGGGTTATCGCGTTGCTCGTGGTGAACAGGGTGACGCCCGCGCCGGCGTAGCGGGCTCGCAGCAGCCATACCACCGGAGTGAAGATTCGGATGGCCTGATTCGTCAGCGGTGGGAAGGACAGGACGGCCGCGGCGACCACGAATCGCCCGGCGCCATCGGTGAACGTGAACGCGGCCGCCGCCCCCGCGGTGGCCAGGGCGCCCGCGACGAGCAGGGCGAGCCGGGCGGGGCGGCCGTCGTGCTCGACGTGCATGTCCTCCAGGGCCTCCAGGTCATACACCTGGGGCTCCGGTTTCCAGATCGCGTAGACGTCGTCGGTGATGACGACGTCGTGGGCCCGATAGAAGACGGTCGGCATAAGTTCCCCCCTTAGCCTCGTCAAACAGTATGAGTCGGCTGCGTCACAGATCGCCAGGCCACAAGGTGCCATATCGCAACCTGCGAAATACCCACCGGCTGTAGTGCCGGTGCTACGGGAAGTGTTCTTGCTGGTGAGCGCCCACCCTAGCGTGGTCGGGGCCAGCGAAGGGGGCAAATGGAATTTTCGGTGGGCACGGAGAGGGCGCGGCGGAGGTCGCGGTCAGGCAGGCCCTAAGCTGGATCGAAGGTCCCGTTGCCGAAAAAGTTGAAGGAGCGCCCTGTGCGGCCCGGTGGACAGCCCAACCTGCAGCAGATGATGAAGCAGGCGCAGAAGATGCAGCAGCAGATGGTCGCCGCGCAGGCGGAGCTGGCCGAGGCCGAGCTCACCGGGACGGCCGGAGGCGGGCTCGTCACGGCGACGGTCAAGGGGACCGGCGAGGTCGTGTCGGTGAAGATCGACCCCAAGGCGATCGACCCCGACGACGTGGAGACGCTCGAGGACCTCATCGTCGCGGCCGTGCACAACGCGGCGCAGGCGGCGCGGGACCTGACCGAGCAGAAGATGGGTCCGCTGACCGCCGGGCTCGGGGGCCTGGGCGGCGGGCTCGGGCTGCCCGGCTTCTAACGGGCGTCCGGCGTGTACGAAGGCGCCATCCAAGATCTTATCGACGAGCTCGGGCGGCTGCCCGGGGTCGGGCCGAAGAGTGCGCAGCGCATCGCGTTTCACGTGCTCTCGGCCGACCCCGTCGATGTCAAGCGGCTCGCGCAGGCGCTGCAGCGGGTCAAGGAGCTCGTGCGGTTCTGCACGCGCTGCTTCAACGTGGCCGAGTCCGAGCTGTGCCGCATCTGCCGCGACCCGCGCCGCAGCGACGAGGTGTTCTGCGTGGTCGAGGAGCCCAAGGACGTCGTGGCGATCGAGCGCACGGGGGAGTTCCGCGGGCGATACCACGTGCTCGGCGGGGCGATCAATCCGCTGGAGGGCATCGGGCCGGACAACCTGCGCATCCGCGAGCTCATGACGCGCCTGGCCGACGGGGCCTGCAAGGAGCTGATCCTGGCGACCGACCCCAACACGGAGGGTGAGGCGACGGCGACGTACCTCGCCCTGCTGGTCAAGCCGATGGGCCTCAACGTCACGCGGCTGGCCAGCGGGCTCCCGGTCGGCGGCGACCTGGAGTACGCCGACGAGATCACGCTCGGGCGCGCCTTCGAAGGCAGGCGAGCCGTTTAACCCTCGGGCCGATTGAGGATTCCGGCGACGACGGCGTGCACGGCGGCCAGGTCGGCCGGGTCCTTCAGGGTGCCTTTCGCACCGCTCACGACGTACCACTCCTCGGCGTCCTTGTATTGGACCTTGACGACGAAGGAGTTGTCGGTGCCGAGCTCGGACTGCAGCGTGAGCTCGCCGGTGACCACGCCGACCTCGTCGGTCATGACGCCGCCCGGGCCGGCCATGATGTCGGTCCTCGGCGGGGGAGCCGGAACAGCAGGAGTCTGCGCAGCAGGTGTGGGCGTCTCCGCCATTCCGGTTCCTCCCAAAAAAACACAAGCCCTACCAAGAAAAAACGAGGGCCTACTTGCAGGTCGCGAGCATGTCGGCGAGCGCTGTCTTCTCGGCCTGCGTCACGGACAACTTGTAGTACGTCTTCACTGTGACCCAGTCCTGCGCGTACGTGCACCAGAACGCGTGGCTCGGCGGCTTCCACGTCGACGGGTCCTGGTCGCCCTTTGCCCGATTGGACTGCAGGCTAACCGCGAAAAGTTGCGGCCGTGTCAGGTCGTTGGCGAACTCTTTGCGCTGATCGTCGGTCCACTTCGCCGCGCCCGAGCGCCAGGCGGCCGCGAGCGGGACCATGTGGTCGATGTCGAGATCCTGCGGGTTGGTCGTGTCCTTGTCGTCGTACGGGCTGTGCCACGTGCCCGCGGTGATCTTGCATTCGGCAGTGGCCTTGACGTTCTTGCCGTCGCGCTTGAGCACGACGTCGCGCGTGTCGCAGCCGCTGCCCTGGCCGATCCAGTGCGTGAACTTCTCGCGGCTGTAGCCGGACATCGATCCGGCCGCGGCCACGGTCAACGCGTCCAGCGACGTGGTCCCGCCGCCACCGCTGCCGGTGCCGGCGGTCGGGCCCGACGTCGGCTCGGCCGCGCCGGGGGTGGAGGAGACGTCGCAGCTGCCGGCGCCGGTGAGCACCGTGGCGAGCACGAGGGCGATAAGAACGGCTTTGCCGTTGGGGGAGGGGCGCACGCCTTTACTGTGCGGCATCGACGCTCGCGGGGCCCGCAGGACCCGCCCGTGAGGATCGACACGGGCGGGTCCGATAGGCGACTTTCAGACGCGGTTGGCCGCGCTGAGCACGGCACGCAGGGAAGCGGTGACAATGTTGGCGTCGATGCCGACGCCCCAGTAGGTTCGGCCGTCGACGGAGCATTCGACGTACGCCGCGGCCTGCGCACCCTCGCCGGAGGTCAGCGCGTGCTCGGCGTAGTCCAGCACCCGCACGTCGACGCCGACGTCGCCGAGCGCGTGGACGAACGCGTCGATCGGGCCGTTGCCGTTGGCGGTCACGTGGCGCGTCTCACCGTCGACGGTGATGTCCGCGTTCAGCGCGACCTTGCCGTCGGCGGTCGTGGCCTCGTACTCGACCAGCGTGAACCGCCTGTCGGAGAAGTACTCGCTGGAGAAGAACTCCCACATCTGCTGCGGGCTGACCTCGCCGCCCTCGTCGTCGGTGTGCCGCTGCACGACGCCGGAGAACTCGATCTGCAGCCGGCGCGGCAGCTCGAGGTGGTGCTCGCTCTTCATGACGTACGCCACGCCGCCCTTGCCGGACTGCGAGTTGACCCGGATGACGGCCTCGTAGGAGCGGCCCAGGTCCTTCGGGTCGACCGGCAGGTAGGGCACGCCCCAGGTGAACTGGTCGACCTCGACCCCGGCGGCCGCCGCGTCGCGGTTCAGGGCCTCGAAGCCCTTCTTGATCGCGTCCTGGTGGGAGCCGGAGAAGGCGGTGTAGACCAGGTCGCCCGCGTACGGGTGGCGCTCGTGGACCGGCAGCTGGTTGCAGTACTCGACCGTGCGCTTGATCTCGTCGATGTCGGAGAAGTCGACCTGCGGGTCGATGCCCTGCGAGAACAGATTCAGCCCCAGGGTCACCAGGTCGACGTTGCCGGTGCGCTCGCCGTTGCCGAACAGGCACCCCTCGATCCGGTCGGCTCCGGCCAGCAGGCCCAGCTCGGCGGCGGCGACGGCCGTCCCGCGGTCGTTGTGGGGGTGCAGCGACAGTACGACGGACTCCCGCCGCGGCAGGCTGCGCGACATCCACTCGATGGAGTCGGCGTAGACGTTGGGCGTGGCCATCTCCACCGTCGCCGGCAGGTTGACGATGAGCGGGCGGTCCGGGGTCGGCTGCAGCACCTCGATGACGGCGGTGCAGACCTCCAGCGCGTAGTCCAGCTCGGTGCCGGTGTAGGACTCGGGGGAGTACTCGTAGTAGATCTCGGTATCCGGGGTGATCGCCTCGGCGTACTTCTGGCACAGCCGTGCCCCGGTCGTGGCAATGTCGGTGATCCCGGCCCTGTCCAGGCCGAACACCACGCGGCGCTGCAGCGTCGAGGTCGAGTTGTAGAAGTGCACGATGGCCCGGCGGGCGCCGACGAGCGACTGGAAGGTGCGCTCGATCAGGTTGTCCCGGCACTGGGTCAGGACCTGGATCGTGACGTCCTCGGGGATCAGGTCCTGCTCGATCAGCGTGCGTACGAAGTCGAAGTCGGTCTGCGAGGCAGCGGGGAAGCCGACCTCGATCTCCTTGTAACCCATCCGGACCAGCAGATTGAACATCCGCCGCTTGCGCTCGACCGACATCGGGTCGATCAGCGCCTGGTTGCCGTCGCGCAGGTCCACCGCGCACCAGCGCGGCGCGACCTTGACCTCCTTGCCCGGCCACTGCCGGTCGGTCAGCGGGATCGGGAACTGTTCAGAGAAGGGCCGGTAACGGTGAATGGGCATGCGGCTGGCGGTCTGGCGGGCGATTTCGGACATGCTTTCTCTGCTCCTGGGTTGTCGCGCTCGAAGCGCGGGAAGGGTCTGGGCTTTCAGACCGGCAGGAGCGCAGACGCGCGCATCATCCCCGCGACGAGGTGCCGGCCTGAAGGGCCTCGTCGCGGCGACGAAGAAGAAGCGTCTGCCACATGTCAAGCGCCACAGTACGCCTCCGCTACTGAGCCTGGAAACCGGTCCCGGTCATTTGAGAGCTGACCGACAGTTCCAGTGATTCCGGCAGATCTCAGCGAGACGGCTTGACCGACGGTGGGGCGCTGCTCGCCGGCGGCGGAGGAGGCGGCGGGGCCGACGTGCCCAGCGGTGCGCTGTTGGCGACCGGGCCGGGCAGCGAGATCGTAGGAGGCGGGGCGACCACCTCGCCGGTGAGCATCAGCTGGCCGAACGGGAGCTTGGCCGCCGTGAGGATCCCGTCGTCGCTGTAGCAGAAGGTGCCCGGGTCCATGGCCGGGGCGATCGCGGTCACGCCCGGCTCGACCGCGAAGCACGGGGCGGACGTGCCGGCCAGCGGCTCGGCGGGCGCCACCGACAGGGGGGTCTGCCGGTCCAGCAGAACGTCGAGCCAGGTCACGAAGACGTACTGCACCCGCGGGTCGATCGCCGCCGGCAGCCGTTTACCGCCGGCCGCCACCTTGACACAGCTGCTGGAAGGGTTGATCGGGCACTGGTACACCCCCTCCGGGCGGCTCGCGATCGCCACGTCCGCGGTGCCGCCCAGCGCGCCGCCCTGGATGTCGACGCGCCACGTCCGGTCGGTGGCGACCGAGACCAGGATCGAGCGGGGCGCCTTGCCCGGCTCCGTGAGCGTGTATGCGGCGACGTAGCGCCGGTCCTTGGCCACCGCCACCCGCGCCGCGAGCTGCCCGCGCGGGTCGGGCTGGGCCGGCACCGGGGTCGCCGAGGGGCTGACCTGCGGATCCGGGGCGCTCGACGAGCTGCAGGCGGACAGCAGCAGCCCGGTGAGCACGGCCAATGCCGTGCCGGTGGTCACAGTGATCGCATGATGGCCGACCCGAGGCTCCCGCACCCGCGTATTCTCGCCCGGCCAGGCGGCCGGATCGTGGAACGCCACTCCCGAGGGGCATCGCACCCCGGTACGCTCGGCTGCGATAACTCCCGGTCGGTCCGGGTCAGGCGGGAAGGAGCTCGACGGCGTGGCGCTGATCGTGCAGAAGTATGGCGGTTCCTCCGTCGCCAACGCCGAGCGCATCAAGCGCGTCGCCGAGCGCATCGTCGACACGCGAAAGGCCGGCAACGAGGTCGTGGTGGTGGTCTCCGCCATGGGCGACACGACCGACGAGCTGCTCGACCTCGCCTCGCAGGTGAGCCCGGTCCCGGCCGGCCGCGAGCTGGACATGCTGCTGACCGCCGGCGAGCGCATCTCCATGGCGTTGCTCGCGATGGCGATCAACAATCTGGGATACGAGGCCCGCTCCTACACCGGTAGCCAGGCCGGCGTGATCACGACCTCGACCCACGGGCGTGCCCGGATCATCGACGTGACCCCCGGCCGGCTGCGCAGCGCGCTCGACGAGGGCGCGATCGCGATCGTCGCCGGCTTCCAGGGCGTCTCCCAGGACACCAAGGACATCACGACCCTCGGCCGCGGCGGCTCCGACACCACCGCGGTCGCGCTGGCCGCGGCGCTGCAGTCCGACGTCTGCGAGATCTACACCGACGTCGACGGCATCTTCACGGCCGACCCGCGCGTGGCCAAGAACGCCCGGCACATCAAGCAGATCACGTACGAGGAGATGCTGGAGCTGGCCGCGTGCGGCGCCAAGGTGCTGCACCTGCGCAGCGTGGAGTACGCGCGGCGGTTCTCGCTGCCGATCCATGTGCGCTCCTCGTACTCAACCGCCAACGGCACCATGGTCACCGGATCGATGGAGGACCTTTCCGTGGAGCAAGCGCTCATCACCGGCGTCGCGCACGACCGCAGCGAGGCGAAGATCACCATCGTCGGCGTGCCCGACCAGCCCGGTGTCGCCGCGCGGATCTTCCAGACGGTCGCGGCCGCGGAGACCAACATCGACATGATCGTGCAGAACGTCTCCACCGAGAGCACCGGCCGCACGGACATCTCCTTCACCCTGCCCAAGACCGACGGCGCCACCGCCAAGGCGGCCCTGGAGCGGATCAAGGCGACGATCGACTTCAAGGCGATCCTGTTCGACGACCACATCGGCAAGGTCTCGCTCATCGGCGCCGGCATGCGCTCCAACCCGGGCGTGGCGGCCAAGCTCTTCGCCGCCCTGGCCGAGGCCGGCGTCAACATCGAGATGATCTCCACCTCGGAGATCCGGGTGTCGGTCGTCTGCCGCGACACCGACCTCGATGTCGCCGTCCGGGCGATCCACGACGCGTTCGAGCTCGGCGGCACCGAGGAAGCCGTGGTCTACGCGGGGACCGGAAGGTAGGTTCGTCCTCCATGGGCGATCTGCCGAGCCTGGCCGTTGTCGGTGCCACCGGGGCCGTCGGCTCCGTGATGTGTGAGCTGCTCTCCTCCCGCAAGAACGTGTGGGGCGAGATTCGGCTCGTGGCCTCCAAGCGCTCGGCGGGCCGCCGGCTCACCGTGCGCGGCGAGGAGTTGCTGGTCCACGAGCTCGCGCCCGAGGTCTTCGACGGCGTCGACGTGGCGATGTTCGACGTCCCCGACGACGTCTCCGCGGAGTGGGCGCCGGTCGCCGTCTCGCACGGCACCATCGCCGTGGACAACTCCGGCGCCTTCCGCATGGACCCCGACGTGCCCCTCGTCGTCCCCGAGATCAACCCGGAGCAGGTCCGCAACCGCCCCAAGGGCATCATCGCCAACGCCAACTGCACCACGCTGACGATGATCGTGGCGCTCGCCCCGCTGCACCGGGAGTACGGCCTCAAGGAACTCGTCCTGGCCTCCTACCAGGCCGTCTCCGGCGCCGGCAAGGACGGCGTCGACACGCTGCTCGACCAGCTTGAGCGCGTCGTCGGCGACCGCACCCTGGGCTCGCGCTCCGGCAACGTCCGCCGCGCCGTGGGCGACGACCTCGGGCCGTTCCCGGCGCCGCTGGCCCTCAATGTCGTACCGTGGGCAGGCTCCCTCCGCGAGGCCGGCTGGTCCTCCGAGGAGCTCAAGCTGCGCAACGAGTCCCGCAAGATTCTGGGCCTGCCCGACCTCAAGGTCTCGGCCACCTGCGTCCGCGTCCCCGTCGTGACCGGCCACTCCGTCGCCGTCCACGCGGTCTTCGGCACCGAGGTCGACGCCGAGGGAGCCCGCGAGGTCCTGCGTCACGCCCCCGGCGTGATCCTGGTCGACGACCCGGCCGCGGGCGAGTTCCCGATGCCGATCGACGCCGTCGGCACCGATCCGTCGTGGGTCGGCCGGATTCGGCGCTCGGTCGACGACCCGCGGGCCCTCGACTTCTTCGTCACGGGCGACAATCTGCGCAAGGGTGCGGCCCTGAACACGGCCCAGATCGCCGAGCTGCTCAGCGCCGAGCTGACCGCCTGATTCCGGGCGGGTTATCACGATAAGTCGGGCGCTCCGCGCCGCGACTTATCGGACATATCACGATTTTGCGTGTTTTACGGCCGCCGGATCGCGCGGGACGGCCGCAGGCGAGGAACTCGGCACTTGATCGACGTATCGGAAATTTCGGATATGTCGGATTCTGCCGCATCGCCTGAGGGGCGTCAGGTCGCCGTTATCGCGCTATTCAGGCATATCGCCTGACGGGGTTTAAATCCGATAAGTTCGCCGGTCACCAGTTGCACGAACTGCTCCTCGCCGCGTTGCGGGGCGCGAACTGGTCGAGCGGCATCCGGGCCCGTTCGGCGTGGTGGGCGTCGAACCGGCCGGTCGGCGCCTCGACCACCAGGGCACAGGGCGCCTGACCTATCCCGAGCAGGGGCCCGTGGCGGGTCAAGACCGTGCTTCGGTTGCCATCCTGGCGAGCCGGTGCAGGTCGGGCGCCTACGTTCGGGGGCTTCGGGTCGCGGCGCCGAGCTAGGCAAAGATCGCGCCCCGGTGCTCGGACGGGCGGGCGCTCTGGTCGGCCGACCGGGCCGTGCGAAGGGGAGCGGCGCCGACCGAGTCCGAAATGTCCGGACCGGCGACGTGAAGTCCATCGCGATTGACATAGACACGCAAGTGAGAGTTACTGTCAACATATGGATGCTGTCACTTCCAGCCCGCGCCGGTGGTGGGCGCTCATCGCGATCGTCCTCAGCGTGCTCACGGTCGGCTTCGACACCACGATCCTCAACGTCGCGCTGCCCACGCTCGCGACCGCGATCGACGCCGGCAGCGACGACCTGCAGTGGATCGTCAACGCGTACGTGCTGGTCTTCGCCGGTCTGCTGCTGCCCATGGGCGCGCTCGGCGACCGGTACGGCCGCAAACGCCTGCTCATGACCGGCCTGCTCCTCTTCGCCGGCTCGTCGCTCGTCGCGGTCTTCGCCACCGACGCGGCGCAGGTCATCGCGGCGCGGGCGCTGATGGGCATCGGCGGCGCGATCCTCACCCCGCTGACCATGGCCGTGCTCCCGGTGCTGTTCGAGCCGCACGAGCGCGGCAAGGCGATCTCGCTGCTGACGATGGGCATGGGCGTCGGGCTTCCGCTCGGGCCGATCATCGGCGGCTACCTGCTGGAGCACTTCTGGTGGGGGTCGATCTTCGTGATCAACATTCCGGTCGCGCTCGTGGCGCTGGCGGCGGTCGCGATCCTGGTGCCGGAGTCGCGCTCGGCCACGCCCAGGCGGGTCGACCTGCTCGGGGCCGGGCTGTCCACGCTCGGGCTGGTTTCCGTCGTGTACGGCGTGATCGAGGCGCCCACCCGGGGCTGGACGGACGCGCGAGTGCTCGCCGGCCTGGCCCTCGGCGCGGCGCTCCTGGTCGTGTTCGTGCTGGTGGAGCGGCGCAGCGGCAGCCCGATGATCGATCTGCGGCTGTTCGGCAAGGCTCGCTTCGCGTGGGGTACGGCGGCGGGAACCCTGGCGTCGTTCGCGCTCTTCGGCCTGCTGTTCATCCTGCCGCAGTACCTCCAAGCCGTCCGCGGCGACGATGCCCTCGGCGTCGGCCTGCGCCTGCTGCCACTGATCGGCGGCATGTTCGTCGGCGCCCCGCTGGGTGAGCGCATCGCGCGCCTGACGAGGACGAGGCTCCCGGTGGCCGTGGGGCTCCTGCTCGGCGCGGCCGGCCTGGCGCTCGGCGCGCGGACGGGCGTCGGCTCCGGGTACGGCTTCGTCGCCACCTGGCTTGCCATCGCCGGGGCCGGCATCGGCCTGGCGATCACCCCGGCCATGGACGCGGTGATGGGCGCCCTGCCCCGCGACGAGGCCGGCTCCGGCACCGCGATCACGATGACCCTGCGCCAGATCGCCGGCGCCCTGGGCGTAGCGCTGCTGGGCAGCCTTACCGCGGCCGTGTACCGCGCCCGGCTCGACGGGGCTCCCGAGGCCGCCGAGCACTCGGTCGCGGCCGCCGTGGCCATCGCGGCGCGCGGCGGTGACGCCGCCCTGGCGCTGGCCGCGCGAACGGCGTTCGTGGACGCGATGGGTGCCGTGCTGCTGGTGTGCGCGGCGGTCGCGGTCGCGGGCGCGGTGCTGGTGGCGCTGCTGCTGCCCGATGCCGAACCGGTCGCCGGTGGGGAAGAATCGGTGGATGAGCTCACCCGGGTTGCGTGAACGCAAGAAGCAGAAGACCCGCTGGGCGATTCAGGAGCACGCCGTGCGCCTGTTCGTCGAGCAGGGCTACGACGCGACCACCGTCGAGCAGATCGCGGAGGCGGCGGAGATCTCGCCGAGCACGTTCTTCCGATACTTCAAGACCAAGGAGGACGTGGTCATCCAGGACCGCTACGACGAGCTCATGGCGGAGAGGATCCGCGCCGCCCCGCCGGAGCTGACGCCGCTGGAGGTCGTCCGCCACGCGTTCGTCGAGTCGTTCATCGCGATCGGCCCGGACGAGGTCGACCAGGCGCTGCAGCGGGCCCGGCTGCAGCTGGGCGTGCCGGCCCTTCGGATGCGCGCCCTGGACAGCCTGCAGGACTCGATCCGCTATCTGGCCGTTCCGCTGGCCGAGCGCCTGGGCCGCCCCGGCGACGACTTCCGCTGCCAGGCCTTCGTCGGTGCCTGCGTCGGCGCGATGATCAACGCGATGATGGCCTGGGTCCGCGACGGCGGCGAGGTCCAGCAGGTGCTGGCCCTGATCGACGATGCCCTCTCGGTGATCGAGCGCGGCCCGTAGGACGGCACGGCCGGCGCGGTGCGACTCCCCCGCCGCAGGCGAGGCGGGGGAGCGAGAGCATCACGCCACGAGGTCGTCGGCGTCGGTGATCGTGTAGGCGTATCCCTGCTCGGCCAGGAACCGCTGCCGATGCGCCGCATACTCCGTGTCGATCGTGTCGCGGGCGACGACGGTGTAGAAGTGCGCCTGCCGCCCGTCGGCCTTGGGCCGCAGCACCCGCCCCAGCCGCTGCGCCTCCTCCTGCCGGGACCCGAACGTCCCCGAGACCTGCACGGCCACCGCCGCCTCGGGCAGGTCGATGGAGAAGTTGCCGACCTTGGAGATCACCAGCGTCCGCAGTTCCCCCGCCCGGAACGCGTCGAACAGCTTCTCCCGCTCCCGGTTGGTGGTCGCCCCCTGCACGATCGGCGCATCGAGGAACTCTCCCAGCTGATGCAGCTGGTCGATGTATCCGCCGATGACGAGGATCTGATCGTCCTTGTGCCGGTCGATCAGCGCCCGCACCACCGGCAGCTTCGTCCGCGCCGTGGCCGCGACCCGATACCGCTCCTCCGGCTCCGCGACCGCATACGCCATCCGCTCCTCGTCGGTGAGCGTCACCCGCACCTCGACGCACTCGGCCGGCGCGATCCACCCCTGTGCCTCGATGTCCTTCCACGGCGCGTCATAGCGCTTCGGGCCGATCAGCGAGAACACGTCGCCCTCGCGCCCGTCCTCGCGCACCAGCGTGGCCGTCAGCCCGAGCCGGCGGCGGGCCTGCAGATCGGCGGTGAACCGGAAGATCGGCGCCGGCAGCAGGTGGACCTCGTCGTAGATGACCAGGCCCCAGTCGCGGGCGTTGAACAGGTCCAGGTGCGCGAACGCGCCGCCGCGGCGGGTCGTGAGCACCTGGTAGGTCGCGATCGTGACCGGCCGGATCTCCTTGCGCTCGCCGGAATACTCCCCGATCTCGGCTTCCGTGAGGGTGGTGCGGGCGATCAGCTCACGCTTCCACTGCCGCCCGGCGACCGTGTTGGTGACCAGGATCAGCGTGGTCGCCTTCGCCTCGGCCATCGCCGCCGCGCCGACCAGCGTCTTGCCGGCGCCACAGGGCAGGACCACGACCCCGGAGCCGCCGGCCCAGAAGGAGTCGACCGCCTCGCGCTGATAGGACCGCAGCACCCAGCCGTCCTCGGCCAGGTCGATCGAGTGCGCCTCGCCGTCGACGTAGCCGGCGAGATCCTCGGCCGGCCAGCCCAGCTTCAGCAGCGCCTGCTTGAGCCGCCCGCGCTCGGACGCGTGCACGATGATCGTGTCGGCGTCGATCCGGGCGCCGAGCATCCCGGCGAGCTTCTTGCTCTTGGCGACCTCGATCAGCACCGCCCGGTCGGAGGCGTGCAGGACCAGGCCGTGGACGGGGTCGTTGAGCAGCTGGAGCCGCCCGTAGCGGTCCATCGTCTCGGCGATGTCCACCAGCAGCGCGTGGGGCACCGGATAGCGCGAGAAGCGCAGCAGCGAGTCGACCACGCCCTCGGCGTCGTGGCCCGCGGCGCGCGCGTTCCACAGGCCGAGCGGGGTCAGGCGATATGTGTGCACGTGCTCCGGCGACCGCTCGAGCTCGGCGAACGGCGCGATCGCCATGCGGCACGCCTGGGCGTCGGGGTGGTCGACCTCAAGCAGCAGCGTTTTGTCCGACTGGACGATCAATGGACCTTCAGGCACGCAGACAGTGTCGCATGCGGGTCTGACACTTCCCGGATAGTGGGAAGATGGTACGCCCGTGCAACCGTCGAAGTGGTCGCATGCGTTCAAGGGATTGACGGCTTCGCGGCCGTCGTCGCGGAGCCGGACGCGCGTTCGATGGCCGCCCGGGCGCCCCGGGCGGTCGAATCAGTTCGGGGGCGGACGCGTCGTCCGATCCGGCTCCTGGTGAATATCCGGTGAATCACCTGATCCGGAGCGGAAAACCCCGACCTACCATCGATGTATGCGTCCGAGGGTGACCTTGACGTTCGGGGGTGCCGCCGCCCTCGCGGTGGCGGTCGGCTGGTTCCTGCTCTCCCACCGCATCGCGCACACCGATGCCGAGACCGCGGTGAGCGAGTCGGTCGGCGCGATACTCGTCGTCATGCTCGTCGCTTCGGTCATCGGCTCGATCCGAAGCGGGAAGAGCCGTGGGCCGCGGCGAGCTCGAGGACGGCGGCGCCGATGACCGAACTCAACCGCGTCGAAGAGCCGGAGGTCCTTTCGCCGCTGGCCAAGCTCGGCGTCGCCGTTGTCGTCACTGCCGCGCTGACCTGGTTCTTCGTCTCGTGGCTGGTGCTCAAGAGCCCGCTGACCGACGCGATCGGCGAGACCGTCGGCAGCCTGGCCGTCGTCCTGCTGATCGTCTCCGTCATCGGCATGGCCCGCACCGACGGTTAGTCAGCTCTCGTCGGTTGGTCAGCTCTCGGATTCTGGCACGGCGCCCGTGATGCGGTGCAGGGCGAAGGTGTGCAGCATCTCCGTCCGCTCGTCCTCGGCGCGCAGATAACCCGAGCCCATCGACACCGGCCGGACCAGGCGCGAGGCGGTGGCGCCGTGGGCGTCGACGTAACCCACCCACACCCGCGTCTTGTCCCGCAGCGCCTGCTGCAGCACCTCCAGCGCCTCGGTGTGCGACGCCGCCGAGCCGGACGGCCCGTTGGCCCGCACGGTCACCGGCGCGCGCCGGGCGGCCCGGGCCGCCGCGTCGCCCCGCCGGATCTGGTCGATGACCCCGGCCAGCCGGGGCGCGGACAGCCGGACGCTGGAGGTCGGGTCCTCCACCACGCGCGCGGCCCACGTCGGGCGGGGCGAGCCGCGGCGGGCCTTCGGCCGGGTCAGCACCGCGGCGCCGGTCGAGTCCTCCTGCACGGGCGGATATCCGGCCTCACGCAGCGCCTCCAGCAGCCGGGCCGGGGTGTGGCGGCAGGCCAGCACGGTCGGCGCCAGGCGGCGCAGGCCGAGCGACTGCAGGCGCCGGTCCGCCAGGACCTCGGCGATGACGGACTCGTCGTCGCTTCGCACGTACGAATTCGCCGAGCCGATGCGCATCCCGCCGTGGCGGCGGGCGACGTCGTCGATGAGATACGTCAGCGTCTGCGGCACCGGCGTGCGCGAGCGCCGGCCGAGCAGGGCGTGCAGGTCGCCGGCGGAGTAGCCGGCGTCGAGGCTGCGCCGGACGGTGTCGGTGGTGATGCGATACACACTCGCGGACTCCTGCTGCCCGAGCAGCTCCAGCTCCCCGGCCAGCGTCGGCTCCGGCGGCCCGGGGACGATCACGGAGAGGTCGGCCTGCAGCAGCACGTGGTCGACGGGGGCCGGCAGCAGCTTGTCCAGCAGCGCGGCCGCCCCGCCCGGCGCGTGCCCCTCGGGCGAGGCGATCCCGAGCGGGTCCTCCGGGTCGATCGCGTCCGAGGCGAGCTCGGCGAGCAGCAGCCGGCCGTACGCCGTCAGCCCGTCGAACCCGGTCAGCCCCACGAACGCGGCCTCGGCCAGGCCCGCCTCGATGCCGGCCGACGCGCCGCGCGAGTTGCGCCGGGGCGCGCGCCAGGCCAGCGTATCCACCACGGCCGCCGGCGGCGCGGTCTGCCCCGGCTCCAGGTCGGCGAGCACCTGCAGCGCGGCGCGGCGCTGCGCGGGCGCGCCCGGGCGGGACAGCTCCGGGGCGAGCGCGTTGATCGGGCGGTCGCGGTCGTCGCGCTGGCCGACGAGCGCCGGGGCGCGGGTCATGGTCAGCCAGGCGAGCGCGAGCCGGTGCCAGCGGGCCGCGATGCCGAACGCCCGCCAGGCGTCGTAGGCCACGGTGGGCAGGAACACGCTCTCGACGCGCTTGTTGTCGACGATCTCCTCGCCGACCAGCCCGGCAGCCGTGACGATCTCGGCGAGGACCGCCGCCTGCTGCTCCTCCACGCCGACGGTCTTGGCGAACCTGCGCAGCTCGCGGATGCCGAGGCCGCCGGAGCGCAGTACGGCCGGCGGCTCCTGCCCGATGGCCTCGATCAGCGCCTCGGCGTTGCGGACCAGCTCCAGCACCTGCCCGGCGCCGGCGCGGTCGATCTGGGCCGGCTCGCGCCGCGGGGTCTCGATCCGCGGCGGGTCGGGGTGCAGCTGCCCCAGCGGCCCGGCCTCGCGCCGCAGCACCAGCGACACCTCGACGGGCAGCTCCACGGCGTCGCGCCCGACGGCGACCAGGAGATGGCGGTCGACCAGCCAGCGCACCGGCGAGTCGGACTCCGCCTGGAGGCCGGCCGCGGCGACCGTGCCGACCGGCGGGCCGGCGGCGAGCCGGTCGAGGACCGCCCGGGCGGCCGGTGGGGCGGCCAGCAGTGTGCGGCGCAGCCCGGCGGCGTCGGCGACCAGGGCGCCGGCCAGCGGGTCGAGCTCCTCGGCGGGACGGCCGAGGCCGGCCGGAAAGGGCGAGCAGACCTCGTCGACGGCGCCGACGATCCGCAGGGCCGCATCCGCGCCGTACACCACCGCGCAGGCCCGCAGCCGGTCGATCGCCGCACGCACGCGCGCGGCCTCCACCCCCGACTGGACCGTGAGCGCCAGCACCGCCTCGACCGACGAGCTGTGGCCCACGCGCGTGTATCGCAGGGCGTCGAGGATCTCCAGCGTGAACTGGTCGAGCCCGTCGAGCGCGCGGGCGACCGCGACGCGGGACTGCGCCCGGTGCGCCAGGGCCGAGAAGTCCGCGGGCGGGGGAATGACCAGGTCCGGGCGCAGGCGGATGAGCGCCACCAGGTCCTCGTCGGGCAGGGCGCGCAAATGGTCGGCCAGCGAAGTCGTCATCTCGCCTCATACGCTAACCGGCCGCTACGACAAAAGAGGGCGGGCCCGGCGGGCCCGCCCTCGATTGTTGAACGCAGACTTACTTCAGGCCACCGCTCACGGCGGACATCAGCTCGCCGTTGGACGTGTCGCCGGAGAGCTCCCAGACGAACGCGCCGCCGAGGCTCTGCTGCTTGGCGTACGCCATCTTGCTGCCGATCGTGGCCGGCGTGTCGTAGCTCCACCAGTTGTTGCCGCACTTGGCGTAGGCGGTGCCGCCGACGGTGCCGGTCGAGGGGCAGCTGTTCTTCAGGACCTTGTAGTCCTCGATGCCCGCCTCGTAGGTGCCGGGGGCCGCACCGGTCGCGGTGCCGCCGGGCCCGGCCTGGGTGACGCCCGTCCAGCCGCGGCCGTAGAAGCCGATGCCGAGCAGCAGCTTGCTGGCCGGGATGCCCTTGCTCTTGAGCTTCTGGAGCGCCGCGTCGGAGCAGAAGCCCGCGGTCGGGATGCCCGAGTAGCAGGTCAGCGGCGAGTGCGGCGCGGTCGGGCCCTGCGCGCTGAAGGCGCCGAAGTAGTCGTACGTCATCACGTCGATGAAGTCGAGGTACTGGACGGCGCCGGCGTAGTCGGCCAGGTCGATCTTGCCGCCGTTGGAGCCGTCAGCCGTGATGGCCGCGGTGACCAGGGCGCTGGAGCCGAACTTGGCACGGACCGCGGAGATCAGGCTCTTGAACGAGTTGGGGCCGCTTGCGTCGCACTGCAGGCCACAGGCGTTCGGGTACTCCCAGTCGATGTCGATGCCGTCGAAGACACCGGCCCAGCGCGGGTCGTTGACCAGGTTGTAGCAGGAGTTCGCGAACGCGGTCGGGTTGGCGGCGGCCTGCGTGAAGCCGGCCGACCAGCTCCAGCCGCCGAAGGACCAGATGACCTTCAGGCCCGGGTGCTTCGCCTTGAGCTTCTTGAGCTGGTTGAAGTTGCCCTTCAGCGGCTGGTCCCAGGTGTCGGCCACGCCGTCGACGGACTCGGCGGCGGTGAACGCCTTGTCGTAGTCGGCGAAGCTGTCACCGATCGAGCACTGGCCGCCCGAGGTGTTGCCGAACGCGTACATGATGTGGGTCAGCTTGGCGGCCGAGCCGCTCGTCTCGATGTTCTTCACCTGGTAGTTGCGGCCGTAGATGCCCCAGTCGGTGAAGTACGCGACGACCTTCTTGTTGCCGGTCGCCGGCGGCGTGCTGGTGGTCGGCGGGGGAGTCGTCGGCGGCTTCGTCGTCGGCGAGTTGGTCACCGGCGGCGTGGTCGGCGGCTTGGTGGTGGTCGGCGGCGCCGTGGTCGGCGTGCCGCCGCTGCAGCTCACGCCGTTGATCTTGCAGTTGGTCGGCGGCTTGGCGCCGGCCCCGTTCATGCCCCAGCTGAAGCTGGCGCCGGCCGCGAGCGTCGGGGACCACGACTTGTTCTTGGCCACGTAGTGCTGGCCGGTGTGGGTCACGTCGGCGTCCCAGAAGCTGGTGATCGAGCCGCCCGCGGGCAGGTCGAACTCGAGCGTCCACCCGTTGATCGTGCTCGCGGTGCCATTGGTGATCTTGTAGGTGGCACCCCAGCCCGTTCCCCAGTCCTGATCGACCGTGAAGGTGGCGCTGAGGTTGCCGGCGGCGTTGGCGGTGGTGGTGACAATCGGCACGACGGCACCGGCCACCGCCAGCGCGGCGGCGACGATGAGGCCGTTGCGGACGGATCGTTTCATCGCGTCTCCTGGATGGTCTCTTAGGAAACTTTCCTAAAAGTATTGGCGACGATAGTGGTCAAGATCTCACCACGTCAATAGCAAGCGGACGGGTATTTCGATGGCGTACCTACTGTGACCTGGGCATCCTTAAATGTGTCTCAACAACCGGTTGTCATTGGCTTTGACCTTGACATGACGCTGCTCGACACCAGGCCCGGCATCGCCGCAACGTGGCGAGCGCTCACTGCGCGTACGGGCGTCCACGTCGACGCCGACCTCGCCGTCACTCGCCTGGGACCGCCACTTCGCCGCGAGATGTCGGAATGGTTCCCCGCTGACCAGATCGAGGAGGCGGTCCGGATCTATCGGGCGCTCTACCCGGACTGCGCCATAGCGCCCTCGGTGGCCCTCCCAGGAGCGTTGGAAGCCTTGGCAGCCGTACGCCTGGTGCCTGCCCGGATCGCCGTCATCACCTCGAAGCTGGGTCGCCTCGCCGAGCTGCACCTGGCGCATCTGGGCATTCCGGTCGACCACGTCTTCGGAGATGTCTTCCACGACGGAAAGGCGCAGGTTCTGCGCGACATCGGCGCCACGCTCTACGTGGGCGACCACGTCGCCGACATGCAGGCCGCAGTCCTGGCCGGAGTCCCCGGCGTAGGTGTCTGCTCGGGTCCGTGCTCGGCCGAGGAGCTGCGGGCCGCCGGCGCGACGGCGGTTTTCCCCGATCTGCGCCCGTTTCCGGGGTTTCTCCAAGGCATGATCTCGGTTGGCCGGGCCGTTTCGGGTGACTAGCCTTGTTGTGCAATCCCGGGTGCCCGCCGACGCGGCCGCCGGGACGGTCCGACACTGGGGAGCAGGACAGCGTGCCGACGGGTCGAGTGAAGTGGTACGACCAGGAGAAGGGTTTCGGATTCCTCACCAGCGACGACGGTGGAGACGTCTTCGTGCACAAGGCGGCCCTGCCGTCCGGCGTGGGTGAGCTGAAAACCGGTCAGCGGGTCGAGTTCGGGGTGGTCGAGAGCCGCAAGGGCAGCCAGGCCCTGCAGGTCAAACTGCTGGACGCGCCGCCGTCGGTCACGGAGGCCCGGGCGGTGGCGAGCCGTCGCCCGCCGGAGGAACTGCACGGCCTGATCGAGGACATGATCAAGGTCCTGGAGGCGAAGGTCCAGCCCGACCTCCAGCGCGGCCGCTTCCCGGACCGCAAGACCGCCCGCACCGTCGCCGAGGCCGTCCACCTGGTGGCCCGCGAGCTGGAGGTGTAGTTCCGCCCTGTGCTTTGCCGTCCGGAAGGGCCCGTCGGTGGACGGGCCCTTCCGGACGTCTGGGCGGTGTGATTCTCCATCCGGGTCAAGAGCGACCGCCGATTGGCCGAGAGTTGTGGCGCCGGTCCCGGCGAGGTTCGCCCTTCGCCCTTATCGCGATATTGCACCTGTCGGGCGATTTGTCGCCTGCTGCCCCAGCCGGCCGGACAAATTCGGCTGTCGTCAGGCGCCCACGAGCGGGGTCGCCGGGACGAGGCCCTCCGCCGCGGCCCGGTTGAGCAGCGCGTCGACCGCCGCGTGCCCGTCGGGCCCGAGCGAGGCCGTGAACTCGTTGACGTACAGCGCGATGTGCTGGTCGACGACCGTCGGCTCCATCTCCTGGGCGTGCTCGAGCACGAACTCCCGGCTGGCCCGCGGGTTCTCCCACGCCAGCCGCACCGACTCCTTGATCCAGGCGGTCGCCTGCTCGGGGTCGACCCGATCCCGGTGCGCGATGATCGCCCCGAGCGGGATCGGCAGCCCGGTGTCGTTCTCCCACCACTGCCCGAGGTCGGCGAGCGCGTGCAGCCCGTATCGCTGGAACGTGAACCGCGCCTCGTGGATCACCAGCCCCGCGTCGAACCGCCCCGCCGCCACGGCCGGCATGATCTCCGCGAACGGCACCACGTCGATGCTGGCCGGCGGGTCTCCGGCCGACCAGAGCCGCATCAGCAGATACGCGGTGGTCCGATCCCCCGGCACGGCCACGCTCTTGCCGGCCAGGGAGGTGATTGACTGATCCTTGACGAGCACGAGCGGCCCGCACCCGCGCCCGAGCGCCCCGCCGCAGGGCAGCAGCGTGTACTTGTCCAGCAGCCAGGGCAGCGCCGCGTAACTGACCTTGACGAGGTCGAACGCCCCGTTCAGCGCCGCGGTGTTGGTGACGTCGACGTCGGCGAAGGTCACGTCGAAGTCGGGTGCCCCGGCAACCAGCCCGTGTGTGAGCGCGTGGAAGACGAACGTGTCATTCGGACACGGCGAAAAAGCGAGCGAAAGCGTCACAAGCCCGAATCTAGACCTCTAAGCGGACCCCGCACCCCGAGTAACGAAACCCCTGGTGTGACCCTTATGACTCTCCCGCCCCACCCACCTGTCAGGGTTGCCGGCCGCCGCAGGACTGGCCAGAAAGCGGCCGAGCATGTGCCGACCCGGCCAAGCGCGGCCCAGGGATTCGGCCAGGGCTCAACCACGAGACGGCCCCAGGCCCAGTCCGAGCGGGGCTGAGGGTCGACCGGAGTGCAAGCGGCGGGTCAGGGCTCGAACGGGAGACG
Organism: Dactylosporangium sp. CA-233914; assembly: GCF_050942935.1. Taxonomy (NCBI): domain Bacteria; kingdom Bacillati; phylum Actinomycetota; class Actinomycetes; order Micromonosporales; family Micromonosporaceae; genus Dactylosporangium; species Dactylosporangium sp. CA-233914. The sequence continues at coordinate 12,418,784 of NZ_CP192030.1, read as the reverse complement.
GCCCAGGCCGAGTTCGAGCGACCGGGCCCCTTCCAGATCGTCGACGTCCCCGGGCCGAGCCCCGGCCGAGGACTCGACCGTGCGGGTCGGTCAGCGGCTGCTCAGCGCCGCGAACGCCCCCTTCAACGTCGAGAGGGCCTGCGGGATGCGCCAGGCCGCCCGGTCCCGCGGCCCCACGGCGTTGGAGATCGTGCGTATCTCCCCGAAGGCCGCGGCCGGCCACAACCGCGCCGCAGTGGCGACCCCGAACCCCTCCATGGCCTCCGCCACCGCGTCCGGATGCCGCTTCTGCACCAACTCCTTCGAGTGCGCCGTCCCGGTCGCGGTCGAGACGGTCAGCACCGGGCCGCCGACGGCCTCGGGCAGCGCCAGCCGGAGCGTCCGCAGCAGCCTCGCGTCCCCGTCGATCCGCGACGACCCGAATCCCAGCTCGTCGACACTCTGAAAACCGTCGGGCCCGTCGGCCCCGAGGTCGGCGGCGATCGACTCGGTGGCGACGACCAGCCCGCCGATCTCGACCCGCCCGGCGAACCCGCCCGCGATCCCGGCCGACAGCACCACGTCGAACGGCGCCCCGTCCTGCGCCGCCATGCTCATGAACTGCGCCGTGACCGCCCCCGCCGCGGCCGGCCCGACCCCGCACGCCGTCACGACCACGGGCGCGCCCGCCTCGAGCGCGTCGGGCGCCTGCTCGCCGAGCCCGAGCCCGGCCAGCACATTGGCCCGCTCGACCTCGACCGCGGTCACGATGAGCGCCCGCGTGTATCCCAGAAACGGCCGCATCCTCTACTCGCCCTCCAGCCGCGTTGTCGGATCCGTCCCCGACGGCCGATACAGCGTGTATCCCGGCGGAGCCAGCGGCGTGGTCCCGTCCTCGACGTCCACGGCCGGCATCTTCCGCGTCTCGGCCGGTGCCGCCGTGGGAGCGGGCGCGGGCGCCGCAGCGGGCGCGGCCCCGGGCTCGGATCGTTGCCGTCCCCACCCGAACCGGCGCCGCTGCCCGTCGTCGGCCCCGGAGGCCGGCCGCGGCACCGTGGTCGCCTCCGCGGCCGGCATCCGGGCGGTCGGCACGGTCGGTGCGGGCCCGGGATTGGCCACGGTGGTCGCCTCGGCGGTCGCATCGGGGTCCGCGACATCCGGCGGTGCCCCCCGCAGCCGCTCCTTGCGCAGGGCCAGCGCCGAATACAGCGCCCGCACCGCGCCCAGCGTCATGAAGGCCGCGGCCACCAGCAGCCCCCACGACCCGCCGAACGGAATGAGCCCGACGGCCCCGCCGAGCACCCACGCGATCATCAACAGCGTCTCGGAGTGGGCGAAGGCGCTCGCGCGCACGTTCTCGTCGATGCGCTCCTGGATCGAGGCGTCCACGGCGAGCTTGGCCAGGCCGCTGGCGACCGCGGTGAACAGGCACAGCAGCGCGACCGTGGCGAGCGAGCCGCGCTGCGCCGCGATCATGGCCACGAGCGCGGTGAGCACGATGCCGATCGCCTGCAGCATGGTGGGCCGGTGGATGCGCAGGCGGGTGCCGATCGCCGTGGCGAGGAATGAGCCCACGCCCAGCGCGCCCGCGACCACGACGACCGCGGCCTGCTGGGACAGCTGCCAGGTGACCAGCTTGACCGGGAGCGTGCCCGCCTTGATGGCGAAGGCGAGATACAGCGTCAGGAACCCGTAGAGCGCCCGCAGCGTGGCGCTGCCCACCAGCGCCGCGATCACGACCTTGCCGCTGAGGACCTTGGCTCCGCGGCGGGCCAGCGGGTTGAGGATGCGGGGCACCGTCTCGGGCGGGTCCGAGTCGGCGCGGGGAGGCAGGCGAAGGGCGGTGACCATGCCGTAGAGGAAAACCAGGATCGACACTCGAAGCGGCCACTGCGCCCCGAACTGCCCGGCCAGCAGCCCGATCGGGAGCACGATCGCGCCCGCGAACGTGCCGAAGACCGAGGCGCGCGCGCCCGCCTCCGACAGCCCCAGGCCCGGCGGCAGCACCCGCGGCACGGCGGCGCTGCGGGCCACGCCATAGGCCCGCGACAGCACGAGCATGCCGAACGCGGCCGGATAGAGCGCCCAGCCCGTGAGGTGCTCGGAGAGCAGAAAGGCCAGGAACGCGCGGCCGAGCATGGTGACGGCGAGCGCATATCGGCGGCCGTGCCGGAACCGGTCGAGCACCGGCCCGACCACCGGCGCGAGCAGCGCGAACGGCAGCATCGTGATGATCAGGTAGAGCGCCACGCGGCCCCGCGCCTCACCGGCCGGGACCGAGAAGAAGATCGTGCCCGCGAGACCGAGCGCGACCAGGGTGTCCCCCGCACAGGACGCCGCGTGCAGGTCGAGCAGGCGCAGCATGCCGGCCTCGCCGCCGGCCCCGCGCTCGCGGACGCGCAGCAGGTTGCGCCCGAGGAACCGGCCCGCCCTGGTCGTGCCCACCGTGGCGACCCGTGCCGCGCGCACGGTGGTGACCACGGTCTGCGCCACTCCTCGAATCACGGACATGCCACCATCCTGAACCATGGGTACGACAGTTTCGGGGCACGCCGGGGCCGCAGTGCTCGGCGGGCGTGGCGATGAGGAAGAATGGAGCTGTGACTGCCTCGACTGCACCCACACGTGGAAGCGGCCGCGCCGCCAAGCTCGACCAGGTTCTGGCCGACGCGGTCGAGGTCGCGTTGAAGGGGCTCGACGTCGTCGACCCTGACCACATCGGTGCCCATTTGGGCGTTGTCGCAGAGGGTGAGCGGCTCGTCACGCACTTCTTCGAGTGCGGCCTGCCCGGCTACCGCGGCTGGCGCTGGGCCGTCACCGTGACCCGCATCCCGCGCAGCAAGCAGGTCACGATCTGCGAGTCGACGCTGCTTCCCGGCCCCGACGCGCTGCGCGCTCCCGAGTGGGTGCCCTGGCAGGAACGCCTGCAGCCGGGCGACCTCGGCGTCGGCGACCTGCTGCCGACCCCGCCGGACGACCCGCGCCTGGCACCTGGCTACGTGCAGTCCGACGACCCGGCCGTCGAGGAGGCCAACTGGGAGCTCGGCCTCGGCCGGACCCGCGTGCTGTCCCGCGACGGGCGCCTCGACGCGGCCCAGCGCTGGTATGACGGTGACCGTGGCCCCAACGCGCCCATCTCGGTCGCCGCCCCGTCCGCGGCCCGCTGCGGCTCCTGCGGCTTCTACCTGCAGCTCGCGGGCTCGCTGCGCCAGGCGTTCGGGGTGTGCGGCAATGAGTACGCGCCGGACGACGCCCAGGTCGTCTCCGTCGACCACGGCTGTGGCGCGCACTCCGAGGTCCTAGTCGAGCAGGTCCAGGCGGTCGACGAGCTCCCGACGGTCTTCGACGACAGCGAGGTCGAGGCGGTCGCCGTGAGCCGCGCCCCGGGGTCGGTCGACGGCGACGAGCCGGCCGAACCGTATGGACACGGCTGAGCTCGGTTACCGAGAGCGACCCTCGCGGATACCCGGCGCGATCGTATGGCGCTGGGGCGTACGGGAGGCGGGTGAGATCCGTGTCCTTCCCGACGGCTGCATGGACGTCATCCACTGCGACGGCGAGCTGTTCGTCGCCGGTCCGGACACGACCGCCCACCTGACATCGAGCCCCGTCGGCCGGCGGGTCACGGCGATCCGGTTCGCGCCGGGCTCGGGTCCGGCGATCCTCGGCGCACCCGCCAGCGACCTGCGTGACCTCCGCGTGCCGCTCGGCGACCTCTGGGGCCCGCAACGAGCCCGCCGCCTGACCGAACAGCTCGACGTGGCGCCGGACCGGGCCGCCGTGCTCGAGTCGGCCCTGGGCCGGGCCGGCGATGCCCCCGACCCGCTGGTGTCGCACCTGCTGGCCTGCCTGCGCGCCGGCCGCCCGGTGGCCGGCATCGCGCGCGAGGTGGGGTTCAGCGAGCGCCAGCTGCACCGCCGGGGCCTGCACCTGTTCGGGTACGGCCTCAAGACCCTCGCCCGCATCGTCCGGCTCAACGAGGCCCTCGACCTGGCGCGCCGCGGTGTCGCGTTCGGAGCGGTGGCGGCGAGCGCCGGCTATGCCGACCAGGCCCACCTCTCGCGCGAGGTCAGGGCGCTGGCCGGGGTGCCGCTGGGGGAGCTGCTGCGAGGTTAGGACAGCGTCGCGTACAGGTCGATGCCGTTGCCGTCCGGATCGTGGATCACCGCGTACCGCATCCCCCAGAACGCGTCCCACGGCTCCTTGTGGCTCTCGTAGCCGGCCGCGACCAGCTCACTGTGCACCCGATCCACCTCGGCCGGCGAACCGCACTCGAACGCGAGCCCCATGCGGCTGCTGCCCGCCGGCGGCGCCCATTCGGGGTCGAACGAGCGCACGGTCTCGATGGTGTCCCAGGCGAGCTTCATGCCCCCGTCGAGCACGAACTCCACGTGCGGGCTCTTGTCCTCCTCCGCCGGGACGTCCAGCCCCAGCCGGCGGTAGAAGGCGAGCGAGCGGCCCATGTCCGCGACGACGATTTCGATGACGTTGAGTCGAAGTCCCATGCGCCCCACGCTAGGAGGCGGCGGGCGAGTCCGTCTTGAACGAATCAGACACGGCCGCCGCGGCCCGGGCCCGCCGGCGCCGCCGGTTCCGGTCGTGCACGACCATCGTGAGCAGCCCGGGAATGCCCCACAGCGCCCCGGCGATCGCGATGCCGAACCAGTTGCCGTGCCCGTGCGCCGCCAGTTCGTCGCGGAACGGCAGCATGATCAGCGCGGCGACGATCCACAGCGCGATGCCCGCGATGGCGAACGGCACCATCGGCGGGTCGAGCGGCTTGGGCGTGGTCACGCTGATCACGGTACCCGCCCACGTCCGCCCGCCGCAGGCGCGCCGGTGATCGACGGCACAGGTCGTTAGCCAGGCTTATTAGATAAGCTAACGAGTGTGATGGTACGCGTCCCGAAAACCGCCGCCACCCAGCTCGCGGCCGCGCTGCGGGACAGCATCACCCGGCTCAACCGCCGCCTGCGTCAGGCCCGCCCCATGGGTGACCTGACGATGACGCAGCTGTCCGCGCTGACCAGCCTGGAGCTCGGCGGCGCGCTGACACCGCGCGAGCTGGCGGAGATCGAGCGGGTACAGCCGCCGACCCTCACCAAGATCGTCGCGAAGCTGGAGGAGCGCGGCCTCGTCCAGCGCTCGCCGCACCCGACCGACGGCCGGCAGGTCATCCTCGCCGCCAGTGAGCCGGGCCGCGCCGTCGTCGCCGAGCACCGGCGCAGCCGCGACGAGTGGCTCGCCAAGCGGCTCATGGCCCTCACGCCGGAGGAGCGCGAGGTGCTCGCCAAGGCCGCCGAGATATTAGGGAGGATCGGACGCAGCGCATGATCACAAGCACGTTCGGCTCATTGCAAGTTCGTAACTACCGTCTGTTCACCATCGGCCAGCTCGTCAAGCTCCTCGGCACCTGGATGCTGTTCACCGCGCAGGACTGGCTCGTTCTGCAGCTGTCGAAGGACTCGGCCACTGCCCTCGGCGTCGTGACGGCGCTGCAGTTCACCCCGGTTCTCCTCCTGACCTTGTACGGCGGGCAGCTCGCCGACCGCTTCGACAAGCGCCGCCTCCTGCTGTTCGCCAACGCCGGCTCGGCCGTCGTGGCCACCCTGCTCGGCGTGTTCGTCGTCACCGGTGTCGTGACCCTGGGGTGGGTGTTCGTCACGGCCGCCCTGTTCGGCGTCGTCAGCGCGATCGAGACCCCGGTCCGCCAGGCCTTCGTCTCCGAGCTCGTCAACAAGGACCTGCTGCCCAACGCCCTGTCGCTGTCGTCGGCCACGTTCAACGCCGCCCGCATCGTCGGCCCCGCCGTCGCCGGCTTGATCATCGCCGTCCTGCACGACCGCACCGGCCCGATCTTCCTGCTCACCGCGGTGCTGTGCACGGCCCCGCTGCTCTCGCTGGCCCGCATGAGCACCACGGAGTTGTACCGCGTGGAGCGCGACGCCGTCGCCGCGAGCGAGGCGCGCACGATCGACGGGCTGCGGTACGTCTGGCACCGCCCCGATCTGAGCCTTGCCATCCTGCTCGTGCTCGTGGTGGGCCTGTTCGGCTTCAACTTCCAGCTGACCCTCGCCGTGCTGGCCAGGGTCGAGTTCAGGGTCGACGCGAAGTACTTCGGCCTGCTCACCACCGCGATGGCGATCGGCGCCCTGGCCGGCGCGCTGGCCAGCTCGAGGCGCCGGGCGCGCCCGTCGGTGTATCGCGTCCTGGCCGCGGCCATCCTCTTCGCCGGTTTCGAAACCCTGGTCGGCTTCGCCCCCAACTTCGCGACGGCGGTGATCCTGCTCCTCCCGACCGGCTTCTTCATGATCTACTTCGCTCAGGCCGCCAACCAGCGTGTGCAGCTGGGCACGGACGCCGCCTTCCGCGGCCGCGTGATGGCGCTCTACGTGCTGGTGTTTCTCGGCAGTACCCCGATCGGCTCCCTGGTCATCGGCTGGTGCGCGGAGCAGTTCGGCCCGCGGTCGGGCATGTGGGTGGGCGGCCTGGTGTCCCTGATCGCCACGGTGACGCTGGGCGTGCTGCAGTTGCGCCGGGCGGGCGGCCGCATCCACGTCGGCCTCCGCCCCCGCCTGCACGTCAAGGTCCATGAGCGCGCCGTGGGCGTTCCGGCGGTCCGTCCGGCCGTGCGCTGACCCTCGCCCCGCCACGGGCGGCAGATTTTTGTCGTACCCATGTGGTTGAGTCACGGTCATGGAGCGATCGCGTCTGCTGCAGTGTCTGGCCGCCGACTACATGCGTCTGCGCGAGGTGGCCGGCGCCGGCCTGACGGCCAAGGTTCCCAGCTGCCCCGGCTGGACCGTGGCGGATCTCGTCCGCCACGTAGGCCAGGTCTATCTGCACAAGGCCGAGGTCCTGCGCACCGGTGCCTGGCCCGAGCAATGGCCCCCGCCGGAGATCGCGACCGAGAACCCGATCGCCCTGCTGGATCGGGGCTACGGGGCGGTGACCCATGAGTTCTCCCGCCGCGGCGACGCCGACCATGCGCTGACCTGGCACGACCCGGACCAGACGGTCAAGTTCTGGATCCGCCGCATGGCCCAGGAGTCGGTGATCCACCGTCTCGACGCCGAACTGGCCCACCACACCGAATCGGCCCCGATCCCACCCGATCTGGCCCGGGACGGCATCGACGAGGTCCTCCGCCTCTTCCTGAGCTACGGCTCCCACACCTGGCAGGAGGACTTCGCCCCGGCCCTGTCCAAGGCCACGGGCTACGACATCCGAATCCAAGCTGCCGGCGATCCTGCGGTGATCACCGACGCCTGGCTCATCCGGACCGGCTCCGAGGGTGTCTCGGTCACCTCGGCGAGTCCGAACCGAACCATCGCTGATTCCCAGCCGGACGCGACCGTAACGGGCCCACCGGCCGAAATTCTGCGATGGCTTTGGGCACGCGAATCAAACCCAACGACCGATGTGCATCAACCGATCCGAGTGGAAGGTAACGAGGAGGCCATCACCGAACTCCGATCCTTGTTGACGGCCGGCACGCAATAACGACGAGGCCGGGGCGCGACGGGCGCGGAGCCTTGGACGGCGGTGAGGCCGGGCAAGCGGCGGCGAGGGGGCGCCGCTGGCCCGACCTCATCGCCCCAGGACGCGACTGGTCGGCGGCAACGCGCGAAATCGGTGGCTTTCGCTGTCGTGTGAGCTTAGTCTCATCTCGTGGGTGGCGTGTTGCACGGCCTGCTGGTGGCCGGCGTCATCGGGCTGATTGCCGTGGCGCCGTGTGTTGTCTGTGCGCTGCTCATCTCCGCCGATGAGATCTTCTCGCAGGGCTGGCAGTGGATCCGGCGGCTGTTGCCCTCGCGGGTGCGGGCCCGGCTCGACGAGCGGGCCGAGCGGGCGCGACAGCGGGACATGGAGCGGGTCAAGCGGGACCGGTGGCGGGCGCGGTCCGGCCACCCGCGGGCGGGGCGGCGGTCGTGGTTCGGCCCAGGGCGGGATGAGTGCCGCGGGCGGTTCGGCCAGGGGCCGGGTGAGTGGCGCGGGCGGTTCAGCGGGGCGGGCGATGAGGGTGCGCTCCCGCGGCGGCCGCGGCCCGGTGGTGAGACCGGAGGCCTGGACCCGATCGGCGGCGGTGGGCAAGCGTCTGGCGGCGGTGGGCAGGCGCCTGGCGGTGGGCGGCGGGCGGGGTCCGGTGGTGGGACCTGGGGCCCGGACCCGGTCGGCGGCGGCGGTAGGCAGGCGTCTGGCGGCGGTGGGCAAGCGCCCAGCGGTGGGCGACGGGCGGGGTCCGGTGGTGGGACCTGGGCCCCGGACCCGGTCGGCGGTGGGCAAGAGCCTGGTGGCGGGTGGCGGGCGTGGTTCGGGGGGCGCAGCGGTGGGGCGCGGTATGGGCGGCGGGGGCCGGCCGGTGGATGGCTTCGGGGGAGCTGGTTCGGTCGGCGGTGGCGGCTGCGGCGCGTCGGGCGGGACATCGACCAGGGCAGTCGCGGGCGGGTGCCCCAGGTCGCCGGGCCGCCCATCGAGCAGGTGGCCGGGGACCTTCGGCGGCTCAACCGGCTGCGGGAGAGCGTCGCCATGCGGTCGCGGGTCTGGTTCGTGGCGGTGCAGGAGGCGTACGACGAAGGGTTGCACACCGCCTGTGTGCAGCTTGGCGTGGAGGAGCATCTCGACGGGCTGGCCGGGGTCGATCTCGAGCTGGAGCGGCTCCGGGTCGAGGGGGAGCTGCAGCGGGCCGGGCTCGTGTTGAGAAACGCCGGCGCCCAGCAGTGTTGAGACGACGAAAGTAGTGGGTTTTGCGGGTTTTCATGGCGGCGTATCCGCCGGCCGAGGTGCGGGAGCACTTCAAGAGCGTGGTTGACCGGCTGGCCGTGGCCCGGCCCCGGGAGAGGTCGGTCCGGCTCGCCCCGCCCGAGCGGTGGCACCTGACCGTCGCGTTCATCGGGGAGGTGGAGGACGAAACGGCGTCCGTCGGCGCGCTCGAAGAGCTGGCGGGGGTGCCCGCGCCCAGTGTGCGGATCGCCGGGGGCCGGACGCTCGGGCGCAGGCAGTTCAAGCATCTCGTGACCGGCATCGAGAGCGAGGACGGCGGGGGTGGGCTCAGGCAGCTGGGCGGGGCGGTTCGCAAGGCGTTGCGGCGGCACCGGCTGCCGTTCGACCGGCGGGACTGGCAGCCCCACGTGACGATCGCGCGGCCGGGGGACGTTCTGACGCCCGAGGAGCTGGCCGGGGATTTGCGGACGCTCCGGGAGTACCGGGGGCCGCTGTGGCGCGTCGGCGAGGTACGACTCATGCGCAGCCGGCTCGGGCCTCAGCCGGAGTATGACGTCCTGGCCACCGTCGCATTGGCATGACAACGGCGCCGGCCGAAGGTGTCACGGCCGGCGCCGTCAACCGGGTGGCCGGTTACCAGGCCCAGGCCTCCGGGCCGGGGCCGCCCTTGCCGACCGGCGGGAACAGCTCGTCCAGGCGGTCCAGCGTGGCCTGCTCCAAGGTCAGGCCCAGGGTGCCCAGCGTGCTGTCCAGCTGCTCCAGCGTGCGGGGGCCGATGATCGGGGCCGTCACCGCCTCCTGGGCCAGCAGCCAGGCCAGGGCCAGGTTCGACGGGTCGGTGCCCAGCTCGGCGGCCAGCTTCTCGAAGGCCTCCAGGGCGCTGCGGTGCTTCTCGAGGTCGTCGGCGGCGCGGCCCTCGGCCGAGCGGCCCGCGCTGCCCGCCGCCAGCTTGGCCAGGGCGCCGCTGAGCAGGCCGCCGTGCAGCGGGGACCAGGGGATGACACCCAGGCCGTAGTGCCGGGCGGCGGGGAGGACCTCCAGCTCGACCGTGCGGGCCATGAGGTTGTAGATGCACTGCTCGGCGACCAGGCCCAGGAAGTTGCGCGACCGGGCGGACTCCTGGGCGGCGGCGATGTGCCAGCCGGCGAAGTTGGAGGATCCGACGTACAACACCTTGCCCTGCGCGACGAGGACCTCCATCGCCTGCCAGATCTCCTCCCACGGCGTGGCCCGGGAGATGTGGTGCATCTGGTACAGGTCGATGTAGTCGGTTCGCAGGCGCCGCAGCGACGCGTTGGCCTCGGCGATGATGTGGCGCGCGGAGAGGCCCTGGCCGTTGGGCCACTCCTGCATCTTGCCGTAGACCTTGGTGGCCAGGACGACCTTCTCGCGGCGGCCGCCGCCCTGCGCGAACCAGTTGCCGATGATCGTCTCGGTGACGCCCTCGCCGAGCTTCCAGCCGTACACGTTCGCGGTGTCGAAGAAGTTGATGCCGTGCTCCAGCGCGCGGTCCATGATCGCGAAGCTGTCCGGCTCGGTGGTCTTCGGCCCGAAGTTCATGGTGCCCAGGCAAAGACGGCTCACGGAGAGCCCGGTCCGCCCGAGGTTGGTGTACTTCATGGATACCAACCTAGCCGCATTTCGCGCCGGCTCCGCTCGCGTCGCGCGGGCGGTCAGGAGGTCTCGCGGGCGGCGGGGGCGCCGCCGAAGAGGACGTCGTCCCAGCTCGGCAGGCGCTTGCGGGGCTTCTCCGCGGCCGCCGAGGGCTGCTCGACCGCCGCGGCCGCCGACGCCGTGTTGCGGCGCGGGCGCAGGACCGCCAGCGACGGCACGGCCGGGACCTCCTTGCTCTGGTCCGTGTCCTCGTCGAACGGGGACCGGCCGATGAGCGCGGCGGCACCGCGGGCGCGGTTGTCGTGCTTGACCGGCGGCGGCGTGACGACCGGCTCCTCGCTGGGCTGCGAGCCCAGCGGCCGGTCCAGCGAGGCGAGCAGCGCGTCGCGGCCGGCGCGGATCGGGTCGTTGCCCAGCGTGCGGCCGCCCGGGCGGCGCTCGGGCGTGGCCGGGCGGATCGGCTCGTGGCCGCCGCTGCGCACGGCGTCGGGGCGCAGGCCGAGGTCGCCGCGGCTGGTCTCGCCGCGGGCGGGCAGGGCGCGCTCGGTCGCGGGCGGCTCCTGGCCGAGGATGCCGGCGCCGCGCTCGGTGCACAGATACTGCGCCATGTCGTCGTGCGGCGCGACCAGCTGACGGGCCTTGTCCAGCTCCCAGACGGCCTGGGCGGTCGCCTTGCCGCTCGGCCACGTGGCGGTGATGCGCCAGGTGCCGTCCTCGCGACGATACGCGTCCCAGGAGATCTTCTCCGTGTCGATCCCGTGCTGGCCCAGGCGCGTGTCGACGACCTCGGCCAGGGACGAGCCCTTCTCCGAGGTCTTCAGCCGCGTGCGCCGGGCGTGCTGGGCGAGCATGGCGCGCTCCTGCAGCACCGGGCCCGCGTAGCGCAGAACCCGGTCAATGGGCACGCCGGCGACCCGGGCGACCTCCTCGGCCGACTCGCCGGAGCGGATGCGGGCCTGGATGTCACGCGGCGCGAGCTGCGACGAGCCGGTCTCGACGGTGCTGGTCGGATGGCTGTGATCGGGGCGCAGGGCACTGTGGACGCGTTCGTCGATGGGCAGCGCCAGCAGCCGTCCAACCTCGTCGGCAAGGACGAACGCCTGCCCGTCCTCCGAGAGGGCGACGAATCGCACAGGCCGCATCGCGTGCCTCCGTCCCACCCGCTTCAGGCGCCATCGGCCAGCGCCTTCAAGTCACAGTACGGCAACCCTAGCTGGAATGACCTGCGCCGCGCCGACAGAAACGGGGAATGGAGCAGTGCTTCCCTTCACGACGAAATTACGCTCGGTGTCGGCACTCCCCCGAATCGGTGATTCTTCGGCATCAAAGCCGTTCGATGACGAAGTCGATGCACACGGTCAGCGCCTCGACGTCCGCGGGGTCGACGCCCGGGAACATCGCGATGCGCAACTGGTTGCGGCCGAGCTTGCGATACGGCTCGGTGTCCACGATCCCGTTCGCGCGCAGCGCCTTGGAGATCGCGGTCGCGTCGATCGAGTCGGCGAAGTCGATCGTGCCCACCACGTTGGAGCGCACCGCCGGGTCGGCGACGAACGGGGTGGCCACGGCGGAGCGCTCGGCCCAGCCGTAGAGGATCGAGGCCGACTCGGCGCTGCGCTTCGCGGCGAACGACAGCCCGCCCCCGGCCAGCATCCAGTCGACCTGCTCGGCGGCCATGAAGATGGTGGCCAGCGCCGGGGTGTTGTAGGTCTGCTCCAGCCGGGAGTTGTCGATCGCCGTCTGCAGGTCGAGGAAGTCGGGGATGTATCGCCCGGACTCCTTGATCTGCGCGGTGCGGGCGATGGCGGCCGGCGACATCAGCGCGATCCACAGCCCGCCGTCGGAGCCGAAGCCCTTCTGCGGCGCGAAGTAGTAGACGTCGGTCTGGGACACGTCGACGTCGAGCCCGCCGGCGCCCGAGGTCGCGTCGGTCAGGTGCAGAGCGCCTTCATCGGTACCGCCGAGCCGCCGCACCGGCACCGCGACGCCGGTCGAGGTCTCGTTGTGGGGCGAGCAGTACGCGTCCACGCCCTCCTCGGCGCGCAGGAAGGCGCCGGTGCCCGGCTCGGCCTTGATCACGGTCGGCTCGCCGAGGAACGGGGCCTTCTTGGCGGCCCCGGCGAACTTGGCACCGAACTCGCCGAAGCTGGCGAACTGCGCCCGGTCGCGGATCAGGCCGAAGACCGCGACCTCCCAGAAGGCGGTGCTGCCGCCGTTGCCGAGCACGACCTCGTAGCCCTCGGGCAGGCTGAACAGGTCCGCGAGGCCGTGCCGCAGCCGGGCCACCTGGTCCCGGACCGGCTTCTGCCGGTGGCTGGTGCCCATCCAGGTCGAGGCCACGCCGGCGAGGGCCTGCACAGCCTCGGGCCGCACCTTGCTCGGGCCGGACCCGAAGCGTCCGTCGGCGGGCTTGATCTCATCGGGGATGCGGATTTCAGCCATCTGAGTACTCCGGGGTGCGGCGGGCGGGCGGGTACCCCGCGGATCCTGCCACCTTCCGCGCCGCAGCCCCGGCACATTTAACGAGCGTCACACACCGTGCGGGATGCGGTCCCAGCCCTCGACGTCCTGCGGCTTGCGCGGGCCCGGGCCGACGTACTTCGCCGACGGCCGCACCAGCCGCCCCAGCTCCTTCTGCTCCAGGATGTGCGCGCTCCACCCGGCGACCCGGGCGCACGTGAACATCGACGTGAACATGTGGGCCGGCACCTCGGCGAAGTCGAGCACGACGGCCGACCAGAACTCGACGTTGGTGGCCAGCACGCGGTCGGGCCGGCGGGCGTGCAGCTCCTCCAGCGCGGCCTTCTCCAGGGCCTCGGCGACCTCGAAGCGCGGTGCGCCCAGATCCTTGGCGGTGCGGCGCAGCACGCGGGCGCGCGGGTCCTCGGCGCGGTACACCCGGTGGCCGAAGCCCATCAGCCGCTCACCGCGGTCGAGGACGTTCTTGACGTAACCCTCGGCGTCGCCGCTGCGCTCGACCGCCTCGATCATGCCGAGCACCCGGGACGGGGCGCCGCCGTGCAGCGGGCCCGAGAGGGCGCCGATGCCGGAGGAGATGCAGGCGGCCGCGTCGGCACCGGTGGAGGCGACCACGCGGGCGGTGAAGGTGGAGGCGTTCATGCCGTGCTCGGCGGCGGAGATGAAGTACGCGTCGACCGCCTTGACGTGCCGCGGGTCCGGCTCGCCGCGCCAGCGGCGCATGAACCGCTCGACGATGGTCTCCGCCTTGTCGATCTCCTTCTGCGGCACGGCCGGCAGGCCGAGCCCGCGGGCCGCCTGGGCGACGAAGGACAGGGCGGTGACGCTGACCCGGGCCAGGTCCTCGCGGGCCTGGGGGGTCTCGATGTCCAGCAGCTGGCCGAGGCCCCAGTAGGGCGCCAGCATCGCGACGGCCGACTGCACGTCGACGCGGATGTCGCCCGAGTGGACCGGCACCGGGAACGGCTCGGCCGGGGGCAGGCCCGGGCCGAACTTTCCGTCGACGAGCAGGGCCCAAACGTTGCCGAACGACACCTGACCGATGAGATCCTCGATGTCGACGCCGCGATAACGCAGGGCGCCGCCTTCCTTGTCGGGCTCCGCGATTTCCGATTCGAAGGCGATCACGCCCTCGAGTCCCGGCTTGAAATCGGACATCTCACACTCCTGCTGAATCGGGGTGTCAACTCCCTGACATCTTCGCCTTGCGGCTTGACGAACGCCGCCTGAACGCCGGCTCAGATGTGGCCTGCATGACACATCTTCACGCATATGTGATCGCCGGAGGAAGGATGTGGGCGTGAGCCCCAGCACATCACCGCAGGATTTATCGCGCATGCGCACCGAGTACGAGGGCGAGTTCGGCGAGGATTCGATCGCCGGGAACTGGCTCGACCAGTTCGCCACCTGGTTCGCCGACGCCGTGGCGGCCGGGATGCCGGAGCCCAACGCCATGCTGCTGGCCACCGCGGACGCCGACGGCCGCCCGTCGGCGCGAACGGTGCTGCTGAAGAGTTACGACGAGCTCGGGTTCACCTTCTTCACCAACTACGGGTCGCGCAAGGGCCACGACCTCGCCGCGAATCCTCGTGCGACCCTCGTCTTCCCCTGGTACCACCTGCACCGCCAGGTCATCGTGAGCGGCGTGGTGACGAAGGTCTCGCGCGAGGAGACCGAGGAGTACTTCGCGGTGCGGCCCCGCGGCGCGCAGCTGGGCGCCTGGGCGAGCCCGCAGTCGACCGTGATCGGCTCCCGGGCCGACCTGGAAGGCTGGTGGGCCGACGCGGAGCGGCGCTTCGGCGACGGGCCGGTCGAGGCGCCGCCGCACTGGGGCGGGTTCCGGGTCGCCCCGGACGAGGTCGAGTTCTGGCAGGGCCGCGCGAGCCGGCTGCACGACCGGCTGCGCTTCACCACGACCGGCGGCACGGGGAAGCTCGAACGGCTCGCGCCGTGACGGCGGTCGAGGACGAGCGGGAGCAGCGGCGCGAGCCGAGGGGCTGGCTGCGCCGGCACGCGATCGACATCCGGCCGCTGCGCCACGGCGCGTACCGCCGCATCTTCATCGGCAACGCGGTGGCGTTCTTCGGTGTGCAGTTCACCGCCGTCGCCGTGCCGGTGCAGGTGTACACCATCACGAGGTCCTCCCTGTGGGTCGGCGTCGCGAGCTTCGTCGGCCTCGTCCCGCTCATCGTCTTCTCGATCTGGGGCGGCGCGATCGCCGACGCCTACGACCGGCGCAAGGTGCTGCTCGTCAGCTCGGCCCTGATGTGGGTGACCACCCTCGGCCTGCTGGTCCAGGCCGTGCTGCACCTGGACAACGCGTGGCTGATGCTCGCGCTCATCGCCGCCCAGTCCGCCGCGTTCGGCATCAACAGCCCGGTGCGGCAGGCCATCATCCCGAGCCTCGTCGACGAGCGCGAGGTGGCCTCGGCCAACACGCTGGGCTTCACGGTGTCCAACGTGGCCGCGATCGGCGGCCCGGTCGGCGCCGGCATCGTCATCGCCGCGTTCGACTTCTCCGCCGCCTACGCGGTCGACGCGGTGCTGTTCACCGTCGTGCTGTGGGCCGCGCTGCGCCTGCCGGAGCTCCCGCCCACGGGGGCGAAGAACAGCGCCGGGCTGCGCGACATCGGCGTCGGGCTACGCTTCCTGGCCGCGCACAAGCTCATCCTGCTCACCTTCGCCATCGACATCGCCGCGATGGTGCTGGCCATGCCCAAGGCGCTGTTCCCGGTCGTCGCCGACGAGCGCTTCGGCCAGGCGTCACTCGGCTGGCTGTACTCCTCGATCGCCATCGGCGCCGTGATCGCCGGCCTGACGTCGGGCTGGATCAACCGGGTCCACCGCCGCGGGATCGCGCTCGTGGCCGCCGTCGTGGGCTGGGGCGTGGCGGTCGCCGCGGCCGGGGCGGTGCCGTGGCTGTGGGCATGTGTAGCTTTCATGGCTCTGGCGGGGGCGGCCGACATGATCAGCGGGGTGTACCGCCAGACGGTGCTCCTCAGCGCCCCCGACGAGATGCGCGGGCGCCTGCAGGGCGTCTTCTTCGCCGTGGTCGCCGGAGGTCCACGTCTGGGTGACCTCCGGGCCGGTTCGATGGCCGACGCGACGGGCGCGACCTTCTCCTGGGTCAGCGGCGGGATCGCGGCCGCGGTGGTCGCGATACTGCTCGCGGCGTCGTTCCCTGTGCTCCTCCGCTACACCGACACGACGCAGTGACGATATTGTCGCGCTCATGGACACCGCCGCCGCCGCGCAGCTCTCGCACGCCCCTTCGGGTACACAGTGGACGATCCGTTCGGGCGGCCAGGAGGCCGTCATCGTCGAGGTGGGCGGTGGCGTGCGCGCCTTCTCCGCCGACGGGCGGGACGTCGTCGCCGGATACGCCGAGCACGAGCGGGCCGTCGGCTGCGCCGGCCAGGTCCTCGCGCCCTGGCCGAACCGGATCCGCGACGGGCAGTACACCTTCGGCGGCGAGCACCAGCAGCTGCCCCTGACCGAGCCGGAGCGGCACAACGCGATCCACGGCCTGGTGAACTGGGCCCGCTGGAGCCTCGTCGACGCCGCGCCCGACCGCGTGACCGTGGCGCACGACCTCGTGCCGCAGCCCGGCTACCCGTGGCCGCTGCGGCTGTCGACGACGTGGTCGGTGAGCGAGGCCGGCCTGCGCGCCGAGCACGAGGTCACCAACACCGGCGACATCGCGGTGCCCTTCGGCCTGGCCACCCACCCCTACGTGCTCGTGCCCGGCGTGCCGGTCGACGAGCTGACCCTGCGCGTGCCGGCCCGCAGCCGGCTGCTCGTCGACGCCCGCCTGCTGCCGATCGGCGCGGCGAAGGTCGCCGGCAGCGAGTACGACTTCACCGAGGGCCGGCGCCTCGGCGCGACCGTGCTCGACACCGCGTTCGGCGAGGTGGATGCGGACGCCGAGGGCGGCTCGCGGGTCACCGTCGAGGCCCCCGACGGCCGCGGCGTCGTCGTGTGGGCCGACGCCGCCTTCACCTGGTGGCAGGTGTACTCCTCCGACACCCTCCCCGCCGACCGGCTGCGCAAGGCCCTGGCGATCGAGCCGATGACCTGCCCGCCGGACGCCTTCCGCTCCGGCCGCGACGTCGTGACCCTCGAGCCCGGTTCGACCTGGCAGGGCGCGTGGGGGATCCGCGCGATCTAGGCTTCACCTGTGGAGCTCTCCGAGGTGATCCGCCGGCGGCGGATGGTGCGCAACTATGACCCCGACCGTCCGGTGCCGGCGGAGATCGTCGAGAGGCTGCTCGGCTACGCCGTGCACGCCCCCTCGGCGGGCTTCTCCCAGGGCTGGGAGTTCCTGCTGCTCGACACCCGCGGGGACGTCGAGCGCTTCTGGACGGCCACGACGCCGGAGGAGCAGCTGCCGACGGCGTGGCTCGACGGGATGAGCCGCGCGCCCGTCGTCGTCGTGCCGCTGAGCCACCGCGACGCCTACCTCGACCGCTACGCCCAGCCCGACAAGGGCTGGACCGATCGCGACGAGGCCCGCTGGCCGGTGCCGTACTGGCACATCGACACCGGCATGGCGAGCCTGCTGGTGCTGCTCGGCGCGGTCGACGAGGGGCTCGGAGCGTGCTTCTTCGGCATCACCCCCGAGCGGATCCCGCAGTTCCGCGCCGAGTTCGGGGTGCCGGATGCCTACACGCCGATCGGCGCGGTCACCATCGGCTACCGGGCCGTCGACAAGCGCTCGCCGTCGCTCAAGCGGGGGCGCCGGGAGTCTCCGAGCGTTACGCACCGCGGCAACTGGGGTAACCGAACGGTCTCGTGACGTATTTCTGTCGCACCCGGTCGGTACCCTGACACGGTCAGGGGGGTGACGTTCATGATCTTCAAGGCGGTCCGCGACGGTCGGCCGTATCCGGAGCATGGGCTGACGCTGAAGCAGTGGTCCGAGATCCCGCCGCGGCCGGTGCGGCTGGACCAGCTCATCACCACCAAGCGCGAGCTGGCGCTGGACAAGCTGCTCGCCGAGGACTCGACGTTCTACGGAGACCTGTTCCCGCACGTGGTGCAGTGGGAGGGCGGCCTCTACCTGGAGGACGGTCTGCACCGGGCGCTGCGGGCCGCGCTGCAACAACGGACCTCGATCCACGCCAGGGTGCTGCAGGCCTAATGCATATTCTGGGGGGCGTGACGACTACGCCGGCGCGCCCCCTCGATCTGCTCGACATCGACGGACTGCACTCCGAGGAGGAGCTGGCGATCCGCGCGCTGGTGCGCCGGGTCGTCGACGACCACGTGCGGCCCAACGTCGCCGGGTGGTATGAGCGGGGTCAGGTGCCGGTGCGCGAGCTGGCCAAGGAGCTCGCCGGCGTGGGGCTGCTCGGCATGCATCTCTCGGGCTACGGGTGCGCCGGGGCGAGCGCGGTGGCCTACGGTCTGGCGTGCCTGGAACTGGAGGCCGGCGACTCGGGCGTGCGCAGCCTGGTCTCGGTGCAGGGGTCGCTGGCGATGTTCGCGATCGCGAAGTTCGGCTCCGAGGAGCAGAAGCAGCAGTGGCTGCCGCGGATGGCGGCCGGTGACGCGATCGGCTGCTTCGCGCTGACCGAGCCCGACCACGGCTCCGACCCGGCCTCGATGACCACCCGGGCCCGGCGCGACGGGGACGACTGGGTCCTCAGCGGCGGCAAGATGTGGATCACCAACGCGCCCGTCGCGGACGTGGCCGTGGTGTGGGCGCGGACCGACGAGGGCATTGCCGGTTTTGCCGTACCGACGGATGCCCCCGGGTTCAGCGCGCGGGAGGTGCACCACAAGCTGTCCCTGCGCGCCTCCTGCACCGGCCAGATCTTCCTCGACGAGGTGCGGCTGCCCGCCTCGGCCCGCCTGCCGCTCGCGCAGGGGCTGAAGGCCCCGCTGTCGTGCCTGACCGAGGCGCGCTACGGCATCGTGTGGGGCGCGCTCGGGGCGGCCCGCGACAGCCTGCACACCGCGCTGGACTATGCCGGGGCGCGGGAGCAGTTCGGCCGGCCGATCGCCGGGTTCCAGCTCACCCAGGCCAAACTCGCCGACGCCGCGGTGGAGCTGCAGAAGGGGTACCTGCTCGCCCTGCACCTCGGCCGCCTCGCCGACGCCGGGAGGCTGCGCCCGGAGCAGGTCAGCGTGGGCAAGCTCAACAACGTGCGCGAGGCGCTCGGCATCGCCCGCCAGTGCCGGACGATTCTCGGCGCCAACGGGATCAGCACGGAGTATCCGGTGATGCGCCACGCCGCCAACCTTGAGACGGTGCTCACATACGAGGGAACGTCGGAGATCCATCAGCTGGTCATCGGCCAGCGCCTCACGGGCCTCGCCGCATTCGCGTAGAACGCGGGCCGAGATCGATTCGCGGCACTTTACTGCTCCCCTTACCGTTGAGGGGGAGTAGATCCTCCGCATCCAGGAGTCAGTCATGGCCGACAATGAAGAGTCGAAGACCTCCGAGTACCCCGAGGTCACGTCGGGTCCTGGGCGGAGCCTCGAGATAGGCGACCCGATCGATCCCCGGGACGACCGTCAGCCGCGCCGGGCCGCCGAGCTCCCGGTCGTCATCAAGCAGGGCGGCGGCGCGATGCGCGGCCTGTTCTGGCTCGTCGCGAGCATCGGCCTGGTCGTCGCGCTCGTGCTCGGGGCCAAGACCATCGGGCTGTTCCCCGGCATGAAGAACCCGTTCGCCCAGGAGCAGACCGACCGCTCCGGCCCGGCGCTGCTCAAGAGCGTCCAGGACCTCAGCCAGTTCGTCGCCGCCGAGGGCAACTTCCAGGTGATCGTGGACGTGCAGAAGGACAGGAAGTACATCCCGGACTTCCTGCTCAATGAGCGCATCCTGTTCGTGGCGGCCGGATCGGTCGAGGTGTATGTCGACTTCTCCGCCATCGGCCAGGGCGCGGTCAAGGAGTCCGAGGACCGCCGCACGGCCGAGATCACCCTGCCGGCGCCGCAGCTGCGGCCGGTGCGGATCGACAACGATCACAGCTACGTCTACCAGGAGGAGCGCGGCGTCTTCAATCGCATGGGCGACGCGTTCAACTCGGACCCGAACCGCCTCCAGGAGGTCTACAAGCTCGCCGAGCAGAAGATCGGCGACGCCGCCAAGGACGCCGGCCTGCAGAAGCGCGCCGAGGATAACACGCGCAAGATGCTGCAGCAGTTTCTGGCCGCGCTGGGGTATACATCAGTGACGGTGAACTTCCCGGCCCCGTGAAGCACGCCGCTGACCTGCGACTTCATTAACAGTAGTTGCGCGGTAACACGCCGAACACTGGTCATTCACCCGATGGACCAAGTTGCGTGCCCCTCATCACAGTATTTGACTCGGGGTAACTGCCGAACCGCGAATTGCTGACCTGGGGTGGAGGTGACGGTGGCTACCGTCGCACTCAAAGACGTAATGAAGGTGTTCGCCGACGGCACGGTTGCCGTCGACCGAGTCAACCTGGACGTGGGACAGGGCGAGTTCATGGTGCTCCTCGGTCCCAGTGGCTGCGGCAAGTCGACGCTGCTGCGCATGGTGGCAGGCCTGGAGGACCCCACCTCGGGCGCCATCATGATGGACGGAGAACTGGCCAACGACCTTCCCCCGCGCGAGCGGGGGGTCGCCATGGTCTTCCAGGACTTCGCCCTCTATCCGCACATGACCGTCGGGGACAACATCGGCTTCCCGCTGCGGCTGTCAGGCGTGGAGCCCGAGCCCCGCGGGGAGCAGGTCGCCGAGGTGGCCAGCGCGCTGGGCATCGGTGACGTCCTGGCCCGCAAGCCCGGGCAGCTCTCCGGTGGCCAGCGCCAGCGCGTGGCGATGGGGCGGGCGATCGTACGCCGGCCGAAGCTCTTCCTCATGGACGAGCCGCTGTCCAACCTCGACAGCGGCCTACGCGCCGAGCTGCGGGCCGAGATCTCCGGCCTCGTGCGGGAGCTCGGCGTCACCACCATCTATGTCACGCACGACCAGGCCGAGGCGCTGACCATGGCCGACCGGGTCGCGATCCTGCGCAAGGGCGTCCTGCAGGACGTGGGCACGCCGACGCAGGTGTACGGCCGGCCGGCCACGCTCTACGTCGCGGCGTTCCTCGGCAGCCCGCGGATGAATCTGCTCGAGGCCGAGGTGTACGTGCACCTCGATCGCCACATCGCGCTGCACATGGGCGACCAGGTGCTGCACCTGCCGTGGAACGACCTGCGCTCGCGCCAGGTCGCGCACTTCCACGGCGAGCGGATCGTCATCGGGGTCCGGGCGGAGGCGCTGACCCCGGTTCCGGACTCGACCACGGGCGACGTGCTGCGCGGCCGCATCCGCTACCTGGAGCACCACGGCCACGAGTCGCTGGCGTTCCTCGACATCGGCGCGACCGCCGTGATCGTCGACGAGATCGGCAAGCCGCCGACGGACGTGCCGATCAACGGTGGCGGCCTGCGCCGGTTCGTCTCCAAGTTCACCGGGCGCGGCGACGACGACCAGGGCGCCGGGGCCGGCAACGGCCGCGGGGTCCCGCAGCAGCGCCGCCCGCAGAACCGCGAGAGCGTGCTGAGCGACCCGGGCCGGCACCACCGCCGCCCCGCCGAGTTGGCGGTGCGACTGGCGCCGTACCCGAATGTCACGCACGGTCATCCATTGACCGTCGCTGTGCGCATGGAGGCTCTGCACTTTTTCGACGAAAGGGGACAACGCATCGACGTGGGGTGGCGCTGAGTGACAAATGTCGCTTAGCCTGCGCCGATGGCAGCCTATGGCGAATCCGGTTCCGGACTGCTCATCATCGAGCGCATCCTGCGCGATCGTGAAGGGATCTGGCGGCAGATCGGCGAGGAGCGTGAGCTCGGCAAGCTGACCCGGCAGATGCTGTACAGCTCCGTAGTGGCTCTGGCCTGCTACGGAGCTGTACTCGGCGCATCTCACAGCGTGGCCATGGCGGCGCTCTCGGCGGTGAAGCTGCCGCTGTTGTTCCTCATGACGCTGGCGATCTGCCTTCCCACGCTGTACCTGTTCAACCTCGTCTTCGGGGCGCGGCTGCAGGTCAAGCAGGCATTGTCGCTCGTCATGGTGACCATCACCGTCACCTCGGTGCTCTCCCTGGCCTTCGCGCCGATCAGCCTGTTCTTCCTCATCACCGCGTTCAGCTACGACTTCTACAAGATTCTGAACGTCGGCATTCTCGCGCTCACCGCCTTCGTCGGGCTGCGGTTCCTGACCAGCGGCATGCGCGCGCTGAACGGGCACACGGCGGCGCTGGCCGCCGCGCGCCGCGCGGAGAAGGCACGGGAGGCGGCCGCCCTCGCCGCGCTGTCCGCGCCCGGCCAGCCCGTGGAGGGCGCTGCGGGGGAGGCCGTCTCGCCGGTGTCGGCAGTGCCGGCACCCGCTCCCGCTCCCGCCGGCAACGGGCTGGTGGCCACCATCGTCGAGGCCCCGTCCGTCCCGGTCGCGCCAATGGTGCCGATCGGGCCCGACGGGCGGCCGTATCCCATGCTCCCCCCGGCGCCCCGCCTGGTTGCGCCGCCCCAGCCGCAGCTGGCGCCGGGGGAGCGGCCGGCCAGCATGACCCTGCTCAACGTGTGGATCCTGCTGTTCGGCTTCGTCGGCACGCAGCTGGCCTGGACGCTGCGGCCGTTCCTGGGCTCGCCGGACAAGCCGTTCGAGTTCTTCCGCAAGATCGAGGGCAACTTCTATGTCGACATGGTCCGCGCCATCGGCGAGCTGTTCACCTGATCGCGCTTTCTCAGGGGCCCCGCGTCGCGGGGCCCCTTCTTGCTACCCACTAGTAACATCTGGCGCATGACTCTGGACTCGAAGGCGCTCGGCGAGAACCTCATCGCGGCCGTCCCGTTCGCGCGCACCCTGGGCATCGAGATCGTCGACCTGCGGCTCGAAAGCGACCTGGTCCGCGCCGTGGCGACCCTGCCCGACGAAGAGCGCCTGCACAATCACGTGGCCGGACCGCACGCGGGCGCGCTGTTCGCGCTGGGGGAGACCGCGTCGGGCGCGGTGGTGATGGCCGCGTTCGGTCCGCACCTGTCGCTCGGGACGCCGCTGGCGGTGCGGTCCGACATCGCCTACGCCAAGCTGGCCCGCGGTCCGGTCCGCGCGACGGCGACGCTGGGCCGCCCCGTCGCCGAGGTCGTCGGCGAACTGGCCGCGGGCGGGCGCCCCGAGTTTCCGGTGAGCATCGAGATCACGCGAGCGGACGGCGCGGTGACCACGACGATGACCGTGGTGTGGACGATCCGCCCGCACGGGTGAACCCCTGCCGGTGGTAAGAGCCTGTTAACTACTGGAAGGTTTCTTGACTATTACTGAGATGTGATGTGACCATCATCGCCAGGCGCGAAGGGTGGTTCACGCATGGATGCAGGCACGGGGGTCGAACTGGGCGGCATGGCGGATGCCGTGCTGCAGCCCGGGTTCATCGGCAAGGAGCCCCCGCCGTGGCTTCGCCGCCGCCTCGCCGAGGGGCTGGGCGGCGTCGCGCTCTTCGCCCGCAACGTCGTCGACCGGGACCAGGTCGCCGAGCTGACCGCGGCCCTGCGCGCGGAGAAGCCCGACGTCATCGTCGCCATCGACGAGGAGGCCGGGGACGTCACCCGCATCGACGCGCACACCGGCAGCCCCTGGCCGGGCAACCTGGCCCTCGGCGCGATCGACGACCCGGCCCTGACCCGCGAGGTCGCCGGGCACATCGGCCGAGATCTCGCCGCGTCCGGCATCACGTTCGACTACGCGCCCGACGCCGACGTCAACAACGACCCGAACAACCCGGTCATCGGTTCGCGCGCGTTCGGCGCGGAGCCGGAGCGGGTCGCCCGGCACACGGCGGCCTGGATCGCGGGGCTGCAGGAGGCCGGCGTCGCGGCGTGCGCCAAGCACTTCCCGGGGCACGGGAACACCAGCGTCGACTCGCATCTGGACGTACCAGTGATCAAGGCCGGCCGCGCCGAGCTGGACGCCGTCGAGCTCCTGCCGTTCCGCGCCGCGATCGCCGCCGGCGTCCAGGCGGTCATGAGCGCGCACCTGCGCGTGCCGGCCCTCGACCCGGAGATGCCGGCCACCCTCAGCCGGAAGATCATGACCGACCTGCTCCGCGGCGACCTCGGCTTCGAGGGCCTTATCGTCACCGACGGCATCGAGATGCGCGCCATCTCCGGCCGCTACGGCCTGGCCCATGCCACCGTCCTGGCCCTCGCGGCCGGCGCGGACGCCATCTGCGTCGGCGGCGACCACGCGGACGAGGCGACCGCGGTCATGCTCCGCGACGCGATCGTCGCCGCGGTCCGCTCCGGCGAGCTGCCCGAGGAGCGCCTCGCCGACGCCGCCGCGCGCGTCGCCCGCCTGGCCGCCTGGTCCGTCGCCGCCCCGAAGTCCGCCCCCGACCCGCGCGCGGCCGAGATCGGCCTCTCGGCGGCCCGCCGCGCGCTGCGCATCAGCGCGCCGGACGCGACCTTCCCGATCTCCGGGCCCGCGTACGTCATCGAGCTGCAGCCCGAGCTGAACTTCGCGATCGCGCCTGAGACGCCGTGGGGGCTCCTGGCGCCGCTCGCGGAGCTCATCCCCGCGACCACGGGGGTGCGGCTCTCGTCGGCGGAGGGGCTGCCGGACGCGCTGCGGGCGTCGCTCGGGCGGCCGCTGGTGCTGGTCGTGCGGGACCCGCACCGTTACGCGTGGATGGCGAACGCCTTGGGTGCCGTTTTATCAGTACGTCCCGATGCCGTCGTCGTCGAGATGGGCGTCCCGGCCGCGCCGCGGGGCGACGTGCACATCGCGACCTTCGGTGCCACGGCCGCGGCCGGCCGTGCGGTGGCCGAACTGCTCGCCGGGCGCTGATGCTGCAGCGGGTGAGCGCGCCGCTACCCTGAGACCGCGCTCAGCGTCGGAGCCCATGGCGTTTCCCCGGTCGGTCTAGCATGCCGGTATGTCCCGCACCCAGTCCCGTTCCGTTCTCCTCGTCGCCGCCCTCACAGCGGCGCTCGTCGCTCTTGTTGGCTGCTCCGGCAAGTCCGACGACCAGAAGAGCTCGGCGCCGACGGCCGAGGCCAACCTCCCGGCCGCCGACGGGCTGCTGAAGGACTCCTCGACGGCGATGAGCGGCATCAAGACCGCCAAGTTCCTCATCACCGCCGACGGCACGATCGCCGGCCTGGCCCTCAAGCGCGCCGAAGGCGTGCTCACCAAGGAGGGCAACGCCCAGGGCACGGCCCAGGTCGAGCAGGGCACGACGGTCGACCTGGCCTTCACGATCGTCGGCCAGACCATGTGGCTCAAGGGCCCGACCGGCGACTACCAGCAACTCCCGCTCTCGCTGGCGGCCACGGTCTACGACCCGTCGGCCATCCTCGATCCGGAGCGGGGCATCGCCAAGGTCCTGTCCACGGCGACGGAGGGCAAGACGGAGGCGTCGGAGTCGGTGGGCGGGAAGGACACGTATCGGGCATCGGCCAAGTTCCCGGGGGAGAACCTGTCGAAGATCGTGCCGGGCGTGACCGGAACGATCCCGGGCCGGCTGTGGATCGCCAAGGACAGCAAGCGCCTGCTGAAGGCGACGTTCGACCTTCCGGCCTCGGGCGAGGCCAAGGGCGGGACCGTGACCGTCACCTTCACCGAGTTCGACGCCGCCGTCACGATCAACCCGCCGAAGTAGAGCCGGCCCGATGCCGCACAGCGACCCGCACCTCGCCGTCGTGCCCGGCCCCGCTCATCCGGACACGTCCGACATCTGTGAATCTCCGGATCGCGCGTCCGGCGTCCGGCGGCGGCTGGCCATCGGGGTCGGCGGGGCGACCGTGCTCCTCGCGGCGCTCGACGCGTATGTCGTCGTCGGGGTGCTGACCGACATCCTCGATGCGCTGCACATCGCCGCCAACCGGCTCGAGCGCGTGACGCCCGTCGTGACCGGGTTCCTGCTCGGATACATCGCCGGGATGCCGCTGCTCGGGTCGCTGTCGGACCGGCTCGGGCGGCGGGCCGTGATCATCGGGTGTCTGGTCGGGTTCGCGGGCGGGTCGGTGCTCACCGCGGCCTCGGGGGACTCCATCTGGTTGCTCACCGGCGGGCGGACCCTGCAGGGGCTCGCCGGTGGGGCGCTGCTGCCGGTGACGCTGGCGCTGGCGGGGGACCTGTGGGCGCAGCGGCGCCGGGCCGGGGTGCTCGGGGCCGTCGGGGCGGCGCAGGAGCTGGGCAGTGTGCTCGGGCCGCTTTACGGGGTCGGGGTGGCCGCGCTGCTCGGGTCGTGGCGGGGGATCTTCTGGCTCAACCTTCCGCTCGCCGCCGTCGCCATCGTCCTGGTCTGGGTGGCGTTGCCGGGGCAGGCACAGGGCGTACGAGCGAAGGTTGATGTCGTCGGGGGACTGCTGCTGGCCGTGACGCTCGGGGCGGCCGTTGTCGCTCTTTACAACCCGGACCCCGAGCGCGGTGTGCTGCCGCCCTGGGGCGGGTGGGGGCTGGGCGGGGCCGCCGTCGGGGCCGTGTTGTTCGTGCTGTGGGAGCTGCGGGCGCGGACGCGGCTCGTCGATCTGCGGGGGGCGGCCCGGGGGCCGTTCTTCGCCGCGCTCGGGGCCAGCTTCTGCGCCGGGGCGGCGCTCATGGTGACGCTCGTCGACGTGGAGCTGGTGGCGCAGACGCTGCTCGGGCGGTCCGGGGTGCAGGGGACGCTGGTGCTGACCCGGTTCCTCGTCGCGCTGCCGGTCGGTGCCGTCCTGGGCGGGTGGCTGGTCGGGCGACTGGGGGAGCGCCTCGTCGCGGTGGCGGGGCTGGTGGTCGCGGCCGGCGGGTATGTGCTCGTCGCCGGATGGCCGGCCGACGTCCTGTCGCGCCACTACCTCGGTTTTCTGCCCAGGCTCGACACCGACCTGGTCGTCGCCGGGTTCGGGCTGGGCCTCGTGATCGGGCCGCTGTCGGCCGCGGTCCTGCGCGCGACACCGGCGGCCCAGCACGGCGTCGCGTCGTCGGCGGTGGTCGTGGCGCGGATGATGGGCATGCTGATCGGCGTGGCGGCGTTGACGGCCTGGGGCCTGCACCGCTTCCACGAGCTGACGGCGCACCTGAATTTCCCACTGGTGTTCGGCAAGCCGGCCGACGAGCAACGCCGCCTGATGGACGCCTACAAGGCGGCGTTGCAGGAGGCGCTACGCACCGAATACCGCGAGATCTTCCTCGCCACGGCCGCCATCTGCGTGCTGGGCGCCGCGTGCGCGCTCCTGCTACAGGGCCGCGCGACCCGTCCAAGGCCCTGACCGCCCGCGACCTCACCCCGCCGCGGAGCGCACCGCGCTGATGGACGTCGGCGCGGGTCACGGCCGCCGTCGGTGGTGCGGCATGTTGGTGGGTGTCGGCGCGGGTCACGGCCGCTGTGCGGTCACGGCCGCCGTCGGTGGTTGCCGTGCTGATGGGTGTCGGCGTGGTCACGGCCGCGGTCGGTGGTGCGGCGTGTTGATGGGTGTCGGCGCGGTCACGGCCGCCATTGGGGGGGTGCGGTGCACCGACTCATGAAATAGGCCTAAACGGGCCTAAACGAAGCCGCCGGCGCGGGCGAGGGCACAGATGGCGATCAGGCGCAGAGCCGGCCACTCCAGGTTCGACCAGTCGATCTCGGTGGTCGGCGGGAGCTGCCACTGGGCCTCGATCAGGGCATCGCGAACCCCGGTCGCGTAGCCGGCCAGCGGGACCGCGCCCGGGCCGTGCTGCGGGTCGCCCAGGGCGTCGCGAATGGCGGCGGCGTGCTGGTCGATGACCGCCTGCAGGCCCGCGGCCTCACGAGCCGCCGCGAGGCCGGGCTCGCCGAGCCAGGTCATCAGGCCGTTGAGCGTCGATCGCGCGACGCTGCGGCGAGTGGCTTCCGAAAAGTCACCGAAGGCGCCAGTACCGGCTGCGCTGTAGCTCGTGTCGTTGGACATGCCACCGACTTCGGCCGCCCCCAGGCCCGGCATGACCCGTGAACCCACCCCGCACCCGCCACGACCCACCCCGCTCCCCAAGCCGCCCGCGGTCGCTGTCGCCGAGTCCGACGGGCACTGCATCCAGCGGCGCCCCTCCGCGCAGGAGCGCCCCACGGGAGCCTGTCGCCACCGTTGTCTCCAAGATCGAGTTGTCGGCCCCGTGGTGCCGGCTGGGCCGCCTGTTTTCCCTGGTCAGCGGTTTTTGTCGTACCCCTGTTCTAGGTTCTTGTCATGGCTGAGGTGTTGACCGGGATAGCCGCCGATTCGGAGTGGCGTTGTCGGTTGGATGCGATGTTGGCTGAGCAGCGTCGTCGTGTGGCTCGTCGTCGTGCGGTGCGTGCCGAGTTCGCTGAGGCTCGCCGTCGTGGTTTGGAGGCGCGTCATGCCGAGCGGCTGGCCCGTCTGGACGCCGAGGCCCGGACCGCCGAGATCAGCGCTCATTGGGCCGAACAGGACGCCCGAGCGGCCCGCCGCCGTTCTTTGGCGGCCCAGCTCAGCCCGGGCCATCCGTCGCCTCAGCCCAGCCCGGACTGTCCGCCAGCTCAGTTCGACTCCGGCGGTCCGCCAGCTCAGTTCGACTCCGGCGGGCTGCGGGCTCAGTTCGACTCCGGCGGTCCGGCGACCCAGTCCGACTCTGGCGGTTCGGCGGCTCAGCCCGACTCCCGCGATCCGGCCGCCCAGCCCAGTCCCCGCCGTCCGGTGACTCAGCCCTATTCCCGCCGACCGGCCACCCAGCCCAACCCCCGCTTCGATCCGTCCGCGGCCGCCCTGCCCGGGCCATCTCGCCCGCACGACCTTGCTCCCCCACCGTCGCAGCCGTCGCCGCCGCCGACATCTCGTGCGCAGTCATTGAGGCCACCGTCGCCGCCGACGTCTCGTCCGCCATCACCAGAGCCTTCGCCCGAGCGTTCGCCAAGGCCTTCGCCGTCACCGCGCTCCCAGCCGCTCGAGTTGCCGCGCCTGCGGCTGGTTGGGTTGTTGTGCTCTCAGTTGGTCGAGTTGCCGCGCCTGCGGCCGGTTGGGTTGCTGCGTTCCCGGCCTGTCCGGTCGTCGTGCTGTCGATCCGTAGCGTCGCCACCGCCGCACCGGCGTAGCCGTTGTGGCGGAGACGCTGCGTCACCGCCGGAACAACGGCCGAGCGGTTCCAGCGATGCCACGCCTCCGCCCGCCGCCTCTGCCCCCGCCACCCGTCGGGCCGCCGCCGCACCGGCGCATTCCTCGCTACCGCTGAGTCCCCCTCCGGCCAGGCGGCAGCCGTCATGTGCTTCTCCTGGGCCGCGTCGACCTCGTCATCCGCGTCCTGAGTCTCGCCGGCCGTGGCCTTGGATCACCGGACGGCCTGAAAGCAGTTGGACGTGTGGCACGACATCACCAGGGCCGACGACGCTGGGTTTGTCGTTCCCCGTGTTTGGCGCCTTGGGCGGTAGGGGTCGGGTGGGAGCGCGGTCGCCGCCGGCGTGACCGTGGTGTCGTTACTGGGCGGGGTCGAGGCTCTGCTGTTGCCCTGGTTGTCGAGCCGGTCGCCGGGCGTCACCGGCCGATGTGAGTCCAGACCATGCTGCGCGGCGTGAACTGGCGCCACGCGGGCGCGTGGGCAAGCGCATGCGCGCGGGCAGGCGTTTGTGGGGCCTGGTCGTCGAGCTTGGGTGTTCCGTGCTCGCGCTTCCAGCATCGCTGCTGGAACTGATCTGGCTGGGGTTCGCCGCGCTGAGGACCAGTTGTCGCGTGTTCACCCGGCCCGTCCCCTTGGTTGTCGCCGCCGTCGTGTCACAGGGCTGGGTCGGGTTCGAGCACCTGGTTAAGGCGTCGGTTACGGGCGGGTGGCCAGCGGGTGCTTGGACGCGACGATCCGCCGCCGGTAAGTCACGGTGTATGAAGCCGTCGCCGGGTCTCGAAAAGGCGGTGCGAGTGGCCCGGGCCGCACCCCGGGCCACTCCGTTCCGGCGGGCGAGTTCGGGGATGGTGCTCAGCCGTAGCTGCGGGCCTTGTGCTCGTCGGGCACCAGGACCCACAGGACCAGGTAGACCACGAACTGCGGGCCTGGGAGCAGGCATGAGAGGACGAAGATCAGGCGCATCACGTTGGGGGAGATGCCGAAGCGGCGCGCGAGGCCCGCGCAGACGCCGGCGATCCAGCGGTTGTCGCGGGGTCTGACCAGACTGGACATTTCCGTGAGCTCCTTCGTCGAGGTGTACCTCAACGGTAGAAATGCCCGGCGGGCCTGCCCTCCAACCTTTGACGGAAATCGGGGGCAGCGACCACTAGGGAACTCTCCGCACGGGTAGCCGGCCGGTTGCCGACCGTTGCGGGTCGGTTGACCTGCTCAGTGTCGGTGTGACGGGCCCGATACCAAGGGCGTCCGACCTCACGTGTCCCCGAACGGAAGGCCTCGCCACCGTGACCCGGTTCGCCCGCCGCGCCACCATTATCGCCGCCGCCATCGTCGCGGCGCCCCTGGGCTTCGCGCTCGTCACGACCACCGGACCACAGGCCCTCGCGGCCGCGGCGCCCGTCACGGCCAGTGTCGCGCACGTGGCCGAGGCGGTTGGCGCGAACGCCGCGGACGACGTGGCCGCGAAGTCGTCGTACAACGCGAAGAAGAAAAAGAAGAAAAAGCCGGCCGCCAAGAAGACGCCGACGAAGCCCCCGACGACCCCGGCCACCACGCCGGTGGACACGAGCAAGTACGCGGCGATCGAGAACGAGGTCGTCACGCTGACGAACAACTACCGGCTGGCCAACGGCTGCGGCGCGCTGCGTGTCGACAGCCGGCTCGTCGCCGCGGCCCGCGCGCACAGCACCGACATGGTCACCAGGAACTACTTCGACCATACCGGCTCGGACGGCAGCAGCTTCGTGCAGCGCGAGGCCGCCGCCGGCTACACCACCGGCGCCTCAGCCGAGAATATCGCGTGGGGTTACCGTGCCGCGCAGGACGTCGTCAACGGCTGGATCAACAGCCCGGGCCACCGTGCCAACATCCTCAACTGCACAAGCGTCGCCGTGGGCGTGGGCCTGGCGTACAAGACGGACGGCACCCCGTACTGGACGCAGGACTTCGGCCGGGTCTGACCGGGGGCAGTGACATACGGCATGGAAACGGGGGTCACCCACCGTGTAGAAAGCACGAGTGATCCTCACCCTTCGTAGAGTGTTGCTGCTGGCGGGTGCTGCCCTGGCGCTCGCCGGCTGCGGCGACGGCACGGCGGCCGCCCCCGAGACGAAGTCCAACGCGTCCGCCTACGACAGCGTCGACGTGTGTGCGCTCGCCACCGACGAGCAGTACAAGGCCGCCCTCGGCCAGGATGCCGGCGCCAAGGAGCGCCGGGACACCGACAGCCTCAAGGCGTGCGCGGTGGACGGAGCCGCCGGGGACTTCTACATCTTCCTCAGCGTGATGCGGCCGTCGATGGCCGCCGCGGACCAGGTCAACTTCGACAAGGCCGCGGTGCAGGGCGCCAAGGGCGTGGATGCGAAGACGTTCTCGTTCTTCGATGAGGGGCAGGCGTACGTCGAGACGTCCGACGGCGACCTCGTGCTGCGGGCGTCGTTCGTGTACTACGTCGACAGCGGCAAGATCACCGATGGCCAGGGCGTCGTCGGGCGCCTACACACGCTGCTCGGGCAGATGACACAGAAAGTCTAGGAGCGGTTTAATTACATTTCTACCGTAGGCGTAGTACCGGTTCCTGCGCCTGCTTAGCGTGCGGGCGCATGAGGAATCTTCGACGTGTTGGTCTGGGTGTGGGTGTCGGCGCGCTGGCGCTCACGCTCGCGGCGCCGAGCGCCAGCGCCCACAACGACGGCGGCCGCGGCTTCGGCCAGGCCACGCTCACCGGCTGGGCGTCGCTGCCGGCGGCGACCTTCGTCTCGGCGAGCGACCCGTCGGGCGCACTGCTCGGCGGCACCCCGTCCAACGGCATCACCCCGCCCTTCGACGACCAGCCCGTCCAGGGCTTCAGCGGCATCGTGAAGAACGGCGACGGCACGTTCGACGTCATCTCCGACAACGGCTACGGCAACAAGGCCAACAGCGGCGACTTCGTGCTGCGCATCCACCACGTGGCCCCGGACTACGGCAAGAAGACCGTCGACGTGCTCGGCGGCATCAACCTGACCGACCCGAACAACTTCGTGCCCTTCCCGCTCACCCGCAAGGACCGGGTGCTCACCGGCGCCGACTTCGACATCGAGTCGATCCAGCGGGTCAAGGACGGCTCGTACTGGATCGGCGACGAGTTCGGACCCTACCTGCTGCACTTCGACCGGGCCGGCCGCCTGCTGCAGGCGCCGATCCCGCTGCCCGGTGTGCGCGCGCCGGAGAACCCCGAGGGTAACCCGAACCTGAACAGCAGCAAGGGCTTCGAGGGCATGGCGCAGTCGCCCGACGGCCGCACGCTCTACCCGCTGCTGGAAGGCACCGTGGCCGGCGACCCGGCCGGCGCCCTGCGGCTCAACGAGTTCGACCTGGTGAAGCAGAAGTACACCGGGAAGATCTTCACCTACCAGCTCGAGGACCCGGCCTACGCGATCGGTGACGCCATCGCCGTCGACGACAATCGGTTCCTGGTCATCGAGCGCGACAACGGCCAGGGTGCCACGGCCAAGTTCAAGCGGATCTACCTGGCCGACAAGCGCGACCGCAACCACGACGGCAAGATGGACAAGACGCTGGTCGCGGACCTGATGAACATCGCCGACCCGCGCCACCTGGGCGGCCCGTCGAACGTCTTCACCTTCCCGTTCCAGACCATCGAGGACGTCGTGATCCTCGACGACCGGACCCTGGGCGTGGTGAACGACAACAACTTCCCGTTCTCCAGCGGCCGCACCCCGGGCCAGCCGGACAACGACGAGTTCATCACCATCCGCCTGACCGACAACCTGCACGCGGACAAGCGCTTCCTGAAGTAAGCCCGGCCGCGGTGTGCAGCCTCTTCGAAGATGAAACTTACGGAACGAGGCTGCACACCGCGAGCAGGCGCAGCATCGCCCACGACGGGCGCGACCAGTCCTCGAGCGGGTCGCCGGCGTCGCGGGCCGCGTCCCGGATCGCCGCGGAGTAGCCGGCCAGCGCGACCGGGTCCAGCAGCGCCCCGCCGAGCGAGTCGCGGATCGCGGCGGCGTGCTGGTCGACCCGTGCGAGCAGGTCGGGGCGCGTGGCGACCGCGGCCCGGCCGGGGCGGCCGATGGTGGCGGCGAGCTCGGCGAGGCCGGTGCGGGCGATCCAGGCCCGGCGTCCGGCGGTCAGCTCATCGAAGGGCGCACTCACGTCGCGACCATAAGCCCAGCGTGCTGGCTTGCACACCCCCGACATGCGCCTCGGCGCCGGGCAACGGCGCAGGACGAGCCGAACCGTCAGGTTCCCCCGGTTCGTCCGGTGGGTATTTAGAACCGCATGGCCGATCGCGAGAGTCCCCGGGATAGGCGTGGGGAGACGCCCGACGAGCGGTTCGACCGAAATTGGACCGAACTGCTGCAGGAACTGCGCGTCGCCCAGACCGGCGTGCAGATCCTGTTCGCGTTCCTGCTGACGCTGCCGTTCAACCAACGATTCGCCACGGTGACCCCGGCACAGAAGGCCACCTATATCGTCACGATCGTGTGCACCGCGCTGTCGGCCCTGTGTCTGATCGCGCCGGTGAGCCACCATCGCATTCTCTTCCGGCGCGGTCGCAAACGGGAACTGGTAGCGATCAGCAGCAATCTGGCGGGCGTCGGATTATGGTTTCTGTGGCTGTCGATCGTCGGCGCGGTATTCCTCATCTTTCAGGTGGTCGTAGGGATGTCCTGGGCCCTCGCGGTCGGGATCGCGCTCGCTGCAGCTTTCATCGGGATCTGGTACATCCTGCCCACCGTGAGGCGCTGAAGCGCTTCCGGTCTTGACAGCCACTGTGCTCTACGCCACAGTGGGAGCGCTCCCAATCACCTTCCGCCAAAAGGGGTGTCTGTGCAGCGCAAATTACCCATCGCCATTGCGGCGGCGTTGCTGATCGTTCCGCTGGGTGCGTCCGTGGCCTACGCCGACCCCGCGGAACAGATCATCAACGGTACCTTCGACAGCGGCACGGATCCGTGGTGGTGGACCGGCAACTCGCCGGCCTCCGTCGTCGACGGCCGCCTATGCGCGAACATTCCCGCGGGCACCGCCAATCCGTGGGACGCCATCATCGGGCAGAACCAGATCACGCTGCAGGCCGGCGAGTCGTACCGGCTCGCGTTCTCGGCCAGCGCCTCCGTGCCGGTGACGGTACGCGCCAACGTGCAGCTCGCCGACCCGCCGTACACCCAGGAGATCTCCGAGACCCCGCAGCTCACGCCCGCGGCCAAGGACTTCGGCTACACCTTCACCGCGGCCGCCGACACCACCGGCGGACAGGTCGCCTTCCAGGTCGGTGGCAGCGCGTCGGCCTACACGTTCTGCGTCGACAACGTCTCGCTGCAAGGAGGGGCGCCGCCACCCGTGTACGTGCCGGACACCGGCCCGCGGGTGCGGGTCAACCAGGTCGGATACCTCGCCGACGGCCCGAAGCGGGCAACCGTGGTCACCGAGGCCACCACCGCGCTGCCGTGGCAGCTGCGCAACGCCGCCGGCACGGTCGTGGCCGGCGGAAGCACCACCCCGCGCGGGGTCGACGCCACGAGCGGGCAGAACGTGCAGGCGGTGGACTTCTCGGGGTACCGGACCCAGGGCAAGGGCTTCACGCTGACCGCCGACGGCGAGACCAGCGTGCCGTTCGACATCGGGGCGAGCACCGCCTACGAGCAGCTGCGCGCCGACGCGCTGTCGTGGTTCTACGTCCAGCGCAGCGGCATCGAGATCTCCGACGCGATCGCGCCCGGATACGGCCGCAAGGCCGGGCACCTCGGCGTCGCGCCGAACCAGGGCGACACCAGCGTGCCGTGCCAGGCCGGCGGGTGCGACTACCGGCTCGACGTGCGCGGCGGCTGGTACGACGCCGGCGACCACGGCAAGTACGTCGTCAACGGTGGCATCGCCGCGTATCAGCTCATGAGCACCTTCGAGCGCACCAAGGTCGCCGCGAACGCCCGCCCGCAGTCGATCGCCGACGGCACCCTGCGCCTGCCCGAGCACGGCAACGCCACGCCCGACGTGCTCGACGAGGCCCGCTGGGAGCTCGAGTTCATGCTGCGCATGCAGGTCCCGGCGGGGCAGCCGCTGGCCGGCCTGGTGCACCACAAGGTCCACGACCAGAACTGGACCGGCCTGCCGCTCGACCCGGCGGCCGACCCGCAGCCGCGCGAGCTGCACCCGCCGTCGACGGCGGCGACGCTCAACCTCGCGGCCACCGCGGCCCAGGGTGCGCGGCTGTTCGCCCCGTACGACAAGGCGTTCGCGGCGAAGCTGCTCGCAGCGGCGAAGACCGCGTACGCCGCGGCGCTGGCCCACCCGGCGGTGTACGCCCCGGGCAGCGACAGCAACGGCGGCGGCGCGTACGACGACGCCGACGTGAGCGACGAGTTCTACTGGGCGGCCGCGGAGCTGTACATCAGTACCGGCGAGAAGGCATACCGGGACGCGGTCACCACCTCGAAGTGGCACACTGCGGACATCTTCAAGCCGGAGGGCTTCAGCTGGGGCTTCACCGCCGCTCTGGGCCGGCTGGACCTGGCGAGCGTCCCCAACGGACTGCCGGACCGCGACCGGGTGCGCCAGTCCGTCGTCGACGGCGCGAAGGCGTACCTCGCCACGATCAACGCCAACCCGTATGGCATCTCGTACGCGCCGGGCACCGGCAAGTACGAGTGGGGCTCGAACAGCGCGGTGCTGAACAACCTCGTGGTCATCGCGACCGCCTACGACCTCACCGGATCCGCGGACTTGCGCAACGGCGTCGCCACCGGCATGGACTACCTGCTCGGCCGCAACGCGCTGAACCAGTCCTACGTCACCGGCTACGGCGAGCGCTCGTCGCGCAACCAGCACACGCGCATTTTCGCGCACCAGCTCAACGCGGCGCTGCCGAACCCGCCCAAGGGATCGCTCGCCGGTGGGCCGAACTCCTACCTGCAGGACCCGCTCGCGCAGAAGCTCCTGCCGGGCTGCGCCCCGCAGTTCTGCTACGTGGACGACATCAACTCGTACTCCACCAACGAGATCGCCATCAACTGGAACTCGGCGCTGTCCTGGGTGGCCTCGTTCGTGGCCGACCAGGGCGAGGGCGGCGCGCCGAAGGCGTCGGCGTGCTCGGTGCGGTACGACACCGTGCTGAACCTCGGCGGCGTGTTCATCGCGACGGCGACGGTGAAGAACACCGGCCGGCAGACCGTGGACAACTGGAAGCTGCGCTTCGCCTACACCGGTACGCAGAGAATCGAGCTGGCGGTGAACGGCACGGCGGTGCAGACGGCGGCGAACGTGCAGGTCACGCCGCGGGACTCGCGCCTGCGGCCGGGGGAGCAGACCACGGTCGTGCTCGTCGGGACCGTGCCCTGGGGCCCCAATGCCGCGCCGGCCACCTTCCAGTGCGGTTAGATTAGGAGCATCGAGGGGCGGGCCGGGTCAGGGCCCGCCCCTCTTCCCTTGCGGGACGAGCGCTCAGACCAGCCAGACGACCAGCGCGACGACGGCCGCGACCACGAGCACGACGGGGATCGCCAGCTTCACGAGCGTCGCGGTCCCCGCCACCTTCGTGAGGTCGACGGCCTCCACCTCAGGGGCGGTCTTCAGCGGTACCGCCGGTGCCTGCGCCGGCACCGCGACGTCCGCAGCGGACGCTTCAACCTCCGCCGGGGGCTCGGCCGCGGCCGGTGCCGTGGACTCCTCGGCGGCGAGCTGCTGCTCGAGGTTCTCCACGAATTGGGTCAGCAGGCGGGTGCTGATGTCGGCGATCGTGCTGCGCCCCATCTGCGCCAGCGGCCCGGCGATGTTCAGGTCGGTCTCGACCCGAACCCTGGTGCTGGCGCCCTCGGGCGCGAGCACCGCCGTCACCAGCGCGGACGCGCGGCCCTTGCCGCTCGCGTCGCGCCCCTTCGCCTCGATGACGGCGCGGTGCGCGGCCTCGTCGCGCTCCTTGAACACGGCGGTGCCGGAGAACTGGGCGGTCATCGGGCCGACCTTGACCTTGACCTTGCCCTGGTACTCGTCGCCGGTGACGCCGGTGAGCTGCGCGCCCGGCATGCAGGGCGCGATCCGCTCGATGTCGGTCAGGACGGCCCAGGTCTCATCGACCGGGCGGGCGACGACGAACTCGTTGGTGAGCAGCATGGGTGGGGGTACCTCCGGTGAGGGCGTCGAGGAGCGGGGCGACGGCGGTCAGCGAGTGCCCGCTGACCACGGCGTCGCAGTGGGGCCAGGCCGCCGCCATGCCGCCGACCAGCGGCTGG
This sequence comes from Dactylosporangium sp. CA-233914, assembly GCF_050942935.1. Lineage (NCBI taxonomy): Bacteria > Bacillati > Actinomycetota > Actinomycetes > Micromonosporales > Micromonosporaceae > Dactylosporangium > Dactylosporangium sp. CA-233914. Next base: position 12,381,719 of record NZ_CP192030.1, on the reverse strand, counting down.
TAGCGCGGGCTCTGGGTCCGGGGGTTGACCCAGACGATGCGGTGGGCGAGGCGGCGCAGGCGGGCCATCTCGGCGCCGACCTGGGCGGGGTCGCCGGTCTCCCAGCCGTCGGAGACGATGAGCACGACCGCGCCCCGGGCCAGGCCGCGGCGGCCGTGGTCGTCGTTGAAGCGCTTGAGCGCGGCGCCGATGCGCGTCCCGCTCGCCCAGTCCGGGGCCGCCTGCCCGGCCCGCCGCAGGGCCACCGCCGGGCGGGTGCGGCGGGCCAGCGCGCGGGTGAGGCGGGTCAGGCGCGTCGCGAACGTGAACACCTCGGCGCGGGAGGCACCGGCCGCGCAGTACAGCAGCTGGATCATCGCTCTTGCGTAGGGCTCCATCGAGCCCGAGATGTCGCAGAGCACGACGAGGCGCCGCGGCTTCTCCCGCCGGGTCCGGCGGGGCAGGCGCAGCGGCTCGCCCCCTGTGCGCCTGGCCCGGCGCAGTGCGGCCCGCAGGTCGACGAGGCGGCCGTCGGCGGCCGGGCGGAACCGGCGGCTGCGGCGGGGCGGCGTGGCGAACCGCAGCCCGCGCATGAGCTCGGCCAGCCGGGCCAGCTCGTCCTCGGTCAGCGTGGCGAAGTCGCGCGCGGCGAGCCGCTCGGCCGCGCTGCCGGGCGTCCCGACCGGGATATCGTGGACCTTGTCCGATTTGTCGGGCTTCTCCCCGCCGCTCGCGGCGATCGACGGCGTCGACCGTGTGGTGGAGACGGCGCCCTGCGCGTTGAGGTCACCGCGGAACTCGGCCACGTCGCTGTAGCCCCGGAAGATCGCGTCGAAGACGGCGTCCAGGATCTCGAAGTGCGCCGGATCGGACACCAGCGTGGTGCGGGCGCAGCGGTGCAGCTCCTCGACGGTCCGCGGGTCGAGGACGGTGATCGCCCGGGCGAAGCGCTCGGCACGGTCCGGGCCGATGGGCAGGCCCGCGCGGTGCAGCGCCGCCCCGAACGCCGCGACGAGGTCAGCTAAGGACGTCGGCGAGAGCGGCACGGGCCGCCTCCTCGTCCTCGCGATACTTCAGCACCGCGCCGAGGGTGGCGCCCGCCGCCGCCGAGTCCAGCCGCAGGCCGAGCAGCTGCAGGGCATTGGCCCACGAGATCGCCTCGGCCACGCCCGGCGGCTTGACCAGGTCGAGCGAGCGCAGGCGGGACACCGCGCCGGCGACCCGGTCGGCCAGCGGCTCGCCGGCCTCGGGGACGCGGCGGCGGATGATGGCGGCCACGCGCGCCGGGTCCGGGTAGCCGATCCAGTGGTACAGGCAGCGGCGCAGCAGGGCGTCGTGCAGGTCGCGGGTGCGGTTCGAGGTGAGCACCACGATCGGTGGCACGAGCGCGGTGCGGGTGCCGAGCTCCGGGATGGTGACCGAGCCCTCGGCGAGCAGCTCGAACAGGAACGCCTCGAACTCGTCGTCGGCGCGGTCGACCTCGTCGATGAGCAGGACCGCCGGGCGCGGACCCGGGTGCTCGATCGCGGCCAGCAGCGGCCGGCGCAGGAGGTACTCGGGCGCGAAGAGGTCGGCCTCGCGCGGGGTCTCGCCGCGCGCCTCGGCCAGGCGGATGCCGAGCAGCTGGCGCGGGTAGTTCCACTCGTACAGCGCCTCGGCGGCCGACAGCCCCTCGTAGCACTGCAGCCGGATCAGCGGCGTGTCCAGCGCCGCCGCGAGCGCGGCCGCCGCGGCGGTCTTGCCGACGCCGGGCTCGCCCTCCAGCAGGATCGGCTGGTGCATCCGCAGGGCCAGGAACAGCGCGGTGCCCAGGGCGGCGTCGGTGAGGTACCCCTGCCGCTCGAGGCCCTCGACCAGCGTGTCGACGGTGTCGATCACAGGTATCGGGCCGGGTCGTCGGCGAAGGCGCGGCGGCAGCCGGTGCCGCAGAAGTAGTACACGGTGCCCTCGTGCTGATAATGCAGCGCGTCCGGCACGATCGCCACATCCATGTTGCAGACGGGATCCTTCGCCGTCTGCACGGTGGTCTTCTTCTCCAGCAGCGGCAGCATGATCCGCCCGGGCGGCGGGGCGGTCTGGCGGGGCCGGTTCGAGACGATCTCGGCCAGCACCGACAGCGCGATCTCGGGCGCCGTGCGCGCGCCGATGTCCAGGCCGGCCGGGGCGTGGATCGTGCCCCGCTCGGCGTCGGTGAGCGCGAGTTCGGCGAGCACCGCCGTGGCGCGTCTGCGGCTGGCGACGAGGGCGACGTACGGAATGCGGGCCTTGACGGCGGCGGTGAGGATCTCGGCCTCGTCGCGCCCGTGCGAGGCGACCACGACCGCGCTCGCGTCCAGCGGGATCGGCGTCTGTGAGTCCGGGGCGCGGAACCCCTCCCAGCCCACGGCCCGGGCCACGTCGGCCAGGGCGCGGGCGACGGGCGCCTCGCCGTAGACGAAGACCAGCGGCGCGGGGATCATCGCCTCCAGGAAGATTTCGAGGGTACCGCCGGAAAGGCACGGATTCGCGACCGTCAGCAGCCCCTCCGCGCCCGGCCGCGGGTCCGGCCCCTCGTCGTCGGGCGTGATGCGCAGCAGCGTCGACTCGCCCGTCTCCAGCAGCCGCAGCCCCTGGAGACGGACGGTCGACTCGGCGCAGGTCCCGCCGACGAACCCCTCGATCGTGCCGTCCGGCAGCACCAGGGCGCGGTCCCCGGCCTTGGCGCTGGTGGGTCGTTCGGCGCGTACGACCGTCGCCAGGACGAACGGGGTGCGGCCTTCGCGCAGCTGGTCGGCGCGAACCGAGAGGTTCATGGTGGGAATCCTTAGCTCAGCTGATCGCGAGGTCGGTGCGGATGGGGTTGCCCTGCACGGCCCGCCAGACGTTCGACGGGGTCAGGGGCATGTCCGCGTGCCGGACCCCGAAGGGCTTGATCGCGTCGAGCACGGCGTTGACCACCGCGGCCGGGGAGCCGACCGTGGCGGACTCGCCGACGCCCTTGGCGCCGATCGGGTGGTGCGGCGACGGGGTGACGGTCTCGCCGAGCTCCCACGAGGGGCACTCCAGCGCCGTGGGCAGCAGGTAGTCCATGAGCGAGGCGCCGAGGTGGTTGCCGTCCTCGTCGAACGCCATGAGCTGCATGAGTGCCATGCCGATACCGTCCGCGAGCCCGCCGTGCACCTGGCCCTCGACGATCATCGGGTTGATCCGCACGCCGCAGTCGTCCACGGCGATGAACCGGCGCACCTTGACCTGGCCGGTGGCCGCGTCGACGTCGACGACGCAGATGTAGGCGCCGAACGGGTACGTCAGGTTCGGCGGGTTGTAGACCGTGGTCGCGTCCAGGTGCCCCTCGACGCCCTCGGGCAGCTCGAGGCTGGAGTGGGCGGCCATGGCGATCTCCTGGATCGTCCTGCCCTGGTCCGGGTCGCCCTTGACGAAGAAGCGGCCCTTCTCCCAGTCGAGGTCGTCCGGGGACACCTCCAGCATCGCCGAGGCGACGATCCGGGCCCGGTCGCGCACCTTGCGGGCGACGATCGCCGTGGCCGCGCCGGAGACCGGGGTCGAGCGGGAGCCGTACGTGCCGAGGCCGAACGGTGTCTGGTCGGTGTCGCCGTGCACCACCTCGATGTCGTCGGGCGAGATGCCCAGCTCCTCGGCGACGATCTGGGCGAACGTCGTCTCGTGGCCCTGGCCCTGGGTCTGCACCGACAGCCGCAGCACCGCCTTGCCGGTCGGGTGGACCCGCAGCTCGGCGCCGTCGGCCATGCCCAGTCCGAGGATGTCCATGTGCTTGCGCGGGCCGGCGCCCACACCCTCGGTGAAGAAGCTGATGCCGATGCCCATGTACTCGCCGCGCTCGCGCTTCTCCGCCTGCTCCTGGCGCAGCTTTTCGTACCCGACCATGTCCATGGCCAGCCGCAGCGCCTTGGGGTAGTCGCCCGAGTCGTACTCCCAGCCGGTGGGCGTGGTGTACGGGAACTGCTCGGGCTTGAGCAGGTTCTTCATCCGCAGCTCGGCCGGGTCCATCTTCAGCTCGTACGCCAGCACGTCGATCATGCGCTCGACGAGGTAGACGGCCTCGGTGATGCGGAAGGAGCAGGCGTACGCCACGCCGCCGGGCGCCTTGTTGGTGTAGACGCCCGTGACGTCGCAGGAGGCCGCCTCCAGGTCGTAGGACCCGGTGAAGATGTGGAAGAAGCCGGCCGGGAACTTCGTCGGCTGCGCGGTGCCGTTGAAGGCGCCGTGGTCGGCGAGCACCTTGACCCGCAGCGCGCGGATCTTGCCGTCCCTGGTCGCCGCGATCTCGCCGTGCATGTGGTAGTCACGGGCGAACGCGGTGGACGTCAGGTGCTCGTTGCGGTCCTCCATCCACTTGACCGGCTTGCCCGTGACGATCGAGCCGACGATCGCCAGCACGTAGCCGGGGTAGATGCCGACCTTGCCGCCGAAGCCGCCGCCGATGTCGGGCGAGATCACTCGGATCTTGTGCTCGGGCAGCCCGGCGACGAGCGCGTAGACGGTCCGGTGGGCGTGCGGGGCCTGCGTGGTCGAGTAGATCGTCAGCTTGCCGCTGACCTTGTCGAAGTCCGCGACGGCGCCGCAGGTCTCCAGCGGGGAGGGGTGCACGCGCGGGTACAGCACGTCCTCGGCCACCACGACCTCGCTGTCGGCGAAGACCGCGTCGGTCTGCTCCTTGTCGCCGGCGCTCCAGTCGAAGATGTGGTTGTCGGTCTTGCCCTCCTTGTCGTCCCGGATGACCGGGGCGCCCGGGGCGAGGGCCTGCTTGGCGTCGGCGACGACCGGCAGCGGTTCGTAGTCGACCTCGATGAGCTCCAGGGCGTCGCGGGCGATGTAGTGGCTCTCGGCCACCACGAACGCGACCTCCTGGTTCTGGAAGCGCACCTTGTCGGTGGCGAGGACCGCCTGGGTGTCGTACGACAGGGTCGGCATCCAGGCGAGCTTGAGCCCCTCCAGCGTCGCGCCGGTGATGACCGCCTTGACGCCGGGCAGTGCCTCGGCGGCGCTGGTGTCGATCGAGAGGATCTTCGCGTGGGCGTACGGGCTGCGCAGGAACGCCCCGTGCAGCATGCCGGGCAGCTGGACGTCGTCGACGTAGTTGCCCTTGCCCCGCACGAACCGCGCGTCCTCCTTGCGGTGCATGCGGCCGAAGCCCATCGGCGTCGGGTTCTCCGTCACGGTCATGCCTGCGCCGCCTCCTTCTCGTGCTCGGCCGCCCAGCGCACCGACCGGACGATGTTCTCGTATCCGGTGCAGCGGCAGAGCTGGCCGGAGATGGCCTCGCGGATCTCGCCCTCGGACGGGTCCGGGTTCTTGTCCAGCAGCGCGCGGGCGGTGATCAGCATGCCCGGGGTGCAGAACCCGCACTGCAGGCCGTGGCACTGCACGAAGCCCTGCTGCACCGGGTCGAGCCCGTCCGGGCGCTCCAGGCCCTCGACGGTGCCGACCCGCTTGCCGTCGGCCATGACCGCCAGCACGGTGCACGACTTCACCGGCACGTCGTCCAGCGTCACGGTGCACACGCCGCAGTTGGAGGTGTCGCATCCCCAGTGCGTACCGGTGAGGCCGAGCTCGTTGCGCAGGAAGTGCACCAGCAGCAGCCGGGGCTCCACGTCGCGGGTGTGGTGTTCGCCGTTCACCGTCACGGTGATCTGCATGATCTACGCCTCCCGCCCCCGCGCGCGGGCCGCCGCGGCGCGCAGCGCGCGCACGGTGAGCTCCCCGGCGAGGTGCCGCTTGTAGTCGACCGGTCCGCGCTGGTCCGCGACCGGGTTGGTGTGCTCGGCAGCGATCCGCCCCGCCTCGGCGAACGTCTCCTCGGTGGCCGGTTCGCCGGTGAGGTACGCCTCCGCCTCGGCCGCCCGGAAGTGCTCGGCGCCGACCGCGGCCAGCCCGATGCCGGCCCGCCGGACGGTGTCGCCGTCGAGCCAGACCGCGGCGCCCGCGGCGGCGACCGCCCAGTCGCCGACCCGGCGCTCCACCTTGAGATACGCCGAGCCGCCGCCGGGCCGGATCGGCACCCGGATCTCGGTGAGCAGCTCGCCGGGCTCGACGACGGTCTCGTAGGGCCCGACGTGGAACTCGGTGAGTGGCACGGTCCGCGACCCCCGCGGACCCTGGATCACCACCGAGGCGTCGACGGCGGCGAACGCGGCGGAGAGGTCCTCGGCCGGGTCCGCCTGGCACAGCGACCCGCCGACGGTGCCGCGGTTGCGCACCAGCGGGTCGGCGATCACCTTCTCGGCGTCGGCGAAGATCCGGTAGTGCTCCTCGACCAGCGGCGAGGCGAGCAGCTCGGCATGGCGGGTGAGCGCGCCGATGCGCAGCTCGCCGCCCTCGACCCGGATGTAGGACAGCTCGGTCACGTCGTTGATGTCGATCAGCGCGGTCGGCCGGGCCAGGCGCAGCTTCATCATCGGGATGAGGCTGTGGCCGCCGGCGATCACGCGGGCATCCTCACCCCACTGCGCCAGCAGCTGCAGGGTCTGATCGACGCTCGCGGCCTTCGCGTATTCGAATGCGGCGGGTACTTGCATCGCGCCTCCGGTCTTCCAGATTCGGACGTTCGGGATTCAGGCGTTCGGGTTCCAGCCAACCAGCATCGTCGTCCTTGGGTTGATTTCGGACAACCCGTGGCTGTGTAGTTTCCTCGTATACGCAGCGTGGTTCTCGTTGCCCGGGCGCGGGTGCCGGGCGCTGGAAGTTGCAAGATTGCGGGCGTGGGCGGACGCAAGCGGGTGACCGGGAAGGTCGAACAGGTCGACGGGGGCGTCGCCGAGCTGTGCCCGGACGACGGCCGCCCGGGGCGGTGGACGCTGCTGCTCGACGGCTATCCACAGTCCGCGCTCGACTTGGACGATCCGCGGCGGCTGGACTTCGAGTACATGCGCCGCATCGCCTCCGTCGTCGACGAGATGGCCCCGGCCGGCGCGCCGCTGTCGGTGCTGCACCTCGGCGGCGGCGCGCTCACGCTGCCGCGTTACGTCGCCGCCACGCGCCCTGGCTCCGCACAGCGGGTCGTCGAGCTCGACGCTTCGCTCATCGCGTTCGTACGCCGTGAGCTTCCCCTCCCGCGCGGCGCCGACATCCGCGTGCGCGCCGCCGACGCCCGCGCCGCCGTCGAGTCCTCGGCCCCGGGCCGCTTCGACCTGATCGTCGCCGACGTCTACGGCGGCGCCCGCGTCCCCGCCCACCTCGCGTCGCTGGAGTTCCTGACCGCGGCGGCCCGGCTGCTGCGCCCCGGCGGGCTCTACGTCGCCAACCTGGCCGACGGCTCGGGCCTGGCGTTCGCGCGCGGCCAGGTCGCGACGCTGCGGCGGGTCTACGGCGAGGTCGTGCTCCTGGCCGAGCCCGCCGTCCTGCGCGGCCGCCGCTTCGGCAACGTGATCCTGGTGGCCGCCGCCGAGCCGGGCCGCATCCCGCAGGCCCCGCTGGCCCGTGCTGCCGCCGGGGACCCGTTCCCGGCCCGCCTGGTCGCCGGCGACGACCTGACCGACCTGGTCGCCGGCGCCCGGGTGGTCACCGACGTCACGGCGACCTCGTCCCCGCCCCCGCCGGCCAATTTGTTCTGAGTGGTTATTACCGACCAGTCCCCGGGATTGAGCTTAGCGATCGTTCAGGAAACGCTTAGGGTTCCGGAATGCTCGAGTTCGACATTGTTCCCGCCGAGCGGCGCCCGGCCGAGGAGCGCGCGGCGCTGCTCGCCGATCCCGGGTTCGGCCGCATCTTCACCGACCACATGGTCACGATCCGCTACGGCGCGAACAAGGGGTGGTATGACGCGCGCCTGATCCCCTTCGGCCCGCTGTCGCTGTCGCCGGCCACCGCGGCGCTGCACTACAGCCAGGAGATCTTCGAGGGGATGAAGGCGTATGCGCTGCCGGACGGGCAGATCGGCCTCTTCCGCCCCGAGGCCAACGCCCGCCGCCTGAACGCGACCGCCGACCGCCTGGCGATGCCGCAGATGCCGGAGGAGCTGTTCCTGCGCGCGATCCGGACGCTGGTCGAGGCCGACCGGGACTGGGTGCCGACCGGCGAGGGCCAGAGCCTCTACCTCCGCCCGTTCATGTTCGCCACGGACCCGTTCCTGGGCGTGCGGCCGTCCCTGGAGTACCTTTTCGCCGTCATCGCCTCTCCCTCCGGCTCCTACTTCGCCGGCGGCGCGAAGCCGGTCACGGTCTGGGTGTCGCATGATTACTCGCGGGCGGCACCGGGCGGGACGGGCGCGGTGAAGGCCGCCGCCAACTACGCGGTGGGCCTGCTCGCCCAGGCCCAGGCCCAGGACGCCGGCTGCGACCAGGTGGTCTTCCTGGACGCGGTCGAGCACCGCTGGATCGAAGAGTTCGGGAACATGAACGTCTTCTTCGTGTACTCCCGCGACGGCGCCCCGCTGCTGGTCACGCCCCCGCTGAACGGATCGATCCTGCCGGGCGTCACGCGCGACTCGGTGCTGACGCTGGCCCGCCACAACGGCTGGGCGGTGCAGGAGCGCCCATACTCCCTGGACGAGTGGCGCGCGGACGCCCAGTCCGGCACCCTGCGCGAGACGTTCGCCTGCGGCACCGGCGTGGTGATCACGTCGATCGGCCGAGCCCGCACGCGCGACGGCGAGTTCACGATCGGCGACGGCGTGGAAGGCCCGACGACCTCGGCAATCCGCTCCCAGATCGTTGGCATCCAACGCGGCCTGTCCGAAGACCCGTTCGGCTGGTCCCACCGCGCCTGACCACCCCTTCCAGCGCGAGGGCGCTGAGTCCGGACACAGTGCTTGTGTCCGGACTCAGCGATGCCGACCCTGCTCATCGGTTTTTGTCGTACCCGGTTCTAGGTTCTACCTATGACTGAGGTGCTGCCCGGGGCCGCCGATTCGCAGTGGCGTAGCCGCTTCGATGCGATGCTGGCCGAGCAGCGCCGTCGTGTGGCTCGCCGCCGTGCGGTTCGTGCCGAGTTCGCTGAGGCCCGCCGTCGTGGTTTGGAGGCGCGTCATGCGGAGCGCTTGGCCCGTCTGGACATGGAGGCCCGCACCGCCGAGATCACCGCGCACTGGGCCGAACAGGACGCCCGAGCCGCCCGCCGCCGTTCTTTGGCGGCCCAGCCCAACCCCGGCCGTCCATCGCCCCAGCCCAACCCCGGCCGTCCACCGACCCAGCCCAACCCGGGCCAGCGACCGCCAGCCCAGTCCGACTCCGGCGGTCCGGTGAGTCAGTCCAACGCCCGCCGTCCGCCAACCCGGTCCGAATCCCGTGGTCCGGTGACTCAGCCCAATCCGGGTTGTCCGTCAGCTCGGTCCGAATCCGGCGGTCCGGTGGCTCAGTCCAATCCGGGTTGTCCGCCAGTTCGGCCCGAATCCTGCCGTCCGGCCGCCCAGTCCAAATCCGGCGGTCCGGTGACTCAGTCCGACCCCCGCCGTCTGGCTGCCCAGCCCAACCCGCGCTCCGATCCGTCCGTGCCCACCCTGCCCGGACCGTCTCGCCCTCACGACCCTGCCACCCCACTGGCGCCGCCCGCGCCGCCGACATCTCGTACGCAGCCGCCCAGGCCACCGTCGCCGCCGGCATCCCGCGCACCATCGCCAGAGCCTTCGCCGGAACGGTCGGCAAGGTCTTCGCCGTCGCCGCGTTCCCAGCCCGCACCGACGTCACCCCGCCCCCGACCGGTCCATTCACCGCATTCCCGGCCTGTCCAGCCGCCGCGCTGTCGATCCGTCGCGGCACCACCACCACAGCGGCCAGACCCTTGCGGTGGCGACGCTGCGTCACCACCGCCGCAACGGCCGGGCCGTTCCAGCGACGCCGCGCCACCGCACACCTTCCCGGCATCCGCCACCGGTCGGCCCACCGCCCCACCGGCGCATCCCTTGCCGCCGCCGAGCCCCGCTGCGGCCCGGCCGCCACGTGCTTCACCCAGGCCGCGTCCAGCCCGTCATCCGCGCGCCCAAACCCACCGGCCGTGGCCTTGGGCCATTAGACGGCCTGGAGGCGGTCGCTGGGCGCACGGCTCGACAAGATCCCCGTGGCTGACGATGCCTGGCTGGTTGCTCCCCGCGATCGCGGCCTCGGGTGACAGAGGTCGAGCAGGAGCGGGAGCACGGTCACCACCGACGTGACCGTGGTGTTGCCACCGGGCGGAGCCGAGGCTCCGCTGTTGCCCTGGTTGCCGAACCGGCCACCCGGGACACCGACCGACGCGAGCCCAGACCATGCCGCACGGCGTGAACAGCCGCGAACGCGGGCGCACTGGCGGGCGGGCATGCGACGCAGGGACCCGTTTGTCGAACTCCACGCGGCGACGCGCCCAGCGGGCATGCGAACGCACGGACCGGTTTGTCGAACTCCGCGCCGCGACGCGCCCGAGTTGGCCGCGCTCGAAGTATTCGGCCGGCACTTGGTTCAGTGCAGGCGATCGGGTGGTTGGTTGGGTGCCCCATTGGGTTGTGGGTTCTGGCGTGGTGGATCAGTTGACGCGGGGTCCCGAGCTATCGGCGCGCCGCCGGCTCGGGGTGCTGGTTCGTCGCCCGTGGTCGAGTGTCCGGCGGTGGGGCGGCCGCGGGCAGGGTGAAGGTGAAGCGCGACCCGCCGCCTGGGTTGTCCGTCGCGGCGATTGTGCCGCCGTGGCGTTCCACGATTCGCTTGCAGATCGCCAGGCCCAGGCCGGTGCCGGCGTAGCCGCTGGAGCGGTGGGCCCGGTGGAAGTTGGTGAAGATCGCGTCGTGGTGGCCGGCCGGGATGCCGATGCCGTTGTCGGCCAGCTCCACGCGGACCAGGCCGTCGTCGTCGATCGAGGAGGCGATGGCGATCCGCGGGACGGTGCCCGGGGCCGTGTACTTCACCGCGTTCCCGACCAGGTTGTCCAGCAGTTGCCGCAGGAGTACGGGATCGGCCCGCACGTTGTGCAGGTGGCCCAGTGTGAACTGCGGCGGTGGCGTCCCGGCCGCGGCGGACAGGTCGGTGCGGGCGTTCGTCACGTCGGCGACCAGCTCGCGCAGGGGCAGGTCGGCGGGGGCGATCGCGGCGTTGCGGGCGGTTGTGTACGCCAGCAGGTCGTTGATCAGGTGCCGCATCCGGCCCGAGGCGCGGGTGATTCGGACCAGGCTGTCGCCGGCCTCGCCGACGGCCGGGTCGTCGGCCGGCATCGCGCGCAGGATGTCGCCGAGGTTCTCGGCCCAGCCGTCGATCGTGGTCAGCGGGTTGAGCAGGTCGTGGGCGACGACGCCGGCGAAGGACGAGAGCTCGTCGCGGTGGCGGCGCTCGGCGGTGACGTCGTGGAAGACCACCACCGCGCCGCCCTCGTCGGTGCCGTCGGCCGGCAGCCGGGTGGCGCTGACGCTGAGGATTCTCCCCTCGGGCACGCCGGAGTTGCGCAGCAGCACCTCCTGGCCGCGCACGTCCCGGCCGGCGAGCGCCTGAACGTGCGCCATCTCGGACTCCGGCAGCGGGGTCCCGTCGGGGTGCAGGAGGCCGTAGTGCTCGGGGCGCGCGACGGTACGGCTGCCGCTGGTGACGCCTCCCATCAGCGCGACCGCCGCCGGGTTGCGCATGATCCAGCGGCCGTCCGGGCGGATCACCGACACGCCGTCGCTCATCGAGTTGACGATCGTGGTCAGCAGCCGGGCCTGGGCGGCCGCCTCGCGCCCGGCGGCCGTGAGCCGGTCCAGCAACTCGGCGCGCTCGTCGCGGCCCAGCGCGATCGCGAGCCCCACGACCGCCACCATGCCGACGAACGCCTGCGCGACCATGGCCCGGGTCGGGTGGGAGTCGATGGCGGCGAAGGGGCCGTCGCGGTGCAGGGTGAACAGGATCGCGATCGCGCCGAGGGCCAGGCCGTGGACGACCACGAACGTGGTGTGCAGGCGCAGGGCCGCCCAGACGGTGACGGCGAGCAGCGGAAAGGCGAGCGGCAGTTGCCCGGCGCCGAACGCGATGCCGTACGCCGCGAGCGAGCACACCACCAGCGCCGCGTACTCCACCCGCCGCACCGGGCTCGCAGGCCGCGCCGGCCATCCCCTGGCCCGGTGGTGGCGCAGCCGCATCCCGACGGCGCCGATCAGCAGGATGCTCACCGTGTTGCGCAGCAGCCACACGAGCCCGTCCGACCAGCGGAACTGCCCGGTGGTGAGCCACACCGCGGTGGGGCCGGCGAGCGCGCCGGCCGCGGCGCCGGCGACGGTCGCCACGAGCAGGCGCCACAGGTCGGCGGAGCGGGACAGCGGATCGTCGCCGCCCGCGCCCCACGGTTGCGGGCTCAGCCGATGGTGTACCCGCAGAAAGACGGCGACCTGGGCCAGGTTCGCGACCACGAACCAGCAGGCGAGCGCGAAGGAGGCTCCGGTGTTCATGTTCACGGCGACCGTGATTACGGCCAGCGCCACCGGGTCGGCCCAGCGCAGGCGGGCCTTGCGCTGGGTGGCGAACCACACGATCGACACGCCCGCCGCCGGCCAGACCAGGCTCAGGCCGCTGCCGTCCATGATGGTCTTGCGGCCGGCGAGCGTCGCCAGGAGGTACACCGCCGCCCAGGCCGCCGTCCGCAGCAGCGATGCGGTCATCCGGCGCCCCGCAGGGCCTGCTCCAGCCCGGAGCGCAGCGCCTCCGCGGTGAAGGGCTTGCGGACGTACAGCGCGCCGGTCCGCTGCGCGCGCACGGCCACCTCGCCGTCCCACAGCACGGTGAGGAACATGGCCGGCAGGTCGGCCCGGTGCCGGCGCAGCCGCTCGAGCAGTTCGATGCCGTCCATGCCGGGCAGGTCGACGTCGAGGATCGCCGCCTCGGGCAGCCCGTGCCGGGCCACCGCGGCGAGCGCGGCGGCTCCGTCCCCGGCGGCGATGACGTCGTGCCCGTCGGCCCGCAGCCGTTTGACGATCAGGTCGCGAACGTCCGGCTCGTCGTCCACCACGAGCAACCGGGCCATGGGTCGGCACCTCCCGCCTCTCCGACCACCCATCGGCAGCCGGACGGCGAGAATTACCCCTTGGCGGGCATGATCCCTTGCAGGTGGCGGCCGTTCACGGACCCGCGTCGGCCCGCGTCGGCCTCGCCTTTCCAGGTGCGCACGTAGTTGGAGGCGGTGAGCCGCTCCACGTCGTCGAGGTCGAGCAGGTCGCCCACCAGCGTGGTCAGGGCGACCACGTCGCGGCGGTCGTTCGGCGGGACGTGGTCGTGCAGCACCTGGTACACCTGATTGCGCAGCGACCCCTCCCGGATCAGCGGCGGCGGGGTCAGCGTCGGCTCCTCGGCGATCTCCAGCACCTCGCCGGCCTCGTGGGTCACCGGCGCGGTCCGGCTCCGCGAGCGCCGCGGCGCCGCGGTCGGCGGCAGGATGCCCTCCAGGTCCGCGCGCAGCCCGCCCAGCGGCGAGGCCGGCACGGCCGGCTCGGGCGGGCTCACCTCGGCCGCAGCCTCGGCGGCCCGGGCCACGGCCTCGCGCGCCGCCCGCCGCTCGTCCTCCTCGCGCCGCTCGCGCTGCACCCGCTCCCGGGCCCGCAGCTCCTCGCCGACATCGGCGGCGGTCGGCAGCGCGTGCTGCTCGTCGGTGTCCAGAACCGGCAGCGGCTCGGGCTGCGGGGCGGCCGGAGGCGAGGGCGGGGGCGGGCCCGCCACCGCAGCCAGGCGCGCCGGGGCCAGGTCGGCGGCGATGAGGGAGGTCAGGCCGTCGTAGTCGGCGCCGTCGGCGAGGCGGACCGCGATCTCGTCGAGGTCGTACACGGCGACGGCGATGTCCGCGGTCGTCGGGTCGACCGCCGAGCGGATCTTGCGGTGCAGCACCTTGGCGATCGCGGCGGTGCGCTGCTCCTTGCGCTTCTCGGCCTTCGCGGCGGCGATGGAGGAGTAGAGCCCGAGCGAGGAGTCGGCCTTGGCGAGGTTCTTGGCGCGCAGCGTGAGCCACGGGTGGCGGACCCAGTGCCCGACCACCTCGTAGGCGGGAGTCGTCGGCGGCAGGTCGCCCTTGGCCCGCAGCCGGTCGCGGCGCTGGTTCTCGGTGTGCATCAGCCAGACGAGGTACCCCAGGGCGGACATCCCCGCGAAGAATCCGGCGAGCAGCTTGTTGTCGTGCGCCATCCAGTTGAACGCGACCGCGAACGCGGCGATGGCGGCCGACAGGATGCGGGAGGCGACCGCGCGCTCGCCGAGCCGGCGGCGCACGTCGGCGTTGGCCAGGACCACGATGCCGCCCAGCTCCAGCGCGCCGACCGCCGGGATCGCCCAGATGGTCGGGATGCCGAGGGCCTCGACCGCCCCGGAGACCTGGCCGGCGAGGGCGACGAGCAGGACCACGATGTAGAAGAGCTGCCGCATGTACGAGGTGCGCTTGACCGTCTTCTGCAGATCGGCGTCGAGCTGGTTGATGCCCGGCGTGCTCACCGGCTTCTCCCGTCGTCGTTCTTCTGGGACACCGGATAGCCCCTCGCTGCCAGGAACTCGGCCAGCGCGAGGTCCACGGAGCTCTGCACCGTGGTGTTGTGGTCGACGACGAACCGCTGCAGGGTCTGCTCGATCTCGACCCGGACCCGGGTGTTGAGCTGTACCCGCTCGAACCGCGGCCGCTGTGGCGGCATCGCCACCGTCTTGTCTGTCGCTTCCAACGCCACTCCCGCTAGCCGAATGCTAGCCGGGACGCTAGCAAAGCATCCGTCGATGACCGAATCCAACACGCCGGACACGTGTTCGAACGAATTCGCCTAACGTTGGGTAGTCACCCGGGAGCGTTTCTCGCTGCTGCGCCGGGCCGTTCGGGTTCGGTACGCTCACCGTCATGCGGCGCCGGGTGCTCATGGTGATGACCGCGGCGCTCATGCTGATCGGTGCGTGGGCCGTCCCCGCGTCCGGCGCGCCCGGCGATCCGACCGCGGCCCCGAACGAGGGTTCGGACACGACCCTCGGCGACAAGCTCGATGCCGCCAACACCGCGTGGCTGCAGGCTCAGGCCGTGCTGGACGCCTCCAAGAAGCGCCAGGCCGAGCTCGCCCAGCAGGTGGACGCGATGCAGAAGGAGCTCGAGCCCGTGCGCGCGAGCGTCAACGTCATCGCCGCCGCGGTCTACCGCACCGGCGGAAACGTCCGCCTCACCGCCGCGCTCGTCAACACCGACTCCCCCGAGCAGTTCATGGATCGAGTGCTGCTGGTCAATACGATCGCGCAGTACAACGACCGGCAGATCGCTCGTCTGACGAAGCTCGAGAAGGACCTCGCGGACGCGAAGAAGGCGGCCGACGACGAGGTCGCCAAGCAGCAGGCGCAGGCCGAGATCCAGGCCAAGAAGAAGGCGGACGCGGAAGCCGCCCTGGCCAAGATGAAGGGCAGGGCGGACGGCTACGTCAGCGTGAACTCGCCGCTGGCCACCCCCGCCCCGCGCAACGGCGACGGCAGCTGGCCGAAAGAGAACTGCATCATCGACGACCCGACCACGACGGGCTGCATCACCCCGCGCATGCTGCACTCGGCGCAGGAGGCCCGCAAGGCCGGCTTCACGCACTTCTATTCGTGTTTCCGTCCCTCCGGCCCGTACGAGCATCCGAAGGGCCGCGCCTGTGACTTCGCCGCGGCCTCGGACGGCTTCGGTGGGGTGGCGAGCGGCAATGACAAGACGTACGGCACGAATCTGGCCGCGTTCTTCGTCAAGAACGCCTCCTCGCTGGGCGTGCTGTACGTCATCTGGTTCCGGCAGGTCTGGACGCCGGCGGCGGGCTGGCACGCGTACAGCGGCGGCAATGGCGATCCCTCCAGCGACCACACGAACCACGTCCACCTCTCGGTGATTTAGCCCGATAAGTCGGGCGCTCCGCGCCATGACTTATCGGATTTATACCCTGCCGGGGGATAAGTCCGTTATGTCGGGCCTGTGGCTCCCTCGGCGTGGTAGGCGTCGCACTGCAAAGCGAACGTTCATTCTTGACGCGCGGCCGGGTGTGACGCCATGCTCAAAAAGAGCGAACGAACGTTCTTTTTAGGAGACGACGATGGCCAACGGATCGCCGTGGGGGAAGGTCGCGGGGATCGTCCTGCTGCTGACCGCCCTGCTCAGCCTCATCATGGTCGCGTTCGCCTGGCCCGCGACGCGGTCCAGCCTGCACGACATCCCGCTCGCCGTGGCCGGGCCGCCGCAGGCCGCCGCGCAGGTGGTGAGCCAGCTCGAAAGCAAGCGGGCCGGGGCGTTCGACGTCACCGTGGTCGGGGACACCGCCGCCGCGGAGCGGATGATCAAAGACCGCAAGGTGTACGGCGCGATCGATCTCACCACCGGCAAGCCGCAGGTGATCATCGCCTCGGCGGCCAGCCCGGCGATCGCGCAGGCCTTGCAGCAGCTCGCACAGGGGCTGGGGCCGGCGGACGCGGGGCCGGCGGTGCGGGATCTCGTGCCGCTGCCGCAGGACGACCCGCGCGGGGCCGGGCTCGCGGCCGGGGCGTTGCCGCTGGTGCTGGGCGGGATCGCGGCCGCCGGGCTGCTGACCAACCTGATCATCGGCACCGGGCGCCGGGTCGTCGGCGCGATCGCGTTCGCGGTCACGGGAGGGCTCGCGCTCGTGGCGATCCTGCAGTACTGGCTGGGCTCCCTCGAGGGCGACTACTGGACCAACAGCGGGGTCGTCGCGCTGTCCATCGCCGCCACCGCGCTCACGATCCTCGGCCTGGAGGCGCTGTTCGGGGTGGCCGGGCTCGGGCTCGGGGCCGCGGCGATGATGCTGCTGGGCAACCCGCTGTCGGGGCTGGCCAGCGCGCCCGAGATGCTGCCGTCCGGGTGGGGTGCGCTCGGGCAGTACCTCCCGCCGGGGGCGGCCGGGTCGCTCCTGCGCAGCTCCGCGTTCTTCGACGGGGCCGGGTCGGCGCCGCATCTGCTGGTGCTCGGCGGGTGGGCGGTGCTCGGGCTGATCCTGGCCGGGATCGCCGGGCTGCGGAAGTCCCGCGGCGCCGGGCGGGTGGCCGAACCGGAGCTCGTGGCCGCCTGAACGCTCACAGGCTGTTGCCAAGCTGCGCGCGGCCGGGTGCCAGGCTGCGCCGGGATTGTCGCTCATGAGCGGCTCCCCGGAGCGGGCCGCCGGACGCAGGGAGCCAACGCATGAGCAGCCAGACCGACCAGCAGCCCGCCGCCCCCGTCTGGGCGCAGCCCCAGCCGGGACCGAGCGCCGCGCCGGCCTCGCCCGTGAACCCGGGGCCGTCCGCATCGTCGGCCTCGCCCGCGAACCTGGGACCGTCCGCCGCGCCGGCCAGATCGTCCTCGAAGATCAAGACGATCGTCGTCGGGGTCGTGGCCGCGCTGGTCATCGGCGGCGGCGGGTTCGCGGTCGTCAAGGCCGCGAGCGGGGATTCCTCCTCGACCTCGCAGCAGGCCGGGCCCGGCGGCACGGGCGGCTTCGGCGGGAACGGGCCGGGCGGCCCCGGCGGGTTCGGCGGCGGCATGGGCGGCAACGGCCTGTCCGGCGCGCTCCACGGGGACTTCACGGCCTCGGACGGCAACGGCGGGTACACCACGAAGCGCCTCCAGACCGGAACCGTCACGGAGATCAGCACCACGTCGATCACCGCCAAGAGCGCGGACGGGCACGCGACGACGTTCGTCATCGGCTCGTCCACGACCGTCGACAACGGCAACGACCAGGTGTCGGACATCAAGACCGGCGACACCGTGACCGTCGTCGGCGCCGTGGACGGCTCGACGGCCACCGCGACCACCATCACCGACACCACGCTGAACCAGGCCAGCGGTCAGAACGGCCAGCCGGACGGCAACGGCGGGCAGCCGCCGGCGAACTGACAAGTGATCTGCGCCCCAGATGGTTGGCGTCGGCCGTATGATTGTACGAATATAATAATTATGGTCGTACAATCACGCAGCCGGCGCCTGCTCATTCTGGGCATCTGCTGCATGAGCCTGCTGATCGTCGGGCTCGACAACACGATCGTGAACATCGCGGTGCCGGCGATCGGGCGAGACCTGGACGCGCCGCTGTCCGGCCTGCAGTGGACGATCGACGCGTACACCCTCGTCCTGGCCAGCCTACTGCTCATGGCCGGGTCCACCGCCGACCGCATCGGGCGCCGCCGCACCTTCCAGACCGGCCTGATCGTCTTCGCCGTCGGGTCGCTGCTGTGCGGGCTCGCGCCGTCGCTGGGCTGGCTGATCGCGTTCCGCGTGCTGCAGGCGATCGGCGGCTCGATGCTCAACCCGGTCGCCATGTCCATCATCACCAACGTCTTCACCGACCGCCGCGAGCGCGCGCAGGCCATCGGCGTGTGGGCCGGTGTGATCGGCATCAGCATGGCGCTCGGCCCGGTCGTCGGCGGCCTGCTGGTCCAGACCGTCGGCTGGCGCACGATCTTCTGGATCAACGTGCCGATCGGCATCGCCGCGGTCGTCCTGACCGCACTGTTCGTGCCCGAGTCCCGGGCCGAGCGGCCCCGCCGGGTCGACGTCCCCGGTCAGATCATCGTTCTGGTACTGCTGGCCAGCGCGACCTTCGCCATCATCGAGCACGAGCCCGTGGCCGGCGCCGTCGCCCTGGTCGCGCTGGCCGCCCTGCTGCTGGTCGAGCCGCGCCGGCCGCAGCCGCTGATCGACGTCAGACTGTTCCGCAGCCCGCCGTTCGCCGGCGCCACCTCGATCGCCGTGTGCTCGTTCAGCGCGCTGGCGGGGTTCCTGCTGCTCAACACGCTGTACCTGCAGGACGTACGCGGTCTCTCCCCGCTCCACGCCGGCCTGCTCACCCTGCCCATCGCCGCGATCACCCTGGTCCTCGGCCCGGTGTCGGGCCGCCTGGTCGGCGGTGCGGGCCCGCGCCCGTCCCTGCTCGTCGGCGGCGCCGGCATCATGGTCAGCGGCCTGCTGCTGACCCCGCTCGCGCCGGACACCCCGCTGCTGTGGGTCGTCGCCGCGTACGTCTCGTTCGGCATCGGCTTCGCCATGGTCAACCCGCCGATCACCGTCGCCGCCGTCTCCGGCCTGCCGATGGCCCAGGCCGGCGTGGCGGCCGCGTTCGCCTCGACGAGCCGCCAGTTCGGCTCAGTGCTGGGCATCGCGGTCCTCGGCGCCGTGATCACCACCGGCCTGCACGGCCGCCCGATGCCCGACGGCTTCACCCCGGCCAGCCACGCGGGCTGGTGGATCATCGCTGGCTGCGGCGCCGCGATCCTGCTCATCGGTACGCTCACCACCGGCCGCTGGGCGACCAGCCGACAACCCGATGCGGAGCTCGTCGATGCCTGACCCCGACCACGCCGTGCTGGCCGCCGCCGTCTGGCGCGCGATGTCGGCCCTGATCCATGAGCGCAACGACCGCCGCAAGGAGGTCTGCGAGGCGCTGGACCTGAGCTTTGTGCGGATCAAGGCCCTGCGCCGGCTGGCCGGCGAACCGATGACGATGCGCGAGCTGGCGACCCGCCTGCAGACGGACGCGCCGTACACCACCCTGGTCGTGGACGATCTGGAGAAACGAGGCCTCGTACGCCGCGAGCCCCACCCCTCCGACCGCCGCGCCAAGCTGGTGACCGTCACCGATTTGGGCCGCACAGAGGCAGCACGAGCCGAGCGGATCCTGAGCCAGCCCCCGCCCCAGATGCTGGCCCTCGACCCCACGGACCTGCAGCAACTCGCCCGCCTGATCGCCAAACTGGACAATCCCGACAACTGATCCGTCGACGGCCCCGCCAAGCCGGTTGGGCCGCCTGTTTTCCCTGGTCGCCGGGTTTTGTCGTACCCCTGTTCTAGGTTGTCCTTGTGGGTGAGGTGTTGACCGGGGTCGCCGATTCGGAGTGGCATAGCCGCTTCGATGCGATGCTGGCCGAGAGCCGTCGTCGTGTGGCTCGTCGTCGTGCGGTGCGTGCCGAGTTCGCTGAGGCTCGCCGTCGTGGTTTGGAGGCGCGTCATGCCGAGCGTCTGGCTCGTCTGGACGCCGAGGCCCGCACCGCCGAGATCAGCGCTCATTGGGCCGAACAGGACGCCCGAGCCGCCCGCCGCCGTTCTTTGGCGCCCCAGCCGGACTCCCGCCGTCCGCCAACCCAGTCCAATTCCGGCGGCCCGGTGACCCAGGTCGACTCCCACCGTCCGGCCACCCAGCCCAATCCCCACCGCCCGTCGACTCAGCCCGACCCGGCTTGCCTGCCAGTCGAGTCCGGTTCCCGCCGTCTGTCGGCTCAGTCCGATCTGGGTTGTCCGCCTGTCGAGTCCGGTTCCCGCCGTCTGGCCGCTCAGCCCGGCTCTCGCCGTCTGTCGGCTCAGTCCGATCTGGGTCGTCCGCCGGCCCAGCCCGGTTCCCGCCGTCCGGCCGCCCAGCCCAACCCCCGTTCCGATCCGCCCGCCCTCACCCCGACCGGACCGTCTCGCCCGCACGACCTTGCCGCCCCACCGCCGCAGCCCCCGCCCCCGCCGACGTCTCGTGCGCAGTCGCCGAGGCCACCGTCGTCGCCGACGTTTCGTGCACCATCACTAGAGCCTTCGCCGTCGCGGCGTTCTCACCCTGCACCGACGTCACCGCGCCCCCGACCCGTCCAGCCGTCGTACTGTCGATCCGCAGCGTCACCACCATCGGCGCGCCGGCCAGGCTGCAACTGCTGCGACATTGCGTCGACACCACCGCCGCACCGGCCAGGCCGTTGCGACGACGCTGCGTCGCCGCCACAGCAACGACCGAGCCGTCCCCGCGACACTGCGCCACCGCCCACCTTCCTGGCCCAGGCACCCGTCACCTGTCGGCCCGCCCCCGCACCGGCGCTTCTCTCGCCACCGCTGGGTCCCGCCGCGGTCAGACCGTCATGTGCTTCTCCTGGGCCGCGTCGACCTCGTCATCCGCGTCCCGAGTCTCGCCGGCCGTGGCCTTGGACCACCGGACGGCGTGAAAGCAGTCGCTGGACGTGCGGCACGACATCACCATGGCCGACGACGCTGGGTTTGTCGTTTCCCGTGTTTGGCGCCTTGGGCGGTAGGGGTCGGGTGGGAGCGCGGTCGCCGCCGGCGTGACCGTGGTGTCGTCGCCGGGCGGGGTCGAGGCTCTGCTGTTGCCCTGGTTGTCGAGCCGGTCGCCGGGTGTCGCCGGCCGATGTGAGCCCGGACCATGCTGAGCGGCGTGAACTGGCGCGACGCGGGCGCGCGGGCGAGCGCATGCAAGGAGGCTGTTTGCCGAACTCCAAGACGCGATGCGAAGCGGCTGGGGGTAAGCATTGAGAGAGGTCGACGGCAGGTCAAGATCACGGCTCGTCGCGGCGGCGCCTCGGCACTTTGATCTGCCCCGCCGTGGGTGCACGGCGGGGCAGGTAGGCGGGGCGATTTGAGCAGTGTCAGCGGCGTCGTGCGACCTGGATGACGGAGCGGCCTCAGCATGCGTTGTGACGTTTGGGCGCACTGGGCTGCGGCGGATGCCGGGTGATGCGGTGGGGAGGGGTGGTTTGGCGCGCGTCGGGCTTTCGGCGGCGACGGGCGGGGCCTTGGCGGGCGCTGGGCGTTCCGGCGACGACGGGCGTTCCGGCGGTGATGGGCTGCGGCGGACGCCGGGCGATACGGAAGACGAGGGGTCGTCGCGGCAGGCACTGGGGCGTTTCGGAGGCGACGGGCGGGGCCTTTGGCGGGCGCTGTTCAGTGCTGGCGGGCGGTCGCGGCGGGCGCCAAGGCGTTTCGGCGGCGACGGGCGGGGTCTTGGCGGGCGCTGTTCAGCGTCGGCGGGCGGTCGCGGTGGGCGCTGGGATGTTGCGGAGGCGACGGGCGGGCGCTGGGCGATTCAGTGCTGGCGGGCGGTCTCCGGCAGGCGCTAAGGCGTTTCGGAGGCGATAGGGCCTTGGTGGGTGCCGGACGGTGGGGGGAGGGTGGGTTTGGTGCGAGTCGGGTGACTCGGCAGTTACGAGTCGTGGCGCGACGCGCGCTGGTGTTTTGGCGGTGGCGGGTGGGGTGGCGCGCGTCGGGGCGGTGCGGGGGCGGCACGGCGGGCTCGGCGGGGCCGGGCGGTGCGGTGCCGACGGGTGGCCTCGGCGCGCGTCGGGTGGTCAGGCGGCTACGGCCTCGGCCGGAGCGAGAGTACGTTGGCAGACGGCGCGGGCCCACTGGATTCGGTCCAGGGCCACCTCTGGGCGGTCGCCGAAGACCTCGGCCGCGCGAGCGTAGCACTCGTTCGGGCCGAAGCGCTCCAGCGTCGCGTCGACCGTGGCGCGGACGGTTGCGGCGTCGGGGTCGGAGTAGCACGGGGTGTCGGAGACGAACAGCGCCATGCACTTCACTGGGTCTACCAGGCACGTTGTCATGGGGATCACCTGTTCAAGGGGGCGTGTTGACTGTTCAACCGTGCCTCCGGACGGGTGTCCGTTGCGTCGGCGCCAGCGGGGTTTTACGGCTGCGGGTTTCCCGACCCGGCTATACCGGCTGGCTGCCATCGGGGGCTCAACGCGCCTCACCCTCCGGTAGGAGGACGCGGTCAGAGCGTGGCGCTCGGTGGGGAGGACGCCGTTGTGGGAGGTCGGGGCCCTGGGACGGGGCCGGTCACGGGGGACTCGGGCTCCGTGGAGGTCGGTGTGAGGGGGACGGTGATGGACAGGCGCGTGCCGGCGCCGGAACGGCTGGCGATCTGCATGGTGCCGCCCAGCGCCGCCACGCGGTCGCCCAGGCCGGTCAGGCCCGTGCCCGTGCCGGGGTCGGCGCCGCCCACGCCGTCGTCCTCGACGGACAGGTTCAGGTGGTCGTCGACGATCTCGCCGCTGACCGAGATTACCGTGCCGTGCGCGTGGCGGATGGCGTTGGTGAGGGCCTCGGCGACCACGTAGTACACGCCGATCTCGACATTGGTGTTGAGCCGCTCCGGCAGGCGCAGGTGCAGCTCCACCGGGACCGGGGAGCGGCGGGCCAGCGACTTGATCGCCGGGGTGAGGCCGCCCTCCGAGAGGATCGACGGGTGGATGCCGCGGGCCAGCTCGCGCAGCTCGTCGATGGCCGCGGACAGGTCGCTGCCGATGGTGTGGATGCGGTCCTGCAGGCCGTCGCCGGCCTGGGGCTCGGTGGCGCGCAGGGCCAGCAGCAGGGCGATCAGGCGCTGCTGGGTGCCGTCGTGCAGGTCGCGCTCGATGCGGCGGCGGCTCTCGTCGGTGGCGGCGACGACGCGGGCGCGGGAGGCGGTGAGGTCGGCGCGGGCCTGGGAGTTGGCGATGGCGCTCGCCACCAGCTCGGTGAACTCGGCCGCGCGTTCGGCGTCGTGCTGCTCCAGGGGCTGGGCGCAGGTGGAGAGGGCCTTCAGGGCGCCCCAGGTGCGGCCGGCGACGAGGACGGGGGCGCCGATCGCGGAGCGGATCGAGGTGTCGCCGAACTCCTGCTGCAGGAAGTCGGCGCTGCGCGACCCGGCCAGGCGGATCGGGCGGCCCGAGCGCAGGACCTGCCCGGCGATGCCCTCGTGGGCCAGCTTCACCTTGCCCAGGGAGATGCGGTGCGTCGGGTCCTGGCTCCAGCTGGCCACGACCGTGCCGTCGCCGTCCGGGTCGAAGCGCAGCAGCACCGCCGCGTCGGCGCCGAAGAGCTTGCCCGCCTCCTCGGTCACCGCGGCGAAGACCTCCTCTGCGGGTTTGCCGCGGGCCGCGACCGTCGCCACCCGGCGCAGCGCCGCCTGCTCGGCCGCCACCGCCGCCAGCATCACCCGGCCCCGGTCGAGGGCGGCGACCATCGCGTTGAAGGTGCGCTGCAGGACGCCGACCTCCGCCGGGCCGGCCGTCGGGACGCGGGCGGTCAGGTCGCCGCCGGCGACCCGGTCGGCGGCCAGGACCATGCGGTGCAGCGGGCGTACGACCATGACGTTCAGCGACCGCATCAGCAGCGCGACGGCGGTCAGCGCGACCGCGAAGCCGGCGATGCTCGCCGCCAGGGCCTGCTGGCCGGCGCGGTCGGCCTCGCCGTGCAGGCGGTCGACGCGCGTGCGCTGGGCGGTGATGAACTCGTCGAACTCGGCACGCAGGGCGGCGATGTGCTTCTGCCCGGCCCTGATGGACTGCGGGTCGATGTTGGCGGGCTCGCCGGCCTCGTCGTCGGCGATCGCGGGGTCGGCGTAGTTGTCGATGTACGCCGTGACGTCGTTGTTGAGCCGCGTGACCCGCGCCGCCTGGGCTCGATCGCTCGCGACCGACGAGGCCAGGTCCTGCTGGCGCAATGGGATCTGCTGCTGGGCCTGGATCCACGGTTCCAGCAGCGCCTGGTCGTGGGTGAGGGCGTAGCCGCGCCGGCCCGCCTCGACGTCGAGGACCAGCCGCTCCAGGGTGTTGCTGGCCGAGACCGCCTGCTCGGCGTTGGTGGCGACCGTGACGGAGGAGCTCAGCTCGTACACGGAAATGAGGATCGCCGCGAATGCCGTGCTGATCATCACGGTGAACAGCACACTGATCACCGCCAGGCGGACCGTCAACCCCCCGCGCATGAGGAGGTGTCTACCCCGACTCGCGGGGATATGTTGGGTTTAATGTCATTCGAGACGAGTGCGGCGCTGCGTCGTTCGGTGGTGATCGCGGACGACGATGTGCTGCTGCGTGAGGGGCTCGCGAGCCTGCTCGACCGGCACGGGTTCACCGTGACCGGGCTGGCGGACGACGGCGCCCACCTGCTCGATCTGGTCGAGAAGACCGCGCCGGACATGGCCGTGGTCGACATTCGCATGCCCCCAACCAATACCACCGAGGGCCTGGCCGCGGCACGGGAGATCCGCCAGCGCTTCCCGAAGGTGGCGATCCTGGTGCTGTCGGCCTACGTGGAGGTCGAGCACGCCATCGAGTTGCTGGCGAGCGGGGAGCGCATCGGCTACCTGCTCAAGAGCCGTGTCACCGACGTCGACGACTTCGTGGAGACCCTGCACCGGATCAACGACGGCGGCACGGTCGTCGACCCCGCCGTGGTCCAGGAGCTCGTCGCCGCGCACCGCCGCCGCGACCCGCTCGACGTGCTGAGCCCCCGGGAGCGTGAGGTGCTCGCGCTCATGGCCGAGGGGCGCTCCAACGCCGGCGTGGCCAAGGCGCTGTGGGTCACTGAGGGCACGGTCGAGAAGCACGTCCGGTCGATTCTGACCAAGCTCGACCTGCCGGAGACGGACGAGACGCACCGGCGGGTGCTCGCGGTGCTCACGTTCCTGGAGGCGGCGTCGTCCTCAGCAGGGGCGTGAGGCACCGTCGAGAAGGTAGCTGATCGCTGTGCCCGAGAGTTGGTCCTTGGGTAGGTAGCCGATCGCGGGGCTTCCGGCGAGCAGTTCGGCCAGGTCTTCCGGGGCGAGGCTGGAGACCATGATGACCGGGCTGCGCTGGATTCGGGCCGCCAGGTCGAAGCCGCTTTCCGCGCCGAGGCCGACATCCACGAGTACGACATCTGGATGTTCTTGCTCCACAGCGCGAATGGCCTGACAGCTGTCCGCCGCGGTCGCGACCACCGTGATGCCCTCGGCTGTCAACAGCCGCCGGGCGCTGGTCCGGAACCGCTCCGAGTCGTCGACGATGACGCAGCGGATCGTCATGCAGCAACTCTGGCACGACCGCGGGTGGTGTGGCCTTGGTGGTAACAGGAAAGACCACCCTCCGCAGCGGGTGGTCTTTCCCCTTACCGGTCTGGCGGAACCGGCGGCCCGGGCCGGGTGGCCTTCGGCTGGAGGGTGCCCTGCGCGTTGCACTTGCACTTGAAGAAACCGGCGTGCAGGTCGTCCCGGCGACGAACGGCGACTCGCCTGAACCGCAACCAGTTGACGTTGCTGAAGTCGCTGCCCTGCGGGCTCTTGAGCAGCAGGAAGACGGTCTGCTTGCCGGTCAGCGAGGTGGCGCTCACCGCCGTCTTGGTGGTCCAGTTCTGCCAGCCGCCGGTGTACCCGACCGGATAGCTCGCCAGCAACTCCCCGTCCTGGGTGCCGGCCCGCAGCTCGATCGTGCCGCCCGCGCGGCTGGCCGCCGCGACCCGGACACTGGCGGTCAGGGAGCCGGGGCCGCCGAGGTCGACGTTGTCGTACCGTATCCAGTCCCCGTTGGCCAGCCACCCGACGTTCTTGCCGCCGCCGGTGTCGCCGGTGTCCTCGATCCGGGCGCCGCTCTGGGCGCTCCACGCCTCGGCCTGCACGAGACCGGCGGTGTCGGTCTGCTCGGCGCCGGCGGTGGAGGTGAGGATGACGGTGGTGGCCAGCGCGCCGGCGACCGGCACGGCCAGCAGTGCCAGCAGGGTGCGGCGGCGCTTCGGAGGGCGCGCGGGCGCGGCCGGCAACGGCATGGTGGAGGTCCTCCGGGAGGCGCTTCAACAGCAGGCGGTGCGACCGTATGCCGTTGGAGAGCGCTCTCTCAACGCCTCCCGGAGGATCTAAGTCGAACGTAAAACTGGTCTAAGCGGCGGCTCGAACTCGCTCGCGGAACTCAAGCGTCGCGGCGGCGCAGAGTCAGATAGCCGGCGACGAGCGCGGCCGCCGTCCAGAGGGCCATGATGCCCAGGCCGGTCCAGGGACCGAAGCCGCGGTCGTACCGCGCGGTGCCCGGCGCCCCGAAGAAGTGCAGCATCGCGGCCCCGGCCTGGTCGGGCAGGAACTGGGTGACCCTCTTGAGCCCGGGAACGTTTCCCAGCCCCTGCGAGCCGAGGAACAGCAGCGGCATCAGCACGGCGAGGGTCACCGTCGAGCTGCGGAACACCTGGGCCAGGCCGGCGGCGTAGAGGGCGATCAGCACGAGGTACAGGAACGCGCCCACCACGGTCGCGGGCACGCCGGCGGCGGTGAGGGCCGTGTGGCGCGGGCCGAGGCCGGCCTGCGCGGCGCCGAACGCGGCCAGGGCCGTCACCGCGGCGGTGCCCGTCGCCCACAGCGCGATGGCGGCCAGCTTGGCCAGGTAGAACGCGCCGCGCCGGGGGACGGCGGCGAGCGAGGGGCGGATGGTGCCGGAGCCGTACTCGCCCGTCACCGCGAGCACCGCGAACACAACGAGCGCCAGCTGGGCGAGGCTCAGCCCGTAGAACGCGGCGAAGGTGGCGTCGAAGTGCTCCGGGTCCGGCTCGGCGTCGCGGAACCCGTTTCCGACGAGCAGGCCGAGCCCGGCCGCGATCAGGGCCGTGAGGGCGAGGGTCCAGGGCATCGACCGTACCGTGCGGATCTTGAGCAGCTCCGCCGAGAGCGCGCTCACCGGGCCACCGCCTTGAGGAACGCCTCCTCCAGCGAGGCCGCGCCGGCCGTGAACTCCTCGACCGTGGCGTCGGCGAGCAGCCGCCCGCGGGCGATGACCACGAGCCGGTCGGCGGTCAGGGCGGTCTCGGCCATGAGGTGGCTGGAGATCAGGACCGTGCGGCCCTGCCCCGCGTATTGCCGCAGCAGCGTCCGCAGCCAGTGCACGCCCTCGGGGTCGAGCCCGTTGACCGGCTCGTCGAGCAGCAGCACCGGCGGGTCGCCGAGCAGCGCGGCGGCGATCCCGAGGCGCTGGGCCATGCCGAGTGAGAACCCGCCGGCCCGCCGCCGTGCGGCGCCCGCGAGGCCGGCCAGGTCGAGCACCTCGTCGACGCGCCGGTCGGGGATGCCGTTGCTGCGGGCCAGGTAGAGCAGGTGGTGGTACGCGCGGCGGCCGGGGTGCGCCGAGCGCCCCTCCAGCATCGCACCGACCTCCCGCAGCGGGTGCCGCAGCGTCCCGTACGCCCGGCCGTTCACCGTGGCCCGGCCGCTCGAGGGCCGGTCGAGGCCGAGGATCATGCGCAGGGTGGTGGACTTGCCCGCGCCGTTGGGGCCGAGGAAGCCCGTCACGTGCCCGGGGCGGACGGTGAACGACAGGTTCTCGACGGCGACGGTCCGGCCGTACCGCTTGCTGAGCCGTTCGGCAACGATCATGCCCCGCACGCTAGGTGCGCCCCGGGGCGGCCCGCAGTCACCGAAAGTAGCCGGGCCTCGGCGACGATCGTCGCGGGTTAGCCTGCTGGCATGCGTCGGCTTGGTGTTCCTGCGGGCATCGTGGGCGTCGACAGCCTGCTGCTCACGTTCGCGCATCCGGGCCCGGTCCACGCCTGGATGCTTCCGGTCTGGGCGCTGCTCGTCGCCGGGATCGTCGCGCTCTCTCGGCGCAGCCCGGCCGCGGGACTCGTCGCGGCGCTCGGGCCGGCCGTCATCACCGGGGGAGCCGGGGTGCTGCTGCCCTGGAGTGCCTATCGGGCCGGGCGAGGCACGAGCGGTACGACTAGCGGGGTCTGGCTCTTGGGCGCCGTTGCCGGGATGCTCGGCGTCGTCATCGCGCTGCGGCCCGGGGCCGTGGTGTCCGTGATCGTCGTCGGGGTCGTGTTCGCCGTGGTGCCGCTGCTGGTCGGGCGGTATCTCGCGCAGCAGGAGCGGGAAGCGGCCGCGGTCGCGGACCGGGAGCGGCGGCGGATCGCCCGCGACATGCACGACACGCTCGGGCATCGGCTCAGCCTCGTGTCCATGCAGGCGGCGGTGCTGGAGACGGGGGAGCTGCCGGCGGCGCAGCGGGACGCGGTGCGGCGGCTGGCCGAGGCGGCGCGCGGCGCGGCCGACGACCTGCACGACGTGGTCGGGGCGCTGCGGGGGTCGCGGGCCGGGCTCGGGGCGATCCCGCAGCTCGTGGCCGGGGCACGGGCGGCCGGCGTCGACGTCGAGCTCGTCGTGCGCGGGGTGGAGCGGGGGCTGCCGGAGGAGGCGGGGCCGGTCGCGTACCGGGTCGTGCAGGAGGGGCTGACCAACGGCTGCAAGCACGCGCCGGGGGCGCCGATCACCGTGCGGGCCGAGTGGGAGGACGACGGGCTGGTGCTGTCGGTCGTCAATCCCGTCGGGCCCGGTGGGGCGGTGACCGCCGGGCGGGGGCTGCTCGGGCTGGCCGAGCGGGCCGCGCTCGCCGGGGGCCTGGCCGGACACGCCGTAAACGACGGCGAGTTCCGGCTCTGGGCGGTGTTTCCCGCGGTGGTGGCGCGGCGGCGGCCGGCGCTGGTCAGCGTCGCCCTGGCGGGGCTGATTTTCGGCGTCGTCCCGCTGAGCATGCTGGTCGGCGTGGCCTGAGCGATGACACGCGTACGGGTGCTGGTCGCCGACGACGAACCGCTGATCGTCGCCGGGATCCTCGCGGTGCTCGAGTCCGCCGCGGATCTCGAGGTCGTGGGGGTGGCCGGGGACGGGGCGCAGGCCGTCGCGCTGGCCGGGCGGACGGCGGTGGACGTGGCGCTGCTCGACGTGCGGATGCCGCTGCTCGGCGGCCTGGACGCGATGGCCGCGCTGCGCGCCGCCCGGCCGGGCGTGGCGATCGTGGTGCTGACCTCGTTCGGGGACGAGGCGAGCGTGCTGCGGGCGCTGCGGGAAGGCGCGTCCGGATACGTGCTGAAGTCCTGCACCCCCGACGAGCTGCTGCGCGCGGTGCGGTCGGCGCACGCCGGCGACGCGTATCTCTCGCCGCCCGTCGCCCGGCAGGTGCTCGGGCTCATCGGGCCGGCCGGGGTCGACGGCGCCGAGCGGCGGCGCACGGCCGGGGCTCGGCTGGCGGCGCTGAGCCCGCGCGAGGCCGACGTCCTGCGGCTGGTGGCGGAGGGGTTGTCCAACGCGGACATCGGGGCGCGGCTGCGGATGAGCGAGCCGAGCGTGAAGACGTATGTCAGCCGCGTGCTCACGAAGCTCGACTGCGCGAACCGGGTCCAGGCGGCCCTGCTGTTCCGCGACGCTACGTGACGAGCAGCCCCGCGCGGATTGCCAGGGCGAGCATCGCGGCCGTGCGGTCGGCGATCTGGGGCTCCAGCGGCTCGCCGGTGATGTAGGCGCGGGCGAAGTAGGGGGCGCCGACCAGCCGGACGACCTCGGCCGCGTCGGTGCCGGGCGGGGCCTCGCCGCGCTCGATCGCGCGGTGCACCAGGGCCGAGCCGTTCGCGATCCGGGCCGCGGAGAACGCGGTCAGCGCGGCGCGCGCGGCGGGGTCGTGGATCGCCTCGCGCACGATGACGTCGAAGGCGGCCCGCAGCGGCGGCATCCGCAGCAGCGCGATGCTCGACCGGCCGAGCTCGCGCAGGTCGCCCTCGAGCGAGCCGGTGTCGGGCAGCGGGATCTGCGCGGCCGCCGTCTCGGTGAACAGGTCGATGACGAGCTGGGCGACGGAGCCCCAGCGGCGGTACAGCGTGGTCTTCGCCACCCCCGCCCGCTGGGCGATGCGCTCCATGGTCGTGCCCGTGAACCCGACCTCGACCAGCTCCTGCCGCACCGCCTCGGCCACCGCGGCGCGCGTGCGGGCCGTGCGCCCGCCCGGCCGGACGGTCCCGACCGGCTCAGCTTTCTCAGCCTTCATGCAACTCCAGTTGCGTTAGTGGGGTGGCGTCTGCAACCCTGATATTAACGCAACTTCGGTTCACTTAAGGAGCCTCGTATGGCGTTCTTCGCCGGCGTGTTCCTGTTCGCCGCCGTAGTCGGCGTGCTGGACGCCAAGCTTCCCTGGAGCAGCAGATGATCACTGGACACTTCGGCCTGGCCGCGGCCGCGAAGTCGGCCGATCGCCGGGTGCCGCTCTGGGCGCTCATGATCGCCACCATCTGGCTCGACGTCGTCTTCGCGCCGCTGTTCGCGACCGGCATCGAGTACATCGACCCCGCGCCGGGGACCGACGGCGGGTACGGCGACTCGATCATCTACGCCGACTACACCCACTCGCTGCTCGGCGCCCTGCTCATCGCGGCCGTGACCGGGCTGGTGTGCGCCCGCTGGTGGGGGCGGCGGGGCGGCCTCGTCATCGGGGCGGTGGTCTTCTCGCACTGGGTGCTCGACCTGATCGTGCACCGGGCCGACCTGCCGCTGCTGCCCGGGAACCTGGGCTCCCTGCCGCGGCTGGGGTTCGGGCTCTGGCAGTACCACATCGTGACGGCCATCGTCGAGATCGTGCTGGTGCTCCTCGGCGCCGGCCTGTACTGGCGCGCCGCGGTCAAAACCGGCGGATCGCGGGGACGGGTGAACCTGGTGACGGTGCTGATCGTGGCCTTCGGGGCGGTGACCCTGGGGCTGGACATCGCCGGGATCTAGCGGCTATGTCCGGGCGAATCCGGACTGGGTGGCGATGCTGGCGCGGGCCGTGAGGCGGCCCGCGCTCGTCTGGAACGGCTGGTCGAAGGTCGCGCGCAGGGCCGCGGCCAGGCGGCTGGCGGCGGCCTCGTCGGCCTCGGGGAGCAGGACCGCGAACTCGTCGCCGCCGAGGCGGGCCACCAGGGCGCGGTGGTCGGCGGTGCGGGTCTCGGCCAGCGCGGCGTCGCGCAGCCGGTGGGCGACCCCGGTCAGCAGGTCGTCGCCGGCCTGGCGCCCGTGGTTGTCGTTGACCGACCGGAAGTTGTCGAGGTCGATGTGCAGCACCGCGTACGGGCGCTCGCCGGCGGCGGCCGCGTCCAGGTGTCGCCAGAGCATGGCGCGGTTGGGCAGGCCGGTCAGGGCGTCGTGGTACGCGGCGTGGTGCAGCGACTCCTCGTAGACGCGCTGGGCGCTGACGTCCATCAGGGCGAAGACGGTGCCGCCGCCGTCCTCGATCGGTACGGCCTCGACGAGCACCTCGCTGCCGGTGCCGTCGGGCCGGGTCAGCCGGATCTCCCGCGTCTCGTTGGACGCGGTGCCGGCCAGCAGGCTCAGGGCCGCCGGGGTGGCCGTGCGCTCCGAGGGCCAGCCGAGCAGGTCGAGGGCGGCCGGGTTGGCCAGCAGCACGTTTCCGGCCGGGTCGGTGATCAGGACCGGGGACGGGAAGCGGCGCAGGACGGTCTGCAGCAGCACGCTCTGCGAGCGGTTCTGCTCCTGCAGGCGCTGGAGGAGCAGGCGCGTGCAGTACATGAGCAGGCCGATCACGCTGATCGCGACGATCGTGCCGGGGCGGATCTCCACGCCCGGCCGCAGGACGCCGGCCGTGACCCAGATCGCGGCGTAGCCCGCGGCCAGCGGCAGCAGCCGGGGCAGGCCGGCGACCGAGGAGCGGCACAGGATGTGGAAGAGGAACGGGCCTACGACCGCGTTGACGTCGACGTCGCCGATCATCATCATGACCGGCAGGAGCGCGGCCAGCTCCAGCGCGTCGACCCACAGCGGCACCGGGCGCATCCGGACGGACTCCACGATGCGCAGGACGGCCAGCCCGGCGATCGCGGCCATGCCGGCCAGCGCCGTGCGCGGGGGCAGCCCCAGCAGACCGATCTGGATCAACGAGACGGCGGTGACCGCCGACAGGGCGAGCGCGAACCCGAGTCGCATCGCCCGTAGCAGATCCCGCCGCAGGTAAGCGACCGCCCAAGCCATGCTGCCAACATCGGGCGCGCAACCGGCCCGCGGCAGTGCGGGCCGGTTGCGAGTGTGGTTTGTTCAGGTGTTCTGGGCCACCAGCGGCTGGCCGCTGCTGAAGACGTTCGCCGGGTCGTAGGCGTGCTTGATCCGCAGCAGGCGGTCGCGGTCGGACGGGGCCCAGTTGGCCTGGATCTGCTCGGCGTCGGCGCCGCCGGAGAAGTTGATCAGGCCGCCCGGGACGGCGTCCACGTCGAGCACGCGCGCGGTCGCGGCGTCGACGACCGGCTCCAGGCCGGGGACGCCGAGGCCGATGACGAACAGGGAATACCCGGCATCGCGACCGCTCACGGCGTTGGGCGCGGCCGGCGTGCGCGCGAGGGCGCCGCCCAGCTGCCGCACCTCGACCATGATCAGCGGCACGTCGACCTGCGGCCCGGCCTGCGCCAGCAGGTGCTCGACGGTCCGCTCGGTGATCTCGCCGAGCAGCACGCCCCGCTCGCGGCTCGGCATCGGGTCGACGGGGTCGCGGTGGACGGCGTCGATCGCGGCGTAGGGCAGCGGCGCGATGTCGTCGATGATCGCCGGCGCGGCGGCGCGCATCGGGGCGAGCAGCTCCGCGGCCTGCTCGGGGCCGCCCAGCAGGAAGAACCGCAGGTGGGCGACGTACGCCCCGCGCAGCGGCTCGGGCAGCGCGGGCAGGTCCGGCAGCCGCAGCAGGGCCACCGACGTGCTCGCCTCCTCGGGCAGGCCGGCGGACCAGGTGCGGTACGCGTGCAGCACCTCGGCGGCGTGCGAGCCCGGGAAGTAGATCCCGCCGCCGACGAAGCCGGCCACCTCGAACAGGTCGAACTCGATCGCGGTGACGATGCCGAAGTTGCCCTTGCCGCCGCGGACCGCCCAGAACAGCTCGGCGTCCTGGCCGGCGTCGATCGTCCGCAGCGCGCCGTCGGCAGTGACGATCTCGACCGAGCGCACGTGGTCGGCGGCGAAGCCGAAGCGGCGCCCGAGCGGGCCGACGCCGCCGCCGAGCGTGTATCCGACCACGCCCACCTGCGACGACGAGCCGCTGAGCGGGGCCAGGCCGTGCGGCGCGGCCGCCTCGATCACCTGCGACCAGCGCGCGCCGGCCGCGGCGCGGGCGGTCCGGGCGGCCGGGTCGACGGACACCTCGGTCATCCGGCTCGTGTTGATCAGCAGGCCGCCCTTCACGGGCCGGGCGGCACCGTGGCCGGTGGCCTGGACCGCGACCGGCAGGCCGAGGGTGCCGGCCCAGCGGACGGCCGCGGCGACGTCCTCGGCGCTGGTGGCGCCGACGACGGCGAGGGGCTCGTTGACGGTGGCGACGTTCCAGGACGCGACCTCGGCCGCGTAGCCCTCGTCGCCGGGAACGTATACGGGACCGGCGACGGCCGGGAGAGAAGTCAGTGCAGTGGTCATGCACCGAGCGTGCCCGCCGGCGGTTGGTGGCTACTTGATGTTGACTTGCACCCGGCTGGGGCCGGGTGCCGCGCCGCTGTTGCACGCCCCGGTCAGCGGCGGGTGTGGCGCCAGGCGGTCCGGCCCAGAGCGATGGCCACGCCGGCCGCCGCGAGCGCCGCCCAGGCCGGGGCGCCCGGGCCCGTCGGGTGCCCGTTGTCGCGCAGGACGCCCATGAAGTTCAGGGCGTCGGTGTCGTTGATCATGAGGTACCAGAGCAGGGTGTAGATCGCCTGGAACACTCTCGGCGCCCCGGTCAGCGTGCCCAGGGCGAGGGCCAGTGCCGGGATGAACAGCGCGCCGGCCAGCCAGGCGGCCAGCCCGGCCGCGTCGCCGGTGAAGGCCATGCGCAGGGCGGCGCCCAGGCCCACGGCCGCGGCCAGCAGGATGCCCGCGCCCCACTCGGCCAGGACACGGCGGTGCGGGGACGGGTACGGGGCCAGGATTGCCGCCGCGCCCGACGTCGACGGCTGGGTGCCCAGCCGCGACCACAGCAGGATCGGCCAGATCCAGATCGCGGCCAGGAGGGCGCCGCGCGGTACCGCCAAACCGGCCAGGGCCAGCAGGCCGGCGCCCAGCCACCACCACAGCGGCGCGCCCGCGACCAGGATTCGGGCCTCGCCGGCCAGGAGGCGCGGGAACGTGCCGCCGGGGGCCGGGGCGGTGCGGGGGAGCCCCTTGTAGACGGCGCGGGGTTCCGGGCCGGGATCCCGGCGGGCCGCGCGGGCCGGGCGGTCGAAGCGATGGAACCACAGCGACGGCAGCAGGGCGAGGGCGACCGCGACGGCGGTGAGGGTCAGGCGGCCGCCGAGGAACGCGGGGTCGAGGCGCAGGCCGGGCCAGTCGAAGACCTTGAGGGGCTCCTCGACGTACATCAGCCCGAGCCCCACGTCCTGCGACGCGCCCGCCGGCAGGTCCACCCGCTGCAGGCCGAGGCCGCCGAAGGGCGCCCCGGAAGACTGGCCGCCGATCGCGCCGACCATCCACGCGAAGATCCACAGGATGTTGCCGAGGCCGCCGCGCAGCACTGGCGTGCTCTCGAACAGCACCGCGAGCGCCGCGGTGAGGACCAGCATCGGCAGCGCGACGAGCACGAACGGCAGCAGCAGCGCGACCGGGTCCACGGTGCGTGACTCGCCGCGCAGCAACTGCAGCACGCACGCGGTGCCGGCCAGCACGACTGTCATCGAGCCAAGCACAGCCACATTGCTCAGGAGTTTGCCAGTCAAGTACACATGCTTGCGCAACGGCGACGCGGCCAGCAGCTGCCCGACGCCGGTCCGCTCGTCGCGCGCCACGGCGTCGCGGACCAGGTAGAAGCCGGCGAGGGTGAGCCAGAGCGCGCTCGTCAGGGCGGTGACCATGCCGACGTAGCCGCTGGTGTATCGCCCGCGGAACCCGCCGATCACCAGCACCGACCAGTGCGCGTCGACGGGCGGCACCGCCACCAGGCCGAGGCCGATCGCGCTGATGAGCATCAGCGGGTACGCCGGGCGCCGCACCCGCTCGCGGAAATCCGCCAGGGCCAGGCTCGCGAGGATCATCGGTTGACCGCCCCGACATAGGCGTCCTCGAGGTCGGGCGCCACCGGCACGGCATCGGCCACCGGTCGATCCACTGCCAGAACCCGCAGTCGTACGCCCTGTGCCGACCGAACCGCCCGCGTCGTCAACAGCCGCTGCTGGAGCCCCGCCGCGGCCGGCGGCGGCACGGTGACCTCCCACACGTGCCCGGCAACGCTGCGCACGAGCTCGTCGGGCGATCCGTCGAGCCGGATGCGTCCGCCCTTCACCACCGCGATGCGCGACGCCACCGACTCCACGTCGCCGACGATGTGCGTGGACAGCAGTACGACCCGGTCGGCGGCGAGGTCACTGAGCAGGTTGCGGAAGCGCACCCGCTCCTCGAGGTCGAGCCCGGCGGTCGGCTCGTCGACGATGACGACCCGCGGATCGCCCAGCAGTGTCTGCGCGATCCCGACCCGGCGCAGCATCCCGCCCGAGTACCCGCCGAGCGCCCGCTTCGCCGCGTGCGTGAGGTTGACCAGTTCCAGCAACTCGTCGATGCGCGCGTTGGCCGACCGGGCCGAGAGCCCCTTCGCGGCCGCGAGATACCGCAGGAACTCCACGGCGGACAGGTTCGGGTACACCCCGAAGTCCTGCGGCAGGTATCCCAGCGCCCGCCGCAGCCCGTCCGGCCGCGCGACCGCGTCCCGCCCCTCGAACCGTACCTGCCCGCTGGTGGGCCGGGTGACGGTGGCGGCGATGCGCAGCAGCGACGACTTGCCGGCCCCGTTGGGCCCGAGCAGCCCGACCAGCCCCGGCGTAAGCCTCAGCGTCAACCCGTCGACGGCGCGCTTCTGTCCCTTGTAGACCTTCGTGATGTCGAGCAGTTCGAGCATGCCCTCAAGGCTGCTGGCGCCCGCCGCCCCGCACATCTGCCGAACGGGAGAGATCGCAGACCACTTCCCAGCCACCCGCCACCGGCCCGGCCCGAAGCGACCCACCGACACCCCGCACCCGCTCCGCCAGCCCACTCAACCCGCTACCCCCGCCAACACGCCCCCGGTCAACCTGCCCAATGTCGCTTCCCGGTGCTCTCTGCCCCGCGCCGTTCACCTGCTCCCTCCGTCCTACGCCGCGTCCTCGATCTCCCTGCCCCGTGCCGCTTTCTCCGTCTCCCTGGCCCGTGCCGTTTCCTCCGCCTCTCTGCCCCGTGCCGTTTCCTCCGTTTCCTCCGTCTCTCTGCCCCGTGCCGTTTCCTCCGTCGTTCCGCGTCGCGCCGCTTCCTGTTTCTCCTTCTCTTTCGGACATTTCCGAAATTCCGGGAAGCGTCACCGTGTCGCGGGGTGCGGAAATCGGCAAATCCGAAGTATCGGCACGATCAGTGACGGTCAGGACGCCCGTGGGGGAGAGCGTCACGGTCACGCGGGCGCCGGTCGGAGCGTGGCGGCGGACGTTGGTCAGGGCCTCGATCACCACGTGGTACGCCGCGGTTCCGGCCTCCGGCGGCAGCTGCACGCCCGGCGCGATCGACAGCGTCGCGGACGACCCGAAGCGCGAGACCACCCCCGGCAGGTCGGCCAGGCCGTGGACCCGCGCCGGGGCGTCGTCGGCCGAGGTCGCGCGGAGGGCGGCGATCAGGTCGTCCATCGCGGCCAGGGCGCGCTGGCCGGCGGATTCGATGCGGGCGTACGAGTCGGGGGCGGGGGCCAGCTGTGCCGCCTGGGCCTCCACCACGATCCCGGTCACCTCGTGTGCGACCAGGTCGTGCAGGTCCCGGGCCAGCTCCAGCCGCTGGGCGCGCCGGGCCGCGGCCAGGGACCGGGCGCGGCGGGTGTCGCCGGCGCGCAGGAACAGGCCCAGGCCGGCGGCGGCCACGGTCAGCGCGAAGGCGGACGCGGCCAGCAGTATCGAGCCGTCGAGGCGGTGCTGGGGCTGGTTGAGGGTGACCCGTAGCGGCAGGAGCGTCGCGGCCAGGGCGATCATGGCTCCGGCGAGCGCGGCGCGGCCGGCCGGGGCGCGGCGCAGGAGGCGGGCCTGCAGCACGAGCAGCGGGGTGAACTCGAACGGCAGCCACAGGCCCGGCGGCTGCGGCGGCCCGCGGTAGATCAGCGTGACGGCCAGGGAGCCCAGGGCGGCGGTGATTGGCAGCGCGAACAGGGCCGGGCGGATGGCGGCGGCGACCGCGAGCATCGCCGTGATGCTGACGACCAGGCCGGGCGCGCGGGTGAAGGGCAGACCGCACAGGACCGGCAGTACCAGCAGAAGCAGCCACAGTGCCCTCACGGCGCGACGACCCCGTTGTTCCACGCCCACACCGCGATCCCGACGCGGTTGCGCACGCCGAGCTTGCGCTGGACCGCGGCGACGTGGGTCTTCACCGTGCCCGGCGAGATGAACAGCTCGGCACCGATCTCGGCGTTGGTGCGCCCGGCGCCGACGTGGGCGGCGATCTCCAGCTCGCGCTCGGTCAGCGGCTCCGGCGACTCGGGGCGAGGGCTGGACAGGTGGCGCAGCAGCTTCACGGTGATCGCCGGGCTGATCAGGCTCTCGCCGGAGACCGCGGCCCGGACGGCCTCGGTGAGCAGGGCCGGGCCGGAGCGCTTGAGCAGGAACCCGGCGGCTCCGTTGCGCAGGGCCGCGTACACGTACTCGTCCAGGTCGAACGTCGTCACCACGACCACCCGGGTCGGGCCGCCGGCCAGCTGCCGGGTGAGGGTGAGCCCGTCCATGCGTGGCATCCGGATGTCGACGAGCGCCACGTCGGGCCGCAGGTCGCGGGCGAGATCCAGCGCCTCCACCCCGTCGGCAGCCTCCCCGACCACCTCGATGTCGTCCGCCGCGCCGAGGATTCGCCGCAGCCCGTCGCGCACCATCTCCTGGTCATCGGCGATCAGCACCCGAATCCCCACGAGACGAGCCTAGGGCGCGTATCAAAGTCGGTGGTGGCGGCTGATCGCTCTGATGTTTGGGCGTGTCGCGATCGACAATGAGCGAGGTCTCCGGTAGGTGGTTTCACGACCAAGATAAACCGGAGACCACCGGAGACCTCGTGACCACGATAGCGGTGACGAGGCGGCATGACCTTTCCGACGCGCAGTGGGCGGTCCTCGAACCGCTGCTGCCGCAGTCGCGGAAGCCGGGTCGGCCGCCGACATGGACGAAACGGCAGCTCATTGACGGGATCCGGTGGTGGGTGAGGGCCGGGACGCCGTGGCGGGACATCCGGGAGTGCTACGGCTCGTGGGCCGCGGCGTACAGCTTGTTGCGGGACGGGACCTGGGCGGCGATCCTGACCGCATTGCAGGCCCTGGCCGACGCGGCGGGCCGGATCGTGTGGGACGTGTCGGTGGACTCCACGATCGCCCGGGCGCATCAGCACGCCGCCGGGGCGCGGAACAGGGGGATCTGCAGGCCGAACCGCCCGGCGGGGTTTGCGAGAAGCCGGCTGATCATGCGCTGGGCCGGTCCCGTGGCGGGCTGACCACGAAGATTCACCTGGGTTGTGAGCAGGGGCAGAAGCCGCTGCCGATCGTGCTGACCGCCGGGCAGCGTGGGGACAGCCCGCAGTTCATCCCGGTGCTGGACGGCATCCGGGTGCCGCAGCCGGGTGGTGGCCAGCCCCGGACCCGCCCGGACCGGACGTGGGCTGACAAGGCGTACACGTCGCGGGCCAACCGCCGGTATCTGCGGCGGCGTGGGATCAGGGCGACGACCCCGTCCAAGGCCGATCAGGACGCCAACCGGCGCAAGTTGGGGTCGAGGGGCGGCCGGCCACCAGAGTTCGACCCCGAAACCTACAAACAGCGTCATGCGGTGGAGTGCCGCATCAACCGGCTCAAGCGCAACCGCGCAACCGCGCCGTCGCGACCCGGTTCGACAAGCTGGCCGTGCGCTCCGAAGCCATGGTGCACATCGCCGCGATCAACGAGTGGCTGTGACCGACTGTGATACAGGCCTTAGCCGCGCCTGGGCGCCTCGACTTCCCGTCGTCTTGAGTCGGGCAAGTGTGACTGGGCGCCTCGACTTCCCGCTGTTCTGAGCCGGGCAAAGCGTGACCGGCACCCAGCTGTCCTGCGGCCCGGCAAGGGCGACCGGGCACCCCGAATCCCGGGCGGCCTGAGCCTGATCAAGATGCGATCGGGCGGCTCGATCCCCAGCAGGGGTGACCTGGGCGTCCGAGCTCTCACCCGTCGCTGGGCCGGTCGGGCGGCATAGGCTTCGCGCCGTGGCTGACGTTGCCCCGGAAGGCGACATATCCGAAAAGTCCGTTTGGCGCCGCGACATCGCCGCGCCGCTGCGGAGCTTCGTCGCGACCGAGGCCGGCAGCGCCGGGATTCTCGTCGCGGCCATCGTCGCGGCCCTGATCTGGGCGAACGTGGACGAGGGCGGGTACGAGCGCTTCTGGCACACCGAGTTCGCCCTTAGGGCCGGCGGGTGGGAGCTCGCCGCCGACCTGCGTGCCTGGGTCAACAGCGGCCTGATGACCCTGTTCTTCCTGGTCGTCGGCCTGGAGGCACGCCGCGAGCTGGATCTGGGCGACCTGCGCGACCGCCGCCGCTTCCTGCTGCCGCTGGCCGCCGGCGTGGCGGGCATGATCCTGCCGGTCGCGATCTACCTGGCCGTCAACCGCGGCGGCCCCGGCACCGCCGGCTGGGGCGTGGCGATGTCCACCGACACCGCCCTGGCCCTGGGCCTGCTCGCGCTCGTCGGCCGCGGCGTGCCGGAGCAGGCGCGGCTCTTCCTGCTCACCGTCTTCGTCGTCGACGACCTGGTCGCGCTGCTCGTCATCGCGGTGGCGTACTCGGGGCACATCGCGGTCATGCCGCTGCTGCTGGCCGTGGCCGTCTTCGGTGCGCTGCTCGGCCTGCGCGCGCTGGGCGTCAAGGGCGGCGCGTTCTACGCCCCGCTGTGCGTCCTGCTGTGGTACTGCCTGCTGCGAAGCGGCGTCGACCCCGTCGTCGCCGGCCTCGCGATCGGCCTCACCGCGACCGCCTACACCCCGGCCCGCGGCGCCCTGGAGGCGGCCAGCGGCCTGTTCAAGCTCTTCCGCGAGCAGCCGACGTCGGAGCTGGCCCGCTCGGCGTCGCTGGGCCTGACCCGCACGTTGTCACCGAACGACCGGCTGCAGCGGATGTACCACCCGTGGAGCAGCTACCTCATCGTCCCGCTCTTCGGCCTGGCCAACGCCGGTATCCCGATCGGCGGCGCGTTCCTGGCCGGGGCGTTCACGTCCCCGGTGACGCTCGGGGTGATGGCCGCCTACGTGCTGGGCAAGCCGGTCGCCGTGGCCGGCACCTCGTGGCTGGTGACCCGGCTGTCGGGTGGGCGGGTGCGGCCCGGGGCCGGGTGGGCGGCGGTGCTCGGCAGCGGCACGATCGCCGGCATCGGCTTCACCGTGTCGCTGCTGATCGCGAGCCTCGCCTTCACCGGTGACGAGCTCGCCGAGGCGAAGCTGGGCGTGCTCGCCGCGGCGGTCCTCGCGTCGCTGCTCACCTGGATGGTGTACCGCGTGACGGCCCGCCTGCCCAAGCACAAGCGCGCCCGGGCCCTGCTCGGCGAGGCGGACGTGCTCCTCGACCTGATCCCGCCCGTGGACCCGGCGCTCGACCACGTGCGCGGGGCCGCCGGCGCCTCGGTGACGGTCGTGGAGTACGGCGACTTCCAGTGCCCGTACTGCGGCCAGGCCGAGCCGGCCGTGCGCGAGCTGCTGTCGGACGCGGACCTGCGGTACGTCTGGCGGCACCTGCCCCTGACTGACGTGCACCCGCAGGCGCAGCTGGCGGCGGAGGCGGCCGAGGCGGCGGCCGCGCAGGGCGCCTTCTGGCCCATGCACGACCTGCTGCTCGACCACCAGGACGAGCTCAAGCCGGCGACGCTGGTGCGCTACGCCGAGCAGCTCGGCCTGGACCGCGAACGCTTCCACGAGGATCTCATGCGCCACAGCCATACCGCCCGGATCGCCCAGGACGTGGATTCCGCGGATCTCAGCGGTGTCGGCGGTACCCCGACGTTCTTCATCAACGGCCGGCGCCACTACGGCGCCTACGACCGGGCCACCCTCACCGAGGCGGTGAAGGTGGCCCGGGCGCGGGCACTCATCGGCACCGCCACCGATCGGCGAACGTCGGGCCGGCATGCGCCGGGGAGCTGAAGGGCCGCGGCGGCTCGGGCGTCCGCGGGAGGTCGCACGGATACGCGATTTCGGTCGCGCCCCCGGTTCGCCTAGACTCGACCCCAGGACAAGGCCTCGTAGCTCAGGGGATAGAGCACCGCTCTCCTAAAGCGGGTGTCGCGCGTTCGATTCGCGCCGGGGCCACTGGCGCAACGGCTGTCAACCAGCCGAAATGGGCCCCTTGACCAGCGGTAACGCGGTCAAGGGGCCCGTTCGTCGTCCGGCTGTCCCGGCGCTGACCGGCCGTTCGCGGCAAATACGCGGCCAAGTTCGCCGCGCCTACCGGTCGACCCAACGCTGCCTCGACCCGCTGACGGTTTCGCTCGATCCCCCGGGTCAAGGCACTTGGCGTAGATCCACAGCAACACCTCTACAGACTGCCCCGCCCACTCGGCAACGCCGGTCGGCGGAACACCGCCGTTGAGCAACGTCGACACTGCGGCGTGACGTGGGTCGCAGGCGCTTCGCCAGCGGGGGGCCAGCACCTGCGGCGTGAACATCGCTGCGCGTACACGCTTCCATACCTATCGCAAGGTGGGCCATGCTGAGAAACGCAGCATCCTCCGGACGCATCGCCGCGTAGTGGAGGCACGACACAATGCCAGATGTCAAGGGCCACAACGTCGAT
This sequence comes from Dactylosporangium sp. CA-233914, assembly GCF_050942935.1. Taxonomy (NCBI): domain Bacteria; kingdom Bacillati; phylum Actinomycetota; class Actinomycetes; order Micromonosporales; family Micromonosporaceae; genus Dactylosporangium; species Dactylosporangium sp. CA-233914. The sequence goes on along the minus strand of NZ_CP192030.1, from coordinate 12,339,795 downwards.
TGGGTCTATCCGTACACCTCGCGGTTCGAGCGAGATTTGCGACGCGTGACACGCTTGGGGCACTGCTATGAGTGGTCACCGCTGAGGAGCCGCCAACCACCATCGACGCATTCGGAGCTCTGCCCGGCGGCCCAGGCACCACACCTCCGGCAGCACCGACTCCCGCAACGACGGCTGCACTTGCGCGGCCGCGGCGTGACCGCAATCCTTGCGCGCCACCGACTTTCTGTCACCTGCATCGTGACAGGCCGGCGTGTCCGGCACCGCCAGGCACGCCGACAATCTGTCTACGTCTTCAGGTCGAAATAGCTAGACGTTCGTAGTGTAAGTCCAGTGATGGTAATTGTTGTCACCGTTACACCTATTCAGGTAGACACGGTTGCCGCCATCTATGCAAAGCTCGCTTCCCGGAATGCCTCCCGTCGTGTGGTACGACTCGAGAATCACATCGCCCCAACTATTGCCCCACGCCCTCCAATGTTGCCAAGTCCGGCCCAAGTAGCATTCGAGCATGCCGAAGGTCGGGCCGGTGGGATTGGGTCCTATATCGGATATGCACAGACCCGTCTTGTCGTTCTTGAGGGCCACGATGTCCATGCCATCCTTCTTGATGTACACCCGCTCCCACTTCTGGCGGCGCTCGTTCTTGTCGCATTTTGCGTCATAGATCGCGACGTCGCCCCCCACCATGCACCGGTCCGTCGCCTTGTTTTTAAAGTGCTTGAAGACTCCTTGGTACCGCGCGGCGGCGGATGCTTCGCCCACCTGCACGACCGCTGCCGTCGACGCAAGCGCGACACCGACCAGCGCGGCCGCGACGAGCCGGCGCACGAAGCCGATGTTTGCCGGCCGCGCCGGCGCCTGACCGATGTCATTGCCCAGCATCTGCTCGCCTACCGCGGTCGGGATCGTCCTTCGACGAGCGACCAGGTCCAACCATCTCCGCACGTGGCTCAACTCCCTACTCGAACACTGCGCGATCCGCGCCGGGGACATCGACACGACCGCCCGGGGCAGTTGCCACTCCCGGGCACCCCTAGAACGAACGCCACACCACGACGGTTCATCCAGCTCCGGATCCCGCACTGGACAAGACTCCGGCCATAGATGTTTCTGTACGGGTTCCAACCCGCAGGAACGACAAAGCCCCGTCCCGCCGGCGAAACCGAGGGCCAGAGCGTTACTTGCGGGCGCTGTGAGTGGTCACCGCTCAGAACCCGAACAAGGCGCTTGTCCGTCCGTGACGCATACGTGTAACAAGGGGTCGATGACGAGGCTGGAACTGCAGGCTGGGGGCGTCGTGGGAGAGATCCGGGCGACGATCATGTCCCGGATGCGTCGACGCGCCGCTCCAACCCCGACGGATACTCATGCCTTCACCGGGTCGTTTCGCTCCGACTGCAGGCGACAGAGCCGAGTTGACCTTGTTCGCGTCGAGTGTTCGGCGTTTGAGTTGGAGAGCGCTAACCCGGGTTTACCACCACTTCGGATACCACCTCAGGACCTTCTCCGCCCGTTCTGGCCCTCTTTCGGCTTGAGCCCACTCAGAACGTACGCGGCTGAAACCACGCGCCCACAGAAGGGCGAGCCAACCTGCGCCCATAAACAGCCAGGATCCCACGCCCCAACCGAGTAGCAGCCCAAGGACGGCTACGAGGTAGAGGACCCAGCCCACGACGGTCGACAGCCTCCGGAGCCCCGCACGCGTCATGACCCGATGTTAGGTCAGTTGATCAGCAAGCCGCGACCAGCGCCGGACGAACGCCCGAATGGCGAATATGCGGCCAACCACCACCGGAGAACGGGTAGCTAGGCGGTGTTTGCACTGGTGAACGGCCATCCACCGGTGGCAGCATGCGCCGCTCTCCCAAAGCGGGTGTCGCGCGTTCGATTCGCGCCGGGGCTACCGCAACGGCGACCCCTGCTTCGCGGCGGGGGCCGCTTGCCGTTGGAGCGGTGGATCCTTCGCGCTCGCTCCCCGGTGGGGCCTTCGCCACCCACACCCCATCTCGCCGGCTCGTTCTTGGGCGTGGCGTGAGGGGTCTTCGGGTGTTGCCGGCTCGTCTTGCACGTGAACGGGAGCGGCCCCCGCCAGCCGGCGGGGGCCGCTCGTCTTCCTTTATGTCGGGGCGCGCTCAGCCGGTGAAGGACTCGCAGCGCGCGCCGGAGTTGGTGTTGTTGCCGCGGCCCGGGTGGGCGACGTCGGTGCCGGCGCCGCAGTCTATGGCGTCGTTGCCGCTGCCGGTGGTGATCGTGTCGTCGCCGGACCCGGTTGTGACCGTGTTGTTGCCGTTGCCGGCGTCGATCGCGTCCGCGCCCGCGCCGGTGGTGATCGTGTCGTTGCCCGACTCGGTCCGGACCGTGTTGTCGCCGTCGCCGGCTTGGATGACGTTGTTGCCGCCGCCGGCGTCGATGCGGTCGTTACCGGCGTCCGTGGTGATCGTGTCGTTGCCGGACTCGGCGTTGATCACGTTGTTGCCGCGGCCCGCGGTGACGACGTTGTTGCCGCCGCCGGCGTCGATCCAGTCGTCGCCGTCGCCGGTGGTGATCGTGTCGTTGCCCGGGCCGGTGGTGATGCAGTCGGTGCCGCCGGCGCCGTCGACCGCGTCGTTGCCGCCGCGGCCCAGGATCAGGTCGTTGCCGGCGGTGCCGGTCAGCCGCTCGTTGCCGGTGCCGCCGACGATCACGTTCTGCACCGCGATCCCGGCGCACGCGCCGGCCGGCTGGCTCGCCGCCCGGATCGCGACCGGCCCGGTCGAGCGGATGCCGGTGAGCGCGTCGGTGTAGGAGACCGAGCCGCCCGCCGACACGGTGATCAGGATCGGCGTCGACTTCACGGTGGCGGTGACGACCGCCGGAGCACCGCTCGCGACGCCGACGGTGCCGGGGGCGCTCAGGGAGTACACACCCTCACCGAGCGAGATGGTCGCGGCGCTGCCGTCCAGGCGGACCTGGACCGGCGCGGACCCCGCCCCGACCGTGACCTTGAGGCCGGGCTCGACGGTGACCGTCCGGCCGCCGCGGTCCAGGATGCGGCCGCCGGTGAAGTCGTCGCCGGGGGTCGCCGGGTGCGGGTCGACCGCGTCGTGGATGCCGTCATCGTCGGCGTCCGGGTCGAGCACGGTGCAGCCGATCGTGCCGGCCCGCAGCGCGTGGCCCTCGTCGTTGCTGTCGTCGGCCCACCAGACGCGCTTCTGCCCGTCGGCGCACTCGGACTGCGGCGCGATCGCGCGGCCCTCGTTGTTGTAGTTCGGCAGGCCGGCCGGGCGCTCGTAGACGTTCGTGACCGCGAACTTCCCGTCCGCGCCGATGTCCAGGGTCGCGCTGCGGCCGTTGCAGGTGTCGTCGCAGACCGCCCAGAGCGGGCCGGTCTCCGGCTCGTACTGCAGGTCCATCACGTTGACGAACCCGCTGGCGATGGTGGCGACCCGGGTGTAGGCGCCGGTGTCCGACAGCGCGTACGCGTAGATCGAGCCGTTCGCCTCGAGCCCGACCAGGAACAGCCCGTCGCCGTGGCCCGGGTAGGCCGCCGGATTGTAGGCGGCGCCGGTGTGCTCGTCGCGGAAGCCGTGCGCGGTGAGGTACGAGTCCGGGACGAACGCGATGCCCTCCAGCCCGCTGTTCGCGCCGACGGCCGGCAGGTCCGCGGTCAGGTTCCACTCGCGGGTCGCGTTCAGGGCGCTCGCCCCCGGGACCGGGTCGAAGCGCTCGACGGCGGGCCGGCTCACGCCACTCTTGGCGTTGTCGCGCTCGGTGGAGACGTAGACGGCGCCGCCCGCGAGCGTGACGCCCTCGGCGTCGAGGTCGCCGGTGCCGTCCGGGTAGTGCAGCGCGAACGTGTCGGCCGCGCTCCAGTTCGAGCCGTTGCGGCCCAGGCGGTACAGCGTCCCGGGCCCGTTCTTGACCGCCCACAGCGTGTCGCCACCCGCGTAGGCCAGGCCGCTCAGGTTGCCGCCGAAGACGCCCGCCGCGTCCACCGTCGACACCGCGGCGCCGCCCGGCCACGGCGCGGCCGGGGCCGCACCCGGGCACGCGTTCGCCGCACCCTTGGTGCCGGTCGTCGTGGTCGTGAAGTCGCCGGTGCCGTCGGGGCAGCGGCCGTACGTCGTGGCCGCGTGCGCCGTCCAGGTGTAGGAGTCGACCAAGGCGCCCGAGGCGGTGAACAGCCGGGCCGAGTCGGCGCTGCCCAGCCCGAAGACCGGGTCGACGTCCAGCGCGAGGAACCCGCCGCCGGCGATCGTCGTGCCGGTCGCGATGGTGAAGACGTGGGTGTCGTCGTTGTCCTTGACGATCCAGCCGGACAGGTTCACTGGGGAGGTGCCGGTGTTGACGAGTTCGACCCAGTCGCCGGGGGTGCCGCCGTTGGATTCGACCTCGTTGATGCGGACGGGGCTGCTGCAGTCGTTGGCCGCTGCGCGGGTGGACGACGTCGTGGTCGTGAACGCTCCCGTGCCGTCGGGGCAGCGGCCGTACGTCGTGGCCGCGTGCGCCGTCCAGGTGTAGGAGTCGACCAGCGTGCCGTCGGGCTGGAACAGGCGCGCGGAGTCGGCGCTGCCCAGGCCGAACACCGGGTCCACGTCCACGACCGTGAAGCCGCCGGCGGGAATCGTGACGCCGCTGGCGATGGTGAAGACGTGGGTGTCGTCGTTGTCCTTGACGATCCAGCCGGACAGGTTCACTGGGGAGGTGCCGGTGTTGACGAGTTCGACCCAGTCGCCGGGGGTGCCGCCGTTGGATTCGACCTCGTTGATGTGCACGGCGGGCGGGTCAGCGGCGTGGGCGGCGACCGCCGGGACCATCGCCAGCAGCGGCGCGGTCGCGAGCAGCAGGATTCTCGTACGCACTCGCGCAGCGTCGGCTACGGCGACGAACCGCGCGTAAACATCCAGCGAACAGCGTAACGGCCAGACCGTTCGGTGGAGGGTCCGGCGCCGAATGTGCCTACATTCGCTTGCCCGATGTCCACGCCGCCGCACGTCAACGTCCTCGGCGACCTGACCGTGACCCGCGCCGGCGTCCCCGCTCGACCTCGGCGGGCGGCGCCAGCGGGCGGTGCTGGTGCTCGCCCGCTGGCCAGATCGTCTCCGCGGACCGGCTCGTGGCCGCGGTCCGGGGCGACCGGCCCCGGCCGGCAGCCGTCGCGGCGCTGCGTCTCGCATCTGCGCCGCCGGCTGGAGCCCGGCTGACGGTCACCGCGAGATCGCCGAGGCGCTCTACCTGACGCCCCGCACGGCGCTCGACGCGATGCGCGCTCAACCTGCCCGGAGTCCGGCCCGCTGCCGTGAGCTGAGGCGGGTCTCGCCGGCGGCGGCGACGTAGGCCGCTTCGCCGTGCCGGTGAATCGCCACCGGGTCCACGAAGTCCGACCTTCGCAGCCCCAGCTCCAGGGCGTTCTCCACGCGCTGCGCGCTCCAGCCGAGCGCCTCCGCGAGCCGCCCGGCGGTGCACGGTGCCGCCGCGTGGACGAGCGCCGCGACGATCGTGAGCACGTCGTTGACCACGGCGAGGTCCTGCCCGCCGGACATCTCCTCGCTGAGGGCGGCGAAGAACCGGCCCATGCGCTCCAGCCGCTCGCCGGCCTGCGTGCCCCGCCCGTACACCTCGGCGCCCTCCCGTGCGGAATCGCTCCACATCGCGTGCAGCCGCGCGTTGGTCAGCCAGGTCCGCAGCCAGACGTCGTCGTCGATGACGTACCGCTCCCGCCGCTGCGCCTCCCGCTCCCGGCGCACGATGTCGAGCTTCTCCAGGTAGGCGATCGCCTTGGAGACCGAGGCGGGGCTCACCCGGAGGCGCTGGACGAGGCCCGCCGCAGTGAGGGCGCCCTCGTCGGTGGTGACGAGCGCGGCCAGCACCCGGGCGGCCATGCGCGGCAGCCCGGTCTCCACCATGAGCGCCACGAACCGCTCGTAGAACGCCGCCGCCACCCGCGGATCGCGCCCGCCCCCGCCATCCCCCACCCCTACGCCAGGCCCGGCCCCATTCTCCGCCGCCCCGCCCGGCCCTGTCCCGCCCGGTCCTGCCTCGCGTGGTCCTGCCTCGCCCGGTTCTGCGCCGCCCGGTCCTGTCCAGCCTGGCCCTGCCCCGCCCGGACTCGCCCCGCCCAGACCCGAAATTTCAGGTGAAAGCCCGAAATATCCGACCAGGGGGCTGGATTCATCGGGGGCTGGGCGCCGCGCCGAGCGCCGCCGTAGCAGCGTCGCCTGCTGGGCGTCCGCGGCCCGATAACCACCCATCTGAAGGTTTCGAGCCACCTCGCGGGAGATCGTCGAAGTCGGACGACCCAGGCGGCGGGCGATCTCCGCGTAGTCGAGGCCCTCCGCGATGCCGGCCGCGATCCGCTCGCGGTCCTCGCGCGTCAACCTCGCCCCCGGCATGCCGCCATGATTGCATTCGCGCCCACCTTATTGCAACGCATTGCAATACCTGTCAGCGCCATTGCAACACTTGACCAGGGGTTATTGCTGCACGGTTCTCAGCGTTTCTATGTTTGCGAATATGGAAACCACGGTGATCGAGATCGACGGGCTGCGGATGCGGTACGGGGATCGCGACGTGCTGCACGGGGTCGGGTTCGTCGCGCGGCGCGGGGAGATTCTGGCGCTGCTCGGGCCCAACGGGGCCGGTAAGAGCACCAGCATCGAGATTCTCGAGGGCTTCCGGCGGCGGTCGGGCGGGGACGTCGCGGTGCTCGGGGTCGATCCCGGGCGCGGGGGCGAGGACTGGCGCGGGCGGATCGGGATCGTGCTGCAGTCGTGGCGGGACCACGGCAAGTGGGCGGTGCGGGAGTTGCTCGCCCATCTGGCGCGGTACTACCCCGGCGCCTGGGACACCGATGCCCTCATCGCCGCCGTCGGGCTCGGCGGGGTCGCGCGACAGCGGATCCGGACGCTCTCCGGCGGGCAGCGGCGCCGGCTCGACCTGGCGATCGGGATCGTCGGGCGGCCCGAGGTCCTGTTTCTCGACGAGCCGACCACCGGGCTCGACCCGCAGGCGCGCCGCGAGTTCCACCGGCTGATCGAGGGACTCGCCGCCGAGCATGGCACCACCGTGCTGCTCACCACACACGACCTGGACGAGGCCGAGCGGCTGGCCGGCCGGATCGTCATCCTCGACGGCGGCCGGGTCGTCGCCGACGGCCGCCCCGACGAGCTGGCCCGCGGGATCGCGGGGGCCGACGAGGTGCGCTGGACGCTGGACGGGCGGCGGCACACCGAGGCGACGGCCGACTCGACCGGGTTCGCGTTCGAGCTGTTCCGGCGGCACGGGGCGGCCGTGCGTGAGCTCGAGATCCGCCGGGCGTCGCTGGAGGACACGTACCTCGCGCTGGTCCGGGCGGCGGAAGGGGCGGACCGGTGAACCGGGCGGTGCTGCGCGCCGGATGGGAGCGCGGGCTGATCGAGCTGCGGCAGTCGCTGACCAACGCGGCCGACCTGTTCAACCACGGGTTCTGGCCGCTGTTGATGATCATCACGCTGTACTGCATCCGGGACCGCGCCTTCGGTGGGGCGCGACTGCCCCTCGGCGCCCTCGTCCTGCCCTCCATTCTCGGCATGAACGCCGCCATGGCCATGGTGACGATGAGCCAGACGCTCACCGCCGACCGTGAGGACGGCACCCTGCTGCGGGCGCGGGCGACGCCGCACGGCGTGCGCGCGTACCTGATCGGCAGGGTCGTCAGCGTCTCCGGCGGCCTGCTCGTCGACCTGGCGATCTTCGCGATCCCCGCCCTGCTGCTCATTCCCGGCCTGGCCACCGGCCACGTCGGTGCGTGGGCGACCGTGCTGTGGGTGCTGGCGCTCGGCCTGCTCGCCACCCTGCCGCTCGGCGCGGTGCTCGGCTCGGTCTTCACCAGCGTCCGCAGCCAGGGCCTGCTGACGCTGCCGGTGCTCGGGATCATCGCGATCTCCGGCATCTTCTACCCGATCACGGCGCTGCCGGGCTGGGTGCAGGGGGTGGCGCAGGCGTTTCCGGTGTACTGGATGGGGCTCGGCATGCGCTCCGCCCTGCTCCCGCCCGGCGCGGTGGCGGTGGAGATCGGCGACTCGTGGCGGCACCTGGAGACGGTCGCGGTGCTGGGCGCCTGGGCCGTCGCCGGGCTGCTGGTCGCGCCGTCGCTGCTGCGCCGCATGGCCCGCCGCGAGTCGGGCTCGACGGTCGCGGCCCGCCGGGAACGCGCCCTACGCCGGGCCGGTTAGCTCCCGCATCACTGAGTGACCGCATAACCGAGTGACCGAGTGACCGCGAGGAGGCGGTCGGCGGCCGGGTGCAGGGTCGGGAACGCGGGATCCAGGACCCGGCCGCGGTCGAGGGCGGTCAGCTGGGCCGCGGGCGGCTCGTCGACGAGCGCCACGATCGGGGCCGCCGCCTCCGCGACCGGGCGCGTCGCTACCCGGGCCGGCGCCCGCAGCGCCAGCCGCGCGAGCGGGTTGAGGGTGCTGCGCGTGAAGCCGGGGTGGTACAACACGTAGCGGGCCAGCCCTGCACGCTGCTGGTGCTGTCCCGGCTCAGCGGATGCTGACCCGGACCCTGCGCACCTGTGCCGGACAAGGGCGTCACGCTGATGGAGTCGCTGCCGGGCCTCGTCGACCGGGCCGTGTGCCGCGGCGGGCCAGCCACAGCAGTGCGCCGACAGCGAAGAGGGCGAGCCCGCTCAGTACTGACGAAAGGGGCAGCGTCGCGGCCAGCAGCAGGCAGCCGGCCAGCCCGGCCACCGGCACGATCCGCGGCGGCGGACCCTCGTCGCGGCGCAGTGTGAGCGCCGACGCGTTGGCGATCGCGTAGTAGACGAGTACCCCGAACGACGAGAACCCGATCGCGCCGCGCAGGTCCAGGAACGCGACCAGCAGCATCACGACGATGCCGACGGCCGCCTCGGCCCGGTGCGGGATGTGCCGCTGCGGGTGCACCGCGGCCAGGAACCCGGGCAGGTGGCGGTCCCGCGCCATGGCCAGGGTCGTGCGCGAGACCCCGAGCACCAGGGCGAGCAGCGACCCCAGCGCCGCGATCGCCGCCCCGGCGCGCACCACCGGCGCGAGGAAGCCCGCTCCGGCCGCCGCGACCGTGTCGGCCAGCGGGGCCGTGGAGGCGGCGAGGCCGGCCGGGCCGAGCGCGGACAGGGCGGCGACGGCGACCGCGACGTACACCAGCAGCGTGATGGCCAGGGCGATCGGCACGGCCCGGGGGATCGTGCGCGCCGGGTCGGCGACCTCCTCGCTGAGGGTGGCGATGCGCGCGTAGCCGGCAAAGGCGAAGAACAGCAGGCCGGCGGCCTCCAGCACGTTCCCGCCCCCGGCGCCGCCGGTGACGCTTCGATGGGGGCCGGACAGGCCGGCCACGACGACCGCGGCCAGTACGAGCAGCACGAGCACGACGATGATCCAGGTCGCCAGCGCCGACTTGTGCACCCCGAACAGGTTCAGCGCCGTCACCGCGGCCACGGCCAGGATCGCGACCAGCCGGGCGTGGCCGGGGAAGGCGTAGGCGCCGACGGTGAGCGCCATGGCCGCGCACGAGGCGATCTTGCCCACGACGAAGCCCCAGCCGGCGAGGTAGCCCCAGAAGTCCCCGAGGCGGCGGCGCCCGTAGACGTACGTGCCGCCGGACTCGGGGTAGAGGGCCGCGAGCCGGGCCGAGGAGGTCGCGTTGCAGTAGGCGACGACGGCCGCGATGGCGAGGGCGACGAGCAGCAGCCCGCCCGCGGCCCGCGCGGCGGGGGCGAACGCCCCGAAGACGCCCGCGCCGATCATCGCCCCGAGGCCGACGACCACCGCGTCGCCCGTTCCCAGCCGCCGTGCCAACCTTGGTTCCGTCACGCCTGAAGTCCACCACGCATCTGGAAACGCTGGGCAAACGTAACTACCCTGTCGACTATGGGTCCTTACATTTTCGACGCGTTGGCGTGGCAGGAGAGTTGGGATCGGCAGCAGGAGGCGTTCCTGCCGGACCGCGAGCACCGCTTCGCGGCCCTGCTCGACGTGGTCGCGGCAGTGACCACGCCCGATGCGACACCCAAGATCCTGGATCTGGCGGGCGGAACCGGCTCGATCTCCCTGCGCGCCCTGGCCCGATTCGCCGGCGCCGAGCTCACGGTGGTGGATCTGGACCCGTCCCTGCTGGCGATCGCCGCGGCCTCCCTGGGCGAGCGCGCCACGATCGTGACGGCGGACCTGCGCGACCCGGCCTGGACCGGGCGGCTGCCCCACCGCGCGTACGACGCCGTGCTCACCGCCACCGCCCTGCACTGGCTGGCGCCGGAGCGCCTGACCGCCCTGTACGCCGAGATCCCGGGCATCCTGCGCCCGGGCGGCGTCTTCGTCAACGCCGACCACATGCCCGACGAGAACCTGCCGGACCTGACCCGCCGCCTGGTCGCGCGGGCCGACCGCCACCGGGAGTCCCGCTACGCGACGGGGGCGCTGCCGTCCTGGCGCGACTGGTGGAGCAGGGCGGCCCAGGACCCGGCGCTGGCCCCGCTCGTCGAGGAGCGCAACCGCATCTACAGCGAGCCCCACTCCGGCGAGTGGCTGCCGGCGGTGACCTGGCACCTGGCGGCGCTGCGCGAGGCGGGCTTCGCCGAGTCGGGCGTGGTGTGGCGCGGCGGCCCGGACGCCGCGGTCGCCGGCGTGACGGCGGCCCCGGTCCCCGCACAGTAGCGCAGGCATGAGGTCGCGGGGTGGGGCCTGCCCCACCCCGAAGACTCCGTTCAGCAGGCTGGGGCACGGGCGGCGGTTTCCATAGCGTCGTGTCTATGACGACGGGCACCCTGATCCGGGCCCGCGGCGCCACGCGGCCGGCGAACCGGCCGGCCTGGCCCACGGTACTCGCCATGCATCTGCTCCCGGCGGCCGCGACGTTCGCCGCCGCGCTCGCCCTCGGCCCGCTCATGCGGGCGTGGCACCTGCCGCCACAGTTCGCGCTGACCCTGGCCTTCGCCTTCGTCCTCACCCCGATCGAGCTCGGCCTGCTGCTGGCCGCGGTGAGGGCGGCCCGGAACCTGCGTGCGGCCGGCTGGTCGCCGCGGCGCCTGCCGGAGATCCTGGCGTTCCGGCGAAGGCTGCCCCTGCGCCTGTACCTGCTGATCCTGCCCTGCCTCACCGCGATGGCCGTGGGCCTGGCCATGCTGCTGGCGCCCCTGGAGCGGCGGGTCCTCGACGGCTACCCGGCCGGCTGGGCGCTGCCCCCGGACTCGGACGCGTACCCGGTCGCCACCCTCGTCGCCACGCTGCTCGTCACGCTGCTCGTCGACGGGCTGGTGAACCCGGCGGTGGAGGAGCTGTACTTCCGCGCGTACCTCCTGCCGCGCCTGCCCGTCCGCGGTGCCCTCGCGGTCGTCACCTCCGCCGGGCTGTTCGCCGCGCAGCACTACTGGCAGCCGGAGAAGTTCGCCTTCATCTTCCTCGCCCAGCTGCTGCTCATCGTCGTCATGCTCCGCGTGCGCAGCGTGCGGATCAGCATCGCCGCCCACTGCCTGACCAACAGCCTGGCCATCCTGTTCGCCCTGGCCACGGTCCTGACCTGACCTGATCTGATCTGACCTGAGCGCTACACGGCGAAATCCGCGGGCATCGGGGCCTCGACCGTGACGCGTTCGCCGCGGTGGTCGAAGGACAGGCGCCACGAGTGCAGGTACGTCCGGCCCGCCGGCGCCTTCTCGAACAGCGGGTCGCCCACGATCGGGTGACCGACCCAGGCCAGGTGCACGCGGATCTGGTGCCGGCGCCCGGTGAGCGGCGCGGCCTCCACCAGGGCGCGGGCCGGCGTCTGGGCGCGGACCGCGAACGTGGTCACCGACGGGTACGTCGGAACCGTGTCGAACACCGCCGACGCCGGCACCGTCCAGGTGTCATCCTTGAAGGCGATGCTCTCCCGAGGCGCCGCGATCCGCACCCGGTTCTTGCGGCCGACGCTCAGCGGCAGGTCGATGCGGCCCGCGGCCGGCAGCCCGCCCGGCGCGGTCACCGCCAGATACGCCTTCTCCACCGTGCGCTTGTTGAACTGCCGGGTGAGCCCGCCGTGCACGGCCAGATTCTTGGCGAACAGGATCACGCCGGACGTCACCTTGTCGATGCGATGCACCGCGAACAGCTGCTCACCGGCGTCCGCGGCCATGCGGACCAGGTCGGACTCGTGCCGCTCGCCCATCACGGAGACGCCGACCGGCTTGTCCAGCACCAGGATCGCGTCATCCTCCAGGATCACGCGCTCACGAAACTCGGCCCACATCGTCCTAACATCGCATGCTGCGACGAGAGGGCTCGCATGGACCTGACCGAACTGCTCGAACCGCACCGCCGCGAGCTGGAGGTGCACTGCTACCGGATGCTCGGCTCCTTCCACGAGGCCGAGGACATGGTGCAGGAGACGTTCCTGAAGGCCTGGCGCGGCTGGGAGACGTTCCAGGGCCGCTCGTCGGTCCGCGCGTGGCTGTACCGCATCGCCACCAACGTGTGCCTGGACGCGCTCAAGAGCGCTCAGCGCCGGGTGCTGCCGATGGACCTGGGTCCCCCGTCGGACCCCGCCGTCAGCCTCCCGCCGGTCACCGGCGTCGCCTGGCTGGAGCCACTGCCGGACCGGGTCCTGGACGCGGACCCGCAGACGCGGGCCGTGTCCCGCGAGACGGTGGAGCTGGCGTTCCTGGCCGCCCTGCAGCACCTGCCCCCGCGCCAGCGGGCGGTGCTCATCGCCCGTGACGTGCTCGGCTGGTCGGCCGCCGAGACCGCCGAGCTGCTCGACGTCACGACGACGGCGGTCAACAGCGCGCTGCAGCGGGCCCGTGCGACCCTGCGCGAGCGCCTGCCCGAGCGCGGCGAGGACTGGCAGCCCGACCGGACCCCGCAGCCCGAGGAGCGCGAGGTGCTGCGCCGATACGTCGAGGCCTTCGAACGCGCCGACGTCCGGGCCATGATGAGCCTGCTGGCCGACGAGGCGCGCGCCGCGATGCCTCCGCTGCCGATGTGGTACCTCGGAAAGCCGGCCATCGCCGGCGCCCTGAGCCGGAGCGTCCCGCGCGACGCCGAGTTCTGGGTGGGCCGGGTCCGGGTGCGGCTGACCCGCGCCAACCGCGACCCGGCGATGGTGTCCTATCACACCCCGCCGGGCGAGACCGAGGAGCGCCCCTTCGCCGTCGGGGTCCTGCGCATCGAGGACGGCCTGATCCGCGAGCTGACCGCTTTCCACGACCCGGCGGTCTTCGCCGACTTCACGTCCCGCGACGGGTGACCTCCGGCCGGGTGGCCTGCTGGGGGGGTGGGGATAGCCCCCCGTTCGATCGGCGGGTTGGCACCGCTGATTCCGCGGCGCCCGGGCGGCAGGGTAGATGGCATGGAGGCGATGGCCGGCTGGGCGTACCTGGTGATCTTTCTGCTGCTGGTGCTGGACTGTCTCGTCCCGGCCGTACCGGCGGAGACCAGCGTGATCGCGGGCGGGGCGCTCGCCGCCAGCGGGGACCTGCACCTGGCCGTCGTGCTCGTCGCGTCGATGACCGCGGTCTTCGTCGGGGACGTGCTCATGCACGAGGTCGCCCGCCGCGGCGGGCGGCGGCTCGTCGAGCGGTTCCTGCGCAACGAGAAGTACTCGAAGGCCGTCGGGTGGGTGGCCCGGCTGCTGGACCGGCGCGGTGCGGCGATCGTCGCCGCTGGGCGGTTCGTACCCCTCGGGCGGACCACGGTGGCGCTGGTCAGCGGATACGCGCAGTTTCCGCGGCGCCGGCTGCTGCCGGCCGTGGCGGCCGGGGCGGTGCTGTGGAGCCTCTACGTGGTCGGGCTCGGATACCTCGGCGGGAGCGTCTTCACCGGCAACCCGCTCGCGGCCGCGGGGCTGGGGATCGCGCTTTCGCTCGTCGTCACCGGGGTGACCACGCTCGCGCAGCGGATGCGTATGCGGGCGCGAAAAAGCCGGGCATTCAGTGCTGTAGCAGGGCAGTGACCTGCAGGGGCTGAGCAAAGCCCGGCCCCGCGGTCAGCCTTCAGCGCTCAGTGCCACGCAGACCATCATCAGCATTCCCACGCAGACGTCGTTCACGGTCGAGGCCGACCAGCCGTACTGCAGCACCAGGGGCGCCAGGAGCAGCCACGTCGCCAGCCCGGCGGTCACCCACCCGAACGCGGTCGAGCGCGCCACCAGCAGCCGGATGGCGGTCACGATCGCGATGGTGACCCCGGTGACCGCGTCGCTCCAGAAGGCGTCGTACCGCCCCGCGCCGATGTACCCGAACGGCACGGCCGCCACCACGAGCCACACCGCGGCGAGAAAGATGACCACCAAGGGCGCACGGCGAGGTGTTTGTTCCCGCTTGTCCGAAAAGTCGGGGCGATCGCCGCCGCGTACGTGAGCGGGCGTCGTGAAGTCCTGGTCCGAGATGAAGCTCATGAACCGCAGCCTGCAAAGGGCGCAGATGAGGGCGGATCACCCCGAGGGAGGGCTTTCGTTCCAGGATCGATCGAGCGAGGTGACACAGTACGTGCCCGCGGGTCCGGTGAACGAGCCGTCTGCGCCGCGCCGGGTGGCGACGAGCCTGGCCGAACCGTTGTCGACCCGGTAGACCGCGGCCGAGACCCCGCCGGCGGTCCAGGTCAGCCGCACGTTCGCACCGTCCGGTGACGACTGCACCACCGGCGCGGCCGGGGCGTGGTTGGGCAGCCACTTCATGACCGGCGGCAGCGCCGGCGTGCTGTAGAAGTCGGCGGCGTACTTCGACACGGACCCGAGCGCGTCGGCCCGCACGCTCTTGGCACTGAAGTGCACGCTCCCGGTGACCTGCGGATACTTGCGGTTGAGCGCCAGCTGGCGATCGAGCTCCGCGGGATCGGACCAGGGACCGGCCTGCCCGACGCGGTAGTCGGCCTGACCGATGTACAGCTGCACCCGCGTGTCCTTGACGACGGAGACCCACCAGGGCACGAGCTTGGCGTAGTCCGCGACGTCGAAGCCGATGTTCCAGTACAGCTGCGGCACGATGTAGTCGAGCCACTGCTCGCGCACCCAGCGCCGCGTGTCGGCGTAGATGTCGTCGTAGGCCTGCAGGCCGCGGGTCGGTGAGCCGGCCGGGTCGGTGCCATCGTTGCGCCAGATGCCGAACGGGCTGATGCCGAACTTCACCCAGGGCTTGAGCTGCTTGATCCGCTGGTTCATCTCCTGCACCAGAAGATTCACGTTGTCGCGGCGCCAGTCGGCCTTGCTCTTGCCGCCGCCGTACTGCCGGTAGGCCGCGTCGTCGGGGAAGTCCTGCTTGCCGACCGGGTACTGGTAGAAGAAGTCGTCGAAGTGCACCCCGTCGACGTCGTACTTCTCCACCGCCTCCAGCATCGAGTCCTCGACGAACTTGCGTGCCTCGGGGATGCCCGGGTTGAAGTGCAGCCGGCTGCCGGTCGTGCCCGCCGACGGGTAGACGACCGCCCACTCCGGGTGCTTGCGCAGCGGGTGGTCGGGCGCGAGCGCGTTGATGTCGGGCCCGGCGCCGGCCGGGGCGGGCTGGCTGCCGCGGTACGGGTTGAACCAGGCGTGGAACTCGAGGTCGCGCTTGTGCGTCTCGTCGATCATCCACTGCATCAGGTCGAAGCCGGGTCCCTGGCCGCGGACCCCGGTGATCCACTCGGACCAGGGCGCGTACTGCGACGGCCAGAGTGCGTCGCCGCTGGGCCGCACGTGCACGAACACCGCGTTGAGATTGCGCTGCTGGGCAAGGTCGAGCCAGCCGATGTACTCCTGCTTGATCTGCTCGACTGGCAGACCTGGCCTGCTCGGCCAGTCAATGTTCTCGACCGTGGTGATCCAGATGCCGCGCAACTCGCGCGGTGCCGTCAACGGCGCACCGCCGCAGCGGGCCGCGCGCGGATCGGTGGCCCGATCGGCCCGGTTGAACCGCGATCGATCCGCGGACGGCGCCTCCGCCGAAGCCTTCAGCGCGTCCTTCCACACCGCTCGGGCCGCGCCGACACCAGCCACCAGAACCAGCACGATTCCGATGACGATGGGCAGGACCGGCGCGCGGCGGGCGCCTGGTTCGGACCGAGGCCGCGTAGCCGCATCGGGCCGAGCTGGGCGTTGGAGGCGGTGACGCACCGGGCAAGTCTGCCCGCCCCACCGGCCCCGGAAGCAAGCCATTCGGGAAGTTCTGCCCTAACGGACCAGTCGGGACTGGTCCTCCAGTTCCGCCATGAGCCGCTCGGTGGCCCGGCTGACCGCGGCGTCCATGAGCCGCCGCTCGGTCACGACCGTCTCCAGCCCGTCGCCGGCCAGGCCCTGGGCCTCCTCGGCGACGCGCAGCTCCTGCTCGTGCCGCTTGGTCTCGGACAGCTCCCTTCGCCGGGCCTCGCGAGCCTCGGTTCGCTCGTAGCCGTTGCCGTGCGAGACCAGCTTGAGCCATACGGCGGCGCAGTCCAGGCAGACCAGCAGCGCGGCGATGCCGAGGTAGAAGAAGCCGAACCCCCAGAAGTCGCTGGTCACCAGGTGCCACATCGCGGTCGTGCGGGCGCCGAAGCCGGACCCGGCCTCGACCGAGGCGCGGTTGGCGGCGCGCTGGTCGGCGATCTGGGCCAGCAGCGACGCGACCTGCTCGGCGCGGGACTTGCGGCCGGCGTCCTGGGACGTGCGCAGGCTCGCCGCCTCGCCGTCGAGCCGGGTCGCCTCGTCCATGAGCGCGCGGGACTGCTGGACCAGCGTGTCGCAGTAGCCGCCGGGCGGGCAGCCGGCCCGCTGGGTCACGCCACCCGCCTGCGAGTCCTGCAAGGCCTTGTCGTAAATCGACGTTGATTCTCTGCGCTTGTCCGCTGCGAGGTTGTGCAAGCTCGCCACGGCCGCATCGTCGGCATCGTCCTGCGCCCGCAGTGCCACGACCTGCCTGCTGAAGGTCGCGATGGCGCCGTTCTGCTCAAGCTGGATGAGCTGACGGTTGTGCACCGTGCCGAGGTACGCGTCGATTTCGCCCTTGTAGCGCGCCAGCATGAGCGGCTCGGTGATGACGATCGCGAAGAGCAGGGCGAGCGCGAGGCGGCCGGCGTACAGTCCGAAGGTCCGCCGCCGCAGCAGCTGATGGGGATCGGGCGAGTCGAGCCGCTCGAAGTTCACCGCGACCCGGCCGACGACGGCCCGGTCGTAGGCGATGACGGCGGCGGCGACCGGCGGCCCGACGAGCCACTGCCACCACGGATGGGCGTAGTTGGTCGAGGCGTCGACGAAGCTCGCCGCGCCGACGATCGCGTACACGCCGTACAGCAGGACGAAGACCCCGATCGAGCTGTAGAGCGCCCGGTCGGTGTGGGTCCGCACGCTCGCGGGGTTGACGTTCGCGACTCTCAGTAGCGCGTCGCGTGCCGATCCCGCTGCCATGCTAGGGACGGTACGCGAGGATAAGTCGCGTTTGTGGGCGTTTTGCGAAACACATCTGTCGACAATCGATTGTGAGCGGCAGGTAACGCGCCAGCAATCGAAGCATCGCGATATGCGAAATGGTCTGTCCTTACCGTTCGGGCTCCCCACCCCCGAACAGGTAAGGACCGGATATGGCCCCACTCGCGCGACGCGGTCTCATTGCGCTGGCAAGTCTCACCCTGGTGGCCCTGGCGGGCTGCTCCGAGCCGGCATCCGGCGGCGGTTCCTCGAGCGGCGACACGATCAAGGTCGGCATCCTGCACTCGCTGAGCGGCACGATGTCGATCAGCGAGGTCACCGTGCAGAAGTCGGAACTCATGGCCATCGACGAGATCAACGCCGCCGGTGGAGTACTCGGCAAGAAGCTCGAGCCCGTCGTCGAGGACGGCGCCTCGGACTGGCCCACCTTCGCCGAGAAGGCACAGAAACTGATCTCCAAGGACAAGGTCGCCACGGTGTTCGGCGGGTGGACCTCCGCCAGCCGCAAGGCGATGCTGCCGGTCTTCGAGCGCAACAAGGCCCTGCTCTGGTACCCCGTGCAGTACGAGGGCCTGGAGAGCTCCCCCTACATCTTCTACACCGGCGCGACGACGAACCAGCAGATCATCCCGGGCCTGGACTACCTCAGGCAGCAGGGCAAGAAGAAGATCTTCCTGGTCGGCTCGGACTACGTCTTCCCGCGCACGGCGAACAAGGAGATCAAGGCGTACGCCCAGGCCAACGGCATGGAGATCAGCGGCGAGGAGTACACGCCGCTGGGCCACACCGAGTACAGCACGCTGGTGAACAAGCTCGCCGCGGCCAAGCCCGACGCGGTCTTCAACACCCTCAACGGCGACTCGAACGTGGCCTTCTTCAAGGAGCTCAAGAACAAGGGCATCACCGCCGGGACCATGCCGACCGTCTCCGTCAGCGTCGCGGAGGAGGAGGTCGTCGGCATCGGCAAGGAGAACATCGCCGGCCACCTGGTCGCGTGGAACTACTACCAGACCACCACCGGCGCGGCGAACGACAAGTTCGTGGCCGCGTTCAAGGCCAAGTACGGCGCCGACAAGGTGACATCCGACCCGATGGAGGCCGGCTACAACGCGGTCCACCTGTGGGCCGAGGCGGTCAAGAAGGCCGGCAGCACCGACGTGGAGAAGGTCAAGGCCGCGGCCAAGGGCATCTCGCTGGACCTGCCCGAGGGCAAGGTGACCATCGACGGCGACAACCAGCACGTGTACAAGACCGCCCGCATCGGCATCATCCAGCCCGACGGGCAGATCAAGGAGGTGTGGAACTCCGGTCAGCCGATCAAGCCGGACCCGTACCTCAAGGGCTACGACTGGGCCAAGGGCCTGAGCTAGGAGGGGCGCCGGCCATGATCGCCAACCAGTTCGTCACCGGCCTGAGCATCGGCGCCGTGCTGCTGCTCATCGCGCTCGGCCTGACCTTCACGTTCGGCCAGATGGGCGTTATCAACATGGCGCACGGCGAGTTCATCATGGCCGGCGCCTACACCACCTACCTGGTCCAGTCCTTCGCCGGCTCCCAGGCCGTGCCCGTCGCGCTGCCGATCGCCTTCCTGGTGGCCGGCACGATGGGCCTGATCCTGGAGCGCCTGCTCATCCGGCGCTTCTACGGCCGCCCGCTCGACACGCTGCTTTTGACCTGGGGCGTGAGCCTCATCCTGCAGCAGCTGGCGATCGACCTCTTCGGCGCCCCGAACGTGCAGGTCAGCGCGCCCCGCTGGCTGACCGGCGGGTTCAAGGTGGCGGGCGTGGACATCCTGTACAACCGGCTGTTCATCATGGCCCTGGCGATCGCCGGCGTCGTGGGCATCTGGCTGTACCTCACCCGCCTCGCCGCCGGCCGCAAGATGCGCGCGGTCATGCAGAACCGGCAGCTGGCCGCGGTCAGCGGCGTGGCCACCGACCGGGTCGACCAGCTCACCTTCTTCATCGGATCCGGGCTGGCCGGGCTCGCGGGCGTGGCGATCACGCTCATCGGCCCGGTCGGGCCCCAGATCGGCACCTACTACATCGTCGACGCGTTCCTCGTCGTCGTGGCCGGCGGGCTCGGCCAGCTGCGCGGCGCGGTCATCGCCGCCGTCGCCCTCGGCCTGCTCAACAGCTACGTCGAGCTGTGGACCAACGCCAGCTTCGCCAAGGTGGTGGTGTTCGCCGTGATCGTCGCGTTCCTGCAGGCCCGCCCGCAGGGCCTCTTCGTCCTGCGATCGAGGGCGCTGACATGACGCTCGCCCGCAAGTACTCCGGCCCGGCGCTGTTCGTGCTGGCCTTCCTCGTGCTGGCGCTCGTCGCGCCCAACGTGCTGGGGCCGTTCCGGCTGCAGCTGCTCGGCAAGTACCTGTGCTTCGCCATCGTCGCCGTCGGCATCGCGATCGCGTGGGGCCGCGGCGGCATGCTCACCCTCGGCCAGGGCGTCTTCTTCGGCCTCGGCGGCTACGCGATGGGCATGCACCTGAAGCTCAAGGAGGCCGGCTCCGCCGGGCTGCCCGACTTCATGGTGTGGAGCGGCGTGGACAAGCTGCCAGTGCTGTGGAAGCCGTTCGCCAACCCGGTCTTCGCGCTGGCGATGGTGGTCGTGTTGCCAGCCGTGGTTGCCACATTGCTGGGCTTGCTGGTGTTCCGGCAACGCGTGCGAGGCGCCTACTTCGCCGTGCTGTCGCAGGCGCTGGCCGCCGCGTTCGTCATCCTGCTCGTCGGGCAGCAGGGGCTGACCGGCGGCACCAACGGCCTGACCAACATCCAGTTCTTCTTCGGGCTCGACCTCTACGAGGAGGCCGGCCAGCGGCTGGTGTACCTGCTCGTGGTCGGCGTGCTCGCGGTGGTCTTCCTGCTCGCCTGGCAGCTCAAGGAGAGCCGGTTCGGCCGGCTGCTGGTCGCGATCCGCGATGGGGAGGACCGGGTGCGATACCTCGGCTACGACCCGGCGATCGTCAAGACCGTCGCGTTCGCGTTCTCCGCGGCCCTGGCCGGCATCGGCGGCGCCCTGTTCGTGCCGGTCGTGGGCATCATCTCCCCGGCCGACCTGGGCGTGGTGCCCTCGATCGCCATGGTGATCGCGGTCGCGATCGGCGGGCGCTACTCGATCGTCGGCGCGGTCGTGGGCGCGCTGCTCTACAACTACGCGGAGACGTCGCTGTCGGAGGCGTGGCCGTCGGGGTGGAAGTATCTCGTCGGCGCGCTGTTCATCGCCGTGATGGTGTGGGCGCCCCGCGGGCTGGCCGGGCTGAGCACGCAGATCCCGTGGCTGCGCAGGAGGTCCGCATGACGGCGCTGCTGGACGTACGACATCTGAATGTTGTTTTTGATGGTTTCCGGGCCGTCACCGACCTCGACTTCTCGGTCGCGCCCGGCGAGTTGCGATTCGTCATCGGTCCGAACGGGGCTGGCAAGACAACGTTGATCGACTGCATCACCGGGCGCACGAAATCAACGTCGGGGAGCATCACGTTCGACGGGCAGGAGCTCGTCGGGCAGCGGGAGCACCGGATCGTCCGCATGGGCATCGGCCGCACCTTCCAGACCTCGGTCGTCTTCGAGGAGCTCACCGTCGGCGAGAACCTCGACCTGGCCGCCTCGTTCCGCCGCCCGCTCGTCACGCTGCTGCGCCGGCGCAAGGGCTACCCCGACGACGTCGCGCGCGTGCTGGAGACGACCGGCCTGGCCGGCCTCGTCGAGCACAAGGCCGGCGTGCTCAGCCACGGCCAGCGCCAGTGGCTGGAGATCGGGATGCTCATGGTCCAGCAGCCGCGCCTGCTGCTGCTCGACGAGCCCGTCGCCGGCATGAGCCGCGAGGAGCGCGAGCGCACCGGGCAACTGCTGGTCGACATCGCCACGACGCACACCGTCGTGGTCGTCGAGCACGACATGGAGTTCCTGCGCCGGTTCGCCTCCGTCGTGACGGTGCTGCACGAGGGCCGCCTGCTGTGCCAGGGCACGGTCGCCGAGGTGCAGGCCGACCCGCGCGTGCAGGAGGTCTACCTGGGCCGCAGCCGCAAGGAGGTTGTCGATGCTGGAAGTTGAGGCGATCGACGTCGCCTACGGGCGGGCCAAGGTGCTCTTCGGCCTGTCGATGACCGTCCCGCACGGCTCGTTGACGTGCGTGATGGGCCGCAACGGCGTCGGCAAGACGACGTTGCTCAAGGCGATCATGGGCGTCCTGCCGGTCCGCTCCGGCCGGATCACGTTCGAGGGCCGGGACATCACGCGGCTCAAGACGTACGACCGCGTCCGCCTCGGCCTCGGCTACGCCCCGCAGGGCCACGAGACGTTCCCGCAGCTCACCGTCTGGGAGAACCTCCAGGTCGTGCTGGAGGCCGCCCCGAAGGCGACGAAGTCCTCGGTGGACGAGGCGCTGGACGTCTTCCCGGCGCTCAAGGGCCTGCTGCGCAACAGGGCCGGCTTCCTCTCCGGCGGCCAGCAGCAGCAGCTCGCGATGGCCCGCACGCTGGTCACCAAGCCCTCGATGCTGCTGCTGGACGAGCCGACGGAGGGCATCCAGCCCTCGGTGATCCTGGAGATCGAGGACTCGATCGAGCGGCTGCACAAGGAGACCGGCGTGGCGGTGCTGCTCGTCGAGCAGTATCTCGACCTCGCCCTGCGCCTGGCCGACGGCTTCGTCATCATCGACGCCGGCGAGGTCGTGCGGGCGGGTGGCCGGACCGACCTGCAGGACCCGGCGGTCCGTCAGCTGTTGACCGTCTGAGGTTCAGGCCGTCTGACGTTGGCTCGTCCGACGCCGCTGGGGTGACCGGACGCACCCCAGCGGCTTCACCATGATCAGGCAGCGTTCGGTGCTGAACCGGCGTCCGCCGTCCGTGCCGTACTCGACGACCATGGCGTTGACCTCGCCGAACTCCCACTCGGCGTAACCGCGCTTGGCGTAGAGCCGCCGGGCCGCGGCGTTGGTCGCGGTCACGCCGAGCGCGATGTACGCGCGGCCCCGTGCCCGCGCGTACCCCTCGGCGGCCCGCATGATCGCCGACCCCACGCCCTGGCGGCGCAGGTCCGGCGCCACCTGTACGTTGCTCAGGATCGGCACGCCCCGCAGCCGCTGGCGCAGCTCCCACTCCTCGGCGGCCTGCATGCGCAGGAACGCCGTCCCCGCGAGCCGGTTGCCCGCGTGCGCCACGAACAGGATGCCGAGGCGGGGCTGGCGGGCGATTCGCTCGGTGAAGTACCGGAGCTGTCGAAAGGTGCCGGCCAGCTCGGGCAGATCGGCGGCCCGGGCGGGTCGAACCGCCGGGCCGACCTGGAAGCCCGGCGGGGCCCACGTGCGCTGGACCGGACCGGAGGACACCACTCCGACCCCCCTCGGTTCAGTCGGCGAGACTGAATTTCAGCGATGTCCTGAAGCCCTCGACTCCTTTCGATCCGCAGCCTATGGTTTCAGCGTCGGCTGAAACAACGCCGGTGGGGACGCTTATGGCCTCTGCGGATGGCCGGGCCACCGGCCGCCGGCGGCTGAAGTCGGCTGAAGGGGGAGTGTTGGCGGCCCGGGAACCGCTCGCGCCGGTCCTGCGGGAGCTGCGCACGACGGCGCGAGGGCTGGCGACCGGGCGGATCAGCCAGGGCGACCTCGCGCGCGCGTTCGGCGTCAGCGTCCCGCTGATCTCCTCGTGGGAGAAGCGCGACCGGGCGACCCGGCCGACGGACGCGCACCTGGACAAGTACGCCCGGCTCTTCGCCACCCACCGCTCCTTCGGCCCGGGCGGGCCGAGCCTGCTCGAGGTCGAGCAGCTCACGCCCGAGGAGCGGGTGCGCTACGACGAGCTCAAGCAGGCGCTCGGGCTGGACAGCGAGCCGCTCAACCCGCTGCGGTACCCGGCCGGCGAGCCCCTCACCGTGGTCTGCGCCGAGTTGCCGGAGCGGCTGCAGGCGGCGCGGGAGTACGCCGACCCGCTCGCCCCGGACCACGTCGAGCTGTACCGCTACGCCGACCCCGACGCGCTCTTCGAGCTCTACAGCTACCTGCGCCAGGTCAACCCGGACAACCGCATCCGCTACAAGCTGGTGACCCGCCTCGACCGCGCCGACCTCGACACGCACCTGCTGCTGCTCGGCGGGGTCGACTGGAACACCCTGACCCGGCAGATGTACGACATGCTGCGCCTGCCGGTCGCGCAGGTCGGCCGGGAGGGCATCGAGGCCGGCGCCTTCGAGGTCGGCGACCCCGACGGCACTGCCCGCACCCTGCTGCCGGTGCTCAAGCGGGAGGACGGGCGGCTGATCCTGCGCGAGGACGTGGCGCACCTGTGCCGCGCGCCCAACCCCTACAGCCGCGCGGGCACCACCGTGACGATCTTCAACGGGGTGTACGGCCGCGGCACCTACGGCATCGTCCGCGCCCTCACCGACGTCGACTGGCGGGAGGGCAACCTGCGCTACCTGGAGCGCCGCTTCGGTGGCGCGCCCGCGTTCAGCCTGATCTCGCGGGTGCGGATCGTCACCGGCATCGTCACCGTCCCCGACTGGACCGACCCCACGATCCGGCTGCACGAATGGTCCTCGGACTCCGCCTGATTTGTCAATCTTCATAGATGTTTGGGGTGGCATCGGGGTCGTACAGTTCAGGGCACACGACCGATGTACGGGGAAGGGCGTTGATCGTGGAGTCGGGGGCCTGATGACCGAGCCTGTGGACCCGCACCACCACTTCTCCCACAGGCAGCTGCTCACGCCGGACCGCCTCGCGCCCGGCTGGTTGGACGGACGGGTGGACGCGATCATCGTCCCCACCAACCGTCCGGTGACCTTCGTGCGCTCCGTGCTCAGACTCGCGCACGAGCTCGACTGCCTGGTGCTGGTGCTGTGCAGCCGGTGGAGCAGCGCCAGCCTGGTGGGCAGCGAGGCCGACCGCGCCGAGGTGCGGGCGGTCGCCGTCGACGTGCCGCCGCGGGCCCGCCTGCCCCGGCCGAGCGCGGACGACCTGCTGCGCACCAAGCCGTTCCGGGGCCGCACCGACACCAGCCTGAAGCGCAACATCGGCCTCGCGGTCGCGCAGATGATGCCCGGCTGGCGGGCGGTGCTGTTCCTCGACGACGACGTGGCGGTCACGGCCGAGGACGTGCGCGCGGCGGCGGGGCTGCTGGGGGAGTACGACATCGTGGGCCTGGCCAACGCCGGCTTCCCCGACAACTCCGTGGTGTGCCACGCCAACCGGGCCGTCGGCGGCGTCCAGGACACCTTCATCGGCGGCGGGGCGATGGTGGTGCCGGCCAGCACCCGGTCGTTCTTCCCGAACGTCTACAACGAGGACTGGTTCTTCGTCTTCGACTACGTCCGCCGGCGCCGGGTCGCCGTCACGGGCCTGGCCGTGCAGAAGCCGTACGACCCCTTCGACGGCCCGACCCGCGCGCGCCGCCAGGAGTTCGGCGACGTGCTGGCCGAGGGCGTCTTCGAGCTGCTCGACGACGGCCGCGACCTCAGCTGCGCGGGTGTGGATTTCTGGCGCGACTACCTCGACCGGCGCGGGGCGTTCGTCGAGGGCATCGCCAAGCGGCTGCCGCCGACCGAGCAGGGGCTGCGGATACTGCGGTCGCTGGAGGCCGCGAACAGCAGCCGGGAGCTGATCACGCCGGAGCTGTGCGTGCGATACCTCAACGCCTGGCTGCACGACCGCCTGGCGTGGCAGGAGTACCTCTCGGGCCTGCCGCTGCTGGGCGACGTCCACGCGGCGCTCAAGCACCTGTCGCTGCGTCCGGCCTGATCGGGCAGGTATAAAAGCCGGCCCGTCGTGGTATGCCAATTGCACGGCTCTTCCCCGCGGAGGTGGCATCCATGGGCAAGGACGTCGAGTCGGCCGTGTTCAGCCGCGTGGACCGGATGCGGTACCGCGACAAGGTCCGCCGCTGCCTGGACGCGTTCGCGCGGATGCTCGCCGAGGCCGACTTCGAGGCCGGCGAGGGGATGAGCGGCCTGGAGATCGAGCTGAACCTCGTCGACGAGCACCACGACCCGGCGCTTCGCAACCAGCGGATCCTCGACGCCATGGCCGACCCGGCGTTCGTGACCGAGCTCGGCCAGTTCAACATCGAGATCAACGTGTCGCCCCAGCGGCTGGCCGGCGACGGGCTGGCGCGCCTCGAGGCCCAGGTGCGCGCGAGCCTCAACGCCGCCGAGGAGCACGCGGCCCAGGTCGACACCCGGCTCGCGATGATCGGCATCCTGCCCACCCTGCGCCGCGACCAGCTCACGCCGGACGTGCTGTCGGCCAACCCGCGTTACGCGCTGCTCAACGAGCAGATCTTCGCCGCCCGCGGGGAGGACCTGCTCATCGCCATCGACGGGGTCGAGCGCCTCCACGTGCGCTGCGACTCGATCGCCCCCGAGGCCGCGTGCACCAGCGTGCAGTTCCACCTGCAGGTGGCGCCGCAGCGCTTCGCCGCCTGCTGGAACGCGGCCCAGGCGATCGCGGCGGTGCAGGTGGCGCTGGGGGCCAACGCGCCGTACCTCTTCGGCCAGGAGCTGTGGCGCGAGACCCGCATCCCGCTGTTCGAGCAGGCCACCGACACCCGCGCCGAAGAGCTCAAGAGCCAGGGCGTGCGGCCCCGGGTCTGGTTCGGGGAGCGCTGGATCACCTCGATCTTCGATCTGTTCGAGGAGAACGTGCGGTACTTCCCCGCCCTGCTGCCCATTTGCGAGGACGAGGACCCGATCGCGCTGCTCGAGCGCGGCGCGGCCCCGAAGCTGGGCGAGCTCACGCTGCACAACGGCACCGTCTACCGCTGGAATCGCCCGATCTACGACACCGTCGACGGCCGCCCGCACGTGCGGGTCGAGAACCGGGTCCTGCCGGCCGGCCCGACGGTCGTGGACAGCATGGCCAACGCCGCCTTCTACTTCGGCCTGGTGCACCGCCTGGCCGCCCAGGACCGCCCGGTGTGGACCCAGATGTCCTTCGGCGCCGCCGAGGAGAACTTCCACACAGCGGCCCGCCACGGCATCGACGCCTCGGTCTTCTGGCCCGGCCTCGGCTCGGTGCCGGTGACCGAGCTGGTCCTGCGCCGCCTGCTGCCCCTGGCCCACGAGGGCCTGGACGAGTGGGGCGTCGACCCGCGCCACCGCGACCGCCTGCTCGGCATCATCGAGCAGCGCTGCCTCTCCCAGCGCAACGGCGCCGCCTGGCTGGTCGAGGCGGCGCACGCGATCGAGGGCACCGGCCCGGTCGAGCGGGACGCCACCATGCGCAGACTGCTGGCGGAGTACCTTCCGAGGATGCACTCGAACGTCCCCGTCCACGAATGGTGACCGGCGAGCTGGTCCTGACCCAGGACGGCCCGCTGGCCACGCTCGTGATCTCGAACCCTCCGAAGCGCAACGCGATGACGTCGGCCATGTGGTCCGCCCTGCCGTCGCTGTTGGAAGATCTGGCCAAGGATCCGTCGGTCCGCGTCCTGATCCTGGCCGGCGCGGGCGGCACGTTCTGCGCCGGCGCCGACATCACCGAGGCGGCGGCGATCGCCCGGGCCGGCGACGAGAGCCTGGCCGTCACCGCCGAGCGCGCCCTGGCCGAGTTCCCGAAGCCCTCGATCGCCCGGGTCGACGGTTTCTGCGTGGGCGGCGGCTGCCAGCTGGCGGTCGCCTGCGACCTGCGGGTAGCTGCCGATTCGGCCCGCTTCGGCGTGACCCCGGCCAAGCTCGGGATCGTGTACCCGCCGTCGACGACCCGCCGCCTGGCCGCCCTCGTCGGCCCGGCCCGCGCGAAGCTGCTGCTCTACACCGCGGACCTGTTCGACGCGGCCTTCGCGGAGCGCACCGGGCTCGTCGACCTCGTGGTGCCCGATGCCGCGCTCGCCGGCACCGTACAGTCCCTGGCCACGACCATCGCCGCCCGCTCCCAGCTGACCCTGCGCGCGACGAAGGCGGTGGTGAGCGGCGGGGCGCCCCCGGCCCAGGACGAGGCGGAGCTGGCGGAGGGCCTGGCCGCGTTCGCGGAGCGCCGCCAGCCGGTCTTCACCTGGTCCTGACGGCGATCCGATATGTCGGCCGCTTCGCGGCCGAAGCCGCCGACATATCGGATTTTTCGCATATGCGCGGGTATCGGCGGTGAGAGCTGTGACCGACAAGCCGGGTGCTCCGCACCGCGAATTGTCGGACTTTTCGTATATGTGACGCCCCGGCCGGATGCTCGAGCGCGACCGCGGGGTGGCCGGTCGAGGTGCTCCTGGCTCATGACCCGAACAATTGGCCCGCTCAGGAGCGGGACGAGGGGGCGAGGGCGTCGCGGCGTTCGAGCGGCATCAGGCTCTGGCCCGGGGTGATGACGATCTGGCGCGGCTGGGCGATCTGGGCCACCAGCAGGGTGCCGATCAGGCCGAACAGGGCGTAGCCGCCCAGGACGATGGCGGCGCGCTGGACGCCGGCGCCGGAGAAGTACACGATGCCGCGGATCGCCTCCGTGCCCAGCCCTGGGGGCAGCCACTGGCCGATCGCGCGCCAGAACGGCGGGAGCAGCGGGGCCGGGTAGGCGCCACCCGCGCTCGGGTTGCCCAGGATCACGAAGAGCAGCACGGTCAGCCCGGTGCCGACGAAGCCGAACGCGGCCTGCAGTGCCATCGTGAAGCAGCCGGACGCGAAGACCAGCAGCGCGCCGAACCACAGCAGCTGCGCGAAGTGCCCGTCCAGCGCGCCGAACAGGGAGCCGGCGATGAGGGCGCCGCCGACGCCGGACAGGGCCGAGTACAGCGCCAGGGACAGCAGCCGGACCAGCGCGCGGTGCGGGTTGGCCGGGCGCGAGCCCTTGCTCGTGCTGACCGCGATCGCGACCAGGTAGCCGCCGACCACCCAGCCCAGGGCCAGGTAGAACCCGGACAGGCCGCGCGCGTCGCCGAGCAGGGCCGGGTGGGCGTCTTCCGTGGTGAAGGCGCGCTCCTGGGCGTCCTCCAGCGGCGTGATGATCTGGGTCAGCGCCGTGGCGACGCCGGCGCCGGCCGCGCTCGCGACGACGAGCCGGTCGGTGGCGTCGGTGCCGGAGACGATGAAGGCGCCGTAGACCTCGCGCTGGTCGATCATGCGCCGGGCGGCGTCCTCGCTGAAGGCGGGCCGGGCGTCCAGGGGGTCGCCGGGCAGCCGGTTCAGCTTGCCGACCAGGTCGTCGAGCGCCTCCGGGGGCGCGGCGACGGCAACTGGAATCCGGTGCGGGGTCGGCTCGTGGAAGGCCCCGATGTAGCTGGCGATGAACGCCAGCTGGAGGGCGAGAACCGCGAGGACCAGCGCACCCGCGCGCGGCGTGACGCCGTCGCGCACTTCATGAAGAAATCCCGCTTTCACCGCTTTTGACGGTATCGTACGGGCGACTCCGGCGTGTCAGACTTGAACCTTTTGTCCACTCGGAGGTCGCCGAACACCCACACCCGCATGAGCACGAAGCGCAGCAGCGTCGTGACCGCGTTGGCGACCAGCAGCACCGCGAGCTCGGCGGCGTGCGAGTGCCCGGGCGCGGCCAGGTTGAGCGCGGCAAGGGCCGCCGCGTTCAGGGCGAGGCCCAGGGCGAAGAGCAGAAGACCCTGGACCTGATGGCGTACCGCGCCGTCGCTGCCCCGGATCGCGAAGGTGAGCCGGCGGTTCAGCGCGGTGTTGACGATCGCGGTGGACAGCAGCGCGACGAAGTTCGCCGCCTGCGCGCCGATCTCCGGACGCAGCAGCGCGAAGAGGGCCAGGAACGCCACCGTGGAGAAGATCCCGATCCCGCCGAAGCGCAGCAGCTGCGGCAGCATCCCGGCCGGCACGCCCTCCACCAGCGGCGCCCGCCCGAGCCGGCTGCGCAGCGCGGCCAGCGGCAGCTTCCCGGTGACCAGCGCCCGGCCGAGCCGCGCGATGCCCCTGAGGTCCGCGACGGCGGTCGCCACGATGTCGACCCGGCTGTCGGGGTCGTCGATCCAGTCGACCGGCACCTCGTGGATGCGCAGCCCGGCGCGCTGGGCGAGCACGAGCAGCTCGGTGTCGAAGAACCAGCCGGTGTCCTCGACCAGCGGCAGCAGCTGCTCGGCCACATCGCGGCGGATCGCCTTGAAGCCGCACTGCGCGTCGGAGAAGTTGGCGCTCAGCGCGGTACGCAGGATGCGGTTGTAGCTGCGGGAGATGAACTCGCGCTTCGGCCCGCGCACGACCCGCGAGCCCCGCGCCAGGCGCGTGCCGATCGAGACGTCGGAGTGCCCCGACACCAGCGGCGCCACCAGCGGCAGCAGCGCGTTGAGGTCGGTGCTGAGGTCCACGTCCATGTAGGCCAGTACCAGCGCGTCCGAAGCCGACCAGGCCGCCTTCAGCGCCCGCCCGCGCCCCTTCTCCGCCAGCCGGACCACCTCGACGCCGTCCAGCTCGACGGCGAGCGCCGCGGCCACCTCGGCGGTCCCGTCCGTGCTGGCGTTGTCGGCCACGGTGATCCGAAAGGGGTACGGGAAGCTCTCCCGCAGGTGCGCGTACAGCCGCCGCACGCAGGGCCCGAGGTCGGCTTCCTCGTTGTGGACCGGGATCACGACGTCGAGTACGGCGCCGGCGTTCCCCTCGCCCCCGCCCGCAGCGCGAGGAAGCGTCTCAGTGCTCATGCCGCAAGATTCGGCGCCGGACCTGCCAGGACCTTTCCGCCAACCTGTGCCCCACCTGTGAAAACAGCGAGCGGCCCCGCCGATGGCGGGGCCGCTCGCTGCCATGGGGTCAGCTGGTCAGGTCGTACAGGGTGGTGTTGCCGATCGTCTGGGCGGTGTAGTTGGCCTCGACCCAGGCGGCGATCTGCGCGCTCACGCCGCTGCCGCCGTTGCTGCGCCCGCCGAGCCCCGAGCCGCCGACGAAGTAGTGGATCCGGCCTTCCTTCACGTACTGCTGGAACTGCGCCAGGCTCGGCGCCGGGTCGCTGCCGTTGAACCCGCCGATCGCCATCACCGGCAGCCCGGTGGCGAGCTGGTAGCCGGAGGCGTTGTTCGAGCCGACCGCCGCGGCGACCCAGGTGTAGCTGGACGCGTTCCGCTTGAGCGCCGCCACCACCTCGCTGCCCGGCGTCGTGGCGTTGAGCAGGCCGCCCATGCCCCCCATGCCGCCACGCCCGCCGCCGGGATTGAAACCGCCGGCGTTGCCGCCACCCGGGAAGCCGCCCGGAAAACCACCCGGGAAGCCACCCCGCCCGCGGCCCATGCCGCCCGCGACCGCGGGGCCGGCGGTGACGATGGAGCCGGTGTGAGCGGTGGCGGCCGTGTTGAGCGAGTAGGCGACGGGGCCGCCAAGGACCGCGAAGAGGGCCAGGGCCGCGGCGAGCAGGTGCAGGCGGGGGCGCAGCTGCTGGCTGAGCAGGAGCCCGGCGGCGCCGACGGCGCCGGTGACGAGGACGGCGACGCGCAGCCACGGGTGGAAGTCGGCGGCCCGGTTGAGCAGGACGTACGACCAGACCGCGCTGACCGCGACCGTGCCGCCGAGCACGAGCAGGGCGTAGAGGTCGTCGCGCCGCCGCCACAGCGTCGCCGCGCCCATGCCGGCCAGCGCGCCGATCGCCGGGGCCAGGGCCACCGCGTAGTAGTCGTGGAAGATGCCCCGCATGTAGCTGAAGACGACCGCGGTGGTGACGAGCCAGCCGCCCCACAGGACGTACGCCGCCCGGCGCCGCGACCACACCAGGCCGGCGACCATCAGGATCAGCGCGGCGGGCAGCAGCCAGGACGCCTGGCCGCCGGTCTGCCCGTCGAGCAGCCGCGACCAGCCGGTCTCACCCCAGCCGCCGCCGGCCCCGCCCCCGACGCTGCCGGTCTCGTTGCCGGTCAGCCGGCCGAAGCCGTTGTACCCGAGGGTGAGCTCCAGGATCGAGTTGGCCTGTGAGCCGCCGATGTACGGCCGCCAGGAAGCCGGGGTCAGCGTCACGATCGCGACCCACCACCCGGCCGAGACGATCACCGCCGCGCCGGCCACGAGGAGCTGGACCAGGCGGCGGACCCAGCCGGTCGGGGCGAAGAGGAGGTACGCCAGGCCGAACGCGGGCACCACCAGCAGCGCCTGCAGCATCTTGGTGAGG
Organism: Dactylosporangium sp. CA-233914; assembly: GCF_050942935.1. NCBI lineage: Bacteria > Bacillati > Actinomycetota > Actinomycetes > Micromonosporales > Micromonosporaceae > Dactylosporangium > Dactylosporangium sp. CA-233914. Next base: position 12,308,424 of record NZ_CP192030.1, on the reverse strand, counting down.
AAGCCGAAGCCGACCGCGCTGCCGGCGAAGATCAGCCACCAGGTGCTGCCCCGCTCGATCGCGCGCAGCATGCCGTACACCCCGGCGACCAGCAGCAGCATGAGCAGCGCGTCCGGGTTGTTGAACCGGAACATCAGCGTGGCCACCGGCGTGGTGGCGAGCACGGCCCCGGCGAGCAGGCCGGCGGCCGGCCCGTGCCAGCGGCGCACGGTGAGGTACAGCAGCCAGACCGTCGCCACGCCGATGAGCGCCTGCGGGGCCAGGACACTCCACGAGCTCAGCCCGAAGATCCGCACCGACAGGCCGGTGATCCACAGTGCGCCCGGCGTCTTGTCGACCGTGATGAAGCTGGAGGCGTCGGAGGAGCCGAAGAACCACGCCTTCCAGCTCTCCCCGCCGGCCTGCGCGGCGGCGGCGTAGAAGGCGTTGCCCCAGCCGGAGGCGCTGAGGTTCCACAGGTACAGCACGCCGGTGGCGAGCAGGAGCACGACGAGCGCCGGCCGCGCCCAGCGGGGATCGCCGGCCCGGGTCCCGGCACTCGCCTCGGCCCGGGCCGCGGGGCTGGCCGGCGTCGCGGCCGGTGGGGTCAGCGTGGTTGTCATGCCTTCCACGCTGCGGCCCGAGCCTTCCGGCGGGTTGCGGGCAAGCTGTGCGCGAGCTGTGAACTACGAGGCCGTGAGGCCGAAGAGCATGCAGGTGGAGGTGGCGTGCGCGACCAGGCCGCCGCGGGCGTCGGTGATGCGGGCCTCGGCGAGCGCGGTGCGCCGCCCCTTGGAGATCACGGTCCCCTCGCAGGTGAGGACCCCGGAGGCGACCGAGGCGGGGCGCAGGAACTTGGTCGTCAGGTCGAGGGTGGTGTACCCCACGCCGACCGGCAGGGTCGAGTGCACCGCGCAGCCCGTGGCGGTGTCCAGCAGCGTGGCCAGCACCCCGCCGTGCACGCTGCCCAGGGGGTTGTAGTGGTACTCCTGGGGCTCAAGCGTCACCACGACCCGCCCGGCCTCGGCCTCGAGCTCCCCGGTCCCCAGCAGGTGCATGATCGGCGGCGCCGGCAGCTCCCCGCGCCCCATCGCCTGCAGCAGCTCCAGACCGCTCCGCCGGCCGATCTGCGCCGCGTTGAGCATCGGATCGGACCACGAGAACGTGCGTTGGCGGAGGTCGTCTTCGGTCTGCGTCATGGACCCAGACTCGCGGCCGGTGCTGGATCTGTCAACAAGACTCAGCCCGGCGCTAGCCTGTGGGGCATGAGACCTAGAGCACTCGAATGGTCGGTCGAGAACTGCACCATCGGGCGGGCCATGGCGATCCTCGGCGAGCGGTGGACGCTGGTCGTGCTCCGGGAGGTCTTCAACGGCATCTTCCGCTTCGACGACATGCGCGAGCGGACCGGCATCCCCCGGCAGGTGCTCACCAACCGCCTCGGCGTGCTCGTCGACAACGGCATCCTGCGCCGCGTGCCCTACCGCGAGCCCGGCGCCCGGGTGCGCGACGAGTACCGCCTCACCGAGAAGGGCTTCGATCTGTACCCGCTGCTCGTCGCCGTCCGCGAGTGGGGCGACCGCTACCTCGCCGACCCCGGCGGGCCGCCGCTGGAAACCGTCCACCGCGGCTGCGGTGCCGCGGTGCACGCCGCGCTGGTCTGCGACGCGGGGCACGGGCGGGTCCCGCCCCGCGACGTTCTCCCGCAGCCGGGACCGGGGGCGATTAGACGTACAAAAGCGGATAAATCTCCCACGATGACCTGACGGGACGTGGGTCGGGTCGCGCACCGTGAGCGAAGACTGACCGTCCTGTTGACAGCGAGTCGCTACCGGCTGGCCAACCATGGATCACAGCGAGTCATCGACCCATGGAAGGGGCCCGCATGCCAAGCAGATACCGGAGCGCACTGGGCGCCGCGTCCGCCGCGATCCTCGCGATCGCGGCCGGTGCGGTCGTGCCGGGCGGGCCGGCGGCCGCCGCCACCTCGCCGGCGACGACGGCCGGACTGACCCGTGTGATCGTCGAGTACGACGATCCCGACGCGGCCGCCCTCGCGGTGGCCCGCGCCGGCGGCACGGTCGGCCGGCCGCTGTCCGTCGTGGACGGCTTCGTGGCCGAGGTACCCCCCGAGCGGATATCCGCGCTCAAGGCCGCGCCCGGCGTGCGCGGCGTGACCATTGACGCAAAGGTGGGAATGGAGGCCGCCCGCTGGCGCGCGGACGGCGACTCCAACTCCATGTTCAGCGTCGTGCGGGCCACCGGGGCCCTCGACGTGTGGAAGAAGCCGGACTCGACCGGCCGGCTCATCTCCGGCACGGGCGTCGGCGTGGCGCTGATCGACTCCGGCGTGTCGCAGGTGACCGGACTCAACGACAACGCCCGGATCATCAACGGCCCGGACCTGTCGTTCGAGTCGCAGGCGCCGAACCTGCGCTACAGCGACACGTTCGGCCACGGCACCCACATGGCCGGCCTCATCGCCGGCCGCGACCCCGGCACCAACCTGCTCACGGTCAGCGACCCGACCAACTTCACCGGCATGGCCCCCGGAGCCACGCTGATCAGCGTGAAGGTCGCGGCGGCCGACGGCGCGACCGACGTGTCGCAGGTGATCGCGGCGATCGACTGGGTCGTGGCGCACCGCGACGACCCGGCGCTCAACATCAAGGTGCTCAACCTGTCCTTCGGCACCGACTCCACCCAGGACGAGCAGCTCGACCCGCTCTCGCACGCCGTCGAGTCGGCCTGGAAGAAGGGCATCACGGTGGTCGTCTCCGGCGGCAACGACGGCACGACCCGCGACTCCCTGTCGATGCCGGCCGCCAACCCGTACGTCATCGCGGTCGGTGCCGCCGACTTGAAGGGCACCGAGGCGCGCGCGGACGACGTCGTGGCCGACTTCAGCAGCCGCGGCAACGCCACCCGCTCGGTCGACCTGACCGCGCCCGGGCGCTCGATCGTCGGCCTGCGCGACCCCGGCTCGTACATCGACGTGAACTACCCCACGGGGCTGGTTCCCGGCGACACCACGGGCCGCTACTTCCGCGGCAGCGGCAGCTCCCAGGCCGCCGCCATCACCTCCGGCGCGGCCGCGCTGCTGCTGCAGCAACGCCCGTCGCTGACCCCCGACCAGGTGAAGGAGCTGCTGACGAGCACTGCCGACGTCATGCCCAAGGCCGAGGTTCTCGGCCGGGGCGCAGGCGAGCTGAACATCAAGAAGGCCATCAACGCGCCGACCCCGACGGTGGCCGCGTCCACCCAGGCGTGGGCGTCCTCGACCGGCACCGGCTCGCTGGAGGCCTCCCGCGGCAGCGCCCACGTGGCCGACCCGGCCAGCGGCATCGAGCTGACCGGCGAGAAGGACATCATGGGCAAGGCGTGGAACGGCACCACCTGGGCCAAGGCCGCCACGGCCGGCACCGCGTGGAGCGGCGGCACCTGGAACGGGTCGGTCTGGACCGATGCGACGAAGTGGGCGGCGGTGGACTGGTCCGGCACCAACTGGGACGGCCGGACCTGGAGCGGGCGCACCTGGAGCGGGGCGACCTGGGACGGGCGCACATGGAGCGGCCGAACTTGGTCAGGAAACACCTGGAGCGGCCGAACTTGGAGTGGGAGCTACTGGTCGAGCTCCATCTGGGAATAACCACCACAAATCAGGGCGATGATGAAGAAAGCACGTGGGTGGAGTCGCCCGGACGCTCGGGTCGTGGCGCTCAGCCTCTGGCTGGGCGTCGCGACCATCGCGTGGCACGCCGTGCGCATCCGCACCGTCGGGCTGCCCGGCGACCCCGAGCCGGTGCCGCTGGCGATCCTGACGGTGGCCTTCGCCCTGACCGAGGGCTTCGCGGTGCACGTACGCGTGCGCCGCGGCGGGCACGCGATGAGCCTCAGCGAGATCCCGATGGTGCTGGGGCTGCTCTCCGTCGACGCGACGCTGCTGCTGTGCGTGCGGCTCATCGGCGGGATCATCGGCCTGGCCCTGCTGCGCCGCCAGCGCGGGATCAAGCTCGGCTTCAACGTCGCCCTGCTCGGCGTGCAGACCACGGCCGCGGCGGTGCTGCTGCGCGCGCTGTCCGGGCCGGCGCCGGCGACCGGGCCGCGCGAGTGGCTCAACGTCCTGCTCGTCATGCTCATCTCCGACGTGATCGCCGCGGTCCTCGTCACCGCCGTGATCGCGCTGCACGACGACCCCACCGAGTGGAAGCGGCTGCCGTCGGCCCTGCGGGGCCTGCCGCTCGTCGCCATCACCACCAGCATCGGGCTCATCAGCGCGCTGGCCATCGAGCGCGACGCCCGCGCGATCGCGCTGCTGGCGGTCGTCTCCGCGGTCACGTACCGCGCCTACCGCGCCTACGTCGAGCAGAGCCAGGGCCACCAGCAGGTCGAGGAGCTGTACGCGTTCACGCGCGCCCTCGACGGCCCGCTCGACACCGGCGGCGTCGCCCGGATCGTGCTGGAGCAGGCCCGCGACCAGCTGCGCGCCGAGCGGGCCGAGCTCATCGCCCCAGGCCCCGGCGGCACCCACGTCCGGCTGCGGATGCACGGCCGGCACACCCTGGACCGCAGCACCCTCGACGCGCTGCCGGAGACCGCCTGGTGGCAGCCGGCCCGCCACGGCGAGCCGGTGCTGGTGGCCAAGGGCTCGCGCTTGGCCGGCTCGGCCGAGGACGGCATCGCGGTGCCCGTACAGCTCAACGACGGCGCGACCGGCGTGCTCCTCGTGGCCGGCAGCCTTCCCGACATCCCGACCTTCGGCGAGCGGCACGTGCGGCTGTTCCAGGCCCTGGCCAACCACGCCGGCGTGTCGCTGGCCAAGGCCCGGCTCCTGGACGACCTGCGCCGGGAGGTGGAGCAGAACGAGCGCCTGGCCCTCTACGACCCGCTCACCGGCCTGCCCAACCGCCAGCGTTTCCAGGCCCTGACCGACCGGCTGCGCGAGGCCGGCACCCCGCTCGCCGTGCTGCTCATGGACCTGGACCGGTTCAAGGACGTCAACGACGCCCTCGGCCACGACGTCGGCGACCAGCTGCTGCGCCAGGTCGGCGAGCGGCTGCAGGTCCGCCTCGGCGAGCGCGGCACGGTCGCCCGCTTCGGCGGCGACGAGTTCGCGGTACTGCTGCCGGGCATCGCCACCCACGAGGCCGCGATCACCGTCGGCGACGACCTCGACGCGGCGATGGAGTACCCGGTGCCGATCGGCCACCTGCGGCTCAACGCCCGGGTGAGCATCGGCATCGCGCTCGCCCCCGAGCACGGCCACGACGCCAAGACGCTGATCCAGCGCGCGGACGTGGCGATGTACGTCGCGAAGAACACCCACACCCGCGTGCGCGTCTACACCAGCGACGACGACCGCAACAGCCCGCGCCGGCTGGCCATGGTCGCCGACCTGCGCGAGGCGATCCAGCGCCGCGACATCGTGGTGGTCTTCCAGCCCAAGCTCGAGACCGCGACCGGCGTGGTCGTCGGCGCCGAGGCCCTGGCCCGCTGGCACCACCCGGTGCACGGTTTCGTCCCGCCGGACGAGTTCATCCCGCTCGCCGAGCACTCGGGCCTGATCCGCCCCCTGACCCTGCACGTGCTGGAGGTCGCCCTGCGCCGCTGCGCCGCCTGGCGGCGCATGGGACACGACATGCACGTGGCCGTGAACCTCTCGCCGAACAGCCTGCAGGAGTGCGAGCTGCCCGACATCGTCGCCCGCCTGCTGGGCCAGGCCGGGGTCCCGGCCGGCGCCCTGACCCTGGAGATCACCGAGAGCAGCATCATGGCCGACCCGACCGGCGCGCTGGTCATCCTCGACCGGCTGCACGCCCTCGGGGTCAAGCTCGCCATCGACGACTTCGGCACCGGCTACTCGTCGCTGGGCCGGCTGCGCGAGCTGCCCATCCACGAGATGAAGATCGACCGCTCGTTCGTGCAGCGCATCGCCGTCGACCACCGCGACCGGGCCGTGGTGCGCTCCGCCGTCCAGCTCGGCCACGCCCTGGACCTCATGGTCGTCGCGGAGGGCGTGGAGGACGAGCAGACCCTGCACCACCTGCGGCAGGAGGGCTGCAACCTGGTCCAGGGGTACTACATCTCCAAGCCGCTGCCGGCGGACGAGTTCGCGGATTGGCTGACCGCCCGAGTGCCGTTGCTCGGCGGGGCATAACGTTCGGTCCCATGTGCACCGTGCTCCTCCGGTTCGACCCCGACGCCGCCTGGCCCGTGCTGCTGGCCGCTGTCCGCGACGAGTACCTCGCCCGCCCCTGGGAGCCCCCAGCCGAGCACTGGCCCGGCCGCTTCGGCGGGCGCGACAGCACCGCCGGCGGCACCTGGCTGGCCGTGGACCCGGCCCGCCCGAGCGTGACGGCCCTGCTCAACGGCTTCCCGCCGCTGCCTCCGGCCGGCGATCGACCCACCCGCGGCTCGCTCCCGCTGGCCTCGTTCCCGCCGGACGACGACGTGCTGCGCTCCTTCGACGCCTTCCACCTCGTGCGCGCCGAGCCCACCGAGGTCGCCGTGACCTCCTGGGACGGCGTCAACGTCACCCATCGCCTGCTCGAGCCCGGCGACCACGTGATCGTCAACCACGGCGTCGACGTCAACGACTTCGCCCCGCTGCGCGCCGCCGCGAGCCCGGACCCGAAGCCCGGCCTGCCGCCGGCGCAGGCGTGGGGCGACTGGATCGCCCTGCTCGCCGGCGGGGATTTCACCGGCGCCGCCGTGCGCCCGCTGCTGGTGCGCAAGGAGGTCGAGGGCCTGCTGTACGGCTCCGGCTCCGCCGCCCTGATCGCGATCGGCGAGCCGGGGGTGCGTTACGACTTCACCGCCAACCCCGGCCCGGACGCGGCCTGGGGCGAGATCCCGCTGCCGGACTGACGCGGTTAGACTTCGGGTTTTGGGCGGTAGAGTTCTGGGTTTTGGGGCAATTCGGTGCGGGTGGGGAGGCGGGTGTGACGCGGTTTGCGACGGAGATTGTCGCGGATCTGCGCCAGCGCGTCATCGCGGGCGATCTGAAGCCGGGCGACTACTACCCCACCGCGCACGACATCATGCGCGACTGGGAAGCCACGATGGCCACCGCCTACAAGGCGATGCTGCTGATGCGACAGGAGGGCCTCGCCGAGAAGGTGCACGGCCATCACGGCATCCGGGTCACCGAGCAGGCCCCGGAGGTCGCCGCCGCCTGGAGCCCCCCGCCGCCGCCCCGCGAGGAGTATCGCGCGAAGTTCCGCGAGCGGATGGTGCGCGCCGCGATCAAGCTCGCCGACGCCGGCGGCCTGGAGGGCGTCTCCATGCGGCTCGTGGCCGAGGCGATCGACGCCCGGATCATGTCGCTGTACCACTACGTGCGTGACCGCGCCCACCTCGAGGTCGTGATGGCCGACACGATCTTCTCCAAGCACCCGCCGCCGAAGCGCCCGACCGGCGACTGGCGGGCGCAGCTGGAGCGGCTGTGCCGGCTGCAGTGGCAGATGTACCGCAAGCACGCCTGGCTCGCCGAGGCCGTCACCTTCAGCCAGCCCGAGGACACCCCGCACGTGGTCGCCCACACCGAGTGGGCGGTCCGCGCGCTGGCCGGCACCGGCCTGCCCGCGCCGACCCTGCCCGACCTGGCCGCGACCGCCGCCGACTTCGTGCGCGGCAGCGCGATGAGCCTGGAGCGCGCCCCCGAGGTGCGCAAGGCCGAGACCGAGCAGGACGACGCCCTCTTCGAGTTCGGCCTCCGGGTCCTGCTGGACGGTTTCGCTCCCCAGCCGGTCGGGTAGCCCCCGCCTCCGCCTCCCGCCGGATCCGCTGCCTCACACGTTCGCTCCCCAGCCGGTCAGGTAGCCTCCGCCTCCCGTCGGGGTTCGCTGCCTCACCCGAGCCCGGTCGCGACGAGCGACGCGTCCCAGAGCCGGGCGGCCCGGCCCGGGTCGGTGGAGCGCGGCGTGGCCGGGAAGAGCTCGCGCCCGAAGTAGTACCCGCCGGGGACCAGGTCACCAGCCGGCGCGTCGGCGAGCCAGCACAGCGTCCCGGCGGCCCGCTCCGGCGAGCTGAACAGCCCCGGGATCGGCTTGGCCAGCATGAACAGCGGGCTGCTGGACGCGAACCGGCTGCGTACGAGCCCGGGGAAGAACGCGGTGGGCAGAATGCCGTGCGGCCGCCACCGCCGGGCGGCCTCCCTGGTGAAGAGGATGTTCGCCTGCTTCGACGACCCGTACGCGAGCCACCGCGCCCGATGCCCGATCGAATCCTTGAGCGGGTCGTCGACGTCGAGCACGCCCCACGCCTCGGCCAGCGACGCGGTGGTGACGATCCGCCCGCCGCGAAGCCGTTCGAGCAGTTCGTGGGCGAGCAGGAAGCCGGCGAGGTGGTTCACGACGAGGGCGCGCGGGCCGCGGTACAGCCCACCGGCGTTGTTGACCAGCACATCGACGCGTTCGCACAGCTGCTCGATCCGCGCGGCGGCCGCCCGGACCTGCCCGAGGTCGGCGAAGTCGGCCCGCACGGTCTGCGAGCCGGGCAGCTCGCCCCCGGCCGCGGCCAGCCGCCGCTCGTCGCGCCCGAGGAGGATGAGGCGGTCTCCCCGCGCGGCGAACCGGCGCGCGGCGGCGAGCCCGATCCCGGCGCTGGCCCCGGTGACCACAACCGTCCGCCCTCGCCCCGTGCCTGGCGCTGGGTCTTCCCTCATGGTCGCGGATCCCGGGCGCTATCGGCGCGCGGATCCCGGGCGCCGATGGCGATCTCGGCGTCGGCGCGGTCCCTCCGGGCGTGGTGGATCGCGGTCAGGACGACCCAGGCCGAGACGCCGATCAGGGCCGCCCGCTCCGTCATGCCCGTGAACAGCGAACGCCCCGCGAACAGGATGCCGCCGGCGGAGAGCAGCAGCGGCGGGTACGCGATCACGACCCCGACCAAGCCGGTCCACCGCAGCGGGGGAGGCCGCAGGGAGTACAGCAGGATCGCCAGCGCGCACAGCAGCAGCGCGCCGATCGCGGCGGCCGCGTGGACCAGGTCGCGGGGCGCCGGGGTCTCGTACGGTGGCAGGGGGCAGCCTGGGCTGCAGTGCACCACCCCGGACAGCGCGGCCAGCGGTGCGGCGAGCGTCAGGGACGCGCCGATGAGCACGCAGGCCCGGCGGCCCGGGAGGGCCAGCAGGGCCAGCGACGCCGCCAGCAGGATCATGCTGGCCTGGTAGAGCCCCGCGTGCGGCGCGCCGGGCACCCCGGACTCGGACACGTAGGCGGAGGCCGCCGAGCCGGCGACGGCGCAGGTCAGCCCCGCCACGCCGAGCGCGCCGGCGGATGCGGACCCGGCGGCGGCCCAGCGGTTGATCACCGCTCCAAGAGTAGCGAGAACAGAGTAGCGAGAACCGCGTGGCCACGAATCGGATCCCGGAGGCGGTGGCGCGCTGCTCAAACCCACCTTAACACACGCGAAAAAGTTGGATCTATCAATCTTGCGCGGAGTGAAGCAGTGGTTGCGATCAGTGGTGATGGTGCTGGTGGACGACCGCGTGGCCGCGGCCCCGGGCGATCAGGAACCGGTTCACCGGCACCGTCACCGCGAATGCTATCGCCAGCGAGGCCAGCAGGCTCAGCCAGAACAGCGGGCTGGTCAGGCCGGCGTCCATCGCGCCCGGGACGGCCAGGACGACCGCGTTGTCGACGATCTCCATCGAGGCGATCGAGGCCGTGTCGGCGGCGAGCACCACCGGCAGGGCCGCGCCCAGGGTCAGGCCGGCGGCGAGCACCGAGCGCAGCGTGAGCGCGTAGCCGAACACGAAGGCGAGCGCGATCGACAGGATGACGGTGGCCGCGTTGCCCCAGCCGAGGGCGGTGCCGGCGATCATGCCCAGCATCTCGCCGATCGCGCAGCCGGTGAGGCAGTGCAGCGTGGCGGTCACGGCCTGGCGGGTCAGGGATTCCATGTCGGCCACTATATACCCCCTGGGGGTATGTGCAAGTCTGAAGGTTTCATAAAGCGACATCTCTCGATGTATTCCTCGGCTGGAACCGACCTAGTTATGGAACTGGAGCTGCGGCATCTGCGGGTCGTATGCGCGATCGCGGACGCCGGCAGCGTGACCAGGGCCGCGTCCGCGCTCGGGCTGGCCCAGCCGGCGCTCACCGCCCAGCTGCAGCGCATCGAGCGCGCGCTCGGCGGTGCGTTGTTCGAGCGGGACCGGCGCGGCGCGCGGGCGACGCCGCTGGGGGAGCTGGTGCTGGCCCGGGCCCGGGTGCTGCTGCCGGCCGTGAAGGGGCTGCAGGACGAGGCGACCCGGCTGGCCGGCGCGGCCGGGCCGGCGGGGCGGTACCGGATCGGCGCGGTCAACGGCCCGATCCTGGGTGGCCTCGTCCACCGGATCACCAGCAACCACCCGGCCGCCCAGGTCACCACGCACGCGTCCTGGTCCACGGCGGAGCTCGGCGACTTCGTGCTCGCCGGCAAGCTCGACTTCGTGCTGGTCGGCGCGTGCGGGGACGCCCCGCCGGCCACCGACACCGGCCTGGCCTGTGATCGCCGCCGACCCCGTGTTCCTGCTGCTGCCCGAGAAGCACGAGCTGGCCGGGCGGGACGACGTGGAGCGCCGACGCGCAGTGGGTGGCCGCACCCGGCGACGGCTGCTCCTCGGCCTGCCACGCGACGGCCTGCGCGCGGGCCGGGTTCACGCCGAAGGTGCTCTTCGAGACCGAGGTCCGCGGCGCGATCGACCTGATCGAGTCCGGCGACGCGGTGGGGCTGTGCCAGGCGACGCTGCGGCCGATCGCGGGGCTGACCACCATGCCGATCGCCAATACGCCGCTGCACTGGCGGCAGATGCTGGGCTGGCTGCCCGACGGGCCGGTGGCGGATCTGGCCGGCCAGGTCTGGGCCTACGCGATCGAGTCCTACGCGAACGCGGTGCCGCAACGAGCGGTATCGCAACTGGCTGGGCCGCCACCCCGACCGGCGGGGGCCGACGCTGTAACCGGCGTCAGCCCCCGCGGCGGATCGTCAGCCGGTGAATGTGGCTGTGATCTGGGTGAATTGCCAGTTGTTTTGTGTGATGCCGGAGCAGTTGGAGACGACGCCGCCGCCGGGGCAGGGGCGGTCGCGGTTGACGGACCAGAAGGCGAGGCGGGCGAGGTGGTGGGTTTGGGCGTAGTCGCGGATTTGTTGCCAGTATGCGACTGAGGTGAGTTCTTGTTGGTCGGAGAGGCCGTTCATGCCGGAGATGCCCATGTGGCGGTAGGCGGTGTCGTCGTTCCAGCCGAATGCGGTTTTGAGCATGGTTTTGAGGCCTTCGGAGGCGCTGACGGTGCTGGTGTACATGTTGGCGCCGCCGCCGAAGTCGAAGGGCATGATGGTGAAGATGTCGATGTTCGCGTTGGTGGATGCGGCGCGGTTGATGAGTTGTTGTGCGTAGTAGCCGGGGCCGGTGGTGGCGGTGCCGAAGGTGACGATGACTTTCAGGTTGGGGTTGTTTTGTTTGATGATTTTGAGGGCGTCGACGATGCGGTTGCGGACGGTGTCGTTTTCGAATTCGTCGGTGTTTTCGATGTCGATGTCGATGGCTTTGAGGTTGTAGGCGTTGATGACGGTTTGGTAGGCGTTGGCGAGGGCTTGGGGGGTGGAGCAGTTCGGGCCGAGTTTGTTGCCGCTCCAGCCGCCGAAGGATGGGATCACGTCGCCGCCGCCGGCGCGGATCTGGTTGATGACGGTTTGGTCGACGCCGCCGGTGAGTGGCCGGTTGCCGTCCCAGGCGGGGGTGCAGCCGCCGTTGGCGAGGACGAACGCGAGGGTGAACCATGTGATGCCGGTGGCGGACTGGATGGTCTGTGGGTTGGGTGGGTCGCCCCACTGGTAGAGGTAGGGTGCGGCGGCGAACCCGGCTGGTGGGTTGGTGGTGCCGCCGGTGGTGGTGGCGGTGATGCTGTTCGACGCCGCCGATTCGCCCTGGGCGTTGTACGCCTTGACGGTGTACGTGTGGGTGGAGCCTGCGGTCAGGCCGGAGACCGTCGTGCTGGTGGTGGTGACCGTGGCGCGCACCGTGGCGCCCTCGTAGACGCGATACCCGGTCGGGCTACCGGTCGACGCGTTCCACGCCAGCGCCAGACTCGTATTCGTGGTCGCGGTCACCCGCAGGTCGCCCGGCGCGGACGGGGCGCCCGGCGTCGTGGTGCCACCGGAGCACGAGGCGCCGTTGAGCGTGCAGTTCGCCGGGTCGCCGCTGCCCGCGGCTATGAAGCCGAAGCTGGCCGTGGCGCCGGGTGCGATCGTGCCGTTCCAGCTGTTGGTGACGACGATGTGGCCGGTCGAGCCGGTCCGGTTGCCGTCCCACGACGAGCTGACCGAGGTGCCGGACGGCAGGTCGAACGCGACCGTCCAGCCGTTGATCGTCGACGCGGTGCCGTTGGTGATCGTGTACTTCGCCTCGTAGCCGGTGCCCCAGCTCGAGGTCTTGACGAAGGTCGCGGTGGCGGCCGCGGCGAACGCCGGCGCTTGAGAGATGACGGTGGCCGCGACTGTTGCCAGGGCAGCCGCGATCACCCCGATTCGCAGTCTCCGCACGATGGTCCTGCCTCGGGTAGAAGGGGGGTTCGGGCGCCCTTGGCGGGCAGCCTACGCGAAGGTTTCTTAACAGTAAAGGTTCTTCATCTATTGCGGCTGTTCGGTTGGCCCGGGCCTCCTTGCCAGGACGGCTACGCTCGCAACCGTGGAGGACGCGCTCGACCGGCGGGGCACGCTGGTGCAGGAGGCGGCCCGCCGCTGGCGGTCACAGCTGATCGACCTCGGCGGCCGCAACACGCTGCTGTACTACCGCGACCTGCGCGTGGGCACCCTGGATCTGAGCGCCGCCGACCCGGTCGCCCTGCAGGCCCTGCTCGGCGGCCGCACCTTGCCACTGGGCCAGATCTTCGCCGACCGGGAGGCGCACGCCACCGCGATCAAACGGGCCCGCACGATCCGCAACAAGGCGCGCGAGCTCACCGAGGAGCGGGGCATCGAGACCTGCTTCGCCGCGATCGGCAGCGCCACCTGGACCCAGCCGCCCGGCTCCGGCGCCGCCCCGGCCGCCCCGGTGCTGCTGCGCTCGGCCCAGCTGCGCGCCCGCGGCGCCGCCGAGGACGACTTCGACCTCACCCTGCAGGGCGACCTGGAGCTCAACCCGACGCTGCTGCAGCTGCTCGAGGAGGACTTCGGCGTGCGGGTCGACGCCGACGAGCTCGAGGAGCTGGTCAGCTACACCGCGGGGTTCGATCCGCAGCCGCTGTACGAGCGGCTCGTGAAGGAGGCCGCCGGCCGCGTGCGCGGCTTCACGGTCAGCCCCCGTTTCGTGCTCGGCACGTTCTCCTACGCCAAGCTGCCGATGGTCACCGACCTGCGGGTCGCCGCCCGCGCGCTGGTCCAGCACGACGTCATCGCCGCGATCGCCGGCGACCGCGACGCCCAGGCGGCGCTGCGTCCGGCGGGTGGTGGCATCGCCCTGCGCGACCCGGACTGGATCCCGCCGGAGGACGAGTTCCTGGTCCTCGACGCCGACTCCTCGCAGAACTACGCGATCAACGCGGTCCTGGCCGGCCAGCACAGCGTGATCAAGGGCCCGCCCGGCACCGGCAAGAGCCAGACCATCGCCAACCTCATCGCCTCGCTGGTCGCCCGGGGCAAGCGGGTGCTGTTCGTGGCCGAGAAGCGCGCCGCGATCACCGCCGTGACCGACCGGCTGGCCCGGCGCGGCCTGGGCAACCTGGTGATGGATGTCCACGACGGCACGACCTCGCGCAGGAAGGTCGCGGCGGACCTCAAGGCCGCGTTCGACTCGGCGGCCCGCATCGCCCAGCCCGACCTCGGCGTCCTGCACGAGACCCTGGCGGCCCGCCGCGCCGCCCTCAACGACCACGACGACGCGATGCACCAGGTGCGCGAGCCGTGGGGCGTCTCGGCGTTCCAGGCCCAGTCCGAGATGATGCGCCTGGCCGCGGTCGTCCACCCGATGACCGCCGTCCGGCTGCGCGGCCCGGTGCTGGCCAACCTCGACGCGGCCAACGCCCGGCGTTTGCGCGAGCAGTTGCGCGACTACGCGACGCTCGGTGGCTTCGCGCTCACCGAGCAGCAGTCGGGGTGGATCGGCGCGAGCGTGCGCACGCCGCAGGAGGCCGAGGCCGCGTTCGACCTCGCCGAGCGCCTGTCCGGGCGGACGCTGCCGGAGGCGCGCCCCGCGCTGGAGTATGTCGCCGCCCAGACCGGCCTGCACCGCCCGGTCAACGTCGCCGGCTGGCGTGCCCTGTTCGCCTTCCTCGGCCAGGTCGCCGCCACGCTGGTTTCGTTCAAGCCGGAGGTGTACCAAGCCGAGCTCGACCCGCACATCGCCTCCGCCGCGGACGCGCAGTGGCGCCGCGCCAACGCCGGCCGGCCGGGCGCGGACGCGGGCTGGTGGACCCGCCGCAAGATGCGCAAGCGGGCCGCGCAGCTCTGGCGCGGCAGCGGCAACCCCAGTCGCCGGCAGCTCTTCGAGGGCCTCACCGCGGCCCAGACCCAGCGCGAGCAGTGGGCGCGCATGGCCGCCGACGGCGGGACGCCGCGCCAGCCGTCCGAGCTCCCGCGCGCCCGCGCCGCGTTCGACCTGCTCGATCGGCAGGTGCAGGAGCTTCAGCAGTACTGCGCTCACATCCCGCTGCTCACCCTCGACCTCGACCGCCTGGCCCGCGGGCTGGCGAGCCTGGCCGCCGACGAGCGCACGCTGCGCCGCGTCCCGCGCATGAACGAGCTCGCCGAGTCCTTCGCGAACGCGGGCCTGCACCAGCTGGTCGAGGACCTGCAGGCCCGCAGGGCAGACGCCGACCAGACAGCGGCGGTCTTCGACGCGTGCTGGTATGCCTCGATCCTGCAGCACCTGAACTTCACCGACCCGCGCGTCGGCGCCTTCGACGGCCCGCTGCACGCCCGGACGGTCGCCGAGTTCCGCGACGCCGACCGCCGCCACATCGACGCCACCGCCACCCGGGTCCTGCGCGCCGTGGCCGAGCACATCACGCACACCCGCGACCAGTACCCGGACGAGAGCAGCCTGGTCGAGCACCAGGCCAACCTCAAGCGCCGCCACCTGCCGATCCGCCAGCTCTTCGCCACGGCCCCGCACATGCTCACCGCCCTGCGCCCGTGCTGGGCGATGAGCCCCCTGGTCGTCTCCCAGCTGCTACCGCCCCAGGCCGACCTCTTCGACGTGGTCGTCTTCGACGAGGCCAGCCAGGTGACCCCGGCGGACGCCGTGCCGGCCCTGCTGCGCGGCCGCCAGATCGTGGTCGCCGGCGACGAGCACCAGCTCCCGCCGACGTCGTTCTTCACCGCGGCCGAGGAGGGCACCGCGGCCGACCCGCTGGGCGTCAACCCCGACGGCTCGATCGACCTCTCGCTGACCTCCGGCTACGAGTCGATCCTGGACGTGCTGACCGCGCTGCTGCCCGGTTACCTGCTGCGCTGGCACTACCGCAGCCAGGACGACCGCCTGATCGGCTTCTCCAACGCCCACATCTACGAAGGCTCCCTGGTGACCTTCCCGGGCGTGGCCGGCGACGGAACGCTCCAGCACGTCCACGTCTCCGCCGTCGCCGACGAGGCCGCCCCGGACTCGGTGACCGCCGAGGTCGACCGGGTGGTGGAGCTGATCCTCCAGCACGCCCAGATCCGCCCGAACGAGTCCCTGGGCGTCATCACGATGGGCATCACCCACGCCGAACGCATCGACCTCGCCCTGCGCAGGGCGCTGTCGGCCCGTCGCGAGTTGCACCCGTTCTTCGCCGACACGGCCGCGGAGCCCTTCTTCGTGAAGAACCTGGAGCGCGTCCAGGGCGACGAGCGCGACGCGATCATCCTGTCGATCGGATACGGCAAGAACGCCTCGGGCCGCCTGCTGTACCGCTTCGGCCCCCTGCTCCTGCCGGGCGGCGAGCGCCGCCTGAACGTCGCCGTGACCCGGGCCCGCCGCCGCATGACCCTGGTCAGCTCGTTCACGGCCGCGGACATGGACCCGGCCCGCTCGACGAGCGACGGCGTCCGCCTGCTGCGGTCATATCTGGAATACGCGGAGTCCGGCGGCACGTCGCTGTCCCCGGCGGCCGCGGACCGCCCGCCGCTGAACGCCTTCGAGGCGGACGTGCGTGACCGCCTGACCGCCGCGGGCATCCCGGTGACGCCCCAGTTCGGCGTGGCCGGCTACTCGATCGACTTCGCCTGCGCCCACCCGAGCGACCCCAGCGAGATGGTCCTGGCCATCGAGGCTGACGGCGCGACGTACCACTCCGCGAGCACGGCCCGCGACCGCGACCGCCTGCGCCAGGAGCAGCTGGAGCGCCTGGGCTGGCGCTTCCACCGGATCTGGTCCACGGACTGGTTCGCCGACCCGGTGGCGGAGACCACTCGCGCGCGGGCCGCGTATGACGAGGCGGTGGCGGCGGTGGAGGCCCGCCGCACGGACGAGCCCACAGTGGTGCTGGACCTGCAGCCCTCGGCGGCCGAACCGTCCCCTGATGAGGATCATCGCCCCGCCCCGAAGCCGGTGTTCGCCCCCGGCCGCCCGATCGCCGAATACCCGCACGAGCTCCTGGTCGACCTGATCCGGTGGATCGAGTCCGACACGCTGCTGCGCACCGAGGAGCAGGTGGCGGAGGAGGCCCGCAAACAGCTGGGCTTCAAGCGCGGCGGGACCCGGATCAACGCGGCCCTGACGGCGGCCCTGCAGGACGCCCGCGCCCAGTCTGCGAGCCCCGACCCGGACCAGACCCGCGTCCTGCACCTGGACGAGCCCGCGACGAACCCCGGCCAGCGCCCCGAAACCGACTGACGCGGGCCACCCACGCCGGCGAGTGGCCCGCGCCGCCGTTCACGGGATCAGGCGGTCGCCGTGAAGGTGTAGGAGCCGGACGGCAGGTAGTACGTGGCCGGGGCGGACGGGACCGCCTGGGCCGGGGCCGCGATCGACGACGGGTTCGAGGTCGGGACCTTGACCGTGGCCGTCGCGCCCGCCGGGACCGTCACCCGCAGGGTCAGGGTGCCGCCGGAGATCGACCAGTCGCTCACCGCCGCGCCGTACGGGGTCTCGTACGACGACTTCGCCGAGGTCAGGCCGCCGCCCGGCTGTGGGGCGATCAGCAGCGAGCCGTAGCCCGGCGACGCCGGGCCCAGGCCGCCGACCTGGCGGTACAGGAAGTCGCCGACCGAGCCCAGGCCGTAGTGGTTGAAGGAGTTCATGCCGGGGTCGTTGAAGGAGCCGTCGGTGCGGATGCCGTCCCAGCGCTCCCAGATCGTCGTCGCGCCCGAGCCGATCATGTAGCCCCAGCCGGGGAAGCCCGGCTGCATGAGGATCGTGTAGGCCGCGTCGGCGTGGCCGTTACTGGCCAGCACCGGCAGCAGGTTCTCCACGCCCAGGAAGCCGACCGACAGGTGGCCGCCGGTGGCGTTGACCTTCGCCGCCAGCCGGTCCGCGGCCGGCTGCACGCGGTTGGCCGGCAGCAGGCCGAAGGCGAGGGCGAGCACGTACCCGGTCTGGGTGTTGCCGCTGACCGTGCCGTCCGCCGCGACGAACCGGTTCGTGAACGCGGCCGCGACCTGGTCGGCGAGCTGGCCGTACGAGTTCGCCTCGGCGGTGCGGCCCGTCGCGGCCGCCATGCGCGAGACCAGCCGGGCCGACCACGCGAAGAACGCGGTCGAGATGACGTCCTGCGCGGTGTTGTCGTTGACGTTGAGCCAGTCGCCGTAGGTGGGTTGATTACGAATCAAGTCAGCACCGGACGTTGATTTCAGATAGTCAACCCACTTGGCCATCGCCGCGAAGTGCTCGTCAACCACGCGCACATCGCCGTAGCGCTGCCACAGGGTGTACGGCACGATCACTCCGGCGTCGCCCCAGCCCGCGGTGCCGGCCCCGCAGCACACGCTCGGCACGACGTCGGTGAACGCGCCGTCGGCGTGCTGCGCGTCGGTCAAGTCGTCGGCGAACTTGTCCAGGAAGCCGTGCACGTCGACGTTGAACGTCGACGTCATGCTGAAGATGGCGATGTCGCCGGTCCAGCCGAGCCGCTCGTCGCGCTGCGGGCAGTCCGTCGGCACCGACAGCATGTTGCTGCGCTCGCCCCACAGGATGTTCTTCGCCAGCTGGTTGAGCATCGTGTTCGAGGTGGTGAACGTGCCCAGCTGGCTGCCGCTGGTCCACGCCGCGCGACCCGTCAACTCCTCGGCCGTGGGCGTGAAGCCGGACGGCAAGCCGGTCAACTCGACGTACCGGTATCCATGCACGGTGAAGCGAGGCTCGAAGGTCTCGGTGCCGGAGCCGCTGAAGGTGTACTTGTCGGTGGCCAGCGCGTTGCGCAGGTTCGCCGTGTAGATGGTGCCGTCGGGGTTGAGGACCTCGGCGTGGCGCAGCCGCACCGTGGTGCCGGCCGGGGCGCTCATCGTCAGCCGGTTCCACCCGGCGAAGTTCTGCCCGAGGTCGAAGACCCACACGCCGGGCTGCGGCTGGGTGATCGCGACCGGCCGGAACTCCTGCTGCACGGTGACGCCGTCGTCGACCTGGGCGACGAGGTTGGGCTTGGCGCCGCTCTTCACGGCGACGACCGGCCAGGCGGCGTCGTTGAAGCCGGGGCCGTCCCAGCCGGCGATCGCCATCCGGTTGTCGTAGGTCTCGCCGTTGTAGAGGTCGTCGGCGCGGATCGGGCCGGTGGTGACCTTCCAGCTGGAGTCGGTCTTGACCGTCTGGGTGGTGCCGTCGGTGAAGGTGATCAGCAGCTGGGCGGAGTACCACGGCTGGGTGCCGTAGTGCTGGCTGCCGGCGAAGCCGAGGCTGCCGGAGTACCACCCGTTGCCCACGTACGCCCCGAGCGCGTTGGCGCCCTGCCGGATCTGCCCGGTGACGTCGTACTCCTTGTACTGCAGCCGCTTGGCGTAGTCCGTCCACCCCGGCGCGAGCACGTCGGAGCCGACCTTCGCCCCGTTGAGCCGGGTCTCGTGCAGGCCGAGCGCGGTGGTCAGCAGCCGCGCCGAGGCGACCGCCTTGCTCACCGTGAAGCCCTTGCGCACCAGCGGGGACGGCTTGGTGACGAGCACGTTCGAGCCCCACGGCCCGCTGCCGTACGCGGCGACCGCCCGGGCCGCGGGCCAGCCCGAGTCGTTGAAGCCGCTCGTGTTCCAGCCGCCCGGCGCGCTGTTGAACGCCTTCCACGCGGTGTCGGTGCTGATCGTCGGGCCGCCGGTGACGAACAGCTTCGCGATCATGCCGGCGGGCGAGTCCGTGGTGTTCTGGACCGAGATCGCGATGGTGTTGGTACCGGCGGTGAGGTGCCCGCCGAGGTCGATCGTCGCCGCTTGCTTCCACGAGTCGACGATCCGGGGCGAGGCGCTGACCTGCGCGCCGTTGACCCACACGTCGGCGGTGTCGTCGCCGGTGACGACCAGCGTGGCGCTCGCCGGGGCGGTGGTCAGGGAGAAGGTGCGGCGGAAGTACCGGGTGGCCGCGGGCACGCCGGCGGCCGGGTCGCCCTCGGGGTACCAGATCCAGCTCGCCCCGGACAGGTCGGCGTTGACCGAGGGCTGGCCGATGAAGTCGGCGGTCCACTCCGTGGCCGGCGAGCGCAGCGCGGTCTCGAAGCTCCGGGTCGCGCTCCACGCGCCCGCGCGCCCCTGGGTGTCCCAGACCCGCACGCGCCAGGAGTACTTCGTCATGCTCGAAAGCGCCGGCCCGCCGTAGACGACGTCGACCTGATTCGCCGAGGCGACCCGGCCGCTGTCCCACACGTCGGCGGTGTTCGCGCTGCTGGTGGAGACCTGGATCTGGTACGCCCCCTGCTCCTGCTGCCCCGAGCCGGCCGCGAGCTTCCAGCCGAACCGCGGCTGCGCGGCGTCGATGCCCAGCGGGTCGGTGCGATGCTCGACGGTCGCGCTCGCGACGCTCAGCGGCGAGGCGGCGTTGGTGTCGGGCAGCACCACGGAGGTGTTCCAGGGCGCCGTGCCGTACGCGCCGAGGTCCATCGCGGCCGGCCAGCCCCCGTCGCCGAACCCGGGCTGCTCCCACCCGGCCGGCGCGTTCGGCGAGGATTTCCAGCTCGCGTCGGTGACGAGATCGGTGGTCCCGCCGCCGGTGACGACGTGGACGTGCCCGATCACCCCGGCCGGCCCGGCGGTGGTGTTCTTCGCGGCCAGGGCGATGGTGTTGGTACCGCTGACCAGGGCGCTGCCCAGGTCGACGTACACGGCCCCCTTCCAGGAGTCGACGACCCGCTGCGAGCCGGCGAGGGGCTTGCCGTTGAGCCAGACGTCGACCGTGTCGTCGCCGGTGACCACGAGCTGGGCGTCGCTCACGCTGCCGGCGGCGACGCTGAAGGACTTGCGGAAGTACCGGTAGCCGACCGGCACGCTGACGCGCGGGTCGCCCTCGGGGTACCAGATCCAGTGTGCGCCCGAGAGTGCGACCGGGGTGGCCGCGACGGCGGGCGGAGGCGGCGCGACGAGCACGAGCGCCGCGACCGAGACGAGCGCGGTGGCGGCCGCGCGCGTTCGCTTTTGCAGGGGCATGGCGGCTCCCTTGGTTTGTGAAACGTTTCATTTAAACGTTTCATGCACCTGTAGTGCGCTCACTGTAATGAGACGCTGGTCGATATGCAAGGAGTTGCCAAAACTTCGGCGGGGGCGGCCGGGTCCGGGCAATACCGGCAAACACGCAGCACTTGGCGCGCTCGGTTTGCAAGATGAAGGAGTTTGTGGAGGTGGGATGGCGGGACAGCTGCTCGTCATCGGTGGCGCGGAGAGTCACGACGCCGGCGATGACGAGATCCTCGAGCGCTTTGTGCTGCTCGCGGGCGGGAGCGACGCGCACCTCGTCGTGATCGCCACCGCGAGCGAGAGCCCGGGAGAGCGCGAGAAGGAGTACGCCGACGTCTTCCAGCGCCTCGGGGCCGGGCGCGTCACCCCGCTGCGGCTCGAGTCGCGCGCCGATGCCAACGGCGACCTCGCGGTGGCGGCGATCGAGCGCGCCACCGGCGTGTTCTTCACCGGCGGCGACCAGTTGCGGATCACCACCGTGCTCGGCGGCTCCAAGGTCGACTCGGCGCTGCACGCGCGGCTGGCCGAGGGCATGATCCTCGCCGGCACCAGCGCGGGCGCCGCGATGATGTCCAGCACCATGATCCTGGGCGGGAGCATCGCCTCGGTGAGCACGTCCAGCGTGCTGACCGGGCCGGGCATGGAGTTCCTGCCCGGCGTGCTGATCGACATGCACTTCGCCGAGCGCGGGCGGCTCAACCGGCTGCTCAGCGCCATCGCCATGTTCCCCCACGAGCTCGGCCTCGGCATCGACGAGAACACCGCGATCCTCGTCGACGGCGACGCGTTCGAGGTGCTCGGCCGCGGCACCGTCACCGTGATCGACGCCGGGCGGGCCGGCGACATCAGCTGCCCCTCGCGCGGACCGGCCGGGGAGGCCGGCGCCCCGATCGCCCTGTGGGGCGCCCAACTGCACGTCCTACCGGCCGGCCACCGGTTCAACCTGACCGAGCGGGCCCCGATGAGGAAAGCGGAAGAGGATCATGCGCATTGACAGCAGCCGGCGTCTGCGGGGGCCCAACCGGTACCTCGTCCGCCCGGTTCAGGTCACCCGGGTCTTGCTCGACGACCTCACCGGGCGCGAGACCTGCGACTTTCCGGGGCTGCCCGAGCGCCTGCTCGACCTGCTGCCCGGGCTCGCCGAGCACCACTGCGCGGCCGGGGCGCCGGGCGGGTTCGTCAAGCGACTCTACGGCGGCACATACTTCGGCCACACCGCCGAGCACATCGCGATCGAGCTGTCCAACCGTATCGGCCGCGAGGTCAGCTTCGGCCGGACCGTGGGCACCGAGGACCCGTCGGCGTTCGACGTCATCATGGAGTGCCCGGCAGACGAGCCGGATGAGTCTGACATGTCCGAAAAATTACTAGAAACAGCGATAAGGCTGGTCGTGTCGCTGACGCACGGCGGGACGCCCTCGGCGCCCGACCTCGCCGAGCTGCAGCGGCAGCACGAGCGGGAGCAGTCCGGCCCGTCGACCCGCGCGATCGCCGAGGCGGCCCGGGCCCGCGGCATCCCCGTCGAGCGCGTCGGCGATCTCAGCCTGCTGCGGCTCGGGTACGGCCGCCACCGCCGGCTCGTCTGGGCGGCCCTGACCGACCAGACCTCCGCCATCGGCGTCGACATCGCCGGCGACAAGGAGCTCACCCGCCGCCTGCTCGCCGACGCCGGCATCCCGGTCGCCGCCGGTGGACCGGCCGGCACGGTCGAGGAGGCGCTGCGGCTGTTCGCGCAGCTTGGGGCGCCGGTCGTGGTCAAGCCGCGCGGGGGGCGGCAAGGGCAGCACGTGTACCTCGGGATCGACACCCCCGACGCGGTGCGCTCCGCGTTCGAGGCGGCGACCGCGGACGGCGGCGACGCCGTCGTCGAGCGCCAGGTCGCCGGCCGCGACTACCGCGTGCTCGCCGTCGGCGGCGAGATCATCGCCGCGGCCGAGCGCGTCGCCGCGCACGTCGTCGGCGACGGCCACACCGACGTCGCCGGGCTGGTCGAGCGCGCCAACGAGGACCCGCGCCGCGGCGTCGGGCACGCCCGGGCGCTGACCCGGATCAAGATCGACGAGGTCGCCCGGACGCTGCTGCGCCGCCAGGAACTCGGCGAGCACGACGTGCCCGCGGCCGGCCGGACGGTGTGGCTGCGCGACAACGCGAACCTGTCGACCGGCGGTACCAGCGTCGACGTGACGAAGATCGTGCACCCCTCGGTCGCCGACCTGTGCCGCCGGGTCGCCGGCCTCGTCGGGCTCGACATCGCCGGGATCGACCTGCGCCTGCCCGACATCGCCGAGGAGCCGCTGCTGCACCGCGGCGGCGTGATCGAGGTCAACGCCGCCCCCGGCCTGCGGATGCATCTGGAGGAGCACGACGTCGGCGCCGCGATCGTCGACGCCCTCTACCCGGCCGGCACCCCGTCGCGGATCCCGATCGTCGCCATCACCGGTACCAACGGCAAGACCACGGTCGCCCGGCTCACCGCCCACCTGCTCGCCGGGGCCGGCCTGCGCGTCGGCGTCACGACCACCGACGGCGTGGTCATCGGCGGCCGGCTCGTCCAGCGCGCCGACGCCACCGGCCCCCGCTCGGCCCGGGTCGTCCTCGGCGACCCGACCGTCGACGCGGCCGTGCTGGAGACCGCGCGCGGCGGGCTCCTGCGCCAGGGGCTGGGGTACGACTGGAGCGACGTCGGCATCATCACCAACCTGGCCTCGGACCACATCGGCCAGGACGGCATCGAGAGCCTCGACGAGCTCGTCGACCTCAAATCCGTCGTCGCCGAGCGGGTGCGCGAGGGCGGCGCGGTCGTGCTCAACGCCGACGATCTCCGCAGCCGCGAGCTGGAGTTCCCCGGCCGCGAGATCATCTGGTGCTCGCTCGACCCGCGCAACCCGCTCGTGCGCCGGCACTGGGACTCGGGCGGCCGGGCGTACCTGCTCGCCGACGGCTGGCTCGTCGAGCTGGCCGGCCGCCGCTGGGTCCCGCTGCTGGCCGCGCACGAGCTCGGCGGCGGCTTCGGCGGCGCCGCCCGCCACCTGATCGCCAACGCCCTCGCCGCGACCGCCGCCGCCCGCGAGCTCGGTGTGACCACCGCCGGCGTCGCCGAGCGCCTGCGCACGTTCGGTGCCCAGCCCACCGACAACCCCGGCCGCGGCATGCTCCTGCGCCGCGGCGACGTCCACATCCTGGTCGACTACGCCCACAACCCGGCCGCCATCGACGCCGTCAGCGACCTGGTCGAGCGGGTCTGGGGCTGCGAGCGGGCGGTCGCCGCGATCACGCTGCCCGGCGACCGCTGCGACGACCTGCTGCGCGAGTCCGCCGCCGTGGTCGCGAACCGGTTCGCCCGCGTCGTGCTCTACGAGGACGCCGACCGGCGCGGCCGGGCCTCGGGCGAGGTCCCCGCGATCCTGCACGACGAGCTGCGCCGCCTCGCGCCCGAGATCGCCTGCGTCGAGGTCCGCACGGTCGACGAGGCGATCCCGGCGGCGCTGGCGCTGGCGCGCCCCGGCGATGTGGTGCTGCTGCTGTACGAGAAGATCGAGCCCGTCCTCGCTCTGCTGGAGGCCCTCGGCGCGCGCCCTGCCAGTGAGGTTGGTGTGGCTGACGTGAATCTGGGAATGACCATGGCGTGGACGGCAACTGGCTGAACGGACGACGGTACCGATTGATCGAACCCCTCGGCACGGGCGGCATGTCAGTTGTCTGGCGCGCCTTCGACGAGGTGCTGGAGCGCCCGGTCGCGGTCAAGCTGCTGGCCCCGAAGCTGCTCGCCGATCCCGTGTCCCGGCGGCGCATCCAGGCGGAGGCCCGCGCCGCCGCGCTGCTGAGCCATCCCCACATCGCCCAGGTCTACGACTTCGGCCACGGACCCGACGGCGTTCCGTACGTCGTGATGGAGCTCGTCACCGGCCCCTGCCTGGAGGACGCCGGCCGCCTGAGCACGGCCGAGATCCTGCGCGCCGGCGGCGAGCTCGCGGCCGCCCTGGCCGCGGTCCACGCCCGCGGCCTGGTCCACCGCGACGTGAAGCCGGCCAACGTCATGCTCACCGACGGTGGCGCGAAGCTGGTCGACTTCGGCATCTCCGCCGTCGCGGGCGAGCACAGCGACCGCCACGACGAGATCCTGGGCACGCCCGCCTATGTGGCCCCGGAGCGCATCCGCGGGCTGCCCACCACCGCGGCCACCGACGTCTACGCGCTCGGCCTGCTGCTGTACCGCACCCTGACCGGCCACTTCCCCTGGCCCGCGGGTTCGGACAACACCGGCGTCCTGGAGTTCCATCGCCGCGGACGCCCCGAGCCCCTGCCGGCCGGTCTGCTGCCGTCCCCGGTCGCCGCCGCCGTCACCAGCTGCCTGGCCAAGGCCCCCGAGAACCGCCCGTCGGCCGGGGAGATGGCCCGCCTGCTGTCCTCGGCCGCTTCCCGGACCGCGCGGTTCTCCTCCGCGCCGCTCGCCTCGCGGGTGCTGGCGACCGCCCCCGTCCGGGCGGCCGACCCCCGGCCCGCGCAGTCCGGCTCCCTGCCGCTGCCCCGGATCCCCGCCGGCCCGCGCGGCCGCGTCGCGGTCGCCGGTGTCGTCGCCGCCGCGGTGGTGGGCGGCCTCGCGATGTGCTCGCCCGGCAGCGCCTCTACCGGCGCGGACAAGCAGCCGACGTGGATGGCGGCCGCGTCCCCCACGCCTACGAACGTCGACTGCGCCGTGGAGTACTCCGTGCGCGGCGAGTCCGAGGGACACTTCCAGGCCGACCTCCACGTCCGGGCCGAGGGCGCCCCCGGTGGCTGGTCGCTGAGGTTCCGCCTGCCCGAGGGCCAGGCCATCGGTACCGTGGACGGCGCGACCTGGCGCCAGGACGGCCCGACCGTCCTACTGGGCGGCGCCGACGTGCTGGAACTGGCCGGCGGCGCCGACTTCGGCGTCACCGGCGCCTACGGCGAATCGGCCGCGCTGCCGACCGACTTCGCCCTGAACGACACCGCGTGCCGCTCGGTCCTGCTGGCCCCCGCCGCGCAGCCGGCCCCGGCCGTCACCACCACGGTCGCGCCGCCCTCGCCGACGAAGGCCCCGGCCGTGAAGGGCCCCGCCAAGAACTCCAAGAAAGAGCACGAGAAGAAGGAGAACGAGCACGACTGACCCTTTTCGTAAGTCGATCGTCGTTTTGTAGGTTATGGCGTGCAACCTTCCTGACTGGTACACAAGTCTGATCCTGGTGGCGTCCCGACATTGGGCGGGTCGCCTCGCCTTAGGGTGTCGGGTTCGAAGGTAGGAGGCGCCGTGCGTTTCGAGATCAGCCGGGTCATGGACACGATCGAACAGCGGCTGACAACGGACGTGACCCTGGCCCAGGCCGTGGTCGACCTGGCCGAGGTGGCCCGCTTCACGGCGCTGGACGGCGGCCGCCCGATCAACCTGCTGCGCCTCGGCATGGTGGTGGACGCCCTGAGCCGCTACCTGATCGACGCCGGCGCCATGCTCTACCCGGTCGCCGGCCGCGAGGTCCTCTCCGAGGCCGCCCTGACCTCGAAGGAGCGCATGGTCCTGGGCCGCTGGGCCGACGACGGCCTGATCGAGGTGACCCCGGTCGTGGCCGACCGCCCCGCGGAGATCGCCGACTTCACCGGCCTGCCCCTGATCGTCGTGCGGGCCGTCCCCCACCAGGCGACGCGCTTCCCCTGGATCGCCGACAGCCCCGAACGGGTCCTCCGCCTGACCCCGAGGGCCGGCGGCGCGGTCCTCACCCCCGGCGGCGAGCCGACGCCCCCCAAGGACGGCAAGGAACGCCTGGTAGTGATCGGCAAGGCCACCCTCCCGATCGTCCCCGCGGACCCGGACGACAAGACCACGGAAAAGCCGATGGCCGAACCGTCCCCCGCCCCGGACACCCCCACCGACTCCTCCTCCGCCGATCCCGCGTCCTCCCCGCCCTCGTCTACCGAGCCGCCTTCTTCCACGTCCCCGTCGTCCGCGTCCGCCTCTTCCGCGTCCTCGTCTTCCTCCTCCGCGTCCTCCGCGTCCGCCTCTTCCCTGTCCCCGTCCCCGTCTTCCGCGTCCCCGTCCCCGTCTTCGCCGTCCCCCTCTTCCTCCTCCGCGTCCCCGTCTTCCGCGTCCTCCGCGTCCTCGCCCTCCGGATCTTCCGCGTCCCCGCCCTCGTCGTCCGCGTCCCCGTCGTCCGCGTCCTCTGCGTCCGCCTCTTCCCCGTCCCCGTCTTTCGCGTCCTCCGCGTCCCCGTCTTCCTCCTCCGCGCCCTCGCCCTCCGGGTCTTCCGCGTCTCCTTCTGCCGCGCCCTCCGAGCCGTCCGAATCCGCCGCCACGCCGGGGCCCTCCTCCAAGCCCTCGCCCATGAAGGCCTCCGCCGACGCCGAGCCGAAGGGCGGCCGCCCCGACGGCTTGCAGACGTTCACGGCGAGGGGCGCCCAGCGCCAAGGCCGGACCCGGGTCGTGCGGCGCCGCTTCACCAGGGCCGACCCCAGCGGCGTGGGCGCGTCGCTGATGGCCCGTCAGTGGCGCTGCAAGGAGCCCGAGTGCCCGGCCTTCGGCGAGTATCGCCGGATCGGCCAGCCCGTCCCCCGCATGCGAGCCGGTGTCCCCGCCTGCCCCCGCCACGGCGAGGCGGTCAAGGACATCGGCCCCCGCCCTCCGGCCTACGCCGTCGCGATCGTGGTCGAGGACCTGGCGAGGCGCCGCTTCGTGGTGGCCGCCGACCACCCGGTGATCGTCGGACGCGACCCCGCGAACCCGGACGACATCTCGGTGGCAGCGTGGCTCCACGAGGCCGCCGCGTCCTGGATCGCCAAGGAGCACGTGCGGCTGTCGGTCGTCAACGGCAAGCTCCAGGTGACCGACCTGAGCGACAACGGCACCCTGATCTGGAAGCGCTCGACCCCCGACAACAAGGAGGAGACCGAGCGCATCTACCGCAAGACCTACGAACTCGTCGGCTGGGACTCGGTCGAGCTCTACACCGGCGTCGAACTGGTGGTAGGCGACCACCGCCTGCAGACGGTCGTAGGCTCCGAACCGGCCTCGGTCCTCCTGGACGCCCCCACGGTCGCCCTCCGCCTGGTCGACTGACCCCGAACACTCCCACTCACCTCGCCGCGGGCCCGTTCTCGTTTCCTTCTCTGCTCCGCGCGCTCGACGCGATCCCGCGCCGTCCGGGCCCGGCCTCAGGCGGTCAAGGCCAGCGCGAACGGCAACACCCCCTGAGCGCCCGCCTCTCGCAGGGCCCGGGCTGCCAGGGCCATCGTCCAGCCGCTGTCCACCATGTCGTCGACCAGCAGCACCGGCCCGTCGGCGGCGCGCACTGCCTCGGCCAGCGCCGGCGGGACGACGAAGCCGCCGTAGAGCGCGCGCACCCGCTGTGCGCTGTTGGTCCGTGAGGCCGTCTCCGTGGCCGCGCCGGGTGGAATGGTCCCGAGCAGCGGCAGCCGCCCCACCGAGGCGATCCGCGCGCCGAGCGATCCGACCAGCTCCGGCGCGTGGCGCGATCCGAGCACCACGACGCCGACCGGTCGCTGCTCCCAGCGCCCGTCGCCCTTGGCCCACTCGGCGAGCGTGGCGACGACACCGTTGAACAGTTCGTCGGAGACGGGGGCGTCCGGCCCGTTGAGGGTGGTGCGCAGGCGATCGCCCCAGCCCAGGTCGCTGAGGCGGCCGATCGCGCGGCCCGGCAGCGACTGCTCGCCGGGTGGGATCTTGCCGCTGAGGGGCACACCGACCGCGGGGAGCCCCGTCGGCCACAGCCGGCGCGGTGCGATCTCGACACCGGCCCGGCCGAGGTGGGCGCGGGCCCCGTCGAGGGCGGCGGGGGAGACGTCGGTCGGATACCAGGCGCCGGCGCACGTGTCGCACCGCCCGCACGGCGCCGCCTGCGGGTCGTCGAGCTGCCCGCGCAGATACTCCAGCCGGCACGACGACAGCGCCGCGTATTCCAGCATCGCGGCCTGCTCCGCCTCGCGCGCCTGCGCGATGCGCGCGTATCGCTCGGAGTCGTGCCGCCAGGGCGCCCCCGTGGCCTCCCAGCCGCCGCCGCGCACCCGCCGGACCGCCCCGTCGACGTCGAGGACCTTGAGCATCAGCTCGAGCCGGCCGCGGCGCAGCTCGACCCGCGGCTCCAGCGCCTGGATGGACAGCGGTTTGGCGGCCGTGGCGAGCACGTCGAGGACCGCGCGGACCTGGTGCTCGGGCGGGAAGGCCAGCGAGGCGAAGTATCGCCAGATGTCCGCGTCCTCCTTGCCCGGCAGCAGTAGCACGTCGGCCTTCTCCACGGCCCGCCCGGCCCGCCCGACCTGCTGGTAATAGGCGATCGGCGAGGACGGCGCGCCCAGGTGCACCACGAACCCGAGATCCGGCTTGTCGAACCCCATCCCGAGCGCCGAGGTGGCCACGAGCGCCTTGATCCGGTTGTCGAGCAGGTCGGCCTCGGCGCCGCGCCGGTCGGCGTCCTCGCTCTTGCCCGTGTAGGCCGCGACCTCATACCCCTGCCCGCGCAGGAAAGCCGCCGTCTCGTGCGCCCCGGCGACGGTGAGCGTGTAGATGATCCCGGAGCCGGGCAGCGCGGCGAGGTGCTCGCCGAGCCAGGCGAGCCGGTGCGAGGGCGAGGGCAGCGTCAGCGACCCCATGCGCAGGGACTCGCGGTCGAGCGAGCCGCGCAGCACCAGCGCGTCGCCCAGCTGCTCGGCGACGTCCGCGGTGACACGGGAGTTGGCGGTGGCGGTGGTGGCGAGCACCGGCGTGCCGGGCGCCAGGTCGAGCAGCAGCGTGCGCAGGCGCCGGTAGTCGGGGCGGAAGTCGTGGCCCCAGTCGGAGACGCAGTGCGCCTCGTCGACCACCAGCAGGCCGGTCGTCGCCGCGAGCTTGGGCAGCACGTCGTCGCGGAACACCGGGTTGTTGAGCCGCTCGGGGCTGACCAGCAGCACGTCGATCGAGCCGGACGCGATCTCCGCGGTGATCGCGTCCCACTCCTCCAGGTTGGCGGAGTTGATCGTCCGCGCCGCGATCCCGGCCCGCGCGGCCGCGTCGACCTGGTTGCGCATCAGGGCGAGCAGCGGCGACACGATCACCGTCGGCCCGGCGCCGCGCCGGCGCAGCAGGGCGGTCGCCACGAAATACACCGCCGACTTGCCCCACCCGGTGCGCTGCACGCAGAGCACCCGGCGCCGCCCGGCCACGAGTGCCTCGATGGCCGTCCACTGGTCTTCACGCAGCTCAGCGGTTTCTCCGGCGAGCTTCTTGAGAACTTCCGAGGCTTCCTGTCGCACGAGGCCGACGCTAGCCGAAGGGTCCGACAAAAACCGAAAGGATCACTGCGGGCGGCCGTACCCGATCACCGGAGCGTAGTTGATCAGTCGCATGGAGATACGCTCGCCCGCCCGGGGTGCCTCGATCACGCGGCCGTCGCCGATGTAGATGCCGACGTGGCTCACGTCCTTGTAGTAGAAGACCAGGTCACCGGGGCGCAGCTCGGCCCGCGTGATCGGCTTGACGGTCTGTTTCTGGCGGGCGGCGTTGTGGGGGAGTACGACTCCCGCGGTCTTCCACGCGGCCATCGTGAGCCCCGAGCAGTCGAAGCTGTTCGGCCCGTCGGCCCCCCACTGGTAGACCTTGCCCAGCTGGGAGTAGGCGAAGCGCACGGCCCGCCCGGCCGCGTCGTCGGTGAAGGCCGGCACGAACCCGTCGTGCAGCGCACCCGAGGGCGCCCGGGCCGCACGCCCGACGCCGAGCCGGCGCAGCTGCGCCTCGATCGTGGCCTTGCGCTGGCCCAGCTCGGTCTGCTGAGCCCGCTGCGTGGCCTGCAGCTTCGACAGCTCCGCCTGCTGGGTGGCCAGCTCGTCCCGCGCGAGCTTCAGCGCCCGCAGCGCCCCGACCCGCTTGCGCGAGATCTGATCCAGCATCGCCAGCTGGTCCATCCAGGACTCGGGCGAAGGCGCCGACATCAGCACGGCCGTCGACCCGACGGCGCCGCTGCGGTACAGCGCCGCCGCCGTCTCATCGGTCTCGTGCTGGGCGGCGTCGACCTGTGCCCGCATCGGCCCCAGGCGCGAGTTGACCTGCTCGAGGCGCACGTCGGTGGCCCGCAGGTCGTCGCGGACGGCGTTGTACCGTTCGACGACGCCCTCGAGCTCCTGCCAGGCGTTGGCCAGCAACCGTTGCCGGTCCGCGGTCGGATCCGCGTGACCGGTTCCCGGCGCCGCCAGGAGAATGAACCCAGCGACGACGAGCGATGCGGCGCTGCGCAAGTTCTTGCGGCGAAACCCCACGTGTCACTAACGTCGCAATTTGGACAAAAGTTACCTAAGTTCCCTCGGTAGGGTGGGTCGCATGTTGCTCAAGGGACCGCTCGTGGCGGCCGGGATGGTCGCGGCCCTGCTCCTGGGCTTCGGCATCGCCAAGGCGACGAACTCGCCGGCCACACCGTCCGCGGCCGCGAATCCGACCACGATCCCGTCCCATTCGCACGGTGGCGCGGTCATCGGCGACCTGGGCGGCTTCTCGCTCAGTGCGGGCGGCTTCACGCTGGTCCCGTCCCAGTCGCTGGTCATCGCGCAGCCCACCGAGCAGCGCTTCGCATTCAAGATCCTCGGCCCGGACGGCAAGCCGGTCACGAAGTACATCGAAAACCACGCCAAACTGATGCACTTCATCGTGGTGAAGCATGATTTGTCCGGCTTCCAGCACCTGCACCCCGACCTGGCCGCGGACGGCACCTGGTCGACCCCGCTGACCCTGCCCACCCCGGGCATCTGGCGCCTCTACGCGGACTTCGTGACCCTCGACCCGACGGGCCAGCAGGCCCCGATCACCCTCGCCGTGGACGCCACCGTCAGTGGAAATTACACGCCGGCGCCGCTGCCGCCGGCATCGCGTACGGTGGACGCCGACACCTTCAAGGTGACCCTCGAGGGCGCCCCGCAGGTCAACGCCACCCAGCCCCTGTCGTTCCGCGTCTTCGCGGGCGGCTCGCCCGTGACCGACCTGGAGCGCTACCTGGCGGCGTACGGTCACCTGGTCGTGGTCCGCGACGGCGACCTCGGCTACCTCCACGTCCACCCCGAGGACCAACTCGTCGGCGGGGCGGTCAAGTTCTGGCTGTCCACCCCCAGCCCGGGCCGCTACCGCATGTACTTCGAATTCCAGAAGTCCGGAAGCGTCCATCGCGCGGAGTTCACGGTCGACGTGCAATGAAAAGGGCGGGTCCGACGAGGACCCGCCCTGAACATGAACCTCTACTCGGCCGCGCTCTCCCCGCCGCGTCCACGGCCACCCCGGCGGCGCCGCCGGCGAGTGCGACCCGGCCCGGCCTCGTCTCCGGCGACCGCGACCGGCGCCCCGCCGTCATCCTCCGAAGGGGCCAAGGACGAGCCCTCCGTGGACGCCGCGTGCTCGGCGGCGTCCACCTCGCCCCGCCGGCGACGCCGGCGCTGGCGACGCGGCTCGGCCGCCTCCGCGGTCTCGGTCGCGACGGCCGGCGCCGAGGAGCGCCCACGCGCGCGGGTGCGGCTCCGCCCGCGCGGCTTGCCCTCGACGTCCTCGAGCTTCTCCGCCGACAGGCCGGCCCGCTTCCGGTCGGCCGTCGGCAGCGAGCCGGTCGTGCCCTCCGGGATGTCGATGTCGCTGAGCAGGTGGGCCGAGGTGTGGTACGTCTCCGGCGGCTCCGGAAGCTCCATCCCCAGGCTCTTGTCGATGATCCGCCAGCGGGGCATGTCCTCCCAGTCCACGAACGTCACCGCGACGCCGGTCGCGCCGGCGCGGCCCGTGCGGCCGATGCGGTGGGTGTACGTGTCCGGGTCCTCCGGGCAGTCGTAGTTGATGACGTGCGTCACGCCGGAGACGTCCAGGCCGCGCGCGGCGACGTCAGTGGCGACGAGAACGTCGATCTTGCCGGCGCGGAACGCCCGCAGGGCCCGCTCGCGGGCGCCCTGGCCCAGGTCACCGTGGACCGCGGCGGCGGCGAACCCGCGGAAGTCGAGGTCCTCGGCCAGGCGGTCCGCGGCGCGCTTGGTGCGGCAGAAGATCATGGTGAGGCCGCGGTCGGTGGCCTGCAGGACCCGCGCCACGATCTCCATCTTGTTCAGCGGATGGGTGCGGTACACGAACTGCTTCGTCAGCGGCGAAGGGCCCGTGCTGGCGTCGTGATGCGCGTGGATCGTCATCGGCTGGCGCAGGAACCGCCGCGCCAGGGTCACGATCGGGTCGGGCATGGTCGCCGAGAAGAGCATCGTCTGGCGCTCCTCCGGCAGCAGCGTGAGGATGCGCTCGACGTCGTCGAGGAAGCCCAGGTCGAGCATCCGGTCGGCCTCGTCGAGGACCAGCGCGCGCACGGCGTGCAGGCGCAGGTGCTTGCCCTTGGCCAGGTCCAGCAGGCGGCCGGGGGTGCCGACCACGATCTCGACGCCGTTGCGCAGCGCCTCGACCTGCGGCTCGTAGGCGACCCCGCCGTAAAGCGGAAGGACCCGCACGCCGCGGGTCTTGCCGGCCGCCGCGATGTCGCGGGCGACCTGCAGGCCGAGCTCCCGGGTCGGGACCACGACCAGCGCCTGCGGGAGCCCGTCGGCGCCCTCGCCGGGGGCGGTGACCCGGTCCAGCAGCGGAACGCCGAACCCGAGGGTCTTGCCGGTGCCGGTCGGCGCCTGACCGATGAGGTCGGTGCCCCGCAGGGCGATGGGCACCGCGTATTCCTGGATCGCGAAGGCTCGCGTGATGCCGACCGCCTCGAGTGCGGCCACGGTCTCGGGCCGGGCGCCGAGGTCGGCGAAGGTAGGACTGTCGTCGCGCACAGGAGCGCGGGGGGCCACCGTCTCGGCGGCCTCGGTGTTGTCGATCGTCATGTTTTGCTCGGGGTGTCTCTCTCGCGGGAGCGCCCCTGATGTGCCGGGTGCGCTCGATCGGTGTAGGGCGCGGGCCACACGCGACCGATTTGACCATGGTCGCGGGCTACAAACGCCGGTTTGCCAGGGCTAGGGTCCGCCCGGACTATTTCGGCCAGTGTACCGACACGAACGCGGATTCGCTCACTACACCGCGCGACGGTCCGGCGGGGTACTGTGCCGACGTGTCCGATCTCACTCCGGCCGCCGCCCCGAATGACGGTACACCCGTCGATGAGCCGCCCATGGAGGCGGTCGTCGATCTGCTGGGCATGCTCGCGTACGGCGAGCTGGTCGCCTTCGACCGCATGGCCGCCGACGCCCGCCTCGCCCCCGACCTGCGCCGCCGTGCCGTGCTGAGCGAGATGGCGGCCCGCGAGATCACCAACTACCGGCGCCTGGCCGGCCGCCTGGCCGAGCTGGGCGCCGACCCCGAGGCCGCGATGGCCCCCTACGTGCGGGCGGTCTCGGACTACCACGAGCAGACCGAGCCGAACGACTGGCTGGAGGGCCTGACCAAGGCGTATGTCGGCGACGCGATCGCTGACGACTTCACGCGCGAGGTCGCCCTCGTCCTGGCGTCCCCCGACCGCGACCTGATCCTCGACGTCCTGCACGACTCCGAGCACGCCGACTTCGCCGCCGACGAGCTGCGCGCCGCGATCGCGATCGACCCGAAGGTCGCCAACCGCCTGTCGATGTGGGCCCGCCGCCTGGTCGGCGAGGCGATCTCCCAGTCGCTGCGCGTGGCCGGCGAACGCCCGTCGCTGGCGGCCCTGCTGGCCGGCCGCGGCACCGACTTCCAGGCGTTGCTCAAGCGCCTGACCACGGCGCACACGGCCCGTATGGGCGCGGTGGGTCTCAACAACTGACCCGGGCTGTGCCGAAATGCTGGAAATGCCGGGCGCGAGCGCCCGGCATTCCGTGCGGCGAGGGCAACGAAAAGGGCCCCGCGCGGGGGCCCTTGCGCTGACCGGATCTCAGCGAGCCGCGGAGAACCCGACCGGCCGGGCCGACGACTCGGCGATCTCCACGTAGGCCAGCTTGTCGACCGGCACGATCACTCGCCGGCCCTTCTCGTCGACGAGCGACAGAACACCTTTATCGCCACCGCTGATCGCGTCGGTGACCGCAGACTCGACCTCGCTGGGCGACTGGTTGCTCTCGAGCACCAGTTCCCGAGGCGCGTACTGCACGCCGATCTTGACCTCCAACGTCTTCCTCCTTGATCGGGCGCGGCCGCGCGTCGGGCCGCACACCCAGTGTGGTTGAAGATTAACGCGATCAGGCGTGTTCGCCTTGCAGGGGGAAGCTCGCGATGCCGCGCCACGACAATGTGGTCAGCAGGCTCTCCGCCTCGGCCTTGTCCACCTTGCGGCCACCGGCCAGCCAGAAGCGGGCCGCGATCTCGGCGGCGCCGACCAGGCCGGAGGCGAGCAGCTCGGCCCGGGCGCGGCTGACGCCGGTGTCGGCCATGATCGTGTCGGTGATGGCGGCGATGCAGCCGGTCTCGACGCGGTCGACGCGTTCGCGGACCGCGGGGTCGTTGCGCAGGTCGGACTCGAAGACGAGCCGGAAGGCTTCGCTCTCGTGGTCGATGAAGTCGAAATACGCCTGGATCGCGCCCCGCACGCGGTCCTTGTTGTCGGTGGTCGCTTCCATCGCCGAGCGCACCCGGGAGACCATCGCGTCGCAGTGCGTGTCGAGCAGGGCCAGGTAAAGCTCGAGCTTGCCGGGAAAGTGCTGGTAGAGCACCGGCTTGGAGACGCCCGCGCGCTCCGCGATGTCGTCCATCGCGGCGGCGTGGTAGCCCTGGGCCACGAAGACCTGCTGGGCCGCGGCGAGCAACTGCTTGCGGCGGGCCGACCGGGGCAACCGTACGGGTCGACCGGCCGCCTGAGTGCCGCTCATCGCCGAGGTCATGTTCACCATCCGGATTTGGGTCGAGATTGCAACTTACCCCCTTTCCACCCACACGGTAGCCTCACCTAGGGGCGACGGAGGAGCGTGCGGTGGACGAAACAGGGCAAGCCGGAAGCCCGGATGCGGCTGGTGGATACCCTGGTGCGAACCTTGGCCCAGCTCCGGGCCATGGTCGCGGCCGTGGCGGATACCCGGACGGGCACATCGGTGGCCCGACGCCGACGGACGACGCCCTGGAGGCGATCGTCTCGGCGTGGCGTGAGCCGGCCACGGGTTCCATCGCGGGCCGGGCGTCCGTCACCGGCAGCTTCAGCAGCATCAGCCCCAACGGCCTGGGCTCCAACGGCGTCAGCGTGAACGGGTTCAACGGCGGCCACGGGCCCGGCACCAACGGTACGAATGGGGCAAACGGCGGTCAGAACGGCAACGGTGTCAACGGCGTCGGCTCGCGCGGCCGGGCCGAGGTCCGCGGTCCGTATTCCGACATGCTTGCCCCCGTGAGTCCGCCCGTCTCCGCGCCGCCGCCGGTTCAGCCGCCCACCACGACGCTGCACTACGGCCACTACGGGCCCGACGGTCAGGGCTGGCCCAGCTCCACCGGCGAGACCAGCAGCGTCCCGGCCCCGCCGCCCCCGGCGCCCGGCACCGTCTACGGCGCGCTGCCGGTCGAGCACACCGGCGAGGTCCGCCGCCCGGTCTCGGCCCAGCCGGCGTTCGGCCAGCAGCCGTATGAGTTCAACCAGCCCCAGGAGCCGGAGCAGGCGCCCGCGCCGCCGGTGCCGAGCCAGTGGGGATACCAGGGCCGCTACCAGCAGTCCCAGGACTATCAGCCCCAGGACTACCAGCCCAAGGACTACCCGCCCCAGGAGTATCAGCCCAAGGACTACCCGCCCCAGGAGTATCAGCCCCAGGAGCAGCGGCATTGGGCGCCGGAGCCCGCCGGTGAGCCCGAGTTCGACTGGGCCGCGCCGGCCCAGCGCGAGCCGGCGCCGCCGCAGCCCCCGGCCTCCGCCCAGCCGCAGCAGCTGCCCACTCAGCGGGTCCCGGAGGACGACCCGCTCGTCGGGCCGCTGCCGCCCGTCCTGCTCGGCTCCGCTTCGGCGCTGGCCCCGGCCGAGCCGGTCATGCCGACGTTTGCCGACGACCTGCACGAGCCGGCCTATGCGCCGCTGGAACTGCCGCAGCGCATTCCCGCCGAGCCCGACGTGCCCCCGGTGCCCGCCGGTGAGCCGCAGCCGGTCACGCTCGGCGCGCCGCAGTCGGCGGCGGTCGGCGCGCCCGAGCTCGCCCGGATCACCAACTACCTGCGCGAGGACGAGGACAGCGAGCCCGGCGACCCGGACAGCCGGCCCGACGGCTTCGACGTGCAGAGCGTGCTCCGCGCGGTCCAGTCGGTCGGCGGCGTGCACCGCGCCAGCCTGCGCAAGAACGCCGACGGCATGCACACGCTGCGCCTGGAGCTGGCCGACGAGGCCGACGCCGGGCAGGTCAGCCGGATCGTCGCCCGGATGCTCAACGACACCATGGGCCTGTCGGCCGAGCAGAACCCGCTGCTGCCCGAGGGCATGCCGGCCGCGCCCGCCGCGTTCGCCCCGGCGACGGACACCGCGGTGATGCCGCCCAAGCCGCCGACGCGCAACTCGCCGCACAGCGCCCAGCCGGGGTACGGCCGCGAGTCCCGCCGCCGCCGGCCGGTCAGCAGCGGCGTGCGCCGGCCGGCCGAGCAGAAGGCGCCCGCCCTGACGCCGAACCCGGGCTCGATCGTCTCGCCCCGGATCGTCATCGAGTCCGTCGACGTCAGCACGCAGGGCATCGACGCGACCGTCGAGGTTCGCCTGACGGCCGACAACCAGCCGGCCATCGGCGTGGCCAGCGGCCCGAACTTCGACGGATACATGCTCAAGCTCGCCGCGATGGCCGCCGCCTCCGCCGTCGACCAGTTGCTGGTCGACACCGACACGTCCGTGCGCGCCCGCTGTTACGTCGAGCACGCGGCGGTCGTCGCCCTGGGCGGGTGCGAGGTGGCCGTCGTCGTGCTGCTGCTGATGTACGAGGGCTTCGTCGAGCAGCTCACGGGCTCGGCCGTGGTCGCCGCGGACGGCGACTCGCGCCAGGCCGTGGTGCGCGCGACCATGGCCGCGGTCAACCGCCGGCTGGAGGCGTTGCTTCCCTAGGGCATCCCGCTTCCCTTCCGTGGGCATCTCATGGAAGGGAGCGGCACACTTGGGTCATGAAGCGAGCAACTCTTGTTCCGGAGTTCACCGTCCCGTCACCCGAATGCCTGCCGGAGCGGTGGCCGGGGCGAGAGGTGGAGCTCGACGGATCGATCACGTACGTCCGCGACACCCCGGCCGCGACGCCGAACAGCGAGCCGGCCGTCTACGTGCACGGCCTCGGCGGCTCCTCGACCAACTGGACCGACCTGGCCGGCATCCTGGCCTCGCGCACGGACGGCACCGCGCTGGACGGGCAGGCCATCGACCTGCCCGGATTCGGCTACAGCGCCCGCGCCCACAGCTACACCATCGACTCGATGGCGACCCACGTCATCCGCTGGATCGAGCACAGCGACCGCGGCCCCGTCCACCTCTTCGGCAACTCGATGGGTGGCGCCGCGATCGTCAAGGCCGCCGCGCACCGCCCCGAACTGGTCCGCTCGCTGACGCTGATCTCCCCGGCGATGCCGTTCCTCGACCCGCGCCGCTCCCTGCAGGGCCGGGTCGTGCCCCTGCTCCTGCTGCCCAACGCCGCCCGGCTGGCGGCGCGGCGCATGTCGTCGATGGAGCCCGAGGCGCTCGCGGACATGGTCATCGACTCCTGCTACGCCGACCCGACCCGCTACCCGGCGCAGCGCCGGCTGGAGGCCATCGAGGAGGCGCGCCTGCGCCATCAGGTGCCGTGGTACGCCGAGGCGTACGTCGGCAGCCTCCGCGGCCTGGTGAGCAGCTTCCTGCGGGCGTACCTGCCCGGCGAGGGGTCCATGTGGCGCGCCGCCGCGAGGATCACCGCCCCCACCCTGGTCATCGCCGGACGCCAGGACCGGCTCGTGGACATCCGCACCGCGCCGCAGGTCGCCCAGCTCATCCCGGACAGCCGGCTGATGATGCTGGAGGGCGTCGGCCACGTGGCGCAGATGGAGGTTCCCCGCTCCGTGGCACGGGCCGTGTTCGGGCTGCTGGACGAGCTCGCGGGCGCCGGGGCGCAGGTTGCGGTACAGGTGCGGTCCACGGTCCGCCCGCGCGTCGCCCGGGTGCGCATGGCAAGCTGAACATCGATGGTGAGCCGGCTGATCAGCGACCGCCGGCGGGAGCCGGAACCCCTGCCGAGCGACCCGACGGCCGCCCGCGAAGTCGTGCGCGCCGCGCGGCACCGCCGCCGCATGGAGGCCCGGCGCCGCCGCTACATGATCGCCGGCGTCATGGCCACGGCCGGCCTGCTCGCCGCGCTCGGCCTCGGCCGCCAGCTGTTCTTCGCCGGCGACTCGCAGGCCGCGCCCGACCCGCCGGCGCGCCAGGACGAGCCGATGCTGACGCCGCCGTCGCAGCCGGCCAGCCCGCCGCCGGAGGCCGGCCCGGCCAAGGGCGAGGGCACCTTTTCGTACGCCACCAGCGAGGGCCCGGTGGCCGGGGCGAACGGGGGGCTGAAGAAGTACCGCGTCGCGGTGGAGAACGGGGCCGGGGTGCGGGCCGACGCGTTCGCCGCGGCCGTCGAGAAGACCTACGCCGACCCGCGCGGCTGGACCGCGGCCGGCGACCTGCGCCTGCAGCGCGTCGCGGGGGAGGGGGCCGCCGACTTCACCGTGTTCCTGGCCACCCCGGTCACCTCCGAGCAGATGTGCGCGACGGCGGGGTTGCACACGGAGGGGTACAGCTCCTGCCGGATCACCGGCAAGGTCATCATCAACCTGGCCCGGTGGAACACGGCGATCCCGGACTACGGCGTGCCGGTCGCGGACTACCAGACGTACGTCGTCAACCACGAGACCGGGCACGAGCTCGGCCACGGGCACGAGGCGTGCCCCGGCCAGGGAAGGCCCGCGCCGGTGATGATGCAGCAGACGTACGGCCTGAAGGGCTGCGTCGCCAACTCCTGGCCCTACGTCGACGGGCAGTTGTACACCGGACCCAAAGTGCCGTAGCTCACTCGGGTTCGGCCCTCCGGCGCGGCAGAATGAGAACCATGTCGCTGCCTCCTCTGGTCGAGCCCGCCGCCGACCTGTCGGTGGACGAGGTCCGCCGCTACTCGCGTCATCTGATCATCCCCGACGTCGGCGTGGCCGGGCAGAAACGACTCAAGAACGCCAAGGTGCTCTGCGTGGGCGCGGGCGGCCTGGGTTCGCCGGCGCTGATGTATCTGGCGGCCGCCGGCGTGGGCACGCTCGGCATCATCGAGTTCGACACCGTGGACGAGTCCAACCTCCAGCGCCAGATCATCCACGGCCAGTCGGACATCGGCCGCCCGAAGGCCGAGTCCGCGCGCGACTCGGTGCTCGAGATCAATCCGTATGTCAACGTCGTGCTGCACAACGAGGCGCTCAGCAACGACAACGTGATGGAGATCTTCGCGCAGTACGACCTCATCATCGACGGCACCGACAACTTCGCGACGCGTTACATGGTCAACGACGCCGCGGTGCTGCTCGGCAAGCCGTACGTGTGGGGTTCGATCTACCGCTTCGACGGCCAGGCCTCCGTCTTCTGGGCCGAGCACGGCCCCTGCTACCGCTGCCTCTACCCGGAGCCGCCCCCGCCCGGCATGGTGCCCTCGTGCGCCGAGGGTGGCGTGCTCGGCGTCCTGTGCGCGTCGATCGGCGCGATCCAGGTGACCGAGGCCATCAAGCTGCTGACCGGCGTGGGTGAGACGCTGCTGGGCCGCCTGATGGTGTACGACGCCCTGGAGATGGAGTACCGCAAGATCAAGCTCCGCAAGGACCCGAACTGCGCGATCTGCGGCGAGAACCCGACCGTCACCGGCCTCATCGACTACGACGACTTCTGCGGCGCCGTCTCCGACGAGGCCCAGGCCGCGACGATCGGCTCCACGATCACCGCGACCGAGCTCAAGGACTGGCAGGACTCCGGCAAGCCGATCGAGCTCATCGACGTGCGCGAGCCGGCGGAGTGGGAGATCGTCCGGGTCCCCGGCGCCCGCCTGGTGCCCAAGGGCGAGATCCTCAACGGCAACGCGCTCGCGGAGCTCCCCCAGGACCGGCAGATCGTCCTGTACTGCAAGAGCGGCGTCCGTTCCGCCGAGGCCCTCGCCGCCGTGAAGGCCGCCGGCTTCAAGGACGCCGTCCACGTGCAGGGTGGCGTGGTTTCCTGGGTGAAGACCGTCGACCCCGCACTGCCGGTCTACTGACGGCCAACGTGGCGAAGGCGGGCGAGCGGTAGCCTACGGCCCATGGTCGACCTTGATGCCGCGATCGGTTACGTCGTCGCCCACGGCGACGCCGTGGACCGCGCCCGCCTGGCCTGGCTGCGCACCGGCCAGGCCCCCTCGGCCGACGTGCTGGAGCGGGCCGAGGTCGGCCAGGCGTCCACGGGCGGCTGGCCGGCCTACCACGGCGCGCACATCGCCTCGGTCGACGCCAGCTGCTTCCGCCTCGGCGAGCTGGACGACCTCGGCGCGATCGACCGCCCCGCGGCCCGCAAGGCGCTGACCTGGCTCGGCCACAGCCAGCGCCCCGACGGCATGTGGGAGGAGGACGCGTCGCTGGCCGGCATCGCCCCGCCGTGGGCCCAGCCCGGCGACGACGAGGCCCGCCTCTACCTGACCACCAGCGCGGCCTTCTGGCTCGTGGTCGGCGGCCCGGCCCCGGGCGACGAGGACGAGCACGCGGCCCGCATCGCCCGCGCCGCCGAGGCGTTCCGCGCCTCCCTGCGCCCCGACGGCAGCTGGCCCTCGTTCCTGGTGACGGGCTGGCTCGGCTGCGCGGTGCTCTACCACCTCGGCTGGTTCTACGAGTCCGCCCAGATCCAGGTCGCCCTGGCCGACCGCGTGCCGACCATGACGGCGGCCGACACGGCGTCGATGGCCGCGGCCCTGCGCCGGGTGGGCATGTCGATGGAGGACTGGCTGCTGGGCGCGGCGCGGAAGCGGCTGCTGGAGACACAGCGCAGCGACGGCGGCTGGACCAGCGACGACGGCGACCAGTTCAACGTCCACACGACCCTGACGGCGATCCGCGCCCTGCGCTGAGGCGCCGTCGAGTCGCCGGTCATGAGCAGGACGTCCACCCTGACTTCGGATTTGTCGCCTTTATCAGGACTCGTCCGGCCACCAGGCGGCACGGCGCATGTCGACCTTGTCGCCCCGCAGCGGCGTGCCCTCGCCCCGGTGCCGCCGCAACGCCTCGACCTCGTGCCCGGGGACCAGCCGCCCGTTCGCGGCCACGACCCGGTGCCAGGGGACCCCGCCGCCGTGGAGCGCCATCACCGTGCCGACCTGGCGAGGGCCGCCCCGCCCGAGGTATTCGGCGATCGCGCCGTACGACATGACGCGCCCGGCCGGGATGCGCTCCACAACCTGCAGAACCAGCTCGGTGTACTCGTCGTCGGCCACGATATGGGAACCTACCGCGCGGTCCGCGAAGGCAGGCGGCAAGATTAGCGGGTGCGCGAACAGGTCACCGACGCTCGGCGGATCGTGGTCAAGGTCGGGTCGTCGTCGCTGACCACCGCGGCCGGAGGCCTGGCCGGAGAGCGCGTCGACGCCCTGGTCGAGGCGCTGGCCACCACGCCGGCCGAGGTGGTGCTGGTCTCGTCGGGCGCGATCGCCGCCGGCCTGGCCCCGCTCGGCCTGCCCCGCCGCCCGCGGGACCTGGCCACGCAGCAGGCGGCCGCGAGCGTGGGGCAGGGCCTGCTCATGAGGGCCTACAACGACGCGTTCGCCAGGCAGGGCCGTGTGGTGGGCCAGGTTCTGCTGACGGTGGACGACGTGACCCGGCGCGCCCATTACCGTAACGCCTACCGCACGCTGCGCCGCCTGCTGGACCTCAAGGCCATCCCGATCGTGAACGAGAACGACACGGTCGCCACGCAGGAGATCCGCTTCGGCGACAACGACCGCCTGGCCGCGCTGGTGGCCGCGCTGGTCCACGCCGACCTGCTGGTGCTGCTGTCGGATGTCGACGGCCTCTACACGGGCGACCCGTCGCTGCCCACGTCGCGGGCCATCACGGACGTGCGCACGTTCGCCGACCTGGACGACATCGACGTCAAGCGCCCCG
The DNA here is from genome assembly GCF_050942935.1 of Dactylosporangium sp. CA-233914. Classification (NCBI taxonomy): domain Bacteria; kingdom Bacillati; phylum Actinomycetota; class Actinomycetes; order Micromonosporales; family Micromonosporaceae; genus Dactylosporangium; species Dactylosporangium sp. CA-233914. The sequence continues at coordinate 12,265,886 of NZ_CP192030.1, read as the reverse complement.
GGAAGGCCGGCATCGGCACGGGCGGCATGGTCACCAAGGTCGAGGCGGCGCGGATCGCCACGACGAGCGGCATCCCGGTGGTGCTGGCCTCGGCGCCGCAGGCCGCGGACGTGCTCAAGGGCCGCGAGGTCGGCACCCTGTTCCACCGCCAGCGCGAACGCCCGCAGGCCCGCCTCTTCTGGCTGGCCCACGCGACGAGCCCGAGGGGCCGGCTGCACCTGGACCCGGGCGCGGTCCGCGCGGTGGTGAGCAACCACGCATCGCTGCTGCCGGCCGGCATCACGGCGGTGGACGGCCGCTTCGCCGCGGGCGACCCGGTGGACCTGGTCGACGACGGCGGCATCCCCGTGGCGCGGGGCCTGGTCAACTACGACGCGGCGGAGCTGCCGAGCCTGCTGGGCCGCTCGACGGGGGACCTGGCCGCGGAGCTGGGCCCGGCCTACGAGCGGGAGGTCGTACACCGGGACGATCTGGTCCTGCTCTGACAGTCAGGCCAGGAGGCGGCCGATGCCGCCACGCCTCGGGTCGCCCGCGGCGCCGGCCACGCCGACCGCGCTCACGCCGCCGAAGTAGTGGTCGAGGCGGTCCCAGCGCTGGATCTTGTAGCCCGCCTCCTGCAGCGCGTCCAGCTCGTCCTCCGGGTAGCCCGGCTCGGCGTGGACCAGGTCCGACACCACGTGGAATCGCGGGCGGTGGATCGCCTCGTGCGTGCCGGTGCCGTCGATCACGGTGTTGATCAGGGCGTGCAGCAGCGCAGTGCGGATTCTCGTCGCGCCGGCCGAGCCGATGGCCAGCAGCAGCGGGCCGTCGGGGGCCGTCACCACCGTGGGGCACATGCACGAGGCCATGCGGTCGCCGGGAGCCGTGCCCGGGCGAATCAACTCGCCCTCACCCAGCATCGAGTTCAGGTGGATGCCCAGACCGTCCAGCCAGACGCCGGAGCCGATGCCGAGGGTCAGCGTGACCACGCAGGCGTTGCCGTCCGCGTCCACGACGGAGATGTTCGTCGTGTCGCCCAGCCGCTGGCTGCCGTATGACCGCAAGGCATCCGCCAGCGCCACGGCCCGGGCCGGACGGGGGAGGTCCGCCAAGTCCGGCAGCGCCCCCAACGTCACGATGAAGTCGTTCAGATCGGGGCGGGCGCTCACCGTCAGGCCGCCGAGCTCAGCCGACGCCACCGGCAGCACCAGGACCCGGTATTCGGACAGATCCGTAGAGGTCAGAATCCCGCCGCCGGCGTTGATCGCCGAGACGATCTGGCGGCCCACCCGTCCGGTGTAGAAGGCGGCCGGCCCCTCGTCGGCCAGGATCCCCAGCGCAGTGTCCAGCCCGGGGTGGTACAGCAGATCCCCGCCCTGCAGCAGCCGGCCCCCGGGCGCGTAGACCTGAGCACCGAACCCGGGCAGCATGGCCTGCTGCAGGGAAGCGAGGGTCCCGGCGTGCGGCTGAGGCAGCAGGGTGCCGCTACGCGCGAGGGAGGCGGCCGGCGCGACGACCCGCTGCCAGGGCAGGCGCCCCCACCGCTGATGCAGCGCCCCGCACCCGGCCGGAACCCCGGGCACCCCGACGCTCGACGCCCCGATCTCGTACCGCTGCGGAACCCCGCCGAACGCCACCGCGATCGGCACCATGGGCGCCCCGGCTCGGGTGGCGCCGAGGCCGGGGACCGAGCAGAAGAAGTCGAGGCAGGTAGTGGTCCGGGTGGCGGCCTCGTAATAGGTGGCGAACCCCCCGCCGGCGATGCCGGTCAGCACACTCTCCGCCACGCAACTGGCCAGCATCGCGGCGACCGCGGCATCGGCGGCCGAGCCGCCGGCGTCCAGCACGCGCAGGCCCACCTCCACCGTGGCGGGATGGCCGGCCGCCACTCCCGCCGGGATCTTCGATTCAGAACCCTTATATGAAGAAGTCTCGCGGTAGCATCCGTGGACCATGAATCACCCGTCGCAGTCACTGCCCGGACGTGTGCGGGCGGGGTACGCACTCGGCTCGCTCGTCACGGGTGCCTTCGGCACCGTGCCGGGTTTGTTGCTTCTGCCCTACCTCACCGACACCCTCGGCGTCGCGGCCGGGGTTGCCGGGCTGCTCGTACTCGCGCCGAAGGCGTGGGACGTGCTGATCAACCCGGTTGCCGGGCGGATCTCCGATCGTACCCGCACCCGCTGGGGCGCCCGGCGGCCTTATCTGCTCGGGGCGGGGCTCCTGGTCGCCGTGCTGTTCGCGGGGATCTTCGCGGCGCCGGTGCGCAGCGGGGTGTACGTGGCGCTGACGTTCCTGGCCACGGCCACCGCGTACGCGTTCTACCAGGTGCCGTACGTGGCGATGCCGGCCGAGATGACCGATGACTACACCGAGCGGACCCGCCTGATGACCTGGCGGGTGGCGCTGCTCGCGGTCGCCATCCTGGCCTCGGGCGCCCTGGCGCCGATGGTCACCAAGCAGTTCGGCGACGGAATCCCCGGTCACCGCGCCATGGGCGTGTTCGTGGCCGCGCTCATCGTCGTCGGCACGCTGGGCAGCTTCCTCGGCACCCGCGGCGCACCCACCGGCCAGGTCCTGCAGAGCGAGGCGAGCCTCGGACGGCAGTTGCGCACCGCGCGGCAGAACGGGGCGTTCACCCGGCTGCTGATCTGCTTCATCATCCAGGCCGCCGGGATCGCCACCATGCTCGCCGGGGTCAGCTACTTCGCCACGCAGGTGCTGCAGGACCCGGACACGGGCGCGACCGTGCTCTTCGCGTGCTTCGTCGGGCCGGCCCTGCTGGTGATGCCGCTGTGGTCCCGGGTCGGGGAAAGGCTCGGCAAGCTGCGGTCGTACGTCCTGTCCTCCCTGATCTTCGCCGGCGCGGCGGCCCTGATCGCGCTGGCGCCCGCGCTGCCCGCCGTCGCGGTGTACATGATCACCGGGCTCGTCGGCTGCGGATACGCCGGCCAGCAGGTCTTCGGCCTCGCGATGCTGCCCGACTGCATCGCCTTCGACGCGGCCCGCACCGGGCGCCGCCAGGCCGGCGTCTTCACCGGGCTGTGGACGGCCGGCGAGACGTTCGGGCTCGCGCTCGGGCCGGGGATCTTCGCCGTGATCCTGGCCGCGTTCGGGTACGTCTCCAGCGACTCCGGCACCGCCGCGGCCCAGACGGACACGGCCCGCCTCGGCGTGCTGCTCGGCTTCACCGTCGTACCCGCCGTCATCGTCGCATCGGCGTTGTTCACTCTGCGACGCTATGACCTCGACGAAGAGCGACTGACGCAGGAGGTTGAGGCACGTGAACGCACTGCCTGAGCGGGGCCTCCCGGCCCAGGACGTCCTGGCGGAGCTGCGCGAGATGCGCGGCGGCGACCTGCCGACCCACGGCGGGCGGCTGTTCGCGTACGTGTACGACCCCGGACTGGCCGGCCTCGACGACCTCGCCGCCGCCGCGCACGCGATCTCCGCGCACGTCAACGGCCTGGACCCGACCGCGTTCCCGTCGCTGCTGGCGATGGAGAACGACCTGGTCGGGGCGGCCGCGCAGCTGCTCGGCGGCGACGAGCGCACCGTCGGCAGCGTGACGGGCGGCGGCACCGAGTCCCTGATCCTGGCCGTGAAGGCGGCCCGCGACGGGCGCCCGGACATCGCCGCACCCCGCCTGGTCATGCCGGTCACGGCGCACGCCGCCCTGGCCAAGGCCGCCGCGTACCTGCGCGTGGCCCTCGACACCGTGCCCGTCGACCCCGCGACGCTGCGCGTGGACCCGGCCGCGGTCGCCGCCGCGATCACCCCCGACACGGTCCTCGTCGCCTGCTCCGCTCCGTCGTACGCGCACGGCCTGATCGACCCCGTCGAGCCGATCGCCGCCGCGGCCCGGGCGGCGGGGGTACGCTGCCACGTGGACGCGTGCTTCGGCGGCTGGACCCTGCCCTACCTGCGCCGCCTCGGTGAGCCGGTCCCGCCGTTCGACCTGTCGGTGCCCGGGGTCACGAGCATCTCGGTCGACCTGCACAAGTACGCGTACGCGCCCAAGGGCGTCTCGGTCCTGCTGCACCGCGACGAGCAGCTGCGCGCGCCGCAGTACTTCGGCTACGCGGACTGGCCCGGGTACACCATGGTCAACCCGGTCATCTCCTCGACCCGCTCCGGCGGCCCGATCGCCGCGGCCTGGGCCACCCTGCGCCACATCGGCGACGACGGTTACCTGGCCCTGGCGGCCCGGACGCGCGAGGCGACCCGGGCGATCGCCGACGCGGTGGCGAAGATCGAGGACTTCGCGGTCGTACCCCGTGAGTCGACGGTCGTCGCCTTCATGTCCTGCGGCGTCGACCTGTTCGTCCTGGCCGACGAGCTCGCCGCGCGCGGCTGGCACACGCAGCCCCAGTTCCGCCACGGCGAGATCCCGGCGTCGGTCCACCTGACGGTCACCGCCGCCGTGGCCCCGCGGGTCGGCGAGTTCGAGTCCGACCTGGCCGCCGCGGTCGCCGCCGCCCGCTCGCACGGGCCGGTCGAGCTGCCCGACGGCATCCTGGAGCTGCTCGGTCAGGTGCCGGTCGAGCAGCTGGCCGCGACCCTGGGGCTCGGCGAGGGCGGGGCGCTGCCGCAGCGCATCGCCCCGATCAACACCTTGCTGAACGCCGTCGATCCGGCGGTACGAGAACAGCTGCTTGTGGCTTTTCTCAGTCTCCTGCAGCGACCTTCACGGCGGCCGTGAGCACCAGCTGGCCCAGGGCCGCCGGGACCAGGACCAGCCAGCACAGCCGCTGCAGCTGGTCCTCGCGCAGCCGCGGGTAGGACACGCGCACCCAGATCACCACGAACGAGACCGCGAAGACCTTGATCAGCGTCCAGGCCCAGCCGAGCTGCTCGTCGAGGCCGAACGGTCCCTTCCACCCGCCCAGGAACAGCACGGTGGTCAGCGCCGCGATGACGACGATGCCGACGTACTCGGCGAGCAGGAAGAACGCGAAGCGCAGGCCCGTGTACTCGGTCATGTAGCCGAACACGAGCTCGGAGTCGGCGATCGGCATGTCGAACGGCGGCCGGCGGATCTCGGCCAGCCCGGCGATGAAGAAGACCAGCATCGCCGGCAGCTGCCACAGCAGCCACCAGGGCCGCCACGCCTCGACGATCCCCGAGAGCGACAGCGTCCCGGCCGCCATGGCCACCGACAGTGCGGAGAGGATGAACGGCAGCTCGTACCCCAGCAGCTGCGCCGCCGCGCGCAGGCCGCCCAGCAGCGCGTACTTGTTCGCCGAGGACCAGGCCGCCATGAGCACCGCGACCACGCCGACGCCGACCACCGCGAGCACGAAGAACAGCCCGATGTCGAGCTTCTGCGCCACGAGCCCGCCGGGGCCGAGCGGGATGACGAGCAGCACGACGAGGTACGGCAGCAGCGCGATCACCGGCGCCAGCCGGAACACCGCCCGGTCGGCCGCCCGCGGCGTGATGTCCTCCTTCTGCACGAACTTCACGCCGTCGGCGACGAGCTGCGCCCAGCCGTGGAACGCGCCCGCGTACATCGGCCCGAGCCGCCCCTGCATGTGCGCCATGACCTTGTGCTCGGCCTGCCCCACGATCAGCGGCAGTGTCAGGAACGCCACGACGACGGCCAGGACACGGATCGCCACGTCGAGCCAGATCGGCATCAGGACCGTCCCCCTGGCCATTCGCTGGGATCCGGTACCCCCGGCGGCCGCATCGGCGCCCGCTTGCTGACGGTGTGGTCGCTCTCCCCGGGCTCCTTGGCCCCCGGCCACGGCTTGGCCACGCGCGAGGCGAGCACGAACTCCTTGCGCAGCGGATGCCCCTCGAACTCCGGCGGCAGCAGCAGCGGGTCGAGCCCCGGGTGCCCGGTGAACCCGATCCCGAACATCTCGTGCGTCTCCCGCTCGTGCCACGCGGCCCCGGGAAACACGCCCACGATCGACTCGACGTCCGGCGCCGACCGGGCCAGCTCGGCGCGCAGCAGCACCCCGTGCCGCTGCCCGGTCGACCACAGATGCGCCACGATCATGAACCCGCCGGGCAGCTCGTCCACGGCCGAGAGCCAGTCGAAGAAGTCGAATCCTTCCCTTTTCGCCGTCGTGACGGCGTCGACCCACCGCTGCGCCGGAACGTCCACGGTCGCCCGCGCGAACTTCCCGCCCCCGCTCTCGGACGCCTCCCCGGCCCCGAGCAGCCCAACCAGCCGCTCCCCGATCTCGGCGGGCGTCACGGCTTCACCGGCGGCGCGGTGAGCGCCCGGACATCGGGCCGCGGCGTCCCGCCCAGCCCCGCCTGCTCCCCGGCGATCTTCTCCTGCAGCCGCATGATCCCGTGCAGCAGCGCCTCGGGCCGCGGCGGACACCCCGGCACGTACACGTCGACGGGGATGATCTGGTCCACGCCCTTGGTCACGGAGTACGAATCCCAGTAGGGCCCGCCACAGTTGGAGCAGGCCCCGAAGCTGATGACATACTTGGGCTCGGGCATCTGGTCGTAGAGCCGCTTGATGGCCGGCGCCATCTTGTCGGTGACGGTCCCCGAGACGACCATGAGGTCGGCCTGCCGGGGCCCGTGCGCAAACGGAATCACGCCCAGCCGCATGAAGTCATGCCGCCCCATGGAGGTGGCGATAAACTCGATGGCGCAGCACGCCAACCCGAAGTTGAACACCCACAGCGAGTAGCGCCGCCCCCAGTTGAGCACAAACTTGATCGGCTCACCCAGCACACCCGACATGGCGACAGCCTACTCGCCCGCCGGTCCACCGATACGCCTCCACGAACGCCGCGATCTTCCCCGTCCACGGCGACGACGGCCAGGTACCCATACAGCCGCCCCAGTTCCCGCCGCCCGGCGAACCCGTCGTCGATGGCGCGAACCACCCGATACCCGTCGAAGAGCGACCCCGGCACCGGCGCGATGCAGTCCACGAGCGCAAGATCGACCTTGGGATGCCCGAAGTAGGCCGCAGCATCGACAAAGACCGCCCGATCAGCGAGGCAACGAATCCGGTATTTCCGCCTTTGTCATGATTTCCCGTATTCGCCGAGCCAGGTCAAGCGGCAACCACCCGGCATCGACGGCGTCTTGATCCGCGGCTCAACCCGCCGCTCAAGATAGAAGTCCCGCCACGAGTTGGACGGGACGTGCCGGTTGTCCTGCCGAAGTGGCCCGAAATACCCGAGCCCGAACAGCCGCTCCTGCCGCTGATGCGGTGTGGCAAGCGCCCCCGACGGACCGCCACTGCTCCTCGGACCGCTGCCCGGCCGGCACCTAGCCAATCGCCTCAACCCAGAAGAACGGCCCGATCGCCGACGTCGAGCACGCCAATCACCGCCGGAGTGGCAACCACCGGCCCCACCAGCTCCAGTCCAAGAACCTCGGCGTGAAGATGCACCCGATCCCCGACCTTCGCAAAGACCGAAGAACCCGAATCCCTGGTAGATCCCGGCAGGATGCGAGGCAAGATCATCCAGGCTGACGAACCGCTCAACCGACCACCTGCGCTGGAGGTGAGCTGTCACGGCCAGTTCAACCTGCTGCAGCACTTCAGATTGCAGGAGGGCACGCAAGCCGGCTTACCCCGTTGAGGTACAAAATCTGCTGGAGGTTGACGGAGTGTGGACGCAGGCGCCATCGAGAGGGCGGCGAATGGGCTGCGCTGGTGGAGACGCATGACCTGGCATGCACGCCACCACGAACACTTGGAAGGCCTCGGCCTGGGAGCTTATTCCGAGAAGATTATCGCGCGGACGCACGAGGAGATCTGGATTACGGCGACGCCGAGCGAGTCACCGGCGGTGGGTCAATCACGAATCGGCGGGGTACCTGATCTGCCGGATGGCGTTGCGTGGCCGCGTCAGCGTTGGACACACGCCGAGGTTCAGGCCTGGCCGGACCTTTCACGCCGAGACCTCGACGAAGCGATCACGTCCGGAGTCGTCACGACGGAGCCAGGGCACTTCACAGCCGCATTGCCCTTCGTCGCGCAGCTTGATCTCACTGATGTCGCCCCGTTCCAGACAGTGCTGCCCCGGAATGGTCACCTGTGGCTGTTCGCTGATCAGACATCCTCCGGTGGAGAGGCCGGCGGCTTCTTCTGCGTCGCAAGCGCGTGGTTGTTTGAGCCTCAGCCCAGGCCACTTCGTCGGGCGGTGCCCCCGCCTGTTCCCGAACAGTTCGCCGCGGGCTCGATCTCATTCGCACCCGGCACGGCGATGCCGGACTTCTACGACGAGCACCTCGCGCTGCCGGGTGACCACTGGCATACGTACGAGAAAGCGCGCGTGGCGGTGCAGCAGCCCGAGCCGAGGCACGCCCTCCTGCCCGGCCCCGATTGCGGAGCGATCGGTGACGTGCCGCCTCCCGGTTACGTCCACCTCGTACGTGACGAAGGCTTGGACCGACTCGCTGCCGAGCTTGCCCCACCTGGTCGCATGCACGTCGGCGACGAGCGCGGGGACGGGACGACCGTCCCGGACCCGCCGGTCGCCGATGTGCACTAGGTACTGGCTCCAGGCGATGCCGGCGGCCGCCACCACCAGGGCCGCGCCCACGGTGATGAAAGTCCGCCGCCATGTGCGACCAACCCATGTGGGCCAGTTTGAGCCCGTCACAACCGCATACCCCTCACCAGACAAGGCCCAGAGTCAGCCTCGGTCTCGATCCGGCGGCACGCCGAATGGGCGCCGAAGTTCTTGCGTGCCTGAGCCCCGTCCTGACGTTTTGCGCTGCTCATATGATGACAGCCGCCTGGGAGCTCCGCGCCCTCCGGAGGTGGGAGCGGCCTTTCGCTAGGACTCAGACGTTCCGCGACACAAAGGCCGAGCCGCTTCGGGGTCGCCTTCGGCGAGCCTGGCCCAGCCGACGCCGCTCCGCTGCCCTTGGGGGGGGTGGCCGACGGCATACGGGAGGCTCCGCTAGCGAGCCGGGGGAGGGCGGGCGCCAATTACAGGAACGCCGCCCGCGCTCGGCCTGCCGGCGGCGCAAGCGCCGGCATCGGCCGGCGCGGCGGCTCACCGGCCTCAGACGCTCCGCAGTGCGCAACCCATCCGGTGAAGGTTGGAGGACAAGACGCCTGCCCTACCCGGCGCTACCGGCCCAACAGCGACCCGGTGTCGAGCTGAAACGGGAACGGCCGGTCCGAGGCAAGCACAGCACCGCTTGTAGCTGTCGCGTGCTCGACGTAGTGCGCGCCTTCCAGGCGGTAGAGCCGCAACAGCACTGCATCCGAATCCTGCTCGACCAGCAGATACCACGCGATCTGCGCGGCCGGGTATAGCTGCATCTTCAGCAGGCGGTCCGCAGAGGCGTTGCCCGGTGAGACGACCTCGCCGACCAGGACGACCTCGGACGCCTCGGTCATTGCGCCGTCATCGTCGGTGTCCGCCACGACCAGATCGGGGATGACGATCCGACCGGTGTGGAGCCGGACGTTGACCGCCTCCCAGACTTCCAGACCGGCCTGCGAGGCAGGCTCGTCGAGCGCGTTGGCGATCCGCCGGGACAGCCGCTGGTGGCGCTTGGACGGGGCGGGGCTCACCAACAGGCTCCCATCGAGCAGCTCGATCCGATCCACGGTCTCGCCTAGCGCAAGGTAATCTGCCTCACTCCACGGACCGACGTGTTCCAGCACGGCGACGCTCATCTCGGACCACCTCCCGGCCGACACCTGGCTCAAGTTTCTCATGACCGGAGCCGCACCTCCACGCAGCGCGGACAAGATCGACCTGCCCACGATCTGCCCACAACCAGCCATGGCTGGCTGGATTCACCCGGACGGCGCCAGACACACGAAAGAGGCCCCCGTCCAGAGTTTCCCCTGGTCGAGGGCCAGATTCCTTAGCAAGTGGCGGGTAGAGGATTCGAACCTCTGTAGCTTTCGCGACGGATTTACAGTCCGTATGTCAGAACGGTCCTGAGCTGCAGTGATGGGGCCAGGAGACATCTTATTGTCGCGGTATCGTCATCGGCGGGGCGTTTGAGCCCCGTCGCGGCGACGCTCGCACTTGCCCGCCGCCGACCACCCGCGAGCGTTTGAAGCAAGTCGGCTCGCCCCAACGTCGTCAATGATCGGCCGAAGTCTCTACGGCTTCCGAGTCATTTTCAAGACCTCCGCTGCTAGGGTCCTGACGTGGACATCTTCGTTCACCTGCCGTTCGATTGGACGTTCCCCCGTCCAGCGGTACCCTCTTCCCCTTGTCGGAGACGGCCATGATGTCAAAGTTCGGCCAACTCACGATCTCCCGCGTGATCGTTCACGTTGTCCCAAGGGCGCTAAAGAACGACCCAGACGCGCCCGGTCTTCAGCTCAGTGAGGCGGACTGCGACCTAGCTGAGGATGCTCAGAATCACTTGCAAGCAGTCTTCCGCGGCCTGCTAGCCGACTCGGGACGAGAAGTAATGGAGGACGTCGACACTGCGTCGAAGATCCCCGGGGTAGTTCGTCAGTTCCTTCAGAAGGCCGGACCGGGCTTCGTTCCTTCCTCGCAAGAAATGGCCCATGCACTCCGCGAGGCACAGTCTGGAGCGAATTCTGGCGGCCTGCTGCTGGTGGCGGAATGCAAGCTTGGGAGATCTCTTGCGGTCCTGCTTGCCAAGATTGAGCAGGAAACTGGTATGCGTGCAAGTTTTACCACTGTGAACGGGCAAAAGACCTTCGATATGGAGTTCCTCAAGGACTTGTTCTTTACCAATCGTTCGAAGGTCTACAAGGCTGGATTATTCAGCGCGGCAGATCTTCACGGCGATCAGATCAGAGGTTGGGCTGCTGACAAGCAACTGAGCGGCACCAAGATTGCAGATTTCTTCTTGAGATCGTATCTGGGCTGCACTCATCTCGAAAAGCCGGAGGAGTTGACTCGACGGTTCTATGAAGAATCGCAAGAATGGATAAATAGAGAGGTCGCTGAACCCGATCTGAAGACTCAGTACTCGATGGCTCTCGTGGCAGAGTTGCAAAGCCCGCGCGCCACGCTTTCCGCCAGCGATTTTGCTAAGCGCAACTTGCATCTGGCGCACCGTGATGAGTATCTAGCCTATCTGCGGTCAAAGAATGTGCCGAGCGCACCCGTTGAGAAGTCGGTCGGACTCGTCGCTGACCGTCTTCAAAAGTTCTCGATTGCATTCGCCAGTGGTGTTACTATGTCGATTCCCAGGACCGCATTGGATAACGAGATCGTTCGAATTGAGCGAATTGCGGGTAACAGGGGCCGGGTGACTGTGGTGGATGAGATGGGTGACATCAAGGGAAGGAGTGTCCCCGGGCGCAAAGCGCAATCGGCAGAGTGATCGGGGCTTTCCAATGTCGGTTGGATCGGCCTTAGATGCAGCGCGCATCCGCTATGTGCGAGAACGGCCAAATTTTGAGCGCGCGGCGGCGCATATCGCGAACGCTTTTAAGATTGCAGCGGCTGGAATCGGGCTAGAGTGCCGAATCACGTACAGGGCGAAAGATGTGGCTAGCTTTGTAAAAAAGGCCCTAGTCAAGAAGATGGACGACCCGTGGGCAGAGATCTACGACAAAGCCGGCATCAGAGTTATTGTGACCCATCCAGGCGACCTCGACGTCGCAAAGCAAATCGCCGCAACACTCTTCGGCCCTCCGGTCTGGGAGGAAGACGATCGGCATGACCGCGAGAAGCTGGACCGACTCTTCTATCCGCGGTTGCATGTCTGGGTGGAAGTGCCAGACATTCCGGATATAAAACTCGAATCCGATGAATCTATGCAATGCGAGATTCAGATTCGGACCGAGGCGGAAGATCTGTGGTCACGCATGTCGCATGGTCTGCTCTACAAGCCGACGACCCAGCTGCCAGAAAATGTCGTACGTTCGCTGTACCGTCTCCTTGCCTTGGTAGAGCTCTACGACGGCGAGGTGGAACGGGCGGTGGCTGCAATGTCCCAAGATCCAGACCACCGCCTGAACGAGATCCTCTTGCAGGCTGAGCAGAGCTTCTACACGTTCTGTTCAACGCCGTACGATCGGGATCTGTCGCGGGAGGTTGGCAGAGTGCTAATGCGAGCGATTTCAACTGCCAAGTTTGTGACGTACAAGTCGGACCTGGCGCTATTTGTAGATGAAAATCGCGAGCAACTTGAGAACGTCTACCGCGATTACGGCCCATTAAGCTCGCTCGGGCAGCAAGGCACGTACATCCTCGCTAGCCAGCCGGAAAGTCTGGCTATCTTTGAGCGTCTCACGAATGCTCCCATGCTTTTCGGGCAAATCTGGGAGGAGGAGTTGCCTCCCGAACTGCTGGAGGAGATGAAGAATGTCTGGGGAGTCGGGTAGACTCGCCAGAGTTACTTATCCTGGTTCTTGGATTCTTTGGCGGACATTCTTGCGTTTTGTTTTAGGTAGGCAGCACTGAAGCCTTCTGGCCTTTTCGTATGCTGAATCTCTTTCTGTGCCGTCTTCCATAGGCGGTCTGGGACATCGGGTGCAGTTCCGGCGATCTCATCCAAACGCTTGCGAAGTCCTTCAAGAATTGATGTTGCCTGTTCTCTGGATTGAGGTCGAATGACTTGATGTTGTTCGATTTCGCGCCTTATGGCGCCGTAGGCGGCTGCTGCCGTTCGGTGCTTCGCGGCGCGGTCATCGGAGTTGAGAAATGTTTGCAGGGCGGTCAGAGCGGCGGCAACGACCGCGACTAGGCCGGCCGCCAGTCGCATCCAGGATGACGTATCATCTTTCTGTAAACTGGCAAAGAGTGTTGTCCCGGCTGCTGCACTCAGCAATACGCTCGGGACGCCGAGCCATCTCGACAGATGCGCCGATCTATTGGCGGCGAGATAATGAGTCATCTGTGATTCGCGCGCGCGCCGATACCACGCGGCGATTACGACATCGAAGTTCGCCCAGTCGGAATTGTTGGATGCTTCAGCACTCAAGGAGATCACCTCGACTAACGTGGACGCCAGGTCTGGCGTTGGAGGTTGGCCTGTGGTGGGGCCTGCCCGGAGCGGCACCTGAACTCATCGTTATTCGCTCGAATAGTCAAGCGGGGGTTGATGATATTGACTGAGTAGGCCGATGGCTCTACCATAGTTTCCCAATTTACTGAGAACGTAGTTGGCGATGTCGGCTCGGCCCGCTTTGGTGCGCCACATTACTTCGATTCTGATGGGACTTCCGTCGCCCAAAAGGCAGTATAGGTCACTTAAGAACCTAAGCTGTGTGCCCAGGCCATGTTCAGTCTTGAAGCTCTCGACTATTCCTAGATCGACCAGTCCGGTGCCGAACGCGAAGTTCAGTAGTCCGTCGTTGGTGCGGGCGATTTCCGCCAAGTTGTTGAATGCTGCCCGCGTGTTTCCTTTTGCTTTGCCCCCTACTCGCCGAGTGCCCAGATTGCCACCCGCGAGGAGCAGGCCCAGTTCGCTGCCCTGCAGGCGTTCGCGTGCCTTGCCGTCTGGGCTTGTCGACATGTTTCTAGCCTTCATCATCTGATGGAGGGCGGGACTTCCAAACTCGCGAGAAACGGCAAGGGCCGTGAGCATATCGACGTGAACAATGCGCGCATCGAGCACAGTTCCCAGGATTCCGAGTTGGTCGGGATGGCGCTTGAGTTCGGCAACAACGTTTGCTCCGGTAGATGTCATCAAGCGATCGATGTCGGCATAGGCGTACCCTCCTCGCGTGAGGGCCGCAACGTCACCCTCGGGTTCGTTGCCTGCGACAACTAGGGTCCACATTCGGAACTGCTCCATTGGGAGCAAGCCTCGTACTCGGCCAGTATTGGCAATAAGATCTCTGCGTATTAGTGCGAGATAAGCGCCGATAGTAACGGCCTTCTCTGCAAGATCGTTCGCACGATCCGCCGAAATGCCAAGGGCTGCGAGTGATGCCCCCTCGTTAAGGGCGGTGATAGTCCGTTCGGCGATCGCGATGAACTCGGTTCTGGGTGGTCCCGCGAACCTTAAGAATGGTTCTTCTACGCCCAGCAGTGATTCGCCGCCGAGTGTGCCGGCGAAGTCGACAAGGATCTTCGTAAGATCATCTGTGTTTGTGGGCCACACGACTAAAGTGTTCCTGCCTGTCGAGGCGCGCAGGAAGGAATTGACGGCATGAAGCGACGCTTCGATTTTTGCGGTCGAGACATCACGGAGAGCTTCTCGGCCTTCGAGTACGACAATGCGGGGGTGGTTGGCGGCTGGAAGCTGTTGAAGCGATGCCGCGACGTCGTCGGAGGCGCCAACGGCGACCGTCGACACTCCTTCTCGGAACAGTGCAACAGTGTCCAAGAAGGTTGACTTTCCCGCGCCACTTTCCCCGCGGAGGATCAAAAATGCGCCTCGCCTGGCGGCTCGCATGTCCATAAAGCGGGCATCAAGTGCTACTAGCGCTGAATGAACTGGAACGACGATCGTCTTTAGCGCCTGAGTTCCTGCCTCTCGAAGTCCTTCGAAACGGTCAGGAACGTTTAAGTCGTGCTCCGTTGTGTGAGGCGTGATCACCGGATAAGTCTTGCATGGTTCCCCGAGAGCGCGGTACTCCGGTAGCCGCACGCCCAGTGCGGGGCCGCCGTCACCCTAAGGCAGACTAGGGGTGGCAAATAGACCTAGGAGGCACAGCCGGTGGCATCGTTGGAGCGGACCCTTGTACTGCTGAAGCCGGATGCGGTTGCGCGTGGGCTGGCTGGGCGGATCATCCAGCGGTTTGAGGATGCTGGGTTGAAGATCGTGGGCACGAAGATGGTGCAGATGGATGCTGACCTGGCGAAGAAGCACTACTTCGACCTGGAGGAGCGGTTCGGCGCGTCGGTGTTCAACGTGACCGCGACGTTCATGCAGTCTGGGCCGGTCATCGCGCTGGTGCTGGAGGGCGTCGAGGCGGTGCCGACCGTGCGTCGGCTGGTGGGCGTGACGTTCCCGAACCAGGCGAACCCGGGCACGATCCGCGGCGACTTCGCGCACACGTCGAAGGCGTACACCGAGGCCAAGCACACGGTGGCCGCGAACCTCATCCACGCGTCCGGCAACTCGGAAGAGGCGAAGTACGAGGTCGAGCTGTGGTTCAGCGAGGCGGAGCTGTTCAACTACCAGACCGTGGCCGAGAGGTTCCTGTTCTGATGGTCGACGACGACGCGGCGCCCGTGGTGACCATCGGCGAGCTGCGTAAGCAGTACGACGAGGAGCGGTTCTACCGGGACGATCGGGCCGCCGCGGAGTACGCCTACGCTCTGGCCGTGCGGCTGCGGGAGTTGGGGGAGACGGACGAGGCACGCAAATACGCGCGGGAGTGTCTCCAACTCGCCGAGGCGCTGCCGTCGGACACGCTTGACGACGTTGCCTCGGCGCGGCAGGACATCGGTGGGGTACCGCTGCCGGAGCACTTCCATGATGGTGTGGTCCGGTCGCGGTTGCGGGATCTGCTCGACGCTGCCTGACGCTCAGACGAGCGTGGCGTCGAGGTACTCCTGAACGGGCCCGAAGAACGGGTACGGGACGTAGTCGGTGAGGGTGGCGCGGTTGCACCACGCCACCTCTGCCAGCTCCTCGGGGTCGCCGACGTCCGCGGTGCCGCTGACGCGGTCGCATGCGATGTAGGCCATGGTGCGGCCGGTGTTCGGGTGCACGCGGCTTCCGAGTGAGCGGGTCGCGCGGACCGTGAGCGTGGTTTCCTCGTTGGCCTCGCGTACGGCGGCTTCCTCGTCGGTTTCGCCGTTCTCGACCTCGCCGGCCGGGAACTGCCAGGAGAGCTGGCCTTCCTTGACGCGGCGGCGGACGAGCAGGAGCCGGCCCTCTTCGACGATGACGGCGGCGGCGATGGTGGGGCGGGTTGGTTCGGTCATGATTCCTCGCTGAGTGCTTGCAGTGCGGGTGGGAAGATGCGCTCGGTCGGGATGAAGTCGGTGACTCGCTGCCGTGGAATCCAGATGGCGTCGACGTTCTCGTCGGTGTCGCGGTTCTCGACCTGGCCGGCGAGGTAGGCGCAGAGGAAGTACTCGGCGAAGACCCCGGTCACGGGGTGCACGCGGCTGCCGAGTTCGCGTACGACCGAGCAGTGAATGCCGGTCTCCGCGAGGGTTTCGCGTACGGCGACGGTGCGGGCTTTGGCGCCGGGCTTGACGATGCCGGCCGGGAACTGCCACGTGATGCCGCCGGGGTCGTCCTCGCGTCGGCAGACGAGCAGGACGTCGGTTTCGTTGGTGACGACGGCGATGGCGACCGTGAGTGCGACGCCGCTGGGGGCCGCTTCGACCTCGGCCCGGTCGTCGGCGCGGAGTTGGCGTGCGAAGCGGACCTTCACCGACTCGGGCGCTTGCTCGTAGACGGTGTCGAGGGCGCGTTGTAGTTCCGGGCGGATGCGTACGTCGGGTTGTTGGTGCCAGGACGCGATGGTGCGCTTGGCGACGCCGAGGCGGTCGGCCATCTCGTCTTGAGACAGGCGCAAGGCCGCTTGGAGTGCGCAGGCGTGGCGGCCGGTCCACTGGTCGATGACCGTTTCCCGCGCCGGCTGGCCCATGGCGCGTCAGGAGACCGTCAGCGTGGTACCGGCCGGGAATGTCTCAATCTCGCCGGAGGCTCGGGTGACGGTCAGGCCCGCGCTTGAGGTGACGCTGTCGCCCGGGCCGAGTGTCACCTGAGGTGGCGTGTCGACGACGAACGTGCCGTGGCCCTGCCGGATCTCGACCAGGCCTTCCGAGCGTAGGACTGCCATTGCGCGGCGGACCGTTTCGCGGGCGAGGCCGAATTCGTCGTGGAGATCCTTCTCGGACGGCATTCGCCGGCCCGGTGGTAGCTCTCCGCTACGGATGCGGTTGCGCAGAACCGTGGCGAGCTGCCTGTACGCAGCACCTTCGCGATCCGGCGTGATCATGCGATTACCGTACGTACGGGCATGTGGGCGCCTGGTGGTGTATGCGTCTAGACGTCTGTACCTTTGAGGGAGAGCAGGTCGGGCGAAGGGAGAGGGTCGTGACGGTCGAGTCGGAAGCGCCAGAAGTTGGTGACTGCCCCGCCTGGTGCGGGGCGAATCACCAGAGCGGGACGAGATTCCACACGCACTGCGCCGGCGAAGTTCGATGGAACGAGGGGAGTGTCGTGCTCGTCGTGACGCGGCGCGGCAACGATGACGGCGTCGAGATCGCATACCACGCGCCGGGCGAGGCACCTGCCGTTGCGTTCCTGGGCAAGCGTCAGACGCGTAGGTTGCGCGACAGTCTCGACGAGGCGCTACGGTCGCTCAACGCCGCATAGCCGCAACGCAAAGAGCCCCCGAGCGTGTGTGCTCGGGGGCTCTTGCATCATTGCTGCATCGGAACTGCATCGACGATGGTGCCTTGGTTCATCGGCGGCGCGCCGGTTTCCCGGTTGACTTGTCTTCATCGGAAGACGGGTCAACGGGAGGAGGTGAGGCATCGATGGAACCGCGTCGGGGGCGAGCGGCTTGCCACTCGCGCACCGCGGTCGGCCGCCATGCCGGCGAGCGGCCGAACATTCGATCGGCGGCCGGGGCCTGGCCGCGCGACACGTAGGCCGCCCACGTCACGCGGCTGATCGGCGCGCCCACTGATCGTAGGTACGCCAGGACGTCATCGGTCGTCCACCAGTCTGCAGGCAGTTCATTGCTTGTATCCGCCATCAGGACGAGCGTATGTCAACTGGCGTGGACAACGTTAAGGCCTGTGTCCACATGAGTAGGCGCCTGACGCCTGGCTCAGCAACTGCTAGCTCGGACTCGGTCTGAGCACTTGCTCGAATACAACGTCAAGTTGTACGTTGCTCACGCCCGAATACAACGTCGAGTTGTAAAGGAAGGCCATGAAGCTCGCTCCCTCCGACGGCCCGTCACGCGCGGAACTCGCCGCGATCCAGCAGGAGTGGCCGCTCATCGAGGCGGAGATGTCCCTGGTCGCCGCCGAGATCCGCGTCCTGACCGCCGACCCGCAGCCCACGGTGCGCGACTGGCACCGCCTGCACAGCGCCGAGCGGCGCGTCCTGCGCGAGGCCGCCGCGCTCGTCTGCGCCCGCCTCAGCGAGGCGCTCGCCGCGTGAACCCCGTACGCCCCTCGAAACCGGAGGCTCCCATGAGTCTGGGCATCTTCTCCCTAATCCTGATCGGCCTGCTCGCCACCCTGTTCGTCGACCGCCGCACCCGCGGCCGGATCGCCGTCACCACCCTGGCCGCGTTCCTGCTCGGCATGGTCGTCGCCGGCTCCAACGGCGTGCTCGCCAAGCCCTCCCGCGCCGTCGTGGACGGCGTCCGCTCGGGCATGATCGCCATCGGCGACTCGCTCGGCGGTGGCAAGTGACCGAGCACCACCTGATCCGCGTGCGATGGGGAGTGCGCGGCGCCCTGGTCCTGGGCGTCGCCACCTCCGTCGCCGCGAACATCCTGCACGCCGACCCCAACCCCATCTCGCAGGCCATCTCCGCGTGGCCGCCGCTCGCGCTGCTGCTCACCGTCGAGCTGATCTCACGGGTACCGGTCCACCGCCGTTCCCTCGCCGCCGTGCGCCTGACCGCAACGGCGTGCATTGCCGGCATCGCCGCCTGGGTGTCGTACACCCACATGGCCGGCGTCGCGGCCAGATACGGAGAGCAGGGCCTCGCGCCGTACCTCATCCCGCTGTCCGTCGATGGCGTCGTCGTGGTCGCGTCGGTCTGCCTGGTCGAGCTGGCCGGCCGGATGCGCGCCACCCCAACGGAACCGAAACCCGAACCGTCCACAGTGGACATCGCACCGGACACGACGCCGGACATCGCGCCGGACGAGCAACCGGACGCCGATCGGACACCGCAGAAGCTCGCACCGGCCCGGAAGAAGGACAACGCGTCCGCCATCGCCCGCCTCCGGGCAAGGCACCCGGACATGTCCGCCGCGGACATCGCCCGCCGCGTTGGCGTCACCGATCGGACCGTGCGCCGCCACCTCAACGCCCTGACCGCCAAACCCGCCTGAAGGAGCCACACCCGATGACTTCGCTGCACCAGCGCCTGACCAGCACCCTCAACACGCTCGGCATGTCCGCCGACGCAGTCGCCGACACACTGCTCTCCGGCGGCTGGACCGGGCTGCGCGAAGACGGCCTCAACTGCCCGGTCTCCAACTACGTCACGGCCGTCATGCCGGACGTCGAGGTCGCAGCCGTCGCCTTCAACCGCATCACGGTCGTCTCCATCACCGGCGAGACCGTCGAGGCCCCGCTCCCGCCCGGCGCCGCGCGGTTCGTCATCGCGTTCGACACCGGCTCCTACGACGACCTCGCGGCCACTCTTACCCGCGACGACGGCGAGGTCATCGACGACCTCGAACGGTAGCTCCGCCCGGGGCGCGGCCATCCGGCCTCGCAAACCTCCGGCCGCGCCCCGGCCTCCTCGTCAGCCCATCTGAGACCTCCGTGGAGGAACACCCATCATGACAAACCCCGAAGGCTTCGACTGGGACCGGCACGAGGCCGAAATCCTCGACCTCGACGCCGCCCGGGCCGACAAACGGCCCACCCCGGTCGACCCGCCCGACGCCCTCGCCCCCAACCGCTGGAGCGTCGCAGCCCTGCGAACCGCGAAGCGCCGCCCGATCGTGCCCGCCTGGGCGCGCTCGAAGACCGAACTGATGACGCAGGCGCAGTGGGTCGTCAGCTTCTACACCCACGCGGCCCTGTACCACCTGACGCGCCTGCCGAAGTACACGATGAAGCTCTTCTTCCGCGCCCCACGCGGCGCCGTCCGCGTCATCTCCGGCACCGCTCGGTGGGTCACCGACGCCGAGGGCGCCCCGGTCCGCGCAGCGGCGGTGCGGCGGGAGAACGCCGAGGAGTACCTCAAGCTCTCCCGCCAACGCGACGGCCGCGTCCGGCTGCGCACGCTCATCCTGCTGGCCCTCACCGTGCTCGGCCTCGGCGGCGTGATGTTCCTGCTCATCATGACGCCGCAGGTGTACTGGTACACCGCGCTCACCGCCGCGATCGCGCTCCTCGGCGCGGCCGGCGCACCGGCCGACCGGCCACTCCTCGACACCGCCGTGTCGGTCACCCGCACGCCGCGCCTGACCTCCGACGTGGTGCTCGCCGCCCTGGGCGCCATCAGCGTCGCCGGCATCAACCAGGCCATCGCCAAGAAGGGCGCCAAGGACGCCATCCGGTTCGCGGAGCCGATCAGCCGCGACGGACCCGGCTGGCGCGCCGTCGTCGACCTCCCGCCCGGCACGACCGTCGACCAAGTCGCCGACAAGCGAAAGGAACTCGCCTCCGCACTCGGCCGCCCGCTCGGCTGCGTCTGGCCGGAGGGCAACCTCGACGTACACCCGGGCCGCCTCGTCCTGTGGGTCGGCGACGAGGACCTCTCCAAGTCCCGCCAACCCGCCTGGCCGCTGCTGAAGTCGGGCACGGTCGACCTGTTCAAGCCCATCCCGTTCGGTACCGACCAGCGCGGCCGGCCGGTCGCCCTCACCCTCGTGTTCGCCTCGATGGTCATCGGCTCCATCCCGCGCGTGGGCAAGACCTTCGCCGCGCGGCTGCTGCTGCTCGCCGCCGCGCTCGACCCCCTTGCCGAGCTGCACGCGTACGACCTCAAGGGCATGGGCGACTTCGCGCCGCTGCAGCCGGTCGCGCACCGGTATCGGGCCGGCGACGATGACGACGACATCGCCTACGCCCTGGCCGATATGCGGGAGCTGGCCAAGGAGCTGACGCGGCGCACGAAGGTGGTGCGGGAACTGCCGCGCGAGCTGGCTCCCGAATCGAAGATCACGCCGGAGTTGGCCGCCGCGAAGCAGTACCGGCTGCATCCGATCCTGCTCGTGGTCGACGAGTGCCAACGGTGGTTCGAACACCCCGAGCACGGCGACGAGCTGCGCGAGATCGCCGAGGATCTCGTCCGGCGTGGGCCGGCCGCGCTCATCATCGGCGCCTTCGCAACCCAGCGGCCCGACTCGAAGTCACTGCCGACCGGCATCTCCGGCAACGCGGTACTGCGCTTCTGCCTCAAGGTGATGGGCCAGATGGAGAACGACATGGTGCTCGGCACCAGCGCCTACCGCAACGGCATCCGCGCCACGATGTTCAGCCGCCGGGATCTCGGCATCGGCTACCTGGCGGGGGAGAGCGACGAACCGCAGATCACGCGCACGTATTACGTGGACGTACCGGCGGCCGAGGCGGTCGTGACGCGCGCCCGCGCGGCCCGGGAGAAGGCTGGCACGCTCACCGGACACGCCCTCGGTGACCAGTTCGCCCCGGCCGCCGTCGCCTCCATTTCGCTCCTCGACGACATCGCCGCGGTGCTGCCGGCGAGCGAGGCGAAGGTGTGGTGCGAGACCGTGGCGGCGCGTCTGGCGGAGTTGCGCCCGGACGTGTACGGCGGGTGGGACGGCGAGCGGGTCACGGTCGCGCTGAAGCCGTTCAAAGTCAAGGTCTCGCAGATCTGGGGAACCGACCCGCACACCGGCAAGGGCGCCAACCGGCGCGGCTTCGAACGAGCGGCCCTCATCGCTGCACTGACCGAACGTAACCGCCGCCGCGACGCCGCCTAACACGGAAACGGTGCTAGGTCTAGCAGCCGGCCGCCGCTAGACCTAGCACCCCCGCTAGCACCTCATCCGTGCCCCTGCCTGGTCTCTAGCGCCCTAGCAGCCCCTGCGTGCTGCCGCGCCCCTTCCTGCCCTGGAGGGCCTTGTGAACCCCCTCGACCTGCTAGCCATCCTGCTCTGCCCCAGCCTGTCGATCGTCACCGCCGGTTACCTCACGCTCTGCCGGATCGCACCTTTTCGCCGCTGCCGCACGTGCGCCGGGACCGGGCTCGCACGCCGCCAGTACGGCCGCGTCAGCCGCTCCTGCCGCCGCTGCGACGCCACCGGCCTGCGCCTGCGCTACGGCACCCACCTCATCAACGAAGCCCGCCGCATCCACCACGACGGCAACCGCTGAACGGAGGACTCGACTCGTGCACCGCACCCCGCCGCACGACAACGCCGCCGAACAAGCGGTGATCGGCGCGGCCCTGCTCGCCCCGGCCCTCGTCGCCGACCTCGCAGACATCCTGACAACCGACGACTTCTACCGCCCCGCCCACGGCTTCCTGTGGCGCACCTTGGTCGAACTGCACGCCGCAGGTGCGCCCGGCGACCCGGTCTCGGTCGCCGCGCACCTCGCCTCGACCGGCGCCCTGACGCGACTCGGGGGAGCGGCGTACCTGCACACGCTCGTGGCAGCCGTGCCCACCCTCGACAACGCCACGCACTACGCCCGGATCGTCGCCGAACACGCCCGCCGCCGCGCCATCGTCGACCTCGGCGATCGGCTGACCCGCATCGGCGACGGCGACGCCGACGAACTGCTCGCCACCGGCCGCGCCCTACTCGCCGACGTCGCCGCGCCAGCCTGGCCGCCGCCGATCCCGCTCACCGCCCGGCACGGCGCACCGCCGTTCCC
Source organism: Dactylosporangium sp. CA-233914 (assembly GCF_050942935.1). Classification (NCBI taxonomy): domain Bacteria; kingdom Bacillati; phylum Actinomycetota; class Actinomycetes; order Micromonosporales; family Micromonosporaceae; genus Dactylosporangium; species Dactylosporangium sp. CA-233914. The sequence continues at coordinate 12,243,552 of NZ_CP192030.1, read as the reverse complement.
GGTCGACGCGCTGCCGGGCTGGCTCGCCGACATGGTCTCGGCGGTCGCCGAGTTCACCCAGACGCCCGCCGACCTCGCCGGATGCCTCGCCCTCGCCGCGCTGTCGACGGCAGCCAGCGGTCGCGCGTGCGTGGAAATTCGGCCCGGCTGGCGGGAGCCGTGCAACCTCTTCACGGTCGTCGTCCTACCACCCGGCTCGCGCAAGTCAGCCGTGTTCGCCACCATGACCGGACCGCTCCTCGCGGCCGAACGGGCGCTTATCGACCAGACGAAACCCGCGATCGTGGAAGCGGAACTCGCGCGGCGAGTCGCGAGCAAGGCCGCCGAACGTGCGGCGAACGCGGCAGCGCACGCCGACAACGCCGCCCGGGAACGGCTGCTCGGCGACGCGGCCGGCGCGACGATGAACGCCGACGCCATCACAGTTCCCGTGCTGCCACGCCTGATCGCCGACGACGTCACCAGCGAACAGGCCGGCTCGCTGCTGGCCGAGCAAGGCGGGCGGCTGGCGGTGCTGTCGGCCGAGGGCGGCATCTTCGCCACCCTCGCCGGCCGGTACAGCGGCACGCCGAACCTGGAGGTATTCCTCAAGGGCCATGCCGGCGACATGCTCCGCGTCGACCGCCGCTCACGCCCAGCCGAACACGTCGACCGGCCCGCGCTCACGCTCGGCCTCGCCATCCAGCCGGAGGTCTTGCGCGACATCGCCTCCATGCCGGGCTTCCGAGGCAAAGGCCTGCTCGCCCGCATCCTGTTCTCGGTCCCGGAGAACACCGTCGGCCGCCGCCGCATCGGCACCGAACCCGTACCGCCCGCGGTCGCCGAGGCGTACGCCGATCGGCTCGGCGCCTTGGTCGCCGCGCTCGACGAGTGGACCGATCCGGCCATCATGCCGCTCCTGCCCGCGGCGAACGCCCGCGTGCTCGACATCGAATGCGAGGTCGAACCCCGGCTCGGCCCGACCGGGGCTTGGGCGCACATCGTCGACTGGGGCAGCAAGTACACCGGCGCCATCGTCCGCATCGCCGGCCTGCTCCACCTCGCCACCCACGGCGGCGACGGCTGCACACGACCGATCGACGCCGAAACCGTCGACCAGGCCGCGACGCTCGGCCGCTACTTCGCCGAACACGCCCTGGCCGCCTTCGACGACATGGGCACCGATCCCGTCGTCGACGACGCCCGACACATCCTCGGCTGGATCGAACGCACCGCCTGCCGCCGCTTCACCAAACGCGACCTGTTCAGCGCACTCTCCCGCGGCCGATTCCGCAAGGCCGCCGACCTCGACCCAGCACTCAACCTGCTACAGGCCCACGGATACCTCCGCGCCGAACCAGCTCCCGAGCGCGCCGGTGCCGGCCGCCCGCCATCGCCAGCCTGGCTCACCCACCCGGACATCACGCGACCCGCGGCGACGGTGCACCCGCTCTCGGCGGTGGCCGGATGAGCCGCCCGCGCAATCCGCAGAAACCGCAGAACGTCACGCCGCTTCGGACTTTCGCGGATAGCGCGGATTCCGCGGCGCGACCAAAGCGGACCTTCCTCACCCTGGCCGAGTTCCTGGCCGAGCTGGACGTCCCGAAGTCGACCTTCTTCCGCTGGAAGGCGCTCGGCCTGGCTCCCCGCACTTACAAGCTGCCGAACGGTCAGCTCCGCATCCGTCGCTCCGACTTCGACGCCTGGCTCGCGAGCCGGGAGGAGGAACAGGCCGCATGATCACCTTTGACGTACGGGTGTGGGGCATCTCCGAGCACAAGGGCAAGGACCGGAAGACCGGGAAGCCGCGCAGCACGTTCCGCGTGCGGTGGATCGTCGCCGGCAAGAGGTTCGGTGATTCCTTCCAGACCCGGCCGCTCGCGGAGAGCTTCCGCTCCAAGCTCGTGAGCGCCCAGCGCGAGGGCGTCGGGTTCGACACCGATTGCGGCCTGCCGGAGCCGATGGCCCGCGAGCTGCGGACGCGCACTTGGTACCAGCACGCGACCGAGTACGTCGACATGAAGTGGCCCCACGCCTCGCCGAACCATCGCAAGGGCATCGCGGAGACCATGGCCACGGTCACGCCGGTACTCCTGTCGAGTGACCGCGGAGCGCCGGATGCCAAGACCATGCGGGCGGCGCTGTACGGCTACGTCTTCAACAGCGCCGCGCGGGAGGCCGGGCCACCACCCGAGCGCCTGGCCGGCGCGGTCGACTGGGTGCAGGCGAACACGGTCAACCTCTCCGCGCTCGCGGATGCCGCGCTCGTCCGGAAGGTGCTCGACACGATCGCGCTCACCATGGAGGGCAAGCCGGCCGCCGCCGCGACCGTGACGCGGAAGCGCGCGGTCTTCTCGAACTGCTTGCGGTACGCCGTGGAGCTGCGCCACCTGGACGTGCACCCGCTCTCCTTGGTGAGCTGGACCGCCCCGAAGAAGGACGAGAGCGTCGACCGGAGCGTGGTGGTCAACCCGAAGCAGGCCGCCGCGCTGCTCAAGGCCGTTGCCGTCAAGAGCCCGGAGCTGAAGGCGTTCTTCGGTTGCATGTACTACGCGGGCCTGCGGCCCGAGGAAGTACTCCACCTGTCGGACGACGAGTACGAGCGGCCCGCGAAGCCGGGGGAGTTCGGCTGGCTTCACCTGACCGGTGCAACGGTGGCAGTGGGGCGGGAATGGAGCAATGACGACGAGGTCATGGAGGACCGAGGGCTGAAGCACCGGGCGACGACGACCACCCGATCGGTACCAGTGGCGCCTCCGCTCGCCGCGCTGCTCGACTGGCACATCACTGAGTACAAGCCCGCGGCGAACGGCCGGCTGTTCGTCACCCGCCGGGGACCAGGGGGCCGCTACGTGCCGACGCTGGGTCAGCCGATCCCGAACAACGCCTACACCACCGCCTGGCGGGAAGCGCGCAAGGAGGCGCTCACCGCCGCCCAGGTACGGTCGCTGCTCGCCAGGCGACCGTATGACCTCCGCCACGCCTGCCTCTCGACGTGGCTCAACGCTGGCGTCCAGCCGACCCAGGTGGCGGAGTGGGCGGGCAACAGCGTGAAGGTGCTGCTGGACGTCTACGCCAAGTGCCTCGACGGCGAGATCCCGACCGCGCTGCACCGCATCGCGCTTGCGCTCGGGGTCAAGCCACCCTCACGCCGCCGGTGATCATGGCGCAAACTTTGGCGCGTATTTGGCGCGACAGGTGGGATCGAGTGGGTCTGGGCCGGACCCAGTGAGACCAACGCTAAGGGCCTGCCACCGGAGTTTCCCCTGGTAGCAGGCCCTTTAGCCTTGCCTGTGGCGGGTAGAGGATTCGAACCTCTGTAGCTTTCGCGACGGATTTACAGTCCGCTCCCATTGGCCGCTCGGGCAACCCGCCTGGCGGAAGCCAGAATAGCGGTAGCCCCCGGGGGCAATGCAAACGGGTACCCTCGGCAAGCCCACAACCGTCTTAGCACGCAGTAACAGGGAGCGTCTGCCATGGCTTCGGCACCCTCGTTCGACATCGTCAGCAAGGTCGACCGGCAGGAGGTCGACAACGCGCTCAACCAGGCCGAGAAGGAGCTGGGGCAGCGGTTCGACTTCCGCGGCACCGGGGCTGAGATCAAGTGGGCCGGGGAGGAGACGGTGGCCCTCCAGGCGGAGACCGAGGAGCGGGTCGTCGCCGCGCTCGAGGTCTTCAAGGAGAAGCTGGTCAAGCGGAACATCTCGCTCAAGTCGCTCGATGCGGGCGAGCCGCGGGCGTCCGGCAAGACGTACAAGATCGACGCGAAGATCGTGCAGGGGATCGAGTCCGACAAGGCCAAGGCGATCTCGAAGAAGATCCGCGACGAGGGCCCCAAGGGCGTCCAGGCCCAGATCCAGGGTGACCAGCTGCGGGTGACCGGCAAGAAGCGGGACGACCTGCAGGCGGTCATCGCCCTGCTCAAGCAGGAGGACTTCGGAATCGCCCTGCAGTTCACGAATTACAGGTAGTCGGCTCGGCGGGGTGCCGGAGGGCACCCCGCCCATTTCCGGCGCGGAGCACTACTGTGCGCGGCATGAGTGACGCCCCGCTGTCGGATGTCATGGCGGAACATGCCGACACCGAGACCTCGGAAAGCTACGAGCGCTTCGTCGCGCTGTTCCGCACGTCCACCATCGGCATCGTCGGCGTCGGGACACTGGCTCAGGATGACCAGGGGCGTTTCATCGCGGACGGCGACTTCGGCGCCGGCCGGACCACGCACGGCGATGGGCGATCGCGGATCCTCGCCTTCGCCGACCCCGAAGCGGCCATCCGCAACTTCGGTCCCCGGTTCAACACGGGTGTATCGGGCGAGGTCCTGCTGCAAATGGCGGCAACCGACCCGGATTGCGCCGGCGTACTGGTCAACAGCGCCACCCGCGAGATCAGCCTCGTCATCAGCCAGGCGACGGCCGAGTCTTTGCTGGCCGAAGCACCCGGGAGGCGGCGCTGGTGGAGACGTCGCTAGAGGCGCATTGAGCTAGCCGGTCTTTGTCCACACACCGCACCGGTCAGTCTCGAAGTCCTGGCCGGCTTTGAGGGTGACCCGCAGATTGCCGCCGCCGATGTGGTTGTCGATGATGTCGTGCTGGTTGGTTCCGGACTTGAAGATCGCCCAGTAGCAGTCCGCGCTGGCCCCGGTGGTCTTGTAAGAGCCGGCCGGGACGTTCCAGGTGTGGAGGCGACCGGAGCGGGCGGCGGTGAGGTCGTCGGGGCCGGCGGCGACGTGGTGACGACCGGCGAGGTGGGGGTTGCGGCGAGGCCCGGGTTGCCGTCCCCGCTGGTGCCCGTCGTGGCCACGACGCCGATGCCCACGCCAGTGATGAGCGCCGCGACAACGAGGCCGACGGTGAGCGGCTTGGTGAGGCCCGAGGTCGGTGCTGGGCCGACCGGGGCCTTGTCAGGCTGAGCGGGCACGGGCGGTGGCGGGGTGGGGTCCGGGTCGGTCATGACCGGCAGCTTGGCGTAACCGCATCCGGAGTGCCCTCCGTCGATCATTCGGTGGGCATGGGCCGGGGCGCGAAACTGTTTTGCACCCTCGGGCCGTGCCCGGCGCCGGGTGGCTCGTTCAGCGTGGGCGCTTGCCGCGCTGAACCAGCACCAGGACGACGGTGGCGACGGTCGCGCCGAAGACCAGCAGGCAGCAGAGCAGGACTTCCCACGGCCTGATCGCATCCATGGGCGCCGAGCCTAGCCCTTCGCCGGGGTCGCGCAGGTCGTGGGCGTCTCGGACCAGCGAGCACGGCCTGGAGCGTCTGGGCCAGGGGTGCTGACCCTACACGGCGGCCGTTTCGCGGTCGCTCGTGTGAGTGAACGGGGCCGGGGCGACCAGGGCGCCGGCCGCGACCGCGGCGCCCGCCAGCAGGAACGCCCAGACGGCGCCGCCGGGGCGGTCGACGACCAGGCCGGTGACGGCGACGCCGGCGGCGCTGGCGCCGATCGAGGTGGTCACCAGCCAGGTGTACGCCTCGTTGAGCATCGATCGCGGCACGATCTGGCCGACCATCGCGTTCTGGACCGTGAGTGCCGGCGCGATCGTCGCCCCACCGAGCATGAGCGCCAGGCCGAGCGCAAGCGCGTTGGGCATCGCGGCCAGGACCGCGAGGCTGGCGGCTACCGCGGCGAGGAGCCATCGCAGCCGTACCCCCGGCCGCGCCCGTGATCCGAACCACACCCCGGCGACAGCGCTGCCGATGCCCCACACGCCGAGCAGGATGCCGCCGACGCTCTGGGGGTCATCGGCGACGTACTCGGTCGCGTACGCGGGCACTGCCACCCCCGTTCCGCCGAACGCGAACCCGACCCCGAACGCGGTCACCAGCAGCGGCACGAAGCCCCGCACCCGCAGCGGCCCGAGCCCGCGGGCCGGCGCGTGCCCCTCGGCCCGCCGCCAGGAGCGCATCGCCCGCCCGCGCGCCACGACGAGTGTGACCACGGCCGCGGCGGCGAGCGCGACGGCGGGCTGCCACAGCGCCACGCACAGCGCGACGAGCATCGGCCCGACGACGAAGACGAGCTCGAACAGCGCCGTCTCGGCGGCGAGCGCCGTCACCCGCACCGCGGGGTCGTCGGCCGTCAGCGCGTTCCAGGTGCCGCGCACCGCCGCCGTCATGGGCGGAAACGTCACCCCGGCCAGCACGGCCGCGCCCAGCACCGCCGCCGACGGCCATTCGCGCAGCCCGGCGAAGATCAAGAAGACCAGGCAGCAGGGGTACGTCAACCCGGTGGCCACCAGCACCGGCGCCGGCCCGATCCGATCGGCCAGCCGCCCGACGATCGGGCTCGCGGCGGCGCTCGCCACCGCGTACACCGAGCAGGCCAGCGCCGCCTGCGCGTATCGCCCCTGCGCCTGCTGCAGCAGCAACAGCAGCGACAGCGACACCATCCCGATACCGAGCCGCGCGATCACGCCGACGACGAGCAGCAGGGGCGCCCCGGGGAGCCGCCAAACGGACAGGTACTGGCGCACGCCCCGACCTCGTTTCGATCTTGAACAGCAGAGAGCCCGCCGATAGTACGGCGGGCTCTGCTGCGTTTGCGTTGGGTTTACCGGTGTCCGGCCACCCCGGCCATCTGCTCCAGTCGCGCGACGCGCTGCTCCATCGGCGGGTGCGTGGAGAACAGCGACGCGATGCCCCCACCCCGGAGCGGGTTGTCGATCATCAGGTGCGCCTGGCTCGCCAGCTGCCCGTCGGCCGGCAGCGGCAGCGCCTGCGTGCCGCGGTGGATCTTCCGCAGCGCGCTGGCCAGCGCCAGCGGGTCCCCGGTGAGCCGCGCGCCCGACTCGTCCGCCTCGTACTCCCGGCTCCGGCTGATCGCCAGCTGGATCACGGTCGCGGCCAGCGGCCCGAGGATCATCATGAGCAGCAGCCCGGCGATGCCCGGCCCCTCCTCGTCGTCGTTCGAGCTGCCCAGCGGCAGGAAGATCGCCAGGTTGGCCAGCATCGTGATCATGCCGCCCAGCGCCCCGGCGACGCTGGAGATGAGAATGTCCCGGTTGTACACGTGCGAGAGCTCGTGCCCGATCACGCCCCGCAGCTCGCGCGGCGTCAGCATCTCCAGAATCCCGGCGGTCACCGCGACCGCCGCGTTCTGCGGGTTGCGCCCAGTCGCGAACGCGTTGGGCTGCCGCGTCGGGCTGATGTACAAGCGCGGCGTGGGCTGCCCGGCCGCGGTCGCGAGATCGCGCACCATCGCGTAGAGCTGCGGCGCCTGCGCCTCGCTCACCGGCTGCGCATTCATCGCGCGCAGCGCGATCTTGTCGGAGTAGAAGTACGAGAACGCGTTCATCGCCAGCGACAGGAACACGGCGATGACCAGACCGGTGCTACCGCCGAGCCAGTAGCCGACAAGCAGAATCAGTGAGGTCAGCAGCCCGAGGAGGGCCGCTGTCTTCAAACCGTTGAAATGCCTGTGCTGCATGCTTTCAATAACAGCGCGACTCCCGGTGTACCTTCCCGATGCCGGCTGTGAGCTAGCTGAAAGCCCTCGCGGCTAGGATTCGTCCCCTTTCGCGCTCCTTCGCACGGACACGACGCTCATCGGGCCCCGGCCGTCCCCTCAGCCGAACGTCGCCGCCGCCCTCATCACCAATTCCGGCCCAAACCCGACAAGCACCGCGATCACGGCCGCCACCGCCACCGACGCCCCAACCGGCCACGGCACCCGCACGTGTTCTACGTCTACGTCACCCGATGGTGGCGCGAAGAGGGTGGCGCCGACCCGCACGTAGTACGCGAGCCCGATCACCGCGTTGACCGCCACCACCACCGCGAGCCAGGTGGCGTCCCCGCCGAGCAGCGACCGGACCACCGCCACCTTCGCGAACAGCCCCGCCAGCCCCGGCGGCAGCCCCGCCAGCCCCGCCAGGGCCAGCACCAGCACCCCGGTCAGCCACGGCCGCCGCCGCGCCAGCCCCCGGTAGTCGGCGATCTCCCCGCCGTCGGCGGCCCCGCGCACCGCGACCACGGCCGCGAACGCCGCGAACTCCAGGATCACATAGAAGAAGGTGTACCCAACGACTGCCGCCACCAGCAGCGGCGTCACCGAGTCCGCCGCGACCAGCGCCCCGAGCGGCGCCAGCAGGTAGCCGGCCTGCGCCACTGAAGACCACGCCAGCAGCCGCACCATCCGCCGCTGCCGCAGCGCCACCAGGTTGCCGACGGTCATGCTGAGCACCGCCAGCACCGCGAGCGTCAGCCCCGACGTCGACAGCACCGTCCGCGCCGCCGACACCCCGACGAGCAGCATCGCCACGACCCCACCCAGCTTCGAAGCGGTCGACAGATACGCGGCAACCGGCAGCGGCGCCCCGTCGTACGTCGCCGGCGCCCAGGCGTGCGCTGGCACCGCCGCCACCTTGAACCCCAGCCCGACCAGCAGCAGCACCACCCCGGCCCGCAGCAGTGCCCCCCGCGCGGAGGCGCCCAACGCCCCACCGGTCCCCGGGCCGCCGTCCCACGACGACAGGTGCGCGTATCCGGCCGCGATGTCGGCGAAGTGCACGCCCCCGGTCGCGGTGAAGACCAGCGCCGCCCCGAGCAGCGCCACCGCCGTCGACACCACGCTCACCACGAAGAAGGTGACCGCCGCCGAACCGCCGGCCGTGGCCCCCCGTCGCAGCCCCACCAGCAGGTACAGCGGCAGGGTCAGCGTCTCCAGCGCCACGATCAGCGTGATCAGGTCCCGGGCCCCGCCCAGCACCACGGCCCCGGTGAGCGAGCAGGCCAGCAGGAAGCAGTACTCCCCGACAGGCACCTCCCCGGTCCGCAGCAGCGGCACCGACAGCGCCAGCGCCCCGAGCGCCAGCCCCGCGAACACCCCGGCGACGATCGCCGCCGCCGGATCGAGCACGAGGGAACACTGGTCCGGCCCGGCACAGAACGCGGCCCGATGCCCGCCACCGATCCCGACACCGATCGCCGCCCCCACGACCCCGGCCATCCCCAGCGCCGTGGCGACCATGACGGGCCCGCGCCGCCCGGGCACGACGAGGTCGACGAGCAGCGCCAGCACAGCGGTGCCCGCCGCCACGTACGCGGGAACCAGCGCCACCTGATCGATCGTCATCGCCCGAACACCCCCGCCAGCGCCTCGACTGCGGCATTGGACCAGTGCAGCGTGACCGCCGGAGCCACCCCGACCACGAGCGTGAGCACGATCAACGGCGACCAGGCCACCAACTCGCCCGCGGTCAGCCGCCCGATCGTCCGCCGCCCGCTGATCGCCACCGGCTCACCCTCCGGCGCCCGCTCGCCGTCCGGCTCCCCGGGGGGCGGCGATCCGCCGGCCAGATGAGCGGCGGGCGAGGCCGTGACGAGCGCGCCGGCGAGGGCGGCGACCGCCGGGGTGGCCGGGCCGTGGGTGACCCGGCGCAGCAGCCGCAGGAAGTACGCCGCCGCGAGCGCCGCCCCCACCGCCGCCAGCGCGCCGAGCGTGATCCACAGCGCCCCGCCCCGCTCGAAGGCGGCCACGACCGCGAACGCCTCGCCCCAGAATCCCGCGAGCCCGGGCAGCCCGAGCGACGCGATCGCCGCGAAGGCCAGCACCCCGCTCAGCGCCGGCGCGGTCTCCCGCAGCCCGCCCAGGCGATCGAGTTCCCCGGTGTGCGCACGGTCCTTGATCGCGCCGGCGACGAAGAACAGCAGGCCCGTCACCAGCCCGTGGGCGATGTTGCCGATGAGCGCCGCCTGCATGCCCGTCGCCGTCAACGTCGCCACCCCCAGCAGGACAAACCCCATGTGCCCCACCGAGGAGTACGCGATCAGCCGCTTCAGCTCCGCCTGCGCCAGGCAAATCAGGCCGCCGGCCAGGATCGCGGCGGTCGCGAGGACCCCGAGCACCGGCGCACAGCGGGCCGCCCCGTCGGGCGCCACGCCCACCGCGACCCGCAGCAGCCCGTACGTGCCCATCTTCAGCAGCACCCCGGCCAGGATCACCGACCCGACCGTCGGCGCCTCGGTGTGCGCGGCCGGCAGCCAGGTGTGCAGCGGCCACAGCGGACTCTTCACCGCGAACGCCAGCGCGAGCAGGACGAACGCCAGCAGCTGCATACCCGCCGACATCGGCCGGACCGCCGGATCGCTCAGCGCCACCAGGTCGCCGGTGCCGGACGAGGAGACGACCACGAACACGCCGACAAGCAGCAGGACCGAGCCGAACAGGGTGTAGAGCACGAACTTCCGCGCCGCCCGCCGCCGCTCGGGCCCGCCCCAGACGGCGATCACCGCATACATCGGCAGGAGGACGACCTCGAAGAACACGAAGAACAGCACCAGGTCGAGCGCGAGGAACACCCCGGTGATCCCGGCCTGCAGGACCAGCAGCAGCGCCACGAGCTGCCGCCCGCGCCCGGGCTCCGGCACCCGCCAGAGGCAGTACGCGCAGCAGAGCACGGTCAGCAGGGCGGTCAGCACGACCAGCGGATAGGAAATGCCGTCGACTCCGATATGGAACCGCAGGCTCAGCGAGGGCGCCCAGGGCACGTCGATCTCGGCGAACGGCCGGATCCGCCCCGCGCCGCCCGCGTCCGCCCGCGCGGCCCCGAGCGCGACGACCACCCCGAGCGTCGCCGCGGCGAACACGGTCCCGCCGATCCGCCCGGCCCGATCCAGCCGCCCCGGCATCCCGGCGGCGAGCAGCGCCCCGATCGCGGGCAGCAGCAGGCTCGCGAGCAACAGCGCCTGTCCGGTGCTCATCGCCCCACCCCCAGCGCGACGACGATCACGGCGGCGACGACCACGGCCCCGGCCAGCACGGCGGTCGCGGCCCGCGGCAGCGCGGCGGAATGCGCACGGGCCAGTAGCCCGCCGAGCCCGCCGGCGCCCGTGCCGACCCCCTCGACCGCCCCGTCCACCAGGCCCTCGTCGCCGCGGCGGGCCAGCCGGGCCAGCGCCGCCACCGGCCGGGTGACCAGCGCGTCCTGCACCGCGTCGAGATAGAAGGCGTTGCCGAGCAGTCGGCCCAACCACGTGTCGGGCGGCGCGGCGGCCGGGTCCCAGCGCCAGGCGAGCAGCCCTCCGACCATCAGCAGGACCGCCGCGACCGCCGTCGTCCAGCCCACGTGCGCCACCGCCTCGTGCGAGCCGAGCCGCGCCGAGAAGGCGGGCGCCAGCCCCGCGAACCCGAGCAGCGCCGCCGGCACGGCCAGCACCAGCAGCGGCGCGCGCATCGCCCACGGCGGCTCGTGCCCGGCCCGCGCCCCGGCGCCGCGCGGGGCGCCGAAGAACGTGCGCCGCCACAGCCGCACCACGTATGCCGCGGTCAGCGCCACGGTCACCGCCGCCGAGCCGAACACGAGCAGCGTGAAGCCGCGCGGCAACGGCCAGGACCCGGTCGCCGCCTCGAGGATCGCGTCCTTGCTCCAGAACCCGGCCAGCGGCGGCACGCCAGCCAGCGCGCCCAGCCCCACGGTCATGGTCCAGAACGTCACCGGCATGCGTCTCCGCAGCCCGCCCATCTCCGACATCAGGTTGCCGCCGACCGCGTGGATCACCGACCCGGCCGCCAGGAACAGCAGCGCCTTGAACGCCGCGTGCGTGAGCAGGTGGAACAGCGCCGCCGAGGGCGCCCCGACCGCCAGGGCACCGGTCATGTATCCGAGCTGGCTCACCGTCGACCAGGCGAGCACCCGCTTGATGTCGTCCTGCCCGAGCGCGCTGAGCGCCCCGAGCAGCATGGTCACGGCCGCCATCACCGCGAGCACGACCAGCGCCACCGTCGAGCGCTCGAAGAGCGGATACAGCCGCGCCACCACGTACACACCCGCCGCCACCATCGTCGCGGCGTGGATCAGCGCCGAGATCGGCGTCGGACCGGCCATCGCGTCGGGCAGCCAGGTGTGCAGCGGGAACTGCGCGCTCTTGCCCGCCACCCCGGCCAGCAGTAGCACGCAGGCCGCGGTGAGCGTGCCGCCGGAGATCGCCCCCGACTGCGCCGCCGCGAAGACGTCCGCGATCCGGAAGCTGTGCGCGTGCAGCCCGAGCAGCACGATCCCGAGGAGGAACCCGACGTCGCCGACCCGGGTCACCAGGAACGCCTTGACCGCGGCCCGCGGCGCCTCGGGCAGCCGCCGGTCGTGCCCGATCAGCAGATACGAGCAGACGCCCATGACCTCCCACCCGACCAGCAGCGCGATCAGGTCCCCGGACACGACGACCAGCAGCATCGCCCCGGTGAAGAGGCTCACCTGCGCGGCATAGGGCGCATACCGGTCATCGTCGTGCAGATAGGCGACCGAATACACCTGAACGCAGAGCGCGACCACCCCGACAGCCACGGCGACCAGCCCCGCGGACCCGTCCAGCCACGTCCCGAACGTGACCGAGACCCGCCCGAACTCGGCGATCGTGACCCCCGAATCCGCACCACGACCGCCCCGGACCGCGGCGACGACCGCGCCGACGAGCACGACGGCAGCCCCGCCCACCCCCAGGAAAGCCGCAAACCCCCGCATCCTGTACCGCAAGAGCAGCCCCACCAGCCCAAGCCCCAACGGCACCCCAGGCAGCGCGGCCCCCAACGCATCGACGCTCACCCGGCCACCCCCGCTCCACCCGCTCCACCCGTGCTCCCCGGCCCGCCCGCGTCGTCCCCGTCGCCCGCGTTATCGCCGCCGACCGTTCCGCTCTTACTGCTTCGGCCGCCCGCCGCGTTGGCCGGAACCCGCTCGTCCGCGCCCCCGGCGTCGCTCCCACCGGCCGAAACTGGTTCGTCCGCGCCCCCGGTATCGCCCTCGCCTGCCGGCGCTGGTTCGTTCGTCCCACCTGTCTCATTCACGCTGGCTGGGACCGGTTCATCCGCGCCACCCGTGTCGTTCGCGCCGCCTGGGACCGGTTCGGTGCCATCTGTCTCGTTCGCGCCGCCTGGGACCGGTTCGTCCTTACCGCCTGTCTCGCTCGCGCCGGCCGAAACTTGTTTGTCCGCGCCACCTGTCTCGTTCACGTCGGACGGGACTGGTTCGTTCGTCCGACCTGTCCCGTTCACGCCGGCCGGTTCGTCGGTGCCGTGCGCTTCAGCCGGGGACGAGGGGCCGGCCGAAGCCGGCGGGGCGGGTGGCGGGTCGAGCGGACCGTCGCCCAGCGGGAGGTCGTCGACGCCGACCGTGCGGCGCAGGCGGTAAAGCTGCAGGATCAGGGCCAGGCCGACGCCGATCTCCGCGGCCGCCAGCACGATCACGAACAGCGCGAACGACTGGCCCGAGCGGGGGATCGCGGCGCGGATCGTCGCGTCGGCGGTCACGAGGATCAGGTTGACGGCGTTGAGCATGAGCTCGACGGCCATCAGGAGCAGCACGGCGTTGCGGCGCACGAGAACGCCGTAGACCCCGATGCCGAAGAGCAGGGCCGCGATCGTGAACGGCAGTGCCGGATGCATCAGCCCCGCCTCCGCTGCGCCGCGCGGGCGCCGATGTCCGGGCGCGACACCACGATCGCGCCGACCAGGGCCGCCAGGAGCAGCACCGAGACCAGCTCGAACGGCAGGACCCAGGTGCGGAACAGGGCCGCGCCGATGCGCTCGGCGGTGCCGGGCTCGGGGGTGGGGACCCGTGTCCACCGGAAGGCGCTGATGAACAGCGCGGCCAGACCCGCCCCGGCGCCGGCCCCGACCAGCGCGCCGGGCCATCGGGTGCGGTCGAGGTCTTCGCTGGCGCCGATCGGGGCGCGGGTCAGCATGACGGCGAAGAGGAGCAGGACGACGACGGCCCCGACGTAGACCAGGACCTGGACCCAGGCGACCAGCTCGGCGGTGAGCACGAGATAGAGGCCGGCGACCGCGCCCAGGGCGACGACGAGCCACAACCCGGCCCGCACGACGTGCCGGGTGGTCACGACCAGCAGGCCGGAGCCCAGCGCCACCGCGCCGAGCGCCAGCGTGAGCACGTCGGCCACGGTCATCGCTGCGCCACCCTCATGGCCGACATCCTGCCACCCGGGTATGACAGGAATCGACCGCCAGGCCGTCCGTCATCGAGCTACCAGGGAAGACCCGAGGAAGAGAGCGCCAGGGAAGAAAGGAGTGTTAAGGAGGGACGCGATCAGGCGTCGCGGGCGGCGCGCTTGGCCGCGGCGGTCTGCTCCTTGGCCGGCTCGCCCTGCGGATCGTGTGCGGGCGGCGCGGGCACGGTCGGCACCCACTCCTCGAGCCGCTCCTTCTCGTGGAGCAGGTCGCGGATGTCGTGCTCGGCGTATTCGAACTCGGGCGACCAGTGCAGCGCGTCGAAGGGGCACACCTCGACGCAGATCCCGCAGTACATACACAGGGAGAAGTCGATCGCGAACCGATCGAGGACGTTGCGCTGGCGCGGGCGTGCGGCGCCGGGGACCAGCACTTCCTCCTTGTGGGAGTCGATGTAGATGCACCAGTCCGGGCACTCCCGCGCGCACAGCATGCACACGGTGCAGTTCTCCTCGAGCAGCGCGATCACGCCCCGCGAGCGGGGCGGCAGGTCGGGCTCGACGTCCGGATACTGCCGGGTGTGCGCCCGCCGGGTCATCGTGCCCAGTGTGACGGCCAGCCCCTTGGCGAGACCCTTCCCCGGAAACTCCACATTTGGAAAATACACCGCACCCGACCGGGTGGCCCGCCTCCACGGGCCGAAAACTGTCGTACACCCGTTCTAAGATGTGCCCATGAACGAGCGACGGTGGTGGAACGGAAGCTGGTCCCGGCTGACGCGCCGGGACGTGTTCGTGCGCAACGCGGGGGCCGGGCGGTGGGAGGTCGAGCTGCGCCGGGGCGGCCCCGACGGCAGGGTCCGGACGCGGGCGTTCGGGTCCGAGGGGGACGCGGTCGGCTGGGTCGAGTCAGCCGTGCTCGACCCGGAGCGGGGGTGGCGGGAGATCCAAGCCCTTCGTGACTCCCAGCGGCCTCGAAAAGTTGCGCGCAAACTGACTCGGGCGAGCTGAAGTAGCCGGTCCGCCAGCGTCGGAATCGGCCGAATGGTCGATTCTTCTCCGAGGCCGCATCATCCTGGGCGGCGCACTGTTGGTCCCGGCGTGGTTTGTGGCACGATCGTGGGTAACCCGACCAGACCGGTACCACGGCGATCGCATGGGAGTAACAGATGCGCGACAACAAGCTCGGTCGGTGGATGGTTCGGTTGGCGGTGACGGCCGGCGTAGGCGTGGTGGCGTTAGGCATCAGCTCAACGGCCGCGCAGGCGAGCGACTACGCGCGCGGGGTGACCGTCTCGCAAGCCCGAAGCCTCACCTACATCGGCGATGCGCAGTCGGTCCAGGCCGATCCGATCTACGTGACAGAGGACTTTTCCTGGGGTTAGGCGGACCTGACAGCCGTCCCGTGGGGGCGGGCGGCTGATCGCGCCTCGACGCCAGTGTGATTGGGGAAGAGGTGCCCGCTCCGAAGTCTCCGGTCGCTCGCCCGGAGAAGCACGCATGGCTCGTGACCGGGCCCCTGTTCCTACTCGGCGTGCTGCTGACGCTGCCGGTGATCCTGTCGACCGGCGGCCGATCGATCGAGTACAACCTGCAGTTCGCGCCGATCCTGTTGGCGGTGGCGATCCTCGCCGTCTACACGCCGCTCAACTTCGAGATCCGCCGTCAGGCCGTGACCGTCCATCTCAACGACGTCGCGATCCTGCTCATGCTGTTCTACCTCTCGCCGCTGGTGGCGATCGGCGTCCGGCTCATCGCCGGACTCACATGGCTGATCACGTCCAAGTTCGGCGCGCACAAGCTGGCGTTCAACACGGCGAGCTACTTCGCGGGCATGGCGGCCGCCAACCTCGTCGTGTTCGAGCTGCACCTCGGCAACGGCATCGACCCGTGGACGTGGTTCGTCCTGGGTCTCGCGATCGTGGCCAACAACCTGGTCACGCTCGTCGGCGTCTGCGGCGTCATGACGCTGGTGCAGGGCGTCGGTGTGCTGCTGCCGATGCTGCGCATGGCGTTCTCGGTCCAGGCTGTGATGGGCGTGAACATCGTGGTCGGCCTGATCATGATGCTGACCCTGCAGGCCAGCCGCTGGGGCAGCTTCCTGATCGTGGCGCTCGTGCTCGTGCTCGGGTTCGTCTATCGGGCATATTCGCAGTTCCTGCGCCAGCATAAGAGCCTCGCCGAGATGTATGAGCTGACCCGGCAGGTCGGCGCCACCCACCACGACGGCACCCTGCCCGACGTGCTGCTCGGCCGGATCCGGGCGCTCATGGCGGCCGACTCGGCGACCCTGTGGCTACCCCGGCAGGGCCGCCACCAGGAGGTTCTGCTCTCCGCCCGGTTCGACTACCCGGGTCTGCTCGACAGTGCGCCCACGCCCGAGGTGTTCCGGCGGATGGCGCTGCGCGTCGGCAGCACCATCGCCGTCGGTCCGAAGATGGGGCCGCTTGATCTGCGGGTCACGCTGCAGGAGGCCGGCGGTAAGGACGTCATCGTCGTGCCGCTGCGCTCCAGCGGCGTCTCGATCGGCACGCTGGAGGTCGCCGGCCGGCTCGGTGGCGCACCGGTGTTCGGGCCGGACGACGTGCGGCTGATCGAGACGCTCGCCGCGCACGTGGGTGTGGCGGTGGAGAACAGCCGGCTCGTCGACCGGCTGCAGTACGACGCGAACCACGACGCGCTCACCGGGCTCGCCAACCGGCGGCGGATGATCGAGGCGCTCGGGGAGGCCATGAGCGGCCGCAGCCCGCGCGAGGTCGTCGCCGTGCTGCTGTTCGACGTGGTGGCGCTGCGGGAGGTCAACGACTCGCTCGGCTACGCCGCCGGCGACAAGGTCCTGGCCGAGGTGGCCAAGCGGCTGCGCGGGCTGGCGCCGCAGGGCGCGCTGGTGGCCCGGGTCGGCGACGACGAGTTCGCGGTCGAGCTGCGCACGGCGAGCGCCGACGCGGCGGCCGCGGTCGCCGACACGCTGCGGCACGGGCTGCGCGACCCGATGGTGATCGAGTCGCTCACCGTCGACGTCGACGCCAACGTCGGGGTCTCGATCTACCCGGAGCACGGCGAGGACGCCGAGGTGCTGCTCCAGCGGGCGCACGTCGCCACACACGTGGCGAAGTCGCGGGGGATCGTGCAGGTCTTCAACGCCGGTCTGCAGTCTCGGGCGGTGCGGCGCGTCGGGCTGGCAGCCGACCTGCGCACGGCGCTCGCGAATGGTGAGCTCGAGGTGTACTTCCAGCCCAAGGTCAGCCTCGTCGACCGCCGGCTGGTCGGCGTCGAGTGCCTGGCCCGGTGGGAGCACCCCGTGCACGGCCAGGTGGCGCCGCCGGACTTTGTGGCCGTCGCCGAGCACACGGGGCAGCTGGGGCTGCTCAACGGCGTGGTGCTGCGCGAGGGCATCCGGCGGGCCCGGGAGTGGGCCGACGCCGGGCGGCCGCTCGCCGTCTCGATCAACCTGTCGGCCCGCACGCTCGGGGACGCGGACCTGCCGCTGCAGGTCGCGGAGCTGCTCGACGAGCACGGCGTGCCCGCCGACCGACTGATGCTGGAGATCGCCGAGGACGAGGGGCTGCTGGCCGGCGGGCGGGCGCTGCCCACCCTCGACCGGCTGCGCGACCTCGGTGTGCGGTTGTCGGTCGACGACTTCGGGGCCGGGCGCTCGTCGTTCGCCGACCTGGGCCGGCTGCCGGTGCAGGAGGTCAAGATCGACCGGACCTTCGTGCAGGGCATGGCGACGTCGCCAAGCGACCTGGCGATCGTGCGCACGATCGTGGACATGGCGCGCAACTTCGGGCTCGACGTGGTGGCCGAGGGCGTGGAGAGCGAGCTCACGCTCGGGCTACTCGAGGACATGCACTGCGACATGGGGCAGGGCTTCCTGTTCAGCCGCCCGCTGCCGCATGAGCGCTTCGAGTCGTGGCTGCAGGCCCAGGCCTCCGCCGACCCGGCCGAGGCCCCGGCCGGCGAGGTCCGCTGGCTCCGCGCCGTCCCCTGACGCCCGCAGTCCCGCAGTGCCCGTCGTTCCGCAGCGCTTGCAGTCCCGCAAAACGCCGCCCAACGCGACACCGACACCCCGCAGTGCTCGTCGTCCCCTGACGCCCGCAGTCCCGTAGCGCCCGTCGTTCCGCAGCGCTTGCCGTCCCGCGGCGGCCGCAGTCCCGCAGTGCTTGCCGTCCCGCGGCCAGTAGCGTCCGCCGTCCCGCAAGCCTGTTGCCCGGCTCGCGCCCGTCCGCTCGGCTTGAGCCGGTCGACCTCCGCGTGCTGCTTGGCATTTGCGCCTCCGGCATGGTCACCGTTGCCGTGCCCGCTGCCCCGCCGTGCCGTCCCGCGGCCAGTAGCGTCCGCCGTCCCGCAAGCCTGTTGCCCGGCTCGCGCCCGTCCGCTCGGCTTGAGCCGGTCGACCTCCGCGTGCTGCTTGGCATTTGCGCCTCCGGCATGGTCACCGTTGCCGTGCCCGCCGCGCCGGTCGCGCCGTCCGCGGCCAGTAGCGCTCGGCGGTCTGCTGCCCGTGGCGTTCGCCGTCGTGAGGCGTCTGAGGTTCGCCCGGGAGCAAGCGGACAGGTCGCGGTCAAGAGCGCCGTCGGCAGGGCATGTGGCCTGCGGTTGTCGGCCGCGCCGTTGCGGGCATTGGCGGGGGAGCGGCCGTGTACTCCATCGACGGTCGCTCGTGGACAAAAATATCGGGAGCGAGCGGACAGAATGGGGAGTGTCGCCCGCGCCGTCGAGGGTGCCTTGGCAGGCCCTGTTTCCCTAGCGAATAGCGGAGCAAGCAGACATATCGTGTCAAGAGCACCGTCTACGGGCGTTGGTTGCACCGCTAAGGGTGCCGTGGCGGGCTCTGGTGCGGCGATGATCCCCGTCGACAGCTCGCCCACGAGGCGAAATATCCGGAACTAGCTGATTGTCGGAGTTTCGGCGCGGGATGGGCCAGCTGAATGCCAACACCGAAGAGCGCCGGAATCAGGCTCGGGGCAGAGGCGGAACGTCTGGGCTCGGTATTGGGCGAGTGTCCCCCGCCGGTGGGCGGCAGACGTGCCGAAGTGGGTGGAAAAGGCCTGGTGAGCTGCGAGAAGGCCCAAAGTGGGTAAGTCGATTTCGTGGCTGGGCTGAGGCCGTGTACGCTTAGCGAGCGCGTGTGCGGGAACGTATGCGATGCGCCCCCTTAGCTCAGTCGGCAGAGCGTCTCCATGGTAAGGAGAAGGTCTACGGTTCGATTCCGTAAGGGGGCTCGAGACCGGGCTTGAGGCATCGAGTCCGCCGCGGCGGTGTAGCTCAGATGGCAGAGCAAGCGGCTCATAATCGCTGTGTCGCCGGTTCAAGTCCGGCCACCGCTACAGAACGTAACACGGGACGCCCGGCTGGGCGTCCGTCTGTGTGAGCCGCTATGATGGTTCGCCGGATCGGCATCCGCCCCACAAGAACGCTCTGAAGGAAGGCACTTCGCCATGGCCAAGGCGACCGACGTTCGTCCGAAGATTACGCTGGCGTGCACGGAGTGCAAAGAGCGCAACTACATCACCAAGAAGAACCGCCGCAACGACCCGGACCGCATCGAGCTCAAGAAGTTCTGCCCGCGCGACGGCAAGCACACCGTCCACCGCGAGACCCGGTAGTCGTAGCGACGTCCGAAGTTCCGAGTGAAGCCCCGGCCTGAGGCCGGGGCTTCGCCGTGTTACCGGTAAATTCCACTGCATGCCGTTGGATCAGTCGTTCATGGGCCGGGTGTACCCGCCCACGCCGCCCTACGAGGTGGGCCGGGAGAAGATCCGCGAGTTCGCGGACGCCGTCTTCGCCACCGACCCCGTGCACCGCGACCTCGCCGAGGCCCGGGCCAAGGGCTACAGCGACGTGATCGCGCCGCCCACGTTCGCCATCATCCTGAGCCAGAACGCCGGGCAGCAGCTCGTGGACGACCCGACCTTCGGCATGGACTACAGCCGGGTGGTGCACGGCGGTCAGACGTTTCGCTATGAGCGCCCGATCCAGGCCGGCGATCATCTCGTGACGGTGATGACGGTGGAGGAGATCAGCAGCCGGGCCGGGCACGCGTTCCTCACGACCAGGCACGAGGTGTCCACCGTCGAGGGCGAGGCCGTCGTGACGATCTGGACCCGGCTCGTGATCCGTGGGGAAGGCTGAGATGGCCGTGGGAAAGGCTGAGACGGCCGGGGGGAAGGCTGAGATGGGGAGGGCTGAGATGCAGCCAGGCGCCGAGTTCCCGGCCCAGACCTACCGGGTGACGCGGGCGACGCTGGTGCGCTACGCGGGCGCGTCGGGCGACTTCAACCCGATCCACTGGAGCGACCGCCAGGCGACAGGCGTCGGGCTGCCCGGGGTGATCGCGCACGGCATGCTGACCATGGGCGTGGCCGCCCAAGCGGTCGCCTGCTGGGTGGGCGGCACCGCCTCGATCGTGGAATTTTCCACGCGATTCGCCAACCCGGTCGTGGTCCCCGACGACGACAAGGGGACCGAGATCGTGGTGAGCGGCGTGGTGCGGAAGATCCTCGACGAGGGCATCGTGCAGATCGACGTGACCGCGACGTGCCAGGGTGAGAAGGTCCTGGGCGCCGCGAAGGCACTCGTTCGAAACAACGACGACAACCAGTAGAGGGGGTGGTTGGGATATCCCGCCGCTTACCCGTACACTGGTGCGCCGTGGGGTGAGCAACCCGACACTGGCCTGTCCGGAGTCGTGGATGCGTTCCTCGCGAAGGGGTGTGGCGCAATTGGTAGCGCAGCGGTCTCCAAAACCGCAGGTTGCAGGTTCGAGTCCTGTCGCCCCTGCGCCGAAGGCCTGACCTGGGTCTGGCGCACCCGGCCGGAAGGCCGGGGCGTCGACCGCAGCGGTCACGGTTGGTCCGACCGAGCGCCGCCGGCTCCCGCCGGTGGTCCACGATCGGGCCGATACCGGTGGTCGACGGGTCGTCCAAGGGCCCGGGGTCTTGCTGCCGGCCGGAACGGACCGAGCACTCGTGAGATCACGGAAGAGGGCGAAAGTGGCCGAACGCAGGCGACGCGGGGTCAACCCCGCCGACGATCGCCGTGAAGAGGAGCTCAGCGCCGAAGACGCCGCCATCGAGGAAGAGTTCGCCGAAGAGCTGGACAGCCTCGACACCGCCGACGACGTCGAGGACGAGGACGACCTCGGGGACGACGAGACCGCGAGCAAGAACGGCCGGGCCAAGGGCTCGAAGTCCACGGACACCAAGTCCAAGGACGTCAAGGACAAGACCGGCAAGAAGGCCAAGGTCAAAGAGGGCTCGTCCAACAACATCTTCGTGCGGCTCATCAACTTCATCCGCGAGGTTGTCGCCGAGCTGCGTAAGGTTATCTGGCCGACCCGCAAGGAACTGACCACGTACACGCTGGTCGTGGTGGTGTTCGTGATCATCATGCTCGCCATCGTCGGCGGCCTCGACTTCGGCTTCGCCAAGCTCGTCCTCTGGTCCTTCGGAAACGGCAACGCCGACCAGTAAGGCCTGGGGACGATCCGGCAAGGCCCTGAGGACGATCGGGTGCCGCCGGGCGGATACTTAGGTCACAGGCGCCGGACGGGCGACCGAAGACAGACAGACGGAAGTGAGCAGCGTGCAGGAATTCGACGAGACGCCCGGAACCGACGACGAGCAGCACGAGGAAGCGTCGACGGTGATGACGGCCGCCACCCCGACGGTGGCGTCCGACGCCGAGGACCCCGTCGCCGAGCTGCGTGCCGCACTGCGCTTCGCGCCCGGTGACTGGTACGTCGTGCACTCCTACGCCGGCTACGAGAACAAGGTCAAGACGAATCTCGAGACCCGGATCACGAGCCTCGACATGGAAGAGTTCATCTACCAGGTCGAGGTCCCGACTCGTGAAGAGGTCGAGATCAAGAACGGCAAACGCACCCAGGTGCAGAACAAGGTCTTCCCCGGCTACATCCTCGTCCGGATGGAGCTGACCCCGGAGTCGTATTCGTGCGTGCGCAACACGCCCGGCGTCACCGGCTTCGTCGGCGCGACCGACCGGGCCGACCGCCCGGCGCCGCTGTCGCTCGACGAGGTGCTCAAGTGGCTCGCCCCCGCGGTCCAGCAGGAGGGCAAGAAGGTCGGCAAGCCCGAGGTCAAGGTCCTCGACTTCGAGGTCGGCGACTCGGTCACCGTCACCGACGGCGCCTTCGCCTCGCTGCAGGCGACCATCAGTGAGATCAACGCCGACCAGCAGAAGCTCAAGGTGTTGGTCTCGATCTTCGGTCGCGAGACCCCGGTCGAGCTCAACTTCAACCAGGTCACCAAGATCTAGGTCGCGAAGACCCAGGTCACGAAGATCTAAAACGCCTGCGCTACGCTTGAGCGTCCGGCCTCAGACGCCGGGCGCTCAAGCGTGCGTGGAAGAAACCCGGACCGTCGGCCCGGGCGAACACGGCACGAACCGATTCCAGCCCAGGAAGACGAAAGCAGCCATGCCTCCGAAGAAGAAGCTCGTCAAGACCTTCACGCTTCAGTTGCCGGGCGGCCAGGCCACGCCGGCTCCGCCGGTCGGTCCCGCCCTCGGTCAGCACGGCGTGAACATCATGGAGTTCGTCAAGGCGTACAACGCCCAGACGGAGTCCATGCGTGGTGACATCATTCCGGCGCAGATCAGCGTCTACGAGGACCGGACGTTCACGTTCATCCTCAAGACGCCCCCCGCCGCCCGCCTGCTGCTCAAGGCCGCCGGCGTGCCGAAGGGCTCCGGCGTCCCGCAGCGGGACAAGGTCGGCTCGATCACCAAGGCCCAGCTCCGCGAGGTCGCCGAGAAGAAGATGGCCGACCTGAACGCGAACGACATCGAGCAGGCCGAGAAGATCATCGCCGGCACCGCCCGCTCCATGGGCATCACGGTCAAGGACTGAAGCACAGAACCGCAGAAGTGGGAGGGCGCCCCCCGGGCGTCCGCACTGAGACCACAGGAGAAATCAGCGACATGTCGCAGCACGGCAAGAACTACCGCAAGGTCGTCGACCTCGTCGACCGCAACGCGCTCTACAGCCCCGCGGACGCCGTCCGGCTGGCGAAGCAGACCACGACCGTGAAGTTCGACCCCACCGTCGAGGTGGCCATGCGCCTGGGCGTCGACCCGCGCAAGGCCGACCAGATGGTCCGGGGCACGGTCAACCTGCCGCACGGCACCGGCAAGACCGCCCGCGTCATCGTCTTCGCGCAGGGCCCCAAGGCCGCCGAGGCCGAGGCCGCCGGCGCCGACGCGGTCGGCACTGACGAGCTCGTCGCCCGGATCCAGGAGGGCTGGCTGGACTTCGACGCGGCGATCGCGACGCCCGACCAGATGGCCAAGATCGGCCGGATCGCGCGGATCCTGGGCCCGCGCGGCCTGATGCCGAACCCGAAGACGGGCACGGTGACCATGGACGTCACCAAGGCGGTCAACGAGATCAAGGGTGGCAAGATCACCTACCGCGTGGACAAGCACGCGAACCTGCACCTCATCATCGGCAAGGCCAGCTTCACCGATCAGCAGCTGGTCGAGAACTACGCGGCCGTGCTCGACGAGGTCAACCGGGCCAAGCCCTCCGCGGCCAAGGGGAAGTACCTCAAGAAGATCTTCCTCACCACCACGATGGGCCCGGGCATCCCGGTCGACCCGAACAAGACGCGCAACCTCCTCGAGGACGACAGCGTCACCACCGCCGCGGAGTAGTTCAGCGAACTCCCAGCCAAGCGGGGCATTCCGGGACAGCGTGCCTGTGGCACGCTGTCCCGGTGCGTTTGCAGGACGTGTGGTTTCGATACGGCCGCCGCGCGCCGTGGACCCTGCGGGGCGTCGACCTGACGCTCGAGCCCGGCGAAACGGCCGTCGTGGTCGGCCCGAACGGATCGGGGAAGTCCACGCTGCTGCAGCTCGCGGCCGGGGTCCTGCGGCCGGGCCGGGGCGTGGTCACCGAGCGGCCCGCCGTGGTCGGCTGGGTGCCGGAGCGCTTTGCGGCGGATCAGCCGTTCACAGCGCGTACCCACCTGACCCACATGGCGGCGATCCGCGGCCTGGACGGCACCGCGGACATCGAGCGGTGGGCGCGCCGGCTGCACTTCGAGAACTTTCTCGACGTCCGGCTCAACCGGCTGTCGAAGGGCTCGGCCCAGAAGGTCGGGCTGGTCCAGGCGCTGCTCGCGCCGCCGGGCCTGCTGGTGCTCGACGAGCCGTGGGAGGGCCTCGACGCGCAGACCCGCGAGCAGGTGCCCGCGATCGTCGCCGAGGTCGTCGGGCGCGGCGGGTCCGTGCTGGTCAGCGACCATCTGGGCGAGGTCGCGCGGTTGCCCGGGGCGCGCCGCTGGCACGTGCGCGACGGCGAGGTGCACGCTGGGGAGCGACCGGCCCGCAAGAAGATCATCGAGCTGGCCGTCGACGCGGCGGAGGCCGGGGACGCGGTCGCACGGCTGCGCTCGGCGGGCTTCGACGTCCTGGCCGTCCGCGACGACGCGACCGACGGGATGGCCCGCGCATGATCGCGCTCACCCGCATGCGGCTGGCCGGCTTCGTGCAGACCGGGCGAGCCGCCGCCCCGCTGCTGGCCGCCCTGGTCGTGCTCTCGATCCTGTACGGCGGCGGCCAGGCCCAGGCCGGCGAGGCCTACGGGGTCTCCGCGGCCATCCTGTTCGTCGTGCTCGCCTGGCAGACCAAGGTGCTGCTCGACGTCGAGCCCGACGTGCAGCGCCGCCTCGGGCGAGTCGCGGTCGGCGGCGCCGGGCGGGAGATCGTCTCGGGCCTGCTCGCCGGCGTGGTGGCCGGACTGCCCCTGGTGCTGATCGCGATGGTGCTGCCCTGGATCGTCGGCGGGGTGACGACCCCGCGCGCCGGCGACCCGCCGCTGTCCACCGGCATCGCCCTCGGGCTGTGGGCGCACCTGCTGCTCCTGCTGCCGGCCGTGGCCCTGGGCGCGCTGTCCAGCCGGGCGGTGACCCTGCAGGCGGCCCGCGGCCTGACCGTGCTCGTCGCCGGCATCGTCTTCGCGATCGTCTTCGGCCTCAAGCACTTCCCGGCGCCGTGGCTGGCCCCGCCGGTCATGACCACCGCGCGCGACACCGTCGGCGCCGCGCACCTGCCGGCCGTCATCGTCGCGACCCTTTGGGGGATCGTGTGGAGCGCCGTATGCACCGGGATATACGCGAAGATCCGGATCAGTCGCGCGTGATTTGGTGAAAGCCGGCTCGTCACGTACTGTAATAGCGCTAAACCCGAAGACCGCTGGTCATGTCCGCGTGCCTCTCCTGCTGAGGATGCTCGGACATCGAAGGCCCCGCCGCAATGCGGGCGACCCGCGCAGGGACGCGAAACTGGTGTGAACGCCGGCGCCGTCATGCGCCGTCCTCCGCTCCGTGCGCCCCTGCGCCGGGGCGTTTTTCATTGCCCGGGGCTGTGACCGACGTCCGAGGGACCGAGATCAACCCGAAGCAACGAGAGAGGAGGGACATGGCGGACAAGCCGGTTCGAGACGACAAGGCCAGCGCGGTTGCGGAGCTCACCGAGAAGTTCCGTGGCTCCTCGGCCACCGTGCTGACCGAGTACCGCGGCCTGACCGTGGCGCAGCTCAAGACCCTGCGCCGCAGCCTCGGCCGTGAGACCACCTACGCCGTCGCGAAGAACACGCTCGCGAAGCGTGCCGCGACGGACGCGGGGATCAGCGGACTCGACGATTTGTTCTCCGGTCCTACCGCGCTCGCCTTCGTCGGCGGTGACCCGGTCGAGGCGGCCAAGGGTCTCCGCGAGTTCGCGAAGGCCAACCCGCTGCTCATCATCAAGGGCGGCGTGTTCGAGGGCAAGGCCATCAGCGCGGACGAGGTCCGCCGCCTGGCCGACCTGGAGTCCCGTGAGGTGCTGCTGGCGAAGCTGGCCGGCGCCATGAAGGGCAACCTGAGCAAGGCCGCGGCGCTGTTCCAGGCCCCGCTGTCGAAGGCGGCCCGCACCGCCCAGGCTCTGGTGGACAAGCGCGCGCAGGAAGCCGGTGGCGCGGCCGAGTAGTCCGGCCGCTCACCCATAACCCGAACTTTTGAAAGGAACCGCCACCATGGCGAAGCTGAGCACCGACGAACTCCTCGACGCGTTCAAGGAGATGACGCTGATCGAGCTCTCCGAGTTCGTGAAGCAGTTCGAAGATGTCTTCCAGGTCACCGCGGCCGCCCCGGTCGCCGTCGGCGTTGCCGCGCCGGGCGCCGCGCCGGTCGAGGAGAAGGAAGAGCAGAGCGAGTTCGACGTCATCCTCGAGGGTGACGGCGGCAAGAAGATCCAGGTCATCAAGGTCGTGCGCGAGCTGACCGGCCTGGGCCTCAAGGAGGCCAAGGACCTGGTCGAGGCCGCCCCGAAGGCCGTCCTCGAGAAGGCCAACAAGGACAACGCCGAGAAGGCCAAGGCGAAGCTCGAGGCCGAGGGCGCCAAGGTTACCCTCAAGTAACTTCTGGTCCTCAGTGCCTGCGGGCAAGGGCGGCCGCCGGGGGACCGGCGGCCGCCTTTCTCGTGGGCGAATTGTAAGGACCCCAAGATCTAGGGGGCCGACCACAACACTTAGTGGTCGGAGTGCGAGATATCTGTCACGGTGCCTCGACGCGCGTGGGAACCCTTGACGCGATGACCAGCGGCCAGGCACGCTAATCAGGCACTGCCTTCCGCGGACGCGGCGGCCGGGCGGACCGACCAGATGTGCCCCGACCCTTCTTGGGTTCGGCTCTGAGTGCATCGATAGGGAAACCGCAGGCCACGACCGACGCGAGCGGCTCGGCCGGTGGAGAAACGATCTTCGCAAAAGGTCGTTGGAAACATCGTGCACGATGCCGCTGGACAGCGGTGAGCCCTTCGGCTACACTGCTAGTTTGCGCTGTCTTCTGACTTCACCTTCGGCGTGAGGTGCCTGTTCATGGGCTCCTCCACATCGAAGGTCGTCAGGCTGCACGCGAAACGGCCTGTCTGCAACACCGGTCCTCGGAAGGACGCATCTTGGCAGCTTCCCGCCCTGCGAAGACCAGTTCGAGCGCTTACGCTCCCCGCCGGGTCTCCTTCGGCAGGATCACCGAACACCTTGAGGTTCCCAACCTCCTTGCCATCCAAACCGACTCGTTCGACTGGCTGGTTGGCAACGAGAATTGGCAGAGCCGCACGGCCGGTGACCAGCACGCCCGTTCAGGGCTCGCGGAGATCCTCGATGAGATCAGTCCTATTGAGGACTTCTCCGGCACGATGTCACTGTCGTTCTCCGCGCCGCGCTTCGACGAGGTCAAGGCCCCGATCGAGGAGTGCAAGGAGAAGGACCTCACCTACTGTGCCCCGCTGTTCGTGACCGCGGAGTTCACCAACCACACCACCGGCGAGATCAAGAGCCAGACGGTGTTCATGGGTGACTTCCCGATGATGACTCCCAAGGGCACCTTCATCATCAACGGCACCGAGCGCGTCGTGGTGAGCCAGCTCGTCCGCTCCCCGGGCGTGTACTTCGACAAGCAGCCGGACAAGACCTCCGACCGCGACCTCACCAGCGTCAAGGTCATCCCGAGCCGGGGTGCCTGGCTGGAGTTCGACATCGACAAGCGCGACACCGTCGGTGTCCGTATCGACCGCAAGCGCCGGCAGGCGGTCTCCGTCCTGCTCAAGGCGATCGGCTGGTCGGCCGAGCGCATCCGTGAGAAGTTCGGCTGGTCCGAGCTCATGATGACCACGCTCGAGAAGGACCACATCGCCGGCCAGGACGAGGCGCTGCTGGACATCTACCGCAAGCTGCGGCCCGGTGAGCCGCCGACGCGGGAGAACGCGCAGAACCTCCTGGACAACCTGTTCTTCAACCCGAAGCGATACGACGTCGCCAAGGTCGGTCGATACAAGTTCAACAAGAAGCTCGAGCTGAGCGTCCCGATCCACCAGGGCGTCCTGACCGAGGAGGACATCGTCGCCACGGTCGAGTACCTCTGCCGCCTGCACACTGGCGAAGAGGGCTACGAGGCCGACGACATCGACCACTTCGGCAACCGGCGCCTGCGCACGGTCGGCGAGCTCATCCAGAACCAGGTCCGCGTGGGCCTGTCCCGGATGGAGCGCGTCGTCCGCGAGCGCATGACCACCCAGGACGTCGAGGCGATCACGCCGCAGACCCTGATCAACATCCGCCCGGTCGTGGCGGCGATCAAGGAGTTCTTCGGCACGTCGCAGCTGTCGCAGTTCATGGACCAGACCAACCCGCTGGCGGGCCTGACCCACCGGCGGCGGCTGAGCGCGCTCGGCCCCGGTGGTCTGTCCCGTGAGCGGGCCGGCTTCGAGGTCCGTGACGTCCACCCGTCCCACTACGGCCGCATGTGCCCGATCGAGACCCCCGAGGGTCCCAACATCGGTCTCATCGGCGCGCTCTCGACGTTTGCGCGGGTCAACCCGTTCGGCTTCGTCGAGACGCCCTACCGCAAGGTTACCGACGGCCGGGTGACCGACCAGATCGACTACCTGACCGCGGACGAGGAGGACCGGTACGTCAAGGCGCAGGCCAACGCCCCGCTCAAGAGCGACGGCAACTTCGCCGAGGACCGCATCCTGGTCCGCCGGAAGGGCGGTGAGGTCGACAACGTCCCCGCCGACCAGGTGGACTACATGGACGTGTCGCCGCGGCAGATGACGTCGGTCGCGACCGCGATGATCCCGTTCCTCGAGCACGACGACGCCAACCGGGCACTGATGGGCGCGAACATGCAGCGCCAGGCGGTGCCGCTGGTCAAGGCGGAGTCGCCGCTGGTCGGCACCGGCATGGAGTACCGTGCCGCCGTCGACGCCGGCGACGTGGTCGTGGCCGAGGTCGGTGGCGTGGTCGAGGACATGTGCGCCGACTACGTCACGATCCACCAGGACGACGGCCACCGCCGCACGTACCTGCTGCACAAGTTCCGCCGCTCCAACTCCGGCTCCTGCGTCAACCAGAAGCCGGTGATCTTCGAGGGCGACCGGGTCGAGGCGGGGCAGGTCATCGCCGACGGTCCGTGCACCGACGAGGGCGAGATGGCGCTCGGGCGCAACCTGCTCGTGGCGTTCATGCCCTGGGAGGGCCACAACTACGAAGACGCGATCATCCTGTCCCAGAAGCTGGTGCAGAACGACGTCCTCACCTCGATCCACATCGAGGAGCACGAGGTCGACGCGCGCGACACCAAGCTGGGCCCGGAGGAGATCACCCGCGACATCCCGAACGTCAGCGAGGAGATGCTCGCCGACCTCGACGAGCGGGGGATCATCCGGATCGGCGCCGAGGTCGTCACCGGCGACATCCTCGTCGGCAAGGTCACGCCCAAGGGTGAGACCGAGCTGACCCCGGAGGAGCGGCTGCTGCGCGCGATCTTCGGCGAGAAGGCCCGCGAGGTCCGCGACACCAGCCTCAAGGTGCCGCACGGCGAGACCGGCACGGTCATCGGGGTGCGGACGTTCAGCCGCGAGGACGGCGACGAGCTGTCCCCGGGCGTGAACGAGCTGGTGCGCGTCTACGTGGCCCAGAAGCGCAAGATCCAGGACGGCGACAAGCTCGCCGGCCGGCACGGCAACAAGGGTGTCATCTCCAAGATCCTTCCGGTCGAGGACATGCCGTTCCTCGAGGACGGCACCCCGGTCGACATCGTGCTCAACCCGCTCGGCGTGCCCAGCCGGATGAACATCGGCCAGGTGCTGGAGACGCACCTCGGGTGGGTGGCCAAGACGGGCTGGAAGATCGACGGCGACGACACCGAGTGGAAGCGCGCGCTGAAGGCCATCAACGCGGGGGAGTCCGAGCCGGACACCAACGTGGCGACCCCGGTCTTCGACGGCGCCAAGGAGGAGGAGATCGCCGGCCTGCTGAGCAGCACGCTGCCCAACCGGGACGGCAACCAGCTGATCGGGGCGAGCGGCAAGGCGCGGCTGTTCGACGGCCGCTCCGGCGAGCCGTTGCCCGACCCGATCGCGGTTGGCTACATCTACATCCTGAAGCTCAACCACCTGGTCGACGACAAGATCCACGCTCGCTCCACCGGGCCCTACTCCATGATCACGCAGCAGCCGCTGGGTGGTAAGGCGCAGTTCGGTGGCCAGCGCTTCGGTGAGATGGAGTGCTGGGCCATGCAGGCCTACGGCGCGGCCTACGCGCTGCAGGAGCTGCTGACGATCAAGTCCGACGACGTCCTCGGGCGCGTCAAGGTGTACGAGGCGATCGTCAAGGGCGAGAACATCCCGGAGCCGGGCATCCCGGAGTCCTTCAAGGTGCTCCTCAAGGAGCTGCAGTCGCTGTGCCTGAACGTCGAGGTGCTCTCCAGCGACGGCGTGGCCCTCGAGATGCGTGAGACGGACGACGAGGTCTTCCGCGCGGCCGAGGAGTTGGGCATCGACCTCTCGCGGCGCGAGCCGAGCAGCGTCGAGGAAGTCTGATTCGCGGCCGGTGCCCCTCCCGGCGGGGAGGGGCACCGGCACCGCGACCTAGCAATTACCCGAGCAACTGAATCGTGAGGACATAGACGAAGTGCTCGACGTCAACTACTTCGACGAGCTCCGCATCGGCCTGGCCACGGCCGACGACATCCGCCAGTGGTCGCACGGCGAGGTCAAGAAGCCCGAGACGATCAACTACCGCACCCTGAAGCCGGAGAAGGACGGGCTCTTCTGCGAGAAGATCTTCGGGCCCACCCGGGACTGGGAGTGCTACTGCGGTAAGTACAAGCGGGTCCGCTTCAAGGGCATCATCTGCGAGCGCTGCGGCGTCGAGGTGACCCGGGCGAAGGTCCGCCGTGAGCGCATGGGCCACATCGAGCTCGCCGCGCCGGTGACGCACATCTGGTACTTCAAGGGTGTGCCGAGCCGCCTGGGCTACCTGCTCGACCTGGCGCCGAAGGACCTCGAGAAGATCATCTACTTCGCGTCGTACGTGATCACCAGCGTCGACACGGAGGCCCGCCACCGCGACCTCGCCACCCTCGAGAACGAGGTGTCGGCCGAGAAGCGGCAGGCGGAGAACGCGCGCGACTCCGAGATCGAGAAGCGGGCCGCCAAGCTGGAGCAGGACCTGGCCGAGCTCGAGGCCGAGGGTGCGAAGGCCGACGTGCGCCGCAAGGTCAAGGAGGCCGGCGAGCGCGAGATGCGGCAGATCCGCGACCGCGCCCAGCGCGAGATCGACCGCCTCGACGAGGTCATGGACACGTTCCGCAAGCTGGAGCGCAAGAACCTCATCACCGATGAGCTGCTCTACCGCGAGCTGCGCGACCGGTTCGGCGAGTACTTCAACGGCGCCATGGGCGCCGAGGCGATCAAGGCGCTGCTGGAGACCCTCGACCTCGACGACGAGGCCGAGCTGCTGCGCGAGACCATCCGCAGCGGCAAGGGCCAGCGCAAGATCCGGGCGCTCAAGCGCCTCAAGGTCGTCGCGGCGTTCCTCAACACCGCCAACTCGCCGCTGGGCATGGTCCTGGACTGCGTCCCGGTCATCCCGCCGGACCTGCGCCCGATGGTGCAGCTCGACGGTGGCCGCTTCGCCACCAGCGACCTCAACGACCTGTACCGCCGGGTCATCAACCGCAACAACCGGCTCAAGCGCCTGATCGACCTGGGTGCCCCGGAGATCATCGTCAACAACGAGAAGCGGATGCTGCAGGAGGCCGTCGACGCGCTCTTCGACAACGGCCGCCGTGGTCGTCCGGTCACCGGCCCGGGCAACCGGCCGCTGAAGTCGCTGTCCGACATGCTCAAGGGCAAGCAGGGCCGGTTCCGTCAGAACCTGCTCGGCAAGCGCGTGGACTACTCCGGCCGTTCCGTCATCGTCGTTGGCCCGCAGCTCAAGCTGCACCAGTGCGGCCTGCCGAAGCAGATGGCCCTGGAGCTGTTCAAGCCGTTCGTGATGAAGCGCCTGGTGGACCTCAACCACGCGCAGAACATCAAGTCGGCCAAGCGCATGGTCGAGCGTCAGCGGCCGGTCGTGTGGGACGTGCTGGAGGAGGTCATCGCGGAGCACCCGGTGCTGCTCAACCGCGCGCCGACCCTGCACCGCCTGGGCATCCAGGCCTTCGAGCCGCAACTGGTCGAGGGCAAGGCCATCCAGATCCACCCGCTGGTCTGCACCGCCTTCAACGCCGACTTCGACGGCGACCAGATGGCCGTGCACGTGCCGCTGTCGGCGGAGGCGCAGGCCGAGGCCCGCATCCTCATGCTGTCCAGCAACAACATCCTCAAGCCGGCCGACGGCAAGCCGGTGACCATGCCCACCCAGGACATGATCATCGGTCTGTACCACCTCACGCACATCCAGAAGAACCTGCTGGGCGAGGGGCGCGTGTTCAGCTCCGACGCCGAGGCGCGGATGGCGTTCGACAACGGTGAGCTGCACCTTCAGGCGCCGGTGAAGATCCGGCTGAAGGACATCATCGGGGTCGACAACGGCGTGGGTGCGCAGCCGTGGGACGCGCCGGAGGGCTGGCAGCCGGGCGAGCCGGTCGTCGTGGAGACCACGCTCGGCCGGGTGCTGTTCAACGAGACGCTGCCGGTCGGGTACCGCTTCGTGAACTACGAGATCCGCAAGGGTCAGCTGTCGGCGATCGTCAACGACCTCGCCGAGCGCTTCCCGAAGGTCTCCCTCGCGGCGACCCTGGACGCGCTGAAGCTGGCCGGCTTCCACTGGGCAACCTGGTCCGGCGTCACCATCGGCATGGAGGACGTCATCCAGCCGCCGCGCAAGGCCGAGATCCTGGAGCGCTACGAGAAGGAAGCCCAGCGCATCGACAAGCAGTACCAGCGTGGTCTCATGACCGCCGAGGAGCGCCGCGGCGAGCTCATCGAGATCTGGACCAAGGCGACCGGCGAGGTGGCCAAGGAGATGGAGAGCGCGCTGCCGCGCGAGAACCCGCTGTGGAAGATGATCAACTCGGGTGCCCGCGGTAACCTCCTCCAGCTCCGCCAGATCGCCGCGATCCGTGGCCTGGTGGCCAACCCGAAGGGCGAGATCATCCCGCGGCCGATCAAGGCGTCGTACCGCGAGGGTCTGTCCGTGCTGGAGTACTTCATCTCCACCCACGGTGCCCGCAAGGGTCTGGCCGACACCGCGCTGCGGACCGCCGACTCGGGTTACCTGACCCGTCGTCTGGTCGACGTCTCGCAGGACGTCATCATCCGCGAGGAGGACTGCGGCACCGACCGCGCGATCCCGATGCCGGTCGGCGAGCTGGTCGACGGCGTCATGCGCATCCACCAGCACGCGGAGACCGGGGTGCACGCGCGCACCCTGGCCGACGACGTGCGGGACCAGGACGGCCGGATCGTCGCCGAGCGGGGCACGGACATCAACTCGATCGTGGTCGACCTGCTGGTCGCCGCGGCCGTGGAGACGGTTCGGGTCCGCAGCGTGCTCACCTGCGAGTCGAAGCTGGGCGTCTGCGGCGCCTGCTACGGCCGGTCGCTGCCCACGGGCAAGACGGTCGACGTCGGCGAGGCGGTCGGCATCATCGCCGCCCAGTCGATCGGTGAGCCGGGCACGCAGCTGACGATGCGTACCTTCCACACCGGTGGCGTCGCGGGTGAGGACATCACCCAGGGTCTGCCGCGTGTCACGGAGATCTTCGAGGCCCGCGTCCCGAAGGGCAAGGCGCCCATCGCCGACACCCCCGGCCGCGTGCGCATCGAGGACGGCGAGCGGATGCGGAAGATCATCATCGTGCCGGACGACGGCAGCGACGAGATCGTCCACGACAAGCTCAGCCGCCGCGTGAAGCTGCGCATCCAGGACGGCGAGCACGTCGAGGTCGGCGAGAAGCTCACCGAGGGCACGATCGACCCGCACGAGCTGCTGCGCATCATGGGTCCCCGGGCGGTGCAGGTGCACCTGACCTCGGAGGTCCAGGAGGTGTACCGCTCGCAGGGTGTGCTCATCCACGACAAGCACATCGAGATCATCATCCGCCAGATGCTCAAGCGGGTGACGGTCATCGACTCCGGCTCGACCGAGTTCCTGCCGGGCGTGCTCGTCGACCGCGCCATGTTCGAGGCGGAGAACCGCCGCGTCGTCGCCGAGGGCGGCGAGCCGGCAGCCGGCCGTCCGGTGCTGATGGGTATCACCAAGGCGTCGCTGGCGACGGAGTCGTGGCTGTCCGCGGCCTCGTTCCAGGAGACGACCCGGGTCCTGACCGACGCCGCGATCCACGCGCGCAGCGACTCGCTGATCGGTCTGAAGGAGAACGTCATCATCGGTAAGCTCATCCCGGCCGGTACGGGCATCAGCCGTTACCGCAGCATCCGGGTCGAGCCGACCGAGGAGGCGAAGGCCAAGGTCTACTCGATGACGGGCTACCCGGAGGCCGACTACGGCTTCGGGCCCGCCAGCGGCCAGGCCGTCCCGCTGGACGACTTCGACCTGGGCTCCTTCCGGTAACCAGCCGGCGCGACACAGCAACAGGGGCGGGGACCTACGGGTCTCCGCCCTTTCGCTGTGGCTGCCAGAGCGCCGGCCCGGCCCGGGCGCACGGCGAACCGGAAGGTCGCGATGAGGGCGACCGGCGTGTGGCAGGGGGTGTGGGTGGGCGGAGCCCCCTGCCGGGGAGCGAACGGAGCGAGCGCGAGACGCAGGTTAGAGTCGTCTTGTGACGTCCTCGACCCGGCACCCGCTCGACCCGGACCCCGTCCGCGCGACGAAGGCCACCGCCGTGCTGGGGCTGGGCCTGCTCTCCGTGGTCACCGGGCCGTTCCTGGGCGGGATCATCCCGGCGACGCTCGCGCTGCTCATGGCCCGGGAGTCGCACGGGGAGCTCGTCGCCGCCGACGGCTTCCTGCTCGGCGCCCGGCGCATCCGCACCGGCGTGCGACTGGCCTGGACCGGCATCGTGCTCGCCGTCGCCGGCCTGGTCGTGCTGGCGATCATCGGCCTGCTGCACTACGCACGGCAGCGCGGCACCGCCTTCGACCCGACGGTGAACTGATGGCCTACCCGGGACCGCCGGCCCCCCATCAGCCGCGGCCCGCCTACCCGGCCGCCCCGCCGCCGGCGTACGGTCCGCCGGCCTACGGTCCCCCCTACGGTCCGCCGCCGGCGTACGGCCACCCGGGCGCCGGCCTCGTGCCGCCCTCGCCGGCGGTGGCGCCGGCCATCCGGATCGACCACGTGCAGGGCACGTCGTTCGGGGTCGCCTACCCGGCCGTGCCGTCGACGCCGAGCGGCCCGTCGATCGGCTCCCTGGTCGCCGGCATCGCCTCGATCCTCGTCGCGCTCTTCGCCACCTGCCTCGGGGTCAGCGGGGCGCAGGGCGGCTGGGGCCTCGCGGCCGCCGGCGCGTTCACCGTCCTGGGTGTCTTTCTCGGCGGCGGCTCCGTCGGCCTGGCCATGTTCGGCCTGCGCCAGATCCGCCGCGCCGCCGGCCCGGCCGTGACGATCACCGGCCGGGGGATGGCGATCAGCGGGATCGTGCTGGGCTCGATCGGTGCCGGCCTGGCCCTGCTCGCGCTGCTGCTGAGCTTCGCGACGGGGTGAAACGAGGCGCGGACCTCGGGATAAGGAGGCCCCCGGACGCTTCGATCGGCGACCGGGTACTCTTAGCGTGAAGAGTGTTCCGTCGGATGGCGCCCCGGGCGATTTTGACCAGCGTCCTCACGGTGGGTACTCTTTCCCCTCGTGCCCGGCTTTGCCGGGCAACTCGTGCGTGCGCCCACATCGCCCGCTCTGCGGGCAGAGGGTGGGTGCGGACCACAACCCCCGGGCTGGGATCAAACGGGCCGGGTCGCGCGACAGGCGACACGCCCGACCGCGGGTGCCGGTCACGCCGGGAAATACAGAAGAGAAGACGTGCGGCCGCGAGGCCGAAGGGAGAGGCAGGCCCAGTGCCTACGATCCAGCAGCTGGTCCGCAAGGGCCGCCAGGCGAAGCTGAGCAAGACGAAGACGCCGGCGCTCAAGGGAAGCCCGCAGCGGCGGGGCGTCTGCACGCGTGTGTACACCACCACGCCGAAGAAGCCCAACTCGGCGCTGCGCAAGGTGGCCCGCGTGCGGCTGAGCAACGGTATCGAGGTGACGGCCTACATCCCCGGTGTCGGTCACAACCTTCAGGAGCACTCGATCGTGCTGGTCCGTGGCGGCCGGGTGAAGGACCTCCCCGGCGTCCGGTACAAGATCATCCGCGGTTCGCTGGACACCCAGGGCGTTCGCAACCGCAAGCAGGCTCGCAGCCGTTACGGCGCGAAGAAGGAGAAGAGCTGACATGCCGCGTAAAGGCCCCGCGCCGCGCCGGCCGCTCGTGGCGGACCCGGTCTACAACTCCCTGCTCGTCACCCAGCTGATCAACAAGATCCTGGTCGAGGGCAAGCGCCAGCTCGCCGAGCGCATCGTCTACAGCGCTCTGGAAGGCGCCCGCGAGAAGACCGGCACCGACCCCGTGGTGACGCTCAAGCGCGCCATGGACAACGTCAAGCCGACCCTCGAGGTCCGCAGCCGCCGCGTCGGTGGCGCGACCTACCAGGTTCCGGTCGAGGTCAAGCCGGTCCGGGCGACGACGCTCGGCCTGCGCTGGCTGGTCACCTACTCCCGCGCCCGCCGCGAGAAGACGATGGTGGAGCGGCTCATGAACGAGCTGCTCGACGCGAGCAACGGCCTCGGTGCTTCGGTGAAGCGCCGCGAGGACACCCACAAGATGGCGGAGTCCAACAAGGCCTTCGCGCACTACCGCTGGTAAGCGACGCTTCCCCAGCGACCCGACGAGAGACGAAGTAGGGATTTGTAGTGGCTGCCGCAGACGCCGCCCTCGCCAAGGTCCGCAACATCGGCATCATGGCGCACATCGACGCCGGTAAGACGACGACGACCGAGCGCATCCTCTTCTACACCGGCATCACGTACAAGATCGGCGAGGTCCACGAGGGCGCGGCGGTCATGGACTGGATGGAGCAGGAGCAGGAGCGCGGCATCACCATCACCTCCGCCGCCACGAAGTGCGAGTGGAAGGGCCACACGATCCAGATCATCGACACGCCCGGCCACGTCGACTTCACGGTCGAGGTCGAGCGGTCGCTGCGCGTCCTCGACGGCGCGGTCGCGGTGTACGACGGCGTGGCCGGCGTGGAGCCGCAGACCGAGAACGTCTGGCGGCAGGCGGACAAGTACAACGTCCCGCGTATGTGCTTCGTCAACAAGCTGGACCGCACCGGTGCCGACTTCTTCCGCTGCGTGCAGATGATGGTCGACCGGCTCAACGCCACCCCGCTGGTGCTGCAGATCCCGATCGGGCTCGAGGGCGACCACATCGGTGTCGTGGACCTTCTGGAGATGCGCGCGCTGACCTGGCGCGGCGAGACCCAGAAGGGCGAGGACTACGCCATCGAGGCGATCCCGGAGAACCTGGTCGAGCAGGCCAACGAGTACCGGGACAAGCTCCTCGAGACGCTGGCCGAGACGGACGACGACATCATGGTCCGCTACCTCGACGGCGACACGTTCGACGTCAAGGAGCTCAAGGCCGCGATCCGCAAGGCCACGATCGCCGGCAAGCTGAACCCGGTCGTGTGCGGCTCGGCGTTCAAGAACAAGGGCGTGCAGCCCATGCTCGACGCCGTCGTGGACTTCCTGCCCTCCCCGCTGGACATCCCGGCCATCGAGGGCATCGCGACGGACGGCGAGACGCCGCTGCTGCGCAAGCCCTCGGTCGACGAGCCGTTCTCCGGTCTGGCCTTCAAGATCCAGACCGACAAGCACCTCGGCAAGCTCACCTACGTGCGCATCTACTCCGGCACGCTCGACTCCGGCACCCAGGTGGTCAACTCCACCAAGGACCGCAAGGAGCGGATCGGCAAGATCTACCAGATGCACGCGAACAAGCGTGAGGAGCGCAGCAGCGCCGGTGCCGGCGACATCATCGCCGTGCAGGGTCTCAAGCAGACCACCACCGGTGACACGCTGTGTGACCCGGCCAACCCGGTCATCCTGGAGTCGATGACCTTCCCGGAGCCGGTCATCGAGGTGGCGATCGAGCCCAAGACGAAGGCCGACCAGGAGAAGCTGGGCACCGCCATTCAGCGCCTGGCCGAGGAGGACCCGACCTTCCGCGTCAAGAACGACGAGGAGACCGGGCAGACGGTCATCGCCGGCATGGGCGAGCTGCACCTCGACATCCTCGTCGACCGCATGCGGCGCGAGTTCAACGTCGAGGCCAACATCGGCAAGCCGCAGGTGGCCTACCGCGAGACGATCAAGTCGGTCGCGGAGAAGGTCGAGTACACCCACAAGAAGCAGACGGGTGGCTCCGGCCAGTACGCCCGAGTGATCATCAAGCTCGAGCCGCTGGAGACCAGCGCCGACGGTCCCACCTACGAGTTCGTCAACGCGGTCACCGGTGGCCGCATCCCGAAGGAGTTCATCCCTTCGGTCGACGCCGGTGCCCAGGACGCGATGCAGTACGGCGTGCTGGCGGGCTTCCCGCTGGTCGGCATCAAGCTCACGCTGCTGGACGGCCAGTACCACGAGGTCGACTCCTCGGAGATGGCCTTCAAGATCGCCGGCTCGATGGTGCTGAAGGACGCGGCGCGCCGCGCCAACCCGGTGCTCCTCGAGCCCCTCATGGCGGTGGAGGTGACGACGCCCGAGGAGAACATGGGCGACGTCATCGGCGACCTCAACTCCCGGCGTGGCACCATCCAGGCGATGGAGGAGCGTGGCGGCGCCCGTGTCGTCCGCGCCACCGTGCCGTTGTCGGAAATGTTCGGCTACGTCGGCGACCTGCGGTCGAAGACTCAGGGCCGGGCGAGCTACTCGATGCAGTTCGACTCCTACGCCGAGGTTCCCGCGAACGTGGCGAAGGAAATCATCGCGAAGGCGACCGGGGAGTAGTTCCCGGTAGTTGGCCGTGAGGCTGTGTCAGCGGGGCTGAGGCTACCGGGCTGCGTGCAGTCAGGGAGTTTGCCAGACCCAAGTCGACAGGGTGCGTCGGCGCTTCCAGCGTCGGCGCACCGTGAACCAAGAAGTCCACAGGAGGACACCAGTGGCGAAGGCGAAGTTCGAGCGGACTAAGCCGCACGTCAACATCGGCACCATCGGTCACATCGACCACGGTAAGACGACGCTGACGGCGGCCATTACCAAGGTGCTGCACGACCGGATGCCGGACGTGAACCCGTACACGCCGTTCGACGAGATCGACAAGGCGCCGGAGGAGAAGGCCCGCGGCATCACGATCTCGATCGCGCACGTCGAGTACCAGACCGAGAACCGGCACTACGCCCACGTGGACTGCCCGGGTCACGCCGACTACATCAAGAACATGATCACCGGTGCCGCGCAGATGGACGGCGCGATCCTGGTGGTGGCGGCGACCGACGGCCCGATGCCGCAGACCCGTGAGCACGTGCTGCTGGCCCGCCAGGTCGGTGTGCCGTACATCGTCGTGGCGCTCAACAAGAGCGACATGGTCGACGACGAGGAGCTCCTCGAGCTCGTCGAGCTCGAGGTCCGCGAGCTGCTGTCGAGCCAGGAGTTCCCGGG
The DNA here is from genome assembly GCF_050942935.1 of Dactylosporangium sp. CA-233914. Classification (NCBI taxonomy): domain Bacteria; kingdom Bacillati; phylum Actinomycetota; class Actinomycetes; order Micromonosporales; family Micromonosporaceae; genus Dactylosporangium; species Dactylosporangium sp. CA-233914. The sequence continues at coordinate 12,204,226 of NZ_CP192030.1, read as the reverse complement.
CGACGACGCTCCGGTGGTGCGCGTCTCGGCGCTCAAGGCGCTCGAGGGCGACCAGAAGTGGTCCGACGCGCTCATGGAGCTGATGAACGCGGTCGACACCGCGATCCCGCAGCCCGAGCGTGAGACCGAGAAGCCGTTCCTCATGCCCGTCGAGGACGTCTTCACGATCACCGGTCGTGGCACGGTCGTGACCGGTCGCGTCGAGCGTGGCATCCTCAAGCCGAACGAGGAGGTCGAGATCGTTGGCATCAAGGCCAAGTCGATGAAGACCACCTGCACGGCGATCGAGATGTTCCGCAAGATCCTCGACGAGGCGCGCGCCGGCGAGAACGTCGGTCTGCTCCTGCGCGGTATCAAGCGCGAGGACGTCGAGCGCGGCATGGTCGTGGTGAAGCCGGGTTCCAACACCCCGCACACCGAGTTCGAGGCGACCGTCTACATCCTCTCCAAGGAGGAGGGCGGCCGGCACACCCCGTTCTTCCAGAACTACCGTCCGCAGTTCTACTTCCGCACCACGGACGTCACGGGCGTTGTGACGCTGCCCGAGGGCACCGAGATGGTCATGCCGGGCGACAACACCAGCATGTCGGTTCAGCTCATCCAGCCGATCGCGATGGAGGAGAACCTCCGCTTCGCGATCCGCGAGGGTGGCCGTACCGTCGGCGCCGGTCGCGTGACGAAGATCATCAAGTAATACCCAGAGGTACCCCGATTTCACTTTGCCGCATTACGTGCGGCATAATGGACGGGTTGCGTCGCGGGGCGGTCGAGACTGCTCGATGAGGAGTCTCGACCGCCTCTGCGCGGCGTCGGTCAGGATTTGCCCAAACAAGCAGTCTGGACCGGCGCGGATCCCCTCGACTGGGCGTGGCACGCCCTGGGGTTGGTCTCCACGGCGGAAATCGCATACGGCGGAGCCTGGCCCTTGGCCGCGACACGCCCGACCGCGGGGGTCGGACTACCACCTTTAGGCGGCACCGGACCCTTCGGGGTTTGGCGGGGTTGCAAGGCCCCGCATGAGAGAGGGAACTGAAGCCACCATGGCGGGACAGAAGATCCGCATCCGGCTCAAGGCCTACGACCACGAGGTCGTCGACTCCTCGGCGCGGAAGATCGTCGAGACGGTCACGCGCACCGGGGCTCAGGTCGCTGGGCCGGTGCCGCTGCCCACTGAGATCAACCGCTACTGCGTGATCCGCTCGCCGCACAAGTACAAGGACTCGCGCGAGCACTTCGAGATGCGCACGCACAAGCGTCTGATCGACATCATCGACCCCACCCCGAAGACGGTCGACTCGCTGATGCGTCTCGACCTGCCGGCCGGCGTCGACATCGAGATCAAGCTGTAGGGACTCGGACTTATGGACAGGCAAGTCAAGGGCATCCTGGGTGAGAAGCTCGGCATGACCCAGGTCTGGGACAACGGCAAGGTTGTCCCCGTGACCGTGGTGCAGGCCGGCCCGTGCGTCGTGACCCAGGTGCGCACGCCCGACAACGACGGCTACTCGGCGGTCCAGCTGGCGTGGGGCCAGATCGACCCCCGCAAGGTCAACAAGCCGCGCGCCGGTCACTTCGCCAAGGCGGACGTCGCGCCGCGCCGGCACGTCGTCGAGCTGCGGACCACCGACGCGGGCGACTACTCGCTCGGCCAGGAGATCAACGCCGACACCTTCGCCGCCGGCCAGCGCATCGACGTGACCGGCCGCACCAAGGGCAAGGGCTACGCCGGTGTCATGAAGCGGCACGGCTTCCACGGCCTGCGGGCCAGCCACGGTGTCGAGCGCAAGCACCGCTCGCCCGGCTCGATCGGCGCCTGCGCGACCCCCGGTCGCGTCTTCAAGGGCGTGCGGATGGCCGGTCGCATGGGTGGCGCGCGCTTCACCGTGCAGAACGTCACCGTCCAGGCGGTCGACGCCGAGCAGGGCCTGATCCTGGTCCGGGGTGCCGTCCCCGGCCCGAAGGGCAGCCTGGTGCTCCTGCGCAGCGCGGCCAAGACCGAGGCGAAGGCGCAGAAGGGCGGGATCACCAAATGAGCACCGTCGACGTTCGTAAGGCCGACGGCACGAACAGCGGCACCGTCGAGCTCCCCGACGAGATCTTCGACGCGCAGGCCAGCATCCCGCTGATGCACCAGGTCGTCGTGGCCCAGCTCAACGCGGCCCGCCAGGGCACGCACAAGGCCAAGAGCCGCGGCGAGGTCGCCGGCGGCGGCAAGAAGCCTTACAAGCAGAAGGGCACCGGTCGCGCCCGCCAGGGCTCGATCCGCGCGCCGCAGTTCACCGGTGGTGGCGTGGTCCACGGCCCCGTGCCGCGTGACTACACCCAGCGGGTGAACAAGAAGATGAAGGCCGCCGCCCTGCGCGGTGCGCTGTCGGACCGCGCCCGCGAGGGTCGCATCCACGTCGTCGAGACCTTCATCGAGGGCGAGACGCCGAAGACCAAGGACGCGCTGGCGGTGCTGCGCGGCATCACCGAGGCCCGCCGGGTCCTGGTGGTCCTGGCCCGCGACGACGAGGCCAACTGGCTGAGCCTGCGCAACGAGCAGTCGGTGCACCTGCTGGTCGCCGACCAGCTCAACACCCACGACGTGCTCGTCGCCGACCAGGTCGTCTTCACCTCGGCGGCGCTGGACGAGTTCCTCGGGGTGCCGGCCGAGTCGAGCGCGAGCGCCGACGCCGACAGCAACGAGGAGGGCTGAGCCATGGCGACGATCGCCGACCCGCGGGACGTGATCATCCAGCCGGTGGTCTCGGAGAAGAGCTACAGCGAGCTCAACCGCAACTGGTACACGTTCCTGGTGCACCCGGACGCCAACAAGACCGAGATCAAGATCGCGATCCAGCAGATCTTCAACGTCCGCGTCCTGTCGGTCAACACCATCAATCGCGAAGGCAAGCGCAAGCGGACCCGCACGGGTTGGGGCAAGCGCAAGGACACGAAGCGGGCGATGGTGAAGCTCGCCGAGGGTGACCGGATCGAAGCCTTCGGCGGACCGGTCAGCTGAGGGGTATAGACGATGGCTATCCGTAAGTACAAGCCGACGACGCCCGGTCGTCGTGGTTCGAGCGTTGCCGACTTCGCGGAGATCACCCGGTCGACGCCGGAGAAGTCGCTGCTCGTGCCGCTGCCGAACAAGGGCGGCCGCAACGTGCACGGGCGGATCACCGCGCGGCACCAGGGCGGCGGGCACAAGCGCCAGTACCGGTTGATCGACTTCAGGCGCGCGGACAAGGACGGCATCCCCGCCAAGGTCGCGCACATCGAGTACGACCCCAACCGCACCGCGCGCATCGCCCTGCTGCACTACGCCGACGGCGAGAAGCGCTACATCATCGCCCCGAAGGACCTCAAGCAGGGCGACGCGGTCGAGGCCGGCGCCGGCGCGGACATCAAGCCGGGCAACAACCTGCCGCTGCGCAACATCCCGGTCGGTACCACCGTCCACGCGGTGGAGCTGCGCCCGGGCGGCGGTGCCAAGCTGGCCCGCTCGGCCGGCGTGGGCATCCAGCTGCTGGGCCGCGAGGGGCAGTACGCCACGCTGCGTATGCCCTCGGGTGAGATCCGGCGCGTCGACGTGCACTGCCGCGCGACCGTGGGCGAGATCGGCAACGCCGACCAGTCGAACATCAACTGGGGCAAGGCCGGCCGCATGCGGTGGAAGGGCAAGCGCCCGACCGTCCGTGGTGTCGCGATGAACCCGATCGACCACCCGCACGGTGGTGGTGAGGGTAAGACCTCGGGTGGTCGCCACCCGGTCAACCCGAAGGGCAAGCCGGAGGGCCGCACGCGGCGCAAGGGCCAGCCGAGCGACCGTCTCATCGTCCGTCGGCGTTACGCCACCCGGAAGCGCGGCTAAGGAGCCTGAGTAATGCCTCGCAGCCTGAAGAAGGGCCCGTTCGTTGACGACCACCTGATCAAGAAGGTGGAAGTCCAGAACGCCAAGAATTCCAAGAACGTCATCAAGACCTGGTCGCGCCGCTCGACGATCGTTCCCGAGATGCTCGGCCACACGATCGCCGTCCACGACGGGCGCAAGCACGTGCCCGTGTTCGTGACCGAGGCGATGGTCGGGCACAAGCTCGGCGAGTTCGCGCTGACCCGCACGTTCAAGGGTCACGAGAAGGACGACCGGAAGAGCCGCCGCCGCTAAGGCAGCCGATAGGAATCAAGGGGATTTCCCGATGCCAACGAAGAGCGAGGCGGCGGTGCCCGGTGCGCGGGCGATCGCGCGGCACGTGCGCGTGTCGCCGATGAAGGCGCGCCGTGTGGTGAACCTCGTGCGCGGCCTGCCCGCGCGTGAGGCGCTCACGGTGCTGCAGTTCGCGCCGCAGTCGGCGAGCGAGCCGGTCTACAAGGTGCTTGCCAGCGCCATCGCCAACGCAGAGAACAACGAGCGTCTCGACCCCGATTCGCTCCTGGTCGCCGAGGCCTACGTCGACGAGGGCCCGACGCTCAAGCGGTTCCGGCCGCGGGCGCAGGGCCGGGCGTACCGGATCCGCAAGCGCACCAGCCACATCACGATCGTGGTCGAGAGCGTCCCGGCTGCCCAGGCCCGCGCGGCGAAGGCCGGCGTGGCCAAGGCGACCCGGGCGGCGAAGGCCGTGACGCCGGAGACGGACGAGACCGACGAGGTCGAGTCCGCGCCCGCCGCCAAGAAGGCGGTGGCCAAGAAGGCTCCGGCCAAGAAGGCGGCAGCCGAGCCGGCTGACGCCGAGGAAGGGACCGAGTAATGGGTCAGAAGGTTCACCCGCACGGGTTCCGGCTCGGCATCAGCACCGACTGGAAGTCGCGCTGGTACGCCGACAAGCTCTACAAGGACTACATCGCCGAGGACGTCAAGATCCGTCGGATGATGTCCAAGGGCCTGGAGCGCGCCGGCATCGCCAAGGTCGACATCGAGCGCACCCGCGACCGGGTCCGCGTGGACATCCACACGGCCCGCCCGGGCATCGTCATCGGCCGCAAGGGCGCCGAGGCGGACCGCATCCGCGCCGAGCTCGAGAAGCTCACCGGCAAGCAGGTCCAGCTCAACATCCTCGAGGTGAAGAGCCCCGAGTCGGACGCCCAGCTCGTCGCGCAGGCCGTGGCCGAGCAGCTGTCCAGCCGGGTCAGCTTCCGCCGGGCGATGCGTAAGTCGATGCAGTCGGCGATGAAGAACACGCTGGTGCGCGGCATCCGGGTGCAGGTCTCGGGCCGTCTGGGCGGCGCCGAGATGAGCCGGACCGAGTTCTACCGCGAGGGTCGCGTCCCGCTGCACTCGCTGCGCGCGAACATCGAGTACGGCTTCTTCGAGGCCCGCACGACCTTCGGCCGCATCGGTGTGAAGGTCTGGATCTACAAGGGCGACGCCGTTCCGGGTCGCGAGGCGCCGGCCGAGGCCGCCGCTCCGCGGGGCCGCCGTGACCGCGCCGACCGGCCCGAGCGCCCGCGACGCGGCCGCTCCGGCTCGTCCGGCACGACCGCCGGTGGCACCGAGGCCGGCCGCGCAGCGGCCGCCGCGCAGGCCGCCGAGGCCGCCGGCGACAGCGCGCCCGCCGCGGAGGCGGCCGCCGCTCCGGCAGAGACGCAGCAGGAGGGCTGACGAATGCTGATCCCTCGTAAGCCCCCGAAGGGCTTCCGCAAGCCGCACCACCCGGACCGGCACGGTCCGGCCAAGGGCGGCACGCGCGTCGTGTTCGGCGAGTTCGGTATCCAGGCCCTCGAGCCCGCGTACATCACGAACCGCCAGATCGAGGCGGCGCGTATCGCGATGACCCGGCACATCCGCCGTGGTGGCAAGGTCTGGATCACCATCTTCCCGGACCGCTCCATCACCAAGAAGCCGGCCGAGACCCGCATGGGTTCCGGCAAGGGCTCGCCGGAGTGGTGGATCGCCAACATCAAGCCGGGCCGGATCCTCTTCGAGATGTCGTTCCCGAACGAGCAGATCGCCCGGGAAGCAATGCGACGCGCGATCCACAAGCTTCCGCTGAAGTGCCGGATCGTCACGCGCGAAGGGGCTGATGTGTGATGGCCGCCGGTATCAAGGCGACCGAGCTGCGTGAGCTGTCCGACGAGAGCCTGGTCGAGAAGCTGCGGGAAGCCAAGGCGGAGCTGTTCAACCTCCGCGTGCAGTCGGCCACCGGCCAGCTGGACAACCATGGGCGGCTGCAGACCATCCGCAGGGACATCGCCCGGATCTACACGATCATGCGCGAGCGCGAGCTGGGTCTTTCGGCCGCGCCCGACGCTGTGGCTGAGGTGGCATGAGCATGAGCGAGCAGACGACCGAGTCGGGCACCGAGGTGCGCGGCCGCCGCAAGGTCCGCGAGGGCCTCGTGGTCAGCGACAAGATGAACAAGACCGTCGTCGTGGCGGTCGAGGACCAGGTCAAGCACCCGCTGTACGGCAAGGTCATGCGCCGCACCAGCAAGCTGAAGGCGCACGACGAGCAGAACGCGTGTGGCGTCGGTGACCGGGTGCTGCTCATGGAGACCCGCCCCCTGTCGGCGACCAAGCGCTGGCGGGTCGTGGAGATCCTCGAAAAGGCCAAGTAAGGCCGTCGTTCCGCCAAGCTCGGCGCCGGTGCTCCCGGCGCCGAGAACTGGCAGACATTAGGAGACAAGCGTGATTCAGCAGGAGTCGCGGCTGCGCGTCGCCGACAACACGGGAGCCCGGGAAATCCTGTGCATCCGTGTGCTCGGTGGCTCCGGCCGCCGCTACGCAGGCATCGGCGACATCATCGTGGCCACGGTGAAGGACGCCATCCCGGGCGCCGGCGTGAAGAAGGGCGACGTGGTCAAGGCCGTTGTCGTCCGCACCACGAAGGAGCGGCGCCGGCCGGACGGCTCGTACATCCGCTTTGACGAGAACGCCGCCGTGATCATCAAGGACGGTGGCGACCCGCGCGGTACCCGTATCTTCGGCCCGGTCGGGCGTGAGCTCCGGGACAAGCGTTTCATGAAGATCATCTCGCTCGCGCCGGAGGTGTTGTAGCCATGAAGGTGAAGAAGGGCGACACCGTCCTCGTCATCGCCGGCAAGGACAAGGGTTCCCGCGGCAAGGTCCTGTCCGCACTGCCTCGCGAGGACAAGGTCGTCGTGGAGGGCGTCAACCGGGTCAAGAAGCACACCCGCATCCGCACCACCCAGCGGGGCTCGAAGACCGGCGGCATCGTGACGCAGGAAGCCCCGATCCACATCTCCAACGTGATGGTGATCGACTCGGACGGCAACGCCACCCGCGTCGGCTCCCGCGAGGACGAGAACGGCGTGAAGACCCGCGTGTCCCGCCGTTCCGGTAAGGAACTGTGATGACGACGGTCGAGAAGGTGAACCCGCGCCTCAAGCAGCGCTACCGCGACGAGATCGCCGGTGCGATGCGGGAGCAGTTCAAGTACGCCAACGTCATGCAGATCCCGGGCGTGGTGAAGGTCGTCGTCAACATGGGTGTCGGCGAGGCCGCTCGCGACTCCAAGCTGATCGACGGTGCCGTGCGCGACCTGGCCACGATCACCGGCCAGAAGCCGCAGGTGCGCCGGGCGACCAAGTCCATCGCACAGTTCAAGCTCCGCGAGGGCATGCCGATCGGTGCCAAGGTCACCCTGCGCAACGACCGCATGTGGGAGTTCCTGGACCGGCTGCTGTCGATCGCGCTGCCGCGTATCCGCGACTTCCGCGGTCTCGACGGGCGCAAGCTCGACGGCAACGGCAACTACACGTTCGGTCTCACCGAGCAGTCGGTGTTCCACGAGATCGACCAGGACCGCATCGACCGGCCGCGAGGGATGGACATCACCGTGGTCACCACCGCCCGCACGGACGAGGAAGGTCGCGCGCTGCTCAAGCTGCTCGGCTTCCCCTTCCGTGAGAACTAGGGAGAACTGACCAATGGCGAAGAAGGCTCTCGTCCTCAAGGCCGCCGCGAAGCCCAAGTTCGCGGTCCGCGCGTACACCCGCTGCCAGCGCTGCGGCCGGCCCAAGGCCGTCTACCGCAAGTTCGGCCTGTGCCGCGTGTGCATCCGCGAGATGGCGCACCGTGGCGAACTGCCCGGCGTTTCCAAGGCTTCCTGGTAATCCTCCTTCGCCGCAGGCCCACCGAGCCGGTGCGGAACCGCGGCGAGAAAGGCTGACAAACCCATGACCATGACCGACCCGATCGCAGACATGCTGACCCGTCTGCGCAACGCCAACCAGGCGTACCACGACCGGGTGTCGATGCCATATTCGAAGATCAAGGCGAACATCGCCGAGGTGCTCAAGACCGAGGGCTACGTGTCCGCGTGGCAGGTTCAGGACCCGGACGAGGGCAAGGTCGGCAAGACGCTGATCGTCGACCTCAAGTACGGGCAGAACCGTGAGCGCAGCCTCGCCGGCATCCGCCGCGTGTCGAAGCCCGGCCTCCGCGTCTACGCGAAGTCTGTCGAGATGCCGCGCGTGCTCGGTGGTCTCGGTGTGGCCATCATCTCGACGTCCCAGGGCCTCCTGACCGACAAGCAGGCCCGCAAGCGAGGGGTGGGCGGGGAAGTCCTCGCCTACGTCTGGTAAGGGAGGGCATCACATGTCTCGAATCGGACGTAAGCCGATCACGGTGCCCGCGGGCGTTGACATCAAGGTCGATGGCCCGGTCGTCACCGTCAAGGGCCCCAAGGGCGAGCTCACCCACACCGTCGCCGAGCCGATCACGTTCGAGCGGGCCGAGGACGGCAGCTACAACGTCGTGCGCCCGAACGACGAGCGCAAGTCCAAGGAACTGCACGGCCTCACCCGCACGCTGATCTCCAACATGGTGGTCGGCGTGACCGAGGGCTACCGCAAGAGCCTGGAGATCGCCGGCACCGGCTACCGCGTCACGGCCAAGGGCAGCGACCTCGAGTTCGCGCTAGGGTTCTCTCACCCGGTCCTGGTGACGCCACCGCCCGGCATCACCTTCACGGTCGAGAAGCCGACGGTGTTCCACATCGCCGGCATCGACAAGCAGCAGGTCGGCGAGGTCGCCGCCAACATCCGCAAGATCCGCCCGCCGGAGCCGTACAAGGGCAAGGGCGTGCGTTACCAGGGCGAGGTCATCCGCCGCAAGGCCGGAAAGGCTGGTAAGAAATGAGCGCCACGCTGCTCAAGCGCCGCAACTCCGGCGGCGTTGCCGCCGCGCGCCGCACGGGGCGTGCTCGCCGGCACTTCCGCATCCGCAAGCACGTCAGTGGCACCGCCGAGCGTCCCCGCCTGGTGGTCACCCGCTCTCTGCGGAACATCACCGCGCAGATCGTCGACGACCTCAAGGGCCACACGCTGGCCGCGGCCTCGACGCTCGACGCGACCATCCGTGGCACCGACGGCGACAAGAAGGCGCAGGCCGCGAAGGTCGGCATTCTGCTCGCCGAGCGGGCGAAGGCCGCGGGTGTCGGCAAGGTCGTCTTCGACCGTGGTGGCAACAGGTACGCCGGCCGCATCGCGGCCCTGGCGGACGCCGCCCGCGAAGCCGGACTCGAGTTCTAAGAAGGAGAAACGTTCATGCCTGGTCCTCAGCGCAGGGGCGGCGGGTCCGGTAACACCCAAGAAGGTGGTGGCGGCCGTCGCGAGAATCGTCGCGAGGGTGGCGGCCGCGGCAACGCGCCCGCCGAGAAGACCCCGCACCTCGAGCGGGTCGTCGCGATCAACCGCGTCGCCAAGGTCGTGAAGGGTGGTCGTCGCTTCAGCTTCACCGCCCTGGTGATCGTCGGCGACGGTGACGGCACGGTCGGCGTCGGCTACGGAAAGGCCAAGGAGGTGCCCGCGGCCATCGCCAAGGGCGTCGAGGAGGCCAAGAAGCACTTCTTCAAGGTTCCGCGGCTCGCGGCGACCATCCCGCACCCGGTGATCGGCGAGGAGGCGGCCGGCGTGGTGCTGCTCAAGCCGGCCTCCGCTGGTACGGGCGTCATCGCCGGCGGCCCGGTCCGCGCCGTCCTGGAGTGCGCGGGCATCCACGACGTGCTCTCCAAGAGCCTCGGCTCCTCCAACGCCATCAACATCGTCCACGCGACGGTGGCGGCGCTGAAGAAGCTGGAGGCCCCGGAGGCCGTGGCCGCGCGCCGTGGTCTCCCGGTCGAGGACGTCGCGCCGGCCGCCATGCTGGCCGCGCGTGCCGGGGTGGGGGCGTAGCCATGGCCCGTCTGAAGGTGACCCAGATCCGGTCCGAGATCGGCGGCAAGCAGAACCAGCGGGACACGCTGCGCTCGCTCGGCCTGAAGCGGATCCGCGACGTGGTCGTCAAGGAGGACCGCCCGGAGATCCGCGGCATGATCCACACCGTGGCGCACCTCGTCACCGTGGAAGAGGTGGAGTAATCCGATGACGATCAAGCTGCACCACCTGCGGCCGGCCCCCGGAGCCAAGACCGAGAAGACCCGCGTGGGTCGCGGTGAGGGCTCCAAGGGCAAGACCGCCGGTCGTGGTACCAAGGGCTCCAAGGCCCGTAAGAACATCTCGGCGGCGTTCGAGGGTGGGCAGATGCCCCTCCACATGCGCCTGCCGAAGCTCAAGGGCTTCCGCAACCGCAACCGGATCGAGTTCCAGGTTGTGAATCTTGCACGCCTCGCGGAAATTTTCCCGCAGGGCGGCGAGGTCGGCGTGGCCGAGCTGGTCGAGGCCGGTGCCGTCCGCAAGGGCGAGCTGGTCAAGGTGCTCGGCGACGGTGAGCTCGGCGGCGTGAAGCTGCAGGTCAGCGCGCACAAGTTCAGCGCGACGGCCGAGGCGAAGATCAAGGCGGCCGGCGGCTCGGTGAAGCTGCTCGGCGGCGGCAGCGAATAGAGCGCTATCGTGGCGTCCACCATCTCGGTGGGCGCCACGCGGCGCGTCCAAAGCCGGGCGTGATGTGCTCCGGACATCCTGTTAGAGTCCGTTGCGCAATGACACGCTCGACTCATACGTTCGACAGTGACACCAGCACCAGCCGGACCCCACCTCGTCGGCCGAACGACCGGCCGCCTTGCGCAGGAGGATGAAGTTGCTCTCCGCCTTTGTTAGCGCGTTCCGAACGCCTGACCTGCGCAAGAAAATTCTGTTCACGTTGCTGATGATCGGTGTGTACCGGCTCGGTGCGACCCTGCCCAGCCCGGGCGTGTCGTACGGCAACGTGCAGAAGTGCCTCAACATCGTCGAGAACAGCAAGGACAACCAGGTCTTCACCCTGTTGAACCTGTTCTCCGGCGGGGCGCTTCTCCAGCTGTCGGTGTTCGCGCTGGGCATCATGCCCTACATCACCGCGAGCATCATCCTGCAGCTGCTGACGGTCGTGATCCCGCGCCTGGAGCAGCTGCGCAAGGAGGGGCAGTCGGGCCAGGCGAAGATCACGCAGTACACGCGCTACCTGACTCTCGGCCTCGGCATCCTGCAGGCCTCGGCGTTCGTCGCCCTGGCGCGGTCCGGCCAGCTCTTCGGCGGCGCGTGCGACCAGTCGCAGTTCCCGATCATCCCGGACACCGGCAAGCTGCCGATGTGGCTCGTGCTCGCCTCGCTGGTCGTCACGATGACCGCCGGCACCGGCGTCATCATGTGGCTGGGCGAGCTGGTCACCGACCGCGGCGTCGGCAACGGCATGTCGGTCCTGATCTTCACCTCGATCGCGGCCCGGCTGCCGATCGAGGGCATCCAGATCTGGCAGGACAACAAGACCACGTTCTTCGTGATCGTCGGCCTGGCGGTCGTCGTCATCGCCTTCGTGGTCTTCCTCGAGCAGGCCCAGCGGCGCATCCCGGTGCAGTACGCCAAGCGGATGATCGGCCGGAGGATGTACGGCGGGACTTCGACCTACATCCCGCTGAAGGTCAACCAGGCGGGCGTCATCCCGGTCATCTTCGCCTCGTCGCTGCTCTACCTGCCGCAGCTGATCACCTCGTTCGCCGGCACTGACACGACGAACAAGACGATCCTGTGGATCAACCGGAACATCGTGCCGCAGAACAGCGCCTGGCACATCTCGATCTACTTCCTGCTGATCATCTTCTTCACCTACTTCTACGTCTCCATCACCTTCAACCCGACCGAGGTGGCGGACAACATGCGGAAGTACGGTGGATTCGTACCGGGCATCCGCCCGGGCAAGCCCACGGCCGAGTATCTTGACTTCATCCTCAGCCGCATCACCCTCCCCGGCGCGCTTTACCTGGGCATCATCTCGATCTTGCCCAACCTGCTCATCGGGATCGTGGGCGGCGGACAGGCTCTGCAGAACTTCCCGTTCGGTGGCACGGCGGTGCTCATTATTGTTGGCGTTGGCCTCGAGACGGTGAAGCAGATCGAGAGTCAGCTGATGCAGCGCAACTACGAAGGGTTCCTGCGGTAGTGAGGCTGGTGCTGGTAGGTCCCCCCGGGGCGGGCAAGGGGACCCAGGCTGAGTACATCGCCGCGCACCTCGCTGTGCCCAAAATCTCCACGGGCGACATCTTCCGGGCCAACGTCGGGCAGGGCACCCCGCTCGGCGTGGAAGCCAAGCGCTACATGGACGCGGGCCAGCTGGTGCCGGACGAGGTGACCATCAACATGGTCTCCGACCGGCTCGCCGAGGGCGACGCCACGGACGGGTTCCTGCTCGACGGGTTCCCGCGCACGGTGCCGCAGGCCAACGCGCTGGACAAGCTGCTGGCCGACCTCGGCACCGGGCTGGACATCGTCCTCGAGCTCGTCGTGGAGAACGAAGAGGTCATCCGCCGGCTCTCGGGCCGGCGGACCTGTCGCGGCTGCGGCAAGATCTGGCACGTCGAGTTCGACGCCCCGACCCACGACGGCGTCTGCGACCGCTGCGGCGGCGAGCTGTTCCAGCGTGACGACGACCGGGCCGAGACCATCGCCGAGCGGCTGAAGGTCTATGCCCGGGACACGTCGCCGCTGGTCGATTACTACGGCGCCCAGGGCAAGCTGGTGGGCATCGACGCCACGGGCCCGGTCGAGGACGTCACCGTGCGCGCGATCGACGCGCTGCGTTCCTACGGCGCCTGATCCTTCGCGAGTAGGTTCCACATGGCTCACCACCAGGTCGAGATCGAGCTGAAGACCCCGGAGCAGATCGGCCTCATGCGCCGCGCCGGGCTGGTCGTCGCCGACGCGCTGGAGCGCATGCGGGCGGCGGTCGCGCCCGGCGTCTCCACGGCGGAGCTGGACCGCATCGCCGAGGAGACCATCCGGGCCGCGGGCGCGGTTCCGTCGTTCAAGGGCTACCACGGCTACCCGGCCTCGATCTGCTCGTCGGTCAACGACCAGGTCGTGCACGCGATCCCCAGCGAGCGGCAGGTGCTGCGCGAGGGGGACCTGATCTCGATCGACTGCGGTGCGGACCTCGACGGGTGGCACGGCGACGCGGCGATCACGGTCGGCGTCGGGGAGGTGCACCCCGACCTGCGCGGGCTCGTGCGGGTTACCGAGGACGCCATGTGGGCCGGCATCGCCGCGGCCGCGCGTGGGGCGCGCTCCGGCAAGGGGCGGCTGACCGACATCTCGTTCGCCATCCAGTCCTCGATCCGCAAGGCCGGGCGCTACGGCATCGTCGAGGGCTACGGCGGCCACGGCATCGGCAGCGCGATGCACCAGGACCCGTTCGTGCAGAACTCGGGGCGCCCGGGCAAGGGTCCGATGCTGCGCCCGGGCATGGCGCTGGCGATCGAGCCGATGGTCACCCGGGGCAAGCCGAAGGTCGCCGAGCTCGACGACGGCTGGACGGTGGTCACCCTCGACGGCTCCGCCGCCGCGCACGTCGAGCACACGATGGCGTTCTGCGAGGACGGCGTGTGGGTGCTCACCGCCCACGACGGCGGCCGGGGCCGGCTGGGGGACCTGGTAACGGCCCGTGAGCCGGTTCCCGCGACCGAGTAAGGGAAATTCCGGGGTGGAAGCTGCGTGGCGCTCGGTGCGATGCTGTGGGCAGTGTCCGAAGGGGGAGCGGTGGCAGACCGGCGGGAAGACCTGCGCGCGGCCGACGTGGACCGGCAGTTCGTGGCGGAGCGCCTGAAGGCGGCGCTCGACGAGGGCCGGCTGTCGCTCGGCGAGTATGACGACCGGCTCAAGGAGACCTACGCCGCGCGCACCTACGGCGACCTGGACGGGATCCTCAAGGACCTGCCCGGTTTCCACTCGGCCGGCGGCTCCCGGGTCGAGCCCCTTGAGCCCGTGGCCGACGACCCGGACGAGCGGCCGGACCGGGGCGAGCGAAGCAACCCGAAGTGGCTGGTCGGCATCTGGAGCGCCTGGCTCGTGGCCGTCTCGGTCAACGTGGTCATCTGGGCCCTGGTCAGCCTCTCCAGTGGCGAGGCCGTCTACTTCTGGCCGATGTGGGTCGCCGGGCCCTGGGGCGCGGTGCTGCTGGCCTCGACGTTCTCGGTGAAGGTGCTGGGTAACAGCCCCGACGACAATCGTCAACGGCGCTACCGCGACAGCTAGGCACCCCGGATTTGGTACGTTGCGGTCCCGCGCGTAGACTTGCGCATTGGCGCAAAGCGTCCACTCCGGCATGCCTCCACGCGCTTCTAGTGGTGTGTCCGGAGCCGCGGCTGGCTCAGGGGTTGGATGCCCCTGAGAAAAAGGATGCGAGCGTCGACCACCAGACCCGATGTCAGGTAGCGGAGGACATGCCGAAGAAAGACGGGGCCATCGAGATCGAGGGCCGAGTGATCGAGCCACTTCCCAACGCGATGTTCCGGGTGGAGCTGGCCAATGGCCACAAGGTCTTGGCGCACATCAGCGGAAAGATGCGGCAGCACTACATCCGCATCCTGCCCGAGGACCGTGTCGTCGTGGAGCTCTCGCCCTACGACCTCACTCGCGGGCGCATCGTCTACCGCTACAAGTAATCGGTGTCGGTACCCAGGTAACGGTCGGGTTCTGTCGTGCCCGCTCACCCCGAGCGTGCGCGCACAGCGAGAGTTAGGCACACCGTGAAGGTCAAGCCGAGCGTCAAGCGGATCTGCAACAACTGCCGGGTGATCCGGCGGCATGGCCGGGTCATGGTCATCTGTAGCACTGACCCGCGCCACAAGCAGCGCCAGGGCTGAGTCCCGGGCTCTGCCGGATCCACCTTTCGTATTCAGCCCGTTCCAGCCACGGGCGACCCGCCGGTCACGGCGGCGCGCGTGGGCTGCACCCCCGGTCGGAGGCCGGGGCCCGTCTGTGGGCAGACGGGAGCGGAGCGGGCACAGACCTCCGCACACATGAGGAGCACGCCCACCTATGGCACGTCTCGTCGGTGTCGATCTCCCGCGCGACAAGCGCACCGAGATCGCACTCACCTACATCTACGGCATCGGGCGTACCCGCGCCGTGGAGACCCTGGCCGCCACGGGCATCGACCCGAACAAGCGGGCCCGGGACCTGACCGATGAAGAGGTCGTGCAGCTGCGCGACCACATCGAGGCCAACTACAAGGTTGAAGGTGACCTGCGCCGCGAGGTCGCCGCGGACATCCGCCGCAAGGTCGAGATCGGCTGCTACGAGGGCATCCGGCACCGCAAGGGCCTGCCCGTGCGCGGTCAGCGCACCCGGACCAACGCGCGCACCCGCAAGGGGCCGAAGCGCACGGTCGCCGGCAAGAAGAAGCCGGGCAAGAAGTAACCGCCGGTTCGAGATCAGAAACGTATCTAGGAGCGCATAGAGAATGCCGCCGAAGGCTCGCGCCGGCGCGACCGCTGTCAAGAAGGTCCGGCGCAAGGAACGCAAGAACGTCGCCCACGGGCAGGCGCACATCAAGAGCACGTTCAACAACACCATCGTGTCGATCACCGACCCGACCGGTGCCGTCATCTCCTGGGCGTCCGCCGGCCAGGTGGGCTTCAAGGGCTCGCGCAAGTCGACCCCGTTCGCCGCGCAGCTGGCCGCCGAGGCCGCCGCGCGCCGCGCGATGGAGCACGGCATGCGCAAGGTCGACGTCTTCGTGAAGGGCCCGGGCTCCGGCCGGGAGACCGCGATCCGCTCGCTGCAGGCCGTCGGCCTGGAGGTCGGGCAGATCTCTGACGTCACGCCGCAGCCGCACAACGGCTGCCGTCCGCCGAAGCGCCGCCGGGTCTAAGGGAAGAGACGAAGAGAACATGGCTCGCTACACAGGTGCCGACTGCCGCCGTTGCCGGCGCGAGAAGATGAAGCTGTTCCTCAAGGGCAGCAAGTGCGACGGGCCGAAGTGCCCGTTCGAGTCGCGTCCCTTCCCGCCCGGCCAGCACGGCCGCGGCCGGCCGAAGGAGACCGAGTACCTCCTGCAGCTGCGCGAAAAGCAGAAGGCCCGCCGCATCTACGGCGTGCTGGAGCGGCAGTTCGCCGGCTACTACGAGGAAGCCGTGGCCAAGCCGGGCAAGACCGGTGAGGAGCTGCTGAAGATCCTCGAGTCGCGGCTGGACAACGTCGTGTACCGCGCCGGCCTGGCCTCGTCCCGCGACATGGCCCGCCAGCTCGTCAAGCACGGCCACATCGTGGTCAACGGCCGGAAGGTCGACATCCCGTCGTACCGTCTGCGCGAGCACGACATCGTGCAGGTGCGCGAGAAGTCGCGGGAGCTGACCCCCTTCCAGATCGCGCAGGGCCTCGCGGGCAGCAAGACCGTCCCCGCGTGGCTGGAGTTCATCCCGAGCGAGTTCAAGGTCCTGGTGCACAGCCTGCCGCAGCGGCAGGTCATCGACACCCAGGTCCAGGAGCAGCTCATCGTCGAGCTCTACAGCAAGTAGCAACATCGTCGGCGCCTGGTCTGGGTCGATCCTTGCGAAGCGTCATCGAGCCAGACTGGGCGCGCCCGGTCTGGGTCGATCCTCGCAAAGCGCCATCGAGCCAGACCGGCCCCGCCGATCCGGAGCGCGTCAAATAGCGGGCGCGCAACGAACTGGAGGAACAGAAAGTGCTCATCTCACAGCGGCCCACACTCGCGGAAGAGACCATCAGCGAGGTCCGGTCCAAGTTCACCATCGAGCCCCTCGAGCCGGGCTTCGGGTACACCCTCGGCAACTCGCTGCGGCGCACCCTGCTCAGCTCGATCCCGGGCGCGGCGGTGACGAGCATCAAGATCGACGGCGTGCTGCACGAGTTCACCACGATCCCCGGCGTCAAGGAGGACGTGGTCGAGCTCGTCATGAACATCAAGGAGCTGTGCGTCAGCTCCGAGCTCGACGAGCCGGTCTCGATGTACCTGCGTAAGCAGGGCCCCGGCGACGTCACGGCGGGCGACATCCAGCCCCCGGCCGGCGTCTCCGTGCACAACCCCGACCTCAAGCTGGCGACCCTCAACGGCAAGGGCCGGCTCGACATGGAGCTGACGGTCGAGCGCGGCCGCGGCTACGTGACGGCCAACCAGAACAAGCAGCAGGGTCAGGAGATCGGGCGCATCCCGGTCGACTCGATCTACTCGCCGGTGCTCAAGGTGACGTACCGCGTCGAGGCGACCCGCGTCGAGCAGCGCACCGACTTCGACCGCCTGATCATCGACGTCGAGACCAAGGCGTCGCTGACCCCGCGCACCGCGCTGGCCTCGGCCGGCTCGACGCTGGTGGAGCTGTTCGGCCTCGCCCGCGAGCTGGACGAGAGCGCCGAGGGCATCGACATCGGCCCGTCGCCGCAGGACGCGCAGCTCGCGGCCGACCTGGCGCTGCCGATCGAGGAGCTGGACCTCACCGTCCGCTCGTACAACTGCCTCAAGCGTGAGGGCATCAACTCCGTCGGCGAGCTGATCAGCCGCACGGAGGCCGACCTCCTCGATATAAGGAATTTCGGTCAGAAGTCGATCGACGAGGTCAAGATGAAGCTCGCCGGGATGGGTCTGGGTCTGAAGGACTCCGCCCCGACGTTCGACCCGGCCCACGTCGTGGACTCCTTCGCCGAGGTGGACTACGACGCTGACGACTACCGCGAGACCGAGCAGCTGTAACACCAGCCGCTGTATTAGAGGAGTCCCAACAATGCCCACGCCCACCAGAGGTCCCCGCCTCGGCGGCAGCCCCGCGCATGAGCGGCTGATGCTGGCGAATCTCGCCACGTCGCTGTTCAAGCACGGTCGCATCCAGACGACCGAGACGAAGGCCAAGCGGCTGCGCCCGCTCGCCGAGCGGCTCATCACCAAGGCCAAGCGCGGCGACCTGCACGCGCGCCGTCAAGCGCTCTCCGTGGTGCGGGACAAGGACGTGGTGTTCGCGCTGTTCGACCAGATCGCGCCGCGGTTCAGCAACCGTCAGGGTGGCTACACCCGGATCGTGAAGACGGGCCCGCGCAAGGGCGACGCCGCCCCGATGGCGATCATCGAGCTGGTCGAGGAGCTCGAGGTGGCCGCCCCGAAGGCGCCGCGCAAGGCCGCCCGGCAGGCCGCCCAGGCCGACTCGATCGCGGTCCTCGCCGGCGACGAGGCGGACGAGACGCCGGCCGCGCCCGCCGCCAAGGCGGACGCCAAGCCCGAGGCGGAGGCCTCGGAGGCGAAGGACGAAGAGACCAAGGCCTGATCACCGGTCGAGGTCCGTCGGCCCGGCACCCCTCGCGGGTGCCGGGCTCTTCCTTTGGGAGTTGTACCGCATGAGCGTGCGCATCCGCCTCGACGTCTCCTACGACGGCACGGACTTCTCAGGGTGGGCCGTGCAGCCCGGCCGCCGTACGGTCGCGGGGGAGATCCTGGCCGTCCTGTCGCGCCTCTGCGGCACGGTCGAGGGGCTGACGGTGGCCGGGCGCACCGACGCCGGCGTGCACGCCACGGGCCAGGTCTGCCACGTCGACGTGCCCGAGGAGCGCTGGGCCGCCCTGGCGCCGGCTCTCGTGCGCAAGCTCGCCGGCCTCCTCCCGCCCGACGTGCGCGTGCTGAGCGCGACCGAGGCCCCGCCAGAGTTCGACGCCCGGTTCTCGGCCCTGTCGCGCCGCTACGAGTACCGTGTCACCGACGCCGAGTCCGGCGCCGCCCCTCTGCGCCGCCGCGACACCCTGGCCTGGCGCCGCCCCCTGGACCTGGATCGCCTGAACGCGGCCGCGGCCGACCTGGTCGGCGAGCACGACTTCGCCGCGTTCTGCCGCCGCAAGGAGCACGCGAGCACGATCCGCGCCGTGTCCCGGATGGACTGGCGCCGCGACCCCGACGGCACGCTGGTGGCCACGGTGGCGGCGGACGCCTTCTGCTGGTCGATGGTGAGAAGCCTGGTCGGCGCCCAACTGGTGGCGGGAGACGGCCGCCGGGCCCCGCACTGGCCGGCGACACTGCTGAGCAGAACGGCCCGGGCCGACGAGGTGATGGTCGCCCCGGCCCACGGCCTGACCCTGGTCGAGGTCGTCTACCCGGCGGACCCGGCGTCCCTGCGCGCCCGCGCGGAGCAGACCCGCCGCCGTCGCGATCTGTGAGCCCGGTCAGCCCGGCGTCAGCCCGGCGGCGCGGACGGCGGTAGGGACGCCGCCGGGGTGGCCTCCGGCTGGACGATGGCGCGGTTCTCGATGATCCCGTTGTCCAGGTAGGTCTCGACGATGTCGTACGTGATCTGGTTCGGGTACGGGTCACCCTGGGCGAAGTTGTTGCCGTCGACGCGGGCGATCACGCAGTACGTGATGAAGTGGCCCTTGTAGTTCCAGCCCAGCTGCGTCGGGGCCCGCACCAGGGCGTCCGTGCCGGTGCCGGCGCCCACGCTCATGCCCGCGAAGCGGCCCTTCTGGCCATCCACGATCGGCTTGATGCCGTCGAAGGTCTGGGCGGCCACCTTCTCGCTGGTGACGTTGAAGATGCCGGCCGTGATGAGGTACTCCTCGTTCGGCGACTTCATCGTCGCCCGCACGACCTCCGAGCAGCCCGCGCCGGCCAGCAGCGTCGCCAGCTCCTCGGTCGCGGCGACCTTGCAGTCGTTGGACGCCTTCGTCGCCAGGATCACGTAGGGCGGCTCCTGGGGCACGGCCACGATGTTGTTGGTCGGGAACACCTCGGCCTCGGTGAGCGCCTTCGGGTCCACGTCGCGGCTGCTGATGTCGCGCTTCTTCGGCCCCGACGTCGTGCTGGACTTCGCCGAGTCCGGCCCGTTCTTCTCGTCGTTGACGATGAACCAGGTGCCCATGGCGCAGGCGCCCAGCACCACGAGCACGGCGACCACGCTGAGCATCGCGACCCAGCGGTGCGGCCGCGGCCCCGGCTGCACCGGTCCGGCCACGGTGCGGGGCCGCTTGGGCCGGTCCAGCCGATCCGAGTCGAGGTCGTGGGGCCGCTCCGGCCGGTCCGGGCGCCCGGGGGCCTCGCGCAGCGCCCGGCGGCTGCCGCCCGAGGTGTACTCGTCCGAGTAGTCCCCGCGACCGCGCCGCCGGACCTCCGACGGCTCGTCGTACGGGTCGTAGCCGGGCATGGCGTCGTCGAGCGCCCGGCGCTGCTGCGGTGGCTCGTCGCCGGCGGACCGGCGGCGCATGGCCTGGTCCCGGCGGCCCACGCCGCTGTCGTCGCGCCGAGCGGTGTCGGGCGGCGCCGCGGCCTCGAACCCGCCCCGGCCACGCCGCCCGGTGTCCTCGAGCCCGCGCACGTCATCGAAGCCGCGCCTGCCGTTGACGCCGCGGGGCTCGTCGACGCCCCGGCGACCGCCCTCGAAGGCGCGGGGATCGTCGAGGCCGCGTCTGCCGTTGGCGCCACGCGGGTCCTCGGGTCCCTGGCGACCGCGCTCGAAGCCCCGGGGGTCGTCGTCGAGGCCGCGCCCGGTGCCGCGGGGCTCGTCGGTGCCCCGGAGACCGCCGGTCATGGCGCGGGGGTCGTCGTCGAAGCTGCGTCTGCCGTTGGTGCCGTGCGGGTTGTCGGCGTCCTGGCGACCGTTCTCGAAGGCTCGTGGGTCGTCGAGGCCGCGCCGGGGTGCGTCGTCGAACGGGGCCCGCTGGCGGCGCACGCCGACGTCCTCGCCATGGCGGAACATGGTGGTCTCGCCCGCGTAAGGCGCCCCGCCGCGAGGGCCGTCGACGCCGTCGGGGGCCGGCGCGCCGTAGGCGCGGGCGGTGCCGTTGGTGCCGGCGCGTTCGCGGTGGCCGCCCGTGTCGTCGCCGGGCCGGAACATGGTGGTCTCGCCAGCGTAGAGCGCGCCGCGGCCGCCCGTGTCGTCGCGCCGGGTGCCGGACGTGGGCGGGTCGAAGCCGTTGCCCGTGCGCACAACTGGCTCGTCCTCCGCCGCCCGCCGCCGGCCGCCCTGCTCCCCCGTGCGCGAGCCGAGATCGCCGGTGCGAGGGCCGACGTCGACGGCACGTGCAGCGAGGTCCCCCGGGCGGGAGTCGAGGCCCCCGGTGCGGGAGTCGAGGTCACCGGTGCGGGAACCGAAGTCGCCCGTGCGGGGGCCGAGGTTGCCAGTGCGTGAAGCGAGGTCGCCGGTGCGGGGACCCGGGTCGCCCGTGTCTGGGGCGTCGTCGTCGCGGCGGCGGCGGCCTCCGGCGGAGAAGGCGGCCGGGGTCTCGTCCTCGGGTGCGCGGCGCGCTCGGCGGCCGGCGCCGCTGACCGGGGACGAGTCGGGGCGCATGTTCGGGAAGATCGGGACCAGCGGCGGCGGATCGTCCGTCGGGGCGGGCGGGGCCAGGTCCGTGAGCGGCTTGATGATCGGGGTCAGTTGCGGGCCGTGATCGTAGGACTCCGAGGCCTCGTCCCGCGCGCGGCGGCGACCCTGCGACTCACCGGAGGCGTCGGAGGGGAGCTGGCCTGGGCGTCCGTACACACCGCTGGGGGAGTCGTCCTCGGCGGCCCGGCGCCGGCCGGTGGTGATGGGGGTGGTCGCCTCGGGGGCGGACCAGCCGTCGACGTTCGCGGGGCGAGCCGGCGGCGGGGCGGGTGGCAGCGCGCCGGGGCCGAAGACGCCGCTGGGCGAGTCCTCCCGGGCGCGCCGGCCGCGGGGCTGGCCACCGGACCCGGGCCGCTGGATCGCCGTCGTGCGGTCGAACGAGACGGCGCGTTCGCCGGTGCCGGAGCGCTCGAGCCGATCGGGCCGGTCGAAGGAGGCGGCGCGCTCGCCGGTGCCGGAGCGCTCCAGGCGGCCGGGCTGTTCGGGCCGGCCAAGGCGATCCGCCCGGCCAACGCGATCCGCGCGGTCGGGGCGATCCGGGCGGCCGGGCTGCTCGGGGCGATCGAGGGATCGCAAACCGTCGTACGCACTGGAGCCCTCGAACGGGGCGGGCGGTGGGCCGGAAGGGGGTGCCGCGAATGGGTCGGGCTCGCTCCG
Organism: Dactylosporangium sp. CA-233914; assembly: GCF_050942935.1. NCBI lineage: Bacteria > Bacillati > Actinomycetota > Actinomycetes > Micromonosporales > Micromonosporaceae > Dactylosporangium > Dactylosporangium sp. CA-233914. The sequence goes on along the minus strand of NZ_CP192030.1, from coordinate 12,182,124 downwards.
GCTGCTGCCGCGCAGGCCCGCGAGCCAGTTGTCGGCTTCGTCCGCCTCGTCCCGGCGGAACGAGTCGGATCGCCGCTTTCGGCGCTGCTCGTCCCGAGAAGTCATGTCGCACAGGGTAGCCGACGTCGCCGCACGTCGGCTTGTCGGCAATGTTTCGCACAATCCGAACGGGTGGCCGCCGAAACCGGCCGTCACCTGCGCGTGGACAATGCGTTGCGAAGCGTCGCGTTGGAGGGGCATCTTGTCAGGCGAGCACTACTTCTCGGCCGACCCGGCGGTGGGAATCGAGCGCCACGAGGTCGTGTTCGAGGCCCTTGACCAGGAGTTTCGCCTCGCATCGGCGTCCGGGGTGTTCTCGTGGAGCGGGCTGGACCGGGGCACCGCGGTGCTGCTCGACGAGGCCCCGCTGCCCGGCCCCGAGACCGAGGGCGCGCTGCTGGACCTGGGGTGCGGATACGGCCCGATCAGCGTCGTGCTGGCCACCGCCGCGCCGAGAACGACCGTTTACGCGATCGACGTGAATCAGCGCGCGCTCGATCTGGTGCGGGAGAACGCGGCGGGGCGAAGAATCGTCGCGGCGCTGCCCGACGAGGTGCCGGAGTCTGTCAGGTTCGCGCAGATCTGGTCGAACCCGCCGATCCGCATCGGCAAGCCGGAGCTGCACGCGCTGCTGCTGCGCTGGCTGCCCCGGCTGGCCCCGGACGGCGTCGCGTGGCTGGTCGTGGCCAAGAACCTCGGCGGTGACTCGCTGCAGCGGTGGCTCGTCGAGCAGGGCTTCACGGCCGAGCGCCACGCCACCCACAAGGGCTTCCGGGTGCTGCGGGTCGGAAAACCGCTTTCGTGAGGTACCGCCGCGGCCGAAGCTCTTCAGCGTGGGTTATGTGGACGTCGCCGGGGTCGGGCACACGCTGCCGGACGGTCGTGAGCTCTTCTCCGAAGTGTCGTTCCGGGTCGGTGAGGGCGCCAAGGTCGCGCTCGTCGGACCCAACGGGGCCGGCAAGACGACGCTGCTGAAGATGGTCGCCGGCGACCTGCCGGTGCGCGAGGGTGCGGTCGCGCGCTCCGGCGGGCTGGGCGTGATGCGCCAGTTCATCGGCATGATCGGCGACGATCGCACGCTGTACGACCTGGCGCTGGAGCTCGCCCCGCCGCGCCTGGGCGAGGTCGGGCGGCGCCTGGCCGCGGCCGAGCGCGCCATGCACGAGGCGACCGGCCCGGCAGCCGAGAAGGCGCAGCTCAAGTACGCCAACGCGCTCGCGGCCTGGGGCGAGGCGGGCGGGTACGACGCGGAGGTCCTCTTCGACACCGTCAGCGTCGCCGTGCTCGGGCTGCCGTGGGAGTCCACGCGTGACCGGCCGGTCCGCACGCTCTCGGGTGGTCAGCAGAAGCGCTTCGCCCTGGAGCTGCTGCTACGCGGCGAGGACGAGGTGCTGCTGCTGGACGAGCCCGACAACTTCCTCGACGTGCCGGGCAAGCGCTGGCTCGAGGAGCGCCTGCGCGAGTCGCCGAAGAGCGTGCTGTACGTCTCCCACGACCGCGAGTTGCTGGCCCGCTCCGCCGACCGGGTCGTCGCCGTCGAGGGCGGCTCGGCGTGGGTGCACCCTGGCGGGTTCGCGTCCTGGCACGAGGCCCGCAGCGCCCGCCACGAGCGGCTGGACGAACTGCGGCGGCGCTGGGACGAGGAGCACGAGAAGCTCAAGGCGCTCGTGCTGATGTACCGCACGAAGGCCGCCTACAACGACGGCCTCGCCTCCCGCCTGCAGGCCGCCCAGACCCGGCTGCGCAAGTTCGAGGAGGCCGGCCCGCCGCCGGCGCCCCCGAAGGAGCAGGACATCCGCATGCGGCTGGGCGGCGGGCGCACCGCCAAGCGCGCCGTCATGTGCGAGCAGCTCGAACTCGACGGCCTGACCTACCCGTTCGACCTGGAGATCTGGTACGGCGACCGCGTGGCCGTCCTCGGCGGCAACGGCACCGGCAAGTCGCACTTCCTGCGGCTGCTGGCGCGGGGCGGCACCGACCCCGACGGGCCCCAGATAAACGCTGAGCTGGCCCCGGTCGCGCACGACGGGCGGGTCCGCCTCGGCGCGCGCGTGCGCCCCGGCCACTTCTCGCAGACGCACGACCGCCCGGAGCTGATGGACAAGACCCTCGCCGAGATCCTCTGGCGCGGCGACGACTGGCGCGAGGGGCTGCCGAGGCCGCAGGCGATGCAGGCGCTGGGGCGCTACGAGCTGGCGGCCCAGGCCGACCAGCGCTTCGGCACCCTCTCCGGCGGCCAGCAGGCCCGGTTCCTGGTGCTGCTGCTGGAGCTGTCCGGCGCGACGCTGCTGCTGCTCGACGAGCCGACCGACAACCTCGACCTGGCCAGCGCCGAGGCGCTGGAGGAGGGCCTGCGCGGCTTCGACGGCACGGTGGTCGCGGTCACGCACGACCGGTGGTTCAGCCGCTCCTTCGACCGGTACGTGCTGTTCCGCGCCGACGGCGAGGTCGTCGAGGTCCCCGAGCCGGTGTGGGAGGGCCGCGGCTGACGGGCGCGCGGGGTGGTGTGGCGCAGGTGACCGGCTGAAGGCGTCGCGCGTGGTGGATGATGCAAGCCATGGACGAGAAGACGCTGCTGCACCAGATCTCCACGCTGGTCGACGAGGAGCACACGCTGCGCACGCAGCTGCAGGCCGGGAAGATCACCGAGCAGGAGGAGCACGACCGGCTGCGCGGGCTCGAGCAGGAGCTCGACCAGCTCTGGGACCTGCTGCGCCGCCGCCGGGCCGCCAAGCTGCAGGGCGTCTCGCCCGACGAGGTCGAGGCACACTCCGTCGAGGAGGTCGAGCACTACCTGCAGTAGTCAGTCCACCCTGAGGCGATACCCGCGCTTCACCACGGTCTGGACGAAGGCCGAGCCGCCCAGGGCCGCCCGCAGCCGCGCCACCGCCATCTCCACCGCGTGCTCGTCCGCGCCCCGCGGCAGCTCCCGCAGCAGGGCCGCGCGTGACAGGACGCGGCCCGGCGACGCGGCCAGGGCACGCAGGACCGCCATGGGACCCGGGGCCAAGGGCTTCAGGGTGCCGTCGATGATCGCGGCGTGCCCGCGCAGAGTGACCGCGGCGCCGGCGACGTGCAGGGTGGGCGAGCGCTTCGGCAGCTCGTCGACCAGGATGCGGACCAGGGCGCCGAGGCGGGCCCGCGCGGGGGCCGCGACGGGGACGCCGAGGCGCTGCAGCGGGGCCGCGGTCACCGGGCCCACACAGGCGGCCAGGACGTCGGTCCGCAGGGCCTCCAGGACGTCGGGGGCCTCGGGGCCGGCCACGCGCAGCAGCGAGCTGACCGCGGGCGCGGAGGTGAACGTGACCGAGTCGACCAGGCGCGAGCAGATCAGGTCGACCAGGCGGCGCAGCGGGGCCGGGTCGACCGGTGGCGCCCAGCGGTACACCGGAATCTCCACCACGATCGCCCCGGCGTCGCGCAGGGCCGAGGTGAACTCCGGGTGCGGCTCGCCGTGCAGCTGCAGGGCGATGCGCCGCCCGGCCAGGCCGCCCGGGAAGCCGCCGCCGATCAGGTAGTCCAGGACCTCGTCGCAGCTCTCGGTCTCCGGGGACCACGCCTCCATCATGCCGGCGGCGCGGACGGCGCCCTTGGCCTTCGGGCCCCGGGCGATCAGGTACGCCTCGCCGAGCCGCGCCCGCAGCGCCTCGCCCAGCCCCCAGCCCTCGGCCGCCTCCAGCCAGCCGCGCAGGCCGATGCCGGTGGTCGCGATGACGATGTCCGGGGCCACGTCGACGCAGGAGACGGTGGCCGCCTTGAGCTCGGTGTCGTCGGCGACCGGCACGATGCGCAGGGCCGGCGCGAGCACGACCCGGGCGCCGCGGCGCTCCAGCAGGGCGCTGAGCTCGTCGCGGCGCCGGTCGGCGGTCACGGCCACGGTGAAGCCGGCCAGCGGCAGGTCCTCACCCGAGGACGGGCGCGCCTCCAGGGTGCTGCTCGCACTCATGCCAGCCCCTCCGCCATGTCGCTGAGACTGGTCGCGATCTCGACCATGCCGTCGGTGACGCGCACGGCGTACACCGCGACGCGCAGCCCCGGCTCGTCCAGGCACTCGCCGGTGGTCAGGTCGAAGGCCTGCTTGTGCATCGGGGAGGCGACCACCGGGCGGTCGCCGCGGCTGCCCACGATCCCGCGGGAGAGCACGGCCGCGCCGCTGATCGGGTCGACGTTGCCGATGGCGTGCAGGCCACCGTCGTAGACCCGGAAGAGGGCCACCTGCTCGCCGTCGACGAGGGCGGCCACGCCCCGGTCCGGCTCCAGCCGGAGATACGGGCAGACGACGGTCCACTTCATGGGCGCGCTCCCAGGACGACGGGGACGGGCTGTCCGCGTTCGGATACGAAGGAGATCGTCGGGTCGGGGGTGCCGGGGGCGTTGACGAACGAGACGAACCGCGCCAGCCGCTCCGGGTCCTCCACCGTGGCTCGCCACTCGTCGATGTACGACGTGACGTGGTGGGCCATCATGGCGTCGAGCTCCGCGGCGATGCCGAGGGAGTCCTCGACGATCACCGCGCGCAGGTAGTCCAGGCCGCCGTCCAGGCCCTCGACCCAGGCCGCGGTGCGCTGGAGCCGGTCGGCGGTGCGGATGTAGAACATCAGGAACCGGTCGACGACGCGGATCAGCTCCTCGGTGCGAAGGTCCGCGGCGAGCAGGTCGGCGTGGCGGGGGCGGAAGCCGCCGTTGCCGCCGACGTAGAGGTTCCAGCCGTGATCGGTGGCGATGATGCCGAAGTCCTTGCCGCGGGCCTCGGCGCACTCGCGGGCGCAGCCGGAGACCGCGGACTTGAGCTTGTGCGGGGCGCGCAGGCCGCGGTACCGCAGCTCGAGCTCGATCGCCAGGCCGACGGAGTCCTGCACGCCGTATCGGCACCAGGTCGACCCGACGCACGACTTCACGGTGCGTAGCGCCTTGCTGTAGGCGTGCCCGGACTCGAACCCGGCCGCGACCAGCCGGCCCCAGATCGCGGGCAGCTGCTCGACCCGGGCGCCGAGCAGGTCGATGCGCTGTCCGCCGGTGATCTTCGTGTACAGCTCGAAGTCCCGGGCCACCTCGCCGATCACGATCAGCTTCTCCGGCGTGATCTCGCCGCCGGGGATGCGCGGGACCACCGAGTACGTGCCGTTGCGCTGGATGTTGGCGAGGAAGTGGTCGTTGGTGTCCTGCAGCGAGGCCTGCTCGCCGTCGAGGACGTAGTCGTTGTGCAGCGAGGCGAGGATCGAGGCGACCGTCGGCTTGCACACGTCGCAGCCGCGCCCGCGCCCGTGCTCGGCGATGAGCTGGGAGAAGGTCCGCACGCCGCGGATGCGCACGATGTCGAAGAGCTCGGCGCGGCTGTACTCGAAGTGCTCACACAGCGCCTTCGAGGCGGCCACGCCCTGTTGCTTGAGGATCTGCTTGAGCAGCGGCACACAGGACCCGCAGCTCGTGCCGGCCCGCGTGCACTCCTTGATCGCGGCGACGTCGGTGCACCCGTCGGTGATCGCGGCCACCACCTGGCCCTGGGTGACCGCGTTGCAGCTGCAGACCTGCGCGTCGGCCGGCAGCGCCACGTCGCCGGGCGCGTCCCCGGCCAGCAGGGCGAGCGGGTGGCCGGGCAGCGCTGCGCCCACGCTGGCGCGCAGCGTGGGATACGCGCTCGCGTCCCCGACCAGGATGCCGCCGAGCAGCGTCTGGGCGTCGTCGGAGAGCACCAGCTTCGCGTAGCGCCCGTTCGCCGGGTCGAGGTACACGATGTCGAGCAGATCGTCGCGCAGCGCGTCGCCGAAGCTGGCGACGTCCACGCCGAGCAGCTTGAGCTTGGTCGACGTGTCCGCGCCCGGGAACTGCGCGGCCCCGCCCAGCAGCCGGTCGGCGACCACCTCGGCCATCGCGTAGCCGGGCGCCACCAGCCCGTAGCAGCGCCCGTCGATCTCCGCGCACTCGCCGATCGCGTAGATCGCCGGGTCCTCGGTGCGGCAGCCGGCGTCGACGACCACGCCGCCGCGTGCCCCGGTGGCCAGGCCGGCGCCGCGGGCCAGCTCGTCGCGGGGGCGGATGCCGGCGGCGACCACCACGATGTCGGCCGGCACGTGGGCGCCGTCGGAGAGCGTCAGGCTCAGGCGCCCGCTCGGGGAGGTCGGGCGGATCGCGGTCGTGCCGGCGCCGAGGTGGACCCGCACGCCGAGGTCCTCGACGTAGCGGCGCAGCACCGCGCCGCCGGCCGCGTCGACCTGCACGGGCATCAGGCGCGGCGCGAACTCGATCACGTGGGTGCGCAGGCCCAGCAGGCGCAGCGCGTTGGCCGCCTCCAGGCCGAGCAGCCCGCCGCCGATGACCGCCCCCACCTCGCGGTCCCGCGCGTGGGCGCGGATCGCCTCCAGGTCGTCGAGGGTGCGGTACACGAACACGCCGTCCTGCTCCACCCCGCTGATCGGCGGCACGAAGGCGGACGAGCCCGTGGCCAGGACCAGGGCGTCGTAGGGGTACTCCCCGGCGGCGGTGCGCACCTTGCGGGCGCCCCGCTCGATCGCCAGCACCGGCTCGCCGAGACGCAGGTCGACCCCGTCCGGGACCGCGTATGTCAGCTCCTGCGCCGACACCCCGTCGAAGTACGCCGACAGCCGTACCCGGTCGTAGGCGGAGCGCCCCTCCTCGGCCAGGACGGTGATCCGTAACCGGCCCTCGGTGTCGCGGGAGCGCAGCGCCTCGACGAATCGGTGGCCCACCATGCCGTTGCCGACGACGACGATATTCATCGAAGAATATGATTCATTCACGCGTGCCCCCGGGTGACGCAGGCATGACGGCGCCGTTTCGGCGTTGTTGCGGCCCCGCGACAGCGTCGTACGGGGGCCGGGCAGCACGCGGCGACCGCTTCGGACATGGCCAAAAGGCTGCCGGTGGGCGGTTTCGCGGCAAAGTCCCGAATGTTTCGCGCCTGCTAAGAGCACCTCACACGCATCTTGAGCAGGCCGTTACCGTTCCGTGGTCGAATAGGAGTCGATCGCGGTCGATGAAGTCCCGGATGCTGGGCGCCGGTTGTGCCAGATCTTCACACTGTAGGGTGGCGACGGTTCGCGGCGGGGTAAAGAACCATCGACCCCTATGGAGCAGCGAGGAGGAAGCAGATGCGCACGACCGGCAAGGCCGCTCTCGCGGCCGTCGCGGCGCTCAGCATCGGGCTCACCGGATGCAGCGGTGACAAGGCCAAACCCGGGGCCGGTGCCTCCGGCGGAGCGTCCGGCGCCACGTCGGCCGGCGCTTCGGGCGCGGCGTCCGCGGGCGCCTCGGGCGACACCGGCGCCACCACGGGCGGCGGCCCGGGCAGCGTGGCGTCGTGCCTGGTCGGCACCTGGAAGGCCGACAACATCACCGGCAAGCTCAGCGGGTCCGTCAGCGGCACCTTCACGGGCGGCGGCGGCACCCTGCTGACGATCGACTCCGGCGGCAAGACGCAGGTCGACTTCGGCCCCATGCAGCCGGTGACCTTCACCTTCGCGGTCTCCGGCAGCGACGTGAAGGGCAGCTTCAGCTACGGCGGCAAGGTCAACAGCGCGATCAAGAGCCCGTCCGGGACCACCGGCACGCTGGAGCCGACCGGCTCGGTCGACTTCGGCACCCTCACCGTCACCCTCGACCTGACCGCGCCCGTCGCGCAGCGGATCGCCGACAAGGTCTCGATCGCCGAGTTCGCCGGGACGGGCACCGCCAACACCGGCGGCGCCGTCGACCCGCAGCCGATTCTCAAGAAGAGTCAGTACGAGTGCGGCAGCGGCACCCTGAAGCTCTCCCCGCCCCAGGGCGCCGACGGCACCGGCACGTGGACCTTCAAGAAGGCCTGATCAGGCCCTTCCTCGCCGGCGGCGGATCTCACAAGCGGGGATCCGCCGCCGGGAGGGAAACGTTTCGGCGCTGACAAGTTCGATGCGCCGACGTGAAACGGGGCGTCCATAGCATCCACGGTCATGACTCTTGCCGTGGACAAGCCGCAGTCTCAGCCCGAGCCGCGCCGCGGCCGGTGGATCGACGACTGGCGCCCCGAGGACCCGCAGTTCTGGGCGGCGACGGGGGCCAAGGTCGCCCGGCGCAACCTCGTGGTCTCCATCCTCTCCGAGCACATCGGCTTCTCGATCTGGAGCCTGTGGTCGGTGTTCGTGCTCTTCCTGGGCCCGAAGTACGGGCTCGACCCCGCGCAGAAGTTCCTGCTCACGAGCGCGCCGACGCTGGTCGGGGCGGTGCTGCGGCTGCCGTACACCTTCGCCGTGGCCACGTTCGGCGGCCGCAACTGGACGATCTTCAGCGCGCTGCTCCTGCTCGTCCCGACGATCTTCGCCGGGATCATCCTCGAGCCGGGCGTCTCGTTCCTGACGCTGCTCATCGCCGCTTCGGTCGCCGGCGTCGGCGGCGGCAACTTCGCCTCCTCGATGGCCAACATCAACGCCTTCTACCCGCAGCGGCTCAAGGGCTGGGCCCTGGGCGTCAACGCGGGCGGCGGCAACATCGGCGTCGCCGCGGTCCAGCTCGTCGGCCTGCTCGTGCTCGCCACCGCCGGCGCCGCGCACCCGCGCCTGATCGTGCTGATCTACCTGCCGCTGATCGTGATCGCCGCGCTGCTGGCCGCGATCCACATGGACAACCTGACGCACGCCTCCAATGACAAGCGCGCCATGCGCGACGTCGTCAAGGACGGCCACGCGTGGATCATGTCGCTGCTGTACATCGGGACGTTCGGCTCGTTCATCGGCTTCGGCTTCGCCTTCGGGCAGGTGCTGCAGGTCCAGTTCAAGTCCGACTTCGACACCCCGGTCAAGGCCGCCTACCTGACCTTCCTCGGCCCGCTGCTCGGCTCGCTGGTCCGCCCGGTCGGCGGCCTGCTCGCCGACCGCTTCGGCGGCGCCCGGATCACCTTCTGGAACTTCGTGGCCATGGCGCTCGGGGCCGTCACGGTCCTGCTCGCCTCCCGGCAGCACTCCCTGCCGCTGTTCGTGGCCGGGTTCGTGCTGCTGTTTCTCTTCAGCGGCATCGGCAACGGCTCGACGTACAAGATGATCCCGGCGATCTTCAAGGCGAAGTTCCCCGACGACGAGCGCGAGGCGCGGCGGCTGGCGACCGCGCTCATCGGCGTGGCCGGGGCGATCGGCGCGGCCGGCGGCGTGCTGGTGAACCTCGCGTTCCGGCAGTCGTTCCTTTCGTACAAGACCGGCGACGGCGCATACATCGCCTTCATCGCCTTCTACGCCCTGTGCTTCCTCGTCACCTGGTTCGTCTACCTGCGCGACTCGCCCCGCAAGCTCGCCGCGGTGTGATCGGCGGACCCGATTTTGTGGTCGGTGGGGGCGCCGAGTATCGTGGTCTGCTGTTGTGCGATGACAAGGCGTTCCCATCGTTCGGGTACGCTGGATGGTCGTGCGCCGGAACCTCGCGGTTCGACGCCTCCATCGAGAGCGCACCCCAGACCGACGACGTGGAAGACAAGGTAGACCTGTGGGTACGTACAGCCCGAAGCCGGGTGAGATCGAGCGCGTGTGGCACGTCATCGACGCCACCGACGTGGTGCTCGGCCGCCTGGCCACGCACGCTGCGACGCTGCTGCGCGGCAAGCACAAGCCGACGTTCGCCCCGCACGTGGACACCGGCGACTTCGTCATCGTGATCAACGCCGGCAAGGTGGCGCTGACCGGCAACAAGCGGCAGACCAAGGTCGCCTACCGCCACTCGGGCTACCCGGGTGGTCTCAAGGCGGTCGGTTACGAGGAGCTGCTGACCAAGCACCCCGAGCGGGCGATCGAGCTGGCCGTCAAGGGCATGCTCCCGCACAACCGCCTGGGCGCGCGCCAGATCCGCAAGCTGAAGGTCTACGCGGGCGCCGAGCACCCGCACGCGGCCCAGCAGCCCCAGCCGTTCGAGATCAAGCAGATCGCGCAGTGAGCGCGGACGAAGGACTGAGCGTGACCGACGAGACCATCGCCGCCCCGACGCCGGCCGCTGTCGCGACCGTCGAGACCCCGGCCGCCACGGCCACGGCCACGGCCACCAGCGCGGCGCCGACCCGCGCGCGCCGTGCCGGCCAGCCGATCCAGACCGTCGGCCGCCGCAAGGAGGCCATCGTCCGGGTCCGCCTGGTGCCCGGCACCGGCAAGTTCCTGCTCAACGGCCGTGAGCTGGAGAACTACTTCCCGAGCAAGGTGCACCAGCAGTCGGTGCGCGAGCCGCTCGTGATCGTCGAGAAGGCCGAGGCGTTCGACGTCTTCGCCAACCTCCGTGGCGGCGGCACCACCGGCCAGGCCGGTGCGCTGCGCCTGGCGATCGCCCGGGCCCTGGTCGAGAACGACGCGGACGACCGCGCCGCGCTCAAGAAGGCCGGATTCCTGACTCGGGACGCGCGCGCGACCGAGCGGAAGAAGTACGGTCTGAAGAAGGCCCGCAAGGCTCCTCAGTACTCGAAGCGCTAACGAAGCCTGTCGGCCGGGTGCCACCCTGAAGGTGTGGTGCCCGGCCGTTTCGTGTCGCGCTGCCGGTCCGCCGGGAAGACTGACAGCCCGGTGGGTATGCGCGATGGGTTCACCTTGGGAGGTAGCGCAAATGGGGCGACTGTTCGGCACCGACGGGGTACGTGGGCGGGCCAACGCCGACCTGACTCCCGAGCTGGCGATGGCGGTCGCGATCGCCGCCGCCCAGGCGCTGCTCGAACACGACCACTCCCACGCGCCGGTCGCGGTCGTCGGCCGGGACCCGCGCGCCAGCGGCGAGATGCTGGAGGCGGCCGTCGTGGCCGGCCTCACCAGTGCCGGCGCCAACGTGGTGCGGGTGGGCGTGCTGCCGACGCCGGCGGTGGCGTATCTCACCGGCGTGCTGGAGGCCGACATCGGCGTGATGCTCTCGGCCTCGCACAACCCGATGCCCGACAACGGCATCAAGCTCTTCGCCGCGGGCGGGCACAAGCTGCCCGACGAGGTCGAGGACGAGATCGAGCGCCTCATGGACGACGGCACCCACCGCCGCCCCACGGGCGCCGGGGTCGGCCGGGTCACCGACTACGCCGACGGCGAGGACCGCTACGTCCAGCACCTGCTGACCTCGCTGCCCAGCCCGCTGGCCGAGCTCAAGGTCGTCGTCGACTGCGCCAACGGCGCCGCCTCGTCCGCCGCTCCCGAGGCCTACCGCCGCGCGGGCGCCTCGGTCATCGCGATCAACGCGGACCCCGACGGCCTCAACATCAACGAGGACTGCGGCTCCAACCACATCGAGCACCTGCGCCGGGCCGTCGTCGAGCACGGCGCGGACCTGGGCATCGGGCACGACGGTGACGCCGACCGGTGCATCGCGGTCGCCGCGGACGGCACCGAGGTCGACGGCGACCAGATCATGGCGATCCTCGCGCTGTCGATGCGCGAGGCCGGCCAGCTGACCGAGGACACCCTGGTCGCGACCGTGATGAGCAACCTGGGCCTCAAGCTTGCGATGGCCGAGGCCGGCATCCGGCTGCTGGAGACCAAGGTCGGCGACCGATACGTGCTGGAGGAGCTGCGCGCCAAGGGCCTCGCGCTCGGCGGCGAGCAGAGCGGGCACATCGTGATGCCGGCCTACGCGACCACCGGCGACGGCGTGCTGACCGCCCTGCACCTCATGGGCCGCATGGAGCGCACCGGCAAGAGCCTCAAGGAGCTCGCCGCGGTCGTGCACCGGCTGCCCCAGGTGATGATCAACGTGCCGGTGCTCGACCGGGCCGCGGCCGCCCGCTCGCCGCAGGTGCTCGACGCGGCCAAGCAGGTCGAGGGCGAGCTCGGCGGGGCGGGCCGGGTGCTGCTGCGCCCCTCGGGCACCGAGCAGCTCGTGCGCGTGATGGTCGAGGCCGGCACGCAGGAGATCGCCAAGGAAGCGGCCGAGCGGATCGCTCACATCGTGCGGATGGTCTCGCCTACCAGCTAGTAACGTGCGGGCATGACTCCTGCCCGCACCGTCCTCGTCACCGGCGCCTCCCGCGGCATCGGCAAGGCGAGTGCCGTGGCCTTCGCCGCCGAAGGCTGCAACCTCGTGCTGACCTCGCGCAAGATCGAAACCCTGGACGAGGTCGCGGCCGAGATCACCGCGCGGTTCCCGGACGCGGGCGTGCTCACCCACGCCGCGCACGCCGCCGAGCCCGACCAGGCCGCCGCGGTCGTCGAGGCCGCCATGGGGCGCTTCGGCCGCATCGACGTCCTGGTCAACAACGCCGGCACCAACCCGTACTTCGGGCCGCTCGTGGACATCGACCCGGTCCGCGCCGAGAAGACCGTCCGGCTCAACCAGTTCGGCCCGGTGCTGTGGAGCCAGCTGGTGTGGAAGGCGTCGATGGCGCGGCACGGCGGGGCGATCGTCAACGTCGCCTCGGTCGGCGGGGTGCTCACCGAGCCGGGGATCGGCTACTACAACGCCACCAAGGCCGCGGTCATCCACCTGACCCGGCAGCTGGCCGCCGAGCTGGCCCCGGCGGTGCGGGTCAACGCGGTCGCGCCCGGGATCGTGCGCACGCACCTGGCGCGCGGGCTGTGGGAGAGCAACGAGGAGTACCTCAACGACAAGCTGCCCCTGCGCCGCATCGGCGAGCCGGACGACATCGCCGATGTCATCACCTTCCTCGCCGGTCCCGCGTCACGCTGGATGACGGGGCAGACGTTGGTGGTCGACGGCGGCGCACAGATCCGCTCGTCGCTCACCTGACGCATGCGCATTGCCCGTGCGCGAATGCGACAGTTTTGAGCACGGACGCTGCGCGAATTTCTGCTACGGTACGGGCATGTGCGGAATCGTGGGGTACGCCGGCGCCCGGCCGGCTCTGAACATCGTGCTGGACGGGCTGCGGCGGCTGGAGTATCGCGGCTACGACTCCGCCGGCGTGGCCATCGTCAGCGGTGAGCTGCTCACCGCCAAGCGCGCCGGCAAGCTCGCCAACCTCGAGAAAGCCCTCGCCGAAGAAGGCGTCCCCGGGCTCGACGACGACGATGCAGCCGGCCGCCGCCGGCTCGGTGTTGGCACCACCGGCATCGGCCACACCCGCTGGGCCACCCACGGCGGCCCGACCGACCGCAACGCGCACCCGCATCGCTCGTTCGACGGCCGGGTCGCGGTCATCCACAACGGCATCATCGAGAACTTCGCGAAGCTGCGCGCCGAGCTGGAGGCCGGCAGCGTCGAGTTCGCCAGCGACACCGACACCGAGTGCGCGGCGCACCTTCTGGCGCTGGCGCTGCAGGACGCGAACGGGGACACCCCGGGCGAGCGCCTCGCCGACGCGATGCGGGCCGTGTGCCGGCGGCTGGAGGGCGCGTTCACGCTGCTCGCCGTCGACGTGCAGGCCCCCGGCGTGGTCGTCGGCGCGCGGCGCAACTCCCCGCTCGTCGTCGGCCGCGGCGAGGGTGAGAACTACCTCGCCAGTGACGTGTCGGCGTTCATCGAGCACACCCGCGAGGCGGTCGAGCTCGGCCAGGACCAGGTCGTGCTGATCACCGGCGACGCGATCGTCATCACCGACTTCTTCGGCAACGCCGCCGAGGGCAAGACGTTCCACATCGACTGGGACGCCTCCGCCGCCGAGAAGGGCGGCTACGACTACTTCATGCTCAAGGAGATCGCCGAGCAGCCGCACGCGGTCGCCGAGACGCTGCTGGGCCGGCTCAACGAGCAGGGTGACCTCATGCTCGACGAGGTCCGCCTCAGCGACCAGGACCTGCGTGACGTCGACAAGGTCTTCATCGTCGCCTGTGGCACCGCGTACCACGCCGGCATGGTCGCCAAGTACGCCATCGAGCACTGGACCCGCATCCCGTGCGAGGTGGAGCTGGCCAGCGAGTTCCGCTACCGTGACCCGGTGCTGGACCGCTCCACGCTGGTCGTGGCCATCTCCCAGTCCGGCGAGACCATGGACACCCTGATGGCGCTGCGCCACGCGAAGGAGCAGAAGGCGCGGGTCCTGGCGATCTGCAACACCAACGGCTCCACCATCCCGCGCGAGTCCGACGCGGTGCTCTACACGCACGCCGGCCCGGAGATCGCCGTCGCCTCCACCAAGGCGTTCCTCACCCAGCTCGTCGCCTGCTACCTCGTCGGGCTGCACCTGGCGCAGGTGCGCGGGGTGAAGTACGCCGACGAGGTCGCCGCGGTCGTCGCTCAGCTGCAGGAGATGCCGGCCAAGGTCGAGCAGGTCCTGGCGATGATGGCCCCGATCCGCAAGCTCGCCCGCGAGCTGGCCGAGGCCAAGAGCGTGCTGTTCATCGGCCGGCACGTGAGCTACCCGGTGGCCCTGGAGGGCGCGCTGAAGCTCAAGGAACTCGCGTACATGCACGCCGAGGGCTTCGCCGCCGGCGAGCTCAAGCACGGCCCGATCGCGCTCATCGACCACGGCACGCCCGTCGTGTGCGTGGTGCCCTCGCCGCGCGGCCGCGGGGTGCTGCACGACAAGGTCGTCTCCAACATCCAGGAGGTCCGCGCCCGCGGCGCCCGCACGATCGTGATCGCGGAGGAGGGCGACGAGGCGGTGAAGCCGTACGCCGATCACCTCTTCCACGTCCCGGTCACCCCGACCCTGCTCGCGCCGCTGGTCACCACCGTCCCCCTGCAGGTCCTGGCCTGCGAGATCGCCTCGGCCCGCGGCCACGACGTGGATCAGCCCCGAAACCTGGCCAAGTCCGTCACCGTCGAGTAGGGCACATGTGACAGGGTTGTCCCTGTGAGAGCCGCCTGGCGGGTCGCGCAGGTGCGCGCGGCCGAAGAGTTCGTCATGAAGACCCTGCCGGAGGGCTCGCTCATGCAGCGCGCCAGCGCCGGCCTGGCCCGCCGCTGCGCCGACACCCTTCCCCGGGTGTACGGCGGCCGCGTGCTGCTCCTCGTCGGCCCCGGCAACAACGGCGGCGACGCCTTGTACGCCGGGGCCATGCTCGCCCGCCGCGGCGCCCGCGTCGAGGCGCTGCTGCTCGACCCGGACCGCGTGCACCACGCCGCCGCCCAGGCCCTCCACCGGGCCGGCGGCCGGGTCGGCACCGACGCCCCCGGGGGCGCGGACCTGGTGGTGGACGGCATCCTCGGCATCGGCGGGCGCGGTGGCCTGCGCGAGCCCGTCGCCGCCCGGGTCGCCGAGATCGCCGACGTGCTGCGCGACGCGCCCGTCATCGCCGTCGACGTGCCCTCCGGCGTGGACGCCGACACGGGCGCCGTCACCGGCATGGCGATCCACGCCGACATCACCGTGACCTTCGGCGTGCTCAAGCCCGGGCTGCTGGTCGGAGCCGGCGCGGTACACAGCGGGATCGTCGAGCTCGTCGACATCGGCCTCGGCGAGCACCTCGACGGCGACCCGGCCCTCTACCTGCCCGACGCGGCCGACATCGCGGCGTGGTGGCCGCGGGCCGGGGCGAACGACAACAAGTACTCCCGCGGCGTCGTCGGGCTCGCGACCGGCTCGGCGAAGTACCCCGGCGCGGCCGTGCTCTCCACCGCCGGGGCGCTCGCCGGGCCGTCCGGGCTGGTGCGATACGCGGGCAGCGCCGCCGACGGGGTGCGCGCCCACCACCCGACCGTCATCGCCACCGAGCGGGTCGCCGACGCCGGGCGGGTCCAGGCCTGGGTCTGCGGCAGTGGCCTCGGCACCGACGAGCGCGCCTACGGCGAACTGCGCGCGGTGCTGGGCGCCCCGGTCCCGGTCGTGCTCGACGCGGACGCCCTCACGCTGCTCGGCGACGCGCGCCTGGGCGACTGGCTGCGCGAGCGCGACGCCCCGACCGTGGTGACCCCGCACGACGGGGAGTTCCAGCGCCTGTCGGGGGGCGCGCCCGGCGACGACCGGGTCGCGGCCGCGGTCACGCTGGCGGGGCGGATGGAGTCGGTCGTACTGCTCAAGGGCGACCACACGATCGTCGCGACCCCCGACGGCCGGGTCTACGTCAACCCGACCGGCACCGCGGCGCTGGCCACCGGCGGCACCGGCGACGTGCTCGCCGGGCTCCTCGGTTCCCTGCTCGCCGGCGGCCTGCCAGCCGAGCACGCCGCCCTCGCCGCCGCCTACGCACACGGCCTGGCCGGCCGCGAAGCCGCCGAGGCCGGGCCGGTGACCGCCGCCGATGTGGCCGTCCACCTGCGCGAAGTCGTCGGGAGCTTAACCCGTCGGTAACGACCGTTTAGGCTTGCTGCATGGGTACCGAGGTGGTCAAGAGCGGCAATCGCAAGCGCACGGCGGGGATCATCGGGGCGATCGTCGGCCTCGCCGCGGCCGGCGTCGCCGCCGGGGTGGCCACCGAGCGATACATCGTGCGCCGCTCCAAGAACGCCGACGACCCGTACGCGGACGAGGAGTTCGGCGTCTGGCACGCCGACGAGGAGCTGACGGTCACCGCCGAGGACGGCATCGACCTGCACGTCGAGATCGTGGACGGGCCTTCGAATTCGCAGGTGCCCACGCTGGTGTTCGTCCACGGCTTCTGCCTGGACATGGGCACGTTCCACTTCCAGCGCAAGTTCTTCCAGGGCAAGCACCGCATGGTCTTCTACGACCAGCCCGGGCACGGGCGCTCGGGGCGGCTGAGCAAGGGGGAGTACACCCTGGACTCCCTCGGCGCCGGCCTGCGCGCGGTCCTCGCGGCGGCTGCCCCCGACGGCCCGGTGGTGCTCGTCGGCCACTCGATGGGCGGGATGACCATCATGGCCCTGGCCGAGCAGGTGCCCGAGCTGTTCGAGTCCCGCGTCGCGGCCTGCGTGCTCATCTCCACGTCGGCCGGCAAGCTCGACACCGTCACGTTCGGCTTCCCCGACGTCATCGCCCGCTTCCGCCGCCCGCTGCTGCCGGTCGTCGGCTTCGCGGGCCCGATCAGCTCGGCCGTGATCGACCGGGCCCGCCGCGCCTCGACCGACCTCGCCTGGCTGCTGACCCGCCGCTACGGCTTCGGAACGTCCCGCCCGAGCCCGGCGCTGGTGTCGTACGTCGAGCGGATGAACTCCACCACGTCGACCGAGGTGATCGCGCGGTACCTGCGCACCCTCTACACCCATTCCCGGCTGCTGGTCCTGGGCCCGCTACGCTCGGTGCCGGTGTTGCTGGTCTGCGGGGACAAGGACGAGCTGACGCCGCTGGCGCACACGTACGAGATCACCTCGGTGCTGCCGGAGGCCGAGCTGGTGGTCGTGGCCGACGGCGGGCACGTGGTGATGCTGGAGCACGCCGACGAGGTCGACGACGTGATGGACAAGTTCCTGACGAAGGTGCTGGAGTGACAAGGGTGCTCGGGGTGACGGGGTGCTTGGGGTGACAGGGTGCTTGGGGTGACAGGCGTGCTTGGAGCGACGAGAGTCCTTGCGACCGTCGAGCAGACGCGGGACTTCGGCAAGGCCCTGGCCGCCGTTTTGCGCCCCGGCGACCTGGTCGTGCTGACCGGCCCGCTGGGCGCCGGCAAGACGGTCGTGGCCCAGGGCGTCGGCGCGGGCCTGCACGTCCGCGGCGACGTCACGTCCCCGACGTTCGTGATCGCCCGCGTCCACCAGCCGGACCCCGCACGCGGCGGAACCGTGCCCATGGTGCACGTCGACGCGTACCGCCTGGGCAACGTGCCCGACCCGATCGGCGAGGTCGACGCCCTGGACCTGGACGCGACGCTGGAGGACTCCGTGACCCTCGTCGAATGGGGCGAGGGCCTGGTGGAACAGTTGAGCGACGAGCACCTGGAGGTCCACCTGGACCGCCGCGACGACGACTCCCGCGTGGTGTCGCTGATCCCGCGCGGCGGCGACTGGCCGGCCCGGGCCGCGTCCCTCACACCAGCGTGACGGCGCGGGGGCGTGAGGGCGTGAGGGCGTGACTACGCTGCGGAGCGCAATTTGTCCGAAAATTTGCGCGGCGGGTTAGCGTAAAAATCAGAGGAACGGCACCGCCCCCAGACGCACACCGAGCTTCATCGTCCGACGTCTTTCGGCCCCGTGGCCCTGGCCTTCAGCCGTTCGGGTCGATGGCCTCGGCCTTGAGCCTTCGCTTCGAGCCGTTCGGGTCGATGGCCTCGACCTTCGCCTCGAGCCGTTCGGCCGATGGCCTTGCCTTTGGCCTTCGCCTTGAGCCGCGCGGTCGATGGCCTTGCCCTTGGCCCTGGCCTTCGTCTTGAGCCGTTGGCGTTCGGGGCGGCCCTCGGCGGGTGTTTGGTGCTTGGCCGTCACGCAGGTTGGAGGACTTCCCAGACGTCGACCCACGTGCCCTCGTCGTCGCGGCCGCGGGCGAGCAGGTGGCGTCCCTCGTGGCAGAACGCGGTGCTCACCGTCCGGGCCGGGGCGAGGTCGGCTCGGAAGACCTCGGCCTCGGTCTCCAGGTCGCGCACCGACAGCGTGCCGTCCAGCGCCGCCGCGCGCAGGCGGCCGTCCGGGCTCTCCATCTGCGTGGCGAACGCGTCCGCGCGGCTGGTCTCGGTGTAGCCGGTGAAGCGCCTGGGCAGGTCCTCGCCGACGACGCGGTCGATGCGGGTGCCGGTGGCCAGGTCCCAGACGGTGGCGACGTCGCGGCGGTATCGGCCGACGCTCGCCGCGCCCTCGCCGGTGGTGACGAGGCGCCACTCGGATTCGTTGAGGAGCACGGCGTCCGGCCTCTGGCCGTCGGTGAAGCTCGCCGTCACGCGGCCCGAGAGGACGTCCCACACCGCGAAGTGGCCGTCGGCGTCCCAGGTCACGAGCGCTAGTTGCTGGCCGGGGCCGAGCGCGACCTGCGCGTGCCCGCCACGGCCGGCGCCGCGGCCCGGGCGCAGCTCGGTGACGAGGGCGCCGGTGGAGATGGCGCGGACCTTGACGTATTCGCCGTCGCCCGAGCATTCAACCAGCGTGCGCCGGTCCGGCATGAGCAGCCAGTCTCCGGCCACGCGCAGGTGGTGGCGCTTGGCGAGCTGGTAGCGCTCGGCCCCGGCCGGCTCCAGGCGTGCGTGCGCGGACACGGCACCGGAGACCACCATGTCGCCGATCGCGACGCGCTGCTCGAGCAGGATGCCCTCGCTGCGGCCCGCCAATAGGTCGTACACGCGGTCGTCGGCGGTGCGCACCTGCGCGATGGGGGCACCGCGACCGTACGCCTCGCCCTCCTTCACCAGCCATCGAACCAGCCGGCCGCGCCCGCCCGGCACGGTCCACGACAGCGGCTCGACCCGCCACAGCGGCGGGTCGGCCGGCACCGCCCGGACCGAGCGGGCCCGGGCCCAGGCCGCCACGCCACGCAGCACCGCGAACTCGGGGTCCGCGGGCCGGGTCACGGGCCGGCCCAGGCCGTTGTGCAGCACCTGGCCGACGCCCGGCAGCCGTGCCCCGCCGCCCACAAGCAACACCGCCGCCACGTCCGTGGGCATGATCCCCGCGCGCGCGACGACCGCCCGGCAGCTGGCGACCAGCCACCGGGTGGCGGGCTCGGTGAGCTGCTCGAGGAGCCGGCGGTCCATCCGGTACGCCGGGACGCCCGCCTCCACCTCCTCCGCCGCCTCCGGATGCTCGGCGAGGCGGTGCTTGAGTCGGCGGACGATGTCCAGCGCGTGCAGGTTCGCCCGCACGCTCGTGTCCCCGCCGGCCGCGAACGCGGGCTCCACCCACTCGGCCAGCGTCGCGCGCAGGTCCGCGGCGAGCATGACGTCGATGTCGCGGCCGCTGCCCGATCCCTCGTGGCTCACCGGCACCGGCTGGCCCTGCTGTACCTGGGCGAGCGTCGCCGACCACGCGGCGCCGAGGTCGCACACGAGCACGTATCCGCCCTCGGGGACCTCCAGCAAAGTCATCGGGTCGAGCACCGCGGCGGCCGCGTCGGTGACCAGCTCAGCGTCGGGGAAGCCGGCCATGGAGGCGGCGGCGACGAGCGCCTCGCGACGGGGATCATGGATGCGGTACCCGGCCGGCGCGCTCAGCACCAGCCGCCCGACGGCCCCGTGCGCGCGGCGCGCCTCGGCAAGGACCGCCTCCAGCGCCGTGCTCACCAGCTCCACGCCGTTGACGAGCTGGTCGCCGAGCCAGAGCGGGGCGTTGGCATCGATCGCGCGGCGCACCCCGTCGACGTAGTGCCGCGGATGCTGGTCGCGGGCCTGTTCGGCGGCGGCCCCGACGATCAGGCGCGGGCGAGCGGGGGTGCCGGCCGGCGGGGCGGCCAGGGCGGCGCTGCCCGGCCATCGCGGCGCGCCGGTCATCGGCTCGCGCACCGGGTTGAGCTGGTCGGGCAGGACGACGGCGGCGGACAGGGCCCACGACCCGATGTCCACGACCAGGATCGGTTCGTTCACGGCGGCTCTCCCGGCGTAGATAGCCGCCGATGCTAGGCGCCCCTCGTTGCGGACGCGTTAATTGTGTCCGCATGACCAGGGCGAGGGGCGCGGCGAGGAACTGTTTAGAGTTGGGGCCGTGCTGGTGATGGTGGTGGACACGGCGACGGCGGCGGTGACCGCGGCGCTGGCGCGGGTCGGTGACGACAATGTGATCCTGCTCTCGGAGCAGGTCACCGTCGACGCCCGCGGCGCCGGGGAGTTGCTCGCGCCGCAGATCACCGCCGTGCTGGCCGAGGGCGGGGCGGCCGCCGGCGACCTGGCCGCGATCGTCGCCGGCGTCGGCCCGGGCCCCTTCACCGGCCTGCGCGCGGGCCTGGTCACCGCGGCGGCGCTGGGCCACGCGCTGGGCATCCCGGTCTACGGGGTCTGCACGCTCGACGCGATCGGCCTCCGCCTGCCCGGGCGGTCCCTCGTGGCCACCGACGCCCGCCGCAAGGAGATCTACTGGGCCGTCTACGACGACGGGGCCCGGATCGCCGGCCCCGACGTCGCCCGCCCGGCGGCGGTCCCGCTCGACGGGATCGCGCGGGCCGGCGGCGACGGCGCGGAGAAGTATTCGGACGTGCTCGGCCTCCCCGTCGAGGGCTCCCCCTACCCGTCGGCGCTCGCCCTCGCCGAGCTGGCGGCCGACCGGGTGCGCGGGAAGGCCCCGGCGGAGACGCTGACCCCGCTCTACCTGCGCCGGCCCGACGCGGTGCTGCCCGGCGAGCGGAAACCGGCCCTGCGGTGAGCGCCGTCGTGAGTCCGGTGACCCTGGCGCAGCTGCGGTGGTTCCACGTCGAGCGGCTGCTGCCGATCGAGGACGAGCTGTTCGGCGAGGAGCGCTGGTCGGCGGGCATGTTCTGGAACGAGCTCGCCGGCGGCCACCACTACCTGGTCGCCCTGGACGCCGGCGGGGACGGCGAGGTCGTCGTCGGATACGCCGGGCTCGCGTTCGCGCCGCCGGACGAGGCGTGGGTGCAGAATCTCGGGGTACGCAAGGACGCGCAGCGGCGGGGGATCGGGCGGCGGCTGCTGGAGGCGCTGCTCGACGAGGCCGCGCGGCGAGGGGCGAGGAAGGTGCTGCTGGAGGTGGCCGTGGACAACGCGCCGGCGCAGCGGCTCTATGCGCGGCACGGGTTCGAGGCCGTCGGCATCCGCCGCGGTTACTACCAGCCCAGCAACACGGATGCACTGGTGATGATGCGTGAGCAAGACTGAGCCGCTGGTTGTCGGGATCGAGACGTCGTGCGACGAGACCGGCGTCGGGATCGTGCGCGGGCACACGCTGCTCGCGGACGAGATCGCCTCGAGCGTGGACGAGCACGCGCGCTTCGGCGGCGTGGTGCCCGAGGTCGCCAGCCGGGCGCACTTCGAGGCCATGGTCCCGACGATGCAGCGGGCCCTGGACAAGGCGGGCGTGACGCTGTCCGATGTGGACGCGGTCGCGGTGACCGCCGGGCCCGGCCTGGCCGGTGCCCTGCTGGTCGGCGTCGCCGCCGCGAAAGCCTACGCGCTGGCCGCGGGCAAGCCGATCTACGGCGTCAACCACCTCGCCGCCCACGTCGCCGTCGACACCCTGGAGCACGGGGCGCTTCCGGAGCCGGCCATCGCGCTGCTCGTCTCCGGGGGCCACTCCTCCCTGCTGCGGGTCGACGACCTGGCGGGCGGTGTCGCTCCGCTCGGCGCGACCATCGACGACGCGGCGGGGGAGGCGTTCGACAAGGTGGCGCGGCTGCTCGGGCTGCCGTTCCCGGGCGGGCCACCGATCGACAGGGCGGCGCGCGACGGGCAGGTCGTGATCCCGTTCCCGCGGGGCCTGACCGGGCCGCGGGACCTCGCCGAGCACCGGTTCGACTTCTCGTTCTCGGGGCTGAAGACGGCCGTGGCGCGGTGGGTCGAGGCGCGGCAGCGGGCCGGGGAGGCGGTGTCGGTGAACGACGTGGCGGCGAGCTTCCAGGAGGCGGTCTGCGACGTGCTGACGGCGAAGGCCGTGGACGCCTGCCGGGAGCACGGGATCGCCACGCTCGTGATCGGCGGCGGGGTCGCGGCCAACTCGCGGATCCGGTCGATGGCGCAGGAGCGGTGCGACAAGCACGGCATCGCGCTGCGGGTGCCACGGCCCAAGCTGTGCACGGACAACGGGGCGATGGTGGCGGCGCTCGGCTCGCACCTGGTCGCGTCCGGGGCCGCGCCGGGGTCGCTGGGGCTGCCGTCGGACTCGGCCATGCCGATCACCCTCGTGACGGCCTGACGGGCGCGGGGCTGGTCGGTGCGATGGGAGTAGAGTCCAGCGCCGTGATCGTGCGCATGTGGGAGGTCAGGGCGCACCCGGAGGCGTTCGGGGAGCTGTTGTCCTGGGTCTGTGAGGCGATGCTGCCCCGGGTCGAGGTGCATCCGATGCACCTGAGCAGCGAGGTGTACAGCTCGACGGATCATCGCCTCGTGGTCGTGTCCAAGTGGCGGGGGAGCACGCCCGAGGGCTTCGCCGAGCCGCCGTCGCATCTCCTGGCCCGCAAGCCGCAGTTCTGGGACTTCACGCAGGTCGACCGCTGAGCAGTGGGTCGACCGCTGAGCAGTGGGTTGAGCGCTGAGTAGTGGGTTGAGCGCTGAATAAATGTAAGGCGCCGCGCGGGCGGTAATGGTTACCGTCAGGGGCTGTGCGCAGACTGCCTCTCGATGAGCCCGGGGAGCCCGATCATTCCTCGGCGGCGCGGTATCTGCTCTGGATCGCCCGGCGCCAGGCCTCGCTGATCATTGGCGGGGTCTGCTTCGGCATCGCCTGGATGGTCAGCCAGGCGCTCGTGCCCGCCGCGATCGGGGCCGGCGTCGACGCCCTGGCGCGGCACGACCGCGGCGGGCTGCTGTGGGCCGCGGCCGGCGTGCTCGGCCTCGGCGCGGCCACCGCGCTATCCGGCGTCATGCGGCACCGCTTCGCCGTGACGAACTTCCTCAGCGCCGGGTTCCGCACTGTACAGGTCACCGCCCGGCACGCGACCCGGCTCGGGGCCACGCTGCCGAAGCGGATCGCCACCGGCGAGGTCGTGAGCATCGGCACGACGGACTTCGACCACATCGGGTACTCGATGGACATCACGGCGCGCGGCAGCGGGGCGGTGGTCGCCATCGTCGTGGTGAGCGCGCTGCTGCTGCGGGTATCGGTGCCGCTCGGGCTGGTCGTGGTGCTCGGCGTCCCGGTCCTGGTCGCCGTGGTCGGGCTGCTGCTGCGGCCCCTGCATCACCGGCGGCGCCACCAGCGCGACCTGGCCGGTGAGCTGACCGGGCGGGCCGTCGACATCGTGGCCGGGCTGCGGGTGCTGCGCGGGGTCGGCGGCGAGGCGGAGTTCTCGCGCCGGTACCACGCCGAGTCCCAGCGCGTCCGCTTCGCCGGTGTCCGGGTGGCCCGCGTCGAGTCGCTGCTGGAGGCGGCGCAGATCCTGCTCCCGGGCTGCTTCGTCGCGCTCGTGACCTGGCTCGGCGCGCGGTTCGCGATCGCGGGAAGGATCTCGCCGGGGGAGCTCGTCGCCTTCTACGCCTACGCGGCGTTCCTGATCTCGCCGCTGCGGACGCTGACCGAGTTCGCCGACAAGGTCACCCGCGGGCTGGTGAGCGCCCGCCGCGTGGTCGACCTGCTGAGCATCAGTCCGGATTTCACGCTCGAAGAAGGGACCGAACCGCCGCCGGGTAACAATCTCGATGACCCGGACTCAGGACTGCGGGTAGCGGAGAACCTGCTCACCGCGGTCGCGGCCGTGCGGCCCGAGGACGCGGCCGCCATCGCGGATCGGCTCGCGCTGCTGGCGCCGGGGTCGGCGGCGAGGCTGCACGGGGTACCGCTGCGGCAAATGGCGGTCGAGGACGTGCGGCGCCGGATCGTCCTGGCCGACAACGACGACCGGCTCTTTCGCGGGGCCCTGCGCGAGGCGGTCGGGGACGGCGCCACGCTGGCGGACGCGGCGGCGTGGGACATCGTCGAGGCGCTGCCCGACGGGCTCGACACCGAGATCGCCGAGCGCGGCCGGGACTTCTCCGGCGGGCAGCAGCAGCGGCTGCGCCTGGCCCGGGTGCTCGCGCTCGACCCGCCGGTGCTGGTGCTCGTGGAGCCGACCAGCGCGGTCGACGCGCACACCGAGGCGCGCATCGCCCAGCGGCTGCCGGCGGCGCGGGCCGGGCGCACGACCGTGGTGTGCACGACCAGCCCGCTGCTGCTCGACCGGGCCGACACGGTCGCGTTCGTCGGCGCCGACGGGCGGGTCGCCGCCACCGGGTCGCACCGGGAACTGCTGGACACGTGCCCGGCGTACGCCGCCGTCGTCACCCGCGGGGAGGACTGATGCTGCCGGTCGCGAGCCCGCCCGAGGTGCGCCGATACCTCCGGGCGCTGCTCACCGCCCACCCCGGCCGGCTCGCCGGGGTGCTGGCGCTGCACGTGCTCGGGGCGGCGGCCGGGCTCGCCGCGCCGCCGCTGCTCGGGCGGCTCGTGGAGCGGGTCGTGGCCGGGACCTCGACGGTGACCGTCGACCGGATCGCGCTGGCGATCGCCGGGTTCGTACTCGCACAGGCGGTGCTGGTGCGCTACGCGCGGCTGGCGGCGGCGCAGCTGGCCGAGCGGGTGCTGGCCGGACTGCGCGAGGAGTTCGTCGACGGGGTGCTGGCGGTGCCACTGTCCACGGTGGAGCGGGCCGGCACCGGCGACCTGCTCAGCCGGGCCTCGCGGGACGTTTCGCAGACGTCGGAGTCGGTGCAGGCGGCGCTGCCGGCGATCGTGGTCGGGCTGCTGCAGATGCTGCTGACGTTCGTCGCGATCGCGCTGGTCGGGCCGATCCTGCTGCTGCCGGCGCTGGTGGCGGTGCCGGTGCTGTACCTCGGCTCGCGCTGGTACTTCCGCCGCGCCACCGCCGGCTACCTGCGCGAGGGCGCCGCCTTCGCCCGGGTCGCCGACGGGCTGACCGAGACCGTCGAGGGCGCCCGGACCGTGGAGACCCTGGGTCTGCGGCAGCGGCGGGTCGATCACACCCAGGAGCAGCTGCGGCAGCTGTACGGCGCCGCGATGTACACCCTGAAGCTGCGCACGGTCTGGTTCCCGGTGACCGAGTTCGGCTACGCGCTGCCGGCCGCGGTGACGCTGCTCGCCGGCGGCTGGTTCGTGCTTTCGGGCTGGGCGGACGTCGGGCAGGTGACCGCGGCCGTGCTGTACTTCGTCGCGATCATCGACCCGCTCGACCGCGTGCTGAGCTACTTCGACCAGATGCAGCTGGGCCTGGCCTCGTTCGCCCGGATCGCCGGCGTGCGCCCGGCGATGCGAGAACAACCGGAGGCGAACGCGCGGCCGGTGGACGAGGCGCTGGTCGCCAAGGACGTGCGGTACTCCTATGTGGACGGCCGGGACGTCCTGCACGGCATCGACCTCGCCGTCCGGCCCGGGGAGCGGCTCGCCGTGGTCGGGCCCTCGGGCGCGGGCAAGTCGACGCTCGGACGGCTGCTCGCCGGGATCCACGCGCCGCGGGAGGGGGTGGTGGAGCTCGGCACGGTGCCGCTGACGGACCTGCCCCTCGACGAGCTGCGCGGCCACGTCGCGCTGGTGACCCAGGAGCATCACGTCTTCATCGGCACCCTGCGGGACAACCTCACCCTGGCCCGGGCCGGGGCGCACGACACCGAACTGTGCGCGGCGCTGGCGAGCGTCGACGCGCTGGACTGGGCGCTCGCCCTGCCCGAGGGCCTGGACACCGCGGAGCTGAACCTGTCGCCGGCGCAGGCCCAGCAGCTGGCCCTGGCCCGGCTGGTCCTGGCCGACCCGCACACCCTGGTCCTGGACGAGGCGACGTCGCTGATCGACCCGCGGGCCGCCCGGAACCTGGAGCGGTCGCTGGCCGGGGCGCTGGCCGGGCGGACGGTGATCGCGATCGCGCACCGGCTCTTCTCCGCCCACGACGCCGACCGGGTCGCGGTCGTGGAGGGCGGCCGGATCACCGAGCTGGGCAGCCACGACGAGCTGATCGCGGCGGGCGGCGCCTACGCCGCGCTCTGGCGGTCGTGGCACGGCCGGTGACTACTTGACGAGGCCGTACACGACCGCGATGACGACGAGCGCCGCGATCGCGAGCCCGAACGTCAGCAGCAGCTGGCGGTCGACGGATGGTTCGGCCGGGACCGGGGCGAGCGCGGGGAGATCGATCACGGCGGCTTTGAGGTCGTCGAGGGTCTTCGCCGCGTAGACGGTCCCGACCCGGTCGGAGAACTCGTCCAGGGTGAGCCGCCCCGCCTCGGTGTGCCGCTGCAGCACCCCGATCACGCGCTGACGGTCCTCGTCCGATGCCCGCACGCCGATATGGTTTCAGTGCGCGGCGATCGGCGCCAGGGTCGCCCCCGTGACCTGCACCAGGTCGGCCGGGGCGAGCTCGATCTGCAGGCCGCGGCGGCCGCCGGAGACGTATATCGTGGCGAATCCCTCCGCCGAGGCGTCGATGACGATCGGCAGCCGGGAGCGCTGCCCGACCGGCGAGATGCCGCCGGTGACGTAGCCGGTGGCCCGCTCGGCGGCGGCCGGCTCGGCCATCGCGGCCCGCTTGCCGCCGGCCGCGGCGGCGAGCGCCTTGAGGTCCAGCGAGGACGAGACCGGGACTACGCCGACGGTGAGCTGCCCGTCGACGCTCGTCACCAGGGTCTTGAACAGCCGCGTGGGATCGACGCCCAGGGCTGCGGCGGCGGCCTCGCCGTAGGAGGCGGCGCGCGGGTCCACCTCGTAGGTGTGCGGGGTGAACGCGATCTTCGCGCGGGTCAGCAGTGCGGTCGCCGGGGTGCCCTTGCTCGCCACTGGCCCACAATAGCGACATGCAGATCGGCGCGGTCCAGTTGTACCTCGGCCACGGCCACCTGTTCCTGGGCGCGACGAGCGGCGTGGACCTGTCGGTGTTCGACGGCGACGGGGCGGTCACCGCGACCGAGCACCACGTGCGCATCGCCGCCCGCCCGCAGGTCGGTCCGGTGCGGGTGCGGCTGTGGCAGGGGGCCGGGCCGCGGGTCGGGCGGCTGGTCTTCGACGGGGTGCTCAAGCTGCCCGACGCCCGCTTCTGCATCGAGGAGGCCACGGGGCTCTCGCGATACGTCACCAAGGTCACCGGCCACAGCCCCCGCGTGCTGATCGCGGTCGACGACCCCGGGCACGCCTCCCGGGTCGATGTCGTGCTGGAGCCCGAGTTCGTGCCCCGCAGCGCGCAGGTGTGGACCGCCGGCGAGCCGCCGTTTCCGAAGCTGACGGTGGCGCCGAGCGCGCCCCGGCACCGGGCCGACGCGTTCGCCGATGCCCTGGCCGGGCACGACTTCGCCCGCCGGCGCCTCGCCGCCGCCCTGCTGGTCGTGGCCGAGGAGCGGCGCCAGCGCAACTCCGAGCAGAGCGTGGCCTTCTACGTCAACGACATCGTGGAGTGGCTGCGCTGGCTCAACGACCGCCTGACCTACGAGATGTGCCGCGACACCGGCCGCGACCTGCTGGGCCGGCTCGGGCTGCACCCGCCCGACCAGCTGGCCGAGGAGGTCCTCAGCGACCTGCAGCGCCGGCTGGGGCATCCGCTGGTGTGAGCAGCAGCACGGCGGGCTCGCCGGCGATCCTCGTCAGCGCGATGACGGCGCTCCCGCTGCCCTCCAGCCGCAGCTGTCTGCGCAGGTCCTCGACGTCGTGGGCGGATCCGCGCTTGATGATCTGCAGCGCGCCGACGTCGCGCTCCCGCAGGGCCGCGCGCAGCTTCTTCAGCGCCAGCGGCAGGCGCTCCGTGATGACATACCTTCTACCGAAATTCGTAGGTATATCGGCATTCGTGGTGACATAGGCGATCGTCTCGTCCAGCAGCGTGCCGTCGAGCGACTCGGCCAGCTCGGCCACCAGATGGGCCCGGACCACGGCGCCGTCCGGATCGACCAGGAAGCGGCCGAGCGGGCCGGCCGGGGCGCGCAAGGAACCGGAGCCGGTCAGCTCGAACGCGTGCTCGCCGCGGATCACGGTCGCCCGGCGCGGGGCCCGGGCCAGGGGGCCGCACCACGCGGCCGCCTCGACCACGTCGCCGTCCACCGACACCCACTCGCCCTCGGCGCCCTCGGGTAGCAGGTCGTGGTCGATGCCGGGGGCGAGCTTGAGCACGGTGTGCGGGACCCGGGCGGGCAGGGCGGTGACGAAGTCCCACGGCGGGCTGTAGGCCCGCGGGTCGAACACCCGGCGCCCGCCCGACGTGCGGCGGGCCGGGTCGCAGAACACCGCGTCGACGGCGTCGAGGGGCGTTTCGGTGGCGTCGCGAGGCTCTACGAGTACGACCTCCGAAAGATCCAGCGCGCGGACGTTGGCCTCCGCCACGGCGGCCGTCACGGGATCCGCGTCGACGGCCAGCACCGAAAGGCCCGCCCGGGCGAACGCGATGGTGTCGGCGCCGACCCCGCAGCCGAGGTCCGCCACCCGGCGCACGCCCGCGGCGGTCAGCCGGGCGGCGCGGCGGCGCGCGACCGTGGCCCGGGTCGCCTGCTCCAGCCCGGCCCGTGTGAAGAGCATTTCGCCCGCATCGGTACCGAACTTCGCCGCCGCCTTCCGCCGCAGTTCGGCCTGGGTCAGCGCCGCGGCCGCGAGGGCGGGCGGAAGGCCCCGCGCGCGCAGCGCCGAGGCCGCGGCGAGCGGGTCGCCGCCGGGCAGCGCGGCCGCGGCGGCCAGCGCGTCCCGCCCGGCGACGGAGGTCAGGGCCTGCACGTCCTCGAGCTGCACACGGCGATTATCGCCGCCGGGGATCGGGGTGATTTCGCGGCGTGTCTGGCACTCTAGTTGACGGAGTGCTAGCCACCGGCATAACCTCCGAGTTAGCACTC
The DNA here is from genome assembly GCF_050942935.1 of Dactylosporangium sp. CA-233914. NCBI lineage: Bacteria > Bacillati > Actinomycetota > Actinomycetes > Micromonosporales > Micromonosporaceae > Dactylosporangium > Dactylosporangium sp. CA-233914. The sequence goes on along the minus strand of NZ_CP192030.1, from coordinate 12,152,986 downwards.
TCGTGTCGAGGGTGCCAGTTATGCCCGGCCGGGGCCGGCACCCGCGACGACGGCTTCACCGGGCACTCGATAAGCAAGCTCGATACCCCAGGAGGGTATGCCCGTGACTACCGCGACGCAGGTTGCGATCAAGCCGCTCGAGGACCGCATCCTGGTCCAGGCCAACGAGGCTGAGACGACCACCGCCTCGGGCATCGTCATTCCGGACACCGCGAAGGAGAAGCCCCAGGAGGGCACCGTCATCGCGGTCGGCCCGGGTCGCATCGACGACAAGGGCAACCGGGTGCCGATCGACGTCAAGGTCGGCGACACCGTCATCTACTCGAAGTACGGCGGCACCGAGGTCAAGTACGCCGGCTCGGAGTACCTCGTGCTCAGCGCCCGCGACGTGCTCGCCGTCATCGAGAAGTGACTCTCACTCACTAGAAGCTAGTGGCCACCGCCCCGGACCCGTGCGCAGGCGCGAGGCAGCCGGGGCGGTGTCGCTTTGAAGGGAACCCACAAGCATGGCGAAGATCCTGAGCTTCTCCGACGAGGCGCGCCACCTTCTGGAGCACGGCGTCAACCGCCTGGCCGACACGGTCAAGGTCACGCTCGGCCCCCGCGGGCGCAACGTCGTCCTGGACAAGAAGTTCGGCGCCCCGACCATCACCAACGACGGCGTGACGATCGCCAAGGAGATCGAGCTCGCCAACCCGTACGAGAACCTCGGCGCCCAGCTGGTCAAGGAGGTCGCCACCAAGACCAACGACGTCGCCGGTGACGGCACGACGACGGCGACGGTCCTGGCCCAGGCGCTCGTCCGCGAGGGCCTGCGCAACGTGGCCGCCGGCGCCAACCCGGCCGGTATCAAGCGCGGCGTCGACCAGGCCGCGGCCGCGGTCGTGCAGGCGCTCAAGGACAAGGCCACCCCGGTCGCGAGCCACACCGAGATCGCCCAGGTCGCCACCATCTCCGCGCAGGACGCCGCCATCGGCGACCTCATCGCCTCGGCGATGGAGCGGGTGGGCCGCGACGGCGTCATCACGGTCGAGGAGGGCTCGACCCTCACGACCGAGCTCGAGGTCACCGAGGGCATGCAGTTCGACAAGGGCTTCATCTCCCCGCACTTCGTCACCGACGGCGAGGCGCAGGAGGCGGTCCTCGAGGACGCCTACGTCCTGATCACGACCCAGAAGATCTCCGCCATCGAGGAGCTGCTGCCCCTCCTGGAGAAGATCGTGCAGAACAGCAAGCCGCTGTTCATCATCGCCGAGGACGTCGAGGGCCAGGCCCTGTCCACCCTCGTGGTGAACGCGATCCGCAAGACCTTCAAGGTCGTCGCGGTCAAGGCCCCCGGCTTCGGCGACCGCCGCAAGGCGATGCTGCAGGACATCTCGATCCTCACCGGCGCCGAGCTGGTCGCCCCCGAGCTGGGCTACAAGCTCGAGGGTGTCGGCCTGGAGCAGCTGGGCACCGCCCGCCGCGTCGTGGTCACCAAGGACCTGACCACGATCGTCGACGGCGGCGGCGAGCGGTCCGAGGTCACCGCGCGCGTCGAGCAGCTGCGCAAGGAGATCGAGGCCTCCGACTCCGACTGGGACAAGGAGAAGCTCAACGAGCGGGTCGCCAAGCTCGCGGGCGGCGTCGCGGTCATCAAGGCCGGCGCCGCGACCGAGGTCGAGATGAAGGAGCGCAAGCACCGCATCGAGGACGCGATCTCCGCCACGAAGGCCGCGGTCCAGGAGGGCATCGTCCCCGGCGGCGGCGCCGCCCTGGCCCAGGTGCGCTCGGTCCTCGACGGCGACCTCGGCCTGACCGGCGACGAGAAGGCCGGCGTGTCGATCGTGCGCAAGGCCCTGGTCGAGCCGCTGCGGTGGATCGCCCAGAACGCGGGCCACGACGGCTACGTCGTGGTCGGCAAGGTCGGCGCCCTCGACTTCGGCCACGGGCTGGACGCCGCCACGGGCGAGTACGTCGACCTGGTGAAGTCCGGCATCGTCGACCCGGTGAAGGTGACCCACAGCGCGGTCGCCAACGCCGCGTCGATCGCCGGCCTGCTGCTGACCACGGAGAGCCTGGTCGTCGAGAAGCCGGAGGCTCCGGAGCCGGCCGCCGCCGGTGGCCACGGTCACGGTCACGGCCACTCGCACGGCCCGGGCTTCTGATCCGGTTGCACTGCGGACCCCGGGCGCCCGGCGCCCGGGGTCCGCGTGTTTCTTAGGGAGTCATTACCGGGCCTGGTGGCGGACGGATGATCGCCGCATGCTTGGGGCGTGCTGACTCGCAGGTTCGGGGCGCTGGCCGGGCTCGCCGCCGCGGCCGTGGCGCTCGGCGTCGCCGAAGTTGTCGCCATTCTCACCGGGGCCGCCACGTCGCCGCTGGTCAGCGTCGGTGGCGTCGTCATCGACAGTGTCCCGGCGAAGGTCAAGGACTTCGCGGTCTCCGTCTTCTACACGTACGACAAGCTCGCGCTGACCATCGGCACGATCGTGATTCTGGCCGCCTTCGCCGCGGCTATCGGTATCTTGGCGACAAAGCGCGAAATATATGGTTACGCCGGAATCGGCGTCTTCGCGGTCGTCGGCATCGCGGCCGCCCTCAGCCGCCACAACGCCCCCTGGTACGCCTTCGTCCCCACGCTCCTCGGGGCCGCCGCCGGCGCCGGGGTCCTGCGCCTGCTGCTCACCCGCGAGGCCGGCTACAACGCCCCGGCCGGGCAGCGGCGCTCGTTCCTGCGCACCGCCGGATACACGCTGCTCGGCGCCGCCGTCGTCGGTATCGCCGGCCGCTGGTGGTCGACCCGCCGCGGCGTCGAGGCGGACCGGGCCGCAGTCGACCTTCCGACAGTTCCGCCCAACACCGTGGCGCCGCTGCCGCCCGGCGCCGACGCGGGCCTGCCCGACCTCGCGCCGTTCGTCACGCCGAACAAGGACTTCTACCAGATCGACACCGCGCTGGTGGTGCCCCAGCTGACCACCGAGGACTGGAGGCTGCGCATCCACGGGCGGGTCGAGAAGGAGGTCACGATCAGCTGGGACGAGCTGCTGAAACGGCCGATGATCGAGCGGTACGTCACCCTCGCCTGCGTCTCCAACGAGGTCGGCGGCAACCTCATCGGCAACGCGAAGTGGCAGGGCGTCCGCGTCGCCGACCTGCTCGACGAGGCCCGGCCCAAGGCCGGCGCCGACCAGGTCGTGAGCCGCTCGATCGACGGGTTCACCGCGGGCACCCCGACGGCCGTGCTGCGCGACGGGCGCGACGCCATGCTCGCCATCGCGATGAACGGGGAGCCGCTGCCCGTCAACCACGGTTTTCCGGTGCGCATGGTCGTGCCGGGGTTGTACGGATACGTCTCGGCGACGAAATGGCTGGTGGAGCTCGAACTGACGTCGTTCGCCGATTTCGACGCATATTGGATCAAGCGCGGATGGTCCGCCCAGGGGCCGATCAAGACCGAGTCGAGAATCGACGCGCCGCGGGACGGGAGCAATCCGCGGGCGGGCGAGATCGTGATCGGCGGCGTGGCCTGGGCACAGCACCGGGGCATTTCCAAGGTCGAGGTCCAGGTCGACGACGGTCCCTGGCAGGCCGCCACGCTGCTGCCCGTGCCGTCGATCGACACCTGGCGCCAGTGGACGCTCAAGTGGCAGGCGACCCCGGGCCGGCACCGCCTGACCGTGCGCGCGAGCGACAACGGCGGCGAGACGCAGACAGACGCCGTGGCGCCGCCGGATCCCGACGGCGCCACGGGGTGGCACTCGATTCAGATAGAGGTCAAGTAGGCCCAGGTCAGCGGGTGGCCGTCCGCGACCGGGGGTTGCCGGCCGTGACCTGCGGCCGGCGCTGTGACGGCACGCCCGGCGCCGGGTGTGTCGGGCCGGGGCGGCCCGGCACCGCGCGCAGCGGCTGCTGAGCGCCCGCGGTGGAGGCCGGGACCGGCGGCGTGGGGCGCAGACCCAGCTTCGCCTCCAGCCGTGCGACGTCGACCCGCGCGTGTCGCCGGTCGGCGGCGTCCTCCCAGCCCAGGGCCAGCAGCCGGAGCCGCTCGCCCTCGGTGAAGCCGCCCCAGACGCCGTACGGCTCCCGGCTGCTCAACGCCTGTGCGGCGCACTCCGCGCGGACCGGGCACGCTCGGCAGACGTTCTTGGCGGCGGTCTCCCGGCGGCCGCGTGACGCGCCGCGCTCACCGTCGGGGTGGAAGAACTGTGCGCTGTCCCGTCCCCGGCACAGGCCGAGCCGCTGCCAGTCCCAGATGTCCGCGATGGGACCGGGCAGGCGAGTCACATTCGTCATTCGCTCCTCCTTCCAGGCGTGCGGCCTGGAATTCGCGCGTCGCACAGACTCTGTACAACGCGCGAGACCGCCACAGGTAACGGCATGTCGTCGGTCAATTTCTCGTAGGCCAATCGCGGCGAAACCACGTCTAGATCTCGCCATTTCGTGTTTCTCTCTTTGAGAGAGAGGAGCACGACGGTGCGTACGATTTTGGTGTGTGTGCGAACACAGGTCGCGGCACAGACGGTCGCCGCTGCCGCGGCCAGACTGGGAGTGGCACACGCGGTGCGGACCGCCGTCACGATGGTCGAGGCCCTGGCGCGACTCAGCGAGCAGCCGGCCGACCTGGTGCTGGCGGACCCGACGCTCGCCCGGCCCGACAGCGCGGAGTTCTCCCGCCGCGTGCTGGCCGTGGCGCCGGGCGCGACGGTGGTGTTCTTCGGGACCGAGGAGCCTCGCGCGGCCGCCGCGGCGATCGCGGCCGGGGCCCGGGCGGTCATCCGCGTCGACACGGCCGACCCGGTCACGACGCTGGCGAAGGCCGTCCTGCTCGTGCTGAGCCAGGTCGGGCGCAGCAACGGCGAGCCGGTGCTGCAGGCGCGCGTCGGTGCGCCGAGCCAGGCCGCCGGCGGCATACTGCAGGCCGGTCGCGGGCTGCCCGCGACCGCGCGGACCGCGGTCGGGGTGCCCGGGGCCCGGGTGGCCGGGGCCGGCGTGCCGCAGCAGCGCGGCGACGTGCCCGGGGAGCCGCCGCGGCGGCGCGTGGAGCTGACCGAGCGTGAGCTGCAGGTCCTGCGCGGGATGGCGGACGGGAAGAGCAATGCCGAGATCGGCCGGGAGTTGTTCGTCTCCGAGGACACGGTCAAGACGCACGCTCGCCGGCTGTTCCGCAAGCTGGGAGCGCGCGACCGGGCACACGCCGTCGCGGCGGCGTTTCGTGCCGGGCTCGTGAGCTAGGGGCGCCGCAGGCCAACCGGAGCATGCCGCAGCGGTACCCTTGACACCGTAAACCTAAACAGGGTGGCAAACCCGCACGAGGGGGCCTGCTCAGCCTTCGCCGTCGTCGGTCGCACTCGCCAGTGCGTCGTGAACACCGTCAGCGTAACCCCGCGCGTATTCCCATGTGACGTAATGGTCCGGGTCGGGGTCGAAGGCGGGCTCGTGCACGCGCGGGCGACCCGACGTGAGCAGGTGCTTGAGGTTTCCCCGCAGCAGGTCCCAGTCGAAGTAGTGGGGCTCGTGGCAGTCCTCGCACTCGATGACGAGCCCGCGGACGCCGATCGCCGTGAGCAGCGCCTGGTAGATCTCGAGGTCGGCAAGGTCCTCGAGAACGTCCTGGCGCTCGGCGGCGGTCAACGGGTCTTCGGTCCCGCTGTCGTCGAGCTCGGCCGACGGATCGGCCGGGTCGCCGGCGAACGGGTCGATGGGCTCTTCGTGCACGCCTCAACGGTATCCCCATTTGGCCCGGGTGTGGGCCCGGGCACGGGTCTGCCATGGCGGGCGGGTGCATCGTCGCGGCGGAAGTACGATGAGACGCACCCGCCGGACGACCGAGAGCTGGGATGCGCTTCATGGATTTCTCCCGACCTGACGTGCTGCCTTTGGGCCTGACCTTCGACGACGTGCTGCTGCTTCCGGGCGAATCGGACGTGGTGCCCAGCGGCGTCGACACCTCGAGCCGGGTCACCCGCAACATCACCCTCCGGATACCGCTGGTGTCCTCGGCCATGGACACGGTCACCGAGGCCCGGATGGCGATCGCGATGGCGCGGCAGGGTGGCATCGGCACCCTGCACCGCAACCTGTCGATCGAGGACCAGGCGCTGCAGGTCGACCTCGTCAAGCGCTCGGAGGCCGGCATGGTCACCAACCCGGTGACCTGCTCGCCGGACGACACGCTCGGCGAGGTGGACGAGCTGTGCGGCCGCTACCGCATCTCCGGCGTGCCGGTCACCGACGCCGACGGCCAGCTCGTGGGCATCGTCACCAACCGCGACATGCGCTTCGTGTCCGACCCCAACACCCGCGTGCGCGACATCATGACCGTCGCGCCGCTGATCACCGCCCAGGTCGGGGTGAGCAAGGATGAGGCCCTCGCCCTGCTGCGCAAGCACAAGGTCGAGAAGCTGCCGATCGTCGACGGCACCGGCAAGCTGCGCGGCCTGATCACCGTGAAGGACTTCTCCAAGAGCGAGAAGTTCCCGCACGCGACCAAGGACGAGGCCGGCCGGCTGCGGGTCGCCGCCGCGGTGGGGGTGGGCGAGGAGTCGTACAAGCGCGCCCGCACGCTCATCGACGCCGGCCTGGACATCGTCATGGTCGACACCGCGCACGGGCACAACCGGCAGGTCGTCGAGATGGTCATGCGGCTGAAGAAGGAGACGTCGGTCGACGTCGTCGGCGGTAACGTGGCCACCTACGAGGGGGCCAAGGCGCTGGCCGAGGCCGGGGCCGACGCGGTCAAGGTCGGGGTCGGGCCCGGCTCGATCTGCACCACCCGCGTCGTCGCCGGCGTGGGCGTGCCGCAGATCACGGCGATCATGGAGGCGGCCCGGGCGTGTCGTCCGCTGGGCGTGCCGGTGATCGCCGACGGCGGCATGCAGTACTCCGGCGACATCGCCAAGGGCATCGTGGCCGGCGCCGACACGGTGATGCTGGGCAGCCTGCTCGCCGGCTGCGAGGAGAGCCCCGGCGATCTGATCTTCATCAACGGCAAGCAGTTCAAGACGTACCGCGGCATGGGTTCCCTCGGCGCCATGCAGTCCCGCGGCCAGACGCGCTCCTTCTCCAAGGACCGTTACTTCCAGGACGACGTGCGCTCCGACGACAAGCTGGTCCCCGAGGGCATCGAGGGCCAGGTGGCCTACCGCGGCCCCCTCTCCGCGGTCGCCCAGCAGCTCGTCGGCGGCCTGCGCTCCGGCATGGGCTACGTCGGCGCGGCGACCGTCGCCGACATGCACGAGCGCGGCCGGCTCATCCGGATCACCGCCGCCGGGCTCAAGGAGAGCCACCCGCACGACATCCAGATGACCGTCGAGGCACCGAACTACCACTCGCGCTGACGCGGTGGACGTACACCCCGAATTCAACAGGAGCTGACATGCGTGACGTGGTCGAGATCGGGCTCAGCAAGAGCGCCCGGCGTGGCTACCACCTGGACGACATCGCGATCGTCCCGACGCGCCGCACCCGCGACGTCGACGACGTTTCCACGAATTGGCAGCTCGACGCGTACCCGTTCAAGATCCCCTGCGTGGCTCACCCGTCCGACGCCACGATGAGCCCGGCCACGGCGGTCGCGCTGGGGCGCCTGGGCGGTCTCGGCGTGCTCAACGTCGAGGGCCTCTGGACCCGTTACCCGGACCCGACCAAGATCCTTGAGGAGCTGTCCGGGCTCGACGAGGACGCGCCGGCCACCCAGCGCCTCCAGGAGGTCTACGCCGAGCCGATCAAGCCCGAGCTGATCGGCGAGCGGGTCAAGGAGATGCGCGACGGCGGCATCACGGTCGCCGTGCGGGTGTCGCCGCAGCACACGCTGGCCCTCGCGCCGGTGATCCTCGACGCGGGCGTGGACATCCTGGTCATCCAGGGCACGCTGGTCTCGGCGGAGCACGTCTCGACCACCGACGAGCCGCTCAACCTCAAGGAGTTCATCGCCGATCTCGACCTGCCGGTCATCGTCGGCGGCTGCACCAACTACCAGACCGCGCTGCACCTGATGCGCACCGGCGCCGCCGGCGTCATCGTGGGCATCGGCGCCGACGAGTGGTCGACCACCGACCGCGTGCTGGGCATCCGGGTGCCGATGGCGACCGCGATCGCCGACGCCGCCGACGCGCGCCGCGACTACCTCGACGAGACCGGCGGGCGTTACGTGCACATCATCGCCGACGGCAACATCCAGACCTCCGGGGACATCGCCAAGGCCCTGGGCTGCGGCGCCGACGCCGTCATGGTCGGCGAGCCGCTCTCGCGCAGCGACTCGGCCCCGGCCGGCGGCGCGTGGTGGCACTCCGCGGCGAGCCACCCGAAGCTGCCGCGCGGCTCGTTCGGCTCGGCCGAGCCCTCGCTGGGCAGCCTCGAGAAGGTGCTCTACGGCCCGTCCGAGGACCCGGACGGCGCGCTGAACCTCTTCGGGGGCCTGCGCCGGGCGATGGCCAAGTGCGGCTACCGCGACCTGAAGGAGTTCCAGAAGGTCGGCCTGATCCTCGACAAGTAGGACTTCAACCGGCAAAACGGGCCCGCGAGGGCCCGTTTTTCGTGTCCGCCGCACGCCGCCGATTCGAACCATGTTCACCCGGCGGAGTTGGAATCGGGCCATGCGGGGGATCATCGCGCTGGCCGTCGCGTCGGCCACACTGCTGGCACCGGCGGCGGACCATGCCCGGATCGAGGGCACCGGCTCGTCCTGGCTGAGCAATGCCGTCAACACCTGGATCGCCGCCGGGTCCGGCACGGGGCTGCAGGTCTCGTACACAGCCCTGGGCTCGCAGACCGGCCGGCGCGACTTTGCCAACGGGATCAGCGACTTCGGCGCCACCGACGTGCCGTTCGGCCAGGTCGGCGACCCCGCCGTCACCCGGCCCTACGTATACGCACCGGTGGCGGGCACGGCGGTCGGCTTTCCGTATCACCTGATGATCGACGGCAAGCTCAAGCGCGACCTGCGCCTGTCGGGCCGCACCCTGGCCGGCATCTTCACCGGAAAGATCACGAACTGGAGCGACCCGGCGATCACCGCCGACAATGGCCAGCCGCTGCCCGCGCTGCCGATCATCCCCGTCGTCGAGGCGACCGAGTCCGGCGCATCGCTGCAGTTCAGCAGCTATCTGGCGGAGAACCATCCGGATCTCTACCACCCGTTCGTGCCCACCGCCTACTTCCCGCAGCAGGGACCCGTAGTCCCCCGGCTCGGCGCCGACAGCGTGATGAACTCGGTCCTCAGCGCCGGCGGCAACGGCGCGATCGGCGTGGTGCCGCTGTCCTACGCGCTCGACATAAACTACCCGGTCGCGGCGATCGGCAACGCCTTCGGCCGCTTCATCCCCCCGAACTGGCAGAACACGAGCCTCGCGCTGGCCGGGGCGAACGACCCGCGGGCGTACCCGGTGGCGGGCTACACCTCGGCGATCCTGCCCACCGGCACCGATGCGCAAGACCCGCGGATGACGACGGCGAAGCGCCAGACGATCGTGGACTTCCTCGCCGGCGCCGTGTGCCGGGGCCAGTCCGGCCTGAGTTCGCGCGGCTACGCCCCGCTGCCCCTGAACCTGGTCCGCCAGACGTTCGACCAGCTCAGCAAGCTCCGGGACGCCGATCCGGCGGTCGACCTGAGCGCGCTGGACCTCTCCCGCTGCGACAACCCGACGTTTGACCCGTCCAACCTGGGCCGCGACCTGCTCGACGAGATCACCCCCGCGGCACCCGTCCCGCAGAACGACATCCCGATCGCGGGCCAGAACGACACCGAGCCGTGGGCGGGCGCGCTGACGCTGCAGGTCGCGACCGGAAGCCGGGTAACGCTGACCCAGGTCGACCCGGCCACGGCGGCGGGCCACCCGGCGCAGGGCACCGACCCGACCGGGCACCGGCACGCCTGGGTCTTCCAGGGCGACCTGGCCGGCGTCTCGGTGGTGGACACCCGGCCCGCGCAGCCAGGCTGGCAGCTGGTCGGCCGGATGAGCGACATGACCAGCGAACAGACGAGCATTCCGGCCCACGACCTCGGCTGGGTGCCGCAGGCCGGACCGGGCGGCGACGCCGAGGGTACGGTCACGATCGGCGGGACGGTCGCGCCCGGGATGCGGGCGGTCGGCAGTCCCGGCCTCGGCGAGGGCCAGATGCTCGGGGCCGCCCCGGCGGGGTCGGGCCTCGGCACCCAGCCGCTCGGCGCGCGGATGGAGCTGTGGATGCCCGACACGTCCCCGACGGGACGCTACTCGGGCACCCTCACCCTGACATTGATCGGCGGTTAGCGGGGCAGCGCCTGCTGCAGTTCGGCACGCAGCGCTGGGGTCAGCATCTCGCCCGCCTGCTTGGCCAGGCGGGCCATCTCGTAACCGACCACCCCGATGTCGGCCTCGCGGCCGGCCAGCGTGGCCAGGATCGACCCGTCCCGGATCGACATGACCAGGAAGAAGCCCTGGCCCATCTCGACGACGGTCTGCTTGACCTCGTCGCCGTCGAAAATCCGGGCCGCGCCGCTGGTGACGCTCACCAGACCCGACGTGACCGCGGCGAGCTGATCGGCGCTGTCACGGGGCAGATGGTCGGAGACGGCCACCAGCAAGCCGTCGGAGGAGACCACCACAGCATGGGCAATGCCGGGCACCCGCTCGGTGAACGCGTTGATCAGCCAGCTCAGGTCCCGTGCTTGTTGGCTCAGGGTCACGCCGTGCTCCCTCGATGTTCGTTGATCGGCACCGTGGGCACCTCGTCCTCGTTCGCGGCCCGATGCACGCCACTGTAGAACCGGGTGAGCATGCTGCCCACGCTGGCCGGGTCCGGCTCCGTCTGGGGGGTCGTCACCGACTGCGTCTCCTCCGGCGCGGGCACCGGCTCGTCGGGGTCGCCGGGCAGCTGCGCCAGCGGCACCCGGATCGGCAGCCCGGCGCTGCTCGTGCCCGCGATGACCGGCTGGCGCTGCGCCGGGATGACCCGGGCCGGGGCCGGCGCCCCGCCGGCGCCGCCGCGTGACCACCAGCGCGTGCCCTTCGCGGCCGCCGGGGTGGGCGCCTCGTTGCCCCGCGACGCCGCGTCGATGATGTCCTCGGCCCGGGCCGGGCCACGCTTGGCCCCGTTGACCGGCCCGCCGTTGGTCGGCGGCGTCGGCCCAGGCGTCGCGGAGACGGGCGTCGCCGAGACGGGCACGGCCGAGACCGGAGCCGCCGACACCGGCGCGGCCGAGACCGGAGCCGGGGACACTGGCGCCGGGGACACTGGGGAGGCCGAGACGGGGGCCGCCTCGACGAGGTCGGGGATCTCGGGCAGTGGCGGCGCGGCGACCGCGGGCACGTCCCCGGCGGCGTCCTCCTCGGGCTCCGCCGTCGAGGCCGGGCGGCCCGGCAGCGCCGGGAGCACCGCGGTCGGGGTGTCCGCCGGCTCCGGGCCGGGCGGGGTCTGCGAGGTGCCACCGTCGACGGGGATCGGCAGGCGCGCGGCGCCGGCGAGGCGGCTGCCCGCGTTGTTGCCGTAGAGCCCGACGCCGTCCGGCGGGGCGGCCAGCAGGCGGGCGGGGAGCGTGACGTACGAGGTCACGCCCTCGTCGGTCGCGGTCAGCCGCACCGAGACACCGTGCCGGTCGGCGAGGTGACCGACCACGACCAGGCCCATCCGCTCCGAGGCGGCCACGTCGATGGCGATCGGGCTGGAGACGCGCTCGTTCGCCTCGATGAGGCCGGACTCGGTCATGCCGATGCCCTTGTCCTCGATCACGATCGTCGCCTCGCGGGCCTGCTGGGCGGGCCAGCCGGTCACCGTCACCACCGTGTCGGGCGGAGAGAACGTGGTGGCGTTCTCCAGCAGCTCCGCGAAGAGGTGGACGATGTCGGAGACGGCGTGGCCCACGACGAAGATGTCGTTGGACACGTCGTGGCGGATGCGGGCGTACTGCTCGATCTCCGCCATCGCCGCGAGCATGACCGCGGAGAGCGAGACGGGCTGGGCCCAGCGCCGGGTCGCCTCGCTGCCCGCGAGGACCAGCAGGTTCTCGTCGTTGCGGCGCATGCGGGTCGCGAGGTGGTCCAGCCGGAACAGGTTGGCCAGCTGCTCGGGGTCGGTCTCGGCGGACTCCAGCTGGTCCAGCAGCTGCAGCTGGCGCTCGACCAGCGTCTGCGACCGGCGGGCGAGGTTGACGAACATCGAGTTGACGTTGCGCCGCATGACCGCCTGCTCGACGGCGAGGCTGACGGCGCTGCGGTGCACGGCGGTGAACGCGTCCGCCACCTCGCCGATCTCGTCGGAGGAGCGCACCCGGGTCGTCGTGTCGACGGTGACCGTCTCGCCGCGCGGTAGCGTCCGCAGGCGCTGGATCGCCTCGGGCAGGCGGTGCTGGGCCACGTCGAGGGCCTGGGCCCGCAGTTGGCGCAGCGAGCGGGCCATCGAGCGGCCGATCAGCCAGGACAGCAGCAGCGCCAGCAGCATGACCAGCACGATCGCCGAGGTGGCGACGACCGCGTTGGTGCGCTGGGTGGCGCTGCGGTCGCCGGCGCCCTTGATCGCGTCCTCCAGCATCTCCTTCTCGATGCTGCGGACGTAGTCCAGCTCCTGGGTGCTGGCCCGCCACCAGTCCTCGGCCGAGACGCCGACGGCCGCGCCCCGGGCCCGGGAGATGATGTCCTGCTGGAGCCGGGCGACGGTGGAGACGGCGGACTGGCGCAGGTTGCGGTCGTAGAGCGCGAGGTGACGCGGGCTCGCGGAGGAGCGGAAGCGCTCGACGGCGGCGACCTGCCGCGCCTGGATCTCCGAGAACGTCTCGAAGTCGTCGGGGGCGAACTTGCCGGCGCTCGCCGCGCCGAAGATCCGCCCGCGCAGCTGGTCCTTGAGCTCCTTGGACTGGGCGAGGTCCATGAGCGAGGAGACCTCGGCGACCGACTGGGAGTCGCCGCCGATGTCGGGGCGGTCGGGGACCAGGTCGAAGAGGTGCTGGATGGTCACCGAGAACTGCTGGAAGACGGCCTCCTCGCGCAGCCACCGGTGCGCCACGCCGTCGCGGACCAGGCCGAGGTCGGTGAAGTCGGCGGTGATGCGGTTCTGGGTGCCCCTGAAGATCGGGTTGCGCAGCAGCGGGCGGGCCTGCTCGGAGAAGGCCTGCAGCGCCGCGTCGGTCGCGGCCTGGCTCGCGGCGAGATCGTCGGCGGCCGGATTCGGACCGGACCGCGGCGTGCCGGTGGTCGACCTGGCGAGAAATCCGACCGTTCGGTCCCTTTCAAGCTGCAACTGGTGGACAAGATCGGTCAGTTGGCGGCCGACCTTGACCCCTTGGGCGAACTGATCCAGCTTCGCCGCGTCCTGCACGGAGATGTTGATCTGGACACCGGCGATGACGAGGAAGGCGACGGCGGGCAGCACGAGGACGGCCGCGAGCTTCGTGGGCACGCGCCAGTCGCGCACCCTGAACAGGGATGCGCTGCGCCGCTGCGGTTCCCCCGGCCGCCTGCGGCGATGGCTGTTCACCTTCATCACGACGGCCGGAGCCCTCGTGGGAGGCGGCGAAGCGAAGGTCTGCACCCCTCCACACCTTTCGCATGCGTCATCGCGCTGCCTGAGCAGCGTGCGGCCCTTATCAAACCAGGGTTGTGACCAGTGTCCAACCGGGTCATAGTGGCGCAGGTCACAATACTCGAAGCCGGACACCGGGGTTGCTACGCATTGATCAGAGGGGAAGGATACGGCCGTCCGCCCAGCCACCCGTCACCGCTCGCCACGAGGAGTCATTCGCCGTGCTCACCCGGGGCTTCCGGCCCGCCGTGATCGCTCTGGTGTCGGCATTGGCGTTACTCATGTCGGCCTGCACCGGCGGTGCGGATCCCGCACCCAGGGCACCGGCGACCGTCGCCATCGGGCTGCTGGTGCCGACCAGCGGCGCCAACGCGCAGCTCGGCCAGCAGGCCACCCTCGGGGCGAAGCTCGCCATCGAGGTGGTCAACCGCGACCTGCCGACCAAGCCGCTGCCGCTGCCCCTGGGCGCCGGTGTCGGCCTGCGCAGCGGCACCAGGCTGACGCTGCTCACCGGCAACACCGAGAGCGCGCCGGAGAAAGTGGAGAAGGAGGCCGGCAAGCTCGTCGACGACGGCGCGCTCGGCATCGTGGTGGCCGACCGCATCGACGTGGCGCTGCCCGCCGGCCGGGTCACCGACCTGCTGGGCGTCTCCCTGGTCGACGCGCTGAGCACCTCCGACACCTTCGGTGACCTCAACCGGATCGGGCACTTCCGCATCCAGCCCAGCGACCGGCGCGAGGTCACCACCGCGCTGGACCTGCTCTACCGCCAGCGCGACACCCCGGGGCAGATCAAGCGGATCGTCACCGCGGCCGGCACCCCGCAGGGCCCGCTCGGCGACGAGGTGGCAAGCCTCAAGTCCTCGATCGAGGACCTGAGCCGGGCCGTCGGCTACGAGGTGGCCGGCAAGGACCACATCGTGCCGCTGTCGGGCGCCAACGCCGGCCAGCCGGACGGCCAGGTGGTCAAGGGCGACGCGGTGCTCGCGATCGTGACCAGCCCGGCCGAGGCGCAGGCCGCGAACGACCTGGCGGTGCGGGTCAAGGGGACCGCTTCGGTGATCGCGATCGGCCCGGCCGTCGCCGCCCTGGACGGGGTGAAGAACCCGACCGCCCTGCGCGCCTCCGGCTGGTCCAGCGAGTTCGCCGCCCGCAACCCGATCACGCAGGTCATCGGGGCGATGTTCGAGCAGGCCTTCCACACCAAGCTGACCGAGGTCGCCGCGAACGCGTTCATGGCGACCCTGGTCATGGCGATGGCGATGGACCAGGCCGTCGACTACTCCAAGCAGGCCGTCCGTAACGCGGTGCAGCAGGTGACGATCCCGGCCACGCAGACGATCATGCCGTGGAACGGGGTCCGCTTCGACGGCAACGGCGTCAACCAGCTCGCCGCCGGCATCGTGGAGCAGCGGGCGCCGAACGGCTACTTCGTCGTCCACCCCGCCGAGCTCGCGGCCGCGCCGGCGCTGAACCTCTAGGCCTCACCCGAGGTAGTTCATCAGCGCACCCGGGTCGCTGCGCACCAGCTCGTTGAGGTCCAGCACGCCCTCGCCGGCCGGGCCGCTCAGGCGGCGGGGCAGCAGCGGGTGCTCGCGCTGCCAGCCCCGGCGCAGCAGCGCGTACTCCACCACGACCGCGAGCAGCGCCGCGCCCATCCACGGCGGTGCGGCCGGGTCGTCCTCGCCGACGCCGGGCGGCAGACCGCGCCGGGCCCGCTCCACGTCCACGGGGCGGCGCAGCAGGGTGCCGGCGAGCTCGTCGCGCCCGTCGGGCGGGCGGCCCAGCACCTCGTGGACGGCCTCGACGTATTGCCGGGCCCGCCGCTCGACGTCCGTCAGGTAGGACTCGACCGGCAGGTCCGCCAGGCGAACCCAGGAACCGGTCGCGGTTGGCAGCGCCTCGGCGGCGAGGGCCCGCAAGGCGGCCGGCCTCAGCTCATCGAGGGTGACGGCGTCCGGGTCGAGGCGCACCAGCGGGCCGCTGCCCGGTGTGCGCAGCTCCTCGGCCAGGCCCGGGTGGCGCCGGGCCAGCTCCGCGTGGAGGGTCTCCGCGGCGACGGCCGGGGCGCCCCAGCGCGAAAGCCGCAGCCGCCAGCCGGCGTGCAGATCCTCGGCCTGGATCGGCCCGGTGACCGGCAGGGAGCCGGTGCTGAACGCCGAGAGGGTGCCGGAGGCCAGCGGGGCCGCGGCGAATGTTGCGAACGCGGCGCCGATCGCGGCCGCCTTGAGCAGTGCGCGGGCCGCGTCCTCGACCGCCGAGAGCCCGCCGCCGGCCGCGGTGATCGCCGCCGCGTCGCGGACCTGCTCGGCCTCGGCCAGCAGCGACTCGGTCGCGGCGAGCAGCCGGGCGTGCCGGGCCGCGGAGCGCTCCGAGGCCGGCGCCGCGCGGCGGGCGTTGAGCAGGTCGCGGACGAGGTCGGGGTGGCGGGAGGCGGGTAGCGTCAGCTCGTGGGTGAGCAGCGCGCGCAGCTCGTCGGTGGAGAGCCCCCAGACCAGGGGCAGGCCGACGATCAGCACGCCGCCGTCGGTGCGCACGGTGGCGGGGCCGCCGAGATGTACTGACAGCGGCGGCGCGACGTCGGCGAACTTGAGTGCGTCCAGAACCACGGAGTGCAGTGCCGGGTGCTGCCCCGCGTCGACGGCCGGCAGGGCCGGGAGCGGCGCCGCCGAGGCCGGCCCGCCCAGCAGCCGACGAGCGCGCCAGACCGCCAGCCCGCCCGGAAGTCTCGCCATAGTTGACCAGTCTGCCGCAAATGACCACCGAAACCGAAGGGGCTTCCCCGTAAGTTACTCGTGAGTCACTATGGGGCATGCGCTACGACGTCGTGGTGATCGGCTCCGGGTTCGGCGGGAGCGTGACCGCGTTGCGCCTGGCGGAGAAGGGTTACTCGGTAGCGGTGCTGGAGGCCGGGCGGCGCTTCGCCGACGACGAGTTCCCGGAGACCTCCTGGGACGCGCGCCGGTTCCTGTGGGCGCCGGCCCTGGGCTGCTTCGGCATCCAGCGGATCACCATGCTGCGCAACGTGCTCGTGCTGGCCGGCGCCGGGGTCGGGGGCGGCTCGCTGGTCTACGCCAACACGCTGTACCGCCCGATGCCCCCGTTTTACGACGACCCCCAGTGGCGGGACATCACCGACTGGCGCGCCGAGCTCGAGCCCTTCTACGACCAGGCCGAGCGGATGCTCGGGGTCGCCACCTACGCCCGCACCACCGCCGCCGACCGGGCCATGCGCAAGGTCGCCGAGCGCATGGGTGTCGGCGAGACCTTCCACGCCACGCCGGTCGGGGTGTACTTCGGCCGCTCCGGCGTCGATCCCTACTTCGGCGGCGCCGGGCCGGTGCGCAGCTCCTGCGAGCACTGCGGGGCGTGCATGACCGGCTGCCGCGTCGGGGCGAAGAACACGCTCGTCAAGAACTACCTCTACCTGGCCGAGGAGCTGGGCGCCGAGGTGTACCCCCTGACGAGCGTCACCACCGTGCGCCCCGCGGACGCGGGCTATGTCGTGCAGACCCGCGGCACCGACCGCCGCTGGCGCCGGCAGGCGTTCGAGGCCGGCCAGGTCGTCTTCGCCGCCGGTGCCCTGGGAACCCAGCGGCTGCTGCACCGGATGCGCGCCGACGGCGTCCTGCCCCGCATCTCGCCCCGGCTCGGTGCCCTGACCCGCACCAACTCCGAGTCGATCGTCGGCGCGCGGTCGCTGCGCAAGGGCGTCGACTTCACCGACGGCGTCGCGATCACCAGCTCGTTCCACCCGGACGCGAACACCCACATCGAGCCGGTTCGCTACGGCCCCGGCTCCAACGCGATGGGGCTGCTGCAGACGGTGCTCACCGACGGCGGGCCGTGGCGGCCGCTGCGCTGGTTCGGTGTGTTCCTGCGCCATCCGCTGCGCCATCTGCGGGTGCTCTCCGTGCGCCGCTGGTCGCACAAGACCGTGATCGCGCTGGTCATGCAGTCGCTGGACAACTCCCTGAACGTGCACTACAAGCGCTCGTGGACGGGGCGGCGGCGGCTGAGCACGACGCAGGGGCACGGCGAGCCGAACCCGGCCTGGATCCCGGCGGGCAACCGGGCCGTACGCCTGCTGGCCGAGGAGATCGGCGGCCTGCCCGGCGGCGGCTGGTCGGAGGTGTTCAACATCCCGCTCACCGCGCACATCCTCGGCGGCGCGGCGATCGGGGACTCGGCGGCGACGGGGGTCGTGGACGCGTACCACCGCGTCTTCGGCCACCCGGGGCTGCACGTCGTGGACGGCGCCGCGGTCTCGGCCAACCTCGGGGTGAACCCGTCGCTGACGATCGCCGCGCAGGCGGAGCGGGCCGCGTCGATGTGGCCGAACCGGGGCGAGCCCGACCCCCGCCCCGACCTGGGCGCACCCTACCTGCCGGTGGCGCCGATAGCTCCGTCACGCCCCGCCGTCCCGCCGGAGGCACCCGCCGCACTCCGACTAGGCTTTCGAGCATGACCACGCCGCCGCCCGTGCTCGTCGTCGACTTCGGCGCGCAGTACGCACAGCTGATCGCCCGCCGCGTGCGCGAGGCCCACGTCTACTCGGAGATCGTGCCGAGCTCGATGCCGGTCGCCGACATGCTGGCCAAGCGCCCCGCGGCGATCATCCTGTCGGGCGGCCCGTCGTCGGTCTACGAGGAGGGGGCGCCGCAGGTCGACCCGGCGCTGTTCGAGGGCGGCGTGCCGGTCTTCGGCATCTGCTACGGCTTCCAGGCGATGGCGGTCGCGCTGCGCGGTGAGGCCGCCCACACCGGCAACCGCGAGTTCGGCGGCACCCCGCTGTCGATCGTGGGCGCCGGCGGGGTGCTGCTGCGCGCACTGCCGGCCGAGCAGTCGGTCTGGATGAGCCACGGCGACTGCGTCACCGCCGCCCCGGCCGGCTTCACGGTCACCGCCGGCTCGCCGGGCGCGCCGGTCGCGGCGTTCGAGGACACCGCCCGCCGCCTGGCCGGCGTGCAGTTCCACCCCGAGGTCGCGCACACCCCGCACGGCCAGGAGGTCCTGCGCCGGTTCCTCTACGACATCGCCGGCATCGAGCCGACCTGGACCTCGAACAACATCATCGAGGAGCAGGTCGCGGCGATCCGGTCCCGGGTCGGTGGCAAGCGGGTCCTCTGCGCGCTGTCCGGCGGCGTGGACTCCGCCGTCGCCGCGGCACTCGTCCACAAGGCCGTCGGTGACCAGCTGACCTGCGTCTTCGTCGACCACGGGCTGCTGCGCGCGGGCGAGGCCGAGCAGGTCGAGAAGGACTACGTCGCCGCCACTGGCATCAACCTCAAGGTCGTCGACGCGTCCGGACGTTTTCTGTCCGCGCTGGCCGGGGTGACGGACCCGGAGCAGAAGCGCAAGATCGTCGGGCGCGAGTTCATCCGGGTCTTCGAGCAGGCCGCACGCGAGGTCGACGCCGAGGAGCACGTGGAGTACCTGGTCCAGGGCACCCTCTACCCGGACGTCGTCGAGTCCGGCGGCGGCACCGGCACCGCCAACATCAAGTCGCACCACAACGTCGGCGGGCTCCCCGAGGACCTCAAGTTCGCGCTGGTCGAGCCGCTGCGGACGCTGTTCAAGGACGAGGTGCGCCAGATCGGCGCGGCCCTCGGGCTGCCCGAGGAGATCGTCATGCGCCACCCGTTCCCGGGGCCGGGCCTGTCGATCCGGATCATCGGCGCGGTCGACGAGGAGCGCCTGGCGATCCTGCGGGCCGCCGACCTCATCGCCCGCGAGGAGCTCACCGCCGCGGGGCTGGACCGCAGCGTCTGGCAGTTCCCGGTGGTGCTGCTCGCGGACGTGCGCAGCGTCGGGGTGCAGGGCGACGGCCGGACGTACGGCCACCCGATCGTCCTTCGCCCGGTCTCCAGCGACGACGCGATGACCGCCGACTGGTCGCGCCTGCCGCACGAGCTCATCGCGAAGATTTCGACTCGGATAACGAACGAGGTCCGGGAGGTCAACCGCGTGGTCGTGGACGTTACGTCCAAGCCGCCGGGCACCATTGAATGGGAATGAATCCCCCTTCAGGCGGAACTTGGTCTTGTCACCGGTTGATAAAGCCGGAGAATTTATCGACGTGACTCCTGCCTTAACGCCGCTGCGGCGCATCGCGGCCTACTGCGTGTGCGCCGACGGCGACAGCTACCTGCTGGTGCGGGCCTCGGCCAAGTCCGGGACGCCCGGCGCCTGGTCGCTGCCCGGCGGCGCCGTCGACCACGGTGAGAACCCGGTCGACACGGTCGTGCGCGAGACCGCGGCCGAGACCGGCCTGTCCGTCGCGGTGGTGAACCTGCGCGACGTGCTCGCCGACATGCGGGCGCTGCCGGCGCGCGGGCTGACCATCCACACCGACCGGCTGATCTACGAGGTCACGGTCCGCGGCGGGGTGGTGCGCGACCGGGTCGGCCAGCCGACCGACCTGGCCCGCTGGGTCACCCTCGAGGAGGCGCAGGAGCTGCCGCTGCGCCGCTTCACCGCCGACGCGCTCGGCCTGCCCGACGCCACCGCCGACATCCGCCCCGACGGGGTCCCCGAGGTTCCGTCCTTCTACGCAGTTCCCGGCCCCGACGGCCTGCACCGCGCGCAGCGCTTCGCCGCCTACGCCGTCTGCACCGACCGCCGCAACCGGGTCCTGCTCACCCGCATCGCCGACAACTATCCCGGTGGCGGCTGCTGGCACCTGCCCGGCGGCGGCACCGACTTCGGCGAGCAGCCGGGCGTCGCCCTCATCCGCGAGCTCGCCGAGGAGACCGGCCAGGAGGGCACAATCGTCGAGCTGCTCGGCGTGGCCAGCCACCGCGACGCGGCGCAGCTGGGCCCCGAGGGCTATCCGATCGACTGGCACGGCGTGCGCGCCTTCTACCGCGTCCAGGTGCCCCGCTCCAGCCGCCCGGTCATCCACGACGTCGGTGGCTCGACCGCCGAGGCGCGCTGGTTCGACCCGGACGAGCTGGACGAGCTGCCATTGACGGAGGTGACGGAGGAGGCCCTGCGCGGGGTCGGCCTACGCTGATCACCATGACGCGGACACGGGTGATCACGGTGTACGGGCGGCTGCCGGGCGCGACCGACGAGATCGGCGGCCCGATCCGGCACGGGGAGGACCCGGCGGCCGCGGTGGTCCGGCTGTTCCGCGAGAGCGCCGGGGTGTCGGTGGCGGTTTCGGGCGTACGCGACGTGCTCGCCCTGATCTCGCCGGACCGTCACGAGGATCGCGTGCTCTTCGACGTCGAGCCCGACTCGGCGACGGTCCTGGGCGAGGAGGAGTCCGCCGCCGAGTCGGAGCTGCCGAAGGGGCAGCGCTTCGCGGCGTACGGCTTCGTCACCGACCTGGCCGGGCGCGTCCTGCTGACCGAGATCGCGCGCGGGTTCCCGGGCGCCGGGCGCTGGCACCTGCCGGGCGGCGGGACCGACGTCGGCGAGCAGCCGGCCGAGGCGCTGCTGCGGGAGTTGTACGAGGAGACCGGGCAGCGCGGGCGGATCGTCGAGTTGCTCGGGGTGACCCACCGGTGCAGCCAGGGGCTCGTGGGCCCGGAGGGGTATCCGATGAACTGGCACGCGGTCCGGGCGCTCTACCGGGTGCTGGTGCCGGAGCCGTCGGCACCGAGCGTGACGGAGGCGGCCGGCGGGTCGACCGCGGCGGCGGCCTGGTTCGAGCCGGCCGAGCTCGCTGGCCTGGCCGTGACCGAGGTGGTTCAATGGGCCGCTTCACTACCCGCGACGGCGGAGTGACCGCCCTCGTTAAAATGGACTAGAGGTTAACAAAAAACTACACTGAGTAGTTCCACGGTTCGCCTTAGATGGCGGTTTCCTTCCTGAGGCATCGCCAACCGCGACCCGATATGCGATCGTGTAGATCGCGAGACGGTCTCTCGCGAAACGGACACCGCGGGCCGAAGGCCCCCAGAACGCGACCGTGGGAACCTCGTTCCTACATGGAGGATCAGTGCCGAGCTCACCTTGGCAGCGACGACGCACTTCGGACAGTCCGCGCCCCGGTGGCGGACGGCAATGGGCGGGACGGCTGCGGCGCAGCGGTTCCCTGGCCCGCCAGGTGCTCTTCGCCGGACGCGTCGGACGCCGCGGTGACGGCAATGTCGCCGGCGCGACCTCGCTGCTCGTGCCCCCCGCGGAGACCGACACCCGCACCGGCCGGGTCCGGTTGCCCCGCCTTCGGATGCGCCGCCGTGACGGACTGTCACGAGACCTGGCCGCGTCCATCGCCCCGGTCAGCCCCGCGGTCGCGGCGCCGCAGGTCTCTCCCGAGGTTTCCGAAGAGCCGGCCCCGCTTGCCATCCCGCTGCTGCCCGGTGAGCGCACGCTGGCCCGGCGGGTCCGGTTCGCGCTGGTCAACGCCTGCACCCTGAGCAGCCTCATGCTCGGCCTGTCGGCGATCTTCATCGCGGTCAACCAGGGCGACGTGCGCGTGGCGGCCTCACTGCTCATCGCCTGCGTCATCTTCGACGGCCTCGACGGCTTCCTGGCCCGCCGCCTCGGCGTGGCCAGCCCCTTCGGCGCTCAGATGGACTCGCTGGCCGACATGTGCTCGTTCGGCCTGGCCGCACCGGTCGTGGTCTACGCCTGGCTCAACGGCTCGGCCCCCGCCGCGGCGCTGATCCCGGCCTGCGCCCTGGTCGCGGCGGCCGCGGCGATCCGGCTGGCCCGCTTCAACGTCTCGCCGAAGGACGGCCGCTTCTTCTGCGGCGTGCCGACGACGATGTGCGCCGCGGTGCTCGCGTTGAGCACGCTGATCGCCCCGGCGATGCCACCGGCGCTGCGCGTGGCGGGCGTGGCCCTGCTGGGCCTGGCGATGGTGTCGAGCTTCCCCTACGCGAAGCTGGCCGGGCTGGTGAAGCTGCCGCCGTGGCTGCTGGTGCTGCCGGTGATCGGCGCCCTGGTCAACTACCGCCTCACCTTCGTCGTGGTAGTCCTGGCGTATCTGATCAGCGGCCCCCTGATCTGGCTCCGCCAGCGCAACAAGGTCGCCTGAGCCCAAGCCGAGAACGGCCCCGCCCACCAGGGCGGGGCCGTTCGTCTGCCTGGACTTTCCTGGCGAACCGGCCGTTCGCCGCCGCAATATGCGATCTACGCCCCGTTCTCGGCGTTCGCCCGTTTTGCCGGACTCAATCGGGGATGTCCCGGCCGGCCGCCCGGCCTGCGGCTGGAGCCGTCGCAGGCCGACCGGCGGGAGCGTGCCGGGATCAGTGCCAGGTGGCGATGACCGTCTGGCCGCCGACGACCCGGTCGCCGGGGGCTACCTCGGGGGTCGCCTTGTCCGCCGGCAGGTAGACGTCGGTGCGCGATCCGAACCGGATCAGACCGAACCGCTCGCCCTTGGCCAGCAGCGACCCGATCGGCGCCCGCTGCACGATCCGCCGTGCGATCAGCCCGGTGCGCTGCACGACCGCGACCGGCCCGTGGGCGGTCTCCAGGAGCGTGTACGCCGCCACGTTGTGCTCCGCCTCCGGCTTCATCGCCGCCGCGTAGCCGCCGTCCTCGACGAAGTAGTCGACGACCTTGCCGGCCACCGGCGCCCGGTTGACGTGCACGTCGAGCACCGACAGGAACACCGCGACGCGCAGGAACTCCATCTCGCCGAAGCGCTTGTCGAACATCCGCTCGACCCCGAGCACCTTGCCGTCGCTCGCGGCCACCACGGCCTTGGGGTCCTCGGGCACGTCGCGCTGCGGGTCGCGGAAGAACGCCGCCACGGGCGCCGCGGCCAGGGCCGGGACCAGCCACAGCTTCGACTTCGGCCGGGCCGCCTTGGCCAGCGCCGCCAGGCCCAGCGCGATGCCGGCCGCGGCGACACCGTTGGAGTCGATGTTCATGCCCCGGGTCAGCGGCACGCTGGAGGGCCGCGTCGCCGGCAGCAGGTTCGCCGCCGTGGCGTGGTCGGCGGGAGTGTGCCGGAGCCGGTGGACGCGCACCGGCGGGACGTTGCGCAGGACCAGATCGCTGCCGACGCCGTAGAGCGCGGCCTGCCGCTCGACCTCGTCCGCGGCCCCGCTGGGCAGGCGCGTCGCCGGCACGACCACGGTCAGCACGCCGCCGTCGGCGACGAGCTTGGTCAGGCCGGCGAGCACCTCGCGGGCATCCTCGGCGCTGCCGGTGAGCGCCTCGGCATGGACGACGACGTCCGCGGGCTCGGCGGCGTCGATCGACTCGATCACGCGGGTGCGCTCGGCGACCCAGCGGCCCTGGCGTTCGACGTGCTCGCGCAGGGCGGCGGCGCTGCCGGGGCCGGTGGCGACGACGGTCAGCCGGTCCTCGGGCAGCAGCGCGTCGATCGCCGCGGCCAGCGCCGGGGAGCCGGCGGGCGCGCCGATGACCAGGCCGGTCTTGGGGCCGCCGTGGCGGGCGAGCTCGGAGGCGAGAACCCGGGCGGCGCGGTCACCGATCTGGGTCTGGGTCATCTCGAAAGGGCTCCTCAGAGAAGTCAGGGAAGTCGGGAAAGTCAAAAGCCGGCCGACGGGGTTGGCGAACCCCGTCGGCCAGCATATTCCGTGCCGGTGCGAGCCCGTACGTCCTAGTCAAGGTCCAGGTCGTAGTCCGGCGCGTCACCGTTGCCCCCGGCCTTGCTGCGCTCCGACGGTTTGTCGGAGCGCAGCGCCCCCACCAGGCCGAGCCCCCCGAACAGGATCAGGCCGACGGCCACGATCCAGCCCGCATTGAGGTGTACCGAAACAGCCTGGTTGAACAGCCAGACCACCACGATCCCCAGGAAAATCAGGCCGAACGTCAGTGAGACGCCGTCCAGACGGTGTGGCTTCACCGGTACACCTCCACGTTGCCCCACTGCATGTCCAGGTTCAGCGCCAGCTTGCCCCCGCCGGCACCGTCGGTGCCGAGATCCGTGAACGTGCTGGTCTGCTTGAACCCGCTGCAGTCGTTGCCGAACACATTGCAGTCGCCGCCCTGGATGTGCACGGCGACGGTCACGTCGACGTTCTCCGGCACCCTGATCGTCATATTGCCCGCCCCGACCCGGAAGGTGACCTGCACCGGCGTCTCGGCGGTGGTGAAGTCGACCCGGGTCAGGTCGGCGTTGATGTTGCCGATGTCGGTGGAGTACCGCGGCGAGAGGTCATCCACCGACGTCGGCGCGATGCTCATACTCTCGGTCCGGTGCGGCACCGGCGCGCCCGCCGCCGTCGCGATCGCCAGCGCGATGCTCAGCAGCGCGCCGAGCAGGATCAGCACCCGCGCCCGCCCGAGCCACGCGCCCGTGATCAGGCCCAGCGCCGTGATCGCGAGCGGCACCGCGAAGAACGTGCTCACCTTGAAGTCCGCCACGGTGACCTCGAGCACCGCGAGGATGCCCAGCGAGAGCAGGATCAGCGAGAACGTGATCCGGCCGAGCTTCGAGCGCTCCTTCGGCGGCTTCGGCGGCGGGGCCGGCGTCAGCCCCGGGTACGGCGAGATCGGCACCCCCGGCGGCGGCGGATACCCACCGAGGCTCGCCGCATAGGGACTGCTCGTCGCGTAGGGACCGTGCGGCGCGAACGGCGGCCGGTAGCCCGACGCTCCGGTGCCCGGCAGCGGCGGCAGCGGAGGGAGGGGCGGCAACGGCGGGAGCAGGGCCGGCTGCGGCGGCCGCGGGCCCGGTGGCGTCTGTGGCGCCAGGTCGCCGCCCGCCGCGTACGCGGTCTGCACGGTCTGCGTCGTCTCCTGTCCCCTGGTGGGCTCGTAGTCCCTGCGCTCGGTCGGTGCCGCGGTCGTGGTCATGTTCCCCGGCGGCGGGGGTGGCGTGGCCCCCGGCGCCGGCGGGCGCGCCGGTACGGGCCCGAACGACGGCGACCCGAACGACATGGGCCCGTGCGGCTGCGACTGAAACTGCGCCGGCCCGCCGAACGGCGCCCCGGCGGTCGCGAACGGCCCCGGCGCCGGGTTGGGCACCGCGGGCGGCACGTACGGCTCCGCGGGTCCGCCTTGCTGGTTGTTACCCTGCCCGCGTACGACCAGCGCGACCACGCCGACCACGACCGCGAGCCCGACCACGGCAGCGCCGAAGTTCTGCGACATGACCAGCAGGAACGCGAGCACCGCGCCGACCCCGATCACGATCGCCAGCGGCGCCGAGGTCCCGGACCGGCCGCGGCCGAGCAGGGCCTCGAGCGGGGAGCCGGTGTCGCCCTCGGCGGGCAGCAGGAGCCACCCGAGCAGGTACGCGACGATGCTCACCCCACCGGCCAGCGTCAGCACCGCGAAGATGACCCGCCACAGGGTGGGGTCGGTGTTGGTGGCCCGTCCGATGGCCGCGCAGACGCCGGCCACGTATCGCCCCTGCAGCGGCCGTACGAGCAGCGCCCGGTTGAACCCGGCCGGCCCGAACGGCCCTCCACTCCCGAACGGCGGCGGTGGCGGATTTCCGCCCGGTGGCGGAGGCGGCACGTCACCGGGCCCGGGCGGCGGAGGCGGCACACTGCCGGGCGGCGGAGGCGGCGCGGCCGCGAACGGCGGCGCCTCGGGCGGCAACTGCCCGCCAGCCGAAACCGACTCCCCCCGGTCACCCCCCGTCACACCGCCGACCGCCGCCGGCTCCTCCCGGCGCGGCTCGTTCCCGCTGGCACCCCCCGCATCCTCGGCGAGCGTGGCGCCCCCCGCTCCTGCTCCGGTTCCACCCGGAGCCCTAGGCGACATTTCCGAAATGTCGGAAATGTCGCTCGAAGTTGGCGAATCGGTGGACAGCTTCTCCGTGGTGGCTTCGGACGTGGAGCCGGACGCCGCGGTGTCGGACGTCGGCCAGTCGAGGGTGACCGGCACGCCGGGCGGGGCGTAGTCGGCCTCGAAGCGCGGCTCGTCGTGCGCCTTCGCCGCGTTCTCCGCGGCCGGATCGTGCCCGGCCGGGGTCGGCTCGGTCGTCGCATCGGTGTTCTTGCCGGTCGCAGCGTTGTCGGCGCCGATGGCGTGCGGGCCGGGCGGCGTGCGGGCGGGCACCGGCTCCGCGGCCGGTTCCGCGGCGGCGCTGGGGGCCGGCTCGGGGGCGGCAGGCGGGTTCGTCATGTCATCAATGTTCGCGAACCCGATGCACACCCGCCTCAGGCATCGACCCTGACGCCACCCTGATTCTGCGGCTCCGGGGCGTTGGGAGTGGTCCGGCCGTCGCCGTTCGTGTGACGATCTGAGGTACCGAATCCGGACCCCGAGCAGGAACGAGCCTCATGACCAGCCCTTATCCCGTCCGCCGCCTTTACCGCGAGCCCGCCGACCGGGTCGTCGGGGGCGTCGCGGCCGGCCTCGCCGCCCACCTGGGCGCGTCGGTGGTGCTGGTACGCGTGGCGTTCGTGGTGCTGGCCGCGTTCAACGGGCTCGGCGCGCTGCTCTACGCCGCGTTCTGGGCGGTCCTGCCGATGCAGCCGCACGGGCGCGGCGGCGGGCGCAACGTCAACCAGCTCTTCTCGTTCCTCGCGCTCGGCGTCGGCATCGTGGTCCTGCGCCTGATGGTGCAGCCCGACGGCAGCGTCGAGGCGGTGATCGGCTGGCTCGCCGCGATCATCGCGCTCGGCGCCGGCATCATCTGGCACCAGGCCGACCCGAAGCGCCGCGAGCGCTGGTCGGCGACCGTTCCCGGCATGCCGTGGCTGGGCTCGGTGATGGACAACAACCGCAAGTCGTACCTCGTACGCTTCGTCGGCGGCGGCCTGCTCGTGGTCGCGGGCATCATCGGCGTCTTCGTGGTCGGCGTCCCGCTGCGCGGAGTGCCGTTCTCCTCGATCGGCTACGGACTGGGCTTCGCCGCCGTGGCGCTGGCGGGCGTGGGGCTGGCGCTGGCGCCGCTGCTGTACCGCATGTTCACCCAGCTCAGCGCGGAGCGCGAGGCGCGCGTGCGCGAGCAGGAGCGGGCCGAGCTCGCCGCGATGATCCACGATCAAGTGCTGCACACGCTCGCCCTGATCCAGCGCAACGCGGGCGACGTCAAGGAGGTCCAGCGGCTGGCGCGCGGGCAGGAGCGGACGCTGCGCAACTGGCTGTACAAGCCGGCGGCCTCGCCGATGGAGAAGCTCAGCGCGGCGCTGGAGGAGGCGTCGGCCGAGGTCGAGGACACCTTCGCGGTCGCGGTCGAGACCGTCGTCGTCGGTGACGTGGACGTCGACGAGAAGGTCGGCGCGATCGTCGCCGCCGCCCGCGAGGCGCTGGTGAACGCCGCCAAGCACGCGAAGGTACAGACCATCTCGCTCTATGCGGAGGTCGAGCCCGACTGCGTCAGCGTCTTCGTCCGCGACCGGGGCGCCGGCTTCGACCTGTCCGCCGTGGACGATGATCGTCACGGCGTGCGCGGCTCGATCGTCCTGCGCATGCAGCGTCACGGCGGCAAGGCGGAGATCCGCAGCACCCCGGGGGAGGGCACCGAGGTGCGCCTGAGCATGCCGATCGACACGGAGGCCCGGCGCCGCAAGCACGCGGCTCAGGGTGCCGCCCAGAGCGAAAGCGGAGAACGATGAGCACCGAAGAGAGCCAACGCCTGCGGGTGTTCCTGGTCGACGACCACGCCATGTTCCGGGCGGGCGTGCGGGCCGAACTGGGCCTGCACGTCGACGTCGTCGGCGAGGCCAGCGGCGTCGCCGAGGCCGTCCAGAAGATCTCCGGGCTGGAGCCCGATGTCGTACTGCTCGACGTCCACATGCCCGACGGCGGCGGCCGCGCGGTCCTCGACGCGATGCGCCGCAGCCACCCCCACGTGCGCTTCCTGGCTCTCTCGGTCTCCGACGCCGCCGAGGACGTGATCGGCCTGATCCGCGCCGGCGCCCGCGGCTACGTCACCAAGACCATCTCGCCGGACGAGCTGGCCGACGCCATCCGCCGGGTGGCCGACGGCGATGCGGTGTTCTCGCCGCGCCTGGCCGGATTCGTGCTGGACGCGTTCGCCGCCCGCCCGGACACCCCGGTGGCCGACCCGGAGCTGGACCAGCTGACCAACCGCGAACGGGAGGTCCTGCGGCTGCTGGCGCGCGGTTACGCGTACAAGGAGATCGCCAAGGAGCTGTTCATCTCCATCAAGACGGTCGAGACCCACGTGTCCAACGTCCTGCGCAAGCTGCAGATGTCGAACCGGTACGAGCTGTCCCGCTGGGCCGCGGATCGCCGCCTGGTCTGATTTCGGGCGCCCGCCGGGGCTCGCCCCTCGCTCGCCGGCCGCGTGAACCCGGACCAGTCCGCGAGCCCGCCTCCATCGTCAGCAGGCGGCCGCCGTGCCCCGACCTCGTGAGGCTCGGTCGGCACCTGCGGCGGCGCGCTCGGCGATGCGGCTGACGACCACAGCTCGCGCCCATTCGCAGCGATATGGCAGATCCTCACAGGTTCTGTCCATTACTGGGCGATATTGCCAGCTACGGAAGGGCTGCCTTCGTTCACGACGCCTTTATCGGATTTATGCCCTGTCAGGCGAAAAATCCGACATGTCGCGGCACGGAGTGCCCGACATGTCGTGCGAACAGGACCTTCCTGCCGCGTCCGGCTCCCCGGGCGTCGCTGCTTGCCGGTGGATCAGGCGGTGTGGAAGACCGAGTAGCCCTCGGCGAGACGGCCCTCCGGCAGGCCGCCCGCGCGGGCGACCATCCCGTGGCGCTCGCGGAGCATCTCCTCGAAGCCGTCCAGGTGCGCGGTCTGCGAGACGTGCGCGCGCAGGGCCGCGAGCTTGCGCGGGAACACGTCGGTGATGTCGACGAAGTGGTCGGGGGCGGGGCCTCCGCTGTACCAGATCTCGCGCACCGTCCAGGGCTCCAGCCCGATGTCGGTGAACGTGAAGGGGTTGCGCGCGTCCGGGTACACCGCGCAGGTCGTCGCCTCGCCCGCGGCCAGGTGGTCCGGGTGGCTCGGGCCGGCCAGGCGGTCCCAGCGGCGCAGCGGCGAGCTGGTCAGGACGCGGTCGGGGCGGAAGCGCCGGATCGCCGCCGTGATGTCCCGGCGCAGGGCGATCGTGGGCTCGAGGACGCCGTCGTGGTATCCCTCCAGGAACTCCACCTGCTTGACCCCCACGGCCGCGGCGGCCGCGCGCTGCTCGGCCGCGCGCAGGACGGGCATCTGCTCGCGCGGCGTGTCGTCGAAGCCGCCGGCGTCGCCGCGGGTCACGAGCAGATACGCGACCTCGAGGCCGGCGTCGACCCAGGTCGCGATCGTGCCGGCCGAGCCGAAGTCGACGTCGTCGGGGTGAGCGAGCACGCACAGCACGCGCTGCACGTCGTTCAGCGGTGTGGCCGAAGGAGGAAAGCTCATGCTCCTATTAGTACCGCGCCTACAGCGGCCCGCGACCCGCCCGCAGGATCAGCAGGGCCAGCTGGGTGCCGTCGGCGCCGAGCTCCGAGGAGAAGCGCTCGAGGATCTCGCGCTCGCGGGAGAGGACCAGGCGCGTGCCGCCGGCGGCGATGCGGGTCTTGCCGACCTGCTGCGAGATCGCGGCGCGCTCCTTCCACAGGGCGATCAGCGCGGCGTCGATCTCGTCGATGCGGGAGCGCAGACCCGCGATGTGCTCGTCCGGGGAGGTGGGCTGCTGCTCCATGGTGATGGCGGCCATTTCTCTTCGTTCCTTTACTCGGATGGGCTGCTGCTCCGCCCCCGGGAACGCGAACGCCCCGGGCTCGGAGCCCGGGGCGTCGGTAGGTTTTGCGATCAGGCGCGACCTACGGCTGCCGGACTCCGGTAGCCGTAAAAAAAGTAGTGCGCCCGCTCGATCACGACCCGATTATGGCACGGCGTCAAGGCCGGCGGAAAGATCTTCCGCAACGTGGGACGGTCGCTTTTCGGCCACCCGTTCGACCCGCCCGGCGGGTCGGGCGCCGGAAACTGTCGGAGGGTCGGCATAGACTCGCCCCTGCGATGCATGCTCTCTTCGAAGTGCCTCAGTCCCGCCCGCCGCAGCCCGAGGCCCCGGCGGCGCAGTCCCGACCGCCCAAACGCGACCAGCGCGACCTGCTGGAAGGGCTCAACGGCCCCCAGCGCGACGCCGTGACCCACGAGGGGCAGCCGCTGCTCATCGTGGCCGGCGCCGGCTCCGGCAAGACCAAGGTGCTCACGAGCCGCATCGCCTACCTGCTGGCGCACCGCAACGTGCACCCGGGCGAGATCATCGCGATCACGTTCACCAACAAGGCCGCCGGCGAGATGAAGGAGCGGGTCGCCCGGCTGGTGGGCAACCGCGCCCGGCTGATGTGGGTGTCCACGTTCCACTCGGCCTGCGTGCGGATCCTGCGCGCCGAGCACGACCACGCCGGGCTCAAGTCGACGTTCTCGATCTACGACGCCGACGACTCGCGCCGGCTCATGCAGCTCGTCGCGCGCGAGCTGGACCTCGACCCGAAGCGTTACCCGGCGCGCGGGCTCGCCACCCAGGTCTCCAACCTCAAGAACGAGCTGATCGTCCCGGAGACCTTCGCCGACAGTGCGAAGGGGCCGGCCGAGCGGGCGCTCGCGGAGGCCTACACGCTGTATCAGCAGCGGCTCACCGAGGCGCACGCGCTCGACTTCGACGACTTGATCATGCGCGTGGTGCACCTGCTGCAGAGCCACCCCGAGGTCGCCGAGAGCTACCGGCGGCGCTTCCGTCACGTGCTCGTCGACGAGTATCAGGACACCAACCACGCGCAGTACATGCTGGTGAAGGAGCTTGTCGGCGACACCGGAGAGCTGTGCGTGGTCGGCGACGCGGACCAGTCGATCTACGCCTTCCGCGGCGCGACGATCCGCAACATCCTGGAGTTCGAGCGCGACTTCCCCAACGCGCACACGATCCTGCTGGAGCAGAACTACCGCTCCACCCAGACCATCCTCTCCGCGGCCAACGCGGTGATCGGGCGCAACACCGAGCGCAAGCCCAAGCGCCTGTGGAGCGACCAGGGCGAAGGCGAGCAGATCGTCGGATACGTCGCCGACACCGAGCACGCCGAGGCCGACTGGGTCGCCCGGGAGATCGACCGGCTCTCCGACGCCGATGGCGTGCGCCCCGCCGACGTGGCCGTGTTCTACCGGACCAACGCGCAGTCCCGCGTCTTCGAGGAGATGTTCATCCGCTTCGGCCTGCCCTACAAGGTGGTCGGCGGCGTCCGCTTCTACGAGCGCAAGGAGGTCCGCGACGCGCTGGCATACCTGCGCGCCGTGGTCAACGAGGACGACACGGTGAGCGTCCGCCGGGTCCTCAACACCCCGCGCCGCGGCATCGGCGATCGGGCCGAGGCGTGCATCGAGGCGCTGGCGAGCCGGGAGCGGATCTCGTTCGGGGCCGCGCTGCGCCGCGCGAGCGAGGCACCGGGCATCTCGACCCGGGCGGTCAACGCGATCGGCGACTTCGTGGGGCTGCTCGACGACCTGCGCGCCATGGCCGAGACGGCGATGCCCGAGGAGGTCCTGGAGGCGGCGCTGGAGCGCTCCGGATACCTCGGCGAGATCGAGGAGAGCACCGACCCGCAGGAGGCGGGCCGCGTGGAAAACCTGCAGGAGCTGGTCAGCGTCGCCCGGGAATACACGGAGCGCGCCGAGGCCACGCTCGCCGTCGCCGCCGAGCAGGGCGACGCGACCGTCGCGCCCCCGCCGAGCGTCAGCGGCTTCCTGGAGCAGGTCTCCCTCGTCGCCGACGCCGACCAGATCCCCGACGACGACCCCGATCACACCGGCGTCGTGACGCTGATGACCCTGCACACCGCGAAGGGCCTCGAGTTCCCGGTGGTCTTCCTCACCGGCCTGGAGGACAGCGTCTTCCCGCACCAGCGCGCGATGAGCGACCGCAAGGAGCTGGAGGAGGAGCGCCGCCTGGCCTACGTGGGCATCACGCGGGCACGGCAGCGGCTCTACATCTCGCGCGCCGTGACGCGCTCGGCGTGGGGGCAGCCGTCCTACAACCCGCCGTCGCGCTTCCTGGAGGAGCTGCCGCCAGAGCTGCTGCGCTGGGAGCGCACCGACGCGGCGTACACGAGCTGGTCCGGCCGCGCCGGCGTCGGCGGCCGCTCGTCCGGGCGCACCCAGGCCCGCACGTCGTCGTTCGTCGGCGGCACGCCGAAGGCGGCCCAGCTCGCGGCGAAGCTGGGCCTGGACGCCTCGAAGCTGTCCACGGCGAGCGAGCTGCAGCGGGATGTGCCGTCGCTGTCGGTCGGCGACCGGGTCAACCACCAGCGCTACGGCCTCGGCCGCGTCCTGGCCGTCGAGGGCGCCGGGCCGCGGGCGCAGGCCCAGATCGACTTCGGCGACCAGGTGATGTGGATCGTGCTGCGCCACGCCGCTTTGGAGAAGATCTGAACAGCTTTTGACGGCTCGGGCCGCGTCACTATCCGACCGTCGCTCCTCCCGCCAGCGCCTGGTCTGGGTCGGTCTCCGCGAAGCGCGCCGAGCCAGACCAGGCGAAACGGGCCGGGGCCCAGCATTCGCTGGCCCTGGCCCTGCCAGGTCCGCGGGGCCAAGAGCAAAGGCGCTTACGAATAGATCGCTTCCGTGTGCCTCCGGAGGTCGACGCCGTGCTTTCGCATGAAGGCCAGGGGTTCGACCGGCTTGTCGTTCTCGCGCACCTCGAAGTGCAGATGCGACCCGAATGAGTGCCCGGTATTGCCGACCAACGCGATCTTGTCCCCGGCCTTCACCTGCTGCCCCTCTTTGCACAGCAGCTTGGAGGCGTGCCCGTAGACGGTGACGACCCCGCCCCCGTGGTCGATCATCACGTTGTTGCCGTAGCCGCCGTTCCAGCGGCACAGAACGACCTTGCCCGCGGCCACCGCCGTGAACGGGGTTCCCTGCGCCGCGCCGAGGTCGACGCCCGGGTGCAGCCGGCCCCAGCGCTGGCCGAAGAACGAGGTCAGCGTGTACGCGCGCAGCGGCAGGATCCACACGTCCGGCGCGGGCTGGTTGGCCGTGGACGAGGTCCCGTGGACGTCGCCGCGGCTCGCTCGATCGGCCGAACGAGTGGCGACGTCGTCGTAGTTGCCGGCCGACTCGATCGACAGCCCGTCGGTGTGCGGCTCCGGCAGCGCCGTCGCCGTGCCCAGGGCCACCACGCCCGAGCTCACCAGCGCCGTGGTCAGCACGGCCAGATACCGGCTGCGGGGGCCCTGCAGGCGCCGCCGGCCCCGGTAGTTCGCGCGGGCGGATCGTGCATTCACCGCGGGAACCTCCGAATCGAGCCGAATTACGATCTTCAATGAAAAATCGTGAAGGTAAATCAGGAATTGACGAAACCGAAGGTCACGGTAGCGACGGCTGAATCTTTCGCACAAGTTGTGGTGCGCGCCGCGCCGAATGAGGTGTGCAATTCTGCCCGTCGGGTTGGTTGTGCGTAACCGCGGTGCCGTGCGGTCGTTGCTCGCCGCCGCGGCGGGCTGCGGTACTTTCGGCAGGAGGTCCGCAACGGTGCGGGCTCGTCCGATGGCCGCCACGAACGGCCGGGAAGGACCGTGAGGATGAGCGCGCGGACCCGCGTTGTCATCGCCAAGCCTGGCCTCGACGGACACGATCGAGGCGTGAAGATCGTCGCCCGGGCGCTGCGGGACGCCGGCATGGAGGTCATCTACACCGGCCTGCACCAGACGCCCGAGCAGATCGTGGAGACCGCGATCCAGGAGGACGCCGACGCCGTCGGGCTGTCGGTGCTCTCGGGCGCCCATATGACGCTGTTCCGGCGGGTCGTCGAACTGCTCGCCGAGCGCGGCGCCGCCGACGTGACGGTGTTCGGCGGCGGGATCATTCCGGACGAGGACGTGCCGGAGTTGCAGCGGCTCGGCGTGGCCGCCGTCTTCACCCCGGGCGCGACGACTCAGTCGATCGTCGAATGGGCGCGGGCGAATCTCGGCAGCGAATAGGCCGCCGTCAAAGGCTTGAATTCCCGCGGAAGTGGGGAAAAGGGGGAGGGGCCGGACGCACCCCTCACACGTCCGGCCCCTCTATCGCACGATGCCCCGCCGCCACCCCTCGACCGACAGGGCATCGGCCGTTTTGGTGCCGGCCCTACCTGCGGGGCTTTCCCCGTGGGCGGGCCGACACTGCTCTCAACGACGGGCCGCCGGGGAGGTTACGCGGCCCCACCGGTGTCCCCCGGAAGTGAAAACAGGGCCGGAGTGGAATGGGGCACATCGGGAACCCGCGGGGAGCCGGTCGCCCCGCGCGTGGTTAGGCTGCGATCGTTGAGCCGTCCTCGCGATGGGGCAGGCGGCACGGTTGACGGAACGGGACCAACTGTGGACCTGTACGAGTACCAGGGGCGCGCCCTCTTCGCCGAGCACGGGCTGCCCGTGCTCGGCGGCGGTGTCGCGGAGACCCCTGAAGAGGCCAGGGCGATCGCCGAGGATCTCGGTGGCCGGGTCGTCATCAAGGCTCAGGTGAAGGTCGGCGGCCGCGGTAAGGCGGGCGGCGTGAAGCTGGCGGAGGGCGCCGACGAGGCGACCGCCCACGCGACCAACATCCTTGGCATGGACATCAAGGGCCACACGGTCCACAAGGTGATGGTCACCACCACGGCCGACATCGCCGAGGAGTACTACTTCTCCTACCTTCTCGACCGCGCGAACCGCACGTTCCTGTGCATCGCCAGCGTCGCCGGCGGCATGGAGATCGAGACCGTCGCGCACGACGCCCCGGAGAAGGTGGCCAAGGTCGCCATCGACGCGGTGAAGGGCGTCGACGAGCAGACGGCGCGGAAGATCGTCGAGCAGGCCAAGTTCCCGGCCGACGTCGCCGACCAGGTCGTGTCGATCGCGGTCAAGCTGTGGCAGGCGTTCGTCGCCGAGGACGCCACGCTGGTCGAGGTCAACCCGCTGGCCAAGACCGCCGACGGCACCGTGCTGTGCCTGGACGCGAAGGTCACCCTCGACGCGAACGCCGACTTCCGGCAGCCCGAGCACGAGGCTCTGGAGGACAAGGCCGCGACCGACCCGCTGGAGCAGGCGGCCAAGGAGAAGAACCTCAACTACGTCAAGCTCGACGGCAACGTCGGCATCATCGGCAACGGCGCGGGCCTGGTCATGTCGACCCTGGACGTCGTGGCGTACGCCGGCGAGGGCCTCGGCAGCAAGCCGGCGAACTTCCTCGACATCGGCGGCGGCGCCAGCGCCCAGGTGATGGCCAACGGCCTGGAGATCGTGCTGGGCGACCCCGACGTCAAGAGCGTCTTCGTCAACGTCTTCGGCGGCATCACCGCCTGCGACGCGGTCGCCAACGGCATCGTGCAGGCCCTGAAGCTGCTCAAGGACCGCGGCGAGGCGGTCGCCAAGCCGCTCGTGGTCCGCCTCGACGGCAACAACGCCGAAGAGGGTCGCCGCATCCTCGACGAGGCCGCCAACCCGCTGATCGAGCGGGTCGACACGATGGACGGCGCGGCCCGCCGGGCCGCCGAGCTCGCAGCGAGTGGGGTGTAACGACCATGGCGGTATGGCTGACCGAGTCCAGCAAGGTCATCGTCCAGGGCATGACCGGCGCCGAGGGCTCCAAGCACACCCGGCGCATGCTCGCCGCGGGCACCGACGTGGTCGGCGGCGTGAACCCGCGCAAGGCGGGCCAGCAGGTCGACTTCGACGGCACGAAGCTGCCGGTCTTCGCCAGCGTCGCGGAGGCGATGGAGCAGACCGGCGCCGACACCAGCGTCATCTTCGTCCCGCCGGCCGGCACCCGCTCGGCCGCGGTCGAGGCGATCGACGCGCAGATCCCGCTCGCCGTGGTCATCACCGAGGGCGTGCCGGTGCACGACACCGCCTGGTTCTGGGCCTACGCGCAAGAGGCCGGGAACAAGACGCGCATCATCGGCCCCAACTGCCCCGGCATCGCGAGCCCCGGCAAGTCCAACGCCGGCATCATCCCCGCCGACATCACCGGCCCCGGCAAGATCGGCCTGGTGAGCAAGTCGGGCACGCTGACGTACCAGATGATGTACGAACTGCGTGACATCGGCTTCTCCACCTGCATCGGCATCGGCGGCGACCCGGTCATCGGCACGACCCACATCGACGCGCTCGCCGCGTTCGAGGCCGACCCGGAGACCGCCGCGATCGTCATGATCGGCGAGATCGGCGGCGACGCCGAGGAGCGGGCCGCGGAGTTCATCAAGGCCAACGTGCGCAAGCCGGTCGTCGGCTACATCGCCGGCTTCACCGCCCCGCCCGGCAAGACCATGGGGCACGCCGGCGCGATCATCTCCGGCTCGGCGGGCACCGCCGACGCCAAGAAGCTCGCGCTGGAGGCGGCCGGCGTCGCGGTCGGCAAGACCCCGACCGAGACCGCCAACCTCATGCGGGACATCGTCACCGCCCTGTGAGTGCAAGTCCGGACGGCCGGGGTTAGTGACCGGCCGTCCGGACTTTGGCAAAGTGAAGGCGATGCCGACCACCCCAGAGGAACCAGACGAGGGGGCGCAGACCCGGCTCGCCGCCCGCGAGACCGTCCGACTGCCGATCCAGCGACGCGCGGTGCGCGGCAAGGGCCCTGCCCGCCGCCCGGCCCGGCGTGCCCCGCTGGCGCTCGCCGCCGTAATCGGATCGCTGTGGGCCGCCCTGGTCTCGCTGATGCCCACGCTGATCGTGGTGTGGCTGCTGTACGCCCTCGACAGCGCCGGCGCCCCGCTGACCCAGGTCCTGCGGCTCGGGCTCGCCGGGTGGCTGCTGGCGCACTGGGTACCGCTGGAAACCGGCGTCGGCCCGCTCAGCCTCGCCCCGCTGGGGCTCACCGCCATCGCCGCCTGGCGGGTCTACCGCGCCGGCGTCCACACCGCCCGCGCCATCGGCGCCCGGGCCCATCACCGGGGTAAGCCGTGGTCCCCCTGGCCGGCCGCGCGCGCCGGGGTCGCCATCGCTGTCGTCTACGCGGTCCTCGGCGCCCTCGCCGCGGTGGTCGCCGCGCACAAGGGTGTCGCGGTCGGAGCCGTGCGCGCCGCGCTCACGTTCGCCGGGTTCGGCCTCGTCGCGGGCTCGCTGGGGGCGTTCGCCGAGGCCCGCGGGATCGCCCGGCTCGCCGCGCGCACGCCCCGGGTCCTGCGCGACGCGACCCGCACCGGGGCCGTCGCCGCGCTGCTCGTGCTCGGTGCCGGGGCGGCCACGGTCGGCATGGCGGTCGCGGTCAGCGGCGGCGACGCGAGCCAGATCATCGACGACTACCACACCGGCATCGCCGGGCAGATCGGGCTCGTCGTGGTGTGCGGGTTCTTCGCGCCGGACGTGGCCGTCTGGGCGGCCAGCTACCTCGTCGGGCCCGGCTTCACGATCGGCTCCGAGACCTTCATCAGCGCCGCGCACGTGACGGTGGGGGCCCTGCCCGCCGTACCGCTGCTGGCTGGTCTTCCGTCGACCCCGGCCACCGGCTATGCCCCGCTGCTGCTGGGCCTGCCGCTGCTGGCGGCCCTGATCGCGGGGTGGCTGCTGGCCCGGCGGTCGCTTCGCCTGGACCCCGAGCGCCCCTGGCTCCCGCTGCTGGGCGCGGCGGCCCTGGCCGGCCCGGTCGCCGGCGTGCTGCTCGCGCTGGTCTCCGCGGCCGCGAGCGGCTCGCTCGGCGCAGCCGGGCTCAGCGACGTCGGGCCGCACTCGGGCGCGGTCGGCTTCGTCGCCATGTTCATGGTCGCGATCGGCACCCTGCTGTCCACGGCCGCGACGAAGGTGGCGCTGCGCGCGAAAAGGGCGCGCGAGTAGCTCTCGCGCGCCCTTTGTCGAGGGTCAGGCCCCGATCACGGGTAGGTGCTGAGGCTGAAGTTGAGCGCGAAGGCCGCGATGATGACGATGAGGAACAGGCCGACGGCCGAAGCGCCACAGATGAGGCCGGCCTTGGCCTGGCCCTCGTTGGTCGCGAGGCCCTGCTTGGCCTTGTTCATGCCGAGGTAGCTCACGATCGCGGCGGCGATGCCCAGGGGCAGGCCGATGTAGCAGCAGAAGACCAGCGGGATCGCCGCGATGCCCAGGATCATGCCGACCAGGCCGAGCGTGTTCTGCGGCTGCTGCGGCGCGCCGTAACCGCCGGGAGCGGCGTTGTAGCCGGCCGGGTACGCGCCGCCGGACGTGGGGTAGGCCCCGCCCGAGGTCGGGTACGGCGTGCCGGAGACCGGCGGCTGCTGCGCATACGGGTCCTGGTACGCCGGCTGCTGCTGCTGCTGCGGCTGGGCGTACGGGTCCTGGTACGCCGGCGGCTGGGGCTGCGCGTACGGGTCCTGGTATCCAGGCTGCTGACCGTACTGCGGCTGCTGGCCGTACTGTGGCTGCTGACCGTAGGGATCCTGGTTGGGCTGCTGCCCGTACGGATCCTGGCCCGGTGGTGGGTAGCCCATGAGTGATGGCTCCTAAAGCTGGGGACGACTCGCTGCGATGGTGGTTCGCATCAGGGTAGTCCCGCGGGGATACGGAACCACGGCAGCCTACTTGCCCAGCTCAACTCTGTGCAGCGGTAAACGATGGAGTATCGATAACTGGACCACTGAGTGGTGGCAATCGTCCCGGTTTCGCCGTAATCACGCGGGCAGCTCGACGCTGAGCAGGGCCCCTGCCCGGTCTCGCGCGGAGCGCGAGACACCCGGTCCATTACAGTTTTGTGGTGACCGTTCGGCTTGTCGTGCTCGTGTCCGGTTCCGGGTCAAACCTGCAGGCCCTGCTCGATGCCGCCGAGGATCCGGCGTATGGCGCCGAGGTCGTCGCGGTCGGCGCCGACCGCCCCTCGATCGAGGGGCTCGCGCGTGCGGAGCGTCACGGCATGCCCACCTTCGTGTGCCGGGTGGCCGACTTCGAAAGCC
This sequence comes from Dactylosporangium sp. CA-233914, assembly GCF_050942935.1. Lineage (NCBI taxonomy): Bacteria > Bacillati > Actinomycetota > Actinomycetes > Micromonosporales > Micromonosporaceae > Dactylosporangium > Dactylosporangium sp. CA-233914. The sequence continues at coordinate 12,113,838 of NZ_CP192030.1, read as the reverse complement.
GCGACGAGTGGGACGCCGCGCTGCTGGCCGAGTGCTCCCGCTTCCAGCCGGACCTGGTCGTCTCGGCCGGCTTCCTGAAGCTGGTTGGACCGCGTTTTCTGGGGGAGTACGAGGGGCGCTACATCAACACCCACAACGCGCTGCTGCCGGCGTTCCCCGGCATCCACGGCCCGCGCGACGCGCTGGCCTACGGCGTGAAGCTCGCGGGCGCCACGCTGCACTTCGTCGACAGCGGCGTCGACACCGGGGCGATCATCGCGCAGGTCGCGGTGCCCGTCCTCGACGACGACACCGAGGACACGCTCCTGGAACGGATCAAAGTGGCCGAGCGCCGCCAGCTGGTCGACACGGTCGGCCGCATGGCGCGCGACGGCTGGACCGTCAACGAACGAAAGGTCAGGCTGGGCCGTGGCTAACCGCCGTCCCATCAGGCGCGCGCTCATCAGCGTGTACGACAAGACCGGGCTCGAGGAGCTGGCGCGCGCGCTGGCCGGCGCCGGCGTCGAGCTGGTGTCCACCGGCTCCACCGCCGGTCGCATCGAGGCCCTCGGCCTCCCCGTCACGCGGGTCGAGCAGCTGACGGGCTTCCCCGAGACGCTGGACGGGCGGGTCAAGACCCTGCACCCGAAGGTCCATGCCGGCCTGCTCGCCGACCTGCGCCTGGAGGCCCACGCCGCCCAGCTCGGCGAGCTCGGGATCGAGCCCTTCGAGCTGCTGATCTCCAACCTCTACCCGTTCACCGACACGGTCGCCTCCGGCGCGTCCGACGACGAGTGCGTCGAGCAGATCGACATCGGCGGCCCGGCCATGGTGCGCGCCGCAGCCAAGAACTTCCACAGCGTCGCGGTCGTGACCTCGCCGGCCTCCTACGACGCGGTACTGCAGGCCGTGGCCGACGGCGGCTTCACGCTGGACGAGCGCCGGTCGCTGGCAGGGCAGGCCTTCGCCCACATCGCGGAGTACGACGTCGCCGTCGCCGCCTGGTTCGCCCGCGACGACCAGCGCTTCGCCGGCACCGCGCTGCGCCAGGCGGCGACCCTGCGCTACGGCGAGAACCCGCACCAGTCCGCCGCGCTCTACACCGACCCGGCCGCCGCCCCTGGCCTGGCCCAGGCCGAGCAGCTCGGCGGCAAGGAGATGTCCTACAACAACTACGTGGACGCCGACGCGGCCTGGCGCGCCGCCCACGACTTCACCGAGCCGTGCGTGGCGATCATCAAGCACGCGAACCCCTGCGGCATCGCGGTCGGCGCCGACGTCGCCGAGGCCCACCGCAAGGCGCACGCCTGCGATCCGGTCAGTGCCTACGGCGGGGTGATCGCCGTCAACGCCCCCGTCTCGGCCGACCTGGCCAAGCAGATCAGCGAGATCTTCACCGAGGTCGTGGTCGCGCCGGAGTACGCCCCCGACGCCATCGAGATTCTGACGGCCAAAAAGAACCTGCGGGTCCTCCGCGCGCCCGCCTGGTCGTCGGCGCGTCTCGAGCAGCGGCAGATCTCCGGCGGCGTCCTCGTCCAGGCGGCCGACCGCATCGACGCCGACGGCGACTCGCCGGCGAACTGGACCCTCGTCACCGGCACCGCCGCTGACGAGGAGACGCTGCGCGACCTGGCCTTCGCCTGGCGGGCGGTGCGGGCCGTGAAGTCGAACGCGATCCTGCTCGCCTCCGCCGGCGCGACCGTCGGCGTCGGCATGGGGCAGGTCAACCGGGTCGACTCGGTGCGCCTGGCGATCAGCCGCGCCGGCGAGCGGGTCACCGGCTCCGTCTGCGCCTCCGACGCCTTCTTCCCGTTCCCCGACGGGCCGGAGGCCCTGATCGCCGCGGGCGTGAAGGCGATCGTGCAGCCGGGCGGGTCGATCCGCGACGAGCAGGTCATCGCCGCCGCCCAGGCCGCCGGCGTGACCATGTACTTCACCGGGACCCGGCACTTCTTCCACTAGCCGCGTGCGTCGCCCCCGTCACGGCAGCGTGACGGGGGCGGGCACCTTCGCCCCGAAGTACGTCGCGACCGCGTCGCTGACCGCGTGCGCGCCCTTCGCCAGCGTGCCGCCCGGCCTCTGCTCGTACATGGCGGCCACGACGTAACGCTCCCCGTCGCCCGCGAACCCGACGGTGTGCGTGACCCAGACGTTGCGGCCGTCGACGGGCTTCTCGGCCCAGCCGTCCTTGTTGCCGGGCCGCAGCCCCGAGCCGGCCGCCCACACGCCCCAGCGCTGGTTGGACGCGACCTTCCGCAGCGTCGTGACCAGATACGTCCGGCTGGTCGAGTCCGTCTTCTCCAGCACGTACGTCATGAGGTTCTGCAGATCCTCGGCGCCGCACTCCAGGTTGCGCCAGAAGGTTTCGTACCCGCTGATGACGGCGAGACCGCTCATGCCGAACTTCGTCCGGAACCGCTCGAGCATGCCCGGCCCGTCGTACTTGTTCCACAGCGCGGTCGCCGCATCGTTGTCCGAGTTGATCAGCGCCTTGTCCAGGTTCGACCGGTCGGCCGAGTCCAGCGTGACCTGCTTGGCCTGGCTCCGCTCCAGCAGATCGGTCGCGATCGCCAGCTTGATCGTCGAAGCCGTCCAGGTTTTCGCCTTCGTGTCACCGGCCCGCCAGACCGCGCCGGTCTGCCGGTCCCGCACGATGATGCCCAGCGTCCCCGGCTGCTGCTGCACGAACGCGAGCGCCTGCGCACCCCGGTCCTTGACGGCGCCGGCACTGGGCGAGGCCCCCTTGCCCGCCAGCCCCGCCGCCCCGCCATCGTCGTCCATCTGCCGCCCCTGGCTCTGGCTCTGCACCGCCGCTGGCGCCTGATCGGCCGGCGGGGATGCGTCGTCGCCGCAAGCGGCCAGGGCAGCCAGGGTGAGGAGGGCGACAACGCCGCGCCGGAGCAGCACGCCCTGCACTCTAATGGCAGGATCAGGTTCCGTGACGGCAACGATTCTCGACGGCAAGGCAACGGCGACCGCCATAAAGGACGAGCTGCGCGTTCGCGTGGATGCGCTCAGGGCCCGCGGCGTCGTGCCCGGCCTGGGCACGATCCTGGTGGGCGACGACCCGGGCTCCCACGCGTACGTGGCGGGCAAACACCGCGACTGCGCCGAGGTCGGCATCGCCTCGATCCGCCGCGACCTGCCCGCCACGGCAACCCAGTCCGAGGTGGAGCGAGCGGTCGCCGACCTGAACGCCGACCCGGCCTGCACCGGCTACATCGTGCAGCTGCCGCTGCCCGCCGGCTTGGACGAGCAACGAATCCTGCAGCTGATCGACCCGGACAAGGACGCCGACGGCCTGCACCCGACCAACCTGGGCCGCCTGGTGCTGAACATCCCGGCCCCCCTCCCGTGCACCCCGAACGGCATAGTCCAGCTCCTGCGCCGCTACGACGTGCCGATCAACGGAGCCGAGGTGACGGCAATCGGCCGAGGCACGACGGCGGGCCGCCCCCTGGGCCTGATCTTTACCCGCAAGACCGAGAACGCCACGGTGACCCTGTGCCACACCGGCACCCGCGACCTGCCCGCCCACACCAGAAACGCGGACATCATCATCGTCGCCGCAGGCTCAGCGGGCCTGCTGACCAAAGACATGGTCAAGCCCGGCGCCGCGGTCCTGGACGTAGGCGTGACCAGAATCATCGACGAGTCCGGCAAGTCCCGCCTGGCCGGCGACGTGTCCCCGGACGTGGCCGAGGTGGCGGGCTACCTGGCCCCCATGCCGGGCGGCGTAGGCCCGATGACAAGGGCAATGCTCCTGGCCAACGTGGTAGACCTGGCCGAACGCCAACCCACCCCCTGACCGACGGGCGGCCTGGGTGCTGGCCCGCCAGCCCCAGCACCCAGCCGCTTAACGTGGCCCTCGCGTGAGTCGCCACAGGTTCCCGGTTCGCACGGCCCGTCCCTCCACACCGAGTCGAACACCCACCGGTTCACGCGCGCCCCTTCCGCCGAGTCGAACGCCCGCCGGTTCGCGCGGCGCGTCCCTCCACACCGAGTCACGCCCACCGGCCGACACGAGCGTCTCGAACCCGATCACGGCCAGCCGCAGCCCGCCGCCCGGCCGGTAGGTTCGCGCGAGGCCCTTCCGCCGAGTCTCACGCCCATTGGTTCGCGCGGCGCCGCTCCCTTCCGTCAAGTCGCGCGTACACCGTCACGCACAGCCCTCGGCTTCGGCGCGGGCCCGGCCCCTCCTGCGTCGGCGTGCGCGCGAGCCGGCCTCTCTGTTGCCGTCTCGGCATTTCCTCCTCCGCTCCCCGCCCGCCGCGCCGCACCCGCCGCCCTCCGCGCGACAGCTCGAACCTGGCCACGATCGTGCCGAGATCGTCGGGCCGCCCGCCGGGAAACGTGCTCCGCCCCCGCGGGCGTTCGCGATCAGGTCGGCCGGCATGACCACCGGGCGGTCCGGCGCCCCGGTCTCGGCCTCTCCATCCCTGGCGCCGCGGTCTCGGCCGGAAGGGACGTGGCCATCAGGGTCGTGACCGGCGAGCGCACGGTGTGGTGCCCGCGCCGTGTGGTCAGGTGGCACTCAGGAACAGCTGCGTGGCCTTCTCCTCCCGGGTCGCTATTACGGCGTGGGCGCCGGCGGCGGCGATGGTGGCCTCCGGGCAGCGGGTCGTGCAGGCGATGGCGCGCTGCTCCTTCGTCGAGCCGTCGCTGGTCGAGATCGTGAGCAGGCGGAAGGCACCGGCGGTGTTGCGCCACAGGACATAGACGCGGCCGTCCGCCGCCGTGGCCGCCGCCGGCTGGTAGCCGCCAAGGCCGGCTAGGCCGACGTTCCACTGCACCTTGCCGGTCTTGACCTCGACCGAAGCGAGGTGTGCCTGCGCGGACCCGGGATCGGCGTAGATCAGGCTCGCCCCGGCGTCGACCGGCAGCGTGCCAGCCGCGTCGTGGCCCGTGCCGACCGTGCCGGTGTCCGCCTCTATGTACACGGCCCGCTGCGGCGCCGCGCCGGTCAGCGTGACGAAGCCGTCGCCCACGGAGTGCACCTTCAGCTCCGCGGTCCCGCGCTGGCTCGCGCGCCACGACCAGCGCTCCGCCCCGGTCGCCGCGGCCAGCCCGACGGCCACGTCGTCGACCCCCTGCGAGCGGCAGCGCAGCGCCACCGCCACAGTGTCGGGCGCGCCCGCGACGTCAGTCACGTCGCACGCCGCCCCGCCGCGCGCCGGCGTCCACCGCCACCGCTGAACCCCGTTGCGCGCGTCGATGCCGAGCAGGTCCCCGGCACCGATCCCGGCCCCGGACAGGACCGCCGTGTGCCCGGCGGCATGCACGGTCGCCATCTTTCCCGACTGGTAGCGCTGGGAGAACCGCGCGGCCCCGTTGCCCGCGTCGAGCGCGGTGACCAGCACCCCGTCGTTGGTGCCGAACACGATCACGACCGCGTCGTCGACGAGCCCCGCGGCCTGGCTGGGCAGGTCGGAGCGCAGATACTGCCAGGCTGCGGTGCCGCTGCCGAGCCAGACCGCCCGGATGCCGTCGCTCGCCCGGAGGATCGCCAGGTCCTTGTAAACACCCACGAGCTCGATGCCCGCATACGGCAACGGCCACGTTGGTGACATCCCGGCCGGCTCCGCCCCGGCTGTCGTCGAGTCGACGAATCGCCCCTCCCGTGCCCAGTCGACGGCGAATCCGGAGGCCGTTGCTAGTGCCGCCAGAACGACCCCGACCGCGGTCCACGGCCGCCAGTCCGCGCCCGGCAGCGCGCCCATGCCGGCGACGGCCAGCGCCGCCCAGCCCACGACCAGCGCTGCGGCCCCCACGACCGTGACCGGTCCGCCGGACCCGATGCCGGTGCTCGGCTCGACCAGGCGTGCGAGCGCCACCGCGATGACGGCCGCGGCGAGGCCGGACACCGCGGCCACCACGGCGATCAGCCTGGCCCGGCGCGGCTCCGTCCGCACATACGCCAGGCAGAGGCCGCTCAGCAGCGGCCCCAGGAACGCGATCCCGGCGATCGTGGTCAGGTCCGGATGCTTGCCGCCCGCGATCGTCCACGGCAGCGCCAGACCGGCGATGGTCACGACTGTGCCGAGCCCGATGACGACGACGCCTGCTGCGCGAGCGGTGAGGTTCACGAGGACAGGATGACGGGTCGGTACGACATTTTTCATCTTGGCTGGTCGCGGCGCTTCTGGCGGTAGGCGGACGACTTCGCCCGGTTTTGACAGGCGAGCGAGCAGAAGCGGCGGGACGCGTTCTTGGTCGAGTCGAGGTAGAACGCGTCGCAAGCGTCGGCCGAGCACTGGCCGAGGCGGTGGGTCTGCCGAGTGCCGACGAGGAAGGCCAGCGCCGTGGCGGACTCCGCCGCCCAGGCATCGACGATCGGCGCGTCCGCGGCGTGGAACGCCAGGTGCGGCGCCTGGCCAGGTGCGGCATGCAGATTCGGTACTGCCCCGAACTCCGCCAGCACCGTGTTCAACGCGAACGCGGCCGTCAGCAGGTCCCCGGCGATGCACGCCTCGACGGCGAGGTGCAGCCGGCGCGCAACCGAGGCCAGGTCGTCGACGTGGGCCGAGGACAGCTCGAAGCGGCGCGTCAGCACGTTGGCGGCCAGGTCGGCGAACGCCTCCCCGAGGCCGGCGTCGTCCGCGACCGGTCTGCCTTGCCGCGACTCGATCGTGAGGTCGTTGACGACGGTCAGGCAGAGATCGACCCAGGCCACGACGTGACTGTCTATCTCCACTTGACCAGTGATGCCACCTCCGCCTATCGTCACTGCCATAGCCTACCAAGGCAGTGACGGGAAGGTGTTGAAGTGCAGTTCGAGTTCACCGACGCCGGCCGCATCCTGGCCGGCATCGCCCTGCTGTCGATCGTCACCATCGAGTTCGGGGGCTATTTCCTCACCAAGATCGTGCGGGGTTCGGTCCCGATGACACCGTTCCAGCAGGCCTTTGCCCGCGCCGGTCACGCCCATGCGGGCGTGCTCGTCACGTTGGGTCTGGTCGGAATCCTCTACGCGGACCTGGCCCGCCTCGACGGCGTCGTGGGCTGGCTGTCCCGGGCCGGCATCCTGGCGGCCGCGATCCTCATGCCGGGCGGGTTCTTCGCCTCGTCCGCGGGCAAGGAACGCACGAAACCCAACGGGGCGATCGCCATGGTGTGGCTGGGAGCCGCGAGCCTGGCGGCGGGCGCACTGAGTCTCGGCATCGGCGTCCTGGCTTCGTGATCCCAGTGACCGGCCACGTCATCGCGCCTCGTCGGGGCGTGCATCCACGCCAGGCGATCAATACCGAAGTCCTTGGAGCGGTTCAACTGCGCATCCCGGCCGATCGGGCCAACCGGCCGCGGCTCGGTCTCGATCGCTTGGGTTCCGGCGGTACTGCCCCAAGGACGCCGACCGCAACGTCGACGCACACCGCGGCGGCCGCCGCCTACCTAACTTCCACGGTTCGGCGGCGATGCTCAGCGGCCTTGCCGTCCAGGAGAGTTGTTCAACAATCCTGTGGATTGTTGAACAACTCGCGGGATTCCCGCCGACTCGGTCCCCGCTGAGCTTGTCGGCGGATTGTCAGTAGGAGGCCACGTTGAAGCGTTGTCCCGCACGGGCTCGCGGCTACAGGCGGGTGGCGGCCCGGACCAGGCCGGCCAGGGCGCGGGACCGGCTGTGGGGAGGCCAGGCGATGACCGTGGTTACCGGGGGAGCGTCCAGGATCGGGACGGCGGCGAGTTCGTGGTGCAGCTGGGAGCGGCAGGAATCGGGTAGGACGGCGGCGGCCCGGCCGAGGGAGATCAGTTGGAGGAGCTGGGTGTGGTCGCGGACCTGTGGGCCGGGGCCCTCCGGGTAGGTGCCGTCCCGGCCAGGCCAGCGGGGCAGCGGCAGGCCCGGGATGGCGGCGATGTCGGCCATGCGCAGGTGCGTGCGGACCGACAGCGGATGGCCGGACGGGAGGACCACCACCTGACCCTCGGTGAGCAGTTCCTCGGTGTCGAAGCCGACTGTCGAGTCGTAGGGGAGGTGTAACAGGGCCACGTCGGCGCGGCCGTCGCGGAGGAGGCGTTCCTGTTCGGCCACGCTGCACAGGATCACGTCGACGGGGACGGAGCCGGGTTCGGCGGCGTAGGCGTCCAGCAGCTTTGACAGGAGCTCGCTTGAGGCGCCGGCCTTGGTGACGAGCACCAGGCCGGGGCGGGCCGTGGCGGCTCGGCGGGTCCGGCGGGCGGCGGCGTCGACGGCGTCCAGCGCGGCGCGGCCCTCGCGGAGCAGGACGGCGCCGGCCTCGGTCAGAGCGACGGTGCGGCTGGTGCGAGCCAGCAGCGTCACGCCCAGGCGGCGTTCGAGCTGACGGATCGCCCTGGACAGCGGGGGCTGGGCGATGCCGAGGCGCTGCGCGGCCCGGCCGAAGTGCAGCTCCTCGGCGACGGCGATGAAGTAGCGCAGTTCCCGCGTCTCCATGTCGCCCACGGTACTGGCGGGATCGGCCCTTCCGCGCCCGCGACGCCCACTGCCGGGCCACGGTCCGGGCAGGAGCGGTCGGAGCGGCCGGGATCGGCCCGGAGAACGGTTGCGAGTGTCGGGGAAGCGGATCGGGAGATCGGGAGAGTGGTTGAGAGCGTCCGGGAAGCGATGGGGAAGGTCCGGAGATCGCCCGGTCGTGTCGGCCCGGTCTCGCGCGGAGTGCGATGAGGGGCCGGCGGTGCTGTCTGGCGTTGCGAGCGTCCGGGAAGCGGATGGGGGAGGCCGAGAGCGCGTGGGGCGGGCGTACGGCTGGGAACGAGCGCGCCGCCGGGCGGGAGCGAGCGCGCCGCCAGGCGAACGAGCGCGTCACCGGGCAGGTTGGCGGTCGGGTCGTGGCGGTGTGAGGGCGTCGCCAGGCGGGTCGCGGCGGGGTTCCGGCGGGAGCGGGCGGGTCGCGGTCGGGTCGCCTGGCGGGTGCTGGCGGGGAGCGGGCTGGGAGGTGTGCCCGGAGGAGCGGAGCGGACTGGACGGGTTAAGAGTTCGGGAGGTGGAAGGGAACGGCGGCGGGATTGATACCCGATGGGTATTGGTGGCCACCCAAACGGTGTTGGAGGGGGCTGGTTGGGGCGACAGGATCGAGGCATGAGTGAGCGGACGATTGCGCTGGTCACGGGCGCTAACAAGGGGATTGGGTACGAGATTGCGGCTGGGCTCGGGGCGCTTGGGTGGAGCGTCGGGGTCGGGGCTCGGGACGACGCGCGGCGGGACTTCGCTGTGGAGAAGTTGCGGTCGGGTGGGGTTGACGCGTTCGGGGTCGGGCTCGACGTTACCGATGACTCCAGCGTCGAGGCGGCGGCTCGGCTCGTTGAGGAGCGGTTCGGGCGGCTCGACGTGCTCGTCAACAATGCCGGGGTCACCGGGGGCATGCTGCAGGAGCCGACCGTCGTGAGCATCGCGGCCGTCCGGGCGGCCGTTGAGACCAACGTGATCGGGGTTATCCGGGTCACCAATGCCATGCTGCCGCTGCTGCGGCGGTCCGGCTCGCCGCGGATCGTGAACATGTCCAGCAGTGTCGGGTCGCTCACGCGGCAGTCCGATCCGGATGGGCAGGTCGGGCCGGTCTCCGCGGCCTATTCGCCGTCGAAGTCGTTTTTGAACGCGGTCACCATTCAGTACGCCAAGGAGTTGCGGGGCACTGGCATTCTGATCAACTTGGGGTGTCCGGGGTACTGCGCCACGGATCTCAACGGGTTCCGTGGGGTGCGGACGCCGGAGCAAGGGGCGGCCATTGCGATTCGGCTCGCGACGCTGCCCGATGACGGGCCCAGCGGTGGGTTCTTCGAGGATGCCGGGCCGGTGCCCTGGTAGCAGGGCGACAAAAAGAGAGCCCCGCGCCCGAAAGGGGGCGCGGGGCTTTGCGAGGAGAGAACTCAGGCGTTCAGGCGCTTCGCGAGGTTCTGGTCCAGGGCGTTCATGAACTCGTCCGTGGTGAGCCACGGGGCGTCGCGCGAGATCAGCAGGGCCAGGTCCTTCGTCATCTGGCCGGCCTCGACGGTGTCGATGCAGACCTGCTCGAGGGCGTTGGCGAAGCTGGTGACCTCGGGGGTGCCGTCGACCTTGCCGCGGTGGGCGAGGCCGCGCGTCCAGGCGAAGATCGACGCGATCGGGTTGGTCGAGGTCTTCTCGCCCTTCTGCCACTGGCGGTAGTGCCGGGTGACGGTGCCGTGGGCGGCCTCGGCCTCGACGGTCTTGCCGTCGGGGGTCATCAGGACACTGGTCATGAGGCCGAGCGAGCCGAAGCCCTGCGCGACGGTGTCGGACTGGACGTCGCCGTCGTAGTTCTTGGCGGCCCACACGAAGCCGCCCTCCCACTTCAGCGCCGCGGCGACCATGTCGTCGATCAGGCGGTGCTCGTACGTGATGCCGGCCTTGGCGAACTCGTCCTTGAACTCGGTCTCGAAGATCTCGGCGAAGAGGTCCTTGAAGCGGCCGTCGTACGCCTTCAGGATCGTGTTCTTGGTCGACAGGTACACCGGGTAGCCCCGGTCCAGCCCGTAGCGGAGCGACGCGCGGGCGAAGTCGCGGATCGAGTCGTCGTAGTTGTACATCCCCATGGCCACGCCGCCGCCGGGGAAGTTGGCGACCTCGAACTCCATCGGGGCGCCGCCGTCGGCCGGCGTGTAGGTGACGGTGACCTTGCCCGGGCCCGGAACGACGAAGTCGGTCGCCTTGTACTGGTCGCCGTGGGCGTGGCGGCCGATGATGATCGGCTTGGTCCAGCCGGGGACCAGCCGCGGGACGTTCGACATGATGATCGGCTCGCGGAACACGACGCCGCCGAGGATGTTGCGGATCGTGCCGTTCGGGGAGCGCCACATCTTCTTGAGCGAGAACTCCTCGACGCGCGCCTCGTCGGGCGTGATCGTGGCGCACTTCACGCCGACGCCGTGCTGCTTGATGGCGTTCGCGGCGTCCACGGTGACCTGGTCGTCGGTCTGGTCGCGGTACTCGATCGACAGGTCGTAGTACTTCAGGTCGACGTCGAGGTACGGCAGGATCAGCTGCTCGCGGATCTGCTTCCAGATGATCCGGGTCATCTCGTCGCCGTCGAGCTCGACGACAGGGTTGTTTACCTTGATCTTCGCCATCGGCCGGGCGCTCCTCTCGCGCAAACTTAAGCAGTACGAGCGTACTGCATGGCTTCGCCGCCGCCACCCGCGCCCCCGGGCCAGCCATAAGCCCGAAAAATCATGATATGTCGTAAATGTGCGAGCCTAGACCGGCCACTCGGGACCGGACGGCGTGTCGTTGGCGGGCCACGCCGGCATCGGCGAGCAGGTCGCGGAGCGAGTCGCTCAAAGCCCAGTCCCTGGCGGTGCGGGCCTCAGACCCAGCGCCACGACCAGCGGGGTGAAGCGGTCCGGACCGGCGAAGGAGAAGCCTAGATCCCGTGGCCCCTGCGGTGGAGGGCTCCGAGGACGCTTTCGACCTTGACGACGCCGGTGACCGCGGCGAGGGCGATCGCGGCGCGGGGTTCGCGCCAGTTCGAGCGCATCGCGGCCTTCGTCCAGCGCCACGCGTCGCGGCGGTTGCCGGTCGCCGCGGACCAGCAGGCGAGCTGGCCGTACACGCGTCCGGCGCCCGTGGTGGACGCGGCGATCTCCGGGTGGCGGCTCATCATCCAGCGCAGCGAGGCCATCTTGGTGGCGTACTCGTACGCGAACATCGACGACCGCCCCCAAAGTACCCGTACGAGCGGCTCGTCAGCGTGGACGATCTCGCCGCGCCTGGCCGCCCGCAGCAGCAGGTCCCAGTCCTCGTTCTGGCTGCCCGGCGCGTCCTCGGCGACCAGGCCCATCTCGTCGGGGGCGAACGCCGAGCGGCGGACCAGGAACGTCGAGGAGTGCAGCATCGCCATCCGCGAGCGGACCAGGTCGTCCAGGCCGATGAGCGAGGCGCCGGCCAGCCGCGGGGTGAGCCGGTCGCCGAACTCGACCTCGATCGCGCACGTGCAGAACTCCGCCTGCGGCCGCTGCTGCAGCGCGTGGACCTGCCGCCGCAGCTTGGTCGGGCGCCACATGTCGTCGTCGTCGCAGAACGCGACCAGGTCGGTGTCCAGCGCCACGATCCCGGTGTTGCGCGCCCCGGCCAGGCCGGGCCGGCGCAGATTCGGCAGTACGTCCAGTGGCCGCTCGCCTCCGCGGCACAGGCTCACGTCCGGGTCATGCTGGTCGAAGACGACGATCGTGCGGACCGGGCCCGGGTAGTCCTGGGCGACGATCCCGGCCACCGCGCGGCGCAGCAGCTCGGGCCGATTGCGGGTGGGAATGACGACGCCGACGCTCGGCCAGTGCCCGGCGGCGGTCATCGGGCACCCCGGTAGCCGTACGCGCCCAGCAGTGGCGCCGTCAGCGCGCTCACGACCCGCCGCTGCCGCCCCGGCAGCGCCGTGCGCCAGGCGTCGTCGCGGCGCAGCGGGACTGGGCCGACCGTGAAGCGCATCGGGTTGCCGGCGGCGCTGTGGCAGGCGCCGAGCTGGGCGATGCCGTCGTCGAGGAAGCGCAGATCACCAGGCTTTATGTCGATAAATCTGGACAGATCGCGCAGCGTGGTCTCGGGCTGGTCCAAGAGTTCCTCGTACCGCACCCGCTGCACCGGCACCCCGCAGTGGTGCAGCGCCGAGAACGCCACGTTGTGCGCGTTCCACAGCAGGGCCGAGCGGCCGGGGGAGTACCGCGTCATCTCCTCGGCGTTGTCGGTCTCCGGGCGGGTGACCTTCTTGGTCCAGGAGTACGCCACGCCGCGGCTGTCCCGGACCATGTGCACGACCCGCAGGTCGATGCTGGTCGCGAAGCGCAGGCAGTAGGCGAGCGCGGCGTGCTTCGAGGAGTCGACGAGCACGTCGGCGCCGGACACGACGGCGGCGGCCTCGTAGAGGCGGGCGTACCAGTCGGCGTACTCCTCGACGAGCAGCCGGTGCGCGGGACTCATCCGCAAACTGGCCAGCCGCGGGATGTGCCGCGTGCGCTCGACCGCGTGACGCAGCGCGAGGACCCGCCACACGTCGACGTGCTGCCAGCCGCCGAACGCCTTCTCGCCCACGGCCTGCCAGAACCCGCACTCCGAGAAGTGCTCGCCGCACGCGCAGCGCTCGTCGCCGGCGATGTCGCGCTCCCACAGGTGCACGACCTCCCCGAGTGGGCACACGCCGGGCAGTTCCCCCAGTAGGCGTTCGAGCAGCGTGGTGCCGCTGCGCCCCAGCCCTCCGAGGAACAGAACGCGTACCAAACCGTCCTCCTTGGTCGTTTTGGTAGATATGCCGGTTTCACTGGCATCTGGTAGGTCTAACGAGGAATTGCGGACGAACGATGCTGCGCAGCTACTCCCACACCCGGCGGGTCCCCGTCGGCGGCCTGGCGATCGACCCGCTGACTGAGGAGGAGGTCGTCGCCCGCGTGCTGGCCGCGCTGGACCGCGGCCGCGGCGGCTGGATCGTCACGCCGAACGTCGACATCCTGCGCCAGGTCGCCCGCGACGAGCCCCTGCGCGCCCAGCTCAGCGCGGCTGACCTGGTGGTGGCCGACGGCGCGCCGCTGGTCTGGGCCGCCCGCCTGGCCGGCCGCGAGCTCCCGGCCCGCGTCGCCGGCTCCGACCTGATCTGGTCGCTGTCGCGCGGCCTGGCCCCGCGCGGCGGCAGCGTCTTCGTCCTCGGCGGCGCCCCGTCCACGGACGGCGAGCCGGACGGCGCCCACCGCGCCGCGGCCCGGCTGAGCGCCACCTGCCCGGGCCTGCGCATCGCCGGCGCCCACTGTCCGCCGTTCGGGTTCGACCGGACCCGGCGCGGCCTGCGCTCCGTCTGCATGCGGGTCATCAAGGCCCAACCCCAGATGGTGTACGTCGGGATCGGCTTCCCCCGCCAGGAACACCTGATCGCGTCCCTGCGCCAGGCCCTGCCGTCGACGTGGTTCCTGGGCTGCGGCGCCGCGGTCAACTTCGTGGCCGGCGACGTGCGGCGCGCCCGCCCGGCTCTGCAGAAGGCCGGCCTGGAGTGGCTGGACCGCCTGGCCCGCGAACCACGGCGGCTGGCCCGCCGCTACCTACGCGAGGACGCCCCGTTCGCCGCGGCCCTGCTGGCGAGGTCGCTCCACCACCGCCTGACCCACCGCCCAGCCCACCGCGCCTGACTTCGTCACCGCCGGGCTGTCACCGCCGGGCTGTCACCGCCGGGCTGTCACCGCCGGGTCACAGTCGCCGGGCCGCCACCGCTTGGCGCGCCACCGCCCGGTTCAGCGCGCCCGACCCGCCGCGCCGGGCTCGCCGCAGCCCGACCCGTGGCTCAGCCCACCGCGACCCGGCTCACCGTGACCCGATCGTCGTTGAGGTTGCCGCGCGGTGGCCCGACCCACTGCATCGCGCTCGAGCGGATGGTTCGCCACCTGCTTGGCTATGGCCACTGTCGGCAGCCCACCACTAAGTCACGAACCGGACCCCGTTTTTACCGTGGGCATGCGACGCGGAAGTCATAGCGGTAGTTGACGAGCAGGCGCAACGGGTGCGCGCTCATGCCGAGAAGTCGTGCGTTGATCGTGCGGCCGTAGCCTGGCAGACGCTGGCCCGGGGATCACGTGGCCAGGGTTCCCGCTCGCCTGTTCAGGTCATGCGCCCGGTCGAGAAGGCACTGGAAGTGCGAGCCCCGTCCCGTGGTTACATGATCTTCATGGTGTCTACCGACCGCCTGCTCGCTTTCGCGGCCGTGTCATTCCTGCTGATCTTGATCCCTGGACCCAGCGTGCTGTTCGTGATCGGACGGGCGCTGGCGCACGGGCGCCGTGCCGCACTGACCACGGTGATAGGGAACACGCTCGGTGCATGCATGCTCGTCGGGGCGGTGGCCTTGGGGATCGGGTCCGTGGTGGAACGCTCGGTCGTCATCTTCACGGCACTCAAGTTGGCCGGCGCCGCCTACCTGGTGTATCTCGGGGTCAAGGCGTGGCGGGAGCGTGATTCGATGCGTGCCTCCTTCACCGACGCCGAGGCGGCGCGCAGTGGCCTGCGCACCTTCTGGGAGGGGTTCACCGTCGGTGTGTCGAACCCCAAGACCATCGTGTTCTTCGCGGCCGTGCTTCCGCAGTTCGTCGACCGCGGTCAGGGGCATGTCGCGGTGCAAATGTTGGTGCTCGGTCTGGTCTTCAACGTCATCGCTGTCGTCTCCGACAGCATGTGGGGGCTGGTCGCGTCCGCCGCACGGGACTGGTTCGCCCGCTCACCGCGACGGCTGTCCTTGGTCGGCGGGGTCGGTGGGCTCACTCTGATCGGGCTCGGCATCACTGTGGCCGTCACCGGACGTAAGGACTGAACCCGTCTGCCGCTGGCCGTACCTCAATCCAAGGTCCAGCCGTTCCGGTTACACCACAGTCATCAACCCGTTACCGGGGTCGGCGGGTCTCGATGGAGCGGACCGTCTCCATGTAGTGCAGGGCCGCGTCGCGCAGGGCGGCCTCAGCGTCCTCGCCGTCGGTGCGGGCCTGGGCCACCGCCGCGAACAGGCGGCCGCCGAGGGACTCGGGGGCGGGGAGGGGCACGTCGAGGCCGGCGCGTTCGACTCGCTGCAGGAGTTTTGCCGTCAGGGAAAGGGCCGGCTGGGACAGGGCGACGCCGTCGACGGCGGAGGCGCGGGACTTCTCGGCCTTTTTGATCTGCTCCCAGTTGGCGATGATCTCGTCGATGCCGCCGACCTCGGTGTCGGCGAAGACGTGCGGGTTGCGGCGGATCAGCTTCTCGACCAGGTCGCCGGCCACGTCGTCGGCGGTGAAGCCCGACGTCTCCTCGGCCAGGCGGGCGTGCAGGATCACCTGGAGCAGGACGTCGCCGAGCTCCTCGCGGACCGCCTCGGCGTCGTCGTCGCGGATGGCGTCGTAGAGCTCAAACGCCTCCTCGAGCAGGAACGGTGCCAGGCTCTCGTGGGTCTGGGCCCGCTTCCACGGGTCGCCCGCGTCCGGGTGCATCAGGCGGTCCATCACCGTCACGACGTCGAGCAGGCGGGCACCCGGCGGGTCCCAGGAGCCGTAGAGCAGCTCCAGCTCCGCCAGGCCGGGCTCGCGGGCCAGGCGCAGGCCCAGCTCGCGGGCGAGCTGCTCGTCGCCGTCGGGGCCGGCCAGCCACACGATCGTGCTGTGCGACGCCAGGGCGGCCAGCAAGACATCGACAGCCGGGTCGACGACGGTGACCGCGGCGCCCGCGGATCGTAGGGCGGCGGTCTGCTCGGACTCCGCGGCGGTCAGGACGGGATGCGCGCGCACCAGGTCCCACGCCTGCGCCGTCAGTACCCCGGCCGGCAGGCGCGGGGATGTCACCAGCAGGACCACGCTGCCCGACACCGCCGTCAGTCCTCCTCCACCGTGACGCCACCCTCGTTGGGGAACCCTACGTCAACGGGCCGCCCGCCGAGCACTGCAGGGAGCACCACCGGCCCGTATCGCGGGTCGACCGACACCCGCGCCGCCAGGCGGCGCCGGGCGTCGAAGAGCGTGCCGAGGCTCAGGTTGACCCGGAAGCTGTGGACCGCCCCGGCGTAGAGCCGGTCGGCCTCCTCTTCGGTGAGCGGGCGGGCCTGACCGACGACAGGCCGGTGAGATAGTCCACCCACAGCGTTACGTAAGGGTCCGAGGGCAGCATCCGGCGCCGGGCGGGTGTCGAGGCCGCGAGCGCGTTGCTGTGGATCAGGCCGAGGGCTGGCTGCGGATGTTGATCTGGACCGACACCAAACCATCGCGTCCCTCGGCCGCTGGGAACGCCAGGCGATCCGCGGCTCGTTCGGCCATCGGTGATGCGACAGCCACCGCCGAGGACCATCAGCGAAACGACCTCGGTGCCGGTCGTCCGGATGACCGCCGGTGGCGACCGGGTCGGGTCGTCGGTGCGGGCCTAATCCAGGTGTCGATCCGGAGCGCGGCCTCGGTGCTGACGTCGTGGACGATCTGGTCGGCCTCGGCCGCCGGGATCGTCCGGTCGCGGGGACATACGGCGAGGTCGGGCTGCGAGCGGCAGCCGGCGAGGGCGGACCCGGCGGCGCCGGCGAGCGCGGTGACCACCGTGAGGCGACGAACACGAACGCGAGGTGGCGAACCATGCATAGTGCGACGTCTTCTCGCGTCGGGGTGGCGGCGCCGGCGCGCTAGGGCGCGGGGACGGGGACCGGGTCGCCCAGGACGGTCTTGAGCAGCTCCGCTGCCCAGCCCAGCAGCTGGGTGTCGCGCATCGGCTCGCCGCCGACCCGCCGCGTCGACGGGCGGGGCAGCGAGACCGTGTCGGCTGCCGCCTTGTAGACCGCCTCCGGGTAGAGCCGCTTGAGCCGCATCTGCTTGGAGTCCGGCAGCGCCAGCGGCCCGAACCGCACGTGCTTGCCCTGCAGCGAGACGTCCGTCAGCCCGTAGGAGCGGGCCAGGAACCGGAACCGCGCGACCGACACCAGGTTGGCCACGGGCAGCGGGGGCTCGCCGTAGCGGTCCTTCATCTCCGCCACGATCTCGTCCAGCGCCGCGTCGTCCTTGGCCCCGGCGATCTTGCGGTAGATCTCCAGCCGCAGCCGCTCGGCCCCGATGTATTCCAGCGGCAGGTGCGCGTCGACCGGCAGGTCGATCTTGACGTCCGGCTCCTCCTCCTCGGGCCGCTCGCCCTTGAACTGCGCGACGGCCTCGCCGACCATCCGCACATAGAGGTCGAAGCCGACGCCCTCGATGTGCCCGGACTGCTCGCCGCCGAGCAGGTTGCCGGCGCCGCGGATCTCCAGGTCCTTCATCGCGACATACATGCCCGCGCCCAGCTCCGTGTGCTGCGCGATCGTCGCCAGCCGCTCGTGCGCGTGCTCGGTCAGCGGCTTGTCCGGCGGGTAGAGGAAATACGCATACGCCCGCTCCCGGCCCCGGCCGACCCGGCCGCGGATCTGGTGCAGCTGGGCCAGGCCCAGCAGGTCGGCGCGCTCGACGATCAGGGTGTTGGCGTTGGGGATGTCGATGCCGCTCTCCACGATCGTGGTGCAGACCAGGACGTCATACTCCTTCTCCCAGAACCCCACCATGATCTTCTCGAGGGCCTCCTCGGTCATCTGCCCGTGGGCGACCGCCACCCGCGCCTCGGGCACCAGCTCCCGCAGCCGGCGGGCGGCCCGCTCGATCGACTCGACCCGGTTGTGCAGGTAGAAGACCTGGCCGTCGCGCAGCAGCTCGCGGTGGATGGACGCGGCGACCTGCTTGTCGTCCTGGGCGCCGACGAAGGTGAGCACCGGGTGGCGCTCCTCCGGCGGCGTGGCGATCGTCGACATCTCCCGGATGCCGGTGATCGCCATCTCCAGGGTGCGGGGGATCGGGGTCGCCGACATGGTCAGCACGTCGACCGAGGCCCGCAACTGCTTGAGGAACTCCTTGTGCTCCACGCCGAAGCGCTGCTCCTCGTCGACGATCACCAGGCCCAGCTGCTTGAACCGGGTCGCGGTCTGCAGCAGCCGGTGCGTGCCGATGACGATGTCGACGGTGCCTTCGGTGACCTTCTCCATGGTCAGCTTCGTCTCGGTCGGCGTCTGGAACCGCGAGAGCTGCCGCACCTCGACCGGGAACTGGGCGACCCGCTCGGAGAACGTGTTGAAGTGCTGCTGGGCCAGCAGCGTGGTCGGCACGAGCACGGCGACCTGCTTGCCGTCCTGCACCGCCTTGAACGCCGCCCGCACCGCGATCTCGGTCTTGCCATAGCCGACGTCGCCGCAGATCAGCCGGTCCATCGGGACCGCCTTCTCCATGTCGGCCTTGACCTCCTCGATGGCGGCGAGCTGGTCCGGGGTCTCGTGATAGGGGAACGCGTCCTCCAGCTCCCGCTGCCACGGCGTGTCAGGGCCGAAGGCGTGCCCCTGGGAATTCTGCCGTACGGCATAGAGCTGGATGAGCTGCGCGGCGATCTCCCGAACCGCCTTGCGCGCCCGCGACTTGGCCTTCTGCCACTCCGACCCGCCCATCTTGTGCAGCGCCGGGGCCTCGCCGCCGACGTAGCGGGAGAGCTGGTCGAGCTGGTCGGTGGGCACGAAGAGCCGGTCGCCGGGCTGGCCGCGCTTGGACGGCGCGTATTCGATCACGAGGTATTCGCGGTCGGCGCCGTTGACCGTCCGCTGCACCATCTCGACGTATCGCCCGATGCCGTGCTGCTCGTGCACCACGAAGTCCCCGGTGCGCAGCTCCAGCGGGTCGATCTGGTTGCGCCGGCGGCTGGGCATCTTGCGCATGTCCTTGGTGGACGCGCCCCGGCCGCCGGAGATGTCGGCGCCGGTGATCACCGCGAGCCGGGCGTCCTCGTCGAGGAAGCCCAGCTCCAGCGAGCCCGTGGTGACCGTGATGAGGCCGGCCGCAGGGGCCGTCTCCACCGAGTCGGCCAGCGTCACCCCGAGGTCGGAGCCGCGCAGCACCTCGGCCGCGCGCTGAGCCGGGCCGGTGCCCTCGAAGACCAGCGCCACCCGCCAGCCGTCGCCGGTCAGCCGCTTGAGGTCGTCGACGACTCGGGCGGTCTCGCCGTGATACAGCGGGACGGCCTGCGCGGCGATCGTGATCGACACCGCATCGTCCGTGACCGGTGTGACCGGCTCATCCTCGCCGAGGCGCCAGGGCTCGTCCGAAACCGAAACACTTTCAGCGGCCGCGAACGGGCTCAGCGACCACCACGGCTGCCCCAGCGAGGCAGCCGCCGCGCGGACGTCGCCCAGGTGGCGGAAGGCCGCCGCGCCGAGGTCGATCGGGGCCTTGCCGCCGACCGCCGCCGCGGCCCAGCTCGCCTCCAGGAACTCCTCGCTGGTGCGGACCAGGTCGTGGGCCCGGGTGCGGATGCGCTCCGGGTCGCACAGCAGCACGTGGGTGCCCTCCGGCATGCAGTGCAGCACCAGCTCCAGCGAGTCGGTGCCGCCCAGCAGCGCCGGGGCCAGCGACTCCATGCCCTCGACCGGGATGCCGCCGGCCAGCTTGTCGAGCATCTCGGCCAGCTGCGGGTGGTCGGTGGACAGCGCCGCGGCCCGGGCCTTGACCTCGTCGGTGAGCAGTAGCTCCCGGCACGGCGGCGCCCACAGCCGGTCGGCCTTGGAGATCGTGCGCTGGTCGGCCACGGCGAACGAGCGGATCTCCTCGACCTCGTCGCCCCAGAACTCGACGCGCAGCGGGTGCTCCTCGGTCGGCGGGAACACGTCGAGGATGCCGCCGCGAACCGCGAACTCGCCGCGCTTGGTGACCAGGTCGACCCGCCCGTAGGCCAGCTCGGCCAGCCGCACCGTGAGCGCGTCGAGGTCGGCCGTGGAGCCCGGGCGCAGCTCGATCGGCTCCAGGTCGCCCAGGCCCTTGAGCTGCGGCTGCAGCACCGAGCGGACCGGGGCGACCACGACCCGGGGCCGGGGCGCCTCCGCCGTCGGGTGGGCCAGCCGTCGCAACACCGCCAGGCGTCGCCCGACGGTGTCGGAGCGGGGGGAGAGCCGCTCGTGGGGCAGCGTCTCCCACGACGGATACACCGCCACGGAGTCCGGCTCCAGCAGGCAGCTCAGCGCCGCGGCCAGGTCCTCGGCCTCGCGCCCGGTGGCGGTGACGGCCAGCAGCGGCCGCTGCCCGGCGATCGCGGCGGCGACGACGGCGCGCACGGCCGGCGGCCCGGTCAGGTCGACCTGGTCGGTCTGGCCGGCGGCGGCGAGGTCGCGCGCGCGGGCGAGTGCGGGATCGGCGAGTGCGGCGGCGGTGATTCCGGCGAGCTTCATGGTGATTAGCGCCCAATCTGCACGGCAAAAGGCCCCTGCGCCCAGGCTGGGCGGGGGTGGTCGATGCTCCACCAGACTATCTGGCGGGTACGACAGAAAGTTCCGGGGCGAGCGATGGTGAACGCCGGGTGAGATCTTGAGACGTGACTCACCGCAGCGCCACGCCGTGTCGCGGGAGCCGATACGATGCCGGGGAGCACTAAGGGATAGAAAACGGACAGCGCCGTCCCCCAGCCGAGCCGAGCCACAACTTGGAGGGGACAAATGTCTACTGAAGCCCCCGAGGCGTCGGGCGCTGCCGACGCCGCCGATGCCGCGCTGCGCGCCGACGTTCGCCGGCTGGGCTCGCTGCTCGGCCAGAGCCTCGTCCGCCAGGACGGCCAGCAGCTGCTGGACCTCGTCGAGGAGGTCCGGGCGCTGGTCCGCACCGACCCGGAGGCGGCCGCCGAGCGGCTGCACGGGCTCGACGTGGTGACGGGGACGCAGCTGGCGCGGGCCTTCTCGACGTACTTCCACCTCGCCAACATCACCGAGCAGGTCCACCGCGCCCGCGAGCTGCGCCGCATCCGCGTGCGCGAGGGCGGCTGGCTGGAGCGCGCCGCCAAGCTGATCGCCGACCGCGGGGTCGGCGTGCGCGAGATCGGCTCGATCGCCTCGAAGCTCGCCGTGCGGCCGGTCTTCACCGCGCACCCGACCGAGGCGGCCCGCCGTTCGATCCTCACCAAGCTGCGCGCCGTCGGTGACGAGCTCGACGCCGAGGCCGTGGCCACCGCGCTGGACGGCTCCGCCGAGCCGGACAGGAGCCGCACCGCGCGCACCGACCGGCGCCTGGCCGAGCTGCTCGACCTGCTCTGGCAGACCGACGAGCTGCGCCTGGAGCGCCCGGAGCCCAGCGACGAGGCCCGCAACGCCGTCTACTACCTCGCCGACCTGGCCGAGGGCGCGGCGCCGCAGGTGCTCGACGACCTCTACGAGACGCTGCGCGATCTCGGCGTACAGCTGCCGCCGACCGCCCGCCCGCTGACCTTCGGCTCGTGGATCGGCGGCGACCGCGACGGCAACCCGTTCGTCACGCCCGCGGTGACCCGCGACGTGCTGCTCATCCAGCATGAGTACGGCATCCGCTCGGCCGAGGGCGTGATCGACGCCCTCATCGACGAGGTCTCGGTCTCCAAGCGCCTGCGCGGCGTCTCGCTGGACCTCTCCGCGAGCCTCGCCGCCGACCTGGACAACCTGCCGGAGCTGCCGGCCCGCTACCGCCGGGTCAACATGGAGGAGTCCTACCGGCTCAAGCTGCGCTGCATCCGCCTCAAGCTCGGCCACACCCGCGCGCGGCTGGCCACCGGCACCCCGCACAAGCCCGGCCGCGACTACCTCGGCACCGGCGAGCTCATCGCCGACCTGGAGCTGATGCGCGCGTCGCTGGCCCGCAACGGCGGCCAGCTCGCCGCCACCGGCAAGCTCGCCTCCGCGATCCGCACGCTGTCGGCGTTCGGCCTGCAGCTGGCGACCCTCGACGTGCGCGAGCACGCTGACGCCCACCACGAGGTCCTCGCGCAGCTGTACCGCCGCGTCGGCGAGGTCGACTACATGTCCCTGGACCGCGACGCGCGCCGGCAGCTGCTCATCGACGAGCTCAACGGCCGCCGCCCGCTGGCCACCCGCGACACCGGCCTCTCCGACAGCGCCCGCAAGACCTTCGACGTGTTCGCGGCGATCCGCGAGGTGCAGGAGCGCTTCGGGCCGGAGGTCATCGAGACGTACATCATCTCGATGACCCAGGGCATCGACGACGTCCTCGCCGCCGTCGTCCTGGCCCGCGAGTGGGGCCTGGTCGAGGTGAGCGCGGGCGCCGGCTTCGGCGGCGCGTCGATCGAGTCGGCCCGTGCGCGGATCGGCTTCGCGCCCCTGCTGGAGCAGGCCCGGGAGCTGGAGATGGCCGGCGAGCTGCTGGACGAGCTGCTGTCCATTCCGGTGTACCGCGCGATCGTCCGCGCCCGCGGCGACGTCCAGGAGGTCATGCTCGGCTACTCCGACTCGAACAAGGACGCCGGCATCACGACCTCGCAGTGGATGATCCACAAGGCCCAGCGCCAGCTGCGCGACGTGGCCGCCCGCCATGGCGTACGCCTGCGCCTGTTCCACGGCCGCGGCGGCACCGTCGGGCGCGGCGGCGGCCCGACCCACGAGGCGATCCTGGCCCAGCCGTGGGGCACGCTGGACGGCGCGATCAAGGTGACCGAGCAGGGCGAGGTCATCTCGGACAAGTACACGCTGCCCGCCCTGGCCCGGGAAAACCTGGAGCTGACGCTGGCCGCGGTGCTGCAGAGCGCCCTGCTGCACACCGAGCCCCGCCAGCCCGCGGAGTCCCTGGCCCGCTGGGACGCCGCCATGGAGACCGTGTCCTCGGCCGCCTTCGCCGACTACCGGGCGCTGGTGGAGAACCCGGACCTGCCGGCGTACTTCTGGGCGGCCACCCCGACCGAGCTGCTCGGCGCGCTCAACATCGGCTCCCGGCCGGCCAAGCGCCCGAACGCCGACGCGGGCCTGTCCGGCCTGCGCGCCATCCCGTGGGTGTTCGGCTGGACGCAGTCGCGCCAGATCGTGCCGGGCTGGTTCGGCGTCGGCAGCGGCCTCAAGGCGGCCCGCGAAGCCGGCCTCGGCGACGTGCTGCGCGAGATGCACGAGCAGTGGCACTTCTTCGCCACGTTCCTGTCCAACGTCGAGATGATGCTGGTCAAGACGGATCTGCAGATCGCTTCCCGATACGTCGAGACACTCGTTCCCGCGCAGCTGCGCCCGATCTTCGAGGTGATCAGCGCCGAGTACGAGCAGACGGTCCGCGAGGTGCTCGCCATCACCGGCGAGACGCGGCTGCTGGATCGCCAGCCGGTGCTCCAGCGCACCCTGGGCGTCCGCGACAGCTACCTGCAGCCGCTGCACCATCTGCAGGTGACGCTGCTGGGGCAGTACCGCGACAGCAAGTCGGCCGACAGCGGAGCCTGGCTCGGCGGCCGCCGCTCCTCGCCGGACCCGGCTCTGGAGCGCGCGCTGCTGACCACCATCAACGGCATCGCGGCGGGCATGCGCAACACCGGATGAGTGAACGAGCGGTCACTGTGGCAGGCTTGCGGGCGTGTCTGTGAACGGCTGGGTAGTCGATGGATCGGGCCCCGAGGATTGGGCACTGCCGGATGATGTGTTGCGGGACGCCCCGACCTACACGCCGAAACCCTCCGAGCTCGCGGACCTGGAGCTGCTGTTGTCGGGGGCGTATGCGCCCCTGACCGGCTTCCTGGGATCGGCCGATCTCATCGCGCTGCGCCGCACCGGCCGCCTGGCCGACGGCACCCAGTGGCCAGTCCCGGTGACGCTGGAGATGCCCCGCACCCTCGCGGAGCACTTCGACGTCACCAACCCGCTCAAGCGGGTGCTCATCCTCGCCGATCTCGAGGGCGCCCCGGTCGCGGCCCTCGACGCGAAGGAGCTGTATCCGGCCCGCAAGACGACCCTCGGCGTCGCCGGCCGCGTCCGCCGGCTCGGCGACGGGGGGCACGGGGCGTTCCGGCGCATGCGGCGTACCCCCGCGGAAGTCAAGGGCTCGCTGCCCCCGGGCCGCATCCTCGGCGTCATCGCCGACCGCCCCCTGCACCGCCCGCAGCTGGCCCAGATCGCCCGTGCGGCCCGGACGCTCGCCGCCCATTTGGTCGTGCTCGTCCCGGTTGACGGCCCCGGCCCGGACGGCCTGGCCCCGGAGGCGCTGGTCCGCTGCGTCCTGGCCGCCCGCGACCGCATGCCGGCCTCGACGATCGTCGCCCTGCCGCTGCCCAAGCACGAGGGCGACGACATCCGCGACGCGATGCTGCGCACCCGGGTCGCGGCCGCCTACGGTGTGACCCACCTGCTGGCCTCGAGCGAGTCGATGCTCTCCGGCGGCGGCCTGCGCGTGCTGGTCCCGCGCGAGCTGGCCTACGACGGCCGCGACGGGCAGTGGCGCTCCCTGGACGACATCCCGCCGCGCCACCGCCGCCTGCCGCTCACCTTCGCCGAGATCGACGACCACCTCGACCGCGGCTCGATCCTGCCGGAGTGGCACACGCCGCCGGCGGTCGCCCGCGAGCTGGCCCGCGCCCGGCCTCCGCGCCGCCAGCGCGGCCTGGTCGTCTTCTTCACCGGCCTCTCGGGCTCCGGAAAGTCCACGATGGCCACGGGCCTCGCCGACGCCCTGCTGGAGACCGGCGAGCGCAGCATCACCCTGCTGGACGGGGACATCGTGCGCCGGCACCTCTCCGCCGGCCTGGGCTTCTCCGCCGAGGACCGCGACACGAACATCCGCCGGATCGCCTGGGTGGCCGCGGAGGCGGGCCGCCACGGCGGGGTCGCCATCTGCTGCCCCATCGCGCCGTACCGTGACTCGCGTGCCGCGGCGCGCCAGTTCGCCCACAACGCGGGCGCCGGCTTCGTCCTCGTGCACGTGGCGACGCCCCTGGCCGAGTGCGAGCGCCGCGACCGCAAGGGCCTCTACGCGAAGGCCCGCGCGGGCCTGATCAAGGGCATGACGGGCATCGACGACCCGTACGAGGAGCCCAAGGACGCCGAGCTGACCATCGACACGACCAACCTCTCCCAGGGCGAGGCGGTCACGACGGTCCTGCGCTACCTGGGCAGCAACGGCTGGCTCGACCCCCGCCCGATCCCTTAGCCTCGATCCGTGGACCGGATTGCTCCGCCGTGACCAGAACCGGTGTGGAGATGTGACGAGAGTGCCCTGCCAGCTGGGATGATCGGGTTTGTCTAGGACCCTGACCGGACCAGCGTGGAAGGACACTCTCGGTGCAAGCATCTCATGCCTGGCGCGGTGACAGCGCGGTGTTCGATGAGGGCAACCTCGTGTCGCACGCGGGCCTGGTGCCGCTGCTGGAACTGGCCGAGCAGACGGGACTGTCACAGCTGCTGGACGAGCACGTGCGGTTCGTCGACGAGCGGGTCAAGTCCGGGGCGGCCAACGCGACACCGAAGCTGACCTCGATCGTCGCTGGGATGGCCGCCGGCGCGGACAGCATCGACGACCTCGACGTCATCCGCGCCGGTGGGACGGGCAAGCTGTTCAGCGGCGTCTACGCCGCTGCGACGCTGGGGATTCTGCTGCGGGAGTTCACCCACGGCCACACCCGGCAACTGTCAGCGGTCCTGCGCCGGCACCTGCTCGCCCTCGCCGCGCGCACCCCGCTGCTGGCCGGCATCGACGAACGCGTGTTCATCGACATCGACTCGCTGCTGCGCCCGGTCTACGGCCACGCCAAGCACGGTGCGTCGTTCGGCCACACGAAGATCGCGGGCAAAACCGTGCTGCGCCGGGGCCTGTCCCCGCTCGCCGTCACCATCAGCACCCCGAACGCGGCGCCGGTCCTGGCCGCGGTCCGGCTACGAGCCGGACGCGCCGGCTCCGGCAGGGGCGCGGCGAGCATGGTCACCGAAGCCCTCAACACCGCCGTATCAGCCGGCGCGGACCCGGCGAACATCCTGGTCCGCGGCGACTCCGCATACTGCTCCGGCAAGAACGTCACCGCGGTCGTCAAAGCGGGAGCACAGTTCTCGTTCACGATCACCCGCAACCCCGCCGTTGACGCCGCCATCGCCACCATTCCCGATGAGCAGTACACACCCGTGCGCTACCCCGGCGCGGTCATCGACCCGGACACCGGGCAGCTGATCTCCGACGCCCAGGTCGCCGAAGTCCCGTACACCGCGTTCACCGGCACCCGCCACGAAACCACCGGCCGGCTCGTCGTGCGCCGCGTGCTCGACGCCAACACCCAGGACCCGCTGTTCCCGGTCTGGCGCTACCACCCGTTCTTCACCAACACCACCACACCGGTCACCGACGCCGACCTCACCCACCGCCAGCACGCCATCTGCGAAACCGTCTGGTCCGACCTCATCGACGGCCCCTGGGCCCACCAACCCTCCGGCTCCTTCCCCGCCAACGCCGCCTGGACCATCCTCGCCGCGATCTGCCACAACCTGCTCCGCGCCGCCAGCACGCTCACCGGCACCACCCGCTACACCAAAGCCCGAGGCGCCACCCTACGCACCCACCTGATCACCATCCCAGCCCGGCTCGCCCGCCCCCAACACCGCCCCACACTGCACCTACCCGCACACTGGCCCCGCGCCGCAGCCTGGCTCACCCTCTGGAACGCCGTCTTCGCCACCTGAGACAGACCACCCCCTGCCGCACGCACCACCACGCAACACCCCACCCGCAACCAACCCGACGGGCAGGAAACCGAGCACGCTGGACCGAGGGCCAGCAGCACAGCCACACCCTCAACCCAACAAGATCAATTCAATCTCATCCAAACACCCACGCAAGCGCCGATCCACGGATCGAGGCTTAGCCGCGGTAGAGATCGCGCAGCGGCGCCGGCCGGCCGAGGCCCTCGGCGATCGCGAGGACCGGGCCGGCGGCGACGTAGTAGCGGCCGCGGGTCTGGCCGCGCTGCTCCAGCAGGCCGCGGTCGAGCAGCGTGCGCAGGTCGCGGGTGGCCTGGTCGTCGGTGAGGTCCTCGTCGCGCGACCAGGCGCGTTGCGATTCGGGGGGTCCGGCGTTGTAGCAGGCGGGGCCGAATCGATGGGCCGGGGTGCGGGAACCGTAGCAAGGGTGGGTGAACCCTCCTATACCGCCCATCACGTCACGTATCGCTGGGCGTTAGAGCCTGGAGAACCTGACGCCGAAGGGGCCGCCGCTCAATGGACGCCAATCGCCTGCACTCCGCCGAACCCGACTCCCCTGGTGTCGATCTGCTCGGCATGGCCCGGCGCCATTGGTGGCTGGTGCTGGTGCTCCTCCTGGCCGGGGTGGCCGGCGCCGTGCAGTTCACCCGGATGCAGACCAAGGTGTTCGAGTCGGCCACGTCGGTGCTCGTCTCGCCGATCGGCAACGGGCAGGACGCGAACTCGACCAGCGGGCGCACCAAGGGTGACATCAACCTCGACAACGAGGCGCAGCTCGTCGCCAGCACCACCGTCGCGACCGACGCGGCCGCGCTCATGCGCTCCACCACCCCGCCCGACACGCTCGCGGCCCACGTGCGGGTGGAGGTGCCGCCGAACACGACCTTCCTCGTCATCACGTTCTCGGCCGGCACGGCGGAGCAGGCCCAGGCCGGCTCGCACGCCTTCGCCGAGGCGTACCTGCGCTACCGTGAGGAGTCCGCCAAGGCCGACGTCGCCGGGCGGATCGCGATCCTCAACGACAAGATCAACCAGCTCAACGCCGGGCTGACGCAGATCAACCAGAGGCTGGCGGCGCTCAAGCAGAACGACCCCAACCGGCCCAACCTGGAGAGCCAGCGCAGCACCGCCACGTCGCAGATCAACACGCTCGCCGGCCAGCTCAACCAGCTGCTCACCACGACGGTGAGCGCCGGCAAGATCACGCGGGACGCGGACCTGCCCAGCTCGCCGGTCAAGCCCAACGGGCTGCTCAACCTGGCCAGCGGCGCGATGCTCGGGCTGCTGCTCGGCGTCGGCGCGGCCATGCTGCGCGAGCGGCTCGACCAGCGGGTGCGGCGCGCCTCGGACCTGCCGCGCCGGGTCGACGTGGGGGTGCTCGCGAGCGTCCCGGGGCGGGTCAAGCCGCGGCTCGACGACGTGTTCGCGCCGTTCGGCGCCGGCGGGCGGATCTTCAACCGGCTGCGCAACGAGGTGCTCGCGAGCATCCCGGCGCCGGTCGGCGGGGACGCGCGGGTCGCGCTCGCCGGGCAGGTCGTGGTCGTCGCGGGGGCGAGCCGCGGTGCGTCGTCGACGGTCGTGGCGGCCAACCTGGCGGCCGCGTTCGCCCGGACCGGCGCCGAGACGGTACTCGTCTGCGCCCACCTCCCCGACAGCCTGGTCGAGACCGCGTCGGTGAGCCGGATGCTCGGCGTCCGCGCGGTCCCCGGCCTGTCCGACGTGCTCGCCGGCCGCTTCTCGCTCAGCAGCGCCACCCAGCGCGCCCCGCGCCACCCGAACCTCAGCGTCGTCACCACCGGCGGCACGGCCAGCGCCGGCGGCCTGCTGCAATCCCAGGCCCTGCGGGACACGCTGGCCACGCTGCGGGAGCGGGCCGCGTACGTCGTCGTCGAGGCACCGTCCACGGCCACCAGCGCCGACGCGCAGAGCCTCGCCGCGCTCGCCGACGCCGCCATCGTCGCGGTCGAGCTGCGCCGCACGCGCAACACCGAGATCGCCGACGCCGCCGACCAGCTGCGCCGGGTCGGCACCCCGCTGCTCGGCGCCGTGGTGCTGCCCCGGCTCGCCGCCCCGCGCGGCGGCGAGGAGCGCGAGGAGCCCGCCGTGGCGACCGCGGCCATCGCCGAGGACCTGACGGCGGTGCTGGAGAAGCTGCCGGCCAAGCTCAAGGACGAGGAGGCCGTGGTCGCCAAGCGGATCCGCACGTCGCCGCCGGCCGCGCCGTCGTCGCCGGCCCCGGCGCCCGCGGCGTCCGTGGCGAACCAGAAGGTCCCGCCGCCGAAGCGGGCGACGCGCACCATCTCGGTCACCCGCATCCCGACCGAGACCCCGAGTGAGAACGGCGCCGACAAGCGCCGATGACACTCCTCACGCGACACCCCTCCGCCGAGGTCGCCCCGCCGGCCCGGCCGTTCAAGCCGGCGCACCGGCTGCGCGCGTGGCCCGTGACCGGGATCCTGCTGCTGTACCCGCTGTGGTGGGCCCTCGGCCTCGGCGTGCTGATCTTCTTCATCGCCGCCGTGCCGATGGCCTGGAGCCTCGTGCGCCACCGCGCGGCCGGGCACGTGGTCAAGCTGCCGCCCGCGTTCCTGCTCTGGCTGCTGTTCCTGGCCGCCGTCGGGTTCGGGGTGTTCACGCTGGGCGCCGACCCGGCCGGCACCGTGCCCGGCACGGCGCAGAGCCGGCTGGTGTCGTACGCCTTCCGCCTCGGCGGCTACGGCGCGCTCACGGTGCTGCTGGTCTACGCCGGCAACCTCGAGCGCCGCGTGCTCACCCAGGAGCGGCTGGTGCGGCTGCTGGCCTGGCTCTTCGTGGTCACCGTGGCCGGCGGGCTGCTCGGCATGGCCGCGCCGCGTTTCG
This sequence comes from Dactylosporangium sp. CA-233914, assembly GCF_050942935.1. NCBI lineage: Bacteria > Bacillati > Actinomycetota > Actinomycetes > Micromonosporales > Micromonosporaceae > Dactylosporangium > Dactylosporangium sp. CA-233914. Next base: position 12,084,082 of record NZ_CP192030.1, on the reverse strand, counting down.
AGTTCACGGCGCCGTTCGAGCTGCTGCTGCCGGGGCACATCCGGCACCAGGCGTTCGTGCAGTCGCTGGTGCACCCCACGGCCGCGCAGATCATGAACCTGCTCGGCGGCCAGACGCCGCGGCCGGGCGCGCCGTGGGGGTACACGAACACCTGGGGCAACAACGTCTGCCTGCTGGCGGGCTGGCTCGCCGTCGCCGGGCTCGCGCTCGCCCGCCGCCCGCGCACCAGGATCTTCGCCGTTGTCACGCTGCTCGTCTCGCTCGTGCCGATCGTGTACTCGCTCAACCGCGGCCTGTGGATCGGTCTCGGCGCGATGGCGGTCTTCGTCGCCGTACGCCTGGCGCTCAAGGGGCGCGTCGCGGCGCTCGGTGCCGTCGCGGTCGCGGGGGTCGCGGTCGCCGTGGCGCTCGCGGTGACCCCGCTCGGCGACGTCGTCAACGCGCGCGTGGAGTACGGCAAGTCCAACGGCGTGCGCATGTACACCACCCAGAAGGCCCTGGACGGCATGTGGGAGTCGCCGGTCATCGGCTTCGGCTCCACCCGCACCACCATCGGCGGGCGCAACTCGATCGCGGTCGGCGAGAGCGCCGGCTGCGAGCGGTGCGGCAACTTCACCATCGGCGGCAACGGCCAGCTCTGGCAGCTGCTGTACGCCCATGGCCTGCTCGGCACCGCGTCGTACGCCGGCTTCTTCCTGGCCGGGCTGTGGCGTTTCCGGCGCGACTCGACCGCGATCGGGCTCGCCGGCTCCGCCGCGCTCGTGTCCAGCCTCACGGCGATGCTCTGGTACAACGCCCTGGTCACCCCGCTGGCCCTGACGTTCCTGGCGTATGCCGTCCTGTGGCGCAACCAGCAGAGGGGTGCACGTCAAGCATGAGCCCGATCAAGACCGCGCCGGCCGCGCTGCGGGCCGACGACGAGCAACTGCGCGCCCAGTACATCCAGGAAGTCCTCGCCCTGCTCTACCCAGGCACCGGCGAGCGGCCGGTGGAGTACCTCGTCATCCCCAACGCCCGCAAGCCGCGCCTGCTGGTGCCGGCCGACGACCGCCGGGTCGCCGCCGCGGCCGTGCGCCGCTACGCCGAGCCCCAGTCGCGGCTGGCCCGGCTCAAGCGCGACGCCGTCGTCGCCGCGCTGCACACCGGCCTGTCCGGGCTGCTGCTGCGCGACCGGCTGCGGCTGCACCCGGCCGAGGACACCATCGAGCAGTACCTCGGCCGCCACCTCGGCGCCGGGCTGCGCCTGAGTGTCCACATCGGACCCGCGCGGGCCAACCGCAAGCCGGTGCTACAGCTGCTGGACGCCACCGGACGCACGCTCGCCTTCGCCAAGCTCGGCACCTCGGCGCTGACCCGCGAGCTGGTGCGCGCCGAGGGCAACGCGCTCGCCGCGGTCGGCGCCGCCGGGTTCAAGGCCGTCAAGGTGCCCGACGTGCTGCACGCCGGGCAGTGGGGCGAGCACGAGGTGCTGGTCCAGTCCGCGCTGCCGGTCTGGCAGGCGCGGGCCGTGCTGACCGCGCCGCGCCTGGCCGCGGCGATGCTGGAGGTGGCGCGCTGCTGCGGCACGAGCCACGGCCGCCTCGACGGCAGCGGCTACTGGACGCGGCTGCGCGCGCGCCTGGACGCCGTGGCCGGCCACGCCGAGGGGTCCGCGCTGCGCACGGCCGCCGAGCGCATCGCCCGCGCCGCCGGTGACGTCGACCTGTCGTTCGGCTCGTGGCACGGCGACTGGTCGCCGTGGAACATGGCCGGCGTCGCCGACGCGGTGCTGGTCTGGGACTGGGAGCGGTTCACGCCCGGCGTGCCGATCGGCTACGACGCCCTGCACCACGCGCTGCAGATCGGCATCGGGCGCTCCCCGTCGGCCGGGCAGGCCGTCAACGAGCTCGTCGCGGCGGCGCCGGACCTGCTGCTGCCCTTCGGCGTGGTGCACCGCCAGGCGGTCGAGGTGACCACGCTGCTGTACCTGATCGACCTGGCCACCCGGTACGTCACCGACCGGCAGGCGGAGGCCGGCGCCCGGCTGGGCGTGCTCGGCAGCTGGCTGCTGCCCGTCCTCGTCGCGCGAGTGGAGGCGCTGTAACCATGCCCGTGCAGGTGCCCGAGACGGTGAAGCGCATCGTCCACTTCGGATCCCGCAACTACGGTCAGCTCACCGCCCGGCGGCGGATGCTGCCGCAGTTCCTCATCTGCGGCGGGCAGCGCTGCGGCACGACCTCGCTCTACCGGGCCCTGGCCGCGCACCCCGCGGTCATCAAGGCGGTGCTGCACAAGGGCGTGCACTACTTCGACGTCGGCTACCACCACGGGCTGCGCTGGTATCGCGGGCACTTCCCGCTGCAGCGGCGGGCCGAGCGGGTGCGGGCCGAGTTCGGGGTGCCCGCGCAGACGTTCGAGTCCAGCCCGTACTACATGTACCATCCGCACGCCCTGGCCCGGATCGCCGCCGACCTGCCCGGCGTCCGCCTGGTCGTGCTCGTGCGCGACCCGGTCGAGCGCGCCTACTCCCAGCACGCGCACGAGGTCGCCCGCGGGTTCGAGACCGAGGTGGACTTCGCCCGCGCCCTGGAGCTGGAGCGGGAGCGGCTGGACGGGCAGCGGGAGCTGCTGCTGGCCGACCCGTTCGCGTACAGCTTCGCCCACCAGCACCACGCCTACCGCGCCCGCGGCGAGTACATCGAGTATCTCGAGCCGATGGCCCGCCTGCTCGGCCGGGACCGCGTGCACGTGGTCGACAGCACCGAGTTCTTCACCCGGCCCGAGCCGGTCTACGACGCCGTCGTGGACTTCCTGGAGCTGCCGCACCTGAACACGTACCCCAAGTTCGAGCGGCACAACGCCCGACCCCGCAACCGGCTGGACGACTCGATCGCCCAGCAGCTGGCCGCGCACTACGCCCCGTACGACGAGCGCCTCGCCGACTTCCTCGGGTACCGCCCGTCCTGGATGCGGCGATGACGAGCACGCTTGCGCGGCCCGCGATCGAGTCGCCCGGCGGCATGCTGCGCGGCGCGGCCCGCGGCGGGATCGCCAACCTCGCCGGCACCGTCTGCACCGGCCTGGCCGGCGTCGGCGTCACCTGGCTCGCGGCCCGGGCGCTCGACCCGCACGCGGCGGGCGCGTTCTTCGCCGCCACGGCGACGTTCGGCCTCGGCGTCACCGTGGCCAAGCTCGGCGTGCAGACGTCGCTGGTCTACTGGCCGGCCCGGATGCGCGCGGTCGGCGACCTGTCCCGCTTCGGCGAGTGCCTGCGGGTGGCGATGGTGCCGGTCGCCGTCGCCGCCGCCTTCATCGCGGCCGGGCTGTGGTTCGCCGCCGACCTGCTGCCCGGCCGGCCCGACCTCGTCCGGGCGCTGGCGCTGTTCCTGCCGGCGGCCGCGTTCACCGACGTGCTGCTGTCGACCACGCGCGGGCTGCGCGCGATGCGGCCGACCGTGCTGCTGGACCGCGTGACGCGACCGGCCGCGCAGCTCGTCCTGCTCCTGCTCGTGTGGGGCGCGGGCTGGGGCGAGCAGCTGTTCGCCGCCCTGTGGGCGCTGCCGTACGTCCCGACGGCCTTGCTGGCGGGATACGCCCTCATCAGGTTGAAGAGCCGGATAAATACAGAAACGTCGGACACCACGGACTTCACGCCGAAGCGGTTCTGGTACTTCACCGCGCCAAGGGCGGTGGCGAGCTTCGCCCAGATGGCGCTGCAGCGCGTGGACGTCCTGATGGTAGCGGCCCTGGCCGGCCTCGCCCCGGCCGCCATGTACGCCGTGGCGGGACGGTTCGTCATCCTCGGCCAGTTCGTCAACCAGGCCGTGTCCCAGTCGGTCCAGCCGCGGCTGGCCGAGCGCCTCGCGGTCCGCGACACCGCCGGCGCGAACCTGCTCTACCGGCAGTCCACCGCCTGGGTCGTGCTGTGCTGCTGGCCGCTGTACCTGCTCGTGTTCACCTACGCCCCGTTCTACCTGGGCCTCTTCGGCGAGCACTACGAGAACGGGGTCGGCGTCGTGCGCGTGCTCGCCTCGGCGATGCTCGTCGCGACCGCCTGCGGCATGGTCGACGTCGTGCTGGCCATGGCCGGGCGCACCTGGTGGAACCTGGCCAACGTCGGCCTGGCGCTGATCGTGATGCTCGGCGTCGACGCGCTGCTCATCCCCCGCAGCGGCGCGTTCGGCGCGTCCGTCGGCCTCGCGGCCGCGGTGCTCGTGAACAACCTCGTCCCGCTCGTGCAGGTCGTGCGCGGGCTGGGGCTGCACCCCTTCGGCCGGGCGACGCTGCTCGCCTGCGCCATGGCGGCCGGGTTCTTCGCCGCGCCCCAGCTTCTGCTGTGGGCGCTGCACCCGGGTCTGGTCGTGAAGTTCGCCGCCACCGGGGCGGGCGCCGTCGCGTACTGCTGCGCGGCGGTCCGGTTGAAATCAGTTCTGTTTCAAGGAAGAGCCTGAGTACATGGGGGAACGATGAGAACGGACTACGCGGAGGTCTTCCAGTCGGAGGCGGCGGTCGAGAAGTACGAGCGCGTGGTGTACGCGCCGGAGACCTACGCGACGGCGGTGAGCGGGCGGCAGCGGGCCTTCCTGCGCCGGCTCGTGCGCCGCGAGTTCACCGCCCGGCGGCCGGTCCAGCACGACTTCGCCTGCGGCACCGGGCGGGCCATCAAGCTGCTGCACGGCGTCGTGCGGGCCGCGCACGGGTACGACACCTCGGAGCAGATGCTCGCCAAGGCCCGGGAGGCGGGCGTCTACGCGAAGCTGCACCAGGTGACGGAGGACGGGCCACTGCCGGAGCCGGCCACCACGGACGGCCCGGCACTGGTCACCGTGTTCCGGCTGCTGCTCAACGCCCCGAAGGACGTACGGGACCGCGCGATCGCCTTCGCCGCCCGGATCCTGCCGGAGGCCGAGTCCGGGCTGCTGGTCGTGGAGAACCACGGCAACCGCTCGTCACTGCGTCACCTGCGCCATCGCCAGCACCGCGGCAACGCCTGGTTCGCCGAGCTGCAGCACGGGGAGGTCGAGCAGCTGCTGGCCCGGCACGGCTTCGAGGTCATCGACCGGCGCGGCTTCGCGGTGTTTCCCGCCGGGGCGTACCGCCGCGAGTGGCTGCGCCCGATGGCCCGCCGCGCCGACGACCTCGCCACCCGCTCGCGCCGTCTCTCCGGGGTCGCCACGGACGTTCTCTATGTAGCAAGGCGAATTCCGAAGTAGCCGGCCCGCGAAGGCCTGACGGAAGGGGCCCGCCCGTGAAACGGATCGCGCTGACGATCGCCGTGGTGGCCGCGACGGTGGCGGCCGCCGCGGCGGTGACCCTGACAGTGCTCAACCAGGGCCGCAAGGACCACCCGCCCACGACGGCCCCGTCGTCCACTGTGGACACCGGCCCGCCGGCCATCGCGACGTCCGGCGGGCCGTTCCAGGCCGGGCCGGTGGCGCCGCCGCGGCAGGGGTCGTACCTCGGCGCGTGGGTCCGCCCCGAGCGCCTCACGGAGTCGGGCCGGGTCAGCGCGATGACCGTCTGGGAGAAGGAGGTCGGGCGGAAGATGGCGATCGTCAACACGTACCGCCGCTTCGACGAGAACTTCTTCAACGACTCCGACCGCCAGTTCACGGCCCGCGGCAGCACGCTGATGCTGTCGTGGGCCGGCGGCGACACGCGGCTGATCACGATGGGCCGCTACGACGAGCTGATCCGCGAGCGGGCCCGGGAGCTCAAGGCGTTCGGCCATCCGGTGCTGCTGCGCTACCGGTGGGAGATGGACCGGCCCAACCTGCGGGCGCAGATGTGGTCGGGGGCGGACTACGTCGCGGCGTGGAAACACGTGCGCGACATCTTCAACCAGGAGGGCGCGACCAACGCCTCGTGGGTGTGGTGCCCGACCGCGGAGGGCTTCCAGGGCGGCTACGCGGCCGACTTCTACCCCGGTGACGACCAGGTCGACTGGACCTGCGTCGACGTCTACGCCGGCACGAAGTACGCCACCATCGGCGCGCTCATGCGCCCGTTCCTCGAGTTCTGCGCCGAGCATCCGAGCAAGCCGGTGATGGTCGGCGAGTTCGGCATCGCCCGCAGCTGGGGCACCTCTCAGCGGGCCGCGTGGCTGCGGGACGCCTCGAGCACGTTCAAGGCCAACCCGCAGATCCGCGCGGTGCTGTACTTCGAGTCCGACCCCACCGACAACAAGGGGCCGACGAACCAGTTCATGGTCTCCGACGACCCCGCGGTGCTGGCCGCCTTCCGCACCTCCCTGGCCCAGGACGACTACTACAAGCCCATGGCGAAGGGCTCAAAGGGATAGCTCACGCCCCTGCCGCTCGGCCGCGGCCAGCACGTCGGTCCAGCGGCCGGCGTCGGAGACGTTGCCGCCGATCGCCTCCATGGCCGCGTCGTCGGGCTCGATGAGCGTGAACGCCGGGTCGAGCGCGTCGCGCTGCATGAGCGGCATCCGGGGCGCGATCACCACCACCCGGCCGTGGCCGGCGGCCAGGTCGGCATTGGTCCGGGTGCGCACCCCGCCGTCCATGTAGCGCGATCCGTTCACGAGGCCCGCGATCGTGATCGAGGACGGCCAGATCCTGCTGCTGGACCAGGGCACCGAAGATGCCCGGTCGTGGTCGCTGCCGGGCGGCAAGTCGAGCCCGGCGAGACGATCGAGGAGGCCCTGAAGCGCGAGGTCCGGGGTCGGTGATCTGCTGTACGTGTGCGACGTGACGAAGGCGCACGTCCTTCACCTCACCTTCGAGCGCCGCCGGTTGGGTGGCACGCTCGGGGCGATCACGCCGGGGGTGGACACCCTTGGTTCAGCGAGAAGTTCGTCGAGCTGGCTCTGGCGAGGTTCCGTCGCACCCGAACGGCGCCCGGACCGGTAGCGTGGAGGCATGACGAGCGCGTTCGAGTTGCACGAGGACGGTGGCCGCCTCGGTGAGGCGGTGCACACCGTCGAGGCCGGCAACGTGGTCTTCGTCCTGCGTCACGGCGAGCGGGTCGCGGAGATCACGCCACCGGACATGGTGCTGCTGGCCCGCGAGCAGGCGGTGACCATGGCGCGCACCGCAGCACAGGAGGCCCGGCAGGCGGCGGACTCCATTGTCGAGTCGGCGGCCCGCCTCGGGGATGCGTCCGTCCGTGAGGCCATCACCCGGCCGGTGCTGGAGATCGCCGACCACGCCGAGGAAGCCGCAGCGGTGGCTACCGCCCGCCTGGCGCTGGCCCGGCATGCCCGCAACGGCGATGTCGCGGCGATCTGGCCCTGGGCGGTGACGCTGCCAGCGGACATGCTCGACGACGCCATGCGCGAATTCGACGCTGCGACCACCAGCGACGGCGGGACTCGTGCAGCGGTCCAGTTGTTGATCGCCAAGTGGCAAGAGGCCGCCGAGTCGCACGCCGACCCTCGCTTGCAGGCGCTGCTCGCCGCCGAGCCGGCAGACCGGGCAGGCGGGCTGAGGTGGCTCCAGGAGAACGCCTCGACGTATCTGAACTTCGACGCACTCGCTGACTACGAGGAGTCCGGCCGGTGACCGGGTACCTCGCCGACACCTCAGCGGTGTGGCGGCTGCTGCGCGGCAGATCGCCGGCCCGTGGCCCGGCCTGGTCGATCAAGGGGTGGTGTCGATCTGCCCACCCGTCGAGTCTGAACTGATGGTCGGCGTGGAGGCGGCGCGACACTACGGCCCGTTTGCCGCGGTGCTCCGCCGCACGTTCGGCTGGGTCCCCGCCCTCGACGACCCATGGACGCGTGTGCTGGCAGTGCAGCGTGACCTGATCCAGGTCGGACACCATCGCGGGCCCTCGCCGATGGACATCATCATCGCGCTCACCGCGCAGGCTCACGGCCTCACCGTGGCACACGTTGATGCGGACTTCGACTCGATCGCCAAGGTTCGCCCCGACATCGCGATGGTCCGCATCGACGAGGTCGAGCCCGCCTGACAACTCTGACCAGCGGGGCTCGGGTTGCCCGGTAAGGTCGAGGATTCGCAGCACGTGTCGCGCGGTGTCCTAATAGCGTCGAGCACCGGCTGGGCGGGTCGCCGGGGCCGAGCGGGGCCTCGATCGCGGCGGCGGGCCCTGCCCGTCATCGTCGTCCGCGGGATCAGCGACCGGGCCGACGTGCGCGGGTCGCCGAACGCGGCGATCAGCGCGCCGGTCATGGCCCCGGCCGAGGTGCCGAGGATCAGGTCGGCGTCCGCGCCGAGGTCGATGCCCCGGTCGTGGAGGCCGACGAGGATGCCGAGTTGCCAGGCGACGCCGGTGATGCCGCCGGCGCCGAGGACGAGCGCGGTACTTGCCATGCGATCCGTCTTAACACGCCCGGGGAAACACCGCGTGCGGCCAGCACCAGCCCGGCGCCCACGAGCGCCACGCCGGCGACCTCGGCCGGGCCGGGCCACGCGCCGTCCACCACGGCCGCGGTGAGCAGGGCGACGACGGGCACGAGGGCCAGGTAGACCCCGGCCCGCTCCAGGCCGAGCCCGGCGACCCCCGAATACCAGCACACGAACGCCACCACGGTCAGCACCAGCCCGAGAAAGGCGATCGCCGCCGCCTCCGACGGGTCCGGAAGGCGCGGCCGCTCGCCGCTGAGGGGCAGCAGGAGCAGCAGCAGCGGTACCGCCAGTGCCGTGCTCCACGCCGAGACGCGCACCGGCCCGAGGCGCGGCAGCAGCGGCGCCGCCAGCAGTGAGAAGGCGGTCTCGCAGCCCAGCACCCCGACCGCCGCGGCGAGCCCGGCCGCGTCGTGCGCGCCGAAGCCGGAGACCAGCGCCGCCCCGGCGACCGCCACCGCGGCCGCCCCGAGCAGCCGGGGCGCCGGCCGCCGCCGCTCCTGCACCGGTCCGAGCAGCGCGAGCAGCAGGGGGCTGACCCCGACGATGGTGGCGATGACCGCCGGGTCGGCGTGGCGCAACGCGAAGAGCAGCAGCACGTTGAACGCCACGAGCCCGGTCGCCGCGACCAGTGCCAGCCGCGCCAGCTCCCGCCCGGACGGGTGAACCCGGGGACGGCCGCGGCCGGCCAGGGCGAACAGCGCCAGCGCGGCCAGGGCGTAGCGAAGGGTCTGGCCGGTGAGGATCGGATAGTCGACGATCGAGCGGCTCACGATGAACGAGCCGCCGAGAATCGCGCAGGTCAGCACGCAACAGGCGGTGTAGCGGCGGGTCACGACAAGGAACTTACGAGCGTCAGTGGTACCCGCTACAGTGCCACCGGACGCCGGTTTTGGAGGGCCACTTTGTCGGTGTGGGAGGCGCTCGTCGAGCTCGACCGCACGCGCCCGCGCGTGGGCGAGCAGCTCGTCGGCGCGCTGCGCGAGGCGATCACGCGCGGCCGTCTCGCCCCCGGCACCCGGCTGCCCTCGACCCGCGACCTCGCCGCCGACCTCGGCGTCTCGCGCGGCCTGGTGGTCGGCGCCTACGAGCAGCTGGCGGCCGAGGGACGGCTGGTGAGCCGGCGCGGCTCGGGCACCGTCGTGGCCGAGGTGGTCGCGGCCGTGCCGCCCCGGCGCGCCGACGTGGCCGAGCGCCGCACCGCGGTCGCCCCGCTGCGCCCGGGCGTGCCGGACCTGGGCGCCTTCCCGCGTACCGCCTGGCGCCGCGCCTACGAGACCGCGCTCACCAGCGCGCTGGACGCGGACTTCGACTACGGCGACGCGACCGGCGTGCCCCGGCTGCGTGCCGAGCTCGCGGGCTACCTGGGCCGCGTGCGGGCCGCCCTGGTCCCCGCCGATGGGCTCATCGTCACCGCCGGCGTCACCCAGGGCCTGGCGCTGCTCGCGCGGGTGCTGCTGGCCCGCGGCACCCGCCGGATCGCGCTGGAGGACCCGGGGCCGGCCGCCCTGCGTGAGCACCTGACCCGCCTCGGCCTCGACGTCGTGGCGGTCCCGGTCGACGGGGACGGCCTCGACGTGGCGGCGCTGGCCCGCACCCGCGTCCGGGCGGTCGTGCTCACCCCTGCCCACCAGTTCCCGACCGGCGTGGTGCTCGCGCCCGGGCGCCGCGCGGACGTCATCGCCTGGGCCCGCCGGGTCGACGGGCTGGTCGTGGAGGACGACTACGACGCGGAGTACCGCTACGACCGCGAGCCCGTCGCCTGCCTGCAGGGCCTGGCCCCGGACCGGGTCGCCCTGGTCGGCTCGGTGAGCAAGGTTCTCGCGCCCGGCCTGCGGCTGGGCTGGCTCGCCGCCCCGCCCGAGTGGCTTACGGACCTGTGCGCGGCCAAGCACGACGCGGACAACGGCGGCCCGGCCCTGCAGCAGCTCGCCTTCGCCGAGTTCCTGGCCGGCGGCGGCTACGACCGGCACCTGCGCCGCGCCCGCCGCCTGCACCGCGAGCGGCGCGACGCGGTGGTCGCCGCCGTCCGCCGCCACCTGCCCCGCGCCCGCATCGGCGGCATCGCGGCCGGCCTGCACCTGGTGGTCGAGCTGCCGCCGGACGTCGACGACCGGGCCCTGGCCGAGCGCGCGGCCGCGGCCGGCCTCGGCCCGCTGGCCCTCTCGGAGTTGCGCGTGCGCAAGGGCGGGCCCCGTGGCCTGGTCCTGGGCTACGCCGCCCACACCCCGCACGAGCTGGCCACCGCCGTGCGGAAACTCGCCACACTCGTCTGAGCACGGCACCGGTCGTGGTCGCGGCTGAGCACCCGATACCGTCAGGTGTATGTCCCAGCAATTCGTGCCTCTGGCCGAGCACATCGCCGACGCGCTGCTCGAGTGTGCGCCCTCGCTCGCGGCCGGCGCCGGGGATCACCGCTTCGACGACCGGCTACCCGACTACTCCGCCGAGGGTGTGGCCGGCGACGTCGACATGCTCCGCGACGCCTCCGCCGCCCTGAGCATGATCGACATCGACGAGCTCGACCCGCAGGACCAGATCGACCACGCCGTGCTGCTGGCCCGGGTCGAGCGCATGCTGTTCGAGCGCACCGAGATCCGCGAGCACGAGTGGAACCCGCTCGTGCACAACCCCGGCGGGCTGCTGCACGGGCTCATCTCGCGCCCGTTCGCCCCGGCCGAGGAGCGGCTGGTGTCGATCGCCGCGCGGCTGACGGCGATCCCCGACGCGCTGGCCACCGCCCGCGAGGTGCTCGGCGAGGCGCCGCGGGTGCACGTGGAGACCGCGATCGGGCAGTTCGCCGGCACGGCCCGGCTGGTCCGTGAGGAGCTCGGCGAGCTGTTCAAGGAGGCGCCGGGCATGGCCGAGGTGGTCGCGCCGGTGCAGGAGCGCGCCGCGGCCGAGCTGGACGCCTTCGCCGAGTGGCTGCGCGGCCGCCTGGACTCCGCCGAGCGCGACCCGCGGCTGGGGCGGCGGCTGTGGGAGGCCCGGCTCTGGCACACCCTGGACACCGAGCTCGGCGCCCGCACGGTGCTGGAGCGGGCCGAGGCCAACCTCGACCGGGTGAGCGCGGAGCTTGCGGCCGTCGCGGCCGAGCTGACCGGGGCGGCGCCCGGCACCGGCACCGTGCGCGAGGCGCTGGCCCGGGCGGCGGCGGACGTGCCCGACGACGACACGATCGTCGAGCTGGCCAAGGTCTCCCTGGAGGAGGCCACCGCGTTCGTCCGCGAGCACGACCTCGTCACGCTCCTCGACGACCCGATCGTGATCATGGAGATGCCCGAGTTCGCGCGGGGCGTGGCGGTGGCCTACTGCGACCCGCCCGGCCTGCTCGAGCCCGCCGAGCTGCCGACGTTCTTCTGCATCTCGCCCACGCCCGCGGACTGGCCCGGCGAGCGCGTGGCGTCGTTCTACCGCGAGTACAACAGCCACATGCTGCGCGACCTCACCGTTCACGAGGCCACGCCCGGGCACTTCCTGCAGCTCGCGCACGCCCGCCGGTTCCGCGGCCGCACCCGGGCCCGCGCGATCGGCTGGAGCGGGCCGTTCGTGGAGGGCTGGGCGGTCTACGCCGAGGAGTTCATGGCCGAGCGCGGCTTCGGCGGGCTGCCGGTGCGGCTGCAGCAGCTCAAGATGCAGCTGCGGATGAGCATCAACGCGATCATCGACCAGCGGGTGCACTGCGACGGGATGGGCGAGTCCGAGGCGATGGCGCTGATGATGGAGCGTGGTTTCCAGGAGGAGGGCGAGGCGGCCGGCAAGTGGCGGCGGGCGCTGCTGAGCTCGACGCAGCTTTCGACGTACTTCGTGGGCTACACCGAGATCCGCCGGATCGCCGACGCGCGCCCGGCGGGCGTCACGCTGCGCGACTGGCACGACCGCATGCTGGCCCACGGCTCGCCGCCCCCGCGCCACCTGCGCACGCTGCTGGATCTGCAACCCGAGCGGTAAGCGGGAGACACCCGGACGATAGGCTCAGGGGTGCCGCACCGTGGCGGCCGACCAAACTTTTTTCTGCAAGGAGTGACACGACAGTGGCCACTATCGAAGCAATCGGCGCGCGGGAGATCCTCGACTCACGGGGCAACCCGACGGTCGAGGTCGAGGTCGTTCTCGACGACGGCACCCTGGCCCGGGCGGCGGTTCCCTCGGGCGCCTCCACCGGCGCCTTCGAGGCCAACGAACTGCGCGACGGCGACAGCAAGCGCTACCTCGGCAAGGGTGTGGAGAAGGCCGTCGACAACGTCAACGAGCGCATCGCCGAGGCCGTCCGCGGCTTCGACGCCACCGAGCAGCGCCTCGTCGACCAGGCCATGCTCGACCTCGACGGCACCCCGGAGAAGTCCGCGCTCGGCGCCAACGCGATCCTCGGCGTGTCGCTCGCGGTCGCCAAGGCCGCCGCCGACTCGGCCGGTCTGAGCCTGTTCAAGTACCTCGGCGGCCCCAACGCGCACCTGCTGCCGGTGCCGATGATGAACATCCTCAACGGCGGCGCGCACGCGGACTCCAACGTCGACATCCAGGAGTTCATGATCGCGCCGATCGGCGCGCCGACCTTCCGCGAGGCCCTGCGCACCGGCGCCGAGGTCTACCACACCCTCAAGTCCGTGCTGAAGAAGAAGGGCCTGGCCACCGGCCTGGGCGACGAGGGCGGCTTCGCCCCGAGCCTGCCGACCAACGCGGCCGCGCTCGACCTGATCGCCGAGGCCGTCGAGAAGGCCGGCTACTCGCTGGGCAGCGACATCGTGCTCGCGCTCGACGTGGCCGCGACCGAGTTCTTCAAGGACGGGGCGTATGGCTTCGAGGGCGGCAGCAAGTCGTCCGACGAGATGATCGCCTACTACACCCAGCTCGTGGACGCCTACCCGATCGTGTCCATCGAGGACCCGCTGTCCGAGGAGGACTGGGACGGCTGGAAGGCGATGACCGACGCGCTCGGCTCGCGCATCCAGATCGTCGGCGACGACCTGTTCGTCACCAACCCGCAGCGCATCGCCCGGGGCATCGCCACCGAGACCGCCAACGCGGTCCTGGTCAAGGTCAACCAGATCGGCTCGCTCACCGAGACGCTCGACGCCGTGGACCTCGCCCACCGCGCCGGCTTCCGCACGATGATGAGCCACCGCTCGGGCGAGACCGAGGACACCACCATCGCCGACCTCGCCGTCGCCGTGGGCAGCGGCCAGATCAAGACCGGCGCGCCGGCCCGCTCCGAGCGCGTGGCCAAGTATAACCAGCTGCTGCGCATCGAGGACGAGCTCGACGACGCGGCGCGCTACGCCGGCCGCGGAGCCTTCCCGCGCTACCGTTAACCGTTCCGAGTTCGTGTAACCGTTCTTGAGTTCGTGCGGTGCGGTCCGCAAAGGCCGCACCGCACGACGCTCAAGGCTCCCGCACGACGCTCCCGGCTCCTTCCCGACCACAGTGACCAGAGTGTGGCAGGGGGTGCGGGTGGGCGGAGCCCTCCGCTGGGGAGGGAGCGCAGCGACCGCGAAGGACAGCATATGCAGCAGCGCACCAGGCCCGGCGGGCGCGGTGCGGGCCCGCGCGGCTCGTCCCCCCGGGGCCAGAACGGGAGCCCCCGCGGGACCCAGCGGGCCGGCGGACGCGCGCCCTCGCGCCCGATGCTCGCCCGGCGGGCCGTCGCCACCGGCGGCGCGGCGCTTCGCACCCGGGCGCCCCAGCCGCGCCGGTTCACCAGCCGGGCGGTCCTGCTGAGCCTGGTGCTCCTGGTGCTGCTGCTCGCCTATGCCTACCCGGTGCGGGTGTATCTCGCCCAGCAGGCCGAGATCCAGGCGCTGGAGGCGAGCCAGCAGCTGCAGGCCGCCAAGGTCGCCGACATGGAGGCGCGGGCGAGGAAGTGGGACGACCCGGAATACGTGATCTCCCAGGCCCGCCAGCGGCTGCACATGGTGCTGCCCGGCGAGAAGCCCTACATCGTCGTCGACCCGGCCAACCGCACGGAGACCGACCCCGCGGAGCTGCCGGGCGCGCCGAAGCCGCCCCGGCCGTGGTACGGCAAGCTCTGGTCGAGCGTCGAGGCGGCGGACAAACAGTGACCGAGTTCAGCAAGGCCACCGACGAGGACCTCGCGGTGGTCGCGGCCCAGCTCGGCCGGACCCCGCGCGGCACCCGGGCGGTCGCGCACCGCTGCCCGTGCGGCCTGCCCGACGTCGTGGAGACCACGCCCCGGCTGCCCGACGGCACGCCGTTCCCGACGCTGTTCTACCTCACCTGCCCCCGCGCGGTGCACGAGTGCAGCCGGCTCGAGTCGTCCGGCCTGATGCGCGAGATGGGTGCCCGTCTCGCGCAGGACCCCGAGCTCGCCGCGGCCTACCAGCGCGCGCACGAGGACTACCTGCGTCGCCGCGAGGCGGTCGGGCACGTCGAGGAGATCGACGGGGTGTCCGCGGGTGGCATGCCGACCCGGGTGAAGTGCCTGCACGTGCACCTCGGCCACGCGCTGGCCGTCGGCCCGGGGGTCAACCCGTTCGGCGACGAGACCGCCGAGCTCGCGGGGGAGTGGTGGAAGCAGGGGCCCTGCGTGTCACTCGATGCTGGTGACGACTGAGCGCAGGATCTCGTAGCCCTCGGCGTCGTCCTGGGTGCCGGTGTGCGGGCGGCGGAAGCGGCGCACCTCGACCGCGACGTCCGCGAGCGCCCAGCGCAGCTGGAACAGCATGATCGTCGACGGGCGGACCAGCACGCCCGTGGCCTCGGCGTAGGCCGCGAAGATCGACCCGTCGCCGGGCTCGATCAGCCACAGGTCCCGCTCCGGCGGCGAGATCAGCACGGTGTCCCAGTCGATGAGCCGCCACCCGGTCGGCGTGCGCATGGTGTTGCCCGAGTGCGGCTCGCCGTGCGTGAGCACCGCCCGGACCGGCTCGGCCCGGCTGCTCAGCACCAGCTCGTCGTAGCGGGCCAGCACCTTCTCCAGCTGGCGGCGGTGCGCGGCGAGCAGGTCGGCGGCGGGCACCGCGTAGGGCCCGCACTCCTCGCCCGGGCGGCGCAGCGCCGCCTCGACCTCGTCGCGGTAGGGCACCGCGAAGTCGTCGGCCCGGGCGTGGCGCCGCGCGATCGGCGGCGCGGTGTGCAGCCGGATGATCATGTCGAGCGTCGCCTGCCGGTGCGCCGGGCCGGTGAAGGCGTTCCACTCGAAGCTGGCGCCGTCGACGAAGGGGTACACCGCGATGGTGAACGGCCCGCTGCGGACCGTGCCGGCGCTGCTCAGTGTCGGCACGGGGGCGACGACGAAGGAGTGGCCCGTCGCGTGGAGGTCGGCCGCCACCCGCAGCGAGGCGTCGAGCTTGCCCGGGTCGGCCGGCTCGTCGACGGTGACGAACCAGCGGGACCCCGCGGTGTCGACGAGCTCCCAGTGATGGCTGCCGAAGCCGACCGGCCGGTAGGCGAGCGACTTGACCGGAATGCCCCACTCCTGGGCCAGGAGCGCCCCGAGCGTCTTCTCGGGAAGCCCGGTCGGTGGGGTGAGCACCACGACAAGGTACGTCAGTATCCCGCCGCGGGCAGGACTGGACGGCGATCACATTCAAACAGTCAGATTTTTGACGATTATCTGGTCTCAGCAAGGCGTTCCGTTGACCAGGCAGCCGGTCGGCGGGCCCGCCGGTCCCTTGGCCTCGAAGCCCATCCGGATCGTGCCGCCCGCGTCCAGGTAGGTGTTGTACGACTGCGAGCGCAGCACCAGCAGTCCCGGCTGCAGATCCGCCTTGGCGCCCCACGTCGAGGTGACGTCCACCTCCCTGGGCAGCTCGAGCTGCACCGTCCAGCCCATCAGCGGCTGGCTGCCCAGGTTGGTCAGCGTCACCTCGGCGTTGAAGCCGTCCTTCCACTTGCTGCGCACCGCGTAGGCCGCCTTCACCGACCCGGCCTTCGCGACGCCGCTGGGCCGGGCGGAGGCGGCCGGGGGGTGCGGGTCGCCGGTGGTGGCCACGGGTTTCGTCGGCGGCGGGCCGGGCTCGCCCTTCGTCACGTACAGGGCCGTCATCGTCCCGGCCGCCACCGTCATCACCGCCGTGGTGACCATCAGCACCCGGTCGCGTGTCAGATGCCACATCCGCGCGCCACTACCCTTACGTCAGGGAGGTAACCGTTCCATGGAGGTAACCGTCCGGCGGGCGCGCACCGCCGACGTGCGGGGGATCCGGCGGCTGGTCGCGATGTACGTCGCGGATCGCCGGCTGCTGTCCAAGCCCACCGTCGCGCTCTACGAGGCCATCCCGGAGTTCTGGGTGGCCGAGCGGCGAAGCGACGGCACGATCGTCGGCTGCGGCGCGCTGCACGTCATGTGGGAGGACCTCGCCGAGGTGCGCACGGTCGCGGTCGACCCGCTGCTGCGCGGCCACAAGATCGGGCACCGGATCGTGGCCGAGCTGCTCGACGCAGCGCGCGAGATCGGCGTGCGCCGGGTGTTCGTCCTGACCTTCGAGACCCGCTTCTTCGGCTCGTTCGGCTTCGTGCCGATCGACGGCACCCCGGTCACCCACCAGGTCTACGAGGAGCTGCTGCGCTCCTACGACGAGGGTGTCGCCGAGTTCCTCGACCTGGAGCGGGTCAAGCCCAACACCCTGGGCAACCACCGCATGCTGCTGCATTTGTAGGCTCTCAGGTGTGAAGCGCGTGGCGGCCATTGACTGCGGGACGAACTCCGTCCGACTCCTGATTGCCGATGTTTCGGATTCTTCGGAAATCTCGGTATCTTCGGAAATTTCGGACGTCACCCGGCAGATGCGGATCGTCCGGCTGGGCGAGGGCGTCGACCGGACCGGTCGGCTGTCCCCGGCGGCGATCGAGCGCACCCGGCTCGCCCTGGCGGACTATGCCGCGGACATCGCCCAGGCCGGCGTCGACGCGGCCCGCATGGTGGCCACCAGCGCCTCCCGCGACGCCGAGAACGCCGCCGACTTCCGCGCCATGGTGCTCGACACGCTCGGCTTCGCGCCCGAGGTGATCACCGGCGACGAGGAGGCCCGGCTGTCCTTCGCCGGGGCCGTGCGCGGCCTCACCGCCGAGCCGCCGTTCCTGGTCGTGGACATCGGGGGCGGGTCCACGGAGTTCGTCGTGGGGGAGAGCGACGTCGACGCCGCCATCAGCGTCGACATCGGCTGCGTGCGGATGACCGAGCGGCACCTGCGGGCCGACCCGCCGACCCCGGAGCAGGTCGAGGCGGCCGAGGCCGACATCGCCGCCGCCGTGGACCGGGCCCTGGCCGCGGTCGACGGCACCCGGGCGGCCACCCTGGTCGGGCTGGCCGGCTCGGTGACGACGGTGGCAGCGCTGGCGCTGGGGCTGCCGGAGTACGACCCGAAGCGCATCCACCGGGCCCGGATCGGCGCGCAGGACGTCGCCAAGGTGACCGCCGACCTGCTCGCCAAGACCGCCGCCCAGCGGCTGGAGCACCCGGTCATGCACCCCGGCCGCGCTGACGTCATCGGCGCGGGGGCGCTGATCCTCCGCGTGATCGTCGAGCGCTCCGGCGCGGATTCGGTCATCGCGTCCGAGTCGGACATCCTCGACGGAATCGCCCTGTCGTTGCAGTGAACTCACCGATAGCAGCCCCTGTGCAGGCCCGCCCGCCGACGCGTTGCTGGGCGGCGTACGGCACCCACCTGCTGATCCGTGCGCCGAAGGCGCCGCTCGTCGCGGTGATCGCGCCACCACGCTGACGGACGCGCCCGCGGTTGGTTGCGATCGAGGCGCGCAAGCACATGCCCACCATGCCCGACGCGTTCCTTCAGCAAGGAGTTTCGGCGACCGAACGATTGCGTCGTTCTTGCTGACCTGCCCTGAGTTCGCTCGCCGCGACGAACCCCGCAAGCTGCGCCGGGCCCGGAAGCGAACTTCCTACGGACTTGAGGACCTCGACTCCGCCAACCCGAAGGTCTCGCCCCGAACAGGTGAGCACGCTGCATGACCGGGACTGGTCGTTGCCGGGCAGCCGATCCGCCTGATCGGCGACTCCGGCGCCGACCAGTCGCACCTGCTCATTTTGTGAAACGCCGATCGTTGCCGTCATTGTGCGGGTGCGAGTCGGAGGTCGGCCCGCAGCCGCCGCTCACGTCGGCCCCGGCCAGGCCCAGCGTTGCGGCAGTGCCCGCCCTCGCCCTCGTCGGCCGGGGTTACGCCGGCCGACGCTCCAACTCCGCGACCCGCGACGCCAGCGTTTCGCCGCCACCCGCAGTTCGGCGTTCTCGACGTCCCGGCCTGCCGCAACGCCTTGATCTCGGCATCCCCGGCAGCCAGCAACTCCCGCAACCGCGCCTTCGCGCGGCGGGGCTGCTCAACTGGCTCCGCCGCAGGCGCGTCGGATTCAATCCATGACCACCCGGTCAGCGCGGCGTGGGATCGTCCGTAGTCGATCCCACGCCGCTGAGTTTGTTGCTACTGGCCCGGGTCAACGGATTTCCTCGGACTGATGGCGGCATATCCCGGATTGATTGGGCTGGTGTCACAGGTGGCTTGGACCCGATATTGGCCATCGCCTACCAGAATGTGCCGCTTGGCCTGCCGTTAGCCCGAGAAGTGTTGCGAGGCGCTGATCAGGTAGTGCGCTCCGCCGATGCCGGCGGAGCAGTCGGCGATGCTGTTGCCCCCGCCGGGCGACCTCTTCGGGCCGATTGCGACGTACACCGGATTCAGTGCACTTGTTCCGCAACTGGCTTGCGTCCAGTACAGTCCGGTGCCGGCGGCGCAGGCGCCGTAGGCGAATCCGTTCTGCCCCGTATTCGCGTAGAAGTAGCAGTCTGAGGGCTGCGCGAATGCCGGCTCGGCCGACACCGCCAGCCCCGCCAGGGCGGTTGTCGCCACAACCGTTGCGGCGAGGAAGCGCTTTCGGGCAGTGCTCATCCCATCCCCTTTTGGGCTTGGTTTGACAATGGACGCCATGTTTGGCCGAAATTGATATTTGGCCGGAGGAGTCCGAGCCGTCACGTGCCGACCGCGGCTAGAACCTGCGGCCGTATCCGTCAGACGCGCATCGGCATTTAAGTCTGTGCCGAGGACGCGATGCGCGACTTTGCAATGTCTTGCTCCCCGTAAATTCTGTTCCTCGCGTTGCGTCGGCGCGTGAGTACGGTATCTGCGATCATCATTAATGTCAATACATCGATGTCTAATTAGTTCATTTTTGTAGGGAATGCTGGCTTGTGTGAGGTTTCGGGAGTGATCCGGAACGGGTCCGCCATCCCTCTCCGCCATCCGAAACGGACAATTGGCGAACCGGGGTCCGGCTGCCGGTCATCCCTTCGCCGTCGGCGGGGCGGCATGGAGCGTTACGGCCCTGACCAGGCGGGGTCAATCAAGTGGGGTCGGCCGCGCTGCCGGGGCGGGGCTCGGGCATACCGTGATCTCGCGCCGGGGCTGGGGGCTCACGCGGATTGGGCCAGGCAGCGGATGAGCCCGTCGCGTAGTCCGTAGAAGACCAGGGTGAGCCGTTCGCGGGCGGCGGCGACGTTGGCGATGTTGTTGCCGCGTCGTTCGTCGATGCGAGCCGGGTCCGCGCGATGGACCCGGCGCGCACGCAAACGCCGTGGCCCTGAAGCCGTGGGCACCTCGCCGGCGGCCCACCTCACCCTCAGGGCGGCGGCGCACTAATGCACCGCCGCGTCCGGCCCAGGATTGCCAACCCGGCGATCGTGCCCGCTCATCGGCGGTCACCACCTGCACGGTGGCTCGTCGGTGTCGGTGGCGACCCGACCATGGTCAGACGGTGAAGGCCCGGCAGCCGCGCCACATCACTGCCCGTGCCCGTAGCCGATCATCTTGCTTCGACAACAGATCGCCCAGAGCGACGGGCATCCTCACCCTGGGCGGTGGACTGTGTCCGGCCGACTGGCTTGCGCGCCGGCTCACCACCGCCACAATGTGAGACCGGTCAGTCGTGGTGTCTGTCGAGTTTGTGTCAGGACTCAGCCGTCGGGGAGGTGCGGGTATGGGCAGGTCTCACCCGGTCCGGCGGACCTCGGCTCGGGACTGCTCCCGGGGCTCGGCGTCGTCGCGCGACCACCACCAGCCATAGGTAAGTACGCCGTCACTCGGCATCGTGATGATGATCTTGGCTAGCAGGGCGCCCTCGTAGGCGTTGAACACGCCCGGCTCGCTCTGCACGAATCGGGTCACACCGGGCAGCTCAAGGCACGTGACGTGCAGTTCCAGCCGGCCGGCCTCACTCGCGGTGAGGATCGTGTGCTCGACGTGCTGCAGTCCCTTGCTGTCGCTGACCGCCTCGTAGTCCAGCGTGATGGCGTTCCCGCGCACCACGGAGGTCACCTTGATGCGGGCGACGAAGGGGCCGGACTCGAGCCCGTCGCCGCGTCCCCGATACACGCCGGGGGCTGCGGCGAGTCGTTTCAACAGATCGGTCACGGCGCACACCGTAGTACGAGCACGCTCGGTGGTGCGCGTATTGGCCCTCTACCGCTATCGTGAGCCGTCTCCAGTGGGCCAGAGGCCGGTTTTCCAAGCTCAACCGTCCTTTTGCCCGTTAGGGTGATCTTTGCGGCATACCCCGGAAGGAAACGCATGTCTGATCAGTACCCGCCGCCCGGCAGCTACCCGCCTCCCGGTGGCGGGGGATACCCGCCGCCCGGCGGTGACCAGCCTCCGTACGGGCCGCCGTCGTCCGGTGTGCCGTACGGGTCGCCCTCCTCTGGCGCGCCCTACGACCAGCCGCCGGCGTACGGCGCTCCCGGCGCTCCGTTCGGTGCCCCGCCGCCGCCTCCGAAGAAGAGCAGCGCCGGCAAGATCATTTTGATCATCGTGAGTGTCATCCTGGTGCTGGCCCTCCTGTGCTGCGGCGGCATCTTCCTGTTCGCCCGGAGCACCTGGAACGACATCGTCGACAGTGTGAACTCCGACCCGTCGAACGCCAAGGTGGGCGACTGCCTGGCCGGTGACTCGATCACCGACGAGGCGTCCAAGGACGTCAGCGTGAAGATCGTCAAGTGCGACGACGCGACCGCGAAGTACAAGGTCGTGGGCATCAAGGGCGGCGTCCCGAAGACGGAGGCCCTCAAGGAGAAGCCCACCGTCTGTGACGACTTCACCGACGCGAAGTACGTGCTGTGGCAGGGCGCCAACGACAGTAGCGGTGACGCCCTCTGCCTCGACGACAAGTAAGACCTCGGCAACACCTCGCGAGGCGGTCCGCTCCGGGCGGGCCGCCTTTTGCGTGTTCATGGTGCTGCGTGCTTGATAGTACTGCGCATTGCACACTACTCTGCTTGCCGTGGACACCACCCAGCTGCTCAAGGGGGTGCTCGACCTGGCCGTGCTCGCCGTGCTGCGGGACGAGGACGGATACGGGTACGACATCCTGCGCCGGTTGCGCGCGGCCGGCCTCGACGACGTCGGGGACGCGTCGGTGTACGGCACCCTCCGCCGGCTCTTCCAGGCCGGCGCGCTCACCACCTACGTGGTGCCCAGCGAGTCCGGGCCCCACCGCAAGTACTACGCGCTCAACGCCGCGGGCCGGGCCCAGCTCGCCCAGTCCGGCAAGGTCTGGCACGGCTTCGCGCAGACCATGCACCGGCTCATCGGGGAGGAAGCCGCATGAGCGGTACGGAGCGAAGCGGAGTGGCCGCTCATAGGGGTTCAGGGGTTTCAGGCCTGGACCGGAGCGAAGCGGAGGGGCTGGCATGAGCGGTACGGAGCGAAGCGGAGTGGTCGCTCATCAGGAGCTCAGGGGTTTCAGGCCTGGACCGGAGCGAAGCGGAGGGGCTGGCATGAGCGGTACGGAGCGAAGCGGAGTGGTCGCTCATCAGGAGCTCAGGGGTTTCAGGCCTGCACCGGAGCGAAGCGGAGGGGCTGGCATGACCGCGCCGAGTAGCAGCAGTCTGGAGATCGACTACTACCTGGAGCGCGTCCGGGAGGCGCTCGCGGACCTGCCCGAGGACGTGCGTGACGACCTCGTGGAGGATCTGCCCGCGCACCTCGCCGAGGTGCTGCAGGAGCAGGGCGGCCCGCTGGTCGAGCGGCTCGGCCCGCCCGCCGCCTACGCCGCCGAGCTGCGCGCCGCCGCCGGGGTCGAGACCCGCTCCGCCGCCGCCCGCCGGTCCCGGATCGACCTGGACAAGTGGCGCGCCCGGCTGCGCACCGCCGACGAGAAGACCGGCCGGGTGCTGGGCTACGAGCGGGCCACGGACTTCCTGCGGCTGCTGCGCCCGGCCTGGTGGGTCGTGCGCGGGATCACGATCGTGGTAGTGATCTTCGCGCTGGACATCGTCCCGATCGACCGCATCGACGACCCGATCGGCTGGGCGTTCATGGCGATCGCCGTGGTGGCCTCGGTGCGCCTCGGCGCCACCGGCCGGCCCAACCTGCACCGGTTCGTCGGCTACGGGATCACCGGGGTCGCCCTGATCGGGGCGCTGATCCTCGCGACCAACCTCGACGGGATCGTCTACCGGTTCACCGGCACGAACACCTACACCCCCGTGCCCTACAACCCGTATTCGGACGTCGTGGACGTCTACCCCGTCGACCAGGACGGCCGGCCGCTGGAGCACGTCACGCTGTACGACCAGGACGGCAACCCGATCTCCCTCGGCGACGCCTGGCGCTGCTCCTCCTCGATGAACCAGGAGCCGCCGTCCACGCCCAGCTACCCGCTGTGCCCGCTGGGTCGTACCAAGCCGACAGCAACGCCCTCCGTCGAGCCGGCGGTGCAAGGTTCGGCCTCACCCTCCGTGCAGGCGTCGCCGTCACCCTCCGGCTAACGTTCGACGGGTGGAAGACGCGCTCGACCGGCTCGATCGGGAGATCTCCGAGTGCCGCCGCTGCCCCCGGCTGGTGGCGTGGCGGGAGGAGGTCGCGGTCACCAAGCGGGCGGCGTTCCGTGACGAGGAGTACTGGGGGCGCCCGGTGCCCGGCTTCGGCCCGCACCGGGCGCCCATCGCCATCCTCGGGCTGGCCCCGGCCGCCCACGGCGGCAACCGCACCGGCCGGATCTTCACCGGCGACCGCTCCGGCGACGTGCTCTTCGCCGCCCTGCACCGCGCGGGCCTGGCCAACCAGCCCACCAGCACGTCCCGTGACGACGGGCTCACGCTGACGGCGACCCGGATCTTCGCCGCCGTGCGCTGCGCCCCGCCCGACAACAAGCCCACCCCGCTCGAGCGGGACACGTGCGCGCCGTTCCTGCACCGCGAGCTGCGCGAGATCGCGCCGGACCTGCGCGTCGTCATCGCCCTCGGCGCATTCGCCTGGGCCGCCTTCTGGCCCGCGGTGCGCGCCGTCTACGGTGTAGCACCGGCACGGAAGGTGCCGTTCGGCCACGGCGTGCTGTGGCAGGCCGAGGGTGCCCCCGCGTTGCTCGGTTGTTACCACGTTAGCCAGCAGAACACCTTTACCGGTCGGCTCACGCCAGGAATGCTTGACGAGATTCTCGCCCGGGCGAAGCAACTCGCCGGGCTTTCATAGAGCGACGGGATGCCAGTGGAGGCCAGGGACCGCACCTTCAGCCGCTGGTGGCCGGTGCTGGGCGTGATCGCGGTGCTGATCGTCGCCGGGCTCGCGGCGTCGATGTCCTCGCCCGAGATCACCAGGGTCCCGGTGCCAACGCCCGCGGTGACGACGGACACGCCGACCCCCACGCCGACCCCGCAGGCCCCGAAGGCCGAATTGCCGCCCGCGCCCGGCAACGAGGACGGCGGCGGGCCGGCGGACTGGTTCCTGCAGGCGATGACGGTCCTGTGCGGACTGCTGATCGCGGTCCTGGTCGGCGGCCTGGTCTGGTTCATGCTGCGCAACCGCACCGTCGCGCAGAAGCCGCGCGTCTACGTCGAGCCGGAGCGGCCCCGCCCGATGACCGCGGCCACCGCCGGCGAGGAGGTCATGGCCGCGGTCGAGGCCGGGCTGGTCGAGCTCAGCGACACCGACACCGACCCGCGCCGGGCGGTGATCGCCTGCTGGGTGCGCCTGGAGCGCGCCGCCGCGGCCGCCGGCACCCCGCGCCTGGTCGGCGACAGCCCGACCGAGCTCGTCACCCGCCTGCTCGGCGAGCATCGGGTGAGCCGCCCGACGCTGGAGGGGTTCGCCGAGGTCTACCGCGAGGCCCGCTACGCCACCCACCCGGTCGGCGAGCGCTCCCGCCAGGATGCCATCGCGGCCCTGCGGCAGATCCGCTCCGAGCTCTCCGGCGTCGAGATCGGAGGTGAGCGCGGTGCCCCGTGAGGAGCAGGTGGTCGGCCTCGACGAGCTCTTCGACGGCGGCCGGCCGGTGCCCCGCCGCGAGCAGCCCCCGCGCCCGGCCCGCCGCCCGTCGCGGCCGTTCGACTGGCGCTGGTGGGTGCGCCGGCTCTTCGTCGCCGTGGCGCTGACCACGGTCGGCTTCGGGATCCTGTACTTCGTGGGATACGTGGTGTCGTATCCGCTGCTCCTGCTCACCATCGTCGCGATCCAGGTGCTGCGCGAGATGCTGCAGCAGGTGCGCGCCGAGGAACTGCCGGCCACGGTCACCGGGGCCGGCCTGGAGCCGACCGGTGCCCGCCCGCGGGACCCCGCCCGCGACAGCAACCCGACCCGCCGGGAGCTGCGCGACGCGATCCCGTCCGGTGACGGCATCCTGCTGGCCGTGGCCAAGTGGGACGACCGCTTCGTGTGGGGCGAGCGCGACCCGGGCCGCTTCGCCGCCGTCGTCGTGCCCCGCTTCACCGACCTCGTTGACGCCCGGCTGCGCCAGCGGCACGGCATCACGCTTTCGGGCAACCCCGAGCAGGCCCGCCGCCTGGTCGGGGAGGACCTGTGGAAGCTGCTGCACTACACACCGTCCCGCGTGCCCAGCCCGCAGGACATAGCATCGATCGTCGCAAAGGTGGAGGCGCTATGAAGACGCTCGCACCGGCCGAGGTGGGCCGGATCGCCAAGGTGGTCCTGGACCAGGTCGGCACGGTGGTCGTCGGCAAGCGCGACTCGCTGGAGCTGGTCTTCGCCGGCATCCTGGCCGGCGGCCACGTGCTGCTGGAGGACCTGCCGGGCCTGGGCAAGACGCTCACCGCGCGCTCGTTCGCCCAGGTGCTCGGCATCGGCTTCCGGCGCCTGCAGTTCACCCCGGACCTGCTGCCGGCCGACGTGACCGGGTCGTTCCTCTACGACCAGCGCAACCACGAGTTCTCGTTCCGGGCCGGGCCGGTCTTCACCAACCTGCTGCTCGCCGACGAGATCAACCGCACGCCGCCGAAGACACAGTCGGCGCTGCTGGAGGCGATGCAGGAGCGGCAGGTCTCCGTCGAGGGTGCCACCTACCGGCTCGACGCCCCCTTCCACGTGCTGGCCACCGCCAACCCGATCGAGTACGAGGGCACGTATCCGCTGCCCGAGGCCCAGCTCGACCGGTTCCTGCTGCGGGTGTCGTTCGGCTACCCCGAGGCCGACGAGGAGTGGGACGTGCTGCGGCGCCGGATGTCGCGGCGGCGCGAGGAGGCCAACCTCGAGCCCGTCGTCGACTCCGAGACGCTGCTGGCGATGCAGGGCGCGCTCGAGGACGTCGCGGTGGAGGACTCGATCGGGCGGTACATCGTCTCCCTGACCGCCGCCACCCGCGTCCACCCGCACGTGCTCGTCGGCGCCTCCCCGCGCGGCTCGCTCGCCCTGCTGCTGCTCTCCCGCGCCTCGGCGGCGCTCAGCGGGCGCGACTACGTGGTGCCGGAGGACGTCAAGGCGGTCGCCGTCCCGGCCCTGGCCCACCGTATCTCGCTGCGGCCGGAGATGTGGCTCAAGCGCATCGACCCGCGCTCGGTCGTCGGCGAGGTGCTCGCCCAGACGCCCGCGCCGGCCAGCGGGGCGCTGCCGACCTACGGCGGAAGGCGTGGCTGAGCGGGGCGGTCCCCGGTCCCACGCGCGGGCGTTCGAGCCGACCCGGGCGCTGGGCCGGGCCGTGCTGGTCGTCGGCGTGCTCGTGCTCGTCGCCGTGCTCATCGGCCGCTTCGACCTCGTCGTGCTCGCCGTGCCCTTCGCGGTCGGCACCGCCGTGTCGCTGGTGCGCCGCCCCCGCCGCACGCCCACCGTCGAGGTGGTCGCGGCCGAGCCGTTCCTCGTCGAGGGCGCCGACCTCGGCGTCACGATCAACGTCGGCAACCCCAACCCCAACGGGTTCGACCTGGTCGTGGTCCGCTCGGTCGTACCCCGCTGGGTCCGCCTGAAGCACAGCGACCGCCCCTACGCGGTGAACGTCGAGGCCGTCACGATCGCCGGCGTCGAGCTGGAGGGCCGGATCCTGCGCTGGGGCCGCCACCCGCTCGGCCCGGTGACCGCGCACGCGATCGCCTCCGACGGGCTGCTCATCAGCCGGGCGATGCAGACCCCGCCGCTGCCGCTCAAGGCGTATCCGGCGACCGAACACTTCGACGCGGCCGAGGCGATGCCCCGCGCGGCCGGGCACGTCGGCGGCCACCGCTCCCGGCGCACCGGCGAGGGCGGTGAGCTCGCCGGCGTGCGCCGCTTCGGCCCCGGCGACCGCCTGCGCCGCATCGACTGGCGGGTGTCGCTGCGCACCCGCGAGATCCACGTGGTGAGCACCCTGTCCGACCGCGACGCCGAGGTCGTCGTCCTGCTCGACGCGCTGCACGAGGCGGGGCGCTCCGGCGGCATCGACGGACGCGCCTCGGTGCTGGACATCACCGTGCGCGCCGCGGCCGGCATCGCCGAGCACTACCTGCACCGCGGCGACCGGGTGGCGCTGCTGCAGTACGGCGGGGCGGTCCGGCACCTGCGCGCGGCCAGCGGCCGCCGCCACTACATGACGGCGCTGGAGTTCCTGCTCGACGTCGCCCCCGGCGAGGAGTCCGACGAGCCGCCGCCGTCGTCGTTCGGCCCGCACATGATCCAGGGCAACGCGCTGGTGATGGTGCTCACCCCGCTGCTGGACGTGCGCTCGGCCGCGATGCTGGCCAACCTCGCCCGCGCCGGGCGGTTCGTGGTCGCCGTCGACACCCTCGCCGACCCGGTCCTGCGCGTGCGCGCGACCGGCAAGTGGGGCGACGTCGCCCAGCGCATGTGGCGCCTGGAGCGCGAGGCCATCATCGGCCAGCTGCGCGAGCACGGCGTGCCGGTCGTCGCCTGGGGCGGCGCCGGCAGCCTCGACGAGGTCCTGCAGGGGGTGGCCCGCGTGGCGGTGGGGCGGACGGTGACGACCTGATGCTGGAAGACCTGCAGGACTACCTGGCCGGCCGGGCCGGCCGGATGCGCGACAAGGCCGAGCGAGCCGCGGCCGGCCCGCTGCTGGTCCGGGCCGGGATCACCGTCTTCGCGGCGCTGAGCCTGGTGCTCGCCTTCCCGGCCGAGGTGATCCGCAACGTCGCCGCCCTCGCGCTGGCCGGGATCGTGGCCCTGCTGCCGGCGCTGTTCCCGCGCACGCGCCTGGTCGGCCTGGCGATCTTCGCCTGCGCGTTCGGGTGGCTGATCGGCACGCTGCTGTACGGCGAGCCGATCTCGATCCCCCGCCTGATCGGGCTGTCGACGGCGCTGTACCTCATGCACAGCCTGGCCGCGCTCGCCGCCGTGCTGCCCTACGACGCCGTGGTCTCCCCGGGCGTGCTCGTCGGCTGGCTGCTGCGGGCCGTCGCCGTGGTCGCGGCCAGCGCCCTGACCAGCGTCGTCATGATGGCGGTCGTCAAGGCGACGCTCGGCCCTGTGTTCCTCGTCGCATCCCTCGTGGGCGTCGTCGCGGCCGGCGCGCTGGGCTATCTGATCGCCCGGCGCACCTGAGAGATTTCGGGCGGGCTTCGGGCTGATGAACGGCGAGATCGACCGAAGTCGGTTCGCTGTGGCGGTCGTTACAGCCCTGGTAATGCGGGTTACATTGTCCGCGACCCGGCTGAGCGCGCGCCGGTCGCGCTCCTAGCTTGGATTCGTGGCTGCGAAGCGAATCCTGATCGTCGGGGCCGGGCACGTCGGGCTCTATGCCGCCCTGCGCCTGTCCAAGAAGCTCAACCCGCACGAGGCTGAGGTCACCGTGGTCGACCCCCAGCCCCACATGACCTACCAGCCGTTCCTGCCCGAGTCGGCGGCCGGCAACATCTCGCCCCGGCACAGCGTCGTCCCGCTGCGCCGTGAGCTCAAGCGCTGCCACGTGCTCTCGGGCACCGTGACCAGCATCGAGCACGCGCGGAAGGTGGCGATCGTCCAGCCGATCATCGGCCCGGCGCGCGAGGTGCCGTACGACCACATCGTCGTCGCGCCCGGCTCGGTCTCGCGGACGCTGCCGATCCCGGGCCTGCGCGAGCAGGCGGTCGGCTTCAAGACCATCGGCGAGGCGGTCTTCCTGCGCAACAGCGTGCTCGACCGGCTCGACGTCGCGGCGACCACGACCGACCCGGCCACCCGGCGGCGCGCGCTCGCGTTCGTCTTCGTCGGCGGCGGCTACGCGGGCGTCGAGGCCCTGGCCGAGATGGAGGACATGGTCCGCGGCGCGCTGCGGTACTACCCCGAGATTCCCCAGGACGAGGTCCGCTTCGTGCTCGTGGAGGCGGCCAACCGCATCCTGCCCGAGGTCGGGCCGGAGATGGGCGCCTACACCGCGGTGCAGCTGACGCGGCGCGGCATCGACATCCGCCTCGGCACGCGGCTGGAGTCGTGCGTCGACGGCCTGGTGAAGCTCTCCGACGGTGACGCCTTCGAGGCCGACACCATCGTGTGGACCGCGGGCGTCAAGCCGCACCCGATGCTGGAGGACACCGACCTGCCCCGCAACCCGCGCGGCGCGATCACGTGCAAGCCGACGCTGCAGGTCCTCGACGCCGACGGCAACGTGGTCGAGGGCGCCTGGAGCGCGGGCGACTGCGCCGCCGTGCCCGACCTCACCTCGGCCGACCCCGGCGCGCTGTGCTCGCCCAGCGCGCAGCACGCGGTGCGGCAGGCCTCCCGGCTCGCCGACAACATCGCCGCGGTGGTCCGGGGCCGCACGCCCGTCGACTACCGGCACAAGCACGTGGGCTCGGTCGCCGGCCTCGGGCTCTACAAGGGGGCCGCGCGGGTGTACGGCATCAAGGTCCGGGGCGTTCCGGCGTGGTTCATGCACCGGACGTACCACCTGAGCCGTATCCCCACCCTGAACCGCAAGATCCGGGTCCTGGTCGACTGGACCCTGCAGCTGGTGCTGCGCCGCGAGGTCGTCGCGCTGGGCTCCCTGCACGAGCCGCGGGAGGCCTTCACCGAGGTGGCGGTCCCGATTCCGCTCCCGGTGCGCACCGAGTCCGCCAAGCGCGCGGCCTAACCTCTGGCCCGCCAGACCCAGACGCCGGCGACGTGCTCGCCCGGTCCCAGCAGGGCGTCGAGGGTGCTCTTGAGCGCCTCGGCGCCCGGCTGGCCGTCGGCGAGCACGAAGCAGGCGGCACGCCAGTAGGCGATGTCCCGGCGCAGCGCGATGCGGTCCGCGTCGGTGAGCGCCGGCGCGGTGCCGCTCGCGGCCGTGCGGTGCAGCAGCTGCGCGGTCGGGCGCGGGTAGATGCCGACGGCGGCGCGGCCCTCGTCGCCGTACGGGCCGATGAACCAGCCCTGCGGCGTGGCGAACGCCACATTGGTCGCCGCCGCCCAGCGCACCGCCGTCGGGTCGTGCGCGTCGGGCAGCGGCACCGGCACGATCGTGCCGTCGTGCGGGGCGAAGCCGCGCCAGTACCCGTCGGTGAAGAACTGCGGCACGGGCGCGCGCTCGGCCGTGGGCAGCGGCATCGGCGCCAGCGGGACGAGTGCGGCCACCACCGCGACCGGCACGAGCAGGCCGAGCGTCTCGGTCTGGGTGAGCGCCGCGTGTACGACCTGGGCCAGCACGAACGCCAGCAGCGGCACGGCGGCCAGGGCGAAGCGGGCCGGCTGCACCCACTCGAAGACGGGCAGGTGGCGCAGCAGCGCGTAGGGCCCCCATTGCGCGGTCACGTCGTGGCCGACCACGACGTGCGGCCCGAGCGCGAGGGCGAACAGCACGATCGAGACCACCGTGCAGGCCACCACCGCCGGTCGCCGCCACATCCACAGCGTCGCGCCCAGGACTACGATGAGCACCGGGGCGCCGAAGAATGCGGTGTACTCCGCCGGGCCGCTCGCCAGCCGGGCCGCGCCGTCGCCGCCGGCCAGCGACAGTGGCGAGAGCGCCGCGAAGCTCTTCAGGTCGGCCGAGTGGAACTCCGGGTTGAACACCCCGCCGTGGGCGCTCTGCGGGCCGCGGAACTGGGCGGTGACGGGGTACGCCAGCAGCGCGCCCGCCACCAGCGCCGCGACGGCCAGCCCGCCGCCGAGCGACGGCAGGACGCGGCTCGGCACCGGCCGCGCGGTCGCGGCGTAGGCCAGGCCGAACAGCGTGAGCGTGACCGCGGCGAGGAACAGTACCTCCTCGCCGAGCAGGAACTGCCCGACGATCAGCAGGCCGAGCTTCGTGCCGTTTTTCACCGGATGGCCGTCGTTGACCATTTTTATGGCGAAATGGACGATGGGTGGGACCAGCCAGGCCGCGGTCATGTGGAGGTGACCGTTGGACTGGCTCACCATGCCGGGGGCGAAGCCGCAGAACACGCCGCCGACGAGCGCGGCCAGGCGGTGCAGGCCGGCGGTGCGGGCGAGGAGGAGGTACCACCCGGTGCCGTTGGCCGCGAGGTTGAGCCCGGTCGCCACCGCGAACGTCACCGGCGCCCCGAGCGCCAGGGTGAGCGGGGCGAGCAGCAGCCCCAGTCCGACGAGCGAGGCGTTGCCGAAGACGTTCACGCCGTCGGGGGCGTTCAGCGCGGTCGCCACGAGATGGAAGTCACCGCGGTAGGCGCGGGTCGCGTAGGCGAGGAACCACTCGTCGAGCGCCTGGTCGTTCGGGTTCAATTCGAGTGCGCGCCCGGCCGGGCTCGGCCACAATCCCTTGGTGACCAGGGCTCCGGCCAGGAGCATCGTCAGGCCGGCGGCCACGTCCTTAATCCATGATCGCCAAATGCGCAACGGCGGACCGGATGATGTTGGATGCTCAACCGGCGCAGTCCCCACCTCGTCGGTCTGTGGTGCGCTGGTCACCCGGATGACAGTAACGGCCAACCCCTTGTCGGTGTTGACGGTTCGTCGGACGGACTACCGTGAGACGCGGTTTCTATGCCCGGGTGGTGGAACGGCAGACACGGCCGCCTTAAAAGCGGCTGCCGCGAGGCGTGCGGGTTCGAACCCCGCCCCGGGCACGTTTCGCCGATATTTTTCCGCAGACCGCCACGTTGCACTGTACGGTGGCGGTTTCCTGCGCGCCTGCACGCGGTACCCTGGTCGTACACGTGAATGAGACGCCCATGGAGGCCGATCGTGCAGAGTTCCAACCCGGTGCTCACCCGCCTTGGCGAGGCGGCGCGGGCTTCCCGCTACGAGACCGGCGCCCCGTCGCGCGCCATGACCATGGACGACGTCGTCGTCCGCACCGTTGCCCTCCTCGCCGTCACCGGCATCGTCGGCGCGGGCGCATGGATCCTGCTGCCGGCGAGCAGCGGCCTGACCTTCTTCGCGGCCATCATGTCCAGCATCGCCGGACTGGTCCTCGGCCTCGTCATCTCGTTCCGCCGGATCACCAGCCCGGCCGTGATCGTCCCCTACGCGGTGCTGCAGGGCGTGGCCCTGGGCGTCTACAGCCGCGCCTTCGAGAGCTGGTATTCCGGGATCGTCCTGCAGGCCGTGGTCGCCACGTTCGGCATCTTCGCCGTGATGGCGGTCCTCTACAAGTTCCGCGTCCTGCGCGCGACCCCGCGCTTCACCAAGTTCGTGATCGGCGCCCTCATCGGCGTCATGGTCCTGGCCTTCGCCAACTGGCTCTTCTACCTCTTCGGCGTCAACCTGGGCCTGCGTGAGTACAGCACGAACGGCCAGGTCGGCTGGCTGCCGATCATCTTCAGCCTGGTCATTATCGGCGTCGGCGCCCTGACGTTCATCCTGGACTTCGACGCGATCGAGCAGGGCACGCGCTACGGCATGCCGGCGAAGTTCGCGTGGTACTGCAGCTTCGGCATCCTGGTCGGCCTGATCTTCCTGTACTACGAGATCCTGCGCCTGCTGAGCTACCTGCGACGCTGATGCCCACCCCCGACGACCCGCTCGACGCCCCCGTGCGCAAGCTGGTCGCCCAGGTATCGCACTGGACGCCGCCCCGATGGGCGGCGTCCGGTCCGTCGGGCGCCAGTCGCGCCGCCCTGCTGCACGATCTGGTGCAGTGGATGGCCGACCGGTGCGCGGAGGCGGAGGGCCGCCCGGCGCTGCCGGTGCCCCGCCTGGACAACGATCTGGCCCTGCCGGACCAGCTCCAGGTGGTGGCGGCCGACCTGCGCCGCTTCGCGCCGCTACCGGTCCAGGCGGCGGCCGCGGAGCGGGTGAGCGCCATCCGCGGCGCGTTCAGCTGACCCCGGTCAGGGTTCAGCTGACCCCGGTCAGGTGAGGTGCGCGAGCAGGTCCTGGCGCGTGATCACGCCCGCCGGCTTGCCGTCGATGAGCACCACCGCGGCGTCCGCCTTCTCCAGCAGCGCCACCGCCTCGCCGACCGGCTGCCCGCCGCCGATCATCGGCAGCGGGTCGGACATGTGCCGCTCCACCATGTCGTGCAGGTGGGCCTGGCCCGAGAAGAGCGCGTCGAGCAGGTCCCGCTCCGCGAGCGCCCCGGCGACCTCGCCGGTGACGACCGGCGGCTCGGCCTTGAGGACGGGCAGCTGGGAGACGCCGTACTCCCGCATGTAGTCGATCGCGTCCCGCACGGTCTCGTTGGGGTGGATGTGCACCATCCCGGGCATGCGCCCGTCCTTGCCGACCAGGACGTCGGCGACCGTCGGGGCCTGCTCGGCGGTGCGCAGGAAGCCGTAGCGGGCCATCCACTCGTCGTTGAAGATCTTGGAGAGGTAGCCGCGGCCACCGTCGGGGAGCAGGACGACCACCACGTCCTGCGGGCCGGCCTCGCGGGCGACCTTCAGCGCGGCGGCCACCGCCATGCCGCAGGAGCCGCCGACGAGCAGGCCCTCCTCGCGCGCCAGGCGGCGGGTGAGGTCGAAGGAGTCCTTGTCGGAGACCTCGACGATCTCGTCGCAGATCGTGCGGTCGTACGTCGTGGGCCAGAAGTCCTCGCCGACCCCCTCGACGAGGTAGGGGCGACCGCTTCCGCCGGAGTACACCGAACCCTCCGGATCGGCGCCGACGATCCGCACGCGGCCCTCGGAGGCCTCCTTGAGGTATCTTCCCGCGCCCGAGATGGTGCCGCCCGTGCCGACGCCCGCCACGAAGTGGGTGACGCGGCCCTCGGTCTGCTCCCAGACCTCGGGGCCGGTGGTCTCGTAGTGCGAGCGCGGGTTCGCGGGGTTGGCGTACTGATCGGGCTTCCACGCGCCGGGAATCTCGCGGGCCAGGCGGTCGGAGACGTTGTAATACGACCGCGGGTCCTCCGGCGCGACGGCCGTCGGGCAGACGACCACCTCGGCGCCGTAGGCCCGCAGGACGTTCTGCTTGTCCTCGCTCACCTTGTCCGGGCACACAAACACGCAGCGGTATCCCTTGAGCTGGGCCACCAGCGCCAGCCCGACGCCGGTGTTGCCGGAGGTCGGCTCGACGATGGTGCCGCCGGGCTTGAGCGCCCCGCTCTTCTCGGCCTCCTCGACCATCCGCAGTGCGATGCGGTCCTTCACGCTGCCGCCCGGGTTCAGATACTCGACCTTGGCCAGGACGGTGGCGGAGATGCCGGCGGTGACGTTGCGGAGCCGGACCAGGGGCGTGTTGCCCACCAACTCGACGACGTTGTCGTAGTAGCGCACTCCGCCAGCCTATCGGGGCCGGGGTGACTAGCGGACGACGTGCCCCGGAATGATCGTCTCCCGGCGCTTCTCCCACTCCAGGAAGCGCTCGAGCTCGTCCATGAGGGCACCCGCGAAGTAGCCGGCCACGGCCAGGTCGTCGACCAGGCCGAAGACCAGCAGGAACATCTCGGGCACGGCGTCGATGGGGGAGACGATGTACGCCCCGGCGACGGCCAGCATCGCCAGGCGCGTCCCGCCGTCGTACTCACCCTTGAACGTGGCCTTGACCATGCGGGGGATCGCGGCCAGCCGCCGGCCGATCCCCGGCGTGTCGGACTTGAACACGCGCAGCAGCGCGGTCCACGCCATCCGCCGTCGCAGTGCACTGTCCGCCATGGTGACCGCCCTCTCTTCGTTGCTACGAATGTAACGGTGCCCGTCACCATGCGCCGAGGTAAGAATTACGACATGGATCTCGATGAGGCCCGCGCCGTGATCGCGGAGCAGCACCAGGCCGTGCTGGCCACCCGCCGCGCGGACGGCGGCGTGCAGATGTCGCCGGTCGTGGCCGTGGTCGACGCCGAGGGCCGGGTGGTCATCAGCAGCCGCCTCCCGGCATTCAAGGTGCGCAACCTGCGGCGGGACCCCCGCGCGGCGCTGTGCGTCCTGCCCGGCGGCTTCTACGGCCGATGGGTGCAGGTCGAGGGCGAGGCGGAGATCGTACCCCCGTCGGAAAGCATCGAAGGTCTCCTCGACTACTACCGGCGCGCAACCGGAGGTGACCACCCCGACTGGGACGATTACCGGGCGGCGATGGTGCGGGAGGAGCGGGTTCTCATCCGCATCACGCTCGACCGCGCGGGGCCTGATCGGTCTGGATGAATCGGTCGGGATGAAGACGATCGGGTAGAGGACGAACCGCGGCGAACACCTGGAGGACGGGGATTAACCTCGGGTTCGCGAGGACCTTGGGGATGGAAGGCGGGGGCGGTGAAACTGCAGGCGAAGCGGATCGCGACGGCGGCGGTGGTCGGTGGCGGCGGGGTCGCGGGTGCGGGCGTTCTGTTCTACGGGCTGGTGCTCGGCCAGGCGCTGCTGGCCCGCAAGACCATTCCGCAGGTGATCAGCCCGCCCCCACGGGCTGACGGTGTCTTCGGCGCGCACTTCGACGGCGAGCCCGTCCGCCTGGTGGTGCTCGGGGACTCCTCCGCGGCCGGATACGGCGCCGAGGGCCCCAGCGAGACGTTCGCCGCCGCGGTGGCGGCGGGCCTGGCCGAGCAGTTGCGGCGTCCGGTGCGCATGCGGTGCCTCGCGGTCGTCGGCGCCGAGTCGAAGGGCCTCCCGCCGCAGGTCGAGGTGGCGCTGCGCCAGCGCCCCGACATCGCGGTGATCAGCATCGGCGGCAACGACGTCACGCACCGCGTGAGCATCCCCACGGCCGTGCGTCACCTGGTCCGCGCCGTGCGCACGCTGCGCCAGGCGGGCATCGAGGTCGTCGTGGGCACTTGCCCGGACCTGGGCACGATCCGCCCGATCCAGCCGCCGCTGCGCTGGCTGGCGCGGCGCTGGAGCCGCCAGATGGCCACCGCGCAGACGATCGCGGTCGTGGAGGCCGGCGGTCGCACGGTGTCCCTGGGTGACCTGCTCGGCGAGCTCTTCTACGCCGAGCCGGACCGCATGTTCAGCTTCGACCGCTTCCACCCGTCCGGCGCCGGCTATCTCGCCGCCGCCCAGGCGGTGCTGCCGACGGTCGTCGCCGCCCTGACCGAGCGCGAGGAGCCGGCGGTAGAGGCCCCCCGGGCCCTGGCCGCGGGCGAGGGTGTCCGCTCCCTGCCCCAGGCCGCGGTGGAGGCGGTGCACCGCCCCGGCACCGAGGTCAGCGCGGCTCAGGTCGCGGGCCGCGACCGGGGCCCGGCGGGCCGCTGGGCCCAGCTGCGTCGCCGCGTGTGGCACCGGCTGCCGCAGCAGTCCGCCCGCACCCCGGACCGCGCCGCGGAGCCGGCGTGATCCGCGCAACTGGCACGGGGCGTTCGCCGGCCGTTGTCGTAGGGTTTGGGATTCGTCCGGATTTGCACCTTGTTTGGGTGACCTGGCGCGTGATTCGATGGATGAGCCCGGAACGGAGGTGACGGCGTGAGTGTCGTCAAGCGCCTCGCCAAGCTCGCGACGGCCACGGTGATCGCGGGCACGGTCGGCGGGGCCGCCGTGATCGCCGCGCAGGCGGTCGCCGCCCGCACCCGCAACTACGCCAAGCCCGACCTGCGCCTGGCGATGCGCTCGTCGATCGGCGCCGCCGGCAAGCCCCCGATGCGCCTGGTGCTGCTGGGCGACGCCACGGCCCTGGGCGTCGGCGTGGACCGCGTGGCCGACACGGTGGGTGGCCAGCTGGCCGCTTTGCTGTCCGAGGGTTCGGCGGGCCGCCGGGTGGAGCTCTCGAGCGTCGCCGTGGCGGGCTCCCGCTCTCCCGACCTGGCCGCCCAGGTCGCCCGCGCCCTGGTCGGCCCGGCCCCGGACGTCGCCCTGATCCTGGTCGGGACCAACGACGTGATCCACCTGTCCGGGGCCGCCGACGCCGCCGAGCACCTGGCCACCGCGTGTGTCCGCCTGCGCGACGCCGGCATCGCGGTGGTCGTGGGGACCTGCCCCGACTTCGGCTCCCTGCGCGCCTTCGCCCCGCCCCTGCGCCAGCTGCTGGGCCTGCGCAGCCGGAGGGTGGCCCGCCTGCAGTCGGCCGCGGCCGGTGCCGCGGGTGCCGTGGTGGTCGACCTGGCCGCCCGGACCGGCGCGGTGTTCCGCGCCGATGAGGGGACCCTGTGTCACGACGGCTTCCACCCCTCGGCCGACGGCTATCGGGTCTGGGCCCACGCGCTGCTCCCCGCGGTCGAGGAGGCCGCCGCCGTGCGCCGCACCGCCTGAAATCAAGCACCCGCTGTGACAACTTTGGCGATCGGACGCAGGTAGGCGCCGGGTTACCTTTGGGTAGCATGCTGCGTATGCCGGAAGCTGTCATCGTCGCCACCGCCCGGTCCCCGATCGGCCGTGCCGTCAAGGGATCGCTGCGTGACCTCCGCCCCGACGATCTTGCCGCCACCATCGTCAGAACCGCGCTCGACAAGGTTCCGCAGCTCGACCCGCGCGAGATCGAGGACCTGTATCTCGGCTGCGGGCTGCCCGGCGGGGAGCAGGGATTCAACATGGCCCGGGTGGTCAGCACCCTGCTCGGGTTCGATCACCTGCCCGGCGCCACGACCACGCGATACTGTGCCTCGTCGCTGCAGACGACCCGCATGGCGTTCCACGCGATCAAGGCCGGCGAGGGGGACGTGTTCATCTCGGCGGGCGTGGAGTGCGTTTCGCGATTCGCGCGCGGGAACTCCGACACGCTTCCGCCCGACGCGCAGGCCCTCGTCGGCGGCCCCTGGCAGAACCCGGTGTTCGCCGACGCGTACGCGCGCACGAACAAGCGCGCCGAGGGCGGGGCCGAGACCTGGCACGACCCCCGCGAGGACGGCGAGCTTCCGGACATCTACATCGCCATGGGGCAGACGGCCGAGAACCTCGCCGAGGTCGAGGGCGTGACGCGGCAGGAGATGGACGAGTTCGGCGTGCGGTCCCAGAACCTCGCCGAGAAGGCCATCGAGAACGGCTTCTGGGCCCGCGAGATCACCCCGGTCACGACGCCGACCGGCGAGGTCGTGTCGCTCGACGACGGGCCGCGGCCGGGCGTGACGATGGAGGGCGTGGCCGGGCTCAAGCCGGTGTTCCGCCCCGACGGTCGCGTGACCGCCGGCAACTGCTGCGCGCTCAACGACGGCGCCGCGGCCGTGGTGATCATGAGCGATGTCAAGGCGCGCGAGCTCGGGATCACCCCGCTGGCCCGGATCGTCTCGACCGGGGTGACCGCGATGTCGCCGGAGATCATGGGGATCGGGCCGGTCGAGGCCTCGCGCAGCGCGCTCGAGCGGGCCGGGATGACCATCGACGACGTCGACCTGGTCGAGATCAACGAGGCGTTCGCGGCGCAGGTCATCCCGTCGTACCGCAAGCTGGGCCTGCCCATCGAGAAGCTCAACGTCAACGGCGGCGCGATCGCGGTCGGCCACCCGTTCGGCATGACCGGCGCGCGCATCACGGGCACGCTGATCAACTCGCTGAACTGGCACGACAAGTCGATCGGCCTGGAGACGATGTGCGTGGGTGGCGGTCAGGGCATGGCGATGGTCCTGGAGCGGCTGTCCTGAGACTTCCGCCGCGAAGCCCGGCGGCTGGAGTCGCCGGGCTTTCCCTCACTCCAGTGGCGTCGGTATCGCCACTACGTCGACCAGGGCGTCCTTGCGCAGCACCGTGATCGCCAGGCGGGCGCCGATCGCCGGGCCGAGCATCAGGCGCTGCACGTCCTGCACGCCGGTGATCGGCCGCCCGCCGGCGCTGAGGACCAGGTCGCCGACATACAGCCCGGCCAGGCCCGCCGGGCTGCCCGGCACCACCTCGGCCAGCCGCAGGCCGCGGGACTGGCCCAGGCGCTCGGCCAGCGGCCGGGGCAGCGGGACCGTGGCCCCCGCGACGCCGAGCCAGGCGCGGCGGACCCGGCCCGTGGACATCAGCTCCGACATGATGAGCCGGGTCGTGGAGTTGATCGGCACGGCGAGCCCCAGGCCGATCCCCGCCACCGCGGTGTTGACGCCGACCACCTGCCCGGCCGAGTTGGCCAGCGCGCCTCCGGAGTTGCCGGGATTGAGGGCCGCGTCGGTCTGGATCACGTCGTCGACGAGGCGGGTGTGGCGGCCGTCGCGGACCGGCAGCGAGCGGCCCAGGGCGGAGACCACGCCGGCGGTGACCGAGCCCGCCAGCCCCAGCGGGTTGCCCACCGCCACGACCAGCTGACCGATGCGCAGGTCATCGGCGTTGCCCAGGGTCGCGGGCGGCACGCCGGGCTCACGGATGCGTAGCACGGCCAGGTCGGCCAGGGGGTCGGCGCCGACCACGTCGAAGCGGGTCCGGGTGCCGTCGGTGAAGTCGGCCTCGCCGCCGTCGGCGCCGGCCACGACGTGGGCCGAGGTGAGGACGAAGCCGTCCGGGGTGTAGACGACGGCCGAGCCGGCCCCCTCGCCGCGGCGGCTGCGCACGGTCAGGCTGGCCACGCTCGGCAGCAGGGTGGCCGCCACGGTGGAGACGACCCGGCTGTACGCGTCGAGCGCGTCGAGTTCAGGGTCCATGACAATCCGAACGCCCAGCGACACCGGGCGAATGCCCGCCGCGTTACGCCGACAGCGATACCGCCGGCAGGTCGAACCACCGCAGGGCCTCGAAGTTGGCCGAGACGACCCCCTCGGCCTGCGGCTCGGAGGGCAGGGAGTCACATAATTCGCGGGCGTACCGCAAATATCCGGATAAGTCCGATTCGGGGGCCCGTTCGTGCCGCGCCGGCCACGTCAGCTCGCCGGACTCCGTGTACCGCAGCTCGGACAGGCGAAGCGGCGGCTCGACGACGCCGTCGCGGTGCTTCCACAGCCCGGTGTAGGGGTCGAAGCGGTACTGCGGCAGCAGCGCCCACCCGTGGGTGGCCACGAGATGCACGGCATCGACGATGTACTGGAACACCGTGGGCGAGATGAAATAGTTGAAGCTGACCCGCACCCAGCCGGGTTTGATGCCCTCGCAGCCCGCGATGATCTCCTGCTCGAACCGGTGCGACCGCTCGATGTCGATCCCGAGCAGCCGGTGGCCGTAGGGCCCCGCGCACGAGCAGCCGCCCCGGGACTGGATGCCGAAGAGGTCGTTGAGCAGCGAGACCACGAAGTTGTGGTGGAGGTACCGGCCGCCGGGTCGTTTGATCACGAACGACACGATCGACAGCCGGGACGCGTCGAGGTTGCCCAGGATCTCGATGTTCGGGTTGGTCTTCCACGACGCGATGGCCGCGCGCAGGAAGCCCTCCTCGAGGGTCCGGATCGTGTCCGTCCCGACCGCCTGCTTGAGCTGGAACACCAGGCCGGCGCGGATCGACTCGACGATGGCCGGGGTCCCGCCCTCCTCGCGGTGCGCGCGGTCGGCGATGTAGTGGTGGTCGGTCGGGTTGACGTAGTCCACGGTCCCGCCGCCGGGCACGGTCGGCACCCGGTTGGTGAGCACCTCGCGCCGCACGACCAGCACGCCCGGGGTGCCCGGTCCGCCGACGAACTTGTGCGGCGAGATGAAGACCGCGTCCTTGTACTCGCCCGGTCCCAGTCCGTACATCGCGACGTCGACGTACGGCGCGGCCGCCGCGAAGTCCCAGAACGACAGAGCCCCGTGCGCGTGCAGCAGCGCCGAGATCGCGTGCGTGTCGCTGACGATCCCGGTCACGTTGGAGGCCGCCGAGAACGATCCGATCTTCAGCGGCCGGTCGGCGTGGCGCACGAGTTCCGCGCGCAGCCGGTCCAGGTCGATGTGGCCGTTGTGATCCTCGGGGATGACCACCACGTCCGCGATGGACTCGCGCCACGGCAACTCGTTGGAGTGATGCTCGAAGGGGCCGATGAACACGACCGGGCGATCGCCGGGCGGGATGTGCGCCGAGAGTCCGTAGCGGTCCTCCAGCCCGGCCGGCACCCGCAGGCCGAGGATGTGCACCATCTTGTCGATCGCCGCGGTCGACCCGGAGCCGGTGAAGATCACGACGGTCTCGGCGTCGCCGCCGACGGCGTCGTTGACGATCGCCCGGGCGTCCTCGCGCAGACGGGTGGTCTGCAGGCCGGTGCCCGACGATTCCGTGTGCGTGTTGGCGTATCGCGGGAGCACCTCGTCGCGGATGAAGCGCTCGATGAAGTCCAGCGCCCGCCCCGAGGCGGTGTAGTCCGCGTAGGTAACCCGGCGGGCGCCGAACGGCCCCCACATGACCTGGTCGTCTCCGATGACCGCGGCGCGAATCCGCTGCAGGAGGGCGCTGTCCATGGCGGTCATTATCCGCGCCGCCACGCCGTCCTCTTTCGTGTGGCCGAGAGAATGTCGCACTCGTTGTCCGCTCCGGCGTACCCCCCGATTGTTTAACGTTTCGTCCGGAGGTGCTCAGGAAGCCTCACGGAGACTGGGGGTAGGGAAGTTGGTCAGTGTTGACCAGTCCGAGCCAACAGATGTCGTCGATCGACTCTTGTGGCGGGACGCCACGCAGATCCTGAGTCGGCACAGCGAGTCTGACGGGGAGGGCCAGTGCCTCTGGTGCGGGCGCGAGTGGCCCTGCGCGCCGCGCCGGCTGGCGCAGAACGCCGCCGAGGCCTCCCGCCGCCCGTGGAACGAGGCATGGACGGCCCGCCACGACCTGTACAGCCTGCGCACCATGCCCGACTGGCGCATCGACCTCGGCCGGCCGGGCGGCTCCCGCGGCGGCTGGCACCGCGCCGGCGGAAACCGGGGAACCTTCCTGTAACTCGATCGTTGATCCAAGCGGAGACTCCGGCGCGCCCCGCCAGTGCAACGCAGTCCCGCGACACAAAGACCCGCCCGGACACGGTTGCCGGCATGCCTCCGCCGGCTCCGAACGCCTCCGGCCAGGCGTCCTCCCCAGGGATCGGGCGGGTCTACCCGGCAGGCGAGGGCACTTCTCGTGGTTCCCCCGCATATATCGCGATTTGTGCCCTCGCCTGCCAAAACCCTGAGCACGGCAACGGCCCGGAGCGCAAGCTCCGGGCCGTCGTCATGAACTAGTTGTAGTCCGCCACGGTGAACGTGGAGCCGCTCGAGATGATCGACTGCACGTACGTGGCGGCGCTGGGGTTGGTCGTGGAGACGACGTTGGCGTTGACCGCGCCGCTGCTCACCACGGTGACCGTGTAGGTCCCGTTCGGGATCGGACCCGTGCCGGCCACGAAGATCGGCTGGGCCAGGCTGGCCGCCGCGGTCTGGGCGGCGGTGAGGTTGTTGGACAGCGTCACGTTCTTGGTGTCGGTGAACGCGGTGATGACCGTCCCGGCCGGGATGTTCGCGCCGTACACGGCCCTGCCGACGTCCGTCGCGGCGAACACGGCCGTCGTGGTGGTCAGGTTCTTCTGGCCGTTGGCGCCGCTGGCGTCCGTCAGCGACTTCACCGCGGCCGGCGCCCACACGTTGATCACCGTGGTGCCGGTGACGGCGGCCGTCAGTGCCTTGCTGATCGTCGCGGCACCGGTGCTCGAGTTGACCGCGGTGATGGTCGTCGCCGCCGGGATGCCGGTGCCGATGATCGTCATGCCGACGTCGGTCGAGCTGAAGGTGCAGGCGCCGCCCGCGGTCAGCGTGGTCGCGGCGGAAGCGGCGGTGCAGCCCTGGACGCTGCGCGCGGAGGCGGTCGACAGCGGGCCGTTGCCCATGGTGTACAGCGTGCAGATCAGGTTGGTGTCGGAGACGACGAGCACGTCGGCGCACTCCGCGGCCTGGCCGTTGGCCTTGACCGTGCCCGAGCCCTTCGGGTCGTACCCGCCCTTGACCAGGTACACGTGCGCCTTGGTGCTGTTCGGCTCGTAGGTGCCCGCCGCGGCGAAGGTCAGGTCCTGGAAGCCGACGCCCTGAACGTCAAGGTCGGTGCCGGTCACCTTCGAGTTCGGCGCCGTGTTCGGCGTCACCGTGATGCCGTTGGTGAACGTGAACAGGTTCTTGCCCTCGTAGGTCTGGCCGTTCGTCAGCGTGATGGTGATCGAGTAGCCGGAGCCCGGGGCGTGCGGCGGCGTGACCGCGGTGAAGTTGGTCGCGGTCTGGGCCGTGATGGTCATCGGCACGCCGCCGATCGCGGCGGTCATCGAGCCGAGGCTGCTCGGCAGGTACTGGCCGCTCACCACGATCGTCGAGCCGCCCTGCGCCGGGCCGGTGGCCGGGGACACCGACTGGATCACCGGCAGGTCGCCCGACGTGTAGAAGCCGTAGCCCTGCGCGACGAGGTGGTTGCCGGAGGCCGCGCTGGCCACGTCATAGACGCAGACGTTGTACGAGCCGGCCGCGATCGCGGGCAGCGTGACCGCGATCTTCGAGGTCGAGATGAACCGGATCTGCGACGTGGTCGGGACGATCGCGCCGCTGGCCTGCGGGTACTGGTCGCAGTCGTTGTGGTTCGACGCCGAGCTCTGGAACTGCACGAAGGTGGAGCCGCTGGTGAAGATCGTGCTGAACGCGGTCATCGTGATCGAGTTGCCGCCGGCGGTCGAGCCGGTGGAGGCGCTCAGTGCGACGTTGCCGCTGAGGTTGAACGGCGAGCCCGGCAGCGTCTCGGCCACCAGCGCGTTGCTGGCGTACACACAGACGTTGAAGTTCGTGCTCATGACCGTCGGCAGGGCCGTCAGGTACGGCTGGATCATCGTCGCCGGCATCTGCACCTTCATGGTGCGTGTCGACGGCACCTGCAGGTTCGCGGCCGGGATCTGGACCACGCCGCCGGTGATCGTGGTGGAGTTCGACGCGCTCGGCGGGGAGGCGCTCGGCGGCGTGGCGGCGCAGACCACCCCGGCCGCCGTCTTGGCCTGGAACTGCACCGTGTAGCCCGTCGAGTACGCGGTGAAGGCCGGGTTCGGCGTGGTCAGGTCGACCGCGTAGTTGCCGCCGCTGGCGCCGCTGGTCGGGGTGGCGACGAGCATCGGGTTCACCGTGTACGCGGCGGTGGCCGTCTCGGCGAGCAGCGCCGTGGTGCCCACCACGCTGCCGTCGTAAACGCAGATGTAGAACGGGGTCGGCGCGGTCACGTCGGGCGGCAGGCTGAGCGTGGACGGCACGGTGACCTGGAGATTGGCGCCGCTGACGGAGACCGTCGAGGCCCGCACGACGCCCGCGGTGACGGCGCCGCTGGCCGAGGTGACCGGCGTCTGGGCCACGAGCGGGTCGGCGCAGGCGGTGAACGAGAACTGCACGAGGGGGCTGCCGGCGCCGCTGAAGGTGGTGCCCGTCGTCGGCGTGAGCGAGATGATGTTGCCACCGCCGCTCGGCCCGTGCGCGGGCGTGACCGTGGTGATCGGGTCGGCGGCGGCGAAGCTGGGCGATGTCGTCGCGACCAGACCGGTCGCTACCACGCCCAGGACGACGGCCGCACGGGCGACCGGCCGGCCGCCGGGCAGTCGTTTTCTGACTTGCACTTGAGTGTCTCCTCCGTTGATTGCCACGGGGTTGGGAGTGGTCGGTGGGCGCGGCTCCCTGAAGAGGTAGCGCTCAGCATCCGGACTGTCACTCAACGTAGCAGTGAGGTACCTGAAAGTTCCTCAAAACCGCCAATCCGCGAGATCCGCTCGTATTCCCTGCTAAGGGCGCGAAAAGGGCACCCCCGGCGGAGGGGGCGCCCTGCGGTTCAGGTTCTCGATCCTGGCGATCAGTGATGTACTCGCTGTGCCGGTGACCACCACGCACCCCGCCACCTGCGTTCGCCAGTCCCGGGCTACCGCAAGGCCACCGCTCGCGCGGCCAGGCTGGTCACATCTCGGATCCTTCAAGATCTCCTGTGTCGGGAATCGACGTAATCAGAAACCCACTTCTTGCTGCTGCGCCAAGAC
The DNA here is from genome assembly GCF_050942935.1 of Dactylosporangium sp. CA-233914. Classification (NCBI taxonomy): domain Bacteria; kingdom Bacillati; phylum Actinomycetota; class Actinomycetes; order Micromonosporales; family Micromonosporaceae; genus Dactylosporangium; species Dactylosporangium sp. CA-233914. The sequence continues at coordinate 12,039,559 of NZ_CP192030.1, read as the reverse complement.
CCGTCGTCTCCCTTGATGGCGCGGAGTCGTCCACGAACGGCGGCGGCGCGGAGTGCGTTCTCCGACAGTTCGGGGGATGCCAGCGCGGGGAGCGGGAGAAGCTTCACGGGACCAGCGACGGCTGGCATGACGAAGCGGTAGAGGTTCGTCGTGACGCTTCGGGCGATCAGTTCTCCCAACGGACCGGGCTCGTCAGCATCTGCCCGCCTCATGGCTCGCAGGTACTTGTCGCGGTCTCGTTTGTAGATGATCGCCGGTGGGTAGCCGAGTCTGCAAAGAATGAGGTTCAGCAACAGCCGTCCGGCGCGTCCGTTGCCGTCCAGGAACGGATGTACCTGCTCGAACTGGTTGTGGACGCCGGCCAGTCGTTCGGGCCACGGCGCATCGCTATCGAGTCGCAGGTCATTGACCATATCGATCCAGCTACGCATATGCGAGTCGATGTCCGCCCACGTTGGGGGTTTCATGCCTCCTGGAAACCTGGCGATCTCGTGTTGGCGGAAGTTTCCCGGAGCCTCGGATGTGGTCGCATGTGGGTGCGGCGCAACGGTCCACACCGGCGTCATCGCCGTGTAGTGGACTTGCCGGACCTCTTGCAACGAGATCAGGTCGCCGGACTGCCATCCACCGGGGTCCAGGGCCTGCCCATAGACCCATTTGGCGGCATCGCCGTACCCTTTGACCTCCATGTACTCGCTGAGTGGCTTCGCGCCGACGGCTCGGCCCTCCTCGAGGAGTTTTTCCACCTCTTGGAGGACGAGGGTGTTTCCCTCGATCGCCGTGCTGTTGTGGGCCTCCTGGTGCCAGATGTCCGACCAGATGTCCTCCGCTTCGGCCGGAGACGGGAGGCCACCGAGGCGGTCTCGGAGTTCGGCGACCGCCTCATCGAGACGTTGGTACACCGTGGCTCGGGACGGTCGGCCTGGGCCAGACCAGGCTGCTCCTGAGGTTTGTTGGGTTTGGCGAAAACTAACCGTACCGAACAAACGTCAAGTTGTACGCCTGGCCCGATCTAATTGTTCCGAACAAAATGGCCGCCAGCAGGCCTGGCGGCCACATGGTTCGGGCAGGTCAGGTGGCGTCGGGGGCCGGGCCTGGGCGACGCCGACGGGGCAGGCCCGGGTCGAGTTCGACGCCATGCAGGCAGGGCTGAGGCGTCTGCGCCGCGAGGCCGCCCGTGGGGTCGCGCTGACCCTCATGCAGGCAGACCGCGGCGCCGGACCCGGCGACGAGGCTCAGGTGTTCACGCGCGGGCAGCTCGCCGAGGCGTGGGGAATTCGTGCCTGACCGGCAGATTCGTTTCCCTGAGCAAGCGTGGCAACAGGTAGAGGCACTTCCCCAGCGACTGCGATAGACAGTCCAGCGTGCGATCTTCCACCTTCTCGACGACCCGGTTCCAGCGCTCGCAGATCCGTTCCCGCCGGGCGATCCATTGCCAGGTGCTTATGAACTTCATTTACCCGCCGACGGCGTAACCATCTGGTACATGGTCACGCCGCACGACGGGAACGAGGTCATCAGCATTCAGTGCGGGCCGACACCTGATTTGGTGCACGACGCGGCGTCGAGAGATCAGGACGGCAGGGTGCCGACACCGATCGGGCACGTCATGCCGTTGGGGCCGTGGTTGCAGTAGCCGCCCGGGTTCTTGGACTCTGGCGAACGGTGCGGTATTAGAAGCGGCTCTAGTCGCCGAGGAACAGCAGGTACTGGTGGGGTCGGCGCGGAACCTTCCGGGCCAACTCGAGGAGAGCGGTCGCTGTGGCCCGTACCGCCTCGGGCCCGGCGCTCTCGAGCGACTCAAGCTCCGGGATCAACAGCTGCATCTGCACGACGTTGAACTGCGTGTCCCCATACGCGTCGATGTAGCCGAGCATGGGATAGGACCGCTCACGTGCCGCCTCGACCAGTTCGTTGATGTCGTGCCCGGTCACTGTGTCGACGGTGGCGCCGTGGTAATTCGTCAGTCTCGCACTGATGCCCACGAGGGAAATTGTCGTCGAGCCGGTCGATCGGCTCGTCGCCGGGACGTTGATGCGCCCGCCGGCCCCGACCAGTTCTTCGGTCGGGGCCAGAAAGCCGTCACAGGACGAGCTAGCGAGCGTCGGGGACCTGGGCGACACCGATCGGGCACGTCATGCCGTTGGGGCCGTGGTTGCAGTAGCCGCCCGGGTTCTTGGCGTCGGAGAGGTACTGCTGGTGGTAGTCCTCCGCGTAGTAGAACGGCCCCGCCGGGGCGATCTGCGTGGTGATCTCGCCGCGGCCGGAGTTGCGCACGACCGGCGCGAACGCCTCGCGGGACGACTCCGCCGCGGTCGCCTGGGCCGGCGTGGTCGTGTAGATCGCCGAGCGGTACTGCGTGCCGACGTCGTTGCCCTGCCGCATGCCCTGGGCCGGGTCGTGGTTCTCCCAGAACGCCTTCAGCAGCGTCTCGTAGGACACCTTCGCCGGATCGTAGACCACCTGCACGGCCTCGGTGTGCCCGGTCCCGCCGGAGCAGGTCTCCTCGTACGTCGGGTTCTTCGTGAAGCCGCCCTGGTAGCCGACGGCGGTGGAGTAAACCCCCGGGATGCGCCAGAAGATGCGCTCCGCGCCCCAGAAGCAGCCCATGCCGAAGTAGGCGACCTCCAGCCCGGCCGGCCACGGGCCGCGCAGCGGGGTGCCGAGCACGGTGTGCTTCGCGGCGACGGGCATCTCGGTGTCCCGGCCGGGGATGGCCGACTCGGCGGTCGGCAGGTCAAGCTGCTTGGTGTACCGCAGGAACACGATCCGCTCCTTAACTTGATGCTCTCGGGCTCAAGTTTGCCGCGAAAGTCGCCGCGATGCCTTAAGAGCTCATTACGGCGGAGACCTTCTCCGCGAAGGACAACGCCTCATCGTCGGACGCGTATTTCGTGCGCGGCCAGAAGAAGCCCTTGAGGCCGTCGCCCTTGGTTCGCGGCACGACGTGCGTGTGCAGGTGGGCGACGCTCTGGGACACGCGGTTGTTGATGGCGACGAAGGAGCCGCCCGCGCTCAGGCCGCTCTCGACGGCGGCCGCGATGCGCTGGACGAAGCCGAAGTACTCCGGGATGTCCGCCGGCGGCAGATCGGTGAGCGTCACCACGTGCGTCTTCGGCACGACCAGCACGTGGCCCTTGAACACCGGGCGGATGTCCAGGAACGCCGCGGCGGTGTCCGTGGAGGCCACCATGAACCCGGGCACGGCGCCCGACGCGATCGAGCAGAACAGGCAGTCCGACACGACCGCCAGACTATCCGCCGCTAGGGTCGAGGCCATGAGCCACGGCTTCGAGACGCTCGCCATCCACGCCGGCCAGGAGCCGGACCCGGCCACCGGCGCCGTCGTGCCGCCGATCTTCCAGACGAGCACGTATGCCCAGGATGCCGTCGGCGCGCCGCGGCGGGGGTACGAGTACAGCCGCACCGCCAACCCGACCCGCGACGCCCTGCAGGAGTGCCTCGCCGCGCTCGAGGGTGGCCGCCGGGCGCTCGCCTTCGCCTCCGGCCTCGCGGCCGAGGACACCCTGCTGCGCACCGTGTGCGGGCCGGGCGACCACGTGATCATCCCCGACGACGCCTACGGCGGCACGTTCCGCCTCTTCGCCAAGGTCGCCGAGCGCTGGGGGCTCAACTGGACCGCCGCCTCGGTCCACAGCGTCGACGCGGTCCGCGCCGCGATGACCGGGCGCACGAAGATCGTCTGGGTCGAGACGCCGACCAACCCGCTGCTGGGCATCGCCGACATCGCCGCGCTCGCCCAGGTCGCGCACGACCGCGGGGCGCTGCTCGTGGTCGACAACACGTTCGCCTCGCCGTATCTGCAGCAGCCCCTGCACCTCGGCGCCGACCTCGTCGTGCACTCGACGACGAAGTACCTCGGCGGGCACTCCGACGTCGTCGGCGGCGCGCTCATCGGCACCGACGAGGAGCTGATGGGGCGGCTCGCCTTCCACCAGAACGCGATGGGCGCGATCAACGGCCCGTTCGACGCCTGGCTGACCCTGCGCGGCATCAAGACCCTCGGCGTGCGCATGGACCGGCACTGCGACAACGCCGAGAAGGTCGTCGAGTTCCTCTCCCGGAGCAAGGCGGTGGCGCAGGTGCTCTACCCGGGCCTGCCCGGGCACCCCGGCCACGAGACGGCCGCGAAGCAGATGCGACGCTTCGGCGGCATGGTGAGCTTCCGCGCCCGCAGCGAGGAGGACGCGGTCGAGATCTGCAACCGCGCCCGGCTGTTCGTGCTGGGCGAGTCGCTCGGCGGCGTCGAGTCACTGATCGAGCACCCCGGCCGGATGACCCACGCCAGCGCCGCCGGCAGCCCGCTGGAGGTCCCGGGCGACCTCGTCCGGCTGTCCGTCGGAATCGAGACTATCGACGATCTTCTGGCCGATCTGGAGTACGCGCTCGCTCGTTGACACACTTGACCGCACCGTCGATGGGTACGGAAGGGTGTTTCGCATGCTGCAGCGCTCCACCACCTGGGTAGGCGCCACGGCCAAGGAGATCGCCCGGGCAGTGCGCCGCGGCGACACCTCGGCGACCGCCGTCGTGGCCGATCACCTGGACTCCATCCGGGCGTACGACCGCATCGTCGGCGCGTTCCGCGAGGTGCGCGCCGGCGCCGCGATCGCCGAGGCGGAGATCGTCGACGACCAGCCCGGCCTGGGCAACCTGGCGCTGGCGGGGGTGCCGGTCGCGGTGAAGGAGAACGTCGCCGTGGCGGGCCTGCCCACGTGGAGCGGCTCGGCCGCCGCCCGCGGCCCCGTTGTCGACCGCGACCACGAGGTGGTCCGGCGGCTGCGCGGGGCCGGCGCGGTCGTCGTCGGCGTCACCCGCATGCCGGAGCTGGGCATCTTCGCGACCACCGACGACCGGGAGGCGATCACCCGCAACCCGTGGCGGACCGACCGCACGCCCGGCGGCTCCTCCGGCGGGTCGGCGGCGGCGGTCGCCGCCGGGCTGGTGCCGATCGCGCACGGCAACGACGGGCTCGGCTCGATCCGCATCCCGGCCGCCTGCTGCGGGATCGTCGGGCTCAAGCCCGGCCGGGGCGTGGTGCCGGCCGGGATCGGGGTCAACGACTGGTACGGCCTGGCGGAGAACGGCATCCTGGCCACCACGGTCGCCGACGCTCACCTCGGCTACGCGGTGCTCTGCGGCCGGGCACCGCGCGCGCTCACCGAGCCGGGCCCGCTGCGGGTCGCCGTCTCGCTGCGCAGCCCCGTCACCGGTGTCTTCCCCGACGCCGGGGCGCGCAAGGGGCTCAGCGACGCGGTCCGGCTCCTGCTCGCCCACGGCCATGGCGCCGTGCGGGCCGACCCCGGCTACCCGCCCGCGCTCGCCGCCCGGGTCCTCGCCACCTGGTTCGCCGCGGCGAGCCTCGACGCCGCCGGGCTTGACCGGGCCGCGCTGCAGCCGCGCACCCGGCGCCACATGGCGCTCGGCGAGGCGGCCCTGCGGCGCGGGCTCGTGCGCGAGGACGACCGGGCCGCCTGGCGGGAAAACTGCCGGAACTGGTTCGGCGACGGGAGGTACGACGTGCTGGTCACCCCCGCCCTCGCCACGGCGCCCCCGGCCGCGGACCGCTGGTCGGCCCGCTCCTGGGCCGCGAACATGCTGGTCAACACCCGCTACGCGCCGTACGAGGCGCCCTGGAACTTCGCCGGCTTCCCCGGCCTGGTGATCCCGGTCGGGGTGCGCCCCGACGGCCTGCCGGTCGCCGTGCAGCTCGTCGGGCCGCCCGGCTCGGAGCTGCTGCTGCTCGCCCTCGCCGGCCAATTGGAGCAGGCCGCGCCCTGGCGCCGGCACGCACCCGGCTGGCCCCGGATGGCGGCCCGGCGCCGATGATCAGGGCGATCTCGCACTGGGCGACCGTCACGCAGCTCGGCCTCGCCGCGGCGGCGCTCGCCCAGCTCGTGATCGCCTTTCTGCCCGTCGCCGACCTGTGGGCGGTCCACCACCCGGGCGCCGAGTCCGCCGCGCTCGCCGCCACACTGCGGGTCGGCGCCTGGACCTTGACGATGCTGTCGGCTGCTGTGGCATTTGCGGCGATTGTCGCGTGGGCCGGTCGCGCCCGCGCGAACCTCGCCGCGTTCGGCATCCGTTCGCGCCGGATCACCGACAGCGTCGGGCGCGACCCGGCGCTGCGGCGGCGCGTGACGGCGCTGGTCTGGCTGCTGCGGGCCGCGGTGGCGGCCGGGGCGGTGGCACTCGTACTGGCCTGGGCCGCCGGACGCGACAACGCCGGCGAGATCGGCGCGGTGCGCGGGCAGGCCCGGGCCGGCCATCCGGTCGACGACGCGCTCGCCGGTCACCTCCTCGGCCGGCAGCTCGTGCTGAACCTGCCGGCCGCGGCGCTGTTCGTGCTCGCCGCCGCGCTCGCCCTGCTGCTGATCGCGCGGGTCACCAGCGCGCAGTACGGCCGGGTGGCGAGCCTGCGGGCCCAGGAGGCCGCGGCCCCGGCGATTGGTGGGACGATCGGGGCATGACCGTCTCAACGGATCTCGTTACGTTGCCCGAGATCGAAGCGGCCAGGCAGCTGCTGGCCGGTGTGACCCGCCTGACCCCGGTGGAGCCCAGCCGGCCGCTGACCGCCAAACTCGGCGGCCCGGTGTGGCTCAAGTGCGAGAACCTCCAGCGCGCCGGATCGTTCAAGGTCCGCGGCGCGTACGTCCGCCTGACGCGCCTGTCGCCGCAGGAGCGCGCCCGCGGCGTCGTCGCCGCCAGCGCGGGCAACCACGCCCAGGGCGTCGCCCTCGCCGCGGGGCTGCTCGGCATCGCCAGCACCGTGTTCATGCCGGTCGGAGCCCCGCTGCCCAAGATCGCCGCGACCCGCGGCTACGGCGCCGCCGTCGAGTTCGCCGGGGGGACCGTCGACGAGGCCCTGGTCGCCGCACAGGGGTTCGCCGAGCGCACCGGCGCGGTGTTCATCCACCCCTTCGACCACCCCGACGTCATCGCGGGCCAGGGCACGGTCGGGCTGGAGCTGCTCGAGCAGGTCCCCGAGGTCAAGACCGTCATCACCGGCACCGGTGGGGGCGGGCTCATCTCCGGGCTCGCCGCGGCGATCAAGTCCCTGCGCCCCGACGTGCGGGTGATCGGCGTGCAGGCCGCCGACGCGGCCGCGTTCCCGCCGTCACTGCGGCAGGGGCGCCCCGTGCGGCTGGACTCCTTCGGCACCATCGCCGACGGCATCGCGGTGGGCCGCCCCGGCGACCTCACCTTCGCCCACGTCGCCAAGCTCGTCGACGAGATCGTCACGGTGAGCGAGGAGGACATCTCCCGGGCGCTGCTCATGCTGCTGGAGCGGTGCAAAATGGTGGTCGAGCCGGCGGGGAGCGTCGGGGTGGCCGCCCTGCTCGCGGGCAAGGTGAAGGTCGAGACGCCGGTGGTGGCCGTGCTCTCCGGCGGCAACATCGACCCGATGCTCATGATGCGGGTGATCGAGCACGGGCTGGCGGCCGCCGGGCGATATCTCACCTTCACCGTGCGCTGCAGCGACCGCCCCGGCCACCTGGCCAAGGTGCTGACCTGCATCGCCGAGCAGGGCGCCAACGTCGTCGACGTCGCCCATCGCCGCCAGGACCCGCGGCTGCAACTCGGCGAGGTGGAGCTCGGCCTGTCGGTCGAGACGCGCGGTTCCGAGCACTCCGATCGGCTGGTCAACGCGCTCCGCTCGGCCGGCTACACGGTGACCTTCGGCTTGTAGCCCGCTGCACCGTGGCGTTCGCGGTGCTCGTCGTCATAAGCCTGCTGCCGTACCTCATGATCCTGGCGATCCTCGCCGCGGGTCTGCGGCAGTGCGGCCTGGCGTTTCCGGGCCCGGGCCGGCCGGGCCGCCACGGTGGAGCCGCTCGACGTGATCATGCTCGCCAGCAGCGCGTTCATGCTGGTCAAACGGGATGCGCGGGCCGGCCGACCGGTGCCGCGACGGCCCGAGCCGATCGGGAAGATGCTGGATGACGCCCGGCCGGGAATCGAGGCCCGCCGCGACGCCGATATCGCGAAGGCGACCCGGATGGACTCGCATATGCGGCCGGGGCGGCGAGCTCGGGCGGTGGACGCCCAGGCCGGCGAATCGGCGTCGGTGGTGGCGAGCTCGGCGCGGAACGACCGGATCGACGCGGAGTTCGCCACCCACTGCGCGCGGCCGGCGCGCACCCTCAAATCAACGTGAGGGTGCGCGCGATGCTCATCCGGCGAAGGGCTCGAACTCGATGACCTTCACCTTGATCGCGGCGCCGCTCGGGGCCGTGTAGGTCACCGTGTCGCCGCGCTTGGCGCCGAGGATCGCCTTGCCCAGGGCGGACTCCGGGCTGTAGACGGTCAGGTCGGTGGTCGCGGCGATCTCGCGCGAGCCGAGCAGGAACTTCTCCGTGTCGTCCTCGTCGTCGTCGAACTGGATCGTGACGACGGTGCCGGGCGCGACGGCGTCCGACGTCGGAGCGTCGCCGACGACCGCCTTGCGGAGGAACTCCTTGAGGTACAGGATGCGGCCCTCGGCCTTGCCCTGCTCCTCGCGGGCGGCGTGGTATCCGCCGTTCTCGCGCAGATCGCCCTCTTCGCGGCGTGCGTTGATCTCGGCGGCTATTGCCGGGCGGTTGGCGATGAGCTCGTCGAGCTCTGCCTGCAGCCGGTCATAGGCGTCCTGCGACAGCCAGGTGGTGGCCTGGTCGCCGTCGGTGGTCGACACTGAAGATCTCCTTACGGGCACGCTCGGTCAAACCACCAAAGTACCAGTGACCCGCATCACCGATGCCACCCGAATTCGTGCGACCGTTACCTGTCAGTCGTTTTCAGCGGGCTACAGGCCGGCACCTCGACTGTGACCGGCCGGTCGCTGGTGGCGAGGCGGTATGTGACGTACGCCTCGGCGCCGGTCGGCACATCCACCTGGGCCAGGCCGACCTCCTCGCCGCTGGCCGAGCGGGCCCGCACGCTGCAGGTCGCGCGCTTGTCCGGCTCCTTGCGCACCACGAAGTCGACCGTGATGCCGTCGTCGGTGACGTTGTAGAAGCGCTGGACCTGCGGCTCGAAGTCCTGTGGGCCGTATTGCGCGTAGAGCTGCCACGCGATCGCCAGCCCCGCCACCGCCACGACCGCGGCGAGCGCGAGGACCAGCCAGGGACGGCGCGGCTGCGGCTCGCGGCGGCGTCCGTAGCGCCCGGGCGGGTATTTCGGTGTGGTGTGCGTCTCGTCCATGTCGGTCACGGGTGTGCGTCCTCGTCGTTTTGTCGGAGGTACCGACCACAATAGGGTCGTTATCCGGGGTGCCCCGGCGCCGGGGCCGCTGACGTTCCTGAGGAGAGCTCGTGACCGAGCAGCTGAGATTGATGGCGGTGCATGCTCATCCCGACGACGAGTCGAGCAAGGGCGCGGCCGCCATGGCGAAGTACTCGGCGGAGGGGGTCGACGTCCTCGTCGTCACGTGCACCGGGGGCGAGCGCGGCAGTGTGCTCAACCCGAAGCTCGACCGGCCGGAGATCTGGCAGAACATCGCCGAGATCCGCCGCGCGGAGATGGACCGCGCCCGGGAGATCCTCGGCGTGCGCCAGGCCTGGCTGGGCTTCGTCGACTCGGGGCTGCCGGAGGGTGACCCGCTGCCGCCGCTGCCCGACGGTTGCTTCGGCCTCATGGACCCCGACGTCGCCGCCGAGCCGCTGGTCGAGCTGATCCGCAGCTTCCGCCCGCACGTGATCACCACGTATGACGAGCGCGGCGGCTATCCGCACCCCGACCACGTGATGACGCACAAGGTCACCATGGCCGCGTTCGAGGCGGCCAACGACCCCGCCCGCTTCCCGGACAAGGGCGAGCCCTGGCAGCCGCTGAAGCTCTACTACAACATGGGCTGGTCACGCAAGCGCATGACGCTGCTGCACGAGGCGATGCTGGAGCTGACCGGCGAGTCGCCCTTCACCGAGTGGCTCAAGGAGTGGTCGCAGCGCAGTGACGGCGAGGACTGGCCCGACCCGGACACCCGCGTCACCACCAAGGTCCCCTGCGGCGAGTTCTTCGAGACTCGCGACGACGCCCTGCGCGCGCACGCCACCCAGGTCGACCCCGAGGGCTTCTGGTTCGCGGTGCCGCTCAACATCCAGCAGAAGATCTGGCCCACCGAGGACTACGAACTGGTCAAGTCGTTCGTCGAGACCACCGCGCCGGAAGACGACCTCTTCACCGGCGTAAGGTGAGGGTATGGGCGTGCTCGACGTTCTGGCCGAGAACAACTTCGGCGACACCCGCTCCGGGGGCCTGGCCGGCCCCATGGGGCTGCTCATCATCGTGCTCCTGGGCATCGTCACGGTGCTGCTGATCCGCAACATGACCGCCCGGATCCGTCGCCTCCCGGCCGAGTTCCCCGACCCGGACGCCCAGCGCCGCGACCGGGATGCCCAGCACCGCGACCCGGAGGCCGGCTCCGCCGCCGACAGCGGGGCCAACCCCGATCAGCTGGACAAATCGACGCCCGCCTGAGTATTGCCGCAGCGTGATCTGAGTCAGAAACGCATCACCGGCCACTGTTGTCCCCTTCCCGCGTGCCTTAGCCTTCACCAGGGCGCGTTCCATATCGCCGGTCGCGCATGCTTGTGGGGCACGGAAGGGGACAGATGGTGAAGGCCCCGACGGGCGCCCGCCGGGTCCCCGCGCCGGTCGGCCGGGCCCTGACGGCGGTCGTTGCGGTGGCCCGATGAGGCCGCTGCCGCCGCGGCTCGTCGCAGCCCTGGTCGTCGCCGCCGCCCTCGGCGTGTCGGCGTCCCTCGCCGCGGCCTCGCGCCTGCCCGAGGGCGCCGTCGATGCCGCGTTGAATCGGTTCAGCATCTCCGCCCGTCCGCCCGTCCCGGCCGCCCTGCTCATCGGCGCCGCCGTGGCCATGGTCTCCCAGTTGGCCCGCCTGCGCGTGCGCGCCGGGGGCGGCCTGGCCCGCCTGGCCTGGGGCGAGGCCGCGATCGTGGTGCTGTGCGCCGGCCTGCCGGCGGCGGCCGTCCCGCCGGTCGGGCTGCTCGGCTTCGCCGCCGCCCACGCCGCCCTGCACGCCGTCGACGCCCGCTCCAGCCGCGCCCGGCCCGTGCGCGAAAGCATCTACGGCGTCGCCGCGCTGACCGTCGGCGCCTCCCTGGCCGCCCTGGTGATGGGCCTGGCGTGGGGGGACGGGGCCGAGCGCCCGGGCATCCCGCCGCGCTTCGTCGCGGCCCTCGTCGCGGCCGCGGTCGTGTACTTCCTGGCCACCGGCAGCCTGCTGATCCTGCGCATCGTGGCGGCCGGCGGCGACCTGCGGGACTCGGTCCGCTCGATGGTGGCCAGCAGCCCGCTGATGCTCATCGGCAACGTCACCGTCGGCCTGGTCATCGTGTGGGCCTGGTCCACCAGCGCGTTCCTGCTGGTGCTGCTGCCGCCGCTGCTCTGGCTGATGCACCAGTTCTACGCCAACCGCATCGGCGAGGACGACGAGCGGCGCACCTGGGCCGAGTTCGCCGACGTGGCCCGCGACCTCAACCGCCTCGACGAGCGTGACGCCGCCCAGGCCGGCATCAGCGGCGCCGTCCGCCTCTTCCACGTCCCCGCCGCCCGCATCGTGCTGGCCGCCGGTCGCACCCACGGCGACCTCCCGCCGGGCCCGGTCACGACCCGCCCGCTGGCTGTCGGCTCGGTGGCGGTCGGCGAGCTGCAGCTGGCGGGGCCCGAGCCCCAACGCCCCCGCGACCGGCTCATGCTCGCCACCTTCGGCGACGCCCTGGCCGCGGCCCTGCACGACGCGATGGCCCACGGCGAGCTGCGCGCGATGAGCGAGCGCACCACGCACGACGCCGTCCGGGACCCGCTCACCGGCCTCTACAACCGCGCGGCCCTGCTGGCCCGGGGCAACCTCGCGCTGAAGGCGCGGGGCCGGCGCGACCCGGTGGCCCTGCTGCTGCTGGACGTCAACGACTTCAAAGAGGTCAACAACGCCCTGGGTCACACCGCCGGTGACGAGGTCCTGCGGGCCATCGCCGGCCGGGTCCGCGACGCCGGCGGGGCCGCGGACCTGCACGCCCGCCTGGGCGGCGACGAGTTCGCGATCCTCATCACCGACCTGGCCGCCGGCGCCGACGACCTGGCCCTGGCCGCCGCCGTGGAGCGCGCCCGCAAGCTGGGCACCCAGATCGCCGTGCCGATGAGCATCGGCGGCGTGGCCCTGTCCAAGGAGTGCTCCATCGGCGTGGTGGTGGCCCCGGCCGGCTCGGCCGACCTCAACGAGCTGCTGCGCCGGGCCGACATCGCGATGTACCAGGCCAAGGACGGCGGCCAGCCGGTCGCCTGGTACGACGCCGCCCGCGACGACGCCAGCACCGACCGGCTGGCCCTGCTGGCCGAGCTGCGCGAGGCCCTGAACGGCGGTGGCGAGCACGGCCAGGCGGGCGAGCAACTCACCCTGGAGTTCCAGCCGGCCGTCGCGCTGACCGGCCCGGCCGGCGTGGCGGGTGCGGGCGGCCCGATCACGTCCGTCGAGGCCCTGATCCGCTGGCGCCACCCGCGCCGCGGGCGCCTGGCCCCCGGCCAGTTCCTGCCGGCCGTCGAGGCGAGCGAGCTCATCGCCCCGCTCACCCACTGGGTCCTGGAGCGCGCGATCGGGCTGGCCGCGGGCTGGCGCCGGGCCGGCCTGGCCGTGCCCTTGGCCGTGAACATCTCGGCCCGCAGTCTCGCCGAGCGGCAGCTGCCGGAGACGATCAACGAGTTGCTGGGCCGCCACCGCTTCCCCGCCGAGCTGCTGATCCTGGAGATCACCGAGACGGTCATGATCGGCAGCTCCCCGGTCGTCGACGACGTGCTGACCCGCGTGCGCCGCCTCGGCGTGCAGCTCGCTGTGGACGACTTCGGCACCGGTTACTCGGCCTTCACGCTGCTGACCCGGGTCCCGGTCCAGGAGGTCAAGATCGATCGCGAGTTCGTGGCCCAGATGCTCGACTCGCCCAAGTCCGCCGCGATCGTGCAGACCACCGTCGACCTGGCCCGCCGCATCGGCCTGCGCGTGGTGGCCGAGGGCGTGGAGAACCCGGAGCAGCGGGCCCGCCTGACCGAGCTGGGCTGCAGCGCCGCCCAGGGCTTCCTGTTCTACCCGCCGCTGCCGCCGAGCGCCCTGCAGGCGGTGCTCCGCGAGCGTCGCCAGCTCCAGCGCCGCCACCTGCGCGCCGAGGGCATCGGCTGAAGCCTCGCCCAGGGCTTCTCTGCTACCCCGCGCGCTACCGCCGAGCTTCCTGCGGGCAGGTGCTGCGCGAGTGCCGCCGCTTTCGCGCCGAGGGTTTCCTGTTCTACCGGCCGCTGCCGCCGAGCGTCCTGCGGGCGGTGCTGCGCGAGTGCCGCCGCTTTCGCGCCGAGGGTTTCGCCCAGGGCTCCCTGTTCTACCCGCCGCTGCCGCCGAGCGCCCTGCGGGCCGTGCTGCGCGAGTGCCGCCATTTCGCGCAGAAAGGGCTTCTCTTCTACCCCCCGCGCTGCCGCCGAGCCTCCTGCGGGCGGTGCTGCGCGAGTGCCGCCGCGTCCGCGCCGAGGGTTCCCTGTTCTACCGGCCGCGGCCGCCGAGCGTCCTGCGGGCGGGTGCTGCGCGAGTGCCGCCGTTTCCACCGCCCAGCGTCAAAGGTTGAACAGCCCCCAGGCCGCGGCCCACGGCACCAGCAGGACCGCCGCGGCCGTGCCGGCCCCGAGCCGCATGCGCCGGCCCCGGGCGGGCCCGACCCGCCGCCAGGCGAGCGCCGCCGCCACGACGACCCCGGCGACCAGCAGCTCCAGCCCGAGCCAGGGCAGCGGCCGCCCGAGCACCGGCGGTCCGGTCACCTTGCCGGCGGTGGCGAGCAGGAACACGAGGTACAGCAGCGTCCCCACGATCGCGAGCGGACCCAGCACCCGCAGGCGCCACGACGGCGCGACCGCGAACCCGGCCAGCAGCAGCACCGTGAGGACCACCAGCGGCCACGGCCGCAGGTACCAGGCGGGCGGGGCGATCGCGGCGGCCGGTGAGCCCGACGCCGGCGCGACCCCCTCCGCGGCGGGACCGGGCTCGAAGCCCGACTCGATCCAGGCCGCCTCGGCGTCGCCGTAGCCGGCCAGCAGGTCGGCCCGCCGGTCGAAGCCCTCCGCGGCGGTGGCGTGCAGGTTGTGGTTCACGCCGGGGACGATCCGGATTCGGTACCGCGCGTTGCCCCCGTCCCGCAGCGCCGCCCGGATGATGCGTACGCTCTCGGCCGGCACGCTGTCCCGGTCCAGCTCGCCCCACTCGGCGAGCACCGGCTGGCGTACCTGGCGCCAGACCGGCGCCGGGTCGAAGCCGGCCTCCGGGAACAGGCCGGCGGCGATGGCCGCGGGCAGGACGGCGGTGCGCAGCGCCCGGGACACGGCGCCGGAGACGCCCGCGTGGCGGAGATACTCGTCGTACGCCCACGCCGTCTGCGCCGCCGGCGTCGGGCCCACCGCGCCGACCGTGACCAGGAACGCCACGTCGGCCGAGCGGGCGGCGGCGATCGGCGCGACGAACGCGCCCTCGGACAGCGCCCACAGCCCCACCCGGGCCGGGTCGACGCCGGCCCGCCCACGCAGCAGCGCCAGCCCGGCCAGGGCGTCGTCGGCGAGCACCGAGTAGTCGCGGTGCAGCAGGGAGTACCCCTTCGTGCGCTTGTCGTAGATCAGCGTCACGATGCCGTGGCGCGCGTAGGCCTCGGCGTCGGGACGCAGGTAGCCGCGGCCCCGGTTGCCCGCGCCCTCCAGCATCACGACCCCCGGTCGATCGCCGCTCGCCCCGGCCGGGGCGAGGACCGTGCCGTGCAGGACCACCCCGTCGCGGCCGGTGAACGTGACCTCGGTGCTCGTCAGGTCCGCGGCCTCGGCGCCGGCCGGCGGGCCGGGCGCGAGCGCCGCCACGAGCGCGGCGACCAGCACGGCCGTCAACGTTTTCAGCGATCGATGCATGCGTCCAGCGTCGTCGGGCGAGGCCGGTCAACCCATGCCGCCAGTACCCGGATCGCGTGGTGGTGCAGACCCCCGGGCCGGACACACCGTGCGGGTACCACTGCTGATCTCCGTGTTGCTCTACCGTCACGGTTTGTGATCAGGCGGGGGTTCGTCGGGGTGGTGGGGTTCGCCGTCGCGGCGGTCGGGGCGTTCGTGGTGCTGGACCGCTTCGGCGGGAGCGAGAAGTTCGCGGACCTGCCCGGCGGGGCGGACGTACGACTGGTCGGGAGGTTCACGCCTGATCAGGTCGAGCGGCTGGCGGCGCTGCCGGAGGCGGCCGCGGTGGAGTGCGACGACGCGCTGTACGACGTCGATGTCGCCACCGGCCGGCTGAACCTGGCGCAGGCGACGGTGCTGACCGCGGTCCGCAGCCCGGAGCTGCAGCGGGCCGCGCTGGTCCAGGGGCGGGCGGCCGGCTCCGACGCGGAGCTGCTCGCCGTCGACGGGCGCGGGCTACGGCTGGGGGAGTGGGTCACAATGACCCGGGCCGGGCGCGGGGTGGCCGGGACCGTGGTCGGGGTGGTCGCCCGGCCGGCCGGGCAGCCCGACGCCGTTGCGCTGCTGCCGGCCGGGGCGATGTCGCGGCTGGACGGGGCGGCGCCGTGCGGCGAGGTCGCGGTGCGGCTGAAGCGGCGCAGCGAGGCGACGGCCTTCCAGCGGGCGGCCAAGGGCGTGCTGGGCGGCGACCCGGCGGTCACCTACGACGACTCGCTGCGCGGCCACGTCTGAGAGCCGGTGGTCCAGGTCAGTGACAGGCCGTTGGCCGCGCGCTCGGCCCGGATCTCCATGGCGTCGCCGAGGATCACGGCCCGGTCGGCGACCACCGTGGCGCCGTCGAGCGCGTAGGTCACCCGCGAGCTGATGAAGACGGGCGCGTCCGCGGGCGCGGCGAGGTGCCGCCGCGAGGGCCCGGGCAGGAGAGCCGGCGTGATCGTCTCTGTCGCCCGGGCCACGGTCACGCCGATGGCGGTCAGGGCGGCGTAGAGGGCGGTGGTGGCGAAGTCGGTGCCGAGGAGTCGCTCGCCGTGCGGGGCCGGGACCCACGAGACCTGGTGGACCGAGGGGCGGCCGGCGAACTCGCGGACGCGCTCCAGGCGCAGGGCGCCGGGGCCGAACATCGGCGCGTCCGTCAGACCCGCGGCCACGACGGTCGTGCGGACCGTGTGGCCCTGCTCGCGCAGGTCGTCGGTGAGGCTGCGCAGGGAGCCGAGGCGGTAGGCGAGGTGGGGCGGGGACACGAAGGTGCCCCGCCCCGCCTGCTGGACGATCAGGCCCTCGTCGCTGAGCTCGCGCAGCGCCTGGCGAAGGGTCATGAGCGTCACGCCGTACGCCGTGCTGAGCTCGCGCTGGGCCGGCAGCGCGGAGCCGGCCGGGTAGACGCCGGCGTGGATCTTGGCGGCGAGGTCGGCGGCGATGGCGCGGTAACGGGGCTCACCGTCGCGGACCAAGGACTCATCCTCCAGACATCGCCGTGCCCAGCTCTCGCACGAAGGCGCCGGCCTCGTCCGGGGTGGCGCCGTCGAGCACCCGGCGCATGAGGGCGGCGCCGACCACGACGCCGTCGGCCAGCCGGGCCGCCGCCGCGGCCTGCGCCGGCGTGGAGATGCCGAATCCTAGCAAGACCGGCAGTTCGGTCCGCGGCCTGAGGCGCGCGGCGAGATCGGCGGCGGACGGGGCGATCGCGTCGCGCTCGCCGGTGGTGCCCATGACGCTCACGGCGTAGACGAACCGGCGGCTGCGGCGGCCGATCTCGGCCAGGCGGGCGTCCGGGGTGGCGGGCGCGGCGAGCAGGACCAGGTCGATGTGGCGGGCGACCTCCTCGCACTCCTCCAGCGGCAGGTCGGGCACGATGAGCGCGTCGACGCCGGCCGCTTTGAGCCGGCGGCAGAATCGCTCCGCGCCCTCCCGGATGACCAGGCTGGCGTAGGTGCTGGCGACGAGGGGTACCTTTATCGATATTTCGGATATGTCGCTGAATATCCGATCCAGTCGCGCCCCACGCGCCAGCGCCGTCGCCGTCGCCTCCTGAATCGTCGGCCCGTCCAGCGTGGGATCGGAGAAGGGCAGGCCCACCTCGATGTACGACGCGCCCGCCGCGGCGTAGGAACGCACGTAGTCGGTCCAGCCGGCGCGGACGCCGGCGGTGATGTACGGCATCAGCAGTTTCACAACGCCCCCAGATCCTTGTCGCCGCGCCCCGACAGCGTGACCAGCACGGTCGAGCCGGCCGGGATCCCGCCGCGCAGCACCCAGGCCAGGGCGTGCGCCGACTCCAGCGCCGGGATGATCCCCTCGGTCCGGGCCAGGCGCGTGGCCGCCGCGACCGCCTCGTCGTCGGTCACGGTGACGTACCGCGCCCGCCCGAGGTCCCGCAGGTGCGCGTGCTCGGGCCCGATGCCCGGGTAGTCCAGCCCGGCGGCGATGGAGTGCGCCTCGGCCACCTGCCCGTCGTCGTCCTGCAGGAACATCGACCGCACCCCGTGCAGGACCCCGAGCCGGCCCCGGCTCGCGCTCGCGCCGCCGTCGGCCTCGACCCCGACCAGCCGGGCCGGCGTGTCGACGAACCCGGCGAACGTGCCGGCCGCGTTGGAGCCGCCCCCGACGCAGGCGACCACGTAGTCCGGCACCGCAGCACGCAGCTCGGCGGCGCACTGGCGGCGGGCCTCGTCGCCGATGACGCGCTGGAACTCGCGGACCATCCACGGGTACGGCGCCGGGCCCAGCACCGAGCCCATGCAGTAATGCGCCTCCTCGGTGGCGCCGACCCAGTGCCGCATCGCCTCGCTGGTCGCGTCCTTGAGTGTCCGCGCGCCGGTGTGCACTGGCACGACCTCGGCGCCGAGCATGCGCATCCGGAACACGTTGAGCCCCTGGCGCTCGATGTCGTGCGCGCCCATGAACACGGTGGCCCGCAGCCCGAGGAGCGCGGCCGCGGTCGCCGTGGCGACGCCGTGCTGCCCGGCCCCGGTCTCGGCGATGAGCCGGGTGCGCCCCATGCGCCTGGCCAGCAGCGCCTGCCCGAGCACATTGTTGATCTTGTGGGAGCCGGTGTGGGCGAGGTCCTCGCGCTTGAGCAGCAGCGTGGACCCGAGTTCGGTGGAGAGGTTCAGCGCGGGTGTGAGCGGGGTCGGCCGCCCCGCGTAGGTGGTCAGCAGCCGGTCGAGCTGCCCCCGGAACCCCGGGTCCGCCCAGGCCTCGCGGAACGCGTCCTCGACCTCACGGCACGCGCCGATGAGCGACTCGGGGACGTAGCGCCCGCCGTACTCCCCGAACCGCCCGAGTGCGCCCGGATCGCCCATGAGCGGCCCCCGGGTCACCTCCCGGCGCGGACGAATGAGCAGCTCGGCCATGGTGAGCCTCCACAGTTCTAGAACAGCTGACAGTTCTAGAACTGTGGCACGAAAGCCCGGCGATGTCCAGACTGTCGACGTGGCGGTCATCGACTACGACGCCCGGGCCGCGGCCGCGTTCGCCGCCGGCCGGCACCTGCGCGACGACGCCCTGACCGCCTGGCGGGAGCGCGTCGCGCACCACCTGCGCCCCACTGCCGCGACGCGCCTGCTCGACCTCGGCTCGGGAACGGGTCAGTGGTCGGCGGCGTTTCGTCGCTGGTACGGCGTGAGCGTCACCGCGGTCGAACCCTCCGCCGCGATGCGCGCCGTCGCTGAGGAGCCCGCCCTCGCCGGCGACGCCGCCCACATCCCGCTGCCCGACGGGGACGTGGACGCGGTCTGGCTCTCCACGGTCGTGCACCACATCCCCGACCTGCCGGCCGCGGCCGCCGAGATCCGCCGCGTTCTGCGCCCGGGCGGTTCGGTGCTGATTCGTTCGGTCTTCGCTGGGCGCCACGACGGGGTGACGCTCATGCGGTACTTCCCGGAAGCCGCGGCCGCCCTCGACGCCCGGTTCCCGTCCGTGGCCGCCGTCGCCGCCTCATTCGCCGCGGCCGGGTTCGCCGCCCTCGCCCTGGAGCCGGTGCCGCAGCTGACCGCCCCGGCCCTCGGCGCCGCCCTCGCCGGGCTCGACCGCCGCGGCCGACGCGTATCTGTCGAGGCGTCACCAGCGCGGCTCATCCTGACGCCTGCGGAATCGCGCTCAGTGGCCGCACAGGGTATTGTAGCCATGTGGCCATAATTAATCGTGGCTCGGCCAGACAGCGACGGTCGGAGGGTCTCCGCCCGGACAAAATGATCGCCATGAGCGCAGAGTCCGTTGGCCGGCACATGCCGGCAATCGTGACGCTCGATGATCTCACCGCCATGATCGCCGCTGACCCGCACGGCCACCGCTACGAGATCAGCCCTGAGGGGGGTCCTGTCGGTCATGCCGTCGCCCGACTTTGAGCATGCCGTCATCGCAACTCGCATCATGTTGTGGCTTGCCGCCGCAGGTTGGCCGGCTGAAAAGATCACCCAGGCCGTCGCTCTTCGCATCCCCGGTTCAGGCGGCGGTGTGGGCGGGCGAATCCCCGACCTGGTCGTCTGGGGCAAGGTGCCGGCGCAGCCCCGCACGGTGTGGCTGCCGGTCGACGGTGTGCTGCTCGTGGTCGAGATCGTCTCATCGGGCTCCGAGGCCGCCGACACGGTGACGAAGCGCGTCGAGTATGCCGGCGCAGGCATCGTGCAGTATTGGACCGTGGGCCGGGACGCGAGCCAGACAGTCACGATGTATCGGCTCGCCCATGACGCATACCAGACCCGCGCCGCGATGCCGCTTGCCTGGGTGCTCAACGCCACACCGGCCAACTACTTGGACTGCGAAACCACGCCGTCCGCGTCGGGGGAGTGGAGCGGATCGACGTGATAGGGCGGGAGCCAAACGGCGAGACGTTCCGCTCTTGATCAGCGTGGGTTATTCCTCTTGCCATTGGTGTCAGTGAAGTTGTAAGCCCAGTAGCTCTTCTCCGGCGACCATGCGCCGCTCGTTCGGCACGGCTGTGTGCTACGGCGTAAGTCGCAAAGTGGCGAAGCCGTCGGCGTCGTTGGCGAGGCTGCTACGATCGTCGTAGCATTGTCGCATGCTGTACGCCGTGCCCCCTTTGACCGGTGACGACCGACGGGTCCTGGCCGAGATCGACGAGTTCTACGCTGAGTTCCAGCGTTCGACCGGCGGGTCCAAGGCGAGCGAGTGGATCGGTGGCGTTCGGAAGCGGCTTGTCGCTGGGGCGATTCGGGGCTCGAACACGATTGAGGGCTATACGGTCGAGTTGAGTACCGCGTCGGCGATCGTGACCGGAGCGCCGGTTCCGGCGAGTGTTCCGGAAGAGTCCAGGGAGGCCGTCGTCGGCTACCGGGACGCGCTCACCTGGGTCATGCAGACCCCTGACATGGACTTCTTTGCGCACAGCGAAGCCGTGCTGTCGGCGCTGCACTTCATGATGACCCGGTTCTGGAAGGCCAAGTCTCCGGGGCGGTACCGCCGGAAAGGCATCGTTGTCACCGGCACGGACCCGCTCGCACCGGCGTACGTAGGGCCCGCCGCCGATGAGGTGCCCGGTCTCATGCGCGAGTTGGTCGAATGGCTCAACGCCGGCGACCTGGACACCCACTTGCTGGTACGGGCCGCGATGGCGCACCTCAACCTCGTCGCCATCCATCCTTGGCGCGACGGGAACGGGCGGATGTCACGGTGCGTGCAAACGCTTGTCATCGCGCGAGGCGGCCGGGTGTATCCGGAATTCTGCTCGATTGAAGAATGGCTGGGACATGACGTCAATACGCTTGACTACTACCGGGTGCTTCGCGAGACGAACCGGGGTACCTACCAGCCGGAACTCAGCGCGAGTGGATGGGTGCGGTTCTGCTTGCGGGCCCACCACCTCCAGGCCCAACTGGTCGGAAAGAGGCTGACGCTCGGGCGAGATGTATGGACAGCAGCCGAGGAGATGGTCGACCGGCTCGCGCTGAACGAGCGGACGGTATCCGCGCTCTACGCGGCCGCCACCGATCAACTGCGGCGGGATGTCTATCAGGACGAGGAGGGGCTGTCCCGGGATCAGTCGATCCGTGATATCCGGCGGCTGGAGCAGGCGGGACTCGTGGAGTCGGTCGGATACGGCGCGACGCTGCACTACGTCGCCGCAGGCGACCTCAAACAAGCTTATGACGAGATCAGCGCGGCGGTGACCGCACCGCCGGTCGAGCCCTACCCGGATTAGGTACCGCGCGGCGGCTCTCGCCGGGGTATCGGTCACGGGTGGCGACACGCCGCATGCCGGACTGTCTCTCGTGGCAGGATGGGTAAATGAATCGACTGGCCGGCTCCCAGTCGCCCTACCTCCAGCAGCATGCCGCCAATCCCGTGGACTGGTGGCCGTGGGGAGAGGAGGCGATAGCCGAGGCAAAGCGACGCGACGTACCCCTCTTGATTTCAGTTGGGTATTCAAGCTGTCATTGGTGCCACGTGATGGCGCACGAGTCGTTCGAGAACGAGGCGGTCGCGGCCGTCGTCAACGAGTTCACGGTCCCCATCAAGGTGGATCGGGAGGAGCGGCCCGACGTCGACGCCGTCTACATGACCGCCACGCAGGCGATGACCGGGCAGGGCGGCTGGCCGATGACCGTGTTCGCCACGCCCGACGGGCAGCCGTTCTACTGCGGGACCTACTTCCCCCGCGACGCGTTCCTGCGCCTGGTCCAGGCCGTCGCGGCCGCCTGGCGCGAGCAGCGCGACGGTGTGCTGCAGCAGAGTGCCGCCGTGGTCGATGCCGTGCGCAAGGTGGCGGAGCGACCGCCGTCCAACCCCATGGACGATTCGGTACTGCGCTCAGCCGCCGCCACACTCATGGAGTCCTACGACGACCGGCACGGCGGCTTCGGCGGCGCCCCCAAGTTTCCGCCGCACATGGCGCTGCTGTTCCTGCTGCGGCACTACCAGCGCACCCGCGACGACGCGATCCTCGACGCGGTGCGCCACACCTGCGAGCGGATGGCCCGCGGCGGCATGTACGACCAGCTGGCCGGGGGCTTCGCGCGATACGCCGTCGACAGCACCTGGACCGTGCCGCACTTCGAGAAGATGCTCTACGACAACGCGCTGCTGCTGCGTGTGTACACCCACCTCGACCGGATCGCCGGCAGCGGGACCGGCCGCCGGGTGGCGCACGAGACCGTTGCGTTCCTGGCGCAGGAGCTGCACGACGGACATGGGTTCATCTCCGCCCTCGACGCGGACGCGGACGGCGAGGAGGGCCTCACGTACGCCTGGACGCCGGCCCAGCTCGACGAGGTGCTCGGCGAGATCGACGGGGCCTGGGCGCGGTACCTGCTGAGGGTGACCCCGGAGGGGACGTTCGAGCACGGGTCCTCGGTGCTGCAGCTGCCCGAGGACCCGGCGAACGCGGAGCGCTGGGCGGACATCCGTGCCCGGCTCCTGCATGCTCGCGCGGCCCGGCCGCAGCCCGCCCGGGACGGCAAGATCGTGGCTGCCTGGAACGGACTCGCGATCACCGCGCTGGTCGAGTTCGGCCGGGCGTACGGCGACGCCGAGGCGATCGCGCTGGCCGTGCGGACCGCGGAGTTCCTGGCCGGCACCCACCTGGTCGGCGGCCGCCTGCGCCGCGTGTCCCGCGACGGCGTGGCGGGCGAGCCGGCGGGCGTGCTCGAGGACTACGGGGCGGTCGCCGAGGCGTTCTGTGCCGTACACCAGGCGACCGCCGACGGCCGCTGGCTCGCGCTCGCCAAGGACCTGCTGGACGTCGCCCTGGCCCACTTCCGCGACCCGGACGGCGACGGCTTCTTCGACACCGCCGACGACGCCGAGGCACTCGTGGCCCGCCCGGCCGACATCACCGACAACGCGACGCCGGCGGGCCTGTCGGCGATCGCGGCGGCGCTCGTGACCTACTCGGCGCTGACGGCGGACCCGGCGTATCGTGAGGCGGCGGAGCGCGCCCTGGCCACGGTCTCGGTGGTGGCCGCCACGCACGGGCGCTTCACCGGCTACGCGTGCGCCGCGGGGGAGGCCCTGCACTCGGGCCCGTTCGAGATCGCGATCGCCACGCCGGACCCGCAGGACCCGCTGGTCGCCGCCGCCTGGTGGCACGCGCCGCCCGGTGCCGTGATCGTCGCCGGCGAGCCGGATCGTGCCGGCGTACCGCTGCTTGAGGGCCGCCCCCTGCGCGACGGTGCCCCGACCGCGTACGTGTGCCGTGGTTTCGTCTGCGACGCGCCGGTGACGGCGCTCGAGGATCTCGTCGCCAAGCTCGCCTGATCGTTTCTCTGAGGGCGAACTCCGGACCCTTGGCGTCCCTTTGCAAGGGTGTAATCGTGTAATCAGAGTTGCTCACGCAAAGGAGTAATGATGATGATGCGACGAGGGGATGCACCCTGGGGCCGCGGCGGCGGTCCGCGCAGCGAGCCCCCGCCGGCCGACGACGCGGCGGCCTGGATCGCCGGGGCCCTGCCCGAGTCCTGGTTCCAGGGCCCGGCCGAGGTGACGATCGACCGCGACGAGATCCTGATCGTCGGCCGCCTGGGCGAGCCCACCCTGGCGGACGACGCGACGGACGCGGACCGGGCCGCGGCCGAGCAGGGCCGGATCGCCGGCTTCCGCGAGACGACGCGGGACCAGCGGATCGGGATCGCACAGCAGCTGGAGCGGCGGTACCGGCGCAAGGTCTCCTGGGGCGTCCAGGTCGGCGAGGCGCGCGAGCTGTTCACGACGCACTCGGCCCCGGTGATGACCCGCCTGCGCCAGCCGGAGCGCCAGGTTCTGGACACGCTGGTCGACTCGGGCGTGGCGCGGTCCCGCTCCGAGGCCCTGGCGTGGTGCGTGGCCCTGGTCGGCCAGCACGCGGACACCTGGCTGACCGAGCTACGCCAGGCCATGGAGTCAGTGGACGAGCTACGCAAACGCGGCCCAGCGGTCTGATCAGAGGGAGCGCCGCGCGCCTGCCCCGGATAAGTCGGACATATCCGGAAAGCGTGCGGTGCTCCTGCCTTCTTCGGCCGGCCCGTGAAGTCGGCACGCCTCAGAGGGCCCGACGCAAATGGCCACGGGTTCGATCGATCATCCGAGTTGGCTTCGCCGGCTGGAGCCGGGTACCCGCGCTGCGGGCCCGATCGTGGCAGGGGAAACCGCCGCCGGGGCCGGCACTAAGGGGCGACAGTGTGATCTTGGCCTACTAAGGTCGCTTTTAGCGGATTTTTCCTCTCCCAGGGCATAAGTCTGATAAGTCGTGGCGCCATGCGGCTTCTGGCTTATCCGGGGCGGGGCTGGTGCTGGGCGAACGATAGGCTGGCCAGCCTATGGACACCCGAACCGGACTTCCCGTCGTCGGCATGGTGGGCGGGGGGCAGCTGGCCCGGATGACCCACCAGGCGGCGATTGCCCTTGGTCAGTCACTGCGTGTGCTTGCCGTCTCACCCGACGACGGGGCCGCGCTCGTTGCCGCCGACGTGCGGATCGGGCGGCATGATGACGTCGACGCGGTGCGGGAGTTCGCCAAGGGCTGCGATGTCGTCACGTTCGATCATGAGCACGTGCCGGGCGAGATCATCCGGCGGCTCGCGGACGAGGGTTTCACGCTGTTGCCGGGGGCCGACGCGCTGCAGTACGCGCAGAACAAGCGGGCCATGCGTGAGCACCTCGGCAAGCTCGGGTTCCCCATGCCGCGGTGGACCGACGGGGACGTCGAGGCGTTCGGGGACGAGGTCGGGTGGCCGGTGATCGTGAAGACGGTCACCGGAGGGTACGACGGGCGCGGGGTGTTCGTCGCGCACTCGGCCGCCGACCTGCCGGCCGGCGTCGAGGTCATCGCCGAGGAGATGGTGCCGCTGCGGCGCGAGCTCGCCGCCGTCGTGGCGCGATCGCCGCTCGGGCAGGTCGCGGCGTACCCCGTCGTCGAGACGGTGCAGGAGGACGGGATCTGCGTCGAGGTGCTCGCGCCGGCGCCGGGGCTGGACGAGGACCTCGCGATCGAGGCACAGCGGCTCGCCATCGACGTCGCCACCGGGCTCGGGGTGGTCGGGGTGCTCGCCGTGGAGCTGTTCGAGACGACCGACGGGCGGCTGCTCATCAACGAGCTCGCGATGCGGCCGCACAACTCGGCGCACTGGACCATCGAGGGGGCCCGGACCTCGCAGTTCGAGCAGCACCTGCGGGCCGTGCTCGACTACCCGATGGGGGACACCCGCCTCACCGCGCCGGTCGTGGTCATGGCCAACGTGCTCGGCGGCGCGCCGGGCGGCATGTCGATCGACGAGCGGCTGCACCACCTGTTTGCCGAGGAGCCGGGGGCCAAGGTCCACCTGTACGGCAAGCAGGTCCGCCCCGGCCGCAAGATCGGACACGTGACGGTGCTCGGCGACGACCTGGAAGACTGCCGCAGGCGGGCCCGCCGGGCCGCCCGCATCCTCGAGGAGGGGTACCAGCATTGAGCGCAGCACCGATCGAGGTCGGCATCATCATGGGCAGCGACTCCGACTGGCCGGTGATGCGCCTGGCGGCCGAGGCGCTGGACGAGTTCGGCGTGCGCCATGAGGTACGCGTCGTCTCCGCCCATCGCACCCCGCACCTCATGCTCGACTATGCCGGCGAGGCCGTGGCCCGGGGCCTGAAGGTCATCATCGCCGGCGCGGGCGGCGCCGCGCACCTGCCCGGCATGGTCGCCTCGGCCACCCCGCTGCCGGTCATCGGCGTGCCGGTGCCGCTGAAGTACCTGGACGGGATGGACTCATTGATGTCGATCGTCCAGATGCCGGCCGGGATCCCGGTCGCCACGGTCTCGATCGCGGGCGCCCGCAACGCCGGCCTCCTCGCCGTGCGCATCCTCGCCGCTGCCGACCCGGAGCTGCTGGCCAAGGTCCGCGACTTCCAGGAGTCGCTGCGCGCCCTGGTCGCCGAGAAGGACGCGGCGCTGTCGGCGTCACTCGTCCAGAAGTAGAAGTAGAAGTAGCGGTACCCTCGGGGCAACCGGTCTTCGGGTGTGAGCTAGCTAGGCCGTGTCGCAAAGTTCTGGCGCGGCCATGGCACCGGGGGCCGTGTGGCCCCGTATTGGTCGGTGTGGCGGCAGCGGGGTCGATACGGCGGCGTGGGCCGAACCGGGTGGTGCCGTGGCGGTGGGACGGTGCGGTGTCGGTGTTGCGGCTGCCGCTGGACGTGCATGACCCAGCGGTGCGGCGGCATGCGGAGCGGGTCTTCGCAGCGGTGTTCGCGGTACAACGGGCGGTCCAGCGTGACGCCCGCGCCAAGGTCGACGCGTACTGGGCCGCGCACCGCGCGCGAGCCACCGCAGGTCCGGCCGCGGTCCGCGACCGGCTGGGGTTGACCCGGGCCGGGTTGGAGTATGCCGCGTATCGACACCTGGATCGTGCCCCGCATCTGCGCCGGTCCTGTACGAAAGCGGTGGCGATGCACGTCGCCGACAGCGTGTGGCAGGCTGCCGATCGGCACCTGTTCCCCGACGCGGCCGGACGACGCCACGGCCGGCCGAGGGTCGGCGGCTGGTGGGCGTTCAGCCGTATCCCCGGGCCGGGCGCGGTCGCATACCAGGGCGCGGAAGTGGGAGACGTTCCGCCTGGCTGGGACCTTGGCGGGGCATCGGGCGGTGTTCGGCCGGGCCGGGCGGTTGTGGCAGCCGCGGCGGATGCCCGCCGTCACCCCCGTCGCGGGCGGCCGGCCGGTGCGGTCGTGGTGGGACCACGACGGCGCCCTCGCCGTGGTGTTGACCGGCACCGGCGTCCGGGATCTGGTGCTGCCGGTCCGCCTGCGGCAGGGACCCGGCCGTGAGCCGGTGCTGGAGCACTATCTCGCGGATCCGCGCCGCTGGCACAAGATCGACCTGGTCCGGTATCGCGACCCGGGCGCACTGGGTGGTGGCGGTACGAGGCGCACTTGATGGTCCTCGGCCCCGGCTACACCTCCCCGACGGTCGTGGCCCGCCGGCAGACGGCTGCGGCCCTGCACCGGCGCGGCGGCGTGGACGTCAACGTGTCCAACCTGGCCGTCGTCTCCGTCCCGGCCGACGCCGACGGTGGTGGCGGGGTGCGGGCGACCCGGATCGCGAAGACTGGCGCCGATGCGGACCGGCTCGCGGTGGAACGGTTGTGGCAGCGGCGGCGTGACCGCGCCCTGCAACGTTCCCGCCGCGCCACCAACCCCGGCCAGTACCGGCTCTCGCCCCGGCAGCAGCGCAGGGCGCAGCGTCGCCAAGCCGCTGGCCTGCCCCCGGTGCAGGTCGCGGTGCCGGGCGGCGCCCGCATCGCCAACACGGCGGGTATCCCGGTGCAGGCCTACCGCCGCGACCAACTCTCCGCCGGCTACCTGCGGCTGCGCGCGCAGGCGGCTGCTGACGGCGCGGCCCGTACCCAGGCTGGGCGTACCCGTGCCCGGATCGTCGCCGCCGGCATCGTCGCCACCCACGGCCCGAACCTGGTCGTCGAGGCCGGTGACCCGGGGGTGTGGGCGCGGCGGTGGGGCCGCGGCATCCACGCGTTCACCCCCGGCATTTTCGTGGCCGCCGTCGATCGGGAAGCGGCCAAGGTTGCCGCCCTGGCTGGTGGTGGTGGGTTGGTCCGGGCCGGGACCCGGCACACCGCCTGGACCCAGCACTGCCTCTGCACTGCCCGCGTCCCCAAACAGCTCCGCCACCGCCGTCACACCTGCCCGCAGTGCGGTCTGACCGGCGACCGGGACCTTGTCGCCGCCCTCGTCGGGGCGCACACCGTGCTGAGCGACCCGGCCGTGCCTGGCACCGCCCGGGTGGATTGGGCCGCCGCGCAGACCACCCTCGCCACCCACGGCGTGGACGTCATCAATGAGGGGCTGCAAGGAGCCCTGCCTGAGTCAAGCGGACACCACCGCCCCGGCCGGCACCCAACCAGTGCCCGGCCGCGGCGGCCGCAGCGCAGCACCAGCCACCCCAGACGGCCGGTGCCGGCGTGCTCGGCGAACTGCCGGAACGACGCGCTCGACAACCCCGGAACGACGAGACGCGCAACCCGGACTGTTCACAACCCGGACACCAAACCCGAGTTTGAAACAGACCTTAGGGAATCTGACCGGTCTCGACGCGACCTTCAGCACGGCCGAGGCGGAGAAGAGGTCGCCCTTCTTGAGCCCTTATCGAAGATGAGCTCGGTGCGCATGCCCTGCACCTGGGTCAGCGCCACCGCGACCCCGTGCCGGCCGGCCAGGTCGCTCACCTCGCCGGTCACGTCCACACCTTGGATGCGGGCCACCGCGTCGAAGACGGCGGCGAGCGCGGCGGGAGAGAGGTACGCCTCCCGGATCAGGTCGGCGGCGGTGGTGAACGCCTGCTGGTCGCGGGGGTTGCCGCCGGACGAGTGGTGGTACAGGTAGTCGAGCATCGCCTTCGCGTCCGTCGGCAGGTCCGCGACGTAGACAGGCAACGGGCTGCACTCGACGGTCTCGCTCTGGCCGCCGCCCTTGCTCTGCGTCTGTTTGCCGTCGCGGCAGCCCGGCAGCGGGACGTCTTGGCCCCGGGTGCGGATGAGCCCGTCGCGGGTGCCGTCAACCAACAGCCAGACCGCACGGTCGCCGGACTCGAGCGTCGTCCCTTCCGGCTTGAGGGCCACGGCGCTGGTGAGCGACTCGACGTACTCGCGTCGTCGACGCCCGAATCGGTCATCATCACGGTTCCATCCGGCTTCCTCCCGTTGTAGCGCGGACATCCTTCACCCGTGTCTCTGCGTCTGGGCGGAAATGAGTTCTCGGCCGGAGCGTGAGGCGCAACTGTTCGTCGGTTTTCGCCGTTATCGGAGGGAAAGCGGGCGCGAGTACGACAGGGCGGTACGGCATGGCGGCGCGGCAGCGGATTCTGCGGTGGACGGCTCGGGCCCTCGTCGGCGCGGCCGCCGTCGGCTCGGCGCTCGCCTTCGGTACCGCGGCCGCCGCGCCGCCCGGCACGGCCCCCGGCTCCGGGCCGGCGCGGGCGGTCAGCGGCGTCGTGGTGACCGGGATCGCGTCGGTGACCCTGCTGCTGCTCCTGGCGGGCGCGGTCCTGGTGGCGACGCCGCACCTGCTGCGTCTGGTCCGCGTCGTCAACGCTCGCCGCTCGGTTCGCTGAGTTCTCGTCCTTCTGGGCAGGTCGGGCTGTTCGTCCGTGCTCCCCGACGGCGGCCGGGTCGAGCGCCACGAGAAGCGCGGCGAGCCGAGCGTTGATCTCTACCGCGTGGACGGCACCGCGATCCACGTGTCCCTGTCGAACACCGCCATCGCCCGAGACGGAGCGAGGTTCAGCAGGGAAGGGTTTGGACCCGAATCGGTGACCCCACGCAGCCGTGTCCTAGCGGTACAGTGACCGCGACGCGAGGACGGTGAGGGGGATCGATGTCCGATTACTCGGCGATCGGCGGGGTCGAGTCCTTCGAGTGGAACCGGCGCGACAGCGCCCGATACGATACCGCGCTCGAGATTATCGACGAGGCCATCGCCTGCTACGCACGGCTGCGCAACCGGGCGGTTGCCAGTGGCAACGCGGCCGAGGCGGAGCGGCTGCACTCGGAGCAGGCCGCCTGCGTCACCGAGCAGAAGCTGCTGCGGCCCGGCGACTCGGTCGCGATCGACCGCGTGCTGAGGGACTACCCGGCCCTGATCGCCTGGCTACGCGACCGCATCGGCTGAAGCCGGGGCCGCAGTGAGGCGGTGGCGGACGATCGCCGGGACCAGCCAGCCGGCGGCCGCGAAGATCGCCGCGACGCCGAGCCAGCCCGCCGCGCCCAGGCCGATCACCAGGCCGGTCAGGATCGGGGGCGCGGCCAGGTTGCCGATCTGCCGGCCCGTCTGCTGTGCTGCCTGGTACTGCCCTTGCGCCCACTCCGGCGCCAGGTCGAACACCACCGCGCCGGTCGCGCTGGACAGCCACAGCTCGCCCAGGACGTGTACGACCGAGGCCGCCACGACCAGGGCGACCACCAGCCACGAGGTGCGGTGCGCGGTCAACCCGAACAGCACGCACGCCGCGGCGACCACCAGTGCGCCGCGGCGGGCGACGGGGATCGCGGCGGCCGCCGTCTCCGTCCCGCGCGCGGCCCAGACCTGCAGCGTCACGCAGCCCACCGTGTTGATGAGCAGGGCGACGGAGACGAGGGTGACGGGGGCGTGGGTGTACGTCACCAGCCACAGTGGCAGGGCCAGGCTCGTGATCTCGTTGTACAGCGCCGCCGTCAGGCCGTCCACGAGCGCGAACGCCATGAACGGCCGGTCGCGCAGGGCCACCATCCGCGGTCCGCCGGCCGGGGCGGCCACGGGCGCGGCGTCGCGGATACACATGATGACCGCGAAGGCGATCAGGAACGAGGCCGCGTTGCCCAGCAGCACCGCGACGTACCCGGCGCGGCTGTCCAGGGCGAGCGGCACCCCACCGGCGAGCGTGCCGATCGCGATGCCGGCATTGCTGGTCGAGCGCAGGAAGGCCCGCGTCCGCACCCGCTCCCCGGCCGGCACTGCGGCCGCGATCAGCGCCCCGTTGGCCGCCTTGACGGTCGCGTCGCCGACGGCGATGAGGCAGGCGATCATCGCGTACGCCCACACGCCGTGCACCCGCGTCAGCCCCGCGAAGCACAACGCGTTGCCCAGCAGCGCGGCGAGCTGCACGCGCTTGGCGCCGAGGCGATCCACGACGTACCCCATCGGCGTGCTCAGAACCATCCCCGCGAATGCGGCCGCGCTGAGGCCGGCCGCCACCTGCCCCGTGGACAGCCCCACGGACCGGGTCAGGAACAGCGCCGACGTGGTCAGGTACGCGCCGTTGCCGATCGTGTTCACCAGCGTGGCGAACATGAGGATGCGCGGCGTCCGGTTCACGGGTCGGACGCTAGCAAGACGTACGTACGGTTTGCAATCTCGTATCGCCTGGCTGGCCTACATCGCGTGGCGCGTGCCCTCGGCGGCTCCTTGATCGCCCTGGCCTGGGACTTGCCCGGACAGGTCCTGCCCGGGCTGCGCACCGCGACGGGCCCGACCGCCCCGCCGACGGTGAAGCGGGTCCTGGGCGACGATGACGACGGCGGCCAGGAGCCCCCGGCCGACCTGCCGGAGCGCGACAACCAGACGATGAGGAAGACGGCGTTCTGCAATAAGGATGCAAGCCGCCTGGACTTGGACCCTGCCGGCCCGGCGGCCGGGTGTACGCATTGGACGACGACGTCCACGGCTCGGTCCTGCCGGCCCAGGACGCGGTGACGTTCTTCAACGCCGGTCGAATCGATTCCGGCTGCCCCGTGGTCCGGCAGGATCGTACGGTGGGGGCGCGACAACCCCAGCGTAATGGCCGTGATCGATATCACGTTCTGGCACGCGTGGCCCCCGACCGCACTGGAAGCCTGAGCCGCGCGAAGGTCCGGTCCGGCCGTCATCCACGGAGCTGATGATCCGCCGGGCCGGACCGCACTCATCACGCTGCGCACCTGATAATCCGGCGGCGTTCTTCGAAGATCGACAGTAACCTTGGCGGTCATGAATGGGCTGCTCAACGTCGTCGATGTCGAGGCGACCTGCTGGGCCGGCAACCCGCCGCCCGGGCAGGTCAACGAGATCATCGAGATCGGCCTCTGTGTTGTGAACCTCGACACCCTGGAGCGGGTCGAGCGCGACCGGATCATGGTCCGGCCGGCCCGGTCGACGGTGAGCGAGTTCTGCACCGAGCTGACCGGGATCACGCCGGAGGAGGCCGCGGCCGGGGTCTCCTTCGCCGAGGCGTGCGAGCGGCTGCGCCGCCGTCACCGCGCCGACTCGCGGCCGTGGGCGAGCTGGGGCGACTACGACCGCAAGCAGTTCCAGCGGCAGTGCGACGGGCCGCAGCGGTACCCCTTCGGCGCCCGGCACGTCAACGCGAAAGCGGTCTTCGCCGAGGCCATGGGTGTTCGCCGGCAGGGGATGGCCGACGCACTGCGGACCGCCGGCCTGCCGCTTGAGGGTCGCCACCACAACGGCTCCGACGACGCCTGGAACATCGCCGCGCTCGTGCTGCACCTGGCCGAGCGCGGGCAGTGGGCCGCCTCCGTCTGACCGGCGCCGGCGGTTGGCCTGATCCGGTCATTCCGTTACAGGCCGTACCAGATCAGCATGCGCAGCGCCGGGAAGGTGGCCCGGGACTTCACGACCAACTCGTCCGTCGCCGTTCCTTGGCTCGCGCAACCTCCAGATGGAGAAGCCACTGAACTGGCGGTTCGGCGAGTCCGGCCCGATGTCGCGCAAGAAGCAGACGATCCGGTGGACGGAGACGATCGATCTGAAGAACCCGAAGCCGCCGAGCATCAACCCGTTCGGCGGGGGCCGCCGGTACGGCAGCTGCCGCCTGTGCTTCCTGTAGGCACGAACGGATCCGTCGTTGCTGCGGGCCGGCCTTTACCGGCCGGCCCGCGGCGAGCGCCAGGCATGGACCGAGGTGCTTCGAAGCAGATGGCGGACATGCGCAGGGCGGTAGCCGGGGCCGTCGCCGGCCTGGCGTTGATCGCGGCGGCAGGCTGTGAGGACAAGGTCGAGGACGTGCAGACGTCGGCGATCGCGGGCGTCTGGCGCAGCACCTGCGACGGCACGCTGACCGTCGCCGCGGGCGGCACCTTCACCGCGGAGTCGATCAGCCCGTCGCCAGTCTCCCTCGCCGTCAAGCTCGACGACAGCAACCACTGGCTGAGCCTCTGCTTCGTCAAGCGCAAGGACCGGCTCGCGATGCTGCAGTACTTCGGCGATCCGGACACCGGCGACACCTGCGTGTTCACCAAGCAGTAGAGCTACGGCTCGGCCACGATCCGGCGCACCGTGCGGGCGGACGGGCGCGGGGTTGTGGCAGCGCTCGTCGCGCTGTTCGGAGCAGTGTGGGCGACGGCGGTACCGCTGGGGGCCGCCCGGACCCGAGACCGCAACGGCGTCAGCCCGCAGGAGCGCGAGCTGCTGGGGGAGGGGCACACGGACGAGTCGGCGGCCAAGCGGCTCGGCGTATCCGAGCGGACCGCGCGCCGCATCATCCGGGTCGAAGCCGGCGAGAGTCCCGTCCAGCTGCTTCAGGCGCTGCCCCTCGATGCTCTCTCGCTCGGCCTCGGCCGGGCGCTTGTGCACCAGCGGCGGCCCGATGCGCAAGAGCACGGTATCCGTCCGATAGGTGCTGCCGCGCTGGGCGCGCGGGGCCAGGTGGTCAAGCTGCAGGTCACGCGTTGGGCAGGTGATCTCCGGGTGACGTTTGCAGCAGCCAGGCTAGTGGCATCTGCGCCGATCGCTCGTAGGTGCCGGCCGGGCCGAGTCCGTAGAGAGTCACGGTCTGGGCCGAGTCGCGAGCGACGGTCCAGTATCGCGGGATTCCCGCCGCCGCGTACTCGTCGACCTTGATGACTCGGTCGGTCGCCTCGGAGCCGCGGGACATGATCTCGATGACGAGCAGTAGGTCGGCCACGGTCAGCCATACGGCATGTTGCTGAGGTTGCGACCAGACCGTGAGGTCCGGGATGCGGCCGCCGTCGCCGTCGGGACCGGGGATGCGGATGCCGGCGGCCTGCATCAGCTGCTCCGCGGGCCAACCGGCGAGACCGAGCCACAGCATCAGGCGCGTAGCAATAACGGCGTGCTCGCTGTCGGGTGGTGGCACGACGGAGAGCACTCCCTCGGGACTGGTCTCATACCGGCGCCCATGGGTGTCGGCGGAGATCATGGCGGCCAGGTCGCCGAGCGTGATGACGGCGGGCATGTGCCTACCGACTGCCTCCGCGCTCATGCCGCCATATTACTTTGTCCGGTCTGGTCGGGACGGGACGCTGGCGGAAGGTGCCTCGATGCAAGCGCTCATGCGTGAACCCGCGGCTGGGCCGCCGTTGACTACCGTACGTGATCTTCGAGCTCGTTTCGGGCGGATGATTCGGCTGTCCCTTTTGGGTGGTTGAGGTTGAGGTATTCGCATGAGTGCCGCGCGAAGCCAGGATTTCGCCAGTATGCCAACGCGTGGCCCTGGCCGCCCGACGTTGACTCAACATCAACCTCGGGCGGCTCGATGGGCCTTCACCTGCCAAAACTTGCCTCGGCCGCCTGCTGAGTGGGTGGCGTGTCATGGCGGCCGCCGCGTCCTCGTAAATAGCCCGCATCTTCGAGTGGTGGGCGCCGGCAATGCCGCATCGGCCGCCGGCCAGAGCGGCGTGAGCTGGGATAACGATGCGCCTCAGCCCTTGAGGAGCTGCCTGGCCATGACGATGCGCTGGACCTGGTTGGTGCCCTCGTAGATCTGGGTGATCTTCGCGTCGCGCATCATGCGCTCCAGGGGGAAGTCGCGGGTGTATCCGTATCCGCCGAGCAGCTGGACCGCGTCCGTCGTGATGGACATGGCCGCGTCGGAGGCGAAGCACTTCGCGGCGGCGCCGAAGTAGGTGAGGTCGGCGTCGCTGCGTTCGGACTTCGCGGCCGCGGCGTAGGTGAGCTGGCGGGCCGCCTCCAGCTTCATGCCCATCTCGGCCAGCATGAACTGGATGCCCTGGAAGTCCGCGATCGGCTTGCCGAACTGCTTGCGCTCCTGCACGTAGCCCAGCGCGAAGTCGAGGGCGCCCTGCGCGATGCCCAGGGCCTGGGCGGCGATGGTGACCCGGGTGTGGTCCAGGGTGCGCATGGCGGTGCCGAAGCCGGTGCCGGGCTCGCCGATGACGCGGTCGGCGGGGATGCGGACGTTGTCGAGGTACACCTCGCGGGTCGGGCTGCCCTTGATGCCGAGCTTCTTCTCGGGTGCGCCGAAGCTCACACCCGGGTCGGACTTCTCGACCACGAACGCCGAGATGCCGCGCGAGCGCGCGGAGGGATCGGTGACGGCGAACACGGTGTAGTACTCGCTGACGCCGGCGTTGGTGATCCAGCGCTTGACGCCGTTGAGGACCCACGAGTCGCCGTCGCGCTCGGCGCGGGTCTTCATGCCGGCGGCGTCGCTGCCGGCGTCGGGCTCGGACAGGCAGTACGAGAACATCGCCTCGCCGCGGGCGACCGGGGGCAGGTAGCGGCGCTTGAGCTCCTCGGACGCGGCCAGCAGCAGCGGCATGGTCCCGAGCTTGTTGACGGCCGGGATGAGCGACGAGGACGCGCAGGCGCGGGCGACCTCCTCGATCACGATGGCGGTCGCGAGCGCGTCGGCGCCGGCGCCGCCGTACTCGGCCGGGATGTGCGGAGCGTGGAAGTCGGAGGCACGCAGTGCGTCGTACGAGGCGTGGGGGAACTCGCCGGATTCGTCCGCAGCGGCGGCGTTCGGTGCGACCTTGCCATCACATACCGCACGCACCGCTTCGCGTACCGCGACGTGCTCCTCGGGCAGCTGGTAGACGTCGAACACGGCAAACCCCCTCGTCACGGCCGACTGAACCGCCATTCAGCGGTTCGCCGGTGTGAGCATACCGACGAGTAACGAATCGGCCGGAGGCGCGGGCCGCCCCGAGGGTCTATCCTTCGCCGTGGCGAAGTCGGCCCGATCCCACCAGGCAAGGGTTCGGCCAAGCGGAACTCGATCGAGCGGAGACAAGGCGTGACCATCGCGTACCCGAGCACCCCACCCGTCGTAGCGCCGCCGTCCGGGTCGGCCCGGCCGCGCCTGACCTTCCTGGGCACCGGCTATCTCGGCGCGACCTATGCGATCTGCTTCGCCGAGCTCGGCTACGAAGTGATCGGCTTCGACATCGACGAGGCCAAGATCGCCAAGTTGGCGGGCGGGGACGTGCCGTTCCACGAGCCGGGCCTGGACGAGCTGCTGCGCAAGAACCTCTCGGCGGGCCGGCTGCGCTTCTCGACCTCCTACGAGGAGGTCGCGGAGTTCGGCGACATCCACTTCATCTGCGTCGGCACCCCGCAACGCCCGGACGGCATGGCCGCCGATCTGTCGCACGTGGAGAGCGCCGTCTCCAACCTCGCGCCGCACCTGACCCGCAAGGCGCTCATCGTCGGCAAGTCGACCGTCCCGGTCGGCACCGCCGAGTGGATCGAGCAGCTGGTGGCCCGCCACGCGACGGCCGGCCTCGGCGTCGAGGTGGCCTGGAGCCCCGAGTTCCTGCAGGAGGGCGTGGCCGTCGAGGACGTGCTGCGGCCCAACCGGGTCATCTTCGGTGTGAAGTCGGAGTGGGCGACCGGGATGCTCTACGCCGCCCACAAGGGCGTCTTCGACCTGGCCCTCACCGAGGACCGCGAGGTCCCGGTCGTGGTCACCGACTTCGCGACCGCCGAGCTGGTCAAGGTCGCGGCCAACGCGTTCCTGGCCACCAAGATCTCGTTCATCAACGCGATGGCCGAGGTCTGCGAGGCGGCCGGTGCCGACGTGACCCAGCTGGCCCGCTCGATCGGCTACGACGCCCGCATCGGCAACAAGTTCCTGCGCGCCGGCGTCGGCTTCGGCGGCGGCTGCCTGCCCAAGGACATCCGCGCGTTCCAGGCCCGCGCCCAGGAGCTCGGCGTCGGCGAGGCGCTGCGGTTCCTGCACGAGGTCGACCTGATCAACCAGCGCCGCCGGCAGAAGATCGTCCAGCTCTCCGCCGAGCTGCTCGGCCGCGGCTACGGTCCGGCCGGCCCGGACCTCGCCGACACCAAGATCACGGTGCTGGGCGCGACCTTCAAGCCCAACTCCGACGACGTGCGCGACTCGCCGGCCCTCTCGGTCGTGCGCAAGCTCGCCCGCTCCGGCGCCGACGTCACCGTCTACGACCCCGAGGGCATGGAGCAGGCCCGCGCCGAGGTCTCCGACGTCTCCTACGCCAAGACCCTCACCGACGCGGTCGCCGGCGCCGACCTGGTTTGCGTGCTCACCGAGTGGGAAGAGTTCCGCAACACCGACCCCAACACGCTCTCCCCGCTGGTCTCGGCGAAGCGGGTCATCGACGGCCGGAACTGCCTTGACCAGGCGGTCTGGGTCGCCGCCGGCTGGGAGTACCGCGGCATGGGGCGCCCGGTCGTTTCATAGAGAATCTCCCGAACGGGCACACCGCTTTCGTCGCCCGGCGAAACAAGGCATTCTTCCCAGTAGGGCGTGAACGGCCGGGGAACCGCACCGCGGGACCCCGGCCGAGAACTCCGGGGGAGGAGTGGCGTGGAGACGTATCCGTGTCCGGCGTGCGGCGGGCCGGCCACCGAGGCCGCCGGCTGTCGTCAATGCGGCCGGCCGCACGACCCGGACGCGGCGGCCCTCGCCATGTTCCAGCGCACAGTCGCCGCCCTGGAGCAGAAGAAGCGCGAGATCACCGAGGACACCCAGGTCCTGCGCAAGCAGCTCGCGCACGTCTCCGCGCAGCGTGACAACCTCCGGCGCCGCGTCCGCGCCGCCGTCGAGGCCGAGCAGGCCCACACCGCCAAGTCCAAGCGCCCGCTGCTCGGCCGGTCCCGCGAGACCGCCCCGCCGGCCGTCGCAGCCCCCCGGACGGAGCCGGTGACGGCGCCGCCCGACGATTCGCCGACGCAGCAGCGCTTCTCGCCCCGCGCGCCGCACGCCATCGAGAGCGGCCACTCGACCGCCGTCGCCGAGGGCGGCCCCTCCCACCCGGTCGCCGCGCCCGAGCGGCCCCGGATCGCCCCGCTGCCGCAGATGCGCCGCCCGCCCCGCGACAGCGGCCCGCCGCCCGGCGACCAGCCCGAGGCGACACAGAGCAGCATGCAGGCGTCGGTCCTGGCCCTGGGCGGCCTGCTGCTGGCCGGCGCCGCGATCGTGCTCACCCTCGACGCCTTCGGCACCATCGGCACCTTCGGCCGGATCGCGTCCCTGGCCGTCATCACCGCCATCGCCCTCGCCCTGCCCCTGGTGCTCGTCCGGCGCGGGCTGAGCGCCACCGCGGAGACGGTCGCGTCCGTCGCGCTGCTGCTCGTGCTGCTCGACGGCTACGTCGTGCGCTCCGAGCGGCTGCTCGGCGCCGACGGGCTCCAGTTCAGCACCTACCTCGGCCTGGTGTGCCTGGCGACGGCCGGGGTCGCGGCCGTGTACAGCATGCAGAGTCACCTCATCGCGCCGCGCTACGCGACCCTGCTGGCCCTGCAGCCAGTACTGCCGCTGCTGTTCTACGACGCCATCCACGGCCCCACCGGCTGGGCCGTGGCCCTCTGCGGCGTCGCGCTGATCGACCTCGGCTTCGCCATCGCGCTCAAGCAGTCCGTCCAGCGGCGCATCGACGCCCACCACGAGGACGCCGCCGCCGAGGACGAGCCCGCCCACACCGGCCGGACCAACCGCATCGCCGACGGCCTCATGCGCGACCTCGCCTGGAGCCTGTTCGCGTTCGCCACGGCGCTCGCGCTGCTGGCCGCCTCCGTCGGCCTGGCGAGCACCGACGCGCGAGTACCGACGCTGCAGGCCGCGCTGAGCATGGTCGTCGCCGCGGCCCTCGGCGTCGGTGGGGCGCTGACCTGGCGCCGCGGCGCGCTGCCCGACATCGCGACCGGCATCGCCACCGGCGCGGTCATCGTTGCCATCGCCCGGGTCGGCGCCGTCTGGCTGCCCGGCTCGACGCCGCTGTTCCTCGCGCTCGCGGTGACCGTCGCCGCGGCCGGGGTCCCGTTCCTGCCCGCCGACGCCCGGCGGGGGCCGCGCTATGCCGTGTCGGTGTCCGCGGCCGGCGCCACGCTGCTGGTGCTGGTGCGGGCGCTGCCCGGGATCGCCGCGCCGCTGCGGGCCGCGTGGCCGGTATGGGGGGCGGACCTGCGCGGATACGGCGCGAAGATCCATGACGCGGTCGGGCCGGACGGCTGGCAGTACGTCATCGCGGTCCTGCTGCTCACCGGCGCCTGCGTGCTCATGCTCAGCGGCCGCAGCGAGCCGGTGTCGATCCCGCTGCGCGACGGCTCCGGCCCGGCCGTCCCCCCGGACGAGCTGCGCGCCGACATCGGCGTGGTCGGTGCCGCCCTGACCCTGCTCGTCGCGCCCGCCGCGCTCGGCCTGAGCTGGCTGATGATCCCGGCCCTGGCCGTCAGCGCCGCGATCGGGGCCGGCGCCCTCGCGCTACGGGTCCGGGCCGCCCACACCGCCCGGGTCTGCCTCGGCGCCGCGCTCGTGCTCGGCCTCTACGCGGCCGGTGCCAGCCTCGCCCGCCCGGCCGCCACCGCGCTCACCCTGACCGCCATCACCCTCGCCGGGGCCGCGATCGCGCTGCTGCCGCGGCCCCACCAGACCGGCGGCGAGCGGCTCGCCGCCACCCAGCAGGTCACCGACGCCGCGGCCGGCGGCGCGCTCTTCGCCCTGCCCGGCGCGGCCGCAGCCGGCGCCGCGATCGTCTTCGGGGACCTGCCCGGCGGCGCGACCGTGGTGCTGGTGCTGAGCTTCCTCGCGCTCGCCGTGAGCCTCGGCGTCGCCGCGATCACCCAGGTCGCCCGCGGCGGCGAGCCCAGCGCGCCGCTGCTGTCCGGCGCGACCGCCGGTGCCGTCGCGGTCGGCGTCGCCACCGTCACCGTCGGCGGCTCCTCCACCATCGACTTCGTCATCGGCCTGCTCATGGTCGCCGCCGCGGTCATGCTGTGGGTGGCGCCGCGGATGGACGACCGGCGGACGTTCGGCATCGACTTCAGCGGCTCCGACGCGGCCGCCGCGGCGGTGGCGGTCGCCGCCATCGGCGCGGTCGCGCGGGCCGTGTCCCTGGCCGCCACCGGCATCGAGGTCGTCACCCTCGCGCTGCTGGTGTTCATCGTCGCCGTCGGCGCCCGGATGCTGCCGCAGGAGTGGCGGCGCGGGCCCGTCGCGGGCGCGGCCATGGTCGGCCTCGGCACCGGCCTCTACGCCGGCGTGCTGTCGGTCATCGGCGCCGTCGGCGTGATCCAGGCCGCCAACCCGCCGTGGCACGCCGCCCTCGACGAGAGCTGGCCCGCCGCAGCGCGGGGCCTGGCCGACTTCGGCTGGCAGGTGCCGATCGCGCTGCTGCTGCTCGCCGGGGCCGCGGCGATCGCGCTCCCGCAGCCGTACGGCGACGACACCGCCTCGGCCGCCCTCGTGCTCGCCGCCCTCGGCGCCCCCATCGGGCTGGCCCTGGGCTGGCAGGCGCCCATGGTCATCGGCTGGGCCGCGGCCACCGGCGTGGCGGCCTGGGCGAGCCTCGCGCGCAGCTGGCGCGCCGTCTATACGCGCCTCGGCGCGGCCCTGGTCGCGGGCCTCTACGCGGCCGGCGCGAGCCTCGTTCGCCCCGGCGGCGGCGCGATGATCGCGGCCCTGGCCCGCATCGTCGCCGTCCGCCGCGGCGCCACGGCCGGCGCCGACACCGACGACGCCGACGATCCCGACATCGGCCCGCTCACCGTGGCCGGCGGCGCGGCGCTGGCCGGCGCGATCTTCGCCTTCACCGGCGCGGCCGCGGCCATGGTCGGCGGCCTGTACCCGAACCGGCCCAGCACGATCCTCATCGCCGCGCTCGCCACCGCCGCCGTCGGGCTCGCGGCCGCCGCGGCCGGGGCGCAGCAGCAGGCGCCGGGCTACCTGCCGTACGTCAGCATCGGCGTCGCCGCCTCCGCGACCACCACGGCCGTCCTCGCGCTGATCGTGCAGCGGCAGGGCGCGGTCGTCTACGCCGCGGCCGCCGCCCTGCTCGGCGTGCTCGCGGAGCTGCTGCGGGCCAACTGGTACCGCCCGTCCGCGCCCGAGCTCGTGCACGGCTTCCGCCCGGACCGCACCGCCCGCCCGGTGACCCGCTGGGAGCAGGCGCGCATCCCGCGCAACTTCGCCCTCGGCGTCGCCGCGGCCGCCGGCGTACCCGCCACCATCGTCGTGGTGTTCCTCGCACCCGCGCTGCTGGCGGCGCTGGCCGGGCCGTACCGCTGGATCGAGCATCCGTGGACCGGCACCCCGGCGACCGCCGCGGACCTGGGCCCGTTCGGGCAGTACGCCGGCAACAGCACCCACGTGCTCGGCGCCTTCCTGCTCACCGTGGCCGGGGCGCTCATGGCCGTCGGGCTCGGCGGCAGCGGCCAGGCCGTGGCCAACCGCGCCGTCGCGATCGTCGTCCCCGGCGCCGCGCTGACCCTGCTCATCGCGCCGGCCGCCCTGGCCGCGCCCTGGCCGGTGCAGCCCACGCTGGCGCTGCTGGTTTCGACGATCGCCGGCCTCGGGCTGGCTTTGACCGTACCCCCGGTGCCCGACGGCCCCGACGGCCGCCTGATGATCGGCGCCCGCCGCCTGGTGTTCGTGATCGCCGTGCTGGCCGCCGGCGCGGGCGGCGCCGGCAGCCTCGCCACGCGCAGCCAGACCCTGACCTGGCTGGCCGGCTCAGTCGTGGTCGGCGCGATCGGCGGCATCTGGGGCAAGACGGCGACCGCGCGGATGCTGGGCTGGCACGTCGCCGCCTCGACCGCGCAGGGCTTCGCGGTCGCCGCCGGGCTCGCCGCCGGCCTCGGCCTCAAGCAGTGCGCGTTCCCGCTGCTCATCGTGGCGGCCGCGCTGCTCGTGCTGGGCGCCGCCCTGCCCCGGCTGCGCCCCAACGACACCGTTATCCGCGAGGCGCTGACGATCGAGTCGGCCGGATACGCCGGCGCCGTCATCGCGGTGCTGCTCACCCTCGGCTCCCCGGCCCACACCGCGGCCGCCCTGACCGCGGTCGGCGCCGTCCTGGGCCTGTCCGCCGCGCGCAAGGG
This sequence comes from Dactylosporangium sp. CA-233914, assembly GCF_050942935.1. Taxonomy (NCBI): domain Bacteria; kingdom Bacillati; phylum Actinomycetota; class Actinomycetes; order Micromonosporales; family Micromonosporaceae; genus Dactylosporangium; species Dactylosporangium sp. CA-233914. The sequence continues at coordinate 11,998,075 of NZ_CP192030.1, read as the reverse complement.
CCGCAGCCCGCGCCAGCGTACGATCCTCATCATCGCCGCGTCGGTCGCCGAGCTGCTCGCGATCTGGCTGCTGCTGATCACCGTGCGGGTGGCGCTGCCCGAGGCGTACACGCTGCCGTTCGCCGCCCTGGCCCTGATCACCGGCCTGATCGAGATCCGCAACCGCCCGGAGCTGGGCAGCTGGCTCGCCTACGGCCCGGCGCTCGTGGCCGGCTTCGGCCCCAGCCTCGCCATCGCCGTCGCCGAGCCCGGCTCGCCCGAACTGCGCCGGGTCCTGCTGATCCTGGCCGGCGTGATCACCGTGGCGGTCGGTGCCGTACGCCAGCAGAAGGCCCCGGTCGCCGTCGGCGCCGCGGTGACGGTCATCGCGACCGTCAACGAGCTGTTCCGCATCGGCCTGCCGTTCCCGATAATGCTCCTGCTGTTCACCGGCACCGGCGTGCTGCTCATCAGCCTGGGCGCCACCTACGAGCAGCGCCAGCGCCTGGACCGGCTGCGCGGGGTCTACCGGGGCATGCGTTAGCCGCGGCCTGGCCGACTTGCTGGATTTGTCATATATCGAGATATATGTCCGAAAAGTCGCGGCGCGAGGCGCTCGGCTTTTCGCTCCATCCGCCCCGGCCGCGGTCTGGACCGGCTGCTGAAACGGCTTCGCGGAAACGCTTCCGGAATGAGGGTGCCGTGCCGATAGCAGGGCCATGTCGAGCAGCAGTGAGCGCTGGTTCGGCGCGGGCCACAGCACCGACGCCGATGCCGGCAAAGCCGGCGCGGAGGCCGCGGCCGCCGCGATCGCCGGTCGCACCCCCGCCGCCGTGTTCGTCTTCACCTCGGGCGGGCACGACCCGACCGCCGTGCTCGCGGCCGTGCGCGCCGAGGCCGGCGGCGCCGTCGTCGCCGGCGGCACGGGCTACGGCGAGCTGACCGCCGCCGGCGCGACCGAGCAGGGCGTCGCCGTCGCGGCCCTCGGCGGCGCCGGCTTCACCGTGCGCGCGCACGCGACCGACATCGGCGCGCTCGGCCCCCGCGAGGCCGGCGCCGCGGCGGCCCGCGTCATGGCGGGGGTCGACGCCCCGCACGCCGCGCTGTTGCTGCTCTGCGACGGCGCCGCGCTGGGCCCGCACGAGATCGTCCGCGGCGCCTACTCCGTCGTCGGCGCGTCGGTGCCGCTCGTCGGCGGCCTGACCCTGGGACCGGCGGGCGGGCAGCTCCTCGGCGACCGGGTGCTGACCGGCAGCGTCGTCGGCGTCGCGATCGGCTCCGACCACCCGATCGGCATCGGCCTGGCCCACGGCTGGCGGCGCATCGAGCCGCCGATGCTCGTCACCCGCTGCGACGGCGTCCGCGTCTACGAGTTCGACGGCGAGCCCGCCCTCGACGTGCTCATGCGCCGCTACGGCACGACGGGCACCGCCGCGGAGCTGTTCGCGGGCACCCGGCTGCGCCCGCTCGGCCTGTCGCGGCGCAGCGGCGAGGACATCCGCTCGCTGCACGCGGGCGACGACGTGGAGCGCTCGGTCTTCGGTACCGCGGAGATCCCTCAGGGCGCCCTCGTCTGGCCGATGGAGGGCGAACACGACGAGCTCGTGGCCGGCGGCGGCGTCGCGGTGCGCGAGGCGGTCACCGCCCTGGGCGGCGCCGAGCCGCTCGGCGTGCTGGCGTTCGACTGCGGCGGTCGCAAGCTCACCCTCGGCGACTCCGGCACCGCCGAGGAGGTCGCGGTCATGCGCGGTGTGCTCGGCGAGGTGCCGTTCGCGGGCTTCTACACCATGGGTGAGATCGCCCGGGTACGCGGCGCGTCCGGCCTGCACCCGCTCACCCTGGTCGCGCTCGCGCTGGCCTGAGGGGATCGTTCGTGGGCAACTGGTCGACGCAGCAGCTGATCGAGTACTTCATCGCGGTGAACGCCGCGGCGACCGAGGACGCGGCGCTCGCCCTCGCGGTCGAGCGGGCCGCCGAGATGGTCGAGGCCGAGGTCGGCGCCGTCGCGCTCGACGGGCGCCTGCGGGGCGCGTGGGGCTTCGGCGGTGTCACGCCCGCGCCCGAGCTGCTCGCGCTGCCCGCCGCCGGCGCGGTCGTGCCGATGCCGGGGATCGGCGGGGCCTGGGACGGGCGGAAGCACAGCGGCGTCCACGCCGTGCCGAGCCAGCTCGGCGCGGGCCTGCGCGGCGCCCTGATCCTGGGCCGCCTCGACGAGCCGTTCGCGCCCGACGAGCGGCAGGTGCTGCAGGGCATGGCCCAGATGCTCGGCGTCGCCGTGCGCAGCGCCCGCGCGCTCGCCGCCGAGCAGACCGTGCGCGCCGAGCGCGAGCGCGAGACCCGGCTGGTGGAGACGCTGCTGACCATCCAGCGGGCCATCTCCAGCCGCCGCCCGCTGCAGGAGATCCTCGACACCGTCACCACGGGCGCCGCGGAGTTGCTCGGCGGCGCGCTGGTGGTGCTGGTGCTGACCGACCCGGACCCGCGGATCGCCTCCGCCTCCTCGGCCGGCGCACCGCGGGAAGCGCCCCCGTGCCCCGCCGCCCGGGCCGCCCTGCGCACCGGGGCCCTGCACGTGGACGAGGACACCGACGGCCGGACCATCGTCGCTGCCCCCGTCCAGGTGACCGGCGAGACGGCCGGCACCCTGGTCGCCCACTTCGACGGCTCGACCGGCTACCACGCCGACCAGCTCGAGGCCTTCGCCCAGCAGGTCGGCCTCGCGCTCACCGACGCGCGGACCGTCGAGCAGGTCCACGAGGCCCACCACGACCACGTCACCGGCCTGCCCAACCGGGTCCTGTTCCTGAAGATCTTCAACGAGCGCCCCGGGTCCAGCGTGCTCTTCATCGACCTGGACCGGTTCAAGGCGGTCAACGACAGCCTCGGCCACGACGCCGGCGACCAGTTGCTGGCCGCCGTCGCCGGGCGGGTGCGCGGCTGCGTGCGCTCCGGCGACACCGTGGCCCGCCTCGGCGGCGACGAGTTCGCGGTGCTGCTCGGCGACGCCGGCCCGGACGCGGCGGTCGCGGCCGGCGAGCGGATCATCGCCGCGATCCGGGAGCCGTTCCGGATCGCGAACCGCAGCGTCTACATCGGCGCGAGCGTCGGGGCGGCGCTGCCCGACAACGCCGACGCCGGCCCCGACGCGCTGCTCAACTGCGCGGACCTCGCGATGTACCGCGCGAAGAAGGACAGCCCCGGCTCCGTCGTCGTCTACGAGCCGGCGATGCACGAGGCGGCGCTGCGGTACCTCTCGCTGCGCACCGACCTGCAGCGGGCGCTCGCCGGCGGGGAGTTCCGCCTGCAGTACCAGCCGCTGGTCCGCCTGGACACCGAGAGCGACGGCGAGGACGCGATCGTGGGCGTGGAGGCGCTGCTGCGGTGGGAGTCGCCCGGCCGCGGGACCGTCGCGCCGGCCGAGTTCCTGCCGATCGCCGAGGAGTCCGGGCTCATCGCCGACATCGGCCAGTGGGTGCTGGCCACCGCCGCCCGCCAGGTCGCCGCGTGGCGCCGGCACCGGCCGGACCTGACGCTCAACGTCAACGTCTCCGGCCACGAGCTGGTGCGGCCGGGCTTCGCGGAGTACGTCACCCGCACCATCGCCGCGGCCGGTCTGCCCACCGCCGCGGTCACCCTGGAGCTGACCGAGTCGGTGGTCATGAGCGACCCGCTCGCCGCCGTCGCCGCGCTGTCGAGCCTGCGCGAGGTCGGCGTCCAGCTCGCGATCGACGACTTCGGCACGGGGTACTCATCGCTGTCGTACCTGCGTGAACTCCCCGTCGACGAGCTGAAGGTCGACCGCGCGTTCATCGCCCGGGCCGAGCTCACCGGAAGGGACCTGGCGCTCGTGTCGACCGTCATCGAGCTCGGGCACATCCTCGGCCTGCGCGTGGTGGCCGAGGGGATCGAGAACCAGGCCCAGCTCAACGCGGTCCGGCGGCTCGGCTGCACGCTCGGGCAGGGATTTCATCTGTACCGCCCGATGGACCCGGCCGCCGTACCCCCGCTGCTGGAGACCGCCCCGCTCGGCCGCGCCGCATAGGGAAAGGGCCGGGCAACGCCCGGCCCTTTCGAAAAGTGCTGATCTACCGGCCCTGCAGCGACTTCACGTTGTCACCGAAGGTCCAGCCCTTCGAGCCGTCCCAGTTGATCGACCAGTCCATCAGGCCCTTGATGCCGCTGACGCTGTTGTACGCCTGCGACACCAGCGACGGGGCCATGTACCCGCCGCCGGCGCCCGACTGCGCGGGCAGGCCGGGGACCTGCTTGTCGTACGGAATCCGGATGGTCGTGCCCTGGATCGTCAGGCCGGAGTTGAGGCAGTTGGTCTGGGCCGTGAAGCCCTGGACCGTGCCGGCCGAGTACGAGTCGCCGGAGCAGCCGTACATCGAGCCGTTGTAGTACTGCATGTTGAGCCACCACAGGCGGCCGTTGTCGAGGTACTTCTTGATGATCGGCAGGTACGAGCCCCAGATCGAGCCGTAGGTGACGCTGCCGCCGGTCACGTACGCCGTCTCCGGCGCCATCGTGAGCCCGAAGTTCGACGGCATCTGCGCCAGCACCCCGTCGATGATGCGGATCAGGTTCGCCTGCGAGGCCGACAGCGTGCCGATGTTGCCGCTGCCCGACAGTCCGGTCTCGATGTCGATGTCGATGCCGTCGAAGTTGTTGGCCTTGAGGATCGGCACGATCGTGGCGACGAACCGGTCCGCGACGGTCGACGAGCTCAGGTCGATGCCGGCCGTGGCGCCGCCGATCGACATCAGCAGCGTCATGCCGTTGGCCTTGGCCTGGCACATCTCCGCCGGCGTCGGCACCTTCACGCCCGAGTCCATGCCGTTCTCCCACAGCACCGTGCCGTCGCTGCGGATGACCGGGAAGGCCAGGTTGATGACGTTGTACCCATGCTGCGCCATGCGCGCGTCGGTGATCGGGATCCAGCCGAGGCCCGGGTGTACGCCGTTGGAGGCGCCGTCCCAGTTCTCCCAGTACCCCTGCAGCACCTTGCCCGCCGGCCGCGACTTCACCGCGCAGCTACCGGTGCCCCCGGTCGGCGTGGGCGACGTGGTCGGGGACTTGGTCGGCGACGCGGACGGCGACTTGCTCGGCGATGCTGACGGCGACGGCGAGGTCGTCCGCGACGGCGACGCGGTGGGGGAGCCCCCGCCGGAGCACGTGCCGAGGTCCTTCCACAGCGACGGGGTCGCCGCCGGGTTCCAGCCGGTCCCCACATAGGCGGTGTGGGTGACCAGCGCCTGGTACGTGTGCCCGTCGTAGGTCACCTGCGTGCCAGCCGTATACGTGTTGCCCTCGGCCCAGACCGGCGCCGTGCAGGCGGCCGCGGCCACATTCGTGGCGGCCTGGGCCCCGAGCACGGGCGCGAGGCCCAGCGCCGTCACGACGACGGCGGCCGCCCCGGCCACCAGGGCGATTGTGCGACGACGAGATCTCACGGGACCTCCTGCCCATCGATGGATCGATGAGCAGGGACGCTATCAGTTAACACTATTAAATGTAAGGGTAGGGAACCTTAAAGGGACCCCCGGTTTCAACGCCGGCCGGCCGCGGCCAACTCATTGATTATCGTGAATATTTCCAGGGCCGTGGCCTTGCCTCCGCGCGCCCGGGGTCCGGCCGGTGGTACGCCGCGCGTGCGCCGCCCGGGCTGGTGAACGCCCGGGCGGTGTCCTGCGCGGGTGTGCTCCGCCGCGCATTGGGTTCGCAGGGCGAGATCAGCTCCGCTCGCGAGGCGGCTCGGCCCAGGGCGAGGCCGAGGGACTGTCCCGCCGCGGTTGAACGTCGATCCGCCTGGTCGCATCCGTGTCCTGCGCCCCGTCACCGCCCGGCCCGTCCTGCGCCCCAGCGCCCGGCACGTCCGTTCCCGACGGGTTCCCGTCCTGCGTCGCCCGTTCCACGGCGAGCCGGTCGAGCTCGGACGGCGCCCCGGTCCCCGGCGGATTTCCGCCCGGGGCCGCCCGCTCGGCCGCGAGCCGGTCGAGCTCGGACTGCGCGATCGCCCGCCGCTCGGCCTCACCACGGGCAAAGGCCGCCCGCCGCTCGGCCGCCTCCGCGGGCGTGAGCGTCCCGCCCCCGAACCCGAAGTTCACGGTCGCCTCGCTATCCGACACGGTCTGCGCCCGCAACCGGTTGGTCGCCTCGTCCCCGACCACGGAGGCCCCGCCCCCGTCCCCACCATCCGCGAACGGCCGAACCGCCGCGGACGGCTCTCCCGAGGGCCGGTTGGCGACGGAGAATTCTCCTGGGGGCCAGTCGGCGGCGGAGGGCTCTCCTGAGGGCCGGCCGGCGATGGAGGATTCTCCCGAGGGCCGGCTGGCGGCGGAGGATTCTCCTGAGGGCCAGTCGGCGGCGGAGGATTCTCCTGGGGGCCAGTCGGCGGCGGAGGGCTCCCTTGAGGGCTGGCCGGCGATGGAGGATTCTCCTGGGGGTCGGCCGGCGGTGGAGGGCTCTCCCGAGGGTCGGCCCGTCGCGGAGGGCTCTCCGCCTTCGGCCGACGCGAACGGCCGGACGGGCGAGGAGATGTCCCGGCCGACGGCCGAGTCGAACGGCCGGACCGGTTCGGCGGCACCGCCGGACGGCGCCCGCAGCACGGTCGTCGCTTCGTCCCCGGCGGCCGGCGGCACGGCGGAGGCCTCACCCGCAGGCGCCATCGGCTGGAACCGGCTCCGCGTCACGGCGGTGTCGTCGTCCGCGGTCGAAACGATGGGCTGTTCCCCGGCCAAGGCAGCGTGCCGGGGCCGCGGCGAGGCCGGGGACTGCGCGCCCGGATGGAACGCCTCGGTCTCCTCCTCCCGCCCGGGCCGGGACGACACCACGAACCCGTCGAACGAGGGCCCGTCGAGAATCGACCGCTCCTCGCTCACGGGCCCCCGAGCCGCCCGGGACGGCAGCCCGCCCGCGGTCTCGCCACCCAGCGGCCGAGTGGCCTCCTCTTCGGCCCCCGAACTCCCACCCGGCGCCGGCACTACGGGCCAGGACCCAGACGGCCCAAGCCCGGCCGGCGGCGGCGACGAGGACAGCGCACCCCCCGGCACGGAACCGGCGGCCCCGGCCGGCGCGGAAGCCGGAGCCGCACCGGGCCAAGCGCTGGCGGGTGGTGCGGAGGCCTGTGGCGTGGAGGCCGGTGGCGTGGAAGCCTGGTCCGCGCCGGGCCAGGTGGTGGCGGGCGGTGCGGAGGCCGGTGGCGTGGAGGTAGGCGGAGTCGCGGGCTGGGCCCCACCGGGCCAGGCGGCGGCGGGCGGTGCGGAGGCCGGTGGCGTGGAGGTAGGCGGAGTCGCGGGCTGGGCCCCACCGGGCCAAGCGGCGACAGGCGATGCAGAGGCTGGTGGTGTGGAGGCCTGAGTCGCGCCGGGCCAAGCGGTGGCGGCCGGTGGCGTGGAGGCGGGCGAGGTCCCCGCGGGCGGCGCGGAAGACGGGAACCCGGCGGCGGCCGGTGCCGAGGACGGCGGCCCGGCGGTGGGTGCCGCGGAAGCCGGCGGCGCGGAGCCTGGCGCGGCCACCGCTCCCTCGGCGGGCGGTGGCGGGCTCGCTCCCCGGCTGTACCCGATGGCCCCCTCGGCCGGCGAAGCAACTGGTGGACGGGCGCCCGCGGGCGCACCGCTCCACGGCGTGCCACCCGCCGACGGCTGAGGAGCGGCCGACTCGGGCGTCAACCAAGCGGGCCCAGCGCCGGCCGCCGACGGTGAAGGAGGAGCGGCCGGCGACGGCGATGAGGCGGGCGGAGCGGAGGCAACCGCCGGCGCGGCCGGGTCGAACCGCCCGGTCGGCACGGCCCGCGGCGCCACCCCCGGCGGCGTCGGCGGAAACGGCCCAGGCGGTCCGGCAACCGGCCCACCTGCTGCCGGCGGCCCAGAAACAACGCCCGGCTGGGACCCCGCAGGCAGACCCGACACAACTGCGGGCCCCAATCCGGCGGGCGGTCCGGAAACTGCGCCTGGCTGTGGTCCGGCGGGCGGACCTGACACGACTGCGGGCCCAAATCCGGCGGGCGGCCCGGAAACTGCGACGCCCGGCTGCGGTCCGGCGGGCGGACCCGACACGACTGCAGGCCCGAACCCGGCCGGCGGCCCGGAAACAACGGGCGGCGCGGAAGCCACGGGTGGTCCGGAAACGAGCGGGGGCGCCGAGACCGCGGGCGCGTACGCCGAAAGCGGCGGCACCGGCTGGGTCTCGTCGCTGGCTGGGAGCCCGGCCGCCGGCAGTACCGAGGTCGACCCGGCCTGGAACGCGGTCGTCGGGGAGCCGGCGGTCGGAGGCCCGAAGGCGGGGCGGGCCGCGACCGGCGCGGCGGTGCCCGGGCCCTGGCCCAGCGGGTACTCGTGCACGTCGGTGGGGGCCGGAAGCGGGGTCGAATCCAGGGGGACCGTCACGGGCCACGAACGCCAACGCTTCACGCTGGCCGCGGCCACCAGCAGGGCCAGGCCCAGCACGGCCGTCGTGCCGTTGGCGATCGGCAGGCGCAGGTCGACCGTGATGCTCGCGATCTTCAGGTCGCGCGGCAGGCTGTTCATCACCGACAGCGGGTCGATGAACAGGCTCACGTACGTGGCCAGCAGCGCAAGGCCGGCGACGATCGGCCCGACGGGGGAGATGCGCAGGGTCGCGATCAGGCCGATGAGCAGGCCGGCGCCCAGCAGGTACGCCGCGGGCACGATCAGGTCGGCGGAGTCGAAAGCGCCGCGCTCGACCCATTTTGATACGGTTTCCGCGGATTTCTGCTGACCGATCGCGATCAGCAGCCAGGCGATCGGGGCGATCAACATCCCCGCGATCAGGCTTCCGACGTGTCGCATGGGTCGCACCGTACCGTCTTTGGCATGACCGAGCACACCGGCCGACCGCCCACCCGTCCCACCAGTTACTCACGGGTTACCCTGAGCCGGATCATGACCGCGGTCGACGTGAATCTGTACGGCACGGTCCACGGCGGCGTGATCATGAAGTTCATCGACGACGTGGCCGGCGCCGCCGCCGCACGGCACAGTGGCGGCACGGCCGTGACCGCCTCGATCGACGAGATTTTGTTCCTCGAACCGCTGCGCGTCGGCGACCTCGTCCACGCGTACGCGCAGGTCAACTGGACCGGGACCACCTCGATGGAGGTCGGCGTCCGCCTCGAGAGCGAGCGCTGGGACCGGGTCAGCGAGTCGGAACCGCTCGTCGTCGCCACCGCGTACCTCGTCTTCGTCGCGGTGGACGCCGAGGGCAAGCCCCGCCCGGTCGCCGCCGTCGCGCCCGACTCCCCGCAGAACGAGGGCCGCCGCCGCGAGGCGGAAATCCGACGCGAACACCGTCTCGCTCGCCGGGACGCCATCCAGAAGCACAGATCAAACCCATAAGAGCCGCTGGCTCGAGGTCTGGATCGACCAGGACCACGTGGCCCTGTGCGTCGGCGGCAGGTGTAAGGCGCCCAGGTCCACCGCGACCCGCCCGTGCGGTCCGGCGGTAGTTTGCGGGCCGGAGTGCTCGCTGCCGGGTCGCTTCGAGGGGCGGCGTCGCGGCGAGCCCGACATATCGGGCAAACCACCAGTGGTTGCGAACCACACTCCGGCAGGGCGTCAGATAGGGCGACTCCACACTGAGCGATCGTTCGGCCGTGCCGCAAGATGGTCTAATGGCGAAAGTGCTGTGGGAACCCCCGAAGGACGTGCTCGACCACACCAGGATCGGGGCGTTCCAGCGCCGGGTCGAGGCCGAGCACCACCGCAGCTTCGCCGGCTACGAGGAGCTCTGGCAGTGGTCCGTCGACCACCCCGCCGACTTCTGGCGCGCGATCTGGGACCACTTCGAGGTCATCGCCCACGAGCCGCCGGCCGGAAGCCTGGCGGACGCGCGCATGCCCGGCGCCGACTGGTTCCCGGGCGCGCGCCTCAACTACGCCGAGCACGTTCTGCGCATGCCCGGGGTCGGGGACGACGAGCCGATCGTCATCGCCGTCTCGCAGACCCGCGGCCCGATCACCCTTACGGCCCGGGAGCTGCGTGACCAGGTCCGGCGCGCCCGGGCGGGGTTGCGGCGGCTGGGAGTGGGGGAGGGCGACCGGGTCGCCGCGTACGCCCCGAACATCCCCGAGACGCTGGTCCTGCTGCTCGCCACGGCCAGCCTCGGCGCCATCTTCTCCAGCTGTGCCCCGGAGTTCGGCACCCGCTCGGTGGTGGACCGCTGGCGGCAGATCGAGCCCAAGGTCCTGGTCGCCGTCGACGGGTACCGCTACGGCGACAAGCCCGTCGACCGCACCGGCGAGGTCGAGGCGATCCGCCAGGCCCTGCCGTCCCTCGAGCACGTCGTCCGCATCGGATACCTGGACGCGAGCGGGAGCGACTGGGACGGGCTGACCGCGGCGACGGACGAGCCGCTGGAGTTCGCCGCGGTGCCGTTCAAGCATCCGCTGTACGTCCTCTACAGCTCCGGCACGACCGGACTCCCGAAGCCTATCGTCCACGGCCACGGCGGCATCCTGCTCGAGCACCTCAAGATGCTCGCCCTGCACCACGACCTCGGCCCCGGCGACCGGTTCTTCTGGTTCACCACCACCGGCTGGATGATGTGGAACTACCTCGTCTCCGGCCCGGCCGTGGGCGCCGCGATCGTGCTGGTCGACGGTAACCCGGCGCACCCGGACCTCGGCTGGCTGTGGCGCGTGGCGCAGGAGACCGGCGCGACGTACTTCGGCACCTCCGCCCCGTTCCTGCTCTCCTGCCGCAAGGCCGGCTTGGTGCCGAAGGACTTCGCGAAGCTGGACGCCCTGCGCGGGGTCGGCTCGACCGGCGCGCCGCTGCCGCCGGAGGGCTTCGAATGGGTGTACGACGCCGTCTCCGACAACGTCCTGCTCGCCTCGGCCTCGGGCGGCACCGACGTCTGCACCGCCTTCGTCGGCGGCGTGCCGCTCCTGCCGGTCCGCGCCGGCGAGATCGCCTGCCGGGCGCTCGGCGCGCGGGTCGAGGCGTTCGCGGCGGACGGCACCCCGGTCATCGGCGAGCTCGGCGAGCTGGTCATCACCGCACCGATGCCGAGCATGCCGGTCGGCTTCTGGGGCGACGAGGACGGCTCGCGCTACGCCGATGCGTACTTCGGTACGTATCCGGGCGTCTGGCGCCACGGCGACTGGATCACCATCGACGAGCGCGGCGCCTGCGTGATCACCGGCCGCTCGGACGCGACCCTGAACCGCGGCGGTGTGCGGCTGGGCACGAGCGAGTTCTACTCGGTCGTCGAGGGGCTGGACGGGATCGTGGACTCGGTGGTCGTACACCTCGAGGACCCCGAGGGCGGCGCCGGTGAGCTGCTGCTGTTCGTCGTCCTGAGCCCGGGCACGACGCTCGACGACGCCCTGCGCGCGCGCATCGCCCGGGAGCTGCGCACCGCGCTGTCCCCGCGGCACGTGCCCGACCGGGTGTACCAGGTCGAGGCCGTGCCGCGGACGCTGTCGGGCAAGAAGCTGGAGGTGCCGGTGAAGCGCATCCTGACCGGCACCCCCGTCGACCAGGCGGCCGCGAAGGGTGCCCTGGCCAATCCGGAGTCGTTGCGGTACTTCGCCGACATCCGCCGTTAGATCGGGGTCGCCTGCTCCGACTCGGCCCGGCCGGCCAGCTTGGCGGGGTCGCTGTTCACGCTGAGCACGATGCTCGCCCCGGCGGCGAGCGGCGCGACGAGCCACTCGACCGGGTCGGGGTGCGCGACGGTGTCCACGAGGACCCGCCCGCCGGGGTAGCCGAGCGCCCGCCCGCGCTCGACGAGCTCCTCCGTTCCGCCGCCACCGACCGGACCCGGGAAGTGGTCGCCGTGCCGGCGTACCTCGGCCACGTAGTCGGCCCAGCCCGCCGGCACCCCGCCGCGCATGGGCAGCCCCATCGGCGCGAGCCCGAGCACGTAACGGTCGACCGGCCCCGGCGCGCCGGTCTCGGCCGCCGTCAGCGAGGCGAACTCGACGTCCGCGCCGGCCGCGGTCGGCTCGCCGAAGGACACCGACAGCCCCGCCGTCCACGCGCCGAGCAGGATCGCCGCCGTCTGCCAGTGCGGGGGCAGCCGTACCGCCGCGACGTCGCCCACGCCGAGCCCGCACCCGTCGACCAGGAGGTTGGCGGTCTTCGACACCCAGTTGGCCAGGGTCGCGCCCGACAACTCCGTTCGCTCCCCGGTCGCGTCGTCGTAGAACGTCAGGAACGGAAGTGACGGGTCTTTACCGACAATTGCCGCAAAGAGTGAAGGAACTGTATTCCCCATATGTCCAATTAATCCCTTCCATAGCATCTCACCTGTTTTCTAGCGAGATGGGGCAAGCGAGATGGGTGTCTGGGCAACGCGACGATACCGGCGCAGCAGGCTGGTCGCCCTCGCCGGCTGCCCGCTCATCCTGCTGGCGGCCGGTCTGGTCGGCGGCGGCGCCGCGGCCCGCCCGACCGAGCCGCCCGTCGCCTCGCAGAGCCTCACCGCGCCGGTCGAGTGGGCCAACCCGGCCGCCCAGGCGCCGGGCGGCGAGGGCGTGCCGACCCGTGTTACCCGGGTCGTGCTCGGCGACTTCGACCGGCCGTCGGGCGGGGTGAGCGCGCAGGGCGGGACGCTGCAGGACGTGCCGCTCGCGGAGGGGTACCGCAAGACCACCCGCAGCCGGACGCTCACCGCCACCCGCGCCTCCACGGCCCCGTTCAGCGCTATCGGCGTCACCTGGCGCGAGACCGCCGGCATCGGCGAGGTCAGTATCGCCATTCGCAGCCACGTCCCGGGCGGCGACTGGGGCCGGTGGCAGGCCGTCGGCGCCGGCGAGTCCGACCGCGACCCGGTCGAGGGGCCCAAGGCCTCCGGAAAGTCCCCGAGCCCGAGCGCGTCGCCGACCGGCGGACCCGCCCAGCGCGGCGGGGCCGAGCTGGTCTGGGTCGGCCCGAGCGACGGCGTTCAGGTCTCGGTGAGCAGTACCGGGGTCGCCCCGCACGACGTCACCGCCGACCTCATCGACCCGAGCGATTCGCCCGCCGACGCCATGCCGCCGAGCGCCGCGCCGCCGGTCGAGGACGCGCCCGTCGCGCTGCGCCCGTTCATGCCGCCGATCAACCGGCGCGGGGCCTGGGGCGCCAACGAGCGGCTCATGGGCTGGAAGCCGGACTACGCGCCGTACGTCAAGGCGGTGGCCGTGCACCACACCGCGACCGGCAACGACTACACCGAGGCCGACGTACCCAAGATCCTGCGCTCGATCTACCAGTACCAGACGGTCAGCCGCGGCTGGGGCGACATCGGCTACAACGTGCTCGTCGACAAGTTCGGGCGGCTGTGGGAGGGCCGCGCCGGCGGGCTCGCGCGCCCGGTCGTGGGCGCCCAGGCCGGCGGCTTCAACACCGGTACCGCGGGCATCGCGATGATCGGCGACTACCGCACCACGACCGTCCCGCCGGCGGTCGTGGAGTCCGCCGCGCAGTACACCGCCTGGAAACTTTCACTGAACCAGGCCATCGATCCGCGCGGTACCGTGGCGCTCACCGGCGGCGGCTCGACCTCGCGCTACCCGGCCGGCACCACGGTCACCGTCCCGCGCGTCTTTCCGCACCGCCAGACCAACCCGACCGAGTGCCCCGGTGCCCGCGGGATGGATGTGCTGCCGCAGATCCGCGACCGCGCCGCGCAGCTGCTCGGCGACCTGGTCAAGCCCGGCACGGTAAGGGCCCTGATGGCGGCGTACCGGCCCGCCGACGGCACCGTGCGGCTGCAGGGCATCGCCCAGCCCATCTTCACTTCGGGTCCGAACGAGATCGCGGTGCCGGCCGACTACAACGGCGACGGCAAGGCCGACGTGGCCACCTGGTCGCCGACCACCGGCAACTGGACGATGCTGCTCACCGGCGAGGGCAGGTCCGTGGTCCAGTGGGGCCTGCCCGGGGACGTGCCGGCCCCGGCCGACTACGACGGCGACGGCAAGGCCGACCTCGCGGTGTTCCGGCCCGGCAACGGGGTCTGGTACATCAAGGGCGTCGGCGAACTGCAACTCGGGCAGCCCGGTGACCAGCCCGTTCCCGGTGACTACACCGGCGACGGCCGCGCCGAGCCCGCGATCTGGCGCCCGTCGACGGGCCTGTGGGCGATCCGCGCGATCCGCGAGTGGCAGTTCGGCGAGCCCGGCGCGATCGCGGTGCCGGCCGACTACGACGGCGACGGCAAGCTCGACCCCGCCACCTGGTCCCCGGCGACCCAGCAGTTCCAGATCGGCGGCCAGGCCCCGGTTCGGCTCGGGGACCCGGGCGACACGCCGGTGCCGGGGCAGTACGACGGCGACGGCAAGGCCGACCTGGCCGTGTGGCACGACGGCCGATTCGACGTGCGAGGGGTCGGCAAGTACGAGGTCGGAGCGCTGGGAGACGTACCGATGCCGCTGAATTGAGCAAAAATTGAACTGCGCGGTCGACACATGAGTTGAATCAGGCTGAATCCTGGGTGGAACTCACGTCGCGAGTCGCGTCGTGGACATCGATCACCGGCGGATCGGGCGTAGGCTTGCCGCGAGACGCCGCACCGAGTCCAGCATCGAGTTCACAGGGAGTGCCACGTGACCCCCGGCCGACCGCCACGCGTGCTTGTTGACGCCACGAGTGTCCCAGCCGACCGAGGCGGGGTGGGGCGTTACGTCGACGGTCTGCTGGGCGCGCTCGGCGCGCTCGACGCCGACCTCGCCGTCGTCTGTCAGCGCACCGACGCCGAGCGTTACGGACGGCTCCTGCCCAACGCGCGCATCATGTCCGCCCCCGCCGCCGCGGCACACCGCCCCGCCCGGCTCGCCTGGGAGCAGACCGGCCTGCCGATACTCGCGCAGCAGGTCGGCGCGCAGGTGCTGCACTCGCCCTTCTACACGTGCCCGTTGCGTGCGGGCTGCCCGGTGACCGTCACCGTCCACGACGCCACGTTCTTCACCGAGCCCGAGCACTACGACAAGTCCCGCCGCACCTTCTTCCGCTCGGCGATCAAGACGTCGCTGCGGCGCGCCAGCCGGGTGATCGTGCCGAGCAAGGCGACCCGCGACGAGCTGATCCGGCTGCTGGACGCCGATCCGACCCGCATCGACGTGGCCTACCACGGCGTCGACCCGCAGGCGTTCCACGCGCCCACCGACGACGAGAAGGCGCGGGTGCGGGCGCGGCTGGGGCTGGGCTCGACGGAGTACATCGCCTTCCTCGGGGCCAAGGAGCCCCGCAAGAACGTGCCCAGCCTGATTCGCGGCTGGATCTCCGCCGTCCGTGACCGGCAGGACCCGCCCGCCCTGGTCGTGGCCGGCGGCCAGGGCCACGACGACGAGATCGACGGCGCCATCGCCGAGGTGCCCAGCCACCTGCGGCTGCTGCGCCCCGGCTACCTGCGCTACGCGGACCTCCCCGGCTTCCTCGGCGGCGCCGTCGTCGCGGCCTACCCGTCCTTCGGTGAGGGCTTCGGCCTGCCGATCCTCGAGGCCATGGCCTGCGGGGCCCCCGTGCTCACCACGCCCCGGCTGTCCCTGCCGGAGGTCGGCGGCGACGCGGTGGCGTATACGGGCCCCGGCCCCGACGAGATCGCCCGTGACTTGGCGGCACTGCTCGACGACACCGAGCGACGTAACGCTTTGGCAAAGGCCGGCGCCGCGCGCGCCAAGGAGTTCACCTGGGAGTCCAGCGCCGAGGTCCACCTCGCCGCCTGGGCCAGGGCGGCCAGCCCGCGCGGGTATTAGCCCCGGGTGTCACCTTCCGAAACCCCATCAGGCGATTTCGGTAATGGTGTTGGCACCCCCGAGTTGTGGAAGGGTGCCCTCTCCTGGGCATGATGTGCCGGTGTTCTACGCGGTGATTCCTGCAGGTGGCAGCGGCACGCGGCTCTGGCCGCTGTCGCGAGCCGGTCATCCGAAGTTTCTCCATGCCCTCACCGGGACCCCGTTGTCGCTGCTTCAGGCGACCTATGGGCGGCTCGAAGGCCTGGCGACGCCCGAGTCCACGTTCGTGGTCACTGGCGTAGCGCACGCGGCCGCCGTCGCCCGGCAGTTGCCGGGTCTGCCGGAGGGCAACATCCTCGTCGAGCCGACCCCGCGCGACTCCTGCGCCGCGATCGGCCTCGCCGCGGCGGTGATCGCCCGCCGCGACCCGCACGCCGTCATGGGCGCCTTCGCCGCGGACCAGCTCGTTCGTGACGTTCCGGCGTTCCAGAGCACGCTGCGGCGGGCCGTCGAGGGCGCCGAGGACGGCCTGCTCATGACGATCGGCATCACGCCGACCCACCCGGAGACCGGCTACGGCTACCTCCATGTCGGCGAGCCCACCGGCACCGGCGACGTGTGCAAGGTCGCCGAGTTCGCCGAGAAGCCCGCCCTCGACGTCGCCCAGCGCTACGTCGACTCCGGCGAGTACCTGTGGAACGCCGGCATGTTCGTCTGGCGCGTCGACGTCTTCCTGGACGAGCTCGCCCGCCAGCAGCCCGCCCTCCACGACGGCCTGCGCCGCATCGCCGAGTCGTGGGACTCCCGCGAGCGCGAGGAGGTCCTGGCCGAGCTCTGGCCCGGCCTGACCAAGATCTCGGTCGACTTCGGCGTCATGGAGGGCGCGGGCCGCGCCGGCCTCGTCGGTACCGTGCCCGGCAACTTCGGCTGGAACGACGTCGGCGACTTCCACACGCTGGGCGAGTTGCTGGAGACCGACACCGCCGGCAACGTGGTCGTCGAGCTGGGTGCGGTCGTCGGCGACTCCGGCGCCCAGACCAAGCCCACGGTCCTCATGCAGGACGCGGAGCGCGTGGTCGTGGTGCCCCGCTCGGGCCGCCTGGTCGCCGCGGTCGGTGTGAACGACCTGATCATCGTCGACACGCCGGACGCGCTGCTGATCTGCCCGCGCGCTCGCGCCCAGGACGTGAAGAAGCTGGTCGACTCCCTGAAGGAGCGCGGCTCGATCGAGCTGCTGTAACCACGCCCCGCACGGGCCCGGCCGAGTTTCCAGCGGCCGGGCCCGTTGCGTAAACGCGTCGTCCGTGCGGTGGCGGCTTTGGGCGATATGTCGGGCGCTGCCGCGCCACGACATATCCGGATTTTTCGCCTGACAGGGCATAAATCCGCCAAGGATGGCGGCGGCAGCCGATGGCAGCTCAAGATCATGACTGCTCGACCTACCGGCGCTGCGCCGCGTCGATCCGGGTTTGTACCGCTTTGGTCGAGTCGTCGGTGCCGGCCGGCTTCGGTCAGGCGCGCTTGGCCCAGGCCAGGGCGGGCGCCACCAGGACGTCGGTCGCGTCGGCCAAGGGCTCGGGCAGGGCGTCCGGGGCGAACCAGCCCAGCGCGCTCGACTCCGCGCTGACCTTCTCGACCGCGCCGGGCGGGGCGATCGCCGCGTATCGTACGTCGTAGTGCAGCGACGACCCGCCCGAGCAAATCACGTGGTGCACGTCCAGGCCGATCGGGGCCTCGCAGATGCGCAGGCCCAGGATGCCCGACTCCTCGGTCGCCTCGCGCAGGGCGGCGCCCGCGATCGTGGTGTCCTCCGGCTCGCAGTGGCCGCCCAGCTGGGTCCAGCGCTTGATCCGTCCGTGCAGGCAGAGCAGCACGCGCTCGGCCGTGGCGTCCACGACCAGGGTGCTCGCGGTCACGTGGCCGCCGGAGTGCTCGCGCCAGACAGTGGTGGGGTCCGGGCGGACGAAGTCCAGGAACCGCTGGCGGGTCGCCTCGGCCTCCGCCGAGGGCGGTGCCCATCCTGACAGTACGGCCAGTGCGTCCTCGTGCAGCGTATTCATAGTGACCGCAGGCTACCGCGCCCGATCGCGAGGACGCCGAGGGGCACGCCTCCCTCGGGCAGGTCGCCCGCGACGGTCGCCGGGTCGGCGAGCTCCAGCCAGGTCGATGCGAGGCCGTCAGCTGCGAGAACGGCTCGCAGTCGCTCGGCGCGGCGGCCCGCCTCGGCCGCGGCGCGGAGGTCACCGGCGGGTGCCCACACGACGACGGCCGCCACGGTGTCGGGCGGGACCGTCACGCTGTGTGTAACCGGGAACGGGAGCGGGGGGAGCTCGACCGGGGTGTCGACGGGGGCGAAGGCGGGGGCGTCGGGCAGGTCGGCGGCGGCGCGCAGGCCGCGGGCGGTCGCCTCCGCGGTGCCGAGGGAGAACAGGTCGGCGTCGGCGCCGCGGACGAGTTCGGCGGCGCCGCGGCCGTGGGCGGGCGGGAAGCTTCTCGCGAAGCCGCGGACCACGGCGACCGGCACCTGCGCCGTCTTGCCCTTGACCAGTTCGGCGGCGGCCGCCAGCTCGTCGATCTGGGCGGTCTGGGTGAGGTTCAGCTCGTTGCCGTACGCGTCCTCGATGCCCCGGTAGTCCACCAGCGCGTCGACGCCGGCCGCGCCGATCGCCACGTCGGTCAGGCCCAGCCGCCACGGGCGGCCCATCGTGTCGGTGATGATCACGGCGACGTCGAGCTGGAAGCGCTCGCGCAGCTCGTCGCGCAGCCAGCGGGCCGACGCGTCCGGGTCCTTGGGCAGCAGCACCAGGTGGGAGCGGTCGACGTTGGACTGGTCGATGCCGGCCGCGGCGAGGACGAAGCCGTGGTGGGTCTGCACGATCCGGGTCGCGCCCCGGCGGGCGACCACGCGGGCGGTCTCGGCGCGCAGGGCAGCCTCGCGGGCGGCCTCCCGGGCCGGCTCGTCGAGCGGGATCCCGACGAGCTGCCCCTCGGCCTTGCTCACGATCTTGCTGGTCACCACGAGCACGTCGCCGTCGGCGAGCCACGGGGCCGCGGCGGTGATGAGCGCGGCGAGGTCGTCGCCGGGCTTGACGTCGCCGATGCCGACGACCGGGTGGATCTCCAGGGACGGGATCATGCCACACCGACCGTGGACAGCGCGGCGCGGACCATGGCGGCGGTCGCGGCCTCGTCGGTCATCCACAGCGGCACCGCGCGGACGGTCAGGCCGGGCACCTCGACGCCGGCGTCGGACTCGTCCACCAGCCAGGCGTCGAGCACCCCGCCGCCGGACCGGGCGCCGAGCAGGCCGCCGACGCCGGCCGGGCTGCACTCGACGCCCATGACGGCCAGGCACTTGTCGGCCATGCCGCGCACCGGTGCGCTGCCGATGATCGGGGAGAAGCCCACGACGGGCGCCCGGCCCGTGGCCACGGCGTCACGCAGGGCGGGCACGGCGAGGATCGGGGCGATGGAGACCACGGGATTGCTGGGCCCCACGAGTACGACATCCGCCGCCCCGAGCGCGTCCAGCACCCCGGCGGCCGGCTTCGCGGTCTCCGCCCCGACGAAGACGAACCGTTGGGTCGGGATCTCGGCGCGGTACCGAATCCACCACTCCTGGAAGTGAATGGCCCGCGCCGCGCCCTCGAGCTCGACCACCGCGTGCGTCTCCACGCGGTCGTCGCTGGCCGGCAGCATGCGGATGCCGGGCTGCCAGCGGTCGCACAGCGCCTCCGTCACCGCCGAGAGCGGGTAGCCGGCCTCCAGCATCCGGGTGCGCACGAGGTGGGTGGCGATGTCCTTGTCGCCGAGGCCGAACCAGGTGGGCTCCGCGCCGTACGCGGCCAGCTCCTCCTTGACCGTCCAGCTCTCGCCGACCCGGCCCCAGCCCCGCTGCGGGTCGGCGCCGCCGCCGAGCGTGTACATCACGCTGTCGAGGTCCGGGCAGATGCGCAGCCCGTGCAGGGTCACGTCGTCGCCGACGTTGACCACCGCGGTGACCTCCGCGCCCGTCTCCCGGGCCACCGCGCGCACCCCGAGCAGGAACCGCGCGCCACCGATCCCACCAGCCAGAACCACGATCCGCATGGGCTCAATCCTGCCCCACCGCTGTTGCGGAGCTGTTCGGGGTCGCCAGCCACGCGCGAATCGTCGCATGGAGCTAGGCTGCTGGCGACCTGTTGCACGGACCGTTTCACTTCGGGAGAGCCAGTGAGCACCCAGCCACCCGATCCGACCCCCACCGGGGCGTTCGCGCCCCCGTCCGCGGCCCAGTATCAGACCCCGGCGACGCAGGCCGTTCCCGTCGCGAACCCCGCGCAGCAGCACCACCAGGCCGTCCCAGCGGTCCCGGCCGCACCCGTGACACCCCCGGACGCGAAGAAGGTCCGCGGCCTGCTGGAGCCGTATCGCGAACTCGCCGCGGTCGCCATGCTCGGCGCGGTCGCGCTCATCCTGCTCGCCGGCGTCGTGCAGATGCTCACCGGCGTGTTCAACTCGTTCCTGGCGATGGCGGCGACCTCGTTCGGCAACGTGATCGGCTTCCAGGTGATCCTGCTGCCGATCCTCGCCGTCGCGCTGGTCGCGCTCGTCGACCCGGTGACCCCGCGGGCCAAGACCGTCGTCATCGGCGCCCTGGTGGAGTATGCGGTGGCGGCCGTCCTCGGCCTCGTGCTGCTGCTCGCCGGCCTCATCGGCGACATCCAGAACGAGGGCCCGATCGGCTACGCGTTCTCGGGCTTCCTCGAGCACCTCGCCGGCCTCGGCCTCATCGGGCTCGGCCTGTTCCTGACCGCCCGCGTGTTCCTGGGCGGCTACTCGGTCCCGAAGCCGGTCGCGCCGGTCTACGGCCAGCCCGCGTACCAGTACCCGCAGGGCTACGCCTACCCGCAGCAGCAGTACGCGCAGCAGACCGGCTACGTCACCGGTGCCCAGCCCGCCGCGCAGCAGACCGGCTACGTCACCGGCGCCCAGCCGGCCGCCCAGCCCGCCGCGCAGCAGCAGGCCTACCCGGCGGGTTACGTCCAGCAGCAGCCCGCCACCGGGGGCTGGCAGCAGCCGGCCACCGGCGCCAACCCGGCGGTCGCCGCCCAGGCCTACCAGCAGCCCGCCCAGGCGCAGCCCGCGACGCCCGGCTACGCCACCCCCACGTCGGCGGTCCCGGCCGTCACCCCGACCACGGGCGCGCCCACGTCGGCGGTCCCGGCCGCCGCGCCCACCTCGGGCGGCTACGCCGTGCCGGGCTACGCGGCGCCCGGATACACCGCCCCGGCCTCCGCGGCCCCGAGCTACGGCGCCCCGGCCACCCCGCCGGCCGCGCCCGCGCCCGCGGCCGATGCGGCGCCCGCGTCGGCCCCGCCGCTGAGCTCGCCGTTCGCGGTGTACACCGCGCCCGCCCCGACGCCGGTCGCCGACGAGCCGGTCTCGGCGTCCCCGGCCGACTCGGGCGCGTCGTCCACGCCCCCGGCGGCTTCGCCTCGGCGGGCTGGCCGGGCGGCTCCGGCACGCACCCGGCCGCACCGCAGACCACGCAGGACGCCACCGCCGGCCTCTCGCCCGCGCAGCCCGAGGGCCAGGCCGGCCTGTCGCCCGCGCGGCCCGAGGAGGAGGGGACCGCGGTCCTCACCCCGGCGCACACCACCCAGCCGGACGAGGAGGGCACCGCCGTGCTCAGCCCGGCCCAGCCGGAGGAGGCCACCGCCGGGCTCAGCCCGGCCGACCCGGACGCCACCTCGGTGCTGCAGCCGCGCAAGCCCAACGACGACGGCGAGGAGACCCAGCGCACGCAGGCGATCCCGCCAAAGTAAATGAGCGAGGCTCGTATTCCCCGCGGCGCGACGCCGCGGGGAATACGTCACACGCCGGGCGCGCGTGAATCCGACTCGCGGCGGCCTACGCTGCAAGACGTGACGTCTGAAGGCAGAGGTACCGAAGACAACGCCATGCGCCGCGCGCTTCGACGGGCGGCCGACGGCCGGACCCTCGACGCGACCGAGGCTGCCGTCCTGCTGACCGCCCGCGGCGCGGCCCTGGACGACCTGCTCGCGGTCGCCGGCGCGGTGCGCGACGCGGGCCTGGCCGACGCGGGCCGCCCGGGCGTCATCACATTCTCCAAGAAGGTCTTCATCCCGCTGACCCGGCTGTGCCGGGACCGCTGCCACTATTGCACGTTCGCGACGGTGCCGCACCGCCTGCCGAGCGAGTACCTCGAGATCGACGAGGTCCTCGCGATCGCCCGCGAGGGGGCGCGGCAGGGCTGCAAGGAGGCGCTGTTCACCCTCGGCGACCGCCCCGAGGAGCGCTGGCCCCAGGCTCGGCGCTGGCTGGACGAGCGCGGCTACGACTCGACGCTGGCCTACCTGCGCGCGTGCGCCATCGCGGTGCTGGAGGAGACCGGCCTGCTGCCGCACCTCAACCCCGGCGTGCTGTCGTGGGCGGAGCTGCAGCGGCTCAAGCCGGTCGCGCCGAGCATGGGCATGATGCTGGAGACCACCGCCACCCGCCTGTGGTCGGAGCCGGGCGGCCCGCACTTCGGCTCGCCGGACAAGGAACCGGCGGTCCGCCTGCGGGTCCTCGACGACGCCGGCCGGGTCGGCGTCCCGTTCACCACCGGCATCCTCATCGGCATCGGCGAGACGCTCGGCGAGCGCGCCGAGTCGCTGTTCGCGATCCGCCGGCCGATGCGGGAGTACGGCCACATCCAGGAAGTCATCGTCCAGAACTTCCGCGCCAAGCCGGACACGGCGATGCGCGGCATGCCCGACGCCGAGCTGCGGGACCTGGCCGCGACGATCGCCGTGGCCCGGCTGGTCCTGGGGCCCAAGGCGCGCATCCAGGCGCCGCCGAACCTCATCGACGAGGAGTATTCGCTGCTCATCCGGGCCGGCATCGACGACTGGGGCGGTGTGTCCCCGGTGACGCCGGACCACGTCAACCCCGAGCGCCCCTGGCCGGCCCTCGACGAGCTGGCGGAACGGACAAAAGCCGCGGGATTCGTACTGCGCGAGCGCCTGACGATCTACCCGGAGTACGCCCGCCGCGGTGTGCCCTGGCTCGACGCCCGCCTGACCGCGCACGTCGAGGCCCTGATGGAGCGCGACACCGGGCTGGCCGACGAGAGCGCGATGCTCGCGGGCCGGCCGTGGCAGGAGCCGGACGGCGGGCACGAGGACAGCGGCCGCACCGACCTGCACGCCGCGATCGACTCCGAGGGCCGCAGCGCCGACCGCCGGGGCGACTTCGACACGGTGTACGGCGACTGGAGCGAGGTCGCGACCCGCGTGCCGCGGCCGGCGCCCGAGCGCCTCGACCGTGACATCCACAGTGGACTCGACCTGGCCGCGAACGACCCCGGGGCCCTGCTGCTCGAGGAGAACGAGTCCGCGGCCCTGGCGCTGTTCAATGTGGACGGCCCGGGCCTGGAGCAGCTGGTGGGCATCGCCGACGACCTGCGCCGCGACGCGGTCGGCGACGACATCACCTACGTCGTGAACCGCAACATCAACTTCTCGAACGTCTGCTACGTGGGCTGCCGCTTCTGCGCCTTCGCCCAGCGCGAGCGCGACGCGGACGCGTACCGGCTCTCCTACGAGCAGGTCGCCGACCGCGCCGAGGAGGCCTGGAACGCGGGCGCCACCGAGGTCTGCATGCAGGGCGGCATCGACCCGAAGCTCCCGGTCGGCGCCTACGCCGAGCTCGTCCGCGCGGTCAAGACCCGGGTCCCCGGCATGCACGTGCACGCCTTCAGCCCCATGGAGGTGGTGACGGCCGCGGCCAAGGCGGGCGTGTCGATCCGCGACTGGCTGGCCCAGCTCAAGGAGGCGGGCCTGGACACGATCCCGGGCACCGCGGCCGAGATCCTCGACGACGAGGTCCGCTGGGTCCTCACCAAGGGCAAGCTGCCGACCTCGGCCTGGGTCGAGGTGGTGACCACGGCCCACGAGCTGGGCATCCGGTCCAGCTCCACGATGATGTACGGCCACGTCGACCACCCCGGCCACTGGCTCGGCCACTTCCGGGTCCTCGCCGGCATCCAGGACCGGACGGGCGGCTTCACCGAGTTCGTGGCCCTGCCGTTCGTGCACCACAGCGCCCCGATCTACCTCGCCGGCATTGCGCGCCCGGGCCCGACGTGGCGCGACAACCGCGCCGTGCACGCCATGGCCCGGGTGCTCCTGCACGGCCGGATCCCCAACATCCAGTGCTCGTGGGTGAAGCTCGGCGACGAGGGCACGGTCGCGATGCTCCGCGGCGGCGCCAACGACATCGGCGGCACCCTGATGGAGGAGACGATCTCGCGGATGGCCGGCTCGGAGCACGGCTCGGCCCGCACGCGGGAGGAGTTGGAGGCGATCGGTCACGCGGCCGGCCGTCCGGTCCGCCGCCGCACGACGGTCTACGGCCGCGTGACCGCCGAGGCCTGATCAGGGTCGCATCGCCGTCACCGTCGAGATCAGCGTGGCGCCGGTCGTCGGGACCATCGCCACCACCGCGACCAGCCCGCCCACGACCAGCAGGCCCAGCAGGCGCCGGCCGGGGAGGAGCAGCGCCAGCAGCAGCGCCCCGCCGGCGATCTTCACCGGATGCGTGCGCACCTGCATGACCGGCCAGCCCAGGTGGGGCAGGATCAGGCGCACCGGGCCCACGACGTGCTCGCGATCCACCGCGGCCGGGTCCGGCTGCGCGTTCGCGTCGCCCTTCACCGTCAGCGCGCCGTCCGCCGCCTGCGACACGACGCGGTGGGTGATCGGGCCGCGGTCGTCCGTGTACGTGACAATCTCGTACAAGGCGACCGATCGCGCGTTGGGATCGACGAGGATGAGGTCGCCCGCGTGCATCGAGGGCGCCATGGAATCGGACATCACGACGTAGGGTTTCCAGCCCAGGCCGGCGACGCCGACGGTGAACATGATCACGGAGACGGCGACGCCCAGGAGCAGACGGCTGATCATGAGCGGGCCGTGGGGTCGGATCTCAGCTCTTGCCGCACATCGGCGCTGTTCGGCCACGTCAACGGCGGGTTGAGCAAACTTGCCGAGACTCTTCCGGCGCGTCCGGCGTGTCGCCCGTTACCTCCGGCCGGACTTCGTCGGTATGGGTACGGCACGGGGTGCGAGCGATCGCCCGAGCGGGCCTATTTAGCAGGTTCGGCTTGACGACGCACGCATTACACGCGTGTAATTTCACGGGGGATGTTCGCCGGGTGGGGTTGCAAGACGCCACCAAGCGGACATAAGGAACACCGCGCCGAGGTACAGCACCTTGTAGGACATGCGCCTTCCGCGTGGGGGGTTGCGCCGGCATTGACGCCGGTGCGCAAGAAGGAGGCACGCTGATGGACGGCCGACCAGTCGTGGCCGACCTGCTGGGTAACGCTCCGGAGTGGCAAGAGCGCGCTTTGTGTTCGCAGACCGATCCCGAGGCTTTCTTCCCGGAGAAGGGCGGGTCGACGCGCGAGGCCAAGCGCATCTGCTCGCGCTGCGAGGTGCGGGCGGACTGCCTGGAGTACGCCCTGGGGCACGACGAGCGCTTCGGAATCTGGGGCGGGCTCTCGGAGCGCGAGCGCCGCAAGCTCAAGCGACGGGCTGCTTAGCAGATCGGATTTCTCGAATAAGGGCGCCGGTTTCCGAAATGGGACCGGCGCCCTTTTCGTGAATTGAATTGTTATGCGTCAGGGGGAATGACGCGAAGGTGGCCGCGCCGGCCGAGGGGGTGCTGCTGGTCGGGTTCCTGGCGTTGCGGCGCGGGGCGGGCGGCCTCGCGGACGGCCTCGGCGAGCGCGACGAGGTCGTCGTTGGTGGGCGGCGGCGGGCCGTACTCGCCCTCGTGGCGTACGAGATCCCAACCCCGCGGGGCGGTCAGCCCGCGGGCGTGCGACTCGCAGAGGTCGTAGGAGTGCGGCTCGGCGAACGCGGCCAGCGGACCGACAACTGCGGTCGATTCGGCATAAACGTACGTCAACGTCGCAACGGGAGATCGGGGGCAACCGTTGCGCGAGCATCGACGTGGGGTCCTCACGGCCGAACGGTATCTCTCCGAGGCCCTCACGTCGTCTCGGAAGGCCCGCGACACGCCGGGGTGACCACGGCGACACGCTCGCGCGGGCGATAGGGTTGGCTGGCGCTACGCTGACATGGTGGCGAGCCCAGACCGACGACGTAGTGGACCGGGACGGCGCGGTCGCGATCGGCATGGCCGGGGTCTGCGGGGCCGGCTGGTCCCCGCGTCGCTGCCGATGTCCCGCACCCGCGCCGAGATGTTCGACGATCTCGTCCTGGACTCCGTCGAGCAGCTGGAGCAGCGCTTCTCGCAGGAGCTCGCCGGGGTGGAGTTCGCGGTCGAGGACGTGCCGCCGGACCTCAACGTCTACGACTCCGACGTGCTCGAGGACGGCGAGGTGCCGCTGGCCCGGCTGCTTCCCGGCCGCCCGGGGCGCCACGGCGTGCCGCCGCGGATCGTGCTGTATCGGCGGCCGCTGGAGTTCCGCGCCGCGGACCACGACGACCTGGCCGACCTGGTCCACGACGTGATCATCGAGCAGGTCGCCAACCTGCTGGGCGTCTCCCCGGACGAGCTCGAGAACTGACCCGGCCTAGGCGCCGACGATCCTGGACATCAGGGCCGCGCGGCGCGACGGCCGGCCGGTCCGGGACTCGGCGGCATCGGCCGACGTCATGATGCGCAGGCTGGCGTTCATGCCCAGCCACCGCAGCGGCTCCGGCTCCCACCGCGGCGAGCGGTGCCCCACCCAGGGCAGCCGCACCAGCTCGGTGTCGGCCCTCAGGATCAGGTCGGCGAGCGTCCGCCCGGCCAGGTTCGACGTGCCGACCCCGTCGCCGACATAGCCCCCGGCCCACCCCAGCCCGGTGGCGGAGTCGAGCCCGACCGAGGCCATCCAGTCCCGCGCGATGCCGAGCGGCCCGCCCCAGCAGTGCTCGACGGGCACGTCTGCCAGGGCCGGGAACAGCTCGCCCAGGACCCGCCGGAGCTCGGCGAAGACCCGCGGCTCCAGGTCGAAGGCGGGCGAGACGGCCGAGCCGAAGTGGTAGGGCGCCCCGCGGCCGCCGAAGGCCAGCCGATCGTCCGCGGTCCGCTGCCCGTAGATGATGAGATGCCGATGGTCGGAGAACGTCTCGCGGCCGGCCAGCCCGGCGGAGTCCCAGAACGCGGCCGGCAGCGGCGTGGTGGCCACCATCAGCGAGTACACCGGCGCGATGGCCCGCCGGAGCCCGGGCAGCCGCGGCGTGAACCCCTCGGTGGCCCGCACCACGATCGGTGCGCGGACGGTCCCGTGCGGCGTCACCGCCAGCCCGGCGGAGAGCCGGGTGACGGGGGAGTGCTCGAAGATGCGCACGCCGAGCCGCTCACAGGCGCCGGCCAGGCCGCGAACCAGCTTGGCCGGCTGGATGGCGGCGCAGTGCGGCGTGTAGGTCCCGCCGAGCACCCCGCCGGCCCCGACCCGGGCGGCCGCCTCCGCCGCGCTGAGCAGTCGCAGGTCGATCCCGTAGCCGGCCGCCTCGTCGGCCTCGTGCCGGGCCCGCGCGAGCTGCACCTCGGAGCGGGCCAGCACGACCGTGCCGCCCTTGGCGAAGTCGCAGTCGATCCCCTCGGCGGCCGCCACCCGGCCCACCTCGTCCACAGTGGACTCCATGGCGGCGTTGAGCGCCAGGGCGGGTCCCCGTCCGTAGGCGCGCTCGAGCGCGGCCACGGACTTGGGAAACAGCGCCGAGCACCAGCCGCCGTTGCGCCCGCTGGCCCCGAATCCCGCGGTCTGCGCCTCCAGCACGACGATCCGCAGCGAGGGCTCGGCCCGGGCGAGGTAGTAGGCCGTCCACAGCCCCGTGTATCCGGCTCCCACGATGCACACGTCGGCGTCGCGGGGCCCGGGTAGCGGCGGGCGGGGCTCCGCCGCGGGCAGCACCGACATCCAGAATGACATCATGCCTCCCCGGCGACGAAGTCGTCGAGCACCGTCCGGATCGGGATCACCCCGACGGGCGGGGACCAGCCCTCATCCTCGGGTCCGGTCTCGGGCCAGCCGTCGCTGACCTTCAGCGACCACTCGGCCAGCGGCAGCCGCAGCACCAGCGTCGCCGCCAGCTCCTTGCTCGACGGCGGCCGGATGACGTCCCACCGCCCGGGCACCAGGTGCTCGCTGATGAGCCGCAGTGCGGGTACCTGATCGGAGACGACGCCGCAGGTGCCGAGGACCATCGCCGAGCGGTACCGCATCGAGGCCTCGAACGCGCTGCGCGCCAGGATCAGCCCGTCCAGCAGGGTGACCGAGAAGCAGCAGGGTGCGCCGCCGGCCAGCAGGCGGAACAGCCGGCTGCCGGTCGAGCCGTGCAAGAGCACCGAGTCGCCGTCGCGGCCGTACGCCACCGGGACGGCGTACGGCTGTCCATCGTGGACGAACGCCACGTGGGCGAGCATCCCCGCGTCGAGCACGGCGTGCAGCGCGTCGCGCTCGCGGACCGCCTTGTCCGGCAGGCGGCGGATCCGCGTGCGCTCTACAGGCGCGCCCATGCCTCGGTGAGCACCGCGCGCAGGATCTGCTCCATCTCGGCGAACTGGGACTCGTCGCAGATCAGCGGCGGCGCCAGCTGGATCACCGGGTCGCCGCGGTCGTCCGCGCGGCAGTACAGCCCCGCGTCGAAGAGCGCCTTGGACAGGAACCCGCGCAGCAGCGCCTCGGACTCGGCCTCGTTGAACGTTTCCTTCGTCGCCTTGTCCTTGACCAGCTCGATGCCGAAGAAGTAGCCGTCGCCCCGGACGTCGCCGACGATCGGCAGGTCGTAGAGGCGCTCGAGGTACGAGCGGAAGAGCGGCGAGTTCGTGCGCACGTGCTCGTTGAGGCCCTCGCGCTCGAAGATGTCCAGGTTGGCCAGCGCCACCGCGGAGCCGACCGGGTGGCCGCCGTAGGTGATGCCGTGGGCGAACCAGCTCCTGCCGTCCATGAACGGCTCGGCCAGCCGGTCCGAAGCGAGCATCGCCCCCAGGGGGACGTAGCCACTGGTCAGGCCCTTGGCGCAGGTGATGATGTCGGGCTGGAAGCCGTACTTCGTGGCGCCGAAGTACTCCCCGAGCCGCCCGAACGCGCAGATCACCTCGTCGGAGACGAGCAGGACGTCGTACCGGTCGCAGATGGCGCGGACCCGCTCGAAGTAGCCGGGCGGTGGCGGGAAGCAGCCGCCGGCGTTCTGCACCGGCTCCAGGTAGACCGCGGCGACGGTGTCGGGGCCCTCGAACTCGATCGCCTCGGCGATGCGGTCCGCGGCCCAGACGCCGAACTGCTCCGGCGTCATCGACTCGTCCGGCCGGCGGTAGTAGTTGGTGTTGGGCACCCGGAACGCGCCCGGCACCAGCGGCTCGAAGTCCTGCTTGAGTGCCGGGATGCCGGTGATCGACAGGGCGCCCATCGACGTGCCGTGGTAGGCGATCGAGCGGGACAGCACCTTGGTCTTGAGCGGCTTGCCGGTGCGCTTGAAGTACGAGCGGGCCAGCTTCCACGCGCTCTCGACGGCCTCGGAGCCGCCGGTGGTGAAGAAGACCCGGTTGAGGTCGCCCGGCGTGATCGACGACAGGCGCTCGGCCAGCTCGATCGCCTTCGGGTGGGCGTAGGACCACAGGGGGAAGTAGGCGAGCTCGCCCGCCTGCTTGGCGGCGGCGTCGGCGAGTTCCTGCCGGCCGTGGCCGGTCTGCACGACGAAGAGGCCGGAGAGGCCGTCGAGGTAGCGGCGGCCGTTGCTGTCGTAGATGTACGCGCCGTCGCCACGCACGATGACGGGCACTGGGTTCTGCGCGTACGCCGACAGGCGCGTGAAGTGCATCCACAGGTGCTCGCGCGCCGCGGAGTCCAGGGCGGCGGCGTCGGGTTGCTGGTCGATGGTCATCGGGTCCCCCACGCGTAGGTCTGCTTGGCGAGCTTGAGGTAGACGAAGGTCTCCGTCGCGGTCACGCCGGGGATGCTCCGCACCGTGTCGTTGATCAGGTCGAGGAGGTGCTCGTCGTCGGTGCAGACCAGCTCGACGAGCAGGTCGTACCCGCCGGCGCAGATCACCACGTAGTCGATCTCCGGGACCGCGGCGAGTGCCTTGGCGACCGGCCGGAGGTCCCCTTCAACCTTTACCCCGATCATCACCTGGCGGGCGAAGCCGAGCGTGAGGGGATCGGTGACGGCCACGATCTGCATGACGCCGGTGTCCAGCAGGCGCTGCACGCGCTGGCGGACGGCCGCCTCCGAGAGACCGACGACCTTGGCGAGGGCGGCGTAGGACATGCGTCCATCGCGCTGAAGCTGCTCGATGATGCGCTTGTTGACGTCGTCGAGGACGGGCTCGGTCACGTGTGGATTCTTACTCAGAGGCCGACCTTTGGCAACTAATTCCATGGCTGGGAAACGGAGGATCTGCGGATTCGTTAGGGTTGCCATCGATCACGAACCCGTTGCAGACTGGCCATCCCGGTTTCGGCGAGATGACGGGCGTGACTCCTTCTTGATTTCATAGCGCTTTTCGTTGTGCGGCTTGATCGTGACAACGGAATCCCTTGTGAGGGATGGCACCGCGTGTCAGGATCAGTCGTCGGTCACCACCCCCCAGTAGTGTGCGCCGACATCGAGATCCGTAGGAGCCCCCGTGCGAAACCCCTCTCGCCCGCCGCTCTCTTCAGAAGCGCAGGCGGTTCTCAACGCCACCGGCCTGTCGCGCCGGACCCTGATGCGCGGCCTGCTGGCCGGTGGCGGCCTGGTCGCGTCCGGCGGCGCGCTCGCGGCGTGCGGCACGAAGCCCGCGAAGAAGACGGAGTCGGAGAAGGCCGCCTGCGTCGGCACCGACACGTCCGCCACGGAGAAGAAGCTCAACTTCTCGAACTGGCCGCTGTACATCGACGTCGATGCCAACGACGACAAGAAGCGCCCGACGCTGGACGCGTTCACCACCAAGACCGGCATCGCGGTCACCTACACCGAGGACATCAACGACAACAACGAGTTCTTCGGCAAGGTGCGCAACCAGCTGCAGGCCTGCCAGTCGATCGACCGCGACCTCATGGTCATGACGGACTGGATGGCCTCGCGGGTCGTCGGCCTGGGCTGGGTGCAGCCCTTCGACAACACCAAGATCCCGAACTTCACCAAGAACGTCCTCGCCACCCTGCGCAACCGGCCCTGGGACAAGGACATGACCCACGCCGCCCCGTGGCAGTCCGGCCTCACCGGCATCGCGTACAACGGCAAGGTCGCCAAGGAGGTCCGCACGATCGACGAGCTGCTGACCCGCAGCGATCTCAAGGGCAAGATCGCGGTGCTCTCCGAGATGCGCGACACCGTCGGCCTGGTGCTGCTGTCGATGGGCAAGGACCCGGCCAACGTCACCGACGCCGAGTTCGACGCGGCGATCGAGAAGCTCAAGAAGGCCGTCGACTCGGGCCAGATCCGCAAGTTCACCGGCAACGACTACAAGGAGGACCTCGCCAAGGGCGACCTCGCGGCGTGCATCGCGTGGTCCGGCGACGTCATCCAGCTCGCCGCCGAGGAGGGCTCGCAGGTCAGGTTCGTCACGCCGGAAGAGGGCCTCATTCTCTGGTCCGACAACATGCTGATCCCGGCCCCGGCGACCCACAAGGCCAACGCCGAGCAGCTCATCGACTACTACTACGACCCCGCGGTCGCCGCCCAGGTGGCCGCGTCGGTCAACTACATCTGCCCGGTCCAGGGCGCTCAGGACGCGATGACGAAGATCGACCCGGACCTGGCGACCAACCCGCTGATCTTCCCGGACTCCGCGACGCTGGCGAAGTCGCACGCGTTCCGGGCGTTGACGGAGGAAGAGGACAAGAAGTACGCCGCCAAGTTCGAAGCCGTCTCCGGAGCGTGATGGATGACCGAGCAGCCCAGCGGCGCCAGCGGCGCCGACCTCCAGCTCTCCGCCGTGACCAAGCGGTTCGGGACCTTCACCGCGGTCGACGACCTGACCCTCACGGTGCCCCGGGGGTCGTTCTTCGCCCTGCTGGGCGCCTCCGGGTGCGGCAAGACGACCACCCTGCGGATGATCGCCGGCCTCGAGGAGCCGACGGAAGGCCGGGTGCTGCTCGGTGACCAGGACGTCACACGGCTGCGACCGTACAAGCGCCCGGTCAACACGGTGTTTCAGAGCTACGCGCTCTTCCCGCACCTCAACATCGAGGACAACGTCGCGTTCGGCCTGCGCCGGCGCGGCATCCGCAAGTACGCCGACCAGGTGGAGCAGATGCTCCACCTGGTCGACCTCGACGGCTTCGGCAAGCGCCGGCCGGCCCAGCTCTCCGGCGGCCAGCAGCAGCGGGTGGCGCTGGCCCGGGCGCTGATCAATCGGCCGCAGGTGCTGCTGCTCGACGAGCCGCTCGGCGCCCTCGACCTCAAGCTGCGCCGGCAGATGCAGGTCGAGCTCAAGCGCATCCAGACCGAGGTCGGCATCACGTTCGTGCACGTCACCCACGACCAGGAGGAGGCCATGACGATGGCCGACACGGTCGCGGTGATGAACGCCGGGCGCATCGAGCAGCTCGGCGCGCCGGTGGAGATGTACGACTTCCCGGGCACCGCCTTCGTGGCCAACTTCCTCGGCCAGTCCAACCTGCTCGCCGCCGACGTGACCGGGCGCTCCGGCGACGACGTGCTCGTCGCGGCCTACGGCGGCCGCTACACCGTGCCCGTTGCGCGCGCTCGCGCCGCCGAGGGGACCGTGTGGCTCGGCGTGCGGCCGGAGAAGATGCACCTGAGCAGCGGCGAGGTGCCGGCGGGCCACCACAGCGTCACCGGGCTCGTCACCGACTCCTCCTACATGGGAGTCAGCACGCAGTACCTGGTCCGGGCCCCGTGGGGCGACGAGCTGACGGTCTTCGTGCCCAACTCCGGCATCGCCGCGCCCCTCGCGGTGGCCAGCGAGGTCACCGTCCACTGGCGCCCCGACCACGCGTTCCTGCTGCCCCGCCCGGCCGGCGAGACACACGCACCGGTCGCGGATCCCGAGGAAGTCGCGGCATGAGTGCCTTGGGGCATGTCGGGGCGGGGGCGGGGCCCGCGACCCCGGTCAAGCTGGAGAAACCGAAAAAGAAGTGGCTGCCGTACCTCCTGCTGCTCCCCGGCGGCCTGTGGCTGATCCTCTTCTTCGCGATCCCGTGCGTGCAGCTGTTCGCCACGAGCCTCTACGACCCGAGCGGGTCGCTGGAGGCCGGCTACGCGATGACCTGGGCGTTCGGCAACTACTCCGACGCCATCGCCGAATACCTGCCGCAGTTCGGCCGCTCGATCTGGTACGCCCTGCTCACCACCGCGTTCTCGCTGCTGCTGGGCTATCCGCTGGCGTACGCGATCGCGCTCAAGGCCGGGCGCTGGAAGAACGTGCTGCTGATCTGCGTCATCGCGCCGTTCTTCACCAGCTTCCTGATCCGCACCCTGGCCTGGAAGGTCATCCTGTCCGACAACGGCACGGTCGTGTCCGTGCTCAACGCGCTGCACGTGCCGCTGCCCGACGGCCGGCTGCTGGCCACCACCCCGGCGGTGATCGCGGGGCTGGTGTACAACTTCCTGCCCTTCATGGTGCTGCCGCTCTACGCCAGCCTGGAGAAGCTCGACCCGCGGCTGATCGAGGCGGCCGGTGACCTCTACGCCCGCCCGGTCGCGCGCTTCACCCGGGTCGTGCTGCCGCTGTCGATGCCCGGCGTCGTGGCCGGCACGCTGCTCACGTTCATCCCGGCGGCCGGCGACTACATCAACGCGCAGCTGCTGGGCACCAGCCGGCAGTTCATGATCGGCAACGTCATCCAGTCGAAGTTCCTCAAGGTCGGCGACTATCCGGCCGCGGCCGCGCTGTCGTTCACCCTGATGGCGGCGATCCTCGTGCTGGTCTTCATCTACGTCAAGCGCGCCGGAACGGACGAGGTGCTCTGATGCTCCACCGCCTGCGCAGGTTCCTGGCCGACCACTGGGTGCTCGGCATCGGGCTGCTCGTCCTGCTGTACCTCTTCGTCCCCATCGCCGTCGTCGCCGCGATGTCGTTGCGCGACGCCGGCCGCAACGCCCCCTACACGCTCGACAACTACAAGTTCACCCTGGAGCACTGGAAGCACCCGTTCGGCGTGGCCGGCATCGGCGACGCCTTCCTGCTCAGCATCGGCGTCGCGCTGCTGGCCACGGCCGGCGCCACGATCCTGGGCACCCTGATGTCCTTCGCGCTGGCCCGGCACGCCTTCCGCGGCCGGGGCGCGACCAACACGCTGATCTTCCTGCCGATGGCGACGCCCGAGATCGTGATGGGCTCGTCGCTGCTGGCGCTCTTCGTCGCCGCGGGCGTGCCGCTGGGCTTCTGGACCGTGGTCATCGCCCACGTCATGTTCTGCCTGTCGTTCGTGGTGGTCACGGTCAAGGCCCGCCTGGCCGGCCTGGACCCGCGGCTGCAGGAGGCGGCGATGGACCTCTACGCCGACGAGAAGCAGACGTTCCTGCGGGTCACGCTGCCGCTGGTGATGCCCGGCATCGTCGCGGCCGCCCTGCTGTCGTTCTCGCTCTCCTTCGACGACTTCATCGTCACCAACTTCAACTCCGGGACCGTCGTGACGTTCCCGATGTTCGTCTGGGGGGCCTCCCAGCGCGGCATTCCCGCCCAGATCAACGTCATCGGCACCGCGATGTTCCTCATCTCCTTCCTGATCGTCCTCATCGGACAGTTGCCGCGCCTTCGCCGGAAGGCTTAGTTCCCATGCGTCTGCTCATTGTCGGCGCCGGCGGCGTCGGCACCGCCGCGGTGCGCATCGCCGCCCGCCGCTCGTTCTTCGAACACTGTGTCGTCGCCGACTACGATCCGGCCCGGGCCGAGGCCGCGGCGTCCTCGGTGGACGATCCCCGGTTCACGGCCGTCGCGCTGGACGCCTCCTCGGCCCCCGCGGTCGCCGAGCTGTGCCGCAGCCTGCGCATCACGCACGTGCTCAACGCCGTCGACCCGCGCTTCGTCATGCCCGTGTTCACCGGCGCCTTCGAGGCCGGCGCGCACTACCTCGACATGGCGATGTCGCTGTCGCGGCCGCATCCCGAGAAGCCGTACGAGAAGACCGGCGTGATGCTCGGCGACGAGCAGTTCGCGGCGCAGGACGAATGGCGGGCGGCCAACCGCCTCGCCCTCGTCGGCATGGGCGTCGAGCCCGGGCTGTCGGACGTCTTCGCCCGCTACGCCGCCGACGTGCTCTTCGCCGAGGTCCACGACGTCGGCATCCGCGACGGCTCCGACCTGGTGGTGGACGGCTACGGGTTCGCGCCGTCGTTCTCCATCTGGACCACCATCGAGGAGTGCCTCAACCCGCCGGTCGTCTACGAGAAGGAGCGGGGGTGGTACGTCACGAGCCCCTTCTCCGAGCCGGAGATCTTCGACTTCCCGGCCGGCATCGGCCCGGTCGAGTGCGTCAACGTGGAGCACGAGGAGGTCCTGCTCATCCCGCGCTGGATCGACGCGCGGAGGGTCACCTTCAAGTACGGCCTGGGCGACGAGTTCATCGAGGTGCTCAAGACCATCCACAAGCTCGGCCTGGACTCGACGAAGAAGGTGCGCGTCGGCGACGTGGCGGTGTCCCCGCGCGACGTGGTCGCCGCCTGCCTGCCCGACCCGGCCACGCTCGGCGAGCGGATGCACGGCCGCACCTGCGCCGGCACCTACGTCACCGGCCTCGGCCGCGACGGGCGGCCCCGGGCCACGTACCTGTACCACGCCGTCGACAACGCCTGGACGATGCGGGAGTACGGCTCACAGGCCGTCGTCTGGCAGACCGCGATCAACCCCGTGGTGGCGCTGGAGCTCATCGCCGCCGGCACGTGGACGGGCGCCGGCGTGCTCGGCCCCGAGGCGCTGCCGCCGCGGCCGTTCCTCGATCTGCTCACCGAGTACGGCTCCGCGTGGAGTATGCAGGAACTATGACCCGCTACGGACCCATGTTCGGCCCCGACATCACCTTCCTGGGCGTGCCCGCGTGCGACCTGGCCGCCCTGCCGGAGGCCGACGTGGTGATCGTCGGTGCGCCGTTCGACGGCGGCACCTCGCACCGCCCCGGCACGCGCTTCGGTCCA
Organism: Dactylosporangium sp. CA-233914; assembly: GCF_050942935.1. Taxonomy (NCBI): domain Bacteria; kingdom Bacillati; phylum Actinomycetota; class Actinomycetes; order Micromonosporales; family Micromonosporaceae; genus Dactylosporangium; species Dactylosporangium sp. CA-233914. Next base: position 11,962,325 of record NZ_CP192030.1, on the reverse strand, counting down.
CAGGCCATCCGGCAGGCCTGCTACCTGCCCCACGACGGCTCCCGCCCGTCGCTGGCCCTCGGCGTCGACGCGCTACGGGACCTGCGCGTTCTCGACGCCGGGGACGTGGAGATGTACTCCGGGGACGCCGAGCGCTCCGTCAAGGCGCTCGAGGACGCGGTCTTCGCCGTGGCGCGGGCGGGCGCGATCCCGATCGTGCTCGGCGGGGACCACACGATCGCCTGGCCGGACGCGACCGGGGTGGCCCGTAAGCTCGGCTACGGCCGCGTGTCGATGGTCCACTTCGACGCGCACGCGGACACCGGCGACGTCGAGTTCGGCTCGCTCATCGGCCACGGCCAGCCGATGCGCCGCCTCATCGAGTCCGGTGCCCTGCGCGGCGACCGGTTCCTGCAGATCGGCCTGCGCGGCTACTGGCCGGGGCCGGAGACGCTGTCCTGGATGGCGGCGCAGGGCATGCGCTCGTACGAGATGACCGAGATCGTGGCCCGCGGCCTCGACGAGTGCCTGACGGAGGCGTTCGCGATCGCCGTCGACGAGTGCGACGGCGTGTTCCTCTCCGTCGACGTCGACGTGGTCGACCCCGGGATGGCGCCCGGGACCGGCACCCCGGAGCCCGGCGGGCTGACCGCCCGCCAGCTGCTGGATGCCGTCCGCCGCTGCTGCTACGAGCTGCCGATCGTGGGCGTCGACGTGGTCGAGGTGAGCCCGCCCTACGACCACGCCGAGATCACCGCGTATCTGGCCAACCGGGTCGTGCTCGAGGCGCTCTCGGCGATCGCCCGCCGCCGCCGCGGCGACCCCTGGGACCCGCGCCGCCCCCTGCTCGCGGGCCGCTGACCCTGACCCCCGGGCCGGTGGCCAACGGCCCGGGGGGCGCCCCGCCGCAGCGTCGCTAAAGAGCCGATTCGAGCAGGTCGAGCGCGCGGGCCAGGGTCGGGTCGTCGATCACGAGCGGGGGCAGGAAGCGGATCACGTTGCCGTACGTGCCGCAGGTGAGCAGCAGCAGGCCGGCCTCGTGCGCTCGGCGCTGGATGTCGGCCGTTCTGGCCGGATCCGGGGTCGCGCCCAGCGGGGCGCCCCGGGCCCAGCCGCGCTCGGCGGTCAGCGTGCCCGGCGAGGCCGACTCGGGCACGACGATCTCGATCGCGAGCATCGCCCCGCGGCCCCGCACGTCGCCGATGAACGGGAAGCGCGCCTGCAGGTCGCGCAGGCGGGGCAGCATGACCGACTCGATCCGTCGCGCCGCGGCGGCGAGGTCGAGCTCGCGCATGGTCTCGATCGAGGCGAGCGCGGCCGCGCAGGCGATCGGGTTGCCGCCGTACGTCCCGCCCAGGCCGCCGGAGTGCACGGCGTCCATCACCTCGGCGCGGCCGGTCACGGCGGCCAGGGGCAGGCCGCCGGCGATGCCCTTCGCGGTGGTGACCAGGTCCGGCTCCAGCCCCTCGTGCTCGCCGGCGAACCAGTCGCCGGTGCGGCAGAAGCCGGTCTGGATCTCGTCGGCGACGAACAGCGCCCCGTTGGCCTTCGCCCACGCCGAAAGCGACGGCAGGAAGCCCGGCGCCGGCACCACGAAGCCGCCCTCGCCCTGGATCGGCTCGATCAGCACGGCCGCCACCTGGTCGGCGCCGACCTGCTTCTCGATCATGTTGATGGCCAGGGCCGCGGCGTCCGGGCCGGCCAGGCCGTCGCGGAACGGATACGACATCGGCACGCGGTAGATCTCGCCGGCGAAGGGGCCGAAGCCGTGCTTGTACGGCATGTCCTTGGCCGTCAGCGCCATCGTGAGGTTGGTCCGGCCGTGGTACGCGTGGTCGAACACCACGACCGCCCGGCGCCCGGTGGCGTGCCGCGCGATCTTCACCGCGTTCTCGACGGCCTCGGCGCCGGAGTTGAACAGCGCCGAGCGCTTGTCGAACGAGCCGGGCGTGAGCGCGTTGAGCTGCTCGCACACGGCGACGTAGCCCTCGTACGGCGCGATCATGAAGCAGGTGTGCGTGAACCGCTCGGCCTGGCGCCGCACCGCCGCCACCACCTTGGGGCTGGAGTTGCCCACGTTGGTGACGGCGATGCCGGCGGCCAGGTCGATCCACTCCCGGCCGTCGACGTCGTGCAGCGTGCCGCCGGAGGCATGGTCGACGTACGAGCCGATCATGCTGCTGACGCCCCGCGCGACGGCGACGGAGCGGCGCTTGCGCAGATCCTCGGAGTTCGTCATCGGTTCGATACCTACAGCTCGATGTTGTGCATGACGTGCTTGATGCGCGTGTAGTCCTCCAGGCCGTACACGGACAGGTCCTTGCCGTATCCGGACTGCTTGAACCCGCCGTGGGGCATCTCGGCCACGATCGGGATGTGCGCGTTGACCCAGACGCAGCCGAAGTCCAGCCGGCGGGTCATGCGCATCGCGCGCCCGTGGTCGCGGGTCCACACCGAGGACGACAGGCCGTACTCCACCCCGTTGGCCCAGCGCACCGCCTCGTCCTCGGCGGAGAAGCGCTGCACGGTGATGACCGGGCCGAAGACCTCGTCCTGGATGATCTCGTCGTCCTGGCGCAGGCCGGAGACGACGGTGGGGGAGTAGAAGTACCCCTTCTCGCCGATCCGGGCGCCGCCGGTGTTGAGCTCGGCGTGGTCGGGCAGCCGGTCGATGAAGCCGCCGACCCGGGCGAGCTGGTTGGCGTTGTTCAGCGGGCCGTAGAGCACGTCCTCGTCGTCCGGCGCGCCGGTCTTCGTCGCGGCCGCCTGCTCCGACAGCGCCGCCACGAAGTCGTCGTAGATGCCGGGGCCGGCCAGCACGCGGGTCGCCGCGGTGCAGTCCTGGCCCGCGTTGAAGTAGCCGGCGACCGCGATCGCCTCGGCCGCGGCGGCCAGGTCGGCGTCGTCGAAGACCACGACCGGGGCCTTGCCGCCCAGCTCCAGGTGGGTGCGCTTGAGCGACGGGGCGGCGCCGGCGGCGACCTCGCGCCCGGCGCGCACCGAGCCGGTGATGGAGACGAACTGCGGGATCGGGTGGGCGACCAGCGCGCGGCCGGTGTCCCGGTCGCCGGTGACCACGTTGAGCACGCCGGGCGGCAGGAACTCGCCGGCGATCTCGGCCAGCAGCAGCGTCGAGACGGGGGTGGTGTCGGAGGGCTTCAGCACGACCGTGTTGCCCGCGGCCAGCGCTGGAGCGATCTTCCACACCGCCATCATCAACGGGTAGTTCCACGGCGTGACCTGCGCGCAGACGCCGATCGGCTCGCGCCGCACGTAGCTGGTGTGGCCCTTCATGTACTCGCCGGCCGACCTGCCCTCCAGCATCCGCGCGGCGCCGGCGAAGAAGCGGATCTGGTCGAGCGACGGCGGGAGTTCTTCGCTCGCGGTCATCGCGCGCGGCTTGCCGGTGTTGCGCACCTCGGCGTCGACGATCTCGGCGGCCCGGTCCTCCATCGCGTCGGCCAGCTTGAGCAGCGCCCGCTGCCGCTGCGCGGGCGTGGCGTCGCGCCAGGTCTCGAACGCCTTGGCCGCGGCCCGCACGGCGTGGTCGACGTCCTCGGCGCTCGACACCGGCGCGGAGGCGAACACCTCACCGGTCGTGGGGTCGACGAGGTCGGAGTAACGGCCGTCGGCAGGGTCGCAGTACGCGCCGTCGATGAAGTTCTGCAGCTGCTTGGTCATGTCCACTCCCTTTGAGTGCTGGCCGCCTGCGCCGAAAGCGCGGAGCCCATCGGGCCAAACTGGGCGTCGGGCACATCCTTCCATTGAATCCGTAGTACACAACCCCTTGAGCAACTGTTTCCGCGCTGTGAGCGGCCCCGGGCGGGGTTTAGGGTGGGAAATATGACCCCGTTCTTCATCGCCGGGCGCCCGGCAACCAGCGACGACGTCGTCGAGATCCGCCACCCCTACGACGGGCGTCAGGTCGGTACCACTTCCAATGCCACCCCCGAGCAGGTGGAACAGGCGGTCGCCGCCGCGGCCGCCGTCGCCGCGCAGGCCGCCGCCCTGCCCGCGAGCGCCCGGGCCGGCGCGCTCGACCACGTCAGCGCCCGGCTCAAGGAGCGGGCCGACGAGGTCGCCCGGCTCATCACCGCCGAGAACGGCAAGCCCTTGAAGTGGTCGCGCGGTGAGGTGGCCCGCGCCGTGTCCACGTTCCGCTGGGCCGCCGAGGAGGCCCGCCGCTTCTCCGGCAGCGTGCAGCGCCTCGACACCGACCCGGCCGCGACCGGCCGCATCGCGATGGTCAAGCGGGTGCCGCGGGGCCCGGTGCTGGGCATCTCGCCGTTCAACTTCCCGCTCAACCTGGTCGCCCACAAGGTCGCTCCGGCGCTTGCGGTCGGCGCCCCGATCGTGCTCAAGCCGGCCCCCGCCACGCCGCTGAGCGCCCTGCTGCTCGGCGAGATCCTGGCCGAGACCGAGCTGCCCGCGGGCATGTTCTCGATCGTGCCGATCCCGAACGACCGCGCGCCCGCGCTGGTCGCCGACCCGCGCCTGCCGGTCGTGTCGTTCACCGGCTCCGGCCCGGTCGGCTGGCAGATCCGCGACGCCGTGCCGCGCAAGCACGTCACCCTGGAGCTCGGCGGCAACGCGGCCGTGGTGGTCTGCGAGGACTGGGACGACCTGGACTGGGCCGCGTCCCGCATCGCCACGTTCTCCAACTACCAGGCCGGGCAGAGCTGCATCGCGGTCCAGCGGGTGTACGTCCACGACCGCCACTACGACGCGCTGGCCGACAAGCTGGTGGCGGCCGTCGAGGCGCAGCGCACCGGCGACCCCGCCGACGAGGCCACCGACGTCGGCCCGCTCATCAGCGAGGCGGCGGCGCAGCGGGTCGAGGCCTGGGTCGGCGAGGCGGTCGCGGCCGGGGCCAAGCTGCTCACCGGCGGCACGCGCGACGGCGCCAACTACGCCCCGACCGTGCTCGCCGCGGCGCCCGCCGACGCGAAGGTGGTCGCCGAGGAGGTCTTCGGGCCGGTCCTGGTGCTGGAGCGCATCGGCGGCGACGCGGAGGGGTTCGCGGCGGTCAACGCCTCGCAGTACGGGCTGCAGGCCGGCGTCTTCACCCGCCGCCTGGACCGCGCCTTCGAGGCCCACCGGGTCCTCGACGTCGGCGGCGTGATCGTCGGCGACGCGCCGAGCTACCGGGCCGACCAGATGCCCTACGGCGGGGTCAAGGCCAGCGGCATCGGCCGCGAGGGCCTGGCCAGCGCCATGGCCGACTACACCGAGGAGCGCGTCATGGTCCTCACCGGCCTGCAGCTCTAGTTACTCCCACTTACTCCCACGCCTCGCGCGGTTCGCGGGAGGAGGAGCCCGGCGGGCGCTCGGCGGTCTCGTGCAGCTTCGCGTCGAACACGTCGGGCTCCAGGAAGATGAAGCACTCGTAGGAGAGCTCCTCGCGCACCCGGGCCTCGGCCCGGTTGATCGCCTGGGCCACGTGCGCCATCGTCTCGTCGGGGCGCACCGCCACCTTGGCCGCGATCAGCAACTGGTCGGGGCCGAGGTGCATGGTGCGCAGGTGGATCATGCGCTCGACCAGCGGCTCGCGCTCCAGCGCCGTCTCGATCGCGAGCAGCGTGCCGTTGTCGGCGGACTCGCCGATGAGCAGGCTGCGCATCCGCTGGGACAGCGTGATCGAGATGACGACCAGCAGCGCGCCGATGGCCAGCGTGCCGATCGCGTCCCATCGGCCGTCGCCGGTGACGACGGCGAGGGTGATGCCGAGGAAGGCGAAGGTGAGACCGGTCAGGGCGCCGAAGTCCTCGGCGAGCACGACCGGCAGCTCGGGGGAGCGGGTGGTCTTGATGAAGCGCAGCCAGGGGGCCCCGCGGCGGGACGGCTCGGCCTCGTGCACCGCGGTGCGCAGCGAGAAGGACTCCAGCACGACCGAGATGCCGAGCACCACGAAAGCCCAGATCGGGTCCTCGACCGGCTTGGGCTCGTGCAGCTTCTCGTAGCCCTCGAAGAGCGCGAAGACGCCGCCGACGAGGAAGATCACCAGTGTGACGAGGAAGCCGTAGAAGTATCGGAAGCGGGCGTAGCCGAAGGGGTGCAGCTGGCTGGCCCGCTGCCGCGCGCGCCGGCCGCCGATGAGCAGCAGCACCTGGTTGGCCGTGTCGGCCACCGAGTGCACCGCCTCCGCGAGCAGCGACGACGAGCCGGTGAACACGAACGCGACGAACTTGCACAGCGCAATGCCGAGGTTGGCGCCGAGTGCCGCCACGATCGCCCGCAGGGAGTTGCCTTCCTCCGCCATGCTTCATGCTGTACCACACGCTTTCGCGTCGCCAATCACACGGGTTTACTGGATCTCACATGAGCAACTTGGGACTGACACGTGCACGGAACGCAACCGCACTAGGCTCCCTCTAGGAACAGCGACCACGACTAGGGGTGCGAGACTGTGATCGACCTGAGCCGGATCGTCAAGGCCTACGACGTGCGGGGGACGGTGCCCGACCAGCTCAACGAGCCGGTGGCGGAGGCACTCGGGCGGGCGTTCGTGCGGACGCTGCGCTCGCGCGGTGAGTTCGCCGAGAAGATCGTCACCGCGCACGACATGCGGGCCTCGGGCCCAGCCCTGGCGACCGCGTTCGCCAACGGTGCGCGCGCGGAGGGCGCCGACGTCCTGGAGGCGGGCCTCGGCTCCACCGACCTGCTCTACTACGCCTCCGGCGTGCTCGACCTGCCCGGCGCGATGTTCACGGCGAGCCACAACCCGGCGCAGTACAACGGGATCAAGCTCTGCAAGCAGGGCGCCAAGCCGGTCGGGCAGGACACCGGCCTGGCCGAGATCCGCGAGCGCGCGCAGCAGATCCTCGACAGCGGGGCGCCGCGGGTCGTCGAGGCCGACCTCAAGGGCGGCATCGAGCAGTACAGCCTCCTGGAGCGCTACGCGACCCACCTGCTCAAGCTCGTCGACCTCTCCGACATCCGGCCGCTGACCGTCGTGGTCGACGCCGGCAACGGCATGGGCGGCTACACGGTGCCGGCGGTGCTCGGTTCGGGGCTGCCGCTGACGATCATCCCGATGTACTTCGAGCTCGACGGCACCTTCCCCAACCACGAGGCCAACCCGCTGGAGCCCGCCAACCTGGTCGACCTGCAGGCCAAGGTCCGCGAGAGCGGCGCCGACATCGGACTGGCCTTCGACGGCGACGCCGACCGCTGCTTCGTCATCGACGAGCGCGGCGAGGCCGTCTCCCCGTCGGTGATCACGGCGATGGTCGCGGTCCGGGAGCTGGCCAAGGAGCCGGGCGCCACGATCATCCACAATCTCATCACCTCGAAGGTGGTGCCCGAGATCGTCCGCGAGCACGGCGGGGAGCCGGTGCGGACCCGGGTCGGGCACTCGTTCATCAAGGCCGAGATGGCCCGCACCGGGGCGATCTTCGGCGGCGAGCACTCCGCGCACTACTACTTCCGCGACTTCTGGGGCGCCGACACCGGCATGCTGGCCGCCCTGCACACGCTGGCCCTGCTCGGCTCGCAGGCGGCGCCGCTGTCGGCGCTGGCCAAGGACTACGAGCGCTACGCGGCCTCCGGCGAGATCAACTCGACGGTGGCCGACGCCGCCGGGAAGATGGCCGAGATCGAGCAGGCCTTCGGCGTGCCGGTCGACCGCCTCGACGGGATCACCCTGAGCTTCCCCGACGGCAGCTGGGCCAACGTCCGCCCGTCCAACACCGAGCCGCTGCTGCGGCTTAACGTTGAGGCGCCGACCGCGGAGCGGATGGTAGCCCTGCGCGATGAGATGCTGGCGGTCATCCGCCGCTGAAGAGGAGTTGGAACGCGTGTCCGTGGACCCCGCCCTGCTTGCGATCCTGCGCTGCCCCGACGAGCACCATGCCGAGCTCACCCTCGACGCGGACGAGCAGACACTGACCTGCACCGAGTGCGGGCGGATCTTCCAGATCCGCGACGGCATCCCGGTGCTGCTGCTCGATGAGGCCCGCCGGCCGCAGGCCGGCCCGGCCGGCAGCGCGACCGACGGGGAGGCGTCGCAGTGAACCCGCTGGAGGGCACCGCGGGCGTCCGCGGGCATCGCGAGATCGACCTGGCGCTGCTGGACAACCCCGAGGCGCTGCAGCGCAACGATCCGGGCGGCATGCTGCGGGCGACCGCGTCGGCCGGCGCCCAGGTGCGGGAGTCGGCCGCCCTGGCCGCCGAGACCGACCTGAGCGCGCTGGCCGACGAGGGGCGCCCGCGGGCGGTCGTCATCGCGGGCGTCGGCACGGCCGCGCGCACCGGCGACATCCTGGAGACCGTCGCCGGGCCCCGCTGCCCGGTGCCGGTCCTGGCCCACCGCAGCGCCGGCATCCCGGGCTGGGTCGGCGCGGCCGACGTGGTCATCGCCGTCTCGGCGTCCGGCCGCTCCCCGGAGGCGCTCGCCGCCGCCGAGGCCGCCGGCCGCCGGGGCGCCCGGCTCGTCGCGATCGGCGCGCCGGACACCCAGCTGCACGCCCTCGCCGACCGCTTCCGCGCGCCGTTCATCCCGGTGCCGCGGCGCGCGCCGGCCCGGGCCAGCCTGTGGGGGCTGACCGTGCCGGTGCTGCTCGCCGGCCGCCAGCTCGGCCTGGTCAAGGTCACCGAGGCCGACTTCGCCGAGACCGCGGCGCGCCTGGATGCCGACGCCGAGCGCTGCCGCACGGCGATGGAGTCGTTCGTCAACCCGGGCAAGAGCCTGGCCCTGGACCTCGCCCACTCGGTGCCGATCGTCTGGGGCTCCTCGCCGCTGGCCACCGTCGCCGCCCGCCGCTTCGGCGACACGCTGTCGGCCAACGCCCGCTACCCCGCAGTCGTCGGCGCGCTCGGCGAGGCCGGCCGCGGGCGGGTCGGCCTGCTCGACGGGGTCTACGGCGGCCTCGCCGAGGCCGACCGCGACATCTTCGCCGACCCGGAGGAAGAGGCGAGCGCCACCACCCGGCTGCGCCTGGTCCTGCTGCGCGACGGCGGGCTGAGCGCCGACGACGAGCAGGCCGACGGCGAGCCGACCGCGGTCGAGGAGCGCCGCGCCGAGGCCGTGCAGGAGCTCGCCGAGCGCCGCGGCGTGCGGGTGAGCCTGATCACCGCCGAGGGGGGCTCGGCTCTGGAACGATTGGCCTCGCTCGTCGCCGTGCCGGACTTCACCTCCATCTACCTCGGTCTGGCCCACGGCTTCGACCCCATGGCCGTTCCCGCTGTGTCCGAAATGAAGGGGCTGGTAAGTCCGTGAGAGGTCCGGAGCGAAGCGTCGCCCTGTCTGGGTCGATCGCTGCCCAGCTTCATCGAGCCAGCGCAGGGCGTGTCTCACCGCGCCGCGGCGAAGCGGAGGCGATGTGAGCACTGAGGGTGGGACGAAGGCGATCTTGGCGGCGCTGGCCGCCAACCTCGGCATCGCCGCTACCAAGTTCGTCGCGTTCGCGCTGACCGGCTCGTCGTCGATGCTGGCGGAGGCGATCCACTCGGTCGCCGACTCCGGCAACCAGGGCCTGCTGCTGCTCGGCGGCAGGCAGGCCAACAAGCGGGCCACCGCCCGGCACCCGTTCGGCTACGGCCGCGAGCGCTACATCTACGCGTTCATCGTCGCCGTGGTGCTGTTCTTCGTCGGCGGCGTCTTCGCCATCTACGAGGCGTACCACAAGATCTCCCACCCCGAGCCGATCGAGTCCTGGCAGTGGGTGCCGGTCGTGGTGCTCCTCGCGGCGATCGTCATGGAGGGCCTGTCCTTCCGGACCGCCATCGGCGAGACGAAGAAGATCAAGGGCAAGGCGACCTGGGTGCAGTTCATCCGCCGGGCCAAGGAGCCGGAGCTGCCGGTCATCCTGCTGGAGGACTTCGCGGCCCTGCTCGGCCTGGTGCTCGCCCTCTTCGGCGTCGGCCTGACCCTGATCACCGGCAACGGCATCTGGGACGGCGTCGGCACCGCGGCGATCGGCGTGCTGCTGATCGCGGTCGCCGCCATCCTCGCCGTGGAGATGAAGAGCCTGCTCGTCGGCGAGGCGGCCACCCCCGAGCAGGTCGAGGCGATCGAGAAGGCGATCGTCGACGGCCCCGAGGTCGAGCGCGTGATCCACATGCGCACCGTGCACCTCGGCCCCGACGAGCTGCTGGTCGCGGCCAAGATCGCGGTGCGGCACAACGAGACGGCCGACGAGATCGCGCGCGGCATCGACGCGGCCGAGGAGCGCATCCGGGCCGCGGTGCCGATCGCGCGCGTGATCTACCTGGAGCCGGACATCTACCGCGCCTCCAAGGCCGGCAGCGGTGCGGATGGCGCAGCCGCCGAGACCATCGTCCCGACCAGCGCGGAGGCGCACTGACCGTGGAACTGCTCGAAAGCCCGATCCGCAAGTACGCGTGGGGCTCGCGCTCCGCGATCGCCACGCTGCAGGGCCGGCCCGCGCCGACCCCGGACCCGGAGGCCGAGCTGTGGATGGGCGCGCACCCGGCGAGCCCGTCCCGGCTCGCCGTGAGTGGCGCCTCGCTCGTCGACGCGATCGCCGCCGACCCCGTCTCGCTGCTGGGCGCGGGCAACGTCGAGCGCTTCGGCGCCCGGCTGCCGTTCCTGCTCAAGGTGCTCGCCGCCGCCCAGCCGCTGTCCCTGCAGGCGCACCCGACCCTGGAGCAGGCGCGGGCGGCGCACGCGGCCGGGCACCCGTCCTACGTCGATGCCTGGCACAAGCCGGAGATACTGGTCGCGCTGACCGACTTCGACGCGCTGTGCGGCTTCCGCGACCCGGCGCAGGCCGCGGCCGACCTCGCCGCGCTGGGCGTGGAGCGGCTCAAGCCGACGATCGACGCGCTGAGCCAGGCCGACCCGGCCGCGGCACTGCACGATGCGGTCCACGGACTGTTGGCCGGCCCCGACGCCGAACTGGTCGGGGAGGTCGTGGCCGCGTGCCGGCCGCGGGCGGCCGAGCGGGGAGCGTACGACCTCGTGACGGCCCTGGCCGCGCAGTATGCCGGCGACAGCGGGGTCATCGTCGCCACGCTGCTCAACCGCATCCGGCTGCGCCCGACCGAGGCGGTCTGGATGCCGGCCGGCAACCTGCACGCCTATCTGCGCGGCGTGGGCGTCGAGGTCATGGCGGCCTCCGACAACGTGCTGCGCGGCGGCCTCACCCCGAAGCGCGTCGACGTCGAGGAGCTGCTGCGCGTGCTGCGCTTCGAGGTCCTCGACGAGCCGATCACCCGCGCGGTCGAGACCGGGCCGGGCCTGTCGGCCTACCCGGTGCCGGTGCCCGACTTCGCCCTGCACCGCGCGGTCGTGGACGCCGGCCGGCCGGCCGTGCGGCTGCCGGGCGGCGGCCCGCGGATCGTGCTGTGCACGCGGGGCTCGGTCCGCGTGGACGACGGCGTGGTGCCGGTGACGCTCGCCCAGGGCCAGGCCGCCTTCGCGCCGGCGAGCCGCGCCGAGCTGTCGCTCAGCGGCAGCGGCGAGGCGTTCCAGGCTGCCACCCCGGAGTAATTCAACCGTTCGAGGGCTTCTTGCGAGCGCGCCGCGGCTTCCGCGGCGCGCTCTTCTCGTTACCTCTCCAAGGTGTCCGAATTCGGAGCATTTGCTGGACAACTTGGGTTGCTGAGGGTAGTGTTCTGACTACGCAGGGTTCGAGACTACGTCCGAGCCACATGTGGGGGAACCAAACCGGGGGGAAGTGCGGGGCGGTGGGAGAGATCTCACCGCCCCGCACGCTGTCCGGGGGAGGTTGGACAGGGCTCATTGGAGTGGTCTCGAGCCGACGCGTACCGTGAAAGGTCGCCGTTCGCCTCTGCAGACCAGGAGATCGCATTGACCAGCACGCTGCCGCCGCGGACCGTTGCCGACGGTGACTTCAAGGTGGCTGATCTGTCCCTCGCCGCGTTCGGGCGTAAGGAGATTCAGCTCGCTGAGCATGAGATGCCGGGCCTGATGGCGATCCGGCGTGAGTTCGCGGCTGTGCAGCCGTTGCGGGGTGCGCGGATCACGGGTTCGTTGCACATGACGGTGCAGACCGCGGTGTTGATCGAGACGCTGGTGGCGTTGGGTGCGCAGGTTCGGTGGGCGTCGTGCAACATTTTCTCGACCCAGGATCATGCTGCCGCGGCGATCGCGGTCGGGCCGCAGGGCACGCCGGAGCGGCCGGCGGGGGTGCCGGTGTATGCCTGGAAGGGGGAGACCCTGCAGGAGTACTGGTGGTGCACGGAGCGGGTGCTGTTGTGGCCGGACGGGCAGGGCCCGAACATGATCCTCGACGACGGTGGTGACGCCACGCTGCTGGTGCACAAGGGTGCGGAGTTCGAGGGGGCGGGGGCGGTGCCGTCGCCGGAGACCGCGGACTCGGAGGAGTATGCGGTCATTCTGGGCCTGTTGCAGCGTTCGCTGGGGGAGGACAACCGGCGGTGGACCCGGGTCGCGGCCGGGATCAAGGGCGTGACCGAGGAGACCACGACCGGGGTGCACCGGTTGTATGAGATGCAGCAGGCCGGGACGCTGCTGTTCCCGGCGATCAATGTCAACGACTCGGTGACGAAGTCGAAGTTCGACAACAAGTACGGCTGCCGGCATTCGCTCATCGACGGGATCAACCGGGCCACCGACGTGCTCATCGGCGGGAAGGTCGCCGTGGTGTTCGGCTACGGCGACGTCGGGAAGGGCTGTGCGGAGTCGCTGCGCGGGCAGGGCGCGCGGGTGATCGTCACCGAGGTCGACCCGATCTGCGCGCTGCAGGCCGCGATGGACGGCTACCAGGTCGCCACCATCGACGACGTGGTGGAGACCGCGGACATCTTCGTCACCGCCACCGGCTGCCTCGACGTGATCACCGCCGAGCACATGGCCAGGATGAAGCACCAGGCCATCGTCGGCAACATCGGGCACTTCGACAACGAGATCGACATGGCCGGCCTGGCCCGCCGCGGTGACGTCACCCGGATCACCATCAAGCCGCAGGTCGACGAGTGGAAGTTCGACGACGGGCACTCCATCATCGTGCTGTCCGAGGGTCGCCTGCTCAACCTCGGCAACGCCACCGGCCACCCGTCGTTCGTGATGTCGAACAGCTTCGCCAACCAGAGCATCGCCCAGATCGAACTGTTCACCAAGACCGACCAGTACCCGATCGGTGTCTACACCCTGCCCAAACACCTCGACGAGAAGGTCGCCCGGCTCCACCTCGACGCCCTCGGCGTCAAACTCACCGAACTGACCAAGAAGCAGGCCGAATACCTCGGCATCCCGGTCGAAGGCCCCTACAAGGCCGACCACTACCGCTACTGATCGTCCGGCACGAACGGGGCCCCGTCGGCGTACACCGGCGGGGCCCCGTTCGTGTGACCGGAGAGGCGCAATTCACCTGGAGTCCCACAAGCTTGTAGTAGTTGCCGATCGGGTCTAAGGTAATGCTGACCTAAGTAAGGTACGGCTAACCTGCGGAGCTCGAGAATGACCGCGATCTACCTGATCGGCCTGCGCGAGGGCCTCGAGATCACGCTCGTGGTGTCCATCCTCGTCGCCTTCCTGGTCAAGAGTGACCGCAAGCACCTGTTGAAGTTCGTCTGGGCCGGTGTCGCGGCCGCCGTCGTCCTCTCCATCGGCGTGGCGGCCCTGCTGCAGGCCGGCACCACCTACCTCTCGGGGCCGCGCCAGGAGCTCGTCGACGCGATCGCCTCGCTGGTCGCCGTCGTGTTCGTGACCTTCATGATCTTCTGGATGCGCCGGATGGCCCGCCAGATGGCCAAGGAGCTGCGCGGCAAGCTTGAGGACGCGATCAAGGTCGGCTCCTTCGCCATCGCCGCGATGGCCTTCCTCGCCGTGGCCCGCGAGGGCCTGGAGACCTCGATCCTGTTCTTCGCCGCGGCTCAGGGCGCCGACGACTGGCAGCCCATCGTCGGCATCTCGCTGGGCCTGGCGACCTCGGTGGCGCTGGGCTGGCTGCTCTACGCCAGCGCCATCCGGATCAACCTCACGAAGTTCTTCACCTGGACCGGCGCCCTGCTCGTGCTCGTGGCCGCCGGCATCTTCAAATACGGGGTGCACGACCTGCAGGAGGCCAACATCCTGCCGGGCCTGACCAACCACGCGTTCGACATCTCCGGCGTGCTGCCGCCCACCGCGTGGTATGCGGAGCTGCTGCGCGGCATGTTCAACTTCACGCCACAGCCATCGGTCCTGGAGACCATCGCCTGGCTCGCGTATGGGATCCCCGTGCTCGTGCTGTTCCTCCTGCCGCTGCTGCGCAAGCCGGTGGCGACCGAGCCGGCACCCCAGCCGGCCGGCACCAACGCCTGAAGCCGCGCGCCCCCACCCCATTCCGTAGGAGAACCATGCGTACATCACGCCTGCTCGCGCTCGGCGCGGTCCCGGCGCTCGCGGTCGTCGCGCTTGCCGGCTGCGGTGACGACAAGGCCGACGGCCAGTCCGGGTCCGGCTCCGGTGGCAACGGCAAGATCGCCGTGACCGCGACGGACACCGAGTGCAAGGTCGAGAAGACCGAGACGGCCTCCGGCCCCGTCACCTTCACCGTCAGCAACAAGGGCGCCAAGGTCACGGAGTTCTACGTGTACGCCACCGGTGACCGGATCGTCGGCGAGGTGGAGAACGTCGCCCCGGGCCTGACCCGGGACCTGATCGTCGAGCTGGCGGCCGGCACGTACGAGACCGCGTGCAAGCCGGGCATGATCGGCAACGGCATCCGCGGGGCGTTCAAGGCCACGGGCGAGACCAAGCCGCTGACCGACGACGCCAAGCTCGCGCAGGCGACCAAGGACTACCAGACGTACGTCAAGAACAACACCGGCGCGCTGATCGACAAGACGACCGAGTTCGTCAACGCGGTCAAGTCCGGCGACACGGAGAAGGCCAAGGCGCTGTTCCCGATCGCGCGCACCTACTGGGAGCGGATCGAGCCGGTGGCGGAGAGCTTCGGCGATCTCGACCCGGCGATCGACGCGCGCGAGGCCGACCTGGAGCCGGGTCAGGAGTGGACCGGCTTCCACAAGATCGAGAAGGACCTCTGGGTCACGAAGGACATCTCCAAGTCCGGGCCGACCGCGGACAAGCTGCTGGCCGACGTCAAGACGATCGTCGAGAAGGCCCAGTCGGTGCAGCTGTCGCCGCTGGAGCTGGCCAACGGCGCCAAGGAGCTGCTCGACGAGGTGGCCACCGGAAAGATCACCGGTGAGGAGGACATCTTCTCGCACACCGACCTGTGGGACTTCCAGGCCAACCTGGAGGGTTCGCGGGCGGCGATCGCGGCGCTGCGGCCGGTGATCGAGGAGAAGGACCCGGCCCTGGCCAAGAGCCTCGACGAGAAGTTCACGGCGGCGCAGGCGGAGCTGGACAAGTACCGCTCCGGCGACGGCTGGAAGCTGCACAACGAGCTGTCCGAGGCGCAGCTGAAGTCCCTGGCCGACGCCATCAACGCGCTCGCCGAGCCGATCAGCAAGGTCGCCCCGCTCGTCGCCGCCAAGTAACCGGGGGATTCCCATGGATCGTCGCAAGATGCTCGGGCTCGCCGGGGCCGGTGCCCTCGGTGCCGCGGCCGGTGGTGCCGTCGGCGTACAGATCTTCGACGAACCGCCGCCCGCCCGGGCCAGTGACCCGGGCGCGGCGGTGCCCTTCTACGGCGCGCACCAGGCCGGGATCGTCACGCCCGCCCAGGACCGGCTGCACTTTGTGGCCTTCGACGTCATCACCGACAAGAAGGCCGACCTCGTCGAGATGCTGCAGAAGTGGACCGCGGCCGCGGCCCGCATGACGCAGGGCAAGGACGCGGGCGCGATCGGCGCGGTCAACGGTGCCCCGGAGGCGGCGCCGGACGACACCGGCGAGGCGCTGGGCCTGCCGCCGTCCGGCCTCACCCTCACCGTCGGCTTCGGCCCCTCGCTGTTTCGCAACACCGACGGCAAGGACCGGTTCGGCATCGCGGACCAGCGTCCGCCCGCGCTGGACGACCTGCCGAAGTTCGCCAAGGACACGCTCAAGCCGGAGATCTCCGGCGGCGACCTGTGCGTGCAGGCGTGCGCCCACGATCCGCAGGTCGCGGTGCACGCGGTGCGCAACCTGGCCCGGATCGGCTTCGGCGTGGTGAGCGTGCGCTGGTCGCAGCTGGGCTTCGGGCGGACGTCGTCGACCTCGCGGACCCAGGAGACGGCCCGCAACCTCTTCGGGTTCAAGGACGGCACCGCCAACCTCAAGGCCGAGGACACGAAGCTGCTCGACGAGCAGCTGTGGGCCCAGCCCGGCGACGGTCCGCAGTGGATGGCCGGCGGGTCGTACATGGTCACCCGCAAGATCCGGATGCTGATCGAGACCTGGGACCGCACCTCGCTCGCCGAGCAGGAGGCGATCATCGGCCGGGACAAGGGCGAGGGCGCGCCGCTGGGCCAGGCCAAGGAGTTCGACGAGCCGGACCTCTCCGGCCAGCGCATCGCCACGGACGCTCACGTGCGCCTCGCCCACCAGCAGCTCAACGACGGGGCGCGGCTGCTGCGGCGGGGGTACAACTTCGTCGACGGCTCCGACGGCCTCGGCCGCCTCGACGCCGGCCTGTTCTTCATCGCCTACCAGCGCGACCCGCGCAAGCAGTTCGTGCCCATCCAGACCCGGCTGTCGCGGCAGGACGCGCTCAACGAGTACATCCGCCACGTCTCCAGCGGCCTGTTCGCCTGCCCGCCGGGCGTCCCCGCCGCCGACGACTACTGGGGTCGTGCCCTCCTCGCCTAGCTCGGCCCCCTATGGTGGCCGGGTGGCGTTTGTTATCGGAAGGCAGATGCGGGGTTCGATCGCGGTGCTCGGCGCCGTCGCGCTGCTGCTCGGCGCGTGCACCGGCGGCGGCTCGACCAAGCCGTCGCCCACGGCCACCATCGGTTTCGCCGACTGCGAGAAGAACCCGACCACCTGCAACGGCGGCGAGCTCAAGCTCGGGGGCTCCTACACGTACGGCCTGGAGCAGCCGATCACCAGCTGGAACGTCAACTCGAAAGAGGGATCGACGCCCGCGACGAAGCAGGCCCTCGCCGGTCTGCTGCCGCAGGTGTTCAAGGCCGACCCGCAGGGCCGCCTCCAGATCAACGCCGACCTGGTGAGCTCCGCCGACATCACCAACCAGAACCCCGAGACGATCGTCTACAAGATCCGCCCCGACGCGGTCTGGAGCGACGGCATCCCGATCACCGCCGACGACTTCATCCTCACCTGGAAGCAGAACTCCGGGAACCCGGCCCACTGCACCGCCTGCACGCCCGCCACCACCGCCGGTTACGACCTCATCAAGAGCATCGTCGGCTCCGACGGCGGCAAGACGGTCACGATGACCTTCATGGACGGCCGCACCTTCGGCGACTGGAAGGGCGACTTCTCCTCCGACGGCCTCTACCCGTCCCACCTGGCCACCAAGCAGGGCTTCGACCTGGCCAAGCCCGAGGGTGTGGCGGGCGCCGCCGACTGGTTCGCCAGGACCGTGCCCACATGGTCGGGCGGCCCGTACCAGATCGAGTCCTTCACGAAGGACCAGAACCTGGCCCTGAAGAAGAACGACAAGTGGTATGGCAAGTCGAAGCCCGCCCTGGACCGCATCACCTTCAAGTTCGTCCTCGACCCCGCCGGCATCCTCCCCGCCCTCAAGGCCAAGGAGATCACCGGAATGTCGCCCACCCCGACCCAGCCCCTGGTCACGGGCCTGGCCGGCGTTCCCGGGGTGATCTACGAGGTCGGCGAGAGCTACGCCTGGGAGAACCTGACCCTCAACGTCCGCAACAAGTACCTGGCCGACCCCGTCCTGCGCCGGGCCCTGTTCACGGCGGTGAACGCCCGCACGATCGTCGAGAAGACCTACGGGACCTTCGACAAGAACCTGAAGCCCCTGGGCAGCCACAACTTCGTGCCGGGCGACACGGCCTACAAGGACGTCGTGACCGGAACCGGCCAGGGCACCGGCGACACCAACAAGGCCAAGAAACTGCTGACCGACGCCGGCTACAAGCTCGAGAACGGCCGCCTCTCCACCAAGTCCGGCGAGCCGATCCCGGCCCTGCGCCTGCGCTTCGACGAGGGCAACACGTTCCGCGCCACGGCGGCGGACCTGATCGTGGCAGCCTTGAAGAACATCGGGATCGAAGCCCACCCGGATCCGGCCGAAAGCCTGTCCCAGGCCCTGACGTCGGCCGACTTCGACCTGGTCCTGGCCGACTTCCAGAACGGCCCCCTCTACCAGGCGGCGGGCGAGCAGCGCTGGGCCACGGGCGCCCCGGGCAACCACGGCGGCTACTCCAACGCGGAGCTGGACCGCCTGGTGCACCAGGCCGCGGTCGACATCGACCCGAGGCACGCCGCCGACCTGCTCAACCAGGCCGACGACCTCCTGACCAAGGACGCCTACGTCCTCCCGCTGATGCAGCGCCCGACCCTGACCTTCACGTACTCCGAATACGCCAACATCCGCGACAACCCGTCGGTCTGGGGCCCGACGTACAACATCCAGGAATGGGGCCTCCGCTCCACCTGACCCGTCGCCCGTGCAGGCCCGGAGCGAACCGCCCCGGGCCGGTCCGCCTCTGGATCTCGTCAACTGTTCGAAGCGGATTCCTGCTCGAACTCCGCCGTGCAACGGCCCAGGCAGGCGAGCCAATCCGCGCGCGCCGCGACGACGTCGTCGATGGACAGCCTGGTCACTGCCCAGAATCCGACGGAGCAGGCCCGAGGCACGGTAGCGTCGATGAGGGAGATGCCCTGGACCTGGTCTCAGCCGTTGAACGTGCAGAGCACCGGGTGGAATGAGCAGCCTCCGTAGATGCCACCGGCCCGGATCGCGCCAGGCTGGTCCTCGCCCATGGTCGCCATTCTGCCCGGTCAGCCACGCCCAACCCGGTCAGCCGCGCCCCGAGTCTTCCTCGCCGCGCTGTTTGAGCTGCTTGCGCGCCTAGCGTTTTCGTTGCCGCGCCGTTCGAGCCACTTGCGTGCCCCGAGTCCTCCTCGCCGCTCTGTTTGAGCTGCTCGCGCCCCTTGCGTTTCCTCGCCGCTCCGGTAGACCTGCTTGCGCACCTCGCGTTTTCGTTGCCGCGCCGGTTTAGCTGCTTGCTGTTGCCGTTTGCTGCCGCCGCGGCTCGCCGCGGAGACGACGATCCGCCGGCCCTCGCCACGCTCCGCGCTCCACGCTCCGCGCTCCGCGCGAGACCGGGCCGCTCGGCCTGCGGCGCCGGAGGGTGGGTGTTCGCTGTGGATTTCGCGGCCTGATCGGCGGGTGACCCCGCCCGGCCGGCTCAGGTGGCCAGGGGCGGCGAACAACCTGCCGTCCCGCTGCGAGCGGGATCCGGGCCGCAGTCCTGGCGCCGATGCCGGACGGACATCGAGGCGGCCGCCGGGCACGCTTCAAGGGCGCGGCATAGGCGGTCCCGTTGGCTGCGGTGGCGCCCAGGCACTCGTCGTCAGCTTCGGCTGCCAGGCCGGTGGCAGGATGCGCGGCGTGATCGCGGCGTGCAGTCCCGGCCAGACGCTCGCCGAAGCCGCGCGGGCGCGGATCAGCCGCTGGCTCGCCCGGCGGTGGCGTTCGGCCAGGACCGCCGCCAGGTAGGCCCAGCCCGGGACGCCCGGTGGGGGCGGTGGCGTCGTGCACGCGGCGACCTCGCGGGCCAGGGCCTGGCCCAGCGCCGTGCGGGCCGGCTCGGAGATCTGCTGGTTGCGGGCGAGGAAGTGCCGCACCGCCAGCGCCAGGCTGTCATCCAGACCCGTCAGGTCGAGCAGCACCGCCCAGCGCGCCAGCGGTGGCGGCATCGTCGGAACCCAGCCCCAGCCCGCCGGCGTCCGCTCGTGGATGACGATCGTGCCGGCCACCAGGTCGCCGATGCGCTTGCCGCTCGGGTTGAGCATGAGCACGCCCAGGCCGCCCAGCCAGGACACCACTGGGAACAGCAGGCCCGGCCACTCGATCGCGAGGCCGACCAGCGCGCGGGCCAGCGCGTGCCGGAACCGCACCGGGCCGCCGTCGTCGCGGACCACGCGCAGCCCCATCGCGAGCTTGCCCGGCGTGCGCCCGCGCAGGAGCGTCTCCCAGAAGACCGGGTAGCCGACGACGACCACCACGAGGATGATCACGATGAACGCCTCGAGCAGGCCGCCGTCGAAGATGTTGGCCCGGACCGTCAGGTAGCCGATCAGGCCGGTCGCGATCAGCAGCGCCAGCATCAGCACGAACTGCAGGACGATGTCGAGCATCAGCGCGAGGACGCGAGACCCGGCCCGGGCCACCCGCACCTCGAGCTCGACGGCCTCGCCGCTGACGAGCCGCTCGCCGGGGGTCGTCGGAGCCGAGGTGTCGTTCATGTTTGACAGTGTGCTACAGGTCGGCATCCCCTGGGGGTCCTGTCCACAGGCGAGGGCCAAAGCGGTCGGGAAGGCTGTGGACAACGGGACAACACGGGGGTGCGGAGCCCGTTTACGCTGCCGGGGTGGACCTGGACGCCTACGTCGCCGAGCACAACGCCGAGTGGCTGCGACTGGACGAGCTCTCGCGGCGCCGGAAGCTCAACGCCGCCGAGGCCGACGAGCTCGTGGCGCTCTACCAGCGCGCGGCGACGCACCTGTCGCTCATCCGCAGCCGCTCGCCCGACCCGATTCTGGTCGCGCGCCTGTCCCGCCTGGTCCTGGCCGCCCGCAACGCGCTCACCGGCGCCCCGTCGTTCTCGCTCGCCACGGTCGGCCGCTTCTTCACCCACACCTTCCCGCTGGCCGCCTACCGGGCCTGGCCGTGGTGGTGCGGCGTCGCGACCGCGTTCTCGCTGTTCACGTTCGGCCTGATGGCGTACATCGCGGCAAACCCCGAGGTCGCCGGCTACTTCCTCACCGACGACCAGATCCAGGACCTGGTCAACAGCCAGTTCGAGGACTACTACAGCCAGTACCTCCCGCAGAACCAGTTCCTGCGCGTCTGGACCCACAACGCCATGCTCACCGGCGAGGTCCTCGCCTCCGGCGTGATCTTCTTCCCGGTCGTCTATCTGCTGTTCCAGAACGCCCTCAACACCGGCCTCATCGGCGGTGTGATGATCGCCTACGGCCGCGGCGACGTCTTCTTCGGCCTGATCATCCCGCACGGCCTGCTGGAGCTGACCGCGGTCTTCGTCGGCGCCGGCGTGGGCCTGCGCATCGGCTGGTCGTGGGTCGCCCCCGGCCCGCTGCGCACCCGCGGCCGTGCCCTGGCCGAGACGGCGATGGAGGGCATGCTCATCGCCCTCGGTCTGGTGGCGGTCCTGCTGGTGAGCGGGCTGCTGGAGGGCTTCGTGACGCCGGCGCCGCTGCCGAACATCATCAAGGACTTCATCGGTTTCCTGGTCTGGTGCGCCTTCCTGGCGTACGTCTTCGTGCTCGGCCGTCGCGCCCAGCTCGAGGGCGCCACCACCGGCATCGAGGGCGAGGTCCCCCAGGAGGCGTTGCCCACCGCCTGACCGGCCCGGGCGGCCCCTCAGAGGCGGCCGGTGTGCTTCAGCGCCAGGTAGTGGTCGGTCAGCCGGGACGCGAACTCGTCGGCCGGGGCGTCGACCACCTCCACGCCGTGGCGGCGCAGCGCGGCGGCGACCCGGTCACGCTCGGCGAGGGCGCGTTGGGCGGCGGCCGCGGCGTACACGGCGGCCGGCCCCGCCCCCGGCTCCACCCGCGCCATCCGGGCCAGCTCCGGGTCGTGCACGGCCGCCACGATCACCTTGTGGCGGGCGGCAAGCTGAGGCAGCACCGGCAAGAGCCCCTCGCCGAGCGCCCCGGGCTCCAGCGCGGTGAACAGCACCACCAGCGCCCGCTTGCGCTCGCGCCGAAGCACCTCGCCCGCGACCAGGCCGAAGTCGGTCTCGACCAGCGCCGGCTCGAGCGGGGCCATGGTGGTGACCAGGCGGAACAGCAGCGTGCGCTTCTCGACGTTGGTGACCGACGCCCGCACGGCGGTGTCGACCGCCAGCAGATCCACCCGGTCGTCGGCGCGGGCGGCGACCGAGGCGAGCAGCAGCGCGGCGTCCATGGCCGCGTCCAGCCGCGGCTCGTCGCCGATGCGGGCGGCCGACGTACGCCCGGTGTCCAGCACGCACACGAGCCGCCGGTCGCGCTCGGGCCGCCAGGTGCGCACCACGACATCGGCGCGCCGGGCGCTGCCGCGCCAATCGATCGAGCGCACATCGTCGCCGACGACGTACTCCCGCAGCGTGTCGAACTCGGTGCCCTGCCCGCGGCCCCGGGTCACCACGGAGCCGTCGAGCACGCGCAGCCGCGCCAGCTTCTCCGGCAGCAGGCGGCGGGAGTTGAACCTGGGGTACACCCGGACCCGCCACGACGGCGTGAGACGGTCCGCGGTTCTCCGGCTCGTCTGGCGGTACGTCAACCCGAACGGCCCGAACGAACGCACCAGCACGCGCACGGCCGCCCGGTCGCCGCGCC
The DNA here is from genome assembly GCF_050942935.1 of Dactylosporangium sp. CA-233914. Taxonomy (NCBI): domain Bacteria; kingdom Bacillati; phylum Actinomycetota; class Actinomycetes; order Micromonosporales; family Micromonosporaceae; genus Dactylosporangium; species Dactylosporangium sp. CA-233914. Next base: position 11,939,968 of record NZ_CP192030.1, on the reverse strand, counting down.
GCGTCGGGGCGAGCGTCGTGGTGACGGCGACCGCGCGGCCGGGCTCGATCCGCACGTCCTGCATCGTCGGCGTGGCGCCCGCGGAGGGCACCCACGCGTCGCGCACCTGCCCGGTGAGCACCCGGTTGGACCGGTTCTGCAGCAGCAGCGTCACCCGCCCGGTCTCGCCCAGCCACAGTGACTGGTCCCCGGTGCGGCTCATCCGCAGCAGCTTCGGCGACGCCGCGTTGAGCACGTCCACAACACACGCCGCGGCGAGCGCGACCACGAGCAGAGCGGCCGCGATCCACAGCCACGGCGTGGCGATCCCGGACCCCGCGATGGCGCCGACCAGCGCCAGGACCGCGGCCCCGGCGCCGAGCAGCGCCGCCGCCCGCCACGTGATCATCGAGGCGTCGGGACCGTGGCCAGCACGGAGTCGAGGACAGTATCGGTGGTCACGCCCTCCAGTTCGGCCTCGGCCCGCAGCCGCACGCGGTGCCGCAGCGTCGGTCGGGCGAGCGCCTTGACGTCGTCCGGGGTCACGTAGTCGCGGCCGGTGAGCCACGCCCAAGCCTTCGACGCGGCCAGCAGCGCCGTTGCGCCACGGGGGGACGCGCCCAGCTCCAGCGACGGGGAGACGCGGGTCGCCCGGCAGAGATCCACGATGTACGCCAGAACCCCCTCGGCCACCGCGACCCGCTGCACCGCGGCGCGCCCGGCGGCCAGGTCCGCGGGGGTCGCCACCGGCTGCACGCCCGCCTCGCGCAGCCGCCGCGGGTCGAACCCGCGGTGGTGCGCGCGCAGCACGCCCAGCTCCTCGTCGCGGCTGGGCAGCGGGACCGTGAGCTTGAGCAGGAACCGGTCGAGCTGGGCCTCCGGCAGCGGATACGTCCCCTCGTACTCGATCGGGTTCTGTGTCGCCGCGACCAGGAACGGGTCCGGCAGCGCCCGCGGCGTGCCCTCCACCGACACCTGCCGCTCCTCCATGACCTCCAGCAGCGAGGCCTGTGTCTTCGGGGGCGTGCGGTTGATCTCGTCGGCGAGCAGCAGATTGGTGAAGACCGGCCCCTCGCGGAACTGGAACTCCGCCGTGCGCGCATCGAAGATCAGCGACCCGGTGACGTCGCCCGGCATCAGGTCCGGGGTGAACTGCACACGCTTGGCGTCAAGGTCCAGCGCCGCCGCGATGGTGCGGATCAGCAGGGTCTTGGCGACGCCGGGCACGCCCTCCAGCAGGACGTGGCCGCGCGCGAGCAGTGCGATGACCATCCCGGTCACGGTCGCGTCCTGCCCGACGACGACCTTCGCCACCTCGGCGCGCAGGCGGCCGAGGGCGGCCCTGGCCTGCTGTTCGGCGGCCTCCGGCGAGCCTTCGATCAGCGGGGTGGCGATGTCGGTCACCGTGGCTCTCCTTCGAACGGGGCGTGCGCTGCGGGTTGTTCCGTCGTGACGGCGTTGACCAGTTGCTCCAGGCGAACGGCCGCCTCGACCAGGTCGGTGTCGTTCTCGGGTGGCGGCCCGAACAGCGTGTGCCCGACCGCCGCCGGCGGCCACCCGCTGCTCGCCGCGACCGCCTCGACCAGCAGCGGCCGCTCGACCGCCGGGTCGAGCCGCAGCAGCCGGACCATGCGCGCGATCGCGGCGTCCCGCAGCACCTGTAGCGACTCGGCACGGGCCTTCGCGCGCTGGTACAGCCGCCCCCGCCCGAGCGCGGTCTCACTCGAGCGCACGATCACCGGCAGCGGCTCGACCACGGGCGCCCCGAGCCGCCGCGCCCGCGCGAGCCCGAGCAGGAACACGCCGAGCGCGACCAGCGCGGTCACCGGGTACGTCCACGGCGGGAACGCGCTCCACAACGGGTTCGGCGGATCGTCGCTCCCCGCGTCGCCCCCTTCGCCGCCGTTGACGCTGCCGGTCCGGGGCTGGGTCTGCTGCTGCCGCTTGCCGTCGATCGGGAAGTCGTAGTCCGGCGGCTCGCCGGGTTCGGCCGGCCGCAGCGATGGCGGAGCGGCCGGCCCGCCCGCCAGCCCCGGGTAGTCGACGACGCCCGGCGGCGGCTCGGCACGGTGCAGGTCCAGCCAGACGAGCCGGGGCGCCCCGGTCAGCAGTGCCGTGGCGAGCTTCGCGTTGCCGTGCTCGCCGATCCGGTCGTTGCGGAACGGATCCGCCGAGCCCACGACAGTGATGGCGACGGCCTCGCGCCGGTACACCACCAGCGCCCCGTCGTAGCAGCGTTGCAACTCGTCGCCGAGATCCGGATAGACCTTCCCGTACTGCGTGCGCACCACCCCCGCCGCCCCAGCCTGCGCCGCGGGCGCGTAGTCGCACCCCGGCTCGGCGGTCCGCGCGACGTAGTGCCGGGCCGCGCCCCGGAACGGCAGCAGCCCATTGTTGGCGGTCGACAGCCCCGGCTCGACCATGACCACGCGCGTCGAGGCCGGCAGAAGCTTGAGCATGCGCAGGTAGTATCGGTGCATCAGCTGCGGCGTCGTGATCAGCAGCGTGACGTTTCCGCTATACGCCGCGACGAGCGCGTCCGAGCTCCGCCGCTCGGGAATGATCTCGACACCCGCCCCGCGCACCCGTCCCGCGAGGTCGGCGGCCCCGATCGCGGCCCGGCTGCCGGGCGACAGATACGCCTCGTCCTCAAGATCTGGCTGCTCGATCTGGTACAGCACCGTGCCCATCAGCATCACCAACAGCGCGGCCACGGGCGGCACCACGAGCCGCAGCCACCGCAGGCTCCGCGGCCCTTGGCGCGCCTTGCGCGGCCCGGCCCCACCCGCGCCGACCGGTCCCTGCCCCGGCCCCGAGTCCGGCGGTTGAGGCGGTCCACCGGCCGCGCTCTGGCCGTTGGCCGCGGTGTCGGCTGTGGTCTCGTTGCCCAGCGCGCCGGCCGTGTTCTGGCCCCAGGCTGCGGCGTCTGTTGCCGGCGCGCCGGGTGCTCCGCCCGCGCCTGGTCCACCCAGCGCGCCGGGTGCTCCGTTCGCGACCGGTCCACCCAGCGCGTCAGGTCCACCCAGCGCGGCTTCGGCGCCGAGGGCGGCGGTGCGGAAGTGCTGGCCGGGCGGTGCGGCAGCGGTGGGCATTCCGGAAATGTCCGGTGTGTCAGGAGGGATCGGGCCCGTCGGCGGCGGCGGGGGCGTGGTCGTCATCGGCCTACCTCCGCGGCAAGCTCGCGCATGCGATGGTCGTGCTCGGCTGTGGCGGGGCGCTCGCCGTACCAGATATCGGAGAAGATGCCCGACGCGCTGCGCATCGGCGCCTCGACGGCAGGCTTGGCCGTGCCCGCGGCGCGGGCCAGTTCGGTGACGGTCATGCCCGGCTGGTGCTCGAGGATCTGCCGCTCAACCAGGCCGCGGACCATCGAGCGCAGCCGCTCGCGGACCGCCTCGGCGTAACGACCCTCGGCGGCGAGCCGGTCGGCGAGCGAGGCGAACACGTGCGCGGGCAGCTCCGGCACCTCCTCGCCGGCGGATGGCTCGGCCTCGGGCTCCGGCTCCTCGTCCGGCTCGAGGTCGACGTCGAGCTGCTCGCGCTTCTCGCGGTCCTTGCCCTGGCGGCCGAAGCGCAGCCGCGCGAAGCGCTTGGGGACCCAGCGCGGGTAGAAGTAGTGCAGCAATCCGAAGATGATCGCGGCGGCGAGCAGCAGCAGCGCGGCGAGCGGCACGCCGACCTGCTCGTCGAGCCACTCCAGGAACTCGGCCCAGGCGCGGGTCATCGCACCGCCGCCCCGAGGATGACCGAGCTGGCCAGGTCGATCGGGCGGTTGAGACGCCGGAGCCGGCCGATGGCCACGTCGAGGCCCTCGACCCGCATGCGCACTTCGAGATAGAGCACGGCATCGACGCACGCCAGCATCGCATAGGCGACGGCGTCGACGATCGCCCAGATGGCGATCATCGCGATCGTGTAGGTCGCGTCGTACCGATGCAGCCAGATCTCCAGCACCGCGGAGCCGCCGTAACCTAGGGCCACGCGGATGGCAGCCCAGGCGATGTAGCCACCCACCCTGATCATGGCGCCCCGCATCCCGCGCCCGGCCAGCTTGAACGAGCGCCCTAACGCTCGCCCTGGGCCGATGCGGTCCACGATCAGGGCGGGCGAGGCGAGACCGAGCAGGCCGAACAGCAGCGGCCAGGGCAGCATCAGCACCAGCGAGGAGATGAACAGCAGGGCGGCGGTGGCAAGCGCGATCACCAGCAGCGGCAGGATGCGCCGCAGTGTCTGGCCCAGCAGTGCGCGGGCGCGGGCCGGCCGTCCGAGCAGTCCCGGCCCGGCGGCGGCGCCGGCCAGGCCGCCGAGGAGAGCCAGGACGAAGCCCTCGAGGGCCATCCCGGTGCACCACGCCACCCAGGACTCGCCGATGTGGTCGAAGTCGGGCCCGAAGTAGGGGAGCCGCAGTTGCGCCCATCGGCGCAGAGGAAACAGGAGCGCCTGCTCGCAGATCGCGAGCGCCAGCGCCGAGCCCAGCAGCAGCGGCGCCTGGGCGCGCAGCAGCGACACGGCCGCGTCGAGCAACTCACCGAAGGTGAGCGGACGCATCGGCATCACCGCGCTGGTCTTCTCCACGCCGGACACCGTAGTAGGCCCGGGCGACTTCGGTGGACCGTGTAACTCACAGTTACATGATCGACACTCTGTGCCGCGAAATTTCCAAGATCGGTGGTGGGGTTCCCATGTTGGGGCGCCGAGGTGAAATATTGGACCGCATGAGAGCCCGTGTCCTGGTGGTCGACGACGACCCCGCCCTCGCCGAGATGCTCGGCATCGTCCTGCGTAGCGAGGGATTCCTGCCCTCCTTCGTCGCGGACGGTGAGCGCGCTCTCGCCGCTTTCCGGGACACCCGCCCCGACATCGTCCTGCTCGACCTGATGCTGCCCGGCATGAGCGGGATCGACGTGTGCCGGTCCATCCGGGCTGAGTCGGGCGTGCCGATCGTGATGCTCACCGCCAAGAGCGACACGGTCGACGTGGTGCTGGGCCTGGAGTCGGGCGCGGACGACTACGTGATGAAGCCGTTCAAGCCCAAGGAGCTGGTCGCCCGGATGCGGGCCCGGCTGCGCCGCGGCGAGGACGTGGCCCCGGAGCTGCTGACCATAGGGCCACCGGGCAACCAGATCACCATCGACGTGCCCGCGCACACCGTCATGCGCGACGGCGAAGAGGTCAAGCTGACCCCGCTCGAGTTCGACCTGCTGGTCGCGCTCGCCCGCAAGCCGCGCCAGGTGTTCACCCGCGAGGTGCTGCTGGAGCAGGTCTGGGGCTACCGCCACGCGGCCGACACGCGCCTGGTCAACGTCCATGTGCAGCGACTGCGCGCCAAGATCGAGCCGGATCCGGAGAAGCCGGAGATCATCCTCACGGTGCGCGGGGTCGGCTACAAGGCCGGGACCGGTTAGGTTTCCCGTGGTGCGCATCGACCCGATCATCGTGCGGGCCCGCCGCCTGAGGCCCAGGCGGCTGGTCCCGCAGGCCGTGAGCCGGCGGCTGCGTCGGCTGTGGGCCGTCGTCCGCCGGCAGTGGCGGCGCTCGCTGCAGTTCCGGGTCGTCGGCATCACGCTGTCGCTGTCCGCGGCGCTCGTGCTGGCCTTCAGCTACACGGTCGCGTCGCTGATCAGCAACGGCGTGCTGCAGAACAAGCTCGACCAGTCCGAGACCGCCATCAACAACGGCGCCGAGTATGCGATGCGGGAGCTGGCCGGCTTCACCCAGGCCGACGACCCGAGCCTGCCGCCCAACCTGCGCAACGTGGTCACGCAGCTCTACGCGTCCATCAACAACCAGCAGGCCGAGGTCATCATGCTGCGCCGCAGCGGCAACCTCAGCGCCGTCTGGCCGCCGCAGGGCGATTCGTCCGTCATGGACGAACCTTCGGTCCGGGGCCTGCGCACCCTCGTGGTCGGCCCCAAGAGCGGGACCTATCAGCAGATCGCGACCCTCGACATCGGTAACGGGCTGCAGAAATACCTGGTGCTGGGCACGCCGGTGGCGGTCGGTTCGGTCCCCATCGAGCTGTATTACGTGATACCACTGCGCACCGAGGACAACCTCGTGCAGTTCACCGGCGCCGTGGTGACGGGCACCGGCATCGCGCTCGTGGCACTGCTCGCCCTGATCGCGGCCATGATGACCCGGCTGGTGGTCACGCCGGTTCGGGTAGCCGCGCGCACCGCCCAGCGATTGTCGGCCGGCCTGCTCGACCAGCGCATGGTGGTCAGAGGAGAGGACGATCTGGCGCGGCTTGCCGCCGCCTTCAACCAGATGGCTGCCAACCTGCAGCGCCAGATCGTGCGGCTGGAGGAGATGTCGCGCCTGCAACGGCGGTTCACCTCCGACGTGTCGCACGAGCTGCGGACGCCCCTGACGACCGTGCGCATGGCTGCCGACCTGCTCTTCGCCTACCGCGACGAGTTCGACCCGGCGGCGGCGCGCAGCGCCGAGTTGCTGCAGGCCGAGCTCGACCGGTTCGAGAGCCTGCTGACCGACCTGCTGGAGATCAGCCGGTTCGACGCCGGGTTCGCCGCGCTCGACGCCGAGCCGACCGACCTGGTGCCGGTGGTCCGCCGCGTCGGTGAGCAGCTCACGGCGCTCGCTGAGCGCTGCAAGGTCGAGCTGAAGATCGTCGTGCCGGAGGCCGAGGTGATCGCCGACGTCGACCCGCGCCGGGTCGAGCGCGTGCTGCGTAACCTGGTCGGCAACGCCGTCGAGCACGGCGAGGGCAAGCCGGTCATAGTCACCCTGGCCGCCGACGGCTCCGCGGTCGCGGTGACCGTTCGCGACCACGGCGTGGGCCTCAAGCCGGGGGAGGAGAAGCTGGTGTTCAACCGGTTCTGGCGCGCCGACCCGTCGCGCGCCCGGCAGACCGGCGGCACCGGCCTGGGACTGTCCATCAGCCTGGAGGACGCCCGCCTGCACGGCGGCTGGCTGGAGGCCTGGGGGGCGCCGGGCAAGGGCGCCCAGTTCCGCCTGACCCTTCCGGCCCACGGCGGCGACCGTCTGGTGTCCTCGCCCCTGCGCCTCGTGCCGGACGACGCTCGCGCCGACGAGGCCGCCCTGATCGGCGAGACCCCATGACAGATCGCTCCAGGTTCTGGCCCTACATCTCGTCCGTCCCCGACGCACACGCCCCCGGCTCGTCCCCACCCGCCGGCCCCCGCCCGGCGCGTTCCGCCTTCCGGCCGTCGCCCGGCGGTGTATCGCTTCGGCGCTCGGTTCCGGCCGGCGCCAGGACCGGGGCCGCGGGCGGTCCGGCGAGCACGGCCGAGGCGCCGCCGGCCGGGCGACGGCGGCGGGCCGGGTCGGCGGTGCTGGTGGTGGTCGCGGCGCTGCTGGCCCTGGCAGCGCTCAACGGGTGCGGGCTGCCGTCGCGGACGGAGCCGAAGTTCGCCGGACCGCCGCAGAGTCCGGCCGCGGCCCAGGGCGTGGTCAAGTCGCCGCCGGTTCCGTCGGACGACAGCACGGCGTCTGGGCTGCTCGACCTGTTCCTGCAGTCCGGGGTCGGGGCCAACCTCGGCGGGGACGGCAGCGAGTCGGACGCGGGCAAGGAGACCCTCGACCGGATGCGGCAGTTCATGACGGACCAGATGGCCGCCAGGTGGAAGCCTTCCGGGGGCGGCCTCGTCATCGTGCGCGACGACCCGGACAAGCATGAGAACCAGGTCGGTGGCGGGCGGGTCACCATCCCGACCCGGCTGGAGCCGATCGGCGTCATCGACGAACGCGGCCAGGTCACGCCGGCCCAGCCGGATGACGAGGCGATCACGTTCACCTACGAGGTCGCGACGGTCAGCGGCAAGCCGCGCCTCGACGTAGTGCCGCAGGACAAGCTGTACATCAGCGAGACGGGCTTCAAGAACTGGTATGTCCAGCAGCCCATCTACTTCTGGGCGACGGGCTCGGATGCCTCGAAGCTGGTGCCGGACCTGCGATACATGCCGAGCACACTCTCGCGGACCAAGCAGGTGAGCGAGATCCTGCGGTGGCTCAACCGTGGGCCGGCGTCCTGGCTGCAGAGCGGGCAGGGCGGGCAGGGCGTGGCGGCGAGCTGGCCGGAGACGTTCGACTTCAAGGACAACCCGGTCATCGAGAACGACGACGTCAAGATCAACCTCGGTGGCAAGGCGGCGGGCAAGAGCGCCGCCGAGCTGAACCGCCTGGCGCGGCAGATTCGCTGGTCGCTGCCGGACCACAAGCCGGTGCTGCTGTCGATCGAGACTCAGCCGTACAACACCACCACCGACGGCTTCGAGGACGACAACGCCGCCGTGGAGGCGTCGGAGGTGAGCCAGGAGCGATACGCGGTCGCCGGCGGCGAGGTCCGGACCGTGAACATCCCGTCGAGCGGCGAACTGCCGCTGTTCGCGCCGAGCGACACCAACAAGGCGGTCGTCTCCGCGGCGCTGAACCGGTCGGCGACGAAGGCGGCTCTCGTGCGGCAGGAGAGCAAGAACGAGCAGCGGCTCTACGTCAGCTCGCCGGATCTGCCGGTGGCGAACCCGCCGAAGTACGTCCGGACCGACGTCGCCGGGGCACGGCTGAGCCGCCCGGCGTTTATTACCTACCCGGCCCGGCGCCTGATGATCTCCGACGGGGCCCGGCTGCTCGTCAGCACCGACGAGAGCGGCCGGACCTTCGAACCGGTGGCCGTCAGCAGCACGATGTCGCCGATCACGGCGTTCGCCGTCGCGCCCGAGGGGCGGCGGATCGCGTTCGTTGCGGGCAAGGCGTTGATGGTGGCCCCGCTGCAACTGGACAACGGCACCGGCAAGTTCAGCATCGGCGCGCCGCAGGAGATCACCACGACGCTCGGCAGTAACCAGGCCGTGGCCTGGCTGACCGAGACGGCGCTGGCCGTCGGCGGCAAGCCCAGCCCGGTCCCGGCCCACGGCGAGCCTGCCTACTCCCTGGTCGCCATCACCATCGACGGCGCCGAGGAGCGCCCCCTGCCGCTGGCCCCGAAGGCGGCGTCGCAGTTCGAGGTGAGCGCCCTGGTCGCGCACATGAACAACCCGCTGGAGAGCATCGACTACCCGATCATGTTCGAATCCAACGGGGTGGCCCGCCAGCTGTACTTCAACGCCACCGAGCCCCTGCAGCCCAAGAGCGCGGCGGCCCCCCAGCCATCCAGTGGCGTGGAGCTGCCGACCGCCCCGTTCTTCGCCGACTGACCCGAGCACGAGCGGTGGGTGGTCTGAGTTTGGGCGGGTTGCGGTGAGCGGGACTGGCGTGGGTCGTGAACGGCGGGGGAGTCGGTGGCGGGCGGCGATTGGCGGGGTGGCCGGCGAGCTGGTGGACGGGCTGGTTGACCTGGTGTTGCCGGCGACCTGCGCGGGGTGCGACGTGCTGGCCGCCCGGGCGCTGTGTCAGCGGTGCCAGGAGGCGCTTGCGCGGGCGCGGCCGCAGTGGACGCGGCCCGATCCCGAGCCCGAGGGGCTGCCGCCCACGTTTGCCCTGGCGGCGTATGCGGGGGCGTTGTCGCGGGCGATCGTGCAGTACAAGGAGGAGAACCGCCACGAGTTGACCGGAGCGCTCGGTGGGCTGCTCGCGCGGGTCGTCGACCGGGCGGTCGGCGGCGGTGCGGTGGTGCTCGTGCCCGTGCCGGCGACCGCGGCGGCCGTTCGGAAGCGGCACGGGGATCACATGCTCCGGTTGACACGGGCGGCGGCGCGTCACGTGACCGACGCCGTTGTGGCGCGGCCGCTGAAGGCGCTGCCGCGCGCCGGTGACTCCGCTGAGTTGTCCGCCGCGCGGCGGGCGATCGCGGCGCGGGAGGCATTCGCGGTGCGGCCGGATCGGGCTGCGGCGCTGCGGCGGCATCTCGGACGGGCCGGGGCAGCGGTCGTGCTCGTCGACGACATCGTCACCACCGGAGCGACCCTTGCGGCCGCCACGCATCGGCTGGCCGAGGCGGGCGTGCGGGTCGATCGGGCCGTAGTGCTGGCCGCCACGCAGCGCCACCGTGAGACCGGCCGTCGTGGCCGATAGACCGGCCGTCGTGGCAGTGGCCAGGTCGTCGCGATGAGGCCCGTCGCGAGCCGGCCTTGCGATCTGCCGGGAGCCGGCCGTGATTCCACCACAGGACAAGCGCGCCGTGGGCCGGCCTTGCGATCTGCTGGGCGCTGGCCTGTGATTGCGCCACGGGACAGGCGTGCTGCGGGTTGGCCTTGCGATCTGCTGGGCTCTGGCTGTATCCCGCCACAGGGGAGTACGCCGCAGATCGGCCTCGCGATCCGCCGGGCGCCGGCCTGTGATTGCACCACGGGACAGGCGCGCCGCGGGCCGGCCTTGCCGATCTGCCGGGAGCCGACTGTGATTGCGCCGCGGGACAAGTGCGCTGCGGGTCGGCCTCGCGGTCTGCCCGGAACCGGCTGCGATCCCGCCCACGGGGGAGTACGCCCTGGACCACCTTGCGATCCGCTTGAACCGGGCTGTGATTGCGCCACGGGACGAGCGTGCTGCGGACCACCTTGCGATCCGCCGGAGGTGGCGTGGCTGGGTGTGCCTGGCTGTCGCGTCGCGGTCGCCGTCGGCGGGGCGCTGGATCGCACATGGCGAACCCTGGCGTGGGTACGTTCGTATGACTGGTTGTGGGGAGTCGATTGGGGCCGCGGCGGGCGTGCGGGCGAGGAGGAAAGGGCGCTACGCAACGTCAGCGGGGGAACACGAGAATTACCCGATTTGTACGGAATGTTACTTCCTGCGTAGCGTGGGGTAATCCCTCGGGGTGGGTTTGTGGTCGAGGACTGATCGTTCTTCTGAACGAGGGGTGACTAGCGGCTGTCCTCGGTTTAACGTCGAGAGACGACCAATGCTCGCCACGGCGGCGCTCACGGCGAGCCGCGGCGAGGAGGCCGCGAAGGGAGGACCTGACACCCGCTTTTCGGTCGCGTACCGCGTGGGCTCAGCCTCTGGGGAGGCGCGTTCCGGCCGAGTCTCGTAACCGAAACCCGAACCCGTTTCTCTGGAAGAACCCGTGGGGGAGGTCAGGAGTGGACATCGTCGTCAAGGGCCGCAACGTCGAGGTGCCCGACCACTACCGGCAGCACGTCGCTGACAAGCTGCAGAAGGTCGAGCGTTACGACCATAAGCTCATCCGCGTCGACGTCGAGTTGTTTCACGAGCGCAATCCGCGCCAATCCGATCACTGTCAGCGTGTCGAGATCACGTGCTACTCGCGTGGTCCGGTGATCCGGGCGGAGGCCTGCGCCGCCGACTTCTACAGTGCCCTGGACAACGCGATCGGCAAGCTGGACAGCCGGCTGAGCCGTGCTGCCGATCGCCGGCGGGTCCATAGGGGCCGGCGCGCCCCGGTCTCCGTTGCCGAGGCGACCGCGTCGCTCGCGTTCACGCCGCCGGAGCGTTTTGACGGCACGGCCCTCGCGACCAAAGTAAAACCGGCCGACCGGGAGGACGGCTTCGACCTGCTCGAAGAGGCCGACAACCAACCCTGGCACATCGTGCGGGAGAAGGAGCACCCGGGCGAGCCGATGACCGTGGACGACGCGCTGTTCCACATGGAGTTGCTCGGTCACGACTTCTATCTGTTCAACGACAAGGAGTCCGGGCGTCCGAGCGTGGTCTACCGCCGACGGGCGTACGACTACGGCGTCATGAGCCTCGGCATGTGAACCGAACGGGCGGGCCGGACCTCCGGCCCGCCCGTTAAAACCGAAAAATCGGGATAAAGCCCAGTGACCCGGCAAAGCGCCCGCCAACGCGGTGAGCGCCCGCCAACGCGGTGAGAGGCGCCCGGCTGGGCCGGGCGCAAAGCCACCAGCAAAAAGAAAGTCAGCAGCCAAAAGCCGGAGCAGAAGCCAGGAGCCGGGAAGCGGTGTCAGCGCCCCGCGAGGTGCAGATCGCGGGCGAGGTACGCCGTGTCCGCGTAGTCGGCGAAGACGCCGTCGAGGCCGGCGGCCAGGAACAGCCTGACCTCCTCGAGGACGTTGCCCCAGGCGTTGGGGTCGTCGCCGACGCGTAGGTTCAGCGGCAGGAACTGGTTCTCGTTGCGGAACGTCCACGAGTGCACCTTGAGCCCGCGGGCGTGCGCGTCCTTGATCAGGGGCGTGGGCTGCAGCAGGTTGCCGGCCGGGTCCCGGGCGATGACCAGGTTCTTGGTCGCGCCGACGCCGTCGGTGAACGCCTTGAGGTAGTCCAGGCCGGCGGGCTTGGCGAGGTCGGCCCAGGTGCGCGGGTCGCCGCTGGTCTTGAAGTCGAACGGCTGGCCGGCCTGGTCGAGCAGGACGACCGACGGCGTGTCGACGAGGCCGCGCAGCTTCTTGATGCTGGTCGGCTCGAAGGACTGCAGGAACACGGGAGCGTTGCGCCCGGCCAGGTTGTTGCGCCTGAGGACCCTGGCGACCAGCGGCTCGAGCGGCAGGCCGATCGAGTTGAAGTACGTGGGGTGCTTCGTCTCCGGGTACACCCCGATGGTGCGCCCGACGCGGCGGCCCTCCTCGCGGGCGAGGTCGATGACCTCCTGGAAGGTCGGGATCTCGAAGAGGCCGTTGTAGATGGTGTTGTGCGGCCGCACGGAGGGCAGCCGCTCGACCGCGCGCAGCGTCTTGAGCTCCGCGAGGGTGAAGTCCTCGGTGAACCAGCCGGTCACCGTCACCCCGTCGATCGTCTTGGTGGTCTTGCGGGAGGCGAACTGCGGCCTGGTCGACACGTCCGTGGTGCCGCCGATCTCGTTCTCGTGGCGGGCCACGAGCTGGCCGTCCTTGGTCGGCACGAGGTCGGGCTCGATGAAGTCGGCGCCGAGGTCGATCGCGAGGCGGTACGAGGCCAGGGTGTGCTCGGGGCGGTGGCCGCTGGCACCGCGGTGGCCGATCACCAGCGGGCGGGCCGGGCGGTGGCGGTCCCGGTCGGTGCCGGCGGCGTAAGCGGGGCTGACGAGGGCGGCGGGCAGGACGGCCGCGCCGGCGGCCGCACCCATGCCCGAAATCACTGCACGACGACGCATGGCCCTACGAAAAAGGGCCGATGGCAACGTCACGTGACGATCAGGTAACCGCCGGGCGCAGTTTGGCGAACGCAACGTTGTCGATGCGAGCGCCGTCGGGTCCGGGCAGGCGTTCGCGCTGGAGCGCCTCGCGGGTGTACCCAGCCGCCTCCAGCACGCGCTGCGAGGCGACGTTGTCCGTGGCGGTGCCGGCGATCATGCGCGCCATGCCGATGTCAAAGCCCCAGTCGGTCACCAGGCGGGCGGCCCGGGCGGCGTAACCATGTCCGCGCGCCTCCGGCGTGAGGCTGTACCCGATCATGGCCTCCTTCAGCACCGGTTCGGCGTAGTACAGCGCGATCTCGCCGAGATATAGATCGCCGTCCGCCCGGCGGATCGTCATCTCGGAGCGGACGCCGGCCAGCCATTTCGAGCCGGACTCGGCGCACTGCCGTGCGACGACGGCCGGGTCCAGCGGCGTGCCCACGACGGAGCGGCCGCTCACGTCGGGCAGGATCCTCAAGTTGTACGTCGAGTGCGCATCATCGGCGAGCAGCGGCCGCAGGACCACGACGCCGTCGGTGAGCCGGCCGCCGGGAAGGTCGGGCAGGGCGCGCGGGCTGGGACCGGGCGGGTCGTCGGCGAGCCGCGCCCAGACGACCATGTCGAACCGCGAGCCGTCCGGCCGACGCCCGGCGCCGCGCGCGATGCCCTCGCGGGAATACCCGGCCGACACGGCGACCCGCTGGCTGGCGAGGTTGTCGGCCTCGATCTCAAGGTACAGACGCTGAAATCCGCTCTTGAACAGCTCGGTGCCGAGCATCTCCAGCGCGCCCGTTGCCACCCGGCGCCCGCGGTGCGCGGGGCCGACCCAGTAGCCGACCGAGGCGACGCCCTCGCCCTTGGGCGCGTAGCCGACGGCGCCGAGCACCTGGTCGGTGTCCGCGTCGATCACGGCCCGTTGGGTGTCGCCCCGCCCGATGAACGCTAGCGCGTCCGAGCGCTCATAGGGGTTCGGGAGCATCGGAAGGTACCGCTGCGTCAAAGGATCGTTGCAGGCGGTGACGATGGCGTCGGCGTCGCCCGTCCGCCACGGCCGCAGGGCTATGCTCACCGCAGGTCCCCGGGCAGCAGGGTGGCGATCCAGCCGTCGACGCGCTCGCCGCGCTGGACGCAGCTGGCGCGCTGCACGCCCTCCACCCGGAATCCCACCTTCTCCGCCACCCGGCGGGACGCGTCGTTTCCCACATGAGCCCGCCATACGATACGACCGATCGCCAGCCGGTCGAATCCGTAAGCACACAGGGCCCGCACGGCCTCGGTCGTGTAGCCCTTGCCGCGCGCCCGGGGTGCGGCGGAGTAGCCAACCTCCGCGGTCACCGGGTCCATCGGGCTGAAGCGCAGGTCGGCGGTGCCCACGAAGCGGTCATCGCTGTCGGCGAACGCGAAACCGGCGCCGGTGCCGCGCAGCCACATGGCCGGGAACGCCTTGCGGATGAAGTCCAGCCCCTGCTCGGGCCGGTAGTCCAGCGGAATCGAGGTCCACTGCACCGTGGCCGGGTCGCGAAACGTCGCAACGAGGTCGTCAAGGTCGCTCTCGCGCAGGGTGCGCAGCGTGCACGGGCCGGCCGGCAGGCGCTCCGGCGGGCTGCTCAGCGCCCGCGCCCGCCGCGCGCCGGGGCCGCCGGGCGCCACCCAGGCCGGCGGCGTGTCGCAGACCTCGCCGGGTAGCAGCACACCGTGCCAGCCGTCGACGAAACCGCCGCCGCGCGCGGGCAGCCCGGCGCGCATGACGCTGTCGAACGTGAACCCGATCCGCTCCGCGCTGAGCTTGGAGGCGTGGTTGCCGACCTCGGCGCGCCAGGTCAGCCGCCGCAGCCGCAGCACCTCGAACGCCCAATGCGCGACCGCTCGCCCGGCGCGTTCGGCGACGCGGCGGCCGCGGGCCCACGGAGCCACCCAGGTGCCCATCTCGGCGTTGCGGTTGGGCAGGTCGAGTGAGACCAGGCCGGCCGAGGCGAGCAGTTCACCCGAGCGGGCGTCGAACACCCCCAGCGGCGCGGAGGTCTGCGCCGCCCACGCCGCCCGGGTGACCGCGCCGGTGAAGTCCTCGGCGTGTTCGCGCAGGTAGGGGACGGGAATCATGGTCCAGCGCTGGATGAGCGGGTCCTGGCACGCTCGGAACACGTCCTCGGCGTCCTCGGGCTGCCAGGCGCGCAGGACGAGTCCGTCACCGGTGGCGAGTTCGATCGGGTCCATGAACGCCGATCCTGCCGTATCACCCGGCGCCCTGAGACGGATATTTCCGCGGGACCTCGGGTGATTTATACCGTTTTGATACCTGGTGTCCGTAGAGTAGGCGGGCGGGGGCGGCGAGTCGGCGGGAAAGCCGCCTACGATGGGTCGCAGACGTTTGAGGGAGCGCTGACCCGTGTCGATTTTCGAGAAGATCCTCCGCGCCGGCGAGGGCCGGATGGTGCGCAGGTTGAAGGCCGTCGCCGACGCCGTCAACTCGCTGGAGGACGAGTATGCCGACCTGACCGACGAAGAGCTCGCCGGCATGACTGAGCAGTTCAAGGAGCGGCTCGCCGACGGTCAGACGCTGGACGACATCCTGCCGGAGGCGTTCGCGGTCGCGCGCGAGGCGGCCTCCCGGGTGCTCGGCCAGCGCCACTACGACGTACAGATCATGGGCGGCGCGGCCCTGCACTACGGCAACATCGCCGAGATGAAGACCGGTGAGGGCAAGACCCTCACCTGCGTGCTCCCGGCATATCTCAACGCGCTGTCCGGCAAGGGCGTGCACGTCGTCACCACCAACGACTACCTGGCCCAGCGCGACGCCGAGTGGATGGGGCGCGTCCACCGCTTCCTCGGCCTCACCGTCGGCACGGTGCTTCCCAACCAGCCCTCGAGCGCGCACAAGGCCGCCTACGACTGCGACATCACCTACGGCACGAACAACGAGTTCGGCTTCGACTACCTGCGCGACAACATGGCCTGGTCGAAGGACGAGCTTGTCCAGCGTGGCCACAACTTCGCCATCGTCGACGAGGTCGACTCGATCCTCATCGACGAGGCCCGCACCCCGCTGATCATCGCCGGCCCGGCCGAGCAGTCCGCCCGGTGGTATCAGGAGTTCGCCCGCGTGGTGAACCGGTTGAAGCGGGGCAAGGACGGCGACGGCGACTACGACGTCGACGAGTCCAAGCGGACCATCTCCGTCACCGAGCGCGGCGTGACCAAGGTCGAGGACCAGCTCGGCATCGACAACCTCTACGAGTCGGTGAACACGCCGCTGGTCGGCTACCTCAACAACGCCATCAAGGCCAAGGAGCTCTACAAGCGCGACAAGGACTACGTCGTCAACGAGGGCGAGGTCCTCATCGTCGACGAGTTCACCGGCCGCATCCTGCACGGCCGGCGTTACAACGAGGGCATGCACCAGGCCATCGAGGCCAAAGAGAGCGTTGAGATCAAGCAGGAGAACCAGACCCTCGCCTCGATCACCCTGCAGAACTTCTTCCGCCTCTACGCCAAGCTCTCCGGCATGACCGGCACGGCGCAGACCGAGGCGGCGGAGTTCAACAAGGTGTACAACGTGGGCGTCGTCTCCATCCCGACGCACCGCTCGATGATCCGCCTCGACCACCCCGACGTCATCTACAAGACGGAGAAGGCCAAGTACAACGCCGTCGTCGACGACATCGTCGAGCGCCACGGCCTCGGCCAGCCGATCCTCGTCGGCACCGTGTCGGTCGAGAAGTCCGAGCTGCTCTCCCAGCTGCTGCGCCGCCGCGGTGTCCCGCACGCCGTGCTCAACGCGAAGTTCCACGCCAAGGAGGCGGAGATCGTCGCGCAGGCCGGCCGCAAGGGCGCGGTCACGGTCGCCACCAACATGGCCGGCCGTGGCACCGACATCCTGCTCGGCGGCAATGCGGAGTACCTCGCCAACGCCGAGCTGCGCCAGCGCGGGATCACCGAGGAAGAGAGCCCGGAGGAGTACGAGAAGGCCTTCGCCGAGCTCCTCCCCGAGTTCGAGAAGCTCGTCGAGGACGAGTCCGACGAGGTCACCGACGCCGGCGGCCTCTACGTCCTGGGCACCGAGCGCCACGAGTCGCGCCGCATCGACAACCAGCTCCGCGGCCGCTCCGGCCGCCAGGGCGACCCGGGCGAGTCGCGCTTCTACCTCTCGCTGCAGGACGAGCTCATGCGCCGCTTCCGCGCCAGCGCGGTCGAGGCCGTCATGGACCGGTTCAACATCCCCGAGGACGTGCCGATCGAGTCCAAGATGGTCACGCGCCAGATCAAGAGCGCGCAGACCCAGATCGAGGCGCAGAACGCGGAGATCCGCAAGAACGTCCTGAAGTACGACGAGGTCCTCAACAAGCAGCGCAAGGTCATCTACGCCGAGCGCAAGCGCGTCCTGGACGGCGAGGACCTCAGCGAGCAGGTCCGCAACATGATCGACGACGTGATCGGCGCCTACGCCGTCGGCGCCACCTCCCTCGGCGAGACCGCCGAGGACTGGGACCTCGACCAGCTGTGGTCCAGCCTCAAGCAGCTCTACCCGGTCGGCGTCACGATCGAGGACCTCGAGGAGGAGGGCGGCGGCCAGATCGACCCCGAGTTCCTCCGCGTCCAGCTCATCGAGGACGCCCACGCCGCCTACGACCGCCGCGAGGAGGAGCTCGGCGCCGAGGCCGTCCGCGAGCTGGAGCGCCAGGTCCTGCTCAACGTCATCGACCGCAAGTGGCGCGAGCACCTCTACGAGATGGACTACCTGCAGGAGGGCATCACCCTCCGCGCCTACGCGCAGCGCGACCCCGTGGTCGAGTATCAGCGCGAGGGCTTCGACATGTTCCAGCAGATGCAGGACGGCATCAAAGAGGAGGCCATCGGCTTCCTCTTCAACCTCGAGGTCCACGTCGAGGAGGCCGTCGCGGAGGGCGCCCCCGCCGAGGCCGAGATCGACGGCGAGGCTCCGGCCGTCCCGCTGCCCGAGCCGCAGGTCGAGATCCGCGCCAAGGGCCTGGGCGGCAGCCGCATGCCCCGCGCCCTGCAGTATTCGGCCCCGGCCATCGATGGCGCCGCCGGCGAGGCCGGGGTGGTCATCGAGCAGGAGCAGGCCCCGGCCCTGGGCATCGGCTCCCCGGACGGCGCCACGGCCGGCCAGCGCCCGTCCCCGACGGCTCGCCGCTCGGGCCCGCCGGCCCCGAACTCCGACGCCCGCAAGCCTTCCCCGGGCCAGGCGGTCGCGAGCAACGGTCCGTCCCGCAACGCGCCGTGCCCGTGCGGCTCCGGCAAGAAGTACAAGCGCTGCCACGGCGCCCCCGGCGGCTCGGCCTGACCAACCTGCCTTAACTCCTGACCAACCCGCCTTAACTCCTGACCAGGCCAGGCCGTGCGACATCGGCCTGGCCTGGTCCCTTTCCCGGCGAAGCCGTCCGCGGCCCGTCGAAGCTCCACCCCGACCCAGTCCAGCCCGAAGCCCACCCTGCACGCCCACATCGCCCCGCAGCGTGGCCATGCTGTTCCGGCCTGACCTGGCCAGCTCGCCCCCTCCGCGTGACCGGACCCAGCTCGGCCTTCGGCCGTTGCGGCTTGGTTCTCGGCCCGGCTCGGCCTGCGTTTGACCGCCCCGGCCGGATTCCTGATCCGGCTCGTTCCTCGTGAGGCCGGACCCGCCCGACTGGCGTCTCGTCCTGGCTTGGTCCTGTATGTGGCTTTTCGGCCTTGGCTTGGTTCTCGGCGTGGCCGGGGGACTGCTCTGGGCCTGTCACGCCGCGTCCGGCTTGGCCTGGCATTGGTCCTGCGTGTGGCTGGTGGCTTTTAGCTTGGCTTGGCCTTCGGCGTGGCCGGGGACCGCTTTCGGCCTGTCGCACCGCGGTCCGGCCTGGGCCTTGGCCTGGTGTTGGTCCAACGTGTGCGTGGCTGGTTTCGGCCTGTCACATCGCGTCCAGCTTGGCCTGGTGTTGGTCCTGCGCGTGGAGCACCGCAAGGACCCTCGAAGGGCCAGGTGCGGCCGGCGCCGGCTCGGTGGCGCTCTCCGCCTCTGCTTCGAGAGAAGAAGAAGGAGGAGGAGCGGCCGCCGCAAATGTGTGATCACGGGGGAGTGCGGCGGCCGCGCTCATGATGGTGGGTTCAATCTCTCCTGGAGCAGGGCAGGCCGCAGGATTCGCATCCGCGAGTCCTGGCTGACCCCTTTCTTCCTTCTTCTTCCTTCTGCGAGCCGTTTCTTGGGCGCCTTTCCTGGCCGACGCCGGCGCTACTGTCCCGTGCGGCCAGTCCTCCCAGGCCGGAGGTGTGTGTCGGGCGGGCCCGGCGTGAAAGCGGCCGCCGCGGTCTGGGCCCTTTCAGCCCGCGGCGGCCGCGTCTGGGTGGCGGTGGGAGTGGAACCCAGTGCACCCGCTGCTTCCAGAGCGACCGAGCACACCGGGGGTACGCGTGGTGGGGGGTGGCGGCCATCGCGCCCCGGCACGTATGGGCGCGATGGCCGCCGTGGGGTGGTCGTCCCGGCCCACCGAATCCGGGAACGACGCACCTCCGGTGCCGCCGCTCGTGCCGTCCCTCCCCGAGGCGCGAGCGGCGGATGTGCCGGCGGGTCGGGCCGCCCCGCCCCGTGCCGGGGCGGCCCAACGCGCCAAGCGGTGTGGTGGCTCAGACGACCTGGACGACGGTGCACATCCAGCCGAGCACGCCGAAGCCCGGCCGGTTGCTCTTCTCCAGGCGGATCGCCATGGCCCAGGTGGAGTCGCCGTGTTCGAGGACCACGACGCCCTCCGCGATGCCGTCCAGGGGCTCGGACAGCAGGAGGCGGCGGGCGCGGACCAGGGTGCCTTGGCGGGCCGCCTGGCTCGGGTTCATCCGGACGCGCACGGTGCGCCGCAGGATCTGGTCGCTGATGTCCGCGAAGCGCTGCGGGTGGGTCATCGGCCGGAGCTGGCCGGGCGGGCGGTATCCGTTGAGGATCTCCACGCAGAGGCCGACGAACCGCTGGGCGGCCGGGTAGGCGTTTGAGCGCTCACGCGGTGGCGGCGGGGCCGGCTGCGGCTGGCGCGGAGGCGGGGGCGGCTGGAACATGGGCAGGGTGCCGGGCCACTCGAGCGGCAGCGGGTCCATGCCCGCGCTCGGCGCGCCCGCGGACTCCGGCGGCGCCGCGGACCTCGGATCGTTTGGCGGCGGGTCCAGCGCCGGGGGCATGCGCAGCACGACGCCCGGGCCGGACCTGGTGACGACCGCCGGCCCGGCCGAAGCTCCGGCGCCGCGCTGAGGTTTCGCCTTGACGGCCGGCTCGGGCCGCGTCTTGGGGGCCAGCGTGGGCATTGCCCTGAGGGCCCGGGCGGGGTCCTCCTTGAGCGCCGATTCGGGCCCGACGTCGTCGGCGAGTGGCGGCCGCGTCTCGACGCCCGGTCTGGGACCCGAGTCGTCGGCGGGCGCGGCCTCCGCCTTGACGGACAGTGTGGGCTTCGCCCGGCCGGTCGACCTGGCCGGCGTCACGAGCACGAGGGCGGCGCGCCCCGCTCGCCGGGACGCCCGCCCGAAGTCGGGCTGGCTCGGCTCGGTGTGGGCCGTGGGGCAGGGGCCAGAACCGGCCGCGACGGCGGCGCCGGTCAAGGCCCGCCGCATGCGCGACCGGCCGCTCCGACGCGGACCTTGCTCGGTGATCACCGTCATGAGAAGCCCCCCGATGCTTACGTTTGCTTTCGTTTGCCTCCAGTAACCGTTGTATCCAGGGCGCGCGGGAGCGTCAAGGATCGTGCGTAGGCTTACGTTGGCCTATGTCCGGTTAGGCCCAATCGTCCTTTCGCGCGGGCGCCGTACCCGTGTCCATCAATGGGCGGTTCGTCCCGAACGCTGACTCACTCGAAGTCCGGTTCGTCCCGTTCGACCAGAGGATTGCTGCGCACCCATTCCGCCGTCTCGGCGTACTTGCGCTCGATGTACTCCTCGAGCTTGATCCGCTCGATGCGCCACTGGCCGCGGCCGCCGACCTTGATCGCAGGCAGCTCCCCGCTGCGGACCATGTGGTACACCTGCGACGTCGACACGTTCAACTGCTCGGCGACGTCGGCCATGAGCAGGAATCGTGGCTCCATCGCCTCAGTTTGCCATCGTTAGCCTTCAGTTGGCTGTGGCAACGTCGTACGGCCCCAAACAAACCGACACGCCCGACATGCGTGTCGAAAGGCGGGTCAGGGTGTAGTACAGGGAGCGTGACGACGGATCTCACGCGCGTGTACCTGCCGGCGACTCTGGCTCACCTTGCCGTCCTTCGGGAGAGCGGGGAGCTGCCGCCGCCCGTCGAGGCGCACGCCGTCACGCCGTCGCTTCGGGAGTGGTACGCGGAGGGCGACGAGGAGGAGCTGGAGTATGTCGCCTTCACGCGGGCCGCGCAGAGTGCCCTGCGGCTGCTGCGCAACGACGCCAAGGCGCCCCGCCGCCGGGTCGTCGTCTCCGTCGATCTGCCCGGGACAGTACTGAAGATGAATGGACTCGAGCTCGGCTCCAGCCTCGTCGAGGTCTTCGGCCGCATCGCGTTGCGGACGGTCGCCGCGATCCATGTGGACGGTCAGGCGGCCGAGGCCGACGTCGCCGCGGCGGCGGACGTCGTCGAGGAGGCGGAGGCGGGGGACCCGGACGCGCAGTTCACCGTGGACGGTGCGGAGGACCACGAGCTGGAGTGGTACGACCCGTCCGAGCTGGACCAGATCGTCAGCCAGCCCGCTTGAGGGTCCGCCCGACCAGGATCATCGCCACGAACGCGCCCGCGAACAGCAGGATCAGGCCGTGGTTGACCTGCTCCGGCAGGCGGTTGGCGATGATCGCCGCGTCGAACTCGCTCTCCTTCGCGACCGCGTGGGACAGCGGCAGGCCGCCGAGCCAGCCGACCAGCGCCGCGCCGAGCGTGAGCAGCCCGGGCAGGGAGCCTGCCAGGGGGTACGACGGCCAGGGAAGTGCCAGCTCGGTGCGGCGCAGGTAGACGAACGCCATGATGCCCGCCGCGATGCCGCTGGCGATCGACGTCGTCATCTGGAGCCGGTACGCCGCGTCGGCCATGCTCCCGACCGTCTCCTGGTTACCGAACAGGTCGACGAGGTCGTTCTGGAAGTACGCCACCAGCAGCCCGGCCCCGGAGGCCAGGACGCCGGCGGCCGCCCCCGCCGCGATCGCGCTGATCGGGCTCGCCGCCGCGACCAGGCCACCAAGGACGCCGGCCACGCAGACGGTGGCGGCGACCAGGCCGAAGGACGGTCCCGAGTGGTACGCCAAGAGCATGCCCCCCATCGCCAGCAGCCCGACCGGCAGGCCGCCGAGCCCGCCGAGCAGCAGCCGCCGGCGCGTCCCGGCCTCGGCCGCGTAGCGCCCCACCGCCAGCACGCCGACGGCCGCCCCGGCGATCAGGGTCGGGGTCAGCACACCCGGCAGCACCAGCGCGGCGACCGCGGGGCCGGGGACGTGTCCGAACGCCGAGAAGAGGGTCAGGAACAGCAGCACGAGCGCGGATCCGGCCACGAACACAGCGCGCGCCGGGCGCCAGGTATTCACGATCGGCTCGGCCTGCTCTGCGCGTTTCGTACCCACGAGCTAGCAGCGTACGCGAGTCCGCGAGCAGTGCCACGACGCGTGCTTGGATACGGAAGGTAGTCGAATGTGACGCTCGGTGATCGGAATCCGGCGCCACTCGCGGCGCGTGCGAGGATAGGGAAAACCTCGCCAACGCTGCCGAGACGACGTGGGAGACCCTCATGGATGCCCTGTTCAACGTGCCCGAGCCCGTAAACGAGCCAGTGCACGCATACGCCCCCGGAGCCCCGGAACGGGCGAGCCTGCAGCGCCGTCTCGGCGAGCTGGCGGCCGAGCGGCACGAGCTGACGATGACCATCGACGGCGAGCGGCGGATGGCCGCCGGCGAGCCGATCGACGTGGTGCAGCCGCATCGGCACCGCCATGTGCTGGGCGTGACGCACAACGCGACGACCGGCGACGCGGCGAAGGCCGTCGCCGCCGCCAAGCGAGCCGCGCCGGGCTGGCGGGACCTGCCCTTCGCCGAGCGCGCCGCCGTGTTCCTGCGCGCCGCCGAGTTGCTCAGCGGCCCCTGGCGGGACACGCTCAACGCCGCGACGATGCTGGGGCAGTCCAAGACCGCGGTCCAGGCCGAGATCGATTCGGCCTGCGAGCTGATCGACTTCCTGCGTTTCAATGTGTACTTCGGGCAGCGGATCCTCGCCGACCAGCCCAGCTCCTCGGCCGGGGTGTGGAACCGCTTCGACCACCGCCCGCTGGAGGGGTTCGTCTACGCGATCACGCCCTTCAATTTCACCGCGATCGCCGGCAACCTGCCCTCGGCGCCGGCGCTGATGGGCAACACGGTCGTCTGGAAGCCCTCGCCCACCCAGCAGCTCGCCGCGCACTACACGATGCGTCTGTTCGAGGCCGCGGGCCTGCCGCCCGGCGTGATCAACATGGTCACCGGCGACGGCCTGGCCGTCTCCGAGGTGGCACTGGCCGACCCGGAGCTGGCCGGCATCCACTTCACCGGCTCGACGGCGGTGTTCCGCACGCTCAACCGCACGGTCGCCGAGAACGTGTACCGCTCCTACCCGCGCGTCGTCGGCGAGACCGGTGGCAAGGACTTCGTCGTCGCCCACTCGTCGGCGGACCCGGCGGCGCTGGTCACGGCGCTGGTTCGGGGCGCGTTCGAATACCAGGGGCAGAAGTGCTCGGCCGCCTCGCGCGCCTACGTGCCGGCGAGCCTCTGGGCCCGGATCAAGGACGAGCTGGCCGGCACCGCGGAGTCCCTCGCCTACGGCGACGTCACCGACTTCACCAACTTCGGCGGCGCGGTCATCGACCGGCGCGCGTTCGACCGGCACGCCGCGGCGCTGGACCGGATCAAGAACTCGCCGGCCTGCACCGTCGTTGCCGGCGGCACGGTCGACGACGCGGAGGGCTTCTTCGTTCGCCCGACGGTCGTCGAGTGCACGGACCCGGCGCACGAGGTGTTCACGACCGAATACTTCGGCCCGATCCTCGGCGTCCATGTGTATCCGGACGCCGACTTCGACGCGGTCGTCGCCCAGGCCGAGTCGGTGGCGCCCTACGCGCTGACCGGCTCGATCTTCGCCACCGACCGCCAGGTCGTCGACCGCGCGACGCACGCCCTGCGCTTCGCGGCCGGCAACTTCTACATCAACGACAAGCCGACCGGCGCCGTGGTCGGCCAGCAGCCCTTCGGCGGCGGCCGCGCCTCGGGCACCAACGACAAGGCCGGCTCGTGGCACAACCTGCTGCGCTGGACCTCGCCCCGGACGATCAAGGAGACCTTCGTCCCGCCGGCCGACCACCGCTACCCGCACATGGGCTGACGGTTCGGGACGCGCAGGGCTCAGGCGCGGGGGCGGGCGACGGCGACGATCTTCTCCAGGGCGAAGGCGCGGTCGTCGCGACGGAGGCGGCACCAGGCCTCGATGACGGAGCCGGACAGTTCGGCGTTCTCGATCACACGCTCCGAGGTGCGGCCGTTCGCATCGACGTAGCGGATCCAGACCGGGGTGCCGTGCTCCACCGCGTTAGCCAGCAGCTGGGCCTGCTCCGGGCGCAGCTGCGGGGCGCGGCGGCGAATCTGGTCCAGCGGGGTGGCGTCGCGCTGCATCGGCACGGTCAGCCGGCGCGCCAGCTCGGCGGCGTCGATCGTCGGCCTTGCCGTCCGGGACGGCGAGGGCGAGCCGGACCGCGGCGCGGTCCGGTCGGGCGAGGAGACGGTGGCCCGTGGGGCCGGGGACACGGACGGCGAGGAGGCGGTTCGCGGGGACGAGGGCGAAGAAGCGGCCCGCGGGGACGGGGCGCGGCGCAGGGTCAGTCGCAGGCCGTTGCGCTCCGGGGTGAAGCCGGCGGCTTTCAGGGCGGCGACGGTCTCGGCCGGGGACTCCTGGGAGGCGGCGACCGTCGGGGCCAGGCGCTCCAGGTGCAGGGCGGCGACCACGGTGTCCAGCAGGTCCTCGTCGTCGCTCAGCACCACGCTGGTCACGGCGCGGACGTGCAGTGGGTCCGGGGCCGGCGGCTCGGGCAGGAGGTGGGCGGCCACCTCGGCGACCGAGCGGCCGTCGGCCAGGGCGCGGCCCACCGGACTGATCGCGAACGTGTCCGAGGCGACCATCGCGCAGACGCCCAGGAGAGTTGCCTCGGCCAGCAGGCCGCCCACCGTCCCGGGGAGGTCCGGCGCCTCGCGGGACGGTAAGGGAGCGGTCCAGCGGATCAGCGGGGCGAGCGACCCGGGGCCGACGACCGCGGTGTCCGGTGGGAGGTTGTGCAGGACGCGGACGAGGACCTGGCGGAGAGGCCGGCCCGACCACCAGCCCGCGAGCAGGCGGGCCAGGCGGTCGGGCGGGGACGCCGCGATCCATGCGGTGGCGGCGGTCGTCGGCTGCAGGTGGACGCCGTCGGGGCCGAGGAGGCCCGCCTGGAGTACGACATCCGCGAAGTGGGCGGCGAGTGCCTCGTCGACGCCCAGGGCGTCGGCCAGCCGGGCGTGCTCGCGGGCTGCCACGCCGCCGTTGCGCTGGCGGGCCAGCGGGTGGTCGGCCGCCGCCTCCAGGATCGTCTCCGCGTGGTCGAGCAGAGCCTGGGCGGACTCGGCGGCGGTCGCGCGGATCGCGGCGCGGTCGGCGGGGACCAGGGCGGGAGCCGGGGGAACCGGTTCGAACGGCTCGGACAAAGCGCCTGAATCCGAAATGTTCGGTCCGGGATCGCCGGGTCCTGAATCGTCCGGCCCGAAACTGCCTGGGCCCGGAACTCCCGAATCCGGCGTGCGGGCCTTGGCGTCCAGCAGCAGGTACGAGGAGGCCCAGAGGTCGTCGCCATCCGGCCAGACCAGTGCGCGCTGGCTCAGGACGCGCAGGGTGGCGTCGAGTTCGGCGTCGTCGGGGGCGCGGCCCAGCGCCTCGGCCAATCGGGTGCGGGGGATCGGGGGCTCGCCCAGGCGGGCCAGGGCCTCGATGACCTGCAGGGCCGGCAGCGGGAGTGCGGCGACGACCTCGGCGACCGCGGTGCGGGCGGTCAGGCGGGCGGCCAGCTGGGCCAGGTCGCCGGGGGACGGGGCGCTCAGCGCGTCCGGGCGGCGGCGCAGCACCTCGCCGAGCTCGTGAGCCTCGAGACCCTGCAGCCAACGGACCAGCGCGCCTCTCGTCACGACAGGTGACCTTATAGCGTGCGGCGGTGGCCTAGGAATCCGCCTGCAACTGGGCCGACGTCCAGTTCGGGGAGCGGGGCGGGCGGCTCACGTACAGTGACCATCCCTGTCCAGACTGACTGAGCGGCGGATCGGCACCAAGGCCGGCACGGGTGGCAGCGTGGGCGGGGCATACCTGCGCTCCCGTGCCGAGCTGCGCGGCCGGGGGTGGCACCTGCGGTACGACTCCCGTCTTTGTGCCATCCGGGCCGTGCGGGGCGGTCCGGCGTGGCGGCGCTCGCCTACCGTTCCAAGGTAAGGGGAGGGACGGGCGATGAAGACGGTCACGGGCGCGAAGACGATCCTGGGCAACCGCTACCGGCTCGAGTCGGAGGTGGCCCGGGGCGCGATCGGCGCGGTCTGGCGCGCATACGACACGCAGGCCGGAGAGTGGGTCGCGGTCAAGGTGCTGCGCCACGAGGCGGCCGCGGTGCCCGAGCTCAAGGACGGCTTCCTCGGCGAGGCCGAGCTGCTGGCCGGGCTGGAGCACCCGTCCGTCATCCGGGTCATGAACCTCGTCAGCGAGACGAACGTGCTCGCGATCGCCATGGAGCTGGTCACCGGGCCGGACCTGCGCCGCCGGCTGCGGGCCGAGGGGCCGCTGCCGCCCGCCGTCGCCGCCGAGGTGGTGGCCCAGGTCGCGGATGCGCTGGCGTACGTTCACGCGAACAACATCGTCCACGGCGACGTGAAGCCCGGGAACCTGCTCGTGCCGACCGACGGCGGCCCGGTCCGCCTCGCCGACTTCGGTGTCGCCCGCCGCCTGGACCGCCCGGCCGGTCCGACGCACGCCACGCCCGAGTACGTCGCCCCCGAGGTCGTTGCCGGCGGGCCGCCGAGCCCGGCCGCCGACGTGTACGCGCTCGGTGTCGTGCTCTTCGAGCTGATCTGCGGCCGCAGCCCGTACCGTGGCGGCTCGCCCAACGAGGTCCTGCGCCGCCACGCCGACTGCGTGCCGGTGCCCCCGCCCGGCATGCCGGCCGCGCTCTGGCCGGTGATCGAGGCGTGCATGGAGCTCGACCCGCGTATGCGCCCGACCGCGGCCTCGATCGTCGGCCGGCTGCGCGCCGCCGAGGGCGCCCTGGACGGCTTCGAGCCACTGCCTCGGCTGCCCGCGGAGGCGGTGACGTTCTGGCAGCGCTCGGCCGAGCTGACCGCGCCGGTCCAGGCCCCCGTCCGCCGCGTCGACTGGGTCCCGCTGCCGACCGCCCCGACCTCACCGGCGGCTGCGTCCGCGGCGCTGATGATGGCGGTGCCGATCGACGACCTGCCGACCGAGCCCCACGGCGTCGCCGACGTTGCCACGCAGGCTCTCTCCGCATCAGTACCACACGACGAGCCGTCCCCGGCGGAAAGCGCCCCGCCCCCGGCCGGAGACGACCCGACCACCACGATCGCCGCTGCTTCGGACGTCGACGCGACCACGGTGATCGCGGCCGAGCCGGCCCAGGTGGCCGAGCCCGCCTCCGAACCCGTGTCGGACGATTACCCGACCGCCGCGTTCGCCGCCGGGTCCACCGCGGCGCCGGACGCTGATGTGACCGGGGTGATCGTGGCCGAGGTCGCCTCCGAGCCTGCGCCCGTCGTGTCCGGCGACGACCCGACCGCCGCGTTCGCCGCCGAACCGGTCGTGACCGTCCAGCCGGAGGCAACCGCCGAGTCCGTCACCCCCGCGGAGTCCGATGAGACCGGAATGTCGGACAAAACCGAAACATCGGGTGAGGTGGCTACGCGCGGCGGGATCGATCCCCCTGGGGCAAACGCCGAGTCGGGCGCTTCCACGCCAGGTGTAGCCGCCACTCCGGGTGCGGTTGCCAAGTCTGGCGTAAGCGCCCCGTCTGACGCGATTGCCATCTATGACGCGAATGTCCCGTTTAGCGCGGCGGCCGCATTGGATCCGAAACTCACGCTGGGCGCTGCTGCAAATGCCCCGTCTGGCGTGGCTGCCACGTTCGGCCCGAGCGTTAGCTCGGACGTGGATGCCACTTCGGGTGTAAATGCCCCGTCGGGCGCGGATGCCACGTTCGTCCTGAGTGTCACGTCGAACGCGGATGCCACTTCGGGCGCAAGCGTCGCGTCGGGCGCAGATGCCACGTTCGTCCTGAGTGTCACCTCGGACGCGGATGCCACTTCCGGCGCAACCGTCGCGTCCGGCGCAAGCGTCGCGTGGGTCGCGGATGCCACATTCAGTCCGAGTGTCACGTCCGGCGCGAATGCCACTTTCGGAGCGAATGCCCCGTCCAGCGCGGATGCCACTTCCGGCGCAAGCGTCGCGTCCGTCGCGGATGCCACATTCGGTCCGAGTGTCACGTCCGGCGCGGATGCCACTTTCGGAGCGAATGCCCCGTCCGGCGCGGATGCCACATTTGGCTCGAGCGTCGCGTCGGGCGCGGATGCCGCTTCGGGCGCAAGTGTCGCGTCTGGCGCGGTTGCCGTCTCTGGCTCGGGCGTCACCTCAGGCGCGGCTGCCGCGTCCGGTGCGAGCGCCATGTCGGGGGCGGATGCCGTGCCGGGCGAGGTCGGCATGCCGGATGTGGCCGCCGAGGCGATCGCTGCCGGTGCGCCGCTCTGGGGCGATCCCGCCGCTCCGGCCGGTGTGTCCGCCGCTGCGATGGTCGTCCCGCCGCAGCGTACGTCGTCGCCCGATGAGCCCCCGACCGTGCTCCGCTTCGAGTCGGTCGCCCCGAGCGCGGCGCCGGAGCTGGTCACCACTGTGCTGAACAACCAGCCGAGCGTGCTGCCGCCCGCGGTTGACCCGTTCGAGCCGGTGGCGCCGCCGCGTCCGGTGGTGGCGACGCCCGAAGAGACCGCCGATCACCTGTTCGAGACATTCGGTGAGCCGTCCGTCGCCGCGCCGCCGCGGGATGAGCAGCGTAGGCAGCGCCGCGTGCTCGCCGCGATCGGCGGCGGGCTGCTGTTGATCGTGATCATCGCGGGTGGGGTGCTCCTGCTCGGTGGCAACGACAAGCCGACCGGCGACACGGGCGACAAGAAGGTCAACGTCACCACGCCGGCTCCGGGCGCCTCCGGGTCGGCCGGTGTCGTGCCGCCGGTGAGCGCCACGCCGGGCGAATCGGCCACGGCGACGGCGGAGCCCACGGCGACCGGCGACGCGGGCTCAGGCGAGAAGCCGCCGACGAAGAAGCCGACGACGCCGGTGCCGCAGCCGACGAAGACGGGGCTGCCGGGCATCGGCGATCCGATGCCTTCGTTCCCCACGTTCCCGTCTATGCCGGCGTTCCCGTCGTTCAAGTGACGCTCGTGTAAGGACGGTCACCGTACGGCTGTCCTAACTCGACAGTCGCAGCGCGACAGTTCACAGTGGATTTGCCGAAATCCTGGACTGCGCCGGAGAAAAGTGACAGCGTAGGGTCCATGGCGGATTCTGGAGTCAACGCGACCGCGGCGGCCCTGCTGGGCCTGCTGCACGAGGGACCGATGACGGGTGGCCAGCTGATGGCCGCCGCACAGCGCCGGCTCGGGCCGTACTGGTCGATGACGCGCAGCCAGGTCTACCGGGAACTGCCCGCGCTGGCCGACGCCGGCTACGTCAAGCTGGGCAAGCCGGGCGCCCGCTCCAGTCAGCCGTATGCGATCACCCCGGCGGGCAAGCGTGCCTTCGCCCGGTGGCTGGCGGAGCCCGCCGGCCGCGAGGCGCTGCGCAATCCGGTCGCGCTGCGGGTCGCATTCGGGGCGCAGCAGTCCGCCTCCCAGCTCCAGGACGTCTATGCCCAGGCGGCCGAATATCACAATGCGGCATTGACCGAGGCGCGGGAAATGGCCAAGGAGGCGAAGAAAACGGGCGACGACTTCTTCGCCGCGTCGCTGGAGTTCGCCGTCGGTTACCACAAGGCGGCGCTCACCTGGCTCAAGGGTGTCCCGGGCAAGTAGCCCAGGATGCGCGCCGGGCAAATGGCCAGGGGCCCCCTGGGCGTACGCTTGACCCGTGACTGCTCTGGACCACGCCGAAGCTCTCAAGGACCTCGACGGCACGCTGCGCAACATTGAGGCGGTGCTCGACCTCGATCGCCTGCGCAAGGAGAAGGCCGATCTCGAGGAGCAGGCGTCGGTGCCCAACCTGTGGGACGACCAGGTCGCCGCGCAGAAGGTGACCTCCCGACTGTCCTACGTCCAGGGCGAGATCGCCAGGCTGGAGCGCCTGCGCTCGCGGCTCGACGACGCCCAGGTGCTGCTGGAGCTGGCCCAGGCCGAGGGCGACGCGGGGTCGTTGAGCGAGGTCGGCGACGAGATCGCCGGGCTGTCCAAGTCGATCGAGGAGCTTGAGGTCCGCACGCTGCTGTCGGGGGAGTACGACGCCCGCGAGGCCCTCGTCACGATCCGCGCCGGCGCCGGCGGCGTCGACGCGGCCGACTTCGCCGACATGCTCCTGCGGATGTATCTGCGCTGGGCGGAGCGGCACGGCTACGACACGGACGTCTACGACACCTCCTATGCCGAGGAGGCGGGCATCAAGTCCGCCACGTTCGCGGTCAAGGCGCCGTATGCCTACGGCACGCTGTCGGTCGAGTCCGGCACGCACCGGCTGGTGCGGATCAGCCCGTTCGACAACCAGGGCCGCCGGCAGACGTCGTTCGCGGCGCTGGAGGTCGTGCCGGTGGTCGAGCAGACCGACGACGTGGAGATCCCCGACGACGAGCTGCGCGTGGACGTGTATCGCTCCAGCGGCCCCGGCGGCCAGGGCGTCAACACCACCGACTCGGCGGTGCGGCTGACCCACCTCCCGACCGGCATCGTGGTGTCCTGCCAGAACGAGCGCTCCCAGATCCAGAACAAGGCGACCGCCATGGGCGTGCTGAAGGCCAAGCTGCTGGCAGTGAAGCGGGCCGAGGAGGCGGCGAAGATGGA
Organism: Dactylosporangium sp. CA-233914; assembly: GCF_050942935.1. Classification (NCBI taxonomy): domain Bacteria; kingdom Bacillati; phylum Actinomycetota; class Actinomycetes; order Micromonosporales; family Micromonosporaceae; genus Dactylosporangium; species Dactylosporangium sp. CA-233914. Next base: position 11,908,949 of record NZ_CP192030.1, on the reverse strand, counting down.
CGCGCTGCGCGGCGACGTCGCGGGCTCCTGGGGCGACCAGATGCGTTCCTATGTCCTGCACCCGTATCAGATGGTGAAGGATCTGCGGACCGAGCACGAGACCGGCAACCCGACCGCGGTCTTCGACGGCGACATCGACGCGTTCATCGACGCCGGGATCCGCTGGCGCAAGCAGCGAGAGCTCGACCCGGCCGCGTGATCGGTCACGATTGCGCCACGAGTGCGCGACTTCTCGCTTTGGAGTGCGTCAATTACCTAACGTGACATGTGGTTGATCCCCGTGAAATGAGGCGTACATCACACCTTTTCGCGGAATCAAGCGCTGCCCTGCTGTTCGCGTCCCCTCTTCGGGTTCGCATTGCCGGCAAATCGCGCATGACGCACCGCGCGTACTTGGCCAACTTGTGACACCGCGTAGACTCACCTCCCGTGATTCGGCTTGACCACGTGACGAAGACGTATCCGAAGGCGTCTCGCGCCTCCCTCGACGACGTGTCAGTCAACATCGAGAAGGGCGAGTTCGTCTTCTTCATCGGTCCCTCCGGCTCAGGCAAGTCAACGATCATCAAGCTGCTGCTGCACGAGGTCACCCCGAACCGGGGCAAGGTCGTCGTGAACGAGCGCGACGTGACGTCGATGCGTTCCTGGCGGATCCCGGCCTTCCGTCGCCAGATCGGCTGCGTGTTCCAGGACTTCCGGCTCCTGCCGAACCGCACCGCATACGAGAACGTCGCTTTCGCCCTCGAGGTCATCGGCAAGTCGAAGGGCGTCGCCCGCCGTGTCGTCCCCGAGGTGCTCGAGCTCGTCGGCCTGGGCGGCAAGGAGCACCGCTACCCCCACGAGCTCTCCGGTGGTGAGCAGCAGCGCGTGGCGGTGGCCCGGGCGTTCGTCAACCGGCCGCTGATCCTGCTGGCCGACGAGCCCACCGGAAACCTCGACCCGGACACGTCGATCGAGATCATGCGGCTGCTGGACCGGATCAACCGCACCGGCACGACGGTCGTCATGGTGACCCACGACTCCAACATCGTGAACCAGATGCGTCGCCGGGTCGTCGAGATCGAAAGTGGCCGGATCGTGCGGGACCAGCCTCGCGGTGTCTACGGCTGACCTCCAGCCCTAGTCCGCACCGCCCTTTGTCCTCCTGCTGGGTCCGCTGGGAAGGAACCCCCACCCGATGCGCGTGAGATACGTCCTCTCCGAAGTCCTGACCGGGCTCTGGCGCAACGTCACGATGACCATCGCGATGATCATCACGATGACCGTCTCGCTGACCATGCTCGGCGCGAGCCTCCTGCTCTTCTTCCAGGTCGGCAAGATGGAAGACTTCTTCTACCAGCGGGTGGAGGTGTCCGTCTTCCTCAAGGCCGACGTCACCGACGACCAGCGCAGCACCATCGAGAGTGCGCTGAAGTCGAACGGCCTCGTCAAGTCCTACGAGCACGAGACCAAGGAAGCCGCCTGGAAGCGATTCCAGGAGCAGTTCAAGGACGCGCCCGACCTCGTCGCCGCGACCAAGCAGGACTCGCTGCCGGAGTCGTTCCGGATCAAGCTGAAGGACCCGAACAAGGTCCAGGAGTTCGGCGACCAGTTCCGCTCGCAGGAGGGCGTCAGCGACATCATCGACCAGAAGCAGCTGCTGAAACGGGTCTTCGACCTCCTCGGCGCGCTGCAGACCCTGGCGCTGACGGTCGCGGTCGTCCAGGGCGCCGCCGCGCTGCTGCTGGTGGCCAACACGATTCAGGTCGCGGCGTACAGCAAGCGGCGCGAGGTCGCGGTCATGAAGCTGGTCGGCGCCTCGAACTGGTTCATCCAGATGCCGTTCGTCCTGGAGGCGGCCTTCGCCGGCCTGATCGGCGCGATCCTCGCCTTCGGCGCATTGGTGGCCGCGAAGATCTTCTTCATCGACGGCTCACTCAAGGCGCTGACAACGGTGCTCCTGCCGGTGGACTGGAGCAACGTGTGGGTCATGCTCCCGGTCCTCTGCGGCGCCGGCGGGCTGGTCAGCGCCGTCACCGCCTGGGTCACGCTGCGGTTCTACGTGCGCGTCTGACCTTCGATCCAGCCGTACTGCGAGGGCGGCTCCCCGGACCGGGGAGCCGCCCTCGGCGCGTTCGGGTTGTCCACGTTAGGTGCATTTAGCCGAAATTTCGGGCTTGTGGGCTTTTTCCCGCGTACGGTAACCCTCAAGTGGTACTGGAGGGTTGCTTCCGTGAACCGAATCCGGATCGTCGCCGCAGTCGGCGCCGTCCTCATGCTCCTCGGACCCGGTACCGCCGGGCACGCGGACGCCCGCGACGACAAGGCCCGCCTCGACCGGCAGCTGCAGGAGACCCAGGCCACGCTGGAAGCCGCGACCGGGCGCGCCCAGCAGGCCGCCGCCGACCACGACCGCGCCCAGGCCGCCCTGCCCGGGGCGCAGGCCGGCCTCGCGGACGCGAAGGGTCGCGTGATCGCGGCGGATGCGGCGGTACGGCAGGCAGAGCGCGACCGCACCGGCGCCGACGCCGCCGCGCAGGTCGCCGACCAGGGGTACGCCGAGGCCAAACGCCAGGTCGACAAGGCCCGCGGCGACGTCTCGGTCTTCGTGGCCGCCGCCTACAAGGGCGGCGGCTTCGCCATGGTCAACTCGGTCCTCGACGCCGGCGGCCCGGCGGACCTGGCGATGCGCATCGAGTACCTCAACCACGTCGCCGGGGAGAACCAGCGGGCCGTCGACGAGCTGACCACCGCCCGCATGCAGGCCAAGCAGCGCAGCGACGCCGCACTGCTGGCCCTGCGCCGCGCCCAGCAGGCCGCCGACGAGGCCGCGCGCACCCTCGCCGAGTCGCAGGCGGCCCAGGCCGGCGCCGAGAAGGCCGCGGCGGACGTGCAGACCCTGCTCGACCAGAGCGCGAAGGCCGAGGCGACCGCGAAGGAGGAGCGCGGCGCGGTCCTGGCCCGCTACGAGCAGCTGAAGGCCGACAGCGACAAGGTCGCCGAGCAACTCCGCGCGCAGGCGCAGGCCGAGGCGAAGAAGGCGGCCGGCGGTACGACCACGAAGAAAACCCCGCCGAACACCGTCATCGCCCCGAAGACCGGCGCGTTCTTCGTGATGCCGGTGCACGGCTGGAAGTCGAGCAACTTCGGCATGCGCTTCGATCCGGTGTACAAGGTCTACCAGCTGCACGCCGGCGTCGACCTCGCCGCGGGCGGCGGCCAGCCGATCGTCGCGGCGGCCGACGGCGTCGTGGTGCGCGCGGGCCCGTCCGGCGGCAACGGCAACTACACGTGCGTCTCGCACGGCCTCTACCAGGGCAAGGGCCTGGCCACGTGCTACGCGCACCAGTCGGCGATCCTGGTGCACGTGGGCGAGGCCGTACGCCGTGGCGAGCTGATCGGCCGCGTGGGCACGACGGGCGCGTCGACCGGGTATCACCTGCACTTCGAGGTACGCCTGAACGGCACCCCGGTGCAGCCCCTGAACTGGCTCCCCGCCTGCCTGTGCTGAGGCTTTCGCGAAATGTCGGGCCGCCGGCCGCGACATTTCGGATTTATACCCTGACCGGCGGCATGCCGTGACAAGCGGCAATCGGCGCCGGCGGTACCGCTAAATGCTCTTGCCCGGCGCGCTACGCTTCTCTTCGATCGTGAGACTCAGGAGGGGTCGATGCCGCGCGAAAAAGGGCGCAAGCTGGTCGCGTCCAACCGCAAGGCGCGCCATGACTACGAGATCCTCGACACGTTCGAGGCCGGCATCGCGCTGACCGGAACCGAGGTCAAGTCGCTGCGCGCCGGCCGGTGCTCGCTCGTGGACGCGTTCGGGCAGATCTCCGACGGCGAGGTCTTCCTGCACGCGATGCACGTGCCCGAATACACGATGGGCACCTGGACGAACCATCCACCCCGGAGGATCCGGAAGCTGCTGCTGAAGCGGCAGGAAATCGACCGGATCGGGGCCAAGGTCCGGGAAAGCGGCCTGACCCTGGTGCCCCTGTCGGTGTACTTCTCCGACGGATGGGCGAAGGTCGAGCTCGCGCTGGCGCGGGGCAAGAAGGCGTACGACAAGCGCCAGACCCTGGCCAAACGCGACGCGGACCGCGAGATCGCTCGCGTTGTGGGCCGCCGCGGCAAGGGCAACGCTGAGTAAATAGGCCCGCGCGCGTGAGCAACGCCTCGGCACCATGCAAGCAATGCGTTGAGGCCATATAGTCCCTCCGTGACCGAGATTCGGGTCGATGTCGACCTCGAGCACCCGCCCGCCGTGGTATGGCGCGCGCTCACCGAGGCCCACCTCGTCACCGACTGGCTGCCGACCACGCAATTCATGATCCGGGACAACGACACGTTCACCTTCCAGGCCAGCGACCTTGCCGGCCTGGAGGACCCGATCGAGGGCCAGATCGTCACCGTCGAGGTGCGCGAGCGCCTGGTGATGCGCTGGGAGGCCACCAACCTGCACACCGTGGTCGCGCTGACGCTGGCCGAGCACGGGGACGGCACGCGGCTGACGATGACGCAGAGCGGGTTTCTGGGGCCGCAGGGGACGATGCGGCGAAGGGCGCTGCTCACGACGTACAACACCCTGTTTGAAGGCCCCCTGAACGCCACGCTGGCCAAGATCGCCGCGCGGGAGACGGAGGCCCCGGAGACGCCCCCGCCGCCGGCCGTGCCGCGCCGCAACGACGGCGGCCCGTTCAACCGCCTGCCGCGCCAGGGCAACGCCCCGAGCCACTCCGCGCCGGGCCTGAGCTCGCACGTGCGCAAGATCGCCGGCCCGCGCCCGACCACCGCCGTCCCCGGCTTCGCCGCGGCGGTGCTCGGCGCTCACGCCACCGGCGTCGCCACTTCAAGACCTGATCCCGTCCGTACCGCGAGAATGGGCGCCCGGCCCGCCCCCGCCCCGGCCCTTCGCCGCGCCTGGCACTGGCTGGCCGGCGTCCGTGACTGGTCCGCCGACCGCCGCAGCCAGGCCGTCGCCACCGGCGCCGCGGCGCTCCTGCTGCTGGCCATGGCCGCGATCCTGATCGGCAAGGCCACGGCCCTGCACCCGGCCGCGCCCCCGCGCACCGGCGGCGAGAGCCCCGGCCCGGCCCAGGCCACGATGCCGGCCGCTCCGATCCCGCCGTCGCGCCCGTCCTCGGCCCCGGTCATGTCCGCCGCCGCCTCGCGCTCTCCGACCCCTTCGGCGCCCGCCTCGTCGCCGGCCGCCTCGCCCCAGGCGTCGACGGCGGGCTTCGCACAGCTCGCGGCGGCGTACAAAACGGAAAATCTGACCCTGACCTCCTACCGCGTCACGGTCACGATCTCCAACCCGAGCCAGACCATGGCGACCGACTGGACCCTGGTCATCGCCCTGCCCCTGCTGGACCTGAGCGTCCGCAACATCAACGGCGCGGTGATGAGCCGCACCGACCTGCGCGTGGTCTTCACCCCGGTCGACGACACCCGCACGATCAAGCCGGGCACGTCCGCCACGGTCCGCTTCGACGTCGAGGGCCTGGGCGTACGCAACTCCCCCTTCAGCTGCACGATCGACGGCCGGAACTGCACCGGGATACCGGGATGAAACTGTGGCCGAGAGGGGTTACGCTTGATCGGTCGCACCGAGGTGGTGCGGCAGCCAACACCACCCGCGCGGGGGTGACTGGTTTCGACTTTGTTTGTGGCGATAGGGGAAGCGAGCCGAGGAAGCCGACGTTGTCTCGCGAATCAGTCGTCGGAAAGTTATAAGCGCCAACTACAAGCGCTCCGAACTCGCTCTCGCTGCCTAAGCAAGGGTGAAGTTCTGTCGGTCTGGGAGTGCCTTCGGCCCAGTAACCGGCATCAGCTAGAAGGCTGGCCAACCGAGCCCGGTCACGGGGCTCGCGCGGCGAGATTAATTGTGACTGGGCCCGTCATACCAACTCGCTCGCGTGATTGGTAGGGCCGAGTAGAGGCACAGCGAGCTGCGCTCGGAGAAGCCCTAACAAAGCGACGAAGGACCCGGGTTCGATTCCCGGCACCTCCACTGTCGAACGCCCCCTGCTCACGCAGGGGGCGTTCGCCGTTGACAGCGGAGGATTCCTCGCGCTCGCTTCGCTCGCTCCCCGGTGGGGCTTTGCCACCAACCCCCCCTTGCGGCGGCGTTCGCGGTGGTTGTGGTGGGCGGCGCTGTGCCGGAGTCGCCTGCTGCTACTTGGTGCCCCCGTGCGGCGAGGGTCGCTTGCTGTTAGCCGTGCATTTCGCGTTGGACGACGACCGTGGTGTTGTCCAGGTCGTCGCGGTGGCTGGAGAAGAGGCTCGATGTTGCTCGCTCGGGCGGCAGGTTGCGTTCCTCGACCCATTGGCCGGTCATGGGATCAGCGCGGCTGTGAAGAGCACGTCGCGGGCTGCTCAGGCGGCGTACGGGCCCGTCGGCGGCGAGGGCGGTCACGGGGTCTGAGTGGTGGGAGACGCTGGATACGAGTGATCGCCGAGTGTGTTCCGCGGCGGCCGCCCGCACGCCGGCGAGGTAAGTGCGTACTAGGGGTCCCTGCGCAATTGAGCGCAGGGTAGCTCCACAGCGGCTCGGTCGGGTCCGTTGTGGGCTCGATCGCGTCAGTGGCCAACGTGTTCCCCAGGCTCGCCTCCACGACGGGTTGTGGCTTGACCTGGCCAGCTAGCGCCGGGAACCGCCTGGTGCTCGGCGGCGTCCAACCGGCGACTGGTCGACCAGATGGCAACGGGATTGTTGCCGAGAGTTTACTGAAAAGAATTGTGAAGATAAACTAATCTACTCTACCCAATAGATGCATGTTAATCTAGACATGCATCGGATCGCAGGGAGCTGGATGATGAATCGGAAACGCTCGGTCGGGATTTGGGCCTTGAGTAGGTTGGGATCCCTCATGGTCGCGGTAGTTGGCAGTGTGGCGGGTGTGGCGGCGGCTCCGGCACATGCGACGTACTACTCAGGGGGAATGTGGAGCTCCCACTTCTTCATCCAGCCTTACAGCTTCAATAGCACGTGGCAGGGGCCTCTGGATCAAGCGTTGACGAACTGGTACAACACGCCAACGGCCGCCTGGATCGAGAAGTCCTCCTCGGCGTCGTCGTGGATGGAGGCGCCGAATCTGTCGGACACCTGGTATGGGTTGTACACCCCGTTCGGATCCGGCTCCGGGCGCTACTTCCGGATCCAACTGAACTCGCGGACGTTGAGCGCTGACGCGGGTGGCAACTTCGGTAACTGGGTAACGAGTTCATTCACGCACGAGTTGGGACATGCTCTGAGCCTTGCTGACAACCCTCCAGTGGCGTCGAACGCGTCGATCATGAGACACGACCGCAACCGCTCGACGCTGACCACGCCTCAGACGTATGACATCAATGACGTCAACAACTTCTACTCGTGAACGGGAGAGTCCATTGTTCAACCGTAAGGTTCGCTCGTTCGCTCTAACCAGCGTGTTTCTCGTGGCCCTCGCCGGATGCGGTGAGGAAGCTGCTCCGCCTAAGGCCACGGCCCAGAGCGAGGTATTTGAATACCATCCGGACTACCCCGCATACTCTGACCTGCCTGCCCTGTTCAAGAAGGCCGATTTGGTGATCGAGGCCACGATCGGCCAGGATTCGAAAACGCAATACCTGGTCCCATCGGGCCAGCCGGCGAACGATCCGCGACTGAACCCCAATGCCGGCACGAACAAAGGGCAAGACGCTAAGACGCCAGTTGTCGTCACGGTCTATCAGGCGAAGGTAATTAAGGTGTACAAGGGCAGTGTCGCGGTCGGCGATGGGGTTGCGATCAAGCAGCTAGGCGGCACATTGGACGGCAAGACGTTCCGCGAGGTTGGGGCTAAACCGCTGCGCCAAGGCGACCGCTACGTGCTGTTCCTCGCGACGTACCCTGACGCCCCGACGTCGCTGCTCAATCCTGACCAGGCGCAATATCCGGTTGACGCGTCCGGGGCCCTGGCTCAGATCAGCGACACCGCGCCCAAATTCACGGTCGCGGACCTTGAGCGAGTCGCCGCCAAGTAGTTGGACCGACGACGGACCACGGTTGGTTGTTGCCGGATTCAAGGGACCCGCTGTTGGGTGCCCGTACTCGGGCAGGGGGCCGTTCGCCCTTCGCGGGCGGAGGAGTTCGTAACTCTCCGATGGGGCTTGGCCCACTCGTACCTCGCACCCCAGCGGCATCCTACGGCGGGTTCAAGTAAGCGAGTGTTAGGTCCACTGGAGAGATCAACGGCGGCGGCCCCACCCAATCGGGTGGGGCCGCCGAAGTGTCTACCGGCGCTGGGGTACTCGTCTAGCTCCCTGCTCGGCGGGGGGCTTCGCTTTGTGGTTCCGGGTTCCTCGCGATCGCTTCGCTCGGGTCGGACTACGGATTTGTGTCCGTCAGACGGCGAGAATGTCGACGTCGTACTTTTGGATGTCGGCATCGCGGGTTGCCAAGGTCAAGCCTTCGACGATGGCCTGGGCTATGAGCATCCGATCGAACGGGTCGCGGTGGTGCAGGGGGAGCCGGCCGGCGGCAATGCTGTGGTCCATCTCGATCGCAAGGCGGCGGAAGTCGCTGTCTCGGATTCGCTCTGGAAGGTCCGCCGGCTGGAGTTTGCCCGCTTCCTGCTTGATCGTCACCTCCCACACGGTTGCGGCGCTGACGAAGACATCCGGCTCAGAGTCGAGACGGTCTTTGAAGTCGCTGGCAAGCGTCGGGTCGTCGGTGAGCCACCACAGCACAACGTGGGTGTCGAGGAGAAGGCCCATCAGTTGGTCCCCTGCATTGTCGAGTCCTTGTTGGTGCTGACGTTTCGTGCTCGCTCAGATTGCTCGACGGTGTCGTTCGATCAACTGTCCGTCATCGGCGTACCAGAACCGCCAGCCGTTGGTCTGCGGGTGCTGTCTGTCAGGGTTGAGAACCCGGACCGTCTCCATCGCTGCCTGGCTGGGCGTTCTGTACGTCCCTATCAGATTGGGTGCCGGCGATTCGGTAATTCGGACTCTCCCTGTCACGGGATCGAGGAATCCCGAAATGCGATGGCCGCGGTACTTTACCGTGATCGGAATCTCTTCGGTGGCTGGTCGGCCCGCCTCGTCGGTCGCTGGGGCCTTGCTCGCCGCCCCATCGGAGATTCCTACAAGTCTGTCTACGGCTTCACTAATAGATAGGTTTGCGATCCTAGCGGCGAACGCGATCATGTCGTACGCCGCATCGCTTACATCAATCTTCCTCAAGCGTGGCTCACCCCTGATGGGTGATTCTACCTATCTATAGTTAGGAGTCAAGTGCGAGGTGAGGTTGATGGGACTGCTACGGCATCATCCCGAAGTCGGACGCGATGGCCTCGTTGACCTCGGGTGAGTCCCAGTCGTCCGTCGCGACCAGACTGTCCTTCAGGGTTCCGCGGCCTGTCCGCTTGATCTCGCGCTTGAACGGGATGACCTTCGCGACCGGCGTGCCGGCTCGGCTGATGGTGATCTCCTCGCCGTGCTCGACTCGATCGATGATCCGAGACAGATTGGTCTTAGCTTCGTGGATGTTGAACTGGGCGGCGGCCTCAGACATGGTGACCTCCTTAGCTAATAGGTTAGCCCGTCGACTTGCGCAGGTCACGGGTTCAGGTCGGGCGGCCGGCAGCTCAGGTCAGGTCCGGGCCGTTACGAGGGTTCAAGTAGGCAAGCGCGACCTCCACCACTGGCAGCCCCTGCTCCACGGCAGGGGCCGCTTGCCATCTGCGGTTCCGGGTTTTCGCGCTCGCTTCGCCCACACCCCGAAGAGCACGGCGTCGTCCCACGGCGGGTCAAGGTAAGCGCGGCGATGGTAGGAACGCGTGGCAGAACTGCGGGTGTCGCGAGCCTGCGCGACATGCCGCATGTTGTCGTACTGGTTGATCCTGCCCGCACGACAAACGGAGACCGCTTTGGAAGAAGGCTGGACACTGTCTGACGTGTGGATTCTGCGGTCGATCGGCGGGGTGGACTCGGTTCGCGGATCGTCGTTGCGTCAGGTGATCGCTGCGGCCGACTACCTGAACCATGCGATTCCACGGGAGGACGAGTTCGTCGCGGCGCTGAGTCGGCTGGCTGCGGCTGGGCTGGTCGAGTTCGACGTCGCAGCCGACCGATACTGGCGCACCGCGGCGGGCCAGTCGTCGGCGGCGCACCGTGGGACGTTCACCGCCGGGCTGGCCGTATTGTCCGAGCTGCCATCGGCGAGCCCACCCCAGGCACTGCCCCCTGGGGTGTTCTCGTCGGCGGTGGCCAGTTACCTGCAGGGCTCGACATGAAGCGTGGACTCCTGACACGCGCCGGTGCACCGACTCGATCGCGCTGGTGGTGTCCGAGCCGGGAGTACAGGCCCCGCTGCGTCGCGTTGCGACTCTCGTCGCGCCCGTCAGTGTTTCCGCCGTCACGGAGTTCAAGTAAGCGCGGTCCGAACGGGCGCCCGGATCGCGAAGCGCGTGACCGTCCAGTGCGAGTAGGCCCTTCAAGCGGGGACGAGCAGGCCGGACCGCGCGGCCAGTAAGCGGATCAGCTGCGGTGCTCGTTCGATCTCGGCCAGCTGGGTCACTTCCCGGTCGATCAGGTTCTGCACGTACGAGTTGAGGAAACGCCCCCGGGCGGCGCGAGTCAGTGCGAGCGACCGCCTCCTGCTTTCGTTTCGCGACCAACTGTCTTTCGATTTGCGAAGGCTGCAGCTGCGATCTGCGACAAGATCACTTGCGGTCGTGGGTTTCGCCGGCAGTTTCGAGGTGGTGGCGTGTGGCCGGATAGGCTGGCCCAGGGGTCTCAGGGCAGGCGGGGCGGCAGGCCGAACCGGGCGAAGGTCGCCGGGTCGATGAATGAGGTGATCTCGTGGATTCGGTCCTCACGCAAGGTTAGGACGTTGAGTGACCAGGCCTCGTGTGGCCCGGACTCGCCGGCGCGCAGGTAGCAGGCGATCGCCGGCTGGGCGTTGGCGGATGTGGCGAGGTGTCGCCAGCTGCCGCATGTGGTCAGCGGCAGGCGTACGGCGAAGTCGGTGACGGCCGGCAGGCCGCAGTACCACGTCGGGAGGGGTGGCATCGACCAGGTGACGTCCTCGGTGAGGAGCGCGATGAGGGCCGCCGCGTCGCCGTGTTCCAGGGCGGTGGCGTAGGCGGCGACGATCTCGCGGATTCGCTCGTCGCCGATGCGGCGGAGGGTGGGCTGCTGCGGTGCTGCTGGGATTCGCTGGGCCACGGTCCGGCGGGCGCGCGCGATGGCCGAGTTCACCGACCCGACCGTCGTGTCCATCATCGCGGCGATCTCGGCCGCGGAGAAGTCGAGCACCTCGAACAGCAGCAGCGCGGCGCGCTGGTTGCCGGGCAGGTGCTGCAGCGCGGCGACGAAGGCGAGCTCGACGCGCTCGCGGCGCTCGTAGACGACATCGGGGTAGGGTGTGAGCCACGCCACGTCGGTGCGCGGCTCCTCGCCGACGGCGGCCCGCTCGGCGGACGGGCCGAGGTCGATCGGCAGCGCGCGGCGGCCCCGCGCGGCGGCCAGGTCGAGGCAGGTGCGGGTGGCGACGGTGAACAGCCAGGCGCGCAGGGACCCGCGGCCCTCGTAGCCCGCCAGCCCCAGCCACGCCCGGACCAGTGCGTCCTGCAGCGCGTCGTCGGCGTCGTGCACGGAGCCCAGCATCCGGTAGCAGTGGGCGTGCAGCGGCCCCCGCAGCGGCTCCACCAGGCGCGCGAACGCGTCGTCGTCACCCTTGCGCGCCCGGTCGAGGTCGTCGGCGAAGTCGGGCTCGAGAAGGCGACGAGTCTGCGCCACGGCGGCGGTCTCCTCTCAATGACAGAAGGAGGTCATCCGATGAAACACGACATCCTGCGCGTGGCGGACGCCGCGCTCTACTACGAGGTGCGCGGCGAAGGCCCGCTCCTGGTGCTGGTCGGCGCCCCGATGGGGACGCGGTTCTTCGCGCCGCTCGCCGACCTGCTCGCCGCCGACCATACCGTGCTCACCACGGATCCGCGGGGCATCGGCGCGAGCACGCTCGATGTGCCGGAGTCCGGCTCCACCCCCGAGCGGCGCGCCGACGACCTGGCCCGGCTCATCGCGCACGTCGACGCCGGCCCGGCCGCGGTCCTGGGCTCCAGCGGCGGCGCGGTCACCGCCCTCGCGCTCGCCCAGCGCCACCCCGGCGCGGCGCACACCGTGATCGCGCACGAGCTGCCGCTCAACGAGGTGCTCGAGGACCGCGCGGAGCGGCACGCGGCCGTCGAGGACATCATCGCCACCTACGAGTCCGGCGACGTCGCCGGCGCCTGGAAGAAGTTTATGGTCAACGCCGGCGTGCCGGGGGAGCCGCCGGCGGGGCCGAACCCCGACGAGCGCTTCTGGTTCTGCCACGAAATGCGCGGCACCACCCGATTCCGCCCCGATGTCGCCGCGCTGCGTGACGGCGGTGCGCGAATTCTCGTCGCGCTCGGCGAGGAGTCCGCCGGTCAGCTGCTGGATCGCACCTCGCGCGCGATGGCGGCGCTGCTCGGCGGCGAGCCGGTGCCGTTTCCCGGCGGGCATATCGCCTTTGTCATGGACCCGCCCGGATTCGCCGCGCGGCTGCGGGAGGTGCTCGGCGCCGTGTGACGCACCTCACGCCTGAATGTGGGCCGGGAATGCGCTGGTAAACGGCTGCCAGCGCATTCTCGCACGTGTGTGCATGTCCGCAGATTTCGGGCGACTTCCCGATTCGGCGTACACCTTTTCTTCAACCGGCGATGTAAAGCTCCCGGCATGCGCCGGAGATGGAGGAAACACGTCCTGGCCGTGGCGGCGGTCGCGCTCATCGTTTTTCTCGGATTGACCGGGCGGTACTTCGTCTGGCCCCGCCTCCCGGCCCTCCCGGCCCACGCCGACGCCATCGTCGAGCTGGCCGGACCGGGCAACGCGGACCGCGACCGCCTGGCGATCCAGCTGGCGGCCCAGCACCGCGCCGACTATCTCGTGCAGTCCACGCTGCAATCCGACGCCGACTCGGGAAAATGCCTGCCACCCGAGTCCGGGGTCACCGTCCTGTGCTTCCACCCCGACCCCGACACCACCCGCGGCGAGGCGGAGGCGATCGGGAACTACGCGCGGCAGTACGGCTGGCACTCGATAATCCTCGTCACCACCGCCGACCACGCCTGGCGTGCCCGGCTGCGGGTCACCAGATGCTTTCCCGGGCAGGTTTACGTGGCCGTCTCACATTTGCCGCCGCTGTACTGGTTCCGCCAGATCCCGTACCAATGGGCGGCCTCGGCGAAGGCGAAGTTCGTGCAGAAGTACTGCTGACCTGCAGCGCGCTCCGGGTGGCGCGCTACGTTTATGAATACGCGATTCCTGGGACGCGGCGAGGTCGAGGTCAACGTGCTCGGCATGGGTTGCTGGGCGATCGGCAACTTTCCCGAGCGCGCCGACGCGTTCGCCGCGGCCGGCCCTCACTGCGCCACCGTCCAGGCCGACCTGTCCGTCCTGCGTGGCCCCTTCGAGGTCCTCCCGGTCGCCGCTCGCCACGATCGTCCGCGGCCCGCTCGCCATGGGCCTGCTCGGCGGCCGGTACACCGCGCAGTCCGAGCTGCCGCGCGACGACGTGCGCGACCTGAGCCCGCAGTGGTCGGCGTACTTCCGGGACGGCCGCTCAACGCCCGAGTTCCTGACCCGCATCGAGTCGATCCGCGAGATCCTCACCTCCGGCGCTCAGGGCGCGCCGGCCTGGCTGTGGGCGTACGATTCGCGGACGATCCCGATCCGAGGCTGCCGCACGGTCGCCCAGGTGGAGGGGAACGCCGGCGCGCCGGCCCGCTTACGCCGTACGAGCCGGCCGAGGTCGAGAGGTTGATGGGCCGGGCATGAACCCAGTCGCGCTCCCCGGTGGCGTCGTCCTGCGGCCGATCGCCGCCGACGACGCCCCGGCCCTGCTGACCGCGAGCCTGCGTAACCGGCACCGTTTGCGCCGCTCGTCGCCGATGCAGCCGGAGTGGTACTGGACGCTGCCGGGCCAGCGGGAGCGCGTGGCCAAGGCCGTGGAGCGCAACACCGCGGGCGAGGCCCTCACCATGGTCCTCACCCACGCCGACGCGATCGTCGGCATGATCACCCTCTCCAACATCGTCCACGGCCCCTTCTGCAACGCCAGCGTGGGCTACTGGATCGACACCGACTACGAGGGCCGCGGCCTGACGAGCGCAGCCCTGACGGCGGTCTGCGAGATCGCGGAGGCGGAGCTGGGCCTGCACCGCATCGAGGCGAGCACGCTGCCGGACAACGAGGCGTCCCAGCGGGTCCTGCGCAAGAACGGCTTCGAGCGCATCGGGCAGGCCCGCGACTACCTGTATTTGGACGGTACCTGGCAGGAGTCGGTCCTGTTCCAGCGCATCCTGCACGACCGTCCACCGCCCGCCGGCTCCGCCTGACCTTCGCCGCCGCCGCGTCCGGCGGCCCCGACCCGGCAACGATGAATCCGGCCCACGTCAACAGGTCCGGAACCAGCACCAGTGGGTTATCCGGTCGCAGCCGGCGACCGTCCACGTGTGCGCCTGATTCCGGCTGCGCCGCGCCCTGGCTCTGGCGAGTTTCACCTGGGTGGGGTCAGTCTGCGGTCGGCTTCGGCCATCTCGGCGCGGATGCTGCCGAGACGTTCGGCGGCGCCCCCGTCGGGCTCGAAGCCGGGCGAGGTGCCTGGGGGCGGGCGCGCGAGCCAGGCCAGGGCGCGGCGGACGTTGGGCAGCCCGGCGGCGAGGGCCTGACGAACCAGGGCTGGAAGGACTCCGCCGCGCCTCGGTACGGCGGGCTCGGTGTGGGCGGCTGGTCAGTCATCGTCGCCTCCATCGGCCGGAGGCCGACCGCGAGTAAACGCGGACCTGACAGGGATGCGAAGCGACCGCTGCCTCGCGGGAGGAACGGTCGCAACCCAGACGAACCCGAGCCAAAAAATTCCATGCAACCTTCCGCTCGGCCCGGCGTGTTACAGGTGGTTCCAGCAACTCGGGCAAGGGACGGCTTCGATGGTCGCGGCGGCACGGGGCTCCGCGGCCAGCGAAGTCGATCTAGGCTGTATGGGTCTTGTTCCTGACCGGAGTATCGCACCGTTGGTCGTCGCCCCCGAATTCGCCGGCTTCTACGCGGCGACGTTCCCCCAGCTTCTGACGCAGCTCCACGCGTTCGTCGGCGACCGGGCCGAGGCGCAGGACCTCGTCCAGGAGGCGTACACGCGCGCCTTCGCGCGGTGGTCGGTGATCTCGCGCTTCGACGACCCGGTCGGCTGGGTGCGCCGGGTCGCCTGGAACCTCGCGATCAGCCGCTGGCGGCGCGCGCGACGGCTGCTGCACTGGCGCCGCGACCTCGCGCTGCCCGACGTCGAGGGCCCGGACGGGCTGTCGCTGGACCTCACCCGCGCGCTGGCCAAGCTCCCGCCGATCTACCGGCAGGCGGTCATCCTGCATTATGTTGCGGACCTGCCGGTGCGCGACATCGCGACCTTCACCGGCGCCGCCGAGGGCACCGTGAAGGCCCGCCTGCACCGCGCTCGTACGATGCTGAACGAGCTGCTCAGCCTGGACGACGGGCGGTCTGGCGATGGCTGAGCGGGACCCGCTGCGGGAGCGCTTCGAGGCGTTCCGGGAACAGTCCGTGCGCGCGGCGCGGCCGCCCGGTCCGGAGTCGATCCCGGCCGTGCTGCGCCGCCGTAAGCGCCGGAGGCTGGCCGCCGCCACCGCGGCGATCGTCGCCGTGCTCGCACTGGCCGTACTACCGACCCTCGGCGACGCCCCGCGCCCGCCCGACCCGTCCGTCTCCGACGCCCCGACACCGACCCTGACCAGCGAGCCGGCCCCGACATCGGCACCCCCCACCACCGCCGCCACCGGCTCCCCGCTCGCGCAGGCCGGCGACCCCGCCGGCAGCGCCGTCGCCAAGCCGTCGAATTGCGCGACACCCCCGGACGGCGCCGCGTACGGCGAGCCCTACGTGTACGGCACCGAGGCGCTCAACGGCGTCCCCTATTCGATCCGGCCGCTCGACTACTTCGACCGGTGCCCGGCCTACCGCCTGCGCTTCGTCGAGGCCCGCTACGTGTGGGACCGCGACCGCCAGCTCATCGTCCTGGCCTCCACCACCGAGCGTTACCTGACCAAGGCGTCACCGACCGTCCCGGCCCCCAAAATCAACGAGATACCCGGCCCGTGCGGCGAGGGCTACGTGGCCCTGCAGACCACGAAGCCGATCCCGGCCACCATTCCCAACTCGGTCCAGGACACCCCGAGCGCCTACCTGAACCTGCTGCAGAAACACGCCACCGCAGCTTTCAGCTTCTGGCAGTTCCCGACCTCAGCCGAGGAGCGCAACAACAGCAACTGCGGCCCACCCACCGCTACCCCGTCAACCTCCCCAACCCCATAGCGCTCCCCAGCGGACCCGCGACGGGACGTTCATCCGGTTTCAACGTGGCGACCAGATCCAGCCCTCATCGCGCAGCGTTCCTTGGTCTGACGTCCAGTGCGCCCCGCCGAATATCACCAGGTCTCTGCCAGCCGCGACGACCGTCGGTCCGGCCGTATCCGAGCCTTTCGGCAGCTGCGGTAGATGGATCCATCGGCCGCGGGCCACATCGAGCACGGCGCCGTCGGGCCGGGTGTAGACCGCGGCGCGCTCGTCGAAGGCGCCCGCGGACTCCAGCCCGTCGGGAGCCGGGGGGAGCGTCGACCAGCGACCGCTCGGGAGGTCGACGACGCCCCCGTACGGATAGGCTCGGCCGTAGTTGCCGACCTTCCCGCCATCGGCGCCGCCGAGGGTCGGGTTGACCAGTCGACCGCCGGCCACCAGCCAGGGCGAGGTGCCGAGGATCTCCGAGTCGGCCAGCCGGCGCCAGACCGGCGGCGCTCCCGCGAACGGGTCGACCACCAGGGCGGCCCGCGTCACCGAAGGGCGCTGCGCTCCCGGGTCCGGGACGAGTTGCTTGTCGAACAACACAAGCTCACGCCCGGTCCAGGCCATGGTGCGGTCGAACCCCGGGCCGAGCGGGTCGGCGGGCAACGGCTGCCAACCCGCCGTTCGCGGGTCATGGAACAGGTCCGGCAGGTCCGGGTCGCGCTCATCCGAACTCCGATACGCGACAAGATGCTCGCCGGCGCCGAGCAGGCGGTATCCGTCGCCGCCTTCCCCGGGCGGACTGAGCCGCGACCACCGATCCTCGCCGATGTCGTACGCGAGTAGCGACGACGTCCCGCCCCTCGGAGCGGACGGAAGCACGTACGCCACCTGTCCGACGACCACGGCATCGGCCCACGCGACCGGCTCGGGCGCAGGGGCGATCGCCCGCCAGGTCCGGCTGGCCGGGCTGTAGGCGGCACCGTCAGTCAGCAGGCGGTCCGGTGGGACGCAGGAGGCGGTCGGCGGGCATGGCGGCGCGGCGCTGCCGCCGACCACCAGCACCTCGGTGCCGGTCCACAGTGCTATCGCGCCCTCGCGGGCGGTCAGCGGCCCGTCCGGCAATCGCCGCCACGCCGCCGACTCGACACCCGACGACGCCGGCTCCACCCGCCCGGGTCCGGTAGTGCAGGAAGCGATCGCGACACACGCGAGCGCGGCGAGCGTGGCGGACAGCGTACGACGACCCATGGCGCTTCGACGCCGCAGGAGCAGCGCGGGTTCCGGTCGGCGGCGCGTGCACGCCGACGCGATCGTCACAGGCGCGCACGGACAGGTACAGGCCGTCGAAGAACACGTCCCTACCGGCACGAACTCACTCGTTGACCGTGAAAAGGGCGGAAACTCCGGCCAGCCGCCCTCCCGGGAAAGCCGGCGCGGTGAGCGCGCGCCGCACCGCGCCGGCTCGGTCGAGCCACCAAGCCTTACGCCGGCCCGATCTCCTCGGCGGCGCGAATGAGCGCCGACGCCACGCTCTCGATCTCCGAGTGTGGGAATCGCGGCAGTACGCAGGGGCACGCCGACGCATCTACCGTCAGTCTCGTTTTCCCGGTCGTTGAGCGCGCATCCGCGCTTCGCCACTTCATCGAGTTCAGCCATGAACGGCTCGACTCGCGTGATGGTCTTGGGATAGCCAAACGTGAGTTGACAAGCCCTTCATCCCGAAGGAGCCGCAGGGCATCACGAACCGTGTCCCGACCGACGTCGTAGGTTTCGGATAGCGCTTTCTCGCTCGGCAGGTCCGAGCCCGGCCGTAGGGTCCCGGTGCGGATCTCGGCACGGATGGCCGCTGCGACTTGCTCGAAAAGGCTCTGCCCTGGTCTTGGCGACATCGACATGCGACGTAAAATAGGCCATATGGCCAACATTAACCAGGTGTCAACGACCACGGCGGTCGCGGTCACGCGTCGCCATCCCTGGCGGTGCCATGCCTCCACTGGTACCATATTTGGTACAAGTGCTTGGGAGGTTGACATGGCAGCGGCGATCAGCGCCAGCGAGGCGCGCAAGAGCCTGTTTCCGCTCATCGAGCGCGTGAACGAGGACCACACGCCAATCGAGATCGTGTCCAAGCGTGGCAACGCGGTGCTGGTCAGCAAGGAAGACTGGGACGCGATTGTCGAGACCAACTACCTCTTGCGATCCCCCGCCAATGCGAAGCACCTCATGGAGAGCGTCGAGCAGTGGCGCTCCGGACGGACGACCGAGCGAGAGTTGGATACCGGCGAGTGAAGCTCAGCTGGACCGATCCCGCATGGAACGACTATCTGTACTGGCAAACGCAGGACCGCAAGACGCTCAGACGAATCAACGCGCTGATCGCTGACATCAAGCGCGATCCGGACGGCCCCGGCATCGGCAAGCCGGAACTTCTGCGGAACAACTTGGCCGGCCTGCGGTCGCGGCGCATCGACGAAGAGCACCGCTTGGTCTACGCGGTCGAACCCGGCGAAATCACGATCATCTCCTGCCGGTATCACTACGACTGATCCGGCCGATCGCCAAGCCCTGGCGCAGTTTCCGCTCGCCGAGCGCACCACCGGTCCGGCCAGTAGTTGCGGCCGCGACGAGCAGCACCACAACCGCGCCGGCGATCCACCACGCCGCCGTTGCGGAGTCCTCGGCGTTGGAGGCGGCTGCAGGACTCACAAAGCTGATCACACGATCGCGCATGCCTTGCCGGCATGGCGCCGGGCGTCATGCGTCGAGGCTGGGCTCGGGCAGGCCGGCGCGGAGCACCCGCAGCTGGAGCATCGCGGCGAAGCGCTGGTCGGGGTCGGCCAGGTCGATCCGGCCGACCTCGGCGACTCGCCGCAGCCGGTAGCGGAAGGTGTTCTGGTGGACGAAGACCGAGTCGGCGGCGGCGACGACGTCGCCGAAGGCGTCGAGCCAGGCGCGCAGCGTCTGGACCAGGTTGGCGTGGTGCCGGCGGTCGTAGTCGATCAGCCGGGCCAGGGCGCCGGTCGGTTCGTCGCCGCGGGCGGCGGCGAGGTCGCGCAGTTCGATGATGAGGGCCTCGCCCTGGAGTTCGTCGATGCTGCCGATGCGCCGGTGGCCGCGTCGCTCGCGCAGCACCCGCAGGACCCGGTCCACGCAGGAGCGGCTGTGGGCCACGCCGGAGAATTCCAGCGCGGCCGGTCCGACGGCGGCGACCGCGGGCAGCCGGTCGCCGACCCGGTCCAGGAAGTCCTGCAGGGTCCGCTCCGCGCGCGGCCCGGCCCGGTCCCCGGTGCCGGTCACGGGCACGAGGCCGTAGGTGACCTCGCCGATCTCGGCGGCCGCCGAGCGCGGGTGGAAGGCGGACAGGTGCACGGCGAACGCGTCGCCGAGCCGCTGCCGGTTGTGGACCACGGCAGCGCCGTCGTCATCGCGGTGGCGGTCGCGCTCGTCGAGGGCCACCCCCAGCACCAGCAGCGGGCGGCCGGCGAGCCCCAGCCGCTCCAGCGCCGCGCTTGCGCCGGCCCCGCCCTCCAGCGCCGAGCGCACCAGGTCGGCCCGCAGCCGCCGCTGCACGTCGGCGCCGGCCCGGACCCGCAGCAGGTGCAGGGCGACCAGCTTGGCCGACTCGCGCAGCGCCTCGTTGCGCTCCGGGCTGAGCGGGCCGGGTACCGCCGCCCAGATCGAGCCCAGCACCTGGTCCCCGGCACGCACCGCGATGGCGACCCTGGGCACCGTCAAGCCGCTGTTCCCGCTGGCGATCGGCTTGATGTAGATGGGCCCGTCGTCGCGGAGCAGGTCCTGAAAAACCCCGCGTTCGCGCAGGATCCGGAAGTATCGCTCCGGCACCTGCCGGCCCAGGATGGTCTCGACCCGGGACGGGTCGGCCTCATCCTGGCGGCCGGAGAAGGCGAGCACCCGGGAGTTGCGGTCCTCGATGGTGATCGGCGCGTCGAGCAGCGAGGCGACCGCGTTGGCGACCGCGAACAGGTCGCCCGCGGGCAGCCCGCCGAGCGACTCCGCCGGGTCCAGGCCGATGTCGCCGTCGGCGAGCAGGGAGCGCAGCATCTCGCTGAGGTGGCCCCAGGGCGCGCCCCGGCTCAGCCCGAGCAGGGCCACCCCGGCCTCGTCGGCGGCAGCCCGCACCTCGTCGGTGAGCGGGATCGGCGCGCGCAGTACCAGTGCCACCGCCTGCTGCCGGCCGAGTGCCCGCAGCAGCGCCGCGATCTCGCCGGGGGAATCGACGCCGACGCCGAGCACGAGCGCGTTGGGCGGCAGAACCGGCTGGTCGAGCGGGTCGTGGATGACCAGGCCGCCGATCTGCCCGGGCCGCTCCGGATCGCCATGAGCGAGGTCGAGCAGCGTGGCGCCCAGGTCGTCGAGGACCCGCCCCAGGCTCGCACGCGGCCGCGCGTCGCCGGTCTGCACCATTGCCCGACGATATGCCACTCCTTGATCCACGACTAGTCGGCCGTTACAGATCGCGTCCGCGTTCTTCGTCCGATCCGACGATCTCAGCCGGTCAGCCACTCGGCCGCGGTGGTCACCTCGGCGAGGCGGCCCGGCAGTGGCGCCACGCCGAGGCCGGGGAGGGCCGGGACGGGGAGGTGGCCGTCGTCGAGCACGAACGGCTCAGTGATGTCCGCGGCGTAGTACCGCCCGGACGCCGACGTGTCGCCGGGCAGGGTGAATCCGGGCAGCGCAGCGAGCGCCACGTTGGCAGCCCGGCCGAGGCCGGTCTCCAGCATCCCGCCACACCAGACCGCCACGCCGCGCGCCGCGCACACGTCGTGGATGCGGCGCGCCTCGAGGTAGCCGCCGACCCGCCCGGGCTTCACGTTCACCACCCGGCAGGCGCCCAGCCGGATCGCGGCCGCCGCGTCGCGGGCCGAGCCGATGGACTCGTCCAGGCAGACCGGCGTGCGGACCAGCCGGGCCAGCTCGGCGTGGCCGAGCACGTCGTCCTCGTCGAGGGGCTGCTCGATCAGCAGCAGGTCGAAGGGGTCCAGCCGGGCCAGCTGCCCCGCGTCGGCCAGGGTGTAGGCGGTGTTGGCGTCCACCTGCAGCAGTACGTCGTCGCCGTAACGCTCACGGACCGCGCGCACCGGCTCGACGTCCCAGCCGGGCTCGATCTTGAGCTTGATCCGCAGGTACCCCTCGGCCAGGTAACCGCCGACCGCGTCGAGCAGCGCCGGGATGCTGTCCATGATGCCGACCGAGACGCCACACGGCACTCGGTCGCGCACGGCGCCGAGCTCGCGGGCGAACGACCGGCCGGCCGCGCGCAGCTCGGCGTCGAGCACGGCCGTCTCCAGCGCCGCCTTGGCCATCCGGTGGCCCTTGAACGGCGCGAGCAAGTCCGCGACCGCGTGCGCCCCCGGCGGTTCGGCGGCCAGGAGGGCCGGGACGAGAAACCGGCGCAGCACGTCGGCGGCCGCGTCGACGTATTCCGAGGAGTACCGCGGGCTGCTCATCGCGACGCACTCGCCCCAGCCCTCGGCGTCGGCGGTCACCGCGCGGACGAGCAGGATGTCGCGGGTCGTCTCGGTGCCGAAGGATGTGCGAAACGGCGCGACCAGCGGCATGGCGACGCGCAGCAGTTCCACTCCGGCGATCTTCATGCGTCTCTCCTCACCAGGTACCAGCCCGTCCGGTCGAAGCCGTCGATCCGGCCGCCGCGGGCGGCGAGGCCGGTGAGCGCGTCCCGCACGGCGACGCGCCAGCGCCGGGCCAGCGCCGGGTCGGCCGTGCGGAGGGTTTCGATGTTCCGGGGTACGGCCACGAGCGAGGTCGCCCCGTCGAGGCGGCCCGGCACCGGCTCGCCGTCCGCCCCCATGCTCAGCGCGGCGACGGCGCCGGCCGCGAACTCGTCCGCGGCGACGGTGCCGGTGCGGGCCCCGGCGCAGGCGGCGGTCACCGCGGGGTCGCACAGGCGCCAGCGCACCAGGAGCCGGTCTGAGTCCTCGGCGCCGTTGATGGCGTCGAGCATCGGCCCGTAGAAGTTCGGCAGGTACTCGGCCGGCCGCGCGGCGAGCTTCACCAGGTTGAAGTAGGCGTTGCGGGCCACCAGCGGGTCGAAGGTCCAGGCGATCTCGGAGACGTCGCGGCGCAGCGCCCAGGCCCGCTGGTGCAGCTTGAGCGCGAAGCCGATGCTGCGCCCGGCGGCCCGTGCCGAGACACCGGCGATGTGGCTGTGCAGGGCGTCCTCGGCCGGGGCGTGGAAGAAGCCCACGCAGGCGCCGGCCAGGCGGCCGTCCTCGAAGGCGCCGGCGACATAATTGCCTGCCTTGCCCAGCGCGCGCAGAAGCTCGATCGTCATCGGCGGGTTCGCGACGCGGCCCCAGATGGCGGCGAGTAGCTCGACCACCCGGTCCAGGTCGGCGAGGTCGGTGAGCTCGCGCACGGAGACGCCGGCCGCCCGGGCCGCGGCGCCGGCGGCGCGCTCGGCCCGGTCCGGTTCCGGCCCCGCGGCGGCGGACGCCACGCTGATGTCGGTCACGGTGTTCATGCTCCTCGGCTCGTTCGGTGGCGTCACGGTTGTGGCGCATCAGAGGTGGCGGTCGGTTTCGTCGAGTCCGGCAGCAGGTCCTCGACCAGGACGCGCCGCAGCGCGGTCCGGCCGGGTAGTGCCTCGACCAACACGTGCTCGCTGGGGGCGTGGCCGCCGCCGACCGCGCCGATCCGCGCCTCCGGCCGCTTGACCGAGAACAGGGCCGGCGTGCAGTACCGCCCGCACCGCGCCCGGCACGTGGTACTCCTCAAGCCAGGTTCGGAATTCGTGGAGGTCGCTCATATGCGACCACGCTAGGAACCGGGCCCGCGGCTGTGTTCATCGATCTCGACAACTCGGCGGCGAGCGACTAGTCGTCTGTGACGAACACACGAATCGACGACGTGCCTCAATATTTCTCCTCTTCCGGCGTCACGGTCCAGCCCGGCGACGGCGATGGTTCCCGGCTCGGCGGGCACCGGGTACGGCACCGGCCGCCACGACGAGGACAGCGCAGCAGCCCGACCCCCATGGCCCAGCTGGTACGGGCGCACGGGCGGTCTGTTGTGGATTCAGACCCGGCGAAACCTCACGCCCAGGGCCTCCATCGCGGCGACGTGGGCGTCGCCGTCCCGGTGGTCGGTGACGATCAGGTCCACGTCGGACAGGGCGGCGAAGCGGGCCACGTCGTCCCGCCCGATTCGGGTCCCCTCGGCCAGCACTACGGTGCGGCTCGCCGCCGCGATCACCGCTCGCCCGGCCGTCGCCAGCGCGGGGTCGGCCGCGCTGAGGCCGCGCACGGAGCAGCCCGACGGGCACACAAAGGCCACGTCGACGCACAGCGACGCCCAGGTACGCAGTGCCCACGCGTCCGTGGCCGTCAGCGTGTCGCCGCGCAGCCGGCCGCCGACGAGGAACGCGGTGATCGTCCGGCGGGCAGGCAGCCGCGCGACCAGGGTGGGCGAGTTGACCACGACGGTCAGGGCGCGGTCGCGGGGCAGCATCTCCACCATCCGTACCGTGATCGCCCCGGCGTCCACGGCGATGGTGGCGCCGTCGGGGATCTCGTCGAGCGCCGCGGCCGCGATCCGGCCGACGGCGGCTTCGGCGTTGCCGGTCGGGACCGGCGGGTGGGCCTGCAGCGTGGTCACGGGACGGCTCGGGCCGGCTCGAGCCGGCCCTCGACCGGACGCGGCGTGGAGGTCGCGTCGCCGAGGTGCCCGCTGCGCCCGTGGCCGCGCAGGCCGACTCCGACGGCGGTGCCGTGCAGCAGCACGAACCGCGGCCCGCCGGTGCCGTACTCGCGGCTGAACAGCCGCATGGTCAGTCAGCTCGCTTTCGCAGTGTTGTCTCGAGGTCGCGGTGCCGGGGCAGCTCGGCGCCGCGGTGGGACACGGTGTAGGCCGCGGCGGCCGCGGCGAGGGCGCCGAGCCGGTGCAGTGCGGCGGGTGGTGTTTCGAGCAGGCCGAGGATCAGGCCGGTCATGTAGCTGTCCCCGGCGCCGACCGTGTCGACCACGTCGGCCGCGGCCGCGGCGATGCGCACGGTGTGCCCGGGCGCGTGGAGGGTGGAGCCGGCGGCGCCGCGGGTCACGGCGACGAGCCGGGGACCGGCGCCGGTGATGTGTTCGGCGACCGCGTCCGGTGTGCG
This sequence comes from Dactylosporangium sp. CA-233914, assembly GCF_050942935.1. Classification (NCBI taxonomy): domain Bacteria; kingdom Bacillati; phylum Actinomycetota; class Actinomycetes; order Micromonosporales; family Micromonosporaceae; genus Dactylosporangium; species Dactylosporangium sp. CA-233914. The sequence goes on along the minus strand of NZ_CP192030.1, from coordinate 11,884,495 downwards.
GCCGGGGTAGAGCCACTGGGCGTCCTCGGCGCTGAGCTTGACCACGTCGACGAGCGAGGCGACGGCCTCGAAGATTGCCCGGGCCGGGGCGGGGTCGGTGCCGAGGATGGCGGGGCGGACGTTCGGGTCGAAGGTCAGCGTCGCCTGTCCCCGCAGGTCGCGCAGCAGCGCGCGGACCTTGCCGGCCCCCGGCTCCAGGAAGGCGGCGATGGAGCCGGTGTGCACGAGGGTGGCCCGGTCCGGGACCGCGGCCGGGTCGATGTCCCAGTCGATGTCGAAGACGTAGCTGGCGTCGCCGGCGGCGTCGACGGTCGCGGTCGCGGTGGCGGTCCGTCCATGATGGACGCTCGCGGGCAGCACGTCGACGCCCGCGCCGGTGAGGTGCGCCAGCAGGAGCCGGCCGCGGTCGTCGTCGCCGATGCTGGTGAGCAGCGCGGTCGGCACGCCGAGCCGGGCGAGGCCGCGGGCGACGTTGGCCGGGCTGCCGCCGGGGACCTCGTCGGTACCGCCGGGGCGGACGATGACGTCGATGAGCGCCTCGCCGATGACGAACGCCCGGGCGGGGGCCGTCACGGGGCCGCCGTTCCGGGTGCCGCAGGCGACGTGCCGAGGCGGGCCGTGAGGGCGGCGGCGATGCCACCCGAGCGGATGTCGTGGTAGCTCGTGGCGAACGCGTCGGCGAAGATCGGGCGCTCGGCGAGGTCGCCGAACAGGCCGGTGTCGCGCAGGAACCCGATCGGGTCCGCCTGCTGGCGGCGTACGGCCGCGGCGACGGCCGTGTGCTGCCGGTCCGGGGCGCCGGGCTCGGTGACGTCCGCGGCGAACACGGCCCAGGCGGCGACTACGAGGGCGGCGATCGGCGTCGGCTGGTCGAGCCGGACGCGGTCGTGTACGACCGGCAGGAGAAATTTCGGGATGCGGTCGGAGGCGTCGGTGGCCAGTCGGGCGAGGGTGTCGGGGATGTAGGGGTTGGTGAACCGCTCGATCAGCGAGCGCTTGTAGGCGGTGAGGTCGATGCCTGGTACCGGCTGGAGTGTCGGGGTGGCCTCCTCGTCCATGTATCGGGTGAGCAGTCCGGCCAGCCGGGGGTCCGCGGCGGCCTCGTGGGCGTGGCGGTGCCCCAGCAGGTAGCCGGGGTACGCCAGGGCCTGATGGCTCGCGTTGAGCAGCCGCAGCTTCATCAGCTCATACGGCGTCACGTCGGCGACGACCTGGACGCCGACGCGTTCGAAGGCGGGCCGGCCCAGCGTGAAGTGGTCCTCCAGGACCCACTGGACGAACGGTTCGCACAGCACCGGCCAGGCGTCGGTGACGCCGAACTCCCGGCCGACGAACTCCCGGTCGGCGTTGGTGGTGATCGGCGTGATCCGGTCGACCATGCCGTTGGGGAACGCGACGGTCGCCGCGATCCAGTCGGCGAGGCCGGGGTCGCGCAGCCGTGCGTAGCCGACGAACGCGGTGCGGGCCACGTCGCCGTTGCCGGGCAGGTTGTCGCACGACATCACGGTGAAGGGCGGGATGCCGCGGGCACGGCGGCGGGCGAGACCCTCGACGAGGTAGCCGAAGACGGTGGTCGGTGCCGCGCCGGGCCGCAGGTCCTGCTGGACGGCGGGGTTCGACGCGTCGAACTCGCCGGTGGTGTCGCTGGTGTTGTAGCCGCCCTCGGTGATCGTCAGCGAGACGATCCGGGTGGCCGGGTCGGTCAGGCGTTCCAGCACCCGGTCGGGATCGTCGGGGCCGAAGAGGTACTCCACGATCGAGCCGACGGTGCGGGGGCTGCTCGACCCGTCCGGGCGGCGTTCGACCAACGTGTACGTCATGTCCTGGCCGGCGAGGGCGTCCCGCATGCGCCGATCGCCGGGCAGCAGGCCGACGCCGCAGATGGCCCAGTCGAGGTCTTCGCCCCGCTCGAACAGCCGGTCGAGGTACATCGCCTGGTGCGAGCGGTGGAAGTTCCCGACGCCGAAGTGCACGATCCCGACGGACAGGCCGGACCGGTCGTACCTGGGCGGCTCGTACGCGGGCCTCATGCGCCGGCCACCAGGGCGGCCAGCGGCTCGGTGGACACCGCGCGATGTGCCTGCCAGAAGTCGACGTAGTGGCCGTCGGGGTCCGGCGCCTGCCCGGGAGCGGTGTCGAAGAGCATGGTGGCACGGGCCGCCGGGGTGTAGGGGTCCCACGGGCCGGGCGCGCCGCCGCCCGGGTCGCCGTCGGTGACGAACCGGGCCAGGGCGGTGCTCATCGCCGCGCCGAGTTCGAGCGCCGCCTGATCCAGCGGGCCGAGCAGCGCGCCGGCTCCGGGCGCGTCGAGGTTGCCGAGCAGGAACGGCAGGTCCACCAGGTGCGCGGCGCCGACCCGCCCGTCGCGCGCGCTCGACGGCCAGGCGAACAGGTAGCGGAAGACGCGCCCACCGGCCTGGGTCTGCGCATCGGCCACGGCCCGGGCCGGCTGCGTCCAGTCGTGGTCCGTCAACGCCCGGTACGCCTGGTCCTCGGGGCTGCCGGGCAGCCCCTCGTAGAGCGCCTTGGCCTCGGCCCGGGCGCCGGCGTCGACGAGCAGCCCGCCGAGGACCGCGTCCAGCGAGCCAGGGGCGGTGCTCCAGCCGGTGACCTCGAACAGCCGGGACTCCGCCACCGTGGTACCGATCATGAGGTCGACCCCGGCGGCGCTGCCGCCCCGGATGGCGGCGACCGGATCAGCGTCGAGGGTCACGCCGTCCCGGACCAGCGGTGTCACGGGCACCGGGCCGAGGCCGCGCTGCACCGCGGCGATCCGCAGCGCCGAGGCGGCGCGCAGCTCGGCGAGGACGTCGCCGTCCGGGTCGATGTGCAGGCCTGCGAGGACCCGCGCCGTGCCGGCCCGGGCCGCCTCGGGAGACGGGAAGATCGCCGCGTGGCCGCTCTGCACCACGGCGCGGCGGAACAGGCCGCGGGCGGCCGGAGCGGCCAGCAGCGCGACCGTCGACATCGCGCCGGCCGACTGCCCGCCCACCGTCACCCGCCCGGGGTCCCCGCCGAACGCGGCGATGTTCGCCGCCACCCAGCGCAGCGCGCAGATCTGGTCCTGCAGCGCCAGGTTGGACCGGCCCGGGTCGAGATCGCCGAGGTAGAGTCCGCCCAGCACGCCGAGCCGGTAGTTGAGCGTCACGACCACGATCCCGTGGGCGCGGGCCAGGCTCGCGCCCACGGTCCACTCGCCGGTGCCGGAGCCGAACTGGAACGCCCCGCCGTGGATCCAGACCAGGACCGGCGCCGCGCCGTGCACGTCGGGCGACCAGACGTTGAGGGTCAGGCAGTCCTCGCCGGTGACGGCGCCCTCGTGGAAGAAGTTCCGCTCGGTCGGCGGTACCGCTTGGAAGAGCGGATCGGCGTCCTGGATCGAGATCGGGCCGAACCGGCCGGCGTCCAGGGGTGCCGCCCACGGCGCAGCGGCGACCGGCGGCGCGAACCGGAGCGGCCCCACTGGCGGCTCCGCGAACGGGATGCCGCGGAAGACGGCGACACCACGCTCGATCCGCCCGTCAACCGGCCCGCATAGCGGGTCGACCCGATTCTTCATCGACTCTCCTCGATTAAAATTAGGTGGTCCCCGCACTGCCCGGTTGACGTCCGGGTCGGGGTGTGCCCAGTCCCCGAGACGACGCCGGCGCTATCGGGCGGGAAATCGCGCCGACAGTTTGTTCGTCGCGCTCTCGACGACAGCCGCGGGAGCGGATTCCAGGGAGCCCGCGTGATAGGGCGGCTCCGGTGCGTACTCAATGATGAGCTGCACGGTCTGCGCCACGTCGTCGCCCGCGATCAAACCGGCCAGGGCCAACGCCATGTCGATGCCCGCCGATACGCCTGCCGCGGTCGCGTAGTGACCGTCGATGACGACCCGCTGTTTCGACGGCGTCACACCGAACTCGACAAGCTGCTCCATCGCGGCCCAGTGGGTCGTTGCCTGACGACCGTTGAGGACTCCGGCGGCGGCAAGGATCAAGGACCCGGTGCAGACGGATGCCGTCCACGCACTGGTCCGATCGACCGTTCGCAACCACTCGTGCAGCTCGCCGTCGGACATTTGCGCCGGCTGGCCCGGGCCCCCTCCGACGAGCACCACGTCGGGTTCCGTCACGTCGGCGATCGTCGTGACGACGTTGATCGACAGGCTCTTCAGGTCGTTGCGGACGAGGCCCGGTTGCTCAGCAACGAAAACGACCTCGGTGTCCGGGAGACGGCCCAGAACCTCGTAGGGTCCGATGACGTCCAGCGAGGTGAAGCCGGGATACAGAACGATGGCAACCTGCATGTCAGTGCTCCTTCAGATTACGTGGCTCACCGTCGAGCCCCTTACGGGTCGGCCAGGCAGGACGTGCTCTTGCAACCTGCCGTCACTGACGACCGATTCGCCGTTGACGATCACGTGGGCGAACCCCGTCGAGGGACGCACCGAATGTTGGTAGGTCGCGGCATCGGTGACTCGCTCCGCGTCGAACACCACGACATCCGCATCGCAGCCGGGCTGGATCCTGCCCTTGCGCCGCATCGCAGGTGCGGCCCGCTCCACGATTCGCGCTGGTTGGAGGGTGCACTTGGCGATCGCTTCAGGCAGCGACAGGACGCCCGTTTCGCGCACTGCGATCCGCAAGGTGCGACCGTAGGTGCCGGCGCTGCGCGGATGGGTCTTGACGAACTTCGGTAGCGGCCACTGCATCGGGTCGTAGGCGTGGCCGTCCTCGATGACGAATGGAATGGCGTCGGAAGCGATCGCCGTGTGAGGCAATGCGCACATTCGAGCAATGCGGTCCGTGGAGCTGGCCTCGTCGAACAGTTTGATGAACGCCAGACCCGACGGGTCGGCTGCTCGCAGTTCGAGCAGCCGACCGGCCGAGGCGACCGTCTCCCCGGTCCGTGCGTAGATCACGTCCTGGGGCGTACCCGTCGCACCCAGGACATGAAGCCGATCAGGATGGAAGTAGTCGGACCCGATCGAGCTCATGCCGGACCCGTAGGGATAGACCTCGCTGGTCACTTTGGCGCCCTGGGCACGGACCGCCTCGACCAACGCCTGGACTCTGTCCAGGTGGCGCGTCGACGTGGAGTTGACGTGGCAGTAATGCATGTGAACAGAGGTTTCGCCGGCCACCCTCGTAAGCTCCTCGGCACCGTCGATGACGACTCCGGGATCCTGTTCGATGAGTGGTCGCGCATGAACGAACGCCGGCACTCCCGCGGCCGCTGCAAGCCTCGCGACCTCGACGAACTCCGCCGGATCGGTCGCGGGTGCATACCCCAGCAGGATGCCGATCCCAAGTGCTCCGTCGACGAGCTCGCGCTCCAGCATTCGCAGCATCGCGGCGATCTGGGCAGGCGAGGCGGGCCCGCGCCATGCGTCTGATCCGAGGCGGTCGAGCGGTCCGTCCGCTCCCCCGGACAGTGGTGCGCCGCCGATCACATGCATGCGCAGCGACGACCAGGAGGCCGAGTACCCATAATTGATGGGCCGGCCTTCCGCGGCGGCCCTCAGGTACGCGACCGACACCGGAGCGACGCCCGCTTCAAGTTCGAGAGCCGTGGTGACGCCATCGAGCGCCTGCAGGCGGCATTCGCCAACGCCTTGCCCATGGCTGTGCAGGTCGATGAACCCCGGAGCGACCACGAGCCCACGTGCGTCTATCCGCCTCCGACCGATCAGCTCCGCCTCGCAAACAGCGGTAATCTGATCGCCGACTATGCCGACGTTGCGAACGCCGTCCAGTCCACTCTCGGGATCGATGACTCGACCCCCTCGGATCACGACGTCGTATGTCACGCCGTTATCGGCACAGTTCGAGCTGTCGGCGTTCGGATGCACGGCCATAGCAGGTTGTTCTCCCAACGGAGCTACGCCGGGGTGGTTACTCGGCTGATGAGGTCGTTGACGCTGTCGGTGAGGCGGCTGAAGGCTCGATCGGCCGACGGCACGCGTGGCGCGAAGTCGATCCAGCCGTGGACGAGTTCGGGATCGAGCTGGACCGTCACAGGAACCCCGGCGTCCCGCAACCGGGTTGCGTAGTCCTCCTCGGCCGACCGCAACAGGTCGTGTCCAGCGATCGCGACGACGGCGGGCGGCAGTCCAGCCAGCGACGTCGCCCGCCCCGGCAAGGCGTACGGCGAGCCGAGCGTCGCTTCGTGGGACGCGTACTGCTGGAAGAAGAACCGCAGGTCTTCGAGGCTGATCCGCGGGCCGTCGCGGAAGGCGAGCATGCTGGGCGTTTCGAGGTTGTCGTCGATGCCCGGGTACACCAGCACCTGCGCGTCAACGCGGGGGCCGTCCTCGTCGCGCGCCCGCAACGCGGCACACGCGGCGAGGGTGCCGCCCGCGCTGTCACCGGCGACGAGGAGCGGCAGATCGGGTTGCAGGGCCCTGGCCCAGACAACGGCGTCGTAGGCGTCGTCGATCGGCGCTGGGAAAGGGTGCTCCGGCAACATCCGATAGTCGACCGAGACCACGACAGCTGCGGTGTCGCGACTGAATCGCCGCGTGACGAGGTCGTGGGTGTCGATGTCACCACTGATCCACGCGCCGCCGTGCAGGTACACGATGACCGAACTGGGCTTCTCGGGGCTGTAGACGCGCACCGGTATTGTCCCGCCGCGACCCGGCACGAGCTCGTCGGTGACGTCGTGAACGGCGATGGCGTCGGCATCGCGGGTGAAGATCGCGATCGCGTCGCGCATCCCCTGACGGAGTTCGCCGGCGGTCAGGTCCGCGGCGGAGACAGGTGCGGGTGCTCCGAGCTCAGCCAGCAGACTGAGGACGTCGGGATCGATGGGTATCTCGTTCATATCGCTTTTCTCCTGGGTCGGATCGCTGTCTTGGGTGTCTATCTCTTCCGGTAGATCCGGGCCCGGCGGAGGTGGTCGAATCCGACCGCACAGACCAGGATCGCGCCGATGACAATGCTGTTGTACTGCGGCGGGATGCTCGTGAGCACCAGGGCGTTGTCGATGAGCGACAGCAGGACGGCGCCTACCGCGATGCCCTGGATGCTGCCCATGCCACCCATCAGGCTGACGCCCCCGATGAGCACCGCGGTGATCGCGTTGAGGGTGGTCGACGTACCACCCGCGGTGACCTGCCCCGCGCCCACCCGGGCGGAGTAGATCATCCCCGCAAGAGCTGCCGTCGCCGCGGCAATCACGTACAGCGCCAAGTCGAGCCGGAACACCCGCAGTCCGTTCCCGACCGCGGCCTGACGGTTGCCGCCGAGGGCGCGGACGTTGACTCCGAAGCGGGTGCGCTCGAGCAGGAACCAGAACAGGACGCCGACGGCAACGGCGATGAGCACGTCGTTCGACACGCCGGCGACGCTGCCCTGTGCGATCCGCTGGAAGCTCGATGGAAGCGGCAGGACGTCGGAGCCGCCCGTCACCAGATTGTCAATGCCGGTCAGCATGTAGAACGTCCCGAGGGTCGCGATGATCGGCGGCACGTGGATGTAGGTGATGACCACGAAGTTCACCACCCCGACCGCGCAGCAGATCGCCATCCCGGCGAGTACCGCCAGCGGCCAGGAAACCCCCTCGACAAGCAGCTTGCAGGTCGACAGCGCACCGAGGGTGAACACGGCACCGGCCGAGAAGTCCAGACCACCGCCAATGATCAGCATCGCGGCGCCGCAGGCCATCACGAAGTAGATGACGCTGCTGCGAAGTATCTCGGTCAGGTTGCCCTGGGAGAGGAACAGGCTGGAGCGAGACGCCGCAAAGGCCCCGATCACCAGGATGACCAGCACCAGCGTGGTTTCCTGCCGGACGAGGATCTTCGTCAGCACGCCGTCCCGCTCGCCTCCGTGGTCCGTGCCGCGGTCTTGAGTGGATTGGGATGTCGCGGTCACAGTCATCACGCCCCCTCGTAGTCGTGGACCGGGTCGTCCAGCCGGTCGGGCGGGACGGCGCCGGTGATCATGCCGACGATTTCCTCGCGACCGACCTCGGCGACCCGCCGGGTGCCGACGGTCCGGCCGAGCCGGAGAACCGTCACGCGGTCGGCGTGGGAGAAGACGAAGTCCAGATCGTGGCTGACAATGATGACCGCCTTTCCCGACGCTCGGAGCTCGTCGATGATTTCGCCGACGTGCGCGGTCTCCTGGACGCCGAGCGCGGCCGTCGGCTCGTCGAGGAGCATGATCGGCTTGTCCATCCGGACGGCGCGGGCGACGGCGACGACCTGTCGCTGACCGCCGGACAGCAACCCGACCGGTGTACGCACGTTGCCCACCCGCACCTTGAGGTCCTTGAGGACCTGGGCCGCCTCCCGCTCCATCCGGCGGCGGTCAAGCACGATGCCGAACTTGCGTGGCAGGTTGCCAAGCGCCATGTTGTGCGCAATGTCGAGGCACTCGACGAGAGCAAGGTCCTGGTACACGACGGCGATGCCGTGTTCCTGAGCGTCGGCCGCTGACCGGACGTGGCTCAGTTCTTCGCCGTTGACGAGCACCTCGCCCTCGTCGGCCCGATAAACACCCGTGATGATCTTGATCGTCGTGGACTTTCCGGCCCCGTTGTCGCCGACGATAGCGTGCACCTCGCCGGCATAGGCGTCGAAGCGGACGTCCTCCAGTGCCGATACGGAGCCGAAGTATTTGCGGACGCCGCGCAGTCGCAGGGCGGGGCCGCTCATCAGACCCATCCCTTGTCGAGGTATTCCTGCACCTGGTCCTTGCCGACGACCTTGATGCGGACGGGAACCACGGGTGCCTGCTTGCCCTCGCGGACGTCGACGACCCCGTCGACCAGCTGCTTGCCGAGCGTGCAGACGTCCTGCATCAGCATCAGGTTCGCCGTGCCCTCGTTGATAGCCTCGGACCCGCCGTTGTCGTGGCCGCCGGCGAGCAGGAAGGTCTTGCCCACAAGTCGATGAGACTTGATAGCGGCAACCGCGCCCGGCGTGGTGGTGCCCATGTGGGTCAGGATCTCGGTGATGTCCGGGTGCGCCGTGAGGAGTGCGTTGACCTGTGGGAGTGCCTTGGCCGCGTCATCGCCGGTGTAGACCTCGCCCGCGATTGAGACGTTGTCGGTCTTCGCGGCCGCGGCTTTGACCCCGTCCAGCCACGACTTGCCGAGTCCGGTGTTGGCCGCCGCGACGAGCCCGAGCACGTGCTTACCGGGCAGAGCTGCGACCGCATCGACCAGCGTCTTGCCGATCTCCGTCCAGTCCGGACCGATGTTGTAGTCAGCGCCGCTGTCCTTGCCACCGGGACCATAGAGGGTCCCGGTCACGATGCCCGCGGCCTGGGCCTGCTTGAGCACCTGGGTGAAGCCCTCGCTGGCCGGGAACGTGATGATCGCGTCCTTCTTGTTGGCTGTGGCCTGCTGTACCTGCTGGATCATGGCGCTCGCGTCCAACGCCTGACCGGTCGGGCCACTCTCGGTGAGATCGGCTCCGCGCTGCTTGGCCTCAGCCTTCATGCAGTCGCCGATCTGCCGCCAGGTCGGGTAGCTGGGTAGCGGGTTGATGAACTGGATCGTCATGGCGTGCGAATCGCCCGAGGGCGCAGAGCCGCCGGTAGCTGAATCCTGGCTGGCGCAACCGGACAGGCCGGCGAAGACGAGCATCGGCGCCGAAAGCGCCGCGTAGATGCGGATGCGACCGAGCCGAGCGGCCGTAGTGGCAGACATCTAGAGCTCCTCCCGGAGGGTAACCGCGGCCCAGGCCGTGGCGGTGGCGGTGGCTTGATTGGTGAAGCATCATCCCGCGCACCGGGCCTGCGAGAGTTGGTTCGATCGCCCAAACCTGAGCGGTGCTGTTTGGACCCTGCTACGAGGTTGCGGCTCCGGGAGGCCTAGACGATCTATTCCAAGTGCAACGCTGCTTCGCTGGGTGATGGGAGTCGCCGTGCCGTCGTGTGTCATCTGTGTTTCTGGGACCGGCCGGACACGCTTGTTGAGCGAGTTGGTCGGAGTGCTTGCGCATCGCCTCGTCGACGTCACCTCGATCAACGCTGCTTTCGACGACAGTGTCTGCCGGGTGCAGCTGAGCGTGGCGACGACGGACCCGGCGGCAATCGACATGCTCCTGAAGCGGATCAACCGGATCGTCGGTGTCGCGAAGGTGGTCGTCCTGACGGACGACGTCGCGCACCACCGGTCCGCCACCTTGGTGACTGTCAGCGCGGTCGCCGGCGCGGACCGAAGTCAGCTGCTGGAACTGGCGGGTGCGTTCGGCGCGGAGATCGTTGAGGTCGCCGCGAAGACCGTGACGCTCTCGTTCGCCGGGACGCCGCGGCGAGAGCGGGAGTTCCTGGATCTGGTCGAGCCGTTCGGGGTTGCCGAGATCGCACAATCCGGGGCGATCGGCGTGCGACGGGCGCGACGCCCGGCATCCCGGCCGAACGCCGTCGCGTCGCTGAGCGTGGTGTCGGCATGACCGGTCCGGAGCGGAGCGGAGGGGCCGGTCATCATGGGCTCAGCCGGGAGGTCGTGCGGCCGGAGCGAAGCGGAGGCCGCATGACCGGCCGGGCGGTGAGCGGGCGGTCCACGGCGGCCGAGGTTCCGGTCCGGGCTGAGGGTGTGATGCATCAGTTCCTCAGGCCCGACGGCACGGTGAACCCGGACTGCGGACTCGACGTCCGCGTTGCACCGGAGCTGGCCCGATCCTGCTATCGCGAGATGGTCCTGGCGCGGCGTTTCGACCAGGAGGCGTACCACCTGCAGCGGCAGGGCGAACTTGGTCTGTGGCTGTCGAGCCGGGGCCAGGAGGCTGCCCAGGTCGGCTCGGCGCGGGCGCTGCGCGAGACCGATTGGATCTTTCCTGCCTATCGCGAGCACGCGGTGGGACTGCTCCGCGGTCTGTCCCCAACCGAACTGCTCTCACAGTGGCGGGGTTGCAGCCACGGCGGATGGGATCCGGCGTTGTATCGGATGCATATCTACAGCTTGGTGCTGGGCACGCAGACGCTGCATGCCACGGGCTACGCCATGGGGGTCCGCCTGGACGGCACGGACGAGGTCGTGCTCACCTACTTCGGCGACGGGGCGACGAGCCAGGGGGATGTGAACGAAGCGTTCAACTGGGCGGCGGTGACCGGATCTCCGATCGTGTTCTTCTGCCAGAACAACCAGTGGGCGATCTCGACGCCGGCCGCCAAGCAGACCGCGACCGCGTTCTCCCGGCGGGCCGCCGGTTTCGGCCTCGATGCGGTGAGCGTCGACGGCAACGACGTGCTGGCGGTCCACGCCGCAACCCTCGCCGTGGTGGACCGCGTCCGAGCTGGCGGGGCACCAGGCTTCGTGGAGGCCCGCACCTACCGCATGGCAGGGCACAGCACGTCCGACGACCCCACGAGATATCGGGACACGGAGGAGACGCAGCGCTGGCAAGCCCGCGACCCGCTCAACCGCCTCCGGACGTATCTGGACAACAACGCATGGTCTGACCCGTCCTGGCTGGCCGATCTCGACGAGGAAGCGGACCAGCTCGCGGCGGACGCACGCGCCGCCTGTCTGGGACTCCCCGAGCCTCGGCTGGAGGACGTCTTCGACGCCACGCTGGTGCACAAGACCGCGGCGCTGGCCGCCGAACGGGCGTCCTACACGGCCTACGAGGAGTCATTCCTGTGATAGACGCCCAGACGCCGACCAAGCTCTCGCTCGGGCGAGCGCTCAACGCCGGCCTGCGCCAGGCGATGGCGGACGACCCTTCCGTGGTGATCATCGGCGAGGACATCGGCGCGCTGGGCGGGGTGTTCCGGATCACCGACGGGCTGCTCGACGAGTTCGGCGAACGACGCGTGTTCAACAGTCCACTCGCGGAGTCGGCCATTGTCGGCACCGCGATCGGCTTGGCGCTGCGCGGGTACCGGCCGGTGTGCGAGATCCAGTTCGACGGTTTCGTCTATCCGGCCTTCGACCAGATCGTCAGCCAGCTGGCGAAGATGCGGGCACGCTCCGGTGGACGCCTGACACTGCCGGTCACCATCCGAATCCCGGTCGGCGGAGGCATCGGTGCCGTGGAGCACCACAGCGAGTCCAACGAGGCGTACTTCTGCCACACCGCCGGCCTTCGGGTCGTCGCCTGCGCCAGCCCGGCCGACGCCCACACCATGATCCAGCAATCCATCGCCTGCGACGACCCCGTGATCTTCTACGAACCCAAACGACGCTACTGGGACACCGCGGATGTCATCGTCGGCCGGCCCGGCGCAGAGGAACTGGGACTCGACCGTGCCCGGGTGGTCCGTCCCGGCAGCGATGTGACCGTCATGACGTACGGCCCGACGGTCCGCACCGCCTTGGACGCGGCCGCCGTCGCCGAGCAGGAAGGCAGATCGTTGGAGGTCATCGACCTGAGGTCGCTGTCACCGATCGACCTCCCGATGCTGACCGCCTCGGTCGCACGGACCGGGCGAGCCGTCGTCCTGCACGAGGCGCCCACCTTCGCCGGCCTCGGCTCCGAGATCGCCGCGGCCGTCACAGAGCGATGCTTCGATCTGCTGGAAGCACCGATCGCGCGCGTGGGCGGGTACAACATTCCCTATCCGCCGGCCCGGGCCGAAGAGCGCTACCTGCCCGACATCGATCGAGTGCTCGACGCGGTCGACCGCGTCACGGCCCACTGAAAGGGGGTAGTCCGTGGTCAATCAGTTCAAGCTCCCCGACGTCGGCGAAGGCCTCACCGAGGCGGAGATCATCGGCTGGCGTGTCGCCGTCGGCGATCACGTGGAGCTCAATCAGATCCTCGTCGAGGTCGAAACCGCCAAGGCCGTGGTCGAACTCCCCAGCCCCTACACGGGAACCGTACTGCAACTCCTCCACACCGCCGGAGACGTCGTTCCCGTCGGGTCACCCATCATCACGATCGGCGACCCCGCAGCGATCGCCGCACCGGCCGGCGACGACCAGAGCGACCCCCAGCCAGTGCCGGAAATGTCGCAGGTGTCGGCACCCGATGCCTCGGCTGAGGGGTCTGCGGCCGCAGTCCTCGTCGGATATGGCGTACGCGCCGCGGGCGCCGTTGCCCGCCGCCCGCGCAAAATCCCCATACCGCGCGCGGGTACCCACGCCCCGACGGACCGACCGACGGCCAGCCCACCGGTGCGCAAGCTCGCCCGCGGCCTGTCGGTGGACCTGGCCACAGTCACCCCGACCGGGCACCGCGGCCAGGTCACCCGGAACGACGTCCTCGCGGTGGCGGCACAGCGGACACCGGTCACCGCCGCCGGTACACCCGCGCAGGTCCGCATCCCGGTCAAGGGAGCCCGAAAGCACATCGCTGACGCGATGGTGCGCAGCGCGTTCACCGCGCCGCACGTCACCGAATGGCTCAGCGTGGACATCACCCGAACCCTCCGACTCATCGCCGACCTGCGCTCGGCACCGTCGACCCGCGACCTCAGGATCACCCCGCTGACGCTCCTGGCCCGAGCAGCGATCCTCACCCTCGGCCGGCACCACGAGATCAACGCGTCATGGGACGACTCCGCACAGGAGATCGTCCAGCACCACGACGTCAACCTGGGCATCGCCGTCGCCAGCCCCCGAGGCCTCATCGTGCCCAACATCCCGGCCGCACAGAACCTCGACTTCGCCGATCTCTCCCGCGCGCTGGCAGAACTGATCAACGAGGCCCGAGCGAACCGTACCGCCCTGGAGCGCATGCGTAGCGGCACGTTCACGATCACGAACGTCGGCGTATTCGGCGTCGACGGCGCAACTCCCATCCTCAACCCCGGCGAGGCCGCGATCCTGGCCCTCGGCCAGACCCGCCAGTTGCCGTGGAACCACAAGGGCCGGGTACGCCTCAGATCGGTCACCACATTGTCGTTGTCATTCGACCACCGCCTCGTCGACGGCGAACTGGGCTCCAAGGTCCTGGCCGAAATCGGGGAACTGCTCGAACACCCGGCCCGGGCCCTGGCCCGCTAGGGCGGTCACACGCCGCGGTGACCTCCCAGACGACCGGGCCGTATGAGGATGCCGGCATGCTCACAGCGCTCCCTGACATGGCTGGGCTTGGGGTCTGCCGCGCCACAATGCGCCCGGGGATGCCATCCAACGGCGCCGGTTCGGCCGATGTAGTGGCTGGATGCGTGGCCTAGGGTTGCTGCGCGTGACCGGTATTCACCTGGGTATCGACTACGGCACCTCCAATACCGTCGCGGTGCTGCGATGGCCTGACGGGCGTGGCCGGACGTTGCTGTTCGACAGTTCGCCGCTGCTGCCCTCGGGGGTTTTCGCCACGGTGGAGGGCCCCCTGCTGGTCGGCCGCGACGCGGAGCGAGCCGCCCGCGCCGACCCGGGCCGGTTCGAGCCGAACCCGAAACGGCGCATCGACGAGCTTGAGGTGTTGCTCGGCAACCGCGTCCACTCGGTCGCCGAGCTCGTCGCGGCGGTGCTGCACCGAGTGGTCGCCGAGGCCCGGCGGGTCGTCGGCGGCCCGGTCGACCGCGTCACGCTCACGCACCCCGTGGCGTGGGGGCCCGCGCGGCGCCGGGTGCTGGTGGAGGCGGCCCGGATGGCCGGGTTGCCGACGCCGAGGCTTCTGGCCGAGCCGGTCGCGGCGGCCGGCTACTTCACCGCGGTGCTGGGCAACCGTGTCGCCCCCGGGCAGTGTCTCGTGGTCTACGACCTGGGTGCGGGCACCTTCGACGCGAGCGTCGTGCAGCACACTGGCACCGGGTTCGAGACGCTGGCCTACCGCGGGATCGACGACATCGGCGGTCTCGACCTGGACGCGCTGATCGTGTCCCATATCGGGGCAGCGCTGGCCGAGTCGGCCCCGCAGGCCTGGCAGACCATCAACGACCCGGGGGATCCGGCCGGGCGCTATCACCGCCTGGCGCTGTGGAATGACGCCCGCGAGGCGAGGGAGGCCCTGACCCGGCAGTCGGCCGCGACGATATACGTGGCCGCCGCCCAGCGCGACGTGATAGTCACCCGGGAGGAGTTCGAACGCGCGGCGACCGGCCTGCTGCACAAGACCATCGCGACGACGCTGGCGACCGTCCGGGAGGCCCGCGTCCGGCCGGACAGCATCGTGGGCTGGTTCCTGGTCGGTGGCGCCACCCGCACACCACTGGTGGCCACCATGTTGCTACGAGCGTCCGGCCAGCCCGCTACGGTCCTCGATGAGCCACAGCTCGTCGTGGCCGACGGCGCCGTCCACGCCATCCCGGCCGGACCCGAGGACGCCCCGGTCTCCGTTCCCCAGCCGGCACAGCCCCCGTCCAGCCCGGTCAACCTCCCGCACCAGGCGCTGACCATCACCCCGGCGGCCGCACCCGCGTCACCTGCGGCCGTTCCGGTGTCTCCTGCAGCCGCACCGGTGTCTCCTGCGGTCGCACCAGCGTCTCCTGCGGCCGTTCCGGTGTCTCCTGTGGCCGCGGCATCGTCGGCGACGGCACCCCCATCGGCGGCGCTCCCGCCGATGGCACCTCCCACCGCCCCGTTCGTCGCACAGGTTCCCAACATCGGCGGTCCCGGCTTTCCGGCGCCGCCACCACAGCCCCCGGCTGACATCACCGGAGGGATTCGACCGTCCGGGACGCCACGCTCGCGTCGCTGGCTGGTCGTGGGCCTGGCCGCCAGCGCCGTCGTCCTCGTCCTGGCCGGCCTGCCGTTCCTGACCCACCTGAACGGCGACGACGACAAGGCAGACTCAGGCTCCAACGGGCCGAGCGGTCCCAGTTCGGCGACCGGCGGGCCGCCCGCCTTCAACGCCGCAATCAACGGCGTCGTCAACCCTTCCGACAAGAAGGGCGGCAAGCTCAAACTCGTCGTCAACAGCGAACCGGACTCGTTCGACCCGGTGCGTACGTACTACGCGTGGGTGTGGAACTTCGGCAAGGGCTACTACGTCCGCTCTCTGCTCACCAACCAGGCGAAGCCGGGCCAGGACGGCCTCAAGCTGGTTCCCGACCTGGCGACCGCGCTCCCGGCGATCGAGGACGGCGGCAAGAAGTACACCTTCAAGCTGAAGGACAACATCAAGTTCGAGGACGGCTCGCCGATCACCTCGAAGGACATCAAGTACGGCATCGAGCGGATCTTCGCCCAGGACGTGCTCGCCGGCGGCCCGACCTACCTCATGGAAGCGCTCGACCAGGGCCAGAGCTACCCGGGCCCGTACAAGGACACCGACCCGAACAAGCTCGGCCTGAAGTCGGTGCAGACGCCCGACGACAAGACGATCGTGTTCACGCTGGCCAAACCGCTGGCGGACTTTCCCTACCTCCTGGCCATGCCCACCGCGGGTCCGGTACCGGCGGCGAAGGACACCGGCGAGAAGTACGGCGAGAAGCCGGTCTCATCCGGTCCGTACAAGTTCCAGTCGTACGAGGCGGGCAAGAAGGCCGTGCTGGTGCGCAACGACAAGTGGGACCCGGCGACCGACACCGTGCGCATGGCGCTACCGGACGAGATCGACCTGACCATCGGGGCGGCACCGGCGGACATCGACGACCAGCTCATCTCCGGCACCGCCGACATCGACGTCGGGCAGATCGGTGTCCAGCCGGACACTCAGGCGCGGATTCTGCAGAACGCCGCCAACAAGCGAAACGCGGACGCGCCGAACACCGGCTACATCCGGTTCTTCTCGATCAGCACCAAGGTCGCGCCGTTCGACAACGTCCACTGCCGCAAGGCGGTGCAGTACGCGACCGACAAGGTCGCGATGCAGAACGCTCGCGGTGGCCCGGACGCCGGCGGTGACATCGCCATCAACATGTTGCCGCCGGGCATCGCCGGCTATGACCCGAAGCTGGATCCGTACAACACCAAGTCGGGCAAGCCGCAGATCGACAAGGCCAAGGAGGAACTGGCCCTCTGCGGCAAGCCGAACGGGTTCGACACCGTGATCGCCAGCCGCAACACCGGCAAGGAACCGATCAGCGCCACGGCGCTGCAGGAGGCGCTGAAGAAGGTCGGCATCAACGCCACCCTCGACCAGACCGACCCCTCGGTGTACTTTCGTTCGACCATCGGTTCGCCGTCCAACGTGCACGCGAAGGGTTACGGCCTCATGATGGCCGCCTGGGGCGCCGACATCCCGACCGGTTACGGCTTCCTGTCCATGCTGGTCGACGGCCGCCAGACCCCGCCGGCGAACAACAACTACGCGGAGCTCAACAACTCCGAGATCAACCGCCTGATCGACAAGGCCACCGACGAGACCGACCCGCAGAATTCCGCGGCCATCTGGGGCCAGATCAACACGATCGTCATGGACGAGGCCGTCATGGTGCCGTTCGTGTACGACAAGGCGCTCAACTACCGCAACCCCCGCCTCAAGAACGTTTTCGTGAACAACTACTACGGAATGTACGACTTCGGCAGTCTCGGCGTCATCTGACCCGGCGTCCGCCGCGCAGCGCCCGGCACCGCCGTCGAACGGCGCCACCGGCCGCTGCCGGCCGTGCGGTTTCCGCGTGCGGGCCGGACGGTGCGTTCGCGGGGGCGTCAAAGCCTTCCGGCACAATTGATTCCCCGCCGGCAACTGTGATTCACTTCAAGGTGTGGCACGGATGTAGCACGGTGCGAACCAGACCAATTCACCACCGATCTCGCGCTTTCGGATGACGATAGCGCCGTGGGGTGTGAACGCTGCACCTCGTAAACCGTCCGAAGCGGGCCTGCGCTCATTGGTAGTCAGCTCATCGACGACTTGGAACACCAGGTGCTCTTCTTGGTGGAGCATCGTGCACAAGGTTCCGCTCGTCTGGGCCGGTAACGACGGTTACGCGCCACCGACACAGCGGCCCGTGCGACCGCCCGGCAAGGAAGTACAATCAGCGTCGCCAACAGCCAAGACAGATAAGTCGTGATGAGCGCGATGACGATCAGCGACGGACGCACGTACATGCGCCAGATCAGCCAAACCCGGTCGCAAAACCGTACACCTGTAGCGTCGCGCAGCGCTCGGCCGTCGCTGCGGTGCCTCTGCACATTGCCCACGCCCTGTCCAGACGCAAAGAGCCGGCAAAAGGTTCTGTTCCCGGGACTGGCACTGGAGCGATCGCTCTCGCACAGAGACGGTGGCCGCATCTCCGTTGCGTCAGCGGAGTCTTCGGGTGGAACGCTCTACTAGAGCGGGGCCAGGCTGTACGGGTGCACGGTACCCGCCCTTGGCGCCGCGGACCTGGCAGACGTCCCATGTGGTTGGGGTGTCAAGCGGCGGTGCAAGATTTTTGGGTTGGAAGCGGTCCTCGACGACCGCCAACCCGCCCCGCGAGGGTTGAGGCGACTTGGCCATGCTCGACGCGGCCGCAGGTAACCGGCGTCAGGGGCAACTGGTGGATGCGTCGCTGCCGAGGTTCAGGCTCGGTTCTGGGTGGCTTGTGAGGCTTGCCAGCGGCGGTGGGCGGTGAGGACGTTTACCCAGAGTCGATCACGTGTCTGCGGGGTCATGGTGTCCAGTCGCAGATCGAACAGGTCGGCGAGCAGGTCAAACCACTCCGCGCGGCGAGCGACGGGCTCTGCGGTACGAGCGCCGTCGCCGATCCGGCTCAGGACCAGGCCGCGGATGACGTCCACCCCGGTGGCGTCGCGGCGTTCGGCCATTGCCACCTGGACGAACCCGGACTCCGGCGACGTCGACAGCCAGTGATGCTTGGCTTCGAAGTCGGTCAAGTGCGCGTGAGCCATGGTCCAAGTCATTCCGGTGAATCCGCCGCTTGGGTCATGGGTCAGATGCCATTGCGATTTGTCGGCAGCCTGCTCGAGGGAGAGTTGGAAGGGCGGCTGATCGTGCCTTCCCGCGACCAGCGGCAGCGGGTTGTGCAGAGCATCGCCCAACCCGGCGTCTACGTACCAGACGCCGCCGGGGTTCGTGTCGCTCGGTAGCTGCTCGACGGTCAAGACGAGGTGGTTTCCCATCGCGGCGGCGTTAGGGCCTTCCGGGCCGTGCACTCCTCCGACGTGGCCGCGTACTGCGTAACCGAGCGAACTGAGCAGCAGGCCCAGCGCCCCGTTCATGTGATAGCAGTAGCCGCCCCGGCGTTGTAGAGCGATACGCGTCGCGGACTCGTACGGGTCGATGTTCCAGGCCTCGCCGGCGTGGATCCACAAGGTTTCGTACGGCACGCGCTCGGCGTGACGCTGTACCAACAGGTGCATGCCTTCCACCGACGGCGGTTCCGCCGCAACACCGAGACGGCCGAGATACGCCTTTTGGATATCCACACCCAATCGGGGCATCGACTCGAACATCGCTCCATTATTCTTGGCCGGCCGAGGACGTGAACCGCCCGGGGTTCGGTGGAAAGTACGCTCCGTCCTCGGCTCAACGGGCACCTCGGTCAGGCCGGCCTGTACGGCTTCGACCGCCACCAGCAGCGCCGGAAGATCAGCGACCCGTGACGGCGATCGGGAAGTACGACGCCGAGCTGCGCACCGTCGAGGGGATCGGGCTGACCGACGTCGAGATGGACTCGACGCTCGCCCTCGTCTTGGCGTACGTGCGGGACGCGACCGCGACGCTCCTGGAATGGACGACAATGGCCGAGCGGACGGGACCGAGTGGTGGACCACCCTCGCGCCGCTGCTGGACCGAGTCCTCGACCGGGAGCGCTACGCCGTCGCCGTCCGCGTGGGCACCTCGGCCACCACGCACTACCAGGGAGTCCACGACCCCAAGCACACGTTCGAGTTCGGCCTGCAACGCGTACTCGACGGCATCGAGTCGTTCGTGGCTGCCAACCGTCGCCAGCCCAGCTAACCGATCAGCGTTTCGCCGAAAGGATGAGCAGCGATGAGGACGCGTTTGACCTGGCGTTGCGGACGGCGTTTCCAGGCATTTTCAGCCATGGCGACCACTTGCGCGCAGCGGTGGCCGTCCGTGCAGGTCAACGATTAGCGGAGTAAACGTTCGACCAGCACCAGGAGCTTCTTCCCGGGCGTGCGTATGGGGTCTGGCGCCGGTATGTTGATTGTGGGCGAGACGAATGGGATGGCGGGCTGCAGCGCGATTGTGCGACGAGGGAGCTTCGCGCCGATCTGGGCGGACCAGAGTTCGGCCGCGCGTTCGAGCTCGGACAGGACCTCGTCGATACCGATGTGGTCCTGGGCATCGATCCGCGTCATGAGTTCGGCCATACCCTGCCGGAACTGGCTGACTTCGGCCGTGGTCCGAAGCCATGAAATCGTCCGTCCTACGCTCCACCCGCGGCGATCCGACTCTCTCATCACGTAACCGGCCAGCAGCGGTGTCGACAGTTCCTGCGCCGGCTGACCCAACCACTGCTCGTATCGCTGCTGGTAGGCGTGACGGACCCGATCGTCGAAGACATCGAGGATTCGACTTGCGTATCCGTAGCTGGACGCGGCGGCGTAGCCCTTGGTGGGGTGAAGAAGTAGCAAGGAGCCGAGTTGCTCCTGCAGCGCGAGGTAGTAGCACATACGGGCGAGAATGATGCCACCACTCGGTTGATCCATATCGAGGTCACGCATCAGACGATCGATAAAGATCTCCGTATCGCGGGACATCTCGTGCGCCACGTAGCCACGGAGGTCGCTCCACAGCCGTTGGTCGTCGGGTGTATAGCGCAACGGCCTCTCCAGTTCGATCGGGGAGGTCGAGGTCCGGAGAAAATCGGCAGTTGGCGGAGTAGCCGCGATGTGCGCGGCCAGCTGCATGCCGCGATGGTAGGTCGTCTGAACCTCATCGTAGGAGTTGTTGACCATGACGAAGCCGTGGTCGAGTTCATCCTGCCACTGAAATGCGGACAATTCGGCGTTGACGGTGCGGCCGTCCAGGTAGACCTTGTCGAAGAGGACGAGAGCCTCAACGGCAGCCGCTCCGCGATGATCAAGGTGCGGCCGACGCTCAGGATCGTCTAAGCGGAGCTCCGTCAGGGTCGATGTATCAACGAGAATCGCTTGCTGTTGAATCGGCGCCATGGGCATGGACCTTATCGATGTTCGGCGCGAGTGGGTATGTTCGGTCGGCGTGACACTCTTCTGCCGTCGGTTGTGCGCTTACAGATGTTGATCAGCTCGCCAGGTTCAAGGCGCCCCGTCAGTCAGTGCTGTACTGCCGGGTAGCCCGCCGACTTTGTCCGCGGTCGTGGGATCAATCCTGGGAGCGACGTGAGCTTTGGCGGGCGATCGGGCCGCGCATGTCGTTCTTGTCGATCATCGAGTTCAGGGCCTCGGCCAGGGCGGAAAGGTCAAAGCCCTGCAGATGGTCCATCACCATGACGCGTACGCCGCGCAGGTGGTCGGGCCACGCCTCGCGCAGCCGTTCAAAACCGAAGTCGGTCAGCACCGCCTGGTTGCCGCGGCCGTCGGTGTCCGCCTTGATGCGCTCGACCATGTCGCGCCGTTCGGAACGTGTCAAGGGATTGAGGCCAACGGGAGTTAAGCGGCTTGTGGTGCGGGCTCGGTTTGCTGGTCGGGCTGGTGGCCAACCGCGCGGTGGCGCCGGCATCGAAGCTGGCCGCATCCGACTGGGTGAACTGGGACGTGGCCGTGCCGGGGCTGGCGCAGATGGACGCCGATCATGCCTACCGGGCGATGGATCTGCTCATCGACGCCGATGCCGGCGCACACGCCACCGTGCAGGAGACGGTGTTCTTCGCCGTGGCCAACCTGCTCAACCTGGAAGTCGACGTGCTGTTCTTCGACACCACCAGCACCTACTTCGAACTCGACGACGAGGACGACCCCGACGGCGACACCGTGTCCACGCTGCGCCGGTTCGGTCGTAGCAAGGACCACCGGCCCGATCTGCCGCAGGTGGTCATCGGTCTGGCCGTCACCCGTGAGGGCATCCCGGTGCGGTGCTGGGTATGGCCGGGCAACACCACGGACGCCACGGTGATCCCGCAGGTCAAGGACGATCTGCGCGGGTGGCGGCTGGGTTGGGTGGTCACCGTGGTCGACCGCGGGTTCTCCTCGGATGCCAACCTGGCCTACCTGGCCCGGGCCGGTGGCGGGTGGATCGCCGGGGAACGGATGCGCGACGGCAGCGCCGACGCCCAGGCCGCGCTCGCCAGGCAGGGCCGCTACCAGGTGGTGCGTGACAACCTGCGGGTCAAGGAGGTCACCGTGGACGCGACACCGGGCAAGCGGTGGATCATCTGCCACAACCCAGTCGAGGCCGAACGCGACCAGCACGCCCGTGACAAGCACCTGGCCCGCATCGAGGCCGAACTGGCCCGCATCGCCGCTGCCCGGGCCAAGGCCAGCGCGAAGGCCGCCAACGCCGGCAAGATCGCCGACGACGAGCCACACCGGCGGGCCGAGTGCGCCCTGCGCGATCATCCGACGCTGGGCCGCTACCTGCGCCAGCAGGCCAACGGCCGGCTCGTCGTCAACCGGGCGAAGGTCGCCGCCGACGCCAAGCTCGACGGCAAGTACCTGCTGTCGACCAACGACCCGCACCTGTCCGCCGAGGACGTCGCCCTGGGCTACAAGAACCTCCTCGAGGCGGAACGCAGCTTCCACGACATGAAGCAGGTCATCGAACTGCGGCCCGTCTACCACCGCCTCGACCAGCGCATCCAGGCCCACGTCCCGCTCTGCTGGCTGGCGCTGCTGCTCGTGCGGGTCGCCGAACGGCGCACCGCACAGACCTGGAACGTCATCAACACCCAGCTGTCACGGGTCCACCAGGTCCTGTTACAGGGCCCCGACGGTCAGGTCCTGCAAACGACATCTCTCAATGCATCACAGCAGGCATTGTTCACCGCCGTCGGCGTGCCCAAACCACCGCGAATCACCGCGATCCACCCCGCCTGACCAGGTCCGCGCGTAGGCACACGACCATCCGGCCTCACCCTGCCCATTTTCGCAGCCCACAGCCCAGATCCAGCATGATCGTCTGCCCACCAACTGCGGAACGCGGGATGCGGTGTCAGCGGGGAACACACCAGGCCAGGTGAGACCATGCCGGCAAGGGGAAACGCTGGTCCGACGTCCGACGTTGTCCAATTCCCAAACTGACAGTCTCAGGGAGTTTGGACTTCGGCGATGAGGGCTTCGATCGCGGCTTTCGCTCGGCGGCCGTGCCGCTGGCCATGATGGCGGCGGGTGCGAGTCACATGGAGTCGAGGTCGGCGTCCTGGGCCAGGAGACCAGCCTGGGTGCGGTTGGTGTAGCCAAGCTTGGTGAGCATCCGGGACACGTAGCTCTTCACGGTCGCCTCGGTGAGGTGGAGATGGCCGGCGATCTGGGCATTGGACCGGCCCTTGCCTATGAGGGCGAGCACTTCGAGTTCCCTCTCGGTGAGGTAGGCGATGGCCGCGCGGGCTTTGCGGCGGGTCGCGTCGCGGTCGGCGGAGGCGGTGACAAGGCGCTGGGTGGTGGCGGGGGACAGGACGGTGTGACCGTCGGCGGCGACCCGGATCAGGCCGATCAGGTCCTCGGGCCGGGTGTCCTTGAGCAGGAACCCGGTGGCCCCGGCGCGGAGGGCGCGCAGAACGTAGGCGTCCAGGTCGAAGGTGGTCAGCACGACGACCTTTGGCGGCTGAGGGAAGGTGGCGATCCGCTCGAGCGCGGTCAGGCCGTCCGAGCCGGGCATGTGCAGGTCGAGGAGGACCACATCGGGCCGGTGTCGGATCACGGCCTCGACGGCCTCGGCCCCGTCGTGGGCCTCGCCGACCACGGTCATGTCGTGGGCGGGCGACAGGATGGTCCGCAGGTGCGCGCAGACCATTGTCTCGTCGTCGACCAGCAGCACGCGGATCACCATCGGGCCTCCAGTTCGAATCCGCCGTCCGGTGTCGGACCGGTTCGCAGGGTGCCGCCGGCCATCAGGACGCGTTCGCGGAGCCCGGCCAGGCCGGTTCCGCCGGAGCCGAGAACCGGGTCGGGGGGACGCTCGGCGGGACCGTTCGCAACGGTGATCGCCAGCGCCGCCGGTTCGTAGCGTATCGAGACCCGAACCTCGGCGTCCGGCGCGTGCTTGTGCACGTTGGTGAGCGCCTCCTGGACGACCCGGTAGGCGGTCCGACCGACGAGCGGCGGGACCGCCCTGGCCTGCCCCTCGACGAGGATCATGACCGAGATCCCGGCCGTGCGGGAGGCGTCGATGAGGTCCGTGACGTCCAGGACGGCCGGGGCGATGGTCGCCGCAGCGCCGACCTGCGGCTCCGACCGGAGCACGCTGACCAGGTCCCGTAACTCGGTGAGGGCCTGACGTCCGACGAGCCGGAGATCCTCGGCGGCGGCCGCCACCTCGTCGTTGGGTGCCTTCGCCCGCAGTGCGCCCGCTTGCAGGACCATCAGGCTGACCCGGTGGGTGACCACGTCGTGCATCTCCCCGGCGATTCGGGCCCGTTCGTCCAGCCGGACCCGTTCGACGAGCAGTTCGTGCTCCCGTTCGGCCCGTTCCTCCTGCTCTCGGGTCAGCCGTCGCCGATAGGTGACGGCGATGCCGAACGCCCCAGGCAGGAGGATCATCGCCGCCGCGCCGATCATGTTCCGCGGTTGTGGGTTGGGATAGGGCAGGTAGGCCAGGACGAGCATCACCGTGATCGCGGCCGCCCAGCGGCGCTTCACGTAGGCGGCGACCGCGTATGCACCGAACAGCGACGCAAGCGACGGGTTGAGTACCGTCAGCGCGGCGACGGCGATGCCTGTGGCGAAGGGGGCGCGACGCCGCCAGATCAGGGCCAGGCCGGTGGCCACATGGATCAGGACGGCCGCGAGTTCCGACGTGTCCGAGGAAACCAGGCCCTGTGCGCGCCCCAGAATCCCCCGCGAGGTCAGGACGGTCACGGTGAGCGCGAGCGTGACGTCGAACCAGGTGGATCGCGACAACCTCAGCTTGTCAAACCAGGCGGATCGCGACAACCTCCGCTTGTCGAGCCACCTCGCGACGGTCATTGCGAACGACTCGCCGTGAGGATGTTCATCCGGGCGGCCCGGTGTGCGGGTGCCAGTGCGGCCAGCAGTCCGACGACTCCCGCGCCGGCGACCACGGCGAGGACCGTCGGCCACGGGACGGTCAGGACGGGGAAGGTCGCCTGGCGCCGCTGCACCGCGATCCCCCAGCTCAAGCCGAGAGCCAGGCCGATCAAGGTACCGTAGACGGCGATGGTCAGCGATTCGAGCCGGATCAGTTGCCGGATCTGGGCGCGGGACGCGCCGATGGCCCGGAGCAGGCCGATCTCGCGGGTCCGTTCGAGCACCGACAGCGCCAGGGTGTTGACGACCCCGAGGGAGGCGACCAGGATCGTCAGCCCGAGCAGCGCGTAGACCAGGGCGAGCACTGAGTCGAGGTCCGCCCTCGCCCGTTGCTTGTAGGCGGCGTGGTCCTCGACGAGCAGCCGCGGATTTCCGGCGAAGGCCGCTCGCAGTGCGGGGTAGACCTTCGCCGGGTCACCCGCCGAGGTCACGAACACCGTGGTCAGGGCGGCCTGATGGGCGATCGTCCGCAGCACGTCGATGCCGACGGTCGGCGCGCCCCGGTAGCGGTTCAGGCTGCCGCCGGAGGGCTCCACCTCCTGGATCGCGCCCACCGTCAGCGTCGTCGCAGGGCCGCCGGACGCCTGCAACTCCACGGTGCCGCCGACCGTCACTCCGCTCTCCCTCGCGAGGTCCGCACCGATGATCACCTTGCCGGTGGCCAGGGCCTGCCGGGCGTCTCCAGCGATGTAGTCGTGCTTCAGCATCGCGGGGAAACCCGGATCGTCACCGTACACATGGAGGTTGTAGGAACGCCCATTAGCCGTGATGCGGACCGGGCTCTCGATCTCCGGGAGGACGGTGCCGACGCCGTCGACCCGACGGGCGAGGTCCACCATCTCCGGTCCGAAGGTCCGGTCTCCGGTCCCCTTGCTGATCAGGCTGCCGTCGCTCGCGGCCCTGATCACGAAGTCCGCCCCGAGCATCCGGTCGACCCGCGCGTCCACCGAGTCGGCCGCCGAAGCCGCATATACCGAGATCAACCCCACCATTGCGACACCGACCGTCAGTGCGGTGGCCGTCGCCGCAGTCCGCCGGGTATTACGCAGCGCGTTCTGTCGGCTCAGCCGCCCGACCGCACCGAACAGCAGGGGCAGGACGCCGGCCAGCGGGGGGACGAGCAGGCCGACCAGCGCCGGCCCACCTACGATCACGCCGAGCAGACTGGCGAAGACACCGAAGGCCACCAGCGGGCCACTGCCGAGCAGCGCGGCGCAACCGCAGGCCAGCAGCGCTCCACCGACGATCCCGCGCAGCCGGTACGCCTGCCTCGGCGCGAGGTGCGCCTCGCGCATCGCCGCCATCGGGGACACCCGGCCCGCCCGCCGGGCCGGCAGGTATCCGGCGAGCACGGTGACCCCAGTGCCGACGAGATACGCCGCCAGCGGGACGGTCGGCCGGACGACCAGCGGCCCGTCCTTCAACGCGGCGGCGATCCCGACGCCGGCCGCCAGACCCGCGGTCGACCCCGTCAGCCCGAGTACGAAGGCCTCGACCAGCACCGAGCGACGCAGCTGGCGGCGGCTCGCGCCGAGCGCCCGCAGTAGGCCGAACTCCCGCGTACGCTGGGCGATCAGTACGGAGAAGGTGTTGACGATCAGGAAGACCCCGACCAGGACGGAGAGCCCGGCGAAGCCGAGCAGATAGTTCCTGATCGTGCTGGTGGAACCGGTGTCGGTGAGCATCAGCGTGCCCGCGACGAACGCGACCGACAGCATGATTGCCAGCCCGGACAGCACCATCCTGCCCAGGTGTGCGAGGAGGCTGCGCAGCGTGACTTTCAGCATGCCACGGCCCTCGTCAGGTGTTCGAGGATGGCGTCGGGGGTCGGCTGCTGCAGTTCGGCCATGATCTTTCCGTCCGCCAGAAACAGGACCTGGTCGGCGTAGGCGGCGGCCCGGGGGTCGTGCGTCACCATGACGATCGTCTGCCCGAGGAGGTCGACGCAGCGGCGCAGCAACTCGAGTACAGCGGTGCCGGAGCGGGAATCCAGGTTCCCGGTCGGCTCGTCGGCGAAGACGATCTCCGGTCGTCCGGCCAGGGCCCGCGCGCATGCCACCCGCTGCTGCTGACCGCCCGACAGTTCACCGGGACGATGTTTCAGCCGGTCGCCCATGTCCACGGCATCGATGATCTCGGTCAGCCAGTGCCGGTCGGGCTTGCGGCCCGCGAGTTCCAACGGCAAGATCATGTTCTCCAGCACCGTCAATGTAGGCACCAGGTTGAACGACTGGAAGACGAAACCTATCCGGTCCCGGCGCAATCGGGTGAGGTCTCGGTCTCCGAGTTTGGTCAGTTCCACTCCGCCGATCCGGACCTGGCCCGACGTGACGGTGTCGAGGCCGGCCAGGCAGTGCATCAGAGTCGACTTGCCGGATCCCGATGCGCCCATGATCGCGGTGAGTCGGCCACGCGGGATGACCACTGAGATCCCATCCAACGCGACCACCGCGGTCCCACCGCGCCCGTAGGTCTTGGACACCTCCACTGCCTCGGCCGCGATAGTTGCACCCTGAGCATTCAAAACAGCACTCCTCCAGTCATCTCTCACGTTTCTCCACTCTCGCCGCTGGCCACCTGTCGTCACCAGCCCATAACGATGCGAGTCGAATCAACGAAAGTTGCGTTCCCGCGGACGATCCACCCGCTCCGCATTCCTGGGAATTCAAAGTGTCAATCCCCTGGAATCGTGGAGGACTCGGTTATGCGGCCTGGTCCTCCAGGACGCGGATGGTTGATCGTTCGTAGTCGATCGGTGAGCGTCCGTCGCAGACGGAGTGGCGGCGTCGGCGGTTGTAGAAGTCGGTGATCCAGGTGGCGATCTTCAGCCGGCCTCGGTGCGGGTGCGGAACTGGTGACGGTGGATGTACTCGACCTTGATGGTGGAAAAGGTGGCCTCGGCCACGGCGTTGTCGAGGCGTGAGCCGACCCGGCCCATCGACTGGCGTACCTTCCAGCGGGCGCACGCCGGGGGCGCCAGGCGATCACCGGCCCCGTCACCCCGACCACCGACCTGGCGCGCGGTCGTACCACGTTTCCCACCTCGCCCCTGCCCGCCGGCATGAGCGAACCGGCCCCACGCCGTCGATGGCGACCCCGGCACCGCGTGGCACCCCGGCCCGGACGGGCGGATGGTCGTCGACCTAGGCGCAGCCCGCACCGTGAACACGGTCATGCTCAACTGGACCGGAGGCGCCCGGCTGGCAGCCGCCATCACGACCTCGACCGACGCGACGACCTACACACCCTTCGCCGCGCCGGCGACCGCACGCTACGTCGCCGTGTCCGTGCCTGGCTGGCGCAGCGGGGACCCGGAACTCATCGAGCTGGCCGTGCGCTGACAATCGGACGGGTCCTCCTGAGCTGCGCCATTTGCGGGTCTGTACAACGAGCCCATTTTCATCGTGGGCAGCGGTCGGTTCGACGTGGTGCAGGGTGAGGACAGCGTGGACGATCGCAGTGGCGCGGCGTGGGCATCAGTGCAACTTGACCAGGACTCTCTCCAGGTCTTGAGGATGGCGACAGCGCGTTCGCCGAGGGCGCGGATACGGGCGTGGTCGGTTGACGGCCTTCTGCCGTCGTGACGGCCGCCGCCGGTGACGTTTGAACGGCTCGCGGATGCTGCCGACTGCTGCTTGGTAACCCTTGTCCGCGAACGTCATCACGTTCGCGCTGGTGAGCCCGCCGATATGCCGGTACATTCACACCAGCTAATAAAATTAGCCCGCTCCAGTCAGAGTCTTTCGGGTCGGGCCGTCGGCGCGACGGGGAAATACATGCTAGGCCTACTTGCTTTCTAGGGCCGTACTAAGGCATTGTTGGCGAGTACCTAGAATTTCCGTCAGCTGCAGATGTCCGTCCATAGCGCGCGCCTTGACTGCACGAGTGTGCGCGGGGCTGACGGGGGTTAACCGCTGCGAACACGAGCGAAAGGGAAAGAGATGCACAAGAGCCGCAAGGTCATGGCTGCTGCGGTCACGTTTACACTTGCTGGAATCGGTGTTGCCATAGCGGCCGGTCCCGCCTCTGCTGCGTCGTGCAACACCACGGATGTCATCGCCATCGAAACTGTCCAAGCCTATTTCCGGCAGATAGAGTCCGCTCGAAATGGACGTCACGACGGACTCATCGGCCTGACCGACCTGATCGCAGTCGCAAACAGCTCGAATTTCTCGCCGGCCGTGCGACACTCCGCGAGCATCGTGGCGCAGCCCCGGCTCTTCAATCAGCTCGACACCGCCGCGAGGGGCGGACGCCGGGACGGACTTCTCAGCGCGGCTGACCTTAGGGCGGGATGTCGATGAGCGGCGAGGACGCTTCCGGGTCTCGAAAGCCCTCGGTCGATGTAAAGGGCGGTACTGGACGAAAAACCTGGACCCGCCTCGTTGGCCGCAGTGACCAGGGCGGTCGGAGTGAGGCCGCGAGAGCGCGCATGTCGTCGTTCTAGCCGGCCCACACGGTCTCGGGTTTGTCGCTCATTGCCACTTAGAGTTCCTAACAAAGATTGTCTATGGTCTGGCGTCTCTTGTGGACGGTGATCTAGCATCTTGATCTGTGCGGCGAGGTGAGCAGCCGCCGTGGACCGTGCCCGACGGGTTGTGGCAACGCATCGAACCGTTGCTGCCCAAGCCCGTTCCGCGTGATCCGCGGCGCCCGGGGCGGAACCGGATCCCGGATCGGCAGGTGTTGTCCGGGATCCGGTTCGCGCTACATACCGGCATCCAGTGGGAGTTCCTGCCGCAGGAACTCGGGTCCGGGTCCGGGATGACCTGCTGGCGCCGCCTCGAAGAGTGGAACCGCTGTCCGCGCGCTGCGCGACAGTCAGCAGATGATCGAAGAACCGGCTTCGCTCATCCGCGGGCAGCTCTGGTCGTGTCGGGGCAGGGCCACGTCGTGACGCAGGAGGCGCGAACTCGTGGATCTCCCGGCGGCCGTGGCCGCGGTCGGTGGTGCGGTCAGCGACCGGGACGAGCCGCCAGGGCAGGCCGGCGAGTTGGTGGTGCAGGGTGGGTTGGTTGCCTTTGGCAGTGAGGATCCAGTGGGCGCCGCGCCGGGCGAGGTAGGTGACGTGGTCGCGTTGGCAGTGCAGCGCGTCGGCGGTGATCACGGTGCCGTCCAGGTCGTGGAGCTGGTCGAGCAGCGCGGTGAAGCGGGTGATCTCGTTGGTGGTGCTGTCGACGTCGGTGCTGGCGAGCACGGACCCGGTGTGCTGGTCCGCAGCGGCCAGGACATGCCGGGCGGTGGTGTGGCGGGTGCGTGAGCCCCGCATGGTCTTGCCGTCCACGGCGATCGCCCTTCTGGAGCCGGGCGCCGGCTCGGGAATCCTTGTGGCGAGCCAGGTCCCGATCGCGGCGGCGAGCAGATCGGGGTCGACGGCCTGGAGCAGTCTGCGGATCATCGCCTCGGACGGCCGCCGGTCTGTGTCGATCCCCAGCAGCAGCGCTGTTCCGGCGGGTAGATCTGCGACCCACTCACCGATCGCGGTGTAGGAGCGGTAGCCGGCCACCACCGCGCAGACCGCTGCGGTCAGCACCACGGCCAGCCGATGACGGACACCGCGGGGAGCGCGTGGATCGGGTACGGCGGCCAGGGCTGTGGGCAGGCCGGCGGTCAACTCCGGTGGGCGGAGCCCGCAGAGTCCGGCCGGTGCGTGGGACAACGAGGCGATCAGCGATGATGGCGATGCGGGCATGGCTCACTTCGGCGGCGATCAACATGGCGTAGGAACCTTGATGATCTTCCGAACAGGTCATGCCCGTCTTGCTGCCTCCAGACGAGGCGCGTCTACACCAATCACCTCAAGCCGGACACCCATCATGACTTTGCCGGGGCCCTGACCCCGGCCCCGACGCCATGGCCAACAGCGCCGCATCCGGACGAATCAGCAGTACGCGGCAATGACCGCACCACACCAGAATGTGGGGTACCACACCTCAGCCCGGCCAAGGGCGCATGCGTGGACGATGGACAAATCCGCAGGTCAACCAAGCCGCTAACTGCGAATGAAACCGGCTACCGGGAAGGCGAGTGTGGGGCGATTGTGTGATCAACCTGTGAGCACTGTGAGCACTGTGAGCACTGTGAGCACGAAAATCGGCACCCATCGATGATGGATGCCGACTGACCTGCGAAGATGGGTGGAGCCGAGGGGACTCGAACCCCTGACCCCCACACTGCCAGTGTGGTGCGCTACCAGCTGCGCCACGGCCCCATCTTCCGTGCCGCTCTCGCGGGCACTCACGGAATAGTACACACACCCAGCGGGGTGGTCACATCGGGTTCCCCTAGTTCTGCGTCGGGTCCGCCGGATAGTGGGCCACGGCCGCCATCAGGCCGCCCTGGCGGCGTAGGACCATCTGCCACAGGTCGTCCGGGCGGGGGGCGAAGGCGTCGCTGGGCAGGGCGTCGAAGACGAACCAGGAGCCGCCCTCGATCTCGCGTTCCAGTTGGCCGGGGGACCAGCCCGCGTAGCCGGCGAAGACGCGGACGCCCAGGACGCCGGCGACCAGGAGGTCGGGGTCGCTGGAGAGGTCTACCGTGCCTACGGCGCCGGAGACGCGGTTGAAGCCGGCCAGGTCCTCGACGCCGGGGCGGGTGCGGGCCAGGCAGATGGCCGCCTCCGGCTGGACCGGGCCGCCCTCGAAGACGACCGGGGGTTCGCCCGCCAGGGCGCCCCAGCCGCCCAGGACGTCGGCCACCTGAACCTCCGTGGCGCGGTTGAGCACTACGCCGAGCGCGCCGCCCTCCTCGTGCGCCACCACCAGGACGACGGTGCGCTCGAAGTTCGGGTCGCGGAGCGCGGGTGTGGCCACGAGCAGGCGCCCGGTCAACGACTCCATCGGCCTCCCTCGACGCTGTCTCGATGTGCCCCGGCCCGTGCCGGATGATCCGGGGCGGGGTGAGCCGCGTCCGGTCGGAGGCTGGCCGGACGGGTAGCCTTCCATCCCGCCGAGATCCCCGTGCGTGGACATCAGCACCACCAGCAAACATCACCGGCCCGGCGGCCGGGGACCGGACGCGCCGAGTGGATCTTCGCGAAGGGGGGTGCGAGGGTCATGTCTCGCACCATAGCCTGACCCGCGCGTCGCGGTTAGGGTCTGTTCCGTGACCTCACTCGCGGACGTTGCCGTCATCGGCGGTTCGGGCCTCTACGCGCTCCTTGACGACGCCGAGGAACACGTGGTCGACACACCTTATGGCCCACCCTCGGACCCGATCACCGTCGCCACGGTCGGCGGGCGGCGGACGGCATTTCTTCCGCGGCACGGGCGGGATCACCGGTTTCCGCCGCACCGGATCCCCTATCGGGCGAACCTGTGGGCGTTGAAGGAGATCGGCGTGGCGCAGGTGCTGGCGCCGTGCGCGGTCGGCGGGCTGCGGCCGGAGCTGGGGCCGGGCACCTTCGTGGTGCCGGATCAGCTGATCGACCGGACCTCGGGCCGGGTTCAGACGTTCTACGACGACGGGGCGGTGCACGTGAACTTCGCCGACCCGTACTGCGCGACGGGGCGCGACACGGTCAAGAAGGTCGCGGCCGAGCACGGGATCGAGGCCGGGGACGGCACGATGGTGGTCGTCGAGGGGCCGCGGTTCTCCACGCGGGCCGAGTCGCGGTGGTTCACGGCGATCGGCGGGGCGATCGTGAACATGACCGGTCACCCCGAGGCGGTGCTGGCCCGCGAGCTGGCGCTCTGCTACACCTCGATCGCCCTGGTCACCGACCTCGACGCGGGCGTGGAGGGCGACCACGGGGTCACCCAGGAGGAGGTCTTCCGGGTCTTCGGGGAGAACACCGCACGGCTGCGGCAGGTGCTGCTCGACGTCATCCCGCGGCTGCCGGAGCGGCCTGATGACCCGTGCCGGCACGCCCTGGACGGTCTGCGCTAGGCAGCCGCACCACGAAACGGCAGCCGGCGCCGACGTTGTCGACGGCGACGGCGCCGTGATGGGCCTCGACGAGGCCGCGGACGATCGCGAGGCCCAGTCCGCCGCCGGCGCTCTTCTCGGGCGTACGCGCTGTGGCGCCCCGGAACGCCACGTCGAAGACCCGGGGCAGGTCCGCCTCGGGTATGCCGCCGCAGGTGTCGCTGACCGCGAGCCAGCCGCCGCCGTCGTCCTGGCCGCCGGTGACGGTCACCGTGCCGTCCGGCGGGGTGTACCGGATCGCGTTGCGGATGAGGTTGTTCACCACCCGCGAGAGCTCCGGGACCGAGCCGCGGACCACGGGCCAGCCCGAGGACGGCTCCGCCACGATGCTGATGTGCCCGGCGGCGGCCAGTGGCGTCGCGGAGGCGATCGCGTCGGAGACCACGTCGCCGAGCGGCACGTCCGACACCGACAGGCGCAGCGCGCCGGCGTTGATCCGGGACAGCTCGAACAGGTCGTCGACGAGCGCGGCCATGCGGTCGGTCTCGGCGCTGATCCGGCGGTGGTAGTCGGCCACGGTCCCGGGGTCGGACACGACGCCGTCGTCGAGGGCCTCGGCCATGGCGCGCAGGCCGGCGAGGGGAGTCCGCAGGTCGTGCGAGACCCAGGCGACGAGCTCGCGGCGGCGGGCCTCGGCCTCCCGCTCGCGCTCGCGGGCCTCGGCCGCCCACATGCTGGCCCGGGCGAGCCGGCGGCCGGCCCAAAGCCCGACGGCGAGCGAGACGGTGGCGGCGGTGCCGACGACGATGAGCAGGACGTGCAGGTCGTGGTCGGAGATGAACATGCGCATGGCGGCGCTGAGGATGCCGGCGAGGACGCTGAGCACGGTGACGAGCAGGATGACCGCGATGTGCGCGGTGACCGAGCGCCCGCGCAGGACGCGCAGCGCGCCCAGGCCGGCCAGGGCGACCAGCAGGGACCCGCTCAGGGCCATCAGGAACGTGTGCAGCACGTCACGCATACTCGTACCGGTATCCGACGCCCCACACCGTGAGGATGCGTTCGGGCTCGGCGGGATCGTCCTCGACCTTCTCCCGCAGCCGTCGCATGTGGACGGTGACCGTGGACTGGTCGCCGAAGGTCCAGCCCCACACCTGTTCGAGCAGCTCGGCGCGGCGCAGCACCCGGCCGGGATTGCGCATCAGGAACACCAGCAGGTCGAACTCGCGCACGGTGAGCGCGAGCTCCTTACCGCGCAGGGTGGCGATCCGCCGGGCCACGTCGACGTGCAGGTCGCCGTCGACCAGGTCGCCGGCGGCGGCCGGCGGGGGTGACGCGCGGCGCAGCACCGACTGGACGCGCAGCACCAGCTCGCGGGGGGAGAAGGGCTTGGTGATGTAGTCGTCGGCGCCGATCTCCAGGCCCAGCACCCGGTCGGACTCCTCGCCGAGTGCGGTCAGCATGATGATCGGCAGCGCGGGGTCCTGGGCGCGCAGCCGGCGGCACACCTCGAGCCCGTCGATGCCCGGCAGCATGAGGTCGAGCACGACCAGGTCGGGGCGCTCCTGGCGGTACTCCTCCAGCGCCCCCGGCCCGTCCCCGGCCAGCCGCACGCTGAAGTCCGCGCGCTCCAGGTATCGTCGCACGACGTCACTGACGGTCGGATCGTCGTCGACGACCAGCACGCGCTGCCCCATCGTTCGAGCGTAGAGCGCGAACGGCGAGGCGCCTCACGCGCCGGACGGCCGTAAGCGAACCGTCAGGTCTCGCCGCCGAGGTCGGTCTCGTACGCCTCGTGCAGCAGGTCCGCGCCCCGCTGCCGATGCTGCCACACCTCGCGGATGAGCCGGTCCGCCTGCCACCGGACGGCCTCGGCCGGGTCCCGGTGCGACAGGCGCCCCTCGAGCTCGTCCAGCGCCGTCCACACCGAGCGGTGGTCGCCGACGAGATCGTCGAGGTGGGGCGCCAGCCGTGGCGCGTCGCCGAGGACCTCCGCGTAGAGCCCGGCCGGGCCCTCGGTCACTTCGACGTGCTCCGCGAATGCCACCTTGAGTTGTTCGACCGCGCGACTCACCGCAGGTCGGAACGCCGGGTCACCGACCGGCGTCTGGATGGCGTGTTGCATGCGTCGAATGCCGACGAGCAGTTCCATGGCACACCTCCCGCCCACTCCATGGTGTGACACGGGACACACCTGTGTCTAGGTCAGAGCGTGGGGATCTCCTCGCCCGGCGCGGCGGCCGCGGTCATCCGGGTCAGCCAGGCGTTCACGACGGCCAGCTCGTCCGCGCTGAATCCGGCCGCCAGGCGGGCCTCCACGGCCTTCACGGTCGGCACGGCCTCGGCGAGCCGGGCCCGGCCGGCGTCGGTCAGGAAGATCTGCTGCGAGCGCCGGTCGGTCGGGTGCGGGCGGCGCTCCACCAGCCCGGCGCGCTCCAGGCCGCCGAGCATCTCGTTGGCCGACTGGCGCGCGGTGGAGACCTTGCGGGCCACGTCCGCCACGGAGAGCCCCGGCGTCTCGTCGACCATCAGCAGCGACGCGAACTGGGCGACCGACAGCTCGTGCTGGACCAGGGCCTCGGCGACGACGCCGCGCAGCGCGAGCCAGGCGTGGCGGACGAGGAAGGTCGAGCAGGCGTGGGCGGCGTCCATTCGACCATTGTGCGCCGGGAAGCTATTGACAGGTACCTGACGTTGCTGGGAGTGTGGCCGACATGACCGTCAGGGACCTGTCAATTAGCCTACCCCGGCAGCGCCGTGTGCTGTCGGTTCTCGTCTTCGCCGCGGTACTCATCTGGATCGACACGACGATCCTGGGCATCGCCCTGGAGCGTCTCGCGGACCCGCGCGCCGGCCTCGGCGCCACCCCGGGCGAGCTGCAGTGGGCCGTCGGCTCGTACGCGCTGCTCTTCGCCACCGCCCTGTTCGCCGCCGGCGCCCTCGGGGACCGGTACGGCCACCGCACGATCCTGCTGCTCGGCCTGGTCTGCTTCGGCGCCGCCTCGGTCTGGGCCGCCTGGGCCGGCGACGCCACCGGGCTGATCCTCGCCCGGGGCCTGATGGGCCTGGGCGGGGCGATGATGATGCCGACGTCGATGGCGATCATCGGCGCCACGTTCCCGCCCGAGCGGCGCGCCGGTGCGATCGCGGCCTGGTCGGCCTCCAGCGGCGTCGGGGTCGCGCTGGGGCCGCTGCTCGGTGGAGTGCTCGTGGACCACTTCTGGTGGGGATCGGTGTTCCTGGTGAACCTGCCGGTCGTGGGGCTGGCGCTGCTGGGGGTGGCACTGGTGGTACCGAATCCGAGGCTCGCGCAGCGGCGCCGCCCCGACCCCGGCGGCCTGCTGCTGTCCACGGCCGGCCTGGCCGCGCTCGCCTACGGCCTCATCGAGGCCGGCCAGGACACCGACTGGGCCCGGTGGAACGTGTGGGGCCCGGTCGTGCTCGGCCTCGCGCTGCTGGCGCTGTTCGGCGTCTACGAGTGGCGCACCCCGGAGCCGTCGTTCGACCCGCGGCTGTTCCGCGACAGGCGGTTCAGCGCCGGCAACATCGCCCTCGCCGCGCTGTTCTTCGCCATCACCGGCCAGATGTTCTTCGGCAATTTCTACCTGCAGGGCGCCCGTGGCATGAGCGCGCTCGACACCGGCCTCGCGTTCCTGCCCGGCGCGCTCGGCGTGGCGATCGGCTCCGGCCTCGGCGCCCGGCTGGCCCGGCGCTTCGGCGTGGCGGCGGTCAGCGGCACCGGCCTGCTCGTCGTCGCGGCCGCGTTCCTGGCCAACCTCGCCTTCGACGTGGACACCTCGCTGGTGTGGTTCTGCACGCTCGGCGGCGTGAGCGGTATCGCGATGGGCTTGACGATCGCCCCGACCGTGGCCGCCGTCATCGCCGTGCTGCCGCCGGACCGCATGGGCGCCGGGTCGGCGGTGAACAACACCGTCCGGCAGGTCGGCAGCGTGCTCGGCATCGCGCTGCTGGGCACGATCCTCACCACGGCGTACCGCGACCGCATCGCCCCCGCCCTGGCCGGCCTGCCGCCCGCGGCCCGCGACGCCGCCGCCCCGTCGGCCGAGCACACCCGCGCGGTCGCCGACGCCCTGCACCGCCCGGACCTGACCAAGGCGGCCAACGACGCGTTCATCGCCGCCATGCACGTGACGGCGGCGAGCGCGGCCGTCGCCGCGTTCCTGGGTGCGGTACTGCTGGTGCTCGCCTTCCGGGCCCGCTCCACTACCGGGGTCGACACGGCGGCCGCGGCGGCGCCAAAATCGCCGGCGTGGATCGCTCCCGGCTCCTGACCCGGACCCTGCTCGCGGCCGGCGGCGGTCTGCCGGTGCTCGTCGCCGCCGCCTGGACGCAGGCGCACGCCCTGCCGCAGCACCTCATGCTGCTCACCCCGCTCACCCGGCTGTGGTGGACCTCGGCGTGCCTCGCCGCCGGCCTGGCGCTGCTCGCCTGGGGCGCCTGGCGCGCCCTCGGCGGCGGCACCGGCGCGCGCGTCCTGGCCGTCCTCGCCGGGGTCTTCGCCGGTCTGCTGCTGCCCGCCGGCGTCGCCCTGGGCGCGATTCAGGACGTGCTGGACCACCGCCCGCCCTTCGAGGCGGCGGTGGCGCCGGACGGGCGGCACGCCCTGTACGGGCACGCGGTCGACGACAGCTACGACGAGGTCTGCTATCGCCTGCGCACCACCGGCCCGCTGGCCCGCGAGGCCCGCGACTGCATCGCCCGCCTGGCCCGGCGCGAGGAGATCGGCTTCGCCGACGCCACCCATGTCCGCGCCGGGGGCGAGACGATCGCCTTCCACGGCCTGTCCCGCGGGCGTTGAGCACGCGGTGGAGATCCACTTGGTACCTTGCGCGCATGCACAGTCGATACGTGGACTGGGACGAGGCCGTGGCGGTGTTCCGCGAGCGCGGGCTGCCCGAGTCGTTCTACGAGAACCTGTACAACGAGGGGTACGCCCTGATCAGCGGCGACACCACGGTCGCCGGCGACTTCCGCCTCACCGGCGAGGTCCCGCACGACGCCACCGGCTACATCATCGACGGCGACCTGACCGTCGAGGGCAACGTCTACGACGAGGACGACGGCGCGGCCGCGCTGGTGGTGCTGGGCAACCTGCGCGCCCGCGACGTCTTCCTCTGGTGCGACCCGAAGCTGCTCGTCCTGGGCGACACCGAGGTCGGCGTCTTCGCCGGCGAGATGACCGACAAGCTGGTCATGCTGGGCGGCGACCTGCGCACGCGGGCGGTCCTGCTCGACGCCGAGTTCGAGCCGGACCTGGTGGAGGGCACGATCTCCGGCCGCCTGGTCGCCCCGTCCTACTGCGAGCTGGAGACCGAGGACCCGAACCCGTCGCTCCCGCTGCGCGACCTGCTGGTGAACGAGGTCCTCAAGGGCGACGAGGTCGATTTCGAAGCACTTCGCGAACGCGTCCGCGACGGGCTGCCGGTCACCCGCGCCGCCGCTTGACCCTTTGGTTGCTGGCGATGATTTGCTTGAATCTCGCCAGCAACCGCCCGGTGGGCAAAATGCCGAATGACATCGGCAGTATCCGCCAAATCGGTGGGTTTCCCGACATGCGGAGGATGGCTTTCCGGGATAACCAGTCGCGCCGAATCATTGATGTCGCCAGTGGTCGTGCTGCGGCACAATGATCGCCATGACCCGGCCGCAGGACGGCACGGCACAACTTCACCTTGCCGGCGTTGCCGGCCACGGCGGGCGGGTCACCGTAGCGGGCCATGCGGATGCCCTTGTGGCGAGGAGGATCATTGTCCGAGATCGGCTTGGTGGAAGCGATTGCCAAGGTGCGCGCGGAACTCGCGGACGCTGTCGCCCAGGCGGCAAATGAGTCCGTACAGTTTCCGGTGGGCGCGGTGACGATCGAGTTTCAGGTCGGCGTGACCAAGGACGGCGGCGCCAACGGCGGAGTACGGCTGTGGGTGCTCCAACTGGGTGGCACCACGAAGTACGCGAAGGAGACGGTCCAGACCATCCGGGTCGAGCTCGGAGCGCCGGTCGGCCCGGACGGTGAGCGGATTCTGGTGAACTCGCAGCTGGCGGCGAAGCCGGGCTAGGTCGAGCGTGGTCACGCAGCGCGAGCGGGCGGTCGAGGTCATGCTGGATCGCGGTCCATCGGCGCACCCCCGCTGGAGCCTCGGATCCGGTTTCCTGGTCGGCGACGGTCTCGTGCTCACCGCTGCCCATGTGGTGGCTGGGGAGGGCGAGATCGTCGTCCGGATGCTGGGGAAGCGCAGCGGCGATCCGAAGATCGAAACGTCGGCGAGCATTCACCTGATGGGGGAGATCGAGGTCGCCGACCTCGCGCTGCTCCGCCTCGACCACGGCGGCGACGACCTACCGCCGGCCGTCTTCAAGCGGCTCGATCTGACGGCCTGGGAGGCGTCCAGGAAGGCGGCGTCGGCGGTCGGTTTTCCGCGTTTCAAAGACTGGATCGTGAAGGGCAATCGGATCCGGGACACCCGGCAGGCTGACGGTCACTTCAAGGCCGGCGACG
This sequence comes from Dactylosporangium sp. CA-233914, assembly GCF_050942935.1. NCBI lineage: Bacteria > Bacillati > Actinomycetota > Actinomycetes > Micromonosporales > Micromonosporaceae > Dactylosporangium > Dactylosporangium sp. CA-233914. The sequence continues at coordinate 11,845,242 of NZ_CP192030.1, read as the reverse complement.
GGATGTTCCAAGGATGGCTGACGCTCAATGTCGATTCCCCGCCGCCCGTGCGGGAGGGGCAGGCCAACCCATGGTCGGGCATGTCCGGCGCGGGCGTCGTCTGCAAGGACGAGGTTGTCGGCGTGGTAGCCATGCAGGAGACGAGCCTGGGTGCCTCGGTGCTGACAGTCACGCCCCTGTCCTTCGTCGATCGCCTGGCCGATCCGCTCGCCGATCAGTGGCGCCGCGCGCTCGGGTTCACCAAGAAGGAGCCGCCCGTTGCCGACACCTTTACGATCATCCAGCTGTCCCGCGTGGTGCCCGACCTCCCGGACCCCCGCGATCGAGCGCGCTACCACGAGGGTCTGGTAGCGGATCTCACGAGGGAGCTGCACAGATCCGGCGTGGAACCCGACCTGATCGTGGCGCCCGCCGGGCTGACGCGGACCGGCTCGTGGTCGGAGTTCTCCGAGGCCCTGTCGTTCCTTTCGAAACTCGGGGACGCCCTCGACCTGGGCCGTGACCGGTTCGTGCTGCTTCCCGGTCACGACGACGTCGGGGAAGGATTCTGGGCGGCGCACAACGCCGGTGCCCGGCATGCGAGCAACTCGATCGGGTGCCCGGGCTGGCCGGACTCCACGAACGTGGACAAGGCCATGGACGACTTCTACGGCGACCGTCCGCAGCCATTCCGGTTTGCCGACGGTGCGCCCTGGATCCTCCTGGAGGACCCGTCGAACGAGGTCGTGGTGGCCGGGTTCAACTCCGCGCTGCGGCGAGACTGTGCCGCCCCCGCCCGGGGGTACATCGGGGCAGCGCAGGTCGAATGGTTCGCCGAGCACATCGCGGCCCGCCGAAAGTCCGGCTGGCTCACGCTCGGCGTCGTGCACGACGCTCCGAGCCCGGCTCTCGGTCCGGCGGAGGACGGCCTCCTCCTCCAGCGGCTCGGCTCGATGCTCGACTGTGTTGTCCACGGGGGCCCGCAGGCGTCGGTCAGCTGGTTCGGCGCACTCGGGTTGGTGGGAGCGCGCACCGACGTCGCCGGGTCCTACCAGGTCATTCAGGTCCGCCGCCATTCGGGCCGCATCCGAATTTACCGCCGAATATACGACAATGAGGACCGCCGCTGGAAAGGTGACCTGAGCGTCAGCCGTGACCGGCGAACCTGGTGGAGTGGCTGGCTCGGTCCAGAACTCAATGGGCAGCATTAAGTCAACGATCATCGGATACGTACCGGCTAAGAAGCTGGGTAGCATCGCGATCAATTCCCAATGAGATTTCCGAGGTGATCGTTGCACTCGGTTTGCCTTCGAGGCGGGGTGGCTCGGTGACTCTGGCCGATGCGGACCCGCTGCCGTGCCTTGACTTCGGTGACTGGCGCGTCGCTTTTCCGCCGCGCGGACAACACAGTTTCCTGCCGAGCCATGCCCTCACGATGCCGCAGGACAGCCCGCCCGACGAGGACGAAAGTGGTATCTGGCTGGCCCGGGCCGAGTCAGGAGCCTCGCTGGCCGTGCCCGTGCGAATCCGAGTGTTGCGAAACGGGCTGCCGGTGGTCGCCCTCGCCGCGCTGCACCACGGGGACCGCTTGGAGTTCGCGGGGCACAGGGTGGGGTTCCACGAGGTGCGCCGCACGCACGTGGCTGCCGGAAGCCGGCTTGTCGATACCCGTTGCTCCCAATGCCACACCCCGCTCGGCGCGGGTACCGCTGTCGTCGCCTGTCCCCTGTGCGGCGGCGTCTACCACGACGACTGCTGGCACTACCTCGCCGACCGGCGTTGCTACTCGCGCAGCTGCAACTTCTCGCCCGGGCCGGTCGAGCCGGAGCCATGGGAATGACCGCCGAGCGCTATGCGCGGCTGCGCATGATCGGGTGGTGGGACGCGGACCGTGTCGCCGGCGCGCGAGCGATCGTCGCCGGGGCGGGTGCGCTGGGCAACGAGGTTGTCAAGAACCTTCTGCTGCTCGGCTGGGGCTCCATCGTCGTGGTCGACCGGGACCACATCGAGGAGTCCAACCTTTCCCGCTCCGCGCTGTTCCGGTCTGACGATGTGGGGCGTCCGAAGGCCGAGGTCGTGGCGGAGCGGGCTGCGGGGATGAATCCGGACTGCGATGTGACCGCTCTGACCGGTGACCTTCGGGCCGTCCTCAGCGCGGGGATGGTCGCTCGGTCGGACGTCGTGTTCGGCTGCCTCGACAACGTCGTGGGCCGGATCGCGTTGAGCCAGCTCGCCGGGCAGACCGGCCGCGTTTTCATCGACGGCGGTTTGTCCACGTGGGAGGGGTCGGTCCAGGTCTTCGCGTCGGACCCGGAGGCGCCCTGCTACGTGTGTGGCCTGACCAGCGCCGACCTGCAAGACCTCACACTGCGGCGGTCCTGCCTCGCCTACCAGCGCCGCGCCGACGAGCACGGAGGCGTGGCGACGACCCCCACGCTCAGCTCGATCATCGGGGCGCTGATGGTTCAGCAGGCCGTCAAGCTCATCCATCAGGGCGAGCACACCATGACGATCTCCCTGGGCCACGAGTTGCGGGTCGACACGGCCGACGACCGCTTCTGGCGCACGGAGCTCACCCGCGACGCCAACTGCCCGCTGCACCCGGGTCCACCCACCACGCTCGACAGTGCGTCGCTGAGCTGGGAGATGAGCTGGGCGGCGATCGTGGAGCACTGGCGGACGGTGCTGGCCGAGGCGGACGTCGTGCTGCAGCTGCCGGTCCGGTTGCTGTGCGGCTGGAGTTGCAGCGACTGCGGGGCCAGGGACAGCGGCGTCCGCGTGCATGTCGAGGACGCGCCGATCACCTGCCAGACCTGCGGCAGCGAGGTCGTGCCGACGGTCGTCCGGCACGTGAACGGCCAGGAGCCTTGGGCCACGACCAGCCCGCGGGAGTCCGGTCTCGCCGCGCTGAGCCGGCTGCAGGCCCAGGCCGTCAGCAGACAGGTCACCTTCGAGTTGGCCGGCGGTGCCGGCACCCAGTGGGGGACATAGGAGGCATGCCGTGACGATGTTGCCGCGCGACCGCAGGCTGGACGGTGAATACCGCGACATGCAGCGTCTGGTCGAGGCCAGTTCGCTCATCTCGTTCACGTGCCAGGGTGTGCCGCCGACCAGCTACCGCGTGACCTTGCGATGTGGCGGCCTGGCGCACGTCGGCGGTCAGATCGGCCCGATCTCGTTCCACCAGTTCGATCTCGATCTGGACGAGATGTTTCCGCTGGTACCGCCGACGATCGTGTGGCGGACACCAATCTTCCATCCCAACATCAAGGCATCGCACGCCTGCACCGGCGACATCTGGTTTCCCGGGCATTCGCTGGCCGAGCTCTGCGTCGGCCTCTGCGAGTTGGTGCAGTACAAGCAGTTCAACATCTACGACCCCCTCGATCGGGACGCGGCGCTGTGGCTCGTCGCGCAGCTGGCCATCGACGACGCGGCCATCCCCGTCGATCCGACTCCCGTGTTCGACGCCGACTTCGAGGTCGTCGTCGAGTCGAAGCTCGACTCCTCGGCCGAGAGGGCATGACCCATGTCGCTGGACAGCCGGACCATCGCCAGCTACTTCGAGCGCATCGGCTGGACGTATCACGTCATTGACAGCAGTCGAGTGGTGGTGAAGTACCGCTGTCCAATCAAGTTCTACTACTACCCGGTCACGATCGAGGTCGTAACGACCAAGCACTGGGTGATCGTCCGGACATTGCTGCAGCGGGACGTCGGCCGTGGTCAGGCCGACGCGGTGCTCAGATACATCTCGCAGTGGAACGAGCAGGTCTACCTCCTGCGTTTCGTCATCGTCCAGGACTGTGTCCTGCTCCAGGGCGAAATACCGGCGGCACAGTGTCACATCGAGGCCTTCGTCGACCTGTTGCGAGCGAGTTGCCGCTACAGCGCGCTCGCGGGGGTCGAGATCGCGCTGCTCGCGACGAACCCGTCCGCGGCGGCTTTGTACACCAGCGCCATGGCATCCATGACCAAGGTGGGCAGCGAGGCTCTGCTGGTGGATGCGGACACCGACCTCGACTTCGATCTGGGTGTCAACGTGCTGCCCGCCGGCATCAGCGCGGGGACCGGACCGGAGCCCGAGGTCGAGCGGGAACCAGAGTTGGTTGTCAGTTCCGAGGTTGGTTAGGAACCGAGAGGTCGAGCATGACGACAGATGACCAGGGGAGCATTCCGATCAGGCTGGCGACCACGATGGGCACCGAGCAGTGGAACATCCGCCTGCCCGTCAACGTGGTGGTCCAGCGGCTGATCGCCCGGCTTGTGGCCGCGCCCGAACTCCCCTTCCGCGAGCAGGACGACTCCGGGCAGCGGGTGCCTTACCGTCTCATGTGGAAGGAAGGCAACCGGTACCTCGCCGAGGCGGAGACACTGGCCCGGACCGGTGTCTCGCCCAACGACACGCTCGTCGTGACCCATCAGGCGCGGGCCGGCCGGAAGCCGTTCGCGCGGTCCGCACCGGGGCGCGACAGTGCTTGACGACCTCGATTTTCCGATCGAGGCGCAACGGCGCGACCTGCCTCAGCACCGCCCGGCCGACCTGGCCTTGTTGGCGGAGCAGGACTCGCCCTTCCGGCTGTACCTGCACGACGACGCCCTCAACGGGATGAAGCGGCACGCCGCGCTCGATCCTCGAAACGAGGTCGGCGGGGTGCTCATCGGACGGCATTACCAGCGCGGCGATCAGCTCGCGGTGGTGGTTCGCGAACATCTACCGGTTCCGAGCCGCAGCCGCGGAGCCGCCCATTTCGAGTTCGACGAGTTGTCCACCCGGGCGATCCTGGAGCGTCTGGACAGCATCCCGGGGCACGTGGACGAGTATGTGGTGGGCTGGTACCACTCGCATGTGTCCGGCCGGCCCTTCATGTCAGTACACGACAACATCCTGCACCGCGACCACTTCGGCCAGCCCTGGCACGTCTCCTGCGTCATCGGGGTGGAGCCGTGGGCGCGGCCGGCCGGATTCTGGCGCCTGGTCGACGGCGAGTTGGAGGAGATCAACGGCTACGTCGTCGACATGGCCTACAAGCTGGGCGACCTCGATCGTCACACCGACTACCTCGATGCGGCGGGCCTGAGCGAGGACGATCCCTGGGGGCCGGCGCTCGACCTTCCAGCGCTCCTGCGGTCTCTTGGTGTCCCTCCCGGCGGCCGGCTGCTCGGTGCGATACCGGAAGATCGCCCGATGCCGGCCGACGGCGGCCTGGATACCGTGCGATTTCTGGTCCAGGCCGCCCAGGCGGCGGCGAAGGATCCGGCTGCCGTCGATGAGCTCAGCAGTCTGTCCGACCGTCTGCGCCTGGCGCGGTCGTTCGACCGCGCGATGTCCCGACGACTTGTCGGCGGCTGGATCCAGCGGCGGATTCAGGTGCACGGCCACATTTGCTACGCCTACCTCCCGGGCTCGAGCCATGTCATCCGCACGCGGACCTCGGACGCGCAGATCTGGACGCTGACGTTCACCCCGGCGCCGCGCCTGCTGGCGCACTCGGAGGATGGCGCGTTGTGGGCGCTCACGGCGCAGAACCAGATCGTCAGGTTCTCCACGGAGGGTGACGGAGAATCCGACGAGGACGTGGAGTTGAATGCGGTACAACACGTCGTCCTGCACGGGATCACCGGAGAGGTCAGGCAGTTCATGGTGCGCCCTGACGCACTGTGGCTGCTGACGGATGCATCGTGGTACCAGGTGCCCCTGACGCGTATGGACAAGACAGTCACCTTCGGACCGGTAGTGGCCGGGGTCCTGCCGGCGCAGGACTGCGCACTCCTCGATGACCGCGGGCCGAAGGCGGCCACCGCGGCGGCGCTCGTCGGCAGGGACGGCGACCGGCTGCAGCTGTGGCAATACCGCGGATCGGGCTGGAACTGCGCCGTCGAGCAGAGGCTGCCCACGCCGTGGAACGAATGGCGCCCCACCCACGCCGCGCGGTGCGGCTCGTCAGTGTTCGTGCTCTTCGACGACGGCGACCTCGGTCAGCTCGGACGGTTCGACCTGCACTCCCTGGATCTCGAACTCCACCTGGTTCGCAACCGCGGGATGGAGAGTTCGAGCCCGATCACCGGATTCTGCGGCGACGGGCTGGGCCGGGTCTACGCCTTCGCCGAGGGGGTCCTGTACCGTGTCTGACCCTCCGGTGAACCTCGTCGCGGACGTCAGCGTCGCCGACGTCGCACGGGAGTTCGTACGATCCGTGCGGCTTCCGCCCGACACCGCGATCGAGTCCTCCTCGGGTGACGATCCGGTGCCGCCGGCCGCGCTGACCCTCGTCCTCCAGCGAGCACGCAAGCCGCAGCGGGTCGACTGGTGGGGCCGGGTCGCGGAAGCCTGGTTGGACGCGGGCCAGCCCGCGGTCGCGAGGGCCTGCGTCGAACGGGCCCGGGAGCTGCTGCTCGCCGGATCGCGCGTGAACTGGAAGGTCATCTCCGGCATCGCGGCGCTGAGTGCGAGGATCGACGGCTGGACCAAGCCGCCGCGCCCGTCGGCGCCGGTCCAGGTCAACCTGGCATCGGAGGCCGCCGATCTCAAGCAGGCGCGCGTGGCTGCCACCTTTCGCCTCCGCCGCCGCGACAACCCGGCCTCGTACCGAGGCCCGTGGAGAGCGGAAGACGTCGCCACCTTGCTGGTCCGCGGCCGGACCGGGCTCGACTCCCACTTCGCGCGCGCCTGGTACGACCTGGACGAACACCACCTGCTGGTGGAACACCTGCTCGTCACAGTCGCGGCGAGGCCGATGGCCGCGTGGTTGCACCGCTACGGCGAGGAGCTCGTCTGGTGCGGCCGGTCGCTGCTGCGCCTCGGCGATGCGGCCAACGCCTGGGCCTGCTTCTGGCTCGCCGCCGGCATGGACACCAGGAGAGTCATCAGCTCCCAGTATGTCGACGTCGCTCGTGAGCACCTGCGCCGGCTCGGGGAGAGCGAGCATCCCGGTAGTCCGGACGTCCCGGACCGCCTGGACCATCCGCCGGGCAGCCGACTCGGCACCTGGCTCCTGGAGCATCAGATCGAGGGTGCCTTCGGCGGCTTCGAGGACACCCTTCGGCGGTGCGAAGCCCGTGGTGTGCCGGGGACGCTGGAGCGTCAGCGCCGGTACCTCGGTCAGCTCAGCGGATGGTTCCTGCCGACCCTGAAGGTGCCGGAACCGCCCCGGCCCCAGGCGTGGAACGTCCCCGGACCCGCCCCGCGCGCGCCGGGCGTCCTCGCCAGGCCCCCGCGACCGCGCGCCCGCAGCGGCCTGCACTGGTCGTCGCCGCCACCCCGGGAGCGGGACGGATCGGCGCCCGCGTCCGCGGAACCGGCAGCATCGGCCGCGCGCCCGTCGTCGATCCCCGCCGGCTTCCTCACCAGCGGGACTGTCGCGACCTTCGACGTGGCGCCGGGCGGTGGGGTGATGTTGCTGGGCCATCTGGCGACAGCCACCGCGATGCGTCAGATCGGGGAGGAACTCGCCATGGAGGGCTGGACGGTCATCCACCTCGCCGAGTCGGGCGATGACGAGGACAGCGGCAACGCATATCGAGGATGGCACCGACTCACCGCCGCCGGGCGGCCGGGTGACGACCATGGTGCCTGGGCGAGTGAGCTGGTGGCTGTGCCGCACGTTCGCCAGGCGGTCCGCGACGAGCTCGTCGCTTCGCTGCCCGAGTGCACCGACCCGGCGGCGACCGCTTGCGTCACCGATCTGCTGGAGGCGGCCCACACGCGGCCCGGTTGGCAGAGTCTGCTGGCCAACCGTAGCCTCACCGCGTCGGCGACGGCGGCCGCCGCCGTCGTGGACGCCGCCGCCGACCTTCCGTTTCAGCGCGCCGGCGATCTGCGGCGAGCGGCGTTGCTGCTCAACCACACCGTCGCCGCGGCATCGACGATCGGCCGGGCGCTGTCGATCCGATGGCACGAGGGAGCGGTTCCGCACGCGCCGGTGCTGATCGACACCGCCGGACCGAGGCTCGAGGCGACCATTCGGCTGGCCGTCATGCTCGGCTCGCTCGTGCGCGCCTTGTCGGCGGAGCCGCCGGCCGAGGAGGCGCCGGCTGCCAAAGCGCCGACCGAGCCGGACACGAAGTCCGCGGGCGCCGAGACAGATATGGACCTGGCGGTGCAACTGCGTCCGGACCCGGCGGACGTAGCGGATCTCATCGCGGCGGTCGAGGCCGCCGACCGCAGCGACCGGCCCCGTCGCGCGCCGGTCGCGGACACCGAGGAGGGAAAGGACGCGACCTCTCCGTGGGTGTCCCACGGCGTCGTCGACCAGGGCAAGGCGCGCCGGCCCCTCTGCGTCATCGTGCAGGGTGGGCTGGGCGACACGTGGCCCGTGGTCGCTGAGTGGATCGCCACGGCCGAGGCGCGATCGGCAGCGCTGGTGCTGGGCGCCGAGGCGCCCGACGCACGGGCACTGGCACTGGCCTGGCGTTGCGACCGATACGTCGTGGGCAGGCTTCCCCGCGCCGGACAGCGACTCTTCGAGATCGCCGCCGGGGCCCGGCTACCCCACGCGATGGATGACATCGATGAACACCACGGCCTGATTGTCGAGGCCACCTCGAGCGGTAGCCGCTCGAGTCGATTCGCCGTCTGGCCGTCGAGACACCCGAGGACATGGTCACAATGAGCGAGGACGACGACTGGAGAGTCGCCTACGACAAGGGCATCGCGGCACTCGACGGTGCTGCCCTCGACGAGGCGAGGCAGTGGTTCAAGGTCGCCGTCGACAGCGATGCGGAAGGGTGGGAGCCCTACTACGCATGGGCGTGGTCGGTCCTGCGCGATCCCGCATCCGCCGGCGACGATGTCCTGACCGATCTTGAGAAACACCTGGACCGGGCGCTGACCCGGTTCGGCGGTGGCTCGGACCTCAACGCGCTCAGAGGGCAGGTGGCCGCCTTGCGCGGTCAGCACGAGCGGGCAGTGGAGTTCTTCCTGACCGCGGTCGCGCGCAGCTCGCAGCGCGAGCAGGTCATCGACGGCCTCTCGCAATCACTGGCGCTCCTCCTCGCCGGGGCCGAGAGCGGTCCGAGCCCCACCGATGGGCCGACGTCGATCGCGCTGTGCGACCGGCTTGAGACGGTCGTGAGCGTCTCCGCTCTTCCGAGCCCGATCCGGGACGAGCTCATCGGCGAGGTCGTCGCCACCCGAGCCTTCTGCCGGCAGCGCGCGGGCGATGCGGAGGGGGCGCTCAAGGAACTGCGCCAGCTACGGCGGCTCGTCCCCGACCACCCACGGCTTCCCTCCGAGATCTCCGATGCGGACATCGCCGCCTTGCCGACCAGCTCACCCGAGCTGAACAGCGAACCCCGGTTCGCCAGCCTGGGCGGGATCGACAACCCGAACAGCTTCATGAGCGGCCTGCGGCGGCTGTTCGAGGTCTATCTGGCAGACGCGGACCCTGAGGCGACCCGCACCAAGCTCGCCGAGTTCGGCCAGTCGCCCATGCGGTCGCTGCTCCTGTTCGGACCATCCGGGTGTGGCAAGACGTACGTCGTGCGGGCGTTCAGCGGCGAATATCGTGCTCGCCATCATCGCGACCTTCCCATCTTCAGGCTGAAGATGGACGAGGTCTTCGGCCACTACTCCGGCGACGGTGAGCGCAAGCTGACCGAGGTGTTCGACCAGGCGTTGGACGCCCAGCCGTCAATTGTGTTCTGCGACGAGGTCGATGCCGTAGGCGGCACGCGGGAGCGGGGAGAGGCATGGCGGGCAGCACTGACCGGTCACTTCCTCCAGCAGCTCGATCGGGTTCGTGAGCGGGGTGCGGCGGTCATCTTCTTCGGTTGCACAAACCGGGTCTGGGCCGTCGATCTCGCGTTGATCCGCCGCTTCGACCGCCTCATCCCGGTGGAGCTTCCCGACGAGGCGGCGCGCCGCGAGATCCTGCAGATCCACCTTGCTCGGATGGCGTCGCAGTACCGGTCGCCGGACATCGATCTGCAAGAGCTGGGTCGCATGTCACACGGCCTGACGCCAGGAGACCTGCAGAAGCTCGTCTCGCGGGCCACCGACGATCTGATCGACGCGCGTTCAGCAGGTGCCGAAGCGCCCCACCTGACGCAGGAGGGTCTCGTCTCGGCGCTGGCGCACTACCGTCGTCCCGTCCATGTCCGTGAGTGGGTACGGCAGTCGCTGAACGCCCTGCGCACGTTCGGTAATGACGACATGGCGGCCGAGTTGGAGCGACTCTACGCTCCATACATCGGCGGAATCGCGGAGGTCTCGGAGCATGGACGCAACGGGGCGTGGCGCGGCATTCCGCCCGAGGCGTGGACGGAGCCGATGAACCAGGACCTGAGCAACTTGCGCCAGTTCCGCCGGCGGTCCTGACGATGGACACCGGACTGCAGGACCTCGTCGAGACTCTCGAGGCATCGCTCAGCCGTGACGAGAAGAACGCGATCGTCATCGGATTCGAGGCCAGTCAGGCGCTCGTCGGCCATTCGACCCAGGACGAGCTGGTGGCCGAGCTGCTCAGCAAGGATGCCTTCGTCCCCTCACATCTGTACGCGGAGCGGATCCTGAACCGCTGGTCCAACCTGCCGCAACGCGAGAAGCAGAAGTTCCTTCGTACCCACGTCGGGACCCGGCCCGGTCGACAGCCCGACCTGGAGGCCATCCAGGCCCTCGCGCTGCTGGTGAAGCAGGGCTATCTGTGTTCGATCATCGCTACGGATCCGACCGAGGTGCTGTATCGCGCGATCGATCGCATCGCGCCGATGACCCGCCTCGAGTGCGCGCGGTTCAGGCCCGAGGTCGTCGAGGCCGGCTATGGCCCGTACTCGACGGATGCGGTGTTCGTCGATGGCGGGGAGCACCTTCTCGGTGGCTTCGAGCCGAACAGCTACGGCTTCCGCGAAGACCACCGGCAGAAAATGGTGGAGGGGCTGCACCGGTTTCTGAGCCACTTCGACCGCGTCTACTGCTGGGGCTGGTGCGCGCTCAACGTGCCGTTCAACCTGATCTGCCCCGACCGGAGCAGTCTCGAGGTCCACGCCCTGGGCGCGTACACGGTGGTCGACCGAGGCAGCCGGAACCCGTTCAAGCGGACCTCGATCGAGGGGGAGGTCACGGCCACCGCCGGCATTCTGCTCGAGTTGTCAGCGGCGCTGAAGCTGCGTGACGAGGCAGTCGACAAACTGGTTGGTGCCGCCGATGTCGAGCCGCGCGAGGCTGGGCCGCTCGCGTCGATGGCCCCCGCGCGCCCGTTGCTCGACGCGGAGGTCCTCACCACCTTCACCTCGGAAGCCCCGGAACGGCGAATCACGATCTGCGGGATCGAGGGCGTCGGCGAACGGTTGAGGGCAGGCGCATGGCTTTACCACGAGCTGTCCCGCAAGGGTGAGCCCTGCTTCTACCGCGAGGGCCCGGAGATGGTGGAGCTCGGGCGGTACATCGCGCTGCAGGCCGCCCAGGTCGAACACGCACACATCGTCGGCGTTCTCACCGGACTCCACCAGGACGAGGATTGGATACCGGGCTTCCTCACCCTGGTGGCCCGGTGGAGCGCGGCACCGGGGCTGCAGGCGGAGCCGGGTCTGCGGATCACGCTGTTCTGCCCGGTGGAGGTGCCGTCGCAGACAAAGCGCAAGTTCCCTCGCAACGATCACATCCACCTGGAATGGCACGCGGCCGGCAGCTACTTCAGGGAGACCAGTCTGCTGAACTGGCTGATGGCCGAGACGACCGCGTGCCTCGGCTCCGTCGACATGGATGTGTTGAGTCCGCTGGCGCAACGGATGATCTCCGATGTCGCGACGTACAACGGGTTCGCCGCGGACATGCTCGCCGAAGCGCTGGACCTGTGGTCCCAGGAACTGGGCCGGTCGGTAAGGGCGGCGAACGAGGCCGGGACGGACCCGGGCAACCGGCGGGCGGTGAATCTGGTACAGATGTGGGCCGACATCGACCAGCGGTACCGTTCCATCACCAAGGACCTGGCGCCGGATTTCGACCTCGAGATCCAGCCCGTTGCGGTGCAAGCGAACGCGGGCGACCACGAGGTGGACCTCGGACCGATCACCAAACGGCCTGAGGAGGATGAAGACGATGGAAGCACGGGCTGAGTCCCGGCCGAGTTCGTCAGATCCCCAGCAGTCGGTCGCGGCGGCCGGGGCCGACAGTGTCGAGCAGCCCGCGGCGGTCTCGCTGACACTCGACGTCGAACGGGGTCGGCTGTCGGTCGGCGTGGACCTGGACACGGTCCTGGACCACGACGCCTCGGCAGTGCTCGCCTTCAAAATGCCGAAGAAATCGGTCCAGTTCCTGTACGACATGGGCGACGAGGTCCGGGAACTCATCGCCCAGATCGGCCGGCGCTACTCGGGCCGGGAAGAGTTGTCACTGGAGTTCGAGGGATCCGAGGCCGGCGCTGTTTCGGGCGAGCCGAAGGGCGCGTCGCAGTCGATGGCCGGCAAGATCTCCAGACTGCTCGACTGGCAGCAGTTCATCGAGGTGACCGACGCCCTTCGCGACGTCCGCTCCGACTCGAGCCAGGACCAGATGCACAGCGTGCTGATGAACTACGTTCTCGACCAGTACGTGCAGCAGTTCCGCCTCATCCGGGAGGAACTGCAGAGTGGTCCGTACGCGGGTAAACTCCTGGCGGCCCTGCTCAGGTCGCACAACGAGGTTCTGATCGACGTCGGCCTGAGGCTGGCGAGGGAGCCCGGTCTTCGCGCCGCGGTCCAGGGTGAGCTACTCGACCTCGTGCGGGACGACGTGCTGGCCATCGACATCCGGCGTCGCGCTTATGCCTACCTCCAGTGGGCGCAGCGATACCGGCTGGCCTCCACGCCGCGCTCCGATTAGCGAACCTTGGTCGACAGCGCGGTCAGCGGGGCTCGTCGCTGGAGTAGCACGGGGTGGCGATGCTGACCCGCGGCGCCCGGCATATCGGCGGGCAAGGCGGTGCCGGTTCAGGCCGGGCGGCGGGGGAGGACCAGGGCGAAGGCCCGCGGGAAGCCGAGGGGTTCGAGGCGCCGCGCCCGGACGTCGTCGACCGTCACCGTGCTCACCGTGCCGCGGGCCGGGTTGAAGCAGCGCAGTTCGCCGTCCGCGTGCCCGACCAGCAGCACCCAGTGGCGCGGTATCGCGTTGCCGATCAGCATCGCCACCGGCCAGTCGCACTCGACGGCGGCCAGGGCCGGGCGGAGGTCGCCGCGGAAGGGGCGCCAGCCGTATCGGACGCCGAGCGCCTCGGTGTGCGCCGAGATGACCGCGGCGACGCCCCACGGCGTCGTGCCCAGTTTACGCGGCCACAGGCGGTTGGCGGCCGCGTGGATGCGGTGCTGCTCCTCGCCCGGGTCGGTGACCGTGGCGCCGTAGGCGGGGTCCAGGGCGGCCGAGGCCACCAGGGCGACCGTCGGGCCGCACGTGAAGCCGTCGGTCTGCCGTACGAACGCGTAGTCGGTCACGGCCACGAGGGTAAGGCAGCGTCGATCGATCAGCCGCGGCGGAGCAGGCGGCCGACCGCGGCCATCATCTCCGTGGCCATCTCGTCGCCCTTGCCCTCCTCGGCGCCGTGGTGCATGCAGTGGCGGGTGTGGCCGTCGAGCAGGCCCAGGGCGACCTTGTCCAGGGCGGCCTGGATCGCGCTGATCTGGGTCAGGACGTCGATGCAGTACCGGTCCTCGTCGACCATCTTCTCCACGCCGCGGACCTGGCCCTCGATGCGGCGCAGGCGGCTCTGGAGCTGGTCCTTGGTCGCGGTGTAGCCGCGCGTTACCGGGGCAGTCATACGCACCAGCATACCCGCGCGACCTGGAACCCCCAGGGGGTATAAAACGGGCGCAAAATGCTCAACCCCGGACCGGGCGCTGCCGATAACCACGCCGTGGGAGAGTGGCTGGCCAGGCGATACTGGATTGTCTGGTTACTGGTGGGCGGTCTCGCGGTCGCCGTGTACCCGCTGCTGCCCCCGTTCTCGTACGCCGCCAACCTCGGATACGAGATCGTCGGCTTCGCCTCCGTGATCATGGTGCTGCTCGGCGTCCGGCGGCACCGGCCGGCCCGGCCCGACGTCTGGTACCTGCTGGCCGCCGGGCTGGCGGCCTGGGCGCTCGGCGACGTGACGTACGGCATCTACTACCACCAGAACGGAACGGTCCCGTACCCGTCCGTCGCCGACGTGTTCTACCTCGGCGCGTACGTGCCGCTCGGCATCGGCCTCGGGCGGCTGCTGCGCGCCCACGGCCGCGACAAGGCCGGTCTGGTCGACGCCGGCATCGCGGCCAGCGGCGGCGCGCTGCTCTTCTGGGTGTTCGTGATGCGCCCGCTCGCCGAGGCCGAGAACGTCTCCGTGCTGCACCGGACCTTCTCGCTGTGCTCGCCGATCGCCGACGTGGTCCTGCTGGTGCTGCTCGCGCGGCTGCTCACCGGGCGGGCCGCCCGCACGCCGAGCTACAGCCTGCTCGTCGCGAGCATGGTGCTGATGTTCGCCACCGACGTGAGCTTCTCGGTGCTGTCGACCTCCTCATCGGTACCGAACGGGCTGGTCCAGGTCGGATGGCTCTTGTCCTACGTCGCGCTCGGCGGGGCCGCCCTGCACCCGTCGATGCGCACGCTCACCGAGCCGGCGGGGGTGGCCGCGGCGACGCTGTCGCGCGGGCGGCTGGCCGTGCTGGCGATCAGCTCCCTCATCGCGCCGCTACTGCTGCTGGGCGAGGGCCTGGCCGGCTCGCACACGATCGACTGGTTCGCCATCGGCGTGGTCGCCGTCGTGCTGTTCCTGCTCGTCGTGGTCCGGATGGCCGGGCTGGTCGGGCAGGTGCAGTCGCAGGCCGACCAGCTCAGCGACCTCGCGATGCGCGACGACCTCACCGGCCTGCCGAACCGGCGGCTGCTGGAGGAGCTGATCCGCGACGACCTCGACCGCGGCGGGCACCCGCAGGTCGCGTTCGTCGACCTCGACGACTTCAAGCGGATCAACGACGGGCTCGGGCACGCCGTCGGCGACCAGCTGCTGGCCGCGGTCGGCAAGCGGCTCACCGGGGCGCTGCGCCCCGGCGACGTGGTGGCGCGCCTCGGCGGGGACGAGTTCGCGGTCCTGATGCCCGACACCGGCCGGCCCGCGGCCGACGCCCTGGTCGGCGAGCTGGCCGCGACCCTGGAGGAGCCCGTCTTCGCCGGTGAGCACCACCTGCTCGTGCGGGCCGGCATCGGCGTGGCCGACGCGGACGGCACCCGGGACCCGTTCGAGCTGCTGCGCCGGGCCGACGTGGCGATGTACGCGGCGAAGGAGGGCAAGTCGAGCCAGGAGCGCTTCCGGCCGGAGTTCGACCAGCGCGCCGCCGAGCACGCCCGGCTCGGCGCGCAGCTGCGCGAGGCCCTGGACGAGGGGCAGTTCCAGCTGGTGTACCAGCCGATCGTCGCCCTTCCCCGCGGGGACGTCGCCGGCGTGGAGGCGCTGATCCGCTGGCACCACCCGGAGCTGGGGTTCATGAGCCCGGCCGAGTTCATCCCCGTCGCCGAGCGCAACGGGCAGATCGTCGAGCTCGGCGCGTGGATCCTGCTCGAGGCGTGCTCGCAGGCGGCGACCTGGATGGCGACCCTCGGCCCCGCCGCGCCGGGCAAGGTCAGCGTCAACGTCTCGGCGCGCCAGCTCGCGGAGCCGGACTTCGCCGAGGTGGTCGCGGCGGTACTCGCGGCGACCGGGCTGCCCGCCGAGCGCCTGGCGATCGAGGTCACCGAGACCGCGGTGTTCGGCGGCGGGCGGGCGATCGAGGCCCTGGACGCCATACACCGGCTGGGCGTGCGGATCGCCCTGGACGACTTCGGCACCGGGCACTCGTCGCTGGGCCTGCTCCAGACGTGCCCCGTGGACATCCTCAAGGTCGACAAGTCCTTCGTCGACAACGTCACGATGGCCGGGCGGCACGCCGTCATCGCCACCGCGCTCATCAACGTCAGCGACGGGCTCAACCTGGACGCGATCGCCGAGGGTGTCGAGACCGCCGAGCAGGCCCGGGAGCTCTACCGGCTGGGGTACCGTTACGCGCAGGGCTACCACTTCGGCCGCCCCGTCGCCAACCCCCAGTTCGCGCTCGAGCCGGCCGCGGCCTGACGGCTACGCGGTCAGCGCCGCGGTGTCGCGCTGCGGCAGCACGACGCAGATGCGGCAGCGGGCCTCGTACGTGTACGTGCCGTCGTCCGGCAGCGCGGTCGACGGCGCCAGCCGCCGGATCATCGGCTCGCCGTGCTCCAGCACCTGCGTGTAGACCGCGGAGAACGAGCGGCACCGGTCGCACACCGCGCGCCGGTAGGTCACGCTCGCCGGCCCGAGCTCCAGCAGCGCCCGCACCGGCGCGAACAGCTCGCCGCGGTGGTCCAGGTCGATGCCGGCCGCGACGACCCGCGTGCCCCGCTCCAGCAGCCGCCGTACGACATCCATGTCCGGCAGCGCGAACATGTGAACCTCGTCGATGCCGACCACGTCGAGATCCTCGTCCAGTGCCGTGGCGAGCGAGGTCGCCTTGACGGTCGCCAGCGCCGCACCGCTGCGCGAGACGACCCCGGCGTCGCGCACGTGCCGGGCGCTCTGGAACACGCGGTGCCGGGCGTCGGTGTACTGCAGCGGGGAGAGCAGGCTCACCAGCTCCAGCGACTTGCCGCTCTTCATCGGCCCGAGAATGACGGTCAGATCCACCGCGACAAGGTACCGCTTGGTTCTGTAGGAATTTTCACCCCCGGTTGCGACCTGCGCCCGGAGCGGGCATGTTTGATGTATGCAGGTCGTCGCGCCGTCCAGCCGACTGCGGCGTGGTGTGCGACGACTCGCGACGGCGATCTGCGCCATCGTTCTCGGCGCCGGCTTCACCCCCGCGCTGCCGTCCACAGTAGAGCCCGCGCGCCCCGCGCCCGTCTCCTTGAGCGCCCCCGGCGCCGCTCCGCAGGCTGAGTCCGCTGTGGAGGAGACCGAGACCGCTCGCGTCGTGCCGGCGGCCGCCCCCGGCTTCGCCGCGCTCGCCCAGCCGCTGCCCGCCGGCCGCCACGCCGGCGCGGTCACCGGCCGGGCCCCTCCCGCGCACCCCGTGTAGACGACTCTCCCCGACCGGTCTCGTCCCCTCCGAGGTGCCCGCCATGCAGAACTTCTCGCACGGCATGCAGGAAGCCCTGGCCATCTGGCTGGCCCTGCTCGCCGCCGTCATCATCGCGTTCCTGGCCATGTCCTTCGTCTCCCGCCGCGGCTCCGGCGGTCCGTCCTGGTGGAGCCGGCTGCGCAAGGCGATCCGCGACCCCGAGGCCGTGCGCGAGAAGCAGGCGAAGGTCGAACGCACCGCGAAGGAACTGCTGGAGCTGCAGCGGTACTGCGCGGAGGTCACCGTCGCCGCCGAGCGCACCACCGTCATGGCCGACCGCCGGCGTGCCGAGTGGGAGGCCGCCCAGCGCACCCAGGAGGCGGCCTGGCGCGCCTACGAGGAGGCCGAGCAGGCCGTGCACCGCCTCCAGCGCGCGAACGCCTTCCCGCTGACCGAAGACGACCCGCAGATCCGCCGGGCGCACCTGGTCCGCATGGTCAACGCGGCCCACGACCGCGGGGAGATCTCGGCGGCCGGCCTGGCCGACGCCCTCATGCACCGCAACGGCTGGGACCCCACCGCCCACCCGTTCGCCCAGCAGCTCATGCTGCGCAGGGTGATCCGGGACCGCAAGTTCCACGCCTACCAGGAGGCGTCCGAGATCGAGCGCCAGACCGCGAACGCGGCCGACCTCGCGGCCGCGGCGAAGCGCAGCCTGGACGACGAGGCGTTCGACGCGGCGCTACGGCTGCGCAAGGCCACGGCGGTGGCACCTGAGCGGTCGGCGCCGTCGTTCCAGACCGCACCGGCCCGGTCTTAGCTTAGAGGCCGCGCAGATAGGTCAAGATCATGGGCGGGGCGTTTGTCCTACCGGTGCAGGGTTCACGTCTGCTGGATCGGGCTATGTGGCGTGGTGATGGTGTCGGCGAGGTCAAGGAACGTGTTGATGACGCCGTGCTGTGCGTTGGTAGCAGCGTTGCAGGCGGTTGGTGGTGTTGTGCGGGGAGTTCGTGCGCTCGACGTGCCATCTCCGGCTCGCCTGGTGGGCGCTTTGTCGCCGTTATGGGTGGTTTCGCCGTCCGGGGTTCGGGCAGCCGGAACCTCGTGGGTGGCCGCCGAGTCGTCGCCGGTGTCCCAGATGCGCCGTCACCTGCCGGGGCGGCGGATCGGACGCGTCTGGTGTGTCGGGGGTTGGCCCCAGCGGCAGTGGTGGATCGTGTCGGTTCGCGCCGGCTGGGCTCAGTCCTGAGGGATCCCTGTACCCTCGACCGTGTTGGGGCGTTTTATCCCATGTTTGCCCTGGTCGGCCGGGGGCGGCCGGGGACCTCACCGCCGCCGGGAGCCTTGGTGATGCATCCGTCCACGGCGATGTCCTCCGGGACTGGGCCGACGATCTGTTGACCTCACATGGGCAGCGTTCGATGAGGCCCGCTACGGCGGGGGCGTCGGTGTTGTCGAGCCGTCTTGTTGTCTGCCTTCGGTCCGGCTTTTCTGCGTCAAGCGCCACGACGCCGGGGTGAAGTACCGCAGTGACCCGGGGCCGTGATCGGGTGCCCGTGTATTCGGCATGTTCGTGGCTGACGATCCAGCTTCCGTCGCGTTGGGTGGCAAGCCTCGACGCGGTGTGTGCGTGCACTATTTGACTTTTTCGTCGGCCGTGCGGGGCGGTGGGTCGGGCTGGATTCTGGGAGAATGAATGCATGGGGCAGCTGCAATTGTTTTGCAAGTCTGAATTGGCTGCCATGCGTGACCGGACCAGGTCGCGTCGTTATTCTGCGGCGAATGAGGAGTTTCGTCGGGAACATGCTCGGCATCGCGCGTGGGGTCTCGCTCAACGACACGCCGAGAAACTCCGCCGAATACGCGCGAGCACCCCGCCGGCAAGCGTGGCTGCCGACGGCCGGGAAAACTCAGTGAACGAACCAGCCACGGCCCCGGCTCCCGCCACGGCCCCGGCTCCCGCCACGGCCCCGGCTCCCGCCACGGCCCCGGCTCCCGCCACGGCCCCGGCTCCCGCCACGGCCCCGGCTCCCGCCACGGCCCCGGCTCCCGCCACGGCCCCGGCTCCCGCCACGGCCCCGGCTCCCGCCACGGCCCCGGCTCCCGCCACGGCCCCGGCTCCCGCCACGGCCCCGACCTCGGCGCCACGCACGGCCACGACCCTCGCCCCGGCCTCGGCGCCGCGCACGACCCCGGCATGGCCCAGCCACAACCCCGGCACCGCGCATGGCCACGGCCACGGCGCGGCCGCCGACCAAGGCCCCAGCCAGGACCTCAGCACCGCCGGCCAAGGACAGGGCCTCGGCACGCCACCGGCCGAAACACCGCCAGCGGCCGAAACACCGCCGCCGGCCGAAGCGTCCGCGCGGCCCGGACCGCCCCGCGATCGATACCGGCTCGGACGACCACACCGCAGTGCCGCACCCGACGCATGGCGCCGGTCAACCCGGCCCCGCCTTGCAGCGCCCACCCGCCCCCACCGCATCAGTGCCATCCCGCCGGCCCGTCGGCGCGGCGCGGGCACGCCCGGGAGAATCCGCGCCGGCCCGCCGACACGACACCGCGAAGTAATACCGGCGAGTATCAGCGCCTGCCGGCACATGAGAACTGTTCCCGGGAAATGTCACGCACGAAATCCGTCCAGCCCTATCCCAGCGGACCACCGACCAGCATTTCCGAGCGCCTCAAGAACGACGACGACGCACGAGGCGCGTGCGTTGACCGTGTCCCTCATAATGGGTGGCGTGAAGCTGCGCTGGTGCAAGAAGGTGCAGCAGTGCGTTGCGGCTCCGCTCGTCTCAATTTATGGCCGGTGGTGCATCCCTTGCATCCGCTGGGCTATCACCGTCCGCGGGTGGCGGATCGGTTGGTGTTCGAGAAGTTGTTGCAGGTGTTGCGGTTCGGATGTTCGTACGAGTCGATCGCGGACAGGAGTTGTTCGGCGACGACGATCCGGAACCGGCGTGACGAGTGGATCGCTTTGAGTGTGTTCAAACAACTCAACATGATCGTTTTGGGGCTTACGACCGGATTGTCAGCCTGGTCCGGGAGGACATCGCCGTGGACGGATGCATCACCAAAGCTTCCGGCGGCGGTGAGGTCCCCGGCCGGCCCCCGGCCGACCGGGGCAAACATGGGATAAAACGCCCCAACACGGTCGCGGGTACAGGGATCCCCCAGGACCGGGTCCCGGCCGGCGCGAACCGACACGATCCACCACTGCTGCTGGGGCCAACCCTCGACACACTCGACGCGTTCGGTCCGCTGCCCGAGCAGGTGACGGCGCATCTGGGACACCGGCTACGACTCGGCGGTCACCCGCGAGGTTCCGGCTGCCCGAACCCTGAACGGCGAAATCACCCAGCAAGGCGACAAAGCACCCACCCAGGCGAGCCGGAGATGGCACGTCGAGCGCACGAACTCCCCGCACAACACCACCAACCGCCTGCAACGCTGCTACCAACGCACAGCACGGCGTCATCAACGCGTTCCTTGACCTCGCCGACACCATCACCACGCCACATAGCCCGATCCGGCAGACGTGAACCCCGTACCGGTAGGACAAACGCCCCGCCCATGATCTTGACCTATCTGCGCGGCCTCTAAGCCTCGGGCCTGGATGCTTGATGAGCCGGTTTGGGGGCTTCGGGACGACCGCCGACCGGCCGGACTCGGATGGCTGACCGCGTCGCCGGTGCTGGTCCGGGACCTGCCGTGGCGCGCCTGGCGGCGCCGCCGGCGGCTGCGGGTCGCGGGGCTGTTGGCGGGCGCCGTTGGGCGCACTTGGCGGCGAGTTCGGGCTGGGGCGGAGCGAAGCTGCGCGCGAGCCGGGCGGTTGCCGTGCCGGGAAGGGGCGGCAATTCGAGGTCAGGCGGCTTTGACTAGCTGTAATCTGAGCGTAACGTTGCGTGATCTCGGAGGCTGGTCATGGGCATCGAGCTGTCGATCGTTGCGGGGCTCTGTTATGCGTCGTCCAGCGTCAACGCCCACGGCGTCGACCGGCATACGACGAGCGCGTCCGAGGTGGAGCTGTTCGGGCTCGGTGACGAAGGGCTCGCCGAGGCCGTGGCTGCGTGCCTGGGGCGGGCGCCGGATCGGGTACAGCTTGACGGTCTCCTGCACAGCACGCACGGCTGGGCGCCGGTCGCCACGACGCTGCGCGTGGCGAGCGCGTCCGTCACCGGGGTCGGGTCCGAGCCCGTTGCGCAGGCGATCGGCGACGGCGCGCGGCTGACCGTCACGGCGGCGCATCTGTGGTCGCCGATCAGCGGGGTGGTGGCGGGGGAGCACGTGGGGTACGACATCGAGATCCCGGGCGGGCAGCGCCTTTCGTATTCGCACGCCTGGGGCGCGGACACGATCGAATCGTGCAGCGCGGATCTGGCCGGCGGCGCGGCGGGTGACGAGCTGCTCGCGCTGCGGATGGATCTCGGGGTGCGGATCGTCTATGACGCGTATCTCAGCGGCGACGTGGCCGTGCTCTTCCGCGACGGCCACGAGGGGCACCGCGTCTGGGGCGTCGACATCGGCACGATCATGGCCGCGGGCGGGCTGGCGAACGGGCGGAACTTCGCGGAGAACGTGAGCGTGCGATACCTCGCCGGCGCCCGGGTCGTGCACGCCGGCCCCGGCGGTGAGGTGAGCACGATCGGCGGCCCCGGCATCCGGGCGGGCGAGGATCTGGCGCTCATCCACGCCTGAGATCGGCTACGTTGGCCGGTGTGGCCTACCTGATCTCCGTCAACGTCGGCACGCCGGCCCCGACCGCGCACTCCGACGTGCCGATGACCGGCATCGACAAGCGGCCGGTCGAGGGGTCGGTGGCGATCACCGTGCCGGGGCCCCGCGGGACCGAGCCGACCGGGGTCGCCGGCGACCGCGTCTGCGACACGCGCAATCACGGCGGGCCGGATCAGGCGGTCTACGCGTACGCGCGCGAGGATCTCGACCGCTGGGCCGAGGAGCTCGGCCGGGACCTGCCCGGCGGCGTCTTCGGCGAGAACCTGACCACGGCCGGGCTCGACGTCACCGGCGCCCGCATCGGCGAGCGCTGGCTGATCGGCGCCGAGACCGTCCTGGAGGTCAGCATGCCCCGCATCCCGTGCCGGACGTTCGCCGGCTGGCTGGGGGAGCGGGGCTGGGTCAGGACGTTCACGCAGCGGGCGGTGCCCGGGGCGTATCTGCGCGTGCTCCAGCCCGGGTCGGTGCGCGCCGGCGACGAGGTGCGGGTGGTGCACTCCCCGCCGCACGACGTCACGATCGGGCTCACCTTCCGGGCCCTGACCGCCGAGCCGGAGCTGCTGCCCCGGCTCGTGGCGGCGGAAGCGCTGCCGTTCTCGACCCGCGAGAAGGTGCTAAGCCGTCTGCAGTGAGCGCTTGGACAGCCCCATGAAGTATCCGTCGATGACCGACTTGACCGGCGCGTCGGGCCGGTCCGCGGCGCCGAGGGTGACGAAGAGCGGCGTGTAGTGCTCGACCGTCGGGTGCGCGAACGGCATGCCCGGCGCCTGGCTGGCGAACCGGCTCAGCGTGTCGACGTCGCCGCGGGCGAGCGCGTCGGCGGCCCAGGCGTCGAAGTCGGCGGACCACCCGGGCGGCGTGCCGTGCCCGGTCCAGTGCTCGCGTCGCAGGAACGGCAGCCCGTGGGTCATGAACCCGGAGCCGATGACGAGCACGCCCTCCGCGCGCAGGGGGCGCAGGCGCCGGCCGAGCTCGAGCAGCCGGTCCGGGTCGTGGGTGGGCAGGCTGAGCTGCAGCACCGGTACGTCACCCAGCGGGTACATCACCATCAGCGGCACCCAGGCCCCGTGGTCCAGCCCGCGCGTGGTGTGCTCGTGCAGCGGCTCGGAGTCGGGCATCGCGGCGGCGACCCGCTGGGCGAGCGCCGTGGCGTCGGGCGTTTCGTACTGCAGCGTGTAGAACACCGGCTTGAAGCCGCCGAAGTCGTACACCAGCGGCGTCCCCGCGGCCGTCGCCGACACGCTCAGCGGCGCCGACTCCCAGTGCGCGCTCACGATGAGGATGGCCTTGGGCTTGGGCAGGCTCAGTGCCCAGTCCCGCAGCTCGCCCATCCACTCGCCGTCCTCCAGCAGCGGCGGGGCGCCGTGGCTGATGTACAGGCTGGGCAGCGCCCCGTCCTCGGCCGTCCACGACCGTTGCTCGCGGCTGGCCGGCACCGCGACGGCGAGATGCTCTTCGAGAAGGGGCAGTGCGCTCATGTGCACAAGGGTAGCTCGATAGTTGAGCGCTCAACAAGGGTGACGGCGCTCGCCCCTCAGCCAGCGGCCAGGTCGGCGGCGCGGTTGAGCGCCTCGGCCAGGGCCCGGGTCTCGGCGGCGCCGTAGATCAGCAGGAGGTCGCGCTCGCGGGTGCCGTGGCGGTCGGTGGCGATGGCTCGCTCGACGACGACCCGGGTGGTGGTGAGCTGGTCGTCTACGGAGATGTCCATGTCGGCCACGCCGATGTCCACCTGGCGGACGAGGAGTTCTTCCATGCCTCCAGCGTGGGGCCGCGGCCGAACCCCAACGCCGCCCCGGGCGGGTTATTCAGTGGTGCAGGCGCGCCGCGGTGGTGACCAGCAGCTTCGCCTCGGCCAGGTGAGCCCGCTCCTCGGCGGTGACGTTCGGGTCGGCCGTGCAGCGGTGCGCGGCCGCCTCCAGTTGCGACAGCGGGTTGTCCCGCGTGCAGCGCAGCAGCGTGTCCAGGAACGGCTCGGCCTGCTCGGCGAAGGGGTGGCCGGGCAGCACGGCGACCGTGGCGATCATCAGGGCGGTCATCGCCACGTCGAGCTCGGGTGGGCCCTCGGTGCTGTTGCGCCAGTCGATGACCACCGGGCCGCCCTCGGTCATCACGACATTCTCGGGGTGCAGGTCCAGGTGCAGGATGCGCGTGCCCGGGTCGGTGGCCGAGCGGACGCGGACCTTGTGCAGGCGCTCGAGGAGGTCGGCCAGGACGGTGGCGCCGGAGTGCAGGTCGAGCGTGCCGTCGCTCAGGGCCTGCAGCATCGTCGGGCCGTCGAGGCGCTCCATGACCAGGTCGGCGCCCTCGGCCGAGTAGACGCGGGGCACCGGGTAGCCGTGGTCCGAGACGTATCGCATCATCGCCGCCTCGGCGGTGACGTCGCCCCCGCGGCGGTAGCGCCGCAGGACCCGCAGCTCGTCCAGTGCGTAGACGTCCGCGTCGCGGCCGCTGGCGAGGAGTGCGGTCATGCCGCGACTCTACGTCCCCAGCCGGAATCATTCAGCCCTTAGGTCTACAGCCATCCACTCTCGTCGGCGAGGCGCACCGCCTCGGCCCGGGTTCGGGCTCCGGTCTTGCCGATGGCGGCGGAGAGGTGGTTGCGTACCGTGCCCTCCGACAGGCCGAGCTGGCCGGCCACGTCCGCGACCGTGCCGCCCTCGCGCGCGGCGCGCAGGACGTCCGCCTCGCGCGGGGTCAGGGGGCTGTCGCCGCTGGCGAGCGTCTCCGCGGCCAGGGTCGGATCGACGACCCGCAGGCCCTGGGCGATGCGGCGTACGGCATCGGCGAGCTGCTTCGCGGGCGTGTCCTTGACCACGAAGCCCGACGCGCCCGCCGCCATGGCCCGCCGCAGGTAGCCGGGGCGGCCGAACGTCGTCACCATGAGCACCTTGCACGAGGGCAGGGCCCTGCGCAGCGCGGCGGCGGCCGCGATGCCGTCGAGACCGGGCATCTCGACGTCGAGCAGGGCGACGTCGGGGCGGTGCTCGCGGGCGGCCGCGACGACCTCGTCCCCGCGGCCGACCTCGGCCACGACGGTGAGGTCGGCCTCCAGGTCGAGCAGCGCCGCGAGCGCGCCGCGCACGAGGGCCTGGTCGTCGGCGATCAGCAGTCGGATGGACACCCGAGCATGTTGTCACGCCACGAACGCGGGCCTGCGCGGTGACATGGATCACTGCGCGAGTTCGGTGATCGTTCGCACTGCGGCCTTGACCACTCCGGCGGCGAAGTCGTAGTCGAGGCTGTCCGCGGTGTCGTCCTCGCGGTGGTACCGGGGGTTGCGATAGTCGGCCGTGTCGGTGACCAGCAGCGATCGACGGCCCGCATCCCAGTACGGCACGTGGTCGCTGCGCATCGCCACCTCGCGGGCGAAGTCCGGCAGGACCAGCGGCAGCGCCGGCACCTGCAGATGGCGGACGAACCGGGCCAGCAGCCCCTGCGAGTGCTCGTCGGAGACCAGAGCGATGAAGTCGCCGTGCTCGGGCGGCTCGACGAGGCCCTCGAGCTGCTCCGGGAAGCGCTGGACCGGCGAGGTGAAGCCGATCATCTCGAAGACGATCGACTCCGTCCGCGGGGTGATGAGGGCCTGGTGGGCGAGGCTGCCGTCGAAGTATGCCTCCTCGCCGCCGAAGAGGCAGAAGCGGATCGTGCGCGCGGGCAGGTCGGCGTCGCGCAGGGCCCGCGCCGCCTCCAGCACGCCGGCCACGCCGCTCGCGTTGTCGTCGGCGCCGGGGCTGTCCGCGACCGTGTCCCAGTGCGCGCAGAGCTCGACGGCGTCGTCGGAGGTGCCGCCCTCGATCTCGGCGACGAGGTTGACCTGGTGCAGCTCGCTGCCGTAGCGCTCGACCCGCACCTTCAGGCCCAGGCCACCGAGCTGGTCGGTGATGTATCGCAGGCCGGCCGGAACCCCGGGCAGGTCCTCGTATCGGGGCCCGTGTGCGGTGAGCGCCTCCACGTGGGCGCGCAGCCGAAGCGCTTCGATCACGATCATAGGATATGGAACAGCCCCCGAGGTTCCCGCGCTAGCCTGAGTTTCCGGGCTAGATACGTGGGCCGGTTGGACTACACCGGAAAGCCCCGGGGGCTGGGTGGCTGTCTCGTATTCGCCTGCCGCCATCCGGGCGGACATGCGAAGTGCGAGTCCAGAGGACGGCGACTAGCGGACAGTCACCTCACGAGTCCCATTGCTACACAACTTTGGACCACCTCCTTTCCCGTGTACGCCCAAGGTAACCACCCGCGTGGATCATCGGCAACGGTTTTTCGGGAGCAACCTGGTAGCTGCTCTACGCTGCGCCGATGAGAGACATCCAGATCCGTGGCGACATGATCCGCCTGGGTCAGTTCCTGAAGCTCGCCGACGTCATGGAGTCCGGCGGGGAGAGCAAGGAGCTCATCCTCGACGGCGAGGTGACCGTCAACGGCGAGGTCGACACCCGCCGCGGCCGCCAGCTGCACAAGGGCGACGTCGTGCGGGTCCTGGGCGAGACCCTGCGAGTGGCCTGAGACCACCGGTACTCAGGAACTTCACAGCGCCGTCCGGGGCCATCCCCAGCTCGGGCGCCCATGATTGCAGATGTGACCGGCGCCGGAAGCCGGAAGCCTCCCTGGATGGTCCACCGGCGCACGGTCACGCCAAACGTTGCTCAGGACGTTGCCGAGCTGGGGTGGTCAGTGGGGGCAACGGTGATGCGGTCGAGGTCGGGACACCATCTGCCGGTGGTGTTCCCGGCCTCGACTGTGTTGCGGCCCTGCTCGAGCCGCACGGTGACCGTGACGGTCGCGACGGTGTCCGGGCCGCCGCTGCCCGGGAACGTGACCAGCACCCAGCCCCGCCCGGCGCTGATGTAGCAGCGGCGCTCCCGTGTGGACAGGTAGGCGATCGTCAGCCGGTACTCGCCCCGCCGCGGGACCGTGACCCCCGTGAACGCGAGCGCCCGCCCGTTGCCGACGTTGCCCACGGCGCGCCCGCCCGAAGCGCCGGGGACCTCCCGCACCGTCATCGTCCCGGACCGGCCGTTGCCGGGAGCCTCCGCTTCGACGGCGAAGACCCCGGATGTCGTACCGCCGGTGCTCCCCGACGGCGTCGCCCGGCTCACCGTCGCCGTCGTCGGTGCGGGCGACGGGCTCCTGGTGGGCGTGGGCCGGCTCGACCCGGTCGGCGCCGGGCTCGGTGACGCCGACGACGCCGGCGAGGGCGGCGGTGACCCGGTGCTCGGCGGCCGGATCGACAGGGCTGGGATCACGGGGTCCTCGGCCGCGTACGGCGCCTGGTGGCCGGGTTCACGGCCGGGGAGGGCGCGCAGGGCGATGAAGGCGCCTGCGGACACGATGAGTACCGCGACGAGCGCAATGCGTAACGATCCCTGGGTGTGGGCCCGGCGCCGTCCGGTGTAGTCGGCGGGGGCGTCGATCATGCCGGTGAACGTACCCCGAGACAGGCATGATCGTGCTTTGCCTGGTGGCGACACCGATAAGTCGGGCGCTCCGCGCCACGACTTATCGGATTTATACCCGGACGGGCGAAAAGTCCGATATTCTGCCGCGCCGGCCTTCAGAGCGTCAGGACGAGCTTGCCGCGGACGCGGCCGGTGCCGAGCAGCCGGTGGGCGTCCGCGGCCTCGGCCAGGGGCAGCTCGCGGTGCAGCGCCACGCGCAGTTGGCCCCGGTCGGCCAGCGCGGCCAGCCAGCGCAGGTCCTCGGTGTTCTGGGTGGGAAGGACGCAGCGGCCACCGGCCGCGGTGATCGCCGGGTTGGCGGTCGAGATCGCGCGGGCCGGGTCGAGAACCTGGTGCAGCACCGCGGCGGTCACCTCGCCGCCGATCAGGTCCAGGGCCACGTCCACCGGCAGGGCCACGGCGGCGATGGGCTCGGCGCCCAGGTTGCGCAGGAAGTCGTGGTCGTCGAGGTCCGCGATGGCCAGGACGCGTTCGGCGCCCAGGGCCCGCGCGATCTGGACCGCGAAGTGGCCGACGCCCGTCGCGGCCGCGTGGATCAGGACCACGTCGCCCTCGCCGGTGCCGGCGGCGCGCAACGCCTGCAGGGCCGTCACCGCGGCCCGGGGAACGGCGGCGGCCTCCACGAAGGTCAGGCCGGCGGGCTTGTGGGCCACGGCGGTCTCCGGGACCGTGACGCGCTCGGCGTAGGCGGCCTCGGCGTACGCGTACACCTCGTCGCCCACCACGAAGCCCGTCACCTCCTCGCCGCGGGCGATCACCACCCCCGAGACCTCGTGGCCGGGGACGGCTTCGACCAGATCGAGGTCGGACGGGTCGACGCCCGCCGCGCGGACCTCGAGCAGGACCTGGTCCGGAGCCGGGCGGGGGATCGGGAGATCCTGCAGGGCGAGGGTCCGGTCCGCGGTCAGCTTGATCGCCTTCACGCCTCCATGTCTAGCGGCTCCGGGACCCGCGTGCAGGCGGATACGGCCAGGTCGAGGGAGGTGAGATGGTCCAGGCCGGCACAGGTTAGCCTCGCCGTCACCCGGCGCGGCGCCGGGACGCAGGCCCCGGTCCGGACGGCGGCGACGCCACAGTCCAGGTCCCGGGCCTGCGTCCGTGCGACACGTCAGGCGCTCTGCCTGCGGACCAGGGTGGTCGGCAGGACCGACGGCTCGTCCCACGGCTCGCCGCTCATGAGCGTGAGCAGTTGGCGGGCCGCCGCGGCGCCGATCTCCTCGACCGGCTGCTTGATGGTGGTCAGCGGCGGCTGGGTGAACGACGCGAGCGGCAGGTCGTCGAAGCCGACCAGGGCCACGTCCTCCGGTACGCGCCGCCCGGACTGGCGCAGGGCGTGCAGGGCGCCGACCGCCATGAGGTCCGACGCGCAGAAGACCGCGTCGAGGTTCGGGCGATGATCCAGAAGCCTGGTCATCGCGTGTACCCCGGCCGGGCGCGTGAAGTCGCCGTACGCGATCGGGCCCGGGTCCAGGCCCGCCCGCTCGAGGCCTTCGCGGAACCCGGCGAGCCGGTCGACGCCCGCGGAGACGTCCGGCGGGCCGGCGATCGTGACGATGCGCCGGCGGCCCGTGCGGGCCAGGTACTCCACCGCCTGCCGGGCGCCACCCCGGTTGTCGGCATCCACGTACGACAGCTGGCTGCCCTGCAGCGGCCGGCCGATCAGGGTGACCGGGACCCCGAGCGCGGGCAGTGTGACGACGAGGGGGTGGCTGCTGCGGCAGTAGATCAGCAGCACGCCGTCGATGTGCCCGCTGGACAGGTAGCGCTGCAGTGACGCGGGTCGCTCGCCCGCGGCCAGCAGCATCGGCATGTCGTGCTCGGCGAACGCGGCACTGGCGCCCGCCAGCACACGGGAGTAGAACGGATCGGCGAAGAGTCGTGCGTTCGGCTCGCACACCACCGCGGCGACGCTGCGGGGGCGGCGGTCCACGGCGCGGGCGGCACGCTGGCGGACATAGCCGAGGCGGTCGACGGCGTCGCGGACCTGCTGGCGGGCGGTCGGAGACACGCGGGCGGAGCCGTTGAGCACGCGGGAGGCCGTGGCGGAAGAAACACCCGCGAGGGCGGCGACGTGGGCAAGGGTGGGGTGTTCGGCGGTGTCGCGCATGGGGTCGTGCGCGGGATCCTGCGTTTCCGGAGCGGCGGTAATCGACATCGCGACCTCCTCAGATAGCAAGTCGTCGATTTTGGGAGCGCTTCCATATCGGAGCGTCATACACCGTTTCTGCCCTGTCAACACGAGATTGCCGTGAGGTTTCGCGACCGGGCTTCCGACTGTAAATTTCAGCGCCGGGGCGTGAGCCGGGTCTCGACGGGCGCCCGCCGGGGTCTCTAGCCTGCTGGGGCAGACAGCTCCCAGGGAGGCAAGCGATGCGTGACTGGATCGCGGTGATCGTCGCGGTGCTCGGGGTCCTGCTGGTTCTCGCCGGCGGCGTCCTGATCGTCCTGCAGGCCCTCGGCGACCGCAGCGCGGCGCCCGTCCCGGTCGCGCCGGTTCCGGATAATCCGGATAATGCGGACACCGTCGTGGTCGCGGCCCCGGCGCCCGCCCCGGCGCCGCTGACGAGCCGGCTCCTCGGGGTGGTGAAAAGTCCGACTCCGGCCGATCGGTTGATCTTCTGGGGAATCATCTTGCTGGTGCTCTCCGCGATCGCGGCGGGCGCCATCACGTTCGAGCTGGGGGCCAAGGGCGGCGGTAGCTGAACCCCTGCGTTTTCGCGTCGGGTGGGAGGACTATTCTGCCTGCGGGGTGACGTGTTGATCGCACTGCCGATCACCCGGAGCCTCGCGGAGCTGGCTCGCCAGCTGGTTCAACAGCCACAGGAGGCCTTTCGTGACCACCGTCGCACCGAAGCCGATCGTCACCAGGCCCTGGCCGGTGCACAAGCCGGTCAAGGGCTCGGCGTTCGCTCGGCTGCTGCGCACCACGGATGCGAAGCAGATCGGCCTGATGTACCTGACGACGTCGTTCGTGTTCTTCATGATCGGCGGGTTCATGGCCCTGCTCATGCGCGCCGAACTGGCCCGGCCGGGTCTGCAGTTCCTCTCGCCCGAGCAGTACAACCAGCTGTTCACGATGCACGGCACGATCATGCTGCTGTTCTTCGCGACGCCGATCGTCTTCGCGTTCGCGAACTACATCACGCCGCTGCAGATCGGCGCGCCGGACGTGTCGTTCCCGCGGCTGAACTCCTTCGCGTACTGGCTGTACGCGTTCGGTGGCACGGTCACGCTGATCGGCTTCATCACCCCGGGCGGCGCGGCCGACTTCGGCTGGTTCGCGTATGCGCCGCTCAACAACATCATCAACTCGCCCGGCGTGGGCGCCGACCTGTGGATCGTCGGTCTGGTCCTCTCCGGCCTCGGCACGATCCTCGGCGCCGTCAACATGATCACCACGATCCTGACGCTGCGCGCGCCCGGCATGACGATGTTCCGCATGCCGATGTTCACCTGGAACATCCTGGTCACCAGCGTCCTGGTCATCATGGTCTTCCCGATCCTGGCCGCCGCGCTGCTGGCCCTGGAGGCCGACCGGCGCCTGGGCGCGCACGTCTACGACGCCGGCACCGGCGGGGCGATGCTCTGGCAGCACCTGTTCTGGTTCTTCGGCCACCCCGAGGTCTACATCGTGGCGCTGCCGTTCTTCGGCATCATCACCGAGGTCATCCCGGTCTTCAGCCGCAAGCCGGTCTTCGGCTACAAGGGCCTCGTCGGCGCGACGATCGCGATCGGCGCCCTGTCGATGAGCGTGTGGGCCCACCACATGTTCGCCACGGGTCAGGTCCTCATGCCGTTCTTCTCGTTCCTGAGCTTCGTCATCGCCGTGCCGACCGGCATGAAGTTCTTCAACTGGATCGGCACGATGTGGCGCGGCCAGATCACCTTCGAGACGCCGATGCTCTTCGCGATCGGCTTCCTGGTGACGTTCCTCTTCGGTGGCCTCTCCGGCGTGCTGCTGGCGAGCCCCCCGATCGACTTCCACGTCTCCGACACGTACTTCGTGGTCGCCCACTTCCACTACGTGCTCTTCGGCACGATCGTGTTCGCGGTGTACGCCGGCATCTACTTCTGGTTCCCGAAGATGACCGGCCGCATGCTCGACGACCGTCTGGGCAAGATCCACTTCTGGCTGACCACGATCGGCTTCCACACCACCTTCCTCGTGCAGCACTGGCTGGGCACGCAGGGCATGCCCCGGCGTTACGCGGACTACCTGGCCACCGACGGCTTCACCACGCTGAACACGATCTCGACGATCGGTTCGTTCATCACCGGCCTGTCCACGCTGCCGTTCATCTGGAACGTGTGGAAGTCCTACAAGACCGGCCGCGTCGTCGAGGTCAACGACCCGTGGGGCCACGGCATGTCGCTGGAGTGGGCGACGTCCTGCCCGCCGCCGCTGCGCAACTTCGACAGCATGCCGCGCATCCGCTCGGAGCGGCCGGCGTTCGACGCCCGCTTCCCGGCACACGCGCCCGGCCACTCGCTGGAGGCGCCCCCGCCCGGCGGCGCGCGCCCGCTGAGCCACGAGGCCAACGGCGGCGCGACCTACGAGGAACAGCACTGACCCATAGCACGTCCGCAGAACGCCCCCGGCCGCTTCGGCGCCGGGGGCGTTCCCGTTCCACAGCATCGATACTCTCCCCCGTTCACAGGCCAAGGGTGCCCCGTCCCCTCGCCACGGGCTTCTGGGCCGCGAGCGGCGTTCTGAGCCCGGTCTACGACGGCCTCGTGCGTTTCGGCAGCGAGCGGCGCTCTGGGCCCCGCGTACGCGCTGTCCTCTGGTCCCGCCCTGTGTTCGACACCGTGTCCGCCGTCTCGGCCGGTTCCCCGTGCATTGCGGGCGGCCCGGGCGATCACCGCGGACCTGAGGTCGATGGTTGGGGTCGGGGTTGGCGGTGAGCGGCGGTTTGGTCCGCTTGCGGCGCTGTTGTCAGCTCCTGCCTGCGTGGCGCCGTGTTCGCCGTCTCGGCCGGTCTCCCGTGCATCGCCCAGGGTTCCCATCGCGGGTGGTCCGGGCGATTGCCGCGAACCCGATCGGGTCGGGGCCCAGCGGTGACGGCGGTCTGGACCTGCTTGCGGCGCCGTTCTTCGGCCCTGCCCTGCGGGCGGCGCCGTCTCGTCCGTGTTCCCGCGGATCGTCGAGGCGTTCGGCCGTGAGTGGTGCGTTTTCGGTCCCGCCCGTGCACATCGCCCAAGGCGCTCGGCCGTGAGTGACCCATCGTGTCCGTGTCTACGTCGTTCCTCGGACCACGCCAGGTCACATATCCGAAAAATCCGGGCAGCCCGCCACCTGTGACGGATCATCGGCGTGGGATGAGAGAGATCACGCTGCGTCAGTGTGCCTTACTCGGCGTCACTGCTGCGTCGGGGCCGAGAGCGGGCACGGGTGAGTGGAGCGCCACCGTCAGGTGACGACGGGGCACTCCACTCAGTGTGTCCAAAACGGGCGGCCGGAGCCGGGGAGAGGCTTACATTCCGTAAGCGGTCAGGCCGGCTGGGTGACGCCCCGCTCGCGCGGGGAAGGGAGGCGGCCTGACACGGTGCCGGGCGGGATCGGCACGCCGAGGATGTCGCTCACGCCGACCACCGCGAACAGGCGCGCGATGAACGGGTTGGGCCGGCGAATGTCGAGCTTGACGCCCATGCTGTGACAGATGCGCTTGGCAACGACGAGGGTGCCGATGCCGGTGGAGTCGAGGAAGGTGACCCCCGCGAGATCGATGACGAGGAGGTCGATGCTTCCGTCGAGCACTGAGCTCACTGCGGTGCGGAGCTCCTGAGCGGTCTCATAGTCGATTTCGCCACTCAGCGTCAGCACTGACTCCCGCTGATCCGAAGGGCGAGTCTCGATCGACAACTTCACGTGACCCTCCTGGTGCTGAGCCGTCCACCATGGACGACCCTTCGAGGTCCCGCAAGCGTAGCGAAGTCTTGCCATTTTCGCCACGCTCCGTGTAGGGGCTCCTCACGTTGTGACGTGAGAAGTCCTCACATTGGTCCCGCGAGACCGCTTGCCCGGATGACGGTACACGTCGCTTGTTACACGGCAAGTCCAGCCATGTGCCATCAGCCGACCGGTCAACTGTTGGACACGACCGGTTCACCGACCAAGGTCACTCCGGCCTCACGCAGCTCTACCAGGGCGGACTCGGTGGTCGCCGGTGCGACACCGGCCGTGAGGTTCAACAGCACGGTCGTAACAAAGCCCTCACGTACGGCATCCAGCGCGGTGGCCCGCACGCAGTGGTCGGTGGCGATGCCCACGACGTCGACCTCGGTCACGTTCCGCGCGCGGAGCCAGTCGCCCAGGCCCTGGCCGCCGGCCGAGCCCTCGAAGCCGGAGTAGGCTGCGGCGTACGAACCCTTCTCGAAGACCGCCTCGACCTTCGCGGTGTCGAGCGAGGGGTGGAAGTCGACGCCGCCGGTCCCGACCACGCAGTGCGCCGGCCAGGTGCGGACGTAGTCCGGGTGCTCGGCGAAGTGCGCGCCGGGATCGATGTGGTGATCCTGGGTGGCCACCACGTGATCCCAGGAGCCGGCGGCGAGCGCGGCCGAGATCTCCGCGGCCACCCCGGCGCCGCCGGTGACGGCCAGGGAGCCGCCCTCGCAGAAGTCGTTCTGGACGTCGACAACGATCAAAGCGCGCGGCATGGGGGTGCCTCCAAAGGGGACGTACCGGCAAAAGGGGCTAGACGGTGCCGCCGGTCATGACGACCGGAACCGCCGGATCGCCGGCGGAGAGCTTGAGCCCCTCCCAGGGGATCGAGATCAGGCACTGCCGCAGGTGCTCGCGGGAGTCGGTCAGCGTCGGCAGATCGGCCACCGGCTCGCCGCCGCGCAGCAGGGGCCGCTGCAGCGTCCGGTCGTGCGGCTGCGGCTCCGGCGCGCCGAGCGAGACCACGATCTCCTCGGTCGCGGTGCCGGTCGGCTTGTGGCGCCGTACGGCCGTCTTGCGCC
Source organism: Dactylosporangium sp. CA-233914 (assembly GCF_050942935.1). NCBI lineage: Bacteria > Bacillati > Actinomycetota > Actinomycetes > Micromonosporales > Micromonosporaceae > Dactylosporangium > Dactylosporangium sp. CA-233914. The sequence goes on along the minus strand of NZ_CP192030.1, from coordinate 11,811,097 downwards.
CGCCGACCGTGCCCTTGTTCTCGGAGCGCTTGACCACGGGCCGCCCGTCGACCTCGACCAGCTTGTAGACCAGCCCGGCGGTTGGCGCGCCGGAGCCGACGACGACCGCCGTCCCCGCGCCGTAGGCGTCGACGGGCTCGGCGGCGAGGGCGGCGATCGCATACTCGTCGAGGTCGCCCGACACGACGATCTGCGTGTCCGTGGCGCCCAGCGAGTCCAGCAGGGCCCGGGACTCGGACGCGAGCACGGACAGGTCGCCGGAGTCGATGCGCACGGCCCGCAGGTCCGGCCCGGCCACGGCGATCGCGTTGCGGATGCCCTGTGCGATGTCGTAGGTGTCGACCAGCAGCGTGGTCTGCTTGCCCAGCGTCGCCACCTGCGAGACGAACGCGGCCTGCTCCGAGTCGTGCAGCAGCGTGAACGCGTGCGCGGCCGTGCCGGTGGTCGGGATGCCGTAGCGCCGGCCGGCCTCGAGGTTGGACGTGAACGCGAAGCCCGCCAGGTAGGCGGCGCGGGCCGCGGCGACCGCGGACTCCTCGTGCGTGCGGCGCGAGCCCATCTCGATCACGGCGCGCCCGCGGGCGGCGGTGACCATCCGGGCCGCGGCGGCGGCGATCGCGCTGTCGTGGTTGAGGACGGAGAGGATCAGCGTCTCCAGCACCACGCACTCGGCGAACGTCCCGCTCACGGTCAGGATCGGCGAGCCGGGGAAGAACAGTTCGCCCTCGGCGTAACCGTCGATGTCGCCACTGAACTTGTACCGCGAGAGCCACTCGGCCGTCGCCGAGTCCACGATCCCGCGGCCGCTGAGGAACTCGATCTCCTGCGGGCCGAACCGGAACGCCGCGACGAGGTCGAGCAGCCGGCCGGTGCCCGCGACCACCCCGTATCGGCGGCCCGTCGGCAGCCGGCGCGCGAACACCTCGAACACGCAGCGCCGGTCGGCCGTGCCGTCGCGGAGGGCCGCGGACAGCATCGTCAGCTCGTAGTGGTCCGTCAGCAGGGCGCTACTCGTCACCTGAACAACATATTCCAAGCCGCATAGGACGACGATCACTCCACGGCGGGCGGGCCCGATGCACCGTGCGCGGCCGGCGGCCCCGCACGGTGCATCGGGCCGGCGATCACTCCTCGGGCGGCAGCGAGCGCAGGGCGGCGGCGAGCTCCGCGCGGCCCGTGACGCCCAGCTTGGCGTACACGCGCATGAGGTGGTTGTCGACCGTGCGCGAGGAGAGGTACAGCTGGTCGGCGATCTCCTTCGACGGCACCCCGGCCGCCGCCAGCCGGGCGATCTGCCGCTCCCGCCCGGTCAGCATCGGCTGCGGGACGACCAGCGCGGGCGTGACCGCGTGCGGGCACTCGGTGCGCAGCTCGGCCAGGCGCTGGGCCGCCCGCGGGGTCTGCGGGGAGCGGATGCCGCGCAGGAGCGTCACCGCGCCGGCGGCTGCCTCGGCGGCGAAGAGGTACAGCTGCATCTCCGCGAGCTCCTCGGCGACGGCCAGCAGGGCGCCGCCGTCCTCCTCGGCCATCGCGCGCACGTGCCAGGCCATCGCCGGGGCGAGCCGGCCCTCGACGGTCTGCGCCAGCGCCCCGATGCGCTCGTTGACCTCGGCGGCGAAGCCCAGCCGACCCAGGTCGTAGAGCGCGAACATCTCGTGCGCGGCGAAGCCGTCGCTGCGGTTGCGTGCGGCGAGGCGGCGCAGCACCTCGGCGGCGGTGGCCACGTCCCCGGAGGCGACGGCGACCCAGGCGCGGGCCTCCTCCAGCCAGGGGTACAGGACCTCCATCGAGCGGTAGTGCGTCTCCTCGGCGAGCGCGAACGCGGCCGCGGCCCCGGTGGGGTCGCCGAGCAGCGCCGCGACGTGGGCACGCTCGGCGTGGGCGAGGGCGACGAAGATCCGTCCGGTGGCGAGCATGGCGCTGGCCTGGCTGGCGGCGCGGCCGGCCTCCTGCAGGTGCCCGCGCAGCCGGGCTGCCTGGGCCCGGACGATCTGCAGGTATCCGGAGCCGAGCAGGAAGTTGCCGGCGTCGGCCATGCCGGCGAACTCGGTGGCCACGATCGCGTCGACGGCCTCCAGGTCGGCGGCGAGGATCATGGCGGTGCCGCGGGCGAGCTCGATACCGAGCTGGATGTAGGGGACCTCGGCCCGCCACTGCGCGGCGTCGCTGTCGAGCATCGCCATGGCCTTGACGGTCTGCACCGGGGTGCCGCGCATCGCCTGCAGGTGGCCCATGATGCTGCGGGCCAGGGCGCGCGGCCCGGGCGCGCTGGCCGGGCTGTCCAGGACGGTGCGGGCCAGGGTGAGCGCCTGGCCGTAGTCGCCGCGGTGCAGCCGCATGGTCGACTCGACCGACAGCGTGAGCGAGCGCTCGCGCAGGTCGCTGATCTTGTGTGCCTCGCGGTTCATCTCGTCCGCGGTGGAGGAGTCGCCCAGGCCCCACTGCGAGGTGATGTGCCGGATGGACAGCCACCGGCTGCGCTGGCTCTCGTCGGCGATCTGGCCCTCGTTCTGGTCGAGGATCAGGGCGCCCTCGTCGGGGCAGGCGGCGAACATCAGGATCGTGGCGAGCGTCTCGGCGGCGTCGAACCCGCCGCCCGCCGCGACGGCGGCCTTGCCCAGCCGCATCGCCAGGGCCATGTCGTAGGTGGCGAAGGCCAGCCGGCAGGCGTTGAGCAGCAGGACCGGGTCGCGGGCGGTGTCGCTGTCCAACCGCCACACCGCGACCCGCAGCAGGTCGTCGCGGCGGCGGGCGCCGCAGTTCTCCACCAGCGTGGCCAGGTCCGCCAGCAGGCGGCGGAACCTGGTGACGGGGCAGCGGCGGCGCACGACCTCGCCGTAGAGCGGATGGGCCAGGTGCACCGTGGTCCGCCGGTCCTCGACCACCACCCGGACCAGCTGGCGCTCCTCGGCCGTCTCGACCGTGGCCAGGTCGGTCGCCTTGACCAGCAGCGGCAGGCCGATCGGCTCGCCGAACGCGACCAGCTCCAGCACCGCCCGTTCCTGCGGGGTCAGCTTGCCGATGCGCGCGTCGACCACCTCGGTCAGCGTCGGGGCCAGGTCGACCTTGCCGGTCCAGCGCTGCATGCCGTAGCTCTCGATGACCTCGCCGGCCGCGTGGGCGGCGATCACCAGCTCGCGCAGCAGCAGCGCGTTGCCCTGTGACAACTGCCACAGCCGGTCCACCGAGGCCGAGTCGACCGGGCCGCCGAGCACCTGTTGCAGGAGGTCGGAGGTCTCCTGCAAGGTGAGCGGGCCGAGCTCGATCCGCTCGACGAGGTCGTCCTTCCACAGCGCGCTGATCGGGTCGTGAACCGACTCGCCGGTGCGCACGGTGCCGAGGACGGTGGCGTTCTCGGAGCGTGCCACGTAGTACACGAGCGCGGCCGAGAGCGGGTCGAGCAGGTGGGCGTCGTCGATCGCGACCACGATCGGCCGGCCGGCGGCCTGCCGGTGCAGGGCATCGACGGCCCAGCGCAGCAGCCCGGCGGGTGAGCCCCCGGCGGGCTGGTCGGGCGGGAGGACCTGGGCCAGCCCGCCGAGCGGGAGACCCGCCGTGGCGGCGTTGGCCGTCGCGGTCCATACCGCTAGTCTGTCCTGGTCAAGAGTGTTGACCGCCTCGCGCAGCAATCGGCTCTTGCCGATGCCGGGCGGGCCGCCGAGAATCAGACCGCGACCGGTGGAACCGGAGGCCGCCTCGGCGACACGGACGAGTTCTGCGCTTCTGCCGACAAAGCTCCAGGGAGGCACTGTCGCAGCATATCGATACGTTGATTACGGGGCGTACCCGCGGAAGCACGAACTTGAGTAGTGCGTTCGGTTCCAGTTGAGTAGCTGCGACCCTGCTGCTGTAAGTGTCCGTTCACGTAGCGTTCCGATGCCCCGCCCCGCAGCGCCGACGAGCTGCGCGGACGGGCTTCTCCCGGGCATTCTCGACCCGGCGTGCACAAGGAGGTCGCACATGGGCTTCGGGGTCATGCAGGCGCCGCTGATCGATCTGACGCTCACGTCAGCGCCGGTCTTCGGCGCCCCGACGAGCGGGAGTTCAGTGTCCGCCATGCCGATCCGCGGCAGCCGCAACCAACGGCAGTCCACGGCCCCGTCGCAGTCTCCGCGCCGCACGAGCGCGGTCGTCGCCGGCACCGCCGGGTCCGGCAAGACGGCCCTGGTCGACGCCCTGATCCGCCGTGACGGCGAGCCGATCGAGGCGGGCGACGCCTGGGTGGTCTTCCGCCACGGCGAGCGCCCCGACGCGTGGGCCTTCGTGCCCGGCCACCGCGACCCCCGGCCGTTCCCCGAGCGCAGCACGGTCAAGGGTCCGGCCCGCCCGGCCCGCCGGATCGAGATCGCCCACCCGTCCGCGCTGCTCAAGCGGGTTACCTTGATCGACACGCCCGGCCGCGGGGGCAACGATCCGGCCACCGCCGAGATCGCCCTCGACGCCGCCGCCGGCGGGCTCGGCCTGCTCTTCGTCGTCGACGCCGCGGCCCCGCTCGGCCGCGCCGACCTCGACCTGCTCGGCGCCGCGGCCGGCCGGGTCGAGCGGATCGCGTTCGTCCTCACCCGCATCGACCAGCACGACGAGTGGCCCGAGATGCTCACCGCCAACCGGGCGCTGCTCGCCTCGCGCGGACCGCGCCTGGCCACCGCGCCCTGGTTCCCGGTCTCGCTGGACCCGGCGAGCGTCTTCGGCGTCGCCGAACTGCGCCACCAGCTGGAGAGCTGGGCCGACGAGCAGGCCGCGGCCGGCCCCCGCGCGGCCGATGTCACCGCCGCCACCGTCTCGGCGACCGGCGACGGCTGGCAGGAGCAGCTGGACCGCGAGATCCGCACCCGCCGCCTGGCCGCCGTCGAGCGCGTCTCGATCGACCTGGCCACCATCCACGTGCGCTGTGTGCAGGAGCTCGGATCCGGCAAGGGCTGCCCCGAGCTGCCCCGCGTGCTCGACCGGGAGCTGCACGCGCTGTCGGTGCGCAGCACCCGGCTGCTGCACGCCGACACCCGTGAGCTGATCGGGCTGGTCTTCGGCGCGCTGCTGGACGCCCCGCCCGGCGAGGCGGTGCTCGGCCGCATCGCGGCAGCCGCCCGGCAGGCCGTGGACAGCGCCCGCGACGACGGCCGCGAGCGCGACCGGGCGCTGCTGGTGACCACCACCTCGGGCGTCGCCGCGCTCACCGGGACCGGCGCGCTGGACAGCCTCTCCGCGGCCGGCGCGGCGGGGGAGGATGAGGGGCAGGTGCTCTCGCCGCTCGGCATCGGGCTCAACGCCGGGTCATACGCGATGTGGCAGCCGCGGCACGCGCCGGGCGGACCGCCGAAGCTGCCGGACAAGAAGGACTGCCGGCGGTGGCTGCAGCACGCCCTGCGCGAGGTCGAGGTCGAGCTGGGTCACGAGCTGGGCGAGCGCTACGCGGAGCTGCGCCAGGCGCTGTCCGCCATCGCCGGGGACGCGGTCGACCATGGCGTGCTGCTCGCTTGATGGCACCATGTTGGTATGGCGGCGCCGCAGGTCCTACCGATCGAAGAGACCCACGTCGAGGTTGACGAGGTGCCCCAGACCGACCGTCCGTGGGTGACCGTCGTCTGGAACGATCCCGTCAACCTCATGAGCTACGTGACCTGGGTCCTGCAGAAGCTGTTCGGATACAGCAAGGAGAAGGCCGAGCGGCTGATGCTCGACGTGCATCAGAAGGGCAAGGCGATCGTGACCAGCGGGGCGCGGGAGCGGATGGAGTACGACGCCTCCCGGCTGCAGGCGCACGGGCTCTGGGCCACGGTGGAGCAGTCGTGAACATGTTCGTGCGTGCCGGCACGGCGTGCGTCGCCCGGTTCGGCCCGGCCGAGGCGGCCGTGCTCAACGAGGTCATGCTCGAGGTGATCACCTTGCTGTCCGAGGGGTTCGACCGCACCGATCCGGTGATCGAGCGGCTTTTCCCGGATGTGTACCGCGACGACGCCGCCCTCTCCGCCGAGCTGCGCCGCTACACGGAGGACGACCTGCGCTCGGCGAAGCTGGAGCAGGCCGCGATGCTGCTCGACGCGCTGCCGGTCGAGGGCGGCGAGGTGGCCCTCGACGAGGAGCAGGCAGAGGCCTGGCTGCGGGCGCTCACCGACGTCCGGCTCACCCTCGGCATGCGCCTGGGCATCGCCGACGACGACGTGGACATCGAGGCGGAGCTCGACGAGGCGATCCTCAAGGACCCGATGTCGGCCCGGGTGGCGCAGCTTTCCGTCTACCAGTACCTGACCTATCTGCAGGAGTCCCTGGTCGGCGCCCTCATGGGCTGAGCGTGAGACCCCCGTCACGGGCGAGTGCCGCTCAGCTTTCGGTAGGCTGTTCCCCGTGCTGACCATCGACGCCGTGATCCTCGACGCGATCGTCGCGCACGCCCGCCGCGACCACCCCGACGAGGCGTGCGGGATCGTCGCGGGTCCGGTCGGCTCCGATCGGCCGGAGCGGCACGTGCCGATGGAGAACGCGGCCCGGTCCATGACCTTCTACGAGTTCGACTCGCAGGAGCAGCTGCGGCTGTGGCGGGAGATGGACGACGCCGACGAGGAGCCGGTCATCGTCTACCACTCGCACACCGCGACCGAGGCCTACCCGTCCCGCACGGACGTCGCCTTCGCCGGCGAGCCCGGCGCGCATTACTTGCTCGTCTCCACCCGCCACCCGGAGCAGACGGAGATCCGCTCGTTCCGCATCGTGGACGGGGCCGTCACCGAGGAGCCGGTTCAGGTAGTTAATGCAGTCGTGGATCCGAACGCCGTCCAGACGTATCTCTTCGGGCAGAGCCCGGCGACCGTCGACTACGAGTGTCAGACCGGCAGCTGAACAGCCGCCAGGTCAGCATCGTCCGTCCCGTCGTCGTCCACGCTCATGCCGTACAAGAGGAGAAAAGAACATGGCTATCGAGGTCCGCATCCCGACCATCCTGCGCAGCTACACCGGCGGTGCCAAGACCGTCGAGGGCACCGGGGACACCATCGCCGACCTGCTCACCGACCTCGACTCGCGCCACGCGGGTCTCAAGGACCGGCTGATCACCGGTGAGGGTGGCCTGCACCGGTTCGTCAACGTCTACATCAACGACGAGGACGTGCGCTTCCTCGGCGCGCTCGACGCGAAGCTCAACGACGGCGACTCCGTGACGATCCTGCCCGCCGTCGCGGGTGGTGCGTTCGCGTTCGCCGCCGCTCACGCCCTGCGCGGCTGATCCCCGTGCCGCGCTACGAGTCCCTGCTCGACGCGTGCGGTAACACGCCGCTCGTCGGCCTGCCCCGGCTCTCGCCGAGCGCCGAGGTGCGGTTGTGGGCCAAGCTCGAGGACCGCAACCCGACGGGGAGCGTCAAGGACCGCGTGGCGCTGTGGATGGTGAAGGCGGCCGAGGAGTCCGGCCGCCTCCGCCCCGGCGACACGATCATCGAGCCCACCAGCGGCAACACCGGCATCGCGCTCGCGATGGTGGCGAAGCTGCGCGGCTACCGGCTGGTCTGTGTCATGCCGGAGAACGTCTCGTCGGAGCGCACCGCGCTTCTGCGGATGTATGGCGCGGAGATCATCTTCTCGCCGGCGGCGGGCGGCTCCAACCGGGCCGTCGCCGCGGCGAAGGAGATCGCGGCCGAGCACCCCGACTGGGTGATGCTGTATCAGTACGGCAACGAGGCCAACGCCCGCGCCCACTACGAGTCGACCGGCCCGGAGATCCTGCGCGACCTGCCGACGATCACGCACTTCGTGGCCGGCCTCGGCACCACCGGCACCCTGATGGGCGTCGGGCGCTACCTGCGCGAGAAGGTCGAGGAGATCGAGGTCATCGCCGCCGAGCCGCGCTACGGCGAGCTGGTCTACGGCCTGCGCAACCTCGACGAGGGCTACGTGCCGGAGCTCTACGACGCCACGGTGCTCACCCGCCGCTTCTCGGTCGGCACCCAGGACGCCGTGCTGCGCACCCGGCAGCTGGTCGAGGTCGAGGGCATGTTCGTTGGCTTCTCGACCGGCGCGGTGCTGCACGCGGCCCTGGCCGTGGCGCACCAGGCGCTCAAGGCCGGCAAGCGGGCCGACGTGGTGTTCCTGGTCGCTGACGGCGGCTGGAAGTACCTCTCCACGGGCGCCTACGGCGGCACGCTCGCCGAGGCCGAAACCGCCCTCGAAGGGCAGCTCTGGGCTTAGAGCCCGGTCACGACCCAGCCGACGAGCAGGCTCACGGACGCGGCGGCCAGCAGCGCGAACGGGAGCCTGCGCCGGTGGACGCTCGCGAACGCGGCGATCGTGCACGCCAGGCCCAGCAGGCCGATGGTGATGACCGTGGGGCCGTACCACACGCGGTACTGCGCGATGAGCCCCACGAACGCCCGCAGCGCCACCGCCATGCCCCCGAGCCCCAGCGCGGCCGCCCACGCGCACACCGCGGCGATCCGGCGGTTGCCCGGCCGCGGGTCGGCCTCCGTCGGCAGGCGGAACGCCTCCGGCAGCTGCCGGCGCAGCCGCCTCGCCCGGGACACGTCAACCGACACGGTCGCCTCCTCTTTTGCGCCTCACTGGCTGCAACGAGCGAGGTAGTTGAGCGTGACGTGACCCTGTCACGTTGGCGACATCTGGCGTCCGATCATTCAGCCTCGGCGGCCCGTCCGGCGTAGGCTGCGCAGCGTGAACGGGCCCTACGACGGCCGGGCCGCGAATTGGATCTATCCTCACCTGACCGGTGCGATCCACAGATTCGTTCGAAGACGGGAGACGGCGGGTTGAGGGCAGCATCATGAGGCTCACGGTTCTCGGCTGCGCCGGCAGCTTCCCGGGGCCGGAGGCGCCCTGCTCCGCCTACCTCGTCGAGGCGGAGGGCTTCCGCCTGCTCATCGACTTCGGCCCGGGCTCGATGTCGGCGCTGCAGCGCTACGCGAGCCTGTACTCCGTCGACGCCATCCTGCTGTCACACCTGCACTGCGACCACATGCTCGACGCCTGCTCGTACATCGTGGCCCGTCGTTACGCCCCGGCCGGCCCGTTGCCGCCCCTGCCCGTCTACGCGCCGGTGGCCGCGCCCGAGCGCATCGCGGCGGCCTACGGCGGCGAGAACGAGCCCATGTCGATCAGCGACGTCTACACCTTCTACGCCCTGCAGCCCGGCAGCTTCCCGATCGGCCCCATGCAGGTGACCGTCGATCGGGTGAACCACCCCATCGAGACGTACGGGGTGCGCCTGGAGCACCAGGGGAAGGTTCTCACGTACTCCGCCGACACCGCCCCCTGCGAGGCCCTGATCCGCCTGGCCCAGGGCGCCGACGTGTTCCTGTGCGAGGCGAGCTACCTCGACGACGTGGAGAACCCGCCCGACCTGCACCTCACCGGCCGCGAGGCCGCCGAGCACGCCACCAAGGCGGGCGCCGCCCGGCTGCTGCTCACGCACCTCGTCCCGGCCTGGGGGAGCGAGGCGCTGACGCTGGAGGCGGCATCGAACGCCTTCGCTGGACCGATCGACATCGTCAGGCCCGGCGCCAGGTACGACATTTAGGAACCCGTTCGCCGTCTGGCCAACAAATCGTGGCCACATGCATGGACGCCGCCCTCATGGTCATGGCATGCGGATCGCGATCGTCACCGAATCGTTCCCGCCCGATGTGAACGGTGTGGCCCACTCCGTCGTCCGGGTCGCCGAACACCTTGTCGCGCGTGGCCACGAGCCGCTCGTGATCGCCCCTCAGCCGTCGTCCGGGGCGCGCTCGGTCACCGGCTCGTTCCCGTACCAGATCATCCGGGTCCCCTCCGTGGCCACGCCCGGCTACGGAAGCTTCCGGCTCGGTCTGCCCAGCCCACGCCTGGCCGCCGCCTTACGGGCCCACGGCACCGACCTGGTCCACCTGGCCAGCCCCTTCGTACTCGGGGCGCGGGGCATGACCGTCGCCGCCTCGCTGGACCTGCCCACGGTGGCCGTGTACCAGACGGACGTCCCCGCCTACGCCCGCCTGTACTACCGCTCGAACCTCGGCGAGTCGGCCGCCTGGCGCTGGCTGCGGCGCATCCACAACGCCGCCGACCGGACCCTGGCCCCGTCGACCGCCGCCGCCACCGCCCTGCACAGCCACGGCATCGAGCGCGTCTGGCTCTGGCGCCGGGGCGTCGACGCGGCCCGCTTCGACCCCGGGCACCGCTCCGCGGCCCTGCGCCGCGCGGTGGCCGCCGAGGGGCAGGTGATCGTCGGCTACGTCGGCCGGCTCGCCGTCGAGAAACGCGTCGACCTCCTCGCGCCGGTCAGCCGCATCCCCGGCGTCCGCGTGGTCGTGGTCGGCGACGGCCCGGCCCGCGCGAACCTCGAGCGGGCGATGCCCGACGCGGTGTTCCTCGGCGAGCGGCGCGGGGCACAGCTGGCCCGGATCTTCGCCAGCCTCGACCTCTTCGTCCACACCGGCCCGTTCGAGACCTTCGGCCAGACCATCCAGGAGGCCCTGGCCAGCGGTGTGCCAGTGGTCGCGCCGGCTCAGGGCGGCCCGCTCGACCTGGTCGACGACGCCCGCACCGGCCTGCTGGTGCCGCCCGGCGACGCGCCCGCGCTCGTCGCGGCGGTCGCCTCGCTGGTCAACGACCCGGAGCGGCGCCTGGCGATGGGCGTGGCCGCCCGCGTCGCGGTCGCCTCGCGCACCTGGTCGGCCGTGGGCGACGAGCTCATCAAGCACTACGTCGACGTCCACTCGGGCGGGATCGCCGCCCGGTCCGTCCCCATTCCGGCATGACGTCACGGATCGTCCGGCTGGCGAACTTCGTCATGCCGCGCTCCGGCGGGTTGCGCACGGCGCTGCAGGCCCTCGGCGAGGGGTACCTCGCCGCGGGCCACGAGCCGATCCTCATCGTGCCCGGGGCCGCGTACTGCGACGAGATGACCTCCCAGGGCCGCGTCATCACGATCCCCGGCCCGGTCGTACCCGGTACCGGCGGGTATCGCGTCCTGCTGGCCCGCCGCCGCCTCGTCAAGCTCCTCGAGGACCTTGCGCCCGACCGGCTCGAGGTCTCCGACCGGTTCACCCTGCGCTGGACCGGCCGCTGGGCCCGCGAGCGCGGCATCCCGACGGTCATGGTCTCCCACGAGAGCCTCGCCGGCCTGCTGACCTTCGCCGGCCCCCTCGGCACCCCATGGGCCGACCTGCTCAACGCGCGCAGCTTCCGCTCGTACGACCAGATCGTGTGCACGACCGGCTGGGCCGCCGCCGAGTTCCGCCGCATCGGCGCCCAGAACCTCGCCCAGGTCCCGCTCGGCGTCGACCTGGACCTGTTCAACCCGGCCCGCTACGACGAGGAGCTGCGCGCCCGCTACGCGGCCCGGCACCAGTTCCTGCTCGTGCACTGCGGCCGCCTGTCGTCGGAGAAGCGCCCCGAGCGCTCGGTCGATGCCCTGGTCGCCCTGCGTAAACGCGGCATCGACGCGGTCCTCGTGGTCGCCGGCGACGGCCCGCTGCGCGCCCGCCTCCAGGAGCAGGCGCGCGGCCATGAGGTCCACTTCATGGAGTTCGTGACCGAGCGCACCGCGGTCGCGTCCCTGCTCGCCACCGCCGACGTCGTCATCGCGCCCGGGCCGATCGAGACCTTCGGCCTGGCCGCGCTGGAGGCGCTGGCCTGCGGCACGCCGGTGGTGGTGGACGCGGCGTCCGCGCTGCCCGAGGTGATCGGCCCGGCCGGCGTCGCCGTCATGTCGGACTTCGCAGAAGGTGTACTGCAAGTGCTCGCCCGCCCCGTGGCCGCCCGCCGCGCCGACGCCCGCGCCCGTGCGGAGCGGTTCTCGTGGCCGGCCGCAGTCGCGGGCTTCCTGGCCGTGCACCACTCGTCCGCCACGTCTATGGCCGTGCGATGACGCTCGGCACGGGGTTCTCAGTTCCTTCGGGGGTGGTCTTATGACTGTCTTCGCCACTTCGGGTGTCTATTCTGGGGCTTCTGGGGTCGTTTTTACCGCTCTGGGCGACTCCACGACCGCCGGCTTCGGTGATCGCGTCAACGGCTCATGGCGGGGCTGGGCGCCGATCTTCGCCGAGTCCCTCGGCGTCCGCCTGCACAACTTCGCCACCAGCGGTGCCCGCGCCGCCGACGTCGAACGCGACCAGCTCCCGCAGGCGCTCGCCGCCGCCCCCCACCTGGCCGCGGTCCTCATCGGCACCAACGACACGCTGCGCGACCCGTTCTCGCCGGCCCGCTTCGCCGCGCACCTGGAGCGCACGGTGTCGGCCCTGTGCAAGGCCGGCTCCGAAGTCCTCACGATCCGCCTGCCCGACCCGGGCCGCATGTTCGGCCTTCCCGGCCCGCTGGCCCGCCCGCTGGCCCGCCGCATGGCCGAGATCAACCAGGCGGCCGACCTCATCGCGGCTCGCTACGGCACCGTCCACTTCGACGCGGCCGCCAACCCGGACTCGTACGACCGCCGCATGTGGAGCGTCGACCGCCTTCACCCGAGCGAGCGCGGCCACCGCTTCCTGGCCTGCTCGTACTTCGACCTCCTCGCCGAGCGCGGCATCGTCGGCACCCTCCGCACCGCGGGACTCGCCGCGGCCCGCCCGTCCGCGGAGCCGAGCAGCCCGCCCCCCAGCCGCAGCGCCCAGGCATTGTGGATGGCGACGGCCGGCACCCAGTGGGTGATCCGCCGCTCGACAGACCTGCTACCGGGCCTGATCCGCCTGGCCTGGGCCGAGTGGCGCCACGGCTCGCCGGACCTGGACCTGCTGGACCTGGACCTGAGCTCCAAAGTCCGCCCCGACGGGGTACCCGGCAAGGTCGCCTGACACGTCTCGTCCGGCATCGTCACGTCCCTCGTCGTCACGGCGCTCTTCGTCAAAGCGCTCTCGTTGTGGCGCTCTCGTCATAGCGCTCTCGTCATAGCCCTTTGTCGCGGCGCTCTTTGTCACGGCTCCTTTTTGTCGTGACGCTTTTGTCACAGATCTCTTCGCCGCAGATCTCTTCGTCGCGGCGCTCTTTGTCACGACCCTCGGCCGTGCTCTCCTTTTGTCGGCACCCTCTTTGTCGGCACCCTCTTTGCCGCGGCCCTCGGCTGGGCTCTCCAGCGCGGCCACTAGGGTGGGCGGTATGGCTCGACCCGATGGACGCGTCCCAGACCAACTTCGACCCGTTTCGATCACCCGCCAGTGGAGCATGCACCCCGAGGGTTCCGTACTCATCGAGTTCGGCAACACGAGGGTCCTGTGCACCGCCAGCGTCACCGAGGGCGTTCCCCGCTGGCGCAAGGGCTCCGGCCTGGGCTGGCTGACCGCCGAGTACGCCATGCTCCCGCGCGCCACCACCACTCGCAGCGACCGCGAGAGCGTCAAGGGCAAGATCGGCGGCCGCACCCACGAGATCTCCCGCCTCATCGGCCGCAGCCTCCGGGCCTGCATCGATCTGAAGGCCCTGGGCGAAAACTCGATCGTCCTGGACTGCGACGTCCTGCAGGCCGACGGCGGCACCCGCACCGCCGCCGTCACCGGCGCCTACGTGGCCCTCCACGACGCGGTCGCCTGGCTGGCGACCCACCGCAAACTGGCCGGCAAGCCGGCCGAGGTCCTGCACCGCTCGGTGGCCGCCGTGAGCGTGGGCATCATCGGTGGCGAGCCCCGCCTGGACCTCTGCTACGAGGAGGATGTCGTAGCCGACGTCGACATGAACGTCGTGTGCACCGGCGCCGGCGACTTCGTCGAGGTCCAGGGCACCGGCGAGCAGGGCGTCTTCACCCGCACCGAACTCGACACCCTGGTCGACCTGGGCGTCCAGGGCTGCGCCGACCTGACGGCCCTGCAGCAGAAGGCCATCGCCGGATGACCCCGCTGCCCATCCCGGCGTTGTCCGATCCCGCCACTGCCCACCGGAAGGCGGCGCCCCGATGAAGCTCCTCCTGGCCACCCGCAACAAGAAGAAGCTCGTCGAACTCCGCCGCGTCCTGGAGTCCTCGGCCCCCCACGTCGAGCTCCTGGGCCTCGACGATGTCGAGACCTACCCGGAGGCCCCGGAAACCGGCCTGACCTTCGAGGAGAACGCCCTCCTGAAGGCCCGCGAGGCCGTCCAGTACACCGGCCTGCCCAGCGTCGGCGACGACTCCGGCCTGGCCGTGGACGCCCTGAACAGCATGCCCGGCGTCTTCTCGGCCCGCTGGTCCGGCCTCCCCAGCGGCGCCCCCGACCGCGACGGCGCCAACCTCCGCCTGGTCCTAGCCCAGCTGGCCGACGTCCCCGACGAACACCTGGGCGCCGCCTTCGTCTGCGCCGCCGCCCTGGTCCACCCGGACGGCCGCGAGGAGGTCTTCCGAGGCGAGATGCGAGGCCACCTGATCCGCGCCCCCCGCGGCGACGGCGGCTTCGGCTACGACCCCATCTTCGTCGCCGACGGCTACACCCAGACGACGGCCGAACTCTCCCCGGCCGACAAGGACGCCATCAGCCACCGAGGCAAGGCCTTCCGAGCCCTGGCCGACCACCTCTAAGGTCTGTTTCGTGACTGCCCGCGTTGTGGTGCGTGGCTGGTGCGCAAACAGTCCGGCTCGTGCACCTCGTCGTTCCGGCGCGGTCCCGCACGGCATGCACCGTGCGGATCTCGTCCGGGGTTGTCGAGGGCACCCACCGGCACTTCGCCGAGCACGCCAGCCCCAGCTCGACGCTGGTGCTGCGCTACGGCCGCCGGACACGAACGCCGATGCGGCGACCATGCGGGCGGTGGTCTCCGGTGGACTCGGCAGGGCCCCTTACGGCCCTGATGAACAAAACTTCATCTTAGAGCCACATGGCCGTTAGTCAGGGCCTGCAACACGGTTCTGAAACACGCCCAAGCCACCTCGAGCCGTCCGGAACCGCCTCAACGTCCTCCCAACCGCGCCTACCCTTCTCCCACGCCCGCGTCCAGCCTCCTCCAGCTCGCGAGCGTTCACGTCCCCCGGCCTGTCAGCGTTCGCGGTCCCCGGCTCGCCGGGTTCGCGCCCCGGCCTGTCAGTGTTCGCGTCCCCGCGTTGCTGGCCGTTCGGGCACCCGGCCCGGCGCCCCGCCACTCTGTGGGTAGCTGGGACCCGCCCCTCGCGTCACCTGCGGACAGCTCAGACCCGTGGTTCTCCCTCGCGCGGCGAACTCGCTGAGCTGCCCGCGGCCATTCGCACCCCACATCGGCCAGTCTCCGCGCCCGGCCGGCCTCGGTGGCGACGGTCGCGATTCGCCTGCGCTCTCTTCCCGTTCGCCGCCCGCCGCGGCTCCCGTTCCTGGTTCCTGCCCCGCCCCCTTCCAGCCGCTGCTCCCCTCCGCCGGGCCTCTTTCGCGCCGGGCGCCGCTCCTTCGGCTCGTGCCCTTGCTCCTGCCGCGCGCTCTCTGCACCTTCCACCCACGCCTTTCCCTCCGCCGCCCGGGTTTCGTCAAGCCAAGGGCCCGGTCGCCCGTTCGATCTCGTTGCGGAACTCGCGCGACCAGACCAGCGCCCGAGCTGCCTCCAGCACCGGCGCGAGGAACACGTCCGGCCCTGGCCCGCCCGCGAACCGTTCCACCATCGCCACCGCCAGCCGCCCGGCCGGCGACGGTTGCAGTGGCGCCCGCAGCTGAATTCCGCGCACCGCCGAGATCAACTCGACCGCCAGGATGCTGCACAGGTTGTCCAGCACCGTCCGCAGCTTCCGGGTCGCCGCCCACCCCATCGAGACGTGGTCCTCCTGCATCCCTGACGTTGGCACCGAGTCCACACTCGCCGGTGCCGCCAGCCGCCGGTTCTCCGCGACGATCCCCGCCGCCGTGTATTGCGCGACCATCAGCCCCGAGTTCACACCCGCATCCGGGGTCAGGAACGGCGGCAGGTCGCGCGACCGCGTCACGTCGAGCAGTCGATCCACCCGCCGCTCGGCGATGGCCCCGACCTCGGCCGCCGCGATCGCGAGGTAGTCCGCGGCGAACCCGACCGGCGCACCGTGGAAGTTTCCGGTCGACTCGACCCGCCCGTCCGGAAGCACCACGGGGTTGTCGACGATCGACCGCAGCTCCCGCGCGGCGACCGTCACCGCGAACTCGAGCGTGTCCCGCGCGGCCCCGGCCACCTGCGGCGCGCACCGCATCGAGTACGCGTCCTGCACCGCATGCACCAGGTCGTCCCGGTGCGAGTCCATGATTGGCGAGCCCTGCAGCAGCCGGTAGATGTTCGCCGCCGACGCCGCCTGCCCCGGATGGGGCCGAATCTCATGCAACTCCGGCATGAACGGCCGGCACGAGCCGAGCATCGCCTCGATCGACAGCGCCGCGGTCACGTCCGCCATCGCGAACAGGTGCCCAGCGTCCGTGATCGCCATCAACAGCATGCCGAGCATCCCGTCGGTGCCGTTGATGAGCGCGAGCCCCTCCTTCGCCGACAGCTCGATCGGCGACACCCCGGCGTCCAGGGCGCTGATCCGGGTGCCGTCCTTCGCGAGCACCCAGCCCTCACCGATCAGCACCAACGCACAGTGCGCCAACGGCGCAAGATCCCCGGACGCGCCCAGCGACCCGTGCTCCGGTACCCACGGCGTGATGTCCGAGTTCAGCAGCTCGACGAGCGCCTGCGCGACCTCGGGCCGCACCCCGGAACGCCCCATCGCCAGCGAGCGTATGCGTAGCAGCATCATCGCCCGTACCACCTCGCGCGGCATCGGCGCCCCGACCCCCGCCGCGTGCGACCGGATCAGCGCGTGCTGCAACTCCGCCCGCCGCTCCGGTGCGATGAATGTGTTCGCGAGCGCACCGAACCCGGTCGACACCCCGTACACGGGCCGCCCGTCCCGCTCGATCCCGTCGACGATCGCCCGGCTCGCCCGCATGGCGTCCAGCGCGTCCTGCGCGAGGGTCACTCGCGCGTTGGCCCGGGCGACCGCGATGAGGTCGTCGGGCGTGATGCCAGAGGCGGTGATGGTGATCAAACCAGCTCCCCATTGAGCACGATGTTGTTGGTCAACGGCACCCCGGGCCGGTAGGCCAGGTGCACATACGAGGGCGCGTCCAGCACGACCAGGTCGCCCCGCGCCCCGACGGTCAGCCGCCCGATGTCCTCCCGCCGCAGCGCGGCCGCCCCGCCGCGGGTGGCGGCGAGCACGGCCTCGGCCGGCGTCATCCCCATTTCGCGTACGGCGAGCGCGATGCAGAACGGCATCGACGTGGTGTACGACGACCCGGGGTTGCAGTCGGTGGCCAGCGCGACCGTCGCTCCGGTGTCGATCAGCGCTCGAGCGGGCGGGTATGGCGACCGAGTCGAGAACTCCGCCCCGGGCAGCAGCGTCGCGACCGTGTTCGACCCGGCCAGCGCCGCGATGTCCTCCGCGGACAGGTGCGTGCAATGATCTGCGGACGCCGCGTTCAGCTCGACCGCCAGCTGCACCCCCGGCCCCTCGGCCAGCTGGTTCGCGTGCACCCGCACGCCCATGCCCGCGGCGGCGCCGACCGTCAGGATCGCCCGCGAATGATCGGCGTCGAACGCTCCCCGCTCGCAGAACACGTCGATCCACCGCGCCCCGGCCCCACGCGCCGCGGTGAGCATCGGCCCGCACACGAGGCTCACATAGTCATCGGTACGGCCGCCATACTCCGCCGGCACCACATGCGCCCCGAGAAACGTCGTCTCCGCGCTGAACTCCCGCGCGATCCGCAGCGACCGCGCCTCGTCCGCCACGCTCAGCCCATACCCGGACTTGATCTCCATCGTCGTGGTGCCCTGCCGTAGCGCCTCGTTCCGCAGCCGAGCGACGTTCGCCCGTAGCTGCTCGTCATCGGCCGCGCGGGTCGCCCCGACGGTCGTCCGGATCCCCCCACCCGTATACGGCTGCCCCGCCATCCGCGCCGCGAACTCCGTCGCCCGGTCACTCGCGAACACCAGGTGCGAATGGCTGTCGACGAACCCGGGCAGCACCGCCGCCCCATCCACATCCAGCCGCGCATCGGCCGCGGGCGCATCGACGGCCCGGCCGATCCACTCGACCCGCCGCTCGTCGATGACCAGCGCCGCATTGTGTCGAATCCCGAGCGGCCCCTCGCCCCAGGCCGTGTCCGCGGTGACCAGCTCACCGATGTTGGTGACCAGCAACGACCTCATCGCGCCGCCCCGAATGCCCCTTCGGCGAGCGCCGCCGTTCCTCCAGCGGTGCCGTCGAATCCGCCGCCGCTGCCGAGCCCCTTGCCCCCGCCGCCGCCGGGCGGCTTTATGGCCTCGCGCGGGGTTGCGACCAGCGATTGGTTAGCCCCGTGCGGGTGGCTCGTGGCTTGCGGCTGGCTTGTGGATTTCTGGTCGAAGGGTGGGCTGGCAGTGATCGCCTGCAGCACCCCGGAGAGGGCAGCACCGACGTCCGGGACGGCGGCGTGGACTCCGTCGCGTACGACGACCCGGCCGTCCACCACGACATGCCGCACGTCTGCCGCCGTAGCGGTAAACGCGATCGCCGCCGGGTCGCCGCCGGCCGTGCGTGGCGAGCCGAGCGCGACGGTGACCAGGTCGGCCCGCGCTCCCACCGCGATGACCCCGCTGTGGGGCCAGCCGAGCGCGGCGTGCCCGGCGACGGTGGCCGCGTTGATCAACTCGCTGCCCGTGAAGTGCCCGCGGTGCTCGGTGTGGAGCCGCTCGTGCATCTCGACGGCGCGAGCCTCCTCGAACAGGTCGATAACCGCGTGGCTGTCGCTGCCGAGGCTCAGCGGGCTGCCCGCGTCCACGAGCGCCCTGGCCTGGCCGATCCCGTCGGCCAGGTCTCGCTCGGTGGTGGGGCACAGACACACCCCGGTGCCGCTGTCGCCGAGCTCGGCGCGGTCCGTGTCCGTCAGATGAGTGGCGTGTACGGCCGTCACCCGCCCGCCGAGCAGCCCCCGGTCGGCGAGCAACTCCGTCGGCGTGCGGCCGTGAACCGCCAGACAGGCCTCGTTCTCGGCACGCTGCTCCGAGAGGTGCACGTGCGTCGACATGCCGTCGGTGCGGACCGCGAACGCCGCCAGCTCGTCCGGCGGCACGGCCCGGACGCTGTGCGCCGCAGCGCCGATCCGTGCGTGCGGCCGGGGCCGCATCCGGTCCAGCCGGCCCGACCAGGCGTCGATCGATCCGTCACCGAATCGCAGCTGTACCCCCTCCAGCGGCCGCCCATCCACCCCGGCGGTGAGGTATAGCGTGTCCAGCAGCGTGATCCTGATTCCCGCGTCAGCGGCTGCGGCGATGAGCGCCTCGCCCATCGCGTTCGGGTCGGCGTAGCGCACCCCACCTGGTCCGTGATGCAGGTAATGGAATTCGCCGACACAGGTGATCCCGGCAAGGGCCATCTCCGAATACACCGCGACAGCCAGCGCGTGATACGAGTCCGGGTCGAGCGCCGCAGCCACTGTGTACATCTGCTCGAGCCACGTCCAGAACGTCCCGCGGCCCCGCTGCGTGCGTCCGCGCAGCGCCCGATGGAACGCGTGCGAGTGCACGTCGGCCAGCCCCGGCAGCGTGAGCCCGGCGAGCCGCGTCGCCCCGGCCGCCTCCGGCGCGTCGGGCGGCGTCTGCGGCCGAACCGCGACGAACCGGCCGCCCGCGATCTCGACCAGAACGTCGTCGGCAACGCCGACCGGCAGCCAGGCGTGCTCGCAGTGGTATCGCGTCACTGACATAGCCGGGCCATCAGGTCGGTGAGCTTCTCGACGCCGACGGCGCAGTCGGCGTCCGAAGCCGACTCCTGCGGCGCGTGCGAGATGCCCGTCGGGTTTCGCACGAACAGCATTGCCGTGTCCACGTGGCCGGACAGCACCCCGGCGTCGTGCCCGGCCCCGGTCGGCAACACCGGCGCGTCCAGCTCCAGGGCGGCGAGCCGGCTGACGTCGCCGGTGAACCCGACCTCGCCGGTCAGCGACTCCGCGGCCATGGTGACCTGGGTGCCGTCCCGCCGGGCGCGTTCCTCCGCCCGCTGACGGATCGACTCGACGAGCTTCTGCAGCGTGTCGCTGTCCGCCGCGCGGGCGTCGAGCCAGGCGGAGGCGCGAGCCGCGATCGCGTTGGTGGCGTTCGGCGCGACGGTGACCCGCCCGACCGTCGCGTGTGCGCCGTGGGCCCGGGCCGTCTCATCGGTCGCCAGCACCGTATACGCCAGCGTGAGCATGGGATCGTGCCGGTCGGACATCCTGGTGGTGCCGGCGTGATTGCCCTCGCCGGTGAAGTCGAACCGATAGCGGCCGTGGGGCCAGATCCCGCTGGCCACGCCGACCGGCTCGTCGAGGTGGTCGAGCGCCCGTCCCTGCTCGACGTGGAGCTCGACGAACGCCTTGATGCGTGCCAGCCGCTCGGGGTCAGGTCCGAGCCGGTCGGGGTCGAGCCCGGCCCGTCCGATGGCGTCGGCGAGCCAGGTGCCTTCCCGGTCACGCAACCGCAGCGCCTTCGTCGCGTCATAGGCGCCGGTCATCAGTCGGGAGCCCAGGCACGGCACCCCGAACCGCGCGCCCTCCTCCTCGGTGAACACGACCACCGCGACCGGCTGGGCCGGTGTCACGCCGCGTTCGCGCAGCCGGTCGATGGCCAGCAGCCCCGACACCACGCCCAGCGGCCCGTCATAGGCCCCGCCGTGCGGCACGGAGTCGAGGTGGCTGCCGGTGACAATGGCGCCCTCGCCCTCGGGGTCGCCCCACCAGGCCCATATGTTGCCATTGCGGTCGATCTCCACCTCGAGGTCGCGGTCCAGCGCCTCCTCGACGAACCACTCCCGGCACACCAGGTCGGTGTCGGTCCAGGCATGGCGCACGTACCCGCCGTCGTCGCCGGCCCGGCCGATCGGAGTCAGCGAGCCCCACAGCGCCGCAAACCGTTCCGCATTCATCATGACTGCTCCCGCATCGGCACTCGAAGCCCTGTCGCCTCGGCCACCCGAGCCGCGTCCTCGTATCCCGCGTCGACGTGTCGCAGCACGCCCATCGCTGGATCGTTGGTGAGCACCCGCGCCAGCTTCCGCGCCGCCAGCTCCGTCCCGTCGGCCACCGACACTTGACCGGCGTGGATCGACCGCCCGATCCCGACGCCGCCGCCGTGGTGGATCGACACCCAGGAAGCCCCCGACGCCGTGTTGACCAGCGCGTTCAGCAGCGGCCAGTCGGCGATCGCGTCGGAGCCGTCGCGCATCGCCTCGGTCTCGCGGTATGGCGAGGCGACCGATCCGCTGTCGAGGTGGTCGCGCCCGATGACGATCGGTGCCTCCAGCGTGCCGTCGGCGACCATCTCATTGAACCGTAGCCCGGCCCGGTCGCGTTCGCCTTGACCGAGCCAGCAGATCCTGGCCGGCAGCCCCTGGAACGCGACCCGCTCCCGCGCCATCGTGATCCAGCGGTGCAGCGACGCGTTTTCGGGGAAGAGATCGAGGACCGCCCGGTCGGTGGCGGCGATGTCCGCGGGGTTGCCCGACAGCGCGGCCCACCGGAACGGGCCCTTCCCCTGGCAGAACAGCGGTCGGATGTACGCCGGGACGAACCCCGGAAACGCGAATGCCCGGTCGAATCCGCCCAGCTGAGCCTCACCGCGGATCGAGTTGCCGTAGTCGAACACCTCGGCGCTGCGGTCGAGGAACCCGACCATCGCCTCCACGTGCCGCGCCATCGAGTGGCGGGCCCGTTCCGTGAACTCCTCCGGCTTCTTCGCCGCGTAGTCGGCGGCGTCCTCGAGCGCGACCCCGATCGGCACATAGGACAGCGGGTCGTGCGCCGAGGTCTGGTCGGTCACGATGTCGACCGCTACTCCCATCCGGAGCAGTTCGGGCACCAGCAGCGCGGCGTTGCCGACGACCCCGACCGACAGAGGCCTGCGGTCGCGTCGCGCCTCCTCAGCGAGCCGGACCGCGGCCTCGAGTGAATCGGCGACCATGTCGAGATAGCGGTTGGCGACCCGGCGCTCCAGCCGTGCCCGGTCGACGTCGATGATCAGGCAGACGCCACCGTTCATGGTCACGGCGAGCGGCTGCGCACCGCCCATGCCCCCGCAACCGGCGGTCAGCGTGAGCGTGCCGGTCAGCGTTCCGCCGAATCGCTTTTCGGCGACGGCCGCGAACGTTTCGTAGGTGCCCTGCAGGATGCCCTGCGTGCCGATGTAGATCCACGATCCGGCGGTCATCTGCCCATACATCGTCAGGCCGAGAGCCTCCAGGCGCCGGAACTCCGGCCAGTTGGCCCACTCGCCGACCAGGTTGGAGTTGGCGATCAGCACCCTCGGCGCCCACTCGTGTGTCTGCAGGACACCGACGGGCCGGCCGGACTGCACGAGCATCGTCTCGTCCGGGGCCAGGGTCGTGAGCGTGCGGACCAACGCTTGGAACGACGGCCAGTCTCGTGCAGCCTTGCCGGTGCCCCCGTAGACCACCAGGTCCTGCGGGCGCTCCGCGACGTCAGGATCGAGGTTGTTCATGAGCATGCGCAGGGCGGCTTCCTGTTGCCATCCTCGTGTCGTCAACTGGGTGCCCCGAGGGGCACGCACCGCTTCCATGATTCTCCTCGGCTAGGGCAGGAATACCTGACGAGTGGCGGCGGAGCGCTCGAAGGCCTCGAGCCGTTCCTGGGTTTCGGTGGGCGTGGAGTCGCACATTGCCTGGAGCAGGATCGTCACCATGGCCATCGGCGCGGTGTGTATGTCGAAGACCAGCCGGGAGCCGACCGGGGCAGGCAGCACGATGTCCGACTCCGCGGCGGCCGGGCTGACCGGTGAATCCGTCACGGTGACCACGCGAAGCCCCGCAGCCCGCGCCTCGCGTAGCGTGTCGACCGCCTCGCGTGGATATCGGGGCAGCACAAACGCCAGCATGGCAACTGCTCCGGCCGCGCGTGCCTGTTCCAGGCGATCCGCGAGCACGCTGCCCTGCTGGTCCAGGAGTCTTACGTCCGGATGGACCTTGGCTGCGAAGTAGGCGAAGGCCCCGGCAAGCGCGGTGGCCGCGCGCATGCCGAGCACCGGGAGCGGGCGGCTCTCCATGAGCAGCCGGCCTGCCTCCGAGAGCGGCTTGGGGTCGGTGAGCGAGTCGGAGAGCCGCCGTAGGTTGGCGATCTCGTCGCCGAGTGCCTGCTCGAACTGGCTCACCGGCGCGGCTTCGTTGGACTCGTCCACTGTGGATGAGCTGTGCCGGTATCCGTCGATCGTCACCCGCATCTGGTCGCGTAGCGCTGGATAGCCCTCGAACCCCAGCGCGGTCGCGAACCGTGTCACCGAAGGCTGGCTCACTCCCGCGAGCGTGGCCAGGTCTCCGCTGGACAGATAGCCGGCCTGCCCGGCGTGCTCGACCAGGATGCGCGCGATGCGGCGCTGGACGGGCGTGAGTCGCTGCCCGTCGAAGAGGTCGAGTATCCGCTGGCGCGGGGATGAAGTCATGGGCTGAATGTAAGCCCCCTTTCAGGCTTGCGTCAAGTGTAAGCAGTCATTCATACTGTTGGCGGGAAGGGAGGACAACATGCGACTCTCAGAACGTGCGGCTGAGCTACCTAGCGACCTACCCGATCAAGAGTTGCTACCGCGTCGAGGTGGACGCCGCGGTAGTCGAGCCATGGGGCCTGGCGGGAGACCGCCGGTGGATCCTCGTGGACGAGGACGCCAAGCTCATCACCCAGCGCGACTGGCCGGCGCTGGGGCGGATTCGGCCGCGCTACACACACCAGGGCCTCATGCTCGAGGCGCAGGGCTTCGCGCCACTCGAGGTGCCATATCCGACCGCCGACACGACGGACATCAAGCACTTCGTTCTGTGGATTGCCGCGACGACCGCGGGGGACGTCGCGAACCAGTGGGTGTCGCAGGCGATCGGACGCCCGGCACGCCTGTTCTACCTCGACGATCCGACGCGGCGGCCCGTCGAGCCGGAGTACAGCACCCCGGAGGACCGGGTGAGCTTCGCCGACGGATATCCGCTCCTGCTGGCCAACGAGGCCTCCCTGACCGCGGTGAACGATTGGCTGGCCGAGGCGGACGAGGAACCCGTCTCGATGACCCGGTTCCGGCCCAACGTCGTCGTCGCCGGCGCGCCGGCCTGGGCGGAGGACGACTGGATCGGGCAGAGGATCGTCATCGGCGACGTGGCGTTCCGAGTGCCGAAGCCTTGCTCGCGATGCGTCCTGACCACGATCGATCCGGAGACGGGAAAGAAGGGGCGCGAACCGTTGCGCGTGCTCGGAAAGTATCGACGCTTCCCGGGCGGCCTCATGTTCGGCGTCAACCTCATCCCGGACGTCCGCGGCAAAATTGCGATCGGCGACGAGATCGCGATTCTTTAAGCGGTATGCCGTCCGGACGAGCAGCGGATTCGGACATTAGCGGCGAGAGCACGCCGAGTGGCGAGGCGAAAGTGGCATAACGCGTCGCAGGGGGCGGTCGGCGCGACATGATCACCGCGTGACGTCCGTGCTGGTCAGGCCCCACCTTGCCGAGATCCTTGATCGCACGCACCACGTCGTCGTGACGTTCAGTGTGCTGGGGAACCTCCTGCCCGAGCCAGCGGCCGTGGCGCGGCAGGTCGGCGAGATGCTGCAGGAGACCGGGCACCAGATGTCGATTCTGGAAGGGACGAGCGACAACCCGTTCGACATGTTGGCCGAGGCATACGGGGTATCGGAGGAGGTGGGGCGCAGGGCCGAGCAGTTGATTCACGACGCCGAGGTCGACGCTGCCGACTCCGCGCCGGTGACCGCCGGTGCCGCCGAGTTGTTCGAGGCATGCCGGGCAACGGGGCGTTTGGTCGCTGTGTACGCGTCGCACAGCGAGTCGGCGGTCGGGCGATATCTGCATCGGCTCGGGCTGCGGAGCCTGGTCGGGCCGACGCTGGGGCGAGGCTTCGCGATGCGGAATCCGGCGGTTCGGGCGCTGGCGCCGGTGTTCGAGGCGCTCCGGGTGCCGGCGCGGGAGACGGCGGTGGTTTGTGCGACGTTCTCGGCGATGTCGGCCACACAGCGGGCTGGGGCTCATGCGATCGGCGTGGAGCGGATCCGGGAGCCCCGGAAGATGCTGCACGGTGGGGAGGGGCGGAATGCGGTTGTGCGGTCGTTGACGGCGCTCGCCGAAGCGGTCAGAGAGTGCTGCGGGCCGCCGCCGGAGGCGTAGGAGTCCCTGCGGGCGTAGGAGTCCGTGCGGGGCGTAGGAGTCCGTTGCTGGAGTTTGGGGGCGGCCGCTATCGGAGGGAGAGGACGTCGTTGCCGGGCGTCAAGCACCGAACCGCGGGCTGCCCGCTGCGCCCCTGCTGACTGACCAGGATCGGACAGGTTCGGTGTCAGCGCTTGGGGTGCCGGGGGCGTGGTGGCTGCGTTTGTCGTGTTCAGGAGGTTGTGGTGCTGGGTGGGTGGGGTCGTTTGGGTCCGCAAGAAGTGGGGGCGTTCGTGTGGCGTGTCGGGGTGTTCTGGGTGGGGCTCTGGTAGAACAACGCGGGTGTCGTTTCTGCTTTGGTCTGGGCGGGCTCTCGGGTATCGGCGGGCCGGCGTTGGGGTCGGGGTGGCCCTGGTGTGTTTCGTCGTTGGGTACGTTCAGGTGCCGGACGAGGCGTTTGCGCACCCCAAGCGGCTGGCGTTGACGGTGTTGTTGTTCGTTGCCGGGGTGGCCTGCCTGGGGTGGGCGGCGGCGATGGCGCACGTTGGCGTGCAGATCAGCATGTACAACGTCCGGATTCGGCATGGACTGTTGCCTATGCCGCCGATTTCGGTGCCGTTGCGCATGGTGAATGACATTCGGGTGGTTGATGTTCGGTCCAGTGTGGGGCAGCGGTGGGGGTGGACCTGGGTGCCTGGGCGGGGGAGGGCGGTCATTGTGCGGTCGGGGGCGGCGTTGATGTTCGACTTTGGGGGGCGGCAGTTCACGGTCAGTGTGGATGAGCCTGAGGATGCCGTGGCCGCGCTCAGTCGGGTGCGGATGGCGCCGCGGTAGTTGGCAGGCGTGCGTCGATGGGCGCGGTGTCGGCGGGGAAATCGCGGGCTAACGGGAAACGGGAAACAGGGAACGGGCCGCGCGGGGCAACAGCAGGATGTAGGAAGGCGTGCGGGCAACAGGGGCAGACGAAAACGTGAACGCCGCGCCGGGCGAGGGCGCTGGGGAGCAGCGGAAACAAGGACGCGGGCGCCGGGTGGGGGAGCCGCAGGGGTGTGACCGCGGGTCTGTGCGCGGGAGTCGCGGCAGCGGGAGGCGGGACGCGGACGCTGTGCGAAGGAACGGCGGGACGAGACCGTGTGACGCCGCGCGAGGTTGCGGTGGGGGACGAGAACGCGTGGCACTGCGCGAGGTTGTGGCCCGCGATGAGACCGTGTGACACCGTGCGAGGTCGCGGTTGGGGACGAGAACGCATGGCACTGCGCGAGGCTGCGGCCGGCGATGAGAACGTGTGACGCCGTGCGAGGTTGCGGTGGGGAGCGAGAACGCGTGGGAGTGCGCGAGGTTGTGGTGGGGGACGAGAACGTGTGGCGCTGTGCGAGGTTGCGGTGGGGACGTGGACCTTGGTGTTGGGCGCAACTGGGGAATGGGCGGGGCTTGAGGGGTGCGTGTTCGGTGGGGGTGGTGAAGCCCGGCGGAGTATCCATCCGCCGGGCTTCGGCTTGCCGCCCAATTGCTTACGCCGGCGACGTTTGAAGAACTGGGATCAGCTTGTTGACCTCGCGCTCTTCGGTTGAGCTACCGGCCCGTGGAGAGGACCGGGCGGGAGTTGAACCCGCAACCTCGAGGTTTGTGTCCCGTTCGGTTGATCCGGCGTTCGGCGGCGAATGCTCAGACTGGAGCGAGAAGTTGAGTTTGTGTTTCGGCTCCCGCGGCCGCCTCTGCCATTGGGCTACGCCGCCTTGGGGATGGCGGCGGGAGGAATCGAACCTCCACATTGACACCGCGCGCACCTGTCAAACTGAGCCTCAGGTTCAGTCTGCGCTCCTTGCGCCCCGCCATCCTAGCCCCTACCCGAACAGGTACCGAAACACCTTTTCGCCGGTCTCCTGCTCGACCACCTCGACGCCGTTGGCCTCCTCGCGGGCGAACTTCACCGCGGCCTGCAGCTTCTCGACGCGTTCGACGAGTTCGTTGACGCGCTTGGCCGGCAGGGCGCCGGAGAACTTCACGGTCTTCCAGTATCCGATGACGACGTCCTCGTAGTAGACCTCGACCTGCGCCGGGTGCTTCTCCGTCGCCTCGGCCTTCACGTGGTTGCGCGGGATCTTCTTCGTGCGCGTGGTCTGGGTCGGCTCGGTGGCGTAGGTGTCCGCGGAGGCGTCGTACACCCAGGTCTCGGCGGCGTCGAGGACCGGCAGCTTGCGCACGAACGTGAGCAGGTCGGCGAGCTGCTTCTCCAGGAACAGCAGGTAGGAGACCGGCACGTCGCGCAGGAGGGCCTCGCCGTCGATGGAGACGTCGGCGCGGGCCGCACAGTTCGTCCAGTCCTTCGTGGCGGTGACGTCGAACAGGCGGGTCAGGATGGCGGCGGTCTGGCGCAGTACCTCTTCCGCCTTCACCTGCACGCGGGTGGACTCGGGCGGCAGCTGCTCGCCCTCCTCGTCCTTCGGCCGATACGTGCGGGCGATGCCGGCCAGCAGCGCCGGCTTCTGCAGGACGTGGTGCGCCTCGGTGAGGTCCTGGAACGAGCGCGACTTCACGCCCTTCTCGACCGCGATGATCTGATTCAGCTTCGTCATAATGCGGAGCAGTGTACGAGCGAGATAGCCAGAGAGAGAACCGAAAAACCCCACAGGCCAGCCCAAAAGCCCACGACCGCCCAACGGGCGCGAGCAGGGTCATCCCAACGGGGTGGGGCCGGTGAGAGTCGAACTCACACTGGCACGGACCTAAACCGTGTGCCTCTGCCATTGGGCTACGGCCCCGCAACCGAGAGACACAATACTCAGGCGAGTCGTGTGATCTCCACCGTGATGCCCAGGTGCTTGCTCGGCGCGCCGTGGTACACCCCGCGCAGCGGTGGCACGTCGTCGTAGTCGCGGCCGCGGGCGACCACGACGTGGCGCGGCCCGACGGGCACGCCGTTCGTGGGATCGAAGCCGGTCCACTCGCCGCACCACCATTCGACCCAGGCGTGGCTCTGGCCGGCGACCGTCTCGCCGACCTCGGCCTCGACCTTCGGGTGGAGGTAGCCGGAGACGTATCGGGCGGGGATTCCCCGGGCGCGCAGGAGGCCGACGGTCAGGTGCGCGATGTCCTGGCAGACGCCTTTGCGCAGGTCCCACGCCTCTTGAGCGCTGGTTTGGACGCCGGTCGAGCCCGGGACGTACGACACCTCGTTCTTGACCCAGAACGAGACGGCCTCGGCGGACTCCGCGGGGGAGTGCGCCCCGACGGCGGCCCAGACGTCCTCGACGAGCTCCGGGCTGACGGCGGTGAGGCGGCTGTCGGCCAGGAATTCCGCGTGGGTGTCGAGGACGGCTTCGGTGCCGAGGTCGGACCAGCCGAGCGAGAGCCGCGGAGGCGGGGGCGGGGACACCTCGACGAGGCTGCTGGAGACCACACGCAGCTGCTGGTGGGGGCGGTGCAGGTCGAACGCGGTGACCTGGGTGGCCCAGTAGTCGTGGTAGCGGTACGTCGTGGCGCCGGGGGTGACCTCGACCTGGCTGAAGAGGGTCGTCTGCCAGGGCAGGGTGAGCGGGGTGAGGCGGGCCTCGTTGTAGGAGGCCGAGACGGTGCCGGCGTACTTGTAGCCGGTGACGTGACGGATCTTCAGGCGCCAGTTCATGATCCACCCCAAGCGACGGTGCCCCACGTGACGGGCGTGGACTGCGGGAAGTACCGGGCGGTGATCGCCGCGCTCGCCGTCGCGCAGGTCTGCTGCAGGGCGCGCAGGTGCTGCGGGAGTTCGGTGAGCAGCGTGGTCGTGTCGGCGTACTCCAGGCGCGTGCGGATCTGCCCGATCGGCCGGCGGGCGGCGTCGGTCACGCCGGCCCGCTCGGTCGTGGGCGCGAGGTCGACGAGGCACTGCTCGGCGGCGCCGAGGGCGTGCAGGGCGGAGCGGGGAAAGAGGCGGTCCAGGAGCAGGAACTCGGTGACCCGCTGCGGGTCGAACGTGCCGCCGTGGGTGCGCAGGAACGCCTCGTCGGCGCCGCAGGAGCGCAGCACCGTGCGCCAGCCGGTGACCTCGTCGGGCGTGTTGGTCTGGATGGACAGCAGCCGGGCGGTCATGTCGACGCGCTCCAGGCTGCGGCCCAGGACCAGGAACCGCCAGCCGTCGTCGCGGCTCATCGTCGATTCGGCGAGGCCGGCGAGGACGGCGGCGCGCTCGCGCACGTAGCTGAGGAACACCGTCGGGCCGAGGCGTTCGGCGGCGACGCGGCGGGACGCGAGCGTGTGCCAGGTGACGTTGAGGCATTCCCACATCTCGCTGGAGATCGTCTCGCGCACGCCGCGGGCGTTGTCGCGGGCGGCGACGATCGCGCCGGAGATCGCGCTGGGGTCCTCGGCGTCGAACGCGAGCAGTTCCAGCACGTCGCCGGTGCTCAGGCGCCGGTCCTGCGGGGCGGACGCGCCGAGGATCGACATGAGGCTGCGGCAGGCCGCGTCCTCGTCGGCCCACGGGTCCTCCAGCAGCCGGCCCAGGAACGCGTCGAGGATGCGGGCGGTGTCGTCGGCGCGCTCGATGTAGCGGCCGATCCAGAACAGCGACTCCGCGATACGGCTGAGCATCGACCCTCCTCTACTGCTGCTGTCCGGCCATCTGCGCGGCCGCCGGTCCGCTGTCGCGGGGGCTGCCGCCGCAGTTGCGCGGCTCGGCCACGACGCGGGGCCGCGGGGCGGGCGCCGGGTCGCCCGGGTGGGCCAGCACCCAGGTGTCCTTCGAGCCGCCGCCCTGGCTGGAGTTGACGACCAGGGCGCCCTCCGGCAGCGCGACCCGGGTCAGGCCGCCGGGCAGGAGCCAGATCTCGTTGCCGTCGTTGACGGCGAACGGGCGCAGGTCGATGTGGCGCGGCGCGACCCGGTCGCCGAGCAGCGTCGGCGACGTCGACAGCGCCACTGGCCGCTGCGCGATCCAGCCGCGTGGGTCCTTCTCGACCGCCTCGCGCAGCGTGGTCAGTGTCTCCTCGGAGGCTTGCGGCCCGATGACGATGCCCTTGCCGCCGGCGCCGTCGACCGGCTTGAGCACCAGCTGGTCCAGCCGGCCCAGGACGTCGTGGAGCACCTCCGGGTCGCGGTCGTCCAGCCGGTACGTCTCGACGTTGTCGATCAGCGGCTCCTCCGACAGGTAGTACCGGATCAGGTCCGGTACGTACGTGTAGACGAGCTTGTCGTCGGCGACCCCGTTGCCCACGGCGTTGGCCAGCGTGACCTGCCCGGCCCGGGCGGCGTTCACGATGCCGGGGCAGCCGATGACCGAGTCTGGGCGGAAGTGCAGCGGGTCCATGAACTCGTCGTCGACCCGCCGGTACACCACGTGCACCGGTCGTTCGCCCTGCGTGGTGCGCATCCGGACCCGGTTGCCGCCGCACACGAGGTCGCGCCCCTCGACGAGCTCGACGCCCATCAGGCGCGCGAGCAGCGCGTGCTCGAAGTAGGCGGCGTTGTAGACGCCCGGGGTCAGCACGACGACCGTCGGATCGTCCACGCCCTCGGGCGCCGCGGCCCGCAGCGCGGCGAGCAGGCGCGCCGGGTAGTCGTCGACCGGCCGGACCCGTGCGTCGGCGAACAGCGCCGGCATGGTGTGGGTGAGGGCGCGGCGGTTCTCGATGACGTACGACACGCCGGACGGGATGCGCAGGTTGTCTTCGAGCACGCGGAAGCGCCCCTCCTCGTCGCGCACGAGGTCGACGCCGCTGATGTGCACGCGCACGCCGTTGGGGGGTTCGATGCCGTAGGCCTGTCGGTGGAAGTGGGCGCTGGTGGTGATCAGCTTGCGGGGCACGACGCCGTCGGCGAACACGCGTCCGGCGCCGTAGATGTCGGCCAGGAACGCCTCAAGGGCCTTGACCCGCTGCTGGACGGCGGCCGTCAGCAGGTCCCACTCGGTGGCGTCGAGGATGCGGGGGATGAGGTCGAGCGGGAACGGGCGCTCCTCGCCGGCGTAGGCGAAGGTGACGCCGCGATCGGTGAAGACGCGGGCCAGCTGGTCGGCCCGGAACCGAAGATCGGCGGGGGCCAGCGGCTGGAGCGCGGCGAACAGCGAACGATAGGGCGATCGTGGCTGGCCGGGGCGTTCGAACATCTCGTCCCAAGCTTCGAACATGGCCCCGGACATCGAGTATTCATCGAAGATGTCCGCCATGACGAGAGCCTAGGCACGAACCGTTTCGGCCGGATTACCGGTGTGTTTTGACCCGTGATCTTGCCCTGACCTGGACGAAGGCGCCACCAGTAATACGATGATCATCCATGGTTCGGGTGCTCGCAGTCAGTCGAGCCCGAGATCCTTGCGCAGCTTGGCGACGTGGCCGGTGGCCCGCACGTTGTACATCGCCCGCTCGATCTGCCCCTTCTCGTCGATGACGAAGGTCGAGCGGATCACGCCCAGCACGGTGCGGCCGTAGTTCTGCTTCTCGCCATAGGCGCCGTAGGTGCGCAGGACCTCGCGATCCGGGTCGGACACCAGCGGGAACGTGATGGCGTCGCGCTCGCGGAACTTGGCCAGCTTCGCGGGGGAGTCGGGCGAGATGCCGACGACCTCGTAGCCGGCCGCCTGCAGTGACGCCAGGCTGTCGCGGAAGTCGCACGCCTGCTTGGTGCAGCCGGGGGTCATGGCGGCGGGGTACGCATACAGCACGACCTTGCGGCCGCGCAGGTCGGCGAGCGACAGGGGCTCGTCACGGTCCGTTTGCAGCGTGAACTCGGGGGCCGTGTCACCCGGCTCGAGGCGCGTCGTCGTCATGGCCCAGACTCTATCGCGCACCTGTGACACATCCGGGGCGCCATCGCGCAGCGTACGTTCCGTCTAACACGGAGTCATCGGGAAAGTCGTCGGGAACTTTCCCGGACCCACCCGCGACCACCTCCCAATGACCGGCGCGAAATCATGACGTCATGACCCGACGCAGATGGTCCGTACCCCTGGCGATGCTCCTCGGCGCCCTGGCCATCCTCGTGCTGCCTGCCGCGCCCGCCAGCGCGCACGCCGAACTCGAACAGACCGCCCCCACCGCCAACATCGTGCTCAACGAACTGCCCGGTGAGGTCACGCTGACCTTCAGCGAGCACGTCCGCCTGGTCGCCGACAAGATCAAGGTGATCGCGCCGGACGGGAGCCGGGCCGACACCGGCAAGCCCGCCGTGCGCGACTCGGAACTGGTCATCCCGCTCAAGTCCGGCGGGCCGAAGGGCACCTATCTGGTCAGCTACCGGGTCATCTCCGCCGACAGTCACCCGGTCTCCGGCGGGTACAGCTTCTCCTACGGCCAGCCCAGCGCCACCCCGCCCGCCGACGACGCCGGCTCCTCGGCCCAGACCGACGGCGTGGTCAAGAACGCGATGTCCGTCGCGCGCTTCCTTGGCTTCGCCGGGCTCGTGCTGCTGGTCGGCCCGGCGCTGATCCTGTTCGCGCTCTGGCCCCGCCGGCTCTCCGCGCGTGACCCCGGCCGGGTCGCGCTGACCGGCGCCGGACTGCTCGCGCTGAGCACGCTGCTGGAGTTGTACGTCCAGGTCCCCTACACCGCCGGCACGACACTGTTCGACGTCAGTGGCGCCGCCATCCGCGAGGTCCTGGGCACCACGTTCGGCGCGGCGCACCTGGTCCGGCTCGGCGTCGTCATCGCCGCCGCCGTCCTGCTGCGCCCGGTCATCGCCGGCCGTGCCGGCAAGGCGGACCAGACCCTGCTGGTCATCCTGGGCGTCGTCGGGCTGGCGACCTGGCCGATCTCCGGGCATCCGAGCGCCTCGCCGGTGCCGACCCTCACGGTCGTCGCCGACGCCGCCCACCTCGCGGCCATGTCGATCTGGCTGGGCGGCCTGGTCATGCTGTTCGGCTTCCTGCTGCGCCGCGCCAACACCCGCGAGCTCACGGCGATCGTTCCCGTGTGGTCGGGCTGGGCGCTCTTCGCGATCACGGTCCTGGTCCTGGCCGGCACCGCGCAGGCGCTCGTGGAGATCGGGACCATCGACGCGCTCACCGGCACGCTGTACGGCCAGATCGTCATCGCCAAGGTCGCCTTGCTCGCCGTCGTGGTGGCCGTCGCCGCGTACTCCCGCAGCCTCACCAGCCGTCGCTTCACCCCGGCTCCGGCCACCCTTACCGATATTTCGGAAATGTCGGAATCATCGGAAGCTCGCGGCGCAACGGTGACGGCCTTGCGGGTCGCCGGCCGCGGCAACGGGGCGACCACGCGGATGGCGAGCGAAGAGGCCCTCGAAGACGATGCGGACGAATACGAGGAGGACGAGGAGCCGGAGACGGTGGCAGTCGTGGCGGCCGAGATCGACGTGCGGGACCGGAGGCGGCTGCGCACGGCGGTCATCCTCGAGGTCGCCGTCGCGGTCGTGGTGCTCGCGCTCACCTCGGTGCTCGTGCAGACCAGCCCCGCGCGGGGCGGGCAGAGCGACGTGCCGCCCGGGCCCTTCGACACCGTCGTGTCCACCAGCCTGCTCAAGCTGCAGGTCGACATCTCGCCGGCGACCGTGGGGCAGAACTCGATTCACCTGTACGCCGTGAAGCCCGACGGTTCCGGCCCGCAGACCGTCGTGGAGTGGAAGGCGACCGCCGCGCTGCCCGCCAAGGGCATCGAGCCGCTCACTGTCCCCATGCTCGCGATCAGTGACGACCATGCGATCGGGCAGATCTCGCTGACCGCGCCCGGCACGTGGGAGTTCAAGTTCACGGCGCGCGTCGACGAACTGAACCAGGCCACGGTGACGGTGCAGGTGCCCGTCAAGTCGTAAATGACCCCATTTCCGCGTTTTCCGGCAGATTCCGGCATTTCTGGAGTTATTTGCCGGTAATGTCGGGCCCGTAACGCCGGGGGAAGAGGGGCCGCTGCCATGGTCGTGCGTCTGGTTCGGGCGGGTGTCGGCGCGCTGCTGCTGCTCATCGCGGTGCCGTTGGCGCTCGCCGGTGGCGGGCTGCTGATGGCCATGGAGCATCGCGCGGCCGACGACACGTTCACGGCACGGCTGGAGCCGGTCCGTGCCAGCGGCACGGCCGTGGTCGTGCCCGACGTCGACGCGCTGCTGCGGGCCGACGCGCCGTTCGCGCGGGGTGGGCAGACCACGCTCAGCCTGTCGGCGGTCGGCTCCGGCGGCCCACTCTTCATCGGCCTGGCGCCCGCCGCCGACGTCGACCGGTACCTCGTCGGCCACGACCGCATCCGCCTCAACCGCGTCCGCCTCGCCCGCGGCCCGCTGCCGGTCGAGCTGATCGCCGAGCCCGCGGCCAGGGCCATCACCGCGACCGACCCGAACGCTCAGGCCGGCGGCGTCCCGCAGGAGCAGAACCAGGCGCAGGACCAGGGTCAGGCGCAGAACCAGACACAGGGTCAGGACCAGGGTCAGGGCCAGGCCGACAAGGCGCCGGGCAAGCAGCAGTTCTGGATCGCCCGCAGCGAGCAGAAGGCGGGCGCCGCCGAGCTGACCTGGTCCCCGTCGGCCCTGCGCGGCAAGCACCTGGCGCTGGTGGTGATGCGCGCCGACGGTACCGCCGGAATCGACGCCGCCATCACCGCCCGCCTGGCCCCGGCCTGGCTCGGCCCCACCACCGGCGGCCTGCTCATGCTCGGCGCGGCCCTGTTCTTCCTGGCCCTGCTCACGCTCGCCTGGCCCCAGCCGCGCCAGGAGGCCCTCGTCCGGTCGGAGCCGGACCTCGAGCCGACCCCCGAGCCGCTCCCGGTCGTCCCGTCGCAGCCTACCTCCGAGACCCGCGACGAGCCGGAGCCCAAGGCCGAGGACGCCGACGAGCCGGTCATCGTTGCCGAGGCCGCGGCGGAGTCCGCCGAGGAGCCCGAGGTGAACGAGCGCATCATGGCGACCCTGGCGCACGTCCTGGCCGCGGCGGACGCCGAGGTGGCCGCCGAGGGCGGCGCCGACCCGGCCGGCAAGGATCCGGTGCTGCTCACCGAGAGCGAGCTGGACCGCCCCGCGCCCGAGGACGTCGAGCTCGACGGCCGGGGCCCCATCGACCTGCCGCCGCTGCCCGCCATGCCGGCGATCGAGCTGCAGTTCACCTGGGCCCCGCTGACCCTGGGCGACGAGACGGCGCCGGCCGGCGCGGTTTCGCTCGGCGACGAGGGTAAGGTCCGCGACACCGCCGGTACCGGCAGCGCCGCGCGCTGAGTAAGAAATGAGCGAAAAGTCCGGATGTGGCGGTGAGCTAGGCCACATTGAGGGCCCGCGTTGGTAACGACATCGCGCACTATGGGCGGTTGCCCGCACCGAGGAGTGAGAAGTCGGCCAGATGAACACTAGGCTGTCCGGTGTGGGTGATCTTTTGGTCTGGATCGACTGTGAGATGACGGGTCTCGATCTGGGGAAGGATGCGCTGATCGAAGTCGCGGCGCTGGTGACCGACCCGGATCTCAACGTGCTCGGCGAGGGCATCGACGTGGTGATCCACGCCGATGACGCGGCGCTGGACGGGATGCTCGAGGTCGTGCGCGAGATGCACGGCAAGTCGGGCCTCACCGAGGCGGTCCGCGCGTCCACGGTCACGGTCGCCGAGGCCGAAGACATGATCATGACCTACATCACCGAGCACGTCCGCGACCCGCGCACCGCCCCGCTGTGCGGCAACTCGATCGCGACGGACCGCGGCTTCCTCGCCCGGGACATGCCGCGCCTCGACCACCACCTGCACTACCGGATGATCGACGTCTCCTCGATCAAGGAGCTGTGCCGGCGCTGGTACCCGCGGGTGTACTTCGGCCAGCCCGCCAAGGGCCTCGCCCACCGTGCCCTCGCCGACATCCGGGAGAGCATCCGTGAGCTGGAGTACTACCGCCGCACCCTCTTCGTGCCGCTGCCCGGCCCCGACGTCGACACCGCCAAGGCGATCGCGGCGGAGTTGAGCCGGGAAGGCGACACGAACGCGTCATAACCCTGTCGACGAATCCCGTCGTCCATGCCCTACTATTAGCGGGCGAGTTCATGGTGGCCGTAGCTCAGTTGGCAGAGCACCGGGTTGTGGTCCCGGGTGTCGTGGGTTCAAATCCCATCGGTCACCCCATGAGAAAGGCCCCCGTCGACGACGGGGGCCTTTCGCGTTGCCGCGAAGCTCAGGACATCGGCAGCAGGGCCAGGCGGGCGTGGTACTCCCCGCCGATCCGCTCCGTGTCCGAGCCCACCAGCAGCCCCTGCGGGGTCGCCAGCAGCGCCCGGGCGCCGACGCCGCGCGGCTGCCGCTTCGGGTTCCACGCCGTCGCCTTGCCCGTCCGCGGGTCGATCGCGGCGATGCCCGGCCGGGACACCGCGCCAGGCCCGGCCGTCTCCCGGCCCTGCGGGTTGTCCATCCAGCGCTGGTGCCCGCCGACGTAGACGGCCGCGCCGGTGTCCGCCACCGAGTACAGCGAGTCCCCGCCGGTCCAGTTGACCCACAGCGGGCGGTGCATGCCGGTGCCGCGCAGGTCGAAGCGGGCCGCCGTGTCGCACATCAGGTCGTCGCCCCACTTGCGGCCGGTGGCGACGATCGTGGCGTACGTCCCCGTCGGGTCGAAGTCGATCCCGCGCAGGTACGTCTCGAAGCCCGATCGGCACTGGTGGGCGTACGCGTCGGTGTACCAGTCCGCGAGCCGCACCGCCCCGCCGGCCGGCATGTCGACCATGACGACCTGGGCCCGCCACTGGCCGGCCGCCTGCTCCACCGCCCCGACCGCGGCGAGCCTGGTGCCGTCCGGGGTCAGGGCCAGGTCCTCGAGCTTGACCCGGGTCAGGTGCGGTGCGGCCAGCTTGAGGTCGAAGGCGGGGTCCACGGCGCCCGTGGTCGCGTCGAGGCGGGCCAGGCCGACGCGGTTCGTGGAGCCGATCCGGCTGAACGAGCCGGCGGCGTAGAGGTACGGCCCCTGCGCGATGATGCTGCGCGTGTCGCCCCAGTTGATGGCGGCGGTGAACGCCGACACCCGGGCGCCGTCGGCGAGGCTGAGCTGAGCCAGGCCGCGCTGCGACCCGCCGGCGATCTTCTGGAACGCCCCGCCCGCGTAGACGGTGTTGTTCGGGCCGGTGGCCAGCGTGAGCACGGGCGCGTCGGGCTGCGGCGCGAACGGCAGGATCTCGCCGGTCGCCGCGCGGTACGCGAAGAGATTGCGGCGGTTGTACCGCACCTTGCGCTTGGCGTCGGCGACCGTCGTGAAGTCCCCGCCGACCACCACGGCGTCACCGACCACCGCGAACGCGCGGACCTCGCCGTCGAGGACGTTCGGCGTGAAGTCGGCCGGGTCGGTGGACACCTGGGCGGGCTGGTTCAGCGCGGCGGAGGCGGGGATGGCGACCGCGATCGCGGCTAGTGTGGCCGCGGCCGCGGCGATCATGCTTCGGCGCATGCAGGCGTCTCCTTGGTCGTCTTCCTGAAGCGGCAGGACGTGCCGGAGCGTGTCGTCGGACACGGCGGCACACAGACACCCAACGGGAAAACGTGACGAAAGGAAACGCTACGCCCGTTAAAGCACCGGAATGGTCGGAGAGTCCGATTCTTCCGGGTCGTCGGCGTTGACCATAAAGTGGGCGGCTCGCTCCAGATAGTCCCAGAGCACCGCCTCGTGCTCCGGGGCCAGCTCGATCGCGTCGACCGCCCGGCGCATCTGCCGCAGCCAGGCGTCACGCTCGGCCGAGGCGATCCGGAAGGGCGCGTGGCGCATCCGCAGGCGCGGGTGGCCGCGGTTCTGCGAGTAGGTGGTCGGGCCGCCCCAGTACTGCATCAGGAAGAGCCGGAACCGTTCGTTGGCCGGGCCGAGATCCTCCTCCGGGTAGAGCGGGCGCAGGATCGGGTCCTCGGCCACGCCGGCGTAGAACTCGTCGACGAGCTTGCGAAACGTCGGCTCGCCGCCGACGAGCTCGTAGAAGTTGGGGGACGTCACGCCATCAACTATGCCGCGCCGGCTGTGACGGGGGAGCGGGCGGGAGGCCACCGAGCTCCGCGGTGCGCTCGCTGAGGTCGACGGTGCGCTCGGCCGGGTCCGGCATCGGCGGCTCGCGCCGGGCCGACGGACCCGGCGACGGGCGCCGGCGCGGGGGTAGCGGTGCGCGGCCCAGGTCGATGGTGACCTCGCCGATGTCGTCGACGCGGCCGCCGCGCTCGGCGGCGTGCTGCTCGGCCGCGACCTGGACCTTGTTGGCCGCCACGGCGTCGGCGATCGTCGCCTTCGACGGCCACGAGGCGATGATCAGTACCGTCGCGCCGAGGCCGGCGATGCCGAAATACCCCACGACGTCCGGCAGCGGGAAGTTGGTCGCCAGCCAGCCGGTGAACAGGATCGCGCCGCCCTGCAGCAGGTGCACGCCGCTCTGCATCACACCGAAGGCGCGGGCCCGGTACGCCGGCGGGAGCACCTGCACGAAGAGCCCGTTGCCGGCCGGGAGCGTGATCGCCAGGGACGCGCCGGCGAACACCGTCATCACCACGACGACCGGCAGGCCCGGGTCGAGCAGCGCCGGGACCAGCGACAGCGGTGTGATCACCGCCATCGGCCGGATCAGCGCCACCCGCCGCTGCGGGCGCAGCCACCAGGTGACCAGCGCGCTGCCGAGCACGAAGCCGGCCGCGGCGGCGGTCATGATGACACCGAAGGCGAAGGCGTCCGGGCCGCCCGACAGGTGGGCGGCCCAGGCCGCGGCCAGGCCCTCGGGGACCACGCCGAAGCAGACGCCGGTGAAGACGACGAGCGCGATCGCGCGCATCACGGCCGAGCTGAACACGACGCGGTAGCCGTCGGCGGCCTCGCGCAGCAGGTTGGTGCGCTCCTCGACCTTCAGGCTCGGCTCGCGCTCCTTGACCACCAGGGCGATCAGCAGCGCGGAGATCGCGAACGTCACGCCGTTGAGCAGCAGCGCGACCGAGCCGTCGAAGGCGACCAGGACGGCGCCGAGAGCGTAGCCGCCGATCAGCGCGATCTGGCCGGTGGTGCGGCTCAGGGTGATGGCGGTGACGTACTTCTCGCCCTGCAGCAGCCGCGGCAGCAGCGCCGAGCGGGAGGCGTCGAACGGCGGGCTCAGCAGCGCGTTGCCGAACAGCAGCAGGATGAGCAGGCCGGTGGGCAGCCCCGGGAACGCGGCCAGCACGAACATGAGGCCGGCGCGGAGCAGGTCGCAGCCGATCATGGTGCGGCGATACGGGTGCCGCTCCGCCCACGCCGACAGCAGCGCGCCGGCGCCGAGCCAGGGCAGGTAGCTGATCGCGAAGGCGGCCGCCGACAGGACCGGGGAGTTGGTCTGGTTGTACACCAGCGCGATCACGGCCGCCCGGGCCACGTTGTCGCCGAGGTTGGACTGCGCCTGGGCGGCGAACAGCGCCGCGAACTCACGGTTGGCGAGCGTCTCGCGGACGGTGGCAGGGCGCGTGGCGGACTCGTCGGTATCCGACACCGGCGGAGCCCCCTTCCCTCGGTCACGACAGCGGCGTCAAACGTTCGCGGGCGCGGCCGAACCGGTCATTCCGCCATGTAAAGGGGTAAACGGCGGTTTTCCGGGACACTGTGCAGCGATGCACCTGAACGAACGGACGATAACTGACTGACCACCCGACGCGCGACCCTACCCTTCGGGTTGATCACACATGCCCGCGAGATCAGACAAACGTCACCGTTTGGTGTAGTGGCGGCCATATGGCCGCACACTCCGACGGAAGTCGATCGGAATCGATCAGGCCGCGCCGCCGGGCGCCGTCGGGGCGCCGGTGGTATCGCCGTCGGCATTGCCCGGCCGGATGTACATGCGCGCCGCGGTGAGCTGCGCCGCGATCCCGGCCCGCTCCAGCCCCTCGGACAGCCGGCGGCGCAGCTCGCGCCCGACCCGCCAC
This sequence comes from Dactylosporangium sp. CA-233914, assembly GCF_050942935.1. Taxonomy (NCBI): domain Bacteria; kingdom Bacillati; phylum Actinomycetota; class Actinomycetes; order Micromonosporales; family Micromonosporaceae; genus Dactylosporangium; species Dactylosporangium sp. CA-233914. The sequence continues at coordinate 11,771,301 of NZ_CP192030.1, read as the reverse complement.
TGCGCTTCGTTCGAGGTCTTCACGGTCGTGCGCAGCACCGCGCCGTCGGCGGTGAGCTGCTCGACGCCGAGCACCTTCGGCGGGTCCATGAAGTCGTCGGCGAAGTCCGGGTCCTCGGCGAACGCCTGGGCGGCCTCCTGCAGCACCGCGGTGGCCTGGTCGATGGCGACGAACCCGACCGGGACGTCGATGTTGACCACGGCCCAGCCCTGGCTCTTGTTGCCGACCCGGACGATCTCGCCGTTGCGCACGTACCACACCACACCGGCGCCGTCGCGGATCGTGGTGATCCGCAGCCCGACCGCCTCGACCGTGCCGCTGGTCTCGCCGACGTCGACCATGTCGCCCACGCCGTACTGGTCCTCCAGCAGCATGAACAGGCCGGCGATGAAGTCCTTGACCAGGTTCTGCGCGCCGAAGCCGATCGCCAGGCCCGCGATGCCGGCGCTGGCCAGCAGCGGCCCGAGGTTGATCCCGATCTCGCCCAGCACCAGCATCGTGGCGATCGAGAACACCACCGCGGAGGTGATGCTGCGCAGCACCGAGCCGAGTGCCCGGGCGCGCTGGCCGCGCCGCTCCGAGGGCGCCGTGAACGTGGGCAGCCGCTTGCGCAACGGCCGCAGGATCGAGCCGCCGGCCTCGTTGTCGGTGACCGTATGCTTGATGAGCCGGTCGACGGCCCGGTGGATGATCGCCCGGATGATCAGCGCCACGATGATGATCACGAGGATCGTCAGCGGCTTGACCAGCACCCAATAGCTGCTCTCGGCCAGCCACTTGTTCTTGGTCTGGTCGAAGATGAGTTCGCAGAGGCCGGATTTGTCGGCGCAGCTCGGCTCGGCGCCGGGCGTCTCCTTCAACGGCAACGCGATGGGGCTGATCACAGGGCTCCTAGCGGCAAACCGGGGCGAACGGGGGGAAGTCCGCACAAACAGTAGGGGGCGCGGGTGAAGGTTCACCCGCCGGCCGCAAATAGTACGTGCAATCCGAGGATCTATCAGGGACGATTAGCCCACGGGCCACCGCCGGTGGGCCCGCAAGCAGACGTCACGTGGCCATTTCCAGGGAGACTTCCTTAACGCACTTAGGGGGACGGCGATGCCTGACATACGACCCGCACGAGTATCGGGTGCGCTGGTGCTGAATGCCACCTATGAGCCGCTGTGTGTCGTGTCTGTCAGACGTGCCACCATCCTGGTCCTGACGTCGAAGGCCGTGTGCGTCGCCGACGGTGACGGGATCCTCCACAGTGCGATGAACGAGCTGCCGGTGCCGTCCGTGGTCCGGCTCACCCGCTACGTGCGGGTGCCGTACCGAACGCACATAGGCCTCTCCCGACGCGGCATATTCGCCCGCGACGGATGGCGTTGCGCCTACTGCCGCGGCCCGGCCGAGACCATCGACCACGTGATGCCACGCAGCCGGGGCGGGCGGCACGCCTGGGAGAACGTCGTCGCCGCGTGCGCCAAATGCAACCACACCAAGGGTGACAAAACGCCAGCCGAACTCGGCTGGCGTTTGCATGCCGCCCCTATTGCGCCCAAGGGTGTGGCCTGGCGGGTGCTCGGCCACCGCACGCCGGACCCGCGCTGGGCCGACTGGCTGGACCTGCCGACCGACAGCCTGCCCCGCGCGGCCTGACGGCTCAGGTCAGGCGCCTGAGTGGCTGTGTGAGGGCGCCCACCCCGCTGCGTGGCAGTGGTGATCGCCACTACGCCGGCGCGGCACGCGGCGCCGGTCCGCACTGTCTCGTGACCCCATTCGCGGTCGATCGCGTCGGGCAGCCGCCCGGGCGAGTTGCCGTCGAAGTACACTGGGTGTCCGTCCGGAATATGGAAGTACGCGGGGAAATGTCCGATCGGCTCGTGCTCGTCGAGGGCTTCGGCATACTGGCGCGTGAGGTCCATGTCCGTGGGCGGTAGGTCTTCACGGCAGCGGGATTCGGTCGGACACCCCCGGCAACCGGCTGGTCATACCCGCCCGCTAACGTGAAGCCGGTCTTTTAGTCCCTTTGACGCCTGGGGGCGTTGAGCTTGTCCATCATCGAGACGACGCTGATCTTCGCCGGGATTCCGCTCGCGGTCATCCTGCTCATCTCGGGCGCCGTCTACGCGGGAGGTTCCCGCCGTAGCCGGCGCTACCGGCCCGGACGGCCGTTCGAGTTCACGCCCGTCTGGTTTCTCTCCGCGCCCGAGCAGCTGACGAAGGCGGCCCACGCCCGCGAGCTCACCGGCGCGCGGCGGGCGGAACTGACCGCAGGCGACGATGCCTCCTCCGCGACCGAGTGGTCCGGCGACAAGGCCCAGCCGCACGTGATCGGAGGCGCAAGTGACCGGTGGTAGCCCCGCTGGCCTCGGCGGCCAGCCCGACGTCCTCAACGGCCCGTTCACCACGCGCCAGCTGCTGCGCCTGGACGAGGCGCTGCGCCTGGCCGACTCCTCGACCGGCCTGACGTTCAGCATCTACGTCGGCGAGCTCGAGGAGCCGGTGCGCGCCTACTCGGAGAAGCTGCACGGCCAGCTGGCCGACCCGCCGCACTCCGTGCTCATCGCGCTCTCCCCGAACCAGCGCGTCCTGGAGATCGTCACCGGCGGCGAGGCCCGCCGCCGCCTGCCCGACCGCGCCGCCAAGCTGGCCGCGCTGTCGATGGCGGCCAGCTTCGGCGGCGGCGACCTGGCCGGCGGCCTGGTCTCGGCCCTGGCCCAGCTGGCGGACCACGCCGGTCGCCACTGAACGCAACGCCGAGTCACCCTGCGGAGTCGGGCGAAGATCGGATTTGGCGGCATCGGGTACGGTGGATAAAACGGAGTGCCCGCCGCCGGAGTCCGAGTCCACATGACCCTCGCGAAAACGGCGCGCGACCCACTCAGGGCCGCGCGCCGTTCCGCTTCCCTCGGTCCTGCCACGCCTGTTCCTCGGTCCTGCCGCCTTCCAGCGGTCGCGCGTCGGGGCTGTTCGCCGGCTCGAGCACGAACGGTCGCGGGCTCGGGTGCGGACGGACGTCGGGTCGGAATCGTCGTCCAGTGCTGCTGGGCGCCGCGATCGAGCCGGATGCCCGCGTCCGCCGGGGTGTCACGATCGCCGGACCGCCGAGGGCACAGCCGGCGCGGCTGACGGCGGCCTCGGCGGGCGGCGCGGTTGGTAGGTGGCGCGGCTGGCAGGGCGCTCGGCGGGTGGGCTGGGGTGGTGCGGAGGAGGCGTGGGCGGCGGGCCGCGCGGCTTGGGGCGGTGGGCGGCGTGGCCGGTGGCGGCCTCAGCGGGTGGTGCGGCTGGCTGGCGGTGGTGCGGCTGGCTGGCGGTGGTGCGGCTGGCTGGCGGCGGTGCGGCTGGCTGGCGGTGGGGCGGGTGGCGGGTGGTGGGCGGCCCAGGGAAATTGTGTTGGCCGGCCGGGAAAAGCGTGCGGGCCGCCCGGGGAAGTCCGGGCGGCCCGATTGGGTTCGTGGGAGGGCGCTCAGGAGGCTGAGGCGTCCTTTGCCCGGGCTTTGAGGGCTCGCACGATGCCGTCGCGGCCCTCGCCGACCAGGCGGCGCAGCGGGGCCGGCTTGTCCGGTGTGGCCAGCCAGGCCTCGGTTCGCGCCACCGTCTCCTCGCTGACCTGGTAGGCCGGGTAGGCCATCTCCACGAACTCGGCCGCCGGCTCGCTGTCGCGGCTCTCCCACACCGGCAGCAGGGCGTCGAAGTAGGCCGGCACGTAGGGCGCCGTGAGCTTTGTCTGCACCGAGTGCTGGAAGCCCTGCAGCATCGCGCGCTGCACCCAGTTTGGCAGCGCGTGGTCCTCGACCAGGCGGCGCCACGTCTCGGCCTTTGTCTGCGGGGTCGGGACCAGGGCGCGGGCCAGCGTTGCCTGGCGTTCGCCGCTGGCCGTGCGGTCGCGGTCGAGCTCGCTCTCGATCTCGGCCGGGTCCGCGGCGCCGTTGGCGATGAGCGCGTGCAGGATGCCCCAGCGCAGGTCGGCCTGGATCGTCAGGCCCGGTGGCACGTCCTCGCCGCGCAGCCAGCCCGCCAGCACCGCCAGGTCGGACTCGGTGCGGGCGGCCGCCGCGAACGAGCGGGCCCAGGCGAGCTGGAAGCCGCTGCCGGGCTCGGCCGAGCGCAGCGCGCCACGGGCGGTCTCGGCCAGCTGGGCCCAGCCCTGCGGCGCCCACGCCGGGTCGGCGTAGAAGACCAGCGCCGACTGGGCCTGGCGCATGGTGGCGGTGACCAGGTTGATGTCGCGCTCGGCGGGCAGGCCGGTCGCGATGAGCCGGACGTAGTCGCGCGTGGCCAGCTCGGCGTCGCGGACCATGTCCCACGAGGCGGACCACACCAGAGCCCGGGCCAGCGAGTTGTCCAGCCCGTCGATGTGGTCGACCACCGTGGCCATGGAGCGCGGGTCGAGGCGCAGCTTGGCGTAGGTCAGGTCGTCGTCGTTGAGCAGCAGCACGTCGGCGGCCCGGACGCCGGCCAGCGCGGCGATCTCCGAGCGCTCGCCGTCCACGTCCGCCTCGACGAGGTCGCGGCGCACGAGCGCGCCGTCGACCAGGTCGTAGAGGCCGATGCCGATGCGGTGGGTGCGCAGAGTCGGGTAGGCCGCCGGCGCCTCCTGGTGGACCACCACACGCTCGTAGGTGCCGTCGCCGGCGATCGTGAGCTCGGGGCGCAGGGTGTTGACCTGGGCCGTCTCCAGCCACTGGGCGGCGAACTTGCGCAGCTCCTTGCCGCTGGCGGTCTCCAGCGCGGTCAGCAGGTCGTCGAAGGTGGCGTTGCCCCACTGGTTCTGCTGGAAGTACGCCCGCAGGCCGCTACGGAACGCGTCGATGCCCACGTATGCGACCAGCTGCTTGATGACGCTGGCACCCTTGGCATACGTGATCCCGTCGAAGTTGACCTCGACCGCCTCGACGTCGGGCATCTCGGTGTAGACCGGGTGGGTCGAGGAGAGCTGGTCCTGCCGGTAGCCCCAGTTCTTGCGCACGGACAGGAACGTCGTCCAGGCGTCGGTGAACCGGGTCGCGTGCGTGTTGCACCAGTGGCTGGCCCACTCCGCGAACGACTCGTTGAGCCACAGGTCGTCCCACCAGCGCATGGTGACCAGGTCGCCGAACCACATGTGGGCGAGCTCGTGCAGGATCGTGTTGGCGCGCTGCTCGTACTCGAAGTCGGTGACCGGCGAGCGGAAGATGTAGTGCTGCTCGGCGTGGACCACGCAACCGAAGTTCTCCATGGCGCCGGCGTTGAACTCCGGGGAGTAGACCTGGTCGTACTTCGGCAGCGGGTAGCGGATGCCGAACTCGGCGTGGAAGAAGTCGAAGCCCTGCTTGGTGACGAGGTTGATGTCGTCGGCGTCGAGATACTGCTTCATCGACTGCCGGCAGAACACCCCCAGGTCGATGCCGTCGTGGGTCTCGCGGACCTCGTGGTACGGCCCGGCGCACACGGCGGTGATGTAGGTGCTCATCCGCGGCGTCTTGACGAAGTGCCGCACGAGGCCCTCCTGCCGCGCGAGCGGCATGTTGGAGATGACCTTCCAGTGCGCCGGCGCTGTGACGCGGAAGGTGAACTCGGCCTTGAGGTCCGGCTGGTCGAAGCAGGCGAAGGCCCGCTGCGCGTCGGCGGTCTCGAACTGGCTGTAGAGGTACACCTCCTTGTCCACCGGGTCGACGCTGCGGTGCAGGCCCTGGCCGGTCGTCGAGTACGCGAAGTCGGCGTCCACGACGAGGACGTTCTCGGCCCGCAGCCCGGACAGGGTCAGGCCGCGCTCGGTGGACCAGCCGGCGGCGTCGACGGGCTCGCCGTTGAGCGTGGCGCCGTGCAGGGTCACCGCGGCGAGCTCGATGAAGGTGCCCGCGCCCGGCTCCCGGCAGGTGAACCGGACCTCGGTGGTCGAGCGGAACGTGCCTTCCCCCGGATTTCCGGCGCCGTCGGTCAGGTCGAGGCTGATGTCATACGCCGTGACGGCGAGCAGGCGGGCCCGCTCGACCGCTTCGACCTGGCGTAGGTTGCGTACACCGGCCACGTGTCGTCTCCTGTCGTTTCGCTGTGGCCGTCCCCGTCGACGGCGTCACCCCGAGTGTTCCATGCTCGCGGAGGACACTGGGGGAGTGGCTCAGGTCACCAAGGCGTGAAGTGGTGCGTCCCGAGGACCCTGCGTAAGGATCGGAGCGGGTTTCCGACTCTTTCACTAGTGAGGTGGTCACCGTCATGGCCGAAGACCGCGTCATCGCCGACATGTGGTTCGACCCGCGCTGCCCGTGGGCCTGGATCACTTCCCGCTGGCTGCTGGAGGTGGAGCAGGTCCGCCCCGTTCACGTGCGGTTCCACGTGATGAGCCTCTCGATTCTCAACGAGGGCCGCGACGACCTTCCGGAGCGATACAAGGAGGGTCTGACAAAGGGTTGGGCGCCGGTCCGGGTCGCGATCGCCGCCGAGCAGAAGTTCGGCAATGATGTACTTCGCCCGCTTTATACCGCGCTCGGCACCCGCATTCACCACGAGAAGCAGGAGCTCGGCGACGAGCTGTACCGCGCCGCGCTCGCCGAGGCGGGCCTGCCCGCCGACCTCGCCGAGTACGCGGAATCGACCGAGCTCGACGACAAGCTGCGCGAGAGCCACTTCGCCGGCATGAACCCGGTCGGCATGGACGTCGGCACGCCCGTCATCCACGTCCCCGGCTCGGACGGCAACCTCATCGCGTTCTTCGGCCCCGTCGTCACCCCCTGCCCGCGCGGCGAGGCGGCCGGCCGGCTGTGGGACGGCACCCTGCTGGTCGCCGGCACACCCGGCTTCTACGAGATCAAGCGCACGCGGGACGTGGGGCCGGTCTTCGACTGAGCCCGGCGAAGAGTAGCCTGCCTACTTGTGCGGCGGTTCTTCACACCCCGGTGGGTGCTTGGCCACGCCCTGGCGCTCGCCGGGGTGGCGGTCTGCCTGTTCGCCGGGCGCTGGCAGTATCAGCGCGCCACCGCCGGAAACATGCTCAGCTGGGCGTACACGGTCCAATGGCCGCTCTTCGCGCTCTTCGTCGTCTTCCTCTGGGTGCGCGCGATCCGCGACGCCCGCGGGGTGAGCGCGCCGAGGCCCGCGCCGGCGTCCCTGCGCCCGCCGTTGCGCCGGATGCCGCCGGCGCCCGCGGCCGTGGACGACGAGGGCGATCCGGAGCTGGCGCAGTACAACCGGATGCTCGCCTGGCTCGCCGCCAACCCTGACCGCCGTCCGAGCGACTTTCCTGGATGAGGCAGATGAACTTGAACCCCGCTCTGACCCGCTACCGGGTCGTGGCCTGGATCGTCGGCGTGCTGCTGATCGTGCTCACGGTCGGCACGGTGCTGAAGTACACCACCGACGACGACACGATCGTCGCGCTGGTCGGCCCGGCGCACGGCTTCCTGTACATGGTCTACCTGGTGCTCGCCGCCGACCTGGCGCGCCGGGCCCGCTGGAAGCTCGGCTTCACGGTGCTCGTGCTGCTCGCCGGCACCGTGCCGTTCCTGTCGTTCGTGGCCGAACGGGTGGTCACCCGGCGGGTGCGGGCCGCGGCCGCGCCGGACCCCGTGCGGACGCCAGCCTAGGCACCCGGCTGCGAGTTTCCTCCCCTCGCACGCGGGGAATCCCTACCGGGTAACCGGGGCGCGCGAAGGGAGCCAACCGTGGGGATGGAAGTTCGGCTTTCGCTCTCCCTGCCGCGCGATCGCACCACGGTGCCGCTGACCCGCCGGGTGCTCGACGCCGCACTCGCGGTCTTCTCGGTGACCACCGACTGCCGCGAGGACATCGGCCTGGCCGTCGGCGAGGCGTGCGCCAACGCCGTGCAGCACGCCGAGAGCGGCGCCGACTACGAGGTCACGGTCACCATCCACGAGGACCGCTGCATCATCGACGTGGTCGACGAGGGAGTGGGCCTGGACAGCGCGGCCCCGAAGGACGTCGCGTTCGACGCCGAGTCCGGCCGCGGGCTGAAGATCATTCATGCGCTGGCCGACATGGTGGAGCTGCGCCGCCGCCAGCCACGGGGGATGGCCCTTCGGATCGTCAAGCTCCTCACTCGTACGACCCCCGCCTTCTCCTGAAGTCCCGTCTTTGTGCCGAGCTGGTGACAAAACCGTCGCCGGCTGCGTTGCGTGCTGTTCTCTGGAATCGCACAGCCGGTGCGTCACCGGCACAAACGGGTGCCGTTGCATCCTGTGACGACACACACACTGCAGAAGGCCGAGATCATGTCTGACACCCGCTGGACCGTCCAGGACAACTCCTGGAAGGACGAGCTGCCCGAGCTGCCCGACGACATCAGTGCGTTGCTGGCGCCGCCCGTTACGGTGCGGTGTGGGCCGGCCAGTGACACGGTGCGGTGTGGGCCGGCCAGTGACACGGTGGGGTGTGGGCCGGCCAGTGACACGGTGGGGTGTGGGCCGGCCAGTGACACTGTCTGCGCCGGCTCGATCGTGCGCGGTGCCCGCCGCCGCACTTCGGGACGGGCAAACCCCCGTGCCGTGGCGCGTTCTGCCTGACCTATAGCGTTTCGGGTATGACGGTTGCGTACCCGATCGCCCACGCCTGGCTCTCCACCGGAGGGACCGGCGCGCAGAACTACGACGAGTTCGCCGACGACGCGGAGATCACCGCGATCATCGCCGCCAACCCCAGCAGCGCCCTGGCCGTGGAGATGCCGCACCGGGCGCCGGAGAGCGTCGGCCGCCCGTTCCTCGACTGCCTGCCCGACGCCGTCGAGCGGCTGCGCGCGGCGAAGGACGACGGCAAGTACGCCTCCGCGTCCGACGTGGTGGTGCTGTACCGCATCACCGCCCCTGACGGCGCCCGCGCCTACGGCCTGTGGTGCATGGTCGCCACCGACCAGATCTCCACGAGCGCCGACGAGCCGGGTGCCGTGATCCGCAACGAGGACGTCTTCATCGAGAAGGTCCGCGAGCGGGTGGCGCTGGCCGAGGCGACCCGGCACCTGCTCTCGCCGGTCCTGCTGCTGCAGACCGCCCACGGCGAAGCCCTGCACGCCGCGCTCGCCCAGGCGATCGCCGACGCCGGGCTGCCGGCCGTCACCGACGTCGACCCGGCCGGCCGCGCCCACGAGATCTGGGCCGTCGGCGCCGGGACGACCCGCGACCGGCTCCTGGCCCTCGCGGGCGGCGGCGAGCTGGTGGTCGCCGACGGCAACCACCGCAGCCTCGCCGCCCAGACCGCCGGCTACGAGCGCTTCCTCGCGGTCGTGACGACCCCGGAGTCGGTGGCGATCCAGCCGTACAACCGACTGGTCGCCGACCTCCCCGAACCGCTCGAGGGCCTCGACCTCGAGCCCCTCTCCGCCCCGGCCGGTGTGCCGGCCGTCAGCGGTCGCGTCCACCTCTACACCCGCGAGGGCGCCTGGTCGGTGCGCCTGCCCCGGGTCGACGAGGGCGACGTCGTGGACAACCTCGACCACGCGCTCGTCGAGCGCCGGCTCTTCGCCGAGGCGTTCGGCCTGGAGCCGGGGGACAAGCGGATCACGTACGTCGGCGGCGACTACCCCGCCGAGTGGCTGCGCGGCGAGGTCGACGCCGGCCGCGCGGAGCTCGCGGTGCTCATCGCCCCGGTGACCGTCGAGGACTTCGTGGCGGTCAACCTGGCCCGCCGGAAGATGCCGCGCAAGAGCACCTGGTTCACGCCGAAGGCCCGCGCCGGGCTCGTCGTGGCGCAGCTCGATTCGTTCTAGTCACCCGATCGTGATACACACTAGGCCGCTGGACTATGGGCCTGGGGTGTGCACATGCAGATGCAGCTATTCATCGCGGCGATGATCGCCGCCTGCGGTATCGGCGCGTTCGCCGCGGCCGCGCTCGTCTGGGACCGCAGGCGCATCCTGCGGCTCAAGACGGGCGCCACGGCCGGGTGGGTGTTCGGGCTCGTGCTGCTCGGCGGCGGCTTGATGGCGGGTTCCTGTCTGGGGCTGATCAGGCTCTGACAGACTGCCGGGTATGCGCGTCTACCTTGGATCGGACCACGCCGGCTACGAGCTGAAAGTGCACCTGGTCAGTGCCCTCGGGCTGCAGGGCTACGAGGTTGTGGATGTCGGCCCGGCGAAGTACGACCCCGACGACGACTACCCGGTCTTCTGTTTCCACACGGCAGCCCGGGTGGTCGCCGACCCCGGCAGCCTCGGCGTGGTGATCGGCGGCTCCGGCAACGGCGAGCAGATCTCCGCCAACAAGGTTCCCGGTGTCCGGGCCGCCCTGGCCTGGAACGTCGAGACCGCCCAGCTCGCCCGCGAGCACAACGACGCCAACATCGTCGCGATCGGCGCGCGCCAGCACACGCTGGACGAGGCCACCGCCCTGGTGACCACGTTCCTGTCCACGAAGTTCTCGGGCAACGAGCGGCACTCGCGGCGCATCGCCCAGGTCCTGGAGTACGACAACTCCCGGGTCCTGCCGCCCCTGCCCTAGTCCTCGCGGTATTCGATCTTCGGCACCTCGCGTTGCCTGGGGACGTCGGCGCTGATCTTCGGAATGATCGCCGTCGCGCCGGCGTCCTGCGGCTCGGCCGGGAACCGGGGCATGATCACCGTGGCGCCGGTCTCCTGAAGCCGGACGGGCTCCCGCTCCCGCCGCTCGCCGGGGATCTTCGGCATGATGATCGTGGCGCCGACGTCCTCGTGCTGGCCGGCGCCGCGGGCCGCGAGGCGCTCCTTGAGCAGCTCCCGCGGGATCTCCATCGTGATGTCCCCGGCGTGGTCGGGCGTGCCGGCCTGGGGCACCGGCAGCCGGCGCTTGTCGGCCGCCTCCTGCTCCAGGCTCAGCGCCCGGGCCTGGCTGCGCGCCAGGCGCGTGTCCAGTCGCCACAGGATCAGCGGCAGCAGGCACACCACCAGCGCGAGGCTCGGCCACAGCAGCGAGGCCGGGGCCGCGTACTCACGCACGAACGACACCACGATCGCCCCGATGATCAGCACCAGCCAGCCCAGATGGTTGCGGAACGTGCGCAGGCCGTCACGGCTGCTGCTCTCGCCCTTCGGCGTGACCACGAACCGGGCGGGGCGGCGGAACAGGGTGCTCAGCAGCTGCACGGCGTAGATCGGGGCGGCGATGATCGACATCAGCATGCCCTTGAAGCCGCGGGAGTCCGGGGGCTCGTAAGGGCTGACGTTGTACTGCCGGTTGTTGATGTACAGCCACAGCGAGAACGCCGTGGCGTCCGTGTACAGCGCGAACCACAGCTGCGGGGAGATGGTCATGCCGCTCACGCCGAGCCCGAGGAACAGGATCGCGTTGACGATGCCGAGCAGCCAGCCGATCGCCATCGACGGGTAGAACGTGGTGATCAGCGTGTAGTGCAGCATCCCGCCGGGGGAGAGCCGCCAGAAGCGCCGCCAGTACGTCTTGAGCAGGATCTCGAACGTGCCCCGCGACCAGCGCCGTTGCTGGCTGAAGTAGTCGTTCCAGCTCGACGGGCCCTCGCCGGCGGAGAGCACGTCCGGGGTGTACACCGACTTCCACCGCCGCCCGGTCTGCGGGTTGCGGGTGGTGTGCAGCATCAGCCCGGTCGCCATGTCCTCGGTGATCGAGTCGCTCAGGCCGCCGATGCTGCGCAGCGCCGAGATCCGGATCGCGTTGTTGGTGCCGACGAGCATCGAGGTGCCGTAGCGGTTCGCCGCCCGCTGGATCACGCTGTGGAACGGGAACTGCTGCGACTCGGCGGCCCGGGTCACGAAGGACTCGCCGTTCTTGTAGCACTGCGGGCCGATCGCGTAGGCCACGTCGGGGTCGCGGAAGTAGCCCACGATCCGTTCGGCGAAGTTGGCCAGCGGTACGTGGTCGGGGTCCACCGCCAGCAGCACGTCGTAGTCGTCGCCGTGCGCGTCCACCCACGCGTTGTAGTTGCCGTGCTTGGTCTTGGCGCGGAACGGTCCCTTCGGGCGGTTGTACCGCTCGATGCCCTTCCGCGTGAAATGCCGGATGCCGAGCTCCTCGCACATCGCCTTCACGTCGGGGTCGTCGCCCTCGTCGAGCAGCCAGATGTCGAATACCCCGCGGTGGCGGATGCGCTTGGCGGCCCGCAGCGTGTCGCGGACCACCGAGATCGGCTCCTTGCTCGGCACGATCGTGGTCAGGAACGCCAGCCGCAGCCGCGCGTCCGGCGTCACCGGGATCGGGTCACGCGCGGTCATCGAGGCCAGTGACAGCGACAGTACGTTGATCAGCCGCAGCAGTTCGACGATCGCGATCGTGACGATGACGAACACGTTCGCGATCCCGGCCGCCTTGGCCGTCGGCCCGGGGTTGGTGTGCGCGAAGTGCGCCGGCTGCAGCAGCCAGACGCAGAAGAACACCTCGAAGCAGATGTTGAGCAGCGCGATCAGGATCGAGCCGGCGACGCGGGGGCGGCCCTCGACTTTGCGCTGCGGGTGGTAACGGACCCGATACTCCTGGCCGACGGGCGGCGGGTTCAGCGGCCCGGCGAGCCGGCTGAAGACCTCCAGCCGAGCCCAGGACCGTCCGAAGACCGGGATCTCGAATTCTTCCGTCACGGGATCCTCTCGCTGCGTGTCTTCGCGGTCCCAGGGTCCCCCTCCGCGACCGCCACAGAGCATAAGTCACATAGGGGTTGCCGACACCCGCCGTGATGTCGATAACCCGGCGAAGGTGATGCGCTGGGATACCCTCCCGTGGTGGCGAACGCGGAGGCGAGTGGCAGAGCGTGGGCGGGCTCGGTGGTGCTCGCCCTCATCCTGACGGTGTTGGCCGGGTGCGACCAGGCCGACCCGCCCGAGCCGGAGAGCACCGCCGCGGCGGCCTATCGCACCTGCGCGCCCGCGTCGGCCGCCGCCAAGGGCGCGGGCAACCCGCTGGCCGGCCGCCCGTTCTTCGTCGACCCCGACGGCCCCGCGGCCCTGCAGGTGGCCCGCTGGGAGGGCCAGCAGCGCTCCGCCGACGCCGGAACGCTGCGCAAGATCTCTGAGCGTCCGGTCGCGCTGTGGGTCGGCGACGGCGCCGGCACCGTCGGCGCGCGCGTCGACGCCGTCCTGAACTGCGCCGCCGGCCAGCTGCCGATCCTGGTCGCGTACAACATCCCGAACCGCGACTGCGGCAACTATTCCTCCGGCGGGGCCGCGTCGCCGGAGGAGTACAAATCCTGGATCCGCGCCTTCGCCTCCGGCATCCGCAACCGCCCGGCGGCCGTGATCCTGGAGCCCGACGCGGTCGCCCACGCGGTGGAGGGGTGCGACAGTCAGCAGCGGTACTCGCTGCTGGCCGACGCGGTCGCCGTCCTCAAGGCCGCCGGCGCGTTCGTCTATCTCGACGCCGGCAACCCGCGCTGGATCACCGACGTCCGCAAGCTGGCCGGGGCCATGCAGAGCGCCGGCATCGACAAGGCGGACGGCTTCTCCCTGAACGTCGCGAACTTCGTCACGACGGCCGACAACATCGCGTACGGCCGCCAGATCTCCGACAACATCGCCAGGAAGCCACACTTCGTCATCGACACCAGCCGCAACGGTGCGGGCCCGGTGGCGGGCGACGGCGACGTGGACGGCGGGCCGCGCTGGTGCAACCCGCCGGGCCGCCTGCTGGGCACACCCCCGACGACACAGACGGGCGACCCGCGCGTGGACGCCCTGCTGTGGATCAAACGCCCCGGCGAGTCCGACGGCGCCTGCCGCCCCGGCGAGCCCCCGGCGGGCCAGTGGTGGGCCGACTACGCCCTGGACCTGGCCCAGCGCTCCTCCTGACCCCCCCCACCGGTGCAGACCCCGACGCGACCAGCTCGGCGCGGTGTTCGACGCACGTCAGCAGTGGTACGACGAGCCCGTCTTCCGCGGCTGTGTGATGCCGAACGCGATGAGATCGCCGTCGCGGTCCACATCGGCCGTGCCGGCGACTCGCTCGAGGCGCCGGCGCGGCCGTCAGGGCGTCAGGAGACGGAGACCCACTTCGCCTCGGAGGGGACGCCGTCCTTGTTGACGAGGAAGAGCATGTACGGGCCCGGGGGCATCAGCGACGGCGACGTCGGCAGGGTCACCGTGACCGCGCCGCTGCCCTGCTTCAGCTCCAGCGCCAGCGAGCGTTGCTCGGTGTTGAGCATGTGGGTGGCGGCGCTCGGGCGGATCAGGCGGGCGCTCGCGATGTCGGTGGAGGCCGTGGTGTAGGTGGCCTCCTGGCCGGCCTTGAGCTCCGTCGGGCCGTTGCCGATCGACGGGCGGGCGCCGTGGAAGAGATAGGGCGGCGTGTAGATCTCCAGGCGCTGCTCGAACTCGCCCGTGATGGTGTTCTTCTTGTCGCGGAACAGCGGGTCGGAGCCGACCGTGAGCACGCGTCCGTCGGGCAGGAGCACGGCGGCGCTGTGGTAGTTGCGGCCGACGTGCGGGTCGGCGGCGTACGACAGCGTGTTGGTGTCCGGGTGGTAGATACGGGCCGTGTGGTTGTCGCTGTCGTAGCGGCCGCGGTAGTCCGACGAGCCGTTGGTGATCAGGACCGTGTCGTCGGGCAACTGGACCAGGTTCGGGTAACGGGTGCCCTCGGGCAGGCTCGGGCCCGGCTCGTAGTGCGGGTTGGCGCCGTTGAGCTTGATGATGTCGATCCGGCCGGTCGAACGTGAGGACTCGCCGACCCCGCCGCCGCCCACGACCATGACGGTCTGGTTCTGCACCGGGCCGGCCCACGCCGACATGCTCGTCTCCATCGCGTCCGGGTCGCGCAGACCCGGGACCTTGGTGAAGCTGTTGTCGGCGAGGTTCCACAGGCCCGGGTCGCGGCCGCGGTCGGCGGGGCCGTAACCGGCGTTGGAGCCGGAGTAGAACAGCACCCCGTCGCGGGCGGTCTGGAACAGGGCCGGGTAGGTCGGGAAGTACTGGTTGAGGTCCTTGCGGACCGTCCACTGCTTGGTCTTCGGGTCGTAGATCTCGTTCTGCGAGCCGTCGACGACCTGGCCGCCGCCGTCGAGACCGGAGACCGCGAGCACCGAGCCGTCGGACAGGCCGGTCAGGGTCGGATACCAGCGCTTCTCGTGCATGTCCGCGACGCGCTCGTATTGCTCGGTGACCGGGTTGAACTCGTAGGTCTCCTTGCGCCCCTGGTAGTCCTGCTTGTCCATCGTGATCTTGTCGGCCAGGGCGTAGAAGTTGTGCTGGTCGGTGCCGCTCAGGCCCTCGAACACGTACTGCGCGTGGTGGTCGACCACGTAGTCCTTGCCCTCTGCCGCCGCGTCGACCCAGACCCGGACCTCGCCCGCGGTGACGACGGTCTTGCCCTGTTCGCCGGTGTGATGGGGCGGATAGGTCACCTTCGTCGCGGCGGGGACGGTGACGTCGTCGCCGAGGGTGTACTTGTGCCCGTCCGCGCCGACCAGCACGGTGCCCTTCTTGAAGGTCCGCGTCTCGTCCGGCGACTCGTTCTTCACGGTCACCGTGCCGCCGGCCCGCTTGACGTCCTGCTCGAGCACCTCGTATCGCAGGGTGCCGCCGGCGACCAGCAGATTGCCGTCGGGCAGGAACGCGTGCCCGGCGCAGAACAGGTCGGTCGGGGTCGGCACGAGCGTCGTGTGGCCGCTGACCGGGTCGAAGACGAGGGTCTTGAACGTGCCCGCCTCGAACTGCTCGCGGTTGTTGCCGGAGCCGGCGATGAGCAGGATCCGCCCGGAGGGCAGCAGCGCCGCGTGGATCGCGTTGACCCGCTGGCTCTTGGGTAACTCGACGACCTGCCAGTAGCCGTTGGCGGACTTGTACTCAGGGCTGTTGATCTTCCGGTCGTGCAGCCAGTCGACGGTCGCGGAATACAGCGGCGGGACGTTCGCCACGCCGAGCACTCCGGCGGCGACGAGGGGCAGGACGATCTTGCGGCGGATCCAGTGCGGCACGAACAACGAGGGGCCTCTTCCGTCTGCAAACGAGCAAGGCGTTAGCCACCGTAGAGCCCGGTCGCAGGGGCATCAAATCGGGCGTACGGCCCCCTCGCACACGGTAGTCACATAGACACTGGCCGTTCAGCTCGTCGGGGAGCGTCGGCCCGGTCGGGTAAGCTCGTCGCGAGGGACCCAGCCCCTCCGGATGATCTGAAGGTCGCGCTCGGCCGCGGCGAGATCGTCGTCGGTGGGACGGGCCGCATCCCGGGCGCGCATCGCCGCCGAGACACTGACCTGCGAGGCTCCGCCTCCGACGAGTCCCCGCAGGCCGCGCTCCGAGACGACCTCATCGTGATGGTGATGGTGCGCGTCATGGTGGTGGTGATCGTCCTGGTGCTCGTGATGGTTCTGGTGCCGGCTCGACTGATGTCCCGGCTGATGTCCCTGTTGGGGATGCTCGTCCTCGTGGTTGCCGTCGGCCGGCTCGGGATCGTGCACGGCGGCGGTCATCGCGAAGGTGCCTGACAGCTCGGCCAGGTGGTGCGGGGACGGCCGCGGCACGGGCCGGGGTATGGGCGCCTCATCGGACGGGTCGACCGGCTCGGCCTCGGGCGCGGGTCCGGCGGTGGCCGCTTCCCGGGCTTCGGCGAGCGGCTCGTCCGGGGATGCCGGAGCTTCGCCCGCCGATGCCGAAGCATGGACCCGAAGTGCCGAAGCTCCGCCCCGAGGTGTCGAAGCTGTGTCCCGAGCGGCCAAAGCTCCGTCCGGAGGGGTCGAAGCTGTATCCGCCGCAGTTCCGGCCCGAGATGTCGGAGCTGTGTCCCGAGTCGCCACAGCTCCGTCCACAGGTGTCGAAGCTGTGTCCTCGGGCGTGGATGCCTCGCCAGCCCGCGTGCGGGCTTTGTCCACGGGCATGGAGGTCCCGTCCGTGGGCGCAGAGGCCCCCTCCGTGGGCGCGGAGGTCCCGTTCGCGGGCGCGGAGGGCTCGTCCGCGGGCGTAGACGTCCCCTCCGCGGGCGCGGAGGTCCCGTCGGAGGGTGGGGAGGCGGGCACCGGTTGATGTTGCCGCATGCGGCGCCGGCGGCGCTGTATCCCACCCATGGGCCGACACTACCGCCTCCGGCGCCGCTGTCCGAGAGATCAGAAGATTTCGATCGAGTAGGGCGCGGTGGGCCAGCCGAAGGCGGTGCTCGTGGCGGCCACGGCGCCGGGGCGGTGCTGCTGAATCCGGCCCGCGAGGTGCAGTGCGCCGAGGCGGGAGCCGCCCAGGTAGGCCGCGCCGAGGTCGGCGATGCCGAGGGTGAGGTCCGGGTCGCCGTCGGCTGGGGTGCAGTTGACGAGCGCGCCGCCGGCGCCGGCGCGCAGGCGCCACCGGCCGGCGTTGGACTCCATGATCTCGTCGGTGACCTCGAGGACGACGTCGAGCGGGGCCGCGTAGCGGCGGGCGGTCAGCGCGCGGGGCAGGTCGGTGATGCGCAGCCACAGGCCGTCGCCGATCTTGCCGCCGAGCGCGCGGGGCTCGTCGACCATGTGGAACAGGGGCTCGTCGATGCTGGAGTGGCTCTGCACGAGGGAGCGGGCGAGGTCGACGCGCAGCAGGAAGCGGTAGAGCTCGGCGTAGGCCTCGGTGGTCGCGGCGACCACCTCGACGACGTCGACCTCCTGCTTCGGCCCGTTGTCGTCCCAGCCGGGGCGGATGCGGTAGCGCGCGTAGCCGTCGACGACGCCTTCGGGATTCTCGTAGAGTACCGCGCGGGTCGTGGTCGCGCCCTCCCGCCGGTCCGCCGGGTCGCTCGTCAGGTGCTTCCACCACTTCTCGTCGCGGCTGGACCAGCCGGGGTGGGAGGGGAGCACCCGGGAGTACACCTCGGCGAGCTGTTTCCAGAGCTCGGAGGGGATCCCGGAGCGAAGGGTGCCCGGGCCCTGGGGCACACGCAGGGAGAGTTCGCGGCGATCGGCCCGCATGGTGACGTTGTGCGAGGCCAGGCCGTAGCCGAAGCGCTGGTAGATGCGGCCCTCGGAGGCCCAGAGCACGGCGATGGCCTCGGGTGCGGCGTGCAGCTGCTCGATGATCATGCGGCGCAGCAGGCCCTTGCGGGTGTGGACGGGGGAGACCACGACGCCGGTGACGTGCGCGGCCGGGATCACCGCGCCCGGCACGGCGAGGTCGCGCGTGAAGGTGCCGACGACCCCGACGATCCGCCCGTCCTGCTCGACGACGTGGTTGCGGCCAGGCTCGCTGGTCAGGCGGTAGGTGCTTTCGGGATCGGGCTCGGTGGTCAGGCCGAACGCCTCGCGGCGCACGTGCGCGATGGGGGCGAGGTCGCTCTCCGTTGCCGTGCGTAGCACATAGTCGCTCATCCAGTTGTGTCTACCTCGTGACCTGCGCTGAGCGCGACCGATTTGCGCGCTCGTTACTCTCGAAACCGTATGGGGGCGGCAACACAATGCTGGGGGGAGCGAAACGATGACGCAGGGTGCGCTGCTGGACCTGGTCTGCGGTCCGGCGAGCCCTTTGCCGGAGACGTTCCAGCGTTACCGTCTGGTGGCCCACCTGGGCTCGGGCGGGCAGGCGGACGTCTACCGCGCCGTGCGGGTGTGCGGCGGGGTGACCTCGGCGCCGATGACGGTGAAGGTGTTCCGCGTCGACCCGCAGCGCCCGATCGCCGACGAGCTGCGCTCCTGGGACAAGGGTGACGCGGCGCTCATGGACCTCAACAACCGCGGTGTCGGGGGCATCTGCCGGCGCGCCGACGGCTTCTACGGCCCGCCGCCGCACCGCCCTGGCGAGCGCCCGGCGCCGGGCGACGCCGTGCCCTACCAGGTGTACGACTATCTGCACGGCGTCAACCTGCGCGAATACGTGGTCCAGGGCTCCGCCGCCCGGCCCGGCGCCCGGCGGCTCAACGCCGTCTCGGCGCTGAAGACCCTCGCCGTCGTGCTGTCCAACCTGCACGACCCGCGGGAGAGCGGGGCGACGCCGGTGCTGCACATGGACGTCAAGCCGTCGAATGTGATGGTGCTGGCCACCGGCGAGGTGCGGCTGATCGACTTCACCGGCGCGCGGTACTACCGCGAGGAGGAGATCACCCAGATCGCGTACACGCCGGAGTCGGGCGGTCCCGAGGCGTTCGGCGGGGTCAAGTACGTCGGGCCGGCGTACGACGTGCACGGCTTCGGCGCGGTGGCGTACTTCATGGTCACGGGCGCCTACCCGCGCGTCGACGGCCGCAGCGACCTGGCCGGCGCGCCGGACGCGTCGCCGCCGCCGTGGAGCGTGCTGCGCCGCCACCCGCTGCTGGAGCGCATCCCCGCGCTGCGCGATCACCTCCACGCGCCGCTGGCCGACCGGCCGGGCGATCGCCCGCAGACCCGCGAGCTGCAGTCCTGGCTCGCCGGCCTGGCCGAGCTGGTCCGCCGGGCCGGCCTGCCCGACGTCGGCTGTGACTGGCACGAGAGCGACGACACCGGCCGGGCCGTCGGGCGGGCGCGCCCGTCGATCAGCGGCACCGAGACCGATGCGTACCAGCGCATCGAGCGCCTGGAGCGGGAGCTGGTCGCGCTGCGCACCGGCGCCGCACCGCCGACCGCGTTCAACTCGGCGGCCGACCCGCGCAACGGGTTCAACTCCGCCACCGCGTTCCATCAGCCGGTGCCGCCGGTTCCCGCGCCGCCTGTCTCCGGGCCGCCGGTCTCCGGCGCCCCGGTGTCCTCCGGCGGCGTGGCGGTCAACGCCGAGGGCGTGCCGCAGATGCGCGGCCGGGCCAAGGTCATCCCGCGGCCCGCCCCGGACCCGACCGGCATGATGCCGGTCGAGCCGGAGGAGGACTACCGGCCGCGATACACCCCGCCCCGCGGCGAGCGTGCGCGGCAGCTCAAGCTCGGGTGGGAGTACACCGGCACCGGCGCGGTCATCGCCTTCATCTGCTGGGGGCTGTGGGCGCTGGACAGTGAGGGCAGCCTGACCGGTCCGTTCATCGCCTTCCTGGTCGTGCTCGCGGTCGCCATCGGCGTGTTCTCGCTCTCGCGCCTGCTCGGGCGGCTCATCCTCGAGCAGCGCTTCGGCCGCCTGCGCCGCACCGCCAAGGGGGCGCACGCGATCACAGGCCTGTTCCTGGCCGCGGCCGGGATCGCGTATCTGCGCGAGGTCGGCTGGTTCATGCGGTTCTTCCACTGGGTGAAGGACCTCTTCTGGTGAGATGGTGGCGCCGGCGGGCGCGCGCCGGAGAGCTGCGGGGTCCGCTGGAGGGGCTGGTGAACTTCCGCGACCTCGGCGGCCTGCCTGCCGACGGCGGCACCGTGCGCCCCGGCGTGCTCTTCCGCAGCGACTCCCTCGCCTACGCCACCCCCGCCGACGCCGACCGCCTCGTCCGGGACCTCGGCGTGTCGACCGTGATCGACCTGCGCGGCGAGTACGAGGTGGAGCAGCTCGGCCGCGGCCCGCTCGCCACCGCGCGGGTTGACTACGTCTCCGCCCCGATCGCGGACGTGAGCGGCGCCGAGGACCTCGTCGGCCACTATGTGGCGATGCTCACCGAGAAGGGGCCCGTGCTCGCCGGCACCGTCCGGCACCTGTCCTGCGCCGGCACCCTCCCGGCCGTCTTCCACTGCGAGGCGGGCTGCGACCGCACCGGGGTCCTCGCCGCGGTCGTGCTGGGGCTGCTCGGCGTGCCGGAGGAGGCGATCGCGGCGGACTACGCGGCGACGGCGGCGGCGATGCCGACGATCCACGAGCGGGTCGCCGTGGTGGTGGACCGGCTGGGGCTGCCGCCGCGCCCGGCGCTGGAGCCGGTGTGGCAGCCGGAGGCCGAGATGATGACCCGGATGCTGGACCTCGTGCGCGAGCGGTGGGGGGACATGGGGGGGTGGGCGCTGTCGTACGGCCTCACGCCCGGCGAGCTCTTCGCCCTGCGCACCAACCTGGTCGTCGCGGTCTAGTCCGTTTTGTAACTTCACGCACCACGCGCGACCTGGGCGCCGCGGCGAGAACGACAAGGGAAATTTCGGGCAGGGCGGGGCAGGGCAGGGCAGGGTCGGCGGAGGTGCCAAGGATGATGGGGAAGGATCGGACAGATCCCGGCACCGGGTGGCGGGACCTGTCCGGAAGGTGCTGAGGGGTTGATTGACGGGCCGGCGAGCTACACCGGGACCGCGTGGGGCACGCTGGCGGTGCGGATCGGGCGGGCGTTGAGCAGGGCCGTGTACTCGCGCTGGGCCGCGTCCAGCATCGCCCTCCACGCGTCGTCGCCGACCGGCAGGCGCACCGGGCGGTCCTCGGCGGCGATCAGCCGCATCACCTCGGCCGCGAAGGTGGACGGGGAGCCGGCTACCGGCAGGGACTTCAGGGCGCGTACGCCCGTGCGGACCGGGTCGGTCACGCCGGCGTAGGCGGGAACGTGCTGCGGGGACTCCGTCAGGGAGGCGCCGAACTCGGTCGCGAACATGCCCGGCTCGACCGCCGTTACGTGCACGCCGCTGCCGGCCAGTTCCAGGGCGAGCGTGTCGACCATGCCCTCCAACGCGTACTTGCCCGCGGCGTACGCGCCCATGCCCGGCATCGCCACCCGGCCGGCCAGGGACGAGACCATCACGATGTCGCCGAAGCCCTGGGCGCGCATGAGCGGCAGCACCATCCGTGTCAGCCGCCACGGGGCGATGAGGTTCACGGCGAGCTGCGCCTCCAGTTCGGCGTCGCTGACCTCCTCGACGGCGCCGAAGTGCCCGACGCCCGCGTTGTTCACCAGCACGTCCACGCCGCCGTAGCGGGCCAGCGCGGCGTGTACGGCGTTGTGGCAGTCGTCGGGGTCGCGTACGTCGAGCATGCAGGTGGCCAGCGTGCGGGGGTAGCGCTCCCGGAGGTCCTCCAGCGTCTCCGGGCGCCGGGCCGTGGCCAGCACCTGCTGCCCGGACGCGGCGACCGCCTCGGCGAGTGCGCGTCCGAGACCGGTGGAGCAACCAGTGATCAACCAGCGACGAGTCATGTTCGGCATAGTGACTCTCAGTATCAGCCGGCCAACAGTCTGAGAAACGTGAATGACAATCATTCAGTACGGATTTTCGTCGTTCGTGTCGGCGGACGGGCGGCCGTACAGTTGGCTCGTGCGCTCGCTGGCGGAGCTGATCTCCGAGGACCGGTCCGCCTGGGCCGAGATCGAGGCCGCGGCGACCGGCTCGCCGTATGCGGTCGAGCTGCTGCCGACCGACCCCGACCGGGCTGCGGAGTGCCTGCAGCGGCTGCAGGTCACGACCACGTCGTGGCTGGGCGCGCTGGTCTACGGCTCCGGCGGCATGATCGTCGACGGCGGCTGGCTGCGCGTCTTCGCCGCCGGCCACCCGCGCCGCCGCTTGCCCGACATCCACGAGGTCAACGCGGCGTTCGAGCCGGCCGGGCTGGTCGTCGCCGAGGACGTCATGGGCGGCGAGTTCGTGTGGCGGCAGGGTGAGTCGCAGGGCAAGCCCACGATCCACTACTTCGCTCCGGACACCCTGCGCTGGGAGGACCTCACCCTCGGCTACACCGACTGGCTTTACGCGATGCTCGGCGGCGCGATCGACCGGTTCTACACGAGCTGGCGCTGGCCTGGCTGGCGCGACGAGGTCGCCGCGTGCCCGCTCGACGCCGGCCTCAGCGTCATGCCGCCGCTGTTCACGAAGGAGGGCCGCGACATCTCGACCGCGGACCGCCGCCCGATCTCGATGCGACAACTCGTCGGCGTCAAGCACGACATGGCCGACCAACTGGGCGCATGAGGCTCGCGCGCAACGACACCGGGCCGAGCACGGGCGCCGGGGCGCCGCCGGTCGTCCTGCTGCACGGCGGCGGGAGCGGGCGCGGGACCTGGGACGCGTTCGCCCGGGCGCTGCCGGGCCGGCGGGTGATCGCGCCGGACCTGCGCGGGCACGGGGAAAGCCCGCGCTGTGCGCAGTACACCTTGATGGACCATGCCGACGACGTCGCCGAGCTGCTCGACGAGCTCGCCCTCGACGCGCCCGTGCTCGTCGGCCACAGCCTGGGCGGCTTCGCGGCGTCGCTGGTCGCGCAGCGTCACCCCGGCCGGGTGGCGCGGCTCGTGCTGGAGGACCCGCCCGCGCCGCCGCGCTCCGGCCCCGCCGCCGGCGGCTTCTCGCGCGCCCGGCTGGCCCTGTCCGGCCTGACGGGCGGGCTGTCCCGGCGCCGCTTCGACCGCGACGCGCTGATGTCGGCGATCCACCAGCTCCGCGAGCCGAATCCGGCCTGGTGGGCCGGGCTGGGGACGATCAAAGCCCGCACATTGGTACTGTCGGGAGGCCCCAAAAGCCACATTCCGCCCGCGAGGCTGGAGGCGGTCGCCGCGGCGATCCCGGACGCGCGCCTGGTCACGATCCCGGCCGGGCACCGCATCCACAGCACCGCGCTGCCGGAGTTCACCGAGGCGGTCCTGAAGTTTCTCGGCTGAGGCTGTCCGGCTCGCGGCGCCGGCTCCGACGTCCCCGGTGAAGGCAACCCCGAACCGAAGGAGCCGACCGTGAAGTACATGATCCTCAGCTACGCCTCGCAGCGCGACTACGACGCGATGGCCGGCAAGCCCGGCCAGACGCCGTGGAAGCCGGAGGACTTCGCGCGGATGCACGAGTTCATGACGGCGTTCAACCAGGAGCTGGAGGCCTCCGGGGAGCTGGTCGAGACCCGCGGGCTGGACGCCCCCGTGCACACCCGGCGCGTCGGTGGCGGCCCCGGCGTGGTCACCGACGGCCCGTACGCGGAGACGCAGGAGGTGCTCGCCGGCTACTGGATCGTCGAGTGCGACAGCTTCGACCGTGCCACCCAGATCGCCGCGCGGCTCGGCGAGTGCCCGGCCCCGGCGGAGGCCGCCGCGGCCGCGTACGCCGACGTGCGGCCCATCGTCGAGTCCTCCGGCGAGCTGGGCTTCTGAGCATGGCGGCGCTCGAGGACCACGCCTGGTCCGGGTCGGCCGGCTTCGCGGCGGCCGACCCGGACCAGGCGCTGCGGATACTGGCACCGCAGGTCCTCGGCGCGGTCGTGCGCCGCTACGGCCACTTCGACGTCGCCGAGGACGCGGTGCAGGAGGCGCTGCTCGCCGCGGCCCGCCAGTGGCCCGGCGACCCGCCGCAGGACCCGCGCGCGTGGCTCATCGCGGTCGCGTCCCGCCGGCTCACCGACCTGCTGCGCGCCGACCAGGCCCGCCGGCGCCGGGAGGAGACGGTGTTCCGGCTGGCTCATGTGGTGCAGCCGGAAGTCCCCGGCACCGACGACTCGCTGGTGCTGCTGTTCATGTGCTGCCACCCGGCCCTGAAGCCGGACGCGCAGCTGGCGCTCACGCTGCGGGCCGTGGGCGGCCTCACCACGGCGGAGGTGGCGCGGGCGTTCCTCGTGCCCGAGGACACCATGGCTCGCCGGATCGGCCGCGCCAAGCAGCGCGTCAAGGCCAGCGGCCTGCCGTTCGCCCTGCCTCCGGCCGAAGAGCGCCAAAACCGCCTGGATGTCGTACTGCATGTGCTGTACCTCATCTTCAACGAGGGCTACACCGCCACGCGCGGCGACTCCCTCCAGCGCCCGGACCTGGCCGCCGAGGCCATCCGCCTGGCCCGCCTGGTCCGCCGCCTGCTGCCGGACGACCTGGAGGCGGCCGGCCTGCTCGCCCTGATGCTGCTGAGCGACGCCCGCCGCGAGGCCCGCACCGCCGCGGACGGCTCCCTGGTGCCGATGGCCGAGCAGGACCGCACCCGGTGGAACGCCGCCCAGATCGCCGAGGGCATCGAGCTCATCACGAGGACCCTTCCGCGCGGCGTCCCCGGCCCCTACCAGCTGCAGGCGGCGATCGCCGCGCTGCACGACGAGGCCCCGGCCGCGGAGGCGACCGACTGGCCGCAGATCATGGCCCTGTACGAGCTGCTCATGCGCCGCGCCCCGGGCCCGATGGTCGCCCTGAACCACGCGGTCGCCGTGACCATGGCCCGCGGTCCCGCCGAGGGCCTGCCCCTGCTCGACGGGCTGACCGCGCTGGCGAACGACCACCGGCTGCACGCTGTGCGGGCGCATCTGCTGGAGATGGCCGGCGACCCGCAGGGGGCCCGCGCGGCGTACCTGACCGCGGCGTCCCTGGCCGGCACGCTGCCCCAGCGGCGCTACCTCAACGCCCGAGCCGCGAAAATTCCCAGGTCAAATCCTTGATCCCCAGTTCATTAGAACGCATGTTCGAGTAAGCTCGGCGGACATGAAGATCGAGACCTGCACCGCCACGAAGATCACGACCACCGCCACGGGCGACGTCGAAGTCCGCTGCGCGAAGCCCGCCGGCCATGAAAATTCGCACGAGGCGCGAATCGGCATCTTCCCCATCAGGTGGCGTTAGCCGTAATCTGTGCGCGGCCCGCAGCCAACCGTTTGAAAGGTTCGCTGCGCCGTGCTCCCCAAGTACACGGAAATCATGGCCATCCTGCAGGACCGCATCGACCGCAAGGTCTACCAGGTCGGTGCCCTGCTCCCGAGTGAGGCCGAGTTCACCGCGGAATTCGGCACGTCCCGAGCCACGGTCGTGCGCGCACTGCGCACACTCGGCCGCCAGGGCTGGCTCCGCGGCGTGCAGGGCAAGGGCCGGCTCGTCCTGGGCCGCCCGGTCATGAATCTGCTCGGCCTGCCGTGCCGAGTCCAGTACCTCCTGCAGGCCGACCGCCACGCGATGCGCCTGAGCATCCGCCGCATCGCCGCCACACCCCGCATCGCCGCCGCGCTCACGATCTCGCCGGGCGTTCCGGTGACGGCCGCGCGCTACCTGCTGACCCTGCCGAACGCGACGCCGTTCGGCCTGACCACGGCCTTCACCCCCATCCAACTCCCCGCCGTCCCGCCGGGCGTGGGGCTGCTGAACCGCCTGGAGGAACACACGGGCCGCAGCGCGTTCCGCGTCACGGAGCGCCTGGGCGCACGCCTGGCCACAGACACCGAGACGAAAGCCCTGCAGCTGTCACATCCCCGCAGCGTGGCGGTGTCCCTGCTGACGGTCCTGGACACCCTGGAGACCCCGTACTTCGTGGTGGACGCCGTCCTGTCCAGAGAGGCCAGACCCGTGGTCGAGGTTTACGAAATCTGACCCGCCCCCGGGTTATTCGAACGGCTCACGTGTAACGGCTCACGTGTATCGGAACGAAAAGGCCTGACACGTCCCGGCCGAGATGCTGACCCCATTCCGGGAATGCCATCGCCAAGATGCAGGAATGATCGCCCGCCGCTGGTTCGCCGCCCTCATCGCCGTCGCCGCGCTCGCCGCGTGCGACCCCGACACCCCGGCGAAACCGAACAACCTCGCCGGCATCCCCGCGTCGGCGAGCCCCAGCCCCTCGCCCTCTCCGTCGCCGTCCCCTTCGCCTTCGCTTTCCCTTTCTCCGGAGGCGCCGCCCGCGACGGCGACCATGCCGACGGTGCCCGCCCCGGCCACGACGAAAGCGCCCGCCCCGGCCAAGACGACGACGAAACCCCCGGCCCCGAAGACGACGCCCCCGGCGGCCGGCCCGGTCGGAAACGTTCACCCCGGCGCCTTCTGCTCCCCGGAGGGCGCGATCGGCTACACCTCGAAGGGCACCCGAATGCGGTGCACCTTGAAATCGGGCGAAAAGCAGCCCCGCTGGCGCGCCGCCTGAGCCCGCGGGCGCATTCCGAAATGCGCGACTTGCCTAACTGGTTCGCAGCGTCACGGTGAAGGAGCGCGGGTCGACGTCGAGAAAGAGCCCGATGGCGTCCCGCGCGGTCGCCTCGGCGTCATCGAGATGACGCGCCTGAGTGTGGACACCCTTGAGCTCGGGCACGCTGATCGCCCACCAGGCCCCGGAGCGCCGGCAAACAGCGGTGTAGTCGTTCATGGCTGAGCGACCCCTTGCGGGACCAGTTCGCCGCGCTGTGTCGTCCGAGGTGAAGCCTGGCACCTACCAGACGACCGCGCACCTGACCGGCGGCAAGGTGATCGATTGCTATTGGGAGCGCAGCAAGAATGGCAACATCGTCGACAACAACTTCGTGACCGGCTCGGTCCGGGTGACGGTGACGATCCGATCGAGCGACGACACGTTTGTGTCGAGGGGCTGCGGCGACTGGGTCAAGGCGTAGCTGCTTGGGCCGGCGCGGCGGCTGCCGTGCTGCAGTAGGCGGTGCCACCCGGCGGGAGACACCCGCCGCCGCCCGGCCCGAACCCAACCGAACCACGGTCCCGGCAGCAACGACAGCAGGCGCGCGGCCGCAGTCTCGCGGGCAGCGGGCGGGCCAGCGGAACACCGGATGATCGGCGGGCGACGGTGACCAGTCCGGCGAACCCAGTCGGCAGACTCGACCGAAGACCGGCGCGGGGCAGCTGCGGGGCGTACGGCGTCGCGTTCGGCCTGACCACGGCCTTCACCCCCATCCAACTCCCCGCCGTCCCGCCGGGCGTGGGGCTGCTGAACCGCCTGGAGCAACACACGGGCCGCAGCGCGTTCCGCGTCACGGAGCGCCTGGGCGCCCGCCTGTCACATCGCCGCAGCGTGGCGGTGTCCCTGCTGACGGTTCTGGGCACCCTGGAGACCCCGTACTTCGTGGTGGACGCCGTCCTGTCCAGAGAGGTCAGACCCGTGGTCGAGGTTTACGAAATCTGACCTGGCCGAAGCCGCCAGCCGGGCCTTCGACCGACGCCCTGTAACGACGCGGTGGTGTCACTCCCCACCACGCTTCTTCCTCCCGGGCGAGTGCGACCTTGTGGCCCGGGCACCGGCGCCACCTGTCGCGCCTTACGCGGCCGCTTCGCCTGGCGCGGCCTTTGCCTGGGACTTCTCCGCACCGCTCGTCAGTTGCGACACCCGCTGGGGCGAGATGCCGAGAATCTGTCCGGCATCGCGAACGGTCAACCCGAGTGCGGTGAGACGCTTGAGCGCGACATGGGTTGTCGTAGCGGCCTTCTCGTCCGCCTCGCGCGCCGCTCGTCGGGCACTCAGCGCCGCGTCGACGACGTCCTGAGCCTCCGGCACCTCGAGCCGCAAGGTCAGGGCGAACGAGTGTGGATCGACCTCGAGAAAGAGCGAGATCGCATCCCGAACCATCGCCTCGGCCTCACTGAGGCGCCGCACCTGGGTGTGGACCCCCTTGAGCTCGGGGACACTGATCGCCCACCAGACGTCCGAGCGCCGGCAGACGGCCGTGTAGCTGGTCATCGCCACCATCCCTTCCCAAGCTGATCTTCTAGGTCCCGCATGATGCTGTGAGCAGTCAGCTCACTGATCTCACGGTGCCGGGAACGACGACGTTCTGCGTCCCGCACCGGTAGATCGTATGGCTGCCGCCCTCCCGTACCTCGACGAAGCCGAGGCCTCGTTCGACAGCGGCTTTGCCGATCTTCCTCACCAGGTCGACTCGCTTCACGGGCGGAATCTAGATTACTAGACATGTGCCGTCTAACGCACTGGACGGTGGTGAGATCCGAAGGAACCTCCGGTCCGCCGCAGTGGATTGCGGCCGGTTGGTGCGGTTCAAGCGTGCGGCACAGCATGCCGTCCGCGATGAGATCGTCGCTGCTCCGACGAGTTCGAGTCGGGGCGCGGCGAACAGCGATCTGCGGGAAGAGGGTGCGTGTTCGGGCGGGGGAGCGCGCTAATTGGACGCAAAGGGCGATCCGGTGGAAACAGGACGGCTCGGCGTGAACCGTGGGCACGGGAGGTACCGCTACGGGGGAATGTGGACGAGCGCCTCTCGAGTGCCAAGGCGTCCGGTGCGGTGTTGAGGGGGTGTGGGTGGAGCGAAGCTCCCCCACGGGGGAGCGAGCGCCAGCGAGCGCGAAGGTGAGAGCGGGCGAGGAGAATCGAACTCCCACCGTCAGTTTGGAAGATCTCCCCGGCTCGGAAGGTCTGTCCGGATTTGCCGGATGGTGTTGCGGCTTTCCGCGCCCGCTCATGCCCCTACGCGGACGGACTTACTGGCACGGCTCTGGCACGTCCGATCTTGGAGCCGGGTCTCTCTTGAGTGAGCCGCCGCGCCGGCCGGCAGGCCGAGTGCGAGCGGCATTTGACACACGTCCTCGTTCTCACCCCTGGAGAACCGGGGCCGGCCTAGCGACCTCCCATATGCCGTCGTACCGATCCGCCAGGGAGCGGGCGGCTTCGGAGCTCGCCGTGGACGACCGTGGAGCGGCTTGGCCTGCCGCGTTCGGCGCCTGTATGCCTGATCGCGGCAACAGACTGCCTGGTCCGCGCCTAGGTACTCCGTTGCGTTCGGCTGCACAGGTGCGCCGACGATCGGTGATCGAGGCGTGCAGTCACCGTTGACGTTGCGGTTTCGTACCTGGATTCGACTTGCCTCTCACCGCGGTTGAGTGACAAGTTCGCTGACGACTGGGTACCGTTCGAGCCATGGACAACACTCCCGAACCGGCAGGCCCGCGCTCGTGGACGCCCGGGGCTGGCTGGGAGCGCCTGAAGCGAGAGATGCCGCACCTCGTCCCTGAGCTCACCGAGGACGACCTGCGTAAGGCGGACGAGATCATCGCTGCCGCCGAAGGGAACGACCGTCAGAAGCGCCGCGCCGCCTGAACGCGCACATGTGTTAGCCAAGTTTCGCCGCGATTGTGATGAAGGGCTGTTGAGCGAATAGCGTCAACTGCCGTGTTGGTCTTCGACGCCACCGCTCTGGCGGCTATGTTCAACTCGTATCCGCCGCTGTGGGCGTTGCTCCAGCGCGCCGACTTGGGCATGGTGCGACTCGGCTTCCCGGCCCTGGCCATCGTTGAGGCGGGGAGCATGATCGGCGCGTCCGCCTCGGCGTGGCATCCCTTCCTGTTCGTATCGTCGATCAGCGTCTTGCCGCTGGGCCAAGCGCCGGCCATTGAGATCGGCTCCTGGTCCGGGACTCTGGGCGCTCGCCATGCGCTGTGGGAGGCTCGATACATCAACTGTCCGCTGATCACACGCAGGCCGGAGTTGTACGCGTCCGACGAAGCCCACATTCAGGCGATCTAGCTTTGGCCGATCGCTTTGTGAGGCTTGTGGCTTCTGAGGGGCGGGTCCGTTCCGGCGTGGCTCGTCGCCCGCCTCGACGGTAGGCGCGGGCTTGGGATGTACAGCTGCGGTCGGGTCCTCCTGGCGATGGGCGCGGGCGCAGGCAGTACACCTGCCGTCAAATGAACCCGAGAACTTTCGCTGCTGGACGGCCTCGGTGCGGCTTTTGAGGGGGTGTGGGTGGAGCGAAGCTCCCCCGCGGGGGAGCGAGCGCCAGCGAGCGCGAAATATGGAGCGGGCGAGGAGAATCGAACTCCCACCGTCAGTTTGGAAGACTGAAGCTCTGCCATTGAGCTACGCCCGCTTGGCGCCCGGTGTGCGCCGGGTGCTGTCACAGCGTACCCAATCATCGCGCCCCGCGCCCGCGGCGGGGGGTCCAGACTGTGCGACACCGGCATACCGAGCGGCGACGTCCGCGGCCGAGCGCATACACTTGCCGACGCACGCCACCGGGGTGTAGCGCAGTTTGGTAGCGCACTCGCTTTGGGAGCGAGGGGCCGTGGGTTCAAATCCCGCCACCCCGACCGGGAACGTCACGAAGCGCATCCGCCAGTTCACCAGTCGTAGCAACGAGGGAGAAAGTTCTGTGAAGAGCACCGTCGAGACCCTGAGCCCGACTCGCGTGCGGCTCGAAATCGAGGTGCCGTTCGCTGAGCTCGAGCCGAGTCTCAAGAAGGCGTATCGCGAGATCGGCTCGCAGGTCAACATCCCCGGGTTCCGTCGGGGGAAGGTGCCGTCGGCCGTCATCGACCAGCGGGTCGGGCGCGGTGCGGTGCTGAACGAGGCCGTGCAGGAGGTCATTCCGACCCAGATCCTGGCCGCGGTGCGCGAGCACGAGGTGAAGACGCTCGGGCGGCCCGAGGTCGAGATCACCGAGTTCGCCGACGGGCAGCCGCTGAAGTTCACGGCCGAGGTGGACGTCCGGCCGCAGATCACGCTGCCGGAGCTGGGCGACATCACGGTGACCGTGGACGCCCTGGCGGTGTCCGACGACGACGTCGAGGAGCAGCTCAAGGGGCTGCGGGACCGGTTCGCCACGCTCAAGACCGTGGAGCGGACCGCGGCTACCGGCGACTATGTCCAGATCGACCTGGTGGCCAAGGTCGACGGCGAGGAGGTGCCGGGCGGCAGCGCCACCAACGTCTCGCACGAGGTCGGCAGCGGCCAGCTGGTGCCGGGCCTGGACGACGTGCTCGTGGGCATGGGCGCCGGGGACTCGACGACGTTCACCACGCAGCTGGTGGGCGGGGAGTTCGAGGGGCGTGACGCCGAGGTGTCGGTGACCGTGAAGTCGGTCAAGGACAAGCAGCTGCCGGAGGTGGACGACGAGTTCGCCCAGCTGGCCAGCGAGTTCGACACGCTCGACGAGCTCAAGGACGACGTGCGCACGCGGCTGACCCGGGTGAAGCGGATGGAGCAGCTCTACTCGGCGCGTGACCTCGCCCTCAAGGCCGTCATCGACGCGACCGACGTCCCGGCGCCCGAGGGCGTGGTGAAGGACGAGGTCGAGTCGCGCAAGGAGTCGATGAACGATCAGCTGCAGCGGATCGGGGCGTCGTTCGACGACTACCTGCAGACCGAGGGTAAGACCGAGGAGGAGATGGACGCCGAGCTCAACGAGGCGGCCGTCGAGGGCGTGAAGGTCCAGCTGGTGCTCGACACCCTGGCCGACGCCGAGGACATCCAGGTCACCGACGACGAGTTCGGGCACGAGATCGTCCACCGGGCGCAGCGGGCCGGGATGGGCCCGCAGCAGTACTACGACCAGCTGGTCCAGGCCGGTGTGGCCGGCGCGGTCTTCGGCGACGTGCGCCGCGGCAAGGCGCTCGGGCTGGTGCTCGAGCGGGTGAAGATCGTCGACGGCGAGGGCGCCACGCTCAGTCTCGACGACCTGCGCGGGCCGGTCGACGACCACGAGGGGCACGATCACGGCGACCACGAGGGCCACGACCACTAACGTTGTAGGCCGGGGCAAAAGCCCCGGCCTTCACCACGGTGCGCTCATAGCGAAATGCGGTGAGCACGGGAAGCTGCCGCTGCCCACACCGGTTAGGGTCGGCAAGTACAAGACTCTTGCGAAGGGCTGCCATGACCGACCTGCATATTCCAGCGTCGCCAGTCAGTTCCGCGCCCAACGGGCGCGGTCGGGGCGCGGACACGAGCCTGACGCTCGACGACTCGGTGTTCAACCGGCTGCTCAAGGAACGCATCATCTTCCTGGGTAGCGAGGTCAACGACCAGGTCGCCAACCGGATCTGCGCCCAGATGCTCCTGCTCGCCGCCGAGGACGAGGAGCGCGACATCTGGCTGTACATCAACTCGCCCGGTGGCTCCGTCTACTCGGGCATGGCGATCTACGACATCATGCAGTTCGTCACCAACGACGTGGCGACTGTGGCGATGGGCATGGCTGCCTCGATGGGCCAGCTCCTGCTGTGCGCGGGGGCCCCGGGCAAGCGCATGGCGCTGCCGCACGCGCGGATCATGATGCACCAGCCGTCCGGCGGCATCGGGGGCACGGCCTCCGACATCGCCATCCAGGCCGAGCAGATGCTTTACACCAAGCGCATGTTCCAGGAGCGCGTGTCGTTCCACACCGGTCAGGCGCTCGAGCAGATCGAGGCCGACTCCGACCGTGACCGCTGGTTCACCGCCGAAGAGGCGCGGGACTACGGCTTCATCGACAAGGTGATCACCGGGGCCCAGCAGGCTCCGGAAGGCGCCGGAACCCTGGCCTGAGGAGCGAAGCCATGACCGATCTGAGCCTGCCCCCGGCGCTGCGCGAGGTGCACAACCGCTACATCCTGCCGTCCTACGTCGAGCGGACGTCGTATGGCATCAAGGAGACCAACCCGTACAACAAGCTGTTCGAGGACCGGATCATCTTCCTCGGCGTGCAGATCGACGACGCGTCGGCCAACGACGTGATGGCGCAGCTGCTGACGCTGGAGAGCACCGAGCCGGACCGCGACATCACGCTCTACATCAACTCGCCCGGTGGCTCGTTCACGGCCATGACGGCGATCTACGACACCATGCTCTACGTCCGGCCCGACATCCTCACGGTGTGCCTGGGCCAGGCGGCGAGCGCGGCGGCGGTGCTGCTCGCGGCGGGCACGCCGGGCAAGCGTCTCGCGCTGCCCAACTCCCGCATCATCATCCACCAGCCGGCGACCGAGGGCGGCTACGGGCAGGGCTCGGACATCGAGATCCAGGCCCGGGAGATCATGCGCATGCGGACCCAGCTCGAGGAGATGGTGTCGCGCCACACCGGCCAGCCGGTCGACAAGGTCCGTAAGGACATCGACCGCGACAAGATCCTTACGGCCGACGAGGCCAAGGAATACGGCCTGGTCGACAACGTGCTGGTCAGCCGCAAGAAGTCCAGCCTGGTGGCCTCGGGCAGCTGAGGCCCCGAGCAAGACCTCATCGGCTCGCCTAACCTCCGGGTAAGGCGAGCCGATGAAGTCTCCGACGACCCGAACGAGGGCCCGGACGGTGATCGAACGGGTCCTGACGGACCGTGAGAACGTGTCGTCGGGTGGGCAGGCAGAAAGACACCCCCGCGTAGGGGGTCGGAATACGGGCGACCACCAGGTAACGTCGAGGCAGTAGCCAGCGTGGGCCCCAAACCCGCCCGCGAGGGCGAGCAGGATGCGATCCGGACGTAGGGTCCGGCCGAAGGCAGGGAGATCGTAGGTGGCACGGATCGGCGACGGCGGCGACCTACTGAAGTGCTCCTTCTGCGGCAAGTCGCAGAAGCAGGTGAAGAAGCTGATCGCCGGCCCCGGCGTCTACATCTGCGATGAGTGCATTGATCTCTGCAACGAGATCATCGAGGAAGAGCTGGCGGAGTCGGGCGACGTCAAGTTCGACGAGCTGCCCAAACCGATGGAGATCTGCGCCTTCCTCGACCAGTACGTCGTCGGTCAGGACCAGGCCAAGAAGGCTCTCGCGGTGGCGGTCTACAACCACTACAAGCGGGTGCAGGCCGAGTCCGGTGGCGGCTCGGGCAGCGACGGCGTGGAGCTGGCGAAGTCCAACATCCTGCTCATCGGACCGACGGGCTGCGGCAAGACGCACCTGGCCCAGACGCTCGCGCGCATGCTCAACGTGCCGTTCGCGATCGCCGACGCCACGGCGCTCACCGAGGCGGGGTATGTCGGCGAGGACGTCGAGAACATCCTGCTCAAGCTGATCCAGGCCGCCGACTACGACATCCGCCGCGCCGAGACCGGCATCGTCTACATCGACGAGGTCGACAAGATCGCGCGCAAGTCGGAGAACCCGTCGATCACCCGGGACGTCTCCGGCGAGGGCGTGCAGCAGGCGCTGCTGAAGATCATCGAGGGCACGGTGGCCAACGTGCCGCCGCAGGGCGGGCGCAAGCACCCGCACCAGGAGTTCATCCAGATCGACACGTCCAACGTGCTCTTCATCTGCGGTGGCGCCTTCGCCGGCCTCGACCGGATCGTGCAGCAGCGGGTCGGCAAGGGCGGCACGGGCTTCGGCGCCAACCTCCGCTCGATCACCGACCGGACCGCCGACGACGCCTTCTCCGACGTCATGCCGGAGGACATGCTCAAGTTCGGCCTGATCCCCGAGTTCATCGGGCGTCTGCCGGTCATCACGAGCGTCAAGAGCCTCGACCGCGACGCGCTCGTCAAGATCCTCACCGAGCCGCGCAACGCGCTCGTCCGGCAATACCAGCGCCTCTTCGAGCTTGACGGCGTCGAGCTGGAGTTCGCGCCGGAGGCCCTCGAGTCGATCGCGGACCAGGCGATCCTGCGCGGCACCGGCGCCCGCGGCCTGCGGGCGATCATGGAGGAGGTCCTCCTCTCCGTGATGTACGAGGTGCCGAGCAACCCGAACATCGCCCGGGTCCTGATCACCCGCGAGGTCGTGCTGGAGAAGGTGATCCCGACGATCGTGCCGCGGGACCTCGCCGCGCACCGGGTCGGCCGCCGCCGCGCCGACCGCGAGGAGAAGTCGGCCTGACCGAGACGTTCGCGAGTGACCCGGGACACTGTGTCCCGGGTCGCTTTCGTTTGCGACGACGGATCCATGGCCGGTCGGACCAGTGAAATCGTCGCGCACAGGGCAGTACACCATGGAAAAAATCGTGGCGAGCACGTTTCGCCACCCATATCGTGGCTCGCGTGCTGTTCCTCGTCTGTGCCGCGGCCTCCGCGCTCGTCTGGGGCGCGGGTGACTTCGCCGGCGGCAAGGCGAGTCAGCGCGCCGACTCGTTCCTCGTGGCGCTCGTCGCCGAGACCGTCGGCATCCCGCTCGTCATGGCGTGGATCGCGTTCGCCGGCACCGGTGTGCCGAGCCTCACCGATCTCGCGTGGGGCGCCGCCGCCGGTCTCCTGGGCAACGCGGGGCTGGTGATCTTCTACCGGGCGCTCGCCGCCGGGGCGATGTCGGTTGTGGCGCCGCTCACGGCGACGACGACGGCCGCGGTACCGCTGCTGCTCGGGCTCTTCCTCGACCGCCTCCCGTCGACGTCGGCGCTCGTGGGCGCCGTCCTCGCCGTGGCGGCGATCACCCTCGTGAGCGCGGGACCGCGCGGGGGCGAGCGCGCCGGCCGGGGACTGCTGGCGCTCGCGCTGCTGTCGGGGGTGCTTTTCGGCGGGTACTTCACGCTGGTCGCCCAGACCTCCGACGCCTCCGGCCTGTGGCCGCTGCTGGCCGGGCGGGTCGCGGGCGTCGCCGGCCTGCTGGTGGCCATGCGGGCCCGGCGGGTGCCGGTGCGTGGCCCTGCTCGCATCTTTGTTCTCTCGTGTACCGCTGGTGCCTTCGACGTCACCGCGAACGCGCTCTACCTGTTCGCGGTCCGCAACGGGGTGCTCAGCGTCGCCGCCCCGCTCGCCTCGCTGTATCCGGTGACGACCGTCCTGCTCGCGATGGCCGTCGATCGGGAACGGATGCGCCCCCTGCAGATCACCGGGCTGGGGCTGGCCGTTGTGGCCCTCGTGCTCACCGCCGGGTGAACGTAGGCTGGCCGTATGCGCGTAGCGGTGTGTCAGCTCAACGCCCGTGACGACCGGGGCGAGAACCTCAAGGTGGCCCGGGCGCTGCTGCAGCGGGCTGCGGACGGGGGAGCGGACCTGGCGGTGCTGCCGGAGTACGTGGACCATCTGGGCCGCGCCGCCACCGCGCCCGCGCCGGAGCCGGTCGACGGGGAGTTCGCCGCGTTCTTCGCCGATGCCGCGCGGGATCTCGGGATGTGGGTCCACGCCGGCTCGTTCCACGAGATCGGACCCGACCCCGAGCACACGTACAACACAACGCTGGTCTTCGATCGATCCGGCACACTTGCCGCGACCTATCGAAAGATCCATCTCTATGACGTTGAGATCCCGGGTCGCGTGTCGTACCAGGAATCGAGGACCGTCGCGCCCGGGGACTCGACGAGCATCGTCGATGTCGAGCGGGTCCGACTAGGGTTGTCGATCTGTTACGACCTGCGGTTTCCGGAGTTGTACCGCAAGCTTGCGATCGACGGCGCCAACGTGCTCGTGGTGCCGGCGGCGTTCATGCTCCATACCGGGCGGGACCACTGGGAAGTCCTGCTGCGCGCGCGAGCCATCGAGAACCAGTGTTACGTGCTCGCTGCCGGACAGATCGGCAACCATGATCCCGACCGGACCTGCTTCGGGCGGAGCATGGTCGTCGACCCGTGGGGGACGGTCATCGCCCAGGCCCCCGACACCGTCGGCGTGACGATCGCCGAGCTCGACTTCGAGCGCCTCGCGGAGATCCGGGAAACGCTGCCGAGCCTTGCCAATCGGCGGCTCTGACCCGTTCAGATCCCCGTTGCAATGCCGATTTGACTCGGACACCGGGCGGTCCGTAAGGTTCTCCACGTCCGAGGGGATGGGCGGAAACGCCCGGAACGTCGGATTAGCAAGACCGGGCGGTGCGAGAGCGGATTTGCAATCGCGAGGCCGACCGGGTAGGTTACTCCAGCCGGTAGGGAACCAGGCGGACTTGAAAGAGTCGGCTGGCCTGCCGGAATCCCGAGCAGATCTGGCGCCGGAAACGGGCGCGGATGGCCTGCGCGGGAGAAACGGTCCAGAAGGTCAACAAGCGGAAAACGCGGACTTGACAGAACGGATCGGGCTGGTAAGGTAGACAAGCCGGTAGCGAGCCGGGCGGGCGAGAGAGCGAAATGCTTCGAAGCCGGCCGGTGCGATCGGATCTCCCGAAACAAGATCGCCGGAAACGGCGGCCTTGCTATGCTCGGGAAAACCGCTCAAAGTGAAAAAGTTCGGACAACGGACTTGACAACGGCGAGCGAGCTGGTAAAGTAGAGAAGTTGCCCCGGATGAGGCGAGCAAGAGATTGCGGACCGAAACGGTGTGTGTTGGTTGTTTGAGAACTCAACAGGGTGCTTGTTAAGCCAGTGCCAATTGAAATTTACCCCGTGGCACGGGCTCCGTGAGGAGTTGCGTGTCTGGGATTCCTTTG
Organism: Dactylosporangium sp. CA-233914; assembly: GCF_050942935.1. Lineage (NCBI taxonomy): Bacteria > Bacillati > Actinomycetota > Actinomycetes > Micromonosporales > Micromonosporaceae > Dactylosporangium > Dactylosporangium sp. CA-233914. The sequence continues at coordinate 11,734,017 of NZ_CP192030.1, read as the reverse complement.
GTGACAACATGTTTGTTGCCGGGTGATTGATTCACCAACGCAGATTTTGTTGGAGAGTTTGATCCTGGCTCAGGACGAACGCTGGCGGCGTGCTTAACACATGCAAGTCGAGCGGAAAGGCCCTTCGGGGTACTCGAGCGGCGAACGGGTGAGTAACACGTGAGTAACCTGCCCTAGGCTTTGGGATAACCCTCGGAAACGGGGGCTAATACCGAATATTCATATCTGGCGGCATCGTTGGGTGTGGAAAGTTTTTCGGCTTGGGATGGGCTCGCGGCCTATCAGCTTGTTGGTGGGGTGATGGCCTACCAAGGCGACGACGGGTAGCCGGCCTGAGAGGGCGACCGGCCACACTGGGACTGAGACACGGCCCAGACTCCTACGGGAGGCAGCAGTGGGGAATATTGCACAATGGGCGGAAGCCTGATGCAGCGACGCCGCGTGAGGGATGAAGGCCTTCGGGTTGTAAACCTCTTTCGACAGGGACGAAGCGCAAGTGACGGTACCTGGAGAAGAAGCGCCGGCCAACTACGTGCCAGCAGCCGCGGTAAGACGTAGGGCGCGAGCGTTGTCCGGATTTATTGGGCGTAAAGAGCTCGTAGGCGGCTTGTTGCGTCAGCTGTGAAAACCCGCAGCTCAACTGTGGGCTTGCAGCTGATACGGGCAGGCTTGAGTTCGGTAGGGGAGACTGGAATTCCTGGTGTAGCGGTGAAATGCGCAGATATCAGGAGGAACACCGGTGGCGAAGGCGGGTCTCTGGGCCGATACTGACGCTGAGGAGCGAAAGCGTGGGGAGCGAACAGGATTAGATACCCTGGTAGTCCACGCTGTAAACGTTGGGCGCTAGGTGTGGGGGGCCTCTCCGGTTCTCTGTGCCGCAGCTAACGCATTAAGCGCCCCGCCTGGGGAGTACGGCCGCAAGGCTAAAACTCAAAGGAATTGACGGGGGCCCGCACAAGCGGCGGAGCATGCGGATTAATTCGATGCAACGCGAAGAACCTTACCTGGGTTTGACATGTTCGGTAATCCGGCAGAGATGTCGGGTCCTTCGGGGCCGTTCACAGGTGGTGCATGGCTGTCGTCAGCTCGTGTCGTGAGATGTTGGGTTAAGTCCCGCAACGAGCGCAACCCTTGTTCGATGTTGCCAGCGGTTCGGCCGGGGACTCATCGAAGACTGCCGGGGTCAACTCGGAGGAAGGTGGGGATGACGTCAAGTCATCATGCCCCTTATGTCCAGGGCTTCACGCATGCTACAATGGCCGGTACAAAGGGCTGCGATACCGTGAGGTGGAGCGAATCCCAAAAAGCCGGTCTCAGTTCGGATCGGGGTCTGCAACTCGACCCCGTGAAGTCGGAGTCGCTAGTAATCGCAGATCAGCAACGCTGCGGTGAATACGTTCCCGGGCCTTGTACACACCGCCCGTCACGTCACGAAAGTCGGCAACACCCGAAGCCGGTGGCCCAACCCTTGTGGAGGGAGCCGTCGAAGGTGGGGCTGGCGATTGGGACGAAGTCGTAACAAGGTAGCCGTACCGGAAGGTGCGGCTGGATCACCTCCTTTCTAAGGAGCACCTTCAGCCGAAAGGCTGTAAGGAGCCCGCACCAGCCGAGTGTGTTGGTGGGGTGCTCGATGGCGGAGACACTGGCGAAGGTCCTGCGGACAACGGTCCCGGAATCTAGTACTGCCGCGGAAGTGGCGTGGAACGGTTTGGGATGCGGTTCGTGGCGATCGTATAGGCACCCTGTTGGGTCCTGAAACAACCAACGGTTTGTTTCGGACGTGAATCCAGGCCGGCGGCCAAAACCGGGCACGGAGTGTGCTGAGGTTGGTTCGCGGATACGGTTTGGGTTTGGTGTTGGTTGAGAATTGCACAGTGGATGCGAGCATCTTTATTGCTTTGTGGTCAAGTTGCTGAGGGCGTACGGTGGATGCCTTGGCACCAGGAGCCGATGAAGGACGTGGGAGGCCGCGATAGGCCTGGGGGAGCTGTCAACCGAGCTGTGATCCCAGGGTGTCCGAATGGGGGAACCCGGCACCAGTCATGTGGTGTCACTCCTGCCTGAATACATAGGGCAGGTTGAGGGAACGCGGGGAAGTGAAACATCTCAGTACCCGCAGGAAGAGAAAACAATAGTGATTCCGTGAGTAGTGGCGAGCGAAAGCGGATGAGGCTAAACCAGGCATGTGTGATACTCGGCAGGGGTTGCATGTTTGGGGTTGTGGGGCGTGTCTTGTCTGGTCTGCCGACTGGGCGCACAGTGAGAAAACCGAGGATTAGTCGAAGTTCGCTGGAAAGCGGCACCGTAGACGGTGAGAGTCCGGTAGGCGAAAATGTTCGGTCTGTGTTGGCGTGTTCCCGAGTAGCGGCGGACTCCTGTAATCTGCCGTGAATCTGCCAGGACCACCTGGTAAGCCTAAATACTCCCTGGTGACCGATAGCGGACGAGTACCGTGAGGGAAAGGTGAAAAGTACCCCGGGAGGGGAGTGAAATAGTACCTGAAACCGTGCGCCTACAATCCGTCGGAGCGTCCCGCCTTTGGGCGGGGGTGACGGCGTGCCTTTTGAAGAATGAGCCTGCGAGTTAGTGATACGTGGCGAGGTTAACCCGTGTGGGGGAGCCGTAGCGAAAGCGAGTCTGAATAGGGCGTCAGAGTCGCGTGTCCTAGACCCGAAGCGGAGTGATCTAGCCATGGGCAGGCTGAAGCGCGGGTAAGACCGTGTGGAGGGCCGAACCCACCAACGTTGAAAAGTTGGGGGATGATCTGTGGTTAGGGGTGAAAGGCCAATCAAACTCCGTGATAGCTGGTTCTCCCCGAAATGCATTTAGGTGCAGCGTTGCGTGTTTCTTGCCGGAGGTAGAGCACTGGATGGCCTAGGGGGCCTACAAGCTTACTGAAGTCAACCAAACTCCGAATGCCGGTAAGTGAGAGCGTGGCAGTGAGACTGCGGGGGATAAGCTTCGTAGTCGAGAGGGAAACAGCCCAGATCACCAGCTAAGGCCCCTAAGCGTGTGCTAAGTGGTAAAGGATGTGGGGTCGCATAGACAACCAGGAGGTTGGCTTAGAAGCAGCCACCCTTGAAAGAGTGCGTAATAGCTCACTGGTCAAGTGGTTCCGCGCCGACAATGTAGCGGGGCTCAAGCACACCGCCGAAGCTGTGGCATTCACACGTATACTAGGCTTTTGTGGTCCAGGTGTGTGGATGGGTAGGGGAGCGTCGTGTCACCGGTGAAGCGGCGGAGTGATCCAGCCGTGGAGGTGACGCGAGTGAGAATGCAGGCATGAGTAGCGAAAGCAGGGTGAGAAACCCTGCCGCCGGATGACCAAGGGTTCCAGGGCCAGGCTAATCCGCCCTGGGTGAGTCGGGGCCTAAGGCGAGGCCGAGAGGCGTAGTCGATGGACAACGGGTTGATATTCCCGTACCCGCGTAGAAGCGTCCATGCTGAACCTGCTTGTACTAACTTCACAATGGTCTGAACCTTTCGGGGGGATGGCCGGCGTTTAGGAACTCGGGTGGTAGTAGGCAAGCGATGGGGTGACGCAGGAGGGTAGCTGGACCCGGCCGGTGGTTGTGCCGGGGCAAGCGTGTAGCCCGTGCTGTAGGCAAATCCGCAGCACATGTGGGTGAGGCGTGAAGCGGAGCCGTTCAGGTGAAGCCAGTGATCCCATGCTGCCGAGAAAAGCCTCTAGCGAGTTTCGAGCGGCCCGTACCCCAAACCGACACAGGTGGTCAGGTAGAGAATACCGAGGCGATCGGGCGAACTGTGGTTAAGGAACTCGGCAAATTGCCCCCGTAACTTCGGGAGAAGGGGGGCCACCGATGGTGAGACCACGTGCTGGTGGAGCGGTTGGTGGCCGCAGAGACCAGGGGGAAGCGACTGTTTACTAAAAACACAGGTCCATGCTAAGTCGTAAGACGACGTATATGGACTGACGCCTGCCCGGTGCTGGAACGTTAAGGGGACCTGTTAGTCTTTCGGGGCGAAGCGGAGAACTTAAGCGCCAGTAAACGGCGGTGGTAACTATAACCATCCTAAGGTAGCGAAATTCCTTGTCGGGTAAGTTCCGACCTGCACGAATGGCGTAACGACTTCCCCACTGTCTCAACCACAGGCCCGGCGAAATTGCACTACGAGTAAAGATGCTCGTTACGCGCGGCAGGACGGAAAGACCCCGGGACCTTCACTATAGCTTGACATTGGTACTCGAATTCGATTGTGTAGGATAGGTGGGAGCCGGTGAAGTCCTCACGCCAGTGGGGGTGGAGGCAAGCTTGAAATACCACTCTGTTGGATTTGGGTATCTAACCTTGGGCCGTGAGCCGGTTCAGGGACAGTGTCTGGTGGGTAGTTTAACTGGGGCGGTTGCCTCCTAAAATGTAACGGAGGCGCCCAAAGGTTCCCTCAGCCTGGTTGGCAATCAGGTGTTGAGTGCAAGTGCACAAGGGGGCTTGACTGTGAGACTGACAGGTCGAGCAGGGACGAAAGTCGGGACTAGTGATCCGGCACTGGCAGGTGGAAGCGGTGTCGCTCAACGGATAAAAGGTACCCCGGGGATAACAGGCTGATCTTCCCCAAGAGTCCATATCGACGGGATGGTTTGGCACCTCGATGTCGGCTCGTCGCATCCTGGGGCTGGAGTAGGTCCCAAGGGTTGGGCTGTTCGCCCATTAAAGCGGTACGCGAGCTGGGTTTAGAACGTCGTGAGACAGTTCGGTCCCTATCCGCCGCGCGCGTAGGATACTTGAGAAGGGCTGTCCCTAGTACGAGAGGACCGGGACGGACGAACCTCTGGTGTGCCAGTTGTTCTGCCAAGAGCACGGCTGGTTGGCTACGTTCGGAAGGGATAACCGCTGAAAGCATCTAAGCGGGAAGCTCGCTTCGAGATGAGGTATCCCACCCCTTGAGGGTTAAGGCCCCCAGCGAGACCACTGGGTTGATAGGCCGGAAGTGGAAGCCTGGTAACAGGTTTGAGCTGACCGGTACTAATAGGCCGAGGACTTGACCTACATAACGGGTTTTGAAGATGTTTGCATCCACTGTGTGATTCTGAACCAACACCGAACGCACCCCCAAAAACAAGGGGTGTGCGGGGTTGACAGGTTCATAGTGTTACGGCGGCCATAGCGGAGGGGAAACGCCCGGTCCCATTCCGAACCCGGAAGCTAAGCCCTCCAGCGCCGATGGTACTGCACCCGAGAGAGTGTGGGAGAGTAGGACGCCGCCGGACAAACTTTCGATCAGGGGCCCACCGATTTCGGTGGGCCCCTGAAGCGTTTCCGGACAACGAACGAGCCGGCCCGCGAACGGACCGGCCGGCAATCACCTTCAGCTGCGGTGCTCGACCGCGCTGCGCAGCTCCAGGAGCGACTTCGCGGAGTCAGCGACGTTACGGCCGGAGAACAGGGCCACGCCCAGCGAACCGTTGTCCGCCCAGCCGCACACCGACAGGTCCGAATCGTCCACCTTCGTCGTGCCGCAGCGCATCGTGCCGCCCAGGGGGCCCGCGTCCACGTCGTGGACGTCACGCACGCCGCCGGCGTCGTCAGGCGGTCTTGAGGGTCTCCTCGGGCTTCCAGATGCGGGCGGTGCCGGCGACGAGGATCGCGTCCGTGCCGCTGTCGCGGTAGATGAGGCCCACGCTGTTGTCGAGGCTCACCTCGGTGGCGATCGCGTCGCGGATGTACTCGCTGGCGCTCTTCGCTCCGTCGCTGGTGTCCAGCGTGAACGCGCCGACCTTGTCCGGGGACTTGATCTCGGTGTCGCTCTGGCCCAGGACCCGGACGACCGCCGGGCCGTAGATGATGCCGGAGACCAGCAGGGCCGCGGCCGCGACCGAGCCGGAGACGATCGCGATGCGCTTGAGGGGCAGGCGGCTCGCCGGAGCCTCCTCCGGCTCCTCGTCGTCGTAGTACAGGCCGGCGGGTCCGCCGTCGGGGTCGACCATCGGCGCACTGTAGCAGCGCCACCCCGGAAGCGCTTCAGGGGCGCCGCGGCGCCCCTGAAGCGAGAGAGAAGGGAGGAACTAGCGGGTCTGCACGGCCTCGCGGATGTTCACGAACTGGCCGGAGACGGCGGAGACCTCCTGGCCCATGAACATGACCATGCCGACGCTGCCGTGGTCGGCCCACACGCAGAGGCTGACCTTCAGGCCGTCGTTGCCGAACTTGTACTCCGCGCCGCCGCACTTCACCGTGCCACCCAGCCTGCCGGCGGGATACTCCGCGGGGGCGCTGGTCGTGGCCAGGTCACTGCCGGAGTTGAAGCCCTTGAACGCGGAGTCGATCTCCGAGCCGGGGGAGATGAACGTGCCGGTCGCGGCGACCAGGACGACGATGTGGGTCGGGTCGTCGTCGGACTTCGAGTAGACGCCGGTGGCGATCTCGTCGACGCTGTCGATGCTGCCCCGCAGATCCGTCTCCATGCTGTCCCTCAGCGTGTCGGCCTCGGGGGAGTCCTGCTTGGTCAGGCCGCCCGGCAGGGTGGCCGGGGCGCTCACGTGCGCGCCGGAGTCCTTGAAGATCGGGTAGAAGGCCACGCAGGCGATGACGGCGCAGACCAGGAAGACGCCGCCGACGACGCCGAGGGTGATCTTCAGGCCCTTGCCCTTCTTCGGGGGCGGGGGCGCGACGAACGTCGGCTGAGGCGGCTGGTAGGCCGGCGGCGGGTAGGCGGCGGGCTGCGCGGAGACCGGATAGGCGGGCTGCGGGGGGTACGCCGGCTGGCCCGACACGGGGTAGCCAGGGCTCGAGACCGGCTGAACCGGGGGCTGCGTCGGTGGCGGCGGCTGCTGCGGATACGGACCCGGGTTGTTCACGGGCGGGGGTGTGCCGTACTCCGGAGCGAGGTCGTAGGACATGGGCCGGAACGGCTCCGAGCGCGGCTCGTCATCCGGGTTCTGCGGCGGGTAGGTCACCGTCGATCAGTCTCCTGAGTGTAGGGGCAATGGCGAGCGTAGACCCCCTGCGCGACAGTTCTAGACTTTGCGTGTGACGGATACTCCACGCGCGGGGCAGGCAACCCCGGCGCTCTCGGCTCAGTATGCCCCCGGCGAGGTCGAGCAGCGGCGGTACGAGCAATGGGTAGCCGACGGTCTGTTCAAGGCGGACACGGAAAGCGACAAGCCGCCGTTCACGATCGTATTGCCGCCGCCGAACGTCACCGGTTCGCTGCACATCGGGCACGCGCTGGACCACTCGGTCCAGGACGCGCTGATCCGGCGCAAGCGCATGCAGGGCTTCGAGGCCCTCTGGCTGCCCGGCATGGACCACGCCGGCATCGCCACGCAGAATGTCGTCGAGCGGCAGCTGGCCTCAAGCGGGCAGTCCCGCCACGACCTCGGGCGCGAGGCGTTCGTCGAGCGCGTGTGGCAGTGGAAGGCCGAGTCCGGCGGCAAGATCCTGGGGCAGATGACCCGGCTCGGGGACTCGGTGGACTGGAGCCGCGAGCGCTTCACCATGGACGAGGGCCTGTCCCGGGCGGTGCTGACGATCTTCAAGCGCCTCTACGACGACGGGCTCATCTACCGGGCCGAGCGGATCATCAACTGGTGCCCGCGGTGCCTGACGGCGCTGAGCGACATCGAGGTCGAGCACTCCGACGACGACGGCGAGCTCGTGTCGATCCGCTACGGCGACGGGGACGCCGCGATCGTCGTGGCGACCACGCGGGCCGAGACGATGCTCGGCGACACCGCGGTCGCGGTGCACCCGGACGACGAGCGCTACAAGCACCTGGTCGGCACCGAGGTCGAGCTGCCGCTGACGGGCCGGCGGATCCCGATCGTCGCCGACCCGCACGTCGATCCGGCGTTCGGCACCGGCGCGGTCAAGGTGACCCCGGCGCACGACCCGAACGACTTCGAGATCGGCCAGCGCCACGACCTGCCGAGCCTGACGGTGATGGACGAGCACGGCGTGATCACCGTGCACGGGCCGTTCCTGGGCCTGGACCGGTTCGAGGCGCGCCCGGCGGTCGTGGCGGCGCTGCGGGCCGATGGGCGGATCGTGGCCGAGAAGCGGCCTTACACGCACGCCGTCGGGCACTGCTCGCGGTGCAGCACCACGGTCGAGCCGCGGCTGTCGCTGCAGTGGTTCGTGCGGACGGAGCCGCTGGCCAAGGCGGCCGGCGACGCGGTGCGCGACGGGCGGGTGCGGGTCGAGCCGCCGGAGCTCACGAAGCGATACTTCGGCTGGGTCGACAACATGCACGACTGGTGCATCTCGCGGCAGCTGTGGTGGGGTCACCGGATCCCGGTGTGGTACGGGCCGAACGGCGAGGTGGTGTGCGTCGGCCCGGACGATCCGACGCCGACCGGCGACGGCTGGGTGCAGGACGCCGACGTGCTCGACACCTGGTTCAGCTCCGCGCTGTGGCCGTTCTCCACGCTCGGCTGGCCCGACGAGACCCCGGACCTGGCCAAGTTCTATCCGACGAGCGTGCTCGTCACGGGGTACGACATCCTGTTCTTCTGGGTCGCCCGGATGATGATGTTCGGCCTCTACGCGATGGACGGCCGGCAGCCCTTCGACGTCGTGATGCTGCACGGCATGGTCCGCGACCAGTTCGGCAAGAAGATGTCGAAGTCCTTCGGCAACGTCGTCGACCCGCTGGACTGGATCGAGCGGTTCGGCGCCGACGCGACCCGGTTCACGCTGCTGCGCGGGGCGAACCCGGGCGCCGACGTGCCGGTGAGCGAGGAGTGGGTCCAGGGCGCACGCAACTTCGCCAACAAGCTGTGGAACGCGACCCGGTTCGGCCTGTCCGGCGGGGCGACCGTCGAGGGTGACCTGCCCACCGAGGGCCTGAGCACCGTGGACCGCTGGATCCTCTCGCGCCTGCAGCACGTGATCGGCGAGGTCGACCAGCAGTTCGAGGCGTTCGAGCTGGCCAAGGTCTGCGACACGCTGTACCACTTCGCCTGGGACGACGTCTGCGACTGGTACCTGGAGCTGACCAAGCCGGTGCTGACCGGCGACGACGAGGCGGCCAAGGCCGTCACCCGGCGGGTGCTGGGCCACGTGCTGGAGAGCCTGCAGCGGCTGCTGCACCCGATCATGCCGTTCGTCACCGAGGAGCTGTGGACGACGCTGACCGGCGGGGCGACCGTGGTGCGGGCCGAGTGGCCGGCCGCGGACAAGGAGCTCGTCGACGACGACGCCGAGCGCGAGGTCGAGAACCTGCAGCGGGTCGTCACCGAGGTCCGCCGGTTCCGTGCCGACCAGGGCGTGAAGCCGTCCCAGCGGGTCGTGGCCCGGCTCGAGGGGCTCGACGCGGCCGGCCTGACCGCGCACGAGTCGCTGATCCGGTCCCTGGCTCGTCTCGACGGGGTTGGTGCGGTGTGGGGCGGCCAGGAGAACAGTGAGCAGTTCGTGGCGACGGCGAAGCTGGCCGTCGGCGTCGGGGTCACCGTCGAGCTCGACACCCGCGGCGCGATCGACGTCGCCGCCGAGCGGGCGCGGCTCACCAAGGACAAGGCGGCGGCGGAGAAGGAGGCCGAGCAGTGCCGGGCCAAGCTCGGCAACCCGGCCTTCACCGGCAAGGCGCCCGAGGCGGTGGTGGCCAAGATCCGGGAGCGGCTCGCGGCCGCCGAGGCGGACCTGGCCCGCGTCACCGCGCAGTTGGAAGCCCTGTGACCAGGTTTTCCGAGGTCGACCAGGAGCTGAACGCCCGCGGGTTCACCCGCATGGTGTTCGACCTGGGCCGCATCGAGGGGCTGCTCGACTCGCTCGGCAGCCCCCAGCGGGCGTTCCCGGCGATCCACCTCACCGGCACCAACGGCAAGACGTCGACGGCCCGGATGATCGACTCGCTGCTGCGGGCGCACGGGCTGCGCACCGGGCGCTACACGAGCCCGCACCTGCAGAGCATCACCGAGCGGATCAGCATCGAGGGCGAGCCGATCAGCGAGGAGAAGTTCGTCGAGGTGTACGAGGAGGTGGCGCCGCTCGCGGAGTACCTCGACGCCCGCTCTGACGCGCCGCTGACGTACTTCGACATGACCACGGCGATGGCGTTCGCCGCGTTCGCTGACGCACCCGTCGACGTGGCCGTGGTCGAGGTCGGCCTCGGCGGCGCCGACGACTCCACCAACGTGCTGCAGGCCCAGACGACGGTGATCACGCCGATCGGCCTGGACCACACCGAGTGGCTCGGCGACACGCTCGAGGAGATCGCCTGGGCCAAGGCCGGGATCGTGCACAAGGGCTCGACGCTCATCTGCGCGCTGCAGCCGGAGGAGGCGATGCGCCCGATCCTGGAGCGCTGCGCCGAGGTCGGTGCGACGGTGGCCCGGGAGGGGCGCGAGTTCGGGGTCGTGCACCGGGACCTGGCCGTCGGCGGGCAGATGCTGACGCTGCAGGGGCTCTCCGGGGTGTACGAGGGGATCTTCCTGCCCCTGCACGGCGAGCACCAGGCGCAGAACGCGGCCATCGCGCTCGCGGCGGTCGAGGCGTTCCTGGGCGCCGGCGCGGAGCGCTCGCTCAACGCCGAGGCGGTGCGGGACGGCTTCGCGGGCGCCACCTCGCCCGGCCGCCTGGAGCGGGTGCGCAACTCGCCGCCGATCCTGCTCGACGCCGCCCACAACGCCCACGGCATGCGGGCCACGGTCCGGGCGCTGACCGAGGAGTTCGCGTTCAGCGGGCTCGTCGCCGTCGTCGCCGCCCTGGCCGACAAGGACGTCGAGGGCATGCTGGAGCTGCTGGAGCCGATCACCGAGTCGATCGTCGTCACCCGCAACAGCTCACCCCGCGCGATGCCGGCCGCCCAGCTCGGCGCGATCGCCGAGGAGCTGTTCGGCCCCGACCGCGTCCACGTCGTGCCCAGCCTGCCCGACGCGCTCGACGCCGCCGTCACCCTCGCCGAGTCCGACAACGCCGTGCCCGGCACCGTCGCCGTGCTCATCACCGGCTCGGTCGTCACCGTCGCCGATGCCCGCGGGCTGTTGAAGCGATGACCTCGCCCGCCGGACTGAAGAACCCCGGGGCCGCCGTGCGCGGCGTCGGGGCCGCGGGGCTCGCGGTCGAGGGTGTCGTACTCCTGCTGGCGCTGCTGCCGCTGGCCAAGCTCGGCCACGGGCACAATACCGCCGCCATCTGGGTCTGCGCGGTCCTCGCCGTCGTGTGCTTCGGACTCTGCGGGCTGCTCAAGCACTCCTGGGCGTGGATCGCCGGGCTCGTCGTACAGGTCGTCCTGCTCGCCGGCGGGTTCCTGCACTGGTCGCTGCTCGCGCTCGGGATCGTCTTCGGACCCGCCTGGCTCTACGCGCTCTACGTGCGCCGCTCGGTCTACGCCAACAAGCCCGACTGAGATGCGCGCGAGCCGGCTGCTGTCGACGCTGCTGCTGTTGCAGACCCGGGGCCGGCGCACCGCCCAGCAGATCGCCGACGAGCTCGAGGTGTCGGTCCGCACCGTGTACCGCGACATCGAGGCCCTGTCGGCCGCGGGCGTCCCGGTTTACGCCGATCGCGGGCCGGCCGGCGGTTTCGCGCTGCTGGACGGGTACCGAACCAGTCTCACGGGCCTGACCACCGACGAGGCCGCGGCGCTCTTCCTCACCGGCAGCGGCGCGACGGCCGGGGATCTCGGCCTCGGGCCGACGCTCGACGCGGCCCGGCTCAAGCTGCTCGCGGCGCTGCCGGCCGAGCAGCGCTCGATGGCCGGGCGCATCCAGCAACGCGTCCACGTGGACGCGCCCGGGTGGTTCCGCGACCCCGAGGCGCCACCATTCCTGGAGGCGGTCGCCACATCCGTCTGGGAAGAGCGGAAAATCCGGATTTCGTACCGCAAGTGGGACGGCTCCGCCGTGGAGCGCACGCTCTCGCCGCTCGGTCTCGTGCTCAAGGGGACCGCGTGGTACATGGTCGCGGTGGGCCGCTCGCGCACCAACGCCTTCCGGATCTCGCGCATCGAGTCGCTGACGCCGCTGGACGAGCACTTCACCCGCCCCGAGGACTTCGATCTGCGCCGGTACTGGCTGGAGTTCGCCGACCGGCTGCAGGAGACGCTCTACGCCGGGGGTTCCGCGACCGTACGGCTGGGGCCGCGCGCCCTTCGCCTGTGGTTCCTGCTCGGGCCGGTCGCCGAGCGGGCCCTGCGCGAGACCGGCCGCCCCGACACCGACGGATGGGTACGCGTGGTCCTGCCCATCGAGTCGCTCGAACACGCCCGGGTCGACCTGGGCCGCTTCGGGGCCGACGTCGAGGTGCTGGAGCCCGCCGAGCTGCGTTCGCTGATGCGCGCCACCGCCGAGGAGATGCTGCGCCGGTACTCCGCGCCGTAGCCGGCCCGTTTCAGCGTCGCTACTCCGCGCCGTAGCCGGCCCGTTTCAGCGCCGCAGCTCCCACCGCGTCAGCGCGATGGCGTGCCCGTCCGGATCCCGGAACGTCGCCGAGCACAACTCCAGCTGCTCGCCCTGGGGCACGACGCGCGGCCGGTGCACGAAGTCGACGCCCTGCTCACGAAGACGCTCGTACGCGTCGTACACGTCGGGAACGTCCAGGTTCAGGTGCACCACGCGCCGGTCGACCGGCGGCATATCCGCGACCCGTCGCAGAACGACCCGGGCGGTGCCGGTCTCCAGCACGGCCCCGGTCGGCCCGCTGTCGAGCTCGGTAAGCCCGAGCGTGTCCCGGTAGAACCGCCGCGACCGCTGCAGGTCCGACACGATCAGCGTGATACTGACCCCATTGACCCCGTCAAGCGGCAGTGTGCTCTGCCGCCTGGGCGCGGTGGCCAGGAACTCGGCAACGGCCCCTTCACTGAGCGGCTGCTCCTCGAGCGCGTCCTCGTTCAAGTCATCGTCGACCGGCGGGATGTAATGCTCCGTAGCGTACGGGTCCGGCGTGACAACCTCGTCCTCGTCCCGCACCGGGGCACGCAGGACGGGCGGCGCGCTGTACAGACCGGCGCTGACCGGAACCGGCCCCCGCCCATTGACCGACCAAGCCGACCCGCTCAACGGACCCAGCTCCCGCCGACCCCCACCGGCTCCAGCCCGGTCATCTCCAGCGGCCTGCCGCTCCCCAGCCCGGCGCTGCTCAGCCCGCCCGCTCTCAGCCAGACCATCTGTGGCCTGACGGTTCTCAGTCTGATGGTGCTCGGCCAGTCCGTCCGCAGCCCGGCCGTCTCCGCTCAGCTGCTCTCCGGCCAGACCGTTTTCAGCCCGGTCGTCTCCGGTCAGGTGCTCTCCGGCCAGTCCGTCCTCGGTCCGGTCGTCTTCGGTCAGGCCGTCCTCAGCCCCACCGTCCCCGGTCAGGTGCTCTCCGGCCAGGCTGCCCTCGATCACCGGCGGAGGATGCTCCATACGGAGGCTGCGGGTGGGAAGCTGCTCCATCTCACGATCGGGGTAGAACGCGACCGGCGGCGTGACAGGAACAGGCAGCGCGTCGGCCGCGGGCTCCTCAGCACCCTTCCACCACTCAACGTCGCTCTCCACGGTCGCCCCACTGACGACTTCATCGGGCGCGACGACGAGCGAGCCAGCCTCCGGAATCGTGTACGCCTCAGGCTCAACCACCGCCGCAGCGGGTTCACCCCCCGCCCCGGCGATCCCAGCCCCGTATCCGGCGGCGTCCGCCCCCGACCCAGCGGCCCCCGTGGTTTCCCTTCCTGATCCGACGCTGCCTGTTCCCGGCCTGGCGGCGTCCGTCGCTGACCCGATGACGTTGGCTGCCGTTCCCGGCCAGACGGTCTCCAACCTCAGCCCTGCGGTTTCCAGCTCCGGTTCGGTCGTTCCCGCGCCGGAACCGGTGCCCTCCGAGCCCGCCCCCGCGGTGTCCGCTCCCCGCCCAGTGCTCCCCGTCGCCGATCCGGCGGCTCCCGTTCCCGGTGCGGCGAGCGCGGAGCCCGACACGCCAGTCTCCGCGCCCGGCTCAACGGTGTCCTCGGCGAGTCCGGCGGCCCCCAGCGTCGCGGCGGGCTCGGCGGTGGCGGTTGGCTCAGCGGTCGCGGTGGTTTCCGGAAGCGCCGCGAGATCCGGACCTGCGATAGCTACCGCGGCTGCGATGGCGTCCGACGCTGCGGTGGCCTGCGGGGCTCGGGTGGCTTCTGGAGCTGGGATGGACTCTGAGGCCGCAGTGGGCTCCGCAGCTGCCGTGGTCTGCGGGGCTGGTGTGGCCTTCGAGGCCGCCGTGGTCTCTGGGGCTGTAGTGGGCTCCGCGGTCTGCAGAGCTTGGGTGGCGTTCGCGGCTGCCGTGGTCTGTGGGACTGTGGTGGGCTCCGCGGCTGCCATGGACTGTGGGACTGTAGTGAGCTCCGCGGCTGCAGTGGTCTGCGGGGCTTGGGTGGCTTCTGGGGCTGCGGTTTCCGGAGCGGCGGTGGCCTCTGGGACTGTGGTGGCGTCCGAGGCTGCGGTGGACTCTGGGGCTGCGGTGGGCTCCGAAGCCGCGGTGGGATCGGCCGGCGGGTAGGCGCGGCCCGGTCGGGATCGGCGGGCACCCGAACGTGGGTGCGGGCTGGGCCGGCGGTGGACGCCGCCGGGGCGGGGGGAGGAGCGCAGCCGCATGATGATCGGCTCGTCCTCGTCGCCGATGATCGTCTGGCCGGCGCCCGTGCCGAGCGCGGCCATCGCGGCGGCCTCGCCGGTGGCGGTGGCGGTCCGGTCGCCACTGGAGGCGTCGGCGTCGGGCGCTGCGGTCGCGGCCCCGAAGGTTTCGGTCTCGGTCGCCGCGTCTTCCGTCGTGGCGGCGGTCGTGTCCACCGTTTCCGAGGTCGTTGCCGCCGGGATCGCTGTTACTGAACCAGTCGCCGCTGTTTCCGAGTCCGCCGTCGCCAGGGCCGTTTCCGAAGACGCCGGGGCCGGGATCGCGGTTTCCGAAGACGTTGCGGCCGGGACGGTTTCCGAGGTCGCGGTGGCCGGGCGCGTCGTTTCCGAAGACGTCGCCGCTGGGAACGGCGTTTCCGAGGTCGCGGTGGCTGGGAACGCGGTCTGCGAGGCTGCCGCGGTCGGCGACGCCGTCTCAGTGGCGGTCGCCCCTGGAGTCGCCGGGTCTGCAGTTGCTGGTTCGGCGGTTGCCGTGTCCGTGGTCGTCGCGGCCGGGAAGAAGGTCTGCGAGGTGGTCGTGGTCAGCGACGCCGTTTCCGTGGCGGTCGCCGAGTCTGCGGTGGCTGGTTCGATGGTTGCCGTTTCCGTGGATGTCTCCCGGACCGGCGTCGGCTGAGTCAGTGTTTCCAACGTTGCGGCCGTCGGACTTGACGTTTCCGAAGTTGCCGCGCCTGGGGCCGCGGTCTCCGGATTTGCCGCGGTCGGGGCCGCGGTCTCCGAAGTTGCCGCGCCCGGGGCCGCCGTCTCCGAAGTTGCCGTGGTCGGGGCCGCTGTCTCTGAAGTTGCCGCGCCTGAGGTCGCCGTCTCTGAAGTTGCCGGGCCCTGGGGCGGCGTTTCCGGTGGCGCCGGGGGCTCGGTGAATGCCGTGGCGGGGGAGGCCGCGGTGGCGCCCATTGGCTCGGCTGGGTGGTGGGCTGGGTCGGTGGCGGCGTGGCGGGGCTTTGCCGGGCCCGTCTGGCGGCCGGGACCCGTCTGGCGGCCGGGGCCGGTCTGGCGGCCGGGGGTCGGGGGACGGGCCGGTGCCGGGTCGGCCTGGGACGGGGTCGGGTTGGTCTGAGAAGGAGCCGGGTCGGTCTGGGACGGGCGGGGGCGGGTCGGGGCCGTATAGGCCTGGGGCTGGGGGTGGGCTGGGCGGCGGGCCGCGTCCGGGATCTGCTCCGCCGGTGGGGGTGCGGTGGCCAACGCGGTGCTGGTGCGGGCTCCGGCCGGTTCGTCGATCTCCGCGTTGACGGGTGGGAGGTCGGTCAGGGTCGGCGTGTTGTCCGGCGGGATGTGCAAGGGGCGGCTGTAGGCGTCGCCGTCCACGGAGTATGCGTAGTCGTCGGAGCCGCCGAGCAGGCCCGTTGGGGTGCGCTGCTCCGCGATGACGACCTCCTGGTGGGTCTGGACGCGGTTCCACAGCACGGTGAACTTGCGCGGTGTGCCCTTGAGGACCTGGACCGGCAGGGTCGCGCCGGGCTCGGGCCATTTTTCCAGGGGGATGGCCGGGTCGGTGCCGGTGACCGTGATGCCGCGGATGCCGGTCGCCGTGATGGTCAGCTTGAGCCGGCCGCGGGCGGTCCGGGCCTCCGTGGCGGGGCGGTGGGGAGTGACGCTCTCGACGACCGCGGTGCCCTGGACATACATCCGGACCTTGTTCCGCGAGTTGACCACCACGATCATGACCGGGCCGGCCCCGGCGACGATCACGCCGAGGGCAACGACCAGCGGATTGTCCTGGCCCAGACCGCAAAAGGCCAGGAACCCGCCGATCACGAGCAGCAGCAGTATTACCAGAATCCGGCTGTCGGATGATGACGCGCGGTTGCTGGACGGCAAAGTCGACCTCCCCAGACGACTGACACCAGGCTATGCCTGATCATTGCCGAAACAAAAGTCTCCGGCACCCTGGCGGGGTGTGCGTGGTGACGCTGGGTAGGCTTCGGGGCAGTACCGGTGAAAGATGGAGGATTCTCGTGTCGGAGCGCACGCTCGTACTCATCAAGCCCGACGCCGTCCGCCGCGGCCTGGTGGGCGAGGTCCTCGCCCGGCTGGAGCGCAAGGGCCTGACCATCGAGGCGATGACCCTGCGCACGATGGACGTCGCCTTGGCGGACCAGCACTACGCCGAGCACGTCGAGCGCCCCTTCTACCCCGCGCTGCGCGACTTCATGACCGGCGGCCCGCTCGTGTCGCTGGTGGTCGCGGGTGACGAGGCCATCTCCGTCGTACGCACCCTGGTCGGCGCCACCGATGGTCGCAAGGCCGCTCCGGGCAGCATCCGCGGCGACCTGTCCCTGTCCAACCGCGAGAACCTGGTCCACGCCTCCGACTCGCCGGACAGCGCCAAGCGCGAGATCGCCCTGTGGTTCCCGGAGCTGGCACTCTAGCCGCCCGTTGACCAATGACCCCGCCGTGCGCCGCCCGCTCGGAAAGAGCGGGGCGGCGGGGTGGGTGGCCTAGGCCTCGGGGGTGGGTTCCGGCATCTGGTCGGGGCGTTTCGGGGCGTAGCGGCCCACGTACTCCTGCCCGGTCAGCTGCTGGATGGCGTTCATGAGCTTCAGTGTGACCTCGCGCAGCGCGCGGCTGTCGACCTCGCCGCCGCCCTGCCACTGGCTCAGGTCGAGCGGCTCGCCGATGCGCACCTCGACCTTCGGGCCCAGCTTCGGCAGTGACGCGCCGACGGGCATGACCTGGTCGAAGCCCATCAGGCCGACCGGGATGATCGGGGCCGGGGCGTCCAGGGCGAGCTTGGCGACGCCGGGGCGGCCGCGGTAGAGCCGGCCGTCCGTGGAGCGGGTGCCCTCCGGGAAGATGCCGAGCACGTGGCCCGCGCGCAGGACCGGCAGCGCGGCGTCGAGGGCCATGAGGCTGGCGCGGCCGCCGGAGCGGTCGACCGGGATCTGGTTCAGGCCGAACATGATGTGGCGCAGCGCCTTGCCCTTGATGCCCGGGCCCAGGAAATACTGGTCCTTCGCGAGGAAGTAGACGTTGCGCGGGGCGATGGCGCCCATCATCACCGAGTCGAGGACCGACTGGTGGTTGCTGGCGAGGATCGCGGGGCCGGTCTTCGGGACGTTGTCCAGCCCGATGATCTTCGGGTGCCAGAGGAGCCGGACCAGGGGTGCCACCGTCATCTTGCCGACCGCATAGAGCGCGGACAAATGCCCTCCACCAGGCTCAACTCGACGCTGCCGCACACTCTAACCGCAGCCTCGGGCCATAGCAGCCGCGCGGTCCACAAGGTGGGCAATACCACCCGCGCCAATACCTACGGCATCACCCGCGCGAATACCTACGAGGTGACTACGAGGCGACGAGGATGAGCGCGGTCGCGGCCAGGCCGAGGCCGGCGAGCTGGGCGGGGCGCATGCGCTCGCGGTCGACCACCATCGCCAGGAGCACCGTCGAAACGGGGTAGAGCGCCGAGATCGGGGCGATGATGCTCAGGTCGCCGCGGGTCACGGCGAGCACGTAGAGCGCGTTGGCGGACATGTCCAGCACTGCGGCCGCGAGCAGCCAGGACCGCGACGCGCCGGCCGGGCGGGGCGCCCCCGCGCGCAGCCGCCGGATCAGCAGCGGCGTGCCGAGCGCGACCGCGGCGACCTGGGCGCCCGCGATCGGCCACAGGCCCGCGCCGTCGCCGGTCCGGGACAGGCACGTGAAGAACAGGCCGAACGCGACGCCGGACAGCAGCGCCAGCCCGATCAGCCGGCCGGTGACCGGGGCGCCGCTGCCGCCGGCCGCGCTCACCAGGCCGATCGCGGCGATCGCGCATGCGGCCCCGGTCAGCGCCAGGGCGCCCGGGCGCTCGCCGGTGGCCAGGCCGAACGCGACCGGCAGCAGCGCGGTGGTCACGGCACTGACCGGGGCGACGATCGCCATCGCGCCGCCGGCGAGCGCGCGGTAGAAGACGACCATGCCGAGGACGCCGAGCAGGCCGGCCGCCGCGCCCCAGCCGAGCGCGCCGGTCGTCGCCGCGCCGGGGATGAGCAGCAGGTAGAGGCCGAGCAGGGGGAGGCTCGCGGCCTTGGACAGCACGACCACGAGCAGGGAGTCGGCACGCTGGCTGGCCTTGCCGCCGGCGAAGTCGCCGACGCCCCAGACCAGGCCGGACAGGGCGGCGAGGATGATGCCGGTCATGCGTCCTCCGCTTCGCTCCGGCCGCATGCCATCCGAACTGAGCCGATGATGACCGGCCTCCTCCGCCTTGTCTGGCTCGATGAGGCTTCGCCGGGATCGACCCAGATAAGGCGCCGCTTCGCTCCGGAACCGGTCATGCGAGCCGCTCGATGGTGATCGAGTCGGCGGGCAGCAGCGACGCGAGGAGGTCGGCGGCCGGGCGCAGGTCGAGGTCGAGGCCCTCCAGCAGGAACACGGCCGAGGTGGTCGCCTCGGTCAGCGCGGTGCGCCGGCCCTGGCGCCAGTTCCAGCGCCGGCAGGTCACGGCGACGTCGTCGCGCCAGATCACCTCGCCGGGCTCGGGGGACTCGACGACCGGGGCGCCGTCCTTGACCGTG
This sequence comes from Dactylosporangium sp. CA-233914, assembly GCF_050942935.1. Classification (NCBI taxonomy): domain Bacteria; kingdom Bacillati; phylum Actinomycetota; class Actinomycetes; order Micromonosporales; family Micromonosporaceae; genus Dactylosporangium; species Dactylosporangium sp. CA-233914. The sequence goes on along the minus strand of NZ_CP192030.1, from coordinate 11,714,976 downwards.
TCGAAGGGCTCGTCGCCGCTCGCGCGGACCAGCCGCTCGGTGCCGGCCAGCGCGGCGCGGTCCTCGCCGCCGATGGGCACGGCGAAGCGGATACTCACCGCGTTGTACGCGTCGACCAGGCGATTCACCGAGGGCACCGCGCCCTTGGCGGCCCGCTTGCGCAGCGCCTCCGCCGAGCAGGGGGTGCGCTGGGGCTTGGCGCCGAACGCGCGGTACACATCCTGCCACGCCGAGAGGTGCGGGTGCGGCGCACCGAGATCGCCGGCCGCGGCGACGGCCTCGCGCAGCAGTTCGGGGTCGCCCGGGCCGTTGCGCAGCCCGTCGGCGAGGACCGCGAACACGGTAGCCTCGTGGCCCACGCAACGGCACAGGTCGAGTACCTCATCGGCGACGGTGAACATGCCATAGTCGTATCACAATACTGACCGCGAAGGAAAATATGTTGACCGACCGGGAGCGGGACGCGCAGGCCGCGATCGCGCGGCAGGTGAAGAGCCTGCGGCGGGGCCGGGGCTGGTCGCTCGACGAGCTGGCCAGCCGCTCGGGTGTGAGCAAGGGCATGCTCGTACAGATCGAGGGGGCCCGCACCAACCCGAGCATCGGCACGCTGTGCCGGGTCGCCGAGTCGTTCGGCGTGAGCCTCGGGCGGCTGCTGGAGCCCGAGTCCGAGCCGGTCGTGAAGATCGTCGGGGCCGACGAGCCGGCGGTGCTGTGGCACGGGCCGGACGGCGGGACCGGGCGGCTGCTGCGCGGCGTGAACGACCCCGGCTTCGTCGAGGTGTGGGACTGGCGGATGGCGCCGGGGGAGGGCCACGACTCCGGCGACCACGCGGCGAGCACGCGGGAGATCATCCACGTCCGCGAGGGGGAGCTGGAGGTGGTCGTGGACGGCTCGCCGTACACCGTCAACACCGGCGAGACGATCGACTTCCCGGCCGACCGCCCCCACCGCTACCGGAACCCCGGCGCGGTGGAGGCGGTCGTCACGATGGTCGTCGTCATGCCCCCGGGGGAGCGCGACCGGCGAGCCTAGACGGGCGTGACGGTCACCTTGACCGGCTCGCCGTCGCCGACCTCGCCGGCGAAGCCCTCGACCAGCGTGCCGAGCTCGACCGAGTTGGCCAGGGTCTCGCCGGCCACGAACGCGCCGTGCGCCGCCAGCGCCTCGGCGACCGCTTCGGGGCCGTCGACCACGACCACGATCCGGTCGGACACGTTGAGGTCGGCGTCGCGGCGGGCCTGCTGGATCACCCGGACCAGGTCGCGGGCCACCCCCTCGGCCGCCAGCTGCGGCGTCACCGTGCTGTCGAGCACGACCACGCCCTCGCCGCCCGGCAGCGGCGCGGACTGGGTCGGGTCCGCGGCGACGAGCTTGAGGTCGTACTCGCCCTCCTGCAACTGCACTCCGCCGGCCGTCACGACCCCGCCGCTCTGGGACCAGTCGCCGGCCTTGACCGCCTTGATCACCTGCTGGACCTTGCCGCCCAGGCGCGGGCCGAGCACCCGCGGCACCAGCGTCAGCACCGGCGTGCAGTGCGCGGCCACGTCCGCGGTGAACTCGACGTGCTTGACGTTGACCTCGTCGGCGACGAGCGCGGCGAACAGGCGCAGCGCGTCGGCGTCCGGCGTGGCGACGGTGAGCGTCTGCAGGGGCAGCCGCACGCGCAGCCCGCGGGCCTTGCGCAGCGACAGCGCGGCCGAGCACACATCGCGCACCGCGTCCATGTCGGCGACGAGCTTGTGGTCGGCCGGGAACTGCGCCGCGTCGGGCCAGTCCGTCAGGTGTACCGAACGCTCGCCGGTCAGCCCCCGGAAGATCTCCTCCGCGGTGAGCGGCGCGAGCGGGGCCACGACCTGGGTGAGCGTCGAAAGGACGGTGAACAGCGTGTCGAACGCGTCGTGGTCGCCGGCCCAGAAGCGGTCACGGGAGCGGCGCACGTACCAGTTGGTGAGCGCGTCGAGGTAGGCCCGCACGGTCCCGCAGGCGCCGGAGATGTCGTACGCGTCCAGCTGCCGCCCGACCGTCGCTACCAGCTCGCCGGTCTTGGCCAGCACATACTTGTCGAGCAGGTCGGCGCTGTCGGTGCGGGGGCGGGCCGGGTACCCCTCGGCGTTGGCGTAGAGCGAGAAGAAGTACCACACGTTCCACAGCGGCAGCAGTACCTGCCGGACCGCGTCGCGGATGCCCGTCTCGGTGACCGGCATGTCCCCGCCGCGCAGGACGGGCGAGGAGACCAGGAACCAGCGCATCGCGTCGGAGCCGTACGCGTCGAAGATCCGGTACACGTCCGGATAGTTGCGTAGGCTCTTGGACATCTTGCGCCCGTCCTCGCCGAGCAGGATGCCGTGCGAGACGCAGTTACGAAACGCCGGGCGGTCGAAGAGCGCGGTGGCCAGCACGTGCATGGTGTAGAACCAGCCGCGGGCCTGGCCGATGTACTCCACGATGAAGTCGCCCGGGTAATGATGCTCGAACCAGTCGGCGTTCTCGAACGGGTAGTGCACCTGGGCGAACGGCATCGAGCCGGACTCGAACCAGCAGTCCAGCACCTCCGGCACCCGGCGCATGACCGACTGCCCGGTCGGGTCGTCCGGGTTGGGCCGGGTCAGGTTGTCGATCTCGGGGCGGTGCAGGTCGGACGGGCGGACGCCGAAGTCGCGCTCGAGCTCGTCGAGCGAGCCGTAGACGTCGACGCGCGGGTATTGCGGGTCGTCGGACTTCCACACCGGGATCGGCGAGCCCCAGAAGCGGTTGCGGCTGATCGACCAGTCGCGGGCGTTGGACAGCCACTTGCCGAACGAGCCGTCCTTGATGTGCTCGGGTGTCCAGGTGATCTGCTGGTTGAGCTCCACCATCCGGTCGCGGAAGTCGGTCACCCGCACGAACCACGAGGAGACGGCCTTGTACACCAGCGGCGTGTCGCAGCGCCAGCAGTGCGGGTACGAGTGCGTGTAGCTGTCGTGGCGCACGACCACGCCGGCCGCCTTGAGGTCGCGGATCACCGGCCGGTTGGCCTCGAAGACCTGCAGCCCCTCGTAGTCCGGGACCAGCGAGGTGAACCGGGTGTGCTCGTCGACGGTCACCACCGTCGGGATGCCCGCCGAGGCGCACGCGTTCTGGTCGTCCTCGCCGAAGGCGGGCGCCAGGTGCACCACGCCGGTGCCGTCCTCGGTCGTGACGAAGTCCGCCCCGATCAGCTGGAACGCGTTCGCGGTATCGGCGAGGTAGTCGAACAGCGGGGTGTACCGCCGGCCGACCAGCTCGGCGCCGGTGAGCGAGCCGACCCGGGCGGCGTTCGCCAGCTCCTTCTCGTAGGCGCCGACGCGCGACTCGGCGAGGATGTACCGCTGGCCGCCCTCCTCGAAGACCGCGTACTCGATCTCGGGTCCGACCGCGATCGCCAGGTTGGACGGCAGGGTCCATGGCGTGGTCGTCCAGACCAGGATCCGCTCGCCGGTCTCCAGCCGGAACGCCACCGTCAGCGCGGGGTCCTGCCGGTCGCGGTAGACGTCCTCGTCCATGCGCAGCTCGGTGTTGGACAGCGGCGTCTCACAGCGCCAGCAGTAGGCCAGCACCCGGAAGCCCTCGTAGACCAGGCCCTTGTCGTGCAGGGTCTTGAAGGCCCACATGACGCTTTCCATGTAGTCGGTGTCGAGCGTCTTGTAGTCGTTGGCGAAGTCGACCCAGCGGGCCTGGCGGGTGACGTACCGCTCCCACTCGCTGGTGTAGCGCAGCACGGACTCGCGGGTCGCCGCGTTGAACTTGTCGACGCCGAGCTGGAGGATCTCGGCCTTCGTGGTGATGCCGAGCTGCTTCTCGGCCTCGACCTCGGCGGGCATGCCGTGGCAGTCCCAGCCGAAGCGGCGCTCGACGCGGAAGCCCTTCATGGATTTGTACCGCGGGACGACGTCCTTGGCGTAGCCGGTCAGCAGGTGCCCGTAGTGGGGCAGGCCGTTGGCGAACGGGGGCCCGTCGTAGAACACGAACTCGTTCGCCCCGTCGTCGCCGGCGGGGCGCTGCTCCACCGAGGCCTGGAACGTCTCGTCGCCGGACCAGTAGTCCAGGACCTCGCGTTCGACTTCGGGGAGGTTCGGGCTCGCCGGGACGCCGGTGCCCGCGCGGTGCATCGGGTAGGCCATCGGTGGTCAATCTCCTCGCGTGGGTCGCTGTCGTCGAATCCACGCGGGGACGAGCCTCCGCAGGCCCGCGGTACCACCCCGCTTGCCGCCGGATCGTGCATTCGGCGGCCGCTCGTTGGCCGGCTGTAACGGGCCGGTGCCCGTCCGGTTCTAGTGAGCCACCGAGGTGACCGTTCTTCCGGAGGCTCGCCGGTGATGGCCGGGTCGACGCCTGTAGACCGAGGATAGCGCGCCGCCGGAAGCCGGTTCCGGCGGAGCCTTATCAAATAGTAAAGAAACCTTGACATTAATTTGCGGTGCGTGGAACGTGGAGCGCACGTCGACGCCCATCGACGCCACCCCCACCTTGGAGTGTTCATGCGTCCACGCCATGTCACCCTGCTCGGCGGGGCCGGCGCGGCGGTTCTGACCCTCGCCGGGGTCATGATCGCCCTGCCCGCGTCCGCGGCCGAGCTGCTCACCAACCCGGGCTTCGAGACCGGTTCCGCGTCCGGCTGGACGTGCGAGTCGGCGTCCGTGACCTCCGGTGCCGCGCGCAGCGGCACCTACAAGCTGGCGGGCACGCCGGGCGGCACCACCGCGCAGTGCTCGCAGACGGTGTCCGTGCAGCCCAACACGAAGTACACCCTGTCGGGCTGGGTCAACGGCTCCTACGTCTTCATCGGCGTGACCGGCGGGGTCGACGCCAGCACCTGGACGCCGGGGACGAGCGGCTACCAGCAGCTCTCCGTCGCCTTCACCACCGGTGCGAGCCAGACCTCGGCGACCGTCTACGTGCACGGGTGGTACGGCCAGCCCGCGTACACCGCCGATGATTTCTCGGTCAACGGCCCCGGCGGCATGCCGACCACGCTCGAGCCGACCACGCCGTCGGCCTCGCCCTCGAAGTCGCCGTCGAGCTCCCCGTCGCCGTCGAAGTCCCCGTCTGCGTCGAATTCCCCGTCAAAGTCTCCGTCGACGTCCCCGACGACGCCGACCGGCTCGCTGCCGAAGCACTTCCTGACCGGCTACTGGCAGGACTTCGTCAACCCGGCGACCCCGCTGCGGCTGCGTGACGTGCCCAGCGAGTACGACCTCATCGACGTGGCCTTCGCCGAGGCCACCTCGCAGCCGGGCGGGCTGTCGTTCGCGGTGGACTCCGGCCTGTCCAGCGCGCTCGGCGGCTACTCCGACGCGGACTTCAAGGCCGACATCGCGACCCTGCACTCGCGGGGCAAGAAGGTCATCCTGTCCGTCGGCGGCGAGACCGGCCGGGTCAGCGTCGGCGACGCGACGGCCGCCACGAACTTCGCCAACAGCGCCTGGTCGCTGATGCAGCAGTACGGCTTCGACGGCGTCGACATCGACCTCGAGAACGGCCTGAACCCGACGTACATGGCGCAGGCGCTGCGATCGCTGCGGTCCAAGGCCGGCGCGAACCTGATCATCACGATGGCGCCGCAGACGATCGACATGCAGTCCACGGGCAGCGGCTACTTCGCCCTCGCCCTGTCGATCAAGGACATCCTGACGGTCGTCTACACGCAGTACTACAACTCCGGCAGCATGCTCGGCTGCGACCAGATGCAGGCGTACTCGCAGGGCACGGTCAACTTCATCACCGCCCTGGCCTGCATCCAGCTGGAGAACGGGCTGCGCCCCGACCAGGTGGCCCTGGGGCTGCCGGCCGGGACGGGCGCGGCGGGCGGCGGCGTGGTCGCGCCCTCGGTGGTCAACCAGGCCCTCGACTGCCTCGCGCGCGGCACCAACTGCGGAACTTTCAAGCCGCCGCACACGTACCCGGGCATCCGCGGGGCCATGACCTGGTCGATCAACTGGGACGTGAAGAACGGCAACGGCTTCGCCAAGACGGTGAAGCCGCACCTGGCCACACTTCCGTAGTGCCGGCCTGAGCTTTCCTCCACCAACACAGTGCCGGGGGATCGGGTGTTCCCAGCGCCCGATCTCCCGGCGCTTTTTTAGTGGCGGGTGATGATCGACGCCCGGATGTTCTGCAGCGCCGCCGAGGCCGGCTCCACCGACTTGCCGGCGAAGACCGCGATCGCGATCGCCCCGTGGTCGGCGAAGCCGCAGACGGTGGCCGAGCGGCCGTCCAGGCGGGACGCGGCGCAGCGCTGCTCGCCGCCGAGCGCGCCCGGGTCGACCTCGCGCACGTTCTGCACCTGGATCTTGGTGCCGAGCTTGCGCAGGCTCGCGTCGAGGTCCCGCCCCGGGCTGGTGATGAACCGGGTGGCCCCGAAGACCAGAATCCTGGCCTTGCCGTCGGTGGTGTCCTGGTACGCCACCGTGAACCCGGACTCGTCGAGGTGGTCCGAGGTCAGCGCCGTCCGCAGCTGCTCGGCGGTCTTCGTCGAGGCGGCATCGTTGACCTTGTTCAGGCCGGTCACGGTGGCCTCGACGTTGACCGAGGCCGGGTACTGCACCCACCACGGCCGCGCCCACGCGTAGGAGCCGCCGCAGCAGCCCGCGCACAGCACCAGCATGAACAGCATCACCCAGGGCCACTTGCGGCGGCGCCGGCGAAATTGCGGCGGGGGTGGGAACGGGCCGGGGCGATACCCGGGCGGCAATGGGCCGTAGCCGGGCGGGACAACCGGGACATATCGGATCTGCGGTTCGCTTCCGCGCTGGGGTTTGCGCGCGGGCGCGGCCGGCAGATCCAGGGTGCGCGGCCTCGGCGGGGTCTCGGGCTGGGCGGGGAGGTCGAGCGTGTCCTCCCACTGCCGGCGCCGGCGGGACCCGCCCGGCGGCACGGAGGCGGAGCCGATCCACGTCGGTGTGGCCGGCTGCCGCTGGGTCGGCGACTCGTCCGCCGGTTGTGTCACAACTGAAGGCTAACGACCCCGCGCACGCCGCGCAGAATTCGCTGTTCGGGGATAACGTCGCAATCGTGCTGGGTCTACCGGATCATGTGACCGCGTGCCTGTTCGATCTCGACGGTGTACTGACCCCGACGGCGGTCGTGCACAACAAGGCCTGGACCGCGACCTTCAACGAGTTCCTCGAGGCCAGGGGCCTGCGGGAGTTCGATCCGGTCCACGACTACAACGACTACGTGGACGGCAAGCCCCGCGAGGCGGGCGTCCGTGACTTCCTGACCTCCCGGGGCGTCTCGCTGCCCGAGGGCACCCCGGACGACCCGCCGCAGGCGCAGACCGTCAACGGGCTGGGCAACCGCAAGAACGTGCTGCTCCTGGAGCTGCTCAAGGCGGGCGGGCTGCGGCCGTACCCGTCGTCGGTGACCTACCTGCAGCGCGCGAGGGAGCTCGGGCTGCGCCGGGCGGTCGTGAGCTCCAGCGCCAACACGCTGCAGGTGATCACCTCGACCGGGCTCGCCCCGCTGCTGGAGGTCCGGGTCGACGGGGTGGCGATCCGCGAGCGCGGGCTCCAGGGCAAGCCGGCCCCGGACACGTTCCTGGAGGCGGCCCGCGAGCTGGGCGTCGAGCCCGCGCACGCCGCGGTGTTCGAGGACGCCCTCGCGGGGGTGGCGGCCGGCCGGGCCGGGGGGTTCTTCGTGGTGGGCATCGACCGAGTCGGCGGCGAGCACGCCGACGACCTGCGCCGAAGCGGCGCCGACACCGTCGTACGAGATCTGGCCGAGTTGCTGGGGGACGACGCATGAGCGGGTTTCCGGTCGAGCCGTGGGCCCTGCGTGAGACCAGCATCGACATGGACGGGCTGGCTCGGACCGAGTCGCTGTTCGCCCTGGCCAACGGGCATATCGGGCTGCGCGGCAACCTGGACGAGGGCGAGCCGTACGGGCTGCCCGGGACCTATCTGAACTCCTTCTACGAGGAGCGGCCGCTGCCCTACGCCGAGGCCGGGTACGGCTTCCCGGAGGAGGGGCAGAGCATCCTCAACGTCACCAACGGCAAGGTGTTCCGGCTGCTGGTGGACGACGAGCCGTTCGACGTGCGCTACGGCCAGTTGCACGCCCACGAGCGGGTGCTCGACCTTCGGGCCGGCACGCTGCTGCGCGACGTCGAGTGGTCCTCGCCGGCCGGGCAGCGGATCAAGGTCCGCACCGTCCGGCTGGTCTCGCTCGAACAGCGTTCGGTGTGCGCGTTCCTCTACGAGGTCGAGCCGGTCGACGAGCCGGCCCGGGTGATCGTGCAGTCGGAGCTGGTGGCGAACGAGGACGTGCCGACGCCGAGCCGGGACCCGCGGGTCGCGGCCGCGCTCGGGCACGCGCTCGTCGCCGAGGGGCACTACGCCCGGGAGCTCAACGCCCAGTTGCTGCACCGCACCAACGCCAGCCGCCTGCGCCTCGGCGCCGAGATGGACCACGAGGTCACCGCGCCCGTGCCGGTGCGCTCGCACACCGAGACCACCGACGACTGGGCGCGCACCACGTTCGCCTGCGAGCTGCAGCCCGGCCAGCGCCTGCGGATCGTGAAGTACCTCGCCTACGGCTGGTCCAGCCAGCGCTCCCGGCAGGCGATCCGCGACCAGGTGCACGGCGCGGTCGCGGGCGCCCGGCTCGGCGGGTGGGACGGGCTGGTCAAGGCGCAGCGGGAGTACCTCGACCAGTTCTGGGACCAGGCCGACGTCGAGATCGACGGCGACGCCGAGATCCAGCAGGCGGTCCGCTTCGCGCTGTTCCACCTCATGCAGGCGGGGGCGCGGGCCGAGGCCCGGCCGATCGCGGCCAAGGGGCTCACCGGGCGCGGCTACGACGGCCACGTCTTCTGGGACACCGAGAGCTTCGTGCTGCCGGTGCTGACGTACACCCACCCCCAGGTCGCCCGCGACGGCCTGCGCTGGCGCCACGACACGCTGGACCTGGCCCGCGACCGGGCCCGTCAGCTGGGCCTCAAGGGCGCCACCTTCCCCTGGCGCACCATCCGGGGCCAGGAGTGCTCCGCCTACTGGCCGGCCGGCACGGCGGGCTTCCACGTCAACGCCGACATCGCCGCGGCCGTGGTCCGCTACGTGCAGGCCACCGGCGACCGGCAGTTCGAGGCCGACGCGGGGCTGGAGCTGCTGGTCGAAACCGCCCGCCTGTGGCGCTCGCTGGGCCACCACGACCGGCACGGCGTGTTCCACATCGACGGGGTGACGGGGCCGGACGAGTACAGCGCGATCGCGGACGACAACATCTACACGAACCTCATGGCGCAGCACAATCTGCTCTCGGCCGCCGACGCCGCCGAGCGGCACCCGGAGCAGGCGCGCCGCTTCGGCGTCGACGACGAGGAGATCTCCTCGTGGCGCGACGCGGCGGAGAGGGTGCATCTGCCGTACGACCGGGAGCTGGGCGTGCACCAGCAGTCGGTCAACTTCACGCTGCACCAGGAGTGGGACTTCGACAACACGCCGCCCGAGCACTACCCGCTGCTGCTGCACTACCCATACTTCGACCTGTACCGCCGCCAGGTGGTCAAGCAGGCCGACCTCGTGCTGGCGATGCACTGGCGCGGCGACGCGTTCACGCCGGAGGAGAAGGCCCGCAACTTCCACTACTACGACGAGCGCACGGTCCGTGACTCGTCGCTGTCGGCGTGCACCCAGGCGGTCATGGCGGCCGAGGTCGGGCACACCGAGCTCGCCTACGACTACCTCGGCGAGGCGGCCTTCGTCGACCTCCACGACCTGCAGCGCAACGCGGTCGACGGCCTGCACATGGCGTCGCTGGCCGGCACCTGGCTGGCGATCGTGGCCGGCTTCGGCGGCATGCGCGACTACGGCGGCGAGCTGTCGTTCATGCCCCGGCTGCCCGGGCGCATCGACCGGCTGAGGTTCGCGCTGACCATCCACGGCGACGTGCTGCGGGTCACGGTGGAGCACGGGCGGGCGACGTACGCGGTGGACAAGGGCGAGATCGCGCTGCGCCACCACGGCGAGCACGTCAGCGTCCGGGCCGGCGAGCCGCTCACGCTGCGCATTCCGGACCCGCACCCCGTCACGCCGGCACCGCTGCAGCCGCGCGGGCGGGCGCCGCATCGGCGCGGCCGGGAGGAGTAGGTACCCTGGTATTCCGTGAGTGTGACGAGCGTCTTCCCCCGGCTCGAGCGACTGCTGCCGCGGATCAGCAAGCCGATCCAGTATGTCGGCGGTGAACTCGGCGCGGTCGTGAAGGACTGGGACGCCGCCACCGTGCGCTGGGTGCTGTCCTATCCCGACGCCTACGAGGTCGGCCTGCCCAACCAGGGCGTGCAGATCCTCTACGAGGTGCTCAACGAGCAGCCCGACGTGCTGGCCGAGCGCACCTACGCGGTGTGGCCCGACCTCGAGCAGCTGATGCGAGCAGAGGGCGTGCCGCAGTTCACCGTGGACGCCCACCGGCCGGTCGCCGCGTTCGACCTCTTCGGCATCTCGTTCGCCACCGAGCTCGGCTACACCAACCTGCTCACCATGCTCGACCTGGCCGGCATCCCGCTCGACGCGTGCGAGCGGGACGAGCGGCACCCGATCGTCGTCGCCGGCGGCCACGCGGCCTTCAACCCGGAGCCGATCGCCGACTTCATCGACGCCGCCGTGCTCGGCGACGGCGAGGAGGCGGTCCTGGAGATCACCGGGATCGTCCGCGCGTGGAAGGCCGAGGGCGAGCCCGGCGGCCGCGACGAGTTGCTGCTGCGCCTGGCCCGCACCGAGTCGGTCTACGTGCCGCGCTTCTACGACGTCGACTACCTGCCCGACGGGCGCATCCAGCGGGTCGTGCCCAACCGCGCCGACGTGCCCTTCCGGGTGCACAAGCGCACCACGATGGACCTCGACGCCTGGCCGTATCCGAAGAAGCCGCTGGTCCCGCTGGCCGAGACGGTGCACGAGCGCTACGCGGTGGAGATCTTCCGCGGCTGCACGCGCGGGTGCCGCTTCTGCCAGGCCGGCATGATCACCCGCCCGGTGCGCGAGCGCAGCATCACCACCGTGGGGCAGATGGTCGCCGAGGGGCTGGAGTTCTCCGGCTTCCACGAGGTGGGGCTGCTGTCGCTGTCCTCGGCGGACCACTCCGAGATCGGCGACATGTGCTCGGGGCTCGCGCAGCAGTACGAGGGCACCAACGTGTCGCTGTCGCTGCCCTCCACACGGGTCGACGCGTTCAACGTGACGCTCGCCCAGGAGCTCTCCCGCAACGGGCGGCGCACGGGCCTCACCTTCGCGCCCGAGGGCGGTTCGGAGCGGATCCGCCAGGTGATCAACAAGATGGTCACCGAGGAGGACCTGATCCGCACGGTCGTCACCGCGTACACCAACGGCTGGCGCCAGGTGAAGCTGTACTTCATGTGCGGCCTGCCCACCGAGACCGACGACGACGTGCTGCAGATCGCCAAGCTCGCGCACGAGGTCATCCGGGCCGGCCGGGAGGCCACCGGCTCGCGGGACATCCGCTGCACGGTCTCGATCGGCGGCTTCGTGCCCAAGCCGCACACCCCGTTCCAGTGGGCGCCGATGGAGGAGCCGGAGATCATCGACCGGCGGCTCAAGGCGCTCAAGGACGCCATCAACTCCGACCGGTCGCTCGGCCGGGCGATCGGGTACCGCTACCACGACGGCGAGCCCTCGCAGGTCGAGGGCCTGCTGAGCCGGGGCGACCGGCGCGTCGGCGCGGTGATCCGCCGGGTCTGGCAGGACGGCGGGCGCTTCGACGGCTGGTCGGAGCACTTCTCCTTCAAGCGCTGGGTGGACGCCGCTGCCGAGGTTCTGCCGCAGCACGGCGTGAGCCTGGACTGGTACACCACCCGCGAGCGCGAGCAGCACGAGGTCCTGCCCTGGGACCACCTCGACTCCGGCCTGGACAAGGACTGGCTCTGGCAGGACTGGCAGGACGCGCTGACCGGCTACGAGCAGGACGACTGCCGCTGGACGCCGTGCTTCGACTGCGGCGTCTGCCCCAGCCAGGACACCGAGATCCAGATCGGGCCCACCGGCCGGAAGCTGCTGCCGCTCACGCCGGTCTCGGGTCTGCGGGTGCCCGGCGCGGCCCATTCGGAGGCGGAGCATGCCTAAGCGCCAGCCGGAGAGCAACCAGGAGCCGATCGTCCAGCGGATCCGATTGCGATACGCCAAGCGCGGCCCGCTGCGCTTCACCTCCCACCGCGACTTCGCCCGCGCCTTCGAGCGGGCCCTGCTGCGAGCCAACGTGCCGATCGCGTACTCGCAGGGCTTCACCCCGCACCCCAAGGTCTCCTACGCCTCGGCGGCGCCGACCGGGGTGGCCAGCGAGGCGGAGTATCTCGAGATCGGCCTGCGGGCCGTCGTCGACCCGGGCGAGCTGCGCGCGGCCCTCGACGCGGCCCTGTCGCCGGGCCTCGACGTGCTGGAGGCGGTCGAGTCGCCGCTCACCGGCGGGGGCAGCCTCGCCGACCGGATCGACGCCTCGACCTGGCGGATCGAGCTGCCCGGCGTCCGCGGGCCCGACGCCGCCGTCGCCGTTCGGGCCTTCCTCAACGCCCCCGAGGTGCTCGTGGAGCGGCTCACCAAACAGGGCCGGCGCACCTTCGACACGCGCGCCGCCGTGGTGCGTCTCCACTGCGCCGATGCCGAAAATCTGTCGGATTCCACCATCGGTGACGTACCTTCCGAGGTCACCGACGCACCGTGTGCGATACTCGACCTTGTCGTACGGCAGGTAACCCCGACCGTGCGGCCCGACGATGTGCTGTCCGGTCTGCGCGTTGTAGCCGACCTGGAGCCGCCGGTCCCGCCCCGTGCGACCCGACTGGCTCAGGGAGTGCTGACCGCGCAGGGCGACCTCGTCGATCCGCTCGCCCAGTCCGGCGATGGGGATCGGCCGGCGGCCGTCGTGGGGACTTCGTCGCTGTAGACGATGGGCGAACTGCCAGATGGCGGTCGCCGGTCGCCGGGCGCGAGGTTGGCAGACTTTCGGCGGATCGTCCGCGAGAGCGGATACCTCCGCCGGCACAACATATATGCGGTGCCCCCGTGTGGCTGCGTTGCTACGCGCCCGGGAGCGCCAGAACTGGAGAACGTCCGCATGTTCGACAACGAGTCGGCAAGCGGCGACACCACCGGCGAAGAGCCGGTGGCCGCTGCCGCAGCCAGCGAAGACGAGAGCACCACCCCCGTCCGGCGCACGCGTCGCCGGACCACCAAGGCCGCCGCTGCCGCCGCGGAGGAGCCCGCTGCTGCCGCCGCGGAGGAGCGTGCTTCCGAACCCGTCGCGGAGCCAGCCCCGGCAACCACCCGCCGACGGCGGAAGGTGACACCCGCCGCCGAAGCGGCCGAAACCGGCGAATCCGGCGAGTTCGGGCAGCAGGCGCTGCCGATCGACGAGCCGCCGGCCCCGGTCAAGGCCACCCGCACCCGCCGGAGCCGCGCCAAGGTCGTCGAGCCCGAACCGGAGCCCGAGCCGTTGCCGGTCGAGGAGGAGGAAGAGCCCCTCGCCGAGGAGTTCGCGGCCGAGGAGGCCGAGGAGGACGCCGACACGCCCGAGGAGCTCGAGCCCCTGGTCGTGGAGGAGGAGCCGCCCGCGCGGGCCGGCCGCCGCGCCGCGCCCGTACAGCTGCTGTTCATGCCCCCGAGCGACCAGATCGCGCCCGTGCCCGCCGACGAGGAGGACCTGGCCGAGGAGGAGCCGGTCGGCCGGGGCCGCCGGCGCCGCCGGGGCCGGGCCGCGGCCGAGGAGGTCGTCGCCGAGGCGCCGGCCGAGGCGGTCGAAGAGGCTGCCGCGGACACCGACGAGGCCGAGGTCGAGGAGGAGGACGAGGAGGACGACGAGTCCTTCGAGGGCTCCGCCCGCCGCCGGCGCCGCCGGGGCCGTCGCGGCCGGGGCCGGGGCCGGGGCACCGCCGGCGACGAGTTGGACGAGGCGGATGGTGAGGAGGCCGAGGCCGACGGGGAGGCCGAGGAGGCCGCCGCGGACGAGGAGGCGGAGGCCGCCGCCGACGAGGACGGCGAGGACGACGGCGAGGGCCTGACCCGCCGCCGGCGCCGCCGCCGGCGCAAGGGCTCGGCCGACACCGAGGCCGCCGACGACCCGCACGTGGTCGTGAAGATCCGTGAGCCGCGCAGCGCCGCCCGCGACGAGGTGCAGGGAGTCTCCGGCTCGACCCGGCTGGAGGCCAAGCGCCAGCGCCGCCGGGACGGCCGCGAGCAGCGCCGCACCCGTCCGCCGATCCTCAGCGAGGCCGAGTTCCTGGCCCGCCGCGAGGCGGTGGACCGCACGATGGTGATCCGGCAGAAGAACGACCGCACGCAGATCGCGGTGCTCGAGGACAAGGTGCTCGTCGAGCACTACGTCACCCGGGCCTCCTCCAGCTCCATGGTCGGCAACGTCTACCTCGGCCGGGTGCAGAACGTGCTGCCCAGCATGGAGGCGGCGTTCGTCGACATCGGCCGGGGCCGCAACGCGGTGCTCTACGCCGGCGAGGTCAACTGGGACGCCACCGGCCTGGAGGGGCGCACCCGCACCATCGAGCAGGCGCTCAAGTCCGGCGACTCGGTGCTCGTCCAGGTCACCAAGGACCCCATCGGCACCAAGGGCGCCCGCCTCACCAGCCACATCGCGCTCTCCGGCCGGCACCTGGTCTACGTGCCGCACGGCAACGCGTCCGGCATCAGCCGCAAGCTCTCCGACATCGAGCGCAAGCGCCTGCGTGACGTGCTCAAGAACCTGGTCCCCGACGGCGCCGGCGTGATCGTGCGCACCGCGGCCGAGGGCGCCTCCGAGGACGACCTGGCCCGCGACGTGAAGCGGCTGCAGGCGCAGTGGGAGGCCATCCAGGACAAGTCACAGGGCAGCAGCGCGCCGGCCCTGCTCTACGAGGAGCCCGAGCTCGTCGTGCGGGTCGTGCGTGACCTGTTCAACGAGGACTTCCGCGAGCTGGTCATCCAGGGCAGCGACGCCTACGAGTCGGTCGAGCCCTACCTGTCGCACGTGTCGCCGGACCTCGTCGACCGGGTGCACCACTACACCGGCACCGGCGACGCCTTCGCGGACCTGCGCATCGACGAGCAGCTGATCAAGGCGCTGGACCGGCGGGTGTTCCTGCCCTCCGGCGGCAGCCTGGTCATCGACCGCACCGAGGCGATGACCGTCATCGACGTCAACACCGGCAAGTACACCGGCGCCGGTGGCAACCTCGAGGAGACGGTCACCCGCAACAACCTGGAGGCGGCCGAGGAGATCGTCCACCAGCTGCGGCTGCGCGACCTCGGCGGCATCATCGTCATCGACTTCATCGACATGGTCCTGGAGTCCAACCGCGAGCTGGTCCTGCGCCGGCTGACCGAGTGCCTGGGCCGGGACCGGACCAAGCACCAGGTCACCGAGATCACGTCGCTCGGCCTGGTCCAGATGACCCGCAAGCGGGTCGGGCAGGGCCTGCTGGAGGCGTTCAGCGAGACCTGCGAGGTCTGCAAGGGCCGCGGCCTGATCATCCACACCGAGCCGATTCCGGAGAAGCGCAGCGGCGGCAACGGCGGGCACAGCCACGCGGTGGCGAAGGTGGCCTCGGCCACCTCCTCGGCCGGGGTCACCACCGGTGTCGAGGAGGCCGACGTGCCCGCGCCGCGCAGCCGGCGCCGTGGCCGCCGCGGTGCCACCGCGGTCGCCGAGGAGGCGCCGGCGGAGGAGGAGACCGCGGTCGGCGAGGAGGCCTCGCACCCTGTCGAGGACGTGGCCGAGGACGCGGAGTTCACGCCGATCGCCTCCGAGGACGACCCCGACAACATCGACGAGGACGAGGACGAGGGGGCGGGCAACGGGGCCCGTCGCCGCACTCGCCGGGGTGGCGTCCGGCGCCGGACCCGCCCCTGATTTGGGGAGTACGCCGCGCATGGCGTACTCTCTCTAAAGCGCACTTTCGTGCGCGGGGTCTTTCGCGTGCCTCAATCAGTTCTCAGCTGATGGCGGGCATGCGGCCCGACCAGCCCGCCAGTAGCTACGACAGGAGTCCGCGTCCCATGTACGCGATCGTCAAGACCGGCGGCAAGCAGTACAAGGTCGCCGAGGGCGATGTGATCGAGGTCGAGAAGCTCGCGGGCGAGCCGGGCGATGCGCTGACGCTCTCCGCGGTCCTGCTTGTCGACGGCGAGGATCTCATCACCGACGCGGCCAAGCTTGCCAGTGCCGCAGTGACCGCCGAGGTCGTCGCGCACACCAAGGGTCCGAAGATCCGGATCCACAAGTTCAAGAACAAGACCGGCTACCACAAGCGCCAGGGTCACCGTCAGCCGCTGACCCAGGTGAAGGTCACCGGCATCTCCACCGGGAAGTAGGCAAGCGCGATGGCACACAAAAAGGGTGCGTCCAGCTCGCGGAACGGGCGCGACTCCGCCGCCCAGCGGCTCGGCGTGAAGCGGTTCGGCGGCCAGCTGGTCAAATCCGGCGAGATCATCATCCGCCAGCGCGGCACCAAGTTCCACCCGGGCGACCTCGTCGGCCGCGGTGGCGACGACACGCTGTTCGCGCTCGCCGCCGGTCACGTGACCTTCGGCACCAAGCGCGGCCGCAAGACGGTCAGCATCACTCCGGCCGTGGGCTGATCTCGCAGTTTTCCGCGCGGCGGGCAGGGGCACAAATCGTCCCTCGCCCGCCGCTGCTGCGTTCCGGGCATAAGCCTCCACGGCTCGCCGTTGGTGTGCTCCGGAGGCTGCCCGCGGATTCCGGCGGTGGCGTGTTCCACGGTCGGCGCGGGAGGCCTGCGTGGTCGTGTCGCGGGGCTGCGTGGGAAGGCTGGTTCCGGCGTCGCTGTGCTGTAGGGCTGCGTGGGAAGGCTGATTCCGGGGTTGCCGTGCTGTGCAGGGTTGCGGGGGAGGCTGATTCCGGCGTCGCTGTGCTTGTAGGGCTGCGTGGGAGGGCTGATTCCGGCGTTGCCGTGTTGCAGGGCTGCGGGGAGGGCTGACTCTGGCGCTGCCGTGTTGCAGGGCTGCGCGGGAGGACTGATTCCTGCGTGGTTGTGTTGCACGGGCCGAGCGGGAAGGCTGGCTCGGGCTGCTGGGCCGCAGGAAGCTGACTCTGGTCTTGCCATGTTGCAGGGCTGCGGGAAGGCTGGCTCCGGCTCCGGCTGCGGGGGCGCAGGAAGCTGACTCTGGCGTTGCCGTGTTGCGGGGGCGTGGAAGGCTGGCTCTGGCTGCGAGGGCGCGGGGGAGGCTGACTCTGGCGTTGCCGTGTTGCGGGGCCGCGGGAAGGACTGATTCCGGCGTGGCCGTGCTTCGGGGCTGCGGGAAGGACTCATTCCGGCGTGGTCGGGGTCCGGGGCTGCGTGGGAGGATCGATTGCTGCGTGGTCGGGTTTCGGGGCTGCGTGGGGAGCGATTCCGGCGTGGTCGGGCTCCGGGCTTTGCGGTTGTGTGGTGGTAGGACTGATTCCGGGCCGGAGGCCGAGCGTGACTGCGCGCGGGCCTGGCAGCGACGGCGCGTAGCGCCGAGCGGTGTCTGGCGGGAGCGACGGTCGTGCCCCGGGCGGACCCGAGTAAATGATCTCTTGAAGGGTGTTGCGGTGACCTCGTTCGTTGACCGGGCCGTGCTGCATGTGAAGGCCGGCGACGGTGGTCACGGCTGCGTGTCCATCCACCGGGAGAAGTTCAAGCCGTTCGGCGGGCCCGATGGCGGGGACGGCGGGCACGGTGGCAGTGTCACGCTGATCGTCGACCCTGGTGTGCACACGCTGCTTGACTTCCACTTTCATCCGCACCAGAAGGCTCGCAACGGCAACGGCGGGGCCGGGAACGACCGCGACGGGGCCAACGGCGAGACGCTGGAACTGCGGGTGCCCGACGGGACCGTCGTGCAGACGCTCGACGGCGAGGTGCTCGCCGACCTCGTGGGGTCCGGCACGCAGTTCGAGCTGGCCCGGGGCGGGCGGGGCGGGCGGGGCAACGCCTCGCTGGCCAGCACGCGGCGCAAGGCGCCCGGGTTCGCGGAGCTTGGCGAGCCCGGCGAGCAGCTCGATGTCGTGCTCGAGCTCAAGAGCGTCGCCGACGTCGGCCTGGTCGGGTTCCCGTCGGCCGGCAAGTCGTCGCTGATCGCCGCGATCTCGGCGGCCCGGCCGAAGATCGCCGATTATCCGTTCACCACGCTCGTGCCCAATCTCGGCGTCGTGCAGGCCGGTGACGACACGTTCACCGTCGCCGACGTGCCGGGGCTCATCCCGGGCGCGGCGACCGGCAAGGGCCTGGGCCTGGAGTTCCTGCGCCACATCGAGCGCACCGCCGTCCTCGTGCACGTGGTCGACACCGCGGCGCTGGAGACCGAGCGGGACCCGGTCTCCGACATCGACGCGATCGAGGCGGAGCTGGTCGCGTACGGCGGGCTGGAGGACCGGCCGCGCCTGGTCGTGCTCAACAAGATCGACGTGCCGGACGGGCGCGACCTCGCCGACATCGTGCGCCCCGAGCTCGAGGCGCGCGGCTACACCGTGCACCAGGTCAGCGCGGTCAGCCACGAGGGCCTGCGCGAGCTGGTCTTCGCCGTCGCCGAGCTGGTCAAGGCGCACCGGGCGGCCGCGCCGCCGCCGGAGCGCACCCGGATCATCCTGCGCCCGGTCGCGGTCGACGACAGCGGCTTCGTCGTCGAGCGCGACGCCGAGGGCGTGTACGTCGTGCGGGGCGGCGCGCCGGAGCGCTGGGTGCGCCAGACCAACTTCGACAACGACGAGGCCGTCGGCTATCTTGCCGACCGCCTCGCCCGGCTCGGCGTCGAGGTCGCGCTGAAGAAGGCCGGCGCGCAGCCCGGCGACCCCGTTCGTATTGGCGTCCGTGAATTCGATTGGCAACCGAACCTGTTCGTCGAGGAAGAGTTCGTGCCGGGCAACCGCGGCACCGACTACCGGCTGGAGGAGCCCAGCAAGCGGGTCGGAGCGGCCGATCGCAAGGCCCTGCGGGCGGCCCGCCGGCGGCCCTACGAGGAGCTGGAACTTTCATCCGTGGGCGAGGACGACGACGAGGATTATTGACCCGCTCCGCAACGTGATGCGCCCGTTGAGTGAAACATCGGGGAAATCGAGGGTGCGTACCGTCGTTCCATGTTGATCGAGCAACGTCCATCGGGCGACTCGGAAGTGATCGCGCTCGTGGTCGACCAGCAGGTCGAGCTGCGGGCGCGCGACGGTGGCCGGGAGGGTCACGTGTACGCGGTCGAGCCGGCCGCGCGCTACCTGGTCGCGGTCGTCGGCGGCGATGCCGTGGCCTGCGGGGCGCTGCTCGCGATCGACATCGACGCCGCCGAGGTGACCCGGCTCTACGTTCGCCCGGCGTACCGGGGGCGCGGGCTGGGGCGCCGGATGCTCGCCGCGCTCGAGGACCTCGCCGCCTCGCGCGGGCACCGGGTGCTGCGCCTGGAGGCGGGCGTCACCTCGCCGGAGGCCATCTCGCTGTTCCTCGGCGCCGGCTATCGGCCCATCGCGCGGTTCGGGCGCTACGCGAAGTACGAGGGCAGCCGCTGTTTCGAGAAGCGTTTCGACGACGCCGGGCGCGAAACGCGGGTGGTGCGCCGGGCCGCCGCCGATCCTTCCGTCGCGGAGCTGGTCGGGCTGTCGGCCGATGAGGCGGCCAACCGCTACGGCGATCCGGGGGCGCGCCGGTTCCCGGTCGACCCGCATGCCAAGTTCGTCCTGGCGACGGTGGACGGGGTGAGCGCCGGGTGCGGCGGCATCCAGCCGCTGGACGACCAGACGGTCGAGATCAAGCGCATGTACGTGCGGCCGGCATATCGCGGCAACGGCATCGCCCGGCGGATGCTCGCCGCCCTGGAGGACCTGGCGGCCGGCTCGCACTACCTGTTCATCCGGCTGGAGACCGGCCCGCGGCAGCCCGAGTCCATCCGATTGTACGAATCAGCCGGTTACCGACCGATTCCGCCGTATGGGCCGTACGTACACAGCCCGCTCAGCCTGTGTTACGAAAAACTCGTGATTGCCCCCGAGCCCATCGCGTCCGAGCTCGGCTGAGGCTAGTCTCTGGTCGGTGGGCATCCTTGAGCGGCTGACCCGACCGGCCCGTTCACCACGGGAGCGCTTCGCCGACCACGTGCTGGCCGAGCTGCGCAGACTCGGATTCACCGACGCTGAATTCCGCCCGACCCAGTTCGCCATCGTGTGCGAATGCGGCCAGGACGCGTACAGCACACTGTTTCTGTCGAAGGCTTTTACGCAGTACCAGCGCAGCCACGTGGATCGTAAGCAGTTCGTGCGGGAGTTCGTGGCGCACAGCCTCACCCCACCGGCCCAGCCGGCGTCCTTCGCCGAGGCGCGGCCCGAGCTGCGGCTCGCTCTTCGCCACGCGGCCCGGGGGACGCGCACGCTGCGCCGCCCCGCCCTGCCGCACCTGGATGAGGTCGTGCTCGCCGGCGACGTACCGCTGGACATCGACAGCCCGGCGCGCTGGGGAGTGAGCGCCGAGGCGATCTTCGCCGAGGCCCACTACCGCACCCTGGCCCGCGCGGAGCTGCCCGCCTCGGCCGGGTTCTTCGGCCCCTCGGTGCTGCATGTGCCCGACTACGGCGGCGAGCAGCTGGTCTCCTGGGTCCTGCTGGACGGCTGGCTGGCCGAGCTCGACGAGCAGGTCGGCGGGCGGGCCGTGGCGTTCCTGCCGAGCACGCTCATGCTGCTGGTCTGCGCCGACGAGCCGCGCCTGGTCGAGCAGCTCTACGAGCTGGCCGCCGACGAGTACGCCCGCACGCCCCGGCCGCTGTCGCCGATGGCCTACACGAGCGACGACGACGGGCGGGTCGTGCCGTTCCTGCCACCGCGCGGGCACCCCGCGTATCCGGCCGCGGCGCGGGCCGCCCGGCGGCTGGCCGCCGACGTGGCCGAGCACCAGCGGCGCACCCTGGGCGATCCGCGCCTGGTGGGGGCCACCCTCGCCGCCCGGCCGGACGGGTCGGCGTTCACGACGGCCCAGTGGGTCGTCGGCACCCCGGCGCTGCTGCCCGCCGTGGATCTGGTGGGCGTGTCCGTGCCGGGCGAGAAAGTGTTCCACGTGCCGTGGGCGCTGCTGATCGAGGCCGATCTCGTGCTCGAGGAGATCGACTACCGGCCGGCGCGCTTCAGCGTGGTGTCGGCGCCGTCGTCGGCGTCCCTGGGCTACCTGCGGGAGCGGGCTGTGCGGTGGTGAGTCCCATCGCGTTGCGGACTCTGCTCACCGTCGCGTCGGCGCGTTCCCTGGCCTGCGCGGCGCCTTGAGCGAGCGCTTGTTCGATGTCCTGCGGTGTCAGTTCGTGGTAGCGGCGCTGGATCGGCTCCAGCAGGGCGATGACGGCGTCTGCCGTGGCGGCCTTGAGTGAGCCGTAATTCTCGTACTTTGCGGCGATTTGCTCGGATTTATCGCCTGTAATGGCTGAAAGCAGGTCGAGCAGGTTGGATACGCCCGGCTTGCGCTCCGGGTCGTAGACGACCTCGGTGCCGGTGTCGGTGACCGCTCGCATGATCTTGCGGCGCAGCACGTCGGGCGGGTCGAGCAGGAACAGCACGCCGTTGGTCGAGGCGTTGGTCTTGCCCATCTTGGCGGTCGGGTCGGACAGGTCGGCGACCCGCGCGGCGACCTGCGGGAGGACCGCCTCCGGGACGGTGAAGACCGGGCCGAAGCGCTCGTTGAAGCGCAGCGCCAGGTCCCGCGTGAGCTCGACGTGCTGGCGCTGGTCGCGGCCGACCGGCACCTCGGCGATGTCGTGCAGCAGGATGTCCGCGGCCATGAGCACCGGGTAGGTGAGCAGCGACAGGCGGGTACCGCTGCCGCCGCCCTTCTCCTTGAACTGGATCATCCGGTGGACCTCGCCGTAGGAGGCGACGCACTCCAGCAGGTAGTGCAGCTCCGCGTGGGCGGGCAGGTCGGATTGGCGGTACAGGATCGTGCTTCGTGTATCCAGCCCGCCGGCCAGCAGCAGGCCCGCGACCTGGGTGGTCAGCTCCCGCAGGCGGGCCGGATCGTGCGGGACCGTGAGCGCGTGCAGGTCGGCGACGAACACGGTGGTCGGCTGGCGGTGCTGCGCCTCGATGACCGGGCGGATCGCGCCGAGGTAGTTGCCCAGCTGAAGCGGGCCGGTCGGCTTGAACCCGGAGATGCGGCGGTTGGACATCGATGGACCTCCTGGACGGAGGCCGCCGGGCCCGGGCCGCACCACACACGGAACAGCCGCCCGGACCGGGCGGCCTTGGTGGTGTGTGGGGTGTCGCGGTGCGCGAGATCAGGCCGCCCCTACGGGGCGCGCCAGCTGTTCGATCGGGTGGTGCGCGACATGGCGACAACACTAGCACCGGCGGGCGGGTTCGGGATTTGCTGGCCCCTCCCAAGCGGGGAATTGTGGTGTTCGCTTGGGGGGCGTGGGGAGGGCGACAACGGGGGTGGAGGCCGTGCGGAACATCGACGACGACATTGACGGGGAGCGGGCCTGGCTGCGGCTGGAGTGTCCGGTGTGCCGGGGGTGGCTCGGCGTGCCGGCGGACGTGCCGCGGGGGCCGGCGGCGTATCGGGTGGCGCGCCGGATCGACGCGTTCACCCATCGGCACCGCGCGTGCGGGCGGCGGCCGTGACGCGGGTGCGGCAGTTCCGGCTGCTCGTGGCCGGAGAGATCGGCGAGCCGGCGGCGGACGCGCTGTTCGGGCGGGCCGGCGATCTGTGCGTGGAGGTGCTGCCCGCGGGCGGTTCGCTGCCCGTGCACCCGGATCTCCCGGGCGGCTCGGCGTGGGTGGCCTGGGTGGCGTTCGACCGGGTGGCGCCGACGCTGCTCGACGCCGTGGTGTCCGGGGTGCGCGACCTGGACGTGGCGGGGCTCGGGATCGCGGCCGCGATCGCCGACGACTCGCTGGTGACGCCCGCGACCATCGCCGAGCGGTTCGGGCGGGCCGTGGCCGCGGAGCAACTGCCGGCGTCGCTGGATCCGCGGCGGCCGGTGTTCGACTGGGGTGAGGTGGTGCAGCGGCTGGGCGCCTCCTCGTCCTCGGCGGAGGACGAGGAGGCGGTGCTGGAGGCCGTCTCGCTCACGCTGCGCGTGCGCGCGCTCGGGCCGCGGCTGGGGCGGCTCGGGCCGCTCCGGTCGCTGCTCTAGCGCTTGACTCGGGCCCGTTGCGGGCCGTGGCGTTCGGGCGGGTGTCAGGCGACGTCGAACTCGCCGTCCTTGGCGCCCGCCACGAACGCGTCCCACTCGCCCTGGGTGAAGACGAGGACGGGGCTGTCCGGGTCGGCGCCGTTGCGCAGGCCGATGAGGTCGTCGACGAACGCCACCTCAACGCGGCTGCCGTGGCTGTCGCCGGGGGCCGAGCGCCACACGGCGCGGGAGTGGTCGAAATCACCCTTCGGGTGGGGCATCGTCATGGGCGCCACCGTACCGCTGACGCTTCGTGAGCGTCGTACCCGGCGCCCCGTTCGGGTGACCGGTTTTCGATCATTACGATGCGGTGATGCGTGTGGGCATCATGGGCGGCACCTTCGACCCGATCCACCACGGGCACCTCGTGGCCGCGAGCGAGGTGGCCGACCGCTTCGGGCTGGACGAGGTGGTGTTCGTGCCGACCGGGCAGCCCTGGCAGAAGAGCGAGTTCGCGGTGAGCCCGGCCGAGGACCGATACCTCATGACGGTCATCGCCACCGCCTCCAACCCGCGCTTCACGGTCAGCCGCGTGGACATCGACCGCGGCGGGCCGACCTACACCGTGGACACGCTGCGTGACCTGCGCACGGCGTACGGTGCCGATGCCGAACTGTTCTTCATCACCGGCGCCGACGCGCTGAGCAAGATCCTGTCCTGGAAGGACGCGACCGACCTGTTCGAGCTCGCGCACTTCGTGGCCGTCACCCGGCCCGGGTTCGAGCTCAACGCCGAGCACCTGCCGGCCGACACGGTGAGCCTGGTGCAGGTCCCGGCCATGGCGATCTCCTCGACGAACTGCCGGCGGCGGGTCGAGGAGGGCAAGCCGGTCTGGTATCTGGTGCCCGACGGGGTGGTCCAATACATCGCAAAGCGCGGTTTGTACCGAAAAGTCGGCAACATCTGAGAGGCAGAATGTCGTACCCGCGTGAGAGGCTGGAACCAGCCCGGTGAAACCGGCCGGGGTGCTTCGACGAAGGGAGTCCGGTGCCCGCCACTGATCGTGCCCGCGAGCTGGCGCTCACCGCTGCGCAGGCGGCCGCCGACAAGAAGGCCGAGGACATCGTGATCCTCGACGTGGCCGACCAGCTGGTCATCACCGACGCGTTCCTGCTCGCCTCGGCGCCGAACGAGCGCCAGGT
Source organism: Dactylosporangium sp. CA-233914 (assembly GCF_050942935.1). NCBI lineage: Bacteria > Bacillati > Actinomycetota > Actinomycetes > Micromonosporales > Micromonosporaceae > Dactylosporangium > Dactylosporangium sp. CA-233914. The sequence goes on along the minus strand of NZ_CP192030.1, from coordinate 11,690,707 downwards.
CCTCTCGATCGTCGACGCGATCGAGGAGCGCCTGGTCCAGCTGCCGGACAAGGCGAAGCCGGTGCGCCGCGAGGGTGAGCGCGGCGGGCGGTGGGTGCTGCTGGACTATGTCGACATCGTCGTGCACGTCCAGCACACCGAGGAGCGCGAGTTCTACGCGCTCGACCGGCTCTGGAAGGACTGCCCGCAGATCGAGTTCGTCGACCGCGACCTCCCCGCGACCGCATGACGCTGCTGGTTCTGTGGCGGCACGGGCAGACCGAGTGGAACGCGGCCGGACGGATTCAGGGGCAGACCGACACGGCCCTGTCCGAAGTCGGCGTCGAGCAGGCCGCCGAGAGCGCGCCCCGGGTCGCCGCGCTCCGGCCGAGCGTCCTGATCGCCAGCGACCTGCGGCGGGCGGCCACGACGGCCGCGGCGCTGGCCGCGGTGTCCGGGCTCGCCGTGACCCACGACCCGCGGCTGCGTGAGCGCGGGTTCGGTGAGTGGGAGGGGCTCGACCACGACGAGGTCGGCGCGCGGTGGCCGGAGGCGTTCGCGCGCTGGAAGCACGGCGAGGAGGTCGGCGACGCCGGGGTCGAGGAGATCGAAGCGGTGGCCAAACGGATGGTCGAGGCGCTGCAGGAAACCGTCGCCGCGGCCGGGCCCGACGCCGTGATCGTCGCCGCGACGCACGGGGCGGCGGCCCGGTTCGCCACGGTCTCGCTGCTCGGGTGGCCGCTGGAGCAGGCTCCCCGGATGGGGGCGCTGCACAACTGTCACCGCACGCACCTTCGGTATCACCCCTTGCGGGGGTGGATGCTCGAGGCCCACAACCTTCCCTAGGTTCCTGCGGAACCGCTTCTGTGGGGCTAGCGTCGGAGTGTCATGAGGTTCGCAGCGCTGATCGCCGGTGGTGGGCTCCTGCTCGGACTCGCTGGATGCGGGTCCGCGTCGGAGCCGGTCACCGCGCCTCCGCCCTCGGTAGTGCCCCCGTCTCCGGCCTCCCCATCGGTCTCCCCTTCGGCCGGTTCGTCCCTTTCGATGACCACCTTGCGGGGGACGATCAAGGACGGGGTCGAGCCGGGGTGCGTGCTGCTCGCGACCGGGACCAAGACCTATCTGCTGGTTGGCGGGGACCGGGCGGCGATGAAGAGCGGGGCGGAGCTGACGGTCTACGGCACGCCCGAGCCCGACCTCATGACCACCTGTCAGCAGGGCACACCCTTCCGCGTCACCCGCGTGGAGAAGTGATCCCTTCGTGCCCGCGGGCGCGATCCGCTACCGTGCGGGCATGACCGGCCCACACCCCGCCGTTGCTGTGGTCACCGACTCGACCGCCTATCTGCCGCCGCTGCCCGCCACCGCCGCCGGCGGGGGCCTCACCGTCGTGCCGCTCGCCGTCGTCGTCAACGGCGTGCCGGGCCTGGAGACCGTCGACATCGACTCGGCGACCGTCGCCGAGGCGCTCAACGCGCGCCGGGTCGCCGTCACCACATCGCGCCCCTCTCCGGAGGCGTTTTCGCAGGTGTACCGCCGGTTGCTCGACGAGGGCGCGGAAAGCGTCCTGTCCGTGCACCTCTCGGCGCGGCTGTCGGGGACCTACGACGCCGCTGTCCTGGCCGCCGCCGAGTTCGGCGAGCGGGTCGAGGTCGTCGACACCGAGTCGACCGGGATGGGGCTCGGCTTCCCGGCGCTGGCCGCCGTCGACGCGGCCGCGTCCGGGGCGACCCTCGCCGAGGTGCGGGCCGCGGCCGTCGCGGCGGCGGCGCGTACGACCACGCTGTTCTACGTCGACACGCTCGAGTTCCTGCGCCGCGGCGGGCGGATCGGGGCGGCGGCGGCCCTGCTCGGGACCGCGCTGTCCGTCAAGCCGATCCTCCACACGACCGGGCAGGGCGTCGTAGTCCGGGAGAAGGTCCGGACCGCCTCGCGGGCCCTGGCCCGGCTCGCCGACATCGCGGTCGAGTCCGCCGGGTCCGCCGACGCCGACGTCGCGGTGCACCATCTGGCCGCCCCCGACCGGGCGGACGCCCTGCTCACGACGCTCAAGGAGCGGCTCGGGGAGCGGCTTCGGGGCGCGTATCTCACCGAGGTCGGAGCCGTCGTCGGGGCCCATGTCGGGCCGGGGATGGTGGCCGTCGTGGTCCACCGGGTCGAGGGTTGTCCACAGGCTGACGCGTAGTTGTCCACAGGGGGCGGCGGGGGTGGGCCGGTTCGGCCTAGCGTGCCGGGCATGGATGACGAGACTGCCGCCTCGGACCGGCTCGCCCGGGTCACCGAGCTGCCCGATGCCTATCCGTGGGATGAGACCTTTCAGGATCGGCGAAGACCCAGGCCCGCGCTGCCCTCGATCGATCCGGGGCGGCGTGGGGTCCGGGTGCTGCTGGTCGTGGCCGGGCTGGTGGTGTGCGTCTCGGCCGGCCTGGTGTGGTTCTCGCGGCCGCATGTGACCGCGGCGCCGGCGGTCAGCGGGGTTGCGTCGGGTGTGTCTTCCGCGGCACCGGTGATGTTGGTCGTTTCGGTCACCGGGCGCGTGAACCGGCCCGGTCTGGTGCGGCTGCCGCCCGGATCGCGGGTGGCGGATGCGATCGAGGCGGCCGGTGGGGTGGCCGCGGGCGTCGATCTCACCGGGGTCAACCTGGCCCGCAAGGTGGTCGACGGCGAAATGATCGCCATCGGGGTGACGCCGCCCCCGGCCCCGCCCGGCTCCGGGTCCGGGGGCGGGTCCGGGCTGATCAATCTCAATACGGCCTCCGTTGCCGAGCTGCAGAAGCTGCCCGGGATCGGGGAGGTCCTCGCGCAGCGGATCGTGGAGTTTCGCGATCAGCACGGCGGGTTTCGGGCCGTCACCGACCTGCGGCAGGTCGACGGGATCGGGGACGCGAAGTTCGCGCAGCTCAAGGATCGCGTGACGGTATGAGCGCGGATCTGCGCCTCGCCGGGGCGGCGCTGGGGTGCTGGTTCGCGGCGATCGGGGCGCTGTTCCTGCCGGCCGGGGGCGGGTGGGCGGTCGCCGGGGGCGCCCTGGTGGTGGCGGCCGTCGCGGGGCGGTTCGGGGACGGCCACCGGTGGGTTCTGGCCGCCTGCGCGCTCGGGGTGGCGTGCGGCGCGGCGGCGACGGCGGCCCGGGTCGGGCAGCGGGATGCCGAGCCGCTGCGGGGGCTGGCCGAGCGGCACGCCACCGTGCGGGCCGGACTGAGGATCTCCGACGATCCGCGGCTGGGGCGCAGCGCGACCGTCGTCGTTCCGGCCCGGCTCGAGTGGGTCGCCGCGGGGGATGGACGGCGGATCGCGATCTCGGCGCGCGTGCTGGTGCTCGCCCGGGACCAGGGCTGGCTCGGGCTGCTGCCGGGGCAGGAGGTCGAGGCCTCCGCGCGGCTGTCGCCGCCCGACGGCGGCGATCTGCGAGCGGCGGTGCTCTCGGTGAGCGCCGGGCCGCAGCTGGTGGGGCGGGCGCCGTGGGTGCAGCGGGCGGCCGGTTCGCTGCGGGCCGGGCTGCAGCGGGCCTGCCAAGGGCTGCCCGCCGAGCCGGGCGGGCTGCTGCCGGGGCTGGTGGTCGGCGACACCAGCCGGCTCGACCAGGCCCTCGCCGACGACTTCCGGACCACCGGATTGACCCACTTGACCGCTGTTTCCGGGGCGAATCTGGCAATTGTGGTCGGACTGGTGCTCGTCATCGTGCGGTGGTGCCGGGCCGGGCCCCGGGTGGCCGCGCTCGTGTGCGTGCTGGCGCTCGCCGGATTCGTGATCCTCGTCCGGCCCTCGCCCAGCGTGCTGCGGGCCGCGGCGATGGGCGGGCTCGGACTGGTGGCGCTGGCGGTCGGGCGGCCGCGGGCGGCGGTTCCGTCGCTGGCGGCCGGGGTGTTCGGGCTGGTCGTCGTCGACCCGGAGCTGGCCGTCGACGCCGGGTTCGCGCTGTCGGTGCTGGCCACCGGCGGGCTGGTGCTCATCGCGCCCCGGTGGACCGCGGCGCTGGAGGATCGCGGCTGGCCGCGGGTGGCGGCCGAGGCGCTGGCGGTCCCCGCCGCGGCGCAGGCCGCCTGCGCGCCCGTCATCGCGGCGATCTCGGCCGGCGTCAGCCTCACCACCATCCCGGCGAACCTGCTCGCGGCGCCCGCGGTCGCACCGGCGACGGTCATCGGGATCGTCGCGGCCGTGCTGTCCGTGGTGGCGCCGGCCCTCGCGGCCTTCGCGGCCTGGCTGGCCTCGTGGCCCGCGCGGTGGCTGGTGTTCGTCGCTCATCGCGGGGCCGACGTGCCCGCCGGGCTGCTGCCGTGGCCCGGCGGGGTCTGGGGCGGGCTGCTGCTCGGGGTGCTGATCGCAGCGCTGCTGGTCGGGTTCCGGTGGGCGGTCGTGCGGCGCTGGGTCCTCGTCGCCGCGGTGGCCGCGGTGCTGGGAGCCGTGCCCGTGCGGCTGCTGGCCTCCGGCTGGCCGCCGCCGGGGTGGCTGGTGGTGGCCTGCGACGTCGGGCAGGGCGACGCGCTGGCCGTGGCGGCCGGCCCCGGGGCGGCGATCGTCGTCGACGCCGGGCCGGAGCCGGACCTCGTCGACGGGTGCCTGCGGCGGCTCGGCGTGCGGCGGGTGCCGCTGCTGGTCGTCAGCCACTTTCACGTCGATCACGTCGGCGGGCTGGACGGCGTGCTGCGCGGGCGCCAGGTCGACCGGCTGCTGGTGCCGGACTTCGCCGAGCCCGCCGCCGCCCGCGGGAGCGTCCTGTCGCACGGGGTGCCGCGGGTCGCGGCCGGGGCGGGGTCGGGGCTGGATGTCGGGGGCGTGCGGATCGACGTGCTCGCTCCGGTGCGGCCCGTGACCGGCACCCGATCGGATCCGAACAACAACTCGCTGGTGCTGGCGGTGCGGACCGGCGGGGTGCGCGTGCTGCTGACCGGGGACGCGGAGACGGAGGAGCAGCTGAGCCTGCTGGCCGCCGACGATCCGGGGCTGCTGCGGGCCGACGTGATGAAGGTCGCCCATCACGGGAGCGCTTATCAGGACGAGGGGTTCCTGCAGGCCGTGGCGCCGCGGATCGCGCTGGTCAGCGTCGGGGCCGGCAACGACTACGGCCACCCCAGCGCCGTGCTCCTGGCGCGGCTGGCCCGGGGTGGGGCGCGGGTGATGCGCACCGACCAGCAGGGGGATCTCGCCGTCCTCCTCGACGGCGAAGGGCGCCTGGCTGTAGCGGCCGGGAAGGGATGACACGATGGCTGGCGTGTCGAACCTTCCCCGCCTTCGCCTGGTGATCGGCGACGAAGAGCTGCTCGTCTCCCGCGCCGTCGCCGAGACCGTTGCCGCCGCCCGCGACGAGGACCCGCAGACCGAGGTGCGGCAACGGCCCGGCGGCGAGCTGGTCGTGGGGGAGCTGGCCGAGATGCTCAGCCCGTCGCTGTTCGGGGGGCGGCGGGTCATCGTGGTGCTCGACGGACAGGACGCGAAGAAGGACGTGTCGGCGGCGCTGGTGGCGTATGCGAAGGCGCCCGAGGACGACGTCGTGCTCGTGGTCACGCACGCCGGCGGGGCCAAGGGCAAGGCGCTCGCCGACGGGTTCAAGGCCGCCGGGGCCGATGTCGTGCCCGCCGTGAAGATCAGCAAGCACCGCGAGCGGGTCGACTTCGTGCGCAACGAGATCCGGCGGCAGGGCGGCAAGATCGGCGAGGACGCGGCCGAGGCGCTGCTCGCGGCGGTCGGCAACGACCTGCGCGAGATCGTGGCGGCCTGCTCGCAGCTGGTGGCCGACACCGGGGGGCGCATCGACGCGAAGGTCGTCGCGCAGTATTACAAGGGTCGCGCCGAGGTCTCCGGGTTCACCGTCGCCGATGCCGTGATGGTCGGGGACGCGGCCGCGGCGCTGGAGGCGCTGCGGTGGGCGCTGCACGTCGGGGTCGACCCGGTGCCGATCGCCGACGCCATCGCGGACGGGGTCCGCACGGTCGCGCGGGTCGCCGCCGCCGGGAAGGGCAGCGCATATCAACTCGCGGGAAGTTTGGGAATGCCTCCGTGGAAGGTGGAACGCGCGCAGCGCCAAGCCCGTGGCTGGACGGCCGAGGCGCTCGTTGATGCCATGCGGGCGGCTGCGGAATGCAACGCCGCCGTGAAGGGTGGAGCGGATGACCGCGGCTATGCGCTCGAGCGGGCGGTGTTCGCAGTGGTCGCTGCGCGCGGTGGAGGAATAGGACGATGACGACGAGCAACGGGTTGGCGCACCAGGCACCGCTCTACGTGCGTGCGCTGCGGCTTCGGCACCTGCACGTGGGCGGGTTCGTGAGTTTCCTGCTGTTCGAGTGCATGGTCGCCGTCGGCGTCCTGCTGGCCCTCGCCGAGTTGGTCAGCTGGTGGGCGGTCCCCGTCCTCCCGGCCGTCGTGGCGATCATGGTCAAGGTCAACGACATGGTGATCGGCGGCTCCCGCCGCGCCCGCGCATTGGCTCGAGTCGCCGAGCGTGGTTCACCCGATCGAGCGTCATCCACTCGGGTGGATCGCGATGTCCGCACGGGCGAGAGGCCCTCGGTTCCCCGTCGGACCGCGACCGCGCTCGATCGCGCGGAGATCGCCCGCGCCGGCACCGCCGCGGCCCGCCCCGCCACCGCCGCCGGTTCCGGTACGGGCTCTGGCACGCCAGCCGGCGTGCGCACGCGGACCGTCGAGCCGCCGGCGCAGCGCAAGAAGGTCGGGGTCATCAAGATCTCGGTGCCGGCCCGGGACAGCGGGTCGCGGCACGCGGCCGGGGAGGGTTCGGCGGACGGGGCGCCGGTCGACGCCGGCTACGGGATCTCGCCGGCCTCGGACGAGGTGCCGGCCGACGCTGAGGCGGCGCCGGCTCCGGCACACGCCGACACCGCCGCGCAGCCCGAGACCCGATACTCGCCGGACGGCTACTCGACGCCGGACGGTTACTCGACCAGGGACGGTTACTCCACGTCGGACGGTTACTCCACGTCGGACGGTTACTCCGCGAGGGACGGTTACTCCGGGCCGGGCTACCCGCACGGCGGGTTTGCGGCGGTCGCGGACGAGTGGACGGACACCGACTCGCACGGGTTCCAGCGGTCGCGGCCGTTGCATCCTTCGGGGTGGAGCGACCGGCCGGCGCAGGACCCGTGGGCGGAGCACGCGGCCGAGCCGGTGCGGCCGGCCGGGGTGCCGGCCGGCCGGCCAGGGGAGACCAACGTGTGGGGGGACCAGGCGGCGTGGAGCATGCCGGAGACCGGGGGCAGCGCGCAGGCCAACTGGGGGGACGAGACGGCCTGGGGTGACCGGGCGGCCTGGGGAGAGCCCCAGCGTGGATATGGCGCGAACGGGGCCGGGTACCCGGGCTCGTACGGATACGGGGCGGACTCGCCGGGCGGCGCCGGGCAGCACTCGACGGGGCAGCATCAGGCGGCGCACCACGGCGGCGGGCAGTATCCGCCCGCCCAGCCGGCCGCGGAGTGGGACGACGAGACCGGGTGGGCGGATCAGGCGGCCTGGCGCAGCACGCGGTCTTCCTACGGGACGCGGGCCTCGTGGGGGATGTATGGGGACTGGGAGCCCAGCTACGCGTCCGACTACACGGGAGAGAGCCCCGGGGCCGAGTTTCAGCCGGCCAGCCGGGAGCAGGCGGCCCGGGACCTGGCGGCCCGCGGCGAGGCGTACCGGGCCGCCGAGGGGCGTCACGGGGATGGGTACGACGGCTCGCACGCGGGCGATGACGGCGAGCGGCGGCGGGATGCGACCGAGGGCCGCTCGCTGAACCGGGAGGCCGGCGGCGGACGGCATGCCCGGCAGCAGGCGCCCGGACGCCGGCGCGCGGAAGACGCCGACAGCGTCGCCTCCGGGCACTTGGCGACGGGGCGGCATGCCGATCGGGGCTGGCGCTCGGAGGACGAGGTGACCCGGCAGCGCACCGGGAGCGTGAACCAGGGCCGTTTCGCCTGATCGACGCGGCGACTGAACTTCGTTTCCGCCGGCCCGCCTCGCGAGCCGGCAGGTAACCGATAGATCCGATTTATCCGGCATGCGAGTGCCGGTCGTGCGGTGGCCTTGGAAGGGCTTGGCAGGCTGGGCTTGCCAGGGGCTTCCAAGGCCACTTTTTGCTTGAGCGGCCTGGAGTGCCTTCTAGTTGGGGAAGGCCCCGCGCTGGGCGGTGCGTGGTCGGTCGTTTCGGCCAGGGCAGGGCCGAGCGCGCGGGCCCGGGCAGCGGGTGAGTCCTGGCACCGGGTCGATGCGAGCCCGTTCCCGGTGGCGGGGGCGTGCCATCGGGGCGAGCCTGGGCAGTTCGAGGGGTCGGGTCGAAGCGAGCCCGTTCCCCGGTGGCGGGGCGTCCTATCAGGGCGAGTCGGGGCAGTTCGAGGGGCGGGCGCGGTGGCGGGATGGGCAGGGCGCGGGGTGCTTTGGTGGGGTGGGGCGAGCGCGGGTGGCGGGCGGGCCAGCCGGGCTGGCCTGGGCAGTGTCCGTGGCCGCCGAGAAGGTCCTCACTCGTGGCCAGTGAAGGTCCCCACCTCGTAGGTTTAGTTGATCTTTGGGATCGTTCGGGGCCGAGACTTGCGGCGCCAACCAGCACGTCTGCAAGCCCCGAAGGACCTCTCGATTGAACCCCTACGAGGAGGCCGAGCCCGGGCGGTGCGAAGAGAGTCCAGGCGTGGCAGTGCGGGAGTCCGAAGGGGGATTCAGGCAGCGTGAAGGGGCGCGGGGCGGGCAGGGCTGGGTAGGCGGGCTTGGGCGGTGTGAGGGGTGGGCCAGAGCGGTGCGAGGAAACTCTGGTGGGGCCGTGGGTGCCGAGTGCGCGAGCCGGGCGGTGCTGGAGGCGCCTTTGTGAGGGCAGCGTGGGTGGGGTCCGGTGGTGGGGCGGGTCAACCGGGCGGCTCTGGGCAGAGTGACGCGCTGGTGGGGTGGGAGTACGGGGAGGGTTTGGGCATAGCGAAAGCGCCGCTCCACGTTTTGTGGGCGGCGCTTTTCGCTGGTGCGGGTGGAGCTGGGCCGCGGGTTTGCGGGCCGGCCTGGGGTCAGGCGGAGGTCAGCGTGCTCAGCTTCTTGGTGATGGCCGACTTGCGGTTGGCGGCCTGGTTCTTGTGGATCACGCCCTTGCTGGCGGCCTTGTCCAGCTTGCGGGAAGCGTCACGCAGGAGCGCGGCGGCGGTCTCGTTGTCGCCGGCGGCGGTCGCCTCGTGGAACTTGCGGATGGCCGTCTTCAGCGACGACTTGACCGACTTGTTGCGCAGGCGGCGCTTCTCGTTCTGCCGGTTGCGCTTGATCTGGGACTTGATGTTCGCCACGCGACAGCCTCGTCTTGATAGCTCGGTTGGTTTCCTTGAGCGCATGGAACAACGACGCGTCACCGTGCGCGATGAATCAGGCTACCAGGTCACCCTGCGGCCAGCCAAAACGGGTCCTCCGGTGGAAGGCGACGGTCAGAGGGCGCTGCCCTTGACGTACTGGTCCCAGGGGAGTTCCCAGTCGGTCCAGCCGTCGCCGTACTTCACGCGCTCCTCGGTGCCCTTCACGATGACCGGGTCGCCGATGTGGGTCACGCCGTAGAGCCACTGGGCCAGTTCCAGCGAGATGTTCACGCAGCCGTGGGAGACGTTGCGTTTGCCCTGGTCGGCGACTGACCAGGGGGCGGCGTGGATGTATTGGCCGCTCCAGGTGATGCGCTGCGGAAACTGTACTTTGGTGCGGTAGCCGTCGGGGGAGTCGACCGGCACGCCGTAGGTGGAGGAGTCGAACCACTCCCACTCGTTCTTCACCATCACGATGAAGTTGCCGCTGTCGGAGGGGTTGCTCGGCTTGCCCAGGCTGACCGGCATCGTCTTGAGCACCACGCCGTCCTCGGTGATGGTCATCTTCTTCGTGGCGTTGTCGACGTCCATGATGAGCTTCTTGCCGACCGTGGTGTCGACCGTGAGGTCGTTGCCGCCGTAGCTCTTGCCGCCGAAGGAGACGCCACCCAGGGCCGCGCGCAGCTTCAGCTTGGTGCCCGCCTGCCAGTACTCCTTCGGGCGGTAGTGCACCTCCTTGGCGCTGAACCAGTTCCAGACGCCCTCCTGCGGCGGGTCGGAGGACATGAAGAGCCGCTTCTGCACCCCGGCCCGCGCGTCCTTCGGGATGTCCTGCGCGAAGGACAGGATCATCGGCATGCCGACCCCGACGACCTGGTTGTCGCCGACCTGGCTGGTGACGCGGACCAGGCTTGCCGGCTTGGCCATGGTGGTGAACTTCACGGTGCCGGTGGCGCCGTCGGCGGTGACCGTGGCGGTGTACTCCGTGGCCCATTTGAGCTGCTTGTCCGGCACCCAGTGGACACCGTCGGTGGCGGCCGACGGGGCCGGCGACGCGGCGGTCGACTCCTGGGCCGCCGCGCCGGTCACCTCGGCGCCCGAGGCGTCCTTGAGCGAGACCGTCGCCGTGGCCGGGCCGGAGAAGACCAGGTCAACGGCGGTCGGGACGTCCTTGGAGCCGTCGGCGGGCGAGGTGATCGGGATCTTCTTGGCCTCGGCGGCGCCTCCGGAGCTGCCGCCGCCCGGGCTCTTCCACGTCGTGCCGGAGTTCGAGCACGCGCTGAGTGTCAGCGCGCTCACCAGGAGCAATGGCAACCATCGGGACCGCATGGAACCAGCTTGCCCGAAGGAAGCAAGCACGCAAACTCGCCGGCAGTGGATGCGCGGCGAACAAACTCACGGGCAGTACGCGGGCAGGCGAACGACGAACGTGGTTCCCGGCTTGTCGCCGTGGTCGGTGAGCGTGATCTTGCCGCCGTGGCGTTCGACGACCGTGCGGCTGATGGCCAGGCCCAGGCCGGTGCCGGGGACGCCCTGGTTGCGGATGTTCGAGCCGCGGAAGAAGCGCTCGAAGAGCCGGGAGCGCTCCTCCTCGGGGATGCCGACGCCGGTGTCGACGACCCGCAGGGTGACGCCCGCCATGTCGCTGTCCAGGCGGATCTCGACGCGGCCGCCGGCCGGCGTGAACTTCACGGCGTTGGTGACGAGGTGGTCGACCACCTTGCGCAGGCGGGGCGGGTCGCCGGAGACCGGTGCGGCGCCCTCGGGCAGCAGTACCGAAACATCGAGGTCCTTCTCCTGCGCGGCCCCGGCGTTGGCGTCGGCCACCTCGCGCACGACGGCCGCGAAGTCCAGCGGTCGCTCGACCATCGTGACGTAGCCGCTCTCGAGGCCGGCGAGGTCGAGCAGGTCGTCGATGATCGCGCGCAGGTTCTCCGCGTTGCGCGCGATCACGGCCAGGAACTGCTCGCGCGTCTCGTCGTCGTCGTGCTCGTCGTGCAGCAGCAGTTCGGTGTACGACGAGATGGACGTCAGCGGCGTGCGCAGCTCGTGCCCGACCAGCGCGATGAACTCGTCCTTGGTGCGGGCCAGCTGCTGGGCGAGGTCCTCGGCGCGCCGGCGCTCCAGGAACTGCCCGACGTGCGCGGCGATGCCCGAGAGCAGGGCGATGAGCGACTGCGCGGGCTCCTCGGCGGCGTCGCCGAAGAAGCTCAGGGTGCCGGTGACCTCGCCACCGTGGCGGATCGGGATCGCCAGGCCCACCCGCAGGCCGTACTTGGCCAGGGGCGGGACGTTGAGGCGGCTGCCGACGGCGGAGATGTCGGGGATCCACGCCGGCTGGCCGGTCTGCCAGGCGACGCCGGAGACGCCTTTGCCGGGGGCGAGCGGATCGGGCGGCGGGATCTCGTAGCCGGGCTCGGTCCACATCCCGGCGCTGCGCAGCACGTTGCCGACCTTGTCGACGAGCCACATCTCGGCATGCGGCCAGTGCAGGGTGCGGGCCACGGTCTCCAGCAGCTCCGGGCCGGCCTCCTCGATCGAGGTCGCCTGCTCCAGGATTCGCGACACCGCCAGCTCGCACTCGATGAGGCGCTGGGCGCGGCGGCGCTCGGTGACCTCGTGCAGGGCCGCGACGGCGCCGAGGCGGGCGCCGTCGGAGTCGCGGATCGGCTGGGCGTTGACGGTGAACGAGCGGCGCGGCTGGCCGGGCAGGTGGATGACGAACTCGGCGTCGCGGATGTGCTCGCCGCGGAACGCGCGGGTCAGCGGCATCTCGTCGCCCTCGATCGTCTCGCCGCCGGGCGCGCTGCGCGGCGCGGTCCACGCGTCGGCGGTGGAGCCGTTCGCGTCGTGGCCGGTGATGTCGCGCATGGCCCGGTTGAACAGGATCAGCCGGCCGCGCTCGTCGCAGGCGACCACGCCGGCGTCGAGGTTGTCGAGCAGGGCACTGAGGAAGTGCCGCTCCCGGGCGAGTTGCCGCTCGGCGGTGACCCGCTCGCTGATGTCGTAGATGAACGCGTGCGCGTGGCGGCCGTACGGGCCGTCGACGACGTTGAGCGTGATCTCGACGGGGAACTCGACGCCGGCGCGGTTGACCGCGTAGAGCTGCAGGCGCTGGCCCATGAGCCGGGGCACGCCGCCGCGGGTGAGCCGGGTCAGGCCCGCGCGGTGGGCGGCCCGGAACCGCTCCGGGATGATCAGCTCGTGCACGTGCTGGCCGATCGCCTCCTCGGCCGACCAGCCGAAGGTGCGCTCGGCGGCGTGGTTCCACCGGCTGATCCGGCCCGCGAGATCGATCGCGACGAAGGCCTCGAGGGCGGTCTCGAGTACCGCATCCGTCTCCGCGGCGGCGAGCGCGATGTCCTCCCGGGAGGTCTCGGCGGCGAGCATCACCTCGATGAGCCCTGCGCACTCGGCGATCGCGGCGACGTCCTCGTCCGTCCAGTGCCGCGGCACCGAGTCGGTCACGCACACCGCGCCGAGCGTGTGGCCGGCCGCGTCGTGGACAGGCTGGCCGAGGTACGCGGTGATGTGCCGGCTGTGGACGACGCCCAGGTCGCGCAGCACCGGATCGTCGCGCGCGTCCCGGACCACCAGCGGGCTGTCCTCGCTGACCACGAACTGGCAGAACGAGCTCGTCGCCGGCACAGCCTGCACCCGGTCGAGGTCCGGCGGCAGGCCGTGCCGGCCGATGACGTGCATCCGCTCGTCATCGACGAGCGTGAGCAGGCCGACCGGGGCCGCGACGGAGCGGGCGGCGAGCCGGACAAGGCCGTCGACCGGGGCCGATGACGAGTTCAGCAGCATGTGGGCGCGGCGCAGGGCGCGCAGGCGTTCGGGCTGCGCGAGTACGCCGGTGTCGAGTTGCGGCATTCCACCCCCAACCCGCAATTCCCGTAGCCCGATGATACCTGTGAAAAGGGGCAAAACCCGGCTAAAGCCGCAGCTCGGTGGCGCGCGTCAGGGTCGATTCCGGCGGTTCGCCCGCCGGCGAGGCGGATCAGCCAGTCGCAGCGGGCCGCGATCTGCTGCTCGTGCGTGGCCGGCAGGACCGTTGTGCCGCGCTCGACGCGCATGGCCGGGTCGAGGTTGCCGGGTGGGCTCGTGGGCCGGCGGCAGCCGCGACCCGCTGCGGCTGGCCGACCTCGCCACGCGCCCCCGTAGATGTGCCCAGATGAACAGGGTCACCCGTAGGGTTCTGCGCATGCCGATCCATCACGCGGTGCTGTCGCTGCTGTCGCGCGGCCCGAGCCACGGCTACGAGCTCAAGGGCGCCTTCGAGACGGCGGTCGGGCCGCAGTGGGGACCGCTGAACATCGGCCACCTCTACCAGATCCTGGATCGGCTCTCCCGGGACGGGATGGTGAGCTCGCAGCGGCACGCGCAGGCGGTCAAGCCCGACCGGGTGGTGTACGAGATCACCGAGACGGGCCGGGCCGAGCTGCGCCGGTGGCTGGGCGAGGCGTCACCGCGCAGCGGCGGGTTCCGCGACGACTTCTTCCTGAAGGTCACGGCGGCGGCGCGTTCGGGCGACGCGGACACCGTCCGGACCGTGCTGACCCACCAGCGCACCTATCTCATGCGCGAGCTGCGCAACCTGGACGGCCTGCGCCGCAAGGCGGCGGATCCGGTGGTGGCGCTGCTGCTCTCGGCGGCGACCCGGCACGTGGAGGCGGACCTGTCCTTCGTCGATGACGCCGACCGCGCCCTGCTGCGCACCCCCGGCGCCCTGCCCGCGGCACCCGCCGTCCCGGCGGCGCGGGGCGAGCTCTCCGCCGGCGCGTAGGGGCGGTCCGGGCTCAGCGGGGGAGCAGGGCCGCGGGGCGCAGGCCCGGGATCTCGTACGGCTCGCCGAGGATCTGGGCCGCGGCCAGGCGGGCCAGGGCCGGGGCGGTCTGGATCCCGGTGCCGCCGAGCCCGGCGAACCAGAAGAGGCCCGCCTGCCGGGGGTCCGGGCCCACCAGCGGGTTTCGGTCGCGGGTGAAGGTGCGCAGGCCGGCCCAGCTCGTGCGGACCAGGGTCAGCCGCAGGGTCGTCGCGGCCGTCACGCGCTCCACCGCCAGGGCGACGTCCTGCGGCGCGGCGACCGTGTCCGTCGGCGGGGACGGGGTCTCGTCCGCGGGGGAGACCAGCAGGCCGCCGCGCTCCGGGCGGAAGTAGAAGCGGTTCGCCACGTCCATGACCAGCGGCCAGGCGGGGCCGACCCCCTCGGCCGTGGTGATGGCCACCGTGCGGCGCAGGTTCGTCAGGCCCGCCGGGGTGACCTCCAGCCGCGCCGCGACCGCGTCCGCCCACGGGCCCGCGGCGTTGACGACCCGCGTCGCGGTCAGCTCGCCACGGTCGGTGGTCAGGGTCCACTCCGCCCGGGCCGCGTTCCAGGCGCCCGTCTCCAGTCCGATGGCCGTACGCAGGACGGCGCCGGCGTTCGCGGCGCGGGTGCGGTACTGCCGCTGCAGCCCGTCCACGTCCACGTCCTGGGCCGTGCGCTCCACCGCGGCGCGGGCCGTGGCCTGCGCCCGCAGGGCGGGGCAGAGCGTCCGGGCCGCCGCCGGGTCGACGCCCCGCAGGCTCGGGTTCGCGGTGAGCAGGTCGTTGAGGGCCGGTAGGTCGTCCTCGCCGGCGACCCAGACGACCGGGCGGGTGCGCAGTAGCGGGGTGCCGGACTCGGCGCCGAGGGAGTCGAGGATGATCCGGGACGCGCGGGTCAGGGCGCGCAGCTCGGGGCTGCCCGCCGTCTCCGACAGGGCCGCGATCGAGCGGCCCGTGCTGTGGTAGGCGAACTGATTCTCCCGCTCGAGCAGCACGATGCGCAGCTCCGGGCGCGTGCCGCCGGACTGTTCCGCCAGCCGGCCGTCCAGCTCGGCGAGCTCGGCGGCGAGGGACAGGCCGGCGATGCCCCCGCCGATGATCGCCACGTCTGCGCGTTCGATAGGCCGATTGTCGCAGGGAATGAAGCGCGCCGAGTCGGGTACGGGCGCCCGGATGCAGACCTCAGGCAATTTCGCCGCGCTGGCCGAGGGGTGGCGTGACGCCTCGGTGCTCGTGATCGGGGACGCGCTGCTCGACGGGTGGCTGCGCGGGCGGCCGGCCCGGCTGAGCCGGGAGGCGCCGGTGCCGGTGATCACGCTGGACTCCACCCGGGAGGTGTGCGGCGGGGCGGCCAACACCGCGGCGAACTTCGCCGCGCTCGGGGCGCGGACCACGCTGGTCGGGGCGGTCGGGGACGACGACGCCGGGGCGCGGCTGCGGACCTGCGTGTGGGACGCGGGGGTGGCCGACCGGCTGGTGACGGCGATCGGGCGGCGGACGGTCACCAAGCGGCGGGTGGTCGCGGACGGGTACGTCCTCGTGCGCTTCGACGACGGCGACACCGTCGCGCTGTCCCCGATCGCGGCCGAGACGCTGGTCCGGCGGCTCGACGAGGCGCTGGGCACCGAGCCGGACGCGGTCGTCGTCTGCGACCACGGGATCGGCACGCTCGGGCCGGGGGTGCGGGCGCTGCTCACGGCGCGGCGGCTCGACCTGCCGCTGTTCGCGGTCGACGCCCACGACCTCGCGCCATGGGCGTCGGCCGGGCCGGACCTGGTGACCCCGAACCGGGCCGAGGCGGCCCGGGTGCTGGGCAAGGAGGCCCAGGATCTCGACCCGCAGCGCGATCGCGGGCAGCTGCTGCGGCACACCGGGGCGGCCGTGGTCGCGGTGACCCTGGACGTGGAGGGCTCGGCGGTGCTCAGCCTCGACGCGGAGAACGTCACCACCGCGGCGCCGCCGTCACCGGTCGCGCACGCGGCCGGGGCGGGTGGGGCGTACCTGGCCGGGTTCGTGCTCGGGCGGCTCGCCGGAGCGGAGCTCGCCGAGGCGGCGGCCGTCGCGCAGCGTTGCGCTTCGATGGCGATCCGTGGTGTCGGCACGGCGGTGGTGCCCGAACAATTGGCATCGGCAATGACGAAAACAAGCCTGTGATATAAACAAAAGTCGATGTATGACCTATTCGGCCGCGAAGTCGGCGTGCGGACCGTCGCCGGCGCAGCGCACGACCACCCGAATCGCGTGGCCGTCGGAACGGAATGTGACCCGGGACTCCGGCCCGGGCGCGTGGTCCGCGTCGGCGATGCGGAAGCCGGGGGCCGGGCTGAGATAGCGCACCATCACCTGCTGTCCGTTACAGCCTGCCACGATGTCGCCGCCGGGCGTGCGCAGGATCCGAGGCGAGCCGGGCGACGGCGAGGGGGAGGCCGACACGGGCGGGCCCGGCGCCGGACGGACGGCCTTGAGCAGGGCGTCCCGGGCCGCGTCGACCGAGTGCAGGCCCAGTGCGGAAAGTGCCCCCGCGGTCAGCACCCAGGCCCCGACCGCCATCACCCAGCGTCCACGTCGCATGGTGCCGGGCTGCCCCCGGACGCCTTTCGTACACCGGGCGAAGGGCGAGAAAAGGGGCGGAGCCGGTTTCAGACCCTGACGACCTTGCTGGTGACTTCAGGCCCTTCCTGTCCGTATCATGCCCGAGGCGCCACCCCTCTGCCCCGCAAACTCAGCGAGGAACCGACCGCATGAAGAGTCCGTCGTGGAGAATCCGCACCTGGTCGATCCGCACAAAGATCGTCACGCTGCTGGTGCCCCCATTGGCGTCGCTCGTGGTGATGTGGGTGTTCGCGACGACCCTGACCGCCGGGGCCGCGAACGAGCTGGTCAACAGCCAGACGTACCTCGTGCTGAGCGGTAAGCCGTCCGAGAACGTCATCGTCGAGCTGCAGCGGGAGCGCAAGCTCACGCAGGTGTACCTCGCGACCGGGCGCCAGGAGGGCCGGCCCGAGACCGCCGCCCTCAACGACCAGCGCACCAAGGTCGACGCGGTGCTCACCGACTTCCGCCGCCGCGCCGCCGACTCCAGCCTGCAGGACGCGATCCCGGAGCTGGCCCGCGGCCGGCTGCGGGAGATCATCGCCGAGTTCGACCAGCTCACCGTCGGCCGGACCGGGATCTCGCTCGGGCAGATCGACCGGGGCGAGGCAATGAACGTCTACAACAAGCCGATCGACGCGATCTACCGCTGGTACAACTCCCTGCCCGGCATCAGCGACGCCCAGCTCACCCGCAACGCCCGCACGGTCATCGCCACCAGCCGCGGCCGCGAGCTGCTCGCCCGCGAGGACGCGCTGATCAACGGGGTGGCCGCGGCCGGAAAGTTCCAGAAGACCGAGAGCGCGGACCTGATCGCGACCATCGGCGCCAAGCGCAACACCTACGCCGAGGCGGTCGTGGAGCTGCCCGCCGGCGGCCAGACGCTGTGGGGCCCGATCGTGGCCAGCGACTCCTACAAGCGGCTGCAGGACCTCGAGAACAAGATCCTGTCGGACGCCCGGGCCGGGGTCGCCCTGCCGGTCGACATCAACGCCTGGCGCGACGCCTACGACGGGCTCGCCGCCCAGCTGCGCGACTTCGACCTGCGCTTCGGCGAGGTCATCGTCGCCGACGCCGGACCGGTCGCGACCGGCATCATCCTGCGGCTGGTCGGCGCCGGCGTGCTGGGCCTCATCGCGGTCGTGCTGTCGATCCTGCTGTCGATCCGCATCGGCCGCTCCCTGATCCGGCGCCTGGTCGGCCTGCGCCAGGACGCGCAGGACCTCGCCGACGTGCGGCTGCCGGAGCTGGTCGCCCGGCTGCGGCACGGCGAGAAGATCGACATGGTGTCCGCGGCGCCGCCGCTGGAGTACGGCGCCGACGAGATCGGCAAGGTGGGCAACGCCTTCAGCGCCGTCCAGCGCACCGCCGTGCAGTCCGCGATCCACGAGAACCAGCTGCGCCAGGGCCTCAACGAGGTCTTCCTCAACATCGCGCGGCGCAGCCAGACGCTGCTGCACCGCCAGCTGGGCCTGCTCGACCGCATGGAGCGGCGCACCACGGACCCGGAGGAGCTCGAGGACCTCTTCCGCGTCGACCACCTCGCCACCCGCATGCGCCGCCACGCCGAGGACCTGGTCATCCTGGCCGGCGCCGCGCCCGGCCGCGGCTGGCGCAACCCGGTGCCGATGGTCGACGTGATCCGCGGCGCGGTCTCCGAGGTCGAGGACTACGCGCGGGTCGGGTTCCTGGCCCTGCCCGAGGCCTCGCTGGTCGGCCGGGCCGTCGCCGACGTCATCCACCTGCTCGCCGAGGTGATCGAGAACGCCACCGCGTACTCGCCGCCGCACACCCGCGTGCAGATCAGCGGCCAGCTGGTCCCCAACGGCTACGCGGTCGAGATCGAGGACCGGGGTCTGGGCATGGCGCCGGAGGCGATCGAGGAGGCCAACCTGCGGCTGCAGCAGCCGCCGGACTTCGACCCGGCCAACTCGGCCCGGCTCGGCCTGTTCGTCGTGGCACTGCTGGCCGCGCGGCACGGGGTGCGGGTCACGCTGCGCGCCTCGGCGTACGGCGGCATCACCGCGGTGGTGCTGATCCCGCCGCACCTGATCACCGGGGCCACCCACGAGCTGACCGCGCCGACCCCGGCCGAGGAGCAGCAGGCAGCCGGGGAGACGGTGCTGGAGCTGGAGCCGGCCGAGGTGGTGCGCCCGACGCTCGCCGACGCCGGGCCGGCCCCCGCTCCCCGCCATCGGCACGTGGCGAGCGAGCCGGAGACGCCGGTCGTGTACGTGCCGGAGCCGGCGGTGCCTCCCGCCGTACCGCTGCAGCGTGTGGCGGTTGAGGATCGCACCGAGGAGCCGGAGCTCACCGATGACGGGCTCCCGCGCCGCCGCCGCCAGGCCAGCCTCGCCCCGCAGTTGCGCGAGCGGCCGGAGGAGGAGATGACGGTCGACGGCATCCCGGCGGCGCAGTTCGCCACCACGTCGGTCGGCGGGCGCTCGCCCGAGCAGACCCGCGCCATGATGACCTCGCTGCAGGCCGGTTTCACCCGTGGCCGGCGCGACGCCGGGCAGGTCCAGCCCGGCCCGGAACTCGGCGAGGACGACGAAACGGACACTCCGGAAAGGGACGCATAGGTGACGCACTCGACGAGCCGCACCGGCAAGCTCGACTGGCTCCTCGACGACCTCGTCGAGCGGGTCGAGTCGGCGCAGCACGCCGTGGTGCTCTCCGCCGACGGGCTGCTCATGGGCGCGTCCAGCGGGCTCGGCCGCGACGACGCCGAGCACCTCTCGGCGGTGGCGTCCGGCTTCCAGAGCCTGGCGCGCAGCGCCGGGCGGCAGTTCAACGGCGGCTCCGTCCGCCAGACCATCGTGGAGATGGACAACTCGTTCCTGTTCGTCACCGCGGCCGGACAGGGCGCCTGCCTGGCGGTGCTCAGCGCCGCCGACTCGGACATCGGCGTGATCGCCTACGAGATGGCGATGCTGGTGACCAGGGTCGGGCAGTACCTCACCGCGCCGTCACGACCGGGTCCCTCCCACGATGCCGCCGGGTGATCACGACTGGCTGGACTCCGACGCCGGCCCGGTGGTGCGCCCGTACGCCGTGACGGGCGGCCGGGCCAAGCCGGCGGTCGGCGCCTTCGACCTGGTCGCGTTCGTGGTGAGCCGGGTCGACGGCTCGGGCGAGCAGAACCTCCTGCCCGAGCAGCGCGCGATCCTGGCGCGCACGAGCGAGCCGGTGTCCGTCGCCGAGCTCGCGTCCCATCTCGATCTCGCGCTCGGCGTTGTGCGCGTCCTGCTGGGCGACCTGCTCCAGCAGGGGCTCATCGAGATGCACGAACCGGAGTACGAACAGTCCGTCGGGCCGCTCCGGCCCGACGATCGCATCCTCAAGGCGGTTGTCAATGGTCTCCGAGCGCTCTGACGGTCACGTCCCCCTCGCGGTGAAGATCCTCGTCGCGGGCGGGTTCGGCGTCGGCAAGACCACGCTCGTCGGCGCGGTGAGCGAGATCCGTCCCCTGCAGACGGAGGAGGTGCTCACCAACGCCGGCGTCGGCATCGACGACGTGCACGGCGTCGAGGGCAAGCGCACCACGACGGTCGCCATGGACTTCGGGCGGATCAGCATCAGCCCGGACATCGTGCTGTACCTCTTCGGCACCCCCGGCCAGGACCGCTTCTGGTTCCTGTGGGACGAGCTGGCGCTGGGCGCGCTCGGTGCCGTGGTGCTCGCCGACACCCGCCGCCTGACCGACTGCTTCCCGTCGGTCGACTACTTCGAGCGGCGCAACACCCCGTTCCTGGTCGCGGTGAACTGCTTCGACGGGGTGCAGAAGCACAGCGCCGCGGCGATCGCCAAGGCGCTGGACCTCGACCCGGACGTGCCGGTCGTGCTCTGCGACGCCCGGGACCGGCGCTCGGTCAAGGACGTGCTGATCGCGCTGGTGGAGCACGTCATGACGCTCAAGCGG
Organism: Dactylosporangium sp. CA-233914; assembly: GCF_050942935.1. Taxonomy (NCBI): domain Bacteria; kingdom Bacillati; phylum Actinomycetota; class Actinomycetes; order Micromonosporales; family Micromonosporaceae; genus Dactylosporangium; species Dactylosporangium sp. CA-233914. The sequence goes on along the minus strand of NZ_CP192030.1, from coordinate 11,670,151 downwards.
GTGGCGGCCTAGCTCGCCGGCCTGGGTCCGGATCTCGGCCACGGCGGTGGTCTCCCACCACGCGCCGCGCCTGGTCGGGCCGATCGCGTAGATGTTGCCGGCCGGTCCGATGATCCGTCCCCGCCCGTCCACGTCGAGGCCGGTGCCGGTCGCGTCGGGCTGGGCCAGGCCGTCCTCGATCAGCGCCCGGCCGATCGGCGTCGCCAGTGCGCCCTGCGGCCCGGTGCAGTTGATGACGGTCGCGTGGTGGAGTGCCACTTTTTGCGACGTGACGGTGAGTGTCTGATTTTTCATCATTTTGTGGATTTTTTCGGTTGTCCTGGGCGGCATGCGGTGGCGGTGGACCTCCCAGTACGCGGCCACGTGCCGCAGGAAGCGCAGCCGGGCGTCGACCGAGAGCTGCCACCAGAGCCGGTCGGCCTGCGGGCGGATCGCGTCCACCGCGGCGCGCCAGTCCGGCTGGGCCGCCGCGTACTCGCGCACCGCGCGCAGCAGGCCGGCGAGGTCGCTTCCGTGGTACTCGAAATCGCCGGCCGCCGCCGGCTGCGTCTGCGTGTGCGGGCGGGGGAGCAGGCCTCGGCGGGAGAACGCGACGATCGGCGCTCGCCCTTCGAGGCTCAGGGCCACGTCGATCGCGGTGAGGCCGGTGCCGATCAGCACCACCGGGCGGTCGCCGCGCACGGCGTCCAGCGCGCCGGGCGCCCACGGGTCGGGTATGTAGTGCGGGTGGTCGCGCAGCTCGGCGGCGAGCGCGGGCGGGCAGGCCGGCGCGGCGTGGCCGAGGGCGAGCACGGTCCGGTCAGCTTTCACGGGCGGATTGCCGGTGAGCAGCGTGCTGTCCCGGTGGATTCGGGTCGCCGTGGCGCGGATGTGGGTGAAGGGGACTCGGCGGAGGCGTTCGTGCAGGTAGTCGCCGTAGACGCCGCGCGGGGCGAAGTCGGCCGGGCCGATGTCCAGGCCCCGGCCGCGGCACCAGCGGACGAAGTCGTCCGGGTCGCCGTCGAGTGCGCTCATCGTCGCGGCGCGCGAGTTGAGCAGGTGGGCGGGGTTGCGGGTGCGGTACGCCGCGCCCCGGCCGAGCTCCTCGAAGGGCGCCGGATCGACGATCAGGATCTCCTGCGCCGCGTTGTCGTGCAGGTGGATCGCCACCAGCGCCCCGCTACAGCCCCCACCCACCACCACCGTGGTGCCCGTGCGCCCCATCGACATTCGCCCCCTCGCGGAAAATCCTATTTAACAGATAGATTTAACAGTACTCCCGGATGGTGTGACGTGTAGGAACGCGGTCCTTCGGGCAAGTCGTTGGCATGTCGTCCCTCTTACGCACCAAGTCGATCTTTCGCACCAAGTCGATCGAGCAGTCGATGCGGGACACCGACGAGCCCGGCCGCCGGCTGCGCAAGAACCTCTCCGCCTTCGACCTGACCGTCTTCGGCGTGGGGGTGATCATCGGCACGGGCATCTTCGTGCTGACCGGCCAGCAGGCGGCCCGCAACGCCGGACCGGCGATCGTGCTGTCGTTCGCCCTGGCCGGCGTCGTGTGCGCGCTGGCCGCCCTGTGCTACGCCGAGTTCGCCTCGACGGTGCCGGTCGCGGGGTCGGCGTACACCTTCTCCTATGCCACCCTGGGCCAGTTCGTCGCCTGGGTGATCGGCTGGGACCTCTGCCTGGAGCTGGCGCTCGGCGCCGCGGTGGTGTCGCGCGGCTGGTCGGCGTATCTGCAGGAGCTGCTGGACCTGCCCGCGTGGCTGGCCGGCGACAAGGCCCGCCCCGACTTCGGCGCCGCGTTCATCGTGCTGGTGCTCTCGATCGTGGCGATCGTCGGCGCCAAGCTCTCCGGGCGGGTGACCGGCGTCCTGGTGGCGATCAAGGTGGCCGTCGTCCTCTTCGTCATCGGCCTCGGGCTGTTCTTCGTCAAGGCGGCGAACTACACCCCGTTCGTCCCCGCGGCCCGGCCCGCCGCGAAGGAGTCCGGCGGCGACGCGCCGCTGCTGCAGGTGCTCGCCGGCATCGCGCCCCAGCACTTCGGCTGGTTCGGCGTCGTCGCGGCGGCCTCGATCGTCTTCTTCGCGTACATCGGCTTCGACGTGGTCGCCACGACCGCCGAGGAGACCCGCCGCCCGCAGCGTGACGTGCCGGTCGGCATCATCGGCTCGCTGGTCGTCTGCGCCGTGCTGTACATGGCCGTGTCGTTCGTGGTCACCGGCATGGTCCACTACGGCGACCTGGACACCGCGGCGCCGCTGGCCAAGGCCTTCGACCTGGCCGGGCAGGGCTGGGCGGCGAACCTGATCTCCCTCGGCGCGGTCTGCGGCATCACCTCGGTCATCCTGGTCCTGCTGCTCGGCCAGGCCCGGGTCTCCTTCGCCATGGCCCGTGATGGGCTGCTGCCGCCGGTGCTGGCGAAGGTCCACCCGCGCTTCGGTACCCCGTGGGTGATGTCGGCGATCACCGGCGCGATCGTGCTGGTGCTGGCCGCGTTCGTGCCGCTGTCCGAGCTGTCCGAGCTGACCAGTATCGGCACGCTGTTCGCGTTCGTCCTGGTCTCGGCCGGCGTGATCGTGCTGCGCCGGACCCGCCCCGACCTGCCCCGCGGGTTCAGGGCGCCGCTGGTGCCGTGGCTGCCGGCGGTGAGCGTGCTGGCGAGCCTGTGGCTGATGCTGAACCTGCCCGTCATCACCTGGGTGCGGTTCCTGGTCTGGATGGCGCTCGGCCTGATCCTGTACTTCGCCTACGGCATGCGCCGCGCCCGCCTGTCGACGGCTCGTTCGGAGGCGTCCGGTCCGTCGTCCTAGGCTGGGGGGTATGACCGATTGGGGGCTGCAGTCCGACGACTATCACTTCGACCTGAGTCCGGACGACGTCGCCGACCCCGAGGCGGTGTTCGGCCACGGTCCGCTGACGCCGTCGTCGTACGGCCACGCCGGGCTCAGCGCCGCCGACGACCCTGGCCTCTCGGCCGGGGAGATGGGCGGCGACGCCGAGACGGTCGGGTACGACTCCGACGGGGACGGCCATGTCGACATGCTCCTGGCCGACACCGACCACGACGGCCGGACCGACGTGGCGATGTGGGACACCAACCATGACGGCCTGATCGACCAGGTGGCGTACGACCAGGACCACGACGGCAGGATCGACCTGATCTACCACGACGACGACTTCGACGGCCAGGTCGACCGGGTCGAGTCGGTCGACGGGACCGATGACCTCCCGGGCTATGCCTCGAACTGAGCGTTATGGAATGTCACGTTCCGTATTGCTCAAGATCAATCATTTGGGCGGGGATGGTAAGGTGCAATAAAGCGGAACGCGCACCCGCACTCGGGCTACGGATTCCTGATCTTGTTCATCTGCTTCGCGTACGAGCGCTTCCCGACGGTCCTCCACAGCAGCCGGGCCGGCAGCGGCAGCAGCCCCAGGAACCGGTCCCGCTCCTCGGGCGTCGCCTCCTCCAGCAGTGCGCCGAGCACGAACAGCAGCTTGTCCTTCGGCGTCTTGGCGCGCGCGTGCTCGCTGAGCGCCGACCACTCCTCGACCGTGAGGTGCTCGTGGATCAGCGGCAGGACCTGCTGCTCCTCCTCGTCGAGGTGCAGCAGCAGGTCGCGGCGGTGCTGGGCGAGCGCGGCGACGAGGGCGTCGCGCTCCGGCTCGGCCGGGGACCGCTCCCAGGCGGCGAGCCGGCGTTCGACCTCCAGCAGCCCGGCATCGACGACCTGGTGCTGCTCCTCCATGCGCAGCACGAGTTCGGCGTCGAGGTCGACGCGGGCCAGCAGCTTGGGCCAGAGCAGCTCGTCCTCGCTGGTGTGATGGTTGTGCAGGCCCTCGATGTACTCCCGGGCGAGGCCGGCCAGGACAGCGGCGCGCGCCGTGTCGCCCGGGCGGACGGCGCCGATGAGGTCGTGCATGTACCGCGACTCCCGGCGGAAGACGCGGTGCACGATGACCATCTCCTGGACCCAGGGGCGCTCGGCGGTGACGGTGGTCATATGGGTAGCTCCTCACGTTGCGGCGGTTCGGTGCATCGACGGCCCGCGTTCATGGCGGGTTCAGAACTGGTGCGTCCATAACGTCGCCGTACTGTCTTGTAGTGGTCTTGGAGGCCGCTTGGCGGCGGCTACCATGACGCGGTCATGCTGCTGCGAGTCCTCGGCCCCTTCGCGGCCGAAACGGGTGAAGGCTTGGCGGTCGACCTCGGCGGTCGCCGCCAGCGCGCCGTGCTCGCGTTGCTGCTCTCCGCCCGCCGCGAGGTCGTCTCGGTCGACCGCATGATCGAGGACCTCTGGCGCGGCGAGGCCCCGCCGCGGGCGATCGCGTCCCTGCAGGCGTACGTCTCCAACCTCCGGCGCCTGCTGGAGCCCGACCGCGAGCGCCGCGCCCCGGCCCGCCTGCTGGTCAGCGCCCCGCCCGGCTACGCGATCCGGCTCCCGGCCGAGGCCGTGGACGCCTGGCGGTTCGAGCGCCTCCTCGCCGAGGCCCGCGCCGCCTTCCCGCAGGACCCGCACCGCGCCCGGCTGCTGCTGCGCGCGGGCCTGGAGCTCTGGCAGGGCGACGCGTACGCCGAGTTCGCCGGCGAGTCCTGGGCCGAGCCGGAGGCGGCGCGGCTGGAGGAGCTGCGCCTCGCCGCCCGGGAGTTGCTGCTGGACGCGACGCTGCGCACCGGGGCGGCGGCCGAGGCGGTCGCGGAGGCCGAGCTGCTCACCCGGCAGGCGCCGCTGCGTGAGGAGAGCTGGCGGCTGCTGGCCCTGGCCCTGTGGCGCAGCGGGCGGCAGGCCGACGCGCTCGCGGCCCTGCGCCGGGCCCGGACGATCCTGGCCGAGGAGCTGGGACTGGACCCGGGCCGCCCGTTGGTGGACCTGGAGGCGGCGATCCTGGCCGGCGATGCGTCCTTGCCTGGCTTCGCCGGCGTTGCTGAGCCGCCGCGTGTTCCCGCGAGCCTGAATCATCCCGGCCTTACCGATAAATCGGATATATCCGGTTTGTTCGGCGCTGCGACCGCTGGGCTGTTTGTAGCGGCCGGGCCTCCCAGCGGCGGGCCCGGCGAGCTGTCCGTAGCGGCGGGGCCTTCCGGCGGGGCGCCTGGGGAGCTGTTTGTAGCGGGCGGGCCTTCCGGCGGCGGGCCCGGCGAGCTGTTCGTGGGCCGCGCCGACGAGCTCGGTGCGCTCGTGGACGCCGCGGCCGGCGCGCCCAAGGTGGTGCTGCTCAGCGGCGAGGCCGGGGCCGGTAAGAGCAGCCTGCTCGGGCGGTACCGCCAGGAGCTGGCCCGGCTGGGCTGGCTCGTGCTCGTCGGGCGCTGCCCCGAGGTCGAGGGCGCCCCGCCGGCCTGGGCCTGGGTCGAGGCGCTGCGCCAGCTGGCCGAGGTCGCCCCGCCAGGGGAACTCGCCGGCGAGGTGCGGCCGCTGCTCGACGAGGATGCCGGCGGGATCGCCGAGAGCGAGGACGTGGCCGCGGGGCGGTTCCGGCTGCACCGGGCCGTCTCCCGGTGGCTCGCCGACGTCGCCGCCGAGCGGCCGGTTGCGGTCGTACTCGACGACCTGCACGCCGCCGACGACGAGACGCTCATGCTGCTGGCGAGCGCCGCCGAGCTGGTCGCGCAGGGCGGGCCACCGCTGCTGCTCGTCGCCGCGCTGCGCCCCGCCGACAACCGGGAGCGCCTCGCCGGGACCATGGCGGCCCTCGCGCGCCGGTCGCCGGTGCGGGTACCGCTGCCGGGCCTCGACCCCGGGGACGTGGCGCGGCTGGTCGAGGCGTTCGCGCGCATGCCCGTCGACGCCGGCACTGTCGCGGCGCTCGCCGAGCGCACCGGCGGCAACCCGTTCTACGTGCGCGAGTCGGCGCAGCTGCTCGCGTCCGAGGGCGCGCTGGTGGCCACCTCCGAGGTGCCGGAAGGAGTACGCGACGTGCTGCGGCGGCGCCTGTCCCGGCTGCCACCGGCGGTGGTCGCGGTGCTGCGGCTCGCGGCCGTGGTCGGGCGGGAGGCTGACGTCGAGACGCTGGTCGAGGCGGCCGACGCCGACGAGGGTGCGGTGCTCGACGCGCTCGAGGCCGGGCTCATCGCGGGGCTGCTCACCGAGCCGGCGCCCGGGCGGGTGCGGTTCGTGCACGGGCTGGTCCGCGACACGATGTACACCGACCTCTCCCGCCTGCGCCGCGCCCGGATGCACGCCCGGGTCGCCGCCAGCACCCGGCGGCTGCGGCCCGACGACTACCCGGCCCTGGCCCACCACTACGCGCGGGCCGCCTCCTCCGAGACCGCGGCGGCGGCCGTGGACTACGCGGTGCGGGCGGCGGAGCTGGCCGAGCGGCGCTACGCCTACGACGCGGCGGCCGAGGCGCTCGGCGCGCTCGAGGCCGCGGGCGCGGTGGCCGGCGACCGCGACGCGCTGCTTGTCGACCTGCTCGGCCGGTTGCTGCGGGCCCAGGCCAGCGCGGGCGCGGTGGCGGCGGCGCGGCGGACCCGGCAGCGGGCGGTCGACGTCGCCGAGGCCTCCGGGCGGGAGGAGTTGCTCGTCGCGGCGTTCACCGCGTGGACGGTGGCGACGCCGTGGCAGATCCGTGAGTACGGCGTCGCCGACGAGCGGCTCGTCGCCGTGCTGACCCGCCTGCTGGGCCGCCCCGGCCTCGCCCCGGGCGACCGCTGCCGGCTGCTGGACGCGCTCACCAATGAGCTGGACGGCGAGGGCGACGAGCGCGGCGTCGCGGCGGGGCGGGAGGCGCTGGAGATCGCTCGCGGCCTCGGCGACCCCCGCCTGCTCGCGCTCGGACTGGCCGCGCGGGGCCGGATAATGCCGTACGACCGGGACGTGCCCGCCCGCCGCGCGGTCGCGCTGGAGCTGCGGGCCCTCGCCGCCGAGCACGGGTTCGTGGCCTACCACTCGCTGGCCGAGCAGCAGCTGGGCAACTGCGCCGCCGCCGAGAACGAGCCGGCACAGGTGCGCGCGGCGATCGCCCGGCAGGGCACGCTCGCCGCGGCCTACCACCTCGCCGAGCCGCTCGCGATCGAGCTCGCCGGCCGCGCCACCCTGGCCCACATCGAGGGCGACTTCGCCGGGGCCCGCGCCCTCTACGACGAGTGCCACGAGCACCTGCGCCGCAAGGGCTCCCTGCACGGCGACGGCTTTCACTTCATCGCCACCTTCAGCGTGCTGCTGAGCGAGGGGCGCGTCGCCGAGCTCGTCGAGCCGACCCGGCTGATCAGCCGGCAGTTCGGCGCGCTCGGCCACGACGCGTACGCGCTCACCCTCGCCGCGGCCGGGCGCATCGCCGAGGCCCGCGCGGTCCCCATCGGCGAGCACCCGATCCGCGCGGACTACCTCGGCTCCGCCTTCTGGACCGTGCGCGCCCTGGCCGTCGTGGCGCTCGGCCGCGCCGACCTCGCCCAGCCGGTCATCGACGCCCTGCTGCCGGTGCGCGACCAACTGGGCGGGGTCGCGAGCACCTCGATCGCGTTGCAGCCCGTCGCGCTGAGCCTGGGGGAGCTGTACCGCCTGCAGGGCCGCCCCGAGGAGGCGGCCGACTGCTTCCAACTCGCCGCGGACGTGGCTAGCCGCTGGAACTCCCCGCACTGGCTGGCCCGGGCGAAGTCGGCGCTCCCCGCCTGAGCGCGCCGGCCGCGACGAGCGCGACGGCCCCGGCGGCGAACCCGGCGTTGCCCCACCAGCGGACCGGGTCCCCGGGCTCCAGAAGCGCGGTCAGGGCGAAGCCGCCCCAGGCGTACGTCAGCAGCGCCCCGGCCGCGAGCGCCATGACGTGCCGCTGCTCCAGGCGCGTCCCGGCGAGCCATACGGCGCCGGCGGCCAGCCAGGCGATGCCGAACCAGAATCCGGCCCACGACTGCGGCCGCGCGAAGAACACGCTGCCGGCCACGAACGCGATCACCCCGGTCAGCCAGACCCCCGGCGCCGGCCAGGCCGGCCGCCGCCGGCGGCGGGCGAGGAAGGCCAGGGCGATGAGCAGCAGGGCCGCGGCGGCCGTGCCGATGCGCTGCGCGGGACCGGCGACGAAGTGCTCGCTGTCGCGGATCTCGGCGTAGATGATCCAGGAGCCGAAGAGGTAGAGCAGCGCGGTGACGGCGAGGCCCGGCCGCCCGAGCCAGGGCCGGCGCGGGTCCCCGGGCGAGAGGTGCTCCACGAGGGCGATCGGCACGGTGATGCTCCAGATCGCGTGCCCCGCCACGAAGGACAGGGTGTTCGCGGCGCTCAGGCCCAGGGCCGGGACCGGGGTGACCGCCTGGAAGTCGTGGCCCTCGAAGGACGGGTTGAACATCGACTGGTCGACCAGGCCGGCCTCGATCACGCCGTACGCGGCGCCCAGGAGCAGGATCGCCGGGAAGCCGCGACCGGTCCGGCGCACGATCTCGCGGATCAGCAGGGCGCCGCCGCCGTACATGGGGACGAGGAACATCAGGGCCGGCAGGACCCGCACGGAGAGGTTGCCCAGCAGGTACTCGCCGACCAGCGGCGCGAGCAGCAGCAGGCCGGACACGGGAAGGAATCGGCGCACAGGCTCAGTGCAGCCGAACCCGAGCCGCGCTCCCAGCGGCAAAAGTCGATGGCCGCCGCTTTCGTAAGTGGACTCCAAGTGGACCGAAAGCGGTGTCGGGGAGGCTGACGCTTGAGGTACCAACGCGAATGCAACCGTCCCGGAGGACGTCATGTCTCGTTTGCTCGGCCGGCTCGGCGGCGCGGCCGCCGCTCACCCCTGGCGCACGATCAGCGCGTGGCTGATCGCGCTCGTCGCGTTCACGGCGTTGTCCGTGGGGTTCGGCGGCACTCCCCACGACGACTACAACGTGCCCGGCACCCAGTCGCAGGCCGGCACCGAGTTCCTGCGCGCGCACTTCCCGCAGCTGTCCGGCACCGACGCGCGGGTGGTCGTGCACGACGACCACGCGCTCGACCCGGCCGTGCTCGAGGCACTGCGCGGGCGGCTGGCCAAGATGCCCTCGGCCACGGTCGTCGCGCCCGCGCGGCTGTCGGTGGACGGCGACACGGCGCTGATCGGGGTGCAGTACGACATCCCGGTCACCGACTTCGAGGGCACCTCGGCCATGGACGCGCTGCGCGCCGCCGTCGAGCCGCTCAAGCGGGAGGGCGTGCAGGTCGAGCTCGGCGGGCAGGTCGCCGAGAACATCTCGGCCCCCAGCGGCACCGCGGAGGCGGTCGGCATCGTCGCCGCCCTGCTGATCCTGGTGCTCGCGCTCGCCTCCGTCGTCGCCGCCGGGCTGCCGCTGGTCGTGGCGATCGCCGGGCTCGGCATCGCCACCGCGGTCATCACGCTGCTGGCGAAGATCACCGACATCAGCAACACCGCCCCGACCGTCGCCACCATGGTCGGCCTCGGCGTCGGCATCGACTACGCGCTGCTGCTCGTCGCCCGGCACGTCGAGTTCCTGCGCCGGGGCCTGACCCCGCGGGCGGCGGCCGCCGAGGCCAACGCGACCGCGGGCGCCTCGGTCGTCGTGGCCGGGCTCACCGTCCTGGTGTCGCTGTTCGGGTTGAAGATCGCGTTGCTGCCGGTGTACGCCTCCTACGGCTACGCCACCTTCGCCGCCGTGGTCGCGGTGATGGCCGCGGCGCTCACGCTCGTCCCGGCGCTGTGCGGCCTGGCCGGGCACCGGGTCCTGCCACGCAACGTCCGCAAGGGCGTCGCGGCGCCGGTCCCCGAGCGGGCCAACCTCACCGCGCGCTGGGCCGCAGGCGTCGGCCGCCGCCCGGTGGTGGCCGCGCTCGCCTCGCTGGTCGTGCTGGCCGGGCTGGCGGCGCCGATGCTGGGCATGCGCACCTGGCCCCAGGACGCCGGCAGCCAGCCGGCGTCGAACACCACGCGCCTGGCCTACGACCTGGTCTCGGCCGAGTTCGGCCCGGGCGCCAACGGCCCGCTGCTGCTCGCCGTCGACACCACCAAGGTGACCGACGTGGACGCCCTGGTGGCCCGGCTGCGCACCGAGCCCGGGGTGGCCTCGGTCGCACCGCCGGCGCTCAACGGCACCGCGGCGGTCATCGCGATCGAGCCGACCACCGGCCCGCAGGACGAGAAGACCACCCGGCTCCTTTCGCACCTGCGCGCCGACGTGCTGCCCGACGGGGTGCTCGCGACCGGGCTGGTGGCGGTCTTCGCCGACATCTCCGACCGGCTCGCCGAGCGGCTGTGGATCGTCGTGGCGTTCGTGGTCGCGCTGTCGCTGCTGCTGCTCACCGTGCTGTTCCGGGCGCCGGTGGTGGCGGTGAAGGCGGCGGTCATGAACCTGCTGTCGGTCGCCGCGGCGTACGGCGTGATGACCGCGGTCTTCCAGACCGACGCGGGCGCGAAGCTGGTCGGCCTGCCGCACGCGGTGCCGGTCTCCAGCTGGGTGCCGATCCTGCTCTTCACCGTCCTGTTCGGACTGTCGATGGACTACGAGGTCTTCCTGCTGTCGCGGGTCCGCGAGGACTGGCTCGCCACCGGCGACGCCCGCGGCAGCGTGGTCCGCGGCCTGTCCGCGACCGGGCGGGTGATCAGCAGCGCGGCGGCCATCATGGTCGCGGTGTTCGTCGGCTTCGCGCTCGACCCGGACGTGACGGTGAAGATGATCGGGGTCGGGATGGCGGCGGCGGTACTCATCGACGCCACCCTCGTCCGCCTGGTCCTCGTGCCCGCCACGATGTCGCTGCTCGGCCGGGTCAACTGGTGGCTGCCCCGCTGGCTGGACCGCCTCCTGCCGCACGTCGAGGTCGAGCGGTCCCCGGCTACGGCCCGCCCAGCGAGTCCTGGGCAGCCTCCGCGATCTCCGCTCGGGTCAGCCCCGGAAGGCGCGCCGCCGGCCGATCGATCAGCGCCGAGCGCTACGCCTCGGTGAGTCCGGGTGCGGGCGCGTTCAGCAGCTGCTGGGCCGCCCGCACCACCAGGTCCGGGCGGCGACGGGCTGTTCCCGCCGGCGCCCGGCGGCGCGTACCATCAGTATCCAGCGGGTCGGGGGTCAGCGTGATGTGGCGATTACGACGGGTCACGGATGGCGCTGAGATTTGCGCTGAGATTTGGACGCGGCTGGTACGGTGAATCAGCGGAGCGGCACCGGGCACCGACCTGCCGCCCGTTTATCGCAGTCCGAGCGTCGCGAGCACCCTTCGGCTGGCGTCGGCGACGGGCCGCAGCACCCACGTGTGGACCCAGCGCGCGGGTGGCACGACGAGATGGCGCCACGCCCACGCGACGGGCACCACGACGAGGTAGCGCCAGGCCCAGGTGACCGGGATGACGACGAGGTAGCGCCACAGCAGCACCACGGAGTGCTTCCAGGCCCAGGCGACCGCCATCGCGACCGGGACGACCACCCACCGCCACACGAACGCGATGGCCTTGCCGATCGGGGTGAGGATGTAGCGGTACACCTGCGTGAGCGCCCAGCCGACGGCCTTCGCGACCTCGAGCAGCACCCGGCCCAGCGCCCGCCAGAACGGCCCGAGCGCGCGCACGAACCACACCAGGGCCTTCCACAGCGCCACGCACACCGGTGCGATGACGTGTTCGGCGAGCCAGACCAGCGGCACCCAGAGGATGTTGACCGTGATCCAGCGCAGCGGGACCCAGATCACGTAGTAGAACGGGAGCCAGATCGCGTAGTACAGGACCGGCTGGATGACGTACGTGACGAGGGGCGCGCCGACGTACTTCCACAGCATCCGCGCGATCCAGACCAGCGCGTCCCAGGCCAGCTTGACCGGCACCACGAAGATGACCGCCAGCACGCGGATCGGCCACGCCAGGCACCCGGGCAGCGGCTGCACCTCGTCGCGCGCGCTCGGGGCCGGCCGGCGCCGCGGCTGGCTCATGACCGGCCCTCGCCGCGACCGGCCAGCTCGTGGCGGGCTCGCATCAGGGCGAAGCCCAGCAGGTTCAGGCCGCGCCAGCGCGCCGGGTCGTTGGCCGCCCTGTCGTCCGCGGCCAGGCCGATGCCCCACACGCGGTCCAGGGGGCTCGCCTCGACCAGGACCCGCTTGCCGGTGCCGAGCAGGAACTCGCGCAGGCCGGCGTGGGCGGCGAACTTGGCGATGCTGCCCGCCACCACGATCGCGAAGCGCTCGCGCTCCCACGTGGGCTCGTCGAAGCCGGCGATCGTGCGGCCCAGGGTCTTCGCCTCGTTCGGGTGCGAAACATTCAGGATGCGGGCCGCGGTCGGCTCGTCGCCGAACAGGCGGGCCTTGCTCCACATCATGTAGTGCTCGGCCGACGCGAACCCGACACCGTCGGCCTCGAACGGGGCCGGCCACCACTGGCTCAGGCAGCTCGGGCCGATCGAACCATCGGGGCGGGCGCGGTGACCCCAGAAGTGCAGATACTTGACGCGTTCCCCGGACTCGATGCGGCGGAGCAGCTCTTCGGTGGACGACGGTGGCGCGGACATGACCCCGAGTGTGCACGATCCGCGCCGCCCGTCATGTCAGATAATCGCTGCCCGCGGCGGTGGGCAGGATCACGGTGACGGTCAGGCCGCCGCCGTCGCGGGGGTCGGCGAAGACCGTGCCGCCGTGGGCGGTGGCCACCGCGCGGACGATCGAAAGACCCAGGCCGGCGCCGGTGCCGCCGGCGCGCTCGGGGCCCAGGCGGCGGAAGGGCTCGAAGAGGTTGGGGACCTCGTAGCGGGGGACGACCGGGCCGGTGTTGCGGACCGTCACGTATACGCCGTCGGGACGGGTTCCCGACTCCACGCGGACCCAGCCGCCCGACGGCACGTTGTGGCGCACGCCGTTCTCCACCAGGTTGTGCACCATCCGCTCCAGCAGCACCGCGTTGCCGCTCGTCGGGGCCTCGTCGGCCACCGCGGTCACCTCGGGCGCCTCGGCCGTGTGCTGGGCGGCCACGTGCGACACGACGTCGGCGAGGTCCACATAGGACCGGTCGGCGACCGCGCGCTCGGAGCGGGCCAGCAGCAGCAGGCCGTCGATGAGCTTCTCGTGCCGCGCGTTGACGGCCAGCAGCGTGCGGCCCAGCTGGCGCAGCTCCGGGCCGGCGTCGGGCGTGTCGGTGCTGACCTCGAGCAGGGTGCGGTTGAGCGTGAGCGGGGTGCGCAGCTCGTGCGAGGCGTTGACGATGAAGCGCCGCTGGACGTCGAACGACTTGTCCAGGCGGGCGATCATGAGGTCGAAGGTGTCGGCGAGCTCCTTCACCTCGTCGTACGGGCTGTTGAGCGCGATCCGCTCGTGCAGCCCGCGGTCCGGGGCGCCGGCGATGCGGCGCGCGGTCTCGGTGACGCGGTGCAGTGGCTGCAGGAGGCGGCCGGCGATGAGCCAGCTGAAGGCGAGGCCGACCGCGACCACCACGGCCAGGGCGATCCCGCCCTGGGTGAGCAGCGCCTGCAGCGCCGAGGACCGGATCTCGCCCTGGATGTTGGCGACCGTGGTGCCGGACAGCCCGCCCCCCGCGCCGGGCGGTTGCAGCTCGGTGTCGAGGCTCTTGGTGATGAACATCTTGTCGCCGAGGCGCTGGAAGACCAGCAGGTACGTGATGCCGAGCAGCAGCAGGCCGCCGGCGAGGAGCATCCCGCCGTACACCAGCGTCAACCGCGTCCGGATCGTCATCTTTCTCATGGGATGCGGTACCCCACTCCCGGCTCGGTCAGCACGACGGCGGGGTCGCCCAGCTTCCGCCGCAGCTTGAGGATCGTCATCCGGACGGTGTGCGTGAACGGGTCGGCGTGCTCGTCCCATGCCTTCTCCAGCAGCTGCTCGGCCGAGACCGCCGCGCCCCGGGCCCGCAGCAGCTCGGCGAGGACCGCGAACTCCTTGCGCGAGAGCGGGACGTAGCGGCCGTCGCGGTACACCTCGCGGCGGTGCGGGTCCAGGCGGATGCCGGCCCGCTCCAGCACCGGCGGCGCGGCCGGGCGGGACCGGCGCCCGAGCGCCGCCACCCGCGCGGCCAGCTCGCGGAAGGCGAACGGCTTCGGCAGGTAGTCGTCGGCGCCGAGGGCGAGGCCCGCGACCCGGTCGTCGACGTCGGCGGCCGCGGTGAGCATGAGGACCCGGGCCGCCGACTCGCGCCGGGCGAGCTCGCGGCACACGTCGTCGCCGTGCACCACGGGCAGGTCCCGGTCGAGCACCACGACGTCGTAGTCGTTGACGCCGAGCCGCTCCAGGGCCGCCGCGCCGTCGTGGGCCACGTCGACGGCGTGCGCGTCGCGCCGCAGGCCCTGGGCCACGGTCTCGGCCAGCAGGGGCTCGTCCTCGACGACCAGTATCCGCATGCCCTCCATCGTCCCGCGCCCGTGTCAACCCGGCGTCAACGTTCGCGGTTACGGCCGGTTGACGCGCCGCGGCCTTGACTGGCCCACGGCGACCGGCGAGCGCCGGTCGTGTACATCGGATGGAGGGCATCATGCGCATCAGGACAGGGCTCGCGCTCGGCCTGCTGCTCGTGCTCGCGGCCGCCGGCTGCGCCCGCGGCACCGGCGACGAGGGCGTGGCGAGCGCGGGCGGGGCCACGCCGGCGGCGTCGTCGAGCGGCCAGGGCAACACGGGTCCCCGCAACCCGCAGGCGGACCAGGAGCAGTTTCTGAAGTTCGCGCAGTGCATGCGCGACCACGGCGTGCCGATGGAGGACCCGCAGTTCGACGGCGGCGCCGTCAGCCTCGCGATCCCGGAGGGGACGGACAAGTCGAAGGTCGACGCGGCGCAGGCGGAGTGCAAGCAGTACATGCCGGGCGGCGGCGAACCGCCCAAGCTCGACCCGGCCGACCAGGAGAAGCTGCGCAAGTTCTCCCAGTGCATGCGGGACAACGGGATCGCGAGCTTCCCCGACCCGAGCGAGGACGGCGGGATCCGCTTCAACGGCGAGGGTGGCGTCGATCCCAAGAGCGAGCAGTTCAAGGCCGCGCAGAAGGCCTGCGAGCAGTACCAGCCCAAGCCTCCCGGCGGCGGGGAGGCCGGCGAGGGCACGACGCAGAAGCACTCCAGCGGCGGTGGTGCGTGAGCAACCGTCGCAGGCGCGGTCGTGCCGGCCGGGTCGTTTTCGGGGTGGCCGCGGTGGCCGCCGTGGGCGCGGCCGCGGTGGCCGGTTTCGGCCTGCCCGACCAGGGCACCAGCGGCAGCGGTACGCATTCGACGCTGCCGCCCAAGACCGCCAAGGTGTCCCGGCAGACGCTGGTCGACACCCAGGACGAGGACGGCAAACTCGGCCACGGCGACAGCCGCACCCTCAACGGCCGCGGCCCGGGCACGCTCACCGAGGTGCCCGCCGCCGGCTCGACCGTCCAGCGCGGACAGGCGCTCTACCGCACGGACGACACGCCGGTCGTGCTGCTGTACGGCACGATGCCGTCGTATCGCAACCTGGCCGTCGGCGACGAGGGCCCCGACGTCAAGCAGCTCGAGGAGAATCTCGCGGCGCTGGGGTACACGGGGTTCACCGTCGACGACGAGTACACCTCCTCGACCGCCTCGGCGGTGAAGAAGTGGCAGGACGACCTCGGGCTGACCAAGACCGGCACGGTCGAGGCCGGGCGGGTCGTCTACGCCATCGGGGCGATCCGCGTCGAGGAGCACAAGGCGGAGGCGGGCGATCCGAGCGGGGGCGCGATCCTGGCGTACACCAGCACGACCCCGGTCGTCACGATCGATCTGGACACGAGCGACCAGCGGCTGGCCAAGTCCGGCAACGCCGTCACGGTCAAGCTCCCCGACGGCCGGGGCGTGGCCGCGAAGATCACTCAGGTGCGGACGGTCATCCAGCCGGCCCAGGGCAACGAGCCGGCGGCGACGAAGTACCGGCTCACGATCACCCCGGACGACGTGCAGGCGTTCGACGGGCTGGACCAGATGACGGTCACGGTCACGTTCACGGCCGGCAAGCGGGAGAACGTGCTCGCCGTGCCGGTCCAGGCGCTGCTCGCGCTGGCCGAGGACGGTTACGGCGTGCAGGTCGTGAACAACGGCGCAACGCGGGTCGTGGCGGTGCAACTCGGCCTGTTCGCCGCCGGCAAGGTCGAGATCACCGGCGACGGGATCGACGCCGGCACGGTCGTGGGGATGCCGGCATGAGCCCCGTCGTCGAGCTTGAGTCGGTGCGCAAGGAGTATCCAGGCGGGGTGGTCGCGGTGCGGGACGTGAGCCTGACCGTGGCGGCCGGGGAGTTCGTCGCCATCGTCGGGCCGTCGGGGTCGGGCAAGAGCACGATGCTGCATCTCATCGGTACCCTCGACCGCCCCTCCGCGGGCGCGGTGCGCATCGACGGCCACGAGATCGCCGGGCTGCGCGACCGGCAGCTGTCCGCGCTGCGGGCCCGGCGCATCGGCTTCGTCTTCCAGCAGTTCCACCTGGCCCCGGGCCAGCCCGCGCTGGACAACGTCGCCGACGGACTGCTCTACGCCGGCCCGCCCCGCGCCGAGCGGCGCCGCCGGGCCGAGGAGGCGCTGGTACGGGTCGGGCTCGGCGACCGGCTCGACCACCTGCCGCACGAGTTGTCCGGCGGCGAGCGGCAGCGGGTGGCGATCGCCCGGGCCGTCGTCGGGGAGCCCGCGATCCTGCTCGCCGACGAGCCGACCGGCAACCTCGACTCGGCCGCCGGGGCCGGCGTGATGCGGCTGCTCTCGGAGCTGCACCACGCCGGCACGACGATCCTCGTCATCACCCACGACCGGCAGATCGCGGCGAGCCTGCCGCGCCAGGTGCGCATGCGCGACGGGGAGGTGGTTCCGGATGACGACGTCGTTGGCGCCGGCGCGGCTGCACTCGGCTGACGTCGTGCGGGTCGGCGGGGCCGGTCTGCGGACCCGGCCGATGCGCGCGTTCCTCTCCGCGCTGGGCATCGCGATCGGCATCGCGGCGATGACCGCCGTCGTCGGCATCTCCTCGTCCAGCCGCGCCGAGCTCGACCGGCAGCTCGCGGCCCTGGGCACCAACCTGCTCACGGTGGCGCCCGGCAACGACCTCTTCGGCGGCAACGCGACGCTGCCCGACGAGTCCGTCGCGATGATCGGGCGGATCGCGCCGGTGACCGCGGTCGCGGCGGTGGGGAAGGTGCCGGACGTGCACGTGTACCGCTCCGACCGGATCCCGGCCGGGCAGACGAACGCGATCACGCTGCGGGCCGCCGATCCGGCCCTGCCCGGGACCGTCGGCGCGTCGATGGCCGACGGGGTGTGGCTGAACGCGGCGACCGCGCAGTACCCGACCGTCGTGCTCGGCGCGGCCGCGGCCCGGCGGCTGGGGATCGCCTCGGTGGAGGGCGGCGTCCAGGTGTACATCCACCAGCGCTGGTTCACCGTGATCGGCATCCTCGCCGAGGTCCCGCTCGCCCCCGAGCTGGACGCGTCGGCCCTGGTCGGCTGGGACGCGGCGAAGACCTACGCGGGCTTCGACGGCCACCCCACGACCGTCTACACCCGCTCGAAGGACTCACAGGTGCAGGCCGTACGCGCCGTGCTCGCCGCCACCGCCAACCCGTCCGCGCCGAGCCAGGTGAAGGTGTCGCGCCCCTCCGACGCGCTCGCCGCCCGGCAGGCCACCGACAAGACCTTCACCGGGCTGCTGCTGGGCCTCGGCGCGGTCGCCCTGCTCGTCGGCGGCGTCGGGGTGGCCAACACCATGGTCATCTCGGTGCTGGAGCGGCGGGCCGAGATCGGGCTGCGCCGCGCGCTCGGCGCGACCCGCGGACAGGTCCTGGTGCAGTTCCTCGCCGAGTCGCTGCTGCTGTCGGCGCTGGGCGGGGCCGGCGGGGTGACGACCGGGATCCTGGTGACGACGCTGTACGCCACCACGCGCGACTGGCCGGCGGTGGTGCCGGCGTGGGCGAGCGCCGGTGGGGTCGCCGCCACGCTCGTCATCGGCGCGATCGCCGGGCTCTACCCGGCGGTGCGGGCGGCCCGGCTCGCCCCGACGGAGGCGCTGGCCGCAACCTGACCGGCCTCGGCCCGGGCCTGCCGGGCGAACTGGTACGCGGCCATGAGGTGGCCGAGGTAGCGCTCCGCGGAGTACGCGTCCGTGGCGGCGCGCCCGGCCTCGGCCACCTCGCGGTGCAGCTCGGGGTCGGTGAGGACCCGGGCCAGGGCGCCGGCGAACGAGTCGGCGTCCGGGGCGGCGTTCAGCCGGCCGCCCGCCCCGCCGGGCCGCTGCGCCAGGGCGGCGTCGGCGAGCACGACCGGCAGCCCGGTCGCCTCCGCCTCGATCAGGACCAGGCCCTGGGTGTCGGTGGTGGAGGCGAAGGCGAGGACGTCGGCCATGCGGTAGTACGCCGCCATCCGGCTGTGCGGCACGGGCCGGACCAGCCGCAGCGCGTGCGCGACGCCGGCCTGGCGGGCGAGGCGGATGACGGTGAGCCGGTTCTGCTTCACGCCGACCATCACCAGCCGGGCGTTGGGCAGCCGGCGCAGCAGCCGGGCGAACGAGGCCAGCAGCAGCGCCGGGTCCTTCTCCTTGGTGGCCCGGCCCACGGCGAGCACCACCGGCGCGTCCTCGGGCACGCGCAGCGAGCGGCGCAGCTCGGCCCGGCCCAGCGGGCAGTCGGCGAGCTGGATCGAGGTCGGCACCGTCCACACCGGCGGCAGCCGCTCGAACTCGGTGAGGCCGGCCGCGGTCTTCGCCGACGGCGCGATCAGCACCGACGTGCGGTCCATGAACTCCTGCCCCAGCCGTACCAGCTGCGCCCGCCGCTCGGTGCCGGAGCGGGCCAGGCGCAGGTAGTCGCGCATCGTCCAGCCGAGCTCGAGGCGCTGCGCGGCGTGCACGGCACCGAACTGGATCTCCATGAAGTGCGCCGAGTACGCCAGCAGGTCGGTGTGCCAGGTCATCACCACGGGGAGGTCGTGCGCGCGGGCGTAGCGCAGCCCGCCGATCCCGACCGGCCCGGGCGTGTGCACGTGCACGACGTGCGGGACCGGCCGCATCCCGGAGAAGTGCGGCAGTCCGACCCGGATGTTGCGCAGCGGGACCGGCACCGAGCGGACCCCGCAGGGCTCGTCACGCCCGCGCAGTAGCGGTGCGGGCTGGTACACCTGGATCTCGTGCCCGGCCGAGCGCAGCAGGGACACCGTGGCGGCCACCGAGGTCGCGACGCCGTCGGAGCGCCCCGGGTGGCTGTCGCAGAAGTGCGCGATTCTCACGCCGGACATGGTGCGGTACGGCTCCCGCGCAGACGAGAATCCGCATCCGTTGTACGCCATGTGTTCATTGACCGGCATCCCCGCCGTCGACCGCGGGTCCATCGCCGCGGCATCCGCGCGTTCACGACGCGGTCATGACCAGGCCCAGGGCGGCGTCGCGGACCTCGGCGACCGGGTGGTCCCGCAGCGAGCGGACCGCGGCGCGCCACGCGGGCGGCCAGCCCAGGCGCCCGCCCTGGGCGGCGTAGGCGACGGCGATCAGGCCGTCGGCCAGGGCCGGGCCGGCGACCAGCGCGGTGACCATGGCCTCGGACGGCGGCTCGGGGGCCCGCTCCAGGCGCCGGCGCAGGGCCTCGGCCAGCCGCGCGGCCAGCACCGGGCGGCCGGCGGACAGCTCGCGCAGAGCGGCCAGGGAGCCGGGCGAGGCGAGATCGGCCGCCGCGACCAGCAGGTCCCCGGCGAGCGGCGCGAAGCCGTCGGCGGGGGCGAGGACCGCGGCGGCGGCGCCCGCCTCCGCGCGAGCCGGGGCGTCCGGCGCGGCGGTGGCCAGCCGGGTCGTGAGGATCCCCACGACCGTCTCGATGCGGCGCCGGGCCGGCCGGTCCGGCCGGGAGTCCTCGGCGTCGCCTCCGTTGTCCAGGGTGGACAGTGCGCGGCACGCCTCGGCGAGCAGGCCCGGCTCGGCGGTGCCGGCCGCGACGGTGTCGGCGAGGGCACGGGCCACCGTGGGCCAGACGGTGACGTCCTCCAGGTCACGCAGGCGGTCCAGGATCAGGGCGCCGGCGTCGGGGATGTGGCGGGCCCAGGCCGGGAACGCCTTCCAGGCCGCGGCGGCCGTCTCACGATCCCGGTCGCCGCACGCCGTGGCGATCAGGGACGCGTAGCCGGAGCGGTGCGGCTGCGGCAGGTCCGGCGGGGACGCGGCGAGGATGGGGACGGTGAGCGCGCGGCCGCCGCCGGCGATCGCGGCGTGCAGGATGCGCCACATGCCGGGGCGGTCGGTGTGCCGGCGCGCGGCCGCGACGATCGCGGCGCGCACGTCCGCGTGCAGGTCCGGCTCCTGCCACTGCCGCCACAGGAGGTCGGCGGCGGCGGGGATGCGGAGGTCGGCCAGCAGCCGGACGGCCTCCTTGCGGCTGGTCACCTTGCCTCGCACGGCCGCGAGCACTGCTGCGGCCTCGCCGGGCGGGGCGAAGCGGGCGGCGCGCCCGGCGGCGAACATCGCGACCCTGGCCCGGTCTCCGGCGGCGTGGGACAGCAGCAGCGGCAGCGTGTCGCCCGGGTGATCGGTGCGCGGCAGGGCCGCCAGGGCGGCCTCGGCCAGGTTCACCTCGTTGGCGTCGACCCAGCGCAGCAGCGCCGGGCGGCCGTGGCCGGGGACCTCGGCCAGCCGGCGCAGGGCCTCCGCCCGGGCGGCGGCGGTCTGGCCGGGGTCGCGGACCGTGGACTCGAGCAGCGCGGCGTACGCGGCGCGGTGGCGCTCGTCCCAGCGGCGCAGGTGGACGCGGGGCGGCGGGGCCGGGACCCAGCGCACGCCCCCGGTCACGAACCGCCCGGCCGGCACCGGGCCGCCCAGCACGCCGTCGAGAAGGTCCGGGCGGCGCGCCGCGACCGCGCGCCACACCGCCGGGACGGCTACCGCGGTCGGGTCGGCGCGCACGGCCTCGGCCGCCCTCGCCGCGCGGTGGGCCGGGTCGTCCAGCCAGAGCTCGATGGCGCGGCGGGCCACCGCCGCCGGGGTGTCGCCGGTCGCCGCGCGGGCCAGGAGGGACTGCAGGCCGGGCAGCGCGCGGGCGCGGCGGCCCAGGGACCCGGCGAAGGCGAACAGCGGCTCGAAGTCGCCCCGGTCGGCGGCCGCGCTCAGCCACGGGCTCACCGCCGCGAACGCGTCCGCCTCCTGGCCGCGGCGCAGCCTCGTGTCGAGGCGGCCCAGCGACGGTAGGCGGCCGTTGCCGGCCAGGCGGTGCAGGGTGCGCTGGGCCCACGCGAGCAGGGCGGGGCTGTCGAGGCGCTCACGCAGTACCGTCGCGGCCAATGTGGACAGACGGCTCAGCGTGGCCGGGCTCGTGTCGCGGGCCTCGACGGCGTCGGTGACCACCGCGTCCAGCGGCGCGGCCAGGTCCGCGTCGAGCCGCGCCGGCGGTAGCGTGGCCAGGGCCGCGAGGGCGCGGCCGCGGACCGGGTCCCGCTCGTTGCGCAGGCGCACCAGCGCGCGTACGGCCGCCGGGACCGCCGCCGGGTCCTCGGACCGCGCGGCGCAGCGCACCAGCAGCTCCCACCCGCTCGCCCGGTCCTCGACGTTGCCGCCGCGAGTCGCGGCCAGCAGGGCCGGCTCGGCCTCGGTCCAGGGCAGCATCGACGTGTAGTGCCGGGTCCGGCGCTCGTCCTGGGCGATCTCGGGCCGGGCCAGGGCGCGGCGGGCCTCGGCGACGCGGGTCCAGCGCGGCAGCGCCTCCAGGACCGCGTCGGCGGGCACCGTCCGGGAGCGGTCCACATCGGACAGTGCCGCCTCGAACAACGCCGGGCGGTCGGCCGGGGGCATCACCGACAACAGGCGGGCCAGCTCGTGCGGGCGTTCGCGCAGCCGGTGGGCGAGGCGGGCCAGGGGAGCGGGGCCGAGGCGGCGCAGCCGGCGCAGGAGACTCTTCGGCAGCGGCTGGCGGCCCAGCCAGGCGGCGCGGGCCGGCGCGGTGAGCACGGCGAGCAGGCGGGCGGGGTGGGCCTCGGCGAGGGGGCCGAGCTCGTGCACGCCGAAGACGTGCTCGGTGGGGGCGTAGCGCTCCAGCAGGGCCATCGCCTCGTCCGGGCGGGCGCGGGCGGCGGCGAGCACGGCGCGGTACCAGCGAAACCACCAGCCCGACCGCTCGGCCTCCGGCAGGTCCCGCAGCTGGCGTCCGGCCTCTCGCAGCAGCTCGGCCGGGCGGTAGCGGCCGAACCGGGCCCGGTTGGGCAGGGCGTGGGACAGCTCGGGCAGCAGCCGGTCCAGGGTCGCCGAAGCGCAGGCGCTCAGCAGGCGGGCGGCCTCGGCGTCGCCGTACACCGCGCGCACCTCGTCCACGAGCGACTCGGCGCGGGCCGTGTCCTGCACGGCCGTGATCCGGCGGTAGAGCCGCAGGCGCTCGTCGAGCGGAAGGTCATGGTCCACCGGCCCATGGTGCACCGGCCGCCGGCCCGGCGCAGCCGCCGGTTCACTCCACGGGCTCCAGGGGCGGCAGCCGGTACTCGTCGCGCAGGATCGGGCCGCCCGGCTGGTACACGCGCAGGACCGGGTGGTACTCGCCCCGCGGGGCCCGCAGCCAGTTGGCCGCCGCGCCGGGGTCCTCGCGGCCGATCACGATCGTGACCGAGCCGTCGGGGCCGGTCCGTGCGTCGCGGGCCGGCAGCGTGCTCGGGCCCCGTTCGCCGGGCACGGTCAGCGACCAGCCCGCCGTGCACGGCGGCGGCGGGGCGAGGCGCAGCGCGTAGCCGTGGGCGCCGCTGAGCCGGGCGCCGGAGCGGTCCTTGTGCGCGGCCGGGTACACGGCCTCGTACGCATGGTTGCCCCACAGGTTCGTCCGCGCCGCGACCGCGCGCGCCGCGTGCGCCGCCTCCCGGTCGCCGATCGTCCACTGCGGACTGTCCACAGTGCCCACCTCGAAGTAGTCGAGGTTGTAGTCGAACGCGTGCAGCTCGTTGGTCCACCCGTTCACCGGCGCCGGGTGCGCCTTCGCCGCCGCCTCCTCCAGGGCGTCGCGGCCGCGCTCCAGCCCGTCGGCCAGGGCGCGGCGTTGCTCGCGGGGCATCGTGGGGTAGGGCGAGTTGCCGCCCTCGAAGACCCCCAGCGGGGCGAACCGGCGCTGGTAGCGGCGCTCGGCCGGCGAGGGCGGGAACGCGGCCAGGCCGCGGCGCAGCGCCTCGAGGAAGAGCAGGTCGTCCGGGACACCCGCCTGCGGGCCGGGCAGGCCGTCGAGCGGCACCCGCGGGTACATCCGCTCGATGGTCAGCGCGTCCTGCAGCGCGTGGGCGCCCGGCCCGGCGGCGAACCGGGCGACGAGGGTCGCGACCATCGTGGGCACCCGGATCACCTCCGCGGCGGGCGCCTCCCGGCCGGCCCAGCCCGGCGGGACGAGCAGGTACTCACGCTCCTCGTCGGGGGTGGTGCGGCTGCCGACGTACGCGAAGTTGTGCGTCCACGCGTCGATGAACTGGACCACGTGGTAGCGGCCGCCGGTGCCCGGCACGCGCAGCCAGAGCGGGCCGCCGGAGAGGTCGAGCTGGGCGGTGGAGTACAGCAGGTCGGGGTTGGCGGTGGGGCTGTCGGGCACGCGCCGCTGGTGCACGAACGCGTTGAAGACCGGCGCCTCGGCGACGGCCCGGAGGTCGTGGAGCAGGGGGTAGCCGTAGCCGTACGCCTCGGCGGCCAGCGCGGCCAGGTCGTCGCTCATCGCACGCCTCCCTCGTCCCGGTTTCAAGCGTCCGGTTCCGGGCCCGGGATGCCGGGTGAGTCCGCGGGTGAGCCGGGCTACCGGCGAGGGTTGGTGCGCTTGGTCGGCGGGGCCGTCGCCGGGTCCTCGGGCCAGGGGTGACGCGGGTAGCGGCCGCGCAGCTCGGCGCGGACCTGCGGGTATCCGGTGCGCCAGAACGAGGCCAGGTCGCGGGTCACCGCCACCGGGCGGCCCGCGGGGGACAGCAGGTGCAGCAGGAGCGGGCGGTGGTTGAGCTCCGGGGTTCGTTCGAGGCCGAACATCTCCTGGACCTTGACCGCCAGCAGCGGGCCGTCCTCCGCCGCGTAGTCCAGGCGTACGGTGGATCCGCTCGGCACCGTCAGACGCTCCGGCGCCAGGCGGTCCAGGTCCTTCGCCGCCGGCCAGGGCAGCCCGGCCTGCAGCGCGCTGTGCAGGTCCGTGCCGTCCACCATGGACTCGATGAGCGCCGCATCGCTCACGTCCGGCCACGGGTCGCCGAGCGTGCGATGCAGGTAGGCCAGGCGGTGCCGCAGCGGGGTCCAGGGCACGCCCTCGCGCCGCAGCCGGTCGCGGCGGGCCGCCTCGGCCAGCTCCCTCGGGGCGGCACCGATGCGGCGCTCGGACAGTACGATCGCGCCCAGTCTTTCGACCCGCCGGACGCCCGTCGCACTGGTTTCGTCCACAGTGGACAGCAGCGCCGAGCCGGCCTCGCGGGCGATGTCCTCGTCGATCGGGGCGGCCAGGCGGATCCGCGCGTTGACCCGGCCCACCGGGCGGTCCGCCGCGGCGATCGCCAGCCACTCGTGGCCCCGCAGCGGCGAGTCCTTGGCCAGCTCGGCCTCGGTTCCGCCGGCCATCAGGTAGGCGTCGCGCCGGCGCCTCGCGATACGCTCGGGGTAGGCCAGGCCGGCAATGACACCCGCAGCCCGGTCGGCGGCCGTCTCGCGCTCCTTCGGGTTCTCGATCATCCGGTACAGCAGGGTCGCCTCCCTTCGCCAGTGCTCCGTCGTCCTCCTGGCCGCGGCGATGTCGTCGGTCCGGTACGTGTCCTCGGCCAGGATCGCGACCACCTCGGCGGCGTTTCGCGCGCCGACCAGCGGGGCGCCGTCCAGCAGTGCCCTGGCCAGTCTCGGGTGGGCGCCGATCCGGGCGATCTTGCGGCCGCGGTCCGTGGCCCGCCCCTGCTCGTCCACCGCGCCCAGGGCCCGCAGGGTCCGCGTCGCCACGGTCATGGCCGCCTCCGGAGGCTGATCCGGCAGCGCGAGGCCCGTGCCGCCCGGGGTGCCCCAGCAGGCCAGGGCCAGGGCGAAGCCCGTGAGCTCCGCCGTTCTCACCTCGGGCTCGGGGTCCGGCGGCAGGCGGTCGTCGTCGGCCTCGGACCAGCATCGGTACACCACGCCGGCCCCTTCCCGGGCCGCCCGGCCCGCCCGCTGGGCCGTGCTGGACCGTGCCGCTCGCACCGTCACCAGGGCGCCGAGGCCCCTCGACAGGTCGATCTTCGGGATGCGCGACAGGCCGGAGTCGACCACGACCCGCACTCCGGGGACCGTCAGGCTGCTCTCCGCCACGGCGGTCGCCACGATCACCCGGCGGGTGTCCCGCTGGGTGAGGGCCTCGTCCTGGGCGGCGGCGGGGAGTCTTCCGTGCAGGGGGAGGGTCGGGATCCCGGGGATGCTCCGGCGTACCTGTTCGATCTCGGCCGCCCCCGGGACGAATACCAGGATGTCGTGTTGGGTTTCCAGCCAGGCTCGCCTGGTCACGTCGGCCACGTGGTCCATCGTCAGCGGTTGCCTGGCGGGCGGGGACCAGCGAACCTCGATCGGGAACAGTGCGCTGTCGGCCTCGACGGTCCGCGATTTCAGGACCTGACCGAATTTTTCCGGATTTATGGTGGCGGAAGCCGCCAGGAGGCCCAGGTCGGGGCGGAGGGTGTCCCTGGCCTCGATGAGGAATGCGGTGGCGAGGTCGGTGTCCAGGTGCCGCTCGTGACACTCGTCGATCATCACGACACTGGTGCCGGGGAGCTCCGGGTCCTGCAGAAGCCGCTGGACGAGCAGGCCCGTGGTGACGACCTCGATCCGGGTGTCGCGGCCCACCCTCCGGTCGCCGCGCACCGAGTAGCCGACCGTCTCACCCACCCGCTCGCCCCGGATCTCGGCCATGCGCTTGGCCGCCGCCCGCGCCGCGATTCGCCGCGGCTCGGCCACCACGATGCGGCCCGGGATGCTGTCGGCCAGCGCCAGCGGGACGAGCGTGGTCTTCCCGGTCCCGGGTGGCGCGACGAGCACGACGGCACCGCGGCGGGTCCCCTCGACGACCTGGTCGAGCACGTCGGCGACCGGCAGCTTCTCCACGACGGCCATCCTCCTCTACCCTCGCGATCGTGCCCGAGTTGCCGGAGGTGGAGTCGGCGCGTGCCGTGCTGGAGCGGTACGCCCTGGACCGTGTCATCGCGGATGTCGACGACACCGACACGTACGTGTGCCGCCCGCACGCTCCCGGCTCCATCCGCGCCGCGCTTTCGGGTGCTTCGCTGACGGCGGCGCTGCGGCGGGGCAAGAGCATGTGGTGTACGACTTCTGCGGGCCCGGTGCTGGGCATCCACCTCGGCATGTCCGGAAAAATCGTGTTTATCGCCTCCGATGGGGACGAAACGGACGGCGGCGACTACTGGCAGCGCGGCCGCGCCCGGGGCGACCACCGCTTCACCCGCTTCTCCCTCACTTTCACCGACGGCACGAGCCTGCTCCTGGTCGACCCCCGCCGCCTCGGGAGGGTGAGACTGGACCCGCCGGTGGAGCGGCTGGGCCCCGACGCCCGGACGATCACGCCGGCCCAGTTCCGGGCGGCGCTGGCCCGCGGGACGGTCGCGGTGAAGGCGAGACTGCTGGACCAGGAGGCCCTGGCCGGCGTCGGCAACCTGCTCGCGGACCAGGTGCTGTGGCAGGCCAAGGTCAACCCCAGCCGCCCGGTCGACGAACTCTCCCGGCCCGACCTGGACCGCCTGCACCGAGCCCTGCGCCAGGCGGTGGAGTCGGCGATAGCGGAGGGTGGCGTACACACCCTGCCGGTGGTGGAGGCCAGACGAGAGAGCGGCACCTGCCCAAGATGCGGCACAGCGATGCGCCGAGCCACAGTGGCCGGCCGCACAACGTGGTGGTGCCCCCGCGACCAGCCCTCATGACCGAGCTCCACGACTGGCGGGACGTTCGCACCGAGGAGCGGGCCCGCACGGAGATCGCCTGACTCTGGGTTGCCCTCGCCCACACTGCCTCGTCAGGGCAGAAGTATTACGCCAGCATTTGACGCGTATTACACTGAGGGGGATGGTGGATACCGCCTGTCAAGGTTCTACTGAGGTGATCTCAACAAGGAATCGGCAGGTAGCGGTGCTCGAAATGGGTGAGCGCGAGTGCCGCTTTGACGAAGTCGCCGATTCTGGTTGGGCTGGCGGTGGTGTGTTGCAGGGCGTGCCAGCGGGTGGTGAGGAGTGCGAAGCCGCGTTCGCCGCGGCAGCGCATCGATCGCAGCAGGAGGTTGTAGGCGCGGTTGTCGATGGCCAGGGCGCTGCCGTCGGTGGGCTGTTTGACCGGAGTGTGGACGCCGCGGCCTGCGCCTTCGTAGCCCGAGTCGGCCAGGGTGGGCAAGTCCAGTTGCGATGCCGCCCAATACAGGGCAGCGAGGACGTCGTGATCGTGGGCGACGGTCAGGTCGTGCAAATGTCCCGGTGACACTGGTGCGGTCCAGATCGGCAGGCCGTCCGGGCGCATGATCGCTTGGATGTTCCCGCCGAAGTCGCGGTGCTTGCCGGAATACCAGGCGTCGATGGTTTTGCCTTTGACACTGGTGGTGGTTTGGGCGCAGCGGTCGGTGGTGAACACTTTGCCGTCCAGGATCACATGGGACCAGCCGTCCTCGGCCACGCGGCGCAGCGCGTCGTGGAGGTCCGGGGCGGTCGCGGCGAGCAGGGCGGTGACCTCGTCGCGGTAGCGGTAGGCGGTGGCGCGTGACACGCCGAACCCGGCTGCGAGGAGGGTCAGGTCCTCGCGTTTGCGGTACCAGACCAGGACCAGCAGGGCGTGATACCAGCAGGTCAACGCTCGTGTTCCGCGTCGGGTTCCGCGTCTGCGGCGGTCGGCGCGTAGGAGCCCGGCGACGTGGTGGACCAGTTCCCTGGGGACGTCGAGCATGGCACGATAGGCGATCACTGGGGTCCTCACCGTGGGCGGGTGTTCTTGTGGTGAGAACTGCCTACCGAGGGCCCCAGCCCTCTTCCAGCACCGTCCACATTGGACGTAATGTCCGTGTCGTCCAAATCAGCCAGCATTCCTCGCTGAGATCACCTCACTGGGTGCCAACATCACCTATGCCACCAAGCGCGCGACCCGTGCTGAGGTGTTTGCCAACCGGCCGGCCATTCGCACGAATTTGCGCGGGCGGGTGGCGACGCACCTAGCGCTCGGCGTCACGGACGAGGGGCGCAGCCTGACGGTGGCGTTCATTTATCAAGCGGAGACGAACACGGCATATCCGATCACGGCCTGGGAGCAGAAATGAGCAGGGCAGAGGAAGAAGTCGACGAGGTCACTGGCATGAGCTTGGCCGACATGGCGGCTGCCGCCGAGGACCTGTACGAGCACCGTGAAGAGGCGGTTGGTGACGAGGTCCCAAGCGAGCCGACGTCCGGGATTCGTTCGGTCGTGTCGGTTCGGTTCGGCCGTGGCGAGCTGGACAGCATCGTCGCGGCGGCGGCCGCGGCCGGCCAGCCGGTCTCGACGTACATCCGCAACGCCGCGCTGGCGGCATCGGCGGCAATAGACCTCGAGGCGGCGCGGCGCGACCTCCGAACGGCGGCGAACGCCCTTGACGAGTTCCAGCGCCGACTGGGCACCGTCGCCTGACCGCCCGCCACGCGAGGCCAATACGAGTGGCCTCACGAAGACACTTGCTCACCTCGTGATAGCCCGGAAACGGCCCCTCCGGGGAATAACGTCGCAGGCGAGGGTCCGCTCGGTCCGGAAGCGGTTGAGTCGCCGGCGTTGCGGTAGTTCGAGCACCAATCGCCGTCAGTAGTCAATGTGGATCTGGATGACGGCCGGCGACGCGATCATCGACGCGGAAAAGACCGGCCCGGGCACGTTCAAGGGCACGCTGAACCCAGCCAAGGTGGATGAGGCGTCCTTGGTGTACATGGTGTACATGGTGTACGACCCCGACAACAAACCGGTCCCGTTCGAGGCCACGGTCGACCCGCAGGTCCGGCACAGCGGCGCAGGCGCCCGGCCCGCCCAAGCAGGTCGCGCTGAACGTCCCGGTTGCTCAAAGCAGCCGTCGAGCGGCCTCGTTCGGCGCGGACCCCGGCTCTTGCCCGCGACGGCGGCGACGGGCACGATCGTCGCGGTGGGCGCGGACTTCTTCTGGCGGCGAGCGGCGCCGGACATCGTGCAGGGTCTCGATGAGGCGAGCCTGAGAGCTTCTGGTCCCCTGGTGGCTGGACAAGCGTTCCCAGCAGGAAGTAGCGGCCGGCATTACGGTCGGTGTGGAGAATCGGTGGAGCAACTCCAAGGTCTGAGCGCCATTTGCGGTGCGACAGTACCCTCCCCGCCGCCACTGTCTGAGGCCAGTCAGGACCCCGCATCACACGAGGTGTCTCACGTCATCCTGGCAAAGCAGGGGTGTAACGCGCCTCCCCCATCAGACGGGCATCGACGAGAAAGGCACAGGCGATGCGCTGCGTTATCCGATCGCTACGGCTGAGAATCCATACGGCCGATCCAAACAGTCTCCCAATACACCAATAGGATCCTCTCGTTGCCGGCATCTTCGGCCCAGTCTTCAACTCGGGATAAAGTGACCTACAGGGACGTTTCACTCTCGGGCGAAGGGCTGGCCGTCCTCATGGAGCCGGTCCTGCCCTCGCTCGACGAACGCGCCCGTCCAGACTGGGCGCGGCTGCTGGCGGCGCAGGCGGGGCGGATGGTCTCGGGCCGGGTGACCGACAAGGCGTGGTTGCTGGGCAACTACCGGATGCGGCTGAATACCGCCGAGAGGGTGGGTCTGCCAGCGCCGGAAGGGCTCACCGCCGTGGTCGAGACCATGGACGCCGCGCCCGAGTCCGAGGTCGTCTTCCTGCTGTTCGCGTGGGGTGCCCACGGCTACCTCATCTGGCTCGCGCCGGACCTGTCGCGGGTTGTCGCGGTGTGGCGGGCGCGGGACCGACGCGTTCCGGACGCGGCATAGATAGGCCGCGTCGGCCTACGGGCCGCGCCAGTTGGATGCCCGACGATGAACTGTCTCCGCCGGTGGGCTCTCAGCAGGCGGTTGCAAGACAACGCACGTCGCCGGATTCCTGACCTTGCTCCTCTTCCAGTACGGGCGGAGGACGTGACCGTAGGTATTCATGACCACCGCGATCGGCGATTCCGCTCTCAAGCAACGACCCCCCGCAGTCGCCACCTGCTCAGGAGGCAGAATGCCGACCATGAAGTAACTGTCGTGGAGGCCCTCGGCGCCGGCTACGACGAGCCCGGCGGCGGCGTCGGAGCCGGTTCCCGCGCCGAGCCGGAAAAGCTTGGCGATCGCCGGCTTTGACCAGCGCTTGACCAGGCGTTCTGACCGGTCCCAGCTGATGCTTGACACTCTGGCGGTTTGACATGGTCGCCGACCGAAGCTGATTGGGCTCCTTCCGCGCGACGGTCGCGACCCATACTCTGCCGACATGCTCTCCACGATGTTCGCTGGCACCGCTCAGCATCCGCGCCTTGTTCTCGGTGGGGCAGTGGGCGTTGCGGTGGGCCTGGTGGGAGTGGGACTGCTGACGGCACCGGAAAGCGACAGTAGACACGCGATGCCGGCGCTCCTGTCCTTGCTTGGACTCGCGTCGGCAGTCATGGCTCTCGCTGCGTGGTTTCGGGCACGGCCGGCAGCGTTCGTCGTCGATCAACGTACCGTCGCGTTCCGCACCCTGCGATGGCCGGGCCACGTCTACAACGCCACCACAGCCGTCATTTTCAGTGCGACGCAGGTCGCGTTCTGGCTCAGCATCCCTGATGGGAATCAGGACCCGGCGTTCGACGATCCCGCCTGGCATCTGCAGAGAAGCATCCTCGGCGCCATGGCCGTTGTGCTGGCAGCGCTGAGCATCGTGCTGGTCCTCGCGGCGTGGCGCGATATCGGCGTTCAACTGCGGCCGGACGGCCTGGTCGACCGAAGTCCGCTCGGTACCCTGACCGTGCCGTGGGATGCCCTGTCAACGGACTCCTTGCCGCAATCCCAGCCAACTGCCACATCGCTCCTGCTCACCTACGTCAGGCCGGACCTGGTCCGCCGCCACGGTGTGCCGTTCAGCCGGCGGCGAATCCGCACAGACGCCGTCAATGCATTGTTTCTCGCCAATGCTATTCACTACTACCTCGTAAACCCGCAGCACCGACAAGCGATCGGCACCGAGGCCGAGTACGACGACCTTCGCAGCGCCCTGTTCCGCACGAGGCCGGTGTAGTCCTCCCGGCGCCCAACTGACCCTGTTCGACACCAGGTCATCGCCACCGACACCCCGCCCGGCCGCGGTTCCATCCAATACCTCGAGGCGCGCCACCGGGCCCGCGCCAGGGTGGAAGAGGAAGGACACGGGTTTCGGCCGGTTCCCCTCCCGGGTATTCGCGATCGACCAGGCCTGGCTGCAACTCGCCCTGACCGGCATCGACCTGATCGCCTGGACCCAAACCCTGCTCCTCGACAACGACCTGGCCGAAGCCGAACCCAAGAACTGCGTTACCGGCTGCTCCACGTCGCTGCCCGGATCACCCGCACCGCCCGCAAGACCCGGCTGGCCATCGCCGAACACCGGCCCTGGACCGACGCCCTGTCACCGCATTCGCCCGGCTGAACGCACTGCCCCGACGAGCGAAACGCGGGAGGACCCCACGTGGTGTCTCGGGCTTCGGGCGTGGCTCGAAGCCTGAGCAGGCCACGTTCGCCATCGACGGGGGCCTTTGAGCGGGCTTCAGGCGAGTGGTGTAATGATGGGCTCATGGAGACGCTCTATGAGCACGCGGGTGGCGAGCAGGGGCTGCACCGCTTCGTCGATATCTTCTACGCCAGCGTGCTGGCCGACCCGCTCCTTCAGCCGCTTTTCGGGGCCGGGAAGCCCGAACACGTCGCGCACCTCACCGCCTTCGACGCGGAGTCGTTCGGCGGGCCGGATACGTTCTCGCGCACGATGGGCTTCAGCGCCCTCATTGACGCCCACCGTGGCTTGAAGATCACCGAGCCCCAGCGGCAGCGCTTTGTTGAGCTGTACATGCAGGCTGCGGACGCTGCCGGCCTGCCCGCCGACGCGCCGTTCCGGCAGGCGCTGCGCGAGCACGTCGAGTTCGGTTCGCGGGTCGCGATGCAGAACTCCCATGCCACGAACGACGCCGAACTGCATCCGCTCCGCGAGGTACCACAGTGGACGTGGCCCGACCAGGTCTGAACTCAGTGGCCCGACCCTGGGGCGGGGCCTGTGGCGTAGGGCGGCTGGCCTGCCACCGAAGCCGTACAACCCGCGACGATCATCGGCGAGCTGAGCATCCGCAGGGTGGACTTCCGGCCGCCCCGGGCCCTCCACGACCGCGCACGGCCCCGCAGCCACTGCTCGAAGCCGTCCAGCATGACCTGATCGAACTGCTCCTGCGGCCGGTAGCCGCCGCTGATCGCCCGGGCCAGGTTGGGGTACTGATCGAGCGATCGACGGCAGCGACCGGACGCTGTACCTGGGCGACACCCAGGTGCACTACAACGCCGCCACCGGAACCCGCTACTACGTTCACGGCGAGGA
Organism: Dactylosporangium sp. CA-233914; assembly: GCF_050942935.1. Taxonomy (NCBI): domain Bacteria; kingdom Bacillati; phylum Actinomycetota; class Actinomycetes; order Micromonosporales; family Micromonosporaceae; genus Dactylosporangium; species Dactylosporangium sp. CA-233914. Next base: position 11,637,816 of record NZ_CP192030.1, on the reverse strand, counting down.
GACCATCGCCGTCCGTAGCGCTGGCGGCCTGAGTTGGATCGTCGGCGACCAGCACGAGACTGCCCAGCTCATGGCGGACGCGGTCACTCTCTGGCCGTGGCGAGGAAGCGCACAACGCCCTACGGCGAGGACCGTGGCGTCACCGGCCCCAGCTGGCCTGCCGTGCTTGACCGCGGGTTCGCCGGCGGCGTCGCTGACCCCACCGGCCTCACTCATCTGGGCGTACGCGAGTACGACCCCACGATCGGCCGGTTTGTGTCCGCGGACATGCTGCCCCGGCTCGCCGAGCTGCGGAATCGCATTGAACTAGTGGCGCTACTTCGTTGTTCTCGACGGCGGGCCTTTCGCCGGTCCAGGAATGCAAGCGGTCTGGCGGGCCTGAATCAACTGCCGCTGGGGTCCTATTGAGGTGTCGCTCGTGGCCACGGCCGGCCGCGGTGCGGCGACCCGTCCGCGGCGCGCCACGCCGTGGCTGCCGCGTCCGTGGCGGTGCGTGGGCGGCAGAACGACCCGGATTCACCGTACCTTCGTCAGGAAGGCCGTCGCCTCACCGGTTGTCCAGGGTCAGGCGCAGGATGCGGTCGTCGCTGGGCTCGGGGCCGCCGGGTCTGCGCCCGTCCCGGTTCGACGTGGTCATCCAGATGCTGCCGTCGGGGGCGGCGAGCGCCGTGCGCAGCCGGCCGTAGCGTTCGAACAGCGCCTCCCGCGGGCGCCCGGCCACGCCGGCCTCCGGCCGCCATCGCACGCTCGCGGTCGGATCCGGCGGGGCGGTGGGCGACGGGCTCTCGCGGTCGACGCCGGCGGGCGGGGCGCTCGGGGGTTTGCCCAGCGGTACCAGATAGATGCGTTGGCCCCGCAGACACGTCACGATCGCGGTGCTACCCACCACCGCCACGCCGGAGCTGACGCCGACCTCCGGGTGCCACGCCACGATCGGGTCGACGTACTTCGGGTTGTCGCCGATCCCCTCGATCCGCGGCCAGCCGTAGTTGGCGCCCGGGCGGATGATGTTCAGCTCGTCCCAGACCGCCTGGCCGATCTCGGACTCGTACATGGTGCCGTCCGCGGCCCAGGTCATCCCCTCCGGGTTGCGGTGCCCGTAGGACCACACGAGGGAGCTCGGGAACGGGTTGCCGGGCGGGGGCTTGCCGTCGGTGGTCATCCGCAGGATCTTGCCGCCGAGGTTGTTCAGGTCCTGCGCCGCGTCGGTGTGCGAGGCCTCGCCGGTGCTGGCGTAGAGGTAGCCGTCGGGGCCGAACGCGAGCCGGCCGCCGTCGTGGATGCCGCTCTTCGGGATGCCGGTGACGATCGGCCGCGGCTTCGAGCGCCCGTCGAGGCGCAGGCGGGCGACCCGGTTGTCGTCCCGCGTGGTGTAGTAGATGTACACAGTGTGGTCCGTCTTGTACGACGGGGACACCGCGATGCCCAGCAGCCCGCCCTCGTTGTCGGAGACGGCCTGCACGATGCGGGCGACCGTCGTGACCTGCCCCTTCGGCGTGACCCGCTTGATGAGCTGCGTGGCCCGCTCGGTGACGAGCACGTTGCCGTCGGGCAGGAACGACAGCCCCCACGGCACGTCGAGGTGCTTGGCGACCGTGGAGACCGAAACCAGGCCGTCCGCGGCGGCGGACGGGTCGGCGGCGCCGTGGTGGAAGTCGGTGGGGTCGATGGGGTCGACGTGCGGCAGCTGGCGCCCAGAGGCCCCGGCCAGTGCCGAGGAGCATCCGGCAAGCAGCCCGGCGGCCAGCAGCACCGCAATTCTCGAGCGACGCACCAAGCCAACGTGCCCGCGCCGCGGATGACACACCCTCACCCGCCTGTGGGAGTCCAAACCCTCACATGGGCATTGAGCGGTCCGCCTACCCCCTCCAGGGGTAACTGGGTGCAGTCGCTCACCGCGTGGCATCGCTCGTCAGCCCCGCTGATCGGCATGGGTTCTGCTGCCAGGTGGATCACAAGCGTCGTGGGTGCGGCGCGGTGGGCCGCAGCCGCGGCCGTCACCTCGGCATCATGCGCTTATACCTTCCCGAGCGGGGCAGGTCGCACATCAAACCGGTGAGCGGCCGAGCCCAGCACGGGCCCGGCCACAAAGGTGAGTCTCTCGTGAAGGTAGGCCTTGGCCGTGCGGGTTTTGTGGGATGCGCTGGCAGCCAGCATTGATCGTTTGACGTTGGCCGGGTGGATTCAGATCATCTCAGCCATAGGTGCGGTCGCCGCGGCGATTGCCGGCGCCTCGGCCGCTCGCTCGGGGCGCGGTGCGGCCCGAACCGCTGCCAAGCAGTTGCCGGAGTTGCAGAAACAGGTCGAGATCAACGCGGCTCAGGCGAAAGCCGCCGACGAGCAGGTCGTCCTCGCTCAAGAAATGCTGAAAGCCGCCACGGCGGCGGTCCGGGAAGCGGCACGCGCCAGGACCGACGAGCGGGCTCCCCTCGTCGTTGCGCTGCTTGAGGCGCCGCAATGGCCCCCACTGATCGATGCGACGCGTGACCGGATGCCCTACGGGAACGAATTGCGACTGCTTGACCATCGTTCTGTGGCGCAGGCCGAAGCGGCCTCGCCGGAGCGGCTCTTCGCACGAAATGGAGAGCGTAACGGGCTCATGTGGTTTCAGACCCGGGGTGTACTGATCAACGAAGGCGCGACCACCGCACGGGTACGGCTCGATGACGAGGCCCAGTTCGTGGAGGCGACCACCGCGAGGAGAGAGCGCCTCTTGCGACCGGGAGAGGTAGCCCGGTTCGAATGGGGCGCGGGTCACACGATTGCGGAGTGGGCGGACGCCCGCGAGAAACCTGACCCGCCCAACCCGCTTGGCGCCTGCTTCTTGACGATCACCGTATTCGACTCGTTCGAACAGGGCATCTTCGACCACATTCACGTCGTCATGAGCGGCCGGCCGATCGTCTCGGTGGACGACTCTTTCGACGAAGTGAGGCTCGCTTCCCGGGAGCCCGAGGCGGAAATGGGAGTCACGGTCTTCCCCACCCGGCGCACGTACCGCTCCGACGGTCCGCGAAGGGACCCTCTCCCGTGGGACGGCACATACGCGGCATGGTGGAAGGAACGGGGACGGCGCGCCACGAAGCCTGCGTAGGACGCGTTCCCGCGCGGCTGTCTCGTTGTCTCGGCTGCCCGACGACCGGTAGCCGTGGACGCTGAGGCTTTGCCGCGTCGATTGCGGGCAGCGCCCAGTGGGCGGGGCGGCGGGTCGTCTGGACCACGCCCCTGGGCCACCGGGAATGAGCTGGTGACAGACGCCGGCTGGCGTAACCCCCGGTGAGCCCCGCCGGGCTGGCCCCGAGACGGCGGCCAAGGTGGTGCATCCACTGTGGAGTTTCAAAGCTGGCTCGAAGTCCATTCATACGCCGATCCGGCGGATCGCTATCGTCGTGCTGGCCTCTCGGATCTTCGTCGTGGCCGTCGCCGTTGCTGTCGGGTGGCCAAGACATCGACAAGGGTGTATGCCGAAGAGGCAATGCCCTCATGGGAGGAGTGCGCCGCGTAGGACCTAAACCCATAACCCGCAGATCAATTCTAGACCGCGATCTTGGGCGAGTCGTCCGTCCCTCTGGTCCGCCACTTTGTCCGACTCGTCGGCCTGCGGTGCCGGCGTTCATGCTGCTCAGTCCAGTCGGTGCTCGCTGGTCCCGGCACGGTGGAGCACCCGTGCCGCACCCGTGTCTCAGGCTGGCGGCTTCAGCAGTTCGGCTCGCCACGTCGCGAAGCGAGCCCGCAACGCGTCGAGTGTGGGGCCGTCCGTGCCATACTCGGTGAAGTCATCATCGTCGAGGAACTGCGCCTGTCCGAGTGCGTCGGCGAACAGCCGACGGTCGAAGCCGCTGTCCGCCCGTTCCGCGAGGCGAAGCAGGGTCTCGTGGTCGTAGCGGCCGGACTCGACGGCGGCGTCGATGTCGATGAAGTCGCGGGCGAAGGCGCGGCCGTACAGTGCGGCCATCTTGTTGGCGATGGCGTCGTCGGGGTGCAGGACTGGGCCGATCGCCATGACGACGGGCTCGTTGGCGCGCCAGTCGACGCCGAGCTCGACCTTCGAGACGTGCTGTCCGTCGGTCACGGTGAGGCGAGCGAAGGTGTCGTACTCGACGTTGACGCTCACCTCGAGCCCGTCCTCCTGGTACGCCCCGACGACTGCTTCCGTCGCGGTCTTGAAGTCGGCGCGCCGGTCCCAGGAGGTGAAGAGGTCCACGTCCTCGCTCGGCCGCTCCAGCAAGCCGGCGGCCTGCACCGCGTATCCGCCGGCAAGCGCGAACCCGAACCGGTCAGCGGCGGCCAGCCCGAGTCGCGCAAGCCGTTCGTGGAACGGGTCCATCTCAGGCCGCCGCGTTCCGGGCTTCGGCGAGTTCGGGGAAGCGGCCCTCCCAGCGGCGGCGAACCTGGGGCGGTAGCCAGAGCTGGGGCCAGAGTCGGAGCAGCGTGGTTCCGTCGAGCAAGTTGCGCAGGTCGTCCACCGTGGACGCTTCGCTGAGGACGGTGCGGTACATCGACGCGAGTCGCGAGGGCTTGTCGAGGACGTACTCGGCGTTACCGGACCAGTCGAGATGGTGCGGCAGGGTAACGGTGCCTTCGGTGGGCCCCTGCAACTCGTCAAGGCTGTCCGCGACGAGGTACTGCTTTCGGTCGCCGTACGGCACGTAGTCGGCCGGGGGCCTGACCGCGGTGTCGACCATCTTGCGCCGGCTGGTGTTGACCGCTCGTCGGGCCTCGGGGTTCAGCGCCTGTCGGATAGTCTCGCGGCTGTACCCGGTCACGCGCTGAAGGTCGACAGCTCGCCAACCGGCGGCGTGGAAGGTGCGCAGCGCGGCGTCGCGCTTTGCGAGAGCGGCCTTCTTGGTCGCCTCGTACTCTGCGACCACTGCGCGCACCTGGTCCTCGGAACCGGCCATATCAAGCAGCCTACCGTGCTAGGCCAAGTGCGCTAGGCGTTGCGCTGCGGTGACTGATCAGGTGTTGGTCGGCGGGTTGACTTGACCTGCGTGGTTTGTGCTGGATCATGATCGGGTGTCCGGATCGCCGTCCATCGTGGAGCTGCTTGAGCGGCTTGCCCGGTTGGAGGCTCGGATCGGTGCGCTTGAGCGTGAGAACGGCGGGCTGCGGCAAGAGAACGCGGTGTTGCGGGCGGAGAACGCAGATCTGCGGGCCCGGCTCGGGCAGGACTCGTCGAACTCGTCGAAGCCGCCGTCGTCGGACGGCCTGGGGAAGCCGGTGCCGAGGTCGTTGCGGCAGCGGTCGGGTCGCCGCCCGGGCGGGCAGCCCGGCCATGAGGGCCGCACGCTGTGGCAGGTCACCGACCCGCACGAGCGCATCACGCATGAACCGGCCGGCTGCGGCCGGTGCGGTGATGACCTGAGTGGTGCCCCGCTGGCCGCGACGGTGGTGCGGCAGGTGTTCGAGCTGCCCGATATCGGGGTGCGGGTGAGCGAGCATCGGATTGTCTCGCGCCGGTGCGGGTGCGGGCAGGTCACCGCGGGCCGGGCGCCGGACGGGGTCGATGCCCCGGTGCAGTACGGGCCCCGGGCCCAGGCTGCCGCAGTGTATTTGCAGCAGGCGTTGTTCGGGGCGCAGGCGCGGACCGCGCAGGCGATGGCGGATCTGTTCGGGGTGGCGATGTCGGCCGGCGCGGTCGCTGCCGCGCACGCTCGTGCCAGCGACGTCCTGGCTGATTCGGAGTTTGTCGATCAGGTCCGTGACGCGCTCAGCAGCGCGAGCGTGGTCCATGTCGACGAGTCCGGGTTGCGGGTCGCGGGGCGGCTGCACTGGGTGCACGTGGCTACCACCGGCAGATACACCCTGGTATGGGTCCATCCGAAGCGTGGCCGGGCCGGGATCGACGCCGGGCAGATCATGGGTTGCATGACCGGGATCGCCGTGCACGACGCGTGGGCCCCGTACGACACCTACACCCCGGGTGGACACCAGTTGTGCTGTGCGCATCTGTTGCGCGAGCTTGCCGCCGCCGGCGAACTGGCACCCGAGGCGGTGTGGCCCGGACAAGCGACAGACGCGCTGCTGGCACTCAAGACCGCCGCTGACACCGCCCGCGCTGCGGGCCGGACCGGGATCGACGCGGAGCTCCTCGCGGAGCAGACCGGCTTGTTCCGCCAGGCCGCCCTGGTCGCGGTCAAGGACCACCAGCACGAGACCTGCAAGACCGGCCGGAAACTGACTGCCCTGGCCCGGCGGATGCGCGACCGGATCGACGACTACCTGCGCTTCGCGACCGATCTGCGGTCCCCGTTCGACAACAACACCGCCGAGCGGCAGATCCGCATGGTCAAAATCCGGCAGAAAGTATCCGGCTGCTTACGCACCCTCGACGGAGCCCAGCAATTCACGCTGATCCGCTCCTACCTCGCCACCGCCGCCGCGCACGGCCGCAACATCATCAACGCCCTCACCGAACTCGCCACCGGCCATCCCTGGCTACCCACCGCCGCAGCCACCACCTGATCAGTCACGCGCTGCGTAGGCGGCAAAGTGTTGTTGGCTGCTTTACTCAGATCCCGTTCCTTCCAGCCGGGGGAAGCTTCGGCAGGCTGATCAGCACATCCAGGTCAAGGTTGCTCCTTGAGGAGCGCTTTGAGATGGCGGCCTCGATGATTTCAATACGGCCGTTGCACGCAGCGAAGTCGGGGCTCGCCTTGCCGAACCACGAGGTGGTGACGAGAACGCCTTTAGCGGCGGCCTTGTCGTCCATCACGCCGGCCAGTGCGTGGACTGCCTCCAAGTACGATCTTGGCGTAGCTCTTCGCCTGGGTGATGCAGAGTCCGCCGACGATGGATATTCGTTGATTTCGGGTGTGCACACCGGGTGCTGCGATTGTGGAGCAAAGCGATAGCCGCCTATATTGACATCTCGGGAGGTCGTCTGCCGGAGCTGTCACGCATCATGTGACGCTGATTCGTAACGGATCAAATGGAGTCCGACAGCTGGCGTGCCTGCCTGACTCCGGTTGATGGTTGAGACCGCGGCCTCGGTTGATGTTGGCACGATCGTGGGGTTGCATGACTCGCGGCACGACGTTGTGGTCGCGTCTTGCACCAGCTGAGTGTCAGTGGTCGTTGCTGGGGCTCCTGATTCCGCGTCGGGCGAACGATTGGGCAACCTGATCGAAGATTGAGACAGCAAGCTGTGGTTGGTCGGCTGCTTCGGCGACCGCAAGTCCAACCTGGTCGTCGTATCCCACCAGTCGCGTGTGGCGTTCGACGATAAGGCCGAGTTGGTAGATTAGTCCGACAACCGCCGCGGCGTCAGCGCCCTGATATCAGTAGGGCGCGGTAATCGCTGCCTCATCGCCATACAGGCTTAGTTGGATGCCGGTCGGTTCATGGTCCAGTTCAAAAAATTTCGCATTCTGGTGCAACTCCACGTCGCCCAGGAGTTGCTGCGCTTCGGCCGCGATGTGTGCCCACGCTTCCGCGTCCGGTGATCCGGTATCCGTGTTTTCCTCAACCCGCTCCTCCAAGGCTTCAAGCGCCTGGTCCCAGGACTGGTCGTCGTTCTTACGCAAAAACGCGAGGTCGTAGCTCATGTGAGCGCACAGTACCCATCCCGCAAGGTTCTGCATCGTCCGGGTCGTCCCGCCGACACCAGCGGCGGCTGATGCACAACTCTCGGCATGCTCGCCTGTACGCCCACCCCGTCGCGATCATGTCAAGTCTCAACCCCGGTACGCATGCGAAGCAGATCGACCGGTTTACTGCGCGGCACACACACCCGTAGATCGAGGGCAGCCGCTTGGTGGCCTGCGAGAGGTAGGACTGGAGGTAGGGCGATGAACACCTACGTGTTTTCGGTCGTGCTTGACCGGCGGCCTACCGACGATGAGATGGATCGTCTCTACGATAGTGGCGCCGACGATGGGGCGTTTGCATTCGAGCGCGGCGTCTCTATCGTAGAGTTTGACCGTGAAGCGCAATCGTTGGCTGACGCAATCGCAACAGCAGTGCGCGCACTGGAGGCGGCCGGATTGACGCCGGTTCGAGTGTTGGACGAAGACTTGATGACGCTCGCGGATATCGCAGATCGGATCAAGCAGAGCCGTGAGTCGGTGCGCAGGTACGTGACCGGCGATCGTGGGCCTGGCGGGTTCCCGCCTCCCGTCAATCCCGCACGGGATGGCACGCTTTTCTACCGCTGGAGCGAGGTTGCTCCTTGGGTTCGTGAGGCTCTGGGCATAGACGTGGCCGACGTCGATCCAGCGCTAGTAGTCGCGAATCTGGTCCTTCAGGCTCGCCAGCTCCGAACGCGCGTCGAAGGCGTGGACGCACTCACGAACCTGTTCGCTGCCTGACACGTACGTGTCAGGTCGCGGACGCCGCGCGGGGTTTCGCTCTTCTGTTGTTGGCGGGTGTTTCACCCCGTGCGGTGACTCTGCAAATCGCGATGCACCACGAACACCTGCGGTTGTGTCCTGCCCGGGGGCCGACCGGATGGTGCCTCGATGAGGCGGGCAGGTTTTCGGGGGGTGTGGGTGGGCGGAGCCCCCCACTGGGGAGCGAGCGAAGCGAGCGCGAAGAATACGGGATTCACAACGGCAAGCGGCCCCCGCCGAGAAGCAGGGGCCGCCGATTGAATCCCGTACGCCGCGCAGGACTTGAACCTACAACCCGCAGATTAAGAGCGCGATCCCGGTGGTGAGGCCCGGTTGCGTTTGGTGTCGGCTGATACCGGTCTGTGTCGATTTAGGTGGCACCAAAGCCGTCGACGCTGTCAGCGCGTCGCGCGCAGTGCCGGTCGGTACGGAAGCCGTCGATCACGCATCGATCACACGTTTCGGCCCGCAACGTTCCGGGCTCGACTCGGACCGCCACGACGTCCGCGATGGCTCAGCACGCCAGCGACGCGCCGGAACACGGGCAGCGCAGTCGCCACGCCGACTACTGGCGCGGCGAGGTCAACACCTGGTACACGGCGATCGTCGCCTCGGTGCGGGCGAGCGTGCCGGACGCGGCGGACGTCGAGCCGTTTCGCCCGGTCCGGCCGCTGAGCACCGGGCAGGTCGAGGTCCACGCCCGCGACCACACCGCCCGTCCGATCGTCCTGCGCCTCACCGGCCCCGAGGCCCTCGCCCGTCTGGCACGCGCCGGCGAACAACTCTCCGACGAGATCATGGACGGCGTCGCCGAGCCGTTCGGCGACGACCGGTGCGACGTGCAGCCCGGGCGGGGTCGTCGGAGCTCCTCATCGCCGACGGCGGTTGGCGACGATGGTCGCACGACGCGACGACGAGCAGGGCGCACCGGCCGCCACGGCAATAGCCCATCGTGAGCCATGGACGCCATCCGGCGCCTCGGATGGCCAGCCTGGTTCCGCCTCCGCGCAGCACGTCCCGCTCGGCCGTTCGGACCCACTCGTGGTGCTTGAGCGTCGATCGGCATGCTGATCGACACGTTCCGCAACGGCTGGGCGGCTCGGCCCGTCCGACCGCGGAGAGCACGTCGACCGACATCAACACCGACGTCGACCAGGCCCGCATCGACCGTCGTTCCACGCCGGCAACTGGTGCAACCAGAACTGCGCCGGCCTCGGCGAGCGTCCGCGGGCGACCCCGGCCGCCGGCATCGACGCCTATATCTGGATCAAGTCCCCGGGCGAGTCGGACGGTTCGAGGTCGCTCGTCCCGACCGGCCCGAACAACCCGGGCGGCAAGGGCTTCGACCGGATGCGCGACCCGACCTACAGGAGCAACGGCCTCTGGGGCGCCCTGCCCGACGCCCCGGCCTCCGGTGCGTGGTTCTCGGCCCAGTTCCAGCAGCTGATGACGAACGCCTACCCGGCTCGGTAACCAACCGCGACGAACGAACCGCAACAAAAAGAGAGGATCCCTTCCGGGGCCCTTTCCTCTTTTCTGTGATCAACTACCCGGCATGCACGCACTGTTCCGCCTCACCGGCAAGCCCGTCGTGGACCTGCTGCTGGTGTTCTTCTGGTGGCCGATCGCGTTGATGATTTGGGCCGTCGGCGCCCTGATCATGCTCCTCGAGCCGGCCATCGAGCGGCAGCGTGCGACGTACCACCGGCCCATCGTGCCGCCAGACGTGCGGCGCATGCCGGCCGGCGAGGCGCACCGCCGGGCCGCGATGGACATCGCCACGGGACGGATGTTCGCCGCCGAGGGCGTGATCATGCCGGACCGCCTGGACTCACTCGCCGATCTACGCACGGCCGTCGACCGCGCACAGACCCTGGGCGAGCTCGCCCACCTCGTCGGCGTCCCCGTCGAGGCCCTGGGCCCCCTGCCAAAGCCCGCCCGCAGCCGCCACCACACCGTGCTCATCGTCGCCGGGGTCACCCTGGCCTTCTCCTGCGTCGCCTGCTGTGGGGTCGCGTTGGTCACGGCGCCGCCGCAGCCGAAGTCCTGGACCGAGTGGTGCGGGCAGTACCACAACGCGGACGGCTCGCTGAAGGTCGGCCCGTCGGACATCGGGCAGGCGGTGCACGCGGCCGAGCGGCTGCCCGTGCCGGCCGATCCGACGGCCGCCTACGAGCTCAACGCCGCCATCACGGCGGCCGCCGTGCCCAACTCGGGCTCCCAGCGGCTCGCCGCGGCGCACCTGACCAACGTCGCCGCGACGACGTGCACCTGAGGCGGCCGCGATCAGCGGGGCGGCCCGCCGGAGTGGGGTCGCGCAGTCCCTGGTCGAGGCGGCGCGGGAACCCGCAGCAGGCGCAGAGATGAGCTGTCGCAGGAAATGCCGGATTCTTGCGACGACCGCGCGGGGGCCAGGCCAGCGGTGAAGGGCCCGTCTATGGCCTCTTGCGTGGCTGTCGGTAGATCTTTCGTCGGGATATCCATCGTTCCCGGTCGATGACCATGCGCTGCAGAGGTGCGACACTGCCTGCATGGCATTCGCGGCGATCCACCCCGAGGTCGGCCGCATCGACGCGACCCTGCAAGACCTCGGGTGCGGGCTGAGCTGGGCCGCGGTGTACAAGGTTCGGCCCCGCATCCCGCTGAGCTGCCCCGATTGCGGCTACGGCGTCCACACCAAGATCTCCACCCGCAAGCTGCACTACTTCGCCCACGACCCGGGCCGCCCGGCCGGCTGCGCCTGGCTCAACGAGTCCCTGGAACATCACCTACTCAAACTCGAACTGGCCACCGCGGTCCGCGCCGCCGACTGGCACGCCGAACTGGAGGTCCGCGCCCCGGACGGCACCTGGCGCGCCGACGTGCTCGCCTCCTCCCATGACGGCACTCGACGCATCGCCTGGGAGGCCCAGCTGTCGCCCATCACCAACGACGACATCCGGGAACGCACCGAGCGCTACCAGGACAACGGCATCGACGTGTGCTGGGTCAGCCCCGCCGACGGAGTGCCCTGGATCGGCACCGTGCCATCCATCCGGAAGAAGCAGGCGGCCCGGGTCGAATTCGACCCCGCCGGAGCCACCGCGGACTACGCGTACGGCATCGCGGTCTACCTGCGCCGCCCGCTCTACGGCATCCTGCGGCCCAGCCCAGCCTTCCTGCACCGGCTTCCACCGACCGTGCCCGTCTTCGTCCGCAACGCCCGCGAAGCACAACTCATCACCGCCCCCGGCAAGATCGACCCCGCCCGCGTCGTCCACTTCGACCTCCCCGACCACGAACAGATGTCACTGATCTAGCCCTCGGTGCGCCGCCGGGCTCGCCCGACCCCTCACTGTCAGGCCAAGCAGTCGTCAGCGTCTGGGCGTCATCGAGTGATCCGCAGCGGCGTACCAAAACGGATTGTGAACATCCCGGGATGCCCAGGTGTCGGTTCTGAGTGGATGTCGACGACCTCACGCAGGTCATCGGGCCAGAGCGTCGCGCCCAACGCCATCGTGGCGTCCGACCAGCACACGCCGTCGAGATCCTCGACCGCCAGCGCGGGTGCGGTCTGCAGATCCGCGCCACGAAAGTCGGACAGGACATCCCAGAGAGCATCCAGCAGCCGAGTCAAGTCTCTGGCCTGGTGCCGGCACCTGGCCAGTTCTCGTGAACCCGCCCCGGGGACCGGCTTGCCTGCCCACCGGTCGCGCAGTATGACCAACACTTCGGCGCACGACTCGATCAGTAGAGCCACCGCTTCTGCGTCGGTAGCACGCTTGCTTGGCGCGGCGCGGACAGAGGGTGGCTCAGAAGTGGATGGACGCATTCCAACCACGAGGCTTCCATTTACGTGGTCCAATGCTTGCCGAACCGAAAGGGCGTCATCGTCAATGTCGGCTGACGCAGTGAACGACCAAACCGTCGGGCCTTCTTTGGCGAGGTTGCTTGCGATGCGTGCGAATCGCTCGTGGTCGCCGGCGGCGTTTGCTGCTCGAGCGGCGGCGAGGAGTGCCTGCTCTTGCCGCGTTGGGTCGGTGATGGACCGGGCGAGGGTTTCGGCTCGGTCGTGGTCGCCTGCAGCGGCTGCTGCTCGCACGGCGGCGAGGAGCGCCTGCTCTTGCCGCGTTGGGTCGGTGATGGACCGGGCGAGGGTTTCGGCTCGGCACCGGCCCATGCTGTTCGGGCTGGCGTACCGACTGCTGGGCAGCGTGCACGACGCCGACGATGTTCTGCAGGATGCCTACCTGCGCTGGGCCGGCACCGACCGGACGGCCGTGGCACTGCCGCGCCGCTACCTGACCAGGGTGGTGGCGCGGCTGGCCGTCGATCAGCTACGGGCGCGGCGGGAGACCTACGTCGGCGAGTGGCTGCCGGAGCCGGTCGCCACCAACCCGTCCCCGTTCGGAGCGGTGGACACCTCGGACCTCTCGATCGCCGTGCTGCACCTCATGGAGCAGCTGACCCCGCCGCAGCGCGCCGTGTTCGTGCTGCGCAGCGCCTTCGACCTGCCGTACGACGAGATCGCCGGCATCATTGAGCGCACCGTCGAGGACTGCCGGCAGCTGCACCACCGGGCCGAGCGGGCGCTGCGCGACGGGCGGGCCCGGTTCGCGCCCACGCCGGCCGAGCACCGGCGACTGCTTGCCGACTTCGTCGCCGCCGCCCGCGAGGGTGACGTGACCCGGCTGCACGGCCTGCTACACGCGGACGTGGTCGGCTGGTCCGACGGCGGCGGCCGGGTCCGGACCGCCCGGCGGCCAGTCTGCTCGGCGTCGAAGGTGGCCCGGTTCTTCGCAGCGATCTACTCGCGCCAGTCAGCGCTGCGGGCCGTGCCGCTGGAGGTCAACGCCGCACCGGCCATGCTGATCGTGTATCCCCGGTCGCGGCACCTGCTGGTGCTCGACGTGGACGCCGACGCGATCCGGCGCATCTTCGTGCTGGCCAATCCCGACAAGCTCGGCGCCGTGCCCAGCGCGCTGGAGGTTTCCTGAGCGCCGGCGCCCGACCAAGCCTAGCGCCCGGCCGGAATGCCGGCCGCCTCGTGCCCCAAGCATCATGACGGTGCGGCGGTCGGCAGAGCAGCCGCGCTCATTTGCCGCAAAGCGGGCGGGCGGTCGTCCTTTGATGCACCGTCAGCTCCGCTACCGTCTTGCGCAGCGTTACTCGACAAGAAGAGAGAACGACCCGCTGTTGGTCAACCATGGCCGTCCACGGGAGCCACGGTCGTCTGCCATATTTATCCGGCGCCATGTCATGTCACGGGTTCGTTGTGTGGACTATCAGGGTCGAGCTCGGCGGGTGTGAAGGGCGACGACATCTCCGCGGCGGTCGAGTTGTTCCCGGAGCGCGATGTTGTCGTGGTGCAGCGCGGCGATGACGGTGGCTGCGGCATCGAGTTGCCGGCGGAGTCGGGTTGCGGTTTCGGTCTTGTCGGCGAGTTTCCGGCGGAGCGTTGCCACCTCCTCGGCGTGGCGAGCTTGGTCGGCGGTCAGGCCGCCGCGCTCGGCGACTCGATCGTCCCATTCGGCCATGATATGAACGGCTCGGTTCATCGTGGCGCGGCTGACCTTGGCTTCCTTCCAGAGGTTCTCTTTTGATCAGCCGGCCGTCGGTGTGCTGGGACTTGCCGGCCAGCAGTCGTTCCATCGCCTCCCACAGCTTTTCGGCTGTGTGGGCTGACACGGTCACGGCTGTGGCGTGTTGCCGTTCGGTCGTGCTGCTGTTGTCCGAGGTGACGGGCGTGGCTGCGGTGTCGGTCATTGCTCGGTCCTTCGGATCACGGCGCGGACATCGTCGAGCTGTTGCTGGAGTTGAGCACGCCGACCGGGTGCCGCCTTGGGGGTGTCCAGCAGCGTGAGCAGGCTCTGTTCCTCGGTCCTCCAGATCCGCAGGTGCTCCGGGGCGATGATGCTGTTGGCGCACCGGCCGGGCTGGCATCTGTCGATCAGCGGACCGGCGATGTCCCGCTGGGATGATCGCGTTCTCGATGCATCTGGCCCCGGCAGGGTCTGCGTCGTTCATCGCGCAGTGGTTGAGCTTGCCGAACCGCAGAGACAGGTGCGTCTTGCGGAGCAGGTCGTATTCGACCCTGACGTCGCCGTGCCCGGCTAGACCGTTGGCGCGCAGTTCTTCGGCGGCGTGCGCAACGGCGTCGAAGGACCTTGTGAGGTTGTCCGCGCTGGGGCCGTAGCCGATCGTGTCACCACGGCGGTGGGCGTCGTAGAGGTCCCGCAGCTTCTGGAAGCGGGATGCTTGCACCGCGGTATCGAAGTACGTGGCCCAGGCCGGTGCCTGGGCGCTGTAGCCCTGGGTGTGGCGGTTGGCCAGTGCCCGGGTCGCCATGTGCTTGAGCTGCATCCCGATGGCGATCTCCGACCCCGGGAACTGGCTGGTCAGCTCGGAGTCAGGGAACTGTCCGTTCAAGGACTGCCCGTCGGGGCACGCAGGACGACGGACACAGCTTCGTGAGAGGTTGGGCGACCTCCCCACTGCGCTGACCGCGCTGCACAAGAGCCTTGTCAAAGACCTCGATCATCCGGGCGCTCAGCCGCGCTGCCCGCACCGGCCGACAAATCCTGCGTGAGGGGTCTGGTGGATCAGGACGAGAGCGGCAGCGACCGTCTCCGCGAGTGTGTCGTGGACAGGTACGCCATAGCGGCGCGCGGTCCAGATCAGGTAGCGGTTGCGCTCGGGGTTCGGGCAGTCGCCCGGGCATCCGAGCACAACCCGTCCGGAGCGGACGTGCAGCCCGAACTCCACATTGGTGGCAAAGCCTGGCAGAGTCCGCACGTCGCGCGGGATCCAGAACAGGATTGCCGTCGCCGCATCGAGGCCGGTGGCCTCCCACTCGATCTGGTCGTGGTACTCAGCGGCCCGGTGCCCGCGCCGGGACTCCGGAGTGAGTATCGTCAGCGGGCCCGCGCCGGTCCAGGCAGCGTCGAGCACCGCGATGGCATCTGGACGCCACGAGGGCACCGTCTCGACGCGTGGGGTTGGCCCTGCTAGGAACACCGATGGCCCTGCCGGGAAGCGGTTGACTCGGCCGCGAGCTCCGCAGCGCGGGCCATAGCTCGGGCGGACACCTCCGGTGCCACTCCGACGTCGGCGACGTGTTCATGCGGAATGACCAGGACGTGGCCGGGGTCACCGGGCGCCGCGGGGAGATGGCGATGACGTCGTCCCAGCGGCGGACGACGGCGGCCGGGGCCTCGCCGCAGATGATCGCGCAGAAGATGCAGGTCTTCATCGCGTCTCACCACCCAAGGTCAACGCCCATGTCGACGAAACCTTGCCGCAAACGCAAGGCCCGCACGAGAATTCTCCCAGGTCGCTGCCAGCATGACCGGCCGAGTTATGGCACCCCGCGCACCCTAGACGTTGCCCTCAAATAGGGGTAAGCAGGGCATAAGACTTGGCGACGTGTGTGGGGCCTGTCGAATGGGGGCAGCTGGGGTGGATTGTGCTGATTCGCCCGTTCGGGGTGACGTGGTGTACGAGAGTGTTTACACACGTGTCACTCGGCTGTGCGTCGCCGAGCACATGGTCGTGTGCAAGGAGCCGCTGGGATCGGATGCTCAGCGGCGGGTGCGGCACGAGTTGGCGATGCTGGAGCGGCTGCGTGGTGTCGAGGGGGTCGCGCGGTTGGTGGAGGCGCCGGGGCGCCCGGGGTCGATCGTGTTGGCGGATGCTGGTGAGGTGAGCCTGGCCGGGTTGGCGAAGCCGCTGCCGGTTGGTGAGCTGGTCGGGTTGGCGGTGGGGTTGGCTCGGGCGGTGGCAGGGATGCATCGGCGGGGTGTGTTGCACCGGGACATCACGCCGGCGAACGTGCTGGTCTCCCGTGATGGTGCACCCTGCCTGGTGGATTTCGCGTTGGCGACGTCGTTCGCCGAGATCCGTCCCGAGTTCACGCATCCCACCAAGATTGTGGGGACCCTGGCATACCTGGCGCCGGAGCAGACCGGGCGGACCGGCCGGTCGGTGGATCAGCGGGCCGATCTGTATGCGTTGGGTGCGACGTTGTACGAGTTGGCGACGGGTGCGCCGCCGTTCGGTTGCGGGGATCCGCTGCGGCTCACGCATGACCATCTGGCGCGGGTGCCAGTGCCGCCGGCGCAGGTGAATACCGCGGTGCCGGAGCCGCTGTCGCAGATCGTCATGCATCTGTTGGAGAAGGAGCCGGACAACCGGTACCAGACCGCCGACGGCGTGGTCTACGACCTGGAGCGGCTCCGGGACGCCGGCCCGGGGGCGGTTGCGCTGCGGGTCGGCGAGCGCGATGTGCCGCTGCGGCTGCTGCCCCCGTCGCGGCCGGTGGGGCGCGATGGCGAGGTGGCTGTACTGGCGGAGGCGTTTGCGGATGCGGTCGAGGGCCGGTGTCGTGGGGTGCTGGTCGCCGGAGCGCCGGGGGTGGGCAAGACGGCGTTGGTCGATGAGCTGCGGCCGGTGGTGACGGGCAGTGACGGCTGGTTCGTGACAGGCAAGTTCGACCAGTACCGGCGGGATCTCGATTTCGACGGGGGCTATCAGGCGTTTCGCGCGTTGGGCCGGTTGCTGCTTGCCGAGCCGGAGGACGAACTGACCAAGGTCCGCGAACGGATCTTGGAGGCGGTCGGCCCGAACGCGGGCCTGCTGACCGCGGTGGTGCCGGAGTTCGCGGCGTTGCTGGCGGTGCCGCCGGATCCTGGGGATCCGTTGACCGCGCAGGTGCGGGCGCCGCGGGTGGGTGTGGACGCGTTGCGCGCGGTCGCCTCGCGGAAACGGCCGGTGGCGTTGTTCGTCGATGACCTGCAGTGGGCGGGGCGCGCGGCACTGGGCTTCGTCGACCTCGTGCTGGGCGAGGAGCAGATCGACGGTCTGCTGCTGGTGGGCGCGTACCGTGAGGAGGACGTGGACGCGGCGCATCCGTTGGCGGCGCCGCTGTCGCGATGGCGTGAGCTCGCTGAAGTGCGGCACCTTCGGCTGGGCAACCTGCCGGTGTCCAGCTCCGCAGGCATGGTCGCCGAGATGCTCCGCTTGGATCGGGCCACGGCCGCGGGCCTGGTCGACGTGATCAACCCGTCGGGCAATCCGTACGAGATCGTGGAGGTGCTCAACGCGCTGCGCCGTGATGGCGTGCTGACCGCGACGGCCACCGGGTGGCGGTGGGACGGCCCGGCCGTGCGTGCCCACCTGGACCGATCCGACGTGGCCGGGCTGCTGGCGGCCGGTGTGCAGGCGATGCCGGCGGCGTCGCGGCGGATGGTGCAGGCGATGGCGTGCCTGGGCGGGCGGGCGGAGCTGAGTCTGCTGCAGACCGCGACCGCCGAGCCGGCGAGCGTGGTGGAACAGCGGCTGGCCCCCGCTCTAGACGAGGGGCTGCTGGTGGTGGAGCCGGGGATACATCAGGCGGTGCGGTTTCGCCACGACCGGATCCGTGAGGTGATCCTGCCCGGGCTGCATCCCGGGCAGCGGCGCAGCCTGCAGTTGGCCATGGCGCGGCGGCTGGCGGCGGTGCCGGAGCTGTACGCGGTCGCGGCGGAGCAGTACCTGCCGGTCGTCGACGCGGTCGGCGAGGCCGTGGAGCGGCGCCGGGTGGTGGCGTTGCTGCGCCGCGCCGCCGACCAGGCCGCGTTGATCGGGGACTACGTGCTGGTGAACGGGCTGCTGGCCGCGGCGCTGCGGCTGATCGACCCGGGTGAGACCGCCACCCTGGTCGAGGTGCACACCCGTCGCCACGCCGCGCTGTACAGTCTGGGGCGTCTGGACGAGGCGGACGAGGAATACGACACGATCGCCGGGTTGTGCACCACCGCCATGCAGCGTGCCGACGCGACGTGCATCCAGGTGCGCAGCCTGACCCACCAGCGCCGTCGGGCGGAGGCGATCAGGCTCGGCCTGGAGTCGCTGCACGAGCTGGGCATCGACGTACCAGCCGCGGACCGGCTCCCGCTGGAGCTCGACCACCAGCTCAGCTATCTGTACCAATGGTTGGACCACACCGACGACACCGACGAGCTGACCCGGCCGGACATCACCGATCCGACACTGCTGGCCGCGACCCGGCTGCTCGACACACTTTTCCCGGCGACCTACTTCGCCGAGCTTCACCCCCTGTTTACGTGGCTGAGCCTGGAGGGGTTCCGGATCTGGATCGAGCACGGCCCCGCCCGGACCTTGATCGGGCCGGCCGCCACCGCCGCGTTCGCCGTGGTGGGGCTGCGCAATGACCGCGCCGCGTATCGGGCGACGCAGCGGGTGCTGGCCTTCAGCGAGGCGCGCGGCTACGAGCCCGACACCTCGGAGGCGCGCTTCCTGTCCACGCTCGTGAGCTGCTGGTTCGAGCCGGTCGAGAACCTTGTCCCAACGGTTCAGCTGGCCCGCGAAGGGCTGCTCGCGGGCGGCGACCTGGCCAACGCCGGATACACCTACTCCTCGACCGGGATGAGCCTGCTGGAATGCGCACCATCGCTGGACGCCTACGTCGCCGAACTGGAGACGGGACTGGCCCTCCTGCACCGTACCGGCGACGAACAAGTCCGCCAGTGGCTCGACTCGTTCCGGTGGCTGGCCGGTGTGTTGCGCGGCGAAAGCTCCGCCGCAGCCGGTGAGGACGCCTCCATCGACCGGTACGTCGGCAACCCGACAGCGCTCTTCCACGCGCACGTCACCCGCGCGATCGCCGCCGCCATCCTCGGCGATCCGGCCGGCCTGATGCGGCACACCGCGGCGGCGACGCTGCTACCGGGCATCCTGGGCCTGTACGTATCCGGCATGATCTACCCGCTGCGTGGGCTGGCTCTTGCCGGGCAGGCCCGTGACAGCCACGGTGCCGAACGCGACGGTCTACTGTCCGAACTGGACGAGGTGACGCGGTGGCTGGCCGCCCGCGCCGCGGACGCACCGGCGAACTTCCAGCACCTGCTCCGGTTCATCGAGGCGGAGCGGGCCCGGGCCGCCGGCGACTTCCACGCCGCCACTCTCGCCTTCGACGCCGCCCTACGCGAGGCCGCCCGGCACCAGCGGCCCTGGCACCGGGCCCTGATCACCGAGCACGCGGCCCGCTTCCACCTCGCCCACGGCCTCGAACACACCGGCTACAACCTGCTCATCGAAGCCCGCCAGCAGTACCTCACCTGGGGCGCCACCGCGAAAGTCGCCCAACTCGACTGGGCCTACCCGAGCCTTCGCCCACAACCCGGCACCACCACCGTCCCGCAGCGCGCCGACCAGAACGGTAACCAGCCCGAGGACCTCCCGCACCAACGGGCCACCGTCACCACCGGAGCGCTCGACCTGCTCGGCATCCTGTCCGCCTCCCAGGCCCTGAGCTCCGAAACCAGCATCGAACGGCTCCACGCCCGCGTAGCCCAAGTCCTCAGCGCCATGACCGGCGCCACCCACGTCCACCTACCACTCTGGAACGACGAACGCCACGACTGGCTGCTACCCACCCCAACCACCGGCACCCAACCCACAGTCCCGATGTCCGTACTGCGCTACGCCCAGCGCACCGGCGAACCGATCATCGTCGCCGACGCCACCCGCGACGACCGCTTCGCCCGCGACCCCTACTTCACCAACCTCACCTGCTGCGCGCTCCTGGCCCTCCCCATCCACAGCCGCGGCACGCTCCGGGCGGTACTGCTGCTGGAGAACCGCCTCATCCGTGGCGCCTTCACCACCGAACGACTCGACGCCGTCAAACTCATCGCCGGCCAACTCGCCGTCTCCCTCGACAACACCCACCTCTACGCCGAACTCACCACCTCCCGCGCCCGCATCGTCGCCACCGCCGACCAAACCCGCCGCCGCGTCGAACGCGACCTCCACGACGGCGCCCAACAACAACTCGTCTCCCTCGCACTGCAACTGCGCACCGCACAGGCAGCACTACCACCCGAACTCGACGCCATCGGCGCACAGCTCGACCACGCCGTCACCACAGCAACCGACGCACTCGAGGAACTCCGCGAAATCGCCCGCGGCATCCACCCAGCCATCCTCACCGACGGCGGCCTCACCCCAGCACTACGCGCATTCGCCCGCCGCTGCCCGATCCCGGTCCACCTCGACCTACGCACACAACAGCGGGCCCCCGAACAGGTCGAGGTCAGCGCCTACTACCTCGTCGCCGAAGCACTCACCAACGCGGCCAAACACGCACACGCCTCCACCGTCACGATCACCGTCGAAACCGACCCCACCGACACCGTCCTCCACGTCACAGTCGACGACGACGGCGCCGGCGGCGCCGACTTCACCCACGGCACCGGCCTACTCGGCCTCAAAGACCGCGTCGAGGCACTCGGCGGCCGAATCACCCTCCACAGCCCCCACGGGGCGGGAACCAGCCTACGGGCAGAACTCCCGCTCACCGCCACGAACGGCGACGTGACCTCCGGCTACAGATCTTGAAAGGTTGAGGCTGTCAAGTAAACGGTGGAAGTATTGTTCAGGTCTGAGTCGTCGTGGTGATGGTTGTCTATGCGCGGGGGTTGGAGAGGCGGCCGTCGAAGGTGATCTCGAAGGCGTTGAGTGCGGCTTTCCAGCGGTTGGACCAGCGTTGCCGGCCGCGGCCGGTGGGGTCCAGGCTGATGATGGTGAGGTAGAGAACCTTCATCGCGGCCTGCTCGTTGGGGAAGTGGCCGCGGGCGTTCACGGCCCGCCGGAACCGGGAGTTGAGGCTCTCGATGGCGTTGGTGGTGCAGATGATCGACCGGATGTCGGTGTGGAAGGCCAGGAACGGCACCATCTCCGCCCAGGCGTTGGTCCACAACCGGACGATCGCCGGGTACTTCTTCTCCCAGGCGGCGGCGAACTCGGCGAACCGATCCAGGGCGGCCTGCTCACTCGGCGCGGTGTAGACCGGCTTGAGCGCCGCAGCGATCGCGGTCCAGTCCCTGCGGGCGGCGTACTTGAACGAGTTACGCAGCAGGTGCACGTTATTCCGATATCGGAATAACGTGCATTATCCCGAGGCCGTGGTTATGCCGATGCTGTGGCGCGAGCAGGACTGGTTGTGCAGGTCTGGACTGTTGTTGTCGGCATAATCCTGGCGGGTTGACGCTGGCTTCTCCATCGACTGGAGAGGTTGGCGATGATGGATCTTTTCGGCGCCCGGGTGGTCGGGCCTCTGGAGTTGCACGCGGTGGGGTTCGCTGATTACCTCGCTGGGCTGGGTTACACGCTGCCGACTCGGCGGCAGCACATGACGCTGGTGGCGCATCTGAGCCGACGGACTGGCGGATATCGAGCCGGCGCAGAACCTGTGCGTATTCGGCCGAGGTGTAGTTGCTGCCGCGGTCAGAATGGAAGATCGCGCCGGGTTGCAGTTGATGATTGCGGGCGGCCATAGTGATCGCGGCGGTGAGTAGTGGTGTGCGGTAGTGGTTGTCGATCGCCCATCCGATCACCGCTTTCGTATAGCAGTCGATCACGGTGGCCAGATACACCCAGCCTTCCCAGGTGGGAATGTACGTGATATCACCGACGAGTTTCTCGCCGGGCGCTGCGGCGGTAAAGTCGCGGCACACGAGGTCAGGGATCGTCGCGGCGGCCGGGCTGGCGTCAGTGAGGCTGTGTCGCCAGGGCCGCGGCTGGCACGGCACCAGGCCCAGGTGCCGCATCAGCGCCCGGACGAGCTCGACCGAGCATCGCTGCCCTTGCCGGGCAAGGGCAGCGTGGACCCGACGGTGGCCGTACGTCTCATTCGACTCCGAGAAGATCGATAAAATCAGTGATTTGATGAATTCGCGCCGACGCATTGTCGCAGAGACCGGACGGCCGCGCCATTCATAGAAACCAGACGGCGACACTTGCGGCCACCGGCACATCTTCACAATCGTATAACGGGACCGACCATACTCGTCGAGGGTGTGCTTCTCCGCGTCGATCAGCTCGTACCGAGCTTCTACCGATACTCGCTGGCGAAGAAGGCGGCGGCTTTTCCCAGGAACTCGCGTTCCGCACGCAATTCCCGGACTTCCTTCTCCAACTCGCGCAACCGAGCCCGCTCCGACACCGTCAACGGTGCCTCGTCGCCGGCATGCGCTTTGCGGTACTCGTTCACCCAATTCCGCAGCGTCTGCTCACTCATCCCGGACTCGCGGGCAACCGCTGCGATATTCAGCGAGCCCTCGACAACCTGCCGGGCCATCTGCTCCTTGTATTCTGGACTAAACGACCTGCGACGCTTCGGCATGAAATGACCACCCTTTCACGGACAATTCTACTGGGGTTCCGTGTCCGGAAAATTCGTGGCCTCTCATGACGGTGGCGGTGGCTCTCCGTTACGTGCAGGTGCGGGCCGCGTCCGGTTACCGGGCCTTCCGTTCGCGGAGGTCGCTGGATCCGTTGTTGTGCTACCTGGGCGGTGTGGGCGCCGCGCCGGACGAGCCGCCCATCGTGCTGACAACGGCCGATGCACTGGTGGAGCGGTTCCGGACGTATCTGCTCTCGGAACGCGGGTTGAAGCCCAACGTCGCCGCTTTCTACGTCGCATCCGTGCGCCCGTTCGTTTCCACGGTGGTGATCGGTGATGCCGTCGACGTCGCGAGCCTGTCGGCGCGGACGGTGATCGCGTTCCTGTCGCACCTGACGCGGTCGTTGGCACCCAAGACGGTGCAGGGCCGTGCGTCGGCGTTGCGTTCGTTGCTGCGGTTCTGGTTCCTCGACGGCGTGACCGACACTGACGTGTCGGCGTGCGTGCCGAAGGTCGCCCATCGGCAGTCGGGCCTGCCCAGAGGGCTGCCGGCGGATCAGGTGGCGGCGCTGCTGGCGTCGTGCGACACGGGGACGGCGAACGGTCTGCGGGACCGGGCGATCCTGACCATGTTGGTGCGTATGGGTCTGCGCGCAGGCGAGATCGCGGCGCTTGCGTTGCAGGACGTGGACTGGCGGCAGGGCGAGGTCACGGTGCGTGGCAAGGGCGGCCGTCGTGATCGGCTGCCGCTACCGGCTGACGTCGGGCGGGTCCTGGTCGATTATCTGGAAGCTGGCCGGCCCTCGGGCGCGCTGGAACGGTGCGTGTTCGTTCGGGTGAAGGCCCCGCACCGCGGTCTGACCAACACCGGGGTGACGCAGGTCGTCAACGCGGCCGCTCACCGCGCCGGGCTGGGCACCATTTACGCCCACCGGCTGCGACACAGCGCGGCGACCACGATGCTGGCCGCTGGCGCGCCGTTGGCGGAGATCGGTCAGGTGCTGCGCCACCGAAGTGTGTTGACCACAGCCCTCTACGCCAAGGTCGACATCGAGGCGCTGCGCTGTTTGGCGATGCCCTGGCCGCACGAGGTGGCCCGATGACCGCCGATCTGCGCACCGCGCTGGCCGAGTACCTGCAACTGCGGCGCGGCTTGGGCTTCGGCCTTGCCCGCGACGAAAAGCTGCTCCTGCAGTTCCTCGACTACCTTGACGATCTCGGCCACACGGCGTTCATCGTCGATGACGCGTTGGCATGGGCGAAGCTGCCCGGACCGGCCAGCCCCGGCTGGCTGGGAATGCGGCTGTCCATGGTGCGCAGCTTCGCCGCCTATCTGCACACCCTGGACCCGACGGTTCCGGTGCCGCCACCCGGGCTGCTGCCCCGTCGGGGGCGCCGGGCCGTGCCCTACCTCTACTCCGGCCATGATCTCGGCGCCCTGCTGGAGCAGACCCAGTCGCTCAAGACGCCGCTGCGCACAGCCACGATGCGCACGCTCATCGGGCTGCTCGCGGTGACTGGCATTCGTCTCGGTGAAGCGCTCGCCGCCGATGACAGCGTGCCCGAGACGTAGCTCCCGGTCAGTCAACGCGAGGATGCCCCGGCCGAATGGCCGGGGCATCCTCGATCATCTATTCAAGCGCGAAACCAGCTTCCACGATCAGTGATCGGCCGGTAGCGGTGTGCTTTTGCAGTTCTGTGACGTGCCCCCGGCGGGATTCGAACCTGCGCCGTTACGATGCTCATCGCCACATGTCGCGTTGGGCTATGTCCTGCGTCATATTGGCTAATCGCCTGGTGTCGGACTGTGGCGACGTGTAGCGAGCGCTACGGATCACACGCCGATCACACGATCGTCCATCGTGGACAATCGAAAGGCCACGCTCCTGAAGCGTTTTCCCAGGTCGTGGCCCTGTTAATCTGGTACGCCGCGTAGGACTTGAACCTACAACCCGCAGATTAAGAGTCTGCTGCTCTGCCAGTTGAGCTAGCGGCGCTGGCTGAACGGAGGTAACCCTAGCACGAGCCCCCTGGGGCCCAGCAAACCAGATACCCCCGTCCAGGGCGTGGGTTGGGTTACTCCTCCTCGTCCTCCCAGAAGAAGTCTGTCTCGGAGGGCTGGTCCGGGTCGTCGGAGAGCAGCTCGGCGTCCGGGCCCGTCAGGTCGTCCAGCTCTTCGTCCGGCTGGTCCCAGGTCACTGGTGAGTTCGGCATCTCGGCTGTCATGGCACACCCCCGTGAGGTACCGGTGTCGTCGTTCCAAACTGGCGTAGCGGGACCTACCCGGGGCTCGTCGTCCTAACCGCGACCGGCCAGGTGGAGGCGCGCAGGACCAGTGTCGTGGGCATCAGGAGCTCTTCGGGGGTCCAGTCGCTGGTCGTCATCGCGCGGCGGAGCATGCCCGCGGCCAGGACGCCCTGTTCGAAGACGCGCTGGCGGACGGTCGTCAGATCGAGCAAGGCGCTCAGTTCGTGGTCGTCGAAGCCGATGACCGATACGTGACGTCCGGTGCGGCGCAGGGCGCTGAGGGCGCCGAAGGCGAGTTCGTCCGATTCGGCGAAGACCGCGGTCGGCGGGTCGGGAAGGGTGAGCAGGCGGCGCATGGCCTGTTCACCACCGTCCATGCCGTGCGGGACCGACATGATGAGCCGCTCGTCGAGCGGGATGCCGGCGTCGGCGAGGGTCTGCGCGTACGCGCGCCGCCTGGCGTGGGCGACCGGCAGGAACATGCTCTGGTCGTTGAACGTGGAGATCATGCCGATTCGGCGGTGGCCGAGGGCGAGCAGATGCTGTACTGCCGAAGCGGCCGCGGCCACGTCGTCGATGCGGACGCAGCCCGCGCCGGGGACGTCGTGGCCGACGGCGACGATCGGGACGCCCAGGGATCGAAGGTCGGCGATCTCGGCGTCGGTGAACTGCATGGCGACGGTGAGCACGGCGTCGACGCGGCGGCGCAGGGGGAGGGCGCCGAAGAAGCGCTGGCGGCTCGGGATGTCGCCGATGTTGTACAGCAGCAGGTCCAGCGAGTGCTCGCGCAGCACGGACTCGGCGCCGGCGACGATCTGGCCGAAGAACCAGCGGGAGGCGTACGGCACGATGACGCCGACCGTGTGCGTGCGACCGCTGGCCAGGCGGCTCGCGATCGGCGAGACGACATACGACAGCGACGCCGCGGCCTGTAGCACGCGGTCGCGTGTCTCGTCGGAGACGTTGGGCAGCCCGCGGAGTGTTCGCGACACGGTTGCGGTCGAAACCCCCGCAAGCCGGGCTACGTCCTCCATGCTGACGGGCGGTGGAACGTCAGCCACAGGCGAAGGCTAGGCAACGCGAGGTCGGACGTGCAACATGTCCGGCACGTTGCTAACTCGTTATCGATGAAAGTCGTAGAAGGACTCGACAAACCAACCTTGCAAGCGCTTACATCCGAGGAACGCAAGGCACACCCCAGCACGCCGGGTACGTGGGCGAGGGTTCGCCCCGGACCGGGTATAGCCAAAGGAGGCTAACCATGGCCGTCCTCTCGAGGCGGCGTCGGGCGCTTACGCTCGCCGGTGTGGCCACGCTGGCCCTCGCCGCGTCCGCCTGCGGCGGTTCCAGCGACTCCGGCTCCGACAACGCCGACAAGCCCGAGTGCGCGCCGTTCGCGCAGTACCGCGTCAACAAGACGAAGCACGTCTCGGTCTACGCCACGATTCGCGACACCGAGGCCGACAAGCTTGAGCAGTCGTGGAAGACGTTCGAGGACTGCACCAATATCAAGATTGACTACGAGGGCTCCGGCGAGTTCGAGACCCAGATCAAGGTGCGCGCCGACGGTGGCCAGCCGCCGGACATCGCGGTCTTCCCGCAGCCGGGTCTGCTCGCCCCGTTCGCCAAGGCCGGCCAGCTCAAGGTGCTGCCGTCGGCGGTGCAGGCGAACCTGGACAAGAACTGGTCGAAGGACTGGGCCAAGTACGCGACCGTCGACGGCAAGGTCTACGGCGTGCCGCTGGGTGCCAACGTCAAGTCGCTGGTGTGGTACTCGCCGGGCCTGTTCAAGGAGAAGGGCTGGGCGGTCCCGACCACCTGGGACGAGATGATCGCGCTGTCCGACAAGATCGCGGCGAGCGGCATCCAGGCCTGGTGCGCCGGCATCGAGTCCGGTGACGCGACCGGCTGGCCGGCCACCGACTGGATCGAGGACATCGTCCTGCGTGACCAGGGTCCGGACGTGTACGACCAGTGGGTCAACCACACGATCCCGTTCAACGACCCGAAGATCTTCTCGGCCGCCGAGCGCGCCGCGACGATCCTGAAGAACCCGAAGTACGTCGGCAACCCCAAGACGATCGTGACCACCTCGTTCCAGGAGGGTGGCCTGCCGGTCAAGGACAAGAAGTGCGGCATGCACCGTCAGGCCAACTTCTACTCCAACCAGTGGCCGAAGGGCACGAACGTCGGCCCGGACGGTGACGTCTACGCCTTCTACTTCCCGCCGGTGGACCCGTCCAAGGGCAAGCCGGTCCTCGTGGGTGGCGAGTTCGTCGCCGCGTTCGCCGACCGCGACGAGGTCGTCAAGGTGCAGACCTACCTCGCCTCGGGTGAGTGGGCCAACAGCAAGGCGAAGCTCGGCGACTGGATCTCGGCCAACAAGAACCTCGACGTGAGCGCGGTGACGGGCACCATCGACAAGCTCTCGGTGACGATCCTGCAGGACTCGGCGACCGTGGCCCGGTTCGACGGCTCGGACCTCATGCCCGCCCAGGTCGGCACGAAGTCCTTCTGGACCGGCATGACCGACTGGATCAACGGCACGAAGGACACCAAGCAGACGCTGGACTACATCGAAAGCACCTGGCCCAAGTAAGTGAACTGCGATCCGGGTCCGGCGCCGTGCATCACGGCGCCGGACCCGGCTGGTCGGAGGGCACCCCATGGATTACGACTTCTCCGAAGACGTCGCCAAGATCTGGCCGGCGCTCATGTTCATGGCCGGCTTCGTCGTGGTCGTCGGCGCGCTGCTGTTCGTGCTCGACATCCTGCCCCGGTGGGGGAGGGGCAAGGAGCGGCTGCAGATGGCCGGCTTCCTCGGGCCGGCGCTGGTGCTGCTCGCCGTCGGGCTGGTCTACCCGCTCGTGCGCACCGTGTACCTGTCGTTCTTCGACGCGGGCGGTGACGCCTTCATCGGCATCGACAACTACACGTGGATCTTCACCAACGACGACACCCTCATCATGCTGCGCAACACGCTGCTGTGGGTGGTGTGCGTGCCGCTGTTCTCGACGGGCTTCGGCCTGCTGTACGCCGTGCTGGTGGACAAGGCCCGCGGCGAGGGTATCGCCAAGTCCCTGATCTTCATGCCGATGGCGATCTCGCTCGTCGGCGCCTCGATCATCTGGAAGTTCATCTACGCGTACCGCGACCCGGGCGTTGAACAGATCGGCCTGCTCAACCAGATCCTGGTCTGGTTCGGCGGCAAGCCCCAGCAGTTCCTGACGAACTCGCCGGGCAACACGTTCTACATGATCGTCATGCTCATCTGGATCCAGGCCGGCTTCGCCATGGTCATCCTCTCCGCCGCGATCAAGGCCATCCCGGCCGAGATCGTGGAGGCGGCCCGGCTGGACGGCGCCAACCCGTGGCAGATGTTCTGGCGCGTGACGATGCCCAGCATCCGCCCCGCCGTGGTCGTCGTGGTCGTGACCATCACGATCGCCACGCTGAAGGTCTTCGACATCGTCCGGACCTCGACCGGTGGCCAGTTCAAGAGCAGCGTGCTCGCCTTCGAGATGTACAACCAGGCGTTCCGCTCCTACGACGGCGGCAAGGGCTCGGCGCTCGCGGTCCTGCTGTTCATCCTGGTCGTGCCGATCGTCATCTACCAGGCCCGGCAACTGCGGCAGCGAACGGAGATCCGATGAGCAGCACCGTCAGCACCGACGCTCAAGACGCTCCCGAGACCCGCGCAGCCGTGCCCAGCGCCGACGGCGAGTCGATGGCGAGCCGGGTCCGCCGCAAGCTCACCTCCCGGGCCGCCAGCGTCATCTCGATCATTATCGCGCTGGTCTGGACGATCCCGACCTTCGGCCTGTTCGTCTCGTCGCTGCGACCCGAGAACGACATCAAGACCACGGGCTGGTGGACGTTCTTCAGCCACCCCAGCCTGACCCTGGACAACTACAACGAGGTCGTCTTCGGCACCTCGGCCACCTCCGGCCGGCTGGCCAGCTACTTCGTCAACTCGCTGGTCATCACGGTCCCGGCGGTGCTGTTCTCGGTCACGATGGCGGCGATGGCGGCGTACGCGCTGTCGTGGCTGACCTTCCGCGGCCGCGACTGGATCTTCATCGGCGTGTTCGCGCTGCAGATCGTGCCGCTGCAGATGGCCCTCATCCCGATGCTGCAACTGGTCAAGGGCTACACCGAGTGGGGCGGCGGTTTCTTCGCGGTGTGGTTCGCGCACACCTGCTTCGGCCTGCCGCTGGGCGTGTTCCTGCTGCACAACTTCATGGCGGAGCTGCCCAAGGACCTCTTCGAGGCGGCCCGGGTCGACGGCGCCGGTCCGGCGATGACCTTCCGGCGCATCGTACTTCCCCTGGTCACGCCGGCGTTGGCCTCCCTCACGATCTTCCAGTTTCTGTGGATCTGGAATGATTTGCTGGTGGCACTGGTGTTCACCTCGGGGCAGGGCAACCGCCCGCTGACCGCGCGGCTCGCCGAGCTCGCCGGCACCCGGGGCAACGACTGGCAGCGGCTGACCTCCGGCGCGTTCGTGTCGATGATCATCCCGCTCGTCGTGTTCCTGTCGCTGCAACGTTATTTCGTACGCGGTCTGCTGGCCGGTGGAGTCAAGGGGTGAGTTCGCTGCTCTGGTGGCGCGATGCCGTGATCTATCAGGTCTACCCGCGCTCGTTCGCCGACGCGGACGGGGACGGGATGGGGGACCTGCGCGGCATCACGTCGCGCCTCGACCACCTGGTCGAACTGGGGGTGGACGCCCTGTGGATGTCGCCGTTCTACCCCTCTCCGCAGCACGACGCGGGGTACGACGTCGCGGACTACCGTGACGTCGACCCGCGCTTCGGCACCCTCGCCGACTTCGACAAGCTCGTGGCCGCCGCCAAGGAGCACGGCCTGCGCGTCGTCGTCGACCTGGTGCCCAACCACACCTCCAGCGACCACGTGTGGTTCAAGGAGGCGCTGGCCGCGGTCCCGGGCAGCCCGGCGCGGGACCGGTACCACTTCCGCAAAGGCCTCGGCGTCAACGGCGAGCTGCCGCCCAACGGCTGGCAGAGCGTCTTCGGCGGCCCGGCCTGGACGCGGGTGAGTGACGGCGAGTGGTACCTGCATCTGTTCGACGCCACCCAGCCCGACCTCAACTGGGACCTGTCTGAGGTGCGGCAGATGTTCTCCGACGTCCTGCGCTTCTGGCTCGACCGGGGCGTCGACGGCTTCCGCGTCGACGTGGCCCACGGCCTGATCAAGGAGAGCGGGCTGCCCGACTGGACCGAGGCGCAGACGCCGATCACCACGCCCGGGGCCGAGCACCGCACCCCGCCGATGTGGGATCAGGACGGGGTGCACGAGGTGTACCGCTCGTGGCGGCGCATCCTCGACAGCTACCCCGGCGACCGCATGATGGTCGGCGAGGCCTGGGTCGCGCCGGCCGAGCGGCTCGCGCGTTACGTCCGCCCGGACGAGATGCATCAGGCGTTCAACTTCAACTACCTGATGGCCCCGTGGACCGCCACCGACCAGCGTGCGGCGATCGAGTCCAGCCTCGCCGGCGTCGAGCCGGTCGGCGCGATCTGCACCTGGGTGCTGTCCAACCACGACGTGGTCCGGCACGCGACCCGGCTGGGCTTCGAGCCCGGCCACTCGACCCAGGGCGGCATCGGCATCGGCGATCCCCAGCCCGACGAGGCCCTCGGCCTGCGCCGCGCCCGGGCGGCCACGCTGCTGATGCTGTCGCTGCCGGGGTCGGCGTACGTGTACCAGGGTGAGGAGCTCGGCCTGCCGGAGCACACCACCCTGCCGGACGAGGCGCGGCAGGACCCGACGTGGATCCGCTCCCGGCACGAGGTCCGCGGCCGCGACGGCTGCCGGGTGCCGATCCCGTGGGAGGCGGGGGCTCCGTCGTACGGCTTCGGGCCGAGCGGCACCAGCTGGCTGCCGCAGCCGTCCGACTGGGACCGCTTCGCCGCCGACCGTGAGCGTGGCGTGCCCGGGTCCACGCTGTCGATGTACACGGAGGCGCTGCGGCTGCGGCGGACACACGGGCTCGGCCGCGGTACCGTCGCCTGGAACGACGCCCCCGACCAGTTGGACTTCCGCAACGGCCCGGTCCGGGTGATCACCAACTTCGGCCGGGTGCCCGCCCCGCTTCCGCGGGGTGAGGTTCTGCTCGCGAGCGGTGACCTGGCCGCGGACGGTTCACTCCCGCCGGACACCACGGCGTGGCTGCGGGCGTGACAGCGGCGGCTACCGTCGAGATATGACCGCACTGATCGCGACGCTGTACAGCTTCCTGAGCCCGGCCACCCTGGACGCCCTCGACACCGGCCTGGAGCTGGAGCGACGGCGGCGCAGCTTCGGCGGCAGCGTGATCGGCGGCTGCTGCTGCGCCGTCGTGGTCGTTGTCGCGATCGCCATTCTGGTGATCGTCATGCGCCGGCGCCGCCCGCGGGCTTGATTTCCGCCGCCGCCCTGCCGATGGGGAGATTGCGACCCTCCGGGAAGGGAACAAGGCAGACATGGCGCGAGTCCTGCTCATCGACGACGACGCGGAGATCCGTGAGACCACCGCCATCCGACTGCAGATCGGCGGCCATCACGTGATCTCCGCGGCGAGCCCGCAGGAGGCCCTGACGGTGGCCGCCGCCCAGCCCCGCTTCGACGTGGCGGTGCTGGACCTGCACCTGCCCCGCGCGGACGGGGACGAGTTGCTGGACCTGCTCCGCCGCAACTCCGCGACGGCGGACCTGCCGGTGATCTTCTACAGCGCGAACACCGCGCATACGACGTCCGTGCACGGGCTGTCGCTCGCCGACACGCGGCTGACCAAGGGGCGGCCGCTGAAGAGTCTGCTGGCGACGATCAACTGCCTGTCGCATTAACGGAAGAAGTCACAGAAAACGCAGCGGGCGCAGGGGAATCGGGAGTGCCCGGCCGACGGCGGTTCACCCGGTGCGAAGTAGCGAAAGTCGAGTTTTCGCAGGTCAGGCGGGGGTAGGCTTCCCACCGGGCGCGGGCGCCGCGGCAGAGTGGCGAGCGGGAGGGGCGGTTCTCCAGTCCTGAACACCGTGCCGACCTAAGGGGGTGTCCGCTTGATGCGGATCGATTTGCGGATCGCGTGCGACGTTGTTGCCGGGGGGCGGGAGGGGTTGCGTCATGTGGCCGCCTGAGCATGAGCGATTTGCGGACCGTGCGGCCGCCGGCCGCGTCCTCGGCAATGCCGTCGCCGAGCATCTGCAGACTGTCGCAGCACCGGCCGCCCCGGATGCGAACCAGGCACCGCTGGTGCTGGCGCTGCCCAAGGGCGGCGTGCCGGTCGCGGTCGCCGTCGCCGACGTGCTCGGGGCCGAGTTCGACCTGGTGATCTCGCGCAAGATCGGGTTGCCCTGGCAGTCCGACCACGGGGTCGGGGCGATCGCGGAGAACGGGCCGGCGGTGTTCGACCTCAGCGCCGTGGCCGCCGTCGGGCTCAGCGTCAGCGACCTCTCGCCCGCCGTGCAGCGCGAGCGCGTCGAACTGCGGCGCCGCCAGGAGCGCTACCGGGGCTCCCGGCCCGCCCCCGACGTCACCGGCCGGGTGGTCGTGGTCGTCGACGACGGGCTCGCCACCGGCGTGACGGCTCGGGCCGCGGCGCGGGCGCTGCGGGCCGGCAAGCCGGCGCATCTCGTGTTCGCCGCGCCGGTGTGCGCGGCGGAGTCGGTGGATCTCCTCGCCACCGATGTGGACACCGTCATCGACATCCACAGCCCCCGTGAATTCCACGCGCTCGGGCTGTATTACAACGACTTCGCCCCGCTGACCGACTCCCACGTGCAGCAGATGTGCACGCAGATGTGGAGCGACAGCCGGGTGCCGACCCCGGTATAAAGTGATCTGAACTCGCGATCCCGGCGCCGATTTCGGTGCCGGGATCGCGGTGTTTATAACGCCCGGGGTGGGTAGAGCATCACCCCATGAGGGCGGAAGCGCTGCAGGCCCGCGTCGAGCGGCGGGGTGATGCCACGGTTGTGCGCCTCGGCGGAGTGCTGGACATCGCCAGCTCGCCGTCGCTGCGCTCGGCGGTCCTGGCCTGCCTGGCTGCCGAGCCGGCGATGATCGTGCTCGACGTCGCCGAGCTGCGCCACGACGACGACATCGCGCTGACGGTACTGCCGGCTCTGGCGCAACACGCCGCGGCCTGGCCGGGCAGCGCGATGACCCTGGCCGCGGCGCCGCCGCAGCTCGCTTCGGCCCTGGACCGGATGGCGGTCGCGCGGCTGGTGCCGGTCTTCCCGACCACCGACGCGGCCCTGGCCGGGCGGGCGGGGCAGCCGGCGCCGGCCGCGTCGGGGCGCGTCCGGGCCACGCTCGCGCCCCTGCTCGACGCCACCGCCGCCGCCCGGCACCTGGTCGGGCGGGCCTGCACGCGGTGGGGCGCGGACCACGTCCGCGACGTCGCCGAGCTCGTCGTGACCGAGCTGGTCAGCAACGTCCTGCGGCACGCCGGAACCGAGATGGAGGTCGCCGTCGCGCGCGACCGGCGGCTGCTGCACATCTCCGTGCGCGACCGCGGGCCCGGCATGCCGCGGCTCGGCGGGCAGCCGCGCGGGGAGGACGCGATGCTCGCCGAGGACGGGCGGGGGCTGCTCGTGGTCGGCGCGCTGACGCAGGCGTGGGGCTGCACACCCGTACCGGATGGAAAGGTAGTCTGGGCCACCCTGCATTTGTAAAAGCATTGGAAATTGCGTGCGGAAAGGTCACCCGCGAACTCATCCTTTCGCATTGAAAAACGCCAGCAAATCGTGCGTACAGTGATCCGGAAAGCAAATCCGCCTGAGGAGATTAGGGGGAGTCTCCGCCATGGAGACAATGCCTACGGATTCGGTACTCGAACTGGACACCTGGCGGAACGGCGACGATGAGATTCTGCGTCCTTCCGGGGTCCTCGACTACGCGGCGAGTGTCGGGCTGCAGGTCGCGCTGTCGCGGCGGCTCGACGCCGGTCAGCTCAGCCTGACCGTGGACCTGTCGCGGCTGCGGCTGCTCGACTGCGCGGCGGCGGACACGCTGCTGCGGGCGCAGAACGAGGCCCAGGAGCGCGGCGGCGCGCTGCGTGCTCCGGGCGCATCTGACCTGGTGCTGGACGTACTGGAGATCATCGGGGCGGCGAAGCAGCTGCGGGCGTACGACGATCCGCCGCCCGGCGCGCCGCCGGTGCACGAGGAGCCGGCCGATGAGGAGGCCGAGCCACCGAGCCAGTGGACGACCGTCAACGAGCTGCTGCGCCAAGCGGCGGCGATGGACCGCGGCGACCCGCGCCGGGGCGCGCTGCGGGACCGGGCGGTCGCGCACAGCCTGCCGCTGGCCGACCGGCTGGCCCGGCGTTTCCACGGGATGGGGGAGTCGCCCGCGGACCTGAGCCAGGTGGCGGCGCTCGGGCTGATGAAGGCGATCGAGGGCTTCGACCCGGACTACGGCACCGACTTCGGCGGCTACGCCACGCCGACAATCGTCGGGGAGCTCAAGCGGTACTTCCGGGACAAGGGCTGGGGCGTGCACGTCCCCCGTCGTCTGCAGGAGCTGCGCATCGAGATCAACCGCGTGCGCGACCTGCTCGGGCAGCGCCTCGGCCGCTCGCCCACCCCCAGGGACGTCGCCGAGCACCTCGGCATCGACGAGGAGCAGGTGCTGGAGGCGCTGGTGGCGTCATCGGCGTACCGTCCCGTGTCGCTCTTCGCCCCGCTGGGGGGTGACGACGACGCCGGGACATTGGCCGACGTGCTCGGCGACGACGACCGAGACATCGACGGCGTCGAATTCCGCCAGGCGATCCGCCCGCTCATCGCCCGCCTCCCCGAGCGCGAGCGGCGGATACTCTCCCTGCGCTTCTACGGCAACCGCACCCAGGCCCAGATCGCCGCCGACCTCGGCATCTCCCAGATGCACGTGTCGCGGCTGCTCAGCCGGACGCTCGACGGGCTGCGGCGGGCGCTGCTGGACGGTTGAGTTCGATGCGCGACGGGTAGTACGCCCCCGGTTCGACGAAGGGGGAGCCGTGACTGACCTCCACACCGTGGAGATCGCCGCCGTACTGCGCCAGCTGACCGCCCGCCTGATCGCGAGCGACGACCTCGACGAGGCGCTGGAGGACCTCGTCGAGACCGCCGCCGACGTGGTGGAGGGCGCATCCTGGTGTGCGGTGACGCTGGTCCGCGCCGGCGGCCCGTCCACCGCGGCGGCCTCGGCGGGCCTGCCCGAGGCGCTGCTCGACAGCCAGTACGACAGCGGCACCGGACCGTCCATGGAGGCGATCCGTACCCGTGACCTCATCCTGAGCGACGATTTGTCCGCCGACGTACGCTGGCCGCGCTGGCGCGCCCGGGCGCTTTCGGCCGGCGTCAACGCGGTGCTGGCGGTGCCGGTCGACATCGACGAGCATGCGATCGGCGCCCTGACCGTGTACGCCGCCGACCCCCGGCGCTTCACCACCGACGTCGGCCTGACCGCGATGCTGGTGGCGGAGCACGCGGGCCTGCTGCTGTCGGCGGTCCTCGACCGCGGCCGCCGCGCCGGGGTCCACGCCGAGCTCGCCGAGGCACTGGCCGACGGCGAGACGGTCAACCGCGCCGTGGGCATCATGATGGTCCAGCGCGCGTGCTCGGCGGAGACGGCGCTGGAGGTGCTGCGCAGCACGGCGCAGCGGCTCGACCTGCCACTGACGGCGGTCGCCGAACGCCTGGTCCAGACGGTCGAACGCCGCGTCAGCCCGCCGCCGTCCTGACCTTGGGCGTTTGGCTGATATGTCGGGCGCTGCCGCGCCGCGACATATCCGGATTTTTCGCCTGACGGGGCATAAGGGCGAATATCGGTAGGCCAAGGCCGTGCTGTCGCTCCGTTTCTGCTGGTCAGGGGTTTTTGTCGTACCCCTGTTCTAGGTTCTTGTCATGGGCGAGGTGCTGACCGGGATCACCGATTCGGAGTGGCGTAGCCGCTTGGATGCGATGCTGGCCGAGAGTCGTCGTCGTGTGGCTCGTCGTCGTGCGGTTCGGGCCGAGTTTGCTGAGGCTCGCCGTCGTGGTTTGGAGGCGCGTCATGCCGAGCGGCTGGCCCGTCTGGATGCCGAGGCTCGCACCGCCGAGATCAGCGCTCATTGGGCCGAACAGGACGCCCGAGCCGCCCGCCGTCGCTCTCTGGCGCCCCAGCCCGATCCGGGCCGTCTCCCAGCCCAGCCCGATTCGGGCGGTCAGGTGGCTCAGTCAGGCTTTCGCGGTCCGGTGACTCGGGCCGACTCTCGCCGTTCGGTCACCCAGTCCAGTCCTCGCCGTCCGTCGGCTCAGTCCGATCCGGGCTGTCTGCCGGCCCAGCCCGATTCGGGCGGTCAGATGGCTCAGTCAGGCTTTCGCGGTCTGCCAGCTCAGTCCGATTCCGGTGGTCTGGTGGCTCAGGCGGACGCGCGCCGTCCGGCCACGCTGCCTGATTCCCGCCGTCCGGTGGCTCAGTCCGATTCCGGTGGTCTGGTGGCTCAGGCGGACGCGCGCCGTCCGGCCACGCAGCCTGATTCCCGCCGTCCGACGGTTCAGCCAAACCTGGGCTGTCGGCCGGCCGAGCCCGGCTCCCGTGGTCCGGGGTTCCGGCCTGACTCCCGTCGGTCGGCCACCCAGCCCAGTCCCCGCCGTCCGTCGGCTCAGCCCGATCCGGGTTGTCTGCCAGCCCGGTCCGATTCCGGCGGTCCGGTGGCTCAGGCGGACGCGCGCCGTCCCGCCACGCAGCCTGATTCCCGCCGTCCGACGGTTCAGCCAAACCTGGGCTGTCGGCCGGCCGAGCCCGGCTCCCGTGGTCCGGGGTTCCGGCCCGACGCCCGTCGGTCGGCCACCCCGCCCAGCACTTGCTCCGATCTGTCCGCGTCCACCTCGCCCTGGCTGTCTCGCCCGCATGACCTTGCCGCCTCACCGGCGCAGCCCTCGTCGCTGCCGACATCTCGTACGCAGTCGCCGAGGTCACCGTCGCCGCCTACGTCCCGCGCGCCATCGCCAGAACGTTCGCCAAGGCCTTCGCCGCCGTCGGGTTCCCGGCATGCACCGACGTCATCGCACCCCCGGCCGGTCGAGTCAACGTGCCCCCGGCCGGTTCAACCGCCGCCTTCCAGGCCTGTCCGGTTGTTGTGGTGTCGATCCGTGGCGTCACCACCACCGCCGCACCGGCCGGGCCGTTGTGGCGAGGCTGTGTCATCGCCGTTGCCGCAACGGCCGAGCCGATCCGGCGACGCTGCGCCACCGGCCACCGCCCTGGTCCCCGCCACCCGTCGGCCAGCTGCCTCACCGGCGCAGCCCTGGGCGCCGCTGAGTCCGCCCTCGGGCCGGCCGCCGTTTGGTTCTCCTGGGCCGTGTCGGCCTTGTCATCCGCGCACCGAATCTCGCCGGTCGTGGCCGTGGCCTTGGACCGTCCGGCGGCCTGAAGGCGGTGGCGGGGCGTGCGGCTCGACGACGACATCCCGCTCGCTGGCCCCGGGTCGGTTGGTCTCCGCGTTCGCCGCCTCGGGTGGTAGGGGGCGAGTAGGGGTGGGGGCACGGTCGCCGCCGGCGTGATCGTGGTGTCGTCGCCGGGCGGGGTCGAGGCTCTGCCGTTGCCCTGGTTGCCGGGCCGGCCGCCGGGGCGTCACCGGCCTGGCCATGCTGCGCGGCTTGAACTGCTGCGACGCGGGTGTACCGGCGGGCGGGCACGCGCATGCGGGGCCTGGTTGTCGAGCTCCACGTCGCGGAGCGGGCGAGTTCGTCGCCTGCTATGTGTTGAGTTCGAGCAGTCGTGGTGCGGCAGCGGGTGGCTTGCTGTCTGGGCATCCGCTTGCTGGCGGGCGGGGGTAGGTCGAGTGACGGGGACCTCGTTGTGTGGTCGCCTCGGTGCTTCGTCCTGGCGCGGCTTGTCCGTGGCCGTGGCGGCATCACCATGGCCGTTGGCGCGGCTCGGGGTGCTTGGGTGCGGAGGGGCGCTCTTGTGGTCTGTTGTATTTGTCGACCGTCGGGGCGCGCGGAGCGTAACTGCAGGGGGTCAAGAGACGGGGGTGGCGGCTATTGGCGGGGCTGAAAGTCGTGGTGGCGGGTTCCGAATTGTTCGTAAACGGGACTGGAGTTCGCGTGTCGGGCGACGGGGTATAAATGCGATAAGTTGTGACAGTGGCGTGCCTCGTTTATCGGGGCGAATCAGCCTTTTACGGTCAGCAAAGGGCGTAGCTCGGCTACTGGCTCGGCCACTGCGGCCTTGCGCAGGCTGTCCACCACGGGGCGGACCTCCTTGTAGGCCCAGGGCGCCTCCTGCTTCAGGTCGCGTCGCCAGGCCGAGATTACGTCGCGGCGGGCTGCCACCGTTGGGTCGCGATGGTTCAGCGGGGTCACCACCCGGAACTCGCGCAGGAACTCGTCCAGCTCCGCGTCGCCGGCCCGCGCGGCCGCGCCCCTGGGCACGCTTCGGCCGGCGCCGTGGCAGGCGCTGTTCAGGGCTCTTGGGTTGCCCAGGCCCCGGAGGAGGTAGCTCGGTGCTCCCATGGAGCCGGGCACGATCACGGGCTCGCCCCATCCGTCGGCGGACAGGCCCGCGGGGGTGGCGCCCTTGCGGTGCAGGACGGCTCCGTCGTCGCCGGGCCAGAGGAGGTTGTGGGGGGCGTCGTACACCAGACGGGCGTCCAGTTCGCCCACGGCCGCGGTCAGGCCGGTGCGCATCATGAGCGACAGGAAGTACCGGTTGCCGATCGCGAAGTTCGCGGCGTTCGCGAAGGCGGTCAGGTACCGCTGCCGGCTCTTGCTCGTCCGCTCCGTGATCGGCAACGGCAGGATGCCGTTCGCCGGGAGGGGCAGGGTTGGCGGCCACTCGCGGCGGGCCAGGTGCCGGCCCGTCGCGCCGGCCTGGTGGCCCAGGGAGAGCGAGCCGCTGTGCACCATCGTCACGACCCGGCCGGGGGTGAGGCCCCAGGCGTAGGCGGTCGGGCCGTCGTGGATCGCGGCGACGTATTGCAGCTCCGCGAAGTGGTTGCCGCCGCCGACGCCGCCGATGATCGAATCGTAGCTGGTGCCGCCGCCGCTGTTGACCCAGTCGCGGAACTCCTCGGCGGAGGCGGCGGGGAAGGCGCCGGCGTGGAGGCGGTCGGCGTCGCGCACGTGGTGCTCTAGCGGGCCCTCGGCGAGCAGGCCGGGCAGCCCCTCGCGCAGGAGGCCCTCGCGCTGGGCGGGGGTGAGGCCGATGTGCCGGCCGCCCTCGAAGAACAGGTGGCGCAGGCGGCGTTCGAGCTCGTCCAGGCGCGGGCGGACCTGCTCGACGTCGAGCGACGTGGCCTCGACCCGCATGCCGCAGTTGATGTCGTTGCCGACCGCCTGTGGCACGAGCGCGCCGGAGGTGGAAAGGACGGTGCCGATCGGGATGCCGGCGCCCTTGTGGAAGTCGGGAGTGCACACGACGCGCTCGATGCGCGGGGACACCCCGTCCCCGGCGAGCGACTCCAGGGTGCGCTGGGTGTCGAGGACCGTCAGCAGCTCGTCGAGGGCGGCCGGCTCGATGGGGACGCCGGGGCCGGCGCAGAGCTCGACCGGGATGTCGTACGGGTTGGGCAGGGCGGTCCAGGAATCGTCGAGCCGGACGAGCCGGGGGTCGCTGCGCTTCGTCATCGTCCCCCGAGGGTAGGGCCGGGGGACGACGACGGCGATCGAATTAGACCGTGAGCGTCCAGCTGTCCAGGGTGCCGGCGCCGCCCCGGGCGGTGTCGCGGACGCGGATCTTCCACACGCCGTTGCGGTTGTACTTCGACAGGTTCACGGTGTACACCGCGTTGAGGTTCACGGCCTTGTCGCGCTTGTTGGCGCTCTTGAGCCTCTTCACCGAGCCGTTCGGGGCGATCAGCTCGACGGTCAGGTCGCCGCGCTTCGGGTACGCCACGTGCACCTCGACCTTCGCCGCCCGCGAGGCCTTGCCGGCGCACGCGGTGACCGCCACCGCCGAGACCACGGTGCCGCGGTCGCGGATCGCCACGTCGGTGCCGTTGGAGCGCACGTTGCAGGGGGCGGTCACCACCGGCGCGGTGGCGACCGGGATCGTCGTCGGGGCGGGCGGGGCGGCTGGGGCGGCCGGGGTGCTCTCCGGCGTCGGCGCGGTCGTGAGGCCGGCGGTGTCCAGCAGGCGGTTCGGGGAGCCGGAGCCCGGGTTCGTCACGATGTTGTCCACCGCGCCGGAAACCAGCGCGTCGCGGACCTGCTGCGGGGTGGCCGACGGGTGCGCGGAGAGGTAGAGCGCGGCCGCGCCGGCGACGTGCGGGGCGGCCATCGACGTGCCGCTCATGACCGTGCTCGCGGTGTCGGAGTCCTTGCCGGCGCTGGCGATGGCCACGCCCGGCGCGAAGATGTCCAGGCACGAGCCGTAGTTGGAGAACGAGGCGCGGGCGTCGTTCCGGTCGCTCGCGCCGACCGTGATCGCGTCGGCGACCCGGGCCGGGGAGGCGCCGCACGCGTCGGCGCCGGAGTTGCCGGCCGCGACCGCGTACGTGATGCCGGAGGCGATCGACTCGCGCACGGCCTGGTCGACCGAGCCGTCCGCCTCGCCGCCGAGGCTCATGTTCACCACGGCCGGCTTCTGGGCGTTGGCGGTGATCCAGTCGATGCCGGCGATGATGCCGGAGTAGCTGCCGGCGCCGTCGCAGCCGAGGACCCGCACGCTCACCAGGGACACGTTTTTGGCCACGCCGTAGGTGGCGCCGCCGACCGTGCCGGCGACGTGGGTGCCGTGGCCGTGGCAGTCGCTCGCGTCGGTGTCGTTGTCGACGAAGTCGTAGCCGGAGCGGGCCCGGCCGCCGAAGTCGCTGTGCGTGAGGCGGACGCCGGTGTCGAGAATGTACGCGGTGACGCCGGGCGCGGTGGAGGCGTAGGTGTACGCGCCGTCGAGCGGCCGGTACTGCTGGTCGATGCGGTCCAGGCCCCACGGCGCATTCGACTCGGTGTCGGCGACCCGGACGGTCTTGTCCTGCTGGACGTACTCGACGAGCGGACTGGCCGCCAGGCGCCGGGCCGCTTTCTCGGTCAGCTGCGCCGAGAAGCCCTTGATTGTGGCGCTGAACGAGCGGCGCACCGAGCCGCCGAACCGCGCGGCGAGCCGGCTCGCGTCGTCCGCCGTGGTGTCGGGCGCCACCGAGTCCTTGAACACCACGATGTACCGGTCGCGGATGGTCCCGGCCTCGTTCGCGCCGAGGATCGTCCCCTCGGGCGCGGCCAGGGCGGGCGTGCCGGCGCCGACCAGGCCGGCGGTGGCCGCGGCCGCGATCAGGGTCGTACGGAGGAGCGCTCGCATGGGCCGGAACTCCATTCGGTGGACAGCGGATGGGTGCCGTTCCAGGTTCGGCAGCGCGGGGTGCGGTGTCGGGTCGTCGTCCGGTTGCCTGAAGGTTGCGCCAGACTGGGGGACATGGAGGACTCGCTGGCGGTGTTCGATATCGATGGGGTGGTCGCGGACGTGCGGCATCGGCTGCGATACCTCGAGCGCCGCCCGAAGGACTGGGGCCGCTTCTTCGCCGCCGCCGGCGACGACCCGGTGCTCGCCGACGGCGTGGCGCTCGCCCGCGAGTACGCGGCGAACCACGTGCTCGTGTGGCTCACGGGCCGGCCCGAGTATCTGCGCGAGGTCACCGTGGCCTGGCTGCGCACGGCGGAGCTGCCGGCCGAGCTGCTGTTCATGCGCCCCGCGAACGACCGGCGCCCGGCGCGCGAGTTCAAGGCCCGCCAGCTCGCCCGGATGGCGAGGGAGTCGCGGGTCGAGATCGTCGTCGACGACGACCCCGAGGTGGTGGAGCGGCTGCGGGGCCTGCGCTATCCCGTGCGCCTGGCCGACTGGGTCCTGCACTCCAAGACACTGCGGAGTGCCCAGGAGCAGGAGGGCCGCACCTAAGCGGCCGGCACCCGCGGCTGTGCGAGCAGGGCGGTCAGGGCCGGGCCGGGCAGGGGCCGGGCGAAGAGGAAACCCTGCGCCAGGCCACAGTCCAGCTCTCGCAGTACCGCCGCCTGCCCCGGGGTCTCCACGCCCTCGGCGACCGGCTGGAGGTACATGCTGCGGGCCAGCTCGACCACGGCCCGGAACAGCGCCTTGTCCTGCCGCTCCTCGATGCGGTTCACGAAGGCCCGGTCGATCTTCAGCACGTCCAGCGGCAGCGTGCGCAGGTAGGCCAGCGACGAGTAGCCGGTGCCGAAGTCGTCGATGGCGATCCGGATGCCGAACGCCCGCAGGCGCGCCAGGCGCCGGCTTACCTCCTCGGTCTCCTCCAGCGACGCGGTCACCAGCACCGTCTCGGTGATCTCCAGGACCAGGGCGGCGCCGGGCAGGCCGGTGCGGCGCAGCACGGCCAGGACCTCGTCGGCGAACCGCGGGTTGCGCAGCTGGCGGCCCGAGACGTTCACCGTCACCGAGATGCCGTGCTCGTCGTGCCAGGCCTTCGCGTCCGCGCAGGCCCGCTCGAGCACCCAGGCGCCGAGCCGGCCGATGATCCCGATCTCCTCGGCGACCGGGACGAACACGGCCGGCGAGACCGGGGCGCCCTCGGGCGCGGTGAAGCGCAGCAGCGCCTCGACCGCCGTGACGCGGCCGGTGTGGACGTCGACGACCGGCTGGTAGTGCACGGCGAAGCCGGTCCCGGCCTCGACCGCGGCGCGGAGCTGCTCGGCCAGGGCGGTGTGCGCGAGTTGCGCCTCGCGCAGGCCGGGGTGGTAGCGCACGGCCCGGTTCCGGCCGGCCTCCTTGGCCGCGTAGAGGGCGATGTCCGCGCTCTGCAGCGCCTCGCCGGTGCTGGCGGGCGCTCCGGCGTACACCCCGATGCTCGCGCTGATGTGCTGCTCGCGGCCGGCCACGCGGTAGGGCAGCGCGAGCTCCCGCACGAGCGCCGCGGCGAGCCCGTCGAGCTCCTGCGGCGGGCAGATGACGGCGAACTCGTCGCCCCCCAGGCGCGCCAGCAGGGTGGTGCCCGAGCCGGCGCCGGCGACCGCGCGCAGCCGCGCCGTCGCGGTCAGCAGCAGCTCGTCGCCGGCCGGATGGCCGAGGGTGTCGTTGACGTCCTTGAACCCGTCGAGGTCGATGATGAGCAGCCCGATCTCGCCGCCGGTGTCGAGCCCGTCCTGCAGCCGGCTGCGGAACAGCTCGCGGTTGGCCAGGCCGGTGAGCACGTCGTGCTGGGCGCGGAAGGCGAGCTCCCGCTGCAGCCGGACCCGGTCACGCAGCGCGCGGCCGAGGCGCAGCACCATCGCGACCATCAGGGCCCCGGTGAGCACGGCGGGCACGAGCGCGTGCCACCACGAGCCGGCCTCGCGGTGCACGACGAGGTCGGCCACGAGCAGTCCGGGGCCGAGCAGCGACAGGGCGATGAAGCCGCCGATCGGCGTGCCGCGGTCGTCGCCGGCCTTGCGCGGACGCAGGGCCACGGTTCGCGCGCCGGGGTGCAGCGCCGCCGCGGTGAGCAGCGATGCCCGGATCAGCCAGCCGGCGGCGGTGAACCAGCCGGTCACGGTCGAGCCGCGGCCGACGACGTAGCTGACGGTGTAGAACGCGTCCGCGAACACCGTCGTCGCGCTCGAGCCGAGCAGCAGCAGCGCGGCGGTGCCCGGGCGTACGGCGAGGGCGACCCGCAGCAGCAGCGCGACGGTCACCAGGCCGCACCCGG
Organism: Dactylosporangium sp. CA-233914; assembly: GCF_050942935.1. Classification (NCBI taxonomy): domain Bacteria; kingdom Bacillati; phylum Actinomycetota; class Actinomycetes; order Micromonosporales; family Micromonosporaceae; genus Dactylosporangium; species Dactylosporangium sp. CA-233914. Next base: position 11,594,456 of record NZ_CP192030.1, on the reverse strand, counting down.
CGATGAGACTCACGCCCAGGGCGTCCAGGGGCTTCAGGCCGGTGCGGTGCAGCAGCGGGTCGAGCACGAACGCCCACGTCAGCTGCGCGATCCCGATCATGATGATCGCCGAGTCGAGGATCCGCGTCGCGGACCACGGGCGTAGCCGCCGCGCGATGAGCCACAGGCCGGCGGCGGTGAGGGGGAGGCAGAAGAGGTACCCGGCCCCGAGCGCCACCGGCCCCAGCGGGAAGGTGCTCGCCGCCGGCACCACCACGCCGGCCAGCAGCAGCCACCACGCCGCCCGCGGCTGCGGCCGGTGCCGATGCAGGGCGACGCCGGCCACGACGATGCAGCCGAGCAGGAGCGCGAGGTTCAGCGCGCCGTGCCCGTCGGGTGAGATGGCCGTCGCCAGCGCCGACAGGACGACGGCGCCGGCGAGGAACCAGAGCCAGATTCGCACATAGCCATTCAGCGGGACGGGCAGTGCGGCCCGGGTGCGCGACGGGATACAAGCCGGATCAGCGCCGCCGGGTCACTCTGGCCGCCACGGTGCCGTGCTGGGCGCGATTCGCTGCGGGCGACCTTACCTGTTCGGCCACCGTTCGGTGGTGTTGATCCGCTTATAGTGCTTTTATGCGGATCCGCTGGCTCTGGGTCGCCGCGGTACTGCTGCTGCTCGCCAGCGTCGCGCTGGGTGCGACGGCGGCGGGGGACTGGTGGGGGCGCACCCGTGAGGTCCGCTCCGCCCAGCATCGGCTCTCCCAGCACCTGGACGAGCAGTGGGCGGCCGGCCGCGGCGGGATTCCGGAAGTCTTCGACCGGGGCCCGGCCCGTATGCCGCTCGGCGGGGATCCCGTGACCGGGGCCTTCGCCGGCCCGGTGGCACGCCTGCACCTGCCCACGATCGAGGCCGACCTCGTCGTGCTCGGCGGGGTGAGCGCGGCGGACCTGCGGCTCGGCCCCGGCTACATCCCCGGCACCGCGCCGATCGGGGCGGCGGGCAACACCGGCATCGCGGGGGAGCGGCTGCCCGGCGTGTTCTGGGACCTCGACCGGCTCGGCATCGGCGACCCGGTGGTGCTGGAGACCAGCGACACCTGGTTCGTGTACCGGGTCATGGAGGCCCGCGTCGTGCGACCCGAGGAGAACGCGGTGCTCGGCCCGCCGCCGCCCGGGGCCGGCCCGCTGCTGACCCTGGTCACCTGCGAGCCGCGGCTGAGCACCGCCCGCCGCCTCATCCGCCAGGCGACGCTCGTGCGCCGCGACCCGCGCACCGGCCCACGCCCGGTGGAACTGGCCTGATCACACTGCGTGCTCGTGTTGTCACCCGGGCGCCGCGAATCTCCTTTACCGGCCACCGTGGGTGCCGATGAGGTCCAGTGGGTGCGGGCCGCGGGGTTCGTCCCGATGCGTGGTTGTGTCCCCACTGAGGGGCCGAAAGGAGCGCCTGGCCGTGAGCGAGTTGGGTGACATTGTCCAGGAGTTTCTCGTGGAGTCCCACGAGAACCTCGACCAGCTGGACCGGGACCTGGTCGCGCTCGAGGCCCAGCCGGGCTCGCGCGACCTGCTCTCCTCGATCTTCCGGACGATCCACACGATCAAGGGCACCTCGGGCTTCCTGGCCTTCAACCGCCTGGAGCGGGTGACGCACGTCGGCGAGTCGCTGCTGTCCCGTCTGCGCGACGGCGCCCAGGGGATGACCCCGGCCACCACCGACGCGCTGCTGCGCATGGTCGACACGGTTCGCGGGCTGCTCTCCGAGATCGAGGAGAACGGCCAGGAGCTGCCGGGCGACGACTCCGAGGTGGTCGCCGCGGTCAACGCCTGCATCACCGACGACGCCGCCCGGCCCGCCGCTGCGGCCGCTGCCGCTGCTCCCGCCGCCCCGGCCCCTCCGGCTGCTCCCGCCGCCGCGGCCCCGCCGGCCGAACCGGTCATCGTCGTCGAACCCCCGGCCGAGGTGGTCGTGGTCGAGCCCGTCATCGCGGTGGTCGAGACCCCGGCGCCCGTCGAGCCGGCCCCGCCGGCCGCCGCCCCGCCACCCGCGGCTCCCGCGCCGCCCGCCCCGGCCCCGGCCCCGGCCGCCGCCACCCCGCCGCCGGCCGCCGAGCCCGCCCCGGCGGCGTCCCCAGCTCCGGCGCGCCCGGCCGCGGGGCCCGCGGCCGAGGGCGGCGACGACGCCGTCTCCCGCCGCAGCGTCGCCGACCAGTCCATCCGCGTCGACGTCGACCTGCTCGACAAGCTCATGAACCTCGTCGGCGAGCTGGTGCTGACCCGCAACCAGCTGGTCCGCGCGATCGGCGCCGTCTCCGACCCCGGCATGACCCGCACCGGCCAGCGGCTCAACCTCATCACCTCCGAGCTGCAGGAATCGGTGATGAAGACCCGCATGCAGGCGATCGACCACCTCTGGTCGAAACTGCCGCGGGTCGTGCGGGACCTCTCCTCGACGTTCGGCAAGCAGATCAAGCTCGCCCAGGAGGGCAAGGAGACCGAGCTCGACCGGTCGCTGCTGGAGGCGGTGAAGGACCCGCTGACGCACCTCGTGCGCAACGCCGTCGACCACGGCATCGAGACGCCCGACGACCGCGTGGCGGCCGGCAAGCCGGCCGAGGGGACGCTGACCCTGCGCGCGTACCACGAGGGCGGGCACGTCATCGTCGAGGTGCGCGACGACGGCTCCGGCATCGACCCCGACAAGATTGCCCGGATCGCCGTGGAGAAGGGCATCGTCTCGCGCGACCAGCTCGCCACGATGGACCGGCGCGAGATCCTCGGCCTGGTCTTCAAGCCCGGCTTCTCCACCGCCAAGGCCGTCACGAACGTCTCCGGCCGCGGTGTGGGCATGGACGTGGTGAAGACGAACATCGAGCGCATCGGCGGCGCCGTCGACGTCGACTCGGTGGTCGGCAAGGGCACCACCTGGCGGCTCACGATCCCGCTGACGCTCGCCATCATCCAGGCGCTGACGATCGAGTGCGGGCAGGAGCGGTACGTCATCCCGCAGGTCGCCGTCCACGAACTGGTCTACCTCGACGGGCAGTCCGGCCGGGTGGTCGAGCACGCGATGGGCGCGCCGGTGTACCGGCTGCGGGGCAAGCTGCTGCCGCTGGTGTACCTCGACGACACCCTGGGCCTGGCCCGCGACGGCGAGCACGACACGGACGTGTACGTGGCCGTGCTGCAGGCCGAGGGCAAGCGCTTCGGCCTCGTCGTCGACCGCGTGCTCAACACCGAGGAGGTCGTGGTCAAGCCGCTGACCTCGCGGTTCAAGGACATCGGGGTCTATGCCGGGGCCACCCTGCTCGGCGACGGGCGCGTCGCGCTCATCCTCGACGTCGCCTCGCTGGCCCGCCGCGCCCATCTGGCCGCCGCCGGCGCCGAGCGCGAGACCGCCGAGACGACCGTGCGCCGCGGCGGGGGCAACGCCGACCGGCTGCTCATCGCCGGTGTCGGCGACCGGCGGGTGGCGATCCCGCTGGACATGGTCACCCGGCTGGAGGAGTTCCCGGTCGAGCGCATCGAGCGCACCGGCAGCCGGGAGGTCGTGCAGTACCGCGACCAGATCCTGCCGGTCCTGCGCCTGTCGCACCTGCTCGGCGCCTACGAGACGGAGCCCGGCCCGACGGTCCCGGTGGTCGTCTACACCGAGAAGGGCCGCTCGGTCGCCCTCGCCGTGGAGAAGATCATCGACATCGTCGAGGAGGGCCTGGACGACTCCAAGCGCGACTTCGGCGAGGACGGCCTGCTCGGCTCGGCCGTCATCCAGCAGCGCGTCACCGAGCTGCTGGACGTGCGGCGGGCCATCCTCGCCGCCGACCCGATGTTCCACACCTCGATCGACCCCGACCCGTACGAGCAGCACGACCCCTACCAGGCCGGTGCTGAGGCCGACTACACCTACCAGCCCGCCGGAGCCTGAGCCATGGCCAGCCGCCAGTACGCCACCTTCGAGGTCGCCGACCAGCTCTTCGGCCTCGACGTCGCCAAGGTCCAGGAGGTCCTCTCCTTCGACCAGTACACCCCCGTGCCGCTCGCCCCGGAGTCCGTCGGCGGCCTGTTCAACCTGCGCGGCCAGGTCATCGCCGCGGTGGACCTGCGCGTCCAGCTCGGCCTGCCGCCGCGCACCAAGAGCGCGGAGCCGGCGATGAACGTCATCGTCAAGACCGACGAGGAGTCCGTGTCGCTGCTCGTCGACCGGATCGGCGAGGTCGTGACGCTGCAGGACGACACCTTCGAGCCGCCGCCGGACACCCTGCAGGGCCGCGCCCGCCACCTGATCACCGGCGCGTTCAAGCTCGACGGCCGCCTGATGCTCGCGCTCGACACCACCAAGGCCGTCAACACCAACCCGCCCGGCACCAACCGCGAGGAATAGTCCATGAGCTGGTTCACCAACCGCAGTGTCCGGGCGAAGGTACTCACGGCGATCGCGGTCGCCTCCGCCGTCTCGCTCGTGATCACGTTCTTCGGCCTGAAGTCGCTGAGCGGCGCCAACGACACCATGCGGCAGTTCACCGCCAAGAACACGCAGTTCGTGGCCCTGGCGGACATGCGGCAGGGGCTGGCCAACATTCTTGGCGCGCTGAGCCCCGACCAGCAGAAGAGCGCGTCGGCCGGGCTGTCCGACGCGATCAGCCGGTACCGCGCGGGCGCCGCGAGCGGGCACGACGACGAGCTCGCCGCGCTCGAGGACGCGGTGTCGAAGTACGCGGCGGTGCGCGACGGCGAGGCGGCCAAGGCGGCGGCCGCCGGCCGGATCGACCAGTATGTCCAGATCATGCTGGCCCAGGGCCAGCCGCAGATCACCAAGGCAGCCGACACCATCGGCCGGCTCCAGGCCGAGGACGTGGCCGAGGCGGAGCAGTGGCGGGCCAGCGCCGAGGACGACTACCGGACCAGCCGCATGCTCATGATCACGGCGGCCGTGGTAGGGCTGATCGCCGCGTTCGGCATCGGGTTGTGGGTCACCGCGCTCGTGGTCGGCCCGCTGCGGCGGGTCTCCGACGTGCTCGGCGCGGTGGCCGAGGGCGACCTGAGCACCAAGGTCGAGGTGCGCTCCACCGACGAGGTCGGCGTGATGGCCGCGGCGCTGAACCGGGCGACGGACAGCATGCGCGTCACGGTGCAGACGATGGACCACACGGCCACGTCGCTGGCCGCGTCGGCCGAGCAGCTCACCGGCATCAGCGCGCAGATCGCCTCCGGGACCGGCGAGGCGAGCGACCAGGCCGGCGTGGTCGCGCTCGCGGCCGAGGAGGTCTCGCGCAACGTGCAGACGGTGGCGGCCGGCGCCGACGAGATGGGCGTGTCGATCCGCGAGATCGCGCAGAACGCGAGCGAGGCGGCGAAGGTCGCCTCCCAGGCGGTCATGGCGGCCGAGTCGACCAACCAGGCGGTGAGCCGGCTGGGGGAGTCCTCGACCGAGATCGGCAACGTGGTCAAGGTGATCACCTCGATCGCCGAGCAGACCAACCTGCTCGCGCTGAACGCGACCATCGAGGCGGCCCGGGCCGGCGAGGCGGGCAAGGGCTTCGCGGTCGTCGCGAACGAGGTCAAGGAGCTGGCGCAGGAGACCGCGCGGGCGACCGAGGACATCTCCCGGCGCGTCGAGGCGATCCAGGCCGACACCACCGGCGCGGTCGCCGCGATCGGCGAGATCGGGCAGATCATCTCCCGGATCAACGACTACCAGCTCACCATCGCCTCCGCGGTGGAGGAGCAGACGGCGACGACCAACGAGATGAACCGCAGCGTCGCCGAGGCCGCGACCGGCTCCGCCGAGATCGCCAACAACGTCTCGACGGTGGCCACGGCGACGCAGAACACGTCACGCAACGTGTCCGAGGCACAGCGCGCGGCGTCCGATCTGTCCCGGATGTCCAGCGAGATGCGGGCCCTTGTCGCGAGGTTCCGGATCTAGAGCCACTTGGTCAACGCTCTAGGCGAAAAGCGGGATGACATCGCGGGGGCGGTGCCGGCCTGCCGGCCGGCGCCGCCCCCGGCCCTTTCGGTGGACAGACCGAGGTGCAGGTGCGTTGCAGACTAGTTGCCATGTACAGCCTGGTTAGCGCCCCTGTTCTCGGCTTCGACCTCTCCCGTCTGCAGGGCGGATCGGCCGCGGCCGATGTACTGCTCCGTGGTCTATCAATTACGCAGAGTGACCTTCCGGCCATCGCCGCGGCCCGGTCCGACGACGACTGGGACCGCGTCGACCTGTGGCGCGACGTCGACGCCGCGGCCCAGCAGCGCCGCGCCAACGCCGCGGACGCGGGCACGCTGACCGTGATCGAACGCGCCCCGCTGGGGACCCTCGACGGCCTGCTGCACTGCCTGCGGTACGACGTGCTGGACTGGACCTGGGGCAAGCGCCCGGCGCAGCAGTCCACGATGCCGGCCCCGCACGCCCGCACCCCGCGCCAGCGCCAGAGCCCGGTCGCGAGCAAGGCCACGGGCGTCCTGTCCGACGCCGCGGCCGCCGCCTACCTGCGCGAACTGCTCTCGGACGAGTCCCGCCGCCGCCTGTCGGCCCCGTGGACGTCGGCGCTGCGCAACCTGGCCGAGCGCGAGCACGACCTGGGGCCGCAGGCCGCCGACGTGCACCGGCTGCTCTCGCGCGTGGGCACCCTGACCTCGTCGGACATGCGGAGCCTGAACAAGGTCACCGACAGCGCCCGCCCCGGCCTGTCCGACTGGGCCCCCGCGGTGCACTCGGCGTCGTGGGCGGTGTTCCTGTCGGGCCGCGTCCGCTCCGGCGCCGCCGCCCAGCTCATGCTGGTGCAGGCCCTGGACCGCTCGGGCGTCCCGGTGGCCGACCGCGCGGGCGGCGTCTGGAACCTGCTCAGCGGCGCGGTCCAGGCCCTGATGGTGCGCGACCTGCTGGACTCCGCCACCGCGCGGCGCCTGCTCGACCCGTACTTCACCGCCCTGGGCCCCCTCGCCGCCTGACAGGCGATGTCCACGAGTACCTCCCCGTCCGGGAGATGCTCGTGCTCTGTCCGGAATAGTCCGGGCCGAGGCGGTTCTTTGGCGATTTCCCTTATCCGCGCCCGACGCCGCGCCGATTAGCCCGCTGGAACGTGATGGGACTCGCTGTTGCCGCGGGCCCCCCGGTGCTGGAGGCAGGGCGCGTGATCTCGGTTCTGGTCGTGGACGACTCGGTCGTCGTCCGGCGTCTGATCACCGACGCCCTCGGCGACGACCCGGAGATTCGGGTCGTCGGTACGGCACCCAACGGCAAGGTCGCGATGACCAAGATCGAGCAGCTGCGGCCCGACCTCGTCACGCTCGACATCGAGATGCCCATCATGGACGGGCTGCAGACCATGCGGGCGATCCGGGCCAAGTACGCGCGGCTGCCGGTGATCATGTTCTCCACGCTCACCGCGGCCGGGGCGACCGCCACGCTCGACGCGCTCTCCGCGGGGGCCAGCGACTACGTGACCAAGCCGGCCAACGTCGGCAGCGTCGCCGAGAGCATCCGCAGCGTCCGCGAGCAGATCATTCCCCGCATTCACGCGCTCGCCGGCGGGCGCCGCGGGGCGCTCGCCGCGCCGCCGCGGCCGCTGGGCGGGCCCAACCACGCGCCCGCGCCGTCGCTGACCCGGCCGCCGGGCGGCAGTGCGCTGCCGGGTGTGGTGCGACCGCCGAACGTACCGCCGAACGGGCCGGCCGTCGCGCCGATCCGGGCCGTGCCGCGGGGCGGGGCGATCGAGGTCGTCGCGATCGGGTGCTCGACGGGCGGGCCGGACGCGCTCACGTCGGTGGTGCGGGCGCTGCCGGCGAGCCTGCCGGTGCCGGTGGTGGTCGTGCAGCACATGCCGCCCGTGTTCACCAAGATGTTCGCCGACCGGCTCGACCGTACCGCCGCCGTCACCGTGGTGGAGGCGACCGGGGACATGGTGGTGCGGCCGGGGACGGTGTACATCGCGCCGGGCGACTTCCATCTGGAGGTGCACCGGCGCGGGACCGAGGTGGTGACCAAGCTCAACACCGGGCCGCCGGAGAACTTCTGCCGGCCGGCCGTGGACGTGCTCTTCCGGTCGGTGGCGCGCGTGTACGGCGGCGCGACGCTGGCGATCGTCCTGACCGGCATGGGCCAGGACGGCAAGCGCGGGGCGGAGCAGTTGCGTTCGGCGGGGGCCGAGATCGTGGCGCAGGACGAGGCGACCTCGGTCGTCTGGGGTATGCCGGGCGCGGTGACGCAGGCCGGCCTCGCGCACGCCGTGCTGCCGCTCGGCGATATCGCGAATCATCTCATCAGCCGTACCGCAGGTGGCCGCGGCGCGAAGTCCATGGAGGTGACCCGATGACCTTGACCGCCCAGGAGTTCGCCTTCATCGCCGGCCTCGTCCGGCGGGACGCGGCGATCGTGCTGGAAGCCGGCAAGGAGTACCTGGTCGAGGCACGGCTGCTGCCGCTGGCCCGCCAGTCGGGCCTGCCGAGCGTCTCGGAGTTCGTCAACCGCGCGCAGCAGAAGCCGAACTCGGAGATCCACGCGAAGATCGTCGACGCGCTCACCACCAACGAGACCTCGTTCTTCCGCGACGGCGAACCGTTCAAGCAGCTCGTCGACACGGTGCTGCCGGACCTGCTGCAACGCCGGGCCGCCGCCCGGACGATCAAGGTCTGGTCGGCGGCGAGCTCGAGCGGGCAGGAGCCGTACACGCTGGCCATGGTGCTGCAGGACAACCTGCCGCCGGGCTGGACCTACGACATCGTCGGCACCGACATCTCCACCGAGATGCTGACCCGGGCCGAGGCGGGGCAGTACACGCAGCTCGAGGTGAACCGGGGCCTGCCGGCGCCGCTGCTGGTCAAGCACTTCGAGCGCAACGGCGCGCACTGGAAGGTCACCGCGGCGCTGCGCAAGAGCGTGTCGTTCCGCCGGCTCAACCTGGCGGCGCCGTTCCCGCCGATGGGGCCGTTCGACATCGTGTTCATCCGCAACGTGCTGATCTACTTCGATGTCCAGACCAAGCGGAGCGTGCTGCAGCGCGTCGCCGGGACCCTGCGCCCGGACGGCTGGCTGTTCCTCGGCTCCGCCGAGACAACTATCGGCATCGACGACAGGTTCGAGCGGGTGGTCGCCGGCCGGACGTCCGCATACAAACTCCGGGCGGCCGGCAAGGCCGCCACCCCCATGAGCGCTGTAGGAAAGGGGTGAAGCCAGATGCTCACCATGGTGATCGACGATTCGCGCGCGATGCGCCTGATTCTCAAACGGATCGTGGCACAGCTGGGCTTCGACGTGGTCGAGGCGGGCAACGGACAAGAGGCGATGGACTACCTCACGGCCAATGTCCTGGAGGGTGATGGTGAGGTACCCGGCCTGGCGCTCGTCGACTGGAACATGCCCGAGATGAACGGGCTGGAGTTCGTCACGGCGGTCCGTGCGGAGCCGCGGCTGCGCGGGATGACGCTCATGATGGTCACTACGGAGAGTGAGCAGAGCCAGATCGTCCGGGCCTTGGCCTCGGGGGCGCACGAGTACGTGATCAAGCCCTTCACCCCGGACGCCATCATCGACAAGCTGGCGCTGCTCGGACTCGTCCCGAACGGAGTCGCGGCATGACGATCCCCACCGAAGAGGACCTGAAGGTCATCGCCGAGCAGGTCTGGTCGTCGTACCTCGACCTCGACGGCGCGAGCCCGCTGATCGCGCTCCCGGCCGAGAAGCCCGAGACCGACGTCACGGCGTCGGTCTCGGTCACCGGTGCGTGGCGCGGCCACGTGCTGGTGAGCTGCTCGGAGCCGGCCGCCAAGAACGTCGCGGCGGCCCTGCTCGGCATCGAGTTCGACGACGTGGCCGAGGAGGACGTCGCCGACGCCCTCGGCGAGCTCGCGAACATCATCGGCGGCAACGTCAAGAGCCTGCTGCCGGAGCCCTGCGCCCTGTCGCTGCCGCACGTGCACGTCGACGGGGCCGCCGGCCGCTACCCCTCGGTCACCGAGATCTGCCACCTCGAGGGCTCGTGGCTGGCCGAGTCGGTGATCGTCACCGTTCTGGAAAGCACCGCCGATCTTGCTGGAGCACCCGCATGAAGATTCTCATCGCCGACGACAGCCGGGTGATGCGTCAGATCGTGACCCGAACCCTGCGCCAGGCGGGGTACGAGGGGCACGACCTCGTCGAGGCCTGCGACGGGCAGGAGGCCTTCGACAAGGCGGTGGCCGAGAAGCCGGACCTCGTGCTGTCGGACTGGAACATGCCGCACATGACCGGGGTCGAGGTCCTGCGCATGCTGCGCGCCAACGGCAACCAGGTCCCGTTCGGCTTCGTGACCTCGGAGGGCACGCCGGAGATGCGGCAGGCGGCCGAGGACGCCGGGGCGCTGTTCCTCGTCACCAAGCCGTTCACAGCCGACACTTTCAAGGACGCGCTCGATCCTATTTTGGGATGATATGAACTATGTCGCATGTTCTGCCCGTTCCCAAGGCCGTCAAGGACCTGTTTGACGACCTGCTCGGCCGGCCGGTCACCGTGAACCTGGCCGACCCCATGAAAGCCGCCGACGTTCCCCGGACCCTGGTCGCCGTCTACACCGACAGCCGGCTGCAGCTCATAGCCGTGATCGGGATGGACTTCGAGCTCACCGCCTACGCCGGCGCCGCGATCGGCCTGATCCCGCCGGGCGGCGCGGAGGCCTGCATCGAGGACCAGGAGATCTCGAAGATGATCGGCGAGAACGCCATCGAGATCTGCAACATCCTCGCCGGTCTGGTCAACAACGACGACGCGCCCCGGGTCAAGCTGCACCAGACGTTCCTGCCCGGCGGCGGCCCGCCGAAGGACGCGGTGAACTACCTGCTGGCCCTGGGCCGGCGGCTCGACCTCAGGGTGGACGTTCCCGGCTACGGCGCCGGCAAGATCTCGATCGCCCTCGCCGGCTGACGTGGCGGCCCGGGAAATTCGCGCATTTTCCGGGCACCGCGCCGGTCGTGCGCCGGCAAGATCCAGTGTCGAATCGTTGCGTGGGCGACATCGTGCAAAAAATTGCGTAGTCATGCACTACGCTTGCGGGCATGACTCGACGACTCGCTGAGGTGGCGAAGTACGCCGGCGTGAGCGAGGCGACCGTGAGTCGGGTGCTCAACGGCAAGCCAGGCATCTCCGACGCGACCCGCACGGCGGTGCTCACCGCGCTCGACGTGCTCGGCTACGAGCGGCCGACCAAGCTTCGCGGCGAGCGGGCCCGCCTGGTCGGCCTGGTGCTGCCGGAGCTGCAGAACCCGATCTTCCCGGCCTTCGCCGAAGTGGTCGCCGGGGCGCTGTCCAAGCGCGGCTTCACCCCGGTGCTGTGCACCCGGACCGCGGACGGCGTCTCCGAGGCCGACTATGTCGAGATGCTGCTGGACCAGCACGTCTCCGGCATCATCTTCTGCGGCGGCCTCTATCACCAGGCGGCCGCCGAGCACGAGCACTACCACCGCCTGCACGACCGCGGCCTGCCCGCGGTGCTGGTCAACGCCGCGATCGACGACCTGGGCTTCCCGCGCGTGTCGGTCGACGACGGCCACGCGGTGGACCAGGCCTTCAACCACCTCAGCTCGCTGGGCCACAAGCGGATCGGGCTGATCCTCGGCCCGGCCGACCACGCGCCGTCCAACCGCAAGCTGGCCGCCTTCAAGGCCGCCGCGGCGGACTCGAGCACCGTCAACGAGGACGACGTCGAGCGCGTCATCTTCTCGATGGAGGGCGGCCGCGCGGGCGCCACCCGGCTCGTCAAGCACGGCGTCACCGGCATCATCTGCGCCTCCGACGTCCAGGCGCTCGGCGCGATCCGGGCCGCCCGCCGGCTCGGCCGCGAGGTGCCCGACGACGTGTCGGTGGTGGGCTTCGACGACTCGCTGTTCATGAACTGCACCGACCCGCCGCTGACCACGGTCCGCCAGCCCATCCAGGCGATGGGGCAGGCTGCGGTGACCCTGCTCGTCAGCCAGGTCGCCGGCACGCTCGTGCCGAGCGAGGAGATGCTCTTCGAGCCCGAGCTCGTCGTGCGCGGCTCCACGGGTGCCCTGCAGGAGGCCCGGGCCACGACGGCCGCATAGACGCCCCCACCGCATCGCCGAAAACCGGATAGTCCGGGCATATCTACCGAGCGCCACGACTCCTGCGGGAGTTGTGGCGCTCTTTGCAACTTCCGCGTAGGCCGATTGCCGGACATGGCGCTGCGCAACGTGGGATCGACTCGGGTTCGCCGACCCGGCCGCTGCGCGGTTTCGGCCGGTTCTGTGCAAGTTGTGGGCTCCTGGGAGCGCGCCTGTGCAAACAGGTAGCCGTTGATCATTAAAATTTTGCAACGAGCCATGGACTTCTTGTGCGGCGTGAGCCTAATCTCTTGCCTACGCCAGGCCGAAACCCTGACGCGATGCGATGGAAATCGATCAGTAACGCGCCTAAAGCACCCCCGGCGGACACCGCCGTCCGGCTCCCGCTCTGACGGCCGGCTCCTCGCCCCGGCGATTCCCCCATCCGATCCGCACCACGCGGGGCCGGATGCCTACACCCCCAACAAGGAGCGACGATGAAGTACTCACGTACCACGCTGGCATTCGCCATCGTGGGTACGCTCGCGCTGGGCAGCACGCTCGTCGCGTGCTCCTCGAGCGACAGCGGCAGCGGCGGAGACTCGAGTTCGACGACGCTCGACCCGAACACCAAGGTCACGCTCAACGTCGTGGGTCTGCTCCCCGGGGCCAAGCCCGAGGCGCAGCAGGCACTCGCCCAGGAAGTGACGGACTTCCAGAAGGAAAACCCGAACATCACGGTCAAGACGCACGACTATGAGTGGAAGGCCACCACGTTCGCGGCCGACCTCGCGGGCGGCACGCTGCCGACGGTGTTCGAGATCCCCTTCACCGACGCCAAGACGCTGATCGCCAACCAGCAGATCGTCGACATGCAGGCCTACCTCGGCCAGCTCTCGTACGCGTCGAACTTCAACAAGAACCTGCTGCAGTACGGCCAGGGCCAGGACGGTCACGTCTACGCCATTCCGGCGAAGAGCATCTACGCGGTCGGCCTGCACTACAACCGGGACCTGTTCACCAAGGCCGGCCTCGACCCGGACAAGCCGCCGACCACCTGGGACGAGGTCCGCGCGGACGCCAAGGCCATCGCGGAGAAGACCGGCCAGGCCGGGTTCGCCCAGATGGCCAAGGACGGCACCGGCGGCTGGCAGCTGACGGTCGACACCTACGCCCGCGGCGGCCGGATGGAGGACGGCAAGAAGGCGACGGTCACCAACGGGCAGACCAAGGCCGCGCTGCAGTTCCTCAAGGACCTGCGCTGGAGCGACAACTCCATGGGCGCGAACTTCGACTACGACTGGTCGAGCATCAACCAGGCGTTCGCCGCCGGCAAGATCGGCATGTACACCTCGGGCCAGGACGTCTACACGAGCCTGGTGCAGACGAACAACATCGACGCGAAGATGTACGGCCTGACGATGATCCCGCTCTCCGGCGGTGACTCCGGCGTGCTCGGTGGCGGCACCATGGCGGCCGTGTCCAGCAAGGCCACGAACAACGAGAAGGCCGCGGCGATCAAGTGGATCGACTTCCACTACCTGCGTAAGTACACCAACCAGGCCGCCGCCGCGAAGAGCGCCGAGACCCAGGTGGCGAGCAAGCAGCCCGTGGGCACCCCCGAGCTGCCGATCTTCTCCCAGTCGCAGTACCAGCAGTACCAGGAGTGGATCAAGTCCTACGTCAACGTGCCGCTGAACCAGATGACCACGTTCACCAGCAAGGTCTTCGACGCCAAGCTCGTCAACGAGCCGGCCGTGGCCACCCAGGACGTCTACAAGTCGCTCGACACGGTGGTGCAGTCCGTCCTGACGAACAAGGACGCCAACATCGACCAGCTGCTCACCGAAGCCAACGCGAAGGCGCAGCGCGCCATCGACGCGGCCGGCTGACGCTCACCTCGCCATCGACAACCCGCAAGGTGTGGGCCGCCGGGTGGACCGGCGGCCCACACCTGGGGCCGCTGCCAGAACCAGAACGACGAGGAGTGATGTGTGGTGAGTGCTCCGGGCACCCTGCGGCAGGCCGGCGACCAGGGCGGGCGGGTCCGCCGGCGCAACCCGGTGACCTGGGTCCAGCGCGGCGGGCTGAGCTCGATCGTGTTCGCGCTGCCGCTCCTGGTCATCTTCGGCGTCTTCTCGTGGTGGCCGATCGTGCGGTCGGTCATCATGAGCTTCCAGAAGACCAACCTCGTCGGGACGCCGAGGTGGGTCGGCTGGCACAACTTCCAATACGTGCTCACCGATCCCGACCTGCCCACGGCGATCGGCAACACCCTCTACTTCGCGCTGCTCGCCCTCGTGATCGGCTTCCCGGTCCCGCTGGCGACGGCGGTGCTCATCAGCTCGGTCCGGCGGCGCAAGGGCCTGTACTCCGTGCTCGCCTACCTCCCGGTGGTCGTGCCGCCCGTCGTCGCCGTGCTGCTGTGGAAGTTCTTCTACGACGGCGCCGCGGACGGCGTGTTCAACACGATCCTGGGCTGGGTCGGGCTCGGCCCGTACACCTGGCTGTCGAGCCCGGCCCTGGCCATGCCGTCCCTGGTCGTCGAGGCGACGTGGGCCGCGGCCGGCGGGACCGTGATCATCTACCTGGCCGCGCTCATCGGCGTTCCGGACGAGCTGTACGACGCCGCCGAGGTCGACGGCGCCGGCATCTGGCGCAAGGTGTGGCACGTGACCATGCCGCAGCTGCGCGGCGTCCTGCTCATCACCTTCATCCTGCAGATCATCGGTACTGTCCAGGTGTTCCTGGAGCCCTACCTGTTCACCGGCGGCGGCCCGGCGAACGCCACGCTGACGATCCTGCTGATGATCTACAACTACGGGTTCGGCAGCTCCCTGGGCGCGAACTACGGTGCGGCGACGGCCCTTTCCGTCATGCTCGCCGCGTTCCTGGCGATCCTGTCGCTGGTGTACTTCAAGCTCACGTCCCGCTGGAGCAAGCAGTGACCGGCCAGCACAGTGTGACCGGCCGGCACGTCCCCGAGGGGGAGAGGACCACCATGGCTGTCATCGATCCCACCAGACAGCGGCCGGACGACGGGCGCGTCGCGACTCCGGCCGGTGCGGCCACGGTTGTCCGCCCGGCCCGCAAGCGCCGGGAATCCCAGTTCGAGGGCGCCCGCGGCTACGTCTCCGTCCAGGACTGGCGCAATCCCCGGGTCGGCGCGGTCATGAAGACCCTGCACACGATGCTGCTGGTGCTGCTGGTCGTGGTCGGCGTCGGGCCGGTGCTGCTGCTCGCGAAATACGCGATCACTCCCACGCAGGACATCATCCGCTCGCCACTGGCGATCTTCCCGCACGGCGTGCGCTGGCAGAACCTCAGCGAGGCGTGGAACGACGTCCAGATCAGCAAGTACTTCCTCAACACGATCTGGCTCGCGGCCGGCTCGTGGTTCGTGCAGCTGCTCGTCGCGACCACGGGCGGCTACGTGCTGTCCGTCCTGCGGCCGGCCTGGGGCAAGATCGTCAACGGCCTGGTGATCGCGACCCTGTTCGTGCCGAGCGTCGTGCTCCTCGTGCCGCTGTACCTCACGATCCTCAACCCGCCGCTCGTCGGTACGTCGCTCGTCAACAACTTCTTCGCCGTTTGGCTGCCGGCGGGCGCGAGCGCGTTCAACGTGGTGCTCGTGACCCGATTCTTCGACAGCCTCCCGCGCGAGGTGTTCGAGGCGGCCAAGGTCGACGGCGCCAGCTCGTTGCGGCTGTTCTGGTCGGTCGTCCTACCGATGTCCAAGCCGATCCTCGGCGTCGTGTCGGTGTTCGCGGCCATCGCGAGCTGGAAGGACTTCCTGTGGCCGATGCTCGTGCTCAAGGACCCGTCCAAGCAGCCGCTGTCGGTGCGCCTGCCCGCGATCGCATCGCAGACGGACCTGGGCGTGTTCCTCGCGTCCCTGGCGATCTCGACGCTGATCCCGGTCGTGTTCTTCCTCATCTTCCAGCGCATGTTCCTCTCGAGCGCCGGATTGGGCGGGGCCGTCAAGGGCTGAGCTCACACCCCTTTGCCAGATCGGGCCCGGGTCTCACCCACAGCCCGCGCCCCGACAGTCACCAACGCGTTCAATCCGAGTGCGAGAAAGCAGGTTCCACGTGGCCGACCAACACCACCAAGCTTGGTGGCGCAGCGCCGCTATCTACCAGGTGTACTTGCGAAGCTTTGCCGACGGCAACGGCGACGGCGTCGGGGACCTGGCGGGCCTGCGCTCGCGCCTGCCGTACCTGGCCGGCCTGGGCATCGACGCGATCTGGATCGTGCCGTGGTACCCCTCGCCGCTCGCCGACGGCGGCTACGACGTCGCCGACTTCCGGGCCATCGACCCGATCTTCGGCACCCTCGCCGAGGCCGAGAAGCTCATCGAGGAGGCCCACGCCGCCGGCATCCGGGTGATCTGCGACATCGTGCCGAACCACTGCTCCGACCAGCACGCCTGGTTCCGGCGCGCGCTCGCCGCCGCGCCCGGCTCGCCCGAGCGGGACCTGTTCTGGTTCCGCAAGGGCCGCGGCGAGCACGGCGAGCTGCCACCGACCGGCCTGCAGTCCATCTTCGGCGGCCCGGCCTGGACCCGGGTCGCCGACGGGGAGTGGTACCTGCACCTGTTCGCGCCCGAGCAGCCCGACTTCAACTGGGACCACCCGGCCGTGCGTGAGGAGTTCGAGGAGATCCTGCGGTTCTGGTTCGACCGCGGCATCGACGGCATTCGCATCGACTCGGCCGCCGTGCTCATCAAGGACCCGCTCGTCAGCGACACGTACGAGGACAACGACGGCATCCACGAGGTGTACCGGTCGTGGCGGAGCATCGCCGACGCGTACACCCCGCCGCGGGCGCTGATCGGCGAGGTCTGGCTGCCCGACCACGAGGCGTTCGCGCGCTACCTGCGCCCGGACGAGCTGCACACGGCGTTCAACTTCGCGTTTCTGGGCGCGCCGTGGGAGGCCGGCGAGCTGCGGTACGAGATCGACATGACCCTCGAGGTGCACGCCCCGGTCGCCGCGCCCGCCACCTGGGTGCTGAGCAACCACGACGTGACCCGCGAGGTGACCCGCTTCGGCCGCGAGGTCACGAACTTCGCCTTCGCCGACAAGCGTCGCGACGTGCCGTCGGACCTGGCGCTGGGCACCCGGCGGGCCCGGGCGGCCGCGCTGCTGACCATGTCGCTGCCGGGCGCCTACTACCTCTACCAGGGCGAGGAGCTCGGCTTGGAGGAGGTCGAGGACCTCGACGACGCCCTGCGCGAGGACCCCATGTTCCACCGCTCCGGGGGTGTCAACCCCGGCCGGGACGGCTGCCGCGTGCCGCTGCCCTGGTCGGGGACCTCCGCCCCGTTCGGCTTCAGCCCGGCCGATGCCGCCGGCGAGCCGTGGCTGCCGCAGCCGGCGCACTGGGCCGGGCTCTCCGTCGCCGCCCAGCAGGGCGTGCCGGGTTCGGTCCTGCAGTTGTACTGCGATGCGCTGCGCATCCGCCGCCAGGAGCCCGCGCTCGGCGACGGGCCGATGCGCTGGCTCGAGTCCGCGCCGCAGGTGCTCGCCTTCGCCCGCGGCGACTCGTTCGCCAGCGTGACGAACCTGGGCATCGAGCCGGCCGCCCTCCCGCCACACCGCGAGGTGCTGCTCAGCAGCGTCCCGCTCGACGAGGACGGCACGCTGCCGCCCGACGCCTCGGCCTGGCTGCGCCTGGCCTGACGGCACGCATTCACGGGGACCAAGACGCCGGACGGTCGCACAAGTTGGCGGGTGCGACCGTCCGGCCTTTTCTTACTCTTAACTGTTAATGACGGCCGATCCCCAGAGCGTTAACTGTTAAGGCGATCCACAATCTTGAGGCGGCGCGCGTCGGCCAATAGGTTCCTCCACAAGGAAAATGACTTCCTTGTGGAGGCGGTACATGCGTTCCACCCTGACCGTCGCGGCGACATCCCAGCCGTTCCGATGGTGACGCCGGGTTGCACCGGGAACAGAGGCGGGGCGCTGGCCACACCGGCGCCCCGTTGTTCTTCCCGGCCGTCCAAGCTGTTGCGATCGACGCTTTCGAAGGTGTTGTAGAGATGCCGTCGAAAATCTTGTGAGCAGCGCGAACTACTCCCAGTCCCAGCGCAGGCCATAGCGTCCGGGGCCGTAGTCGAGTGCGATCGCGTGGACCGAGTGGCCCACGTCGACCTCCATTGACACGACCTGTTCCGCCTGGCCGTCCATCTGCTGGTACTGATACACGGCCCGCGGTAACGCGGCGGGGTCGAAACACACCTCGACCACGTATTCGCGGACCGGAAGCCGGAACTTGCGCTCGTACTGTGTCGCCAGCGGAAACGGCGGATAATTGTGCAGCGCGTGCTCGGTGATCACCGTCTCACCCTTGGCGAGCGGCCGGTCGAACAACAATTCGGCCAGCAGCAGGCCGCTCTCCGGGTGCTCCACCACCCGGCCCAGGCGGCAGTTGCGCACGGGGGTCAGCAGCGGCAGCGGGTTGCCCGGCACGTCGAGGCGGATGATCGCGACCCAGCGGTCGGGCCCGTCGGCCTCGGCCCGCAGCACCTGCCGGACGAGAAACGACACCTCGCCGCGGTCCGGCCCCACGTTGACCCGGTCGTGCTGGCTGAGCCGGGTCAGCCGCTCGTCCCACCGGGTGTCGATGCCCTGGGCCAGGTCGACGATGAGGTCGCGCTCGGACCAGAACGCGCCCAGGTCCAGCGTGTCCGGGCTCTTGTGCAGGTGGCGGCCGCGCGGGCGCGGCGGGCCCACCAGCGCCGCCAGCGACCCCGGCTCGACCTCCAGGATCTTCTCGAGTTCGGCCAGCGCCGCGAGCGACTCGCGCCGCTCCGGCCGGCTGCGCCCGGTCTGCCAGTAACTGAGTGTGGCGAGGCTGACCGAGTAACCCTCCGCGCGCAACCGCTCCTGGATGCGTTCCAGCCCCAGGCCACGTGCCTGGATTGCATCTCGTAGCGCGCCAGCGAAGTCGACCATCAGCCCCCCGGAAGCCATCCTCGCGGTCGGGGCCGTAGACATGCAAGCGCGCGTTTGAGTGGAAGCCGTTTCGGTCACCCGGACCACATGGGCGAGCGGTGGTACACCGAGAGTGTCATCTATTGCCTGGACGTCGGGACGTTCCCGGACTCCAACGGCGACGGCATCGGCGAATTCCAATGTCGTATCGGCCTTCTGGACTATCTGACCAGGCTCGGAGTCAACTGCCTGTGGCTCAGTCCGATCCATCCGACCCCGGGCGGGACGACGGCTACGATGCCACGGACCGCTCCGGCGTCGATCCGCGGCTGGGCACCCTGGGTGACTTCGCGGAGTTGCCGCACCAGGCGGCCGGCCGCGGGATCAAGGTCATGATCGATCTTGTGGTGAACCACACGTCCGCGGGGCGCGGCCGGCCGTTCGGCGACAAGGAGTATCCGGACTGGATCAGGCTGAAGCGGCAGACCGGCCGGCGGGGATGTGGTGCGGGGCCACGGGCCGGCCGAAGTGCCAGCCCTGGCCCAGGTCGCAGCCCAGCGCGGCCAGGCGCGCGGCCTGGTCCGCGGTCTCGATCCCCTCGGCGGTGACCGTCATCTGCAGCGTGTGCGCGAGGCGGATGACGGTCTCGACGATCTGCTCGTCGACGTGGTCGCTTTCGAGTTTGCGGATGCCCGCCATGAACGCGCCGGCCAGCTTCAGCCCGTGCACCGGCAGGTGGCGCAGGTAGGCCAGGTTGGAGTAGCCGATGCCGAAGTCGTCGATGACGATCCGCACGCCCAGGTCGGCGATCGTGCGCAGGGTCTGCACCGGGCGCCCGGTCGACTGCATGAGCACCGTCTCGGTCAGCTCCAGCTGCAGGTTGGCCGGATCCAGCCCGGAATCGGCCAGGGCCTCGCGCACGTCGTCGAGCAGCCGCGGGTCGGTGCACTGCCGCGGCGAGACGTTGACGCTGATCAGCAGCGGGTCGCCGGGGTGGTCGCGCTGCCACGCGGCGGCGGCCAGGCACGACTCGCGCAGCACCCACCGCCCCAGCGGGAGGATCATGCCGGACTGCTCGGCGACCGGGATGAACGTGTTCGGCGACACCGTGCCGAGCTCGGGGTGCTGCCAGCGCAGCAGCGCCTCGGCCCCGCGCAGCCGGTTGTCGGCCAGCCCCACCAGCGGCTGGTAGACCAGCTCGAACTCGCCGCGGTCGAGGGCGCCCGCGAGCCTTCCCGTGAGGCCGTACTGCAGCAGCTGCTGGGCGTTACGCTGCTCGTCGAAGACCGCGTAGCGGGCCCGCCCGTCGGCCTTGGCCAGGTAGAGCGTGGCGTCGGCGGCCCGCAGCAGCTCCTGCGGCTCCGCGCCGCGCGCGGCCCGCTCGACGATGCCGATGCTGGCCGACACCGTCAGCTCGTGGCCGTCCAGCCGCACCGGCTTGGCCAGCGCCGCCAGCATCGCCTCGGCGAGCTCGGTCAGCTCGTCGGGCCCCTTGGCGTCACGCACGACGATCACGAACTCGTCGCCGCCGACCCGCGCCACGAAGTGCCCAGCCGCGTTGACGCAGCCGCGCAGCCGGTCGGCGAGCGCGACGAGCAACTGGTCGCCGTAACCGTGCCCGAGCGTGTCGTTGATGGTCTTGAACTCGTCCAGGTCGAGGAAGCACACGCCGATGCGCCGGCCGTCCTCGGCGTCGCGCAGCGCCTCGGCGAGGTGGTTGTAGAGCAGCACCCGGTTGGGCAGCCCGGTCAGCGGGTCGTGGTGGGCCTGGTGGTGCAGCTCGCGCTGGAGGCTGTGCTCGGCGTCGGTCAGCGCCCGGGTCCAGGCCCGCCGGATGCGCTCCTGGTCGTCGAGGATCTTCTGCCGGTGGGCCCGCGCGAAGCCGGCCGCGAAGCCGCCCAGCACCTCGCCGGTCGGGTCCGGCGGCTCGTCCGGCGAGGCCGGCGCCCCGCCCGTGGCGATCGGCATCAGGACGGTGATCGAGCGCTGGAGGGCCTCGGGGTTGTTGAGGCCGACCCCGACCAGCGCGGCCCCGACCTCGGCGGCCGCGGCGGCGTCGCCCTGCCGCAGGGCGCCGGTCAGCCGGACGGTCTGCTCCTCGAAGAAGCGCTGGAGGGCATCGGCGGTGAGATCGAGGTAGCTGGTCTGCCGCACCGCGGCGAGCCACTGGCGGGCGAGCTGCGAGAGCGCAGGGTCGATGGCAGCATCGCCCTGGCCGTCCGAGCCCGCCACTGCATCACCCCCGGCGCAGATTACTGCACCGCGGCGCCGCATTGAATCGACGCTCAGTGCCGCTGTCCCGCCGTTTCCGTGAGCCACCGCGTCTAGCTGGGCTTTTGCCTCGCCTCCGGCCCCGTCTCGGCGAGCCCGTCGACAAATCTTGTCAGCAGCCGGGCGAACGCGGCGCGCTCCTGGGCGCTCCAGCCCGCGGTGGCGCGCGCGAATCGCCCTCGCCGCGACTCGTGGACGCGCTCGCAGAGCTCGCGGCCGGCCGCCGTGCGGACCAGCAACGCCCGGCGCCCGTCCGACTGGTCCGCCTCCCGCCGCACCAGGCCGCCGCCGACGGCCGCTGCGACGAGCTTGCTGGCCCGCGGCTGCGCCACGTCGAGCGCGGCCGCGATCTCGGTCACCGTCACGGGCTGCCCGGCCAGCTCGCCGGCCTCGACGGCGTCCACGACGTCGAACAGCGCGGGGTCGACCCCGCTTCCGCGCGCCAGCGCCCGCCGGGTCTGCCGGCGCCGGATGGCGACCATGGCCGACTCAATCGCGGCCAGCACCTTGTCGTGCTCGTCCTCGAAGTGCATAATTTTTGTTATCTACATTCTCTCGATATGTACTTGGAGTGTGTCATGCGCCCGGAAGAGCGTCCCATCGGGTACTGGCTGCGCGAGCTGGACCGGCGGCTGGAGGCGACCTTCGCCGCGGCCCTGGCGGGTCACGACGTCACGCGGCGGGACTGGCAGGTCCTCAACGGGCTCGGCCCGGACGATCCGTTCTGGGGGCCGGGGGAGCGGTCCTATGCCGAGGTGGTCGCGACGCTGGCCGCCCGGGGCTGGCTGCGGCCGGACGGTTCCGTCACCGCGGACGGCGAGGCGGCGCGGGCGTCCATCGCCGCCTCGGTGGCCGTGATCCGGCGGCGGTCCACGGCGGGGGTGGGCGACGACGCGTACCTCACGACCGTCCGGACTCTGGCCGCGATGGTGTCCAATCTGGACGGTGCCTGACTTTTCCGGATTTATGCCTTGTATCGCAGCGTCGCGCGGGCGACGGCGGCCAGGGTGTGCGCCGTCAGGCGGCCGTCGCCCAGGCCCAGCTCGATCAGGTCGTCGAAGACCCGCTGGTCGCGCTCGGCGGCCCGGACGGCCGCGTCGACGATCCACCGCCGCTGGCTCAGGCCCGCCGCGACCCGCGAGTGGCGCAGGTGAGCGCCCAGGCGGGTGCGCAGGGCCGCCCGGTAGCGGCGGGCCGGGTCCTCCCGGTGGGCGGCGGCCGCTCCCGCCAGGGCACCGGACAGGACCGCGTAGAAGATGCCCTCGCCGGTGAACGGGTTGATCAGCGACAGGGCGTCGCCGGCCAGCAGGAGGCGGCCGTGCCCCGGGGGCGGGCGGTGCGTGGACAGCGGCAGGTGGTGGGCGCGCAGGTCCGTGGCCGCGGCCGTGTCCACGTCCGGCAGCAGCTCGGCGAGGCGGTCGAGCAGGCGGGCGCGGGTCAGGGCCGGGCCGCGTAGGACCTCGCCGTAGCCGATGTTGGCGCGGCCGTCGCCGATCGGGAACGCCCAGGCGTACGCGGGCCAGCCCGACTCCGTCGTGACGATCCGCTGCTCCGGGGCGAGATCCGGGGCGTTCGCGTAGCCGCGGATCGCCAGCGCCAGGTGACCCGGGCCGTTGGGGGCGTGGCCCAGGGCCTTGCGGACGAGGGAGTACGCCCCGTCGGCGCCGACGACGGCGCCCGCCCGGATCTCGCCGTCGAGCACGACGTGGTCGCCCCGGTCCTCGACGCGCCGGACATGGTGGTGGCGCAGCACGGCGCCCGCGCCCACGGCGGCCTCGACGAGGCGATGGTCGAAGACCAGACGCGGGATCGTGTACGCCGGGCGGGCGTGCCCTCGCGCCACCGCCCCGCCGCCGGGGCCGACGAGGCGGAGGGCGGGCACCGGGGCGTACCCCGTGCGGAGATCGGCGACGCCCAGCCCGGCGGCGACGTCCAGTGCGTGGGGCGCGATCCCGTCGCCGCACGCCTTGTCGCGCGGGAACCGGGCCTTGTCCAGCAGCAGCACGCCGGCCCCGGCGCGCCGGGCGGCCAGCGCGGCCGCGGCGCCGGCCGGCCCCGCCCCGACCACCACGACGTCGTACCGGTCGCCATCGCCATCCATGAACCCGAGCCTGCCACCGCGAGCGCCCACCCGCATCGCCTCGCCCGCGTGGCGCGGCTGTGCCACGCTGTCCGGGGCGGCGATGTGGCGGAGCCGTCCGGCCGTCCGTCGGGCCGGGATCGCCCGCCCGGGGGACAGGACCGGCCGGAAGCCGTCGATGCGGGACGGCATGGCGGGTTTCCCGCGGTTGCCGCCGGTCGATACGCTCTGCCGCATGCCCTGCCCGACCTGTTTCTATCCGGGCAACGACCCCGCCGCGACGCAGTGCTCGCAGTGTGGCCACTCGTTGCCGCCCGCGGCGGGCGTATACCCGGGCTCGCCGGTGGCGTACGAGGTGAACCCGATGTCGGGCCCGGGGGTCATGCCGGGCCAGCCGGTCATGCCGGGCCAGCCGGTCATGCCGCCTCCGCCGGTCGCGCCGCCGATGGGCCCGCCGGTGCAGTATCCGCCCGGGCCGTATCCGCAGTATCCGACCGGCGGGCCGCAGCTGCCGCCGGTGTCGGGCGCGCCCTACCCGGGCGGGGTGCCGGTCTCGCCGACGCCGATCTCGGTCACGCCGATCTCCGGGTCGCCGCAGCCCGGGTACTACCAGCCGCTGAAGCCGAACCGGTCGCGGGTGCTGCTGCCGCTGACGGTCATCGTGGTCGTCCTGGTCATCGCCAGCACGGTCATCGCCGTGGTGAAGCTGACCGGGAACGGCTCGCCCGCCGCGGGCCCGACGGCGGCGGCGAGGGGTGGCCGGGACGGCGGGCCGGGGCCGGATGCGACCTCGGGCAAGCCGGCGGACGCCACCGCGACCGCGACGGCGGGGGCGGCCGGCGCCGATCCCAAGGCGCAGGCGGCGGCCGTCGACGCACTGCTGGACGCGAGCATCTCCAGCCGCACGAAGCTCAACGCCGCGATCGACCTCGTGAACAAGTGCACGCTGATCGACAAGGCCGTCGCCGACATGCAGACCGTCGGGACCGAGCGGCAGTCGCAGATCGACAGCGTGAGCCGGTTCGACCTCTCGGCGATCCCCGAGGGCGAGCAGGTGCGCGCGACGCTCAAGGAGTCGCTGGGCTTCTCGCTGGCCGCCGACCGCAGCTTCGTGCCGTGGGGGCAGGCGCAGCAGGCCAGCGGGTGCTCCGGCGGCGGGCAGAGCGACTACGACGAGGCGCAGCGGCAGTCCAAGAACGCCAGCGACGCCAAGGGCCGCTTCCTGGGCGTGTGGAACGTGGTCGCGAGCCGATACGGGCTGCGCACCCGGTCGTCCAACGACATCTGAGACCCGCTGCGCCTGGCGGTCTCAGGTGTCGCCGGCCCGTCGCTGGGGGAAGGGCTCACCGGCCACCGCCTCGGCGCGCAGCGGCTCCTCGCCGTCCTGCGCCTCCTCGCCCTCGCCCGAGGCCCGGCGCCGGGCGGGTTCGTCGGGCTTCTTGCCGTACCCCCGTGTGATCATGCGAAGGACGGCCAGCATGATCGCGGCCACCGGGACCGCGATGAGCAGGCGCAGCAGCGCGGTCCGGACGGGCAGTTCGTGGGTGACGAACCCGGCGTAGAGCGCCGGGGACGCGATCAGCAACGCCAGGAACAGCGTCGAGAACCGCGCCATCCCCAGCATCTCAGCCACCCACCAGGCTCAGCCGCTCGCAGAGCATCGCGGCCCACTGGAACGGGGTCGACGGGCGGCCGTCGAGCAGCGCCACCGGCACCCGCAGCGACAGCGGGCTCGCCGGGTCGCCGCTGGAGCCCGTGCCCCGCAGGCAGATCGCGTCCACGCGGCGCAGGCCCTGCAGGTGGTGCGCGACGTCCGAGGTCTTGCGGCTGGCGTCGACGACGACCCAGACCGCGACCGGGCGTACGGCCTCGACGATCGCCGCCGCCCAGCTCACCTCGTCCAGCGCCGCCTCGACCGCGACCACGCTCGGCGCGTCGGACTTGCGCAGCTTCTTGGCCCACAGGCGCGCGTCGTGCGGCCCGGTGATCCGCCGCTTCCCGTCGACGCCCGCGGCCGCGGCGTTGCGCCCGGCGAACAGGATCTGGTCCGCGTCGAGGCGCTGCGCCTCGGCGACGTACCGCGCCACCTCGACCGCGTGCGTCGACTCGCCGACCACGATCAGCGTCTCGCCCGGGGCGTCCGGGGCCGGCTCGGCGACGGGCAGCGCGGTGAAGGCCTCGACGATCGAGCCGTAGGTGTCGCCGTCGCTGGCCCGGACCGCGATGTCCGTGGGCACGCCGAGCGACTGCAGCTTGATCGACAGACCGGGCGCGGCCGGCGCGTGGTCCGGCTCCGCCCCTCCGGAGCGGTCCTGCCGCTCGGCGGCGGCCATTTCGGCCATGGCCGCTTGGTGCGCGTACGCGCCGGCGAGGCGTTCGCTCGCGGGAGGGGTACGCGGCTTCTCCACCGTGGCGGTCGCTTCAACGGGCATCTGGGACTCCTGCGGGGAATCGGTCGGCCGGAACTGGGCCGGCTCGCAACGGTTAGGTCCTGGTGGCGCGGGATCGGCGGGCACGTACGGCGATTCGCCGGGTCCGGGCGGGCCGGTGGTCCACCACGCCCCGCCGGCCCACGCCGGTGGCGGGGGCACCGGCCCTCGCGGGAACGCCCCGCCCAGCCGCCCGGGCGACGCTGCCCGGACCGCGCCGTGCGCCCCGTCGTGCGAGGCCGGCGCGGCCTCGAAGCCGCGCGGGGACCCGGTTCGTCCCCGCCGGCCGCGGCCTGGCTGGGCAGAGGCGCGGCGCAGGGCTTCGCCGGTGGGCATCGGGACACCGGCGGGCGGCGGCGGCCCCCAGCCGACGACGGTCCGCTGCCCCCAGGCAGCCGCCGACAATGGCGCCCCCAGCCGCACGCCAGCCCCGGCGTACGGGTGTGCCGCCGCCTGGTTCTCCATGGCAAACGGGTGGGCCGTTGCCTGGTTCTGCGTGGCGTATGGGTGTGCCGCCGGCTGGTTCTGCTTGGTGAACGGGTGTGCCGCGTTGAACGGGGACACTGGTGGCGGGGCTGCCGCGGCGAACGGGAATGCCGACCGGGCTGCCCTGGTGAACGGGGACGCGGAAGGCGGGTTGTCGCCGGTGAACGGGGAGGCCGACTGGGCCGTCCTGGTGAGTGGGGACGCGGAAGGCGGGTTGTCGGTGGTGAAAGGGGAGGCCGAACGCTGGACTGCCCCAGTGAAGGGCGACGCCGGTGGCGGGGCCGCTGCGGTGAACTGGGACGCCGTCGATTGGGCTGCCGCAGTGAACGGAAGCGCTGGCGGTGGGTTTTCGGCGGCGAATCTCGACGCCGTAGCGAACGGGGGCGGCGGTGGGTTTTCGGCGGCGTATTTGGTCGTCGCGGGGAACGGGGGTGCGGGCGGCGGAGGCCATGCGGTTGGAGTCGCCGATGGCGAGGATTCGGCCGACTCTTTGACGTCCGTCGATGGTGAGGTCGTCTCGTGTGGCGAACCGGGGAGTGCACCCCGTTGCGCGGCCCGCGGGTGGTCCGACGGCCATGTCTCTGCGGTGGCGGCGCGGGCGGCCCAGCGCTGGGCCTCGGCCCAGGCGTCCTCCGGAGACCAGCCGTCTTCGGCTCGGGGCGGCGGGGACCACTCGGAGCCGGACGGTACGTCCCAGTCCTGGGCCTCCAGCCGGCTCCAGTCCACGTCGCCGGCCGGTGGCTCGGGTGGCGATGGAGGCTTCGGGGTCGCCGAGCGGATGGTCGGCGGGTTGGCCGGGGTCCAGCCCGCCGGTGCTGACGTCGGCATGGCAGGGAACGCCGGCTCGGCGGCCGGGGTCGGCGGCTTCTCGGTGGCGGGCCGGATCGACGCGGGAGACTTGGCTCCGGTCTTCGCCGGGGGCTTGGCGGCGGGCGGTGACGAGAGCGCGGTCGTTGCGGACGATTCGGCCTTGGCCGGGGGCGGGGTCGAGGCCCGGAGCGCGGTGGTTCTGGTGGGGCCCGGGGAGCCGGTGCCGGAAGAGCCGGCGGCCTGCGCGGCGGCAGCTGCTCGGGAAGCGGCCACCGAGGCGGCGGTCGATGCGGCGGCAGCCGCTCGGGAGGCGGCCGACGACACGGTGCCCGGGCCGACGGTGGCTGGTGGGGCGGCTGCGGTGCGTGCGGCGGTGGTTGGGACGTCGGTTGGTGGTGGGGTTGCCGGGGTGCGCGTGGCGGTGGCTGGGGTGCCGGCTGGAGGCGGGGCAGCTGCAGTGCGTGCGGCGGTGGCCGGGACGCTGGATGGAGGTGCGGCGGCTACGGGGCGTGCGGGGGTGCTGGCTGGGGGCTGAGGAGCCGTGGTGTGTGCGGCGGTGGCTGGGGTGCGTTCGGCGGTGGGGGGTGGGGATGACGCGGCTGCGGCCTGGGCTGCGGCTGGTGGTGGGGGCTGGCGTTGGCCTAGTTTGGCCACTGGCTGGTCGGCGCCGGGGCGGATTGGGCGGACCGAGGGTGGCTCGGAATTGAAATCTTTCGGGGCCGAATTGTTGGTGCCCAGGAGATGGTGCAGGGCGTCGGCGGCGGTTGTGGGGCGCTCTGGGCGTACGGCTGCGGCGGTTTTCTGTTCTTGTTGTGCGGCCTCCGCGAGCAGGTCGGCGAAGGCCGACGCCGCCGTGGGGTTTTCGCCGCGGCGCTCCGCCTCGTCGGCCAACGCGGCCAGATCTTCGATCGTGATCTGGCGTTTCGGCGTGTCGGCTTGGTCGGCCTGGGGTGGCGGTGGTTCAGTGTTCTCAGCGGGGGATACGGCGTCCGGAATCTCGACCGTCAGCTCATATTTTTGGGTGCCGAAAAGGCCGCCGACACCGCCGGCCCGGACCTTTTCGGCCGAGATGATGACAGCGTCGGGACCGTGCTCGTCGCGCACCTGCGCGAGCAGTTCATCGAGGTCACGACCCTCAAGCAGCAACCGGGTAGGCACCGTTCACCACCCCAATAGTCTCAATTCGCAGCGTACTCCCGGCGATCTCTGAGTACGACAAAACCGGCAAACGCGGAAGCGCCATCTGCACCAGGCGCCGCAATGCGTTGCGCAGTTGTGGCGAGCAGACCAGCACCGGGCTCACGCCGTGTTCCTCGCCCTGTTCGGTGAGGCGCGTGAGGTCGGCGAGCATCGATTCCGCGCGACCGGTGTCGATGAGCAGCTGCAGTCCGTTGTCGGTCGGGCGCATCGATTCCAGCAGCTGCTGTTCCAGCCTCGGCTCCAGCGTGATGGCGGTGAGCGTGCCGTCGTGGGAATAACGGTTCGCGATCGCGGGGCCGAGGGAGGCGCGGGCCGCCTCCAGCAGCGCGTCGGGATCGGTGGACTGCTTCGCCTGCAGCGACAGCGACTCGAAGATGCGCACCAGGTCGCGGATCGGCACGCCCTCGTCGAGCATCGCCTGCAGGACCTGCTGGACCTGGCCGAGGCTGAGCGCCGCCGGGGTGAGCTCCTCCACGACGACCGGGTGGGTGCGCTTGACGACCTCGGCGAGCGCCCGCACGTCCTCGCGGCCGAGCAGGCGGCTGGCGTGGACGCGGACGATCTCGGCCAGGTGCGTGATGATGACCGACGCGCGGTCGACGACCGTGGCGCCGGTGAGGTCGGCCTGGTGGCGCAGCTCGGCCGGGACCCACTTGCCGGCCAGGCCGAAGACCGGCTCGACGCCCGCGCGGCCGGGCAGGAAGTCCAGGCCGTCGCCGATGGCCAGGACGGTGCCGGGCGGGGCCTGGCCGCGGCCGACCTCGACGCCGCTGATCCGCACGACGTACGTCGAAAGGGGCAGGTCCAGGTCGTCGCGCGTGCGCACGGGCGGCATCACGATGCCCAGCTCCAGGGCGACCTTACGGCGCAGGGCGCGCACCCGCTCCAGCAGGTCGCCGCCGCTGGCCTCGACCAGGTCGACGAGGTCCGGGGCGAGCGCCAGCTCCAGCGGGTCGACGCGCATCTCGCCCAGCAGCGCCTCGGTCGGGTCCGGCGGGGGCGGCTCGGCCTCGGCCGCGGCCAGGGCGGCCTGCTCCTCCGGGGTTGGTTCGGTCGTCTTCGGCAGCCGCGAGGCGATGAGCAGCACCCCGCCGCCGGAGATGAGGAACGGCAGCTTCGGCAGGCCGGGAACCAGGCACAGCGCGAGCACCGCCCCGCCGCCGATCAGCAGGGCATTGCGGTGCTGGCTGAGCTGCTTGCTCACCGTCGAGCCCATGTCGCCGTCGTTGGCCGAGCGGGTGACGATGAGGCCGGTGGCCACCGACAGCAGCAGCGCCGGGATCTGGGAGACCAGGCCGTCGCCGACCGACAGCAGGGAGTACGTCGAGATCGAGTCCTGCGGCGACAGCCCCCGCTGCAGCATGCCGATCGCGAAGCCACCGATCAGGTTGACCATCGTGATGATGATGGCCGCGATCGCGTCGCCCTTGACGAACTTCGAGGCACCGTCCATCGCGCCGTAGAAGCTCGCCTCGGCGGTGATCTCGTTGCGCCGCTTGCGCGCGGTCGCCTCGTCGATCAGGCCGGCGTTGAGGTCGGCGTCGATCGCCATCTGCTTGCCGGGCATCGCGTCGAGGGTGAACCGGGCCCCGACCTCGGCGACCCGCTCGGCGCCCTTGGTGATGACGATGAACTGGATGATGAACAGGATCAGGAAGATGACCAGGCCGACGATGAGCGAGCCGCCGACGACGAAGTGGCCGAACGCGTCGATCACGTGACCGGCGAAGCCGTTGGTCAGCACCAGGCGGGTCGCGCTGATGTTCAGGGCCAGGCGGAACAGCGTCGCGACGAGCAGCAGCGACGGGAACGACGAGAAGTCGAGGGCGCGCTTGACGTACATGCTGACGAGCACGATGACGAGCGCGAGGGTGATGTTGGCGGCGATGAGCGCGTCGAGGACGAACGAGGGCAGCGGCACGACCATCATGAGGATGATCAGCACGATGCCGATCGGCACTATGTACTGCGAAAGCCGCTTCGGCACCCCGTGCAGTTCCTTCCCACCTTCGTCGTTGTCCCCCTGATCGGTGCTGAACGGGTACTTCTGAGGGTTTTCCTTGGGTTGCGGCGCCCCGTGCCGATCGTTGTTGTGTGCAGCCCGCCGCAGCCTCCTCCCGCGCCGACTCCACCCAGCTCGTGCACATCGGCCGTCAGCCCATCTACGACTGGGGTGGCCACGTCGTGGGCTACGAGCTGCTCTTCCGCGGGGCCGCGGAGGACATCGAGGCCACCCGGCGCAGCTCGTACGCGACCAGCCAGGTCATCGTCAACGCGTTCACCGAGTTCGGGTTGGAGCAGCTCGTCGGCGGCCGCAAGTGCTTCATCAACCTGACCCGGGAGTTTCTCGTCGGGGACCTGCCGCTGCCGTTCGACCCGGACCACGCGATCCTGGAGATCCTCGAGACCGTCGAGATCGACAACGCGGTGCTGTCCGGGACCGCTCGCCTCGTCGAGCAGGGGTACGAGATCGCGCTCGACGACTTCGTGTTCGGGCTGGGGCACGAGCGGCTGCTGGGGCTGGCCGCGTACGTCAAGCTCGACCTGCTGATCCGGGAGCCCGACGAGCTGGCCGAGGTCGTGGAGCAGTGCCGGCGGTACCCGGGCGTGAAGCTCGTCGCGGAGCGGCTCGAGACCGAGGAGCACATCCTGCTCGCCAAGCGGTTCGGGTTCGAGCTGCTGCAGGGGTACGCCGTGGGGCGCCCGCAGGTCCTCAGCGCGGTCGCGCTCTCGCCCTCCCGGCTGCGCCGCCTCGAACTGCTCGGGGCCGTGACCGCCGAGGAAGCCGACCTGACCAAGGTCGTCTCGATCGTGCAGAGCGACCCCGCCTTGTCGTACCGCGTGCTGCGCGCCACCAACTCGGCGGCCACCGGCCTGCCGCGCAAGGTGGCCTCGGTGCGCGACGCCGTGGTGCTGCTCGGCTCGGCGAAGATCCGGCAGTGGGCCGCCCTCATGCTCGTGTCCGACGTCGCCGAGTCGGCCAGCGAGGAGCAGCTGTCCAGCACCATGGCCCGGGCGCGCCTGTGCCAGACCGTGGCCGAGCGGCTGGGGCTCTCGGGCGAGGCCGCCTTCACCGTCGGACTGCTGGCCGGGGTGGCCGAGCTCATCTCCGAGCCGATCGCGGAGATCGCCGCGCGGCTGCCGCTCGCGCTGGAGATCGTCGAGGCACTGGTCGACGGGCACGGGCGGCTGGGGCAGGTGCTGGCCACGGTCCGGGCCTATGAGCTGGCCGACGAGCAGGCGTTGGCGGCCTCGCCGGTTTCGTCCGGCGAGTTGGCCAAGGCGTACCTGTCCGCGGTCGGCTGGTCGATGAAGACGATCGAGGGTGCGTTGGGTACGAGCGCGGGGTAATCGGTGGCCGGCGAGAAGACCGAGCAGCCTACTGAGCAGAAAAAGCGGCAGGCGCGGCGGGAGGGCACCCGGGCCCGCACCCCCGACCTGGGCGCGTGGGGCGGCGTGCTCGTGGCGAGCCTGCTCATCCCGGCGATGGCCCGCGAGATCATGAGCCGTACGCAGGCCCTGTTCATGCGGGGCACGCAGGCGTTCACCGACCCGGAGCCCCAGGTGGCCCTGCAGCTGGCGAAGTCCGCGGCCAAGGACATGATCGTGATCGCCGCTCCGATCACGGTGGGGCTGTTCGCGTTCGCGATCCTCGCCGCCGCGGTGCAGGGCGGGCTGCGGCCGGCCACGAAGCTCTTCAAGCCGGACTTCAAGCGGCTCAACCCGATCAAGGGCCTGAAGAGGACGTTCGGCGGCCAGGCCGTGTGGGAGTCGGCGAAGTCGGTGGCGAAGGTCCTCGTGCTGGCGCTGGTCGTGTGGAACACGATGAGCAGCCTGGTGCCGGCGCTGCTGTCGGCCAACGTGATCCCGCTGCAGACCGTCATCGGCATGGTCGCGGGCACTGTGCTGCGCGTGGTGCAGATCGCTGCCGCGACCGGGCTCGTGCTCGCGTTCGCCGACTACTTCGTGGCCCGGCGGCGGGTCAACAAGCAGCTGAGGATGTCCAAGGAGGAGATCAAGGAGGAGCACCGCAAGTCCGAGGGCGACCCGCACGTCAAGGGCCAGATCCGGGCCCGGCAGCACCAGATGGCCCGCAGTCGCATGATGGCCGACGTGTCGAAGGCCGACGTCGTGGTGGTGAACCCGACCCACGTCGCGGTGGCGCTGCGGTACGAGCCGGAGAAGGGCGCGCCCCGCGTCGTGGCGAAGGGCACCGGCCTGATCGCGGCGAAGATCCGCGAGGTGGCGACCGAGCACCGGGTGCCGATGGTGCAGGACGTGCCGCTGGCCCGCGCCCTCTACGCCGCCTGCGAGATCGGCGACGAGATCCCGGCCGAGCTCTTCGGCGCCGTCGCCCGCGTGCTCGCGTTCATCATGCTGCTCAAGGCGAAGGGCTCGGCGGCCGGCCTGCACACCAACGTCCTCGGCGCCGCTCCCGAATAGGCCGGCCAGGCACGGATCGGCCGGCGGCGTGCCGTCCAGCGCCACGACCTGTCCGCGGTCACGCCCCGGCCCGGCGGGTGCGCACGACGACGAACGGGATCACGGCGAGGGCGAGCAGGCCGCCGGTGATGGCGAGGGCGGCATAGCTGGTGGCGGTCATGACCAGGCCGCTGGCGATGCCCCCGCCGGCGCCGGCGAGCGCGATGCACAGGTCGACGTTGCCCTGGATCTTGGCGCGCCGTTCGACCGGCGCGGCGTCGGTGATCATGGCGGTGCCGGAGACGAGGCCGAGGTTCCAGCCGAGGCCCAGCAGGATCAGGGCGAGGGCGAGCAGTGGTACGGAGCCGTCAGGGGCGATGGCCGAGACGATGCCGGCGGCGAGCAGGGTGACACCGGAGGCGAGGGCAACCGGCACGCGGCCGATGCGGTCGACGAGGATGCCGGTGACCAGCGACGGCAGGTACATGGCGGCGATGTGCAGGGAGATGACCAGGCCGGTGGCGGCCAGGTCGTGGCCATGGGCCCGCATGTGGACCGGGGTCATGGTCATCACCGCGACCATGACGAGCTGGGTGAGGATCATGGTCGCGGCGCCGGCGGTCACGCCGGCGGACACCGGCCGCGCCCGCGGCGCCCCGGTGGCCGCGGCGGCCGGTGATGCGTGGGCCCGCAGGGCGCGGGAAACCTGGAGCGGGTCCGGGCGTAGCAGCAGGAACAGCATGATGCCGGCGACCGCGTAGGCGATGGTGGCCAGCGCGAACGGTCCGGCCAGGGCGGGCAGGCCGAAATGCCCGGCCATCCGGCCGGTGGTCGCGACGAGGTTGGGGCCGATGACGGCGCCGACGGAGGTGGTGACGAGCACGGAGCTGACGGCGCGACCCCGGCGGCTCGGCCCGCTGAGGTCGGCGCCGGCGTAGCGGGCCTGCAGGTTGGTGGCGGTGCCGGCGCCGTAGCCGAGCAGGGAGATCAGCAGCAGGGCGACGTTGTCGAGGGCCGCGGCGGCGACGACGCCGGCGCCGCCGAGCGCACCGGCCGCGTATCCGGCGCTCAGGCCGGCACGGCGGCCGAGGCGCTGCGACAGGCGCCCGACGGTGAGGGCGGCGACGGCGGATCCGCCGGTGTACAGGGCCGCCGGCAGGCCGGACAGTGCGCCGGCGCCGAGCATCTGCTCGGCGAGCAGGGCGCCGACGGTCACGCCGGCGGCCAGGCCGGCACCGCTGAACACCTGCGAGGCCATCACCACGCTCAACGTCCGGTGGTGCAACGCCTGCCGGGCCTCGGGGTTGTCGACGTATCCGGTGAGGGTCACGGCGTATTGTATACATCATGTATCCTAGCGGCGTGAAGCGTTCGAAACGATCGGTCCGAATCCAGCCGGCGAAGCGGCGCCGTAACCGGCGCATCGCGGTCGCGGCCGGCGCGGTCGTGGCCTTCCTCGGCGTGGTCCTGGCCGCTCACCTCACCGAAGGGCGGGGCGGCCCGGTCGCCGCCCCGTCGACCTCGGCGAGCGCGGGCGGTGCCAGAACCGGCGAGTTCGCCTTCGTGCGCCGCCGGCCGAGCGACCCGATGGCGGTCGGTGCCGTGGACGCGCCCGTGGTCCTGGTGCAGTGGACCGACATGCGCTGCCCGTTCTGCGCCGTGTTCAACCGCGAGACGCTGCCCGTGCTTCAGCGCGAGTATGTGGAAACGGGAAAGGTCCGCATCGAGGTACACGACGTCGCGTTCTTCGGGGAGCAGTCCGAAAACGGCGCCGTCGCCGCGCGAGCCGCGGCACAGCAGGGCCGGTTCTTCGAGTTCCTCAGCGCGGTGTACAAGGAGGCTCCCGAGAAGGGGCACCCCGATCTGCCGCGGGAACGCCTGATCGCGTTCGCCGAGAAGGCCGGCGTACCCGACATCCAGCGGTTCACCACGGACCTGGACGACGCCGGCTTGCGCGCCGCGGCGCGGGCCGGCAACAGCGAGGCCGAGCGGTTGGGCGTCACCACCGTCCCGTTCTTCGTCGCCGGTAACAGCACGCTGTCCGGCGCGCAGCCGACCTCGGTGTTCCGCCAGTACCTGGATGCGGCGATCGCCAAGGCCGGCTGACCGTGGACGTCGGCCTTCTCGGTGCGTTGCTCGGGGGCGTGCTGACCCTGCTCAGCCCCTGTTCGGCGATGCTGCTCCCGGCGTTCTTCTCGTACGCCTTCACCAGTGCGAGCCTGCTGATCAGCCGCACCGCGGTGTTCTACCTGGGGCTGATCACGACCCTCGTGCCGTTGGGCGTGCTCGCCGGGACGGTGGGAGCGTTCGTCAACCAGCACCGGTACGTGTTCGTCACGGTCGCGGCGGTCGTCGTGATCATGCTCGGGCTGATCATGCTGGCCAACGTTCCGATCCCGGGCCTGTCGCGCGGCGGGGCGGAGGGCACCTCGGCGGCCTCCGTCTACGCGCTCGGCACGATCTACGGCCTCGCCGGGGTCTGCGCCGGCCCGCTGCTCGGCGCGGTGCTGACCGTCGCCGCCGTCGGTGGCAACGCCCTCTACGGCGGCATCGTGCTGCTCGTCTTCGCCGCCGGCATGACCCTTCCGCTGCTGGTCCTGGCCCTGCTGTGGGGACGGCTGCCGTTCGTGCGCGGGCTGGTCCGCCCCCGGGGGATCCGCCTCGGGCGATGGAGCAACACCTGGACCGGAGTCGTCGGCGGCGCACTGACCGTGGCGATCGGGGTCCTGCTGCTGGCCACCGACGGCACCACGGCGCTGAACGGCATGCTCGGCGCCTCCGACCAGGCCGCGCTCGAGGACCGGGTACGGCGGGCCACCGACGGCGTGCCTGACCTTCTCGTGGCCGCGATCGTGATCGGCGGCGCCGTCGTGGCTTGGCTGTTCATCCGCGTCCGCGCGGCCCGCCGGTGATCGCGTCGCGGCGGGCCGGATGGATACTTGGTGGGGCGTACGTCGCCTCACCTGGAGAGAGAGTCGTTGGACGGTAGCGCAAGCGCGGCGGAACGGGCCTATCAGGCCATCCGTGACGGCATCCTCAACGGTGTCCACCCGGCGGGCACCATGCTGGGCGAGGAGGCCTTGGCCACCGAGATCGGGGTCAGCCGCACGCCGGTGCGCTCCGCGCTCAGCCGGCTGCAGGACGAGGGGTGGATCGTCATCTACCCCAAGCGTGGCGCGCTCGTGCAGGGGCTCAGCGAGCGGGCGGTGGCCGATCTCGAGGATGCCCGCCTGATGCTGGAGTCGACCGGGGCGAGCCGGGCGAGTCCCGAGGTCCGGGACGAGCTCGCCGAACGGCTGCGCAACTCGATCGCGGCGCAACGCGAGGCCTTCCGGACCCGCGATGTCCGGCGTTTCATCGAACTGACGATCGGCTTCCACCGCGCCTTCGTGGAAGCCGCGGGCAACGCCATCCTGCTCGAGCTGAACGATCGACTCGCCGACCGGCAGCGGTTCCTGCTGTTCAGTAAGGGCGACCGTCTCCTCGCCCGGTGCGATGACATCGTCGCCGAGCACGAGGAACTCGTCGAGCGCCTGCGCACCGGTGACGCTGCCGGATTCACGGACGCGCTTCGACAGCATCTGGCCGACAACTACGCCCCGCCGACCGCGACCATGGGCCGGAGCTGAGGGCGACCCGGCCTCGATCGAGCGCTATCCGTTGTACAGCTGCAGGACCAGGTTGATCGCGCGGGTTGTCAGGTTGGCCATCGCGTTGGGGAGCAGCATCATGGCCGTGCCGGCGATCGACAGTGTCAGGAAGATCTTGGCGGGGTAGCCGAAGGAGAACGGGTTCAGGGCCGGGGCCGCTCGGGTGAGCAGGCCCAGCGCGACGTCCACGGCCAGCATGATGGCGATCAAGGGCGCCGCGATCTGCAGGCCCGCCAGGAACATCTGGCCGGCGCCCGTCGTCACGATCTGGGTGAAGTGGGCCATCGACATCGTGCCGTTGAGGGGGATGGCCCGGAACGAGCTGGTGAAGCCGCGCAGGATCAGTTGGTGGGCGTCGGTGGCGTACATGATCGCCATCGTGATGAGGCCGTAGAAGCGGCCGAAGACCGCGTTGCCCTGCAGGGAGAACGGGTCCATCGCGAAGGCCAGGGTGAAGCCGCCGACCAGGTCGATGAGGTTGCCGGCGATCTGGGTCGCGGCGAAGATCAGCATCGTCAGGAAGGCCAGTGCGGCGCCGACCGCGGCCTGTTCGACCGCGTTGGCGATCAGGAAGCCGGTGGACATCTCCGGCGGGACCTGCAGGGCGAGCTTCGGTGCCAGCGGCAGGGCGATCGCGATCGACAGCAGGCCCTTGACCGTCGCCGGGGTGCCGCGGTTGTTGAACGGCGGGCACAGCGCGAGCCAGACGCCGGCGCGGATCGAGGCCAGCAGGATCGCCATGACCGTGCTGAGCGACAGGTCAAGCGCCATTGATCAGGTCGGGGATCGAGGCGTAGAGCTGCTGGGTGTACGCCACCATCTCGTGCAGCATCCAGTTGCCCGCGATGACCAGGGCGGCGCCGATCGCGGCGGCCTTCGGCACGAAGCTCAGCGTGCTCTCCTGGATCTGGGTGACGGACTGGAACAGGCTGACGGCGAAGCCGACGATCAGCGACGTGAGCAGGATCGGGGCTCCGAGCTTGGCGGCGATCGTCATCGCCTGCAGGCTGAGTTCGATGATCTTCGTGTCGGTCATGGCAGAGGTACCTCGGATCAGCTGCGGTAGCTGGCCACCAGCGCGGTGAGGATCAGCCCCCACCCGTTGACGAGCACGAACAGCAGCAGTTTGAAGGGCAGGGCGATCGTGACCGGGGGCAGCATCATCATGCCCAGGCTCATCAGGGCGGCCGAGACCACCATGTCGATCACCAGGAACGGGATGTAGATGACGAAGCCGATGAGGAACGCGGCCCGCAGTTCGGAGAGCACGAACGCGGGGATGAGCGTCGTCATCGGCACGTCGTTCTTGTTCTTCGGCGCGGGCCGGTCCGCGATCTTGGTGAAGAGGGCGATCTCGTCCTTGCGCGTCTGCTTGAGCATGAAGTCCCGCAGCGGCGCCGAGCCCTCCTTGAACGCCACGGCCTGCGTCTTCTCGCCCTTGAGGTAGGGCTGCACGCCGTCTTTGTTCACGTCGGAGAGCACCGGCGACATGATGAACAGGCTGATGAACAGCGCCAGGCCGGCGATGACCTGGTTGGGCGGGACGTTGCTCAGCCCCAGGGCGTTGCGGGTGATGCTCAGGACCACGAAGACCTTCGTGAACGAGGTCATTGTGAGTAGGAGGGCGGGCGCGACGGACAGCAGTGTCAGGGCGACCAGGATGGTGATCGACTGGCTGGGCTTGACGCCGTTGACGTCGATGTTGACGGTGCCGTCCGGGTTTCCGTCGATCACCGGCGCGCTCGGGGGAGCCGGCGGCTTGGGCGTCGGCACAGCCTCCGCCACGCCGGGGGACGCCAGCAGCGCCAGGGCGAGCATCAGCAGTACCAACGCGAAGGCCCGCCTCATCCGGCACCCTTGCGGAACAGTCTCATCGCCTGCCCGACGACCGGGTTGTCGACCGGCTGCGGCTCGGGGAACAGGGCGGCGTCCGCGTCGGCCAGCAGTGACACGCCCTGGTCGCTGACGCCGAGCACGAGCGCGCGGTCGGCGACCTTCACGACCGCGACCGACGCTCCCCGGCTGAGCTGCTGGCGTGCCACCACGGTGACGGGTCCTCCGCTGCGGCCGCCGAGCGGGCGTCGGGCGAGCCGCATCAGCGCCCACAGTATCGCGAACACTACGGACAGTGAGCACAAAACGCGCAGTACGAGTTCCATCGTTCTTCGCCCGTGCCGCCGCTACGCCCGGTCGCCCGGGCCGACGATCTCGGTGATGCGGATGCCGAAGTTCTCGTCGATGACGACCACCTCGCCGCGGGCGATGAGCCGGCCGTTGACGAGCAGGTCGGCCGGGCCGCCGGCGGCGCGGTCGAGCTCGATGACCGCCCCCGGGGCCAGCGAGAGCAGCTCGCGCACGCTCATCCGGGTCCGCCCGAGCTCGGCGGTGACCTCCATCTCGACGTCGTGCAGCAGGTCGAACGCGGGCGGCGCGCCGCGGCCGCGCTCCGCGGGGCGGCTCGGCTCCGCCTCGTCGCCGCCGGTCACCTCGGCCGCGACCGAGAGGCCGACGAGGGCCTGCACGCCGAGGGGGTTGGCGATCAGTGGTACGAGCACACCGCCGGCCCCGGCGATCTCCTCCAGCACCTGCGGCGGTTCGAGCAGCTCGCCCGGGTCGACCACGACGGGACCGAGCACGGCGGCGGCCGCCTCGAGCGCGGGGCGGACGGCCTGGCTGAGATCCAGGCTGCCCATGGGCGAGTTGGCCAGCGCCTCGACGAGGTCCCGCGTGACGATGATCGCGACCTCGCCCTGGGCCGCCCCGGCGAAGCGGGCCCGCACGGCCTGGCCGGCGATGGCGACGTCGTCGACGTTCTGCGTGGGCGCGCCGACCGACAGCGGGGAGCTGGCGGGCAGCAGCGCCACGGCGGCCTGGGCGGCCGCCTCGGCCCGGGCCAGCGAGGCCTCGTTGGTACCGATCGTCATCGGCTGGTCTCCTCAGCGCGGTTCTTCATGCCGAGTTGTCCGGCGGGGGCGGGCCGGTGGGTGGGGCCTTGGCCCGGCTGGGGGCTCGGCACCACCAGGCAGGCCATGCGGTTGCCCTGTGCGCCGGGCACGGCGTAGGCGAACGTGATGTCCGCGGTGACGACGGCCAGCGGCGTCGAGGTCGAGTGGGCCAGCGGGACCACGTCGCCCGGCTGCAGCCCGATCAGGTCGGCCGGGTGCATGCGGACCGGCTGGAAGCGCACGGAGACCTCGATCGGGGCGCTCTCCAGGCCGGCGACGACATTGCGGTACGCGGCCTCGCGCGCCGCCCGCTGCGCCTCGGTCAGCACTCCCTCGCCCCGCTCGCCCTGCAGCTTCGCGAAGATCGACCCGAAGGGCAGGCAGATCGTGGCCATGCACTCCTCGGCACCCACCTTCATCTCGAACGACGACACGATCATCGGGTCCGAGGCGGCCCCGGCCTGGGCGAACTGGGGGTTGTACTCGATCGTCGTCATCTGCGGCCGCAGCGCCACGATGCCCTCGAACGCGTAACGCAGCTCGCCGAGCGTGCGCTCGATGAGGCTGTGCAGCAGTGGCGTCTCGATGTCGCTCAGGGCGCGCTGCGGCTGGGGGCCGCCGGGGCCGCCCAGCATGTGGTCGATGCAGGCCATGGCGGTGCTCAGGGAGAACTCCAGGATGGCGGTACCGGGCAGGGGGTCGAGGGTGAACATCGCGACGATCGTCGGGCTCGACAGGCCGCTGATGTACTCGTCGTAGGTGAGCTGTTCGATGGAGACCAGGCTGATCGACGACACCGCGCGCAGGCTCGAGGTCAGCAGCGTGGAGTACTGGCGGGCAAAGGTCTCGTAGGCGATCTGGAGCGTGCGGACGTGTTCGCGGGACAGCTTGGTCGGGCGACGGAAGTCATACGGTTCGGGACCGGAGCTCTTGTTGCCGCGCCGGTGCATCTTGCCCGGCGTGCGGCCGCTGCCGGTCGCGGACGTTGACTGCGTCACTCTCTTACCATCGGTCTTTTCGGGTGCAGGTTGACGTAAAACGGCCGAAACGGACCCGAAGGTTTCCTCACAAACCCCTCAGGCCCGCCCGGCGTCGGTGTCCCTTACTGAATCACAAAGGTGGTGAAGTAGATGTCCATTACCTCTTTCTTCTTGTCGACCGTGTACGCCGTGACGACCTTCGCGACCAGGTCCTGCTTGGCCTTCTCGCGCCCGTCGGTGCTCAGCAGCGTGTCCGGGCTCTGGTTGCTGAACAGCTCGATGGCGATGTCGAGGGCCTTGCTGCCGTCCGGGGGCTCGGCGGC
This sequence comes from Dactylosporangium sp. CA-233914, assembly GCF_050942935.1. Taxonomy (NCBI): domain Bacteria; kingdom Bacillati; phylum Actinomycetota; class Actinomycetes; order Micromonosporales; family Micromonosporaceae; genus Dactylosporangium; species Dactylosporangium sp. CA-233914. The sequence continues at coordinate 11,553,907 of NZ_CP192030.1, read as the reverse complement.
CTCGGTGGTGGCCTGGAGGGTCATCTTGAGTTTCAGGTAGTGTCCGTCGGCGAGGTTGATCGTGATGGCGTCCAGTACCGAGACGACGCCTGGTGTGGGTTTGGGTTCGGCGGTGGCTTTCTTGGGTGCGAAGATCATGTAGCCGCCGGCGCCGCCGCCGATCAGGGCGATCAGGGCGATCGCGATGATCATGATGAGCTTCTTCTTGCCGCCTTTGGTGGGGGTCGGTTCGGTGGTCTTGTCGTCCTTGGCCATGGCGGTCTCCTCAGGTTCAGTTCGTGGAGGCCGAGGGCAGCAGTGCCCGGGTGTCGGCCGGTAGGCTGGACAGGACGATGACCTCGACGCGGCGGTTGAGGGTTTGGGCGCGTGGGTCGGTGGTGGGGTAGAGGGGTTTGGTGTCGGCGTAGCCGGTGGCTTGCATGCGGGTGTCGGTGATGCCGGCGTTGGTGTGCAGCATGCGTACGACGGCGGCGGCGCGGGCGGAGGACAGTTCCCAGCCGGTGGGGTAGTTGCCGGTGCCGCCGGTGAGCTGGTTGGTGTGGCCGTCGACTTCGATGCTGTTGGGTAGGGGGGCGATGGCGGGGCCGATGGCGTCGATGATGGTTCTGCCGGCGGGCAGGAGGGCGGCTTCGTTGCCGTTGAAGACGATGCCGGTGGTGACGATGGTGACGACGAGGCCGCGTTCGTCGATGGAGTATTGGACCTGGTCCTGGAGGCCCTGTTTGGTGAGGGCGTTGGTGATCTGGGTTTTGATCTGGTCGAAGTTGTTGACTTCGGCCTGGGCGGCGGCTTGGCGTTTGGAGGCTTGGGCGCGTTCTTTGGCTTGGACGGCGTCCTGGACGGCGGTGGCGTCGGAGGTGGTGCCGCCGATGCCGGAGGCGAGGTCCATGGGGCTGTTGGAGTCGGAGGATTCCAGGAGGTTGGTTTCGCCGCCGTTGAAGGCGACGGAGGGGGCGCCGAAGCCGACGGCGAGGCCGTTCTTGAGTTCGGCGAATTTTTTCTGGTCGACCTGGGAGATCGCGAACAGCACGATGAACAGGACCATGAGCAGGGTCATCATGTCGGCGTAGGAGACCAGCCACCGCTCGTGGTTCTCGTGGTGCTCTTCCTCGTGGCCGCCTTTCTTGTGCTTGGCGTGCGCGCCGGCCTTCGCCGCGTGTCCACCACCACTCATGCGGCGGCCCCCTTCAGGTCGTTGTAACGCCGTCGGGGGTTAGATCGGGCCAACCGCCCGACACGTGAGTGCCGGACGGTTGCCGAAGCGGTGTGGCGCGGTTACGCGGCCTTCTCCTTCTCCTTGGAGGCGCCGGGCGGCAGGAGACTCCGCAGCTTCTGCGCGACGAGGCGCGGGTTGGCGCCCGCCTGGATGTTGATGATGCCGGCGATGACCAACTCCATCTGCCCGCACTCGATCTCGGACAGGCGTTTCATCTTGGCGCCCATCGGCAGCCAGATCACGTTGGCGGACAGCACGCCCCACAGCGTGGCCACGAACGCGCCCGCGATCAGATGGCCCAGCTTCTCCGGCTGGCTGAGGTTCTCCAGCACGTGGATCAGGCCGATGACGGTACCGATGATGCCGATCGTCGGCGCGTAACCGCCCATGGCCGTGAAGATCGCCGCGGCCTGTTTGTCCGCCTTCTTCTTGGCCTCGACCTCGGCCTCGAGGATCGCGGCGAGCTCCTCGGAGTCGGTGCCGTCGATCGCGAGCTGCAGGCCCTTCTTCAGGAAGGGGTCCTGCACCTCCTTCATCGCGTCCTCGAGGGCCAGCAGCCCCTCGCGGCGGGCCTTCTCGGCGAGCTTGACGATGTCGTCGACGAGGGTGTCGTACACCGCCGACTTGCTCAGCAGCACCCGCTTCAAGGAGTCGATCAGCCCGATCGTGTCCTTGAGCATGCCGCCCGCCATGGCCGCGCCGAGGGTGCCGACGAACACCAGCACCAGCGGTGGTACCAGGAAAATCGAGCCGGGGCTGCCGCCCTCCAGGATCATCGCCGCGAAGACCGCGACGAAGGCGAGGACGATGCCGACGATGGTTGCCGGATCCATGGTACCTAGCGCTCCCGACGGTGCAGACGGACGACATTGGTCTCTTTGATCCGTTCGGCGGCGTCCTCGGCCCGCTCGTCCGGCGTCTGTCCGACCAGGTTCTGTGCCTCGACGACGACCGAGGCACGGTACTGCCGCACGAGCGCGACCAGCTCCGGCAGCGACTCGGCGACGAGGTACTTGGTGCCGTCGACGAGGGTGATGACGGTGTCCGGGGTGCAGTCGGCCCGCTCGACGAGGTCGGGGTTGAGCGCGAAAACCGGACCGTTGAGGCGGGTCAGAAGAATCACGGCGCCCTCCTAGGACTTACCGCTTGAGGTTCACCAGCTCCTGCAGCACGTCGTCCGAGGTGCTGATGACCTTCGAGTTCGCCTGGAAGCCGCGCTGCGCGACGATCAGGTTGGTGAACTCCTGGGCCAGGTCGACGTTGGACATCTCGACCGCGCCGCTCTGCAGGGTGCCGAGCCCGCCGGTGCCGGGAGCGCCGATCTGCGCCAGGCCCGAGTTGACGGTGAAGCGGTACAGCGAGTCGCCGGTCTTCTCCAGACCGGGCGGGTTGTTGAAGTTCGCGAGCGCGAGCTGCGCCACGGTCTGCTTGTTGCCGTTGGAGAACACGCCGACCAGCTGACCGTCCGGGTTGATGCTGAACGACTGCAGCGTCGCGGCCGGCGCGCCGTCCTGGCTGAGCGGCTGGACCGTGGTGTTTCCGGTGTACTCCGTGAGGCCCGCCAGGTCGATGCCGATACCCGTGCCGGTGCTCAGCGGGTCGTACAAGACGCCGACCTTGGTGGCGCCCTTGCTGTCCGTGAACGTCGGGCCGGTGATCTGCCCGTTGGAGCCGAACGTGAGCGCCGTGGGGCCCGAGCTGTTCGTGCCGTCGGAGACCGTGACCGACCAGGTGCCACCCGTGTACGAGAACGTCTCCGCCAGGTTCACGGTCGCGCCCGTGACGTCGTACGTCTTGATCGACCGCGTGATCGTCGAGGGATCGGGCGCGTTCGCCGGCAGGTTACCCGCGATGACCACATTGGTCGTCGCCGTCGGGGCGATCAGGGTGCCCATCGGCAGCCGGATGTCGCCCACCTGGGCGTTGCTGTTGACCACGCCGTTGACCGCGGGCCAGCCCTGCACGGCCGCGCCCGTCGGGGTGACCAGCTTGCCCTCGGCGTCGAAGTTGAACGCGCCCGCCCGGGTGTACAGCTGCTCGTTCACCGAGTTCACGACGAAGAAGCCGTCGCCGGAGATCATCACGTCCGTGGGCCGGCCGGTCGTCTGGGCCGAGCCCTGCACGAAGCTCGTGTTGATCGCGGCCAGGCGCACGCCCAGGCCGACCTGGGCCGGGTTGGTGCCGCCGAGCTCCGGCTGGGGCGCGCCGGCGGAGCGCATCATCTGGCTCAGCGTGTCGGCGAAGACCGTCTGCGCGGCCTTGTACCCCACGGTGTTCACGTTGGCGATGTTGTTGCTGGTGACGTCCATCATCTGCTGGTGCGCGCGCAGGCCGCTGATGCCGGAGAAGAGTGAGCGAAGCATGTGGGGTGGTTTCCTTTCAGGACGCCATGGCGGCGGGCTTGCTCGTCGCGCTCGTCGCGGTCTGCGGGTTCTCTACCGGCGGCAAGCCGGTTTGCACTCCCGGCTGTGTCGCAGGCCCTGGTTGCGGCGTTGGCTGCACGCCGGTCTGCGCTGCGGGCTGGTTCTGCATGCCGGCTTGCGCTGCGGGCTGGCCCTGTTGCTGGTTCTGCTGCTGGGCCCCGCCGGTCTGCGGCGGTGCGGCGACCTGCCCGTTCTGCGCGGGCGCGGTGGCCTGCGCGGCCGTGCCGCCGGCGGAGATCTCCTTGATGTCGGTGAGGGCGATGTCCGCGTTCCCGACGTGCAGCGAGGGTGTGGTACCCACGAACTTGGCCGACGTCACCACACCGGTCTGCGACTTCCCGTCCTTGTCGGTGTAGGTCACCGTTCGGCCGATGAGGTTGCTGGCCCCGAGCTGCAGCTGGGCGTTGAGCAGACTCTGCTCGACGGTCGCGAGATCGGTCAGCTTCTCGACGGTGGTGAACTGCGCCGTCTGCGCCAGGAACTCGGTGTTGTTCATGGGGTTGCTGGGGTCCTGGTACTTGAGCTGCGTGACGAGCAGCTTGAGAAACGCATCCTTGCCCAGCTCGCCACCCGGCTTGGCGGGCGCGTCCGAATCCTGCTTCTTGGTCGGTGCGCTCGTCTTCGGCACGTAGTCGGCGACGTTCCCACTGACCGGCGTCGGGGCGGTGATGGCAGCACTCCCTTGTTCGGTCCGGTTTCGGTTCTGTTCTGTCCGCTGGATCCGCTCGGCTTCCGAGTACATCCGTTCAGTTCTGGTCCTGAGCCGCTCTTGCTGTCCGCTCAGAGCCGTACGTCGAGCAGCCCGTCACCGGTCGCTGCCTCGGCCGAACCGGACGGTTCAACCGCGACGACCGTTTCGACGCGTTCCGGCGCTCGTCGTTGAGATCGTCCCTGCGGCTCCCAACCTGAGAAATGTTGCGAACCGTTGCCCGCGAGGGAGGACTGCTGGTTCAGTTCGAGTGCACACTGCGCGAACCCGGCATCGGTGAGGTCCTGCCGCAGCTCCGGCAGCGCGGCCAGCAGTGCGGCCTGCCCCGACTCCTGGTCGGCGTGCAGCCGTACGGAGATCGCCCCGTCGCGCACCTCGGCCACGATGCTGACCGGCCCGAGCTCGTCGGGGCGCAGGCGCAGCGTCATCCGATGCACGCCGTCGGGCCCCTTGCGCAACGGCGACAAGACGCTCACCAGCTGCGGCACCACACTCGGCCAGCCCGGCTGCCCGCCGAACGAACCATTCTGCAAGGCCCCACCGGCAATCCCCGCCGCGCCGCCGCTGCCGCCCACGCCGAACACGTTTGTCCCGATTGCGTTCGTCGAGCCGCCCCGGTCCACGCCGGCGCCCCCGACCCCGCTCGCGCCGAGCCCACCGGCCCCGGCGGCCGAGACCCCGTTCACGCCGAGCCCACCCGCCGCGACAACGGCCGCGAACGCGTTCGGTCCGAGGGCGTCCGCGCCGTTGAGTACGAACGCGTTCCCGGCGCCAAGCGCACCGCTTCCGCTCCCGCTCCCGTCAGCGCCGGCTCCCTGACTGCCGGAGCCGCCCGAACCGAGCCCGCCGAATCCGGCGCCCGGCCCCGGACCGTTCAGATCACCGCCGCCCAGGCCGATGCCCTGCGGCCCCATGTCCCCGAGCCAGGATCCGCTCGGGTCACGACGGTCGGAGCCGGCGTCGTTCGAGCCCGCGCCGTCAGCCCCGGTTCCGCCCGGAGCGACGGCCGATCCCAGCCCGTTGAGACCCGCACCGTCCGAGCCCCACCCGTAGGCGCTCGCACCGTCGGGGCTCAACCCGTTGGGGCCGGCGTCGTTCGACCCCAGCCCGCTGGCACCGGCCACGTTCGAGCCGGACCCGTTGGGACCTGCCCCGTTCGAGCCCGACCCGCTAGCACCTGCGATGCTCGAGCCAGACCCGTTGGTGCCGTCGTCGTTCGAGCCGGACCCGCTGGCGCCTGTCCCGTTCGAGCCGGACCCGCTAGCGGCTGCCATGTTCAGGCCCGAGCCGTTGGCACGTGTCCCGTTCGAGCCCGACCTGCTGACACCTGCTCCGTTCAGGCCCGATCCGTCAATGCTCGAGCCGGACCCGCCAGCGGCTGCCCTGTTCGAGCCGGACCCGTTGGCACCTGCCATGTTCAGGCCCGAGCCGTTGGCATCTACTCCATTCAGGCCCGATCCGTCAATGCCCGTGCGGTTCAGGCCTGACCCGTTGGCACCTGCTCCATTCAGGCCCGATCCGTCAATGCCCGTGCTGTTCAAGCCCGACGCGTTGGCGCCCACGACGTCTGAGCCCCATCCGCCGACCCCCATACCGGTAGAGCCCGACCCGTTCGAGCCCACACCGTTCAAGCCCGGTCCGTTCGCGTTCGCGGCCGTGCCGATCGAGGCTGGCCCGTTCGCGCTCGTGCCGTTGATGCCTGTGCCGATTGAGGCTGGCCCGTTCCCACTCGTGCCGTTCATGCCCGCGCCCATTGAGTCCGGCCCGTTTGCGTTCGCGCCGGCTGAGGCCGGCCCGGTCGTGCCCGCGTCGGCTGAGCCTGGGCCGTTTGTGGTCGAGCCCGGGCCGTTCGTGCCGGCAGTGTTCAAGCTCGGCCCGTTCGCGCTCGTGGCGTTCGGTCCCAGGCCGTTGGGATTGGCTGTACCTGCGCCGATGCCATTGGAGCCTGCGGCGTTCAGGCCCAAGCCGTTGGAACTGGCCGCACCGGGGGCGAGGCCACTGGGGTTTGTGAGGGCCGGGCTCAGACCGTTCGGGTCCGGATGGGCTGAGTTCGGGCCAACCGGGTTCGAGATATTGGTCGCCGGTAGGCCGCGTTGGCCGGGCCGGAGCGGGGCGTGGTTCAGGGTGTTCCACTCGCCGGTCGAAATCGACGCCGTGAAGCCTCGAATCGTGATGCCTCCGGCCGAGGCGAGCGGTCCGGAGCCGGTTGACGCGCCGTTGTGGCCATCGGGACCGGCTGCCTGTCCGCCCGTGCTGCGGGCGGCGGCGATCTGGGCGGCGAGCATGGCGTCCGTCGTGGCGGAGCCGGTGTTGAAGGCGCTGGGCACGGAGTTCTGCGGGACGGTGCTGGACGCCGTGTTCGGGGCGGAGGTGCCAGCTGCGCCGCCCTGTGCGTTCGTTCCGGGAATGCCGTTGGCGGAACCGGGCGCGCCAGGCGTGGTTCCGATCGCTCCGGCGGCAGATACCGTCGCGCTGTTGGCGGCTGCGGCCGTGCTGGCGGCAAGACTGGTTGTGCCGTTCGCGTTCCCGGCCGTGTTCGCCGCCAGTCCGGTTGGGCTGTTGACGGTTCCCGTCGTGCTGGCGGCAAGTCCGGTTGTGCCGTTTGCGTTCCCGGCCGTGTTCGCCGCCAGTCCGGTTGCGCTGTTGGCGGATCCTGCCGTGCTGGCAGCTAGCCCGGTTGCGCTGTTGGTGGCTCCGGCTGGGCTGTTTGTCAGGTCGGTCGCGGCGTACGCGATCATCGTTGCGCCGTTGGGGAGCCCGGTGGCGTTGATTGCGCTTCCGGCCGCGCTGTTTGCAGGCCCGGTTGGGCCATTTGCGAGGCCAGTTGCGCCAAGCCCGGGAACCGTTGCACCAAGCCCGGGAACTGCTATGCGGGCGGCGATTCCGGTTGCGGTGTTGGCGATGCCAGGAGTGCTAGCTGGGATTGTGGCTGCGGTGTTCGAGGTGCCGGGCGGGCTTCCGGCGAGGCCGGTTGCGCTGTTCGTGGTGCCCGTGGCGTTGGCTGAACGGCTGGTTGCGCCGTTGGCGAGATCGTTGCCGTCCGGGTTTACGGCGGTGTCCGGTCGTGGCAGGGTGCCGGGCGTGGTGCCCGTGGCCGCGGCGGGCCGGCCGGCCGGATCGGCACCTGCGGAACCTCCGGGATTTGCAGGGGCCGGGGTCCCTGCGGCAACTTGGGCGCCTGCGGCATCCGCCGCACTGGCGACGGCATCGGTTGCGGGGCCGGGGGCGACAGCGGCGGAGGACTGGGCGGCGGTGGCGGACGCGGTGAGCTGCGGGTCAGTAGTGGAGACGGTGATTTGTCGGGTGGCCACGCGTACGGTTCCGTCGGCGCTGATCCATTCGGTGCTCTGGATGAGCGACGTGCCGGAGGGTAGGTTGCGTGGCTCCAGGCCAGTCACGGCCTCGGAACCCAGGGCGGCGGCTGTCCGGAGTGTGCGTTCGGTGGTGTCGTTCGCGGCACTGTCGACGATGGCGGGCGGTGAGGTGGGTTTGCCGGCGGGGGAGGAGGCCGCCGAGAGCGCGGTGGTCGGTGGAAGGCCGGGCCGGGCCGTCGTGGTGTCCGGGCGTTGGCTGGCTGCGGTCGGGGGCGCCATGCTTGCGGAAAGGGCCTGCTCGATGGCCAGGGCACGGGCGGTGGCGGTCTGCGTGTCGCGGGCCGCGGATTCATGGGCGGTCCGAATCCGGGCGGCATCGCGTTCGGCCTGGTTGTGGGCGTTGGTGTCGCGCACGGCCTGGCTGCGGGTCACGGCGTCGCGTGCGGCCTGATCTCGGGCGGCGTCGCGAGCGGCTTGGTCGCGGGCCATGGCGTCGCGTGCGGCCTGATCTCGGGCGGCGTCACGGGCGGCCTGGTCGCGGGCCTGCGCGTCTCGGGTCCGGGCGTCGCGGATGGCGAGGTCCCGGGCGTCGCGGGTCGCCGCCTCGCGGGCGGAGCGGTCGCGGGCCAGGGCATCGCGGGTGGCCTGGTCGCGGGTCAGCGCGTCCTGCTCGGCCCGGTCGCGGGCGTCGCGGAGGGCCTGGTCGCGCTCGCGGATCGCCTGGTCCCGGGGGGCTGCGGTGAACATGGACGTGTCGCGGGGCTGGTTGCCGCGGGACGCGGTGGCGTTGCGCAGTGCCTCGGTCAACGGGGACGTGTCGCGGGCCAGGGAGTACGGCTCGGGGGTAGCCTTTGCCAGGCGTTCGCGCAGCTCGTCGGCGGTGAACCGGGGGCGGGCCAGCAGGGCCTCGGCGTGATCCGGGGCGTCGTTCACCGCGGCGGCCAGCGTCCGGGCGAACGAATCGTCCACAGTGGAGAGTGGTGCCGCCGCTGCCGAAGCGGGAGTCGTGGAAGTCTTGGCGGTGGCCGAGGTGGGGGCGATCACTTTAGGAGACCTCCAGTCAGGCTGGCCGACTCCGTCGCAGGGGCGGTGGCCCGGGTCGTCAGTTGGGCCATGGCGGCCTTCACCTTCGGCACGTAGGCCTGGGTCTCCGGGAACGGGGGGATGCCGCCGTACCGGCTCACCGCACCCCCGCCCGCGTTGTACGCCGCCAGGGCCAGGTCCAGGTTCGCGAACTTCTTCAGGTGCTTCGACAGCAGCCGCGCGGCGCCGTCGACGGCCTCGGCCGGGTTGAGCGCGTTCACGCCCAGGCCGCGGGCCGTGGCCGGCATGATCTGCATCAGGCCCTGGGCGCCGGCCCGGCTCACCGCGTTCGGGTTGTAGCCGGACTCGACCTTCGCGACGGCGGCCAGCAGCGCGGGCGACAGGCCGTAGCGGGCGCCGGTCGATTGGAACAGTTCGGCGTACGGTACGGACTCCGGCAGTTGCGTGGTGGACAGGTTGGCCGGGCGGACCGCGGGCGCCGTCGCCGTGGGGATGATGCGGCGGATCGTCGTCGGCGTGCCGGTGACCGGCTCCGTCTTGACCACCTCGCCGGTGTGCGGGGCCACGACCATCCGGCCGTCGCCGGCGTAGATCGCGATGTGGTGCACCGGGCGGCCGAAGGCGAGCAGGTCGCCAGGGCGGGCCTGGGCCAGGGACGGCACCGGCGTGCCGGAGCTCGCCTGGTCGCGGGCGATGCGCGGCAGCTTGATGCCGATGTCGGCGTAGGCGCGCTGGACCAGGCCGGAGCAGTCCAGGCCGTTCTCGGGGACGTTGCTGCCGAACTTGTACGGCGTGCCGGCGTACTTCTCCGCGGCCGCCACGACCTGCGTGCCGGAGACCGGTGTCGTGCGGCCGTAGGCCGGCGTCGCCGTGGTGGCACTGTCCACCTCGGACTGCAGGGCGTCGCGGAAGTGCGCGGAGGCGTCGCTCCACGTCGGACGGTGCAGGCCCAGCATCGAGCGGATCTCGGTGATGCGGGACTGGGCGTCGAGTACGGTCACTGCCGCTCCTCCCGGTAGGAGTTCGACGTCGTGAGGTCGTCGACCGCCCTCTCCTGCGCGGCGGCCTCGGTCCGCTTGCGCGTGGCGTCGTGGCGCTCCTGCAGCTTCTCGATGGTGCGGCGCTGCACGGCCGCGTCCGTCAGCTCGTTCATGCGCTCCTCGACGGATGCGTCCGCGAGCTGTCGCAGGCCGACCGCGGCGGCGAGCTCGCCCGCGAGGGCCTGCCGGGCGGTCAGCGTGGCCGCGTACGCCGCGGCGGTCGCGGCCGAGGGCACCGCCCGGCCCTGCAGGTCGTGCCGGCGGGCCGAGACGCGCTGCTCGGCCTCGGCGGCGTCGACTCGTGCGCGTACGACTGCCGCTTTTGCCATGTCTTCCTGGGCCTTGCGGGCGCGCAGCACCGCGCCCAGCCGGAATCCGCTCTTGGCCATCAGCCACCTGCCAGTAACGATTCGAGCATCTGCCACGCCCGGGGCGCCGGGGTGGTGTCCTCCAGGTCCTGCCGGAGGAAGTCGTTGATCCGCGGCCACAGCTCGCGCGCGCGGTCGGCGTCGGGGTTCGTGCCCGTGACGTACGCGCCGATCTCGACCAGCTCGCGCACGTCGCGGTGCGCGGCCAGCATGCGGCGCAGCGCGGTGGCGTTGGCGCGCTGCTCGCGGGTGGTGACGGCGTTTGCGACGCGGGAGACGGACTCGAGCACGTCGATGCTCGGGAAGTGCCCGGAGGTGGCGAGGCGGCGCTCGAGCGTGATGTGGCCGTCGAGGATGGAGCGCGCGGAGTCGGCGATGGGCTCGTTGTGGTCGTCGCCCTCGACCAGGACGGTGTAGAGGCCCGTGATGCTGCCGACCGGCGCGGGCCCGGCCCGTTCCAGAAGCCGGGGCAGAAGAGCGAAGACACTCGGTGGGTACCCGCGGGTGGCGGGCGGTTCGCCGGCGGAGAGCCCGACCTCGCGCTGGGCCATCGCCGTACGCGTGAGGCTGTCCATGAGCAGCAGGACGTCCTGGCCGCCGTCGCGGAAGTACTCGGCGATGCGCGTGGCGACGAAACCGGCCCGCAGGCGTACCAGCGGCGGCTGGTCCGAGGTGGCGATGACCACCACCGAGTGGGCGAGTCCCTCGGGGCCGAGGTCGTTCTCGATGAACTCGCGCACCTCGCGTCCGCGCTCGCCGACCAGTCCGATGACGGAGATTTCCGCATCGGTACCGCGGGTGATCATCGACATCAGCGAGGACTTCCCGACGCCGGAGCCGGCGAAGATGCCCATCCGCTGCCCCCGGCCGCACGGCACCAGCGTGTCCAGCGCGCGGACGCCGAGCGAGAGGGGTTCCAGCACGCGTCCGCGCTCGAGCGCGACCGGCGCGTCGTTCTCGACCGAGACGTGCGGCAGGCCGGTCAGCGCCGGGCCGCCGTCCATCGGGCGGCCGAGCCCGTCCAGGACGCGCCCGCGCAGCTGCGGGCCGACAGGTATCCGCAGCGGGGCGCCGGTGCCGCTGACCGGGCTGCCGGCGCCGATGCCGGACAGCGGGCCGAGGGGGAGGCAGGCGAGGCGGTCGCCGGAGATGGACACGACCTCGGCCGGCACGATCGGGCTTGCGGCCGGGTCGCCGATCTCCATGAGGTCGCCGACGCGGCCCTCGACGCCGGCCACGGTGACCGACAGGCCGACGATGGAGACGACCCGCCCGGTCACGCGCGGGTGCGCGGCCTGCACGGCGGCCGCGAGCCGCTGTCGGAGCGCTGATGTCACGGTTGCAGGACCTCCCGGACCCGGTCGAGCGCGGGGCCCAGCCGGGCGTCGACGGTCGTGGCGTCGCACTGTGCCACCGCGTCGCCCGGCTGCAGGCCCGGATCGTCCACGAGCGTCACCATGCGGCCGTCCATGACCAGTTCCGTCTCTCCGATCGTCAGCCGGTCGGCCGGGTTGAGCCGTACGGTCACCGGACTTGACGACGGCGCCAGTGCCAGCGCCCGGGCGAGCGCGTCCCGGCCCGGCTCGGCGGCGGTGCCCAGCTCGCGGGTCAGCACCGCCTCGGCGATCGCGAACGCGGTCGCCACGATCTGGTCCTCGACATCGTGCGCGGCGGGCACCGCGCGCCCCTCCAGCGCGTTCGCCGCCTGCCCGAGCGCGTGCAGGGCTTGCTCGACGCGCCGGCGGTGCAGCTCGGCCAGCTGTGCGGCCTCCTGGGCGGCCCGGTCCGCATCCGCGGCGGCCGCCACGCGGGCCTCGTGGACGCCCTGGGCCCAGCCGGCCGCGTACCCGACCGCCTCCGCCTCCGATCGCCAGCGCGCGACGAGATCGGGCGGGAGCGTCTCGCGCTCGCGCAGATCGACGTCGAAGCGCGCGGACGGGGCCGCGCCCGCGCGGGCGTCGCGCAGCACGTTCTCGCCGTAGCGGACCGTCGTGGGCCGTTCGGGCGGCGGGAACGCCCGCGTCGCCGGGGTCATCGGCGGGGGAGGCGGCGGCGGGAACGCCGGGCGCGGGGTGGCGGCCGGCTTCTCCGGCGGGGGCGGGAACGCGAGAGGGTACTCCCGCGGCGCTCCGGCCACGTCGGCGGCCGGGAACTCGGCCGGGGAGAACTCAGCCGACGAACTCATCGTCCTCGCCCCTGCTGATCACGATCTGGCCGGACTCCTCGAGCGTGCGGATGGCCTGGACGATCTTGGCCTGCGACTCCTCGACCTGGCGCAGCCGGACGGGGCCGAGCATGTCGATCTCGTCGGCGAGGTTCTCGGAGGCGCGCTCGGAGAGGTTCTTCATGACCTTCTGCCGTACCTCCTCGCGCACGCCCTTGAGCGCGGTCGCGAGGTCGTTGGTCTCCACCTGCCGCAGCACCAGCTGGATCGAGCGGTCGTCGAGGGACACGATGTCCTCGAACATGAACATCTTCGAGCGGATCTCCTCGGCCAGCTCCGGGTTGCGCCCGGCGAGGCCCTCCAGGATGAGCCGCTCGGTCGCCCGGTCGGTCCGGTTGATGATCTCGACGAGGGGTTCGAGGCCGCCGACGTTGGACAGGTCGCTGGGCTGCAGGACCGAGGACATCTTGCGCTCGAGCGTCGACTCGACCTGGCGGATGATGTCCGGCGAGGTGCGGTCCATGACCGCGATGCGGTGTGCCACGTCGGCCTGCAGCTCGGGGGCGAGGCCCGAGAGGATCTGCGAGGCCTGGGTGGCGGTCATGTGGGCGAGCACCAGGGCGATCGTCTGCGGGTGTTCGTCCTGCAGGAAGGACAGCAGCTGGCGCGGGTCGGCCTGGCCGAGGAAGCCGAACGGCACGTCCAGGAAGACCGTGCTGAGCCGCCCCACGATCTCGCCGGCCCGCTCCCGGCCGAGGGAGGCCTCCAGCAGGTCGCGGGCGAAGTCCATGCCGCCCTGGCCGACGTACTTGTGCCCGGTCGCCATGTCGTGGAACTCCTCGAGCACCACGTTGGCGATGTCCGCCTCGACCTGACCCAGCCGCACGATCTCGGCGGTGAGCTCCTCGACCTCCGCCTCGCGCAGGTGCGCCATGATCTTGGCGGCCTCGTCCTTGCCCATCTGCACGAGCAGGATGGCGGCCTTCCGCAGCCCCGTCATCTCACCCGTGGACATCGATCACCGTTTCTGAGGGTCGCTGTATATCGTGATAAGTCCGATATGTCGTGGCGCGCCAGCGCCCGACATATCGCTTCCGCTGTGGCGGTTGCGTGTGCGCCTCCGCCTTTTCGCCGGGCGCGGTCGGTGGGTGCGTGCTGGGGCGACCCGCGCGGCCGGCGACCGGCGGTCGCGTTTCTGTGTGGCGAGCGCGTGGCCGGTGGCGGCTGCGGTCGCGTTGGTTCAGCTTCGGCGGTCGGCGAGCCAGCCGCGCAGCAGTTGGGCCACCTCGTCGGGTTGCTTCTCGACCATCGTGGTGAGGTCGCGGAAGCGGCCGTCGCGGTCGAACTCCTCGCCCGGGGCGCCGCCGCCCTCCAGGGCCGGCGTCCCGCCCGGGCCGCCGCCGCCCTCCAGCTGCATTTTGGCCCGGGCTGCCTCGATCGCGGCCTGCATCTCCTCGAGGGCGGCGCTCTGTTCCTCGGTGAGCTTCTGCTTCTCCGCCTTGCGCCGTTTGCGTCCGGCGAGGGCCGCGATGATGAGCAGGATCAGCAGGGCCAGCACGATCGCACCCATCTGAATGTACTGCTGCATCACCTCCGCCTGCTGCCCCTTCGCCGCCTCCTTGGCCGCGTTCTGCTCGGCGGTGGCCGCGCTGGTGTCGAACGCCATCGAGGAGACCGCGATCTGGTCGCCGCGGGTCGCGTCCAGGCCCACCGCGGAGGAGACCAGCTGCTGCAGCTGGGCGAGGTCGACCTTGGCCACGGCGCTGTCGACGATCACCGCGATGCCGAGCTTGTCCACGCGCCCGGGCGCGCTCTTCGTGGTCTCGGTGACCATGCCGACCGCGTTGTTGCGGGTCTCCGTCGTCTGCTGGTACTGCCCGTCGCCCCCGCTGCCGGTGCCGCTGGGCACCTGGATGTTGTCGGGGCCGAGCACGCCGCCGACGGGGACGCCGTTGCCGCCGGTGTACTGCTCCGACTTCTTCTGCTCCGACAGCGGCGGCACCGCCGGGTCGGCGACGTATCGCTGGGTCTTGGTCTCGGTGTTGTCGTAGTTGAGGCTGGCGGTCACGTTCACCGCCGAGTGCCCCGGCCCGACCACGGTGTCGAGCATCGTCTGCACCGCCGAGCGTAGCCGCTGCTCATAGGCGGAGGTGGCCGCGCTGCCGCCGTCGCCGGTGCCGCCGCCGGCGTCGCTGGTGGACAGGACCTTGCCGCCGGCGCTGACCACGGTGACCGCGCTGGGCTCGAGCCCCTCCACGCTGGAGGAGACCAGGTGCACGATCGAGGTGACCTGGTCGGCCGTGAGCGTCTTGGTGCCCGTGTTCACCAGCACCGAGGCGGTCGGGGCCTGCCGGTCGTCGCTGAACACGTCCTTCTCGGGGATCGCCAGGTGTACCGACGCCGAGTTGACGTTGCTGATCGAGTGGATGGTCTTGGCGAGCTCGCCCTCAAGCGCGCGGCGGTAGGTCACCTGCTGCATGAACTCGCTGGTCATGATGCCCTGCTTGTCCAGCAGGGCGTAGCCGGCGTCGCCCTGGGCGGGCAGGCCGGCGCCGCTCATCTCGATGCGCAGCGCGTACACCTGGTCGGCGGGCACGTTGATGGTCGTGCCGCCGTCGGAGAGCGTGTAGGAGACCCCGTCGGTGTTGAGCTTGTCGACGATGGCGCTGGCGTCGGACCCGCCGAGGTTGGAGAACAGCGGCGCCATCTGCGGCGTGCCCGACCAGCTCGCGAAGAAGTAGCCGCCGATCGCCAGGGCGAGGACCGCGGCGATCGTGACGGCCTTCTGCCCGGGGCTGAACGACTTCCAGCCGTCGAGGCCCCGCTTTCCCAGCGCGGTGAGCCGGTCGCGCATCAGGCCTGCATCCTCATGATCTCGTTGAAGGCGTCAAGGGCCCGGTTGCGCACGGCGACCGTGAGGCTCGTGGCGAGGTTCGCCTCGGTGGCGGCGATGATGTAGTCGTGCACGTCGGTGAGCCGGCCGGTGGCCGCCTCGACGGCGAGGTTGTCCGCGGTGTTCTGGGCGTCCTGCAGCTTCTGCAGCCCCTGGGCGACCATGCCGCCGAAGTTCGCCCCGGCCGCCGGGTCGGCGGCCGGGTCGGACGTGTTCGTGGCCGCGGTGAGCGGGGTGAGCGAGGAGAGCGGGGAGATGCCGGCTAGGGAGGTGACGGGGTCGATGCTCATCCTCAGCCCTTCCCGACCTGGATCGCCGCCTGGTAGGCGTCCTTGGCGCGGTCGACGACGGTCAGGTTCGCCTGGTAGGCGCGCTGGGCCATGATCAGTTGCGTCATCTGCGAACCGAGATCGATGTCCGGGTACCTGACGTAGCCCTCGCGGTCGGCGACCGGGTTGGTCGGCTCGTACACCAGCCGCCCCTTCGGATCCCCGAGCGCCGTGCCGGCGACCACCACGCCGCCGTCGCCCTCGCCGTAGCGCACCGCCCGCGCCTGGACGTACCGCGCGCGGAACGCCTCCGCGCTCGTCGGCACGGCGTCGTTGATGTTCGCGATGTTGTCCGAGACCGCGTCGAGCCACTTGCGATACACGGTCACGCCGGTGCCGGCGATGCCGATCGCGCCGAAGATGCTCATCGCGGTCAGCCCCGGATCACCGTGCGCAGCAGACCGAACTTGTCGTCGGTCGCGCGCAGCATCGTCTGGTACCGCAGCCCGGTGTCGATGTTGGAGAGCACCTCGTGGTCGAGGTTCACGTTGTTGCCGTCCTCCCGGGTCGGCTCCAGCGACCGGGCCGTGGTGATGGCGGTATCCTTCGGGTCACCCGCCCGCACCGCCAGGCGCAGCGCGTCCTCGAAGTCCACCCGGCCGGCGAGGAAACCGGGGGTGTTGATGTTCGCGATGTTGTCGGCGATCACCCGTTGCCGCTTGGCCAGCCCGGTCAGGGCGCCGTGCAGGGTGACCTGCGTGATGTCCTCGAGCACGAACCAACCCCCGTCGGTGTGTCGCCGGTCCGTGGCGGGTCTGGATGAGCGATCCTTGCTCATTTGGGGCATCGGCGCCGTCACAGCGATGTTGAGGCAGAACGGTGCTTTCTTCGGTTGCCGGTCGGTTGCAGCGGGTGGCGCCGAGTGGGTCCTGAATACTCAGGGAAACCCCCGGTCCGTGATTCCGGGTGCGGGCCGGGTGCAGCCCGGATGTCCGGGGCGCGCCGAGTCCATAGCGTCGTGGCCGTGGAGAAGAGACCGATCAACGCCCAGCCTGGCTCGACGGTGCTTCGCGCTGATCGACCCAGGCCGGCCACCGTCCGGGTCGCGCGCTGGAGTGCCGAGCATCCGTGGCGCGCCATCGCACTGTGGGTCGTGTTCGTCGCCGTGTGCTTCGTCGGCGGGAGTATGGCGGGAACCGTCGAGGCCACCAACCGGGACTCGGCGATCGGCGAGTCCGGCCGGGCCGACGTCATCGTCAGCGACGGTCACTTCGACAACCCGGCCACCGAGAGCGTCCTGATCACCGCGCGCTCCGGCGCGCTGGACACCGGCGCGGCGATGCGCGCCGCCACCGACGTCACCGCCGCCATGCGGGCGCTGCCGGACGTCGCCGCGGTGGGCGACCCGCTACCCTCGCACGACAAGAGCGCGCTGCTGGTGCGGGTCACCCTCAAGGGCGACCCCGACACCGCCTCGGACCGCCTCGCCCCGCTGACCAAGGCGACCGCCGACGTGCAGGCCCGCCACCCGGACCTGCGCGTCGAGGAGACCGGCGGGCCGTCCATCTCCAAGGCGATGGACGACACCCTCGGCGCGGACTTCAAGCGGGCGGAGTACCTCAGCCTCCCCGTCACCTTCGCGATCCTCATCGTGGCCTTCGGCGCGCTCATCGCCGCCGGCGTGCCGGTGCTGCTGGCGCTGTCCTCGGTCGCCGCCGCGCTCGGCCTGTCCACGCTGGCCTCACACCTCGTGCCGTCGACCGACACCACCTCCAGCGTCATCCTGCTGATCGGTATGGCCGTCGGCGTCGACTACTCCCTGTTCTACCTGCGCCGCGAGCGCGAGGAGCGGGCCCGCGGCCGCAAGCACCTCGACGCGGTCGAGATCGCCGCGGAGACCTCGGGGCACGCCGTGGTCGTCTCCGGCATCGCCGTGACGATCGCGATGGCCGGGCTGTTCCTCGCCGGCGACATGGTCTTCTCGTCCCTGGCGATCGGCTCGATCCTGGTCGTGCTCGTCGCCGTCCTCGGCTCGCTGACCGTCCTGCCCGCGCTGCTGTCCAAGCTCGGCCGCTGGATCGACCGGCCGCGCGTGCCGCTGCTGTGGCGCCTGACCCGGCCCCGTACCGATGAGCAGGGCTCCCGCCTGGTCCGGGCCGATTCCCGCGAAGCCACATCGGGCCAGACTGGGCGGAGGGTCTGGTCGGCCATCCTGCGCCCGGCCCTGCGCCGGCCCGCCGCCACCCTGGCGGTCTCGGTGCTCGCCCTGCTGGCCCTCGCGGCGCCGGCGCTGAGCATGCGCCTGACCTTCCCCGGCATGGAGGACCTGCCGCGGACCACGCCGGCGATGCAGGCGTACGACCGGCTGGTGAAGGCGTTCCCGAGCAACGGCACCGTGCACACGGTCGCGGTGCGGGTCCCCGCCGGGCAGCTCGACAACGCCAGGGCGGCCCTGACCCGGCTCGCCCAGAAGGCGGCGGCCGACCCGCTGTTCGCGCCCCTGGACCAGGAGCCGGACATCCAGGTGTCCAAGGACGGCACGGTCGCCGTGCTCGACGTCGCCACGCCGTTCGAGGGCCGCTCGGACCAGGCCAAGGAGTCGCTGACCCGGCTGCGGGGGACGCTCGTGCCGCAGACGCTCGGCGCGGTGCCGGGCGCGGAGACCGCCGTGGGCGGGTTCGTCGCCGCCGACGTCGACTACGCCTCGCACGTGAAGCACAAGCTGCCGCTGGTGATGGGCTTCGTGCTCGTGCTGACCTTCGTCGTCATGGCGTTCACGTTCCGCTCGGTGGTCGTGGCGCTCACGTCCATCGCGCTCAACATGCTCTCGGCGGCCGCGTCGTACGGGCTGGTCGTGCTCATCTTCCAGGGCACCTGGGCCGAGGGAATTCTGGGCTTCAAGTCCATGGACGCGGTGGTGTCCTGGCTGCCGCTGTTCCTCTTCGTCGTGCTCTTCGGCCTCTCGATGGACTACCACGTCTTCGTGGTCAGCCGGATCCGCGAGGCGGTGCGCCGGGGCATGAGCACCCGCGAGGCCGTCCGGCACGGCATCTCCGGCTCGGCCGGCGTGGTCACCAGCGCGGCCGTGGTCATGGTGGCCGTCTTCGCCATCTTCGCCACGCTGAGCACGATCGACATGAAGCAGCTCGGCGTCGGCCTGGCCGCGGCGATCCTGCTCGACGCGACCCTCATCCGCGCGGTCGTGCTGCCCTCGCTGATGACGCTGCTGGGCGACGCGAACTGGTGGGCGCCGCGGTTCATGCGGGGCCGGCCCCGACCGGCGCACCGGGCCGGGGCGGACCGCGACGCGGCCGGGGAGCTGGTCGGGAGCCGCTGAGTTTTCTCAGGGGTGCCCGACGGGTGCCGATGGGGCCGGTGTGCGTAAGAACACACGCCGGCCCTGTGCGGCCGTCATCCTGCCCTCCCGCGACTCCATCGCGTATCGGCGCTGCGCCACCCTCGCCCGCCAGGTGGCCGCCCGCGGCTGGGACGTCCTGGCGATCGAGCCAGCACCCGCCGGGGACGCCGGGGCGGCCGCGCTGCGGGAGATCGGCCTGGGGCAGGGCGTGCGGCAGTACGTCCTGGAGGTCGCCGGCCCCGCGCCGTTCTTCGGCGACACGCCGTCGGAGCGCCTGCTGGCCGAGCTGCTGGCCGGCCACGACGTCGACGTCGTCCACGTGCACCTCGCCGGCGAGCTCGCCGACGCCGCCCTGCCCGAGCGCTGCTGGCTGCTGGGCCTGCCGCTGGTCGTGAGCGTCCACGCCGGGTGGCAGCCGCCGCCGGGCGAGGCCGCCCAGGTCTTCCTCACCGACCAGTTCACCCGCGCCGACCTCGTCTGCGTCGCCGACCACCGCGGCCTGCGGGCCGACTGGCTCGACCCGGGCAGCCCGGTGCTGGACCATGCAAGCCCCCGCGCCGGCAAGGGGTGGGCCGACGTGTACCGCGAGCTGGCCGGCGAGCTCGACCCGCCGGACACCGACCTCACGCTGAGCGTCATCGTCACCACCTACGAGCGCCCGGCCGCCCTGCACGACTGCCTCGCCGCGCTGTGCGAGCAGACCCTGCCCCGCGAGCGCTTCCACGTCGTGGTCGTCGACGACGGCTCCGCCGAGTCCGCCGAGCTGGTCGTCCTGCCGTTCCTGGACCGCCTCGACCTGACCTTCATCCGGCTGGAGACCAACGCCGGCCCCGGCGCGGCCCGCAACGTCGGCATCGAGGCCGGCCGCGGGGACATCCTGTACTTCCTCGACGACGATGACGAGCCCGCGCCCCGATGCCTGGCCGAGCACCTGCGCACCTACGCCGAGCACGGCCAGGACGTCGACGCGGTCGTCGGCTGGACCGGCCCGAGCGCCGATCGGGCCTGCGGCGTCGATGCGTGGCTCGCCTTCCGCGGTACCGTCTACCGCAGCCACGAGGGGTTGCGCCACTTCGGCATCGGCGACTGGCACCAGTTCTGGGGCGGCCGCTGCAGCATCCGCCGCTCGGTGCTGGGCGACTCCCGCTTCGAGGTGCCCTTCGCGGAGGACGCCGACCTCGCCTACCGCCTGTCCCGCCGGCCGCGCGGCCTGCGCGTGGTGCACAACCGCCACGCGGTGCAGCGGGTGCGGATCGGCCTTTCCGCCGACGCGCTGATGCGCCGCGCCGGACGCGTCGGGCAGGCCCGGGCCCACCTCGCCGAGCGGCATCCGGCGCTGCGGACGTACCCGGCGTACCGGAGCACCACCTATGAGGCGACGGCCCGCAAGGCCGGCCGCCGCACCGACGCCCGGCTGCGTCTCATGACCGCCGGCCGCCCGGCGACCGTCGAGGACCTGCGCCGGATGCCCGACCCGCACGGCAAGGGCACCCTGCTCGACCGCCTGCACCAGGACCTGGTGACGGTCAGCTCCATCGAGGCGAGCCTCGGCTGGCTGCTCGTCGCCCGCCGCGCCACCGCCCGCGAGGAGGGCCGCCCGCTGCGCATCGGCGTCAGCGCGCTCTCGCCGCTGCTGCCGGACGTCGCCCGGGAGATCGCGCAGGCGCCGCAGGGCGCGGCCGTGCTCGTGGTCGGCGTGCCGCCCGGGCGGCGGGCGAGCGTCGGGGACCTCGGTGCCGGCGTCGAGGTCGAGCTGCTCGCCTGCGACGCCGAGGACGACCTGTGGCGCACCTGCGACCTGGTCGCCTCGTTCGCGCCGGTGGACGGCCACGACCCGGCCCGCCACGCACTGCCGCTGCCGCGCGGCCCGATCGCCGAGACCCTGCGGCGCCTGCTGGGCGTCCGCGACCTGGTGGGGAGCTTCCGTTGACGGCCGTACTCGAACGCCTGCTGATCCCGCGGGTCTTCCACCGCATCTGGCTCGGCGGGCCGATGCCCGAGCGTGAGCGCGCCTACGGGGAGTCGTGGCGGCGCCACCACCCGGACTGGGAGCTCAAGCTCTGGACCGACGACAACCTCCCGGCCCTGCGGCACCAGGCGCTGTTCGACGCGGCCGGCTCGGTGGCGCGGAAGACGGATATCCTGCGGTACGAGCTGCTGCTGTCCCAGGGCGGCGTCTTCATCGCCGCCGACCTCGAGTGCACCCGCGGCATCGAGCCCCTCCTGGCCGGCGTCGAGGTCTTCTGCGTGCGCGAGGACGGCCACCGCATCGCCGACGGCATCCTCGGCTGCCCGCCCGGGCACCCGCTGCCGGCCGCGGTGCTGGCCGCGATGCCGGACTCGCTGGCCTGGCGGGCCGCCCGGCCGCGCGACGAGCAGACCGGCGCCGAGCTGCTGACCCGGGTCGTCGCCGAGCAGGACGCGCTCGGCCTGGTCTCGCCGGTCGTGTTCGGGCCGGAGCTGTTCTTCCCGTTCCACTGGACCGAGCCGCCCCGCGACGGCGCGGCCTTCCCGTCCGCCTACGCGATCTGCCACTGGACCCAGTCCTGGCCGGGCGGCACCTCCCAGCCCCCGGTCGCCGCGGCTTCCCCCGGCGCCGCCGCTTCGCCCGGCGCCACCGCTTCGCCCGGCGCCGCCGCTTCGCCCCCTGCCGAGGAGGTCGTCGCGCCGCCGGCCAACTCCGCGCGCGTGCTCGTCACCGTCGATCCCGATCTGGTGGAGTCCGCGGCGGTCGTGCTCGCCGGTGCCATCGAGGTCGCCGCGGCCCGGCCCGGGACCGAGCTGGCGCTGGTGGTCAAGGGCGTTGCGCAGGTCACGGCGGCGGTCGGCGACGCGATGGCGGGCCTCGTGCAGCAGCTGGCCGGCGGCGGCGAACTGCCGGACGTCGTGGTGTACAGCGAGCCCGAGGGTGCCGCGCTGGACGCCACCGTGCGCGTGGCGATGAGCGGCAGCCCGGCCGAGAACGCGCGGCAGCTGCTCCGGCTCGCCTCCGGCCACACCCCGGCTCCCGCGCCGCCGCCACCCGTCGCCGCCGCGGAGCGCCAGGGGATGCGCGGGACGTACATCGGCAACAACCGCATGCTCGTCGACGTGGTGTACGGGGCCATGCTCGTGGTGCCGTCCGACGACTACAGCCTCATGCCGTCGCTGGTCACGTGGGGCGCGATCGAGCCGCCGCTGACGAGGTACTTCAGCACCGAGGTCCAGCCCGGCCAGACCGTCGTGGACGTGGGCGCGAACATCGGGTACTTCACGGTGCTGGCCACCCGCCGGGTCGGCGAGACCGGGCGGGTCATCGCGTTCGAGGCCAACCCCACCACGGCCGGCATCCTGCGCGACAACCTCGCCGTGAACTGGCTGACCGAGCGCGCCGTGCAGGTGCGCGACGAGGCCGTGTACTCGCAGAACACCAGGGTCACGTTCAACGCCTCGGCGAAGTGGATCGGCGACTCCTCGATCCGCCACCGGCCCGGCAACGCCAACCGGGTCGACGAGATCACCACGGTGGAGGTGCCCGCGGTCCGCCTCGACGACGCGCTCCAGGACGTCCCGGTCGTCGACCTGCTGAAGATCGACATCGAGGGCGGGGAGTACCACGCCTTCCTCGGCATGATGGGCCTCATCCGCGCCCGCCGCATCCGCCGCATCGTCTTCGAGTGGAACGCGGTGATGCTCGGCGAGGACCGCGACCGCTTCGCCGGCCTGCTGCGCTGCGTCCGCGACGACTGCGGCGGCCGGTTCGCCGTCCTCGACGCGCAGGGCCGCCCGTCGCCGATCGCCGTGGAGGACCTGGAGCGCGTGGCGTTCTACCCCTTCGCCGTCATCGATCTGTGAGGCGGGCCCGCCGATGAGACTGCGGCTGAAGGACACCGCGCCCGGCGTGGCGGTAACGCTGCGCCCCGACCTGCCGGCGGCCGTCACCGCGGCCCGGCGCGTCGAGTTCACCGCCCGCCGGCAGCTGCCCGCGGCCCGGCCCGGCGCCCGCGCCGACGGCCGCGAACCGCCGCACCGGCTGCGGCTGTGCTACCTCGCCCCGCGCACCGACGTCGGCGGCGGGGCGCGGGTGCTGTTCGAGCACGCGAACCGGCTCACCGCGCGCGGCCACGAGGTCACGGTGCTCAGCCACTTCCCGCGCCCCGACTGGTTCGACCTGCGGGCCGCCTTCCGGACGGTGCCGTTCGGCATCGAGCTGAGCGCCCTCGTCCCGGACTGCGACGTGATCGTCTGCGGGTACTGGGACCAGGTCCTGGCCGCCCGCGGCCTGGGCGTCGCGCCGGTCGTGCACTTCGAGCAGGGCGACTTCCACCTGTTCGAGGACATCGACCGGTCCGTCTTCGACGTGGCCGCGCGGAACCTGGCCGCCGCCGACGCCACGATCACCGTCAGCGGGACGGTCGCCGAGGTGCTGCTGGAGCGCTACGGCGTGCCGGCGACGGTGGTGCACAACGCCGTCGACCGGAGCGTCTTCACGCCCGCCGGTTCCGCGGTGCCGCCGGTCGGCCGGCCGTACGTGCTGTTCGTGGGCTGGGACGGCAACGCGTTCAAGGGCATGGACGAGATGCGGCGGGTCTGGTCCTCGCTGGCCGGCGAGGGGCGCGCCCTGGACCTGGTGTGGGTGACGCCACGGCCGCCGCTGCAGTCGCTGGGCCGCGTGGTGGTCTCGCCGGACCAGGCGACGCTCGGCGCCCTGTTCCGCGGCGCCTCGGCCTACGTGTGCTGCTCCCGGTACGAGTCGTTCTCCCTGCCCTGCCTGGAGGCGATGGCGTCCGGCACGCCGGTGGTGGCGACGCGCAACACGGGCGTGCTGGAGTACGCCCGCGACGGCGTCAACGCGCTGCTGGCCGACGTCGGCGACGTGAACACCCTGGCGGCGCAGCTGCGCCGGGTCCTTGACGACCCGCGGCTGGCCGCACACCTGCGCGAGGCGGGCCTGAACACGGCGGCCGGCTACTCGTGGGACGTCATCATGGGGCGCCTGGAGGACGCGTACCGCACGGCCGCCGCGTCCTGGACCCCTCCGGAGCCCGGCGGCTGGACCTTCGACCTCACCGGCGTCGAGTCTTTCGCCGATTTTGCGGACCGCCTGCGCCGGCACGCGGCCGCGGCGACGCTCATGGGCGCGGACGCGGTCGCGGTGCCGGTCTCGTTCCCGGCGTTCGAGGGCCATCGCGCCGTGCGCTGGCAGGTCGTCGCCCGCCGGACCGGCGGGCGGGACGACGGCGTCGTGATGCGGGCCTACCAGCCGGCGCGGGCCGATGCGCCGCCCGCCGGCCTGCCGTACGCGGGCGCGCTGCGCGCCTTCGCCGAGGGCCGGATCGAGGCGGCGCTGGCCGGGTTCGAGGAGGCGTCCGGCCGCGGCGGGGGAGCGCGGGCGGCGGCGGGGCGGTGGATCGTGCTGTCGCTGCTGGAGCTCGGGCGCGACGTCGAGGCGGCCGAGACGGTCGCGGCGATGGTGCGCGAGTTCCCGGACCACAGCGACTACCAGTACCTGCAGGCGATGGTCGGGCTGCTGACGGGCCGGCGGGTGGACGCGGACGCGTACGTCGCCGCGATCGAGCTGCTCGGGCCGGCCACGCACTACGACGAGTGGTTCGACGACCCGGCCGGTCTCCTACGCCGGCGGCTCCTCGCGCCCGCCCGCTGAACGCGTACTGAAGCCGGCCCGGACCTCCGCGACACGATCCCGGCGGAGGTCCGGGTCCCGCCGCTGCCTTACGCGTCCGCCAGTTCGATGCTGGCCGACACCCTCGGCGCCAGGATCCGGATCTCTTCCAGGACGCCGGCGCCCTGGTCGTCCGGTACGTCCGTCAGGGCCTCGTTCAGCAGCGGCAGCGCCGCCTCGTCGTGGAACATCTCCAGGGCGATGGCCGCGGCCAGGGTTCGTTCCCGGGGGGTGCGGCGCTGGTCGCCCGACAGGGCCAGCAGGGTGCACTGCTCCGGGAAGCCGTGCTGGCGCAGGCGGGCCGACCATTCCATCGCGCGGATCAGCGGCACGCGGCGGCCCACCCGCGCGGCCAGGGTCAGGACCGTGGCCTCGCCCGGGTAGCGGCGCCACAGCGCCTCCAGCAGCTCGTCGGCCGCCTCCGGCGGGGCCTCGGCGACGCTGAAGAGCAGGCCGCGCACGGCCGTGCTCGGCAGCAGCTCCGCGACCTCGGCCAGGCTGCCGTCGGCGGCGCCCAGGACCTGCGCCATGCGGGCCACCGGGATCGGGACCTGGCCGTCCTTGAGGGCCTCGCGCAGGTGGTACGCGGCCTCCTGGTGGCGGTCCAGCCGGCTCAGCGAGTTCACGTGCAGGCCGGCGAAGCGGCTCTTGCCCACGCCGTAGAGCAGGTCGTTGGCGCCCGAGTCCGGCAACCCCTCGATGATCTCCAGCGTGCGCTGGTAGTCGCCCTCGGCGAAGCGGAGCTTGACCTCGTGCTCGTCGACCGTGAAGGACGTGTTGGCGATCTTGCGGAGCTCGTCGATCGCGTGGTTGGCGTCGGCCAGGCGCCCCACCGTGATGTACGCGTCGGCCAGGATCTTCAGGAACAGCACGCGGTGGGTGTGCTCCTCGGCCTCGTTCAGGCCGCGCTGGGCGGTCTCGATGGCCTCGCCGTGGTGGCCCGAGCCCAGCTGCGAGCGGGCGAGGTTGCCGATCGCGGTCAGGCCGCTGATGTCCTCGGCGGCCAGGCGGGCCAGGTGCAGGTTGCGGGCCGCCTTGTTCTTCACGGTGCCGCGCAGCCGCGTGTAGCCGACGTGGTCCAGGACCAGGTCGCTCAGCAGGGAGCCGGTGAGGGAGCGGCCGGTGATGCGGTCGACCACCTGCTCGTGGAGGCGGCCGTAGACGCGGCCCCGGCAGCGGCGGAACATGCGAGGGAAGTAGATGGTGCTCGAGCCGGCGCCGCCCTCGTGGCCCTCGTGGTTCTCGATGGTGGCGAAGAAGGCGCCGTTGTCGCTGTACCGCAGCGCGTCCCGCACCATTCGCGCGTCGCCGGTGAAGGTCTCGTCGGCGTCCACCCACAGCACCCAGCGGCCCTCGCAGTGCGACAGGCTGCGGCTGCGGGCGTCGCCGAAGTGGTCGCTCCAGTACCCCTCGATCACCCGGGCGCCGTGCTCGCGGGCGATCTGCACGCTGCGGTCGGTGGAGCCGGTGTCGTAGACGACGATCTCGTCGGCGAGCTCGCGCAGGGCGCCGAGGCAACGGGGGAGTACGTCCTCCTCGTCCTTGACGATCAGGCTCGCCGAGAGCAGCGGGGTGTCCTGCGGCGGGTCGGGCTGGCGCAGGCCGCAGGCGGCCGAGGCGACGTGGGCGACGAGGGCGGCGTGCGCGACGACGATGCGGCCCTGGGCGGCGAGCTCGTCGTAGGGCAGGTCGAGGCTCGGACCCCCGGCGATCATGAGCGCGTCGCGGCGGATGGCCACGCAGACCGGGCCGAGCCGGTCGACGTCGGTGAACTCGTCGCGGTGCTGGGTGCGCCATTCGCGGGCGTACGCCTTGAAGGCCGCGGCGCTGGCCATCGCGGCCTCGGGCGGGTCGGCCTGCTGCGGGCCGTAGCTGTGCTGCACGCGGGGGCCGGCCGCGACCACCGACGGGTCGCCGAACGCCTCCAGCACCGGGTCCAGCCAGTGGGCGGACAGGACGACGTCGCCGTCGAGGAGGACGACGACGGGGTGCCGGGTCGCCGCCAGGCCGTCGGACCAGGGCAGCGTGCCGGTGCCGTCCACGACCCGCAGCCAGGACTGCCCGCGCAGCTCGGCGCGCAGCTGCGGGCGGTCGGCGGGCATGACGCAGACCACCTCGTCGCGCATGCCCAGGGTGGGCCGCAGGGACTCGAGGCAGGCGTGGAAGTCGTCGGGGCTGCCCCCGGCGGCGATGATCACGGAGACCGGGATGTGGGTCATGCTGCCCGAATCGGCACGTTCGAGTGCTTTTCAAGGACTTTTTGGGTGCTTTTCAAGAACTTTTCGGGTGCAAGACTCAGGTGCGGTTGTCCAGGTACACCGGCGGCGCCTGCCCCGTGCCGCTCTCCCGCTGGACGCGGTTGACGAGGCGCAACTGCTGACGGTTGCCGGCGATGGCGGCGGAGAGTTCCCGGGACAGGTCGAGCTGCCGCTGTACCAGCAAACGGGCTCTTTCGGTCAGTTCCATCGGCAGCGGGCCGATCCCCACCGGCGGCGTGAAGACGGCCCGCTCCGGCTCGGTGCCGAGCAGGTCGCGGTGGCGCAGCATCCGCTCGACGGCGTCGGCCTCGAGCTCCATCGCGTCCAGGGCGGCGCTCCAGGCCGCCGTCCACGAGCCCGTCATTGCCCGGCGGCGGTCACCTGCGCGGCCGCCTCCCGCCACGCGTCGCGCAGCTGCTCGGCGAAGCCCTGGACGGTCTCGACGCGCGCCCGGTCGCCGTTCACGTTCGCCTGGACGAGTTCGTTGATCATGTAGCTGTACAGCGCCGCGAGCCCGGGCCCGCCGCTCCACACCGTGGTGTCGAGCGTCGCGCGCAGCTCCATGATGATCTCCTGGGCGTGGTACACCCGGCTCGAGCCCGTGGCGGAGTCGCCCGCCTCCATGGCCTGGCCGGCGATCATCAGGTCGAGCACGAGCCGGTCGTACAGCATCACCAGCAGCTGCGCCGGCGGAGCGGTGGAGACGCTGTCGGCGACGTACCGGTTGCGCAGTGCTTGTGTGGTCATTCATTCTCCAGGCCGGGTGTCGGATACGCCGGGTGTCAGGGGTCAGCCCAGCGAGGACAGCTGGCCGGCCAGCCAGCTCGACTGGTTCTTGAGCGAACCCAGCGCGGTCTCCATCGCGGTGAACTGCTTCTGCAGCGTCTCCTGCCGGGCCTTCAGCCGGACGTCCCAGTCGCTGATGCGGTCGTTGAGGTCGGTGATCGCGTTGTTGCCGCTGGTGATCAGCTGGGCCAGGGTGCCGGTGTTGAGCTGGGTGGCCTTGTCGGCCATCGCGACCATCTTGTCGACCAGGCCGTCCTTGACACCGTCGTTGTCGGTGTCGGTCGTGGCGCTGAAGTACGACTGCGTCTTGACCGGATCGGCGTTGAGCGCCGCGGTGAACCTGGTCTTGTCGAACGTCAGCTGCCCGTCGCGGGTCAGCTCGATGCCCACGTCCTTGAGCGAGCCCAGCGAGCCGGCGCCGCCCGAGACGGTCTGCAGGATCGAGCTCGCGAGCTGCTGCATCGAGGAGTTGCCGGCCAGCGCCCCGCCGGGCACGCTGCCGCTGGAGTTCTTGGTCTGGGTGCCGATCTCCGTCAGCGCCGCGTTGGCCGCGTCGATCATCGCCTGGACCTTGCTCGCGATGCCGTCGGTGTCGCTTGCGACGTTGACCGTGACCGGCGGGTCGTTGTCGCCCGTCCTGGCCTTGGCGGTGATCGTGAGGCCGTCCATGACGCCCTTGAAGGTGTTCGACGAGGAGGAGATGTCGAACGCGTTCGTGGTGCCGATGGTGAGGATCGCGTCGGAGCCCTCGGTCGCGGCCACGTCCGCGCCCAGGCCGTCGATGCCGCTGATGGTGAACGCGGACTCGGCGCCCGTCTGCGCCGAGGTGACCTGCAGGGTGTACTTCCCGGGGGCGGTCTGGATCGCGGAGGCCTTGACGCCGAGATCGCTGGAGCCGTTGATCGCGTCGACCACGCCCTTGAGCGACGTGTCGGTGATCGACAGGTTCCTGGTCTCGCCGGTGGCCGTGTTCGTGATGGAGATGCTCGACGAGCTGGTGATGCTGTCGCTGGTCGCGCCCACCGAGCCGGAGGAGAAGACCCTCGACTCCGCCGCGGCGAGTTGCTTGACCCGGAACGTCACCGAGCCGCTCTGGTTGTTGCCCGTCGGGCTCGTGGTGGCGAGCACCGAGTCCGAGCTCGAGGTCGCGCTCGCCGCCTTCCACGCGGTGGGGTCGGCCAGCGCCTTCGCCGCGCTCAGCAGCCCGCTCATCTTGGTGTTGATGGACTGGTAGGAGCTGACGACCTTCTGCTGCGTGCTGACCTTGGCCTTCAGCGCCGTCTGGGGCGCGGCCTCGACCTGCATCAGCTGGGCGATGACGGCCGAGGTCTGCAGGCCCGAGACCAGGCCGTCGACGCTTCCGCCGGTGACCATGCGGTACCTCCTGTGGGAAGGCGAGCGGGGAGGAGATCGTGCCCCCTCCCCGGACGGTTCGGTGGTTTACCGCAGCAGTGACAGCACGTTCTGTGGTGCCTGGTTGGCCTGGGCCAGCATGCTGGTGCCGGCCTGGGTCAGGATCTGCGAGCGGGTGAAGGACACCATCTCCTGGGCCATGTCGGTGTCCCTGATGCGGGATTCGGAGGCCGAGAGGTTCTCGACGGCGACGTTGAGGTTGTTGATGGTGTGCTCGAAGCGGTTCTGGTACGCACCGAGCGTGGCCCGGGCGGTCGAGACGCCCTTGATGGCGAGGTCGATCGCGTCGATGGCCGTCGTGCCGGCGGTGTTCAGGTCCAGCGAGCCGACGCCGAGGCCGGCCGAGTCGAACCCGGTCACCGAGGTGAGGCTGCCGAACACGGCGGTGCCCAGGCTGACCGTGATCTGGTCCGCGTTCGAGCCGTTCGCGCCGACCTGGAAGGTGCCCTCGTAGGCGGTGTTGGACGTGTCGAGCAGCTTCTGCCCGCCGAACGCCGTGGTGTTGGCGATGCGGTCGAGCTCGGCGTTGAGCTGCTGGAACTCGGTCTGTGCCGCGTAGCGGGCGTCGGAGTCCTGCGATCCCGTGGACGCCGCCTGCACCGACAGGTCGCGCATGCGCTGCAGGATCGAGTGCGTCTCGGTGAGTGCACCTTCAGCGGTCTGGACGACGGAGATGCCGTCCTGGGCGTTGCGCACGGCGACCTTGAGGCCGCCGATCTGTGAGCGCAGGCCCTCGGAGATGGACAGGCCGGCCGCGTCGTCGGCGGCGCGGTTGATCCGGTAACCCGACGACAGCTTCTCCAGCGACTTGCTCATCTGGCTGTCCGTGATCGACAGGTTGCGGTAGGCGTTCTGCGCGGCGATGTTGTTGTTGATCCGTAGACCCATGGCGCTCCTCCCTGAGTCCGGGGGCCGGTTGTACGCGGCCGAGATCGCGTCTTCTTCCGGTCCCATCGGACCGCGCGGTCAGCGCTTGAGGTTTTCAGGGGGGTATGTGGCAGGGCACGGCGCCCTGGCTGGATGCCGTGCCCTGTCGTGTCCTCGGTTGAGGTCGAGCCCGTCAGTCCTAGCGCAGCAGCGAGAGGACGTTCTGCGGCGCCTGGTTGGCCTGGGCCAGCATGCTGGTGCCGGCCTGGGTCAGGATCTGCGAGCGGGTGAACGACACCATCTCCTGTGCCATGTCGGTGTCACGGATCCGCGACTCCGACGACGAGAGGTTCTCGACGGCGACGTTGAGGTTGTTGATGGTGTGCTCGAACCGGTTCTGGTAAGCACCCAGGGTGGCCCGAGCCGTCGAAACACCCTTGATGGCGATGTCGATCGAGTCGATGGCCGCGGTGCCGGCGCTGTTCAGGTCCAGCGAACCGACGCCGAGACCGGCCGAGTCGAACCCGGTCAACGTGGAACCGCTACCGAAGGCGGTGGTGCTCAGGTCAACCGCGATCTGGTCCGAAGACGACCCGTTCGCGCCGACCTGGAACGTGCCCACATAGGCAGTGGTGTTGACGTCAAGCAGCTTCTGGCCGCCGAACGCCGTGGTGTTGGCGATGCGGTCGAGCTCCTGACCGAGCTGCACGAACTCGGTCTGCGCGGCCGCACGCGCATCGGAGTCCTGGGAGCCAGTGGACGAGGCCTGAACGGACAGGTCACGCATGCGCTGCAGGATCGAGTGCGTCTCGGTGAGAGCACCTTCAGCGGTCTGCACGACCGAGATGCCGTCCTGAGCGTTGCGCACCGCGACCTTCAGACCACCGATCTGGGACCGAAGACCCTCGCTGATGGAGAGGCCCGCGGCGTCGTCGGCCGCGCGGTTGATCCGGTAACCCGACGACAGCTTCTCCAGCGACTTGCTCATCTGGCCGTCCGTGACCGACAGGTTGCGGTAGGCGTTCTGAGCAGCGATGTTGTTGTTGATACGAAGACCCACGATCTTCCTCCTTGAGCCGGGTCCAGCCGGTCCATCCGTGGTCCGGTCGTTCTTCCCATCGGCACGAACCCGTGCCGCTTAAGGGATTCCGAGTATTTTCCTGTTCTCGCGACTGAGGCCGGCCCCGGAGCGTGGAGCCGACCTCAGCCGGTCAGTGATCAGCGCAGCAGGGACAGCACGTTCTGCGGCGCCTGGTTGGCCTGGGCCAGCATGCTGGTGCCGGCCTGGGTCAGGATCTGCGAGCGGGTGAAGGACACCATCTCCTGGGCCATGTCGGTGTCCCTGATGCGGGATTCGGAGGCCGAGAGGTTCTCGACGGCGACGTTGAGGTTGTTGATGGTGTGCTCGAAGCGGTTCTGGTACGCACCCAGGGTGGCCCGGGCGGTGGAGACGCCCTTGATGGCGGTGTCGATCGCGGCGATCGCGGCGGTACCCGACGTGGTCAGGTCCAGCGAGGCGACGCCGAGGCCGGTGGAGTCGAACCCGGACAGCGTCGAGCCGCTGCCGAACGCGGACGTGCCGAGGTCGACGGCGATCTGGTCCGACGAGGAACCGTTGGCGCCGACCTGGAACGTGCCGGTGTAGGCCGCGGCGCTGGACAGCAGCTGCTGGCCGCCGAAGCTGGTGGTCGAGGCGATCCGGTCGAGCTCCTGGTTGAGCTGCGCGAACTCGGTCTGGGCGGCGGCGCGGGCGTCGGAGTCCTGGGAACCGGTCGAGGAGGCCTGCACCGACAGGTCGCGCATGCGCTGCAGGATCGAGTGCGTCTCGGTGAGCGCACCTTCAGCGGTCTGGACGACCGAGATGCCGTCCTGGGCGTTGCGCACGGCGACCTTGAGGCCGCCGATCTGTGAGCGCAGGCCCTCGGAGATGGACAGGCCGGCCGCGTCGTCGGCCGCGCGGTTGATCCGGTAACCCGACGACAGCTTCTCCAGCGACTTGCTCATCTGGGTGTCGGTGATGGACAGGTTCCGGTAGGCGTTCTGCGCGGCGATGTTGTTGTTGATGCGTAGACCCATGCTGACTCCTCCGTGAATGCGGGTCGTGCTGCGCGGGACCGTCCCTGGTCCGCTCGCTTGTCACATCGGCTCGGAAGCGTGCCGCTGAAGGCTTTCTTCAGAAAGTTCGGGGCACGCCGAGCGGATTGGTGATAGACAGGCGCACGCTGAGGTCGCCCTGGGCGGCGATGCCGGCGTAGTACGCCTCGCGCCGGCGGGCCACGCAGCCGTTGCCGCTGCGGGCCGCCGCCACCAGGTGCGGGTCGAGGTGGTTGTTGAGCCCGTCGCGCAGCAGCACGAGCGCCTCGGTGCGCAGCTGGCTGATCCGCGACTCGGTCACGCCGAGCTCGGCGGCGATGTCGCTCATGGGGCGCTCTTGGAAGAAGTACGCGGTCACCACCTTGCGCAGCCGCTCGGGCAGGGCGTTGACGGCGTGGTGGAGGTATCCGATGCGCTCCCGGTGCAGGATCAGCTCCTCGGGGCCGGCGGCGCGCTCGGGGACGAGATCCTCGGCGGTGCCGGCGGTGAAGCCCTGCAGCGACAGTACGACGGCGCGCTGGACGTCCTCGTCGATCGACTCGAGCTCGGCGACGGCCACGCCGAGCGCCTCGGCCAGCTCCTGCTGGGTGGGGGTGCGCCCGAGCCGGGCGGTGAGCTCCTGCCGGGTGGTCTCGGCCCGGCGGGCCCGGGTCCGCACCGAGCGGCTCGCCCAGTCCAGGCCGCGCAGATCGTCCAGCAGCGCCCCGCGGATCCGGGTGGTCGCGAAGCTGCCGAACGGGATGCCCCGCGCCGGGTCGAACGAGCGCGCGGCCGCGGCGAGGGCGGCCATGCCCGCCGACACGAGGTCCTCGCGCGAGACGTGCGCGGGCAGGCGCCCGAGCATCTCGCGCACGAGGTGCCCGACGAGGGGGAGATGGGCGCGTACGAGCTCCTCGCGCTCGGCGCCGGCGGTGCTGATCGCAGGAGTGGCAGTGCTGGTCACGGCGACCTCTTCGTGGCAGGAGGGGTTCTTCGTGGCCGGCGACGGTTCCGGCCGGCAAGATCCAGCCTCGGTCACTTCGGGTACACAATCGGTCTCGTTCGGTTGCGAACAGGTTGTTCTCGGCCGGCGGCGCGGCCTCCGTGCCGCGCCGCTGCCGACGTGCTCCCAGTTCTTCGCCGAGCGCCGCATCCGTGCGTCGCCGCTGTTGCGGACCTCCGTGTCCCGCGTCGTTCCGGCGTCCGTGCCACGCGTTCCCCGGGGGGGCTTCCGTGCCCGGTCTGCTCGCCTCCGTGCCTCGTGCCGACGTCCGCGTCCGTGCCTCGGGCTTCCGTGCCCTTCGTCCTGGCTCCTGCCGCCCCCGACTCCGTTCGGGGTCGCGGCTTTGCAGCGAGTTCGTCCGTCGCCTCCGGAGCTTCCGGGGCGACTCGCTGCGGGTCTTGGGCGATAAGTCGGGCGCTCCGCGCCGCGACTTATCGGATTTTTCGCCTGCCGGGGTATAAGTCCGAAATGTCGGGGCACGGAGTGCCCGACATTTCGTTTTCGGGGTGCGCAGCGCCCGGAATCTCGTTCGTCACGCCGCCTTCGGCATGCCCAGGGGCGTGGTGACGGCCAGGCGGGCGTTGAGGTCGCCCTGGGCGGCGATGCTCGCGTAGTACGCCTCGCGGCGACGGGCCACGCAGCCGCTGCCGATCGGGCCGGCCAGCATCTGCGGGTCCAGGTGATTGTTGAGGCCGTCGCGCAGCAGGACCAGCGCCTCGGCGCGCAGCTGGCTGATGCGGGACTCGGTCACGCCCAGCTCCTCGGCGATGTCGTTCATCGGGCGCTCCTGGAAGAAGTACGCCGTGACGACCCGGCGCAGCCGCTCCGGGAGGGCGTTGATCGCCTGGTGCAGGTAGCCGATCCGCTCGCGGTGCAGGATCAGGTCCTCCGGGCCGGCCGTGCGCTCGGGGACCAGCTCCTCGGCCGAGCCCGCGGTGAAGCCCTGCAGGGACAGCACGACGGCCCGCTGCACGTCCTCGTCGATGGTCTTGAGCTCCTCGACCGCCACGCCCATGGCCTCGGCGAGCTCCTGCTGGGTCGGCGTGCGGCCCAGGCGGCCGGTCAGCTCCTGCTGCACCGTCTCGACCCGGCGGGCCCGGGCGCGGACCGAGCGGCTGGCCCAGTCCAGGCCGCGCAGCTCGTCCAGCAGGGCGCCGCGGATACGGTTGGTGGCGAAGCTGCCGAAGGGGATGCCGCGGCTCGGGTCGAACGAGCGCCCGGCGCCGGCCAGTGCGGCCATGCCCGCGGAGATCAGGTCCTCGCGGGAGACGTGGGCCGGGAGGCGGCCGAGCATCTCGCGGACCAGGTGACCGACGAGGGGCAGGTGCGAGCGCACCATCGAGTCCAGTTCCGCGGCGGTCAGGGTGGTGGAGGCCTCAGCGGCGGTGGTGGTCACGGCAACCTCTTCGTGGCAGGAGTTGGTCGAGAACCAGGCTCGGCAGCCACGGGTGCGGGCCCGGGTGAGGAAAAGTTGCGGACCGGTTGTGCTCAAGCCGGGCATCGAAGTGCCGAACTATCGGGCGATCACGTCGCGATGAGGAGAGGCGGTACCGGATGGGGCTGGCGGATCTCGCGAGCATCCTCTGGCGGGAACGCGAGATGCTGGAGCTGCTGCTGTTCAAGCTCGAGGAGGAGCAGCTCGTGCTCGCCTCGGGCCGGACGCGCTGGCTCGCGCACGCCACCCGGGAGGTCGAGGTGGTGCTGGAGGAGATCCGGCGCACCGAGGTCGTGCGGGCCGCCGAGGTCGAGGCGATCGGCCAGGAGCTCGGGCTCGGGCCGAATCCCAGCCTGAGCCGGCTCGCGGAGGCGGCCCCGGCGCCCTGGACCGACCTGCTCAACCAGCACCGCAAGGCGTTCCTGACGATCACCGCCGAGGTGAGCGCGATCGCCGAGGCGAACCGCGACCTGCTCACCACCGGGGCGCGCGCGGCGCGGGAGACCATGCTCGCCGTCGTCGGCTCCGTCGAGACGTACGGGCGTAAGGGCGAGACCGTCGCGGCCGCCCCCCGTACCCGGCTGATTGACGAGGCGATGTAGATGAGCACCTTCTCGGGCCTGAACACGGCGCTGTCCGCCCTCTACGCCCAGCGCCGCGCCCTGGACCTGACCGGGCAGAACATCGCCAACGCCAACACCGAGGGGTACTCCCGCCAGCGCCTGGAGCTCTCGCCCGTCGAGGCGCTCAGCACCCCGGCCCGCTGGTCGACCGCGCGCGGGGCCGGCGACGGCGTGCGGATCACCGACGTCACCCGGCTGCACAACGAGTTCATGACCAACCGGACCCGGGCCGAGCGCGGGCTGAACGAGTACCTGCAGGCGCAGAGCGCCGCGTACGCCAACGTCGAGCAGACCCTCGGCGAGCCCAGCGACACCGGGCTGCAGTCGCAGCTGTCGAACTACTGGTCGGCGTGGTCGGACGTGGCCAACCGCCCCGGCGACACCTCGGCCCGCACGCAGCTGCTCGCGCGGGCCGGCACCATCACCGACACCATGCACGCGACCCGGCAGAATCTCGACAACCTCTTCGGCGCCACGCGCGAGCAGCTCGCCGCGGACATCGCCGTGGTCAACCAGACCTCGGCCGGCATCGCCGAGCTCAACCAGCGCATCGTGCTGGCCCGCAACGGGAACCTGCCGACCAACGAGCTGTCCGACCAGCGCGACACGCTGGTGCTGCGGATCTCCGCGCTCACCGGCGCGTCCGGGCAGCTCAACGAGGACGGCTCGGTCAACGTCGCGCTGGGCGGCAACCTGCTGGTGCAGGGGGACATCGTGCGCGACCTGCAGGCGGTCGGCTCGACGACCGTCGACGGGATCGGGATCAACCCGGTGCGGGTGCAGTACGCCGACAACGCCAGCCCGGCCGGGATCACCACCGGCAAGCTCGCCGCGCACCTGCAGGTGCTGACCCGGACGATCCCGGACGCGGTGGCCGGCCTGGACAGCATCGCCAACACGCTGATCACCACGGTGAACGCGCAGCATCAGCTGGGGTACGACATCTCGGTCACGCCGCCGTCGAGCACCCCGACGCCGCAGCCGGGCGGGCCGTTCTTCTCCGGCGCGAGCGCCAAGGACATCGCGGTGGCGATCACCGACCCGGCGAAGATCGCGGCGTCGAGCACGCCCGCCACGCCGTACCAGGGCGACAACGCCAACGCGATGGCCGCCGTCGCGCAGGACCCGCAGGGCGCCGACACGCAGTACCGCGACTTCGTGGTCGGCATCGGCATCCAAGCGCAGACGGTCAACCGGCGCGCCACCGCGCAGCAGGTCATCTCCGACGACGCCACCGCCGCCGAGCAGGCGGAGTCGGGCGTCAGCCTCGACGAGGAGATGACCAACATGATCTTGTACCAGCGGGCGTACGAGGCGGCCGCGAAGGTCGTCAGCACGATCGACACCACGCTCGACTCGCTGATCAACATGAAGCGATAGTTCGGGAAGGGGAACGGATGCCCGGCTTCCGCGTCACCGAGCGGTCGGTGGCCACGACCACCCTGGCCAACCTGCAGGTCAACCTGCAGCGCAACCAGGACCTGCAGAACCAGCTGTCCAGCGGCAAGCTCATCACCAAGGCCTCCGACGAGCCCGGCGGGGCGGTCGTGGCCATGCAGACCCGCAGCGACATGGCGACGCTCAACCAGTACTCACGCAACGCCGACGACGGGATGGGCTGGTTGAACCAGGCCGACACCGCGCTCACCAGCGCCTCGACGCAGCTCAACCGGGCCCGCGAGCTCGTGCTCACCGGCATGTCCAGCGGCACCGCGGGCAGCGCCCAGGCCCGCGAGGCGATCGCGCTGGAGGTCGAGAACATCCGCGGCTCGATGATCGACCTGTCCAACACCGCCTACCTCAACCGCCCGATCTTCGGCGGCACCGCCCCGGGCTCGCTCGCCTATGACCACAACGGCAACTACCTGGGCGACAGCGGTGCCGTGAACCGCACCATCGGGGCCAACGCGACGGTCCGCGTCGACACCGACGCGAACTCGGTGTTCGGCGCGGGCTCGAGCAACGTGTTCAACCTGCTGCAGCGCATCGCCGACAACATGCGCAACAACCCTGGCGCCCTGCAGGCCGACCTCGCCGATGTCGACACGGCGCAGCAACAGGTGCAGACGGGACTTTCGGGCGTTGGATCCCGATATAATCAGGTTTCGCAGATGCAGCAGGCCGCGGACAACCGGGTGCTCGACCTGAGATCCCAGCTGTCCGACGTCGAGGACATCGACCTGCCGAAGACCATCACCGAGCTGTCCCTGCAGCAGACCGCGTACCAGGCGGCCCTGGCCGCGACCGCGAGGGTCATCCAGCCGTCACTGGTGGACTTCCTGCGGTAACAGCTCCAGTCATCGTGAGGAATCTATGAGCGTCGCGACCGTTGAAGGCCCGGAGACCACAACGCTGCCGGTGATCGATTTCGTGGCACCGATCCCGGGTTTCCCCGACGATCGGCGCTTCGTGCTCGTCCGGCTCGACGACGCCGGCGTGCTCTACTCGCTGACCTCCGTGGACACCGCGGGTCTGCGCTTCCTCGTGGTGCCGCCGACCCAGTTCTTCCCCGATTACGAGGCCGACATCGACGACGAGACGCTCGCCGCGCTCGGTGTCACCGATGCGTCCGATCTGCTCGTGCTGCTCGTCGTCACCGCCGGTGAGTCGGGCGCCGGGGACGCCACGGCGAACCTGATGGCCCCGATCGTGCTCGACCAGAGCAGCCGCCGCGCGGTGCAGCTGGTGCTGAGCCACAGTGGCCTGCCGGTCCGCCAGAAGCTGATGGTCGCCTGAACGGGGTGGCGCCGGGCTTTCCCGTCCGGCCGAGCCGACAAATCGGGTACTGTTCGCGTATCGCCCAGCGAAGGAGCGGCTCGTGCTCGTCCTGACCCGACGTCCCGGTGAAAGCGTGATGGTCGGTGACGACGTCGTCGTCACCGTGCTCGACGTGCGCGGTGACGTGGTGCGGCTGGGCATCAAGGCGCCCCGCAGCATCCAGGTCCACCGCGAAGAGGTGTACCGGGAGCTGCAGAAGGCCAACCGCGAGGCCGCGTCGCCCAGCGACGTCGCCGTGCGCGCCCTCAGCCGCATGCTGCGCACCGAAACCAAGTAGCCACCGCGCGAAACCCGACTCCTCAGGACGTCCGGGCCGTCGCGGATAGGCCGGGCGGGACGCCTCGAGAAGGGCACGTCAATGGCCGCTCCGCGCAGCTGGTCGCGCAACCGATCGATCGCCGCGAGGCTCGGCGCGGTCATCGTGATCGCCGTCGTCACCGTGGCGGCGCTGCCGGCGGTCGGGGTCCGGGCCCTCGACGCCGACCGGGCTCACCAGCCGCCGGGCCTCGGTGTCCTGACCCGCGGCACGCTCGAGGCCGGCATGGCCCACGACACGCTCCGCGGTGACGTCCCGCGGATCCTGCCGGCCGCCACCGGCGACTCGGCCGCGTCCGGCGGGCCGAGCACGCGAAGATCCTCACGGACGCGATGACGCTGTTCACCGGGCCGGCCATGGACGCGCCGTACGTCGGCCTCGTCACCCAGATCGGGAACGCCGCGATCGCCGGGCCGCCCATCGCGACCGCCTTCGGCAGCTTCCAGACCGCCGATGAACGGCCTCGTCACACCTAGTTTCCTTCGGAGAAGCCCGGATGTTGTACGGCGACGCGGAGCTGTCCACGCTCAGCGGCCCCGACCGGTGGCGGCGGATCGTGCCGTTCCTGGCGGTGACCGTGCTCGCGTTCGCGATCGCCCTGGTGCCGCCGGGGGTCGATCCCGTCGCGCTCGCCGGGGCGGCCGGGCTGCTCGCGGTACTGCTGCTGATGGTCCTGCTGGTTCCCTGGCAACGCCTGCCGGTGCTGTTCGAGGCCGTGCCGCCGCTGGGGTACTTCGGGGTCGTCGTCCTGCTCAACGTCAGCGCCGGCGGCGGCCCGGCCGGCTACGGCCCGCTCGCGCTGCTGCCGGTGCTGTGGCTCGCGCTGTACCACGGCCGGGTCGCCACCGCGACCGGCGTGGCGGCGATGGCGGTGGTGCTGGTCCTGCCGTCCGCGCTGCGGGACGAGCGGATCCTGCACTCGGAGTGGCGCCGCGGCGTGCTCGTCATCGCCATCGGCATCATCGTCGCCACCGCCGCGCAGAGCTGGACGGGGCGCGCCCGCGCCGGCGGCCGCCGGCTCGTCGAGGCCACCCGCGCCGCGCGCCGCGACCGCGACTTCAACCAGGCCATCCTCGACTCGACCGGCTTCCTGGTCCTCGTCGTGGACGCCA
Organism: Dactylosporangium sp. CA-233914; assembly: GCF_050942935.1. Taxonomy (NCBI): domain Bacteria; kingdom Bacillati; phylum Actinomycetota; class Actinomycetes; order Micromonosporales; family Micromonosporaceae; genus Dactylosporangium; species Dactylosporangium sp. CA-233914. The sequence continues at coordinate 11,514,783 of NZ_CP192030.1, read as the reverse complement.
CCGGCACCGTCACCGCCTTCAACCGCCGGTGCGAGGAGCTGACCGGACGCGCCGCCGCGGACGTGGTCGGGCGGCCGTACCGCAGCCTCGGCCTGTCCGCCCTCGACCGCGACCGGCTCGACGCCGAGCTCGCCGAGCGGGCCGCGGACGGCTTGCCGGACACCGCCGAGCGCGACTGGATCGTGCCCGGCGGCCGGCGCCGGATCGCCTGGAGCGCCGCCCGGCTCACCGACGACGACGGCCGGTTCACGCACCTGATCTGCACCGGCATCGACGTCACCGAGCACCGGCGCACGGAGCGGCTCTTCGCCGGCGTGCTCGCCGCCGCGACCGAGCAGGCCATCATCGGCGTGGACCGGGGCGGGACGGTGACCGTGTTCAACGCCGGGGCCGAGCGGCTGCTGGGGTACCGCGCGGCCGACGTCGTGGGCACCGCCGGCCTCGCGCACTTCCACGCCCCCGGCGAGGTCGAGGACCCCGAGCGCGTCTTCGCGCCCGCCCGGGCCGGCGACACCGAGGCCCGCGACTGCCTCTACCGGCGCGCGGACGGCTCGCTGGTGCCGGTGGCGCGCACCGTGAGCGTCATCCGCGACGGGTCGGGGGAGGTGGGCGGGTATCTCAGCGTCGCCCGCGACGTCACCCGCGAGCGGCGCACGGTCGAGGCGATGCGGCACGCCCTGGACCGCGAGCGCGACGCCACCGCCCGCCTGCGCGAGGTGGACAAGGTGCGCGCCGACCTCGTGGCGACCGTCTCGCACGAGCTGCGGACCCCGCTCACAAGCATCCTCGGCAACGTCGAGGTGCTCGTCGACGGCGACGCGGGCGAGGTCGCCCCGCCGCAGGGCCGGCTGCTGGCGGCCGTGGAGCGCAACGCCCGCCGGCTGCTCGCCCTGATCGAGGACCTCCTCATGCTCTCACGCATCGAGGCCGGCGCCGTGAAGATCAACGCCGGTCCGGTGCCGATCGCCGCCGTGGTCAGCGGGGCGCTGGAGGCGCTGCAGGCGGTGCGGGGGCAGCGGGACGTACACCTGCAGATCGACCTGCCCGAGCGCCCCCTCGTGGTCGAGGGCGACCGCGACCAGCTCGAACGCGTGGTCATCAACCTGCTCGACAACGCGCTGAAGTTCACCCCGGCCGGCGGCAGCGCGCGGCTGGCCGCCGACCTGGAGGGGGAGCAGGTCCGCCTGACCGTCTCGGACACCGGGATGGGCATTCCGGAAGACGAGATCGACCAGATCTTCGAGCAGTTCTTCCGCTCCAGCCGCTCCCGCGAGCGGCAGAGCCAGGGCACCGGGCTGGGCCTGGCCATCACCAAGACGATCGTGGAGCGCCACGGCGGCCGGATCTGGGCCACGCCCGCGGCCGGGCAGGGCACCGTGGTCACCTGCCTGCTGCCGCACCACCCCTGAAGCTCACGGGCGCGCGCTCCCCGCGGCCTCTTCGAGCCACTGTTTCAGCCGGCCGTCGACCTGCTCCGCGGCGGTGATCCGCACGATGTTGACGACCCGCCCGCCGCCGATCGGCAGATGCCTGGCGATGCGCGGATCGTCGATGCGCCGCGGCAGGTAGAGCTCCACCGAGAGGCCGCGTGCCATGGGCCGGATCTCGGCGAACTTCCGCTCGTGCTTGAGGAACACGCCGACCTTGACGGCGTCCTCGTGCACGGGCCCGAGCCGGCGCAGGAACGCGACGATGGTGTCGTAGGCCTCGCGCTGATACCCGGGCCGCCCGGCGAAGGTCTCCTCGACGGTGCACCCCGGCACGCAGACGTGCGACTGCCGCGGCTTGTCGAACTCCCGCTCACACTCCGGACAGACCCACCGCGCCACGCCGACTCCTATCCCCGGGCTCTCCCGCGTTGCGAACCACGTTCTGTACCAGTTGATTCAAAGGCTCTCTGGTCGCTGGAAGCGAGCCCCGGCCCCCTCGATCGGCCTCGGCATCAGCGGCCAACCGTGAAACAGCCCTGGACCCTTTGGATCACGAGATCGGCTAAGACCGGTAGGCGAAGCCCAGCTCTTGCCCGCGATGGCGACGATGAGCACGATCGTCGCGGTGGGCGTGGAGAACATCGCCGAATTGATCGACGATCCCTGCGTGACACGTTGCTCAGCCCGGTAGGCGTGAGCGCTTATCGACGAAGCGCCATTCGCACGAGAAGCGCCGCGATCACGATTATGGCTGGACAAGTCAGCCAGACCCAATGACCACCAAGCAGGTTGCCGGCCCCTAGTGCAGCGATCGCGAGACCCTCCCACAGCAACTCACGCGAGCTTAGAGGCCGCGCGAATAGGTCAAGATCATGGGCCGGGGCGCTTGTCCCACCGGTACAGGGTCCACGCCTGTCGACGCACGCGCTCGTGCGTCGTCGTCGTTCTTGAGGCGCTGGGAAATGCTGGTCGGTGGTCCGTTGGGATAGGGCTGGACGGATTTCGTGCGTGAGATTTCCCCGGGAACAGTTCTCATGTGCTGGCAGGCGCTGATGCTCGCCGGTATTGCTTCGCGGTGTCGTGTCGGCGGGCCGGCGCGGATTCTCGCGGGCGTGCCCGCGCCGCGCCGACGGGCCGGCGGGATGGCGCTGATGCGGTGGGTGCGGCCCGGCGCTGCGAGGCGGGGCCGGGTTGATCGGCGCCATGCGTCGGGTGCGGCACTGCGGTGTGGTCGTCCGAGCCGGCATCGATCGCGGGGTGGTCCGGGCTGCGCGGGCGCTTCGGCCGGTGGCGGTGTTTCGGCCGGTGGCGGTGCTTGGGCCGGTGGCGGTGTTTCCGCCGGTGGCGTGCCGAGGCCCTGTCCTTGGCCGGCGGTGCCGAGGTCCTGGCTGGGGCCTTGGTCGGCGGCCGCGCCGTGGCCGTGGCCATGGCCACGGCGCGGTGCCGGGGTTGTGGCTGGGCCATGCCGGGGTCGTGCGCGGCGCCGAGGCCGGGGCGAGGGTCGTGGCCGTGCGTGGCGCCGAGGTCGGGGCCGTGGCGGGGGCCGGGGCCGGGGCTGTGGCGGGAGCCGGGGTGGCTGGTTCGTTCACTGCGTCTTCCCGGCCGTCGGCAGCCACGCTTGCCGGCGGGGTGCTCGCGCGTATTCGGCGGAGTTTCTCGGCATGTCGTTGAGCGAGACCCCACGCGCGATGCCGAGCATGTTCCCGACGGAACTCCTCATTCGCCGCAGAATAACGACGCGACCTGGTCCGGTCACGCATGGCAGCCAATTCAGACTTGCAAAACAATTGCAACTGCCCCATGCATTCATTCTCCCAGAATCCAGCCCGACCCGCCGCCCCGCACAGCCGGCGAAATGTCAAATGGTGCACGCACACACCGCGTCGAGGCTTGCCACCCCGACGCGACGGAAGCTGGGTCATCGGCCACGAACATGCCGAATACAGGGGCACCCGATCACCGCGCCGGGTCACTGCAATACCCCGCCCCGGCGTCGTGGTGCTTGACGCAGGAAACCTGGACCAAAGGCAGACGACAAAACGGCTCGACAACGCCGATGCCCCCGCCGTGGCAGGCCTCATCGAACGCTGCCCATGTGAGGTCAACAGATTGTCAGTCCGGCCCGGGAGGACATCGCCGTGGACGGATGCATCACCAAAGCTCCCGGCGGCGGTGAGGTCCCCGGCCGCCCCCCGGCCAACCGGGGCAAACATGGGATAAAACGCCCCAACACGGTCGAGGGTACAGGAATCCCCCAGGACCGGGTCCCAGCCAGCGCGAACCGACACGAACCACCACTGCCGCTGGGACCAACCCCCGACACACCAGACGCGTCCGATCCGCTGCCCCAGCAGGTGACGGCGCATCTAGGACACCGGCGACGACTCGGCGGTCACCCGCCGCCGTCGGGCATCAGGTGGCGCGGAGCCTTGTCCCGGCGTCTCGCAAGGCCATGATCTCGTTGTCCACGAAGATCAGTGCGCCGAATGGCGTCTTTCCTTCGTCTTCCAGCGCGTGGCGGGAGAACTCGATCGCGCGGCGCAGGAAGTTGCGGTCTGGGTTGCTGAGAGGGTCAGCCATCTTGCGATTCCCCCGCTCGCTGGTCGACGCTCGGACAACGCGCGACGGCGGCCACGCCCGGAGCGAACCGAGCATGACCGCCGTTGCTGAGGTTGTTCCCAATCCGTACCGGTGGAGAGGCGGGCCTAGCCGGCCACGTCGTACTGGTAGAGGTTGTACTTGGTCATCAGGGCGATGACCTTCGTCGTGTACTGCGGGTCCGTGGCGTAGCCGCCCTTGTGGACCTCGGCGATGAACTGGTTCGGGTTGTTCGTGTAGTTGAACGCGGCCGCGTATCGGGCCAGCGACTTCAGGTTCGAACCGTGGTCGCGGAACGAGTCCACCGATGCGCGATACGTGCGGAACGTCGCCACCGTCGTCGTGCACGTGCCCTGGGCGTCGCACTCCTGCGTGCTGTACGCCTTGCAGCCCGCCGCGTAGGACCCCGGCACGTTGTTGAAGCATTTCATGCCGAAGAAGTTGTTGTCGTTGGCCGACAGCGAACTGCGGCCCCAGCCCGACTCCAGGATCGCCTGGGCCAGGGTGACGGAGGTGGGGACCTTGGTGTCGCGCTGGCTCTGCTGGGCGGCCGGGATGGAGGCGGCGAGGAACTGCTCGTTGGTCATGGTGCCGGTCGGGCCGGCGGGGACCGCGGCGGGCGGTGCGGGCGGGGCCGGCGGGGCGCAGATCGGCAGCTTCGGATTGCCCGAGACGTAGGCGTGCGAGATGAAGTCGCCGAGGGCGGTGCGGTCCCACTGGGCGGTCCGGCGGACGTTGCCGCGCAGGTACTGGCCGCTCACCTTGCAGGTGACGGTCACCTTCTGCTTGTTCCTGACGATCCGGGTCTGGCCGAACCAGTTGGCGGCGCCGGTACGAGCGGCGAGCTGGCCCTTGACGCGAACGCTGACAACGGCGGCGTCGGCCGGTGCAGCGGCCACGACGAGGGTCGTGGCGGTCGCGGCAAGGGCCAGCGCCGGAGCGAAGACGTACTGCTTGAGGTTGCGCAACATCAACTGATCTCCCATGAGGGGTGGGCAGGTCCCCTCAAAGGTCGTCAGCCGGGGTTGCGCGCCTCGTTCCCCGCCAGGTGCCAGGCCGTTGCCGCCCCCACCCGGACGCCGGCGGCGCGCGGGCGCTCGAGCGCGGCGGTGCCCTGCGGCAGGCCGTGCCGGCGCAGGGTCTCCAGGCCGTTGCGGGGTGGGTGCGGGTCTCTGAGCCGGCGTAGCGACACGGGCACGCGCTCGGCGAGCAGCGCGCGGTCGCCGAGGCCGGTGAGCGGGTCGTGGGTGGCGCGACGGGCGAGATCGTCGGCGCGGCGGGTCGGCGGGCGGTTGCGCCGGATGCCGGCGCCGGTGGCCGCGACCGCGCTCGCCTGCAGGGCGGGCCAGGCGAAGCGGCACGGCGTCGAGCCGTCCACCGGCGCGGTCGGCGCCACCAGGGCGAACAGCACCAGGTACGCGTGCCCCGCAAGCGGGGGTCATTTGGTCCCGTACTGCCGTCACCTGGGCCTCCACCAGACGATCGGCCGACCATGATTCGCGCCAGGTCGTCATCAGGCCGTCTCAGACACGCGCCGCAACATGTGGTTGATCGCTCGCCGCGCGGTGATTAACACTTGAAATGTCGGAGTAGCCGCCGTCTGGGAGTTGCGAGCCGCACCACCCAGACGACCGTAAGCACCATTAGGCGCCATCCGTCACCCTGACGAGTGGCCTCAGCGGGCCACGCGAGCGGCAGCGATGAGGTGCCGGGGTCCGCTGAGGAGACGTAGACGACGTGTTAGGCGTGATCATCGTCAGGTTCCACACCGGCGGATGCTATCGCCAATCCCCTTAGCTTAGTGGTCCTTGCAGCCTCATCCGCCAGGCATGGACCCTCTACCGCTGGGACAGCGTCCCACCCGCCGACCATGAACGTCCACCCATTTGCGCGGCCTCTTATTCGGGCTTATCTGTCGGCCCGTTCTCGATCGAATCCCCAGCTTCAATAGCCCCAGTACGAACAAACAGCGGTAGATAGAAGGTCTCGATTCCGAGCCGGTTCGTCATGTTGGCGAGGAATTCGCGCACAAACGGTATAACCTGGCGCATAAGGCTGTTGTTGACGTAGCCCTGCAGGAAGCTCTCCGACAGGTCAGCTTGCCCACGTACGCGGTACCACGCCGAAAACGACACATCGATCGTAACGATCAACTCGCCATCGGCGTTATGGAAGTCATGACTACTCTGCACCAAAAAGCGCAAATCCCCTTCGCTATACGAAGGGTGAATATTGAAGTCTGAATCCACATTACCCGCATCGGCATTGGTGGCATCGCCGCGCTTAACGGCGCACTCTTCAAGCACAAGTGCCTGAAGCTCGATCATTTCCGATGTTTGCAATGATTGGGTAGTCGTCGTCACCGATTGCACCCTTACGCGGCCGTTGTAACGGGACCGGGTTCAGGCTCTTTCGCCTTCCACCCTGTCTTGCCAACGCGGACCGACCCAGTGTGGCCCGTTGAGAGGGATGAAATTCGCACCTTCCCTTTTGCGACAGGTCCGCCGGTCGGCGCACATCCAAGGGCACTGTCAGAAGGTACGTACATCGAATAGTCGACTACACCATGCGGCGTCAGGAATCGCTGCTCAAACAGTTCCACATGCTCGGAGCGTGCAGTCTCGGACAAGCCCGAGGACGCCGCCCCGCCGTCCCGCCGCCTACGCAACCGCTTTGCCGCGCCGTAAATCGGCTCGCGATCAGACCGAAGCGGCATCGCAACAATCTCCAAAGCATACCCCATGGCATGCATAAAACGCGCGAGAGTGCCGATGTGGATATTGCCATCGCCGTTAAGGACCTGAGAAACTCGACCCTCGGTCACATCCAGCTCATCTGCCAGATCTCGGTTAGTCAGCCGAGATTGACTCTTCGCCGTAACCAAAAGACGAACGATCTGAATGGCAAGTCTTGCGGCAGCCATTCCCTGTGCACCCTTACGCGTCGAGTCGACCTCATCGACCAACGATCGGCGATCGTTTTCATCCCGCTTCTTTGTCATGCTGGATGTCCTCCTCTCGCACGGCAACGGCCTCATCGATATCTTCCGACTCCGCCCACTTACCCATCTTGGGCCAGAAGTGACCGAGTCGAATTACCGGATCAAACTCGGGAAACCACCAAAAGTCATCGTCGTTAACGGCCAAATCGCGATCAAGGATCTTAGGCTTCGGCGTGAAGGTGCCGTCCCCTGGCGTATCAAAGAACGTAAGCCGCTTAGCTCCCAACTTGAACTCCCAAATACCCTCTTCCAGGTAGTTGACAGCCCGTTGGTAGGCCGGAAGGCCATCGTTGGCCAACATCTCGAACCACGTCATTAACTTGTAATAGTCGCCAATCTGGGCGTCATCCGGCAACCCAGTTGTGTCAGGATCCTCCTCCCAGGAACCCTGCCTCAGCTGCTCAAGGAACCAGGCCGCTGGCGACGACCCATCCTCCCGCACAGCACATTCGATCATGCAGTAGTCGCCACTGGCGATCCTCTTGCGCCGCACTTTAGCCAACTGTAAACCCTTCCGGCATGGTAGCGCAGCCGACCGTGGTGCCGAGAGTCGCCAATAGCGAACGCTCCGTCAAGCGTGATGTCCAGTATGTCCCGCGTCGCGCCCGACTGAAAGTTCCGATCCACCCGAACGATGGACCACGGACCCACCGCGCAGCCGACGGGTTCCGGCCTGTGAGAACTTTCTGTACGTCTTCAAGGCGGCGCGAAAACGGGCCGCTCGCCCGCGCCGCAGCGGAACTGGCGCAAGCGCCGGGCCGCTCGCCCTTGGCCTTCGGCTCGGGCGGCGGCGTTCCAGTCCGTGGCACCAGCGAACAGCACGAAATAGCGGCGGGCCACCAAAGACGCAAGGCAACAGCCCGGGGCTTTACGAGTTCGCTCTTCAGGAAGCTGAAGCAGCGCGTGACGACGAGTACCAGGGCCCCGGGCTGCACTGACGGTGCTGGGCACGTACGGGTCTTTGATGCCTCCGGCGGGGATCTCGGACTCCAGGATGATTACCGTTCGCTTGTGGTAGTCGGTGGTGCCTGGTGTCATGCTGCCCGCCACCATTAACCCAGGCGCAGCCAAGCGCCCCGCCGCCCGGGGTGGCAGCGTCAACTGTCAACTGTCAACGGCGAGTTGACGGGGCGTCCCGGGCGGAGGGGCGCTTCCAAATGGTGGCGGGTCGACGGCGGACGGGATGGCACCGGGCTGGGCGAGGTCTGGCGCTGCGCCAGGCCGTCTCCAGGCCGTCCGACGACGACCAGCCTTGACTAACACTGGCCGACGTCACGAGCGTTTGCCTAGGTCACGACGGGTGAGTACGGTGTCCACCAGCACCTCATCAAGACCACCTTCAGTTGGTCCCGTACTGTTGCTTGAGCGTCAGGTAGTCGCCGAGCCCGAGCCCGCGGTACGCGGTGGAGCAGTCCGGCAGCCCGTCGGTCATGGTGAGTGCCGAGTGCTGGGCGTATGCCACGTGCCCGAGCCCGAACACGTGCCCGAACTCGTGCGTGATCGTGCCCTCCAGGTCCCAGCGGTTGCTGCACGCCGGCGGGGTGTTGAGGAAGAACAGGCCCTCGGTGTCGTCGATGAGGATGTCGGCCTCGACGCTGCGGCCGTTACCCTTGCCGCCGAACCACCAGATGCACGTGACCGCGAGTAGCCCCTGGTTGAGCGGGCCGAACGACACCGCGTTGTGCCCGTCGCGCTCGCCGCACCCGCCGGAAGGGGTGACGCCGGCGACGTGGTCGGTCTTGCCGGCGTAGGACTCGGAGATGCCGAGGTTCTCCGGCAGGCCGCAGTCGTTTCGCCCGATGTCCACGGTGTAGGCCGCGCTGCGCAGTGAGTTGACGACGGCGGTGCGGTCGCCGAGGTACGCCGGGATGGTCTTCTCGTTCACCCGCCATTTGAACGCGTCGCGCCAGCGCATCCCCAGCCACGTGCCCGCCGGGTCCGCGCAGCGCCCGCCGTCCATGGCCGCCTCGGCCGGCTGTCCGGTCGGGGGCCCCGGGATCACGATCGCGAACCGGGCCGTCTGCATCGTCATGGGCGGTTCGCCCACCAGCCAGGCGGCGCAGAGCACGAGCGGGATCAGGGCCCGCAGTACCGTCGCCGCGAGACCAGTGTCGATCTTCGGCACAGACCCATTCTGGTCCGCATCGCCCCTGGCAGGGGTGACTTTCGGCAAATGCGCCCAAGACGCCATGGTGCTCAGGTTCCCGCCGGCGACGCGTCGACACCCGTCCGGAACCCGGCTGTCGGGTGATCGTCGCGTGTCCTCCGGGCGGCGACGGGACAGACCCGTTCGATCACGATCCGTCATAGTTTGGCTACACCAAGTACGAATCCTGGGGGTTCTGCATGAAGGATCTGCTGGCCAAGCGTTACGGGGACCGGGGCGCGGCGACGCTGGACGTCAGCCTCGCCGCCATCCTGCTGGGGATCACCCTGGTTGCCGCGGTCACGCTGGTCGGCGGCGCCTGGTAGTAGTCTCGGCGCCCGTGAAGGACGCGCTCCTGCTGTCCACCGAGGCGCTGGTGGAGGCCCCGAAACGCTTCGTCCGCGAGGCCCTGCGCATGCGCGACGGCCATGAGATCGACTGGTACTACGTGGACACGCCGCCGAGCGTCATGGTCGTGCCCGTCACGGCGGCGGGTGATGTGGTGTTCGTGCGGCAGTATCGGCACAACCTGAAGCTGGACACCCTGGAGCTTCCGGCGGGTCTCATCGCGGAGGGGGAACCCCCGTCGGCGGCCGCCCTGCGGGAACTGACCGAGGAGACGGGCTACACCCTGACCGGGGAGGGTTCTCTGCACGATCTCGGCCGCTACTACGCGTTGCCTTCGGAGACGAACAAGTACGTCCACGTCTTCCTGGCCACGCCGGTCCACCAATCCACGGCGCCGACGGGCGACACGGAGATCGAGCGCTACTTCGACATGAGCACGACGACGATCCCGTTCGCCGTGGCCCTGGAGGAGGTGGGCCGGACGATCCACGGCCTGGAGACGGCAGCGGCCCTGCTCCTGTCCCGCCGCCTCCTCTAGGGTGCCGAACCTTCCCCGCTACCGTGGCCGCATGGCCGGCAAAGCGGCCGGGCACACGCTGGGCGTCGATGACCGTCCTCTCGTCCCTCACCCAGGAATCCGCTGTCGCGCACTACCGCGGTGCGCTGGGCGGTGCCGCGTGGCCGGTCCGGGACCCGGGCGGCCCGAGCAACCTGCTCTGCGCCGATCGCCGGATCAACGGCCAGCAGGTCCGGTTCATCCTGAACACGGCCGGCCCGGCGTCATACGTCGCCGAGTTCAGCTTCCAGCCGCATCAGCAGGATTCGGCTGCGCCCGGTGACCCGCGGGGAAGGCGGTAGACGGTAGTGGACACCTTCGGCTACGGCAACCAGATCGTCGGGGCCGCGACCTTCATCGCGATGGCCATGCCCGGCGGCCTGGAGGCGTTCGCCGAGGACGTCGCGCACGAGGAAGAGAGGTGGGATCGGTCCACAACGCTTGGCGCCGCAATCGTTCGCGGCGGTAACCTCTGCAGGAGACTGCATAGTGAGCCAGGAAAGCATCCAGGAGCCAGGGCGCGGTGATCATGCGCTACCAACCGATGACCATTGCCGACCTCGCCGTTCACCTGGCTCGTCAGGCCGATGAGAAGACCCGATGGAAGCACGTCTGGGCGTTCCTGGAGGAGTACCGCTGGGAGCCGGCCGGGCGGCAACCTGCCCTTCTCCAGGAGGAACCTGCTCCGACCGGCGACGAACAGTGGGACGCCCTCCTGGCCGCCTTGGCGGAGCATCTCGCCGCCCGGCTCGACCAGGCGCCGCCGCAATGGTCGCGGTCCCGGGTGCTTGCCACCGCGTGGTTCCCGTCGTCGCTGCCGTCCAAGCGTATGGAAGCCCTGGTCTGGGCGCCTGCCGCGTTCCGCAAGCACGGCGTCTACCTGTCCGCTCGCGACCTTGAAGCAGCATGAGCCACGACGGACTCCTCGGTCGAGCGGAGCTCGAGCGGGCATTCGCCGCCTTGGGCGATCGGTTGGTTCGGCGAGGAGTGGTTGCCGACCTCTTCATCGTCGGCGGCGCCGCGACGGCCCTCGCGTACGACGCGAACCGGTGACCCGCGACGTCGATGCCACCTTCGTGCCACACGGCGTTGTCCTGGAGGAGGCACGAAACGTGGCCGAGGCGATGGGGCTGCCGCCGTGGTGGCTGAATGAGCAGGCCAGCACCTACGTCTCTACGCAGCAGGACGACGGCAAGCGCGAGGTGTTCGACCACCCCGGAATCCGGGTCATGGCGGCGTCTCCGGAACACGTCTTCGCCATGAAAGCATTCGCGGCCCGCAGCCGCGATGAGGACGACTTGCGCACCCTCGCCGACATTATCGGCATCAGCACCATCGACGCCGCGCTTGAACTTTGCGAACGCTTCTTCCCCGCCGAGCCGTTGCCGCCCAGATCGCGGGCGATGCTGGAAGATCTTCTCGGCGTGGGAAATCGCTGATCACACGACGTGCGGGACATCTGTGCGGCGGTGTTGGCCGGGGAGTGGGCACTTCGGCCACGGATCGGCGCTCTCATCGAGGATCGTGGGCGCTCAGCGGCCGCCGGGGCCCTGGTCGAGATCTGGACAGCACGACCGGCTACCGGCGCTGGCATGGCCACTTTTCCGCCATGCCAGCGGACGGATATGCGGGATGACCACACGAACCCGTCCCTGTCCTGGTCTCGACCCGAGACAGGCGGGTTCGCGTGTATCTTCGGTTGCTCGGGCGAGATCAGTTGGCGGGCTTGCCGAACCAGCGGGCGAGGTGGTCGTCCAGGTCCTGCTGATCGTCGCCGATCCAGGCGACGTGGCCGTCGGGGCGTAGCAGGACGCACGGAGCATCCAGTGCCGCAGTGGGATCCGCGAGGTAATCGACGCGGTCTGACCAGCCGCCGACGGTCAGGCGTTCGGTGCGGTCCAGTAGCAGGCCGCGGCCGCGATGCAGCAGGCCGTAGAGGTGGCCCTGTTTCACGTCGATGTCGCGCAGGCGGCGGCCGAGCAGGTCGGGGCCGGCGCCGAAGTCGTAGCGGATGCCGATCGCGGTGATCTTCTCGATCAGATAGCGGTTCACCTCGTCGAAGTCCATCAGTTCGGTGAGCAGCCTGCGTACGGCCTGCGGGCCCGGTTCGCCTGCCAGCAGTTCCATCTGGGCGCGGGTGTTGTCCAGCACGTCCTCGGCGACCGGATGACGTTCGGCCTGGTAGGTGTCCAGCAGTGTTCCCGGCGCCCAGCCGCGGATCTGTGCGGCCAGTTTCCAGCCGAGGTTGAATGCGTCCTGAACGCCCAGGTTGAGGCCCTGTCCGCCGATCGGTGGATGGATGTGTGCCGCGTCGCCGGCCAGCAGCACCCGCCCGACCCGATAACGTTCGGCCAGCCGGGTGGCATCGCCGAAGCGGGACAACCAGCGCGGGGAGTGCACGCCGAAATCGGTTCCGGCGATGGCGCGCAGCTGTTGTTGGAAGTCCTCGAGGGTGGGCGGTTTCGCGCGGTCGCTGACCCCGGCGGCGGGGACTACGACGCTGTAGACCCCAACGCCTGCGGGCCGGAGCCAGAATCGATGATGGGGCTCGCGGATTTCGGTCATCTTGGCGGCGATCTCCTCCTGCGGCACGCCCACTTCCATCTCGCCCATCAGCGTCTCGGTCCGCGCGGGCTCGCCGGGGAAGCCGACGCCGAGCAGTTTGCGCACCGTGCTGCGCCCGCCGTCACAGCCGACGAGATAGCGCGAACGCAGCTGTTCCCCGTCGGCCAGTTCGACGGTCACACCGTCGTCGTCCTGCTTGAAATCGGCCACCGCACAACCGCGCCGGACCTGCGCCCCCAGTTTGATCGCATGCTCTTCGAGCAGGTGAACGATGACCGGCTGCGGGATGCCCAGCAGATAGGCGTGCGCGGAATCCAGGCCCTCGGGCGCGGGTTTGCCGATGGCGGCGAAGAAGCCGCCGGCCGGACGCTGTCTTCCGCGTTCGTGAATGCGCTCCAGCAGCCCGCGCATGGCCATCAGCTCGATACTGCGAATGTGCAGACCGACGATGCGGACGAACGACACGGGCTCGGTTTCCTTCTCCAGGACGAGAACCCGCACGTCGTGCAGCCGTAGTTCGGCGGCCAGCATCGCACCGGTCGGCCCGCACCCGGCAATGATCACGTCGAACATGAGGGGCGCGCGCTCGGCGCCAGAGGCTGGCGACGGCTCGGCGGTGAACTGAGAGTGCATAGGTGTTGCCTTTCGGGAGTGCCTGGTTGGCGAGGCGCTCCCGGCGACACCTACGTCAATCGCCCGACCGTGACCGGCAGGGGGAGCACCCACATCGATACAGCGTTCATGGGTCTCACCTCCTCGAGCCGTGTCACGGTCAGCTGCAAGCTACAAGCCCGAGCATCATCCCGTCCAGTCCTTTACCGGCCACGTGATCACGACACGGCGACGTGGAGTAGTGGGTGTGTCCGCCTGGGTGGTTTTGCCAAAAGTTGGCGTTTCGTACAGTAAACAAAGTTAAACATTTGGTTGTTCGGGGTGTTTGGGTAGCACACACTGGGCGTTCCGAGACCCGTCCGCCAGCGGGAGATGCCCATGTTTCGATTGAAGGTTCAGCCGCGCAGCAGGGTGCTTGCCATTGTGGCCGGTGCGCTGCTCGTCGTGGGGATCAGTACCGCGCCTGCCTGGGCGCAGCAGCAACAGCAGCAGGGGCCGCCGGACCCCACGATTCCGGCCAACGACTCCGCCCGGGGGCTCGTCTACGACGGGTTCAAGGTCGGCGCCGGGCGCTGCAAGGGGCTCTTCGAGCTCAAGTCCGTCGCCGGGGCCTGCACGCACGGGCCCGACGCCGCCTTCGCCGGCACCGACGTGAAGCAGTCCGTCGCGCCGCTGTCGTCCGTCGCGGCGGCGCCGCTCAGCGTCGTGTGCGACGGGGACGGGCAGAGCGGCAACCGGGTGCAGGTGCTCTACATCCACGGCTCCGGCAACGCCGACCGGTACAGCCAGTATGTCGCCTCGATCCGGACCTGGACGGCCGGCGTCGACGACATCTACAGCGCCAGCGCGGCGCAGACCGGCGGGGTGCGGCACATCCGGTTCGTCACCGACTCGAGCTGCCAGATCTCGGTCACCAACGTGGCCATCGCCAACAGCGCCCTGGGCGACTTCGGCAACTCCGTCAATGCGATCAAGGCGCTGGGGTACAACCGGACCGACCGCAAGTACCTCATGTACGTCGACGCCACCGCGCTGTGCGGGGTCGCGTACGTGACCATCGACGATCGGCCGGGGCAGGAGAACTACAACAACTCCGGTGCCAGCTTCAGCCGGGTCGACTCCGGCTGCTGGGGGTCCGGGCCGGCGGCGCACGAGCTCACGCACGCCATGGGCGCGGTGATGAGCAGCTCGCCGAACCATACCGCGTACGGGCACTGCACCGACGACTACGACATCATGTGCTACAACGACGGGCCCGGCACCGTGCTGCGCGTGGTCTGCACCGACCAGGCGCAGGACAACCGGCTCGACTGCAACAAGAACGACTACTTCAACACCAACCCGCCGGCCGGGTCCTACCTGGCCACGCACTGGAACACGGCGAACAACAAGTTCCTGCTCGCCAGCGGCGGCGGGTCGAAGACCGGGCCCGTGACGTTCGTGCAACTCGGCAAATGCATGGACGTCAGCAACGCGGGGACGGCCAACGGCACGAAGATCCAGATCTGGGGCTGCAACGGTACCGGCGCGCAGCAGTGGTCGTTCCCCGGTGACGGGTCCGTGCGGGCGCTCGGCAAGTGCCTGGACGTGACGTCCGGGGCCACCGCGAACGGGACCAAGCTGCAGCTGTACGACTGCAACGGGACCGGCGCCCAGCAGTGGACCTACGTGTCCGGCAGCCAGGCGCTGCGCAACCCGCAGTCCGGCCGGTGCGTGGACGATCCCTCCAGCAGTACGACCGACGGGACCCAGTTGCAGCTGTGGGACTGCAACGCCACCAACGCGCAGCGGGTGACGATTCCGGCGTAGGAACGAGCGATAGTACGGCCCGGTCCCAGGGGGAGGGACCGGGCCGTCGTTCTGTGCGCCTACGCGGCGTCGACCGAGACCAGCAGGCCCTGGTTGACGGCGGCCATGAGCGCCTGGGAGCGGTTGTTCACGCGCAGCTTGCTGTACAGCCGGGACACGTACGTCTTGACGGTCGCCTCGGAGACGCTCAGGCGCTGGGCGATCGTGGGCAGGCTCAGCCCGTCGCGCATCAGCGACAGCACCTCCTGCTCGCGCTGGCTGAGCAGGCCGGTCTGGCCGCGGCGGCGGGACAGGGCCGAGGACAGGCCGGGCGCGGTGAAGGAGTGCGGCGCGACGGCGGCGTGGCGGATGGCGGCCAGGACCGACGAGATGGGGGCGGCCTTGGTGACGTACGCCGAGAGGCCCGCGTCCAGCGCCCGGTAGAGCAGGTTGTCGTCGCTGACCGCGCTGAGCAGCACCACGCCGAGGTCCGGGCTCGGGGTGCGCAGGCGGCGGGCCAGGGAGATGCCGTCGGTGTCGGCGAGCGACGCGTCGATGGTGACGACGTTCGCCTGCGTCTCGGCGACGACGCGCTCGGCCTCGGTCGCGCTGCCGGCCTCGCCGACGAGGGTGATGTCGGGAACGGTGGCCACGACCCGGCTGAGACCGAGACGGAGAAGGACGTGTTCGTCGACGGCGACCAGTCGGATCGTCATCAAGGCTCCTAAACGAGGTGTGGCCTGGGCGTTTACCCCTGCCCGAACAGCGTCGCAGCGGGCCGCGGCGCCCCGCCAGACGCTGCAATGGCCTTGCGCTCGTCGGCACCCGTGCTGCACCGAAGGACAATCGGACACCGGATGACACACGTCCCGTTCTAGGCTGGAATCCATGTCCGATCTGGTGACACGGGTGCGCGAGATCTGCCTGGCGATGCCGGGCGTCACGGAGCACGTCAGCCACGGCACGCCGCTGTTCAAGCGCGGGCGGAAGGCCTTCGTCCAGGTCTGGCCGGACGGGCATCACCAGAACCGGTTCCCGCACCTGTGGTGCGCCGCGCCGGAGGGCGTGCAGGAGCTGCTCGTCGCGCAGGACTCCACGGTGTACTTCCGGCCGCCCTACGTCGGGCACCGCGGCTGGGTCGGCGTGGACCTCACCGCGCCCGACTGGCAGGACGTGGAGGAGCGGATCGACTCGGCGTACGAGACGGTCGGATGACTACCGCACGGTGACTCGTGGTCGCAGCGGCCGGGGAATCGGGCGCTCAGCGGGCCGGAAGGGCGATGCGGACGGTCACCCCCGGCCGGTCGACCGACGTGACCATGCTGCCGCCGTGCCGTGCGGCGATCTCGCGGCCGAGCATGAGGGCCAGCGCGCCGGTGCGGTGCTCCTCGGGCCGCTCCGGGTGCGGGATGCGCATGGACAGCAGTCGCTCCGCGGTCAGGGAGGTGCCGGTGGCGGCGGTCACGACGACGTGCCAGCGCCCGGCGGCGTGCTCCGCGGTGACCTCGGCGGGGCCGGTGAGCGCCACGACCTGGACCGCGGTGTGGAACAGCTCGCGCAGCAGGGGGCGATCGCCCATGAGGTCGGGGCCCGGGGCGACCGTTCGCGGTACACCCGGGAAGTCCAGCAGTTCCGAGACGCGTAGCGGGGCCAGGTCCAGGGGCACCTCGTCCGTCTCCAGGTGACTGAGCAGGAGCAGGTCGGCCACGATGACCTGCATGTGCTCGGCGTTGCGCCGGATCACGCCGATCGCGGCCTGCCGGTCGGCGGGCGTGAGCGGGACGGACTCGTCGGCTGACTCGAGCATCGTCGCGAACGTGACGATCGACGTCAGCGGGGTGCGCAGCTCGTGCGACGCGACCCGGATGAACTCCGTGCGCAGCTGGGACAGGTCGGCGGCGCGCGGTTCGTCAGGTGATCGGTCTGCTGTGTCAGGCGATCGCCGGGATGGTACGTCAGCCATCGGCACTCGCTCGGTCCTCCGGAAACGTTACAGGACATGTCATTACATTGCGTAGGATATGTGTGTACCGACAGTAAGCGACAAACGCCGCCATCACTGTCGGCGAGGAGTGCTTTGCGTGGAGAGACCGACCGCCTGGTCGACACCGGCCTGATCGAGGACGCCGTGGTCGACCTGGTGGTGCGTGCGGCGAACGCGGCCACGGTGGTGGACGCGCAGCGGCTCGTGTCCGAGTTGCGGGGCTTCTCGGGCGTGCGCTCGGCCGACATCCTGCCCGCCCTCGCCCCGGTCGTCGGCGCGATCGACCTGCTGGAGCGGTTGCCGGTCGGCCCCGCGCAGTGGGGGCAGGAGCTGCGGGTCGAGTTCAGCGCCGAGCCCGCCCGTGCCGAGCTGCTGCCGGCCGCCGCCGAGATCGCCGCGGCGGCCGACCGGGCCCTGGCCCAGCCGTGCCGCCCGGTGCCGCCCCCGTCGATGCACGGCTCGCCGCTGGCGTGGGCGCTCACGGCCGGCGCCCGCGGGCTGATCCTCATCGTCGACCCGGCCCGCGGCTGGAGCGCGCTGTCCGACTCGTTCACCACGGTGCTCGGCTACGACCGGCACCGCCCGCCCGACTTCCGCCTGCTCGACATCGTGCACCCCGACGATCGCCCGGCGGCCGTCGCGCTGTTCCTGGCCTGCTGCGCCGGGCGGTCGCCGGAGTACTCCCTGGACCTGCGGGTGTGCACCGTCAACGGCCGCTTCCGAACCATCGAGATCGGCGCCCGCAGCTTCGTCGACGACGCGGACGTCGGCGCCGTCGTCTTCTACGGCCTCGACGTCACCGCCCAGCGCGAGGCCGAGCGGACCGCCCGCATCGAGCAGCAACGCCTGGCCCGGCTCGTCGAGACGATGGACGACGGGCTGCTCATGCTCGACGACGAGCGCCGCGTGTGCCTGGCCAACCGGGCCGCGCACCGGCTGCTGGACACCGGGGTGCTGGAGGTCAGTCCCGAGCACGACCCCGACGACGCCGAGCCGCTGGACTGGCCCCAGGTCATCGCGCGCACCATCGCCCGGCTCGGCCCCGACACGGGCCGCCTCGACCGGCTGCGCGCCGGCATGCGGGCCCGCCGCGCCGTCATCGGCGAGGAGCTCGCGTTCGAGGACGGGCGTGTGCTGGAGATCGATCTCGTGCCGGTGACGGGGCCGGCCGGCCCGGGCGGTACCGATGGGGGAACGCTCGTCCACCTGCGTGACGTCACCGCCCGCGTGGCCGTCCGGCGGGGCCTGGAGGAGCGCAGCCGCGGCCTGGAGGAGCGCAACCAGGCGCTGGTCGAGGCGACGGCGCTCAACAACGAGTTCATCGCGAGCGTCTCGCACGAACTGCGCGGCCCGCTGTCGTCGGTCGTGGCGTTCTCGCACCTGCTCGGCGACAGTACGAGCGGGGATCTGTCGGAGGACCAGCAGACGTATCTGTCCGTCATCGACCGCAACGCCAACCGCCTGCTGCGCCTCATCGAGGACCTGCTGCTGCTGTCCCGCCTCGAGGCGCGCACCCTGCAGCTCAAGCCGATGCTCATCCGGCTGCCGGAGCTGCTGGGCGTCGCGGTCGCCGAGCGTATTCCGGCGGCCCACGCGGCCGGCATCGGGCTGACCCTGGATTGCGCGGACGGCCCCGAGATCGTCTGCGACGACACCCGGGTCCACCAGGTCGTGGACAACCTCGTGAGCAACGCGGTGAAGTTCACGCCCAGCGGCGGCCAGGTCACGGTCAAGGCCTGGCCGGGCCCGGACGGCGACGGCTGGAGCGTCTCCGTCGCCGACTCCGGGGTGGGCATCCCGGCCGCGGACCTGCCGCGGCTGTTCAGCGCGTTCTTCCGCGGCTCCAACGTGACCGCGGCCGTCGGGCGGCAGGTCATGCCCGGCACTGGTCTCGGGCTGCTCGTCAGCCGGGCCATCGTCGAGTTACACGGCGGCAGCATCAGCGTCGCCAGCACTGAAGGGGTCGGCACGACGGTCACGCTGTCGTTGCCCACGCGACCGGCACGAAATGGGGGATGATCGTGAGCCGACTTCTCGTCGTCGAGGACGATCCGGATATCGCCATGGCGCTGCGCCTGCTGCTGACGCGGGCGGGGCACCAGGTCGCACACGCCAAGGACGGCCGTACGGGGCTGCGGGACGCCTACACCGAGCGACCGGAGCTGGTGATCCTGGACATCGGCCTGCCGGGGATGGACGGCTGGCAGGTCCTGGAGCGTCTCCGCGACGTCAGCGACGTGCCCGTCCTGCTGCTGACCGCGCACGGCCAGGAGTCCGACAAGGTCCGCGGCCTGCGCGGCGGTGCCGATGACTACCTCACCAAGCCGTTCACCAACGCCGAGCTGGTCGCCCGGGTGGAGGCCCTGCTGCGGCGCAGCGCCGGGCCGGCCTCGTGGGCCGACGAGGTGTACGACGACGGGGTCCTGCGCATCGACCCGGCGGCCCGGCGCACCTTCGTCGCCGGGGACGAGGTGCGCCTCACCCCGACCGAGTTCCGGCTCCTCAACGTGCTGGTCCGGCACGCCGGGGCGGTGCTGTCGCCGAACCAGCTGCTGGCGCAGGCCTGGGACGATCCGACGGGGATCGGGCCGGAGCGGGTGAAGTTCGCGGTGCTGCGGCTGCGGCGGAAGCTGGGCTGGACCGACCCGGACGCCTCGCCGATCGAGTCTGTGCGCGGGTTCGGGTACCGCTACCGGCGGCCGGTCATGGATCGCGCGGAGTAGGGTGATTTATCGCGATAAGTCGGGCGTTGTGCCGGGCGAGCGCGGCGCGCCGCCCGGCTGCGCCCGCCGCCCGTGGCGCGGCCGGTCCAAAGCGTCGCGGCGCCGTTGCGCCGGAGCGCGATCCAGTGCGCCGCCCGGCTGCGCCCGGCCGCCTGTGGCGCGGTCCGGTCCAAGCGCCGAGGCGCGGTCGCCCCGGAGCGGGATGCTGCGCGCCGCCCGGCTGCGCCCGGCCGCCTGTGGCGCGGCTGGTCCAAGCGTCGCGGCGCCGTCGCGCCGGAGCGCGATGCTGCGCGCCGCCCGGCTGGGCCTGCCCGCCCGTGGTGCGGCCCGGTCCAAGCGTCGAGGCGCCGTCGCGCCGGAGCGCGATCCAGTGCGCCGCCCGGGTGCGCCCGGCCGCCTGTGGCGCGGCTGGTCCAAGCGTCGCGGCGCCGTCGCGCCGGAGCGCGATGCTGCGCGCCGCCCGGCTGGGCCTGCCCGCCTGTGGCGCGGCCCGGTCCAAGCGTCGAGGCGCCGTCGCGCCGGAGCGCGATCTTGACGTGCCGTCGAGCGGCCATATCGGGATTTATGGCGTGTCGGGCGAAAAGTCCGAAATGTCGCGGTGCGGAGCGCCCGACATTTCGAGCCGCGGCGGCGGGTGGGGAACCGAGCCGCACCCCGGCGGGAACGTCGGGCGCGACCCGCGGCGACCAAGCTTGAGCAGTACGAAGCCACGACACCCGAAATGAGTGCCGAATGATCGACCTCTCCGCTGACGGTCACGTCCACACCGCGTTCTCGTCCGGTCGCGACAGCGTCAGCGTGCTCGTCGCCGCGGCCGAGCAGGCCGGCCTCACCGAGCTCACGTTCGCTGATCGCGTCGGGCCCGACACGAGCTGGCTGCCGCCGTACCTCTCGGCGATCCAGCGGGCCCAGCAGCGCACCGACCTCGTGCTGCGCCGCGGTGTCGAGGTCGAGGCGATCGGCATCGACGGCTGGCTCGCGTTCCCGTCCGACCTGAGCGGGCTTGAGGTCATCTCCGTCGGGCTCAACCGGCTGCCGCTGCCGGCCGGGCTGCTCAGCCCCGATGCCGTGCGGACCCGGATCGACGACGGCACGATGCGCGCGCTCGACGTCATCGACCAGGTCGTGACCGTGACCGGGCTCGCCGTGGAGCGGGTCTCGCGATACGCCCCGACGCGCCTGGCCCGCCCGCTGGACTTCCTGACCCGGGCCGGGATCGACGAGGCCGCAGTGCCGGACACGGCCATCGCCGAGCTCGTCGAGGCCTGCCGCGCCAACGGGACCGTGGTGGAGATCAGTGAGCGGCACCGGCTGCCGGGGCTGCGCCTGGTGCAGGCGTGCCTCGACGGCGGCGTGCGCCTCGCGGCGGCCAGCGACGCGGTGCGGGCGAGCGAGGTCGGCTACTACCGGTACGTCCGCGAGACCGCCGCGGCCGTGTCGCAGTCGGCGGCCGCCGCGTAACCCCGCGCCACCGCGCCTCGGACCCGCCGTGGGTTCCCCGGAAACCGGCGAATCCCGGCGGGTCCGGCAATTAGCATCAAGATGTGCCGAAGGATCGCGAACTCGTCCTCGTCTCACTTCTGCAGGAGGCGACCCGGATCGCGAACGAAGCCGATGACCTCCGCGACGCCGGGCTGCCGGTCATCAACGCGGTGTGCGCGGCGACCGGCTGGCCGGTGGGGCACCTCTGCCTGCCCGACGAGCGGGACCGGCGGGTGTTCGTCTCCACCGACGTGTGGCACGAGGACGTGCCGGGGGAGTTCGCCGAGCTGCGCAAGGCCAGCGAGGACGTGCGCTTCCCGTTCGGCAGCGGGATCGTCGGGCGCGTCGCGAAGACCGGGCGGCCACAGTGGATCGCCGACCTGAGGACGGAGACGAGCCTCGTCCGGCCCTTGGTCGACCGCGCCGGGTCGGCGATCGCGTTCCCGGTCTCCGCGCGCGGGATCGTCGCCGCGGTGCTGGAGTTCTTCACCCGGGAGCCGGTCGAGCCGGACCAGGGGCTGATGGAGATCATGGCCGACGTCGGCATCCAGCTCGGCCGGGTCGCCGACCGGATGGCCGCGCGGCAGGCGATGATGTTCGGCTCGCGGCGGCTGCAGCGCATCCTCGACAGCTGCATCGAGGCGTTCGTCGCCATGGATGAGGGCGGCATGATCACCTCCTGGAACGCGGCCGCAGAGAAGGTCTTCGGGCTGTCCAAGGAGGAGGCGATCGGGCGGCGGCTGGCCGACACGATCGTGCCGCCGCGGTTCCGCGAGGCCCACCATCTCGGCGTCGGGCGCTTCCTCACGACGGGGGAGAAGCGGTTCCTGGAGAGCCGGATCGAGATCAGCGCGTGGCACGCCAACGGCTACGAGTTTCCCATCGAGCTCGCCGTCTGGGCGGTCCAGGACCCGATGACGGGCTGGACGTTCAACGCGTTCGTGCACGACATCACCGACCGGAAGCGGACCGAGGACGCGCTGCGCCACGCGTACGAGCACGAGCGCGAGGCCGTCGCCCGGCTGCGCGAGCTCGACGTGGCCAAGAGCGACTTCGTGGCCACGGTCTCGCACGAGTTCCGCACGCCGCTGACCAACGTGATCGGGCACCTGGAGGTGCTCACCGCCGGCGACGCGGGGCCGCTCACCCCGGCGCAGACGCGCATGCTCGGCGTCATCAGCCGCAACTGCGACCGGCTGCGCGCGCTGATCGAGGACCTGCTCACCATCTCGAAGGTGGAGGCCGGCGTCTTCGATCTGGAGTTTCGCGAGACCGACCTGCACGAGGTGCTCGCCGCCGCCCGCGCGGCCGTCGAGCCGCGGGCCAAGCGGCGCGGGCACCGGCTCGTGCTCGCCGCCGAGGGGCCGCTGGGCACCGTGGCGGCCGACCCCGAGCAGCTGCGGCGGGCGCTTTCGAACCTGCTCGTCAACGGCGTCAACTTCACCCCGGACGGCGGGCTGATCGAGCTGACCGCGCGGATCGACGGCGACCACGTGGAGATCAAGGTCCGCGACAACGGCGTCGGCATCGACCCGGACGAGCAACCGCGGCTGTTCACGCGGTTCTTCCGCGGCACGTTCGCGGTTCGCGAGGCGGTGCAGGGCGCCGGGCTGGGCCTGGCGATCACCAAGACGATCGTGGAGGGCCACGGCGGCGAGATCGCCGTGGACAGCCTGGCCGGCCACGGCACGACGTTCACGATCCGGATTCCGCGCGAGCGTCCTGTCTGGCTCTAGACTCCGGCGGCTCCGGCGGCTTCGCCGCGAAGGGCTGCGTCTGTACCGTCTGGAAGCCCGTCCTCGTCATCTCGCCCCACACGTGCTTGCCGCCCCGGATCGCCGACCACATGCCCATGACGCGCCACAGCGCCGTGATCTGCCGGTAGCCGACGTTCTCGAAGATGGATGCGAGCACCGAGGCGACCAGGTCCGTCCACCGGTGGTAGCGGTGGAACGAGTACTCCTCGACGGTCAGCGCCACGAGGTTGAGCAGCAGCGCGTAGCCATAGGCGACGGCGATGAACATGAGCGCGAAGCGGGCGTCGACGGCGCCGGCGTAGAGCCCGAGCGGGACCAGGATCAGCCCGGCGAGCTCGATCACCGGCGCCAGCAGCTCGAACAGCACGTAGTACGGCATGGCGACGAGGCCGATCCGGCCGTACCGCGGATTCAGGATCATGCTCTTGTGTTTCGACAGGATCTCGGTGATCCCGCGGTGCCAGCGGCGGCGCTGCTTGCTCAGCACCCTGAACGTGCTCGGCGCCTCGCTCCACGACACCGGCTCGGCGACGAAGACGATCCGGTAGTCGCGCTTCTGCCGGCGCAGGTGCTTGTGCAGGCGCACCACGAGCTCGGCGTCCTCGCCGATGCAGTCGTGCGCCAGGCCGCCGACCTCCACGAGCAGATCGCGGCGGAAGATGCCGAACGCGCCGGAGATGATGAGCAGCCCGCCCAGCCGGGACCAGCCCGTGCGCCCGAGCAGGAAGGCCCGCAGGTACTCCACCACCTGCACCCGTGGCAGCCACTTTCCCGGCATCCGCACGTCGACGATGCGGCCGGCCACGACGGTGCAACCGTTGGCGATCCGGATGACCCCGCCCGAGGCGACCGTGCGCACCGGGTCGTCGGAGAAGGGCTTGGCCACGCTCAGCAGCGCCTGCGGGTCGAGGATGGAGTCCGCGTCGACCATGCAGACCAGGGGGTACTGCGCGACGTTGATCCCGGTGTTGAGCGCGTCGGTCTTGCCGCCGTTCTCCTTGCGCACCACCACGAGCGGGTCGGGCCGGTCCCGGGGCACGTGGATGGAGACGATGCCGCCGCGGGTGGGTGTCGCGTCCGGCACCACCCGGGGCACCTCGACGAGCCCGAACTCCTCCCGCAGCCGCTCGAAGGTGTCGTCGCTGGAGCCGTCGTCGATGACGATGACCTCGAAGACGGGGTACCGCAGCGCGAGCATCGCCTGGACCGACTGCACGATGCCGGCCGACTCGTTGTAGGCCGGCACCAGGACGGAGACGGGCTCGGTGAGCGGGCTGCGGTACGTCTCCTCGTGCCCGGCGAAGGGGACCCGGCGCAGGTGGTGCACGAACTCGGCGCTCGCCAGCACGATCAGCACCAGGTAGCTGCTGTTGATGACCAGGAAGTACGTGAGGATGAAGACATCCGTCACGGTGAGCAGCTGCCGTACCCACTCCGCCATCACAGCGCTGTCCTTGCTTCTGGCATCAGAGCACCTATTGCTTCCGCTTGTCGTCCAGTTCGGCCGCCGCGAGGGCCTCGCGGGCGTGGGCGGCGCCGAGCAGGACGCCGGGGTCGGGCTCCTCGTGCGGGTCGGCGCTGTGGCGGGGGCGCACGTGCGCGCGGTGCTCGGCGGCGACCAGCGCGGCCCGGCCGGCGTTGCCCAGCCGCAGCAGGGAGCGGGCGGCGTTGTGGGCGACGGCGTACTCGGGGTCGGCCAGCAGCGCGGTCAGGGCCGGGGCGGCGGTGACCGCGCCGAGCTCGCCCAGAGCGCGGGCGGCCTCGGCCCGCAGTACCGCCGGATGCTGCGGCTCCAGGGCGTCCATCAGCGGCGCGAGCGCCGTGCGCGTGCCGAGCCGGCCCAGGGTGCGCGCGGCGGCGGTCCGGACCTCCATGGCCGGGTCGGCGCGCAGGGCGCTCTCCACTCGGACCGTCGCGCCGGCCGCGCCGATCAGCCCGAGCACCTCGGCGGCGGTGGCCCGCACGGGGGAGCGGGGATCGTCGAGCGCGGCCAGCAGGGCGCCCTGGGCGGCGGTACCGAGGCGGGTCAGCGCGGTCGCGACGACGTGCGCGGGGATCGGGCGGCGGCTGGGCAGCGTGGCCAGCAGCGGCTGGGTGGCGCCGGCGTCGCCGATGCGGCCCAGCGAGCGGGCGGCGACCACGCGCACGTCGGCGTCGGGGTCGCCGAGCAGCTCGCACAGCGGCAGCAGCGAGTCTTTGCGGCCGAGGTTGCCCAGCACCTCCGCGGCCCGCGCCCGGGCCACCGGGTCGCGCCGCTTGAGCCGGCGGCGGGCCCGCCAGGCGGCGCCGCGGCGCTCGAAGACGTCCACGAGCGCGGCATGCGCCTCGCCGCGGACCTTGCCCAGCAGGGCGATCGCGTTGGGCTCGACCGCGAGCCACACGTCGTCGGGCAGTCGCACGAGTTCCTCGATCGGCGCGGGATCGTCGTCGCCGGCGGCGATCGCGAGCAGCAGCTGCCGGGCGGGTTCGGCCAGCCGGGCCCGCCGGGCCTCGCGGGCGCGGCGCACGGTGCGCCCGCCGACGATGAGGCCGCCGAAGACGAGCGCGGCGAAGAGCATGACGAACAGCGCCACCAGGGCGGCGCCGGCCAGGGTCACGTGCGCATGCGGGCCAGGACCGCCTCGACCCGGCTCACCAACTCCCGCGGGCTGAAGGGTTTGACGATGTAGTCGTCCGCGCCGGCGCCGAAGCCGACCTCGACGTCGCCCTCCTGGGCGCGGGCGGTGAGCAGGATGATCGGCAGGGCCTTGGTGCCCTGCTCCTGGCGCAGCTGGCGGCACACGTCGATGCCCGACATGCCCGGCATCATCACGTCCAGGACCACCAGGTCCGGCGGGTTCTCGGTGGCCGCGGTGAGCGCGGCGAGGCCGTTGTCCACGGCGACCACGTCGTAGCCCGCCTGCTCCAGCTTGAAGGCGACGAGGTCCCTGATGTCCATGTCGTCGTCGGCGACCAGGATCGCGGTCATAGGTCCGCTCGCTCCTCTCAACTGGTGTGAATTTCAGGATATGCGGGATTTGATGGTGATATCCGCCAGATGGCGAAAGGGCGCCGGCCGTTCGGCCGGCGCCCTTGGCGCGCGTCGGGTCAGAGGGGCTGCTGGGGCGCCGGCCGGGTGCGCGAGGCCCGCTCGGGCGCGTGGTGCATCCCCAGGTTGCCGTTGGTGGGCATCGGCTGCGCGGGGCGCTCGTTGGCCGCGTGGCTCGTACCGGAGGCCGAGGCGATGCCGCGGGGGACGCTCGCGGGGCCGGGCCGGGCGCCGGGCATGTTCGCCGGCGAGGGCTTGATCTCGCGGGTCGATGCGGTGGACGACGTCTTCGTCGCCGACTCCTCGCAGAAGCGCTTGAAGCCCTTGAGGTCGGCCTTGAGCCGGCGGTTGAGCACCTCCACGGCGTGCTCCTCGGCCGGCATCAGCTCGCGCGCGTCGATCTGCAGCTCGGCGATGATCCGGGTCATGTCGCCGGCCATCGGCTCCAGCCGCAGCGCCTCGCTGACCTGCGGGCCGTCCATCGCCTCCCAGCACAGGAACTCGTCCGTGCGGCGCTCGGTGATGCGGGCGTCGAACTCGGCCCGGTTGCCGCCCAGGTCGAGCACCATGTGCGCGGTGGAGGCGTCGATCGGGGACATGCTCATGACGCCGGACATGAACTGCGGATAGTTCTCGAAGCGGGTGAGCTGCTCGTAGGCCACTGCCACCGGTACGGCCACCTCGATCGATTCTCTGGCGGTACTCATGGTGGTCCCCCTTGCCGTCGGAGCTGATGTTGGTCACACCGTACGGCGGATTTGTTCGGATTGAGGGGGATTTGCGGGATAAAACGAAGGCCCCCGCCGGAACCCGGCAGGGGCCTTCTCGTCGCGGTGCCGCGATACGTCAGACGGTCAGCGTCCAGCCGGTCAGGGTGCCCTTGTCACCGCGGAAGACGTCCTTGGCCTGCAGCGTCCAGGTGCCGGCGCGGACCTCGGAGGACAGGTCGACCGTGTACGTCACGGTGGTGAAGGCCACGTCGTCGCCCGAGACCGAGCTCTTGAGCTTGTAGCCGGTGCCGTCCGGCGCGATCAGGTCGATGCGCAGGTCGCCACGGTCGGCGTGCTTGATGGAAACCTTGACGGTGGCGGTCTTCGAGGCGGTGCCGGCGCACTTCACGGTGACCTTGCTGGAGGCGGTGCCCGGGTCCGGGATCGCGACCGCCGTGGTGCTGGTGACCGCGGCGCAGGTGGCCGGGGTGGTGGGCGTGGTCGGGTTCGTGGTGGGCGTGGTCGGGTCGGTCGTCGGCGTGGTCGGCTCGGCCGGGGTGGTGCTGATCAGCGAGGTGGTGTTGAGCAGCTTGTTCGGCGAGCCGCTGCCAGCGCTCTTGACCACGCCGTTGGTGGCGCCGGCGACGAGCGCGTCGCGGACCTGCTGCGGGGTGGCCGCCGGGTGGCCGGCCAGGTACAGCGCGGCCGCGCCGGTGACCTCGGGGGTCGCCATGGAGGTGCCGCTCATGCGCTGCGTGCCGGTGTTCGACGCGTTCGAGCTGGAGGTGATGTTCACGCCCGGCGCGAAGAGGTCGAGGCAGTTGCCGAAGTTGGAGAAGCTGGCGCGGGTGTCGTTGGCGTCGGTGGCGCCGACGGTGATCGCCTCGGGCAGGCGGGCCGGCGACTTGCTGCAGGCGTTGGCGGAGTCGTTGCCGCCGGCGACCGCGTAGGTCACGCCGGACGCGATCGACTTCTTCACCGCGTTGTCCAGGGTAGTGCCCGCGGCCCCGCCGAGGCTCATGTTCGCCACGGCCGGCTTCACCGCGTTCTTGGTGACCCAGTCGACGCCGGCGATGATCTGCGAGTACGAGCCGTTGCCGGAGCAGTCCAGCACGCGCACCGCGACGAGCTTGACGTCCTTGGCCACACCGTAGGTCTTGCCGCCGACCGTGCCGGCGACGTGGGTGCCGTGGCCCTGGCAGTCGCTCGCGTCGCTGTCGTTGTCCACGAAGTCGTAGCCGGAGCGGGCGCGGCCGGCGAACTCCGAGTGGGTCAGGCGGACGCCGGTGTCGATGATGTACGCCGTGACGTTGCTCGCCGGGCCGTACGTGTAACTGTTGTCCAGCGGCAGCGCCGCCTGGTCGATGCGGTCCAGGCCCCAGGTGGCGGAGGTCTGCGTGGCCTCGATGGAGACCATGCGGTCCTGCTCGACGTACTGCACCGCGGGGTCGGCCGCGAGGCGGCGGGCCGCGGCGGCGTTCATGCGGCCGGAGAACCCGCGCACCGCGCTGTCGAACCGGTCCTCGATCCGGCCGCCGACCTTGCCGGCCAGCGCGTCCGAGGTCGTCGTGCTGCCGTCCTTCATGACCACGATGTAGCGGTCCTTGATCACGCCGGCCGCGTCCGTGCCCTGCACGGTGCCCTCGGCCGGGGCGGCGGAGGCGGCGGAGCCGAAGGTGAACGCGGTAGCGGCCGCGGCGGCGGTGCCGAAGACGATTCCGGTAATGGCGCGACGGGCGATGTTCTTCGTCATTATGTCTGCATCCCTTTACGGTAGCCGGCATATCGTTGCGTCATTTGATTTGCCGTATCTCGGTGGCGCATTTCCTTGCTGAGATAACAATGCGGCGCGCCGGTGGCGCGCCCGGGACCCCACCGGTAGCGGGGCGGTTGCCGCGATGCTTTTCGCGCTCGCGGCCCCGCGTTGCCGCCGGTTGCGAAACGGGTGAGCACGGCGAAGGCCGCCTGGGCAGAGCCCAGACGGCCTTCGCTCACCGGGGGGAACCGGGTATTACAGCTTGACGTTGAAGCGCGGGTCGGCGGCGATCTTCTGGAAGCCGGCGAGCGCCTCCGGGGTGTCGTCCATGCGGATGTCGTGGCCGCTCTGGTCCTTGGCGGTCTCGAAGTACACCAGGCCCTTGATCTGGGGCATCTTCGCCAGCTGCGGGAGCACGGTGGCGTACACGGCGGCCTTGTTCTTGCCCTGGACCGTCGCCGACGAGTCGTAGACGCCCCACTCGGCGACCATGATCGGCTTGGCCGGGTGCTTGGTGGTGGCCCAGTTGTAGAAGCCCGGGAACTTCGGGTCGTTGGTGCGGTTCATCAGGTAGTTGAAGTCGCCGTAGTGGAAGCCGCCCGGCTGCGCGTTGTTGTACGTGTCCACGCCGACCCAGTCCACGACGTCGTCGCCGGGGTACAGGTCGCCCCACCACGAGGTGTTGTTCCACTTCTCGTAGTTCATGTACGCCACGACGAACACGGCGTTGTTGACCCCGTCGGCCTTCAGGCGCGTCACGGTGTGGCGGAACATGGCCGCGTAGTCCTTGGCGGTCTGGCCCGAGCCGGCGGCCGGGTTCACGTCGTTCTCCGGCTCGTGGTGCAGCACCATGAAGAACGGCTTGGTGGCGAAGTTGGCCTTGAGGTAGGTGGCGAGCCGGTCGATGCGCGCGTCCTGGGCTCCCTTGGCGACGTTGGCCCACGTGGTGCCGTAGCCGACCTTCCAGTTCAGCATCAGGGTGCGCGGGTTCGCCGGGTCGTTGGTCATGGCGATCTCGGCCTTGGTCGGGAAGAGTTCGTCGCCCTTGTGGTACGTGTGGTAGATCGTCGATGTCCGGCCGCTCTTGGCCTCGAACGTCTTCAGGGCCTCATCGCGCGGCACGTCGGAGAAGCCGCCGGCGGCCGCGCCCCACAGCACGCCGCAGGACGGGACGAGCTTGGCGTCCACCTTGCACTCGGCCGGGCTCGTCGGCTCGGTCGGCGCCGGTGTGGTCGGCTGGGTCGTCGGCTGGGTCGTGACCGGTGTGGTCGGCTTCGTGCCCTCCACCGGCTTCGTCGCGACCGGGCGGGAGACGGTGACGTCCAGCGAAGGCTGGCCGGTGCTCGCCTCGGCCGAGCGGAAGCGGGCCGGGGTGTTGGCGACGGTCGAGGTCACGGCGAAGGTGTACGTCCCGGCGCCCTTGACCACGGAGCTCACGTCGAACGTCACCGCGTTCGCGGTGGCGGCCGGCTTCGCGGTGGCGACGACGCCGCCGAGCTTCGGAGCGCTCTTGCCCGACAGTGACGCCTCGGTCCACGCGGTGTCCGCGACGCGGCTCAGCGACAGCGAGCCCGGCAGGTTCTTCGCGTCGCGGGTCAGCGTGACCTTGGCGCCCTTGACCGTGGCCCCGGTGCCGGGGGCGGCGACCTTGAACTTGAAGAAGGCGACCATGGTGTCGCCGCCCTGGCGGCCGGCGACGACCGTCGGGGAGGAGCCGAAGTTGTACGTCGGGCGGGCGCTGGAACTGTAGGTGTCCTCCGCGGCGCCCGAGCGCACGACGTCGGTCGTCTCCGCAGCGGCGGCGGCACCGCTGTGAACGGTGGTGCCGAATCCGGCACCGATGGCGAGCGCGGCGATCGGCATCATCTTGCGGGCATTGCGGCGAATCATCTATTCAAAGCCCTTCCGTGGCTGGTGAAATCCGGTGGAGCGGGTTTTGCCTCCGGCGTTGTCATCCGGACCTCCACAAGATTCGGCAGCCCCGGTTACGGCCCTGGTTCGCCGGAAGTTGCCGTTGGGGTGTCTGCCCGCCGGCCGTTGTGTCCACAGTGGACTTCGCGTGCGGGGGCCACGCTCAGCCCCGCGATCGGCGCCCCGGCCGGGCGCCTGGTGTCGAAACGTTGCCGAGCGGGTATGTGAACTGCCCGCGTGATGCATCAGACGAACGGGCGGAACCGGCAACCGACAAGCGACCGAAAGCCAACGCTTCCGAACTAGGCGCGCAAATCCGGCGAACGTAGTGTTGGCCGAGTAAGCCGCAACACCTCCAAACTGGACACCTCTCACCCGTCGCGACCTCGAGGAGACTGAGATGACCCCGATGCTGATCTCGCGCCCGGCCGTTCACGTCGTCCCCGAGCTGGCGGGGGAGCGCTGCGACAGCTGCGGCGCGGCCGCCAAGCTGACGGTGACCTTCGGCAACGCCGGCGAGCTGGCCTTCTGCGGCCACCACGCCAAGAAGTTCGCGGACCGTATCGCCGCGACGGCCGACAAGGTCGTGGTGGAGTCCGGCTTCGAGTGGCGCAACTGAGTCTCTGGTCGTTTGCTTTGTGGCGCCGCGGCGATCTTCGCCGCGGCGCCACACTGCTGTTGTCGCGGTTTGTCGCGATAAGTCGGGCGCTCCGCGCCGCGACTGACCGGACTTAGAGGCCGCGCAAACAGGTCAAGATCATGGGCGGGGCGTTTGTCCCATCGGTGCAGGGTTCACGTCTGCCGGATCGGGCTATGTGGCGTGGTGATGGTGTCGGCGAGGTGAAGGAACGCGTTGATGACGCGTGCTGTGCGTTGGTAGCTGTTGTGCGAGGGAGTTCGTCCGCTCGACGTGCCATCTCCGGCTCGCCTGGATGGGCGCTTTGTCGCCTTTGTGGGTGGTTTCGCCGTTCAGGGTTCGGGCGGCCGGAACCTCGTGGGTGGCCGCCGGGTCGTCGCCGGTGTCCCAGATGCGCCGTCACCTGCTGGGGCGGCGGATCGGACGCGTCTGGTGTGTCGGGGGTTGGTCCCAGCGGCAGTGGTGGATCGTGTCGGTTCGCGCCGGCCGGGACCCGGTCCTGAGGGATCCCTGTACCCTCGACCGTGTTGGGGCGTTTTATCCCATGTTTGCCCCGGTTGGCCGGGGACCGGCCGGGGACCTCACCGCCGCCGGGAGCTTTGGTGGTGCATCCGTCCACGGCGATGTCCTCCCGGGCCGGGCTGACAATCTGTTGACCTCACATGGGCAGCGTTCGATGAGGCCTGCCACGGCGGGGGCGTCGGCGTTGTCGAGCCGTTTTGTCGTCTGCCTTTGGTCCAGGTTTCCTGCGTCAAGCACCACGACACCGGGGCGAGTACCGCAGTGACCCGGCGCGGTGATCGGGTGCCCGTGTATTCGGTATGTTCGTGGCCGATGACCCAGCTTCCGTCGCGTTGGGTGGCAAGCCTCGACGCGGTGTGTGCGTGCACCATTTGACATTTCGCCGGCTGTGCGGGGCGGCGGGTCGGGCTGGATTCTGGGAGAATGAATGCATGGGGCAGTTGCAATTGTTTTGCAAGTCTGAATTGGCTGCCATGCGTGACCGGACCAGGTCGCGTCGTTATTCTGCGGCGAATGAGGAGTTCCGTCGGGAACATGCTCGGCATCGCGCGTGGGGTCTCGCTCAACGACATGCCGAGAAACTCCGCCGAATACGTGCGAGCACCTCGCCGGCAAGCGTGGCTGCCGACGGCCGGGAAGACGCAGTGAACGAACCAGCCACCCCGGCTCCCGCCACAGCCACGGCCCCGGCTCCCGCCACAGCCGCAGCCACGGCCCCGGCTCCCGCCACAGCCGCAGCCACGGCCCCGGCTCCCGCCACAGCCGCAGCCACGGCCCCGGCTCCCGCCACAGCCGCAGCCACGGCCCCGGCTCCCGCCGCAGCCACGGCCCCGGCTCCCGCCGCAGCCACGGCCCCGGCGCGACGCACGACCCCGGCATGGCCCAGCCACAACCCCGGCACCGCGCATGGCCACGGCCACGGCCACGGCCACGGCCACGGCGCAGCCGCCGACCAAGGCCCCAGCCAGGACCTCGGCACCGCCGGCCAAGGACAGGGCCTCGGCACGCCAGCGGCGGAAACACCGCCAGCGGCGGAAACACCGCCAGCGGCGGAAACACCGCCAGCGGCGGAAACACCGCCAGCGGCGGAAACACCGCCAGCGGCGGAAGCACCGCCAGCGGTGGAAGCACCGCCAGCGGTGGAAGCACCGCCAGCGGTGGAAGCACCGCCAGCGGTGGAAGCACCGCCAGCGGCGGAAGCACCGCCAGCGGCGGAAGCACCGCCAGCGGT
The DNA here is from genome assembly GCF_050942935.1 of Dactylosporangium sp. CA-233914. Lineage (NCBI taxonomy): Bacteria > Bacillati > Actinomycetota > Actinomycetes > Micromonosporales > Micromonosporaceae > Dactylosporangium > Dactylosporangium sp. CA-233914. The sequence continues at coordinate 11,481,998 of NZ_CP192030.1, read as the reverse complement.
GGAAGCACCGCCAGCGGCGGAAGCACCGCCAGCGGCGGAAGCACCGCCAGCGGCGGAAACACCGCCAGCGGCCGAAGCGCCCGCGCGGCCCGGACCGCCCCGCGATCGATACCGGCCCGGACGACCACACCGCAGTGCGGCACCCGACGTATGGCGCCGGTCAACCCGGCCCCGCCTTGCAGTGCCCACCCGCACCCACCGCATCAGTGCCATCCCGCCGGCCCGTCGGTGCGGCGCGGGCACGCCCGCGAGAATCCGCGCCGGCCCGCCGACGCGACACCGCGAAGCAATACCGGCGAGCATCAGCGCCTGCCAGCACATGAGAACTGTTCCCGGGGAAATCTCACGCACGAAATCCGTCCAGCCCTATCCCAACGGACCACCGACCAGCATTTCCCAGCGCCTCAAGAACGACGACGACGCACGAGGCACGTGCGTCGACAGGCGTGGACCCTGTACCGGTGGGACAAGCGCCCCGGCCCATGATCTTGACCTATTCGCGCGGCCTCTTATCCGTTTTTCCTGATATTGAGCTGTCGTGCGTGCGCCACGCAGGGGGTGGCCGGACATCGCGGCGTCCGGTTGGGCCGCCGCGGGCTCGGCGCCGCCGCCGGACCTTGCCGTACGTCGAACAGGTTGTGCGCCCGGTGTACGTCGCGCCGATCGGGGAAATTCGTGGCGCGAAAGGGGCCCGTGCCGCGTGTTGCCCGCTAAGTCGGAAATATCGGACATTTGACCTATAGCATCGGGGCGTGCGTCGCAAGCCGAGCCCTCGTCCGCGGCGGCCCGGGCTGGTGGGTCGTGAGTGGGCGCCGCGCGCGGCCGTGTGGGTCGCGGGGGCGGCGTTTCTGGCCGCCGTACCGTCGATGGTCCGCCAGTTCTCGTCGGTCCTGGCCGGCGGTGTCGCGCTGGTCGCCGCCGTGGTCGCCCTCGCCCTGGTGCGCCGCCGGTCCCGGCGGCTCGCCTCGTCGCTTGCCCAGTCCTCGGCGCATCGGCGCGGGCTGGAGCGGGCCCTGCGGGAGCGGGCGACCCGCGACCCGGTGACGGGGCTGGCCAATCGGGCCCTGCTCACCGCGGTCCTGCACGGCGTACGCCCAGGGCTCACCGTGGTGCTGCTTGACCTCGACGGGTTCAAGGAGCTCAACGACGAGCTCGGCCACCAGGCCGGCGACGCGCTGCTGGTGCAGGTGGCCAGGCGGCTGCGGGCCGCGCTGCCGGACGCCGACCTGCTCGCACGGCTCGGCGACGACGAGTTCGCGGCGCTGTGGCGCGGCCCGGCCCCGGCGGACGCGGCCGAGCGGGCGCTGGCCCGGCTGCGCCCCGCGTACGAGGTCGAGGGGCGCACGGTGTACCTCACCGGCAGTGCGGGCGTCGTCGTCGCCGACAAGCAGCGGACCTCGGCCGAGGTGCTGCGCGACGCCGACCTGGCGCTGGAGGCGGCCAAGAGCGGCGGCAAGGACCGGATCGTCCGGTTCGACGCGGGGCTGCGCACCGCGGTCGACCGGCAGCGCGAGCTGGCCGCGGGGCTGCGCCGGGCGCTGGACGGTGGCGAGCTGGAGGTGCACTACCAGCCCGTCGTACGCCTGGCCGACGGGCGGATCACCGCGGTCGAGGCGCTGCTGCGCTGGTTCCCGCCGGGCGGCGAGGCGATCCCGCCGGGCGTGTTCATCCCCGTGGCCGAGGCGACCGGGCTGATCGTGCCACTGGGCTGGTGGGTGCTGGAGCGGGCGTGCGAGCGAGCCCGGGAGTGGCACGAGCGCGACGGCGTCGGCCTGACCGTCAACGTGGCCGCGCACCAGCTGCGCGAGCCGGACTTCGTGGAGCGGGTGCGGGGCGCGCTGGCCGGTAGCGGGCTGCCCCCGTCGGCGCTCGTGCTGGAGGTCACCGAGAGCACCCTCGTCGCCGACGCGGACTCGACCGCGCGCCTGGAGCAGTTGCGCGCCGACGGTGTACGGGTGGCGATCGACGACTTCGGCACCGGGTACTCGTCGCTGGCCTACCTCGTGCACCTGCCGGTCGACGTGCTCAAGATTGACCGTACGTTCCTGGCGACCGCGGTCGACACCACGCTCATGCGCGCGATCCTGCAGCTGGCCGGCGGCCTCGGCCTGCAGACCGTCGCCGAGGGCGTGGAGACCGAGGAGCAGGCCGCGACCCTGCGGGCGCTCGGCTGCGAGCACGCGCAGGGGTTCCTGTACTCCCGTCCGGTGCCCCCCGAGGCGCTCGACGCCCTGCTCGCGGGCGGCCTGGAACTCGGTGCGGCCCGGGTACGGTAGCGGGGTCTCACGCCGCCTCGAGCTCGCTGCGGCGCGGGCGCGGCAGCGGGGTCGGCCACTGCTCGGCGCCCGCCGGCCGCCTGGTCGCGGCGGGCGTGCCGGCCGCCACGACCAGGTCGCGGCCGGCGCGCTTGGCGGCGTAGAGGGCCCGGTCGGCCAGCAGTACCAGCTCGTCGGGGGCGGTGGTGTCGGCCGGCAGGACCGCGGTGCCGGCGGAGACCGTGACCGCGCGGACGACCCCCGCGCCCAGGTCGACGACGGCCGAGCCGATCGCCGAGCGCAGCCGGTCCGCCAGCGCGGCCGTCGCCGTGGCGTCCGCGTCCGGTACGAGCAGCGCGAACTCCTCGCCGCCGTAACGCGCCACGGTGACGCCCGGGCCGGCCGTCTCGCGCAGCCGGCGCGCGACCTCGCGCAGCACCAGGTCGCCGGCCGGGTGGCCGCAGGAGTCGTTGATGCGCTTGAAGTGGTCGATGTCGAGCAGGATCACGGCGAAGGGCCGCCCGGGCCGCCGCGCGCGCAGGCGCTCCTCGAAGGCGCGGCGGGTGTCCAGGCCGGTCAGCGCGTCGATGACCGCGATGCGGCGCTGCTCGGCGACCAGCAGCGCCATGCGGCCCAGGACCAGCAGGAACAGCACGGCGCACACGATCGCGATGACGGGGACGTCGTGCGTCTGGCCGCGGTGGTACTGCACGAGCAGTACAACTGGGGCCAGCAGTGACGCGGCCGCCAGCGCGACCAGGCGCGCCGAGGTGGTCGGCATCCCGTGTGCCGGCGCCGGCTCGTCGATGCGGCGCATGGATGGGTGCAGCGCGGCGCCGCCGAGCAGCGCGTACGTCAGTGGCCACAGGAAGCTCCCCCACCCGCCGAGCAGGGCTCCCGCGGCGTCGGCGGTCAGGGCCGCGAACAGGGCGCCCAGCAGCATCAGGTAGCTGGGGGAGCGTGCGCCACCGCGCAGCAGGCGCAGGCCGATGGCCAGCAGGAGGAGGTCGCCGGCGGGGTAGGCGACGCTCACCAGGCGCCCGAGCGTGGTCAGGCCCTCGTCGACGGTGTGGGGGCCGATGAGGTACACCCAGCTGACCAGGCCCGCGGCGACGGCCAGGATGCCCGCGTCGAGCAGGGCCGGGGCGTGGCGGCCGGGGGTGCGGCGGCGGATGAAGGTGGCGAGGGCGGCGATGACGAAGGGGTACTGCGCCAGGTAGAAGGCGTCTGCGACGCTCGGCAGGCGGGGATCGCCGCCGGTCAGGCGCTGGCCGAGCTGCAGGGATTCGCCGAGCGTGCGGATCACCTGGCCGGCGCCGAGCAGCAGCCAGCCGGCGCGGCCCGGGGGTCGGTAGCGCCAGGCGGCGGCAAGGATGGCGGCCGCGGTGACCGCGGACAGGCCGGTGTAGAGGATCGCGGCCAGGGCCGGGAGCGCACCGGTCAGGCGCAGCGCGATGAAGCCCGTGCCGGCCAGTGTCCCGAGCGCGACGAAGGTCGCCCAGAAGGGTCGCTGATCACGGACGGTATTCATATCACTATCTTCCGTCATCGGCGCACGGAATCCGTCGTCCAGTCGGATGATCCACAGCTCTGCCGGACCGTTTCGCTTCCACCCTGTCTGCAACCCGACCGGCACGGTCGTGCTCTGCCGGGAGCGTGGACTGGGCCGAGGCGAAGGGAGCAAGCGATGACGCCACAGCTGCTCGAACACGTCCGTGCCGAGGCGCTCTTCGTGTCGGACGTGCAGTCCTCGGATTCGCTCGATCCGGAGCGCATCCGCCGGGCCGTCATGATCAGCGTGCGGCGCCACGGGCCTCGCGGGTGCGCGGCGCTGGTCGCCCACGAGTTCGGCGAGCACCCGGACACCGCCGTCAGCCGGATGTCCTGGGTGCTCGACGCGATCCGCCGGGCGTACGCCCGCGCGCTGATCTGACGATCTTGCCGCGACCGGTTTTTGTCGTACCCCTGGTTCAGAATCTCGGTATGCGATTCGAGGAGCTGGCCGGGGTGTCGAGGGCGGTGGCGGCCACGCCCGGCCGCAACGCCAAGATCGACCTGCTGGCGGAGGCGCTGCGCGGCCTGGCCGGCTCCGGCGACGAGCGCACCGTGGCCGCCGGGGCCGGCTACCTCGCCGGCGAGCTGCGCCAGCGCCAGACCGGGGTCGGCTACGCGGCCCTGCGTGACCTGCCCCCGCCGGCCGTCGCGGCCTCGCTGAGCGTCGCCGACGTCGACCTCGCCTTCGAGCGCATGGCCGGCCTGTCCGGCAAGGGCTCCCAGGCCGCCCGCCGTGCCGAGGTCGCGACCCTGTTCGGCGCGGCCACCGACGCCGAGCGCCGGATGCTCGTCGGGCTGCTCAGCGGCGAGCTGCGCCAGGGTGCCCAGGCCGGGCTGCTCGCCGACGCCGTCGCCCGCGCCGCCGGGCTGCCCGCCGCCACGATCCGCCGGGCGCTGCTGCTCGCCGGCGACCTCAAGGCCGTCGCGGTCGACGCGCTGCTCGTCGGGGCCGGGGCCCTGGAGGCCTACAAGCTCACCGTCGGCCGGCCGCTCGCCCCGATGCTCGCCTCCAGTGCCCCCACCGCCGCCGAGGCGCTCGCCGCGACCGGAGTGCCCGCCGCGGCCGACATCAAGATCGACGGGGTGCGAATCCAGGTGCACCGGGACGGGGAGGCCATCCGGGTGTATAGCCGCAGCCTCGACGACATCACCGCCCGCCTGCCGGGTGTGGTCGCCGCGGTCGCCGCACTGGAGGTGTCGTCGGTCGTGCTCGACGGCGAGGCGGTCGGCGTCGACCCGGACAGCGGCCGGGCCATCCCCTTCCAGGAGACCTCCAGCCGCGCCGCGCGGCGCGACGGGGCGTCGATCCTGCAGCCGTTCTTCTTCGACATCCTCCACCTCGACGGCGCGGACCTGCTCGACCGGCCGGCCGGACAGCGGTGGGCGGCTCTGGAGAAGGTCGTCCCCGAGCCGCTGCGGGTCGGGCGCACGATGCTGGAAACGCCCGAGGAGGCCGAGGAGGCGTTCGCCCGCGCGGTCTCCGCCGGGCACGAGGGCCTGGTGATCAAGTCCGCCGCGGCGGCGTATGACGTGGGCCGGCGCGGAGCGGCCTGGGTCAAGGTCAAGCCACGGCACACGCTCGACCTGGTCGTGCTGGCCGTCGAATGGGGCCACGGGCGGCGCCGGGGCTGGCTGTCCAACCTCCACCTGGGCGCCCGCGACCCGCGGACCGGCGGGTTCGTGATGCTCGGCAAGACGTTCAAGGGCATGACCGACGAGATGCTGCAGTGGCAGACCGAGCGGCTGCGTTCGCTCGCCGTGGAGGAGTCGGAGTGGGTGGTGAAGGTCCGGCCGGAGCTGGTGGTCGAGGTGGCCTTCGACGGGGTGCAGACCTCGCCGCGATATCCGGGCGGGGTGGCGCTGCGCTTCGCCCGCGTGCTGCGATACCGCGAGGACAAGCGGCCCGAGGAGGCCGACACGATCGACGCGGTCCGGGCGATCCACCTGGGTCCGGCTGATCGAGGCGCGTCGTGAGGAGCCCGGCGGCGCGCGGGCTGCCGGCCTATGCCGGTCGAGGTGCGCTGTGAGCGGCCTCTTCTTCGTCGGCCTCCTCATCCAGGAGGTTCGCCGGGCGCGGGCCGCGGGCCTCGCGACGGGCCAGGTAGCCGAAGCCGTAGACGGTCATGGCGGCGAGGAGCCACCACTGCAGGACGTAGCCCGCGTTCTGCAGGGCGTTCTGCTTGTCGGCGGGGACGACGGCGAAGCCCGGGGCCGGCTCGTCGGAGCTGACGTAGGCGTCGAAGAGGGGATAGGGCAGCGCGGGGGCGATCACCGAGGGGGTGATCCGGCGGATCTCCGCGTGGCCGGCGACCTCCTGCGGCCGGCCGCCCCGGCTCTCCGGCGGGCGCAGCCGGCCGGAGACCGTGACGGTGCCGGTCGGCGCCGCCGGCACGTCGGGCGCGATGAGTGCGCCGCCGGCCGCGGGGCGCACCCAGCCCCGGTCGACCAGCACGGCGGTGCCGTCGTTGAGCACGAGCGGGGTGAGCACCTCGAAGCCGACGGCGCCCTCGACCGTCCGGCCGCGCACCAGAATCTCGTGCGCCGGGTCATAGCGGCCGGTCGCCGTCACGCGAGTCCACTCCGTGTGCTCGGCCGGCTGCGGTCCCACCGTCCCCGCCGCCCCGGGCGGGCGCCCGATCACCTCGGTCAGGGCCACCGGCGTGGCCGACGTGCCCGCGTCGATCCGGGCGTTGATCTCCGCCCGCTGGTGATAGCGGTCAAGCTGCCACAGGCCGAGCAGCACCATGACGGTCGCCGCAGCCACCGTGAGCGCGGCGTAGCCGAGCCAGCGGGGCGTCGCGAGAAACCGGTACACAACCATGCACGGTAGCCCGTCCCCTTCCGGACCGTCGCGGTGGCGCCCATTCGGTATCGTCCGGGACACACGTATGCCTCAGCGCCGGAGGAGCACATGAGCACGATCCCGCGGCTGGTGATCAGCGCACCGTCGTCCGGTCACGGCAAGACAGCCGTGTCCGTCGGGCTGCTCGCGGCGCTGTCGGCGCGCGGCTACCGCGCCGCCGGTTTCAAGATCGGGCCGGACCACGTCGACGCCGCCTATCTGGGGCTGGCCGCCGGCCGACCGGGCCGCAACCTCGACCCGCGCATGGTCGGCGCCAAGCGCATGGGGCCGCTGTTCGCCCACGGCGCCGCGTCCCTGGACATCGCCGTCGTCGAGGGCACGATGGGCCTCTTCGACGGCCTCGCCGGGCGCACCGACAGCGAGTCGACCGCGCAGATCTCCGGCCTGCTGCGCGCCCCCGTGATCCTCGTGGTCGACGTCGGGGCCATGGGGCAGTCGGTCGCGGCGCTGGTGCACGGCTTCCGGGCCTATGACGAGCTGCTGTGGCTCGGTGGCGTCATCCTCAACCGCGTCGCCTCCACCCGCCACGAGCAGCTGCTGCGCGAGGCCCTCGACGACATCGGCGTGCCCGTCCTCGGCGCCCTGCGCCGCCACGCCCTCACCGACGCCGGCGACTCCGGAGCCCCGCTGCCCTCCCGCCACCACGGCGTCGCCCCGGTCGTGCACCACAACCTCGACGCCGTGCGCGCCGTGCGCCGCCTCGGCGAGGTCATCGCCGGCGCCGTCGACATCGACCGCACCATGGCCCTGGCCCGCTCCGCGCCCCGGCTGACCTCCGACCCGTGGAACGCCGAGGCCGAGGTGGCCGCAGCCGCCTCCGGCGACGCCGCCCTCGCCTCGGTCGCCGCCACCCGCCTCGGTCGCCGCCCCGTCATCGGCGTCGCGTTCGCCTACCCGGAGACCGCCGAGCTGCTCACCGCCGCCGGCGCCGAGGTCGTCCCGTTCGACCCGCTGCGCGACGAGACCCTCCCGTCCGGCGTCGACGGCCTGGTCATCGCTGCCGCCCTGCCGGAGTCCTACGCGGAGGAGCTCACCTTCAACGGCCGCCTCCGCTCCGCCGTGGCCGCCCACGCCGCCGCCGGCAAGCCGATCGCCGCCGAGGGCACCGGCCTGGTCTGGCTCTGCCGCGACTTCAACGGCCGCCCGATGTGCGGCGTGGTCGACGCCTCGGCCCGCGAGACCGACCTGGTCGTCCTGGGCTACCGCGAGGCCACCGCCCGCTCCTCCTCGGTCATCCTCCCGGTCGGCGCCCAGGTCATCGGCCACAAGATGCACCGCACGAGCATCACCCCGCGCGCCGGCCTGCAGGCCGCCTGGACCTGGGCCGGCGGCCCGGCCGAGGGCTTCGTCCAGCGCGGCGTCCACGCCTCCTACCTGGGCCTGCACTGGGCCGGCACCCCGTCGATCGCGACCCGCTTCGTCGCCGCGGCCGCCGCGACGGCCCCGCCCGCGCCGGGGCAGTGGAGCACGCCCTCCACCAGCCCGTATGGTCGCCCCTCCGTCCCCCTCATGACCTTCCCGACGGCCCCGGTGACCACCGCCCCGGCCCCCGGCTCGTCCCCAGCGGCCCTGCCCGCCGCCGCCCCGGTGACCCCGCCCGCCCCGGTCCCCGCCGTGCTGGTTCCGGCTCCGGCCCCGCCCACTGCGGTCCCCGCCGTCGCGGCCCCGGCCACTGCGGTCCCCGCCGCTCCGGCCACTGCGGTGCCGGCCACCTCGGTCCCGGCCGCCTCGGTCTCGGGCCAGCCCGCGGCCTCGGCCCTTGCCGCGTCGCCGGTGACCTCCGCCGCGGCCGCGGGGCCTTTTGCCCCGTCCGTGGTCTCGCCGTTGGGCGAACTCAGCTATGTGGCCGACTACACGACGCCCGAGACACCGGCGCCGCGGGTGCCCATGACCGCCATTCCGGGCTCGATCCTGGCCAGCCCGTCGGGCCCCGGCTCGATCGCCGCGGGCTCGTTGGGCGCCGAGTCGGTCTCGTCGCCGCCCGCGGCCCCGGCCCCGACGGTGACGGGTTCCTATCCGGTGCGTGGCTCGTCGCTGATGAGCCCGTCGGCGCCACCGGCCGGGCCCGGCGGTTCCGCGCCCTCCGAGACGAGTCCGTTCGCGCCGTCCGAGACGGATGCCCCGGCGCCGTTCTCAGCCGCGGGCGCGCCCGGGCCTGCCGCGGGGGCCGGCACCTCGGTGTTCGCCCCTTCCGCTGGGGCCGGCGCATCCGTGTCCATCCCGTCCGTGGGGGCCGGCCCGTCTGTGTCCACCGCGTCCGCAGGGGCCGACGTGGCCGCGTCCACCCCTTCCATGGGGGTCGGCGTGGCCGCGTCCACCCCGTCCGCAGGGTCCGGCGCGTCCGTGTCCACCGCGTCCGCGGGGGCGAGCGCGTCCGTTTCGGTCCCTTCAGCGGGGGCGAGCGCGTCCGTCTCCGTGCCGTCCGCGGGGGCGAGCGGGTCCGTCTCCGCGCCGTCGGCAGGGGCGAGCGCGTCGGTGTCGGTGCCGTCCGGGGCGGTGAGTTCGTCCGCGCCGGCTTCCTCGGTGCCGGCCAGTGCGCCCACGTCGCCGGGCGCGTCGTCGCCATTCGGGCCGGCGCTCGGGCCGGCCATGCCCACGCCCTGGACCTCGCCGTCGCTCCACGCCGTCGCCCCGTTCCCGGCCTCCTCGGTCTCCCCCTCACCAGCGTCTTCGGTTTCGGCACCGGTCTTCTCCGATCCGTCCCTGGCGTCGTTCGGCCCGGCGCCCGTGCCGTCGCCGGTGTCTTCCACGCCGTCCTCGGGACCGGCCGATTCCGATTCGGCCGCGGCGGATGCGGAGTTCTCCAGCCCGGTGTTTCCGGGGCCGGGGGCGGCCTTCGAGCCTGCGACGGGTGCGGGTGGCGAGCCCGGGCCCTCGGCCGCGCCGGCGGCCTTCGAAGCTGCGACGGGTGTGGGTGGCGAGCCCGAGCCCTCGGCCGTGCCGGCGGCCCCGGCCGACGACTTGGCGCTCGGGGCCGGCGAGCGGGCGGGGCTGCCGGCCTTCGGGGTAGTGAGCGACGGGCCCTGGTCCGCGGGGGACGACGACGCCACGACGGTGCTCGGCGCGGCCGATGGGGCGAGCGCTGGGGCGGCGGGTGTGCCTGGCGCGACGGATGAGGCGAGCGTTGGGGTGCCTTCCGGCGGGAACGGGCCCGCGGGCGGCGCCGGGCTGCCATCGTCTGAGGTTGTGCCGTCGACCGTAGAGAGCCCTCCTCCCGTGCCGGTTCAGTCCTCGTCTCCCGTGCCGGTTCAGTCCTCGTCGTCCCAGCCGGTCTCCGCCCCTTCCGTCCCCTCCTTCGTCGAGCCCGGTGCCTCGGCGACCTCGGCCGCCATGCCGGTCTCGCCGGTGCCGGTGTTCTCGGACGCCATGGCGCAGGCGACGGCACCGGTGTCCGCCGCTCCCGGTGGGGTGACCGCGATGCCGGTCGCCGAGTCGGAGCTGGTGGGGCCGGGGGTGGACGAGGCCGTCGGGGCGTACGCGGCGTCGTCGCCGGCCGGGAGCGGGCCGGCGGAGCAGGCGCCGGTGTCGGCGCCGCCTGTTTCGGGTCCGCCGGCCGGGCAGGGTTCTGCCGGAAGCGCGTCGATTCCCGCCGCGCTCGTGTCGGGGCCGGTGTCGGCGCCTCCCGGTTCGGTAGTAGTGTCCGGTTCTGTGCCTTCTTTGCCGGTTTCGGGATCGACGTCCGATCCGTCCGCGTCGACCGCGGTGTCCGCTCCGCCTGCGCCCGGGTTCGGGCCGGCGGGCCACACCGCCGCGTATGCCTCGCCTCGCCCGAGCTCAGTGCCGTCCGCCGGCGTCACCGAATCGGGTGACGGCGTCGATGGCCAGGACGGCGCCGGCTCCGAGGACTCGGGCGGCGGGCGGGCCGCGGGGCGCCGGTCGGACGGGCCGGCCTAGTGTCCACGTGGTCGGTGGCGTTGCGGCGATTTCCGTCCCTGCTCGTGGAGACGCCTCGGCTCACGGTGCGGCCCCTGTGCGCCGACGACGACAAGCGGGTCGGGGAGATCTTCGCCGATCGGCTCGTGCGGCGGTGGCTGCCCGTGGCGCAGGACGAGATCGAGGAGTTCGACGGGCACGCGTGGTGCACCGAGTTGGCCGTTGAGCGGCGCGACAGCGGGGCCGGCGATCACTACGGGATCGTGCGGCGGGAGGACGAGCGGCTCGTCGGGTGTCTGTGGACCAAGAACACCGACTGGCTGACGCGCTCCACCGAGGTCGCGATCGCCGTGGCCGCCGACGCGCGGGGATACGGGGTGGCGCCCGAGGCCGTGGACGTCCTGGCGCTCTCGTTGCTGCTGGAGCATCGGTTCCAGCGGATCGAGCTGCGGGTCGCGCCCGGCAACCTCGGATCGCGGCGCGTCGCGGAGAAGGCCGGCTTCACCTACGAGGGGCTGCTGCGCAACGCCGGATCGCTGGCCAGCGGGCGAGTGGACCTCGAAAGCTGGTCACTGCTGCCGTCCGACATCCGCTGAAGCGGTGACCCCGGAACCTTGACCGGGGCGCCGCGGGCTTCAGCGGGCTCAGCCGCGTGAGGTGCCGGTGGCTGTGCGGGGTTTTGACCTGGCGGCCGGTTGCTTCTTGCCGACGATCTGTGAGCTTGGGGCGGTGAAGCCGCGGACCGGGGTGCCGGCCAGGGCGTCGCGCAGGGTTTCGGCCACCGTTTCGCGGGGCTTTCCGGCGTTGGCCGCGCCGACTCGGTGCAGGGGGTTGTCCGGATCCGCGGTGAAGGCGGCGATCGTCAGGTCCGGGGTCATCCCTACGAACCAGGCGGAGCGGTCGTCGTCGGTGGTTCCGGACTTGCCGGCGACTGGGCGGCGTACGGTCGGGAAGACCCGGGGAGCGGTCGACCAGCCGCCGCAGTCGCCGGTCGCGGCCTTGTAGCCGGTCACGCAGCGGGCCGCGTCCACCGCGGCGCGGGCGACGTCGGGGGAGAGGACCTGGGCGCAGCGGGGCTTGGCGACCTCGACGCCCTTGTCGTCGACGACCGGCTTGCCGTCGACGTCGGTGATCGAGGTGACCGGGATCGGATCGCAGTGGATGCCGTCGGCCACCACCGTGGCGAAGGCGCCGGCCATCTCCAGCGGGGTCGTGTCGGCCACGCCCAGGGTGAAGGCGCCCCAGCCCCGGGCCTTGGCGGGGGAGGCCTGCAGCTGGTCGACGCCGGTGCGCCAGCGCAGGCCGAGGCGCTCGGCCATGCGCACGGCGGAGTCGGCGCCGACGCGCTGTTCGAGCTGCACGAAGTACGTGTTGACGGATTTTCCGAAGCCCGACCACATCGTCTGGCGGCCGGTCATCGAGTTCGAGGCGTTGGAGGGGCACCAGAAGTCGTTGCCGCAGTGGGCGGGGCTGTTGCGGCCGGTCTTGTACTTCGTCTGGACCGTCTTCGGGCTGTAGATCGCGGTGGACAGCGGCAGGCCCTGCTCCAGCGCGGCGAGCATCGTGAACATCTTGAACGTGGAGCCGGCCTGGTAGCCGGCCATGTCGCCGCCGCCGCCCAGGAGCGGGTTGACCGTGTTCGGGTAGTTGCCGCGCAGGCGTTTGCGCTGGCGCGGGTCGGAGTGCGGGCCGTTGCTGGCGCGGTCCAGGGAGTACACCCGGTTGACGGCCATCGCCCGGATCAGCCCGGTGCCGGGCTCGATCGCGACCTGGCCGAGGGCGTAGGGGCTGCGGGTCTTCTCGCGCTTGAGGATCTGCTGCTCGGCGATGTCCTGCACGCGGGGATCGAGTGAGGTCACGATCTTGTACCCGCCGCGGCGCAGGGCCTCCAGGCGCTCGGTCGAGTTGGCGCCGAAGGCCGGCTGGTCGGCCCACCACGAGCGGAACATCGCGCAGAAGAAGCCCCAGCCGGGCCGGGTCGCCAGGCAGTCGTTCGGCGGGTCGCTGAGCTTCAGCGCGATCGGGGTGGCGTGCGCGGCGGCGGCGTCGGCCGGTGTGAGGTACTTCAGGTCGACCATGCGGTCGATGACGTAGTCGCGGCGGGTCGTCGCGGCCCTCGCGTCCGACCCGGCCGGGTCGTAGGACGACGGGGCCTGCACGAGGCCCGCGAGCAGGGCCGCCTCCGGCACCGTCAGGTCGGCGGGCTTCTTGGAGAAGTACACCTCGGCCGCGGCCAGGATGCCGTAGGCGCGGTGGCCGAAGTAGGCGACGTTGAGGTACCGCTCCAGGATCTCGTTCTTGCTCATCTGCTTCTCGAGCTGGATCGCGAGCTTCATCTCCCGCAGCTTGCGCGCCCCGGTCTGCTCCGTGGCCGCGTTGACCTCGGCGGGCGTGCGGGCGGTGTCGCGCAGGACGTTGCGCACGTACTGCATGGTGATGGTCGACGCGCCCTGCGATACGGCCCCGGCCTTCTGGTTGGCCACGAACGCGCGGGCGACGCCCTTGAAGTCGACGCCGTGGTGCTCCCAGAAGCGGGCGTCCTCGGCGGCGACGATCGCGTGCTGGATGCTGGGCGACATCGTGTCGAGCTTGGTATATGTGCGGTACTCCTCGTAGAACTGGGCCAGGAGGGTCGTACCGTCGGCGGCGTACACATGCGTGGTCTGGGCCGGCATGGCCTGCCGCAGCGCGTCCGGCGGCATCGCCAGCGCGTCCGCGCCCTTTTTCGCCCCCATGCCGCTGACGGCCGCCAGCGGGTAGATCAGCGCGGCCACGGCCAGCCCGACGATGAGTCCGGTCCGCAGGAGGGCGAGGAAGCCGCCGGCTACCCGCATCGTGCGCGTGATCACATTCTTAAGCTAGGGCAATTCGCCTCGCCGTACGCGACGATCGCGTGATGCTGCGGTTCCATGGCGATGCTGAGATCGCGCCCGGCCTCGTCGACCTCGCGGTCAACGTGCGGCAGGAGGCGCCGCCGTCCTGGCTGACCGGGCCGGTCGCGGCCTCGCTGGCACACCTCGGGCGGTATCCGGATCCGGCCGAGGCCACGGCGGCGATCGCGGCGCGGCACGGGCGGCCGGCCGGCGAGGTGCTGCTGACGGCCGGGGCGGCGCAGGCGTTCACGCTGCTGGGGCCGGCGTTGCGGCCGCGGCGGGCCGTGGTCGTGCATCCGCAGTTCACCGAGCCGGAGGCGGCGTTGCTGACCTCGGGGCACGCGGTCGAGCGGGTCGTGCTGCGCGAGTCGGACGACTTTCGGCTAATAAATCCGGAAATTCCGGACACGGCGGATCTCGTGGTTCTGGGAAATCCGACAAACCCGACATCGGTACTGCATCCCGCCGCCGAGATCGCGAAGCTCGCGAGGCCGGGGCGGGTCACCGTGGTCGACGAGGCGTTCGCGGACACCGTGCCCGGCGAGCCCGAGTCGCTCGCGTCGAACCGGGAGTTGCCGGGGCTGCTGGTGATCCGCAGCCTCACCAAGACATGGGGGCTGGCCGGGCTGCGGATCGGGTACGTGCTCGGCCCGGCCCCGCTCGTCGACCGGCTCCGCGAGCACGCTCCACTGTGGAGCGTGTCGACCCCGGCGCTCGCGGCCGCGCTCGCGTGCGCCTCCCCGCGGGCCGTGGACATGGAGCGTGAGATCGCCACGCGGCTGATGGCGGACCGCACGCACCTCGTCGAGGCGCTGGCACGGGCCGGCGTCCCGGTCGCCGGGCGGCCCGCGAGCTCGTTCGTGCTGATCCGGGTCCCGGACGGGGAGCGGGTGCGCGTCGCGCTGCGCGAGCGCGGGTTCGCGGTGCGACGCGGCGAAACCTTCCCAGGACTGGGCCCGGACTGGTTACGTATTGCCGTGCGGGACACTGCCACGAGTGACGCCTTCGTCGCGGTGTTGTCGAACGTACTGGGAGGGTGAACATGCTGAACGAGACAATTGCCGCGATCCGGCCGCTCGACGACGAGGCCATCGCGGCCGCCCGGGCCCTGCAGGCCCGCCTGACCAAGCCGATGGGGTCGCTCGGGGCGCTGGAGGCGCTGTCGCTGCGCCTGGCCGGGCTCGCGGGCGCGTGCCCGCCCCCGATCCCGGAGCCGGCCGTGCTCGCGATCTTCGCCGGGGACCACGGGGTGCACGAGCAGGGCGTGACGCCGTGGCCGCAGGAGGTCACCGCGCAGATGGTGGCGAACTTCGTGGCCGGCGGCGCGGTGGTCAACGCCTTCGCGCGGCAGGCCGGCGTGTCCGTCACCGTGGTCGACGTCGGGGTGAAGGCTACCCTGGACCCGGCCGAGGGGCTGCTGGAGCGCAAGGTCCGGGCCGGGACCCGCGACCTGAGCGTCGAGCCGGCGATGACCCGCGAGGAGGCGATCCGCGCGATCGAGGTCGGGATGCAGGTCGCCGAGGACCTCGTCGCGGGCGGCGCCCGGGCGCTGCTCACCGGAGATATGGGCATCGCCAACACCACCCCGTCGGCGGCGCTCATCGCGGCGTTCACGCACGCCGACCCGGCCGCCGTGACCGGCCTGGGCACCGGCATCGACAGCGAGACGCACGCCCGCAAGGTGGCCGTGGTCACCTCCGCCGTCGTCGGGCTGCACGCCGAGGACCCGATCGACATCCTTGCCGCGGTCGGCGGGCTGGAGCACGCGGCGCTGGCCGGGTACATCCTCAAGGCGGCCGCGCTGCGCGTGCCGGTCGTGCTCGACGGCGTGATCGCCGCCTCGGCCGCCCTGGCCGCCCATGCGCTCGCCCCGCACGCCGTCGGCGCCATGGTGGCCGGGCACCGCTCGGCCGAGCCGGGCGCCACCGTGGCCTTGGGCTATCTTGAGCTGGAACCGCTCGTCGACCTGGGCCTGCGCCTGGGCGAGGGCACCGGCGCCGTCCTGGCGCTGCCGATCGTGGCCAGTGCCGTCCGCGTCTTGCACGAGGTTGCCACTTTCGACTCTGCTGGAGTAGCCCACAAGTGAATCTCTACCCCCTCGGTCTTCAGCTCGACGGGGTGCGCGTCCTGGTGGTCGGCGGCGGGACCGTCGCCACCAGGCGCGTGCCCGCGCTGCTCGATGCGGGCGCCGACGTCGTGCTCGTGTCCCCGCACATCACTCCGGCGCTGCGGGCCCACGCCGACGCCGGCCGGCTCGCCTGGCGGGAGCGCCGCTTCGAGATCGGCGACCTCGACGACGTCTGGCTGGTCCACGTGGCCGTGAGCGATCCGGAGGCGGCCCGCGCGATCAGCGAGGCGACCGCCGCCCGGCGGATCTTCACCGTGCGCGCCGACGACCGCCACGCCGCGACCGCCTGGACGCCCGCGGTGACCAGGCACGGCCCGGTGACCGTCGCCGTCCTCGCCGGCGGCGACCCGCTGCGCGCCGTGGCGGTGCGCGACGCGATCGGCGAGCGGCTGGCCACCGGCGCCCTCGACGCCGGCCCCGGCCACCACGAGCGGGCCGGCACCGTCGCGCTGGTCGGCTCCGGCCCCGGCGACCCGGAACTGCTGACCGTACGGGGCCGGCGCCTGCTGGCCGCCGCGGACGTGGTCGTGATCGACCGGCTCGCGGCCGGCCTGCTCCTGGACGAGCTGCGCCCCGAGGTCGAGCTGGTCGACGCCTCCAAGATCCCCTACGGCCCGTCGGCCGCGCAGGAGGAGATCAACCGCGTCCTGGTCGAGCGGGCCAAGGCCGGCAAGTTCGTGGTACGACTCAAGGGCGGCGACCCGTACGTCTTCGGTCGCGGCGGCGAGGAGCTGCTCGCGTGCGCCGAGGCGGGCGTGCCGGTCACCGTGGTGCCCGGCGTGACCAGCGCGATCGCGGTCCCGTCGGCGGCCGGCATCCCGGTGACCCACCGCGGGGTGGCGCACGAGTTCACGGTCGTCTCCGGGCACCTGGCCCCCGGGCACGCGGAATCGCTGGTGAACTGGGCGGCGCTGGCCCGGCTGCGGGGGACCGTGTGCGTGCTGATGGGGCTGAAGAATCTGGCCTCGATCGCGGCCGTGCTGCAGGAGCACGGGCGGGCGCCGGACACGCCGGTCGCGGTGGTCCAGGAGGGGACGACCCGGGACCAGCGCGCGGTGCGCGCGACGCTGTCCACGATCGCCGACGCCGCGAAGTCGGCCGGCCTGCGCCCGCCGGCGGTCATCGTGATCGGCCCGGTCGTGGACGTCCTGCCGGAGGACGCCCTGCCCGAATGACCGCCGGACGACGGACCGCCCTGCCAGAGGACGACCTGACCGAATGACCGCCGGACGATGGCACCGCACCGGACGTCTCGGCCGCCCGCTCCGGATGGCCGCGGACTTCGGGCGGTGCCGCGCCGCCTTGATCCACCTACCTTAACATCCGCAGAAAAATCCTCGCCTTGATCGATTCGTGGAGTCACCGGATCGTTGCGGAACGGGGTGGCCCCCAAGGCGGCGGGGCGCCCCTCGCGAGAAGGGCGCCCCGAAGATACGTCAGGACCGGTCGAGCTCCAGGGCGCAGCGGATCAGGCCCAGGTGTGAGTAGGCCTGGGGGTGGTTGCCCAGGGCTCGCTCGGTCATCGGGTCGTACTCCTCCGGGATCAGCCCCGTCGGGCCGGCGCACTCGATGAACTGGGCGAACAGCTCCTCCGCGTCGGCGCGGCGGCCGGTGCGCAGGTAGGCCTCGATCATCCACGTCGTGCAGAGGTGGAAGCCGCCCTCGACGCCCGGCAGGCCGTCGTCCCAGCGGTAACGATAGACGGTCGGGCCCTCGCGCAGCTCCGCCTCGACGGCCAGCACCGTGGCCAGGAAGCGGGGGTCGTCGTCCTCCAGCAGGCCGGAGAGGCCGATCCACAGCACCGAGGCGTCCATCTCCTCGTAGCCGTAGGCGACCGTGTACGCCCCGATCTTCTCGTTCCAGCCCTTGTCCAGGACGTTGTCGGCGATGGTCTTGCGCAGGGTGTGCCAGCCGTCGGGGACGGTGCGGCCCTGGCGCTCGAAGAGCTGGATGCCGCGGTCCACGGTCATCCAGCACATGACCTTGGAGTACACGTAGTGCCGGGGCCGCCGCCGGGCCTCCCAGATGCCGTGGTCCGGCTCGTGCCAGCGGCGCTCGACCGCCTCGACCATGGCGTCCATGAGGGCGAAGTCGCCCTCCTCCGGCGGGCGGACGTCGGCCAGGGCGCAGATGAGGTCGGCGACCGGGCCGAAGACGTCCAGCTGCACCTGGCCGTTGGCCGCATTGCCGATGCGGACCGGGCGGGAGCCCGCGTAGCCGGGCAGCGCCTCGATCACGGCCTCGGGGCCGAGTTCGTTGCCGTCGAGGGTGTAGAGCGGGTGGAGCCGCTCCGGGTGCCCGTCGGTGTTGTCGGCGACCCGCAGCGTCCAGCGGATCAGGGACTCGGCCTCCTCCGTGGAGCCGAGGTCGACCAGGGCCTTGGCGGTCAGCGAGGCGTCGCGCAGCCAGCAGTAGCGGTAGTCCCAGTTGCGGGAGCCGCCGATCTCCTCCGGCAGCGACGAGGTCGCCGCGGCGAGGATCGCGCCGGAGGGCTTGTGCCACAGGCCGCGCAGGGTGAGGGCGCTGCGGCGGACGAGGTCCTTGGCGACCGAGGGCAGCTTCAGCGAGTCGGACCAGTCGCGCCAGGCGCTTTCGGCAGCGATCTGGCGCTCCGCGAGCGCGACCCGCGGGGCCTCGATCGAGTCGGTGCCCAGGCGCAGCTCCAGCATCGCGGTGCCGCCGACGGCGCCCAGGTCGACCGTGGCGCGCGCCAGGTCGCTGTGGCCGTCGGAGGTGATCTCCCACTCGATGCCGGGGGAGTACAGCGCGATCGGCTCGTTGGAGCCCAGTACCAGCAGGCCGTCGTCGCCGAGCGGCTGCAGGCGGATGTGCACCTGGCCGAAGTCGGGGCGCGGGACGAAGTCGATGCGTGCCCGGGAACTGCCCGACAGCACCCGGATCAGCGAGTTGCCGGTGCGGTGGTGGTCCAGCCAGTCGGTGACCGTGAGGCCCGACCAGCGCGTCTCCACCGTCATCGTGCCCGGCCGGTAGCGCTGCCCGAGCGGGATGCCGCCCTTCTCCGGCTGCACCGTGAAGTGCCCGGCCGCCGTGTCGCCGAGCAGGTCGGCGAAGACCGCGCCCGAGTCCGGCTTCGGGTGGCACAGCCAGGTGACCCGGGCCGCCGGGGTGAGCAGGGCGACGGTGTGGGTGTTGGACAGCATCGAGTGCCGCTCGATCGGCACCGCCTGCTCGCCGAAGAGCCAGCGGCGGCGGGTGTACAGCAGCAGCTCAAGGACCGCGACGGCCGCCTCGGCGCCGGAGATGCGCAAGCGCGCCTGCGTCTCCTCGTCGCCCGCCCCGACCTTGATGCCCAGGTCGGGGCCGTGCAGGTGGGCGAAGGCCTTCTCGTCGGTGGCGTCGTCGCCGAGGTAGACCACGGCGCTGGCCGAGACCTGCATGCGCAGCGCGTCGACGGCCAGGCCCTTGTCGGTCGGCACCACCGAGAGCTCGATGACCTCCTTGCCGGTGGTCATCTCGATGTCGGGCCACAGCGCCGCACCGCTGCGAACCGCGTCGAAGACCCGCTGGGCGACGTCGCGGGGCGCCGCCCGGGTGTGCACCGCGATGCTCGCGGGCTTGCCCTCCAGCCGCACGCCCGGCTGGTTGCTGCAGATGGCGTTGAGCGCGGCCTGCAGCTCGGCGCGGCGCTGGTGGCGCTCGGGCGGGAGCTCGTCGACGTAGCCGACGTCGAACTCGGAGCCGTGACTGCCGACCAGGCGCACCTCGGCGGGCAGGCGGGACAGCGCGGCGAGGTCGCGCAGGGCCCGGCCGCTGATCACGCCGACGGTCGTCTGCGGCAGCGACGACAGCGCGCGTACGGCGGCGACGGACTCGGCGGTCGGAGTCGCCTTGGTGGGGTCGGCGACGATCGGCGCCAGGGTGCCGTCGTAGTCACACGCCACCAAGAGGTTGGGCACGCGGGCGACGCGTAGCACCGCCGCGCGGAGGTCCGGGTCGAGCGAGAGGCCGCTGCCTGTCGCCGAGATCTGGTTCATGTCCGGCCTGTTCATGGAAGTCGGTTGTGCGTTCAGGGTGTCCGGCAGGGTGTCCGGTGTATCCAGGGTGTTGGATGCACCGGGTGGAGCGGTCGAGCCGGCGCCGGGCCGACGGGCGGTTCATGATGCGGCGCCGAGCGCGTCGAGGAACGTGTCCGCCCAGGTGCGGACATCGTGCGCGCGCAGGTGGGAATGCATAGCATGCATTCGCTTGCGGCCCTCGACCGGGTCGACCTGGATCGCACGCATGAGTGCCTCTTTCACCCCGTCGAGGTCGTGCGGATTGCACAGGAACGCCTGGCGCAGCTCGGCCGCCGCGCCCGCGAACTCGGACAGCACGATGGCGCCGCGGCCGTCGGCGTGGGCCCCGACATACTCCTTGGCCACCAGGTTCATGCCGTCCCTCAACGGAGTCACCATCATCACGTCGGCCGCGACGTACAGCGCGGCCAGCTCAGCCCGACTGTACGACTGATGGAGATAGTGCACGGCCGGTTGGCCAACTCGTCCGTACTCCCCATTGATCCGCCCGACCTCGCGCTCGACGTTCACCCGGAGCGTCTGGTAGTGCTCCACCCGCTCCCGGCTCGGCGTAGCCACTTGTACCATCACCGTCTCGGGCGCCGTGAGTCGTCCATCCGACAGCAGCTCCCGGAATGCTTTGAGCCTTCGCTCGATGCCCTTCGTGTAGTCCAGCCGGTCCACGCCCAGGATGATCGTTCGCGGATCCCCCAGCTCGGTGCGAATCGCGGCCGCCCTGGCCTGCACTTGCGGGGACGCGGCGAGGCGGCGCATCTCCTCGACGTCGATCGAGATCGGATAGGCCTCGGCACGGACCGTGCGCCCCTCCCACTCGACGATTCCGCGGCGCACGCGGGTGCCGAGCAGATGTCGGGCCAGTTGGACGAAGTTCTGTGCGCCGAGTGGCCGTTGGAAACCAACCAGATCGGCACCGAGTAGACCCTTGAGAATGTCGGCGCGACGCGGTAGTTGCATGAACAGTTCGACCGGAGGGAATGGAATGTGCAGAAAAAACCCGATCTTGAGATCGGGGCGGGTCTCGCGCAGCAGGGCCGGCACGAGCTGAAGCTGGTAATCCTGCACCCAGACCGTGGCGCCGGGTGCGGCGTCGTTCGCGACCGCCTTGGCGAATCGCTCGTTGACCAGCCGGTACGAATCCCACCATCGTCGCTTGAAGATGGGTGTCTCCACCGCGTCGTGATACAGCGGCCACAGGCTGGAGTTGGAGAAGCCCTCGTAGTAACGCTCGATCTCGCCCGCGCTGAGTGGCACCGTGTGCAGGTGAACCCCGCCGGCAGTGAAGGTCTCCTCCTGGGTCTCGGCGTCCCCGGTGCCGCCGGGCCACCCCACCCAGGTCCCGTTGCGCTGCTGGAGCACCGGCTCGAGCGCCGTCACCAGGCCGCCGGGGCTCCTGCGGTAGCTGACCTCTCCGTCCGGGCCGACCACCTTGTCGACGGGCAACCGGTTGGCGACCACTACGAATGCACTGTCTCCAGCCACGTGTCGTGTCCTCCCCCTGGGTGATCCACCCTCGTACTTTCAGCCTACTGATCCCCGTAGCGACCTGGCAGCATGCGGAGTGCTGGCTCACAGGTGCGATCCTGCTGTGCATGTCGCGCTACGAGGCCGAATCCGCACCGGAGTCGAACCGCTCCGTCACCGTCGTAATGCTCTCGGTGCTCATTCTCACGGTCATCGGGGCGCTCTTCGGATACGTCCTCGGTCTGCGTGACATTGATGAGGATAAGTCAGCGGCCGGTGACGGCCCGTCGGCGGGACCCACTGGTGTGACCTCCGCCGGCGGTTCGCGCCAGCCGGCGAGCACGCCGCAGAACTGCCCGGCCTTCATCGGCGCCGGTGCGCAGGCCCAGGATCCGGGGGTGGCGGTGCCGCTCAAGCTCGTGCAGTACATCCGGACCGACTCCAAGAAGGAGGCCTGGATCTGCCAGGAGAGCGACGGCTCCGGGCTGTGGTACCAGGGCCACGACATGAAGCGGGACTGGGCCGACGGCGGCGAGATTCCCGAGGAGGGCGAGAACGGCCTCCTGCGCCCCGGCGTCGTGGCCAAGGGGCGCAGCTGGTCGGTGACCAACCTCGACACCACCTACACGGTCACCCCGAAGGCGCTGACCGTGACGGGGAAGCAGACCTCCAGCTACATCGTGATCCAGGCCAACCCGCCGGCTTGAGGCCCGGGTTGGGAGCGTGGCCGCGGGCCTGGAAAGATTGGGGCGACACACACAAGCTGACCGGAGGTAGGGGCGCACCGTGGCGCAGTACATCTACGTGCTCGAGAAGGCGCGCAAGGCGCACGGCGACAAGGTCGTGCTCGACAACGTCACGCTGTCGTTCCTGCCCGGCGCGAAGATCGGTGTGGTCGGGCCCAACGGCGCCGGCAAGTCGAGCCTGCTCAAGATCATGGCGGGGCTGGACAAGCCGAGCAACGGCGAGGCGCGGCTCATGCCGGGATACACCGTCGGCATGCTCCAGCAGGAGCCGCCGCTGAACGAGAGCAAGACGGTCCTGGGCAACATCGAGGAGGCCGTCGCCGAGACCAAGGCCAAGCTCGCGCGGTTCAACGAGGTCGCCGAGCTCATGGCGACCGACTACTCCGACGCGCTCATGGAGGAGATGGGCCGGCTGCAGGAGGAGCTCGACCACGCCGACGCCTGGGACATCGACTCCAAGCTGCAGCTGGCGATGGACGCGCTGCGCTGCCCGGCGCCGGACGCCGAGGTCTCCCAGCTCTCCGGTGGTGAGCGCCGCCGTGTCGCGCTGTGCCGGCTGCTGCTCGAGGCGCCCGACCTGCTGCTGCTCGACGAGCCCACCAACCACCTCGACGCCGAGAGCGTGCAGTGGCTGGAGCAGCACCTGCAGAAGTACGCCGGCGCCGTGCTCGCCGTCACCCACGACCGCTACTTCCTCGACCACGTCGCCGAGTGGATCGCCGAGGTCGACCGCGGCCAGGTCCACGGCTACCAGGGCAACTACTCCACCTACCTGGAGAAGAAGGCCCAGCGCCTGGCGGTGCAGGGGCGCAAGGACGCCAAGCTGCAGCGGCGCCTCAGCGAGGAGCTCGAGTGGGTGCGCTCCAACGCCAAGGCGCGCCAGACCAAGTCCAAGGCCCGCCTCGGTCGCTACGAGGAGATGGCCAACGAGGCTGAGAAGACCCGCAAGCTGGACTTCGAGGAGATCCAGATCCCGCCGGGCCCGCGCCTGGGCAACGTGGTCATCGAGGCCGGCGACCTGCGCAAGGGCTTCGAGGAGCGCGGCCTGCTCATCGACGACCTGTCATTCACGCTGCCCCGCAACGGCATCGTGGGCATCATCGGCCCGAACGGTGTGGGCAAGACCACGCTGTTCAAGACCATCGTCGGGCTGGAGCAGCCGGACGCGGGCACGGTCAAGGTCGGCGAGACGGTCCAGCTGTCCTACGTGGACCAGAACCGCTCCGGCCTCGACGGCGACAAGACCGTCTGGGAGGTCGTCTCCGACGGCCTGGACCACCTGATGGTCGGCAAGGTCGAGATGCCCTCGCGGGCCTACGTGGCCGCGTTCGGCTTCAAGGGCCCCGACCAGCAGAAGCCGACCAAGGTGCTCTCCGGCGGTGAGCGCAACCGGCTCAACCTCGCGCTGACGCTCAAGATCGGCGGCAACGTGATCCTGCTCGACGAGCCGACCAACGACCTCGACGTCGAGACGCTGTCGTCGCTGGAGAACGCGCTGCTGGAGTTCCCCGGCTGCGCCGTGGTCATCTCCCACGACCGGATGTTCCTGGACCGGGTGGCCACGCACATCCTGGCCTGGGAGGGCGACGACGAGAACCCGGCGAAGTGGTTCTGGTTCGAGGGCAACTTCGAGTCGTACGAGAAGAACAAGATCGACCGGCTCGGCCCGGAGGCGGCGCGGCCCCACAGCGTCACCTACCGCAAGCTCACCCGCGACTGAGCGTCGTCAGGCACTCCGTTGGCCCGGTTCATCTACCACTGCGCCCTGCGCTGGTCCGACCTGGACGCGTACGGGCACGTCAACAACGCGCGCTTCCTCACCCTCTACGAGGAAGCGCGCGTTGCGCTGATGTTCACCGCCGCCCGGGCGGCCGGGATGGAGTCGTTCGAGAACGGCATCGTCATCTCACGTCATGAGATCGACTACCTCCGGCCGATCGACTACGGCGACCCGGTCCGCATCGAGCTGTGGATCGAGGAGATCCGGGCGTCCCGGCTGACGGTGGCCTACGAGCTCTTCGACGGCGACGAGCTCGCGTCCCGCGCGCGGACGGTCTGCGTGCCGTACGACCTCGAGGCGGGCCGGCCCCGCCGGGTCCGCGACATCGAGCGCGAGTTCCTTTCCCCCTGGCTCGGCTAGTGGGCTGGCTAGCTGACTCCGGCCGCTCCGACGCCTGCGCGTTCGTCGCGCGGGTGGCGCGGCTGGACCCCGGGGGTCTCGTGCGGTTGCGGCCCGCGGGGCAGGGCGCGGTCGCGCTGTGGTCGCGCCTTCCCTGGGGTGTACTCGTCTGTCGCGGCATTCCCGCGAACGTGGAGCGGGACCGGACCGTCGCGGCCCGTGACCTGCTCGCGTCGGTCGACGGGGACCTTCCCGCATCGCGGGACACGGACTGGCACTGGTCGCTGCCGCCGGTCCCCGGGACGCTCGTGGAGCGCATCCCGGCCGCCGACGTCCTGCGGGTCGGCGAGGCGGCGGCGCGGACCGTGCGGACCGCCGCCGCCGAGGGGGTCGGCGGCCGGCCGGTCGGCTCCCGGATCCTGCGCGACGCCCTCCTCGATCATGTGCCGATCGTGGTGACCACGGACGGCGGGGCCCATATACCCGTCTCGCAGCGCCTCGTCCAGGCGGTCGTGCGGATGGGGTTCGTCGCGCCGGGCTCCGGAGACTTCGTCGATGTCCGGATTTCGGGCCCATGGACGGCTCTGGCCTGCGCATATGGCTCTGCCTGGCATCGTGGGGGCGGAGGGGGCCTCATCGGATAGACGGCTGTAAGACCCTCACCCGAACGGGTGGTGCGAGGGTGAAATTGGGGGCTGCTGAATCTCGACCGAACGGGTACCGTCCTCTTTCGGGTCCACCGCCGAGCGAATTCGGGCGGCGACGGACCGCACATACGGGTGGAGGCGCACGGGGGAGCAGGGAGCCGGGAGATGCCAAGGTGGCCATGGCGGACCGAGCCGTCGAGCGGGTCGAAGACCGACTCGATCGTCGCTCAGCTGACGCGGGAAGACGCAACCCTGACGGTCGACGGAGTTGGCGAGGCGCCGCCGGAGGACAGCGCCGGCGAGATCGCGCCGATCACGCTGCTGCGGGTCGCGGAGGCGCTGGAGAAGCTGGAGATCCGATACCTCACCGACGGTGACGGCAGCCTGCTCGCGCTGTGGGAGCGCCACGCGGTGCTGTTCGCGCTGGAGGGCCCCTCGGACGAGATCCTGGTCATCCGGGCCCGGCCGCACGCGACCGTCCCGCCGGACTGGGCCGACCGGTCCTACCGCGTGGTCAACGAGTGGAACCACACGCGCCGCTTCTACAAGGCGTATGTCGGCGACCCCACGGACCGCGGCCAGCTGCCCATCTACGCCGAGATGCAGGTCCCGCTGCTCTCGGGCGTCCACGACACCCTCGTCGCCGAGCTGGTGGACTGCGCGGCCGTCGTCGCGCTGGGCTTCGTGGACTGGCTCCACGACGAGGGCGCCCTGCTCTGACCGGGCGCGGTTGGCAGCGCGCATGTGACACGGCACATGTGACAGGCGCGACTGTTCAGAACCGCTACAAGACGCAGAGCCTGCCGCAAGACGCAGAGCCTGCTACGAGACCAAAGCCTGCTACAAAACGCGCGACAGGGACCCGCTCCGGAGCGTGCCTGTCGCGACCCACGGCGGCGCCCGGCCGGCGAGGCCGGGCGTGGGGCCCTCTCGCCAACCCCCGTTCCGGACGCAACGGTGGATCGTGGCCAAGTATTCGATGCGCCGCTCTCGATGGCCTCTCGGCGGGCTCTCGCGAGACTCTCGGTGCTGGCGGCTCGGCCAGGAACGTCTATGATGCCCGATTTGGACGGCAAAATCCCCGGAATCCCGCGGAACGCGCGCGGGGCGGGGGCCCGGGTGGCACGGCCGTGAGCCGGTTTCGCCGCGGGCGTGGGACCATGTATGAGATCCCCAGCCCGATGAGGAACGGACGCCTGTGCCACCGACGATCGACCCCGGCGCGAACCGCCCCGGCGCCACCGTGCCGGACCGGATTCGCAACTTCTGCATCATCGCCCACATCGACCACGGCAAGTCGACCCTGGCCGACCGGATGCTGCAGCTCACCGAGGTGGTCGAGGCGCGGCAGATGCGGGCGCAGTATCTCGACCGCATGGACATCGAGCGCGAGCGCGGCATCACGATCAAGAGCCAGGCCGTGCGCATGCCCTGGAAGGTGCGCGACGGCGGCCTGGCCGGCGACGAGTTCGTCCTCAACATGATCGACACGCCGGGGCACGTGGACTTCACCTACGAGGTCTCGCGCAGCCTGGCCGCCTGCGAGGGCGCCGTCCTGCTGGTCGACGCGGCGCAGGGCATCGAGGCGCAGACCCTGGCGAACCTGTACCTCGCGCTCGAGAACGACATGCAGATCATCCCGGTGCTCAACAAGATCGACCTGCCGGCCGCGCAGCCGGAGAAGTACGCCGAGGAGTTGGCCCACCTCATCGGGTGCGAGCCGGACGACTGCCTGCGGGTCTCGGGCAAGACCGGCGAGGGCGTCGCGCACCTGCTCGACGAGATCGTGCGGCAGCTGCCGGCCCCGACCGGGCAGGTCGGCGGCGAGGCGCGGGCGATGATCTTCGACTCGGTCTACGACGTGTACCGCGGCGTGGTCACCTATGTCCGGGTCGTCGACGGGCGGATCGAGGCCCGCGACCGCATCCGGATGATGTCCACCGGGGCCGTGCACGAGCTGCTGGAGCTCGGCGTCATCTCGCCGGAGCCGATCAAGAGCGGCGGGCTGGGCGCGGGCGAGGTCGGATACCTCATCACCGGCGTGAAGGACGTGCGCCAGTCGCGGGTGGGTGACACCGTCACCATCAACGCGCGACCCGCGAGCGAGCCGCTGGGGGGCTACAAGGACCCCAAGCCGATGGTGTACTCGGGGCTGTATCCGATCGACGGCTCGGACTACCCGCTGCTGCGCGACGCGCTGGACAAGCTCAAGCTCAACGACGCGGCGCTGGTCTACGAGCCCGAGACGAGCGCGGCGCTGGGCTTCGGCTTCCGCTGCGGCTTCCTCGGCCTGCTGCACCTGGAGATCATCCAGGAGCGGCTGGAGCGCGAGTTCAACCTCGACCTCATCTCGACCGCGCCCAACGTGGTCTACCGCGTGATCATGGACGACGGCACCGAGCACATGGTCACCAACCCCAGTGAGTTCCCCGACGGCAAGAGCGGCCAGATCTTCGAGCCGACGGTCCGCGCCACGGTGCTGACCCCGAACGACTTCGTCGGCGCGGTCATGGAGCTGTGCCAGGGCCGCCGCGGCTCGCTGCTGGGCATGGACTACCTGTCCGCCGACCGGGTCGAGCTGCGCTACACGCTGCCGCTCGGCGAGATCATCTTCGACTTCTTCGACCAGCTCAAGAGCCGCACCAAGGGCTACGCGAGCCTCGACTACGAACCCTCCGGCGAGCAGCAGGCCGACCTGGTCAAGGTCGACATCCTGCTGCACGGCGAGCCGGTCGACGCCTTCAGCGCGATCGTGCACAAGGACAAGGCGTACAACTACGGCGTCACGATCGCGGGCAAGCTGCAGAAGCTCATCCCGCGCCAGCAGTTCGAGGTGCCGATCCAGGCCGCCATCGGCAGCCGGATCATCGCCCGCGAGACGATCCGGGCCATCCGCAAGGACGTGCTCGCCAAGTGCTACGGCGGTGACATCAGCCGCAAGCGCAAGCTGCTGGAGAAGCAGAAGGAAGGCAAGAAGCGGATGAAGATGGTCGGCCGCGTCGAGGTGCCGCAGGAGGCGTTCATCGCCGCCCTGTCGACCTCGGACGGCCCGGCCGGCGACAAGCCAAAGAAGTGAGGCACTGCCCGCGCTGCGGGGCGCAGACGGGCGACCTGCCCGCCGTGTGCCCCGCCTGCGGCTACGCCGCGTTTCTCAACCCGCGGCCGACCGCGACCGTGGTCATCGTCCGGGACGGGCACTTCCTGGCGATCCTGCGCTCGCTGGAGCCGCGGGCCGGCTGGTGGGACCTGCCCGGGGGCTTCTGCGACGGCTTCGAGCACCCCGCCGACGCGGCCGTGCGCGAGGCCCGGGAGGAGCTCGGGGTCACCGTCGAGCTGGGCGAGTTCGCCGGCATGTACATCGGCTCGTACGACTTCCAGGGCGAGCGGCTGCCCGTGCTGGAGTGCTTCTGGATCGCCACGATCACGGGCGGCGAGATCACCCTCGACCCGCTCGAGGGCAGCGAATACGCCTGGCTGCCGCTGTCCGACCCGCCCGAGATGGCGTTCCCGAACCAGGACGTGGTCCTGCGTGACCCGCTCGTGCGAGGTTCTTCGGTGCGTTTGGTCCCCTGAGCCCGCGGGCAACACAAGTTCAACCGCAAAGCACGGCCCCCTGGTTGAGCTTGGTAAGAGGAGGAAGACCAGTGACTGTCACCGGAATCATCACCGCGCTGATTGTCGGCCTTGTCATCGGCGCACTCGGGCGGCTGGTCGTCCCCGGGCGTCAGAGCATCCCGATCTGGCTGACGATGGTCATCGGCGTCGTCGCCGCGCTGCTCGGCACCGTGGTCGCGAACGCGATCGGCATCTCCACGGACACCCCGGGCATCGACTGGGGCGAACTGCTGATCCAGGTGCTGCTCGCCGCCGTCGGCGTGGCCCTGGTGGCCGGTCTCGGCGGTCGTGGCCGCCGCGCCCTGTAATTTCTCGAATACCGCACAACGCGTACGGCCCCCGGTTTCCCGGGGGCCGTACGCGTTTTTGCCAGGCTTTTCAGCGCAGCCAGGGAATCGAACGGTCCAGCAGACCGCGGGTCTTCAGCTCCTTGCGAAGCGGAATCTCCTCGTCGATGTAGCCGTTCCAGTTGATGCCCCAGTAGTTGGCCGTGTGCGTCGCCTCGCCGCACAGCTGGCGCTGCACGGGCGTGCGGTTGGCCCACCACTCGCTGTTGTGGTCGATCGGCATGTCGTCGAGCTGGCGGATCCAGCGATACGTGTAGCCGATGAACAGCATCTTGCGGGTGATGTCCGAGTAGTTGGGCGACCGCGAGTGCCAGAGGCGGCGGTCGAAGATGAAGCAGTCACCGGGGTTCGCGGTGATCTCCACGGTGCCCTCGGGGTCGGGGTTGTGCACCGTGGTGTCGGCCGGCCGGGGCAGCGAGTTCCACAGGTGGCTGCCGGGGATGACCTTGGTGGCGCCGCGGCCCTTCTCCGACAGGTCGGAGATGACGTAGGCGATCTTCAGCGAGAACATCGGCCGGGGCAGGTTCGGGTCCATCGTCTCCGGGTCGGAGTTCTGGCGATACCCGTCCTGGTGCCAGCCCCACGACGGCGGCTCCTCCTCGGAGGTGGGCGGAGTGACGTCGAGGTGGTTGTGGTGCGTGTAGATGTTCCACCCGGCCAGGCCCCACATGTAGGGGAAGAGGGTCGGCTGGGTCAGCAGGTGCCCGAACAGCTCGTCCCGCGTCAGGAAGCCCAGAAGGTGCAGCGTGCCGTCCTTCTTCATGCTCGTCGAGCCGGCGGCCTTCTCCTCGGCCCAGACCCGGTCCATGGCGGCCTCGAGCGCGGCCCGGTGGTCCTCCTTGAGGACGTTGCGGACCAGCAGGAAGCCGTTGTCCAGGAACTCCTTGCGGTCGGCCTCGCTGATCGGCTCGTAGCCGGTGAGGTCGCCGTAGTCGGGTGCAGCGGACGTCATGTCCTCCCCTTACTTTCGTCTACCCTGTGCTCGCGTTGATTCGAACGACCGATCGTAACGCGAGGTGTTGGCCGGGCCGATTCGGGAGTTGGCCACCTGACAATGTCCGAAGGTGTGACAACCCGCTGGTCGTGCGGAACGTCTAGGTCCTCAGTAGACCTCGGCGACGACCCGCTCGCCGCCGGGACCGGCATCGATGCCGCCACGCTCCGTCACGTGCGCCCACGCGCCGCTCTCCGCCGTCCACTGCATGCCGGCGTAGACGACCCGCTTCACGCCGTGCTCCTGGGCGTGGGCGACCAGCCAGTGCGCGTATTGCCAGCCGGACTTCGTCTCGCGGACCTTCAGGGCCACCCCGACCAGGTTGTTCACGTCGGCGGTGCTCACGTTGCCCCAGTCGAGCGTGAGGTTCGCCCCGAGGGAGCGGGCCGCCTCCGGCCCGCGGCTCTGCGCCTCGGTGACGTTGCACGCCACGGCCCCGGTGACCTCGCCGCTGAGCGCGCTGACCATGACCTCGGAGTCGTCGGCCCACTTCTCGTAGGCCTCCGGGTGGGCGCTGCGCTGCACCTGCTGGGCCGCGTCGGTGACCCGCATCTTCTCCCAGCCCTTGACCTTGAGCAGGCCGGTGAAGAACGCGTTGGCGGCATACCGCGGGTCGGCGATCTGCTCCGGCTTGCCCCAGCCCTGGCTCGGGCGCTGCTGGAACAGCCCGATGGAGTCGCGGTCGCCGCCGGTGAGGTTCTCCAGCTTCGACTCCTGCCAGGCGGTGGCCAGCGCGACGACCAGGCCGCGCCGGGGAATCTTGCGGGTCAGCCCGACGGCGGTGATCGTGGCGGCGTTGGCCAGCTGCTCGCTGTCGAGCTCGACCGCGGTCGCGTCGCCGGTGGCGTTCGCGGAGGCGTTGCCGGCGTTGACCACGCAGGCCCGCCCGGTGGCGATGCGCAGCGGGATGTTCTCACCGAGCTTGTGCACGACGACGTACGCGCACAGCGCCACGGCCACGGCCGCCAGGGCCGCGACTGTCACCACCCGCCGCGCACGCATCGCTCACCTTTCGCTAGATCGCACAGCGTACGGGGCAGATGCCACCGAAGGCTGTCAGGCAACGCCGCGGGAGGCCGTCAGGTGTCGCGGGGTACCCATTCGGGGTCGCGTTTCTCCCGAAAGGCCATGATGCCCTCCCGCCCCTCGGCGGATCCGAAATATGCGACAGACAGGGCGGTCATCGCCCGCACCTCGTCCTGGAAACCCTCCGGCCGCCGGCGCAGCAGCTCCTTGGCGCCGGCCAGGGCGCCCGGGGCACCGCGGACCAGGTCGCGCAGGTAGCCCTCGACCACCTCGTCCAGCCGCTCGGGCTCGACCGCGGCGCTCACCAGCCCGATCCGCTCGGCCCGCACCCCGTCGAAGGTCGCGCCGGTCAGGTACAGCTCGGCGGCGGCCCGTGGGGCGAGGCGGGGGAGCACTGTGGTGGAGATCACGGCGGGCGCGACACCGATGCGGACCTCGGTGAACGCGAACGTGGCGGTGGTGGTGCACACGGCGATGTCGGCGGCCGCGATCAGGCCCAGCCCGCCGGCCCGCGCCGGGCCCGCGACCCTCGCCACGACCGGCTTGCGGCCGTGCCAGATCGCGGTGAGCAGGTCGCCGAGCCGGCTCACCGGCGGCTTGCCGGAGGCGGCCGCGGCCGCGGTCTCCTTGAGGTCGGCGCCGGAGCTGAAGACCGGGCCGGTGTGGGTGAGCACGACCGCCCGGACCGAGTTGTCGGCGTCGGCCGCGGCCAGCGCCGCGAGCAGCTCCTCGATCAGGGCCGTGGACAGCGCGTTGCGGTTGGCCGGACTGTCCAGGGTGAGCGTCGCCACGCCCCGCCCGGTCTCGAAGCGCACGAAGGGCATGCGGGCACACTAGACAAATGCCGGGAGTACTGCCAGAAGGTGAGCCGATGCCGCGCGACGGTGCCCTGCCCGAGGGGGTCGCCGCCGGTGCGGGCCGCCACGGCTTCGGCGTGTACGTCCACGTCCCCTTCTGCGCCAGCCGCTGCGGGTACTGCGACTTCAACACCTACACCGCGAGTGAGGGCGTCCTGGCCGCCGGCTACGCCGAGCAGGTCCTCGACGAGCTCGCCCTGGCCGCGAAGGTGCTCCGCCCGCCCCGGGTCGACACGGTCTTCTTCGGCGGTGGCACCCCGACGCTGCTGCCCCCGGCCGAGCTCGCCCGCATCCTGGAGGGCATCGACCGCACCTGGGGCCTGGCCGCCGGCGCCGAGGTGACCACCGAGGCCAACCCCGAGTCCGTCGGCCCGGCGGGCCTGCGCGAGCTGCGCGCGGCCGGCTTCAACCGCGTCTCGCTCGGCATGCAGTCGGCGGCCCCGCACGTGCTGGCCGTCCTCGACCGCCGGCACACGCCGGGCCGGGCGGTCGCGGCCGCCGCCGAGGCCCGCGCCGCCGGCTTCGAGCGGGTGAACCTCGACCTGATCTACGGCACCCCCGGGGAGTCGCCGGAGGACTTCGCCGGCTCCCTGGCCGCCGTGATCGACGCCGGGGTGGACCACGTCAGCGCGTACGCGCTCATCGTCGAGGACGGCACCCGTATGGCCGCCCGGATGCGCCGCGGCGAGCTGCCGTACCCCGACGACGACGTCGCCGCCGACCGGTACATCGCCGCCGACGAGGCCCTGAGCGCGGCGGGCTTCGCGTGGTACGAGGTGTCGAACTGGTCGAAGGACTCGCCGTGCCGGCACAACGAGTTGTACTGGCGCGGCGGGGACTGGTGGGGGTTCGGGCCGGGCGCGCACAGCCACGTCGGCGGGGTGCGCTGGTGGAACGTGAAGCACCCGCACGCCTACGCGGCCCGGCTGGCCGAGTCCGCGTCGCCGGGGCAGGCTCGTGAGGTACTGACGCCGGACGAACGGCACATGGAGGACGTTCTGCTGCGCATCCGGCTCGCCGACGGCCTGGCGCTCGGGGCGCTCGACGAGGCCGGCCTGGCCGGGGCGCGCGACTGCCTCGCCGACGGGCAGCTGGAGCCGGACGCGTTCGCGGCGGGCCGGGCGGTGCTCACCCTGCGTGGCCGCCTGCTGGCCGACGGGGTGGCCCGGGCGCTGACATGACACGACGCCGGGGCGACCCGGCAGGGCCGCCCCGGCGTCTGACCTGAGCGCTTACTTGATGAAGCGGAACGTCATCGGGTAGCGGTACAGCTCCCCGTTGTTCGCCTTCATGCCGCCGATGATGGCGAAGATGATGATGATCGCCCACGGCACGATCAGCGTGATGAACAGCGTGCACACCGACAGGATGGCACCGACGAACAGGATGATGCCCCACGTGATGTGGAAGTTCAGCGCCTCGTTCGCGTGGGCCTTGACGGTCGGCGACTCGTTGCCCTTCGCCAGGAGCGCGACGAGCGGGGCGATGAAGCCGAAGAAGATGCCGCCGAAGTGGGCGATGAGCGCCCACGTCTTCTCGTCGCTGTTGGCGTAGCCGACCGGGGCACCCGGCTGGCCGTAGCCGCCGGGCTGACCGTAGGCGCCCGGCTGCTGATACCCGGGCTGCTGGTATCCGGGCTGCTGGTAGCCCGGCTGCTGGTACCCCGCGCCGGACGTGGGCGGCGGGGGGTAGGCGCCGCCACCGCTGGACGGCGGTGGACCGTAACCGCCACCCGAGACGGGGGGCTGGGGCGGGTACCCGAAGTTGGGGTCCGACGGCGGGCCGTAGTCCCCCGGAGGGCGAGGTGGTTCACTCATGGGGGCCACGGTAGGTGCATCGATCAAGTGGCGCCAGCGACACGGCATGACGACTTTAGGACATCTTTTGCCCAGTCCAGCGGCCGTACGGACGATCGTGCGCCAAACGATCATCGCGTGCCCCCGCGCGACTGACGTAGACTGGCACTCACGGTTTGGGAGTGCCAGTCCCCGAGGAGGTGCCATGGCCCTTGACGAGCGGAAGCTTGAGGTGCTGCGCGCCATCGTCGAGGACTACGTCGCCACTCAGGAACCGGTCGGGAGCAAAGCGCTCGTCGAACGGCACAACCTGCGGGTCTCTCCGGCGACGGTCCGTAACGACATGGCGGTGCTGGAGGAGGAGGGATACATCCGCCAGCCGCACACCAGCGCGGGCCGGGTGCCCACCGACGCCGGCTACCGGCTCTTCGTCGACAAGCTCTCCAGGGTCAAGCCGCTCAGCCCGGCCGAGCGCCGGGCGATCGAGCGGTTCCTGATCGGGGCGGTCGACCTCGACGACGTGGTCCACCGCACGGTGCGGCTGCTCGCGCAGCTCACCCGCCAGGTCGCCGTGGTGCAGTATCCGAGCCTGTCGCGGGCGAGCGTTCGGCACTTCGAGCTGGTGCCGATCTCCACCACCCGGCTCATGGTGGTGATGATCGCCGAGACCGGCCGGGTCGAGCAGCGCCTGGTCGACCTGCCCGGGCCGATCCTGGCCGACCACGTCACCGAGCTGCGCCGCCTGATCAACGACAAGCTCGTCGGCAAGCGGCTGGCGGAGACGCCTCCGCTGGTGGCGGCCCTGGTCGAGGAGGCGGCGCCGAGCCTGCGGCCGCCGATGACGGCCCTTTCGACAGTACTGCTGGAGACGCTGCTCGAGCGGTCCGAGGAGCGCATCGCGCTGGCCGGCACCGCGAACCTGGCCCGCGGCGGCCTTCTGGACTTCCAGGGCTCGCTGCGGCCGATCCTCGAGGCGCTCGAGGAGGAGGTCATCCTGCTCAAGCTCTTCGGCGAGGTGGAGCCGAGCATCACGCGGGTCCGCATCGGCGACGAGAACGAGATCGAGGACCTGCGTACGGCGTCCATCGTGGCGACCGGGTACGGCCCCGGCACGATGGTGGTCGGCGGGATGGGCGTGCTCGGCCCGACCCGGATGGACTACCCCGGCAACATCGCGACCGTGCGCGCCGTGGCACGCTACGTCGGCGACCTGCTGGCACAGAGTTGACATCTATCTCAGGGGCATAGGACTCAGTGGCGAAGGACTATTACGGGATTCTCGGGGTCAAGCGGGACTCCACGGCCGACGAGATCAAGCGGGCCTACCGAAAGTTGGCCCGCGAGTTTCACCCGGACGTGAATCCCGACCCGGCCGCGCAGGAGAAGTTCAAGGAGATCAACGCCGCCTACGAGGTCCTCTCCGACCCGCGCAAGCGCGAGATGGTCGACCTCGGCGGCGATCCGCTGGCCCCGAGCGGCGGCGGTGGCGGCCCCGCCGGCGGCGCGTTCGTGGGCTTCCAGGACATCATGGACGCCTTCTTCGGCACCCAGTCCGCCCGCGGCCCGCGCCCGCGCGTGCGCCCCGGCGCCGACGCGATCCTGCGCCTGGACCTCGACCTGCACGAGACCGCGTTCGGCGTCGAGGCCCCCATTCAGGTCGACACCGCCGTGGTCTGCACCACCTGCCAGGGCGCCGGCACCGCGCCCGGCACCCACCCGCAGACCTGCGAGATCTGCCAGGGCCGCGGCGAGGTCCAGTCCGTGCAGCGCACCTTCCTCGGCCAGGTCGTCTCGGCCCGCCCGTGTTCGGCCTGCCAGGGCTTCGGCACCGTCATCCCGCACCCGTGCGCGACCTGCGGCGGCGACGGCCGCGTCCGCACCCGCCGCTCGCTGACCGTCAAGATCCCCTCGGGCGTCGAGGACGGCATGCGCATCCGCCTCGCCCAGCAGGGCGAGGTCGGCCCCGGCGGCGGCCCGCCCGGTGACCTCTACGTCGAGATCCACGAGCGCCCGCACGACGTGTACTCACGCAAGGACGACGACCTGCACTGCCGCGTCACCGTCCCGATGACCGCGGCCGCCCTCGGCACCCGCCTGACCATCAAGACCCTCGACGGCGAGGAGACGGTCGACGTCAAGGCCGGCACCCAGCCGACCTCGACGCTGCGCATCCGCGGCAAGGGCGTGCCCCACCTGCGCGGCGCCGGCCGCGGCGACCTCTACGTCCACCTGGACGTGCGCACGCCGACCCGCCTGGAGCCCGAGCAGGAGCGGCTGCTGCGCGAGTTCGCCCGCACCCGGGGCGAGGAGGTCGCCGAGTTGTCCAAGCAGGGCGGATTCTTCTCCCGGATGCGGGACGCCTTCAACGGCCACGCGTGAGCCCGCCCCTCTTCCTCGTCCCTGAGCTTCCCTCCGGTTCGGCGTTCGTCCTCGACGGGCCGGAGGGGCACCACGCGGCGGACGTGCAGCGGCTCACGCCCGGTGAGGCGCTGCTGCTGTGCGACGGGCGCGGTGGCCTGATCCCCGCCGTCGTCGCCTCGGCCCGCAAGGGCGCGCTGTCGCTCAGCCTGGGGCCGGCCTCCTTCGAGCCCGCGCCCTCGCCCTCGATCACCGTGGTGCAGGGCATCGCCAAGGGGGAGCGGGCCGAGCTCGCCGTGCAGCTGCTCACCGAGGTCGGGGCCGACCGGATCGTGCCCTGGCAGGCGGCGCGGAGCATCGCCCGGTGGAAGGACGCCCGCCCGGTCGAACGGTGGCGCTCCACCGTCCGCGAGGCGGCGAAGCAGTCGCGGCGGGCGTGGGTTCCCTCCGTCTCCGACGCCTGCACGACCAGGCAGCTCCGGCCGGCCGGGACCGTGCTGGTGCTGCACGAGGAGGCGGACACCGCGCTGTCCTCGGTCGCCCTGCCCGCGGCCGGGGAGATCACGCTGGTGGTGGGGCCCGAGGGCGGGGTGGCGCCCGAGGAGCTCGAGGTCCTGGGCGGGACCCCCGTCCGGCTCGGGCGTGAGGTGCTGCGGACCTCGACCGCCGGGGCGGCCGCGGTGGCCGCGCTCTCCGTCCGCCTCGGGCGTTGGTGAGTCAGCTCTCTCGGTTCTTCGGTTCTTCGGTTCTTTCGGTTTTTTCGGTGAATCAGCGGAAATAGCTCGCGCCGTTGAGGTCGAGGATGGCGCCTCCGGGGAGGCCAGGTAGAGCACCGCGGCGGCGATCTCCTGCGGGGTGGCGACCCGGTTGAACGGGCTCTGGGCCCGGATCGCCTCGCCCTGCGGGGCCGCCAGCAGGTCCGCCACCAGGTCCGTCGCCACGAAACCCGGGGCCACCGCCGTCACCGCGATGCTGCTCGGGGCCAGGGCCCGCGCCAGGCTCTGGGTCATCGAGTTGAGGGCGGCCTTCGCGGCACCGTACGCCGGGTGGTCGGGCTCGCCGCGGAAGGCGCCGCGCGAGCTCACGTTGATGATGCGGCCGCCGCCGGTGAGGTGGCGGGCCGCGGCCCAGCAGACGTTCGCCGGGGCCAGGAGGTCGACGGCGAGGGTGTCGCGCCAGGCGGACTGCCACTGCTCGTACGTCGTGTCGAGGATCTTGTGCTCGATGTACACGGCCGCGTTGTTGACCACGACGTCCAGGCCGCCCAGGGCCTCGGCGGCCGCGTCGACCAGGGCGCGGGTCGCCTCCGGGTCGCTCAGGTCGCCGGTGACCACCGCATGCCCGTCGCCGGGCAGGCCCGGGTCCGCAGGGGTGCGGCGGTGGACGGCCACGCGGGCGCCGGCGGTGGCGAAGGCGTGCGCGATCGCGGCGCCGATGCCGCGCGCCGCGCCCGTGACGAGGACTCGTTGGGTAGGCATGCGCGTACCCTAATGGCGGTGACGAGTGACTGTCTGTTCTGCCGCATCGTCGCCGGTGAGATCCCGGCGACCGTGGTGCACGAGACCGAGACGACGCCGGCGTTCCGTGACATCAGGCCCCGTGCGGCGGCCGTCCATGGGCTGGTCATCCCCAAGAGCCGCCACGCCGACGTCGCCGCGCTTGCCACGGCCAACCCCAGGCTGGCCGGCGCGGTGCTCGCGACCTGCGCGGACGTCGCCAAGGCCGAGGGGCTGACCGGCAGCACCGGAGCCGACGGTGGTCAGGAAGTCTTCCACGCGCACGCCCACGTGCTGGGCGGGCAGCGTATGGGTCCGATGGTCCGCGCATGAGGGCGCCGCAGCAGTACGAGCGAATGACGCGCAAGGTCCAGGCGGAGGCCCGGGTCCCGGCCCTCAGCGTCGCGGTGCACCGCGCCGACCGTCCGATGTGGACCTTCCAGGTGGGCGAGGGCGTCGACGCCGCCAGCCAGCTGCGGATGGGCTCGATCACCAAGACCTTCACGGCCGTGCTCGTGATGCAGTGCCGCGACGCGGGGCTGCTCGACCTCGACGACCAGATCGCCCGCCACCTGCCCGTGAAGGCCCACGGCGAGCTCACGGTCGGG
The DNA here is from genome assembly GCF_050942935.1 of Dactylosporangium sp. CA-233914. NCBI lineage: Bacteria > Bacillati > Actinomycetota > Actinomycetes > Micromonosporales > Micromonosporaceae > Dactylosporangium > Dactylosporangium sp. CA-233914. The sequence goes on along the minus strand of NZ_CP192030.1, from coordinate 11,444,345 downwards.
CGGATGCTCGCGCACGTGTCGGGGCTGCAGCGGGAGCCGCACGGCGACGTGTGGGACACGATGCGGGCGCCCGGCCTCGAGGACCTGCTCGCCCAGCTCGACCGGGCCGAGCAGGTCCTGCGCCCGGGCCTGCGGTTCCACTACTCCAACCTGGCGATCGCCCTGCTCGGCCACCTCGTCGGCCGGCTGCGCGGCGGCACCTGGGCCGAGGTCCTGCAGGAGCGCATCCTCGACCCGTTCGGCCTGCACGACACCGCGGTCACCCCGTCGCGGCCGGTCACCGGCTACCAGGTCGACGCCTGGTCCGACTACGCCCACCCCGAGCCGCCCACCGACTTCGGCGCGGTCGGGCCGGCCGCCCAGCTGTGGAGCACCGCCGCCGACCTGGCACGCTGGGCCGCGTTCCTGGCCGACCCGCGCGAGATGGACCCCAACGGCACCATCCTGTCGGCCGCGACCGTCGAGGAGATGCGCGCGCCGCAGGTCGTCACCGAGGACGTGCTGTGGGCCCGCGGCTTCGGGCTCGGCCTGATCCTGCACCCCCGGCCGGGCGGCGAGCGGATCGTCCACGTGGGGCACGACGGCGCGATGCCGGGCTTCCTGGCCGGCGCCTACGGGCGGGTCGGCGGCGCCGGCACGCCGAAGGCGCTCGGGGCGGCGGCGCTGGGCTCGAGCGGCACGGCGGGGGAGATCTGCGAGCTGCCCCACGACCTGCTCGACGCCGTCGTCGAGCAGGACCCGGCCGACATCGCCTCCTGGGTGCCGGGCCCGCCCGCGCCGGCCGTCTACCGCTCGATCCTCGGCCGGTGGTGGGGCGAGGGCTTCGAATACGCCTTCAGCTGGCGCGACGGCTCCTTGCACGCCCGCCCCGTGGACGCGCCGGGCAAGCGGCCGCCGGCGGTGTTCGCGCCCGTGGACGGCTCGCCCGACGTCTTGCGCACGGTCTCCGGGCGCGAGGCGGGGGAGCTGCTGCGGCTCACCCGCGACCCGGAGACCGGCGATGTGGTGCGGATGCACTGGGCGACCTACCGGTTCACGCGGGGCCAGGAGGCGTTCGACGGCTACCGGTTCTGACGGGTTCCGCGCCGCTTGATGACACCCTAGCATTGTGAAAATAATTCACGTTCCGCCCGTCACGGACCGCGAGAATCCATCACCCGCCGTCACCGGCTGATGAGGGTGAAGACGGCGCCGTTCGGATCCTCGATCACAGCCATGCGCCCGTGCGGGGAGTCGAACGGGCCGTGCTGCACGCTGCCGCCCGCGGCCAGGGCGCGCTTCGCCGCTGCGTCCGTGTCGTCGGTGGCGAAGTACACGCTCCAGTGGGCCGGGACCCCCTCCCAGGCCGGCGTCATCGTGAGACGGCCGGCGACCGGGTCGGCGTCGCCGAGGCTCCACGCCGAGTAGTCGATGGCCTCATCGCCCGAGTCGACCGTACCGGGGACCCTGGTCTGGCGGTAACCGAAGAGGTCGCGGTAGAAGAAGTCGGTCACCGTGGGTTCCCGGGTCGTCACCTCGGCCCAGCATAGGGCGCCGGTCTCGTCGTACAGCTGCGAGCCCGTGTGGCGGCCCGGCTCCCAGGCGCCGAACGCGGCGCCCGAGGGGTCCATGGCGAAGAGCATGCGGCCGTTGCCCGGGATGTCCATCGGCGCCACCAGCAGTTTTCCGCCCTGCTCCTCGATGCGGTACGCCGTCTCGGCCAGGTCGTGCGACATGAGGTACAGGCTCCAGGCGGCCGGCAGCTGCTCCGAGCCGGGCATCGGCGGGCTCATCCCGGCCACGATCCGGCCGTTCTTCAGGCACATCACGTAGTGGCCGAAGTCGGCGCCGGTGTCGGTGTACGTCCAGCCGAAGACGGACCCGTAGAAGTGCTGTGCGGCTGGGACGTCGGCCGCCACGACGTCCGCCCAGCAGGGCTCGCCGTCAACGTATCCGGTGCGCTCGACCATGGCGGGGGCCTCCAAACTGAATCGGTCAACTGCCTCCCTACCAGCACGGGTAGGTCTCGCGCGGGCGATTCGCCGCAGACCGCATGATCGGCCGAACCCCATCGTGGCGAAAAATGGGAACGGTCGCGCGAGCGCTCAGCCGATACCATGAAGAGCCTGGACAATCCGCCAGGCTGGAGCGAGCCCGGAAGCAGGTGCTTGAGGCCCAACGCGGCCAAGGTATGACCGAGACCCCAAACCCCGTGCCGGCAGCGTCGTCGGAGCAGTCCGTGCGGGCCATCAGCAAGATCACCGTTCCCGACCCGCACGTGATGGTCAGGCTGCTCGGGGCCGGCGACGAGATCCTCAAGCTCGTCGAGCGGTCGGTGCGCAGTGACGTGCACGTGCGGGGCAACGAGATCACCATCACCGGCGAGGCCGCGGACAACGCCCTGGCCGAGCGCATCTTCAGCGAGTTGATCGAGCTGGTTCGCAAGGGGGAGATCCTGACCCCGGACAACGTCCGGCGCACCGTCGGGATGCTGCAGCAGAACACCGCCGAGCGTCCGGCCGAGGTGCTGACGCTCAACATCCTCTCCCGCCGCGGGCGCACGATCCGGCCGAAGACGCTGGGGCAGAAGCGTTACGTCGACGCGATCGACCAGCATACGGTCGTGTTCGGCATCGGGCCCGCCGGCACCGGCAAGACCTACCTGGCCATGGCCAAGGCCGTGCAGACCCTGCAGGCCAAGCAGGTCAACCGGATCATCCTGACCCGCCCGGCGGTCGAGGCCGGCGAGCGGCTCGGGTTTCTGCCCGGGACGCTCTACGACAAGATCGACCCGTATCTGCGCCCGCTCTACGACGCCCTGCACGACATGATCGATCCCGAGTCCATCCCGAAGCTGATGGCCGCCGGGACGATCGAGGTGGCGCCGCTGGCGTACATGCGCGGCCGGACCCTCAACGACGCCTTCATCATCCTTGACGAGGCCCAGAACACCACGCCCGAGCAGATGAAGATGTTCCTGACCCGGCTCGGCTTCGGTTCGAAGATCGTCGTCACCGGTGACGTGACGCAGGTCGACCTCCCCGGGGGGACCCGCTCGGGGCTGCGGGTCGTCCGTGAGATCCTCGACGGCGTCGAGGATGTTCACTTCGCCCTGCTCGGCAGCGCCGATGTCGTGCGCCACCGGCTGGTCAGTGAGATCGTCGACGCCTACGCCCGCTGGGACGAAGCGCAAGAGGCTCAGCAGCCGGTGCGCGCCGTCCCGGACCGAGCCGCACAGGGCGGCCGGCCCGGGCGACGCAGATAGCCACGGGAGCTTTGTTGTCCATCGAGATCGCCAACGAGTCCGGCGTCGACGTCAACTCCGACACCATTCTCGCGGTGGCCCGGCACGCACTCGACGAAATGGGCGTGAACCCGCTCGCCGAGCTGTCGATCCTGTGCGTCGACGTGGAGTACATGACCGAGCTCAACCACCGGTGGATGGACGGCGAGGGCCCCACCGACGTGCTGGCCTTCCCCATGGACGAAGGTAGCGTCGACCACGGCCCCGGCGAGGGCTCCGGCGAGCCGGCGCTGCTCGGCGACATCGTGCTCTGCCCGGAGGTGGCCGCCAAGCAGGCCGCCGCCGCCGGGCACGCCGCGATCGACGAGCTGGCGCTGCTGACCGTCCACGGCATTCTGCACCTGCTCGGATACGACCACGCCGAGCCCGAGGAGGAGGCCGAGATGTTCGGCCTGCAGGCCCGGCTCCTGGAGAGCTGGCGAAAGTCGTGACTGACGGTTGTGAACGACTACCGAGGGCCGTGGACCGGTGAGTGACGTCACGCTCCTGACCACGGTTGCGGGGCTGGTCGTACTCGCGGGCCTGTTCGCGATGACCGACGCGGCGCTCAACGTGGTTTCCCCGGCGCGCGCGCACGAGCTGGCCCGCGAGGGCAAGCCCGGGGCCGGCGCGCTGGAGGTGGTCGCCGCCGACCCCGCGCGTTACATCAACCTCCTGCTCCTGCTGCGCCTGCTGTGCGAGCTGACCGCCACCACGCTGGTGGCCCTGATGACCGCCGCGGCCGTCGGCGGTCACCGGGACTGGCTCGCCGCCCTCATCACCGCCGGGGTCATGACGGTGATCAGCTTCGTCGTCGTGGGGGTCGCGCCGCGGACGATGGGGCGCCAGCACGCCTATCACGTGGCCCGCTTCGCCGCTCCGCCGGTGCGCTGGCTCGGCACGGCGCTGGGCCCGCTCGCCCGGCTGCTGATCCTCATCGGCAACGCGGTGACCCCCGGCAAGGGGTACCGCGAGGGCCCCTTCGCCACCACCATCGAGCTGCGCGAGCTCGTCGACCTCGCCGAGCAGCGCGGCGTCGTCGAGCACGGCGAGCGCGACATGATCCACTCGGTCTTCGCCCTCGGCACCACGATCGCCCGCGAGGTCATGGTCCCCCGCACCGAGATGGTCTGGATCGAGGCGCACAAGACCGTCCGCCAGGGCTTGATGCTCGCGATGCGCAGCGGCTTCTCGCGGATCCCCGTCGTCGGCGAGAACGTCGACGACGTGCTCGGGATCGTGTACCTCAAGGACCTCGTCCGGCGCACCGCGGGCAACGAGATCGGCGCCGCCGAGATGCCCGTCGCCCAGGTCATGCGCGACGCCACGTTCGTGCCCGAGTCCAAGCCCGTCGACGACCTCCTGCGCGAGATGCAGGCCGCGCGCACCCACATGGCGGTGATCATCGACGAGTACGGCGGAACGGCCGGGCTCGTCACCATCGAGGACATCCTCGAGGAGATCGTCGGGGAGATCACCGACGAGTACGACGTGGGCGAGCGCCCGCCGATCGAGGAGCTGCCCGACGGTTCCGTACGCGTGACGAGCCGCCTGCCCATCGAGGACCTCGGCGAGCTCTTCGGCGTCGAGCTGCCCGCCGACGAGGTCGAGACCGTCGCCGGCCTGCTCGCCCAGGCCCTGGGCCGCGTCCCGATCCCGGGCGCCACCGCCGTCGTCGGCGGCCTGGTCCTCGTCGCCGAGGGCACGGCCGGCCGGCGCAACCGCATCGACACCCTGCTGGTCCGGCGCTCCGAGCCCGAGGACGAGGAGCCGGCCGGCCACGAGAGCGAGAGGCAGCACGCCGATGCCTGATCTGTCCGCCGAAGACGCGAAGCTGGTGACCCTGGCCCGGGCGGCCCGGGGGCGCATCGGGGCCGTGGAGGGCGCCGCCGTCCGCGACCAGGACGGCCGCACCTACAACGCGGCGACCGTGGCGCTGCCGTCCGTGTCGCTGAGCGCGCTGCAGCTGGCGGTGGCGTCCGCCGTGTCCTCAGGCGCGACGAAGCTGGAGGCGGCCGCGGTGGTCACGGAGGCCTCGACGCTGGACGCGCTGGGCCGCGCGGCGGTCCGTGATGTGTCCCCCGCCGCGCCGATCCACCTGGCCGGCCCGGACGCAAAGGTCTTCGACACCATCGGCGACTAAACTTTAGTTTTAACCTGTGATCTTGGGTTTTGTTGCTGTTGGTTCGTCCGTTGCGGGCTTCTTCTTCCCGACGGGGTAGTGGGTTCGTGGTGGTCGGGTGCTGCCGGTGGGGCGGCCGGGTCCGGGGGCGGTGAATTTTGGTCTACCGGCCGGGGTGCCCAGGTGTCGGCGTAGTTGGCCGAAACCCCGCCGGACCCTGCCCGGGGTGATCGGTGTACCGGTTGGGATCGGTTGCTGCCAGGGCCGGCGCAGATCGGTGGTGAGGGTCCTGGCCAGCCGAAGCTGGGTGTGCGCGGCTATGATCAGCCAGGTCCAGCGCTGCGCCTGCTGCGGGGTGCGGATCTGCGGTGCGGTCCAGCCGAGGGTCTGCTTGAGCAGCCGAAACGTGTGTTCCAGATCGAACCGGCGCAGGTACGTTTTCCACAGCAGGTCCAGGTCGAACCCGGTGCCGGGCGGTGCGGTGTGCCACAGCCACACATCGTCTGGCTTACGGTTGCCGGGGAGGTGCTCGACCTGGATGCGGATGACCGTGCCGGGCACGATCGGTAACACACCGGCGAAGTCGGTCCAGCCGGCCTGCCTGCCCAGCTTCTGGTGCAGTCCATGCCAGGCACTGACCTGCACCTGACCATAGCGTGGACTCTGTGCGGACAACCGCTCATCGGCTGGTGGCAGCGACGCGGGCGTGGACAGTTCGAACCGGTCGCCGTGCCGGCGTGGCCGCCCCGGCCGGCCGTCGACCCGTCCGGCGTAGCCCGGCGCGGCGTAGAACACCCGGTCGCTGCGGACCCGGCCGAGCACCTGCACCCGCGCGCCGCGGGTGCCGAGGAGGTAGCTGATCCTGGTCAGGTCGTAGCCGGAGTCGAACACGAATATCGGGGCGGGCCGCCCCACCAACATGCCGGCCGTGTCCAGCCGCGCGGACACCTCGGCGACCTGCTCGACCGTGACCAGGGTCGGGTCGTCGTGCGGGCCGATCCGTACCGCGTCCAACAGCGTCGTCCACGACGAGGCGCCCCACTGCAGGCCGGCAGCGAACGAGAACGGCCACCCCGGGATCGTCTTACGGGCCCCGTCGCAGCGGCAGGCGGTGTAGCAGTGACACCGTTCCGGGGAAGTTTCCGCGTCCGGACGCGGCCACGACGACACATCCACCGCGATCTTCACCGGCCCGTCGTCCAGACCGTCCCACGAACCGGCAATCAGCTCGCGCAGCGCCGCAACATCGATCACCCCGCAGGCCAGGGCGTCGTACAACGCCCCATGACCCCGCCGGAACGCCTTCTCCAGCGACAGCTCCACCAGCGAACCCACCGGCCCCTGCGCGGTGAGCACCGCATCGACCAGTTCGAACAGGGCATCCGCACGCCTGCCGAAACACCGGTACAGCGCCGCCCGCCACGCGATCAGCCCGGCACGACACACCACCGGCTCAGCCGCGACCACCGCCCGCAAACCTGGCATAGTAGGCCCCACGGCCACCCCACATCCTTCGAAGCTTCAGCACTCCGAATGATCACGGGTGGCCGTACCCATGTCCTTACGACACACCGAAACCGGCCCAAAAGATCAAAGACCTCTGAACCGACCGGTTAAAACTAAAGCTAAAAGCGATCGGCGATAGGCGTCCTGCCAGCGTCTCCCGCCCGCGGTGCGGCAGGGGGGTGAGGGCCCGCCGCGACGAGGCGTGATCTTGACCAGTTCCAGCTGGGGCGTGATGAGTCGCGGCGCGTCAACGCCCGATTTATCGGCCGAAAGGTCCAGCCGTCGGTCGGCGTGGACAAAATGCGGATAAGAGGCCGCGCGAATAGGCCAAGATCATGGGCGGGGCGTTTGTCCCATCGGTACAGGGTTCACGTCTGCCGGATTGGGCTATGTGGCGTGGTGATGGTGTCGGCGAGGTGAAGGAACGCGTTGATGACGTGTGCTGTGCGTTGGTAGCAGCGTTGCGGGCGGTTGGTGGTGTTGTGTGAGGAGTTCGTGCGCTCGACGTGCCATTTCCGGCTGGTCTGGCTGGGTGCTTTGTCGCCGTTTGTGGGTGGTTTCGCCGGCCGGGGTTCGGGCGGCCGGAACCTCGTGGGTGGCCGCCGAGTCGTCGCCGGTGTCCAGATGCGCCGTCACCTGCTCGGGCGGCGGACCGGACGCGTCCGGTGTGTCGGGGGTTGGCCCCAGTAGCAGTGGTGGATCGTGTCGGTTCGCGCCGGCCGGGACCCGGTCCTGAGGGATCCCTGTACCTCGACCGTGCTGGGGCGTTTTATCCCATGTTTGCCCCGGTTGGCCGGGGGGCGGCCGGGGGCCTCACCGCCGCCGGGAGCTTTGGTGGTGCATCCGTCCATGGCGATGTCCTCTCGGGCCGGGCTGACAATCTGTTGACCTCACATGGGCGGCGTTCGATGAGGCCTGCCACGGCGGGGGCGTCGGTGTTGTCGAGCTGTTTTGTCGTCTGCCTTTGGTCCAGGTTTTCTGCGTCAAGCACCACGACGTCGGGGCGGGGTATTGCAGTGACCCGGCGCGGTGATCGGGTGCCCGTGTATTCGGCGTGTTCGTGGCCGATGACCCAGCTTCCGTCGCGTTGGGTGGCAAGCCTCGACGCGGAGTGTGCGTGCACCATTTGACATTTCCGTCGGCCGTTCGGGGCGGCGGGTCGGGCTGGATTCTGGGAGAATGAATGCATGGGGCAGCTGCAATTGTTTTGCAAGTCTGAATTGGCTGCCATGCGTGACCGGACCAGGTCGCGTCGTTATTCCGCGGCGAATGAGGAGTTCCGTCGGGAACATGCCCGGCATCGCGCGTGGGGTCTCGCTCAACGACACGCCGAGAAACTCCGCCGAATACGCGCGAGCACCCCGCCGGCAAGCGTGGCTGCCGACGGCCGGGAAGACGCAGTGAACGAACCAGCCACCCCGGCTCCCGCCACAGCCACGGCCCCGGCTCCCGCCACAGCCACGGCCCCGGCTCCCGCCACAGCCACAGCCACGGCCCCGGCTCCCGCCACAGCCACAGCCACAGCCACGGCCCCGGCTCCCGCCACGGCCCCGACCTCGGCGCCACGCACGGCCACGACCCTCGCCCCGGCCTCGGCGCCACGCACGACCCCGGCATGGCCCAGCCACAACCCCGGCACCGCGCGTGGCCATGGCCACGGCCACGGCGCGGCCGCCGACCAAGGCCCCAGCCGGGACCTCGGCACCGCCGGCCAAGGACAGGGCCTCGGCACGCCACCGGCCGAAACACCGCCACCGGCCCAAGCACCGCCAGCGGCCGAAGCACCGCCAGCGGCCGAAACACCGCCGCCGGTCGAAGCGTCCGCGCGGCCCGGACCGCCCCGCGATCGATGCCGGCTCGGACGACCACGCCGCAGTGCGGCACCCGACGTATGGCGCCGGTCAACCCGGCCCCGCCTTGCAGCGCCGGGCCGCACCCACTGCATCAGTGCCATCCCGCCGGCCCGTCGGTGCGGCGCGGGCACGCCCGGGAGAATCCGCGCCGGCCCGCTGACACGACACTGCGAAGTAATACCGGCGAGTATCAGCGCCTGCCGGCACATGAGAACTGTTCCCGGGAAATCTCACGCACGAAATCCGTCCAGCCCTATCCCAACGGACCACCGACCAGCATTTCCGAGCGCCGTAAGAACGACGACGACGCACGAGGCACGTGCGTCGACCGTGTCCCTCACAATGGGTGGCGCGAAGCTGCGCCGGTGCAAGAAGCTGCAGCAGTGCGTTGCGGCTCCGCTCGTCTTAATTTTATGGCCGGTGGTGCATCCTTTGCATCCGCTGGGCTGTCACCGTCCGCGGGTGGCGGATCGGTTGGTGTTCGAGAAGTTCCGGAACCGGCGTGACGAGTGGATCGCTTTGGGTGTGTTCAAACAACTCAACATGATCGTTTTGGGGCTTACGACCGGATTGTCGGCCCGGCCCGGGAGGACATCGCCGTAGACGGATGCATCACCAAGGCTCCTGGCGGCGGTGAGGTCCCCGGCCGGTCCCCGGCCGACCGGGGCAAACATGGGATAAAACGCCCCAGCACGGTCGAGGGTACAGGGATCCCTCTGGATCGGGTCCCGGCCAGCGCGAACCGACACGATCCACCACAGCTGCTGGGGCCAACCCCCGACACACTCGACGCGTCCGGTCCGCTGCCCGAGCAGGTGATGGCGCATCTGGGACACCGGCGACGACTCGGCGGTCACCCGCGAGGTTCCGGCTGCCCGGAACCCTGAACGGCGAAATCACCCACAACGGCGACAAAGCACCCATCCAGGCCAGCCGGAGATGGCACGTCGAGCGGACGAACTCCTCGCACAACGCCACCAACCGCCTGCAACGCTGCTACCAACGCAGAGCACGCGTCATCAACGCGTTCCTTGACCTCGCCGACACCATCACCACGCCACATAGCCCGATCCGGCAGGCGTGAACCCTGTACCGGTGGGACAAGCGCCCCGCCCGCCGCCCATGATCTTGACCTATATGCGCGGCCTCTAAGTCCGAAATGTCGGGCGCCTCGGCGCCCGACATTTTGTCGGATCGCTCAGGTGGTCAGGGTCGGGACGACCGGGTTCGGGATCGCCCCGCCGAAGCGGCGGTCGCGCTTGGCGTAGACCTCGCAGGCGTACCACAGGTGGCGGCGGTCGAAGTCGGGCCACAGGGTGTCGACGGAGACGAACTCGGCGTACGCGGCCTGCCAGATCATGAAGTTCGACGTGCGCATCTCGCCCGAGCTGCGGATCATCAGGTCGACGTCCGGGAGGTCGGGCTCGTCCAGGTACCGCGCGAAGGTCTTCTCTGTGATGCGGTCGGCCTTCAGCCGGCCGGCCTTCACGTCCGCGGCGATGCGCGCCGCGGCGTCGGCGACCTCGGCCCGGCCGCCGTAGTTGACGCACATTGTGAACGTCAGCTTGTCGTTGTGGCGGGTGAGCTGCTCCGCGTACTCCAGCTCGCTGATCACCGAGCGCCAGAGCCGGGGGCGGCGGCCGGCCCAGCGGACCCGGATGCCCATCGCGTGGAACTCGTCGCGGCGGCGGTGGATCGTGTCGCGGTTGAAGTTCATCAGGAAGCGGACCTCGTCGGGGGAGCGCTTCCAGTTCTCGGTCGAGAACGCGTACGCGCTGATGTACTTGACGCCGAGTTCCAGGGCGCCCTCGATCACGTCGAAGAGGGCAGCCTCGCCGGCGGTGTGGCCGGCGGTGCGGGGCAGGCCGCGCTGCTTCGCCCAGCGGCCGTTGCCGTCCATGATGATCGCCACGTGCTGTGGTACGGCCTCCTTCGGCAGCGCCGGCGGACGGGCACCGCTCGGGTGCGCCGACGGCGGGCGGAAGTCCCTGCTCACGAGCGTTCCTTTCCAGAGGAGGGGAGGGAGCGCGACGGGCGCTCCCCGGCGACGTCGTCGTCGGAAGCGGAGCGTGGGCGCAGCGGGCGCGCCTCGCGGTCGACCAGCGGCAGCGAGCGCAGCGAGCGCTCCAGGTGCCACTGCAGGTGGGCCGCCACCAGGCCGCTCGCCTCGCGCTGGTGGCTCGGGGCCGCGGCGTCGGCCACGGCCCAGTCGCCCACGGTCAGCGCCGACATCAGCTCGATCGTGGCCGGGGCGGGGTGGGCGGCGCCCGGCGGGCGGCAGTCGGGGCAGACCGCGCCGCCGGCCGGGACGGAGAAGCCGCGGTGCGGGCCGGGGGTGCCGCAGACGGCGCACTCGCGCAGCGCCGGGGCCCAGCCGGCGGTGCTCATGGCGCGCAGCAGGTACGCGTCCAGCACCAGGCCCCCGGCGTGCTCGGCCACGGCCAGCGCGCGCAGGGCGCCCAGGGTCAGCTGGAACAGGCGCAGCGAGGGCTCCTGCTCGACGGGCGTGAGCCGCTCGGCGGTCTCGGCGATGGCGCTGGCCAGCGTGTATCGCGAGTAGTCCGCCAGGAACCGCCGGCCGAAGAGGTCCACGCCCTCCACCTGGCTGATCACGTCGAGGCTGCGACCCTCCAGCAGCTGCACGTCGACGTGCCCGAACGGCTCCAGGCGCCCGCCGAACTTCGAGGTGGTGCGGCGCACGCCCTTCGCCACGGCGCGGATGCGGCCGTGGTGGCGCGTGAACAGGGTGATGATCCGGTCGGACTCGCCCAGCTTCTGCACCCGCAGCACGACGGCGTCGTCCCGATAGAGCTTCCCCTTGAAGCCGGATCCACCGGACATCAGCGAGTTCCCGGCGAAGGCCTGAGGAAAACAGTCATCAGAAGCCCAGGCGGCGCAGCTGCTTCGGGTCGCGCTGCCAATCCTTGGCCACGCGCACGTGCAGGTCCAGGTAGACGCGGCCGCCGAGGAGGTCCTCGATCTCGCGGCGGGCCCGGGTGCCGACCTCCTTGAGCCGGCTCGCCTGGTGGCCGATGACGATCGCCTTCTGGCTGGGGCGCTCGACGTAGATGTCGGCATAGACGCGGGTGAGGCCGTTCTCCTCGGACAGTACTTCCTCGACGAGCACGGCGATCGAGTGGGGCAGCTCGTCGCGGACGCCGTCGAGGGCCGCCTCGCGGATCAGCTCAGCCATGAGGACCTGCTCGGGCTCGTCGGTGAGCATGCCGTCCGGGTACAGCTGGGGCGAGCGCGGCAGGTGCGAGATCATCACGTCGACCAGGGTCGAGACCTGCTCGCCGGAGACGGCGCTGACCGGGACGATGTCGGCGAACTCGCCGAGCTCCTGCACCGCCAGCAGGCGCTTGGCCAGCGTCGCCCGGTCGACCAGGTCGACCTTGGTCACGATCGCCACCAGGGTCGCCTTGAGCTCGGCGATTTCGCCGCTGATGAACCGGTCGCCGCGGCCGATCTCCTCGTCGGCCGGCAGGCACAGGCCGATCACGTCGACCTCGCTCCACGTCGAGCGCACCAGGTCGTTGAGGCGCTCGCCGAGCAGCGTGCGGGGGCGGTGCAGGCCGGGGGTGTCGACGAGGACCAGCTGAGAGTCCGGCCGGTGTACGACACCGCGCACCGTGTGCCGAGTCGTCTGCGGCTTCGGTGACGTGATGGCGATCTTCTGGCCGACGATCGCGTTGGTCAGCGTCGACTTGCCAGCGTTGGGTCGGCCGACGAAGCAGGCGAAGCCCGCACGGTACTCACTGTGCTGCACAACGCTTCAGGGTACTCAGACTTCCAGCCGCAACTGGCGGGGGCGCTGTGAAGGTGTCGTGAGCTTGCCCGCGACGGGCTTCGGGGGAGCGGTGGCGACCTGCAGTTCGACGCTGCCCTCGACCAGTCCCCGGCCCGCCGTGCGCAGCACGATCCGGCCCGGCATGAGCCGCGACAGCGACGTCGGCACGGAGCTACGCTGCTCCGTTGCGAGCACGAGGTGTACGCCGACCCCGTTCCCGCCCGCCGCCACCGCCGTGAGCACCTCGTTGAGCAACGCGTCGTGCCCGTCGACCAGCACCAGGACCCGGGCGCCGTCGTGCTCGTCCAGCGCGGCCCGCTCGGCGACCAGCTTCTCGATCGTGCCGAGCAGCTTCGCGGCGGCCTTCACGTCGGTGGCGTCGACGCGGTACACGCGCAGCTTCGCCCCGTCGTACCGCCGCTCGAACGCGGCCGCGACGGTGTCCAGCAGCGTCGACTTGCCGGCCCCGGTCGGGCCGTAGACCAGCAGGTGCCCGAGCTCGTCGAGGTCGAGCGGCCACACCTGCACGGCCTGTGAGTTGGGCAGGTCCACCATCCCGATCGCCGCCGCGAACGCGTCCCGCGCTGATTCGGGCAGGTCGGGAATTTCCGAAATTTCGTAGGTGGGGGCGAGTGGCGCGTGCCACGCCTTCGGCTGGTCCGGGACGCGGGCCTCGCGGTGAGCGGCGGAGATGGCCGCGACGAGGCGCTGGAGATCGGTGACCTCGCCGTTGTCCGGGATGGGCTCGCGGTGAGCGGTCGGGTTGGATGAACCGGATTTATCGGAAATGTCCGAACCGAGCCGGGCGGCGGTCGAGGCGGCGCGGGAGGCGTCGCCGGGAGCGGTTGCGGCGGCGCGGGAGCCGGCCGAGGTCGCGGTGGAGGAGGCGGCTGAGGCGGTGCGGGAGTTGGCCGAGGTCGCGGTGCCGGGGGCGGTTGTGGCGGTGCGGGAGTTGGCTGGGGTCGCGGTGCCGGGGGCGGTTGTGGCGGTGCGGGAGTTGGCTGGGGTCGCGGTAGAGGAGGTGGTTGAGGCGTATCTGGCGGTGACGGTCGGGGTGGAGGCGGCGGTGCGGGGCTCGGGGGTGCGCGGGGTGGCGTCGGGGCCGGGGTCCAGCGGGGGGACCGGGGTGTGCAGGCCGGACTCGAAGCGCCATTCGGTGACGATTGTCGGGCCGGCGGAGCGGTCGGACGGGGAGCGGGCGCCGCCGTAGGCGATCTGGACCGCGTCCGGGTCCGAGGTTACCGTCCGGACGAAGGCGCGGCCGGGCAGCAGGGGGGACAGGTGGGCCGCGTCCGGGCGTTCCAGGACCTCCAGGCTGTCCTGCTCCTCCTCGACCCGCAGGGCGATGCGCAGCGGCGCCTCGGCGCGCAGGTCGTCGTCGACGGCGCCGTGCGGGTAGGCCGTGGACAGCAGCAGGTGGACGCCGGCCGGGCGGCCGCGCCGGGCCAGTTCCCGCAGGCCGGTGACGAACTCGGCGGGCGCGGCGGTGAACTCGGCGACGACGATGAGCAGGTTCGCCGGGGCCGCGGCCGGGTGGCGGCGCTCCATCTCCACGATGTCCTTCACCGAGTGCCGGCGCAGGACCGCCTCCCGGCGGCGGACCTCGGCGCCGAGGGAGACCAGGACGCGGCGGGCGAGGTATCCGTCGTCGCCGGTGAACACCCCGACCGTGTGGGGCAGCTCGGTGCACTCGGCGAACGTGGCGCCGCCGTTGTCGACGAGCACGAAGGTGAGGCGGTTGGCCGGGTACGTCGCGGCGAGCGCGGTCAGGTAGGAGCGCAGCAGCCAGGCGCGGCCGGAGCCGGGCGCCCCGGCGATGATGCCGTTGGGCCCGTCGCGGCGCAGGTCGACCACGAGCGGGCCGGTGCCGCCGAAGCCGATCGGGGCGGCCAGGCCGCGGTCGCGGGTCGAGGGGACCCAGCGCTTCACGATCGCGCTCGGGGCTGGCTCTCCGCCGAGGCCGAGCACCTCGCCGAGCGGGGCCATGCGCGGTGCCGCCCCGCCGGCCGCGTCGCGGTTGGCGGCCAGGGCGTGTGCGACCCGGTCGGCGACCGCCGCGCCGATGCCGTCGCCGGACAGCGCGACCACCCCGGCCGGCAGGTCCTCGGGCGTCTCGGCGCCGGTGACCAGGCTGATCCCGCCCCGGGGGCCGTCCTCGACGAGGCGGGCGAGCGACTCACGGGGTACGGAATCGGGGTCTGGAAGCACCACCACCACGTGCGGCGAGAACTGCTCGGCGATCGCGTGCCGGCCCAGCCGGCGCTGCCGCAGCAGGGCCTCGACCAGGGCGAGGACCCGGCGCCGGTCGTCGTCGGCGGCGGCGACCGTGCGGGCGCCGGGCGCGAAGGCGGCGGTCAGGGTGCGGGTGTGCGGCAGCCAGCCGGTCCACGTCCAGTGCTCGGCCTCCTCGGGCGTGGCCAGCACCACCAGGGCCAGGTCGTTCGGGCCGGCGAGGGTCGCCAGCTGCACCACCCACGAGCGCAGCACCGCCCGGCGGGTCCCGGCGTCCCCGGCGGCGCCCAGCGCCCCGAGCGCGCGCAGGTCGGCCTCGACGGGCACGTCGGGGTCGGTCGCGTAGCGCTGCCGCAGGGCGCTGATCCGATCGGTGTGCGTGGGGTCGAACTCGCCGGTGGTCGGCGCCTGCTCGAAGCGCAGCCGGCTGGGCTGGTCGGCGGTGGCGATCCGCAGCGTGAGGAAGTCCCGGTCGTCGGGGCGGCGGGCCGGCTTCTCCTGCCGGTCGGCGGCCCGGGCCAGGTGGGCCACGCTGGGCGACTCGGCCCGCCGCGCCTGGATCACGGCGCGGTGCTTGATCGCCGCGTCCGCCTCCGCGCGCTCCATGGCGGCCGCGAACTCGGCGGCCGGATCGGCCGGACGGCGCCGCAGGGTGAGGCGGCGGCGTTTGGGCGGCTGCGGTACGACCGGAAGCCACACCGCCGGCGGCGGCCCCTTGGGCGCGGGCGCGTCCGCGGGCACCTCCTCGACCGTGATCAGGGTCGCCCCGAGGCGCAGCAACTGTCCGCCGGTCAGCGTCGCGGTCCCGGTCAGCGGCTCGCCGTTGAGGCGGGTGCCCCCGGGGGAGCGCAGGTCCGTGGCGGCCACCTCGTGGCTGCCGATGCCCAGGTGCAGGTGGCGGCGGCCGGCCGTGGTGTCGGTGAGCACGAGGTCGCTCGCGGGGCCGGTGCCGATGACGAACTCGCCCGGGGCCAGCGGCACCCAGATCCCGGCGTCCGGGCCGGCCAGGACCAGCAGCTCGAAGCGTTGCCCCTCGACGCGGGCCGGCCGCTGCGGGCGCTGCTCCGGCGGGGCCAGCAGCACCGTGTCGCCGCAGCGCAGCCCCTGGTCGCCGAGGGGGCGGTTGGGGTCGAGGCGGCGGCCGGTGCGCAGCAGCCAGGCCCACGTCGTCTGCTGCGGCCGCTCGGCCGGGTCGAGCAGGCCCAGCAGCGCGGTGATCAGGTCCGGTACGGCGCCGCCCGGGTCGGCCCGCAGCCGGACCATCCGATCCAGCGTCGCGGCCGAGTCTCGCCTCGCCACTCGCACGTCGATCAGCAGGTCCATCGACCGGCCCCTTTCTTTCCCGCGCGGCATCGTCCATCGTCTTTGCCCAGAAAGCCTGGTGGCGGGGCGGACGCGCTGCAGGGCTTCCGCCCTCGACAGTAAGCGCCGCAACGCCGAGTGGATCGCATCGACGCGCGCCAGGATTTCGTGCTATACGCGAGTAAAACGGGCGGAACGGTGCATGGGTTACCCTCGTGGACCACGACGGTGCGAGTCGCGATGTGGTCCGGCCCCCGGAACGGCTCCACCGCGCGGCCCGACGCGGTGGAGGTCGACGAGCCGCCCTGCGCCCACTACCACCGCCGCGGCAGCTACTCCTCTTCCTTCGCGATGTCCCCGAGGGCGATCAGGAGCTCGCGCAGGCGGTCCGCGGCCTCGGCCACGAGCGCCTCCGGCACCGGGGCGAACAGCCGCGCCTGGGCGGCGGTGACCGCCCGCACGATCCGCTCGGCCGTGGCGACCCCGCGCTCGCTCAGCCGCACCCAGGCGACCCGGGCGTCGGCGGCGTCGGCGGCGCGCTCGATCAGCCCGCCCTGCTGCAGCCGGCGCAGCACGTTGCTGATCCCGCCGGAGGTCAGCAGCAGCCCGGCGGCGAGCTCGGAGGGCTTGAGCGCATAGGGCGGGCCGGCTCGGCGCAGCGCCGAGAGCACGTCGAACTCGGCCGGGGTGAGGCCCAGGGCCGCGGTCTCGTCGCGCACGGCCTCCTGCAGCCGCCCGGCGAGGCGGTGCACGCGCTTGCCCAGCTCCATCGACGGGCCGACGACGTCGGGCAGCTGCTCGCGCCACTCGCCGACGACGGCGTCGATCTGGTCCCTGGGCATGGGTACGACATTAGTAGGGCCCGCCGGGAAAACCCGGCGGGCCCGTTGTTCAGCGTTGGTTCAGTGATCGGCGCAGCAGGGCCGGTTGTTCGGCGGCTCGAAGGGGACCAGCACGCCGTTGCGGGCGAACTGGGTCACCAGTGTCAGGACGCCGTCGCGCCAGATCGGGCGGACGAAGTCCCGCGTGTCGACGAGCATCTCCGGCACCGCCCGCATGCCGCCCAGGATGACGACCTGCTCGATCGCGGACCCGGCCACGATGGCCGAGACCGGGATCGTGCCCTTCAGCCCGGCGGAGCCTTCGAACAGCACCTGGCGGGCCCCCTCCGGGGGCTGCTCCGCCTCGGCACCGACGTTGACCTGGCCGCCGGCGAAGTACGTGAACGCGGGGCGGCCTTCCGTCAGGATGTGATGGTCGGCCGCCTGGACGTCGGGAAACTGCATTACCGGGGCAGGACCCAGATCGGGTTCGCGTAGAACCAGAGGTCCTTCCACGGGTCGGCGTCGCCGAGCACGTCGATCGCCGGGCCGGCCGGGTCGATCGCCGCGCCGAGGTAGCCCGGGGCGGTGCGGTTGCCGTCGGTGCCGCGCAGGCGGACGTAGAACGGCTGGTCGGCCACGCCCAGGTCGTAGGTGAACGACACGGTGCCGGTGGACTTGTTGACCTCGAAGGACTTCACGACCTTCGTGTTCGGGGCCTTGAACGTGTCCTGGTCGGACACGGCGCCCTTCACGTCGCCGCGGATGACGTCGACACGGGCCAGCTTCGGCACGAAGTTCGCCCAGTTCGCCTTGTCCGCCAGGTTGATCCTGATGACCAGCTCGGCGCGCTGGCCGCGGCGCAGCACCAGCGAGTCGCCCAGCGTGACGCCGACCGGCGAGCCCTTGACGCGCACCTGCACGTCGAGGCCGCTGATCAGGCCGCCGTGGTCGACCCAGACGCGCCCGGCGCGCATTCCGTCCATGACCGCCGCGTAGCTGAAGTTGCGCGAGCCGACGTGGGTGCGGCTGTAGTAGCCGGGCCAGAAGTCACCGGGGGTGAGGTTGACCGGCTGACCGTACACCGGGTCGAAGTGGTAGCCGTTGGTGTTGAAGTCCGTGTTGTCGGGGCGCTTGGCCGTCTCCTCGTAGACGACGTGCGAGTCCGAGTTCGCGGTGATCCACCACGCCTTGCCCTCGGCCAGGAGGCTGTCCCAGAGGCCGCCGACGGTCGAGGTCATCCAGTCGAAGCCGCCCCAGGTGCGGTAGCTCTCCGGCGGGTAGGCGGGGAACGACTTGGCGTTGGGGGCGTTCTCGTAGTAGCCACGGCCGCCGCCGCCACCGTTGGGCTTGGCGATGCCCGCGGCCTGGTGGCCGGGCGCGCCCTCGAAGCCGATCGCGATCCGCGGGTTGGCGTCGCGCCAGCCGCGGATCTCGTGCGGCGAGTCGATGCCGTTGCGGGCCGGGTGGTTGGCCAGGAACAGCGCGTCCTGGACCCGCCGCTTGGTGACCTGGTCGCCGAGGAACTTGATGCCGGCGATGGCCAGCGCCTCGGTCACGTTGGCCGGGTTGACCGCGCCCTGGACCGTGCCGTCGAAGGTGTTCTCGAACTCCTTGAGGACCGCGACCTCGTTGGCGCCCGGGTGCACGAAGACGGTGCCGTGCTCCGCGGCCGGGATGTTCCACTCCAGGCCCTGGAAGACCAGCATGTCCTTGTAGTCGTCGCGGGCTTCCCGGATGAGCGGGTTGACCTTGTCGACGCCGATCTTCGAGTGCTGGACGGTGCCGTGGTCGGTGATGACCATCCAGTCCAGGCCGAAGGCGGAGGCGTGCTTCACGTGGTCGTCGACCCGGTACATGCCGTCGCTGGAGAACTGGGTGTGGATGTGGTGGTCGCCCGCCAGCCACTTGTAGTTGTTGGACGTCGGACGGTTGTGGCCGTGGCGGTTCCAGCCGTCGAAGTCGTGGTTGTCGTCCTCGCCGTGCGCGTGCGCGATCCCGGCGTTGGCCAGCGCACCGCCCGCGGCGGCGGCCGCGCCGAGCAGGCCGGCGCGGCGCAGGAACCCGCGGCGGGAGACGTCGCCGGGGGAGAGCTCGCTGTCCGGGATCGAGGCGTCGAGCACCGCGGGGACGTCCCCGGCGGCCTGTGGCATGTCGTCGTGGTGATGGTGGTGGCCGTGGCCCATGAAGGCTCCTTGCAGGTTCGATGGTCCTCACGGCCGACCCTCGACGCCGAAACCGAACAACAGGTAGCGATACTCCTATGTCCGCGCGAACTTCAGCAAGATCACTACCATTGCCAGGGCCAGGCCGGCCGCCACCACCAGCGCATCCGGCCAGCCGAAACGGGTATCCCGGGCGATCGTGCGCGAATCGCCCCCGTCGAAACCGCGGGCCTCCATGGCCGTGGCGAGGCGGATGCCCCGCCGGATGGCGGCCACCAGCAGTCCGAAGAGCGTGGAGAACACCCCGGCCCTCGTACCGCGGGCGCGCCGGGCCAGCCGGATCAGCCGGTACTCGTCGGCGAGCAGCGGCGCCAGGCGCAGGGCCGCCAGGGCGCCGATCGCGAACCGGGGCGAGACCCGCAGGTGCGCGACGAGCGAGTCGGCGAGGTCGGTCGGGTCGATGGTCGCGAACACCACGAACCCCGGCAGCCCGACGGCGAGCAGGCGCAGCGCGTACCCGGCCGCGTTCTGCCGCACGTCGAGCCCGCCGAGCCAGTCCAGGTGGGCGACGACCGGCGAGTCGCGGGCACCGAAGAGCACGGTGAAGACGAAGATCCCGGCCGCCGAGGCGAGGATCGGCCAGCCCCGCCGCCACAGCGTGCCGAGCCCGACCCCGGTGAGCGGCAGCAGTACCAGCAGCGCGCCGATGACGCTCAGCGACGCGACGGGGTCGAGGGTGCTCACGACGGCCGCGGTGACCAGCAGCGCGGCGAACAGCTTGGCGATCGCGTCGCGCCGGGCCAGCCAGGTGCTCACCGGGTCAGCTCCAGCCGCCGGTCGCCGATCGCCGCGACCAGCTGCGGGTCGTGGGTGACCAGGACCAGGGCCCGGCCCTCGTCGCGCAGGTCGGCCAGCAGGGTCACCAGCTCGCGCCAGGTGCGCAGGTCCTGGCCGAACGTCGGCTCGTCGAGGATCAGCACCCGCGGGGCCGCGGCGAGGGCGGTGGCGACGCTGAGCCTTCGCTGCTCGCCGCCGGAGAGCGTGAACGGGTTGGCCAGGGCCAGGCGGTGCAGGCGCAGCCGCTCCAGCAGGGCGTCCACGGTGGACGCCGGCGCCCCGCTCAGGGCCAGCTCGGCGCGCACGGTGTCGGTGACGAACTGGTGCTCCGGGTTCTGGAACACCGAGCCGATCCGGGCCGCGAGCCGGGCGGCACGCCAGCGGTGCGGCGGGCGGGCCGCGTCCCGGCCGGCCAGCGCCGCGGAGGCCACCACGCGGCCGCGCGCCGGCCTCGTCAGGCCGCCGAGCAGCAGCGCCAGGGTGGTCTTGCCGGCGCCGTTGGGGCCCTCGACGGCGAGCGCCTCTGCCTGCCGTACGACTTCGGAAATGGTGGTGTCGTTGTGCGGCAGGCCGAGCGCCTCCGCGGTGAGCAGCGTCTCGCCCGGGGCGGTGGCCGCCCGGCGGGACGGCAGCGGGGCGCCCGGCGTCCACACCGCGCCGGGATCGTCGCCGATGACGATCGTGCGGTCCACCAGCGGCAGCGCCTCGTCGACGCGGTGCTCGACCAGGACCAGGGTCGCGTCGAGGTCCTGAACGACCTTGGCGATCGCGGTGCGGACCAGCTGGGCGCCGTCCGGGTCGAGGTTGGCGGTCGGCTCGTCGAGCAGCAGCAGGCCCGGGCGCAGGGCGATCACCCCGGCGATGGCGAGGCGCTGCTGCTCGCCGCCGGAGAGCGCGGCGGTGCCGCGGCCCCGCTCGTACGGAAACCCCACCGCCGACAGCGCCGCGTCGACCCGCAGCCAGATCTCCGCCCGCGGCAGGCCCCGGTTCTCCAGGCCGAACGCGACGTCGTCGCCGGCCCGGCTCATCACCAGCTGGGTCTGCGGGTCCTGGAAGACGATCCCGGTCTCGCCGCGGGCCTGCCGGGCCGGGCGGCCGTCGACGAGCACCTCGCCCTCCTGCTCGCCGGAGTCCTCGGCGAGCAGGCCGGCGAGCGCGGCGAGCAGGGTCGACTTGCCGGCCCCGGAGGCGCCGGCCAGCAGGACCCGCTCGCCGTGCTCGATGCGCAGGTCGAGGTGGCGGACCGCCCAGGCCTTGCGCCCGGCGTGCCGCCACCCGAAATCACGAAACTCGACGGTGCTCACGCTCAGACGGCGACGCGTTCCCGGCCGGAGGGGAACCGGTCCAGCACACCCGTCTTGGACAGCGCGCGCTGCAGGGCCCAGCTGCCGGCCCCGGCCACGATCGCGCCGCTGGCCACCACCAGGGCCGCGTACGTCCACTTCTGCGCGGCCGTGAACGCGTCACCGTAGTAGACGCTCAGGTCGAACAGCGCCGCGCCGGCACCGGACAGCGCGCCCGCGACCAGGGCGTTGACCAGCCGGTACCCGCGGTAGCCGGTCGCGGCGAAGCCGAACTCGCCGCCGATGCCCTGCACCAGGCCGGACACCACGACGGTGAGCCCCCAGGCCGAGCCGAACAGCGCCGAGACGATCGCGGCGACGAGTTCGGTGTAGAGGCCGGCGCCGGGCTTGCGGATGACCAGCGGCCCGAGCACGGCCGGGATCAGCCACACGCCGTAGATCACCGCGCGCCACGGCAGCGCGAAGCCGCTCTCCAGCGCGTTCCACAGGTTGTTCCAGGCGTAGAACACCGCCGCGAAGGCCACGGCGACGACCGACGCCACGACGATGTCGACGGTGCGCCAACGGGTTTGCATTGCTGGATGCCTCCCAGTTCTCGTGAACCAGAAGGAGACGCGACGCCATGCCGCCACTGGCGCGGGCATGGCGGCTGGCATGAGGTGACCGAACTCCCTGCGCTGGCATTACCCAGATCAGGTTCGAGGGTCTGCGGCGCCGCCCCGGCGGCCGCCGCACTCTCAGCGCTGTGCGCTCCCCTGTCGGATGTGAAGTTGTTTCCTGACGGTAACAGTGAATGCCGCCGGCTCGTAGTCTCGGGTCATGAAAATCACGGCGCGCTCGATGGTCTTCGACGTGTTCGAGGGTGGCCCGGCCGGCGGCGAGCCGGTCCTGCTGCTGCACGGGTTCCCGCAGCACAGCGGCGAGTGGGCGGCCGTGACGCCGCTGCTGCACGCGGCGGGCCTGCGCACCTACGCGCTCGACCAGCGGGGGACCTCGCCAGGCGCCCGGCCCGAGGGCGCCGAGGCCTACCGCATCGAGGAGTGCGCGCTCGACGCCGTGGCCGTGCTCGACGCGCTCGGGGTTTCGTCGGTACACCTGGTGGGCCACGACTGGGGCGCCGTCTGTGCCTGGCACGTGGCGCTGCGCCACCCGGCCCGGGTGCGGACGCTGACCGCGATCTCGGTGCCGCACCCGCACGCGAGCGCCTACGCCTACGCGCACGATCCCGACCAGCAGGAGCGTTCGGCGTACATCAAGCTGTTCCGGCACGTGGACAAGGCTGAAGAGGTGCTTCTCGGCGACGGTGCGCGGCGGCTGCGCGGCCTCTTCGCCGGGGCCTCGATCGACACCGACGTCTACGTCCGGCCGCTGCTGGAGCCCGGCGCGCTGACGGCGGCGCTGAACTGGTACCGCGCGATGAGCCCCCTCGACCTGGTCGGCCTCGGCCCGGCGAGCGTCCCGACCACGTACGTCTGGAGCGACGGCGATGTGGCGATCGGCCCAGCGGCGGCCCGCGCGTGCGCGGAGCACGTGGCGGCGGACTACCGCTTCGTCCCCCTCGCGGGGATCAGTCACTGGATCGCCGACCAGGCGCCGGCCGAGGTCGCCGCGGCCGTCGTGGCACGCTGCCGCTCCTGGGGCATAGGCAAAGCTACCCGCGGGTAATAACCTGGCAGCAGGAGCGTCTACCTGGGGGTGTCCATGGTTGCGACGTCGGTGCGCGCAGAGCGGGAGGCGCGCAAGGTCATCGAGGAGAACCGCGAGATCGAGTGGAAGAAGCCCAGCTTCGGCAAGGAGCTCTTCCTGGGGCGGCTCCGCCTCGATCTCATCGACCCGCTGCCGGAGCTCGATCCGGCCGCCGAGGCGCGCGGCGTCTCGTTCCGCCAGAAGCTCGAGGCGTACCTGGCCGCCGAGGTCGACGGCCAGCAGATCGAGCGCGACGCGCGCATCCCGGACGAGGTGCTGCGCTGCCTCGCCGAGCTGGGCGCCTTCGGGATGAAGATCGACGAGAGGTACGGCGGCCTGGGCCTGACCAACCTCGACTACTGCCGGGCGCTCATGCTCACCGGCTCGGTCAACCCGTCGATCGGCGCGCTGCTGTCGGCCCACCAGTCCATCGGCGTGCCGCAGCCGCTGAAGCTGGTCGGCAACGACGAGCAGAAGCAGCGTTTCCTGCCCCGCCTGGCCGCCGGCGAGGTGTCCGCGTTCCTGCTCACCGAGCCCGAGGTCGGCTCGTTCCCGGCCAACCTGCGCACCTCCGCGGTGCCCACCGAGGACGGCGACTACCTGCTCAACGGCGTCAAGCTGTGGGCCACCAACGGCACCCTGGCCACCCTGTTCGTGGTCATGGCCCTGGTGCCCAGCGGCGATGGGCACCGGGGCGGCATCACCGCCTTCGTCGTCGAGGGCGACGCCCCCGGCGTGACGATCGAGCGCCGCAACGCCTTCATGGGGCTGCGCGGCCTGGAGAACAGCGTCACCCGCTTCCACGACGTGCGGGTGCCGAAGGAGAACGTGATCGGCGGCGAGGGCCACGGCCTGCGCATCGCCCTGAGCACGCTCAACACCGGCCGGCTCTCGCTGCCCGCGATGTGCGTCGGCGCCGGCAAGTGGTGCCTGGGCGTCGCCCGCGAGTGGGCCGCCGAGCGCGTGCAGATGGGCCGCCCGATCGGCGCCTTCGAGGCGATCGCGAAGAAGATCGCGTTCATGGCGGGCTCGACGTACGGCATGGAGGCCATGCTCGAGGTCGCCTGCCGCCTGGCCGACGACAACCGCAACGACATCCGCATCGAGGCCGCCCTCGTCAAGCTCTACGCCAGCGAGCTGGCCTGGAAGATCGCCGACGAGCTGGTGCAGATCCGCGGCGGGCGCGGCTACGAGACGGCCGACTCGCTGGCCGCCCGCGGCGAGCGGGGCATCCCGGCCGAGCAGATCCTGCGCGACCTGCGGATCAACCGCATCTTCGAGGGCTCGACCGAGATCATGCACCTGGCCATCGCCCGCGAGGCCGTCGACGCCCACCTCAGCGTGGCCGGCGACATCATCGACCCCGAGGCGGGCCTGGGGCGCAAGGCCAAGGCGGCCGGCCGGGCCGGCGGCTTCTACGCCCGGTGGCTGCCCACCCTGGTGGCGGGCAAGGGCCAGCTGCCGACCGGATACGGCGAGTTCGGCCACCTGGCCCCGCACCTGCGCTACGTCGAGCGCGCCTCCCGCCGCCTGGCCCGCGAGACCTTCTACGCGATGGCCCGCTGGCAGGGCAAACTGGAGCACAAGCAGGGCTTCCTCGGCCGGGTCGTGGACATCGGGGCGGAGCTGTTCGCCATGTCGGCGGCCTGCCTCAAGGCCCGCACCGAGCGCGACGCGCGGCCCGAGGGCATTGAGCTGGCGGACCTGTTCTGCCGCCAGGCGACCCTGCGGGCCGAGGCACTGTTCCGCGAGCTGTGGGACAACGCCGACTCGGTCGAGGTGTCCGCGGCGAAGCGGGTGCTGGCGGGGCGGTACCGCTCCCTGGAGGACGGCATCGTGCCGGCGCCCGCCGACGGCCCGACGACCGCGACCTGGTCGCCGGGGCCATCGACCGAGCAAGACGTCCGGCGCCGCCTGTAGATTCATCGGTTTTGTTCGAACGTTCGGTGGAGATCGGGGCCGCGGCGGGCGGGATATTGTCGGGGCCGTGACGCGGGAGGCCAGGCCATATGTGGTGGCCACCGTCAGCGTCGTGGCCCTCGGCACCGGCTGGTATCTCGCCTTCGCGACCGTCGGGGCCGGCAGCGAGGCCATCGCGTACGTCTTCGTCCCCGTCGGCGGCGTCTTCGCCACCGCGTCCGTGCTGCACCTCTACCGCCGCGGCGACCTCGACCCGGTCGCCCGGCGGTTCTGGCGCGGCGTGCTCACCGCCGCGGCCGCGATGACGTTCGGATACGGCTGGCTGGCGCTGGACATGCTCACCCACGCGGCCGAGGCGCACACCCGCAGCATGCCGCCGGCCGCCGCGGCCTGCGTGGCCGCCGGGTTCGCCGTCGCCATCTGGGCGGTCGGCCGGGTCCCGGTCGTGCCGACCGGCGGCGAGCGGTGGCGCATGCTGCTGGACCGCACCATCGCGTTCCTCGGCTGCGCGGCCGTGCTGTGGTACGCCGGGCTGGCCCCCATGCTCGCCGCCGCCGAGCCGTGGAGCCCGCAGGCGATGCTGCTCACCGGGCTCGCGTTCCTGGTCACGGTCGGGGCCGCGACGAAGGTGTCGTACATCGCCGGCGGCCCCGTCGACCGCACCGCGCTGCGGCTCATCGCGGCCGCCGGGGGCGTCACCGCCGCGGGCGTGGCCGTGCTCGCGGCCTGGTTCGGCATCTCCGCCAGCATCCCCGCCCAGGCGATCGTGATGCCGCTGACCCCGGTCCTGGCCGCGCTCGGCGTGGCCGCCCAGTGGCGCACCGGCGCCGGGCCGCGCCGCGAGCCGGGCCGCGTCGGCATCCTGCTGCCCTACCTGGCCGTGGCCGCGGTCGACCTGCCGCTCGTCGCGATCGCGCTCGGCGCGCCGCTACGCTGGCCGGGGCGCGTGGTGCTCGTCGTCGCCGTGGTGGTGACGGCGCTGGTCACCGTCCGGCAGTACATCGCCTTCCAGGAGAACGCACGGCTGCTTGCCAACACCCGGGTGCAGGAGGAGCGGCTGCAGCACGAGGCCAGCCACGACGGCCTCACGGGCCTGGCCAACCGGGCGCTGTTCCGGGACCGGCTCGCGGCCGCCCTGGCCACGGGGGGCCACGCGGCGGTCCTCCTCGTCGACCTCGACGACTTCAAGGCCGTCAACGACCTGCTCGGCCACGGCGTCGGCGACCGGCTGCTGGTCTCGGTCGCCCAGTTGCTGCGCGCCGAGGCCGGGGCCGGCGGCCTGCCGGTGCGCGTCGGCGGCGACGAGTTCGCGGTGCTGCTCACCGGCGCCGGCGCCGACGCCGAGGAGCTGGCGGTGCGGCTGCTGGCCGCGCTCGACCGGCCGATCAGCGAGTACCGCCTGCTGGTCCAGGCCAGCATCGGCATCGCGGAGGCCGGGCCCGGCGCGACCGTCGACTCGGTGCTGCGGGACGCCGACGTGGCCATGTACACGGCCAAGCAGCGCGGCAAGGCGGGGTTCGTGCGATACGCCGAGGGCATGGGCGAGCCCGTGCTGGCCCACATGCAGCTCGGCGGCGAGCTGCGCCGGGCCCTGGACAACGGCGAGTTCCAGGTCGTCTACCAGCCGATCCTGCGCCTGGACGACGGCTGCGCGGTCGGCGTCGAGGCCCTGGTCCGCTGGCATCACCCGACCCGGGGCGTGGTCGGTCCGGCCGAGTTCATCCCGGCGGCCGAGCGCACCGGGCTGATCGTGCCGCTGGGCCGGTACGTGCTGCGCGAGACCTGCCGCCAGGCGGCCGCGTGGCTGGCGGCGTTCGGCCCGGACGCCCTGCAGGAGGCGGCGCTGAACGTCTCGGCACGACAGCTGCACGATCCCGACTTCGTCGCCGACGTGCGCGCGGCCCTGGCCGAGACCGGCCTGCCCTGCTCGCGCCTGGTGCTGGAGGTGACCGAGTCGGCGGTCCTGCGCGGCCAGCAGGTCTCCCGCACCCTGCACGAGCTGGCGCGGATGGGCATCCGGCTGGCGCTGGACGACTTCGGCACCGGCGAGTCCTCGCTGAGCCTGCTGCGCGCGTTCCCGGCCGCGATCGTCAAACTGGACAAATCGTTCGTCGACACGATCGAGATCGACGACGGTCAGCCGGCCGCGGCTGAGGCCCGCCGGGCGGTGGCGCGGGCGGTGATCCAGCTTGCCCGGGCGCTGGGCCTCTCGACGGTGGCGGAGGGCGTGGAGAGCGCCGAGCAGGCGGCGGTGCTGCGGGAGCTGGGCTACACGCTGGGCCAGGGCTACCACCTGGCCCGGCCCCTGAGCGCGGAGGACGTGTCCGGTCTGCTGGCCCGCCAGCAGACGGTGGCGATCGCCGACCTCTGATGAGTCACATCCGCTGTTTGCGCTGCGCTCCGCGTCGGGCCGTGCGGGTGTTCAGCTTGTCCTTGAGGCGCGGGGCCTGCCGAAAAGTCGGGCGCTCCGCGCCGCGACTTTTCGGATTTTTCGCCTGACGGGGTATAAGTCCGTTATGTCGTGGCGCGCCAGCGCCCGACATAACGGGTGGTGTTGCTGGTCGGCGCAGGGTGAGGCGGCGCGGTTTCAGGCGGGTGCCTGTTGGTCGGGCGCTGCTGCGCCGTGGCGTGGCAGCGCCCGATACGGCGGGTGCGTAAGTGGGCTCAGCGCAGGCCGAAGGAGCGCAGTTGCAGGCTGGCCAGGGCCTCGACCGCTTCCGGGTCGCCGCGGCGCCAGCGGGCCGCGATTTCGGGGTCGATTCTCAGCAGGCGCTTCAGGGGTTGTGTAGCCAGGGCGCGCAGGGCCAGCAAGTCGCGGCCCGCGGTCGCGGCGCGCAGGCGGGCGGCCGAGCCGGCCCGGCGTACCCAGCGAATGCGCAACGGCAGCCACACGCCCACGACCAGCAGGACCGGGACGACCACGATCACGACCGAGAGGATCCACGCCAGGTCGTTGACGATGTCCTGCTGTTCGCGGCCCGCGTTGGCCAGGGACGTCGCGGCGTTCGCGGCGTTGGTGAAGGGGGTCGCCATCGAGTCCGGGACGCCCGGCAGATCCTTGATGTGCTCGCCGGCCGAGTTCAGGTTCGACGCCAGGCCGTCGCCGGCGCCCTCCAGCTTCCGGCCGGGGGCCGCCAGCTTCTGGACCAGGTCGAACAGGGCCATCCCGAGTCTGATCCAGGCATAGACCCAGATGACGACCAGGGCGTCGGTCAGGAATTGCCGGGTGGCGACGGGGGCGCGGTCGGCGTAGAGCTTCATGGCTGCAAGCCTGGCGTACGCGGCGGGTTACTGCAGGGCCTGGTACACCGCGTCGGTGGCCTGCTCCACCTCCGCCGAGTCGGGGCGGTCGATGGTGATCGGCTGGGCGAAGGCGGCCAGCTGGGTCGTGGACGTCGCGGCCGGCGCAGTGCCCACGGGCGGAGTGTGGGTGACCAGGCTCGTGACGTACCCCTGCGAATTGACCTTCGCCTCGAACGGGACGCTCTTGAGGGCATCGGCGGCGTCGGTGCCGCTCAGCAGCGGGCTTTTCGTGCGGTCCAGGGTGCCGCTGAACGAGCCGGGCGCCGTCTGCCGCACCGAGACGATCTCGTCGGACAGGGAGCCCAGGCCGGTGGGGTTGCCGGTCGGGTCGAGGCCGAGCCGGGCCAGCGACTTGATCTTCGTCATGTCGACGTGGGCCCAGCGGTCGGTCGTCAGGCCGGTGACCTTCAAGTAGAGGTCCTGGCCGACCAGGATCGCGTCGATCTCGACCTTGCGGTCGGCGGTGAGCAGCTCGCCGTGGTAGCCGGTCGACTTCTTGCGCGGGTCGGCCGCGCCGCTGCCCTTCTGGCTGCCAAGGGTGCCGAGGTCGGTGTCGATCGTGAACGTCATCGTGTTCTGGTTCGTCTTCGCCACCGCGGCCTTGAAGATCGCGACGGGATCGGTGCTCGCCGGGGCCGGGGCCGCGGTCGTCGCCGCCGGGCTGTCAGGTTCGTCCGATTTGGTGGTACACCCTGTGAGAGTCATCACCGCGACCACCGCGACCGCCACGAGGCGCCTAGCCCTCGCGAACGTGGCTGACCGCGTCGGCGACGATGTGCGCGACGTGTTCATCGATCAGAGCGTAGGCGATCTCCCGGCCGCGCCGGGAACCGCGCACCACGCCCGCCCCGCGCAGCACGCGCAGGTGCTGGGAGACCAGTGGCTGTGGGGCACCCAGCGTCTCCACCAGCTCGTGGACGCACCGCTCGCCCTCGGCCAGCTCGGTCACGATCCGGATGCGAAGCGGGGCGGAGAGCGCCTTGAGCAGCTCGCCGGCGGCCTCGTAGCCGTCGGGCTCAGGCGCCGGCACGGGCCCCGGCCTCCTGCGGTACGGCCGCCTCCCGGTGCCGCGCCCGGCGGGCGGCCCGCACCGCCGCGACGCCGACGGTCACCGCGAAGAAGCCGGCGATGGCCAGGAGCACCACCGTGGCGCCCGGGCCGGTGTCGATCGCGGTCGACAGCCACACGCCCAGGCCGGAGACGAGCAGGCCGAGGCCGATGGCGGCGAGCATGGTGGCGCGGAAGCCCCTGGTGATCTGCTGGGCGGTCGCCACCGGCACCACCATGAGCGCGCTGACCAGCAGCAGCCCGACCGCGCGCATGGCGACGGTGACGGTGACCGCGGTGGTGACGGCGAGGACCAGGTTCAGTGTGCGCACCGGCAGGCCGGAGACGCGGGCGTACTCCTCGTCGTGGCAGACCGCGAACAGCCACGGGCGCAGCAGGATCGCGACCGCGAGCACGGCGGCGCCGAGGATCAGCATCACCGTGAGGTCCTGGGGGCTGGTGGTCAGGGGCGAGCCGAAGAGGTACGTCACGAGGCTGCGGCTGCTCTGCGCGTCGGACAGGTTCACCAGGACCACACCGCCGGAGATGCCACCGTAGAAGAGCATCGACAGCGCGATGTCGCCGGACGTGCGGCCCCGCTCCCGGACCAGCTCGATGACGACGGCGCCGGCCGCGGCGGCCAGCACCGCCATGATCACGGGGGAGCGGTGCAGCAGCAGCCCGAGCCCGACGCCGGTGAGCGCGACGTGTCCGAGGCCGTCGCCGATGAGCGAGAGCCGGCGCTGGACCAGGTACGTGCCGATCGCCGGGGCGGACGCGCCGGTGATGAGCGCCCCGAGGAGGGCGCGGATCATGAAGTCGTACGTGAAGATGCTCATCGCGCGTCAGGCCGCGGCGGCGTGCGGGTGCACGTGGTCGTTGTCGGCCACCGGCGGCGCGCCGTCGTGCACGATCTCGCCCCGGCTCACGACGACCGCCCGGGTGATCAGCGGCCGTAGCGGCCCCAGCTCGTGCGCGACGAACACGACCGTGCCACCCTGCCCGACGAACTTGCGCAGGCACGCGGCGAACAGCTCCTGGCTGACCGCGTCGACGCCGGCCGTAGGCTCGTCGAGCACGAGCAGTTCGGGCCCGCCGGCCAGCGCGCGGGCGATGAGTACCCGCTGCTGCTGCCCGCCGGAGAGCACCGAGACGGGCTCGCGCGAGCGCGCGGCGAGTCCAACGGCGGTGAGGGCCTCCTCGACGGCCCGCTTGTCCGCGGAGGAGGCCGGGCGCAGGAAGCCGCGCCGGGCGAGCCGCCCCTCGGCGACGACCTCCCCGACGGTCGCGGGCACGCCGGCTCCGGCCCCGACCCGCTGCGGAACGTATCCGATACGGTGCCACCCACGGAAGCGCCGCAGCGGCGTGCCGAAGAGCCGGACCTCCCCACCGGCCAGCGGGGCCAGCCCCATGGAAGCCTTGACGAGGGTGGACTTACCCGAGCCGTTGGCGCCGAGAATGGCGACGACCTCACCGGCGCGCACCTCGAGCGAGATACCGTCGAGCACGGGCCGCCCATCGTAGGCGACGACCGCCCGTTCGACCTGGAGAACCACGTTTCGAGCGTGCCTGATAATGGGAATCGTTGTCAACTTCGGCCGTTAGTGGCGTGTCCGACAACCCAGGGTGCTCCGCGCCGCAACTGAGTACTTCGCACGCGACGAACTCGGCCGCTTCGCGCTGCGGCGCAGAGCTCGGCAAACTGGCCCCTGCCTGCGCTTTTGCCCGCCCGTCGGTGCGCTCGCGTCGCGGCGGCTCACGCCGCGCAGCATGGTCTGGCTCACATCGGTCGGTCGGTGATGCCGGGTGGCCGTTCGGCAACCAGGGCGACAGCGGAGCGCGCAACCGTTGCACTCGCGGCCGTTTCGGGGCCTGGCCTGACAGTGCTCGCTAGCCGCGCCGGGGTCGTTGGACGAACGCGTGCGAAATGTCCTACCACATGCGTCGAAGCGAGTATTGGGTTCGTGCTGCCCGAACTAGCGCAACAAAGGTGGACGGAGACATGACGCGGCTGTGAAGGCTGAGTGCTCGGCGCTGGTACGCCGCCAGAAATCCTCGATCTCTCGTGACGCAGTACACGTGAGCTAGAGGATCGTCCCCTGCTAGCGTTCTGCACGCGCCATAGACCATGCCGTCCTCATGGTCGAGAGGCGGATTACCGTCCGGGAACTGGTCTCCCAGGGTGCCGCCGTCGGAGCGTTCGACAAGGCCATATATCAGCTCGTCGACGAGCGTTTGGGCCTGCTCCCTGCTCCAGCCCAGGCCTCGATGGCCAGTTGCTGGATCAACAACAGCCGGTTGTTGCGCCTTGCCTCGCACGATGGTGTCGATGTGGCTCGACGTCCACACCTCGAGTGCTTCCTCGCCCGCGAAGCGTCCGGACGTACACACTGCCATCGCGCGAAGAGAGTCGTACGCCCGATCAGTGGGATGCGGAACGGGCTCACGGGAGTTTCGTGCCACAGCGGCATCGAACTTGGGCCACGTAAACGGCGGCCCCAGCAAGCCTGCTGCGTCTAGGAACACGTTGCAGTCGAACACGATCACATGTCGTTGGAGCTCGTCGGCAGGGTCCACGGACTAGGCACCGGCATGCGCCCGGCGGCGCTCCTTCCGAATCCCGTCGGCGTTGTAGTCAAGCGCAGACGCCAGGTTCGCGCCTCCCCATGCGTCGTCGCCTGGATCCGACAAGGCATCTCCGAGTGAATCGAGTATTTCATCCACGCTTACCGGACCGGCAGTGGCGGGCGACGCCAGGTGGACGCCTGCCGCCGCGAGGTCTGCGGCGGTACGTCCACCGAGCCGACGATGCGACCGGTAGAAGCGCGCCATCGTTTCAGTGCTGATTGGACCGGCGCCGTGGGCATCAGGTGGAAGGTCGCCTCGTGCCTCCAGCCACGGTGCCTCGACGTGCGTGAGCGCGCTGAGCTCGTCGCCCGACATGGATCCATAGGTGGCCAGGACCAGGTCGATCAGGTCCAACGTGTCAACGCTGAGCTGTATCTCGTCGACAGCCTGATTCCTGGCGCGGCGCGACGATTGCTCCTTCCGTGCGTGCCACACCTCAGGCACCACAGGCCCGTCGCGCCAAGCTTTGAAACGGTCCTCGAACAGCGGTTCATCTGTGATCGCCAGATGCCATGCCTGGACGTAGTAGAGCAGCTTCTGAAGGGTCATGGCATCGAGCCACAATCCAGATCGCACGATGATCACGGAAGCTACCTCATTGGCTGTTGGCACGTGATCACCCCTTGTTACAGCTTCCGGCGGTCCGCAACATTACGGCGCAGTGCAGCTGCCTGCCCTGCTTGCGTCAAGGATCGCACACTGCTATGAGGTCGGCGGATCTGTCATATCGAACACGTGTTCGATCATACGCGAACACGTGTAGTTCCTTCAACCCACGAACCGGGGCCGGGTGCAGTAGTGACCGCGGCGACGTGCATGGTTGCGGTCAGGTGGCCTTGTAGGCCGCGATGGCGATGACCAGGATGAGGATCAGCACGCGGGGTGTGCGTGCCGTTGGTGGGGTGGCCGGCCATGTTGTGGCCAGGAGCCAGGCCATGCCTGCGGCGAAGATCAGCAGGACCGCGGCGCCGATGATGCCGGGGAGCAGTAGGCCCAAGAATGTCACCGCGGCGGCCGTCAGGAAGACCAGGGTCTTGTTGAGGCGGGCCAGGCGCAGGAGCACGCGCTCGGTCATCAGGGGTCCTTCCGTATGCTCGGCGGCATGCTCGTGGTGACCAGGTTCGTCGTCGACGGCGAGGCCGATGACTTCGTCAGGCGGGCGCATGCCGCGCTCGGCGCCCTCGCAGCCTGCAAAGGGTACCTTCGCGGACGCCTCGGCCGGGCGTACGACGACCCGGCGCACTGGAGCATCGTCACCGAGTGGGAGTCCGTCGGGGCCTACCGGCGGGCGCTGTCCAACTTTGACGTCAAGGTTCACGCGACCCCGCTGCTCGCCCAGTCGCTGGACGAGCCGTCGGCGTTCGAGGTGCTGGCGGAGAGTACACCCGGCGGTGATCTCAAGGTCACGACGAGTGACCGGGCTTGAGGCGCTTGATCGCGTTGCCGGTTGGATAGGCTGATCGCATGATGCCGCCGCAGGTCGGCCAGCAACCCGACCCGCAACCGCTGTGGAACACGGCCGACGACGTTCCGCCGCCGCCGCGTGGGCCGGGCGTGGTCGCGCCCTTCGCCTCGCCGCCGCGCGACCGTGACCTGCGCGGGCTGTGGATCGGCCTGGGCGTCGGTGGGTTGATCATGGTCCTGTGCTGCGTCGGCGGGGTCATCGGCATCGCGTTCCTGCTGCCCTATGCGGACTCCATCGGCAAGGGCCAGGTCGCCGCGGTCGTGGAGAACTACCTCACCGCGGTGCGTGACCGGGACTTCGTGGCCGCCCGCCGTCAGTTGTGCGAGAGCGAGCAGCGCACGCACTCGCTGGGCTGGTTCTCCGACCATTTCGGTGCCAACCCGGTCACCGACTTCACGGTCAACGCGGACGACGTCGTGATCAGCAACCGGATCACGGTGCCCGCGCGCGTGGAGGAGGGCTCGCAGTGGACGCAGAAGGAATTCCTCATGCAGCAGGACGGCGCGCAGTATGTGATCTGCGGCGGGGTCGACTGACCCGACCGGAGCGCGGGGCGCCTGGGGCCGCCGGTTAATCTGGTGCGGCTCGCCGCGGCGTAACCGTACCGTCGATGGTGGCGTTTGATGGTTTGCCCAGCTCTTCCTGCCCAGCTCGACATCCGACCACGACCAGCCTTGCCGACAGCCAGTCGCCGTGAGGCCGAGGAGGAACCATGGCCGTAGATCGCATCGATTCCGTCGTCAGCCTCGCGAAGCGCCGCGGCTTTGTCTTCCCGTCGAGCGAGATCTACGGAGGCACGCGCTCGGCCTGGGACTACGGCCCGCTCGGCGTGGAGCTCAAGGACAACGTCCGCCGCCAGTGGTGGAAGACGATGGTCCAGCAGCGCGACGACGTCGTCGGTCTCGACTCCGCCGTGATCCTCGCCCGTGATGTCTGGGTCGCCTCCGGCCACGTCGACGCGTTCGTCGACCCGCTGACCGAGTGCGCCTCGTGCCACAAGCGGTTCCGCGCCGACCACCTCGAGGAGGCGTGGGTCGAGAAGAACGGCACCGCGAAGGCGTTCGTGCTCGGCGAGATCAACTGCCCGAACTGCGGCAACAAGGGCACGTTCAGTGAGCCGCGGATGTTCAACGGCCTCATGAAGACCTACCTGGGCGCGGTCGAGAACGACGAGGGCCTGCACTACCTGCGGCCGGAGACGGCGCAGGGCATCTTCGTCAACTTCAACAACGTCTCCGGCGCCGCCCGCAAGAAGCCGCCGTTCGGCATCGCGCAGGTCGGCAAGAGCTTCCGTAACGAGATCACCCCGGGCAACTTCATCTTCCGTACCCGCGAGTTCGAGCAGATGGAGATGGAGTTCTTCGTCGAGCCCGGCAGCGACGAGCAGTGGCACGAGTACTGGCTGCAGGAGCGCTGGAACTGGTACATCGACCTGGGCATCTCCGAGGCGAACCTGCGCTTCTACGAGCACCCGAAGGAGAAGCTGTCGCACTACTCGAAGCGGACGGTCGACATCGAGTACCGCTTCCGCTTCGGTGGCCAGGAATTCTCCGAGCTCGAGGGCGTCGCCAACCGCACGGACTTCGACCTCAACACGCACTCCAAGCACTCCGGCGTCGACCTGTCCTACTTCGACCAGGAGAAGAAGGAGCGGTGGGTGCCGTACGTCATCGAGCCCGCCGCCGGCCTCACCCGCGCGGTGCTGGCGTTCCTGCTGGAGGCGTACGACGAGGACGAGGCGCCCAACACCAGCGGCAGCGTGGACAAGCGCACGGTCATGCGCTTCGACAAGCGGCTCGCCCCGGTGAAGGCGGCCGTGCTGCCCCTGTCGCGCAACGCCGACCTCTCGCCGAAGGCTCGCGACCTCGCCGCCCAGCTGCGCAAGCGCTGGACGGTGGACTTCGACGACGCGCAGGGCATCGGCCGGCGGTACCGCCGCCAGGACGAGATCGGCACGCCGTTCTGCCTGACGGTCGACTTCGAGACCCTCAACGACAACGCCGTGACGGTCCGCGACCGTGACTCGATGAGCCAGGAGCGGGTCTCCCTCGACCAGGTCGAGCGGTACCTGATCGAGCGGCTCCCGGGCTGCTGAGCTGCATCAGAAGGCGAATCCGCCGGGCCGGTCGTTCCTGTCGGCGACCAGCCCGGCGAGGGCCGCCAGGGCGATCTCCGGCGGCGTCTTCGAGCCGATGTTGAGCCCGATCGGGCGGTGTACCCGGGCGATCTCCTCCTCGGCCACGCCGAGCGCGCGCAGCGCCGCGAGGTGCGGCCCGGCGTGCCGCGGGCTGCCCATCACCCCGACCCAGCGGGCCGGGGACGCGAGCGCGTCGCGCAGGACCGTGCCCAGCTCGGGCCGGTCGTGGTCGCACACCACGACGTCGGTGTTCGCGTCGATCTCGATCCCCGCCAGGCCCGGCTCGGCCAGCGCCACCCGGTAGCCCAGCGTCGCCGCGAGGTGCAGCAGGTGGGTGGCGACGGGGGAGTCGAAGACCGCGACGACCGCCCGGCCGTCGGGGGCCTGTTCGACCGCGCCATGAGCGAGGGCGCACGCCTGGGAGTCGAATTCGGTAGCCATGCGATCACACTCCGTGTGTTCGTTTGCGCTTTGTCCCGACGGTACCAATCGACGCGGTAGCCTCCTGAGCGTGACGCTGACCCAGGAATCACCCGCCCCAACCGAGGAGGCGCCTCCCCGGCGCGGGTGGCGCCCCGGCTCCGTCGAGGTGCTCGCGGCACTGCTCGTGCTCGTGGTCCTGCTGCGCGGCCCGATCACCCGGTCGCTGGCCACGCCGGCGCTGCAGACCTGGCTCACCGTCTTCGTCTCCGTGCTCACCCAGGCGATCCCGTTCCTGGTCTTCGGCGTCGTGCTCTCCGCGATCATCGCCGTGTTCGTCCCGCCGTCGTTCTTCGCCAAGGCGCTGCCGTCACACCCGGCGCTGGCCGTGCCGACCGCGAGCGTGGCCGGCGTGGTGCTGCCCGGCTGCGAGTGCGCGTCGGTGCCAGTCGCCGGCGCGCTGGTCCGCCGCGGGGTCACCCCGGCCGCCGCCTTCGCGTTCCTGCTCGCCTCGCCGGCCGTCAACCCCGTCGTGCTGGTCTCCACCGCGGTCGCCTTCCCGGGCCAGCCGCGCATGGTGCTCGCCCGGGCCGTGGCGAGCCTCGTCGTCGCCTGCGTGATGGGCTGGCTGTGGCAGGCGTTCGGCAAGGGCAGCTGGCTGCGGATGCCCTCCCAGGCCCACCTGGACGGGATGGCGCGCTGGCCGGCGTTCTGGGCGTCCGTGCGCCACGACGTCCTGCACGCCGGCGGCTTCCTGGTCATCGGGGCCGCCTCCGCCGCCGTGATCGCCGTCGTGGTCCCCAAGACCTGGCTGGAGCACGTGGCCTCCAACCCCTTCCTGGCGATCGTGGTGCTGGGCCTGCTCGCGGTGCTGCTGTCGATCTGCTCGGAGGCCGACGCGTTCGTGGCCGCCTCGCTGACCCAGTTCTCGCTCACCGCGCGCCTGGCGTTCCTCGTCGTCGGCCCGATGATCGACCTGAAGCTCTTC
The DNA here is from genome assembly GCF_050942935.1 of Dactylosporangium sp. CA-233914. Lineage (NCBI taxonomy): Bacteria > Bacillati > Actinomycetota > Actinomycetes > Micromonosporales > Micromonosporaceae > Dactylosporangium > Dactylosporangium sp. CA-233914. Next base: position 11,407,557 of record NZ_CP192030.1, on the reverse strand, counting down.
GCGATGCAGGCGGGCATCTTCGGCCGAAGGTTCGCGCTGCGCTTCGCGCCCGCCACGTTCGTCGTGGCGATCCTCGTCTCCGCGTTGTTGGGTCCGGTGCTTCTATGAGGATGCCGTTGTGAACAAGCAGGCTCAGGCCGTGATCCTTCTGCTGGTCGGCGGCGCGGTGCTGCGGGCCAGCCTCTCGGGGCAGTACCTCAACTACGTCAAGCCCGGGCTGCAGCCGTACCTCATCGCGGCCGGGGCGATCCTCGTGGTCGCCGGGGCCTTCACGCTCTGGTACGAGCTGCGCGGCGCCCGCCGCGTCGAACAGGAGCACGACGACGGGCACGGCCACGCGCCCGGGGGCCCGAAGGTCGCCTGGCTGCTGCTCGCGCCGGTGCTCGGGCTGCTGCTCTTCGCGCCGCCGGCCCTGGGCTCCTACGCGGCCGGGCGCTCCGGATCGGCGGTGACCGCCCGGTCGGAGTATGCGCCGCTGCCGGCCGGCGACCCGCTGAGCCTCCCGATGCTCGACTACGCCTCGCGGGCCGTGTTCGACAAGGGCGTCTCGCTCGGCGAGCGGCGCATCCGGCTCACCGGCTTCGCGATGCGCGGGCCCGAGAACTCGTGGCTGCTGGCGCGCATGATGGTCAGCTGCTGCGCGGCCGACGCCCGGCCGGTGAAGATCGCGCTCGGCGGTGAGCTGCCCGACGGGCTGCAGGACCAGCAGTGGCTGCGGATCACCGGGAAGTACAGCGGCCGCCAGCTGCAGGACAACGTCAACGGCGAGGCGATTCCGTTCATTGAGGTGTCCGAGGTCACCTTGATTCCGGTGCCGCAGGAACAGTACGAGTCATAGGTGGAAACCTCGCGCCCCGCCCTGCTGGTCCTTGTCCGCCACGCCGAGTCGGCGCGGAACCAGGCGAAGAAGGGCAGTGTGTACTTCGCCGACGACGCCGCCCGCCAGGTCGTCCGCGGCGTGCCCGACCACCTGATCGAGCTGACCGCCGACGGGCGCAAGCAGGCCGAGCAGACCGGGGTCGGCATCCGGGAGCGGTTCGGCACCTTCGACCACGTGTTCACGAGCGGATACGCGCGGACCGAGCAGACCGCCGAGGGCATCCTGGCCGCCTACCCGGCCGTCGAGCGGGCCCGGATGCGCGTCAAGGCTGACCTGTTCATCCGCGAGCGCGACCCCGGCTTCGCCTACGACATGACGACCGCCGAGGCCGAGGCGGCGTTTCCGTGGCTGAATGAGTACTGGCAGACCTTCGGCGGCTTCATGGCCCGCCCGCCCGGCGGCGAGAGCCTGGCCGACGTCACCGGCCGGGTCCACACCTTCCTCAACTCGCTGTTCCGCGACCACGCCGGCCAGAAGATCATGGTGGTCACGCACGGCGGCACCCTGCGCTGCTTCCGGTTCCTGCTGGAGGGCTGGAGCTACGCGCAGGCCCAGCGCTGGCCGGACGGCGTGGCCCCGGCCAACTGCGGCGTGACCACGTATCGCGACGCCGGCGATCGGCTCGCGCTGGCGGAGTACAACCGCGTCTACTGGACCGTGGGTTCGGCCGCCGACGGGATCTGATCGCCCCGCCGTCGTGATCGTCACGCAGGCCCACCACCGGGCCTCGCCGTAGCTGCCGATGTTCGCGTCCGGGTGGCCGCGCTCGGCGTCGGGTCATGCCAGCACCGCGACGAAGATCAGCAGGACGCTGGTCGCGCCGGTGTACAGCACCGCCTCATGTGCAGCGTGAACCGGATCGCGGCGTACGCCACGAGGAGCGCATCCACCCGGCCGCCGTGCACCGCTCCCAGGCGTCGGCGCGCCGGTCACTGCGCATGGTTCTCGGGCACAGCACGCACCCCGGGGGCGGCGCGGGGGAGCGATTCAGATGGCGTACTGTCGCGGCAGCAATCGATGAACGGGGAGCGATGCACATCACGCTGACGGTCCAGCCGGACCGCGGCCGGACGCGCAGGTCGGTGCGGGCGCGCATGCGCCGCAAGCTGCGTTCGTGGAACTTCGTCGCGGGCGGCCTCTCCGTGGCCGGCCTCGGCGCGCTCCTGCTCGGCACCCCCGTCGGCGCCGGCGTCCTGCTCGCCCCCGGGGTGACGATGCTGCTCGGCCCCTGGCTGCTGACCCACGCGGCGGCGAAGGCCCGCACGGGCGTGTTCGTGGAGACGGCGACGTACGTGCTGACCGACGAGGCGGTGCGCGTGCAGACGAAGAGCCTCCGGGCCGGGCACGCGTGGTCGTCGGTCGAACGGGTCGAGGACAACGGCGAGTTCTGGATCGTCGTCGTGGGCGGGAGCGGGGCGCTGGTGCTGCCGTTCACGCTGCTGCCGGAGCCGGAAGAGCGCAAGCTGCGCGACTTCCTGACCGAGCGGCGGCTGCTGATGCCGGTCTAAGGCCGACAAGTCGGGCGCTCCGCGCCGCGACTTGTCGGATTTTTCGCCTGTCAGGGTATAAATCCGATTCAGGGTGCGGGATGGCCTGGCCGGGCTCGGGAGGGCCTGAAGCGTTCGGGTTCGAAGCGACAAGTCGGGCGCTCCGCGCCGCGACTTGGTCGGATTTTTCGCTCGCCAGGCGAAATGCCCGACTCGGGCGGGATGGTGGCGAAGTGCGAGGGCATGGAGGCGATTCGCGGTGTCGTCGTGGTCGGTCGGTCGGGCGGCGGCTGGTGGGAGGCCGTCAAGTGGCGGATCGGGCGGGATGGTGGCGGAGTACGAGGCGGTTCTCGGTGGCGTCGTGGTCGGTCGGGTGGGCGCCGGTCGGCGGATGGTGGAGGTCGTTAGCTGCCGGATCGGGCGGGACCGGTGCGCAGGGCGAGGGCGTAGAAGTGGTCCTCGGCGTCGTCATAGTCGCTCAGGTGCCAGCCGGCGGTGTGGCAGGAGGCTGCCAGCGGGGCCTTTGACAGGGGCTCGTCGGGGCGCAGGGTGCGGCCGTGGCGGGCGGCCAGGGCGGCGCGGCCCGATGGGTGGAAGAGGACCAGGCGGCCGCCGGGTGCCGTGGCGCGGGCCAGTTCGCGCAGGCCCTCGGTCGGGTCGGGCAGGTGCATGACCAGGCCGGCGGCGAAAATAGCGTCCAGGGCCGCGTCGGCGAACGGCAGGCGGCGGGCGTCGCCGAGGATCAGGGGCTCGGCTCGGGTGCGGGCCACGTCGAGCATCTGCGGGGTCAGGTCGAGGCCGATGACGGTCCCGGCTGGGCCGACCGCGGCGCGCAGGGCCGGCAGGGCTCGGCCGGTGCCGCAGCCGGCGTCGAGGACCCGGCCGCCGGTGGGGAGCCCGGCGCGCTGGACGGCGGCCGCGTAGGCGGGCAGGTCGTCGCCGAACTTGCTGTCCCAGGTGGCGGCGCGCACGCCGAAGAAGGCGCGGGACTCGCGCAGATACCACGTGCCGTGGTCCAGCAGGCGAGGGGCGATGTGGCGCACGACTGGCCAGGCCCGGTCGTGGAGGTCGACCACGATGTCGGCGGCGTCGCCCCGAGCCGCCTCCTCGGTGTGGCGGTCGCGGGATGTGCGCAGCCAGACGAGCACCCGCGGGCCGCCACCGGCCACGGCGATCGTCGCGGCTGGTGGGCTCGCGTCGGCGTCCCGTGATGCGGTCATCGTCCGCTTGGCGCCCGCCGTGGTCCTGGGGTCCGTGACCGGGTCGGCCGTCGCGGTCTCGGCCACGGCGATCGTCGCGCCTGGCGGGCGGCCCGCGTCGGTGTCCTGCGGTGCGGCGGCGGGGTGGCCCGCCGGTGCGGTCTCCCCGTCTGCGTCGCGGTGTGGGTGGGTCGCGGTGGTCTTGGTGGATGTGCCGGCTTCGCGTAAGGCGGTGGCGAGGCGGGCGGTCGTTGATGCTACGGCCTCGGGGTCTGTGCCGTCGACCACGATCGTGGCGGGGCCGGGGATCACCGCGTGCGTCACGAGGTTCAGCACCTCGGTCCATCGCTGCGTCATGGGTACATCATGCCTGGGTCGATTATCTGGGGCAGATGCCAGACCTCAGGCCCATTCTCCCTCGCAACTGCGGAGGATAGGCTTTCGCCCATGAACACCTTCCGCATCGGCGAGGCGGCCGAGTTGCTCGGTGTCAGTGCCGACACCATGCGCCGCTGGGTCGATGCCGGCCGGCTCGCGGCGGAGCGGGACGACAACGGGCACCGGGTGATCGAGGGCGTGGACCTGGCCGCGTTCGCGCGGGCGCGGGCTGCCGAGGACGAGGGGACCGAGACGTCGTCGGCGCGTAACCGGCTGCGGGGCATCGTCACCGCTGTGGTCAAGGACACCGTGATGGCCCAGGTCGACATCCAGGCCGGGCCGTTCCGGGTCGTGTCGCTGATGAGCCGGGAGGCGGCGGACGAGCTTGATCTGCAGGTCGGATCGCTCGCTGTCGCCGTGATCAAGTCGACCACCGTCGTGGTGGAGCGGGACCGAGGGAGGAGTCACTCATGAGGCGTGCCATGCTGGCGGGGCTCGTGGCCGTCACGGTCGGCCTGACCGGGCTGGCCGGATGCGGCGATGACAGCAAGACCGACTCGAACAACCAGCCCGCTGCGCCCACGTCGGGTGCGGCCGCGGGCGTGACCGGCACCATCAACGTCTTCGCGGCCGCGTCGCTGACCGAGTCCTTCAACAAGATCGGCAAGGACTTCGAGGCGGCCAACCCGGGTGCCAAGGTGACGTTCAACTACGGCGGCAGCTCGGCGCTGGCGACCCAGATCAACCAGGGCGCGCCCGCGGACGTGTTCGCCTCGGCGGCGCCGGCCAACATGAAGACGGTCACCGACGCCGGCAACGGCTCCGGCGACCCGGTGACGTTCGTCAAGAACCAGCTCGTGATCGCCGTACCCAAGGGTAACCCCAAGGCCATCAAGGGCCTGGCCGATCTCACCAAGCCCGGCGTGAAGGTGGCGCTGTGCGCGGAGCAGGTGCCGTGCGGCGCGGCGGCGAAGACGGCCCTGGGCGCGGCCGGCGTCAAGCTGACCCCGGTGACCCTGGAGCAGGACGTGAAGGCGGCCCTGTCGAAGGTGACGCTGGGCGAGGTGGACGCCGCGCTGGTGTACCGCACCGACGCCAAGGCCGCGGCGGCCAACGTCGAGGGCGTCGAGTTCCCGGAGTCGGCCGGCGCGATCAACAACTATCCGATCGTCGTGCTGAAGAGTGCCCCCAACGCCGCGGGCGGCAAGGCGTTCGTCGACTATGTCCTGTCGGACAAGGGCAAGACCGTCCTCGCGGGCGCGGGCTTCCAGGCCCCGTGACGATCCGCGGCGGAGCGCGGCCGTGAGGCGGCGCGACGGAGGCCGCCGGGTGCCGGTCGCGCTGCTGGTGCCCGCCGGCGCCGGGCTGGCCTTTCTCGTACTGCCCCTCGCTGGGCTGCTGATCCGGGCGCCGTGGACCACGCTGCCCGAGCGGATCACGCAGCCCGGCGTGCTCACCGCGCTGCGGCTGTCGCTGCAGAGCGCGACGATCGCCACGGTGCTGTGTCTCGTGTTCGGCGTGCCGCTGGCCTGGCTGCTGGCCCGGGTCGACTTTCCCGGGCGGCGGCTGGTGCGGGCGCTGGTCACGGTGCCGCTGGTGCTGCCGCCCGTGGTCGGGGGCGTGGCCCTGCTGCTGGTGTTCGGGCGGCGGGGAATCGTGGGACAGTGGCTGGACAGCGCGTTCGGGATCACGCTGCCGTTCACGACCAGCGCGGTGGTGCTGGCCGAGGCGTTCGTCGCCATGCCGTTCCTGATCATCGCGGTGGAGGGGGCGCTGCGGGGGGCCGACAGCCGATACGAGGAGGCGGCCGCCACCCTCGGGGCCGGGCGGTGGACGACCTTCACACACGTGACGCTGCCGCTGGTGGCGCCCGGGATCGCGGCCGGCGGCGTGCTGTGCTGGGCGCGGGCGCTGGGCGAGTTCGGGGCGACGATCACCTTCGCGGGGAGCTTCCCGGGGCGCACGAGGACGATGCCGCTGGAGGTGTACCTCGCGCTGGAGACCGATCTGCAGGCCGCCATCGTGCTGAGCCTCATCCTGCTCGCCGTCTCGGTCGCGATCCTCGCCTCGCTGCGGGACAGGTGGATCGGCACATGAGCGGAGCGGGGGTCGCATGAGCGGTCCGGAGCGAAGCGGGGAGGCCTATCTCGACGCGCGGATCGTGGTGGATCGCGGGGCGTTCCGGCTCGACGCACAGCTGCGGATCGCCGCGGGGGAGGTGGTCGCGCTGCTCGGGCCGAACGGGGCCGGGAAGACCACCGCGTTGCGGGCGCTGGCCGGGCTCAACTCTCTCACCGACGGGCACATCGCGCTGGAGGACAAGGACCTCGATCGGCCGGCGCGGCGGGTCTGGATACCGCCGGAGAAGCGGCCGATCGGGGTGGTGTTCCAGGAGTACCTGCTGTTTCCGCACCTCACGGTGCTGGACAACGTGGCGTTCGGGCCGCGTCGGCACGGGGTCGACCGCAGGCAGGCCCGGGCGGAGGCGCTTGCGTGGCTGGGCCGGGTCGGACTCGCGGACTTCGCCAGGCGCAAGCCCCGGCAGCTTTCGGGTGGGCAGGCGCAGCGGGTGGCGCTGGCGCGGGCACTGGCCGTACGACCCCATCTGCTTCTGCTTGATGAACCGCTCGCCGCGCTCGACGCGGGGACACGGGCCGACACGCGGGCCGAGCTGCAGCGTCATCTCGCCGATCATCCGGGCGCCACGCTCATCGTGACGCACGATCCGCTCGACGCTCTGGTGCTCGCGGACCGGCTGGTGATCATCGAGGGCGGCGCGGTGGTGCAGGAGGGGGACGCGGCCGAGATCACGGCGCGGCCGCGGACCGAGTACGTGGCGCGGCTGGTGGGGCTGAACCTGTACCGGGGGCGGGCCGACGGGCACGCGGTCGACCTCGGGGGCGTGGTGCTGACGGCCGCGGACGAGCTGCACGGGGACGCGTTCGTGGCGTTCGCGCCGTCGGCGGTGGCGCTGTATGCGACCCGGCCCGACGGCAGTCCGCGCAACGCGTGGCCGGCGACGATCGCGGGGATGCAGCGGCACGGGGACAACCTGCGTATCCAGCTGGCGGGGGTGCTAACGGCGGCGGCGGACGTCACGCCCGCGGCGGCGGCGCACCTGGAGCTGACGGCCGGGCGGGAGGTGTGGGCGGCGGTGAAGGCGGCCGAGACCCGGGCCTATCCGGCCTGACCCTACGATGGCGGCATGCGCAAGGTGTTGATCATCGGGGTCGGGGCGGGGGATCCGGAGCACGTCACAGTACAGGCGATCAACGCGATGAACGCCGTCGACGTGTTCTTCGTGCTCGACAAGGGCGAGGCGGCCGCGGAGCTGACCGAGGCGCGGCGGGCGCTCGTCGAGCGATACGTCACCCGCGCGGACTCGCGCACCGTCATCGTCGCCGACCCGCCGCGGGACCGCGCGGCCGCGGACTACCAGGGGGCGGTGAAGGACTGGCGCGACGAGCGGGCGCGGCGGCTCGCGGCGGCGATCGAGGCCGAGCTCGGGCCGGACGGGGTCGGCGGGATTCTCGCCTGGGGGGACCCGGCGCTGTACGACGGGACGATCCGGGTGCTGGACGGCATCGGCGTGCCGTACGACGTCGTCCCGGGCATCAGCAGCGTGCAGATCCTCACCGCGCGGCACCGCGTGACGCTCAACCGCGTGGCCGGGGCGGTGCTGATCACGACCGGGCGGCGGCTGTCCGCCGGGTGGCCCGACGGCGCCGAGGACGTCGTGGTGATGCTCGACGCCGGGCTCGCCTGCCGCGCGTACCGCGACCAGGAGATCGACATCTACTGGGGCGCGTACCTCGGCACACCCGACGAGATCCTGCTCGCCGGCCGCCTCGGGGACGTGATCGACGAGATCGAGTCCGTGCGGCGGGCGGCGCGGGAGCGCAAGGGCTGGATCATGGATACGTACCTGCTGCGGCGCATAGGGTCGTAGGCATGCATCAGCCGATCATGCCGGCGGGGATGGCCCCGCCCGCCGCACCGTACGCGCACGCCATGCTGGTCACGAACCCCACCCGCTGGCTGCACACCGCCGGGCAGGTGGGCATCGACGCCGACGGGACCGTGCCGGACGGGGTCGCGGCCCAGGCCCGGGTCATCTGGCGCAACATCGCCATACTGCTCGCCGAGGCGGAGATGACCGCCGCGGACATCGTGAGCGTCACGACGTTCATGGTCGCGCCGGCCATGGGCGACGGGCTCGCCGAGGCCATGGCCGAGCGCGACGCGTTCATGCGGGGGCGGATCGTGGCGAGCACGCTGCTGACCGTGCCCGCGCTGGTCCGCCCCGAGTGGCTGATCGAGATCCAGGTGGTCGCGGCTCGCTAGATCGCGACGGCGGCCCAGGACCACGGCTCGTCGACACGCTGGCCCCCCTCTGGACGACCCCGCACTCTTAGAACCGTCTTAGGTGCGGGTGGAACTTCCCCGGCGCGGGCGGCGACAATCCAACCGTGGAGTGTGAGCAGTACCGCGAGGCGTTGTCGGCAAGGCTCGACGGCGAGGACGAACCGATCGAGCCGGCGCTGGTCGACGCCCACCTGGCGGCGTGCGCGCCGTGCCGCGAGTGGGAGCGCGAGGCCCGGTCCGTGACCCGGCTCGTGCGGCTGCAGCCGATGACGGCCACCCCGCCCCCGGCCGAGTCCCTCCTCGCGGGCTTCCGCGCCCCGTCACCGCGCCGGCCCCGCCGGCTCGTCCTCGTGCTGCGGGTCCTGCTCGGCGCGTTCGGCGCCGCGCAGTTCGTGCTCGGCATCGCCCAGGCCGCGACCGCCGCGAGCACCAACCATCTCCACGGCGCCGGCCACGTCTTCCACGAGTCGGCCGCCTGGAACGTGGCGATCGGCGCCGGCTTCGCCTGGATCGCGACCCGCCGCGCCACCCCCGCCGGCGCGCTGCCGATGCTGACCGCGTTCGTGGCGCTGCTGGCCCTGCTCAGCGCCAGCGACCTCATGAACGGCACGGTGGAGACGACTCGCCTGATCAGCCACGCCTTCGTCCTGGCCGGATACGCGATCGTCGTGGCCCTGTCCCGCCCGGCGCTGGACCCGGGCCGCCCACCGGCCGGTCGTCAGGGCCCGCCGTGGCGCTGGCGCCGGCCGGCCGCGCTCGACGAGGAGCCCGCCGCCCCGGCCCCGGCCGCCCCGGCCCGCCTGCGCCTGATCCAGGGCCAGGCCCGGGTCGAGGATCCGCTGCGCCGGGCCGCCTAGTAGTGCTTTGTTAGGTCTGGTGGTGTTTGTTGTGGTGTAACGGTTTCACCGTTTGGTGGCAGGTGGGGCATGCGCCGGTCCAGGTCGCGAGCAGGTGTTGCAGCTCGTGGATGACCTTGTAGAGGGTCAGGCCGGCGCATCCGCTTTTGGGTCGAGTCGCAGCATGGTGATGAACAGGTGCGCGGCGGTGACGAGGGTGACGTGGCGGTGCCAGCCGGTCCAGGAACGGCCTTCGAAGTGGTCGAGGCCGAGGCCGGTCTTGAGTTCGCGGTAGTCGTGTTCGATCCGCCAGCGGATCTTCGCGTACCGGATCAGGTCGGTGGCGGGGGTGTCGGCGGGCTGGCTGGACAGCCAGTAGGTGACGGGTTCGGGTGCGGTGTCGGGCCATTCGGCGATCAGCCATCGTTCGGGCAGGCTGCCGTCGGGGTCGCGGGGGATGCGGTGCCCGGCCGGGCGGACGCGCAGGAAGACGAACTGTGAGGTGAGGGTGCCTTTGCTGCCTTCCCGCCAGGAGACGGCGACCGCCGTGTCGCGGCTGGCGGCGGTGATGTGCTCGGCGAGGCTGACCGCGTCGTCGGGGTAGACGGGTGTTGTGGACGACGGTGGGCGGCCCAGCCCGGACCATGCCCGGGCGGCGGGGACCGCGTCGGCGGTGTGGGCGAGGGCGTCGCCTTTGACCTGCACGCTGTAGACGACGTTGCGTTCGTCCAGCGCCGTGCGGAACTGGCTGGTGTCACCGTAGCCGGCGTCTGAGGTCAGCAACGGCGGCCGGAGCCCTTGGGCGGCGAGCGCGTCGAGCATCTCGACCACCAGTGTCCACTTCGGACGGTGTCCCTCTGAATCGGGGATCGCGCACCGGCGTCGGCGCAGCCGCGCCGCCTCGGTCACCGCCTCGACGTCCACCGCGCCGGCGGCATCCCGGCCGGCCGGTGCCGGCGCGGCCGCTCGCGGCGCGTTCTTCAAGGTCTTGCGCTGCCTGGCTTTCGCTGCCCGGATCGCGGCCGGGGCCGCTTTCGCCTCGTCCCACGACTCCGGCAGGAACAACCGCCAGTCCAGGGGGCAGGACGCGGTGTCGGTGACCGCGTGGACACTCACGCCGATCTGGCAGTTGGCGACCTTGCCCAGGGTGCCGGAGTACTGCCGTGCGACACCGGGCGAGCCGGTGCCGTCCTTCGGGAAGCCGGTGTCGTCGACCACCCACGCCACCGGCTCCACCAGGTCCACCGCCCGGCGGGCCAGCCGGGCCCGCACCGCAGCCGTGTCCCAGGTCGACGTGGTCACGAACTGCTGCAGCCCTTGATGATCCACGCCGAGCCGTTCCGCCATCGGCTGCATCGACTTGCGCCGACCGTCCAGCAACAGCCCACGCAGGTACGTCACACCCTTGGCCCGCTGATCCGACCGGGGCAGCGGCGCGAACACGTCCGCCGCGAACGCCTCAAGGCGTTGCCGCACAACCGAAAGCTCGTCAGGGGTCACCGGACCATGAAACTACCGATCCGGCTCGAGGATGCCCACGACACGCCGACCTAACAAAGTACTACTAGGCCGTGTCGCAAAGTTTCGGCACAGCGATGGCACTGGGGGCCGTGTGGCCCTATATTGGTCGGTGTGGCGGCAGCGGGGTCGATACGGCGGCGCGGACCGAACCAGGCGACGCCGTGGCGGTACGACGGTCCGGTGTCGGTGTTGCGGCTGCCGTTGGATGTGCATGAGCCGGGGGTGCGGCGGCATGTGGAGCGGGTGTTCGCGGCGGTGTTCGCGGTGCGGCGGGCGGTGCAGCGTGACGCCCGCGCCAAGGTCGACGCGTACTGGGCCGCGCATCACGTGCGAGCCGTCGCAGGTCCGGCCGCGGTCCGGGATCGGCTGGGGTTGTCCAGGGCGGGGTTGGAGTATGCCGCGTACCGGCACGTGGATCGTGCTCCGCATCTGCGCCGCTCCTGTACGAAAGCGGTGGCGATGCACGTCGCCGACAGCGTGTGGCAGGCTGCCGATCGGCACCTGTTCCCCGACGCGACCGGACGCCGCCACGGCCGGCCGAAGGTCGGCGGCTGGTGGACGTTCAGCCGCATCCCAGGGCGGGCACGTTCGCACACCAGGGCACGGAAGTGGGAGACATTCCGTCTGGCCGGCACCCTGGCGGGGCATGACGCGGTGTTCGACCGGGCCGGCCGGTTGTGGCAGCCACGGCGGATGCCCGCCGTCACCCCCACTGCCGGTGGCCGGCCGGTGCGGTCGTGGTGGGACCACGACGGCCCCTTCGCCGTCGTGCTGACCGGCACCGGCGCCCCGGGACCTGGTCCTGCCGGTCCGCCTCCCCCAGGGCCCCCGTCGTCAGCCGGTGCTGGAGCACTACCTCACCGACCCGCGCCGTTGGCACAAGATCGACCTCGTGCGGTATCGCGACCCGGGTTCCCCGGGTGGGTGGCGGTACGAGGCCCATGTGATGGTCCTCGGCCCCGGCTACACCTCCCCCACGGTCACGGCCCGCCGCCAGACGGCCGCGGCCCTGCACCGGCGCGGCGGCGTCGACGTCAACGTGTCCAACCTGGCCGTCGTCTCCGTCCCGATCGCCGGTGGTGGTGCCGGGGTGCGGGCCACACAGATCACGAAGACCGGCGCCGACGCCGACCGGCTCGCGGCGGAACGGTTGCGGCAGCGGCGGCGTAACCGCGCCCCTGCAACGCTCCCGCCGCGCCACCAACCCCACCCAATACCGGCTCTCGCCCCGGCAGCAGCGGCGAGCCGACCGTCGCCAAGCCGCCGGCCTGCCCCCGGCACAGGTCGCGGTGCCGGGCGGCGCCCGCATCGCCAACACGGCAGGTATCCCGGTGCAGGCCTACCGCCGCGACCAACTCTCCGCCGGCTACCTGCGGCTGCGCGGGCAGGCGGCTGCTGACGGCGCGGCCCGTACCCAGGCCGGGCGTACCCGCGCCCGGATCGTCGCCGCCGGCATCGTGGCCAGCCACGGCCCGGACCTGGTTGTCGAGGCCGGTGACCTGCGGGCGTGGGCACGGCGGTGGGGCCGTAGCATCCACGCGTTCACCCCCGGCATCCTCGTCGCCGCCCTTGATCGGGAAGCCGCCAACGTCGCTCAACGTGGGCTGGTCCGGGCCGGGACCCGGCACACCGCCTGGACCCAGCACTGCCTCTGCACCGCCCGCGTCCCCAAACACCTCCACCACCGCCGCCACACCTGCCCACAGTGCGGCCTCACCGGCGACCGCGACCTCGTCGCCGCCCTCATCGGCGCGCACACCGTGCTGAGCGACCCAGCCGTGCCCGGCACCGCCCGGGTGGATTGGGCCGCCGCACAGACCACCCTCGCCACCCACGGCATCGAAGCGATCCATGAAGGGCTGCAAGGAGCCCTGCCCGAGTCAACCGGACACCACCGCCCCGACCGGCACCCAACCAGTGCCCGACCGCGGCGGCCGCAGCGCAGCACCAGCCACCCCAGACGGCCGGTGCCGGCGTGCTCGGCGAACTCCCGGAACGACGCCCTCGACAACCCCGGACCAGACCCGCACCCCAACATGCGGGACCACACCGGAACGACGAGACGCACAACCCGGACTGTTCCATCTCGCGGACACCAAACCCGAGTTTGCAACAGGCCTTAGTCGTACTCCTTGGTGACAGTCGGCTGATCGGGGGTTGGCCCATTCTTGAACTGTTCGACCTTGCCGTTGGTCCGCGGGGGAGCTCGATTTGACTCGTTCCAGAAACGGTGTCAGGTTGGAGTGGACGGAATTGGTCCGGGGGATATTCCGGGTTCCGCCGTCGCGCGGGCGTCGCACGAGGAAACGTCGGTTGGCGGAGAAACCGGATTCCCGTTCGAGGCATTGGAGGTCCGCGTGACGACCAACGAACGCCCACCGACCACGACCGACGCCGGGATTCCCGTCGCCAGCGACGAGCATTCGCTGTCCGTCGGCCCCGACGGGCCGCTGCTACTGCAGGATCACTACCTGATCGAGCAGATGGCGGCGTTCAACCGCGAGCGCATTCCCGAGCGCCAGCCGCACGCGAAAGGTGGCGGCGCCTTCGGCACGTTCAGGACGACCCAGGACCTGAGCGGCTTCACCCGGGCGGCGGTGTTCCAGCCCGGGGCCGAGACCGACGTGATCGTCCGGTTCTCCACCGTCGCGGGGGAGCGGGGCAGCCCCGACACCTGGCGCGACCCGCGGGGATTCGCGGTCAAGTTCTACACGAGCGAGGGCAACCTCGACATCGTCGGCAACAATACGCCGATCTTCTTCATCAAGGATCCGCTGAAGTTCCAGCATTTCATCCGGTCCCAGAAGCGGCGGGCCGACAACAACCTGCGCGACCACGACATGCAGTGGGACTTCTGGACGCTCTCGCCCGAGTCGGCGCACCAGGTCACCTATCTGATGGGGGACCGGGGGATCCCGCGGACGTGGCGGAACATGAACGGGTACGGCAGCCACACGTACATGTGGATCAACGCCAAGGGCGAGCGGTTCTGGGTCAAGTACCACTTCAAGACCGACCAGGGCATCGAGTGCTTCACGCAGGAGGAGGGCGACCGGATGGCCTCGGCCGACGGCGACTTCCACCAGCGCGACCTGTACGAGCACATCGCCGCGGGGGAGTATCCGAGCTGGACGCTCAACGTGCAGATCATGCCGTTCGAGGACGCCAGGACGTACCGGTTCAATCCCTTCGACCTCACCAAGATCTGGCCGCACGGGGACTATCCGCTGCGCGAGGTCGGCCGGATGACGCTCAACCGTAACGTCAGCGACTACCACACCGAGATGGAGCAGCTCGCCTTCGAGCCGAACAACGTCGTGGCCGGCACCGGCCTGTCGCCGGACAAGATGCTGCTCGCCCGCGGCTTCAGCTACTCCGACGCGCACCGGGCCCGGCTCGGCGTCAACTACAAGCAGATCCCGGTCAACACGCCGAAGGTGGAGGTGCACAGCTACTCCAAGGACGGCGCGATGAGGATCAAGAACGTGACCGATCCGGTGTACGCGCCCAACTCCTACGGCGGCCCGCAGGCCCGCCCGGAGCTGACCGACGACGGCGGCAAGTGGTACGCCGACGGCGACATGGTCCGCGCGGCCGCGACGGCGCACGCCGAGGACGACGACTGGGGCCAGCCCGGCACGCTGGTCCGCGAGATCATGGACGACGCGGCCCGCGACCGCCTGGTGAACAACGTCGTCGGCCACCTTCTGGAGGGCGTGAGCGAGCCGGTGCTGGTACGCGCGTTCGAGTACTGGCACAACATCGACAAGCACGTCGGCGACCGCATCGAGGCGGGCGTACGCGCCGGACAACGCTGAGCTACTCGGCGCCGCGACCCGGGCACCGTCCGGGGTCAACGCGACCGCGGCGGCCTACTCCATGGCGCCGGTCACCGCGTCGTACACCTGCACCAGGTTGCCGCGATCCGGGTGCCGTTCGGGCTCCAGGCCACGTCTTGGATGCTGCGCCACCTGGCCAGCCGGCAGGTCGCCCCGGACTCGACGTCGGCGATCGTGATCTGGGACGAGCCACCCGTCGGGGCCGAAGGCGAGCCCGTTGGCGTTCTGGCCGTCGGCCAACACCAGGTGGTCCGCGTCGGCGGCGGCATGCTTCACGACCGCGCGCTCGTCGCAGGAGGCGATCCAGCGCCGATCGGGCGACTAAGCGACGCCGAACACGGTGCTAGGGCCGTCGCGTCTCCGAATCCGCCACGCTGGCCGGCCCCTTGAACCTGGTTGAGTCCGCGTCGTCCCATCCGGCGTGGTTCCCCTGCGCTACCGCCGAGAAGGTGGCAACGCCGACAACCGGCGACGGACGTCGAGCAGACAGGCGCCCTTTCCTGAAGTGGGGTCGCCGAGGCCCTTTTTGCGGGCGGGATAATCACGGGCGTGCATGGAGCTCGGGATCGGACCTGAGCCACTGCCGAGTTTCTTGAGGTATGGAGTGCCGGAAAGCGCCCGCGCCACCACCTTGTCTCGTTCGTGAGTTTCACGTCAACGGTCCGGGACATGCTGAGATGACGGCTTTGAACTTCATCGAGAAGAACGGTTGGACCCTCCTGGGCGGTGCCACGAACCGCATCACATGAGCCTATTGTGAGAATGCCATGCGAGAACGTCGCATCGGACTCGAGGGTTCGAAGTTCAAGGGACGCGTGACTATGGGTGGCTTCTTCAGCTACGTGGGTGAGAGGATCTTCGGGCCAAACGCGCGCCTCGTCGAGATGGTTCCGCCGCCCAGCGCTGGGCGGCCAGCTCCGGACTGGCGCGATGTCGAGTCGCGTCTCGGCGTCGTACTGCCCGCGGATTACAAACGGCTGGTCGAGGTGTACGGGCCGGGCAGGTTTGGAGACTTCCTGGAGGTCTATACGCCCGGAGCTGCAAGCCAATGGGTGGACATCTTCCATCAGGCGGGCCGGGGCGAGTGGCGGGTCCAACAATTTGTTCAGCACGGCGAGCAGTTGCCGGTCGAACCGTCATCGCTCCTGCCCGTGGCCGGGACCGATAATGGTGATACGGTCTACTGGGTCAGGAAGCCGCTGGATCAACCCGACCGGTGGACGATAGTCGTGAATCAGGCGAGAAATTTTCTCGATTGGCCTGCATTCGATGGAGGCTTGGTAGAGTTTCTCGTGGCGGTGTTCTCCAAGGAGCACAAGAACAGGGCGTTCCCCGACGATTTTCCTGATCCGGTGGAGCCCACTGTGTTCACTCCGTCGACGTATTCCTCGCCGGACGAATGAGGCGGGCGCCGCAACGCGCCGAAACTCGCCCGCCGACCCGGGCCGGCAACGCCACACCGATCACCACCGCCGATTGACTCGGCACGCTTCCATTCCGACGCCCAGGCCGCGCTCGCCCGGCAGCGCATCCAGGCCCACCTTCTGCTCTGCTGGCTGGCGCTGCTGCTCGTGCGGGTCGCCGAGCGGCGCACCGCACAGACCTGGAACTTCATCAACACCCAGCTGTCGCGGGTGCACCAGGTCCTGTTGCAGGGCCCCGACGGTCAGGTCCTGCAAACGACATCTCTCAATGAACCACAGCAGGCATTGTTCACCGCCGTCGGCGTGCCCAAACCACCGCGAATCACCGCGATCCACCCCGCCTGACCAGGTCAGCGCGTAGGCACACGACCATCCGGCCTCACCCTGCCCATTTTCGCAGCCCACAGCCCAGATTCGGCATGATCGTCTGCCCACCAACTGTGGGACGCGGGTGGAGTGCAGGCATCCCTGGGATGGGCCGGATGCGCTGAGCGGGGGACCTGGAGTCGATCGGTAGCGCGATCTTCGACCCGCGCACTGGCGACCTGCGAGATGACCTTGAGGATTTCGGGGTCGGTGGCGGCGGTTCGGTTCCCGTCGTCGACCGTATCGAACTTGGCAAGCGCTGGCGAGGACACGGCCTCGGCCCCCTACTCGCGGGCCACGCAATCAGACGGCTTGGGCGCGACGCCCGTTTCGCGGCGTGCCTTCCTTTTCCGATCGGCGTACCCCGCACGGATGTTCGCCACACCGAAGCCCTGAAAAAGGTGCAGCAGGCGTGGGAGATCCTCGGTTTCGTGCCCTACGACCACGGTGTTCATGCGCTGGACCTCACGATGGTCCACCTCGACAACGGCCTCGCGGCGCTGCGGGACGCGTTTGGCCTCCGCGATCCGTGGTGATCCGGGGGTGAACGGCCTGGGCGCGGGAGCCGGCGCCTGCGCCCCCGGTGGCTCCGCGCCACGTACTTGCGTTGGACCCACGCCACGCGGCCCGGCTGGATGGCCAGCATGCCAGGATCGTCCGCTGTTGCGGGGTGCCGAGGATGCGCAGGGCCACGCGTCCGGTGTACGGCGGGCGAGCCTCGGTCTCTCTGGAGTTTCCGGCGTCCATCTCCTAGCGTGTGCGCCGCGGAAGGCGACGACGGGGGAGGGCATCTCATGGCTCGCAAGAAGACGAAGCAAGAACCGGTCGCCTGGTGGCGGCGGTACACGATTGCTCAGCGCTGGCTCGCGGGCGGCGCGGCCGCGCTCGTCGTCGCGATCGTGTTGGCGATCGCGCTGTGGCCGGACCCGGCGCCCGAGCCCTCCCGGGAGCGCGAGTACCTGCAGTTCACTGCCTGCCTGCTCACACCGCAGGACGGGGTCCGGGACCTGGCGGCCGAGCCGATCTGGGCGGCGATGCAGGACGCGTCGCGCCAGACCAGGGCGAAGGTGCAGTACCTCGAGATCACCGGCGTCCAGACCGTGGAGAACGCGGTCACGTTCCTGAACAGCCTCGCGCAGGGCGGCTGCGGCCTCATCTTCGCCGCCGGCGACCTGCCGGTGCGGGCCGTCGCTCAGGGCGCGAAGACCTTCCCGGCCAAGCGGTTCGTCACCGTGGGTGGTAACGCGACGGCCAACGTGTCCACTGTGGACGGCATCACCCCGCACGATGAGGTTGTCCGTTTGATCACGAATGCGGTGGCAGCGGCTCAAACTGATGACAGTGACTCCTATCCCAGTGATGATGGCCAGTCTGTTAGGCAACCGTCATATTGGCTGCCCAGGTGGGGTGTGGGGGAGTATCTGCATGACGTTGATCAATGTTGCTGAAATCGGACACAGGGTGATCATTCGTCGATGTCTATCGGTTGAACGGTCATTGTTTCTGTGAGTCTGCTGGGTGAGCCTCTCCGTGGCAGTTGTTGCTTCACGGGGAGGCACCGGCATGACCGCTGGTGGCCTCCGTGCCGCCGGGCGTCGTGCACGACGCCCGGGGTGCGGGCTTCCCGCTGCACCTGCCATCGTGGCTGCAGCCGGACTCTTCGCGAGACCTCGGCCGCGAGGCGTTCAACGGCGTGCCGAAGCAGCAGTCCGCGCCGCCGGCCAGGGCGCTGAGTCGCGAGCAGCTCGACGCGCTCGGGCGCGCCGAGCGCGGCGCCGGTAGCCCGGCCGGCAAGGGCATCGGGGCGACCGGGCCCTACGAGGCGCCGAAGCACAAGGTCGCGGTCGGCAAGTCGGCGACGAAGTCGGGGCCGGCGAGCTTCGACGCCAAGACCAGCAAGCTGGTCCCGGCCAAGGGCAGCGAGGATTCCGAGCTGTACCAGAACGCCGACGGTTCGTTCACCCGCAAGCAGTTCGCGGGCCGGGTCAACATCAAGGCCGCGGACGGCACCTGGAAGCGCATCGACACCGGCCTTGTGGCGCAGGGCGATCGGTTGCAGCCGAAGGTCTCCGCCGCCGACGTCTCGGTCGCCAAGACGGCCGACGACCCGAACCTGGTGACGCTGAAGAACATCGGCGGGGGCACGTTCGGCTACTCCCTGTTGGGTGCGGCCAAGGCGCCCGCCGAGGTGAAGGGCGACACGGCCACCTACAAGGCGGTGCTGCCGGGCGTCGACCTGGAACTGCGGGCGACCGGCGACGGCGTCAAGGAGAACCTCGTCGTCGCCTCGGTGGACGCCGGCAGCGAGTGGGTGTTCCCGCTGAGCCTGACGAACCTGACGGCGCGCACCGGAGCCGACGGCGCGATCGAGCTGGTGGGCAAGGACGGCAAGGTCGCGGGCACCATCCCGAGCGGCGTCGTGCACGACTCGAAGTTCGACCCGCAGTCGGGCGGGTTCGAGCAGGCGACCGAGGCGAAGTACCAGCTGACCACGGTGAACGGCAAGCCGGCGCTGAAGGTGAGCGTCGACGAGGCGTGGCTGGCGGATGCCGAGCGGGTGTGGCCGGTGGTGGTCGACCCGACGGTGACGACGGCGCAGGAAGCGTCGCAGGACACGACCGTGCGCAACGACCGCACGAGCGACCAGCAGACCCAGCACGAGATGTCGATCGGCAACAACGGCTTGGGCGTCAAGGCGTACTCGTTCGTGAAGTTCAACAACTTCTACAGCCAGTTCGCCAACGTGAATGTGACGGCGGCGAAGCTCAACGTCTACGACTCGTGGGCGTACACGTGCGCGCCGAAGTCCTTCGAGGTCAACCCGATCACGGTCGGCTGGAACCCGGGCAATCTGACCTATCCCGGCCCGGCGTTCGGCGGCGCGATCGGCTCGCTGACCGCCAACCCTGGCGTCGCCTGCACCAACGACGACGGCCACCGGGACATCGGCGTCTGGATGACCGTCAACCTGACCACGGGCACGTTCAACAACTGGGCTCGCAACGTCGGCAACAACGGCCTGGCGATCACGACGTCGCAGACCGACCCGATGCACTGGAAGAAATTCACGACCGCGAACTTCGGCATCGAATACGCGCCGTTCCTCGAGATCACGTACCAGTTCGAGACGCCGGTCGTGACGAGCAACCTGCCGCCGTACGGCTACTCGGTCACCTCACTCACCCCCGAGCTCCAGGTCGTGGCGTACGACCCCGACCACGCGCCGAACGCGAACCTCCAGTACAACTTCGTCGTCCAGGACAAGAACGGCGCCAACGTCTGGACGTCGGGCTTCCAGGCCTCGCCTGCCCTCCGCGTCCCTGCCGACAAGCTCAAGTGGGGCGAGCAGTACTACTGGATCGCCTACGCCAACGACGGCGCCTCCACGCAGATCAATGAGGACTGGTACACCTTCTCCACCAACGTGCCGCAGCCCGACATCACCTCGACGCTGTCGCAGAACGGCGACCTGGGCTACGAGCCGAGCGTGCGCAACTACACGACGTCCGCGACCGACGCGAGCGTGGCAACTGTCGGCCCGGCGCTGACCATCGAGCGCGACTACAACAGCCTCGACCCGCGGACCAACTCCGCGTTCGGCCCGGGCTGGTCCAGCGTCTTCGACCTGTCCGTCACCGAGGTCATGTCCGGCGATGCCACGCCCGCGGTCAACACCGTCACCGTGCGGTACCCGGCCGGCCAGGAGATCGCGTTCGGTCGCAACAGCGACGGTACGTTCTCGCCGCCGTCCGGGCGGTATGCCACCTTCACCTCGCTCGGGGCGGGCGCGGGCTACAAGCTCGTCGACAAGGACGGCACCACCTACCTGTTCACCGCGCCGCTGGTGACGGGCAGCGCGACCACGCCGTACACGTGGGGCATCACCTCGATCACGGACTCTTCCGACCGGACCGAGACGTTCACGTACACCAACAACCGCATCGACACCATCACGTCGGCATCCGGCCGCGCGCTGCACGTCACGTGGTCCGCTTCCGGCGCCGGCACACCGAGCTACACGCAGACCAGCGGCCCGGCGACGTTCGTCGACCAGACCGATGACCCGGCCGCCACCGTCCTGGCGCTGACCGGCGACGACGCGACGACCGAGGTGACCCTGCCGTTCACCTTCCCGCTGTACGGCGAGAATCACACCACCGCGCGGGTGTCCACCAACGGCGTCATCGCCTTCGACGCCATGGCGGGATTCGCCGACGGCATCAACAGCGATATCCCCAACACCGCCGCCCCGAACAACGCGCTGTACCCGTTCTGGGACGACTTCGAGATCGACGGCTCCTCGAAGATCACCACCAAGACCAGCGGTACGGCCCCCAACCGGTCGTTCAGCGTCGAGTGGTACAACGCCCTCCTGCTCGGCCGCGGGACCCGGGTCACGGTCAAGGCGACGCTCAGCGAGAACGGCGTCATCACCTTCTCGTACAACGACATCGACAGCACCAACAACGAGGACAAGGGCATCAGCGCCGTCGTCGGTGTCGAGAACGGCACCGGCACGGCCGCAGTCAAGTACTCGTACCACCAGGCGGTGCTGGCCAGCAACACCCAGATCACCTACAGCCCGACCGTCGTCGTGCCGCCCGGCGCACCCGCCCGGATCGCCACCGTCACCACCGACCCGGCCGTGGCAGGGGATCCGGGATCGGCGTTGACCTGGTCGTACACCTATGACGGAAACGGTCAGCTGCGGACGGTCTGCCCGCCCACGTCCAGCACCGAGTGCCACAGCTACACCTACGGCGACGCCTCGCTGTATCAGTCCGCCGTGCAGAACCTCGGGCCGCGGGGCTACTGGCGCCTCGGCGAGACCTCCGGCGCGACGGTCGCGACCAGCGAGGTCATCGAGAACCAGGGCGCGGACAACGGCAACTACGGCAACGTCACGCTCGGCGGGGCAAGTCCGCTGCCCGGATCGGGCATGACCTCCGCCGCGTTCAACGGCACGTCATCGTACATGTATGTGCCGTCCCAGGAACTGCCGTTCAGCGGCGGGTACCAGTCGGTCAGCATGTGGTTCAAGGCCGCGCCCGGCGACAAGGGCGTGCTGCTCGGGTTCGCCAAGGACCCGGTCACGGCGGGCAGCCAGACCGGCGGATACACCCCGGCGCTGTACATCGGCACCAGCGGCAAGCTCTACGGCGAGTTCTGGATGGGCTCGGCGCAGCCGATCCCGAGCCTCGCCGCGGTGAACGACGGCAACTGGCACCACGTGGTGCTGTCCGGCGCCGGCAGCACCCAGAGGCTCTACCTCGACAACGTGTTCCAGGGCTCCCGCGACGGCACGATCGACATGCTGCAGTACAACACCGCCACCACCGCGACCTTCGGCGCCGGCTGGTGGGGCGGCACCTGGCCGGACGAGCCGGCCGCGAACGGCGGCCCGGCGGTCGGCTGGTTCAAGGGCTCGATGGCCGAGGTGTCCACCTTCGACCGTCCGCTGTCGACGGCCAACATCGCCTCGATCTACAAGGCCGGCACCGCGACCGCCCGCCCGCTGACCGGAGTCATCCGCCCGTCCGGCAACGCCACCGCGACCGTCGTCTACGAGCCCAAGGACTCGACGGTCAAGACGGTGACCGACTCCAACGGCGGAGTGTGGGAGCTCACCCCGCCGACCACCCGGGGCTCCAGCAAGGTGTACGCGTCCGCAGTGCTCGCCGGCTCCCCGGCCGACTACTACCGGCTCGGCGACGGCGGCGGCGTGGCCTACGCGACCAACGAGGTCAACGGCAACCCGGCGGCCTACAACAACGTCGACCTCGGCCTGCCCAGCGGTCTGTTCGAAGACTCGACCGCGGCCCAGTTCGACGGCTCCTCGTCGTACCTGCAGCTGCCCGACACCGGTCCCGGCAGCGACGTGCCGACCTCGAACGCCTTCTCCGCCAGCCTGTGGTTCAAGACCCAGACCGCGGGCGGGATGCTGCTCGGCTCGTGGAACAACACCATGGCCACGGCGACGTGGTACACGCCGCACCTGTACGTCGGCACCGACGGCAAGCTGCGGGCCGGGTGGTGGACCAACTCCGGCGCCCTGCAACTCGCCTCGGCGGCGACCGTCAACGACGGCAATTGGCACCACGCCGCCGTCGCCTCGTCCGGCACCAGTCAGAAGCTGTATCTCGACGGCGTCGAGGTCGCGTCCGGCTCGAGCACGCTCGCCTCGGACAACACGACGCACTTCACCGTGGGCGCCGGCACCTGGCCGAACTGGGCCAGCACCAGCGGCACCGTCAGCTACTTCAAGGGCTTCATCTCCGACGTCGCCTACTACCGCAACCAGATCTCGGCCGGGACGGTCGCGAATCAGTACGCGGCCTGGCGGAAGAGCAAGAACGCCAGCGTGCCGGTGAAGATCGTGACCGTCAAGGCCCCCAAGGACCCTCAGGACCCCAACGACCGGGTCCTGACGTACACCTTCGACCTCGGCACGGGCCGCAAGGTTGCCGAGACGGACGCGTTGGGGAACGAAACCCGCTACGGCTACAGCGAGAACGGCTTCCTGCGCACCACCACCGACCCGCTGGGCAACATCACGACCAACGAGCACGACGTGCGCGGCAACGTGGTCTCGACGGCGACGTGTCAGCTGCAGAAGAACAACGTGTGCAGCACGGTCTACTTCGAGTACTTCCCAGACGGCGGCGCGAGCAACAAGACGCCGAGCCCGGACCGCCGCAACGACATGCTCATCCGGCAGCGTGACGGCCGCTCCACCAGCGCCACCGACAACCGGTACGTCACCGAGTACACGTACGACGAGAACGGCAACCGGACGTCCACCAAGGACCCGCTGGGCCGGATCACCAAGACCGACCTGACGACGGCGACCACGCAGGCGTTCGGCGCGCCGGCCGGCACCTACGTGCCGAAGGGCCTCCAGCGGCAGGTGACGCTGCCGTCGGGCGCGCTGCAGACGATCGACTACTACGCCAACGGCGACATCGCCAAGCTGACCGACCCGGCCGGCAAGACGGTCACGTTCACCTACGACAACCTCGGCCGCATCAAGACCCAGATCGAGGTCTCCGAGTCGACGCCGGCCGGGTCCGGCAGCACGTTCACCTACGACGGCCAGAACCGGGTGCTGACCCAGACCGGCGCCGCGGTGACGAACCGGGTGACGGGCGCCAACCACACGACGGTGACCACGACGACCTACGACGTGGACGGGCACGTGACGTCGCAGGTCGTGTCGGACCCGACCGGCGGGGACGCGTCGCGGACGGACTCGAGCACGTACAACAACTACGGGCAGACTGCGACCGAGACGGTCGGCGGGAAGACGACGACTTACGAGTACGACGTCTCCGGCGACGTGGTGAAGGAGATCGAGCCGGACGGCGGGGTCACGCTCAACGAGTACGACGCCGAGCACCGGCTGCGGTTCACCCGCATCCAGAACTACACCGGCGACCCGAACGCACCGTCCGCGCCGACGACGCTGACGCTGGCCGAGAAGCAGTACGACGCCAACGGGCGCCTGGTTGTCGAGATCGACGCCATGGGCTTCCAGACCGTCCACAAGTACACGGACAATGGGCTCGAGGCGCAGGTCATCCGCAAGAACCCGACCGCGGGTCAGCCGGACTTCATCGAGGTTGATAACTACTTCGACGGCGCCGGCAACGTCGTGAAGAGCATCACCGACAACGGCACCGCGACCAAGACGTACACGTTGGACAACGCCTCCCGGGTCACCGGGGAGACGTTCGACCCGGCCGGGATCAACCGGATCACCACGCTGTCGCTGTCGCCCGACGACCACGCGATCGCCAGCGTCGTCACCGACGGCTCCGGCACGGTCCTGTCGCGCTCGGAGAACACCTACGACGAACTCGGCCGCGAGACCTCGCAGACCATCTACAACACGCCCGGCCTTACCCCGGTCGCCCGGTGGAAGCTCGACGAGGGCTCCGGCGCCCAGGCCGGCGACTCGGTCGGTAACGCGGGCGCGAGCGGCTCGGCAGTCACCTGGTCGACCGACCACCCGGCGACGACGAGCGGGTCGATGGCCTTCAACGGCCAGACGTCGTACGTCTCCACGCCGGGCACGGTGCTGGACACGACGAACGGCTTCACCATCTCGGCGTGGGTGAAGACGCCCGGCGGCAGCGGTCTCAACGCGAGCACGATCGTGGCGCAGCGGGGCATCAACCGGTCCGCCTTCGCGCTGCAGTACATCCCGGACAACAGCGGCCGGTGGAGCCTGACCTTCGCCTCCGCTGACGACGGCCTCGCCCCGGAGACCCGGGTGACGGCCGCCTCGACGGCGCCGCTCAACGCGTGGACCCACCTGGTCGGCGTCTACAACGCCGAGGCGCACACGATCTCGCTGATCGTCAACAACGGCACGCCCGTGACGACGTCGTTCACGCAGGGCTGGAAGCCGCGCGGCCCGATGGAGATCGGCCGCGTCTCGCCCGGCGCTCAGGCGCCGTACCTGACCGGCCTCATCGCGGACGTGCAGGCGTACTCGCGTCCGCTGAGCTCGGCCGAGATCGGTCAGGTGTACTCGGGCGCCGCCCCGGCGGCCGGCGCGACCGTCACCCGCTCGACGTCGAAGCTGGACAAGGCCGGCCGAGTGCTGTCGGAGACGGACCCGATGGGCAACGTCACCGACAACACGTACGACCAGGCCGGCCGTCTCGCGGTCGTCACCGGGCCGGCCGTGCAGGCCGAGTCCGACGGCGGAGCCCCGGTGTCGACCCGCCCGGTGACGTACATGGGCTACGACACCTTCGGCGCGCGCACGCACGTCAAGGACCCGCGCGGCAACGTGACGCGGACGACCTACGACTCGGCGGGCCGCGTCCTGACGAGCATCGCGCCGTCCTACACGCCGCCGGGCTCGTCCACGGCCGTCACGCCGACCACGACCCGCGTCTACGACGACACCGGTCAGCTGGTGAAGCTGACCGACGCGCTGAGCCACGACACGCTGTACTACTACGACCAGCTGGGCCGGGTGTCCAAGACGGTCGCGGCGGACACCGGCGTGACGAAGTTCGAGTACGACCTCAACGGCGACCAGCTCAAGGTCACCGACCCGACCGGCGCGGCGACCACGAACACCTATGACTTCCTGGCCCGCAGGCTGACGACCTCGGCGGTCGTGCGTCAGGACAACACGCACTACGACACGACGTTCGAGTACGGCACCGACGGCAAGCTGAAGAAGACGACCTCCCCGACGGGCGTCGCTCAGGAGCTGACGTACACGGCCGCCGGCGACGTGCAGACGTCGAAGGACGGCGCGGGCAACGTCACGACGACGACGTACGACGCCGTCGGCCGCCCGATCCGCACGACGCTCGCCGACAACTCGTACACCCAGGTCACCTACGACGTCAGCGGCCGCCCGACGAAGACGGAGACGTTCGCCGCCGGCGGTGGGACGGCGCTGACCACGACGTCGCAGACGTACGACCGTGGTGGCAACATCCTGACCAAGACCGACGCCCGCAACACGACGAACACGTTCACCTACGACGTCGAAGGCCGGGTCACGTCGCAGATCCAGCCGGTCGACACGGTGGCGGCGAACAACATCGTGACGTCGTTCGGCTACGACGTGGCGGGCAACCAGACCCGGTTCACCGATGGGCGCGGGAACGCGTTCATCACGAAGTACAACTCCTGGAATCTGCCCGAGGAGCAGATCGAGCCGTCGACGACGGCGCACCCGAACCTGTCGGACCGCACGTTCACGGTCGCCTACGACGCGCTCGCCCGCCCGGCGACGCAAACGCTGCCCGGCGGCGTGACGATCACGAATACGTACAACGAGGTCGGCAAGCTCACCGGCCAGACGGGCACCGGGGCGGAGGTGACGACCGCCGCGCGGAGCTTCGGCTACGACCTCGCGGGCCACCTCACCTCGACCACGGTCTCCGGCGACGCGAACACCTTCACCTATGACGACCGTGGTCTGTTGCGTACGACGTCGGGCATCTCGGGTTCGGCGACGTTCGGGTACAAGGCCGACGGCCAGCTGGGCAGCCGACTGGACGCGGCCGGGACGACGGCGTACGCCTACGACTCGGCCGGCCGTCTCGACACGGTCACGAACACGGGCACGTCGGTCGCGACGAAGCTGACGTACAACACCATCAACCAGCCCAAGACCGTCACCTACGGCGGCACGGGCAACGTGCGCACCTTCGGCTACAACAACCAGCACCGCCTGGAGACGGACGAGCTGAAGACGTCGGGCGGCGCGTCGGTCGCGAAGATCACGTACGGCTACGACAACAACGGCAACGAGACGTCGAAGGCCACGGTCGGCTTCGGCGGCACGGTCACCAACACCTACACGTACGACCTGGCCGACCGCCTGACGTCGTGGAACAACGGCACCACCACGACGAACTACACCTTCGACAAGTCGGGCAACCGGCTGACCAACGGCGCCAAGACGTTCACCTATGACCAGCGCAACCGCCTGCTGACCCAGTCCAGCGGTACCACCTACACCTACACGCCGCGCGGAACGCTCGCCTCGGTCAACGGCACGCTGACGAAGACCGACGCGTTCGGCCAGGTGCTGCAGCAGGGCACGACGACCTACACCTACGACGGTCTGGGCCGGCAGACGAAGACGGGCCTGTCGTACTCGGGTCTCGAGAACGACCTCGCCGCGGACACGACGGCGACGTACACCCGGGATCCGGGCGGCGCGGTCGTCGGGGTGAAAGGCGCTTCGGCGCAGTACGCCTACACCGACCTGCACGACGACATCACCGGTCTGTTCACGGCGACGGGTACGGCCCTGTCCGGAACGACGGTCTACGACCCGCTGGGCAAGGTCCTCGCCACTACCGGCATGCAGGGCAGCCTGGGTTACCAGTCGGAGTGGACCGACACGACGACCAACCGGGTCAACATGATGGCCCGCTGGTACAACACCGACACCGGCCAGTTCGACACCCGCGACACGGTATCGAACAGCCCGGTCCCGAGTTCGGCGGCGGCCAACCGCTATGCCTACGGCGACGACAACCCGCTGACGACCACGGACCCGACCGGCCACTGGGGCCTGAAAACGCTGACGAAGGCGTGGAACGCGACCACGAACTTCATCAAGACGGTCACTCCGCCGGTCGTCTACAACGCGGTCAGCTCGTTCGTGTCGGCCGCGGTCGACTTCGGCAAGGCGGCGTGGAAGGTCGCGGCGCCGTTCGTCGCCCCGATCGTCAACACCGTCAACTCCGCCGTGCAGGCGGGCAGGAAAATGGTCGCGGCGGTCGGCCACAAGATCTCGAAGGCCTATACCGCGACCGTCGCGAAGGCCAGACAGGCGGGCAGCTACGCCAAGACCCAGGCGATGAAGATGCCGGTGGTCAAGAAGATCGCCGACGCATCCAAGGCCGCGGTCAAGTTCGTCAAGGACCATAAGAACGCCATCATCGAAGGCCTGGCGGTCGTCGGCGGCATCGCAGCCGGCCTGGCCTGTACGGCGGCGACTGGTGGCGTCGGAGCGGTCGCTTGCATGGTTGGCGCGTCGGCGTTGATCAACCTGGCGAAGGACGCCGCGCAGGGCAATATCCACAGTTGGAAGGACGCCCTGGGCTCGGCCGGTACAGGTGCTCTGCAGGGTCTGGCCGGCGCGGCGGGCGGCTACCTGGGCGGCGTGGTCGGCGGCAAGGTGGCGTGCTGGGCGGCGAACAAGCTGGGCGGCCTGGCGGTCAACACCTTCGGCAAGGTGGTCGCGGGCGCGCTCTCGGGCGGTCTGAGCGGCGTGGTGAACGGCGCGATCTCGGACGTGGTCAGCCAGGTCGGTACGACCGGCAAGGTCGACTGGGGCCAAGTCGGCACCAGTGCCGCTATCAGCGGCGTCACGGGTGCGTTCACCGGGGGTAGGGCCGGTAAGAGGTCGCCGTGCGGCAGACACAGCTTCGACCCACAGACCGCCGTCCTGATGGCCGACGGCTCGACGAAGAAGATCGAGGACGTCAAGCTCGGCGACGAGGTCGCGGCCACCGACCCTGACACCGGCACGACGTCGGCGAAGCCCGTTATAAGGCTGTGGCTCAACCACGACACCGAACTCACCGATCTGACGATCCGCGTGAAGTCCTCGAGCGCCGACAAGGCGGCGTCCTCGAAGACCTCGAAGGTGGCCAAGGTCGGCGCGGCCCTGGTCGCGGCGGCGGTGGTCGCGGTCGGCGTCACGACGACGGTCCTGCACACCACGCAGCACCACCCGTTCTGGAACCGCACCACCAACGAGTGGTCAAACGCGGTCGACCTGAAGCCCGGCGACGAACTCAAGACGGACGAGGGCGCGACCGCCGAGGTCGTCGAGGTCCACAACTTCACCGGCGCCCAGGACATGCGCGACCTCACCGTCGCCGACGTCCACACGTACTATGTTGTGGCTGCCGGCCGGTCGCTGCTGGTGCACAACATCGCCGGCTGCCCCATTGACGATCCAAAGATCAACGTCACCGACGCTAACGGTGATAACGTACGGCTGCCGGTACATGAGATCGATTCTGACCGCTTCCCAGACATCGCGGACAACTTCCGGAACTACAAGAGAAACGGTGGAAGTCCGATCTTGACTCGTCAGACCGGCAGGGCGAACATCGATACCAATCGGCGTAGGGCTCAGGCTGGCCTTCCTCGGCCGAACGGGCTCGGCACCGATGTGAATGACCAGGAACTATCGTGGGAGGAGTTCCCGCCGGCTTCAACGAAGGAAGGCGGACCCGGGGCGACCGTTCGACTGGTTAACAAAGAGCAGAATGTCACACATGGCCGTGACCATCTGAACGAGTTCTACAAGCGCAACAATATTAGCAACGGCGACCAGTTCTATGTACGTGTGAAGGGTGAGTGACGTTGAGTGACCTTACGGATGAACTCGCGCGATTGGAGCGGTTCCTGGTTGAGTTGGATCGTCCGGTAGTCGCCAACCTGTTGCCCGGCCTTGATGTTACTGCGATCGATTCGCCGCTCGGCGAGTTACCGCAAGGGGTTGTCGAGTGGTTCGCTTGGCACAATGGTGTCGGTGGTGAACGGGGGCAGACAATTGAGGAGGCGAGCCTGATTCCCGATTACATGCTTATCTCCTTCGAGGAGGCGCTGAGGCAGATCTCTGTCTATGCTGGCGACCCGGTCCTCGGCGACTTCTGGCTACCAATCATGGAGAATGGTGGCAGTGATATCTATGCCGCCGTCTGGTCGCCTGGCAGCGAAGCGCGTGTGGCCCGCTTCATCGTCGGAGAGGATACCGAAATCGACTTTGAGAACCTTGTCAATATGGTTCGCATGTTCAATGCATGCTACGACTCTGGCGTCTATTTCGTTGGCGATGATGGCTTCATTGACATTGCCGGTGATAGGTACGAGGAAATTTATGCGCGTTACGCGTTACATGCTTGATGGTACTTAACTTCCCTCGTCATGCCAGTTAGGTGGACGTGCTTCCCGCGAGTGTCGATCGCGGCTCGGTAGGCAGGGTCATTGCGTTCTCGGGTAACTGCTGGTTACGGCGGTAATTAGGTCGTGGGAGCGGCGGTTGGCTTGGCGGGTGGCGCAAACGATGTTGGTCGCGCCGGTGGTGCGGTGCCAGCCGATCGCGGTGTTACACATCGCGGTCAGCGTGCTCCGACCGGCCGGCACCACCACGATCGCCCGAGCGCTCCGCGCCAACGCCAGAGACCCCCGCCGACCGCTGCGGGTTCTCGGCCTACTGACGTAGCGCAAAAGCGGTCAAATACCTACCTTGCAAAGGCCCTGTGGCCAAGCCGGGTGTCCATTCACGGGTGGGGTGTGATCTGCGGGTTGTGAGTTTGAGCGGCTCTGGCTTGTGACGCGCCGGGCTGGGGTGCTTGATCTTTCGGCGTGGATAGCGATGATCGTGACTTTTGTCCGATGTGTCTGCTGTGGAGCTGGTTGAGCAGTTCCGCCGTGCCAACGCCGGGCTGCGGGAAGTGCTGGCGGCCCGCGACGCCCAGATCGGCGAGTTGCAGGCGGTGGTGCACGCGCTGGGCTTGCAGGTCGCGGAGTTGCAGCGGCGGCTGGGCTCGGGGAGCGACGATTCGGGGACGCCGTCGTCGAAGGAGTCGATCGAGGCGAAGGCCCGCCGCAAGGCCGAGCGCGTGGCCCGCCGGGAAGCCGGGGGTGGATCGTCGCGGCAGCGTTCGAAGGACAAGTCTCAGGGTGGTCAGCCGGGGCATCCCGGGCACGGGCTGCGGCGGGATCCGGACCCGGCCCAGCGGTTGCCGGTGAACCCGCCGGTCGAGTGCCGGGACTGCGGTGACGATCTGACTGGCGCGGCCGATGCCGGTACGGCCTGGTCACAGATCTGGGATGTGAAGATCCTCCCGTGGCGGGCCGAGTACCTGCTACCCCGGCGGCGCTGCGCGTGCACAGCGACGACGACCGCCCGGCCGCCGGACGGCGGGGTCGTCAACGGGATCAGTTTCGGGCCGGTCCTGAACACCGCCGCGGTCGCGTTGACCGCGTTCGGGAACGTCCCGACCGAACGCGCCAGCAATCTGATCACGATCCTGTACGGCCAGAACGTGTCGGTCGGGTTCGTCGACCGGGCCAACGCCCGCCTGGCTGCGAAGCTGACCCGGGCCGGGTTCGACACGGCGATGCTCGCCGCCCTGATGGCCGAGCCGGTCCTGACCGCGGACGAGTCGCCCGTGCAGGTCGTCACCCCCGCAGTCGATGAGGACACCCGGCAGCCGATACCCGGCAGCCCGCACGTGCTGGCCATCCGCACCCCCGACGAGCGCCTCGCCTGGCTGACTGGGCTGACCTCCCGCAGCTACGACACCGTCATCGCCGCCCTGCGCACCTTCGCCGGACATCTGATCGTCGACGGCTACGGCGCCTACCAAGGGCTACTGTCCGGCGTCGACACGGTCCTGGCCGGTATCCAGCAATGCTGCCAGCACGTCATGCGCCGCTGCCGCGCCGTGGCAAAAATCGGCCCCGGCACCCTGCAATCACACTGGACCGGCCAGGTCACCGATGCCCTGACCACAGCCCACACCACCGTGCAGGAAGCGAAAGCCAGCCACCACAACGCCCTGGACCCCGACCTGCTCGCCCGGCTACGCGAACGCTACGACAAAGCCGTCGACAGCGGCATCGTCCACAACCGGCACCGCGACTGGCACGACGGCAACCACCCCGGCTACACCCTGGCCACCTGGCTCGCCACCCACGCCGGCCAAGTCTGGCACTTCACCAGTCACCTCAACGTCGACTGGACCTCCAACGCCGCCGAACGCGGCGTCAAACCCGCCAAACGACACCAAGCCGTCTCCGGCTACTGGCAAACCCACCACACCCTCAACCGCTGGTGCCTGATCAACTCCTACCTCACCACCACCCGCAACCACGGCCTCACCGCCCTCGACGCCATCACTCGTGCCCTGACCGGCCGACCCTGGCTACCCACACCCGCCACAGCGTAACGAGACCCGTTCACGACGCCAACCCGTGAATGGACGCCAAGCCGGGGGAGTATTCCGGCGCGGGAATTCCGCAGTACTGGACGATCGACCGGGACGCCGGCCAGACGGTCACGATGTACCGCCTGGTCGATGATCGTTACGAGATTCGCGAGACTACCCCGCTGGCGTGGGTGCTCAACACATCCGTTGCCGACCACCTCAGCGTTGGCTGACAAGTGCATCAAGGAAGCACGCTGCGGGCTGAGAAATGGGCGAAGCGCCGGATGGGAACGGCGTAGGGGCAGTCGCCGGAATCGTCTAGTTCCGCGTCGTGGGGAATGTGGTCCAGTCGCGGTCGTTCAGCCAGCGGTCGGGGACGATCGCCTTGCCGGGTGTGCCTGTTCGACCTCTGGGTTGGCCGAGGACTTCGTGGGGGAATTCGGCGGTGTGGTTTTGCTGGTGGGCGGCGACAAGTCCGGCAACTGGCGGCGGTGGTACCACACGGCGATACCGATCGCCGGATCGGCATATTCCGAGCACCTGCGTCGGCTGCAAGAGAAGGACGGCGAGCGATGATGGACCACCTCAGGGACCCCCAGGCGATCTCCTGGGAAGACATGCAGGACGAACTCGGCTTCACCGACGACGAGCGGGCGCGTATCGATGCCGGTGCGAAGGAGTTGATCGCGCAGGCTCGTGCTTACCGCCTGGCCGAGGTGCGCCGTCGTCAGCATGCGACGCAGACGGACATTGCGAAGGCGATGGGCGTGACGCAGGCGCGAGTGTCTCGGATCGAGAAAGGTGAATTAACCCGCAGCGAGGTCGATACGCTCGCCGCCTATGTGCATGCGCTTGGCGGAAAGCTGAAGATCATTGCCGACTTCGGCGACGAAAGCTATGTTTTGGGATAGCTGATCCGGTCGCGGTAGGGCTCCGGCCGCCGCGCTGGCGTCCCCAGTATCGTGTCGCCGGCACGTTCGGCCGGCGTCGCGCTCGTCAGCGCGGAGCGGACCGACCCGCGCGTTCAAGGGCACCCTCGACCCGGTCAGGGCGGACAAGACCGCGATGATCTTCAGGGTCAACGCGGGGTCGCACGAGACTGGGCGGCGTGGTTCGGCTCAGGCGCTCCCATTCGAGGTCGCGCTCGACGCCCGGCGCCATGTCACGACCCTCGTCTTGCGCGGGGCCGCGGTGATCGACGCTCAAGCCGGCTGCGACGACGATCCACCTGAGCGACTACGCCAGCCTTGGCTGTCGGGAGCGCATCGAAGGAAGAATCACGCAGCGGGTGCGGGAATGGACGAAGTGTCGTGTGTGAATGGCGCGGGATCAGCCGCCGGAGTCGTCTAGTTCGGCGTCCTGGGGAATGTGGTCCGAGTCGCGGTCGTCCAGCCAGCCTTCCGGGAGGGTCACCTTGCCCGGTGTGCCTGTTCGGCCCCTTGGCTGGCCCAGGATCTCGCGCGGGAACTCGGCGTTGTGGTCCAACTGGCCGAGTAGGTCCGACAGCTCCGCCAGGGACGAAGCCATGGCCATTGAGCGGCGTAGTTCGCCGCCTGCCGGGAAGCCCTTTAGATACCAGGCCACGTGTTTGCGGAAGTCCGTCACGCCGTCGCGTTCCGTGCCCAGCCACTCGGTGAGCAGTTCGGCGTGGCGGTACATCAGCGCGGCCACCTCGCCCAGTGTCGGGAGCCGGCGCTCGGACGAGCCGGCGAACGAGGCCGCCAGGTCGGCGAAGAGCCAGGGGCGGCCCAGGCAGCCGCGGCCGATCACCACGCCGTCGCAGCCCGTTGACGTCATCATGCGGTGGGCGTCCGTGGCCTCCCAGATGTCGCCGTTGCCCAGGACGGGAATGTCCAGGGTCTGCTTCAGTTCGGCGATCGCGGACCAATCCGCCTCACCCGAGTAGCGCTGGGCGGCGGTGCGGGCGTGCAGGGCGACCCAGGCCACGCCGGCGTCCTGGGCGGTCAGGGCCGCGTCCAGGAACGTGCGGTGATCGTCGTCGATGCCGATGCGCATCTTCACCGTCACTGGCAGTGGGCCGGCGGCCGTCACCGCCGAGCTGACGATGTCCCGGAACAGCCGGCGTTTCCACGGTAGGGCGCTGCCGCCGCCGCGGCGGGTGACCTTCGGTACCGAGCAGCCGAAGTTCATGTCGATGTGGTCGGCCAGGTTCTCCTCGACGATCATCTCGACCGCCTTGCGGATGGTGGCCGGGTCCACGCCGTACAGCTGCAGGCTTCTGGGGTGCTCGCCCTCGGCGAAGCGGATCATCGACATGGTCTTGGGATTGCGCTCGACCAGGGCGCGGGTCGTGATCATCTCGCACACGTAGAGGCCGGCGCCCTGCTCGCGGCACAGCCGGCGGAACGCCACGTTGGTGATGCCGGCCATCGGGGCCAGCACCACCGGGGGGTCGACCGTGTACGGGCCCAGCTGCAGCGGCACGCCTTCGAGGATCGCACGGGGCGCGAGGGTGACCCAAATCGTGTCGCTGCGCGAAAGTGCGTGAAAACGGCTTCTGTGATTCATCAACAAACATTCTCGGAAAACGGGAAAGAGAGCGCTCTCTGACTGAACTTGCGCATGGAACCGCTCCCAAAAGCACGCTGAATCGAAAAGCGTGCCAGTTGCCGTGCAACTCCTATGGGACATGTCACCCGGCATGGCAAACGATCGAAAAGAAGCCTTACGGTGTCCCGCACCACCTGATACCTAACGCGGGTTCAGGGGTATGGAGGCGTTGTGCAGAAGTTCGTGTACGACTTCGAAGAAGGCAACCGCGAGCTCAAGGAGCTGCTCGGGGGCAAGGGCGCGAACCTGGCCGAGATGACCAATCTCGGGCTTCCGGTCCCGCCCGGCTTCACGATCACCACCGACGCCTGCCGGGCGTTTCTGGAGTCCGGCGAGATCCCGGGCCGCGCGGAGATCACCGAGCACCTCATGGCGCTGGAGCGGCGGATGGGGCGCCGGCTCGGGGACCCGGGCGACCCGCTGCTGGTGTCGGTGCGTTCCGGGGCCAAGTTCTCCATGCCCGGGATGATGGAGACGGTGCTCAACGTCGGGCTCACCGACGACAGCGTCGCCGGGCTGGCCGCGCAGGCCGGCGGGGACGAGCGCTTCGCCTGGGACTCCTACCGGCGGCTCATCCAGATGTTCGGCAAGACCGTCTGCGACGTGCCGGGCGAGAAGTTCGAGCACGCGCTGGACGATGCCAAGCACGCCGCCGGGACCCGCGACGACGTGGGGCTGAAGGCCGGGCACCTCAAGGACCTCGTGCAGCGGTACAAGGAGATCTTCCGCGAGCACACCGGCCGGGACTTCCCCCAGGACCCCCGCGAGCAGCTCGACCTCGCCGTCGGCGCCGTGTTCCGGTCCTGGAACGCCGACCGTGCGGTGCTGTACCGCCGCCAGGAGCGCATCCCGAGCAGCCTCGGCACCGCCGTCAACGTGGTGGCGATGGTGTTCGGCAACCTCGGCGCGGACTCGGGCACCGGCGTGGCGTTCACCCGCGACCCGGCCACCGGCGAGCGCGGGGTCTACGGCGACTACCTGGTCAACGCCCAGGGCGAGGACGTCGTGGCCGGCATCCGCAACACCATGCCGCTGCAGGACCTCGAGCAGCGTGACAAGGCCAGCTACGACGAGCTGATGTCGATCATGGCGAAGCTCGAGGAGCACTACAAGGACCTGTGCGACATCGAGTTCACCATCGAGCGCGGCAAGCTGTGGATGCTGCAGACCCGGGTCGGCAAGCGCACCGCCGCCGCCGCGTTCGTCATCGCCACGCACCTCGTCGACGAGGGCGTCATCGACCTCGACGAGGCCACCCACCGGGTGAACGGCGCGCAGCTGGCGCAGCTGATGTTCCCGACGTTCGACCTGTCCCACGAGCCCGAGCAGCTGACCCGCGGGGTCGGCGCGTCGCCGGGCGCGGCCGTGGGCAAGGCCGTCTTCGACGCGCAGCACGCGGTGGCGATGGCCAAGGAGGGCGAGGCGGTCATCCTGGTACGCCGGGAGACCAACCCCGACGACCTGCCCGGCATGATCGCCGCCCAGGGCATCCTCACCAGCCGGGGCGGCAAGACCTCGCACGCCGCCGTGGTCGCCCGCGGCATGGGCAAGACCTGCGTCTGCGGCGCCGACGAGCTCACCGTGGACCTCCACAAGGGACAGTTCACGGTGGACGGTCACGTCGTGAGCGAGGGCGACGTCATCTCGGTCGACGGCACGACCGGCCGCGTCTACCTCGGCGAGGTGCCGGTCCAGCCCTCGCCCGTGGTGCAGTACTTCGAGGGCACCCTCGAACCCGGCGCGGACCCGCTCGTCTCCGCCGTGCACCGTATCCTCACCCACGCCGACGAGCGCCGGCGGCTGCGCGTGCGCACCAACGCCGACACCGGCGAGGACGCGGCCCGGGCCCGCCGCTTCGGCGCCCAGGGTATCGGCCTGTGCCGCACCGAGCACATGTTCCTCGGTGAGCGCCGCGCCCTCGTCGAGCGGCTCATCCTGGCCCGCACCGGCGAGCAGCGCGACGCCGCCCTCGCCGAACTGCTGCCCCTGCAGCGCGCCGACTTCACCGAGCTGTTCCGCGAGATGGCCGGCCTGCCCGTGACCGTACGGCTGATCGATCCGCCCCTGCACGAGTTCCTTCCGCCGCTCACCGACCTCGCCGTGAAGGTGGCCGTGGCCGAGGAGCGCGGCGAGGACCCGGGGCGGGACAAGGACCTGCTCGACGCCGTACGCCGCATGCACGAGGAGAACCCGATGCTGGGCCTGCGCGGCGTGCGCCTCGGCCTGGTCATCCCGGGCCTGTTCGCCATGCAGGTGCGGGCGATCGTCGAGGCGGCCGCGGCCGTCGAGGGCGCCCACCCGGAGATCATGGTGCCGCTGGTCGGCGCGGTGCAGGAGCTGGAGACGATCCGCGCCGAGGCCGAGAAGATCATCGGCGAGTTCGCCGTGGACGTGAAGATCGGCACGATGATCGAGGTGCCGCGGGCCGCGCTGACGGCCGGCGACATCGCGCAGGCCGCCGACTTCTTCTCGTTCGGCACCAACGATCTGACCCAGATGGGCTGGGGCTTCTCCCGCGACGACGTCGAGGGCGCGTTCTTCTGGCGATACCTGGAGCTGGGCATCTTCGGCGTCTCGCCGTTCGAGTCCATCGACCGCGACGGGGTCGGCCGCCTAGTGCGCATCGCCGTGGAGGAGGGCCGCGCGGCCCGCCCGGACCTGCACTTCGGCGTCTGCGGCGAGCACGGCGGTGACCCCGACTCCGTGCACTTCTTCCACGAGGTGGGCCTGGACTACGTGTCCTGCTCGCCGTTCCGCGTCCCGGTCGCCCGCCTGGAGGCCGGCCGCGCGGCCATCGAGACCACCGGCTCCGACTCCCGATGACGTGAGTCGAGCGGTGCCCGATCACCGGGTTTCGAGTCCCCGGTGAACATATAGAGAAAGGCCGGGGCAATGGCGCCCCGGCCTTTCCTCTGTGCGGCGTCACATCTCCAGCTCGTCCTCGACGCGCAGCAACTGGTGGCGGGCCAGGGCGAGGTTGGCCCGCGAGCGCGCGAGCGCCAGGTAGAGGAACAGGCCCTTGCCGGAGCGGCCGGTGACCGGGCGGATCAGGTGGTACTGGTTGTTCAGCGTGATGAGGATGTCCTCGATGCCGTCCTTGAGGTTGAGCATCTCGATCGTGCGCATCTTGGCCCGCACGACGTCGGTGTTGCCCGCCGCGGCGACGGTCAGGTCGAGGTCCTTGGAGCCGCCGAGCACACCCAGCGCCATCCCGCTGTTGTAGTCGACGAGCGCGACGCCGATCGCGCCGTCGATCTGCATGAGTTCCTTGAGCGCAGTCTCCATGTCCGCCATGGCTACCTCCGTGAGTCGCTTGCTTGGTGAAGTGGGGGAAGTGGGGGAAGTCGGTGATGCATTACTTCGTCCGTACCTGCGGTGGGCGCCACCGTTGCGGCTCACTGTGCCGCCGGCTCCGGTACTGCCTGCGCGAAGCCCAGCGCCGCGTCGGTCATCACCCGGGACACCACCGCGATGGCGCGCCGGGCCTCGTGGTGCAGCCGCGCCACGTTCGCGTCGGCCCTCGCCAGCAGGACCAGGACCGCGCCGTGCCCGGCCATGTACATCGCGACGTGCCCGCCCGAGCTGCTGATGAGCACCTCCTGGAAGTCCTGGTGACCGGCGCTGTCGGCGATCCGCTGGCTGACACCGAGGCAGGCGGCCGAGAGTGCGGCCACGCCCTCCACGGCGAGCGAGTGGGTGTCGTCGGCGATGAGCAGGCCGTCGGTGGTGGCGACCAGGCAACCGGTGATCTCCGGCACGACTCGGCGTAGCCGGCCGAGCTCCTGCAACAGCTCGCCGCGCAGCTCCGCGTCGGTCCTCATCGAGCCGGTTCCTCCTCTGCGAGGTCTTCGATACTTTTCGAGGTCTCCCATGTGTGCCGGCCTATCGCAGCGCCTGCAGTGCCGCCCGGATGCGCTTGAGCAGCGATTCGTCCGGGGCCTTGTCGATCGCCCCGGGCAGCACCGCCAGCGCGCTGACCCCCGCCGGCAGCTCGCGCCGCGCCGCCACGGGCGGGGGCTCGTCGAACGTGAAGGTGCCGGGGACGCGTTGCGGCAGCGACTCCGGCTCCGGCTCGGGCTCATGGGGTACGACCGCGATCGCCCTGATGACCGGCGCCTCCTGCGGCGGCGCCGGCGGCACGATCAGCCCCGCCGCGGCGAGCCGGCGCACGTCCAGCGTCACGGCGTAGGCCGAGCGGCCCAGGAGGCCGGCCAGGTCCTGCGGCGTGCGCTGCCCGTCGGCGTGCAGGATGATCTCCCACTGCAGTCCGGACAGCAGCACCCGGTCGAGGCCGGGCCGCAGGACCGGAACGACCGGGGCCATGTCCGTAGCCGCCGAGGGGTGCACCTCGTCGAGCATGCGCCGTTGCCGGGTGACGTGGTCGCACACCTGGTCCGCCGTCACCGTGCCGTCCGCGCCGAGCCAGTGCTCGATGCCCGGGTTGAAGCGCAGCTCGGGCCGGGCGGTGCCGAGCACGAAGAACGCGGCGTCGTACAGCGACTGCAGGGCACACAGCTCGATCTCCGCCACCGTCACGTGCCCGCCCTCGACGAGCGCCCGCGCGGGGCGCGACGGGATGGTCTCCCACACCCGCTCGGCCACCTTGCCGCAGGCGGTCAGCAGCCGGTCCACGCTCGGCGCCGCCGGCGACTCGCAGCCGTTGACCAGGCCGTCGCGCAGGAACACCACGCCGCCGGGCTCGCCGTGCACCGTCAGCGCGCCCGTGGCGCCCTCGGCGGCGAGCTGCCCCAGGGCCTTCGCGGGTGTCGTGCCCCGCGGAAAACGTGGCTGCTTACCGGGGGCGCTCGCCTTCGCCCCCACCGCGACCGAGTTCACGCGAGGTCGTCGGCCAGGGAGCGGACGCGGCGGCGGGCGATGGCCAGGTTGCCCTCGTTCCGGTCGAGCCAGACGTACAGGACCAGTCGCGAGTCGAAGCTGGTGCGTACCGGCCGGATCAGGTGGTAAGCGGCCGATGTGCTGATGATGACGTCCTCCACGGTGTCGCCCGGCACGGCCGGAGCATAGGCCGCCGTCTGCATCGCGGCATGGATGACGCTCGCCGTGCCCAGGGCGGCGGCGGTCGGGTCGGCGTGCGGCGCGACGTTCTCCTGACCGCCTTCGAGGCCCAGGGTCTGGCCGGTGGTGTAGTCGATGAGGCTGGCCCCGATCGCGCCCCGGATGGTCATGGCGCGGCGGAGACATTCATCGATCACAGGCACAGGTGCTCCCGGTTCGCGGTGCGGAGTCGCGCAGGCGCCGTCCAGTGGCGTACGACGATGCGCTCCCGGAAAATTACCAAGCGTTCATTGATCCACTACTCCGGGCTTCGGACAGTAAGGTCTGACTGATCGTCTTTTGAATTTTGCATTTTGCACGTTTCGCCTTCGGAGGTGACGGAAACGTACTAGGCTGCCCAACCCCTCCGCCGCCGCACGTGGCTGCGACGGGCGGGGACCCGGCGTATGGTGGGTCCCCACGTCGACCGTGGAGGTGTTTATGGGGAGTCGGTGGTACGCCCTGATCGTGGACGCGGTCGACCCGGAGCGCCTGGGGCGATGGTGGGCCGAGGTGCTGGACCATCGCGTGGAGAGCGTGTCCCCGCGCGAGGTCGTGATCGGGCCGGCGATCGACGGTCATCCCCGTATCGTCTTCACCTCCCACGACCCGGAGGCCCCGGCCCGCAACCGGCTCCACCTCGACCTGCGCCCCGACGACCTCGACGCCGAGCTGGAGCGACTGGTGAACATGGGCGCCCGGCACGTGGACGTCGGTCAGCCCGAGAATGCCGCCTGGGTGGTCCTCGCCGACCCCGAGGGCAATGAATTTTGCGTCATCCGGCCAAAACGATGACCTTCGCAAAAACCTACCGGCTGGCGATCGCCGCGGGGCTCGGGCTGCTCACCGTCGGCCTGGGCGCGTTCGCGGTGTACTCCGTCCGGCAGGTGCTGGTCCAGGTGATCATCGCGCTGTTCGTGGCGGTCAGTCTCGATCCCGCCGTACGCCTGCTGATCCGCCACGGCGTGCGCCGTTCGATCGCGGTCGGCATCATCCTGGTCCTGGCGCTTTCCATCCTCGCCTCGTTCATCTGGTCGCTGGTGCCGCCCCTGGCCGGGCAGGCCGGGCAACTGCTGGACAACGTCCCGAAGTACCTGCAGGAGCTGCCGCAGCGCTCGCGGGCCTACCAGGAGATCGCCGAGCGCTACGGGCTGACCGAGAAGCTGACGGAGTACGCCAGGACGCTGCCCGGCGAGATCGGCGGCGGCGCGCTCGGCGTGGTCACCGGAATCTTCAGCGCGCTGGTCAACGTGCTGCTGGTCGCGGTGCTCACGATCTACTTCATGGCCGACCTGCCCCGCATCCGCCGCGGCCTGGTGCGCCTGGTCCCGCGGGCGAACCGGCCCCGCGCCGCGCGGGCGATCAACGTCGTGGTCGACAAGGTCGGCGGGTACATGATCGGAAACCTGATCATCTCGCTCTTCGCCGGCGTATCGTCCTTCGTCTGCCTGTTCGCCCTCGGCGTGCCCTTCGCGCTGCCGCTGGCCGTGTGGGTCGCGCTCACCGACCTCATCCCGATGATCGGCGCCACCGTCGGGGCCGTCGGCTGCTGCATCGTCGCCCTGGTCACCGGCGACGTCACGTCCACGATCGTGCTGATCGTGTTCTTCGTGGCGTACCAGCAGCTGGAGAACTATCTCATCGCCCCGCGCGTGCTGCGCGACACCGTCGACCTGTCCTCGGTCGCGGTGCTGCTCGCCGCCCTCGTCGGCGGGGCGATCCTCGGCGTCGTCGGCGCGCTGATGGCCATCCCGGTCGTGGCCGCCGGCAAGGTCCTCATGACCCCGGTGGTCGAGGCGCTCAACGAGCCGCCGGTGCCGATCCCGGCGCCGGGAGATGAGGACTCTTCTAAGCTCGAAGCGTGACCAGCGCTGACGAAGACCGATTCGTGCCGGAACCGCTGAAGGACACGGTCACGAACTCCGCCGACAACGGCCGGACGCCCTTCCAGCGCGACCGCGCCCGGGTCCTGCACTCCGCCGGGTTCCGCCGGCTGGCCGCCAAGACCCAGGTCCACACGGCCGGCACCGACGCGTTCCTGCGCACCCGGCTCACCCACTCGCTGGAGGTCGCGCAGATCGGCCGCGAGATGGGCGCCCGGCTCGGCTGCGACCCCGACGTCGTGGACACCGCGTGCCTGGCGCACGACCTCGGCCACCCGCCGTTCGGGCACAACGGCGAGGACGCGCTGGACCAGGTCTCCGCCGCGTGCGGGGGCTTCGAGGGCAACGCGCAGACGCTGCGGGTGCTGACCCGGCTGGAGGCCAAGGTCGCGGGCGCCGGGCTCAACCTCACCCGGGCCTCGCTGGACGCGGTGTCGAAGTATCCGTGGCCGCGGGAACCCGGCCGACGCAAGTTCGGGGTGTACCCCGACGACGCTTCGGTCTTCGCCTGGCTGCGCGACGGCGCCGGGCCGGGTAAGTGCCTCGAGGCGCAGGTCATGGACTGGGCCGACGACGTCGCCTACTCCGTGCACGATCTCGAGGACGGGATCCATGGGGGGTACGTCCACCTCACCCCGCTGCGCATCGACGCCGCCGAGCGCGTGGCCCTGTGCGCCGACGTGGCCGCCGCCTACTCCCACGAGTCCCTCGCCGACCTCGACGCCATCCTGATCGACCTGCTCGCCGACCCCGTCTTCGAGCCGCTGGACGACTACGACGGCAGCCACCCCGCGCAGATCGCTCTCAAGCGGATGACCAGCGTGCTGACCGGCCGGTTCGCGGCGGCCGCGGTCACGGCGACCCGCGAGCGCTACGGCCCCGCCCAGCTGCGGCGGTACGACGCCGACCTGCTCGTCCCGCCGCTCGTGCGGGCGCACTGCGCCCTGCTCAAGGGCATCGCGCTGCGATACGTCATGCGCCGCCCCGGCTCCGAGCAGCGCTACGCCGACGAGGCGGCCCTGCTGCAACGGCTGGTTTTCGTGCTGCTGGAGCGCGAGGGTCGTGACCTCGACCCGGTTTTCGCGCCCATGTGGCGTGTCGCCGATTCTGATCATGCTCGTCTTCGTGTCGTCATCGACCAGGTCGCCAGTTTGACCGACCCCGCGGCGGTGGCGTGGCATGCGCGGCTCGCGGCTCCTGACAGCTCTGTGTGAAAGGCTTGTCCCCATGGCTGATGAGCGCACGTTCGTGATCGTCGGGGCGAGCCTGGCCGGCGCGAAGGCGGCGGAGACGCTGCGCGCCGAGGGCTTCACCGGCAAGATTGTCCTGATCGGCGAGGAGACCGAGCGCCCCTACGAGCGCCCGCCGCTGTCCAAGGCCCACCTGCAGGGCAAGGAGGGCGCCCGCGAGAAGGCGTTCGTGCACGAGCCGGGGTGGTATTCCGAGCACGACGTCGACCTGCGCCTCGCCACCCGCGTCACTCACCTGGACCCGCCCGCCCACACCGTCACCCTCGACGGCGTCGACGAGCTGCACTACGACAAGCTCCTGCTGACCACCGGCTCCCGCGTGCGCACCCTGCCCGTCCCCGGCGCCGACCTCGCCGGCGTGCGCTACCTGCGCACGCTCGACGAGTCCGACGCCCTGCTCGCCCACCTGCGCACCGCCGCCAACGTCGTCATCATCGGCGCCGGCTGGATCGGCCTGGAGACGGCCGCCGCGGCCCGCCATCACGGCGCGAGCGTCACCGTCGTCGAGCAGGCCGACCTGCCCCTGCAGCGCGTGCTCGGCGACGAGGTCGGGCGCATCTACGCCGACCTGCACCGCGCCCAGGGCGTCGACTTCCGCTTCGGCACCTCGGTCGCCTCCTTCACCGGCGCCGACGGCCGGCTGAGCGCCGTCGAGCTCTCCGACGGCACGTCCCTGCCCGCGGACCTCGCCGTGGTCGGCATCGGCATCCAGCCCAACACCGAGCTCGCGGTCGACGGCGGCCTGGCGGTCGACAACGGGATCGTCGTGGACCCG
Organism: Dactylosporangium sp. CA-233914; assembly: GCF_050942935.1. NCBI lineage: Bacteria > Bacillati > Actinomycetota > Actinomycetes > Micromonosporales > Micromonosporaceae > Dactylosporangium > Dactylosporangium sp. CA-233914. Next base: position 11,364,291 of record NZ_CP192030.1, on the reverse strand, counting down.
GGCCTGCGCACGTCGGCCGACGACGTCTACGCCGCCGGCGACGTGGTGAACCTCGACCACCCGCTCCTGGGCCGCCGGATTCGCGTCGAGCACTGGGCCAACGCGCTCAACGGCGGCAAGGCGGCGGGCCGCGCCCTGCTGGGCGAGGACGTCGTGTACGACCGGGTGCCGTACTTCTTCTCCGACCAGTACGACCTCGGGATGGAGTACAGCGGGTACGCGCCGCCGGGGGAGTACGACCGGGTGGTGTTCCGCGGCGACCCGGCCGGCCAGGACGGGTTCATCGCGTTCTGGGTGAAGGACGGCCGCGTGCTGGCCGGCATGAACGCCAACGTCTGGGACGTGACCGACCCGATCCAGGCCCTGATCCGCGCCGGCTACCAGGGGCGCGCGATCGACCTGGACCGCCTCGCCGACCCGGCCGTCCCCCTGGCGGACCTTTTGGCCTGACCGCGCTGCCGGGGCGGCCGGCTCAGAATTCCTCCCACGTCGCCGGGTCCTGCTTGACCGGTATGCCCGCGTCGACGGCGTCGACGGCCGTCATGTCCTCGGCGGTCAGCTCGAAGCCGAACAGATCGGCGTTGGCGCGCTGGCGGCCCGGGTCGCCGGAGTGCGCAACCACGGTGATGTCGCGCTGCAGCAGCCAGCGCAGCACGACCTGGGCGCCGGTGACGCCGAGGCGCGCGGCGATCGCGGCGATCGACGGGTGCTCGAGGACGCCGGTGTTGCGCTCCAGCGGGCTCCAGGCCTGCACGACCGTGCCCTGCTGCGCCACTTCATGGACGAGCCCGGGCCGCGAGTGCGACGGGGACACCTGCAGCTGATCGACGGCCGGCTGGATGCCGGTCTCGGCGACGACCGCGGCCAGGTGCTCGGGCAGGAAGTTGGACACGCCGAGCGAGCGGATCAGGCCCTCGCGCTGCAGCTGCGCCATCTCGGCGTAGGACTCCACGTACTTGCCGACCCGAGGCAGCGGCCAGTGGATGAGGTACAGGTCGACGTACGACAGGCCGAGGCGCGTGAGCGACCCCTCCAGGCCCGCTCGGGTCGAGCCGCGGCCCTGGTCGCTGCCGCGCAGCTTGGTGGTGACGAACAGCTCGGCGCGCTCCAGGCCGCACTCGCGCACCGCCGCACCGACGGCGTCCTCGTTGCCGTACGCCGAGGCCGTGTCGATGAGCCGGTAACCGGACTCGATCGCGGCCAGGATCGCGTCCGTGGCCCGGCGGCCCCGTAGCGGATAGGTGCCGTAGCCCAAGACCGGCATGTCGTACCCGGAGTTGAGTCTCACCGTCGGGATGCTCATGACTCCACCCTAAGCAGGATCTCCAGCCCGTCGAGCTCGAAGCGGGCCTCCTGGGCGGCGCGCGGGAACCTCAGCCCTCATGATCCGGGCGATGATGCGCGAGGCCCGCCGCGCCGCCTACGCATTGCGATTTCTTGACCTCATGGGGTTTACTTCAGATCCGGTTTGATGCGTCGATGTATAGGGTGCAGGGTCGGCCGGATCTGGGTGGGCGCGCGATGAGTCGTGATCGGGATGCGGAGATGGCCGCGATCCGCTCCGTGCATCGCATCACCGGCCGGATCAACACCGGCACCACCCTGGCCGAGACGCTGGAGCTCATCGTCGACGCCGTGGTCGACGGGGCCGGGTTCTCCGTCGCCGTCGTCAACTACCTGCACCCCGAGGGCGTCTACGAGGCGGTCGCCCTCGCCGGCTCCGAGGAGGCCCGCGCGGCGCTGCTCGGCACGCGATACCCGCGGGAGGAGCTGGAGGAGTACCTGGGGCGGGCGGAGGAGTGGGGGCAGCTGCGGTACCTGCCGCACGAGCGCCATAGCGACCACATCCACTCCTGGGTGCCCGACGAGGTGCCGGGCGGCGACGGCGTGCCCGAGGACGAGCGCTGGCACCCGCTCGACGCGCTCTTCGCCCCGCTGCGCGCACCCGGCGGCGAGCTCGTCGGCATCCTCGGCGTCGACCTGCCCACCGACGGCCGCCGCCCCGGCCCCCTGCAGCGCGAGCTGCTGGAGATGCTCGCCGCGCAGGCCGGCATCGCGATCGACAACGCCAACCTGGTCGAGGCCCTGCAGCGCGAGCGCCGCCACCTCGCCGCCAGCGAGGAGGCCTTCCGCCTCGCCTTCGACGGGGCCGGCACCGGCATGTGCATGATGAACCTCGACGGCGACGAGACGGCCCGCATGTCCCGGGTCAACCCCGCCCTGTGCGAGCTGCTGGGCCGCACCGAGCCCGAGCTGGTCTCCAAGCGCGTCGCCGACCTGCTGCACCCCGACGACGTCGACCGTGCCCGGCTCGCCTTCGCCGCCGCCCTCACCCACGAGGGCACCCCCGTACGCGACTACGAGGTCCGCTGTGTCCGCGGCGACGGCCGCGCCATCTGGATCGCCGTCACGATGTCGATCGTCGCCGGCCCGCCCGCCTTCGCGATCCTGCAGGTCCAGGACATCACCGGCCGCAAGGCCACCGAGGCCGACCTGGTCCGCCGCGCCTCCCGCGACCCGCTCACCGGCCTGGCCAACCGCGACGCCCTGGCCGCCCCGCTGGCCGCCGCGATCCGGCGCGCCCATGCCGGCCAGGCCCGAAGCGCCCTGCTCTTCTGCGACCTCGACGACTTCAAGGTGGTCAACGACACCCTCGGGCACGACGCCGGGGATGCCGTACTCGTCGCCGTCGCCGAACGCCTCCGCGCCCTCGTCCGCCCCGGCGACACCGTCGCCCGCCTCGGCGGCGACGAGTTCGTGGTCCTGGCCGGCGACGGCCCGGACGCCGCCGGCGCTGCCTCCGGTGGTTTGGACGTCGCCGCCGTGGCCGCCCTGGTCGACCGCATCGAGAGCGCCGTCTCCTCACCGGTGGTGCACGACGGTCACGTGATACGCGTCCAGGTCAGCGTCGGCGCCGCCGTGATCGACGACACGGCCCAGGATGCCGTCGCCGTCCTGCGCGCCGCCGACCGCGCGATGTACCAGGTGAAGGGCCATCGCCACGGCCGCGGGATGACGGACCGGGTGACAGCGCACGGTGAGCGAGCCGGTGCGTCGGGTGGTATCCCGTTGCTGCGGTTGGCCGAGGCGGAGAAGGCCTAGTACGGTCGGGTGGTCTGCTACGGGCGACGCGTCTTCCAGCCGGGAGGCCACCGAGCAGGCGCCGTCGAGCCGCGCCGCACACTTCGGCGTCGCGGGCCGGGGACCCAGGCACCATCTGGGGTGTATCCGTGACCGAGTCACGGTAGGGCGAATCCTCCCGTCCGAACCCGTCAGCTAACCCGGTAGGCGGCACCGGAAGGAGAACCACTGTCATGCTGCACTTCGATGCCCATCGCATTCCTCTGGGACAGGTATCCACTGGAACCTGACCGTCCCGGCGTCTCCCGGATCTTGCCGGCGCTTCCCGGTCCTGCACCGACCGCCTGAGCCAAGGCGCGCCTTCTCCCGCGCCGCAAGGGGTTCTGTCCGCGCCCGTGTCCTTTCGTGCCGACGGCCTGAACCACGCAGCGATTCCCCGGAAGCGGGTCCTCGCGACCGTGCCTCTGACGCCAACCGCGTGAGGTACGCAGCGATGTTCCCGGACCGCGGGGTCCTCGCGACCGTGCCTTTGACGCCGACCGCGTGAGGTGCGTAGCGAGGTCCCCCGCACCGTGGGTCCTTGCGACCGTGCCTTTGACGCCAAGCGCGTGAGGTGCGTAGCGACGTTCCGCGCACCGCGGGGTCCTCGCCCACGCCCTGACGCCGACCGCCTGACTGACCGCGCGATCCCTTCCGCACCACGGGATCACGCCGATGCCGCGCGCCCTGTTCTCGTGCGCCGCGCTCCTGCATGCCCTATGCGGCATGCGGCTTCGCCGTGCGCTCTACCCAGAGGAAGCCTTTCTTGAAATCATTACCGCGCCAGTTCAGTCCTCGACATCGCCGCGCCGCCCGGCCGGCGGTAAAGATCGGAACCTTCTCCGCCGTAGTCCTCTCCGCCACCCTGCTGGCGTCGGCCTCCGGCTCAGGCCCCGGCGCCCGCCCGGCCGCCCCGCTCCCGTTCGCGGCCCCCGCCCCCGCGCACGCCGAGGACGTCTCGCTGATCTTCCCCACCAAGTCCCCATCCGCTTCCGCGTCCCCAACCCCGTCGAGCACCCCGCCCGCGCCGGCGTCGACGACCCCGCCCCCACCGCCGCCCCCCGCCCCACCGCACCCGGTGGCCGGCCTCAACCAGACCCAGATGAACAATGCGGCCGCGATCGTCCGCCAGGGCCGATCCCAGGGCATGCCGGAGAAGGGCCTGATCGTCGCGGTGGCCACCGCAATGCAGGAGAGCGACCTCTACAACGTGGCCAGCACCGCCGTCCCGTCCTCCCTCAAGCTCCCGCACGACGGCGTCTCGGTCGACCACGACTCGGTGGGCCTGTTCCAGCAGCGAGCAAGCCAGGGCTGGGGCACCGTGTCCGAACTCATGGACCCGTCCCACTCCGCAATGCTGTTCTACAACGCACTGGGCCGGGTAGCGGGCTGGCAGAAAATGAGCGTGACGGCCGCCGCCCAGGCGGTCCAGCGCTCCGCCTACCCCAGCGCCTACCAGAAACACGCCAACCGCGCGACCCAGGTAGTCGCCGCCTTGAAGTAACCGCACCGCCAAGCCCGCCGCCGCGCCCAGTCCGCCCACCGAGCACGGACCGCCCACCGAACACGGGCCGGTCGCCGTGCTCGGGCCACTGACCGCGTCCAGCCCGCCCGCCATGCGCACGCCTCCCGTCGCGTTTGAGCCGCTCGTTGCGTTCAGCCCGCCCGTCGCTTCGGATCGCTGATCGCCCCGGAGTTCGCTCCCCCTAGCCATCTGCTGTACCTGAGCCGTTTGGCGTGTCCAGGCCGCGCGTTGCGCCTGGGCCCTCCGCTGTCCTTGGGCCGTCTGTTGCGCCTGGGCCCTCCGCTGTCCTTGGGCCGTCCGCTGCGTTGGGCAACTTGGTGCGGCCCAGGCCACCCGCAGTGCCCGAGCCGCTCCTGCGTCCGAGCCGTGGCGCGGTTCTGGCGATGGCGCGCTGCGGTCGGCTGGGCGCATTTCCCGAGCCGCTCCGTTGCCGCGCCCGAGCCGCTTCGTACGCCCGAGCCGTGGCGCGGTTCCGCATGCCCCACTGTGGTCGGCTGGGTGCAGGTCCCGAACCGCCTGCCGTGACCGAGCCGCCGGGCAGCGGGTCACGGCTGTGGTGGCGAGCAGCCCGATCGCCCCGGGCCTGAGCTGCTCGCTGTGCTCGGACCGGCCCCGCGCCGCGCCGGACTGCCCGCTGTGCCTGGCCGCCGGTGCGGTCGGGCGTCGGCTTAGTAGCGGATCGGGTCGATGGTCCAGTCCTTCACGTCATCGAGCACGTGTACGGTGCCGAGGTAGGTCGGGCCGGGGCCGGGCAGGTCTACGCCGGTGTCGGGCTCGAAGACAGCCGGCATAGGGCCGCCCGGGGTGATTTGGATGCGCATGCCGGGGCCGTTCCGCTCCGGTGCTGGGACGTACGCATGGGTGTTCAGCGTCAGCGTGGTGCGTGTCAACCCCGTGGCCGGGTTTCGGGCGCGGTCAAAGCCCACGAGGAACAGGCCTGACGGGACTGATTCGACATACGCGGCGATCGGCACCGGCCGCTGCGCGTTCGTGGCGAGTTCCTCGGCGATGTGCCGCCAAAGCGCCTCGTCTTCGGTCCTGGTGCCCGGCGCGAATCCGTCGATGGTCGCATACGAGTCCGGGGCCCACTTCCAGAGCATGCCGGTGTGGTCCGGGTTGCCGGTGTAAGAAAACCACTTCGCGTGCCCGGCGTCCGGCTGCCGTGACTCGTCGGCCGACCCGGTGGACTGCGGCCCGGCGCCGGCTGATTCCGTGGATCGGGTCGTCCCAGGGGCGGTGCCAGCCTCGGCGTGGTTCAACGAGTTGGGGACGAAGCCCTTGGCGTAAAGCGTGATGGTGAAGTCGATCGTGCCGTCCTGATTCTTGTAGTGCTCGGACTGCATCGCCGCCCACAACGACGGGTCGGGGTCGGCCGTCACGCCCTGGGGGAGCCAGCCTGGTTTCAGGCGGAGCAGGAGCACTGGGTCGAAGCCGCCCGCGCTGGGGCGCTGCGGCATGACCGACTGGCCTGCGTCCTGCGACGGCATCCCGTCCGGCCGGCCGCTCTGGAGGGCGAGCGCCACGGTTCCGGTCAGGGCGAGTATCGCCGCGGCGGATACGGCGCTCGTGGCCAGGCCGCGTCGGCGGCGCACGCGGCGGCCGTCGCTGACCACGCGATCGAGGTCGACGCGCGACGCCGGTGGGGCGTCGTCGCGATGCATGAGGACCCGTAGGTCCCCCTCGTCCAGCTCGTTCACTTTGTCCTCCCCGTGTCGATGAGTGTCGGGGCCAGGATGCGGCGCATCGTGCCCAGCGCCGCCGACGTCTGGCTTTTCACGGTGCCGGGCGCGCAGCGCAGCGCGTCCGCGGTCTGTTCGACGGACATGTCGCAGAAGAACCGCAGCACCAGTACGGCCCGCTGGCGCGGCGGAAGCTCGGCGAGGGCGTTTCGCAGGTCCAGCCCGACCGCGACGCTCTGCAGTGCCACGTCCTCGACCGAGCGGTCGGGTAGTCGCTCCACCAAGTGGACCCGTGACCACCAGCCGCGCCGCTGCTCGTCGATGAACCGGTGAACGAGCACCGTGCGCACGTACGCATCGATGTTGTCGAACCCGCGCACCCGTTTCCACCGCGCGTAGACGTCCGTCAGCGTCCGCTGGACGACGTCGTCGCCGCGCGACCAGTCGCCGCATAGCAGATACGCCGCTCGGCGCAGCGCGGGCATTCTTGACCGCGCGAACTCGTGAAACTCTTCCTCGACGGCGTCCGCCATGACTCGCCCTCCCCGTGCTTCAACCCATTAGGCGTGAGCGGGGGCCGATCCGGTTCGGCGGAACGGAGAAAATCTTGAGACGCCCGAGACGCATGGGATATGGCCGGTAAAGGCGGCGAAATCGGCCACGCTCCGGGTGGAGGAGAGCGGCCGGACGGTGACCGACGGTGAAGGACCGGCCGGAGCGGTCAACAGCCGGCGGGGAAGTCCGGTGGGCGGCGAACGAACCCGGCGCCGGTCGGGAAACGCTGAAGGGGTGGCGGCGGATGAGATCCGGCGGGCGGCCGACGAACCTGACGCGGGTCGCGGAACGCCAAGAGGGTAGCGGGTGAGATCTGGCGAGTGATGCAGCAGAGGGACGGTGGTGCCGCAGGGGTCGACGGTTGCGCAGATGAACTGGCGGACGGTTTACGGGAAGCGGGGAGTGGTGCAGGTGAAGTCCGTGAGCGTCGTACGAGAGGCCTGGCAGCAGTGCCGGGAAGGCTGGCGAGCGTCGGCGCGACGGCGGGGCTGGTCAGCGGGGCGTGGCGGTCGCGCGGCGGGCCAGAGCGACCAGCTCGGCCACCGCCGCCGGGGAGGGCGAGGCCAGGTCGAGCGCCAGCAGGGCCTGCGACAGCAGCTCCTCGGCCTGCCGCCGGCACCAGTCGCGCGCCCCGGACTGCTCGATGGTCTTCGCCGCGCGCTCGGCGTCGGCGTCGCTGAGCCGGCCACGGCCGTCGAAGAGCGCGACCAGCTCGTCCGCGCCGGCGGCGATCGCAGCGGCGACGGGGAGGGAGCGACGGCGGCGGCGCAGGTCGGGATACGACCGTGGGGAATGCCGGCCGTCGCCCCAGATGCCCAGGAGATCCTCGGTGAACTGCACGGCCAGGCCCAGCCGGACGCCGAACAGGCGCAGCCGCTCGACCTGAGCCGCGTCCCCGCCGCCGGCGACGGCGCCGAGCGCGCAGGCACAGCCGAACAGGGCGCCGGTGCGCTGCTCGACCATGGCCAGGCAGTCGCGCAGCAGGTCGGTGCGCTCCTCGCCGCCGGTCTCGGGGCGGGTGTCGCGCAGGGCGAGGGACGCGTGCTGGCCGTGCAGCAGCTCCTGCACCGTGTCACCCAGGATGCGCAGCATCGCGCGGTCGGGGCCGGCCTGTCCGGATCGCTGCCGCGGCCGGGCTGGTGCGTCAGGGTCGAGCAGGGTGAGACGGCGCGCGGGGGAGCTGTGCGTCGGGTCGCCGGTCGCGATCACGTCGAAGGCGAGCGCGAGCAGCGCCTCGCCGCCGAGCGAGGCGGGCTCGGCACCGAGGATGCTCCAGGCCGTGCCGTCGGCGCGCTCGTCGACCAGGTCACGGCGGATCGCCGACCAGTGGTGCATGAGCTCGACCGCGACCGCGGAGGGCATCGCGTCGTGCGGGTCGCCGCCGACAGCGTCCGCGCATACCAGGGTGAGCGCGCTGCGCAGCGAGGCGGCCGGGGCATCGTCCCCCGCGTGCCAGCCGAGTTGCAGCTCGGCGACCTCGCGGGACGGCTCGGGCAGTCGTCCGATCGCCGTACGCAGCGGCGGCTCGACCAGGCGGCCGGCCCAACGCAGGACGTCGTCCGTGGTCCGCAGGACGATGACCACCGGCAGTCGCACCACCCATCGGGGAAGAGGTTCTCAACGGATCGGGCCGTGCCGATGCGGTCGCCGGCGCCACGAACCTGGTCAAGTATGCCGTCGCGGCCGGGCGCGCACGACGAAAACCGCAATGGCGGGGCAGTGTGGCGAAGTCGGTTGTCGCCCGTCTGGTGCGTGTCGTGGCGAAATCCGCGTGTTGTCCCGGCGGACGTGCCCGGTTCATTCCGGACCCCGGAGGTTCGAGTAGCCATAGGGCCTTACTTGGCCCGGCGGTCCGCCGAGAGCTCGCGAGTCGTAGATTGTCGTAGCCGCGAGGCAGGATGTATGGCGTCGGACTGCGGGGAGGTGGCGGTTGGCCGGCAAGATCAAGGACGAGGACATCGCCCTGGTCCGGGAGCGCACGTCGATCGAGGACGTGATCTCCGAGCATGTCACGCTGCGCTCGGCGGGCGGCGGCAACCTCAAGGGGCTGTGCCCGTTCCACGACGAGAAGACCGCCTCGTTCAACGTTTCGCCCACCCGGAACGTGTATTTCTGTCACGGTTGTGGCGCCGGTGGCGACGCGATCAAGTTCCTGATGGACCACGACCACCTCACGTTCGTGGAGTCGGTCGAGCGGCTGGCGTCGCGGGCGGGCCTGCAGCTGCACTACGTCGAGGCCGGCAGCGCCCCCGTGCGGCCCAGCGGGCAGAAGCACCGCTTGGTCGCCGCGCACGCGGAGGCCGCCCGCTTCTACTCCGAGCAGCTCGGCACGCCCGGCGCTCGCAAGGCCCGTGAGTTCCTGGCCCAGCGCGGGTTCAGCAAGGAGGCGGCGGAGCGCTACGGGTGCGGGTTCGCCCCCGAGGGCTGGGACAACCTTGCCAAGTACCTGCGGCTGAAGGGGTTCACGGCGCAGGAGTTGACCACCGCCGGTCTGTGCCGCGAGGGGCGCTCCGGCGGCCTGATCGACCGGTTCCGGCGCCGGCTGGTGTGGCCGATCAAGGACATCTCGGGTGACGTGATCGGCTTCGGCGCGCGCAAGCTGTTCGACGACGATGACGGGCCGAAGTACCTCAACACGCCCGAGACGCCGCTCTACAAGAAGTCGCATGTGTTGTACGGCATCGACCAGGCCAAGCGCGAGATCGCCAAGCAGAGTCGGGTCGTGATCGTGGAGGGTTACACCGACGTGATGGCCTGTCACCTGGCCGGCGTCCCTGTCGCCGTGGCGACCTGCGGCACCGCGTTCGGCGGTGACCATATCTCGGTCCTGCGCCGCCTGCTCATGGACGCCGACGGCTACGGCGGCGAGATCATCTTCACGTTCGACGGCGACGCGGCCGGGCAGAAGGCGGCGTTGCGCGCGTTCGAGGACGACCAGCGGTTCGTCGCGCAGACCTTCATCGCCGTCGGCCCCGACAACATGGACCCGTGCGAGCTGCGTCTGGCCAAGGGCGACGCGGCCGTGCGTGACCTGGTCGCCGACCGCCAGCCGCTGCTCGACTTCGCGCTGCGCTCCGTCATCCAGCGCTTCGACCTCGACACCGCCGAGGGCCGCGTCGGCGCCCTGCGCGCGACCGCGCCCCTGGTCGCGAAGATCAAGGACCGCACGCTGCGCCCCGAGTATGCCCGTAAGCTCGCCGGCGACCTCGGCATGGAGCTCGAGACCGTCCAGCGCTCGGTCGCCGCGGCCGCGAAGGGCGTCGTCGACCCGCTGCCGGCCTCGGCCCAGCGCCGAGTGCTCGCGCCCGACAGCGCCGAGGCCCTCGTGGAGCGGGAGGCGCTGAAGCTCGCGCTGCAGCAGCCCGCGCTCGCCGGGCCGATGTTCGACGCGATCGGCCCGGAGATGTACACCCATCCGACCTATCACTCGCTGCGCACGGCGGTCCTGGAGGCGGGCGGCGCCTCGAGCGCCGCGGGCGGGGCGGTCTGGATCGAGCAGGTCCGCGAGGCCTGCTCGGAACTGACGGCCGGCGCGATGGTGGCCGAGTTGGCGGTGGAGCCGCTGCGGCTGGACGGGGACCCGGACCCGCGATACGTCGAGGTGACGATCAACCGGCTGCAGCTGATGGCGCTGAACCGCACGATCGGGGAGCTGAAGTCGAAGCTGCAGCGGATCAACCCGGTGAGCAGCGCGGACGAGCACCTGCGGCTGTTCAGTGAGCTGGTGTCGATGGAGCAGCACGCCCGCGCCCTGCGGGACCGCGGTGCGAGCCGCTGGTGATCGTCGTGGCCGTGGCGGCGGTCGTGTCGTCGCCGGACGCCGCGGTGATAGGCGCGACGGCGGCGAGCCGGATGTCGGCACCGGGGTGTGGCGAGATTCGTCGTCGGCGGGGTAGCGGGGGCGGGCGGAAGGTGCCGTGCCGGGATACTGCAGACATTTCATGAAGTAGAGGGCACTGTGTTCGGCTTTTTGAAGCGGCGGCATTTGCCCGCCGGGCAGCGGCCCAAGCTTGGGCCGGACGAGCGGGTGGTTGCGTGGGCCGGGGCGAGCGGGGACAACGTTGTCGTGGCGACCAACCACGGGCTGTGGCTACCGGGGGCTGATGATCGGCTCGGGTGGCACGAGATCCACAAGGCCACGTGGTCGGGGCGGCAGCTGGCCGTCGTCGCGGCGCGGGAGGTGCCGGTGGACGACGAGGAGTACGCGGTGATGGAGGACCTTCCGCCGCTCATCGTCACGCTGCTCGATCCGGACCGGGTGCCGGAGCAGGTGCGGGTGCGGGTCAACAAGTCGATCGCGCACACCTCGCACCACCCGCTCGACGGGCTGACCGGAGCCAGGGGCGGGGTCCGGGTGGTCGGGCGGCGCGTGCCTGGGGTGAACGGGCTGCGGTGGACGGTTCGCTACGACGAGGGCGTCGACCGCGAGGCGCCGGGCGTGGCCGAGCAGACACGCGAGCTGGTCAGCTGGGCGAGGTCAGGCGTCGGCACCGTCGCCTGAGCGCGCGGTCGCCCGGCCGTGGAGGCCGGGTAGTGCCACAGGTCGGCGGCGGGTTCGGGCGAGACGCACTATTAGCGCCACGACCAGGGCGAGGTCCAGGAACGCGCCCGGCACCTTGGTCTTCGTCGCGAGGCCGAGGCTGTCGGGGAGCGTGAGGAACGGCAGCGCCACCACGGCCACGTGCACGCCTGTGCGCAGGCGGCCGGTCAGGCGCGTGCCGGCCAGGACCGTGATGCCGGCCAGCGCGTACCACGCGTAGAAGACCGGGCCGAGCACGGCCATGGCCAGCAGCGCCAGCCCGGCGGCGGTGAGCACGGGATCGACGGCGGGCGCGGCGTTCGGGTCGGCGTGGCGGACCGTGCGCAGGGTCCGCAGCCACAGCCACAGCAGCAGGGCGGCCAGCGTCACGAAGCCTACCGCGCGGGCAACGGCCACCGCGGTGCCGAATGCGCCGGGTTGACCGCTCCAACGCAGAACGTAACCGATCGCCATGCCGACGCCGCTGGGGATGGACAGCCACTGCACGAGGCCGGCGGTGGCGCCCAGCGCGCGCAGGAAGCCCAGGCCGTGGCCGGTGACGGCGGCGAGCGCCGCATAGACCGCGATCGCGGTGGCGGTGAACGTGACAGGATCGCGGCGCCTTCGCGAAAGCAGCAGCAGTACTGCAAAAGGGGCTGCAACCAGCGCGGTCACCTTGATCGCGGCCGCCAGGCCGAATGCCAGGCCCGACAGGGCCGGGCGGGCCCGGGCCGCCAGGGCGAACCCGGCGAGCACGAAGGCCGCGAGCAGGATGTCATTGTGCACGCCGGAGACGACGTGGACGAGGACCAGCGGGCTCGCGGCCAGCACCGCGTTGCTGCCGGTGAGGCGGTGTGCGGCGGCCACGCAGAGGATCAGCCCGAGCACGGCGACGAGGCGGAACAGGCCGACGGCGACGGCGAGGTGGCCGTGCGCGAGCCACGAGACGCCGCCCGAGATCGCGAACCACAGCGGGCCGTAGGGGGTGGGGGTGTCGCGCCACAGCGGCGGGACCTCGGACAGCCACGTGCAGGGCAGCGCCGACGGGCCGTGTTCGTAGAGGTTGATGCCGGCGTCGAAGAGCTGGCCCTGGCAGGCGTACGCGTACACGTCCAGGGCGCCCATCGGCGGCGCGACCAGCAGCGGCAGGCTCCAGATCGCGGCCGTGACGAGCAGTTCGCGCGGGCGGGTGACCCCGCGCAGCCCCCACCACGCGTAGCCGAGCGCGAGCAGCGCGACGAACCACACGCAGACGCCGCTGACCCAGGCGGCGTCGTGGTGATACGGCTTGCCGGCCAGGAAACCGCTGACGGCCAGCAAGGTGGTCGCGGCCAGCCCGAGCCAGCGCGGGTTGAGGCGCACGAGGGCGATAGTAATGGCCGCGAAAATTGTCGTACCCCACGGCTATGGTCGGGGCGTGGCTGACAACGGGGCTTTGATTGCGGCGACGGCACTGGTCAAGCAGTTCGGGAACTTTACGGCAGTCGATGGGATCGACGTGCGGGTGCGGGCGGGGGAGGCGTTCGGGTTCCTCGGGCCCAACGGGGCGGGCAAGTCCTCCACGATGCGGATGATCGGGTGCGTGTCGCGGCCGACGAGCGGGTCGCTGCGGATCCTCGGCATGGACGCGGCGCGCGACGGGCCGGCGATCCGGGCGCGGCTCGGGGTGTGCCCGCAGCAGGACACGCTCGACCCGGAGCTGACGGTGCTGGAGAACCTGGTGGTCTACGCGCGCTACTTCCGCGTGCCGCGCCGGGTGGCCCGGGAGCGGGCCCGCGAGCTGCTCGACTTCGTGCAGCTCGGTGACCGGGCCGGCGACAAGGTCGAGCCGCTGTCGGGCGGCATGAAACGGCGCCTGACGATCGCGCGGGCGCTGGTCAACGAACCCGACCTGGTGCTGCTCGACGAGCCGACGACCGGGCTCGATCCGCAGGCCCGGCACCTGGTGTGGGAGCGGCTGTTCCGGCTCAAGCAGCGGGGCGTGACGCTGGTGCTCACCACGCACTACATGGACGAGGCTGAGCAGCTGTGCGACCGGCTCGTGGTGATGGACGCGGGCCGGATCGTGGCGGAGGGCTCGCCCCGGGAGCTCATCGAGCGCCACTCCACCCGGGAGGTGGTCGAGGTGCGCTTCGGCGCCGAGCCGGCGCAGGACGCCTCCGGCAAGCTCGACGGCGTCGGGGAGCGCATCGAAGTGCTGCCGGACCGCGTGCTGGTCTACACCGACGACGGCGACGCGGCGCTCGCCGAGATCGCCGCCCGCGGCCTCGCCCCGGCGAGCACCCTGGTGCGGCGCGGGTCGCTGGAGGACGTGTTCCTGCACCTGACCGGCCGGACGCTGGTGGAGTGAGCGATGGGCACGCTCGCCGCGCTGGAATATCACCTGGTCGCGTATCGGCGCGTGTGGCGCGCGTCGGTGTTCGGCACGTTCGCACTGCCGGCGATGTTCCTGGTCGCCATGGGCTTCACGGTCGGCGGCTATGTCGATGAGCGATCGTCCGGCCTCGGCGCGCCGTATCTGGACTGGATCGGGCCGGGGCTGCTCGCCTCGACCGCGCTGCAGGTGGCGGTCGCCGACTCGACGTGGCCGGTGTTCTCGATGTTCAACTGGATCAAGGTGTATCACGCGATGCGCGCCTCGCCCTTGACGGCGGCCGCGATCGCGCGGGGGCACCTGCTGTTCGTGGCGCTGCGGGTGGCGATCGCCGGGGTGGCGTTCCTGCTGGTCATGCTGCTCTTCGGCGCGGTGCACTCGTGGTGGGCGGTGGCCACTCCGCTGGCGGCGGTGCTGGTCGGGCTCGCGTTCGCCGCGCCGACGTTCGCGTTCGCGGCGGCGGTCGACAGTGACGGGTATTTCGCGGTCCTGTTCCGCCTGGTGGTCGTCCCGATGTCGCTGTTCGCCGGGGTGTTCTTCCCGGTCGGCGGGCTGCCGGCGCCGGCGCGGGTCCTGGCCTACGCGTCGCCGCTGTGGCACGGCGTCGAGCTCTGCCGCGCGGCGACGCTGGGCACGGCGACGGCGTGGGGCGCCTGGGTGCACGCCGGGGTGCTGGTGGCGTATGTCGCGGCGGGATACGCCCTGGCGCGCCGGGGTTTCACGCGCCGGTTGGAGGACTGATGCCGGCGCGCACGGTTCACGGCCGGTCGATCGACAGGCGGCCGATGGTGGCGATCTCGGGCCCGGCGGCGGTCGATGGGGCGGCCTTCCGGGCCGGTGAGGGGAGTGGGCTGATGGTCGCGGTCTCGGGCTGCGGGCGGCCGGTGGGGCGGTTCGCGGGGCCGGTCGGGGGAGTGGGCTGATGGTCACGGCGATGGTGTACGGGCGGGTCGCGCGGGACTCGGGCGGGGCGCTGTCGGTGGTGGGGCGTAACCTGGCGGCGGCGCGGCATGTGACGTACTGGATGGTGCTGCTGTCGGGCTTCGCCGAGCCGCTGCTGTATCTGCTCTCGATCGGCGTCGGGGTCGGGCGGCTGGTGGGCGACGTGCCGCTGCAGGACGGGCGGCTCGTGTCGTATGCACAGTTCGTCGCGCCCGCGATGCTCGCCGCCTCCAGCATGAACGGGGCGATGGCGGAGACGGTCATGAACTTCTACGGGAAGTTGAAGTTCATGAAGCTCTACGACGCGACGCTCGCCACGCCCGTGACGCCCGTGCAGCTGGCGTCGGGCGAGCTGGTCTGGGCGATGGTGCGCGGCGCGTTCTACTCGGCGGCGTTCCTGGCCGTGATGGCCGGGCTGGGGCTGACCACGACGCTGTGGGCGCTGGTCGCCTTCCCGGCGACGATGCTGGTCGGGATCGCGTTCGGCGGGCTGGGCATGGCGCTGTCGACGCTGCTGCGGTCGTGGCAGGACTTCGACTACGTCAACGTCGCGCAGTTCGGGCTGTTCCTGTTCAGCGGGACGTTCGCGCCGCCGGACAGCTATCCGCTCGCGGCCCGGCTGCTGGTCGAGCTCACGCCGCTGTATCACGGGGTGGCGCTCGTGCGGGGGCTGTGCACGGGCTCGCCCGCGTGGGGGTTGGGGTGGCATGCGCTCTATCTGGTCGGGCTCGCGGTCGCCGGCCTCTGGTTCGCCAGCCGCCGGCTGGGGAGGCTGCTGCTGACCTGATCCGGGACCGATCGGGCCGGACCAAGGCCGGCGTCGCTCCGGTCGCAGCGTGGGGAGGATGCCGATCGGCACGAGCCGGGCGTCGGACGATCGGGAAGCTGACCGGATCAAGGCCGGATCGGTCGAAGCGATGGGGTCGGTGTGTATGGGAGCGCTCACGGTCGGTGGGTCGGCCCGGCCGGCGGAGAAGTTTCTGTGGGTGGTTTGACCGCATTTGGCGGGCCTGGATGCTGTCGGCGTGGCGGCTCTGAGCTGCCGAAACGCGGCAATTTTTGATAGCGTCGGAACTTCCGTTGGAATCAGCAAAAGTTTGGTAACGGGCGCCAGAAGCTCTAGACGGCGGGTGGGATAGCCGCCTAAAGTCTCGACGCAACACGGGTGTAACGCCGCCCACACGCCCCGGCAACCAGGGGCGTTTGGGCGGTGTGGTGGTGTAGCCGCATGTCGCGGTGCGTCCTGGCCCTGCGACCTGATGAGGGGGTGCCCGATGAACACGGTCAGCGCCATTGACAGCCCGGTTCAGTCGCGCCTGCTCCGGCTGTTGCGGGACACCGGGGCGCTGTCGCGGGCCGAGCTGGCGGATCGGCTCGAGGTGCCGCGGCCCCGGCTCCTGGCGGACCTGGACGCGCTGGTCGCGACCGGGCTGATCCGGGAGGCCGGGCCGGCGGCGAGCCGGGGCGGGCGGCGCTCCACGCTGGTCGAGCTCAACCCGGGGCTGCGCTTCGCCGCGGTCGACCTCGGGGCGAGCTCGGTCGACGTGGAGATCACGGACGGGCGGCTGGAGCCGGTGGCGGCATACCGGGAGCCGGCGGACATCCGCTCCGGGCCGAAGACGATTCTCCAGCGGGTCAACGAGATCCTGCACAAGTTCCGGGCCGAGGGCGCGTACGAGCGGCTCA
The DNA here is from genome assembly GCF_050942935.1 of Dactylosporangium sp. CA-233914. Lineage (NCBI taxonomy): Bacteria > Bacillati > Actinomycetota > Actinomycetes > Micromonosporales > Micromonosporaceae > Dactylosporangium > Dactylosporangium sp. CA-233914. The sequence goes on along the minus strand of NZ_CP192030.1, from coordinate 11,347,891 downwards.
ACGCCATCGGGATCGGGGTTCCGGGGCCGGTGAGCTTCCGGGACGGGGTGCCGGTGTCGCCGCCGATCATGCCGGGCTGGGACCGGTTCCCGGTGCGCGAGGTGCTCGGCCGCGAGCACAACTGCCCCGTGGTCGTGGACAACGACGTGAACATCATGAGCATCGGCGAGCGCTACGGCGGTGTCGCGCACTCGGTCGACAACCTGCTGTTCCTGAAGGTGGGGACGGGCATCGGGTGCGGGATCTACCTCAACGGCGAGGTGTACCGCGGCACCGACGGCTGCGCCGGCGACATAGGGCACATCCAGGTCGACAGCCACGGGCCGGTCTGCTCGTGCGGCAACGTCGGCTGCCTGGAGGCGCTGTTCGGCGGCGGTGCGCTCGCGCGGGACGCCATGGCGGCGGCGCGCAGCGGGGCCTCGCCCGCGCTCGCGGACCGGCTGGCCGCGAACGGGTCGGTGACGGCGAAGGACGTCGCCGACGGGGCGGCCGAGGGCGACGTGACCTGCATCCGGCTGATCCGCGACGGCGGGCGGCGCGTCGGCGGGGTGCTGGCCGGGTTGGTCAGCTTCATCAACCCCTCGATGATCGTGATCGGCGGCGGGCTGGCCGGGCTCGGCCACATCCTGCTCGCCGAGATCCGCAGCGTGGTGTACCGGCGCTCGCTGCCGCTGGCGACCGGCAACCTGCCGGTCGTCCTGTCCGAGCTCGGCCCCCGCGCCGGCGTCGTCGGCGCCGCGGTGCTGGCCAGCGAACTCGCATATGGGCGGCCATCATGACCGAACCACCGGCGGAATCCTCCCCGGCCCGACCCGACGTGACCCAGCCGGACGTGGTGCTCCGGCTCACGGACGTGGTCAAGACGTTCCCCGGCGTCCGCGCGCTGGACGGCGTCCAGCTCGAGGTGCGCGCGGGCGAGGTGCACTGCCTGCTGGGGCAGAACGGGGCCGGCAAGTCGACGCTGATCAAGGTGCTCTCCGGGGCGCACACGCCGGACTCCGGTGAGATCCGGTGGCTGGGCGAGCCGGTCGCCTTCAGCGGCCCGCAGGCGGCCATGAAGGCCGGGATCGCCACCATCTACCAGGAGCTCGACCTCGTCGACGGGCTGAGCGTGGCCGAGAACATGTACCTCGGGCACGAGCCCAACAGCGGCGGCTTCGTCGGCCGCCGGACGATGCGCCGGGGCGCGGAGGCGATCCTGAAGCGGCTCGGCCACCCGGAGATCCCGGCGGGGCGCGAGGTCGGCAAGCTGCCGGCCGCGGCGAAGCAGATCGTGAGCATGGGCCGGGCGCTGTCGCGCGAGGCGCGGCTGATGATCATGGACGAGCCGAGCGCCGTGCTGGCCCACGACGAGGTCGAGAACCTGTTCCGGATCGTGCGCGGGCTCACCGCGCAGGGCATCGCGGTCATCTACATCTCGCACCGCCTCGACGAGATCCGCGAGATCGGCGACCGGGTCACGGTGCTCAAGGACGGGCGGACCACGGCCGCCGACCTCGACGCGAAGTCGACCCCCAACCGCGAGCTGGTGAGCCGGATGACCGGCCGCACGATCGAGTACGTCTTCCCGCAGCGGCCCGCGTCGCGCGAGTTCAGCGACCAGCCGCTGCTTCGGGTCGAGGGGCTCACGCTGCCGGGGCGGTTCAGCGACGTCTCGCTCAGCGTCCACGGCGGAGAGATCGTGGGCATCACCGGGCTGGTCGGCTCCGGCCGCTCCGAGGTGCTCGAGTCCATCTACGGCGCCCGCCGGCCCGTCGCCGGGACGGTGGAGCTGGCCGGCCGCCGACTGCGCCCGGGCAGCGTCGGCGCCGCCGTGCGCGCCGGGATCGGCATGGCGCCGGAGGAGCGCAAGAGCCAGGCACTGCTGCTCGGCGAGCCGATCTACCGCAACGTCACGCTGGCCGGCTTCGCACGGTACGCCCGCGCCGGCTTCACCGACTCCGGGCGCGAGCGGCAGGCGGCCGAGGAGATCACCCGCGGCCTCGACCTGCGCCCCGCGGACGTGCGCCGGCCGGTGCGCACGCTGTCCGGCGGCAACCAGCAGAAGGTCGTGGTCGGGCGCTGGCTGCTCGGCGACACGCGGCTGCTGCTGCTCGACGAGCCGACCCGCGGCGTCGACGTGGGCGCGCGGGCCGAGCTGTACCAGGTGATCCGCCGCCTCGCCGACGACGGCGTCGGCGTACTGCTCGTATCCAGCGAGGTGCCCGAGGTGCTCGGCCTCTCCGACCGCGTGCTGGTCATGCGCGAGGGCCGCATCGTGCGCGAGGCGCCTGCCGGCGAACTCGATGAAGACACCGTGCTCGACCTGGTGATGGCCGGCTCGCTGCTCGACGGGGCCAGCCTTACGAGCACCACCCCCGAAGGGACCGCCGCATGAGCACCGCCACCGAACCGGTCGACGTCCACGACCCGCCCCGCGTCGCCGCGCCGGGCTGGTGGAACCGCGACGGCGCCGACAACATCAAGCGCAACCTGGCCCTGATCGGCGTCCTGATCCTGCTGCTGATCATCGGCGCGATCACCCGCCCGGACGTGTTCCTGGACGTCGAGCAGCTGTGGAAGAACGAGCTCGTGGTGCTGTCGCTGGCCTCCAGCATCGGCGTGATCACGGTCGGCATGACCTTCGTGATCATCAGCGGCGGCATCGACCTGTCGGTCGGCGCGATCCTGGCGCTGGCGAGCGTCTGGTGTACGACGGTGGCCACCCAGAGCTACGGCCCGGCCGTCATGGTCATCACCGCGCTGCTCGTCGGGGCCGGGGCCGGGCTGGTCAACGGGGTCCTGATCGCCTACGGGCGGCTGGTGGCGTTCATCGCGACGCTCGCCATGATGGTCTCCGCTCGGGGCCTGGCCCAGAACATCTCCGGCTCGCACACGCAGATCATCAAGGACCCGTTCATCAAGAGCCTCGCCGCCGACAAGCTCCTCGGCGTGCCGTACATCGTCATCATCTTCCTGGCCGTCACCGCACTCGGCTGGGTGCTGCTCAACCGCACCACGTTCGGCCGGCGCACGGTCGCCATCGGCGGCAACGCCGAGGCGGCCCGCCTCGCCGGCATCAACGTCCGGCTGCAGACCGTGCTGCTCTACGTCCTGTCGGGCCTGTGCTGCGGCATCGCCGCCATCATGGTGGTCTCCCAGACCACGTCCGGCAGCAACACCAACGGCGACGGCTACGAGCTCAGCGCGATCGCCGCCGCGATCATCGGCGGCACGCTGCTCACCGGCGGCCGCGGCACCATCGTCGGCTCGCTGCTCGGCGTGCTGATCTTCAGCCAGATCACCAACCTGTTCATCGTCAACCTGCTGCCGCTGGACCTCCAGCGGGTCATCAACGGCGGCATCATCGTCGCCGCCGTGCTCGTCCAGCAGTTCCGGGTCGGGTCGTTCCCGTTCCGGCGACGCCCCGCTTCCGCTTCCAAATAACACCCCAACGCCAGCACGCCGCCGCCCACGCCGGGACGGCAGCGCTGCTCAGTGCACCCAAAAGCACCGGAAGTACACCCCCGAAAACTCCCACCGACGACCTGGAGGTCGTGATGAGCGCAACCTTCCCCGACGTTTCCCGCCGCCGGCTGCTGCTCGGCGGGGCCGCGCTCGGCACCGGCGCGCTGCTGGCCGGCTGCACGTCCAACGAGACCAACGACAGCGAGCCGCAGACCAACACCAAGGAGAACGCCGCCAGCCAGGCCCCCGGCCGGGCGGTCACCATCGGTTTCTCCGCCCCGGCCGCCGACCACGGCTGGATCGGCGCCATCACCGCCAACGCCAAGGCCCAGGCGGCGAAGTTCTCCGACGTCACGCTCAAGCCCGTCGACGCCGGTAAGGACGCGCCGGCGCAGATCGCCGCGCTGGAGTCGCTGATCGCCAGCAAGCCGGACGCGATCGTGCTGCTGCCGCAGGACGGCGCCCAGCTCACCGCGATCGGCAAGAAGGCCATGGACTCGGGCATCATCGTGATCAACCTCGACCGCGAGTTCACCGACGCCGCCGCGTCGTTCTGCCTGATCAAGGGCGACAACTACGGCATGGGCGTGGCCGCCGGGCACTACATCGGCGAGAAGCTCAAGGGCAAGACGGACGCGGTGATCGGCGAGATCCCCGGCATCGACGACCTGCCGCTGACCAAGGACCGCTCGCGGGGCTTCGCCGACACGCTCAAGACGTACGGGCTGTCGGTGAAGCACCGGGTCCCGGCCGGCTTCACGGTGCAGACCGGCCAGGCCGCCGCGGCGAACCTGCTGCAGGCCGCGCCGAAGCTCGACGCGGTGTGGAACCACGACGACGACCAGGGCGTCGGCGTGCTCGCCGCGATCCAGCAGGCCGGGCGCAAGGAGTTCTTCCTGGTCGGCGGGGCGGGCTCCCGCGACGCCATGGACCACATCAAGGCGGGCGACAGCGTGCTCGTCGCGACGGTGACCTACCCGCCGTCGATGGCCTCGTCGGCGATCATCCTGGCCCGGCTCGCGGCCCAGGGCAACGGCATGCGCGACCTGGTCGAGCTGCAGGTACCCAAGCAGATCGTGCTGCAGTCCGAGACGATCACCAAGGACAACGTCGACAAGTACCTGCCGCTGGGCTTCAAGTCCTGACCAGGATTTTGTGAGACCGGATTTTCTAGGAGAGGAACCGCCAGTGTCCAGTCAGGGCAGCAGCGGGGAGCTGCGCGTCGGCATGGTCGGCTACGCCTTCATGGGTGCCGCGCACTCCCAGGCGTGGCGCACCGTGAACCGGGTCTTCGACCTGCCCGCACGGGCGACGATGGTCGCCGTCTGCGGTCGCGACGAGGCGAAGGTGACCGACGCCGCGCGACGGCTCGGCTGGGCCGAGGCGGTGACCGACTGGCGCGAGCTGATCGCCCGGGACGACATCGACGTGATCGACGTGTGTACCCCGGGCGACAGCCACGCCGAGATCGCCATCGCCGCGCTCGAGGCGGGCAAGCACGTGCTGTGCGAGAAGCCGCTGGCCAACACGGTCGACGAGGCGCGGGCGATGGTCGCCGCCGCGGCCAAGGCCCGGGCGGTGGGCGTGCGCTCGGCGTGCGGGTTCAACTACCGCCGGGTCCCCGCCGTCAGCCTCATGCACAACCTGATCGCGGCCGGCCGGCTCGGCGCGATCCGCCACGTCCGGGCCGCCTACCTGCAGGACTGGATCGTCGATCCGAGCTTCCCGCTGGTGTGGCGGCTGCGCAAGGAGCTGGCCGGCTCGGGCGCGCTCGGCGACATCGGCGCGCACATCATCGATCTCACGCAGTACGTCACCGGCCAGCGCATCACCGGGGTGTCCGGGCTGACCGAGACATTCATCAAGGAGCGGCCCCTGCCGGAGGCCGCGAGCGGGCTCTCGGCGTCCGGCTCGGCCACCGGTACTGCCACAGGTGAGGTCACCGTGGACGACGCGGCGCTGTTCATCGCGCGTCTCGACGGGGGTGCGGTGGCCAGCTACGAGGCGACCCGGTTCGCCACCGGCCGCAGGAACGGGCTACGGGTCGAGGTCAACGGGGAGCACGGCTCCCTGGCCTTCGACCTGGAACGCCTCAACGAGCTGGAGTTCTTCGACGCCACCCGGCCCACCGCCGAGCAGGGGTGGAGCCGCATCCTGGTGACCGAGGGCGAGCACCCGTACCTCGGGGCCTGGTGGCCGCCGGGGCACATCATCGGCTACGAGCACTCCTTCACCCACGAGATGCGCGACTTCATCGAGGCCGTCGCCACCGGCGCTGACCCGAGCCCGTCGTTCGAGGACGCGCTGCAGGTGCAGCTGGTGCTCGACGCGGTGGCGCGCTCCGACTCCTCGTGGGTGAGTGTGTCGTGAGCGGTACGGAGCGAAGCGGCGCCTGGTCTGGGTCGATCAGCGCGAAGCGTCATCGAGCCAGACTGGGCGGAGTGGCCGCTCACCAGAGGCTCAGTTTCAAATGCCAGGGCCGGAGCGAAGCGGAGGCCATGGCGTGAGCGATCCGTACGCCCCCACGCCCGCGGACCGGTTCTCGTTCGGGCTCTGGACGGTCGGCTGGCAGGCCCAGGACGTCTTCGGCCCGGCGTCGCGCCCGGCGCTCGACCCGGTCGAGACCGTGCACCGGCTGGCGGACCTGGGGGCGTACGGTGTGAGCTTCCACGACGACGACCTGATCCCCTTCGGCAGCGATCAGACCGAGCGGGACAAGGCCGTGACCCGATTCCGTGCCGCGCTGGACGGCACCGGCCTGGTCGTGTCGATGGCGACCACGAACCTCTTCGGCCACCCGATCTTCAAGGACGGCGCGTTCACCGCCAACGACCGCGCCGTGCGCCGCTTCGCGCTGCGCAAGGTCCTGCGCAACATCGATCTCGCCGCCGAGCTCGGTGCGCCCACGTACGTGCTGTGGGGCGGGCGCGAGGGCGCCGAGTCCGGTGCCGGCAAGCTCATGCGGGCCGCGCTGGACCGCTACCGCGAGGCGATCAACGCCCTCTGCGCGTACATTCGCGAGCAGGGGTACGACATCAGGCTCGCGATCGAGCCGAAACCCAACGGGCCCCGCGGCGACATCCTGCTGCCCACCATCGGCCACGCCCTCGCGCTGATCGCCACGCTGGACGAGCCGTCCCGGGTCGGGCTGAACCCCGAGGTCGGGCACGAGGAGATGGCCGGGCTGAACTTCGCGCACGGCATCGCGCAGGCGCTGTGGCACGGCAAGCTGTTCCACGTCGATCTCAACGGCCAGCACGGGCCGCGCTTCGACCAGGACCTGCGCTTCGGCGCGGGCAACCTGCGCGGCGCGTTCTGGACCGTCGACGCGCTGGAGAACAGCGCCGGCTACCCGACGGCGTACGCGGGCCCGCGCCACTTCGACTACAAGCCGCCGCGCACCGAGGACGCCGACGGCGTCTGGAGCACCGCGGCGGCCTGCATGCGCAACTACCTGATCCTGCGTGAGAAGGTCCGCGCCTTCCGCGACGACCCCGAGGTGTCCGCGGCCCTGGCCACCGCCCGGGTCGACGAGTTGTCGGTGCCGACGCTGCTGCCGGGGGAGTCCCTGGCGCAGCTGCGCGCCGAGGAGATCGACGTCGATGCGGTCGCGGCCCGCGGCATGGCGTTCGAGCGCCTCGACCAACTGGCCACGGAGCACCTGCTGGGCATTCGAGGCTGAGACTTCTTCGCCGCCTCCGGCAGCGAGGGACCATTCGCGGTTGCGCCCCGCGGGTGGGGTGCCGGGGACGGGGAAGAGCAAGAACCGGGGCGCCGGCGCGGTGCCAGCCAGGCAGCGCGCCGGCCCCGGAAAACCGCAGAAGTCGTACCCCATGACAGCGCGGCGGCGCGCGCCGACCCGACCCGACCCGACCCGACGAGATCGATCGTGAGGGAGTCGATCGTGAGGAGACTGCCATGACCATCCGCTCGTGGCTCGCCGCCGCTACGGCGGTCCTCGCTGCCTCGTGCGCGCAGAACGCCGCCCCCGATCTCGTGCGATTCCAGACCGTCGCCGCGGCGCGCTGAACGGCGGCCCGCCCCGTCACCTGCTGCAAGGCGATCGACTTCCGCACCGGCCTCGGCCACACCGCGTTGTCGCTCAGAGCGTTCGCTGACCGCTCGGTGGCTCTTTTCGTTCAGGCCGGCGGGCAGCGGGCCGACTACATCGGCAAGGCCAACCGGGCCGTGTACGCGAGGTCGCTGTTCGGCATCGACGAGTTCACGCTCATCGGCTGACCCCGGCTTCGGCCGGGTACGACGGAGGAGAAGGCGAGACGCCGACCGCCCCACTCCTTCGAGCCCCGCCCGCCCGGGCAGTCTCCGGGCCGCCGAGCGCGTTCCGGGCCGGTGACGCCGACACCGCCCGGAACCCGGTGGCGCCCGTCCGGGCGGGCGGGGATCCTCTTTTGCTTTGTATGCAGGTCTTTTAGGATTGCCGGCGTGGGGGCGCAACCCACTCGTGTTTGAGTTCACGTTGTTCACAGGTCTCCCTCGCGCCTGAACCCCCTTCATCGGAGGACAGCAGCATGGCGCGTCCAATCACGCTCTTCACCGGTCAGTGGGCCGACCTTCCGTTCGAGGAGGTCTGCCGCCTCGCGTCCGAGTGGGGCTACGACGGCCTCGAGATCGCCTGCTGGGGCGACCACTTCGAGGTCGACAAGGCCCTGGCCGACGATTCCTACGTGGGCCGGAAGCTGGAGACGCTCGCGAAGCACAATCTCAAGGTCTGGGCCATCTCCAACCACCTCGTCGGCCAGGCCGTCTGCGACCACCCGATCGACCAGCGCCACCAGGGCATCCTGCCGGCCCGCATCTGGGGCGACGGCTCGCCCGAGGGCGTACGGCAGCGCGCCGCCGAGGAGATCAAGAACACCGCCCGGGCCGCCCGCAAGCTCGGCGTCGACGTGGTCGTGGGCTTCACGGGCTCGTCGATCTGGCACACCCTGGCCATGTTCCCGCCGGTCCCGCCGGAGATGATCGAGGCCGGCTACCAGGACTTCGCGGACCGCTGGAACCCGATCCTCGACGTGTTCGACGAGGTCGGGGTCAAGTTCGCCCACGAGGTCCACCCGAGCGAGATCGCGTACGACTACTGGACCACCCGCCGCGCGCTGGAGGCCATCGGCCACCGCCCGGCCTTCGGTCTCAACTGGGACCCGTCGCACTTCGTGTGGCAGGAGCTCGACCCGGTGAACTTCATCTTCGACTTCGCCGACCGCATCTACCACGTCGACTGCAAGGACGCCAAGGTCCGCACCGGCGACGGCCGCCGCGGCCGGCTGTCCTCGCACCTGCCGTGGGCGGACATGCGCCGCGGCTGGGACTTCGTCTCGACCGGCCACGGGGACGTGCCGTGGGAGGACTGCTTCCGCGCCCTCAACGCGATCGGATACGCGGGCCCGCTCTCGATCGAGTGGGAGGACGCGGGAATGGACCGCCTGGTCGGCGCGCCCGAGGCCGTGCAGTTCGTGCGCCGGCTGGCCTTCGATGCTCCCGAGGCCGCCTTCGACGCGGCCTTCTCGTCGTCGTCCTGAATCGTTCCCGCCCCCGGTCCCTTTCGTAGGGGGCCGGGGGCGTGTTCGGATATGTCGGGCGCTGGCGCGCCGCGACATATCCGACATTTCGGTTATGCGCGGTTCTGTCTGGGTCGTAGCGGAAGGTCCAGACCGGCCTCACACGATTGGGTGTACCGCTAGAAATTCGTGCCCGCCGACGGAGTCTTGGGCGCTCCGCTCGTCGCCAGATCCCGCTCGATCGCGGGCGGCTGCGACGTGTGCAGGAGGCGCTGACCCATCTCGGTCTCCGCGAACCGGCTGTTGGCCAGCTTGTCGGTAACCTTGGTCTTGCCCTCGCTGTACAGCCGCGTCGCCTGCTCCTGGACGACGCCCGCGGCCTCCTGGACCGTCGGGCTCTCCCTGATCTTCAGAGCAGTGGCCTTGAGCTCCTCATACTTCTCCCGACCCGCCCGGGCGCCGAGCACAAAGCCCGCGGCCAGACCGCCGAGGAACAGTAGCTTGCCGCGCATGGCGACGACCTCCTTCTGGCGGCGCGGGGTCACCGGTGCCTGCTGCGCCGCCTCTGTTGACATACCCGTCCATCGTCGTCCCGACACATCGATCTTGCCCCGGTTTGCCAAACTTCGGCCCCCGAAGCGTGGTCCCCGCGCGGCGAGGGGATACCCGCTGGCGCAGAGCCCCCGAGTCGTGCTGTACTCTTTCCCGGTCGCCCTCGAACAGAGGAAGACAGTGATCCCGCGTAGCTCAATTGGCAGAGCAGCCGGCTGTTAACCGGCAGGTTATAGGTTCGAGTCCTATCGCGGGAGCACCGAACGGGCCTCTTCGGAGGCCTTTTTCATGTCAGCTCGCCGTCCGGGGCGGCATTGGACTTGCGCGGCTCGGTAAGCTTGCGACGCCTGGGGCGGTAGCTCAGCAGGTTAGAGCTGGGGACTCATAATCCCTTGGTCGCGGGTTCGAGTCCCGCCCGCCCCACAGTCTTCGGGTCTCCCGGCGAGCCGTCCCTTCGGGACGGCTCGCCGGGAGCCTGTGGGTTCTCGGCATGGGCTTCGCCACCAGCACCCCCACCACGGCGGTCGGGGCCGTTGCGGTCGCCGCTTGCGGCCTTGCTGTTCGTATGGCGCATCGTCTGCTCCACCACTGTGCCGTTGCGCGCCTTCGGCGCGGACGGGGGATTCCACTCCGCACCCCCATACCGCGCTGGCCCGGCACTGGCTGCGCTCTGGTGGCCACACCACCAAGTCTCACGGTCGGCCTTCGGTCCTCTGCGGTGGTGGCTGGGCGGCAATCACCTTGAGCGCCGCACGGGCACCCGTGGCCTTCGCCCCACTTGCCTTTTTCGCCGCGTTCGGGGTCAGTCTAGTCGGCCGGTATGACAGATTCTGGCGTCGGCGGCGGTCGGCCCGGCTATTGTCGGTGGCTGGTTGTCCGCGCGGCCGGGTTACCGTCGCTCGTGAGGATTCTGCTGGGCAACGGTCATCCGGGTCCGATCGACGTTGTCGTCGAACAGGCGGGTGTTCGGCGGTCGCTTGCTCCGGATCAGCGGGTTCTCGTCGAGTAGACCTGGTCCACCTCGCGACCCCTCAGTGCCGCGCTTGGGCACGGCACCGGCTGCGCCGACACTTGCCAGACCGGCAAGTACTCACGGCCGAGGCCGCCGCGTGCCGGCAGGTTGGGCAGACCACCACAATGGCCACTGCAGGCTTGCGCCGCATTCGCCCGACTCGCCCTTTGGGGCGCATTTGAGTCTCAACGATGTTGAGTGCATACGGCACTATAGTGTCCGTGGCTCAGCAGAGACCGGTTTCCCTTAAAGAACCAACGCGCCCAACGTGGCTGGCGCAGTTGACGTCGCTGCTCATGGGCGCCGTTGGAAGCATGCTGATCAACGTCTTGAGCAATGACTACCGCTACAAGGGTGTTGTTGCCCTGCTCGCTGGTGGTGTGACCGCAGCGGCCGCCGGGTGGCTACGAAGTCTTCCGTCACGCGCGCCGATGGTCCGGTATGCCCGCGTCGGCCTGCTGTGTGCAGCGGCAGGAAATGCAATTGTCGCCGCGGTGGGGCCAAGGACGTGGGTTGTTCCCACGACCATTGCCGCCAGCCTTCTTGTAGTAACGGCAGTTCTCGTCGTCGCTGGTGTCCGTGAGTCGACGAGGACGCTGTTCGGCGCTGCTCTCGCCGGCGGTGGCATCGTGGCATTGCAGCATGGTGCTACGTTGCTGGGCAGCGGCAACTGGTTGTCCGCGTCGCAGCTGTTGATCGCCGGCCCGGTCGGAATTGCTGGTTGTCTCGCAACTGTCCGTGACAGTATGAGGCTCCGTTTGGTTGTTCTAGGTGCGATGAGGGTGATATGCGCACTCCTTGCGGCGGCTTTTCTGCTGGTGGGACAGCCGTTAGAAGGCCTGTCCACTGCGTTTGCTGGGCTGACGGCTCACTATTTCTATGTGCGTGCGCCCAAGCAGGGAACCCCTCTGCGAGAGGTTGCGCCTGGCGTTTCGGTGGCAATTGGTTCGTCGATCAGGTCACCTTCTCGGCTCCGTCGCTTCATTGACCGTCGGGCCGTTTCGGCGGCCGTGTTTGGGCTGGCTGTCCTGGTCATAGCTGCATTGGCGCTGGTCTCTGGCGAACGCCTGTTTGCTGCCGCGTTCACCGCCGGAGGAATCGCGTGCTTCGGCCGATGTGTGCAGCTTCTGCCCTACGGGAGGCTGTGGCCGGCTGCGCGCGGGAAACTTCGGGCTCTGCTTGTTGACCCACAGCAGTCGATGTCATCAACATGGAAGTCAAGTGAAGAAGCGGACCCGGTGCCCAGTGACGGCGTGGCGACGGCAACCGTCGGTGACGGTTCCAAACCGCGATCTTCCAATCGTTCAAGGCCTTCCAATGTCAAGCGACGAAAGAAGGGCCGTCACTGAGGACGAACATTGAACCCGTCAATTGGGCTTCCTGCGTTTGGTATGTGTCGGCGTAGTTGGTTCGAGGCGGATGCCGAGCAGGCCGTGGTCATGTTGGGCGAGTTGACTGCGTGGGTGGCGCGTGTGCTGATCCGGCACGAGGCGGCTCGCGAGGCTTTGCCGGAGTGCTGGATGTTGCACGGCGAGGTGGTGGAGAACCTGCTGTGGATCATGGATACATGGATGATCGCCTATCATGACCCCGCGTCCACGGCGGTTCAGGTGGCCGACTGGCACGAACGCCGCTTGCCGGGGCTGGATCGTGGACCGGTTGCCCGCCGGCGTCGCCCGCCGGCTGCGGGCTCCGGATGACGGTGCTGGGGATGCTGGGTATTGCGGGCGTAGGAAACGCATACGCTCCCGCAACAGTGCTCCGTTTTGAATGGGAGCATGAACCGCGACGCATCCCTGTCCGCACCGCCCCGCCGCACGCGCACGGTCGTGCTGCTCGGCCTGGCGATCCTCGGCGTGGCGGGCGCCGTGTTCGTCGTGTGGCGGCCGCTCATGATGTCCGCTCCGAGGTGCATGGCCGGGCGGTGGCACGGCTGCTTCGATACGGAGAACGGTGTGCTGCTCATGATGCTGGTCGGGATGCCGTTGGCCGCGCTGGTGGTGTGGGCTCTGGCGCGCTCTCGGCGTGCCGTCGGCGTCGCATCGGCGTGGCGGATGTCGCTGGCCGAGGTGGGCATGGTCTACGGGACGGTGCCGTTCGTATGGATCACCATGATGCCGGGCCTGGGGGCCGGCACCGTTGCCGGGCGGGTGAGCCTGGTACCGCTGCGGGATCTGCTCACGATGGGGCCGCTCGGGATCTTCGGCAACCTGTTGATCTTCGCGGCGCTGGGGTTCTTCGCCCCGATGCGGTTCGCGGCGCTGGCGTCCGTGCCGCGGATCCTGGCGCTCGGGGCAGGCTGCTCGGTCCTGGTCGAAACCGCACAATACGTCCTGCGCCTGGACCGGGTGTCCTCCGTGGACGACGTCCTGGTCAACGCCGCCGGCGCCGTGCTGGCCGCGCTGGCGTCGCGCCACTGGTGGCGCACTACGGCGGCAGCGCCGTCGCAGCCGCCTCGCCCCGTGTCGGCGCCGGCGGGCTGAGCGGCACATTCGAGGTCGGCGGACGAGACGTCGGGCTCGCCCGAAACCTTGATCCACTGGTTCGCTCCGCCCGTCACCGGAGCCGCCGGTACTCCGACTCAACGAACCCGCCCGTCGCAGGCCAAGAGCCGGTCGCTGCCGATGTTCATACTGTTGTAGACTGTTCGGTATGACGACGGTCAGGCTCACCGTGTCCCTTCCGGAGGACGTCGCGGGTCCGCTGAAGGATCTGCCCGCGGGGCAGGTTTCGGCATATGTGGCCGAAGCGCTACGGCGCCGTCAGCTCGTCGAGCGGATGCAGGACGCGCTGACCGGGGCCGGGCATCGACGATTCGCCCCTGATCCTGCTGAGGCGGCCGCGCTGCGGGAGCAGTTGCACGTGCCGCGCGAGGTGCGCGACGAGGCGATCGCACGGTTGAAGTCCGAGGGCGTTCTTCCGGCGGACTGGCAGCCACGGCGGTGATCGTCGAGGCGGTTCTCGACAGCGGTGCGTTGATGGCGTACGTGCACGGCGTCGACCGGGTTGGCGAACTGCTGTTTCGTGCGGCCGAGGACAGCTTCGCCGTGGCGGTTCCGAGCACTTGCCTGATCGAGGCGTATCAGGCGTTGAGCTTCGACGACGAGTTCGACATGCTGCGGGTGCTTCGGCTGCTGCCGGTCGTGCTGATCGACGAGCCGCAGTCGAATGTGAACGGGCCGGACGATCTGCCGATCATCGGGGGAATGGCGGCGAAGGCAGGCCGACTCGGCGCCGGCCACGCGGCGCTGAGCGCCGCCGGCCACTCGGTCGCGGTCTATACGTCGCTTCCGCAGCAGATCGAGGCCGTACTCGGCAAGAACTGGCCGATCGTCGAGGTGTAGACACCGCTCAGTGCGCTCCTCTGAGTGGCGTTCGCCCGCGGTTTCGCCCTCGACATCGGCTCACGGTACGTCCACCTCTGCCTACGCTCGGCGCATGCTCGTCCGTGTCGTCAAGGTGCGCTGGGTTCGCCTGCTGGTGGTCGCGTTGTTGCTGGTCGCGTTCGTCGTGGCGGACCGTGACGTCGGCGCTCGCGACGCGCGTCTGCTCCCCGCCGGTGCCCATCCGTCGGCATTGCCGGTTGCCGGGCCGGGCGCGTCGGGGTCCCCGAGCGCCTCGCCGTCCGCCGGTGTCTACGCCGACCGCTTGCCGCGGTTCGACAAGGCCCCACCCGCCGTCCGTACGGCCGCGGCCGTCGAGGACGGCGCCCTGCCGTGGGTCGCGCGGGTGCCGACCGACCAGCGGGTCGCGTTCGTCACCATCGACGACGGCTGGGTCAAGCATCCGAAGGCGGCCGAGCTGCTGCGGGAAGCGCACGTGCCGGTGACGCTGTTCCTCACGATCAACGCCATCAGCGACAATCCGGAGTACTTCCGGACGCTGCAGGACCTCGGCGCCGTGATCGAGGCGCACACGATCACCCACAACAAGCTGACCGGCCTGTCGTACGACATGCAGCGGCAGGAGATCTGCGGCTCGGCCGACCGGCTCGGCGAACTCTACGGCCGGCGGCCGACGCTGTTCCGGCCACCGTTCGGTGAGAAGGACGCGACGACGCTGCGGGCCGCGCACGACTGCGGGCTGAAGGCCGTGTTCTTCTGGAAGGAGTCGGTCAATCAGGGCAACGTCTGGTATCAGGAGGTCAAGGTCGTCCAGCCGGGCGACGTGATCCTCATGCATTTCCGGGACCAGTTCGTCGAGGACTTCATCGCCGCGCTGCAGGGCATCAAGGCGGCCGGGCTGACGCCGGCGCGGCTGGAGGACTACTACCCCTGACTCCCGGTCGAGGAACGGTTGTCGCAACCCGGGAATTTCTCCGGGTGCTCGTGCCGGCGTCCGGTGATTACGGTGACCTCGTGTCGAAGCACTCTCACCCTGCCCTGCGCGCCCTCGTCGCCGCTCTCGCACTCCTCGGTGCCGGCGGCTGCGCCGCACACGACGCCGAGGGCGGCGCAGCCTCACCCAAGGTGGACGGGTCATCGACGGCCGCCGCTGGGCCGGACACGCAGCCGAGGAAGCTCAAGTTCGACTGCGGGACGATCATGACCAAGACGACCGCGCTGCTGCGGACCAGCGAGGTGCTCACCCATACCTACAACGAGCCACGCGCGGGCGCCATGCCGACCTCGGAGGCGCAGTGGCAGTCCAAGAACTTCGATTCGTACCCGGGCACCGAATGCGGCTGGGGTGCCGGCGACTCCACCGCCACCGCTGACGGGCTGAGCGACCTGACGAGTCTGGAGGTCCAGGTCCTGCCGCCCGGTGACTGGTACCGCGACCACGTCCTGTTCTTCCTCGGCAACGACGGCGGACCCGCGTTCTCATGCTCACCGGCAACGCTGACCGGTGCGGCCCGTGCGACCTGGTGTTCGACCTCCGGGGCGTCGCCGATCTACAACTTCGCCGCCGACCTGGGAGTCGCACTCGTGGAAGTCAAGGCGAACACCGACTCGCAGGCGCACCGAGTCGACCCCGCGGCCCTCAAGACCGCCATCGCGGCGGATCTCGCCACGCTGCCCTTGTAGGAGGGCAGTCCGCTGCTCAGCCGTCGAAGTCGAGCAGGTCTCCGGGGCCGAGGCCGAGGTGACGTTCGAGGTCGGCGGCTGAGTGGTCCCTGAGGAACTGGGCGAACCGCGCCGTCACGATGCTCATGTACTCGTGGGCGACCTTCTCGGAGATGTCCAGGCGGCGCGCGATCCTGCGGTAGCTCTCGCCCCGCGACCGGCCGCGCAGCACCTGACATTGCCGAGGACTCAGCGATGGGAGGGCACCCTGCCGCTGGGCCAGTTCGGCCAGCCCCACGAGTGCCGAGGTGATCACGATCTCCCCCCGGTGCACGGCGTGTACGGATTCGCTGAGCCGCTCCAACGGCTCGGTCTTGTGCACGATGCCGCTCGCGCCGGCGCTCAGGCACCCGGCGAGGACGGCGAGCCGATGCTCGTTGGTGTAGATGAGCACGCGGTAGCCGGCCGCGGCCACGTCCGCCACCGCGTTCGCGCCATGGCGTACGCCTCCGGTGCCGAGCCCGTCGAGGTTCAGGTCGAGTACCACCACGTCCACCCCGGGCGCGGCGTCCAGCAGTTGCCCATGACTTCCGTACGCCCCCACGACGTCCACCGTGGACAACAGGACGCGGAGCCCCTCGCGGACGACCGTATCGTCATCGACGACGGCGACGCGGCGCGTTCTCGGGTCCATCGCTCGTGCCTTTCGTCGGTACACGCAGGGTTATCCGGGTGCCGTCGCCCGGCGCCGAGTCGATCTCCGTCGTGACGCCCCAGCGCCGCAGATGGTCTCCGGCCTGGTGGGACAGCCCGTATCCGAGTGGCGTGCGGTCGGGGTCGAAGCCCACGCCGTCGTCGACGACCGTGATCTCCCAGCCGTCCGCCTCGGCGTCGGCGTGTACGGTCACGGCGTGCGCCCCGGCGTGGACGCGGACGTTCAGCAGGACGGTGCGCAGCGCACGCATGATGGCGGTGGCGAGCCCGTCGGGCACCTCGACTCCGCTGACCAGTTGCGTGTTCAGGGTGATCGGCAGGTCACGGAACTCATTCGCGGCCGCGGTGATCACGTCGCGAAGGTCCACCGGTCCGTCCTCGATCGGCGGGTCGCGGCGCTCGGCGCTGAGGAAGAACCGGATCTCGTGGCTGGCCGCTGCGGCCTGGCGCCGCAGTAGCGCCAGCAGGCGCGGGTCCGTGACCGGCTCGCTGAGCAGCCGCAGCACGGTGGCCTGGTCGTGGAGCAGGAGCCGGTGCTTGTCGAGTTCGGAGCGCCGAGCCGCCAGCACCGCCTCGGCCCGCGCCTGGTCGGCGAGGGCGGCGAGCCGGCGCAGGTACGACGCGACCAGTCGTGACACCACGGCGAAGCTCACCAGTCCGACCGCGTTGGTGACAGCGGTGGACGTCTGGCCACCCGGAATGCTGACCGTCAGGTAGACGCCGGCGATCAGGAGGCAACCGGCGATCGTGTGCCACCACCGTGGCAGCGCCGCGCCGGCCGTGACGGCCGCCACCGCACCGGCACCGAACCCCCATGCCACCCAGGTTCCCACCCGGTCATCCGGTGCGCTGTACCAGCGTTCGGCGCCGATGAGCACGGTGATGATCGCGACGTCGGCGCCGCCCAGCCCCAGCCCGGTGAACTTCCGCGCTCGCATCGCGCAGGTCGTCACGACTACAGACTCCACAATCATCAAAGCCAGCAGGAGCAGGAAGAGCCACGGCCTGGTCGCGCGGTCGAGCCCTTCGCGGATGGCCAGCAGGAGCTGCACGACCAGGTTCAGCCGGATTCCCAGGACGCCGAGCAGCATTACGAGCTCCGCTTCGGCCGCCAGGGTGTGGCCGCGAAGCCCGGCGACGCGGCGCCACGGTGATTGCCCGAATGCCAACGGCGGTTCTTCCCCGGCGGGTCGACCGCCGTCATCGACAGCCTCACCGGCCAAGCCTTGCCCCGGCAACCCCGGACCATTCCGGGGTGGTTGCGAACGATTCTCCTCAGCATCATAGGCGCATGATCACGAGCCGCTCGATCGGCGGCTTCAGCTGCGGGTGGCGCCGATGCCCATCAGGACCGCGATGCCGAGGGCGCTGCGGGCGGAGTACGGCTGGCGCCACAGCCCGCCGTGGGCCGCCGCGTAAGCCTCGTCCTGCCACGGGTGCTCGTGGACCGGACGAGCGGCGTTGAGATCGTGGACGAGCAGCGCGGCCATGAGCGTGTTGCTGGTCGCCGGCTCGAAGACCTCGATGCCGAACCGGTGGGCGCCGGCGAACGCGGCGGCCAGGAGGCGGTTCTTCACCACACTGCGGGTGCGGGTGGCCGGTGCGACCGCGAACGACACCGGCACACCAGCGGCCCGGGCCTCGGCCGCCCGCCAGCGCTGCAGCCGTTTCGCGAGGGCGTAGTTCGGGCCCTGCTGGGGTACCAGACTGTCGTTGATCCCCGGATAGCGGCCGGGCGGGTAGTTGCGGGTGAGCAGCCGGCCGGCGCTGAGCACCCGCAGCGGCCGCCGGAACCGCCCGATGCCGGTCGCCGCCGCGTAGCGCCGGTTCGCCTCGTCGACGGCGTCGTCGGGTACGGCGAACACGTCGGTCGGTGTGGCCAGGAACGCGAGCCCGAGGTCGGGCCGGCGCTGCCGAAGGCGGACGGTGAGCGCGTCGACGGCCATCGCGACCCGGACGTTGAGGGCCCCGTCGGCATAGACGTAGTTGCCGAGCACGAGCCGACCGTCGAGGCCCTCGATCCACTCGGTGATCCGGCCGAGATCGTGCAGCAGGTCGGCGCCCCGTTCCTCGCCGGCCACCGGCAGGTGGAGGCGGCCCGCGTGCCGCTCGGCCAAGTCGGTCAGCCGCTGCCAGATCGCCGGCCGGGGCAGGTCGACGGCGACCACGTCGGCACCCCAGCGCAGCAGCGCCCACAGCGGGCCCATCTCCGCGCCGGCGCCGAGGACGACGACGCGCCGCCCCGGCAGCGACAGCCAGCCGGGGTTCGCGGCAACGGTCCTGACCGTGTCGGCGCAGGAGCGCTCGATCGCACCGGCGGCGACCCAGTGCCCGAGCTGGCGGTCGAGCTCCGCACCGGCGAGGTGGCGGCCACGGTACGGTACGATCAGCTCACGCTCCGGCTCCGCCCGTCCCGTCACGGTCACCGTCGAAAGCGGGGGACCACCCGCAATGAACGCGGCATCGAGGGCTTCCTCGCCACCGTCCGATTTTCCCCGGTACCGCATCCGCTCGTGCAGCGACGCGAGCCCGTCGCGGGCGATCCTCAGCGCCGCGTCGCGGGACGGCAGCCCCGCCTCGACAAGCCGCCGGAAGTGCACCAGGTAGTCGTGGCGCCAGTCGGTCGACGCCTCGGCGGCCCGCGCCCCGACCGGATCGACACCGCGCAGCGCGTCGGCCACCACGGCCCGCCCCAGCGCCGATGTGCTGGGCCTGCCCTCGACGCTCGGGACGACCACACCGGTCGGGTACACATTCGGCATGGCGAGAAGTCTGCCAGCCGGCGACCCGCCGGCCCGTCGACCCGCAAGGGCGCCCGGTGCCGGCCGCCGTAGCGAACACTTTCCCCGCCTGCGGCGAACTATGGGTGTGATGCACCTGTGGACGACGTGGAGGAGGCGGACTTGGTCGTGGTGACACAGCCCGGCACGGCGCAAGGGCCGGACGCCGACGCCAACCTCATCGAGCAGGCCAAACGGGCGCCCGAGCGATTCACCGCCGTGTTCGACCGGCACTACCGGCAGATCTACGCGTACGCGGCCCGCCGCCTCGGCCCCGACCTGGCCGAGGACGTCGCGTCGGAGACGTTCCTGATCGCGTTCGACCGGCGGCACGGCTACGACAGCGCACGCGCCGACGTGCGGCCCTGGCTGTACGGCATCGCCTCGAATCTCATCGCCCGCCACGCGCGGGCCGAGACGCGCCGTTACCGGGCCCTGGCCAAGGCCGCCGGTCCGCAAGAAGCGGGCGACCACGCCGACGCCGTCGCCGGGCGGCTCGACGCGATGGCCGTGCGCGGCCGGCTCGCCCACGCGTTACGGCGGCTGCCCGAGCCCGTCCGAGCGGTGCTGCTGCTCGTGGCGTGGGCGGGGCTCACCCAGCAGGAGGCCGCGGCGGCGCTGGACATTCCCGCCGGTACGGCCAGGTCCCGGTTGCACCGGGCGCGACAGGAGATGCGGCAGGCGCTCGGCGCCGAGATCGAGGTGAGTGAGTGATGGACGTGACGGGTGTACTGCATGAGGCGTTCGGGCCCGACGACGTCCCCAGCCAGGCGGCGGAGAACCGGGCCCGCGCGGCCCTCCAGCAGCGGATGTCGTCGAGGGAGCCGCGAGTGACCAGCAAGGACCGGCGACACCGCATCCGTTTCGCGATTACCGCCGGGGTCGCCGTGGCGGCCGCCGCCGCGGTCGTCGCCGCCGTGGCGGTGACAAGGGGCGACGACCATGCGCCGGCGCCGAAGGCCGCGCCGGCGACGAGCGCCGTCCTGCCGTTCGCCCGCCCGGCCAGCGCCGCCGAGTATTTGGAGAATGCCGCCTGGACGGCCGAGCGCCGGCCGTGGACCGACCCGCGGCCCGACCAGTTCATGTACATCGAGACGCTCGAGCTGCGCAACAAGCCGGCCTACGAGAACCAGCACCCGAACGACCCGATCCGGCCCGGCCAGGGCGAGACTCGCAAGATCCAGGAGTGGAACAGCGTCGACGGGCAGACCAGGGCGAGCTACCGGGATGGCCGGCTCGTGGTGACGAAGCGCGGGGAGGGCGGCGATTTCTTCGACCGGATCGCCTGGTCGACGATCACCTCGATGACCGACCCGGACACGATTCCGGACGGCGTGCCCGGGCCCGGGTCGATGGGCGTCAACCTGGATGCGTTCATCGGCCAGTACGTGGTGCCGCCGAACGTGCAAGCGGCGATCTTCCGGCACCTGGCACGGAAGCCCGAGATGACGGTCAACCCCGACGCGGTGAACATCGACGGACGACCGGCGGTCGGTCTCGGCCGGATCATCGAGGGCTATCTGTCGCAGGAGCTGCTGTTCGACAAGCAGACCTACCAGTTCATCGGCGAGCGGATGGTCGCGATCAAGGACCACGTGACCCACGGTGACGACGGTGACGCCGTCATCCACCGAGGAGACGTCTACCGCCAGATCATCTACGCAAAGATGATCAT
The DNA here is from genome assembly GCF_050942935.1 of Dactylosporangium sp. CA-233914. Classification (NCBI taxonomy): domain Bacteria; kingdom Bacillati; phylum Actinomycetota; class Actinomycetes; order Micromonosporales; family Micromonosporaceae; genus Dactylosporangium; species Dactylosporangium sp. CA-233914. The sequence goes on along the minus strand of NZ_CP192030.1, from coordinate 11,327,189 downwards.
CGTTGACCGCCCCGGCGATACGCGATAGTCGGGCCGGATCGCGGTGGCGCACGCCGCGCGACCTGGTGCGGACGACGCACCCAATACTGCCCGGTTCGGCCGCCCGGTCCTGTAGCGGGTCTGCGGCGATAGTGCGCGCGCCGGGCGGCGGCCTGGTCGCATCGGCGCCAGTTTGACCAGCGCAGCAGGTGGGCCAAGCGCTTGCGGAAGCAGAGCCGGCGTGACGGCCGCACACCTGGACGCCGCGCGCTGCCGGCCGGTCGATGAAGGTCGCCGTCCGGCAGCGCGCAGCTGGTTGTGAGCTGTCGGGCCTATCGCCGTATGGCAGGCCGCCTGCTGTGGGTCCACGCGCGCAACGCCCATTCGACGGGGCCGTACCGGAAGCGCCGCATCCACCACGAGCTGGCCGCCACCTGCACCACAACGATCGTCAGTGCGATGAGCAGCGTCCGCGCCGGCGAGGTGTGGCCGGCCAGGCCCAGCCCGGCGCCGGTGAAGACGAGCACGCAGATGAGCGACTGGCCCAGATAGTTCGTCAGCGCCATGCGTCCCGCGGGCGCCAGGGCGGCCGCGACGCGCGGCCGCCGGGTGAACAGCCGCAGCAGGGTCGCGGCGTAGGCCGCCGCGAGCAACGGCGCGGTGACGATGCTGACCATCAGCCCGGTCAGGTTCGCCGTGCCGCCGCCGATCGCGAACAAGGTGGCGCCGGCCAGACCGACCGGGTAGCCGACCCGCTCGCATCGGCGCAGCAAGGCCTCGTGGGTGTGCACGTCGGCGAGCATCCGGTGCTTGCCGGCGGCGAGACCGACGAGGAACGCGGCGAAGGCCAACGGCCCCTGCACGGCAAGTGCGCCGAGCATCGCCGGCAACGAGCGCAGGTGTTCCAGGACGACATCACCGAATCCACCGCGGAGGGCCTCCGTCGAACGCGCACCGGCGGCGATCGCGGCGGCCTCGTCCGGGACCACCGCGGCACCGAGCACCGCGGCCAGACCGACCACGAACGCGATCACGCCCACGATGACCGCCGCCGCGAACAGGGCGGTGCGCGGCTCGATCCGCCGGACGGCGAACAGTACGAGACCGAGCAGTGCGTACGTGGTGAGGATGTCGCCGTGGAACAGCAGCACCGCGTGCAGCGCCCCGAGCACGAACAACCCGGACAGCCGGCGCAGGAACGACCGGCCGAAGGCCGCCCCACGCCGGGCCGCCGAGTCGAGTTGCAGGGTGAAGCTGTAGCCGAACAGGAATGAGAACAGCAGGTACGCCTTCATCGCGAACAGCAGTTCCACCGCACCTGCGACCAGCCGGTCGAGCGCACCGTACGCCGGATCGTCGACCAGTTGGAACTCATATCCGGAGCTGAAGTACCACACGTTGACCAGCAGGATGAGCAGCAGCGCAATCCCGCGCAACGCGTCCACAACGGTGATCCGGGCGTCGTCGTTGTTCTCGGCGGCCACATCCAGGACATGGCCCTGCCGGTCGGGTCGGAGCACATTCATGGCGTCGAGCCTCGCGAGACCACGGTGCCGGCGTACGAGGCCGCGACCGGGTTGTGGGTCGCCATGACCACGGTGCGGCCGTACTGGTCGACGCCCGAGGGTAGAAGGGCGAGCACCTCCCGGACCCGCTTGCCGTCGGCCCGCGGCCCGGCCAGCCGCAGCGGCAGGTTGTAGTCCTGGAACACGAAGCCGACCCGCCGTCGGCGGAACTTCGTCATCGCGGCGCCCCGGTGGTGGTGGGCTCGGTGCCGTCGATGAATACCCGCCCGGCGGTGGCAGACGAACGACATTCAGTCATGTCGTACAGCGTATGAGTGCACTAGTACCGGTGATAGTGAGGCTGTCCCCCGGATTCGTCCTCGGGGTACCGTGACTGCTCTAGTGCACGGGAGGCTGTTGTGGAGGACCCGCCGTACCGCCGGATCGCCGCCGATCTCGCCGACCGGATCACCTCTGGCGAGTTCGCGCCCGGAGCGAGGATTCCGTCGACCCGGCAGCTCATGGCCGAGTACGGGGTGGCGATGGCGACCGCGACGAAGGTCCTGGCAACCCTGCGCGAGCGGGGCCTCGTCGAACCGATGCGGGGCGTCGGCACCGTGGTCGCCGCGGCCGGTGCGGGTAGAGCACCCGGCCCCGACCGCGAGCAGGTGGTCGCCACCGCCGTGGCCATCGCCGACGCCGAGGGCCTGCACGGCCTGTCGATGCGCCGGCTCGCCGGCCAGCTCGACATCCCCACGATGTCGATCTATCGGCACGTGGCCGATCGCGAAGAGCTGGTGCTGCTCATGATCGACAAGGTCATGGGCGACAATCCGCCGCCCGGCCTCAACCCGGACCGCGACGGCTGGCGGGCCTGCATCGAGGCCATCGCCCAGCTCCAGTGGGCGATGTACCGCCGGCACACCTGGCTGGCCCAGGCGGTCTCCTTCACCCGGCCGCTGCCGGCCCCGCACGCCATGGCCCACACCGAGTGGACGATGCGGGCCCTGGACGGGCGCGGACTCGACCTGAACGCACAGTTCACGGCAGCGGTGACGGTGGCCAACTACGTGCGCGGCACGGCGGTGAACCTGGCCGAGGAGGCACAGGCCGAGCAGGACAGCGGCCTGACCGACACCCAGTGGATGCAGGCCCAGGAAGAACGGATCGGCACGGTCCTGGCCGACGGGCGGCTCCCGCTGATGGCCCGCTTCATCGCCGCCGACGACGGGGTCTGGAACCTGGACATGCTCTTCGAGTTCGGCCTCCAGCGCCTCCTCGACGGCCTCGCCCCGCTCCTGCGATGACGCAATCCGCCTCGACCATGACGACAATCTGGATGATCACTCCGCTGACGGACGCCGCGTTCGGCCCGCCGCCCCTGCCCTGCCTGGATGTGGACCCGCTGGACGACGTTGCCGATCGACTTCGGCCCGCTGGTACCCGTCGCGACGTGGCGGCCCGCACCCGGGACTGGCTGCACCGCGTCGGCGGCGAACTTCGCCATCTAACGCGCTCAGTCACAGGAGACCTTCCCGCCGAGCGGGACGACGTCGGCTACCGCGAGCCCTGACGGGGCCGGGGATTCGGACGTGCTCGCCGCCCCTTCACCCCGGCCCACGCCGGCCGGGTGCCGCGCCGCGAGGAGCCGGTCCCGGGTCGGGCGCATCTGCGGATCGTCGATCTCCTCGATGAGCGCCAGCGCCTCCGCGCGGCGGCAGGCTGCGAGCGCCTCGTCGCCCGACGCGGTGAGGGCGTCGGTCAGGACGGCCAGGGCATGGCACCGGCGGCGGGTGTCGGCCAGATCGAGGCTCAGCGCGGTCGCTTGCTCGGCGTCGCGCAGCGCCTCGTCGGGCCGTGCGAGCCGGCGATGGATGTCGGCCATGGTGATGAGCGCATCGCAGAGGCCCGGATCGTCCCGGGTGCCGCCGTGGATGTCCAGCGCGCGCTCGCCGTGGCCGAGCGCCCGGTCGGGGCGGTCGAGGTCCAGGTACAGCATGGCGAGCGCGCGGTGGATCGCGCCCTGCCCGCGCAGTGAACCGGTGCGCTCACGCAGGCCCAGCGCGGCGCGGTAGTGGGCGGCCGCCTCGTGGTGCTCACCCAGCTGGCGCAACGCGTCGCCGAGCCTGTGCAGCGCCGACGCCTCGCCCATCGGGTTGCCGGTAGCACGGCAGACGGCGACCACGTCGCGGTGGATACGAGCGGCGAGCGCGGCGTCGCCGTCGCTGAGGTGCACCGTCGCGAGGTTGTGCAGGCACGCCGCCTCCGCCTCGGCGAAGCCGATCCGGCGGGCCAGCCGCAGCGCCTGCTCGATGCTGGCCGCCGCATTCGCATGGTCGTGCAGCGCGAAGTACGCGGTGCCGATGTTGTTGAGCGTGCCGACCTGGGCGACGTGGTGCCCGTCGCGCTCGGCCGCGGCGAGGGCGGACTTGAGCAGGGGAAGCATCTCCTCCTGGTGCCCACGCCGCTGGAACGGCTCCACCAGAATCTCGGGCAGTTGCCACGCATGCCGGTCGAAGCCGTGCCGCCCGGCCCACAGGCCGACGGCGGCGAGGTTCTCCCGCTCCACCTCGCACCAGGCCATGGCGTCGGTGTCGCCGGTGAACGTCTGCGGCCGGACCGTGGTCGCCTTGGGGAGGTCGGGCACCGGTTGCCGGTCGGGCGCCAGGACCGCCACCGCGTTGACGCCGCTCAGCAGCGACCAGTCCAGCAGCCGCCGCAAGGCGTCGGTGCGCACCTGCGGGTCGTCCTCGCCGGCCCGATCGGCGGCGAACCGGCGCAGCAGGTCGTGCAGCCGGTACCGGCGGGCCGTGTCGTGGTTGATCAGGCACATTCTCGCCAGGATGTCGAGCAGGGCCTCCGCCGGTGCGACGCCGGTGCCGAGCAGCGCCGCCGACGCCTCGGGTCCGATGCTCGTACCGGGGTACAGGCCGAGCATCCGGAAGAGGCGGGCCGCTTCCGGGACGAGCGCCTGATAGGACCACGCGAACATGGTCCGCAGGCTCGCCTCCTCGTCGTCCTCCCCGTCCGCGTCCAGCAGGCGGGCGGTGAGCTCGTCGACCAGGTCGGCGATGGCCGCCCGGGGCCGCTCGGCGACGTGCTCGCCGATGATGCGCAGTGCCAGCGGGTGCCCGCAGGACAGCCGGGCCAGCGCGCCGACCGGGCCCGGTTCCGCGTCGGCCCGCTCGGCACCGACGGTCCGGCGCAGCAACGCGAACGCGTCGGTGTCCGGCAACGGCGGAACGGTGATGCTGGGCACCCCCTCGCGGACGGTCAGGCCGCGCAGCCGGTTCCGGCTCGTGATCACGGTGAGGCACTCGGCGGCGCTGGGGATCAACGGTCGTACCTGGCGGGAGTCGCGGACATTGTCGAGCACGACGAGCAGCCGCCGGCCCGCGAGCAACTGGTTGAACCGGTTCCTTCGCCGGTCCAGGCCGGCCGGCATCCGATCGGCCGGCACGTCCAGGGCCTCGAGGAAGCGCCCGAGCGCGTCTTCGGGGTCGACCGGTGCGGTCGGCCCGTAGGCGTTCGCGTCCAGAAAGAGCTGCCCGTCCGGGAAGCGATGCCGGTGGCGGTGGGCCCAGTGGACCGCAAGGCTGGTCTTGCCGACGCCCGGCATGCCGCTGAGCGCCACCACGCCGGTGCCGTCCGGCTGGACCAGCGTGTCGATGGCGGCCAGCAGCGGCTCCCGCCCGGTGAAGTCGCTGACGTCCTTGGGCAGCTGTCTGGGCGCAGCGGTGCTCGCCGGCGGCAAGGAATGTACGACCACGGTGGCGCGCTCGCCTGCGCCGGGCGTCGCCGGTGGCAGCGCGACGGCGGGCTCTGCGCGCATCAGCCGGCGGAACCGGCGCCGGAACGCGTGAAAGTACTTGCGCGCCTCGTGGTCGCGGCCGGCCGCGCACAACGCATCCATCCAGAGCTGGGCGAGTGTCTCGTCGACGTCGTCGGCGCCCATGAGCGGCTCGAGCTCGACGAGGGCCCGATGATGCTGTCCGAGCCGCAACCGGTTCGTCGCCAGCAGCTTGCGGGCCTCCAGCAGCGTGTTGCCCATGGTTTCGCGAAGGTGTTCGGCCGGCGCGGTACGCAGGTCCGCGAGTGGCTCGTCCTGCCACAGGGCAACCGCGTCGCCGAGCAGTTGCGATGCGGCTGTGAAATCGCGCCGTTCGGCGGCGGCGCGGCCGGCGGACACGAGTCGCCGGAACCGATGAAAATCAACCAGCCCGGGGTCGACGTCGAGCCGGTAGGCGCTGGTGCTCGGCGAGCGCAGCAACGCGTGGCCGAGGCCCACCCGGTGCAGTGCGGCACGGATTCTGCTGGCCAGCGCGTACATATTCGTCCGGTGATCGGTCTGGCCGTGATCCGACCAGAGGAATTCGGTTATCGTGTCGATCCGAACGTTTTCTCCGGCGTAATACAACAGTACCGCCAGCATGCCGCGCTGCTTCGCGGCCCCGAGCGGAATGCGTCGCCCGTCGACCTTCAGCGCCGTGGGCCCGAGGATCACGAAGTCCATGCAGCTGCCCCCAATCGCACCCCTGCGGTCGCATTCAGTGTGTTCCCGCGCGGTGCGGCGCAACAAGCCGGTGTGCAGATAGACGGAGATCTGACACCGCGCCGTCCAGCCTGTCGGCAAGCGGGTTGCAAGGTGCGGATCAATGGGTCAGGCAATCGGTGAACCGCACGCTTCCTCTACCGCGAAGATCGCTGAGGGGGTTGTTCACATGATCGCGCAAGGCTGGCTCAGAATGCCGATGAGTATTGACTCTGACGCATGGAGTACTCGATCTGGGTGTCGCTATGTACTCGTCGTGGTGCACACGCTCGCAACCAGCCACCGACTGCTCGACATCGTCGACCAAATTGAATGTGATTCACGCATTCAAGTCGTTTTCACGGTCGCGCCCGACGTATTCAATCACGCGGTGCCGCAGGTTTTGGCGGAGCTGGGCGCCTGCGTCCTGCCGTGGGAACAGGCGACCCGGCACCGCTTCGACCTGGCGGTCGCCGCGGCCTACGGCGGGCTGCACGAGCTGCACGCTCCGATCGTGGTGACGGCGCACGGCGCCGGGCGCGGGAAACGCTCCCGTCCCCGCCGGTCCGGCGGTCCGGTCCTCGCGGACCCCGTCGTCTACGGGCTGGACGCCGCACGGCTCACGCGCGACGGCCGGGTCCTGGCGTCCGCGCTCATCCTGGCGCACGAGAACGAGCGTGCGGTGCTGAGCCGGCAGTGCCCGGAAGCCCTCGACGTCGCGGTGCTCGCCGGTGACCCGTGCTTCGACCGGCTGGTCGTGAGCCTGCCACTGCGCCGGCGGTACCGCGACGCCATGGGCCTCAGCGACGACCACCGGCTGGTCGTGGTCAGTTCCACCTGGGGCGGTGACGGGCTCTTCGGCGGCACGCCGGATCTGCTCCCGCGACTGCTCGACCAGCTGCCGGCCGGGTACCGTGTGGCCGCCATGCTGCACCCGGCCATCTGGGGCGCCCACGGCCGCCGGCAGGTGTCGGCATGGCTTCGGGACTGCCGCGAGGCCGGTCTGCTCCTGCTGGATCCGACCGCTGACTGGCGCAGCCTGGTGATCGCGGCCGACTGCGTGATCGGCGATCACGGGTCGGTCACCGTATACGCCGCGGCGATCGGGCGGCCGCTGCTCTACGTCGGTGGCCGCCGGCCCGCGACCGCACCGGGCTCCGCGCACGACCTGGTTGCCGCGGCGGCCGCCCGGCTGGACCCCGGCCGGCCACTCCTGCCACAGGTACGCGAGGCCGGCCCGCTCGACGCACCGGCCGTCGCCGCCGCGCTGACGTCCCGGCCCGGTCAGGCCGGCCCGCAGATCCGGCGCGCCATGTATCGGTTGCTGCGGCTGCGTGTGCCGGGGCAGCACCGACGGCCCGAGCCGGTCCCGGCCCCGCGGTTCCTCGGCCCGGCCCGCTGACGGCCTATCCCGGCTCGCCTGAGCGGCGTAGTTCGTCGCCGACCTCCGACGCCCGGGGCGATCCCGCGGCGGCGAACAGCTCGATCGCCGCCAGATAGTGGCGCCGGGCCGCGGCGACGTCACCGCGCCGTCGCGCGATGCGACCGAGCAGTACCGTTGCCTCCGCTTCCTCGTGCACCGCGCCGAGGGCGCGCATCCGCTGCGCGGCCTCGGTCGCGGCCTCCTCCGCGGCGGCCGGGTCACCGACGGCGAGCAGCGCACCGGCGAGCCCCGCCGTCGCGCGGACCCCGTTGTACGGGTCGACGTGAGTCAACCCGTCGAACACGGCCCGGGCCTCTCTGAGCAGCGGCAGGGCCTGCGCCGCCCGGCCGGCCTTCGGCAGCGCCGTGCCCAGCGTGATCAGCGCCAGACCGATGGAATGCGGTTCACCGAGCCGGCGGCTTCCGGCGAGGACCTCCTCCAGCAGGTGTACGGCCGGCCCGACCCGGCCCGCCGCGAGGTATGCGGAGGCGAGCCCCTCCTGCGCGTCGAGCCGTCCCTTCGCATCGCCCGCGGTTTCGTACAGCCGGATCGCGGCGTGCAGGTTCGATTCGGCGGCCGCGGCGTCGCCCAGCCTCGTGCAGACCCGGCCGAGCCGGGTCAGCATCACGGCCTCGGCCCAGGCGTCGCCCCACAGCCGCGCCGCGGCCACGCCCCGGCGGTGGATCTCGAATCGGTCCCGCAGCGGCGGTTTGAGCAACAGCAGCAGCGGCCACAGTACGTCGCACAGGTGCCAGGCCAGCTCCGCGTGGGGGAGTTCCAGCGCGACCTGCCCGGCCGTCACCACGTTGACCCGCTCACGCTCCAGCCAGGTCAGGGCCCTTTCGCGGGCGTCGAAGCGCGGCAGGCCCGCCGGTCCGGTCACCGGCGTGTATGCGGGGCGCCGCCGGTACGGGGTCAGCACCGCGTCGGCCCGCCGCGCCGCCGCGTGGTACCACTCGACCTGCGTCAGGACCGCCGTACGCAGCTCGTCGCGCGGCTCGTCCAGGTCGGCCTTCAACCGGGCGTGCAGCCGGACCAGATCGTGGTAGCGGAACCGCTCCTCGTCGATCTCCTGCAGCAGGCTGGCCTGGAGCAACGGCTCGATCGACCGGTGCGCGGTCGCCGGGTCGATCGCGGTGGCGACGGCGCGGACCACGCCCGGCCCGAACTCGGTGCCGGGGTGCAGGGCCAGCCGCCGGTACAGCGCGGCCGCACCCGGGTCGAGGTGGCGGTACGAGACGTCGAAGGCCGCTTGTACCGTGCGGTCTTCCGCCACGCCGACCCCGGTCAGCCGCGTCGCCTCGTCGGCGAGTTCGTCGGCCACGTTGCGGACGGAGAGCATCGGCCGAGCCGCCAGCCGGGCCGCCGCCACACACAGCGCGAGCGGCAGCCCACCGCAGATCTCGGCCAGCCGTTCGGTCTCTTGAGGCTCCCGGGCGACGCGCCCGGGCCCCACGGTCCGGGCGAGCAGCTCCACCGAGTCACGGGTCGGCAGCGGTGACACCTCGACGAGATGCGCACCGTCGGCAACCAGCTCCGACAACCGGCGCCGGCTGGTGAGCACTACCGTGCTCGTCGCGGACGCGGGAATCAGCAGCCGGACCTGGGCGGCCGAGAACGCGTTGTCGAGCAGCACCAGCAACGACCGCTCGGCGGTGAGCGTGCGATACAGCGCGGCCTGCTCGGCCACCATGGCGGGAATGCCGCCGGGCGCGACGCCGAGCGCCCGGAGGAACGCGCCGAGCGCGTCGGCGACGTCGACCGGCTCGGCGGCGCCGAACCCTTCGAGGTCGACGTGGAGCTGACCGTCCACGAACCGCCGCCGGACGCTGTGCGCCCAGTGCAGCGCGAGCGCGGTCTTGCCCACGCCGCCCGGCCCGGTCAGCACGATGAGCGTCCGGCCGCCGCCGTCGAGCAGCGCGTCGAGGTGCGCGAGCGTGCCGGCCCGGCTGGTGAAGTGGGCGGCCGGCGGCGGCAGCTGGCGTGGTATCGGTGCGGAGGCCGCCGGCTGGTGGATGTGCACGTCGCGGATGGAGCCGGCCTGCACGGCGGGGCCCAGGACGGTGCCGGAGAGGTCGTTCGACGCCGGTGGGGGCGGTTCGCCGTACACGTCAGAGGGTGATGTCGCCGTGGACGTCCCTGGCCTGGACGACCTTGTCCGCGGCGCCGCTGAAGTGGTTGATCACCGCGCCGCGCTCGAGCGTCAACTCCTCCTGGACGGCGCGCCACTGGGCGAGCACGCGTCCGGCGAACCGCGGGTCGTCGGCCAGCGCCCGGCCGAGCAGCTCGGCCAGGACGAGCTGCCGCTCCCGGTCCTCCGGACGGGCGACCGCCTCCCGCAGGGCGTCGGCCTCGCGGCTGCCGCGGCGGAACCGGTCGCGGATCATCCCGGCAAGCGCGGCGAGGGCGGTCCGGCCTTCGGCGACGACCGCCTCGGCGCCTTTGGTAGCGAGCGTGGTAGCGATGGCGAGCGCGATTTCGTCGGGCATCACGGCCTCCAGTGACAGTCCCGCGAGGACGCGCACACCGGCGACATCGATGTGACAGGGAGTGCCGTCTCTCGATCTGTACGTGACTGTACCGGCAGTGGTGGACGCCGTCCCTGGCCGAAATCCGCACATGTGGCCCGAACTCTGTGCGCATGTGCACAAAGTTAAATTCGCCATTAGTCTGACGATTTACCCGAAGTCATCACAAATTGATCACGATGCTTCGGTCACGTTGTGTTGTGGTGCGGCGGGCCGCTTTCATGATCCAGCACACTTAACCCCAAGGAGGAATTGCGGTGCTGAGCGCAGCACTCCCCGCACTCGCAGCACTCGCTGTCTGTGCCTGGATCATCTGGCTGTAGTAGCAGCCAGATGTCGCCGCTCGTGCGCAGTGGCCCCCAACGTGTCCGCTCTATCGGGCAGCGTCCGAGTCATAAGGTCACGATCGGTGTAGATGTAGCAACAGGTGGTGCGGCGGTCGTCCTGCGGTCAAGTCGGGATGGCCGCCGCTTCTGTGTTCGGGTATCCGTAGCTCGTGGTGAAGATGTTAGGGCCACAACCTCGCCACCGCAAGCCGGTGTCGGCAAAGGATGCCGAGCGGGCCGCAAACGCTGGAATATGCAGGCGATGCCGGCACTGCTCTCGGTTGCGGAGTCGAGCCGCAGGTCACGCCGGTTGCTAGGCTTCGGCTCATGACCCAGTCCGAGCTCGCTTACCGATGGAGCCAAAGCGAGTTCGTGCGCGCCTGGGAAGCCAAGGCTTTCGACCACCGGGCGGAGTTCGTCGAAGGAGAGATCTGGCCAGTAGTAGTCGGTTCTTGGCACGGCGACACTGTTGGCCAGCTGCTTGCACTGCTGCCGCGAGCCGGGGTGCGGGTGACGACCGCGACACTGCCAACCGGAGGGTCGCTTCCAGATCCTGACTGCTGGGTCCGTCGGGCTGATGCGGAGCCGATCGGGACGATCGGGACGAGGCTGTCAGTCTGGAATGCTGCTGACGTGCTGCTCGTGATTGAGGTCGCCGACGAGACCACAATCCAAGATCTCAATGTCAAAGCCAAGCTCTACGGCCGGGCCGGCTATCCCGTCTCCTGGGTGATCACCCAGGAAGCGATCTACGAGCACTCCGGACCGATCTCGACGGGCTATCGGTCGCGGGTCGAGTATCTTCAGGGGGAGCGCATTCCCGTTCCGTATGCCTCCGCGGAACTCGACGTCGACGAGCTGATCGCCTCGATCCCTTCGTAAGCGGTTGAGGACGGCCGGGATCAGCGTGGGCCGCGCCGGTTCGGTCGTCGGGGGCGGCGTTCGCCGATGCTGTGGAGCTTTCGGGCCGGTGCGCGGTCCGTCGCGCGGGCGTACGTCTCGGCGAGCCTGCGGTGGTTGGGGTCGTCGGTTCGGGCGGCCAGCGCGAGGAGTTCCTTCGTGGCGATGCCCGGGTCGGCCTGGCGCCAGCGGTCGAGGAGGGCGTCGCCGACCGCGGGTGGCGCGTCGGCCGCGTGGGCGATGACGACCTCGGCGGTCTCGGTGAGCAGGTTCTCCAGCGTGGGGACGGTGACGCCCTGCCGGCGCAGATGATCGGCGAAGAGGGCGAAGCCGAGTGGCGAGAGCGCGGCGTGGCCAGGCTGGAGTTCGACCACGCCGAGCAGGGCGAGCTGTTCGAGCAGGGCGGCGAGGTCGTCGTCGCACGCGTGCCGCAGGGGCCGGGCGTCGGGTGCCTCGGTGTCGATGAAGGCCGCCTCGCCCGCGACCGCGAACGCGAGGTCGCCGAGTTCCCGCACGCTGACCGGCTCGCGGGCGACGTACAGTGCCATGCCGAGCGCGAAGGTCGCCTCCTCGAAGCGCCAGCCGATGACCGATGCCGCATAGCCGGCGGGGCAGACCGCTTCACGGAGGCCGAAGAAGGCCTCGAAGGCCCGGTGAGCGAGCGCGGCGGGATCGGCGAGCAGCCGCGCGGCCACCTTGACCGGCAGGAGCCTGCCCTTGACGACCCGGACCACGCGGGCCGCCTTGGCCCAGGCGAACACGACCGAGGTCTCGTACAGCTCGTCGGTGCTGCGGGTCTTGGACACCTTGTCGCCGATCACCGGATCGAGCTCGTCGGCAAGGCCGAGCATCGGGATCAGCTCGGCCGCGTCGGCGAGCGGCAACCGGCCCGTCGTCGTCAGTGGACGGCCGGCGCCGACCCAGTCGGCGAAGCCACGGATCCGGCCGAGCATCACCGATGATGCCGCGAGCGCCGCGGTCTCGGCATCGGTGGGCACATCCGCGGGTGGTACCGGTGGCGGCCGGTCGTTGCCCATGGCGTGCTCGTGGTTGGCCATCACCCGATCGAGGAGGCGCTGGTCCACCTCGATCCGGCCGGCGTGGAGGTCGTCGATGTAACGTTGGGTCTGCTGCGGATCGTCGATGTCGACCCCGGCCGCGAGCATTCGCATGGTCCAGAACTTCGCCGGGCCGTACCGGCCCTCGTCGCGCATCGCGGCCGCCACCTCGGCCGCGACCTCGTCGATCAGCGCGTGCAGCGTCGGGGGCTCGGCACAGCGTGCATCCGCCAGGTCCTCGGCGAACAGGAAGTCGACGAACGTGTGGACGCTCGCCAGCAGTGCGGAGGTCTCCTGCGCCGTCAGGTTGACCCGGCGCGGAAACCAGTCGCACAACGCCTCACGCAGATCCTCCGGCTGCCACCGGCACAGCAGGCCGTCGCCGTCCGCCCAGCGGTGCTCGACCAGCGCTTCGATCACGAACGGATCCACATCGCGGCGCTGCTTGCGGGCCCACCGCTCGACGGCGGCGGCAAGACGTTCCTGGGCGGGATAGAACACATCGTCGGGCACCGCCGTGAACACCATCCGCATGGCTCGGCAGCCTACGGGGGCAGCAGGGCGAGTCGCACGGCGGTACCGGCAAGGACCTGCCCGCTGGCCAGGTGCCGGGCGGCGGATGTCGCGGAGGCGCCGCGTCGCGGCCTAGCGTTGGGAGGCGACAGGACACCGTTCGGCTCGGTGGAAGCGAGGTTCTCGGGTGGCTCGACGCATTGACTTCTTTGACGATCCCAATGCTCCGGTGGTGGGCAGGATCGTGCCGTCCGCCAATGCCGTGGTGGTCAACGACGCCGGCGAGTTGTTGCTGATTCACCGTGCGGACAACGACAACTGGTCGCTGCCGGGCGGGGCGATGGAGCCCGGTGAGTCGTTGACCGGCTGTGCGGTGCGGGAGACCTTCGAGGAGACCGGAATCCACGTCGAGGTTACCGGGCTGGTGGGCATCTACACCGACCCGCGGCACGTCATCCTCTATGTTCCGGACAACGAGGTCCGCCAGGAGTTCTCCGTTGTCTACACCGCCCGGCCGCTCGGTGGCGAGCCGACGCCGAGCGACGAGTCGCGCGAGGTCGCGTGGGTCGCGCCGGGCGTTGTCGGTGGTCTCGTGATGCACCGCTCCATGCGCATGCGAATCGAGCACTACCTTACCGGCGGCGGTCGCCCGTACCTCGGATAGCGGTGGCTTCGATCAGCCGACCGCCCGCTTGATGAGCTCGGCGATGCTCGTCTCGTCGGCCGGGGTCAGTTCCTTGAGCGCGTAGGCGACCGGCCACAGGTTGCCGTCGTCGAGTTGGGCGTCCTGGTTGAAGCCCAGGGTCGCGTAGCGCGTCTTGAACTTCTGGGCGGGCTGGAAGAAGCAGATCGTCTTGCCGGCGTTGGCGTAGGCGGGCATGCCGTACCACAGTTTCGGCGCGAGCTGCGGGGCGGCGGCCATGATGACGGCGTGGACCCGCTGCGCCATGGCGCGGTCCGGGCCGGGCATCTCGGCGATCTTCTCGAGTACGGCGGCGGCTTCCTCCGCGGCCTTCTCCGCCTTCGAGGCGCGGCTCTTGCTGGTGCGCAGCTCCGCGGCGCGCTCCTTGATCGCGGCCCGCTCCTCAGCGGTGAAGCCGTCGGTCGCCGTGGCCTTCTTCGTGCTCGCCATTGGAGCTCGTCCTCCTGCATCTCTGGGGTCCGGATGCCCTCAATGCTAGAGATCCGCAGGTCGGACGGCCTCTCGAAAACTGATCAGGTCGCGCCGGGTCCCACTCCGCCGGACGCTGCCGGCGGAGTGGGAGGGTGGCGCGGGTCAGCAGGTGCCGTTGCAGGCCAGGACCTTGAGGCGGTCCAGGGTGCCGTTCCACTGGTTGGAGTCGCCGGCGAAGGGGCCGCTGCTGGAGTACTGCCAGAAGGACCACGTCGGCGCGCCCGCCGGGAGGGTGCCGGGGCTGCTGCTGTACCGGGCCAGCCACAGCGGCGAGTTGGCCCAGAACCCGCTGTAGTTGCCGGTGCACGTGACCCACCAGTCCGTGGTGGTGTAGATGGTCGCCCAGCGGCCGGTGCGCGTGTGGTACTGGTTCAGGAACGCCTGGATCCAGCTCACCATGCCCGACTGCGACAGCCCGTAGCAGGTCGCGCCGTACGGGTTGTACTCGATGTCCAGGGCGCCGGGCAGCGTCTTGCCGTCCTTGGACCAGCCGCCGCCGTGGGCGATGAAGTAGTCGGCCTGGGCCGCGCCGCCGCCACCGTTGGGGATCGCGAAGTGGTACGAGCCGCGAATCATGCCGATGTTGTAGGAGCCGTTGTACTGCTGGGCGAAGTACGGGTTGGTGTAGTACGTGCCCTCGGTCGCCTTGATGTAGGCGAACCGCGAGCCGGCGTTCCACTGCGCCGACCAGTTCACGTTGCCCTGGTGGCCGGAAACGTCCTGGCCGTACGTCACGGTGGCCGCCTGCGCCGGGGTGCCGATGAGTGCGGTGGTGACCAGGGCGGCCGCCATGGCGAGCGCGCCGAGCCATCGATGGGACACGGTGCCTCCTGGTGGGGGTGTGTCAAGGAACTTCGCCGATTAGCTCATGGGTGTCGGAAATTTTCAATAGGAGTCTGTCTATAGACACCCCCTGTTGAGCAGGCGTAGTGTGCCGCGTTGCCAGAATTTTACGAAGCTCTATGGGTTTGGAAAGTTGGCACCATGGCCCATCTGACCCGTCGTGCCGTCCTGCTCGGCGGCGCCGGCGTGCTGCTCGCCCCGGCCCTCCCCGCGAGCGCGGCGCTCGAGCAGCCCTCGATCGCCAGCTGCGGCGCCTGGGGCGCACGTCCGCCGTCGGGGCCGCTCACCATCGATCAGCATCGACCAAACAAGATCATCGTGCACCACACCGCGATGGCCAACTCCACCGACTACTCGCAGGCGCACGCGTTCGCGAACTCGCGCGACATCCAGAACCTGCACATGGACACCAACGGCTGGACCGACAGTGGCCAGCACTTCACCAACAGCCGCGGCGGCTGGCTGACCGAGGGGCGCAACGGCAGCCTGTACGCGCTCCTGCACGGCCAGACCATGGTGCAGGGCGCGCACTGCGTGGGCCAGAACGACCAGGCGATCGGGATCGAGAACGAGGGCACGTACCTCACCGAGCAGCCGCCGGCCGCCCTGTGGAACAGCCTGATCGCGTTCTGCGCGTTCACCTGCCGGCAGTACGGCATCCCGGCGAGCGAGATCTACGGCCACAAGGACTTCAACACCACGCAGTGCCCCGGGCTGCTGCACGACCGGCTGCCCGAACTGCGCTCCGCCGTCGCCGCCCGGCTGTGACGCACACGTCGCCCGCCCCGGCGCGGAAGGGCCCGGCCGACGCTCGGCCGGGCCCCTCGAAGGCGAAATCAGCGGGCAGCGCGGTACTGGCCGTCCATCCGTTGATCTGGCTCGCGCCGGCGGTGACCCGGATGGTCGCTACGAAACACTTACCGCCGGCGGCGGGCGGCGGGGGGAACGATCCGCACCCGGGCCGTGGCCGGGCGGGTCTCGATGTCGCCCAGCTGCTCGCTCACCGTGGCGGTCAGTTCGGCGTAGTCGTCGAACGCGCTCTCGCCGAACAGCGTGTAGCCGGCCCACATCAGATTGGCGCACACCTGCGGCGGCACCTTGCCGGTCGCGGCGCCCATGCCGACGAGCGCGACCGAGGCGATGCTGCCCGGCTCGCGCTCGTTCTGCATGTGGATCGCCTGGAACGCGGCGGCGCAGGCCAGGGCCACGTTCAGCGTCTCGCGCACGTTTTCCGTCTGGTGGTACATCGTCGGCGTCGAGATGAGGTACTTCGGGTTCGCCGCCCCCGACGGCACGCACACGGCCGCGCCGACCGGCAGCACGCCCTTGAACTCGTCCCGGATCGCGTGCTGCACCCGCAGCTGGATGCCCGGCCCCAGGTGGCGCAGGATGACCGCGTCGACGCCGCCGCTCATCAGGCCGTGCGAGTTGGTCGGCGACACCCAGGCGTCGACCTGCTGGTTGATGATCGAGCCCTTCACGATCTCGACCTCGGGCGTGTCGGCGAAGGCCGATATCCAGGCCTGTACGACCTTCGCGTTGATGTCACTGAGCACAACCCGTAGTTGCGTCATCGCAGTCCCTCCGTCAGACATACCCCACGCGTAAGCCCCGAAAGGTACACGCCTAGTCTGGCTCGGCGTGCTCCCGCGGTAGCCGACCCAGACCAGGCGCCGATACGGTCCACAGTGGAGCCGGGGGAGGGCGTAATGACTGACACTGAAGACCCGTTGGGCCTTGCCGAGCTGTTCGACGGCGGCGGCGAGCCGTGGCTGCCGCTGCTGAAGCCGGTCATCGAGGCGCAGTACAACGCCGAGCAGTTCATCGGCCCGAAGCGCAGCCCCCAGATCGTGCCGGTGCGCGAGCTGACGTTCCAGGCGCTCAAGCCCAACCCGCCGCACAAGTGGAAGGTCGTGGTCTTCGGCCAGAACCCGTATCCGCGGCCGGAGAGCGCCACCGGCATCGCGATGTTCGACAACACCTTCCACGACTGGTCGGACAGCCAGTTCGGGCGGGTGGTGAGCATCCGGTGCATCATCAAGGCCGCGGCGATGTGGAAGTACGGCATCCCGAAGAAGACCCCGATCGCCGACATCCGCGCGCTGCTCAAGCAGCACGACACGGTGCAGCCGCCCGAGTGGTTCTCCTCGATGCTCACGCAGGGCGTGCTGCTGCTCAACGCCTCGCTGACCGCGAGCGCCGACGGGGCGATCGGCACCGACCAGCACACCGGCTTCTGGCGGCCGGTCGTGGAGCGGCTCGTCGAGGAGATCCTGCGGGCCAAGCAGAGCGCGCCGGAGGAGGACCGCGGGGTCGTCTTCGCCTGGTGGGGCGCGCACGCCCGGAGCCTCAAGAGCCTGGTGCAGCGGCTGCAGAAGAAGTACCCCGCCGTCGAGGTCCGCCACATCGACCATCCGAACCCGGCCGCGCAGGGCGACATCTTCTGCGACAACGAGCACTTCGCGACCGTCAACGAGGCGCTGCGCTCGCTGGGCGCCGACGAGATCGACTGGCTGCCGAGCACGGGCTGGAACGCACAGCAGGACCCGGCGGCCGAGCGCATGGGCGCGTTCATCGCCTCCACGATGGAGCTGCACAAGCTGTACCTGGAGCGGCTGGAGAGCGTCAAGGACGAGGGCCTCGCCCTGCCCGCGATCAGCGGCGTCTTCGACACCCCGCTCATGGACTTCCGCGCCGCGATCGCCCCCGCCGCCGGCGTGCTGCGCGGGCTGGACTGGCACGTCGAGGCGTCCCACGCGTTCGGCCAGAAGCAGGCCGAGACCGCGGCCCTGAGCGCCGACGAGGTGGCCGCGCTGTATCTGTACACCTGCGAGTCCGCGTTCTACCGCCAGATCAACGCCACCCTGCGCGACCCCGACCGCGGGCGGATCGTGCCGTATCTGCCGTACCTCCGCCTGCTCTTCTCCGCCGTGTCCCGCCTGCCCGCACGACGCGAGCCGCTGTGGCGCGGGGTGCGGCTGGATCTGCGGGCGCAGTACCCTGTCGGGCAGACGGTCACCTGGTGGGGCGTCTCCTCGTGCACGTCCGAGCTCGGCGTGGCCAAGGCGTTCATGGGCGGGCGCGGCAAGCGAACCCTGTTCGAGGTGACACCGCTGCGGGCGGTCGGCATCCGCGACTTCTCCGCCTTCACGGGCGAGGAGGAGTACATCCTCGCCCCCGGCACCCAGCTGACGGTGACGGACGTGCAGTCGGAGCGCGGCGGGCTGTGCACCGTCAAGCTCGCCGAGCTTGAGGAGCAGAGCCAGGTACATTAGGTGACGGCCTGGTCGCGCTCCGGCGGATCGGCAAGGTCGATTAGGTGGGGCCGGGTAAGGTGCCAGAGGGCGGAAGCGGCACCGGACCGGAATCCCATTGTCTACATCGAGAGCAGCCGGACGGCGTGACCAAGCCCCACGCCGTATCAAGCCCTACGCACGCCGTATCAAGCCCTACGCCGCGAACAGCCCCGCACCACCCGCGAGTACGCCCTGCGCCGAGAGTAAGCCCCCACGCCGTGGGGCGAGCCCTGGGCCGAGGACGACTCCGCCAGCCGGGAGCACATCCTGTGCCGAGAGCAGGCCCCACGCCGTGGGGCGAGCCCTGGGCCGAGGACGACCCCACTCACCGGCCGGGAGCACGTCCTGCGCCGAGAGAACGAGCCCCAGCCCGGGAAGAGGCACACGCCAGCCGGGTACGGACCTACGCCGTGAACAGCAGTGACACGTTGAGGCCGCCGAAGCCGAAGGAGTTGCACACCGCGGCGGTCATCGCGAGCCGGCGGGGCTCGCCCGTGACCACGTCCAGGGTGACGTCGGGGTCCTTGTGCTCCAGGTTCAGCGTGGCCGGGACGACCCCCTGCGTCACCGACAGCAGCGTGACGATGCTCTCCACGGCGCCCGCGGCCCCGACCAGGTGTCCGAGCGCCGACTTCGGGGCGGTGAGCACGACGTCGCCGCCGAGTGCCTGCCGGATCGCCGCCGCCTCACCGGCGTCGCCGACGACGGTCGAGGTGGCGTGGCAGTTGACGTGGGCGACGTCGGACGGCTGCAGGCCCGCGTCGGCCACGGCCCGGCGGATCGCGCGCACCTGCCCGGCGCCGCTCGGGTCGGGGCCGGTGATGTGATACGCGTCCGACGTTATCCCGACGCCGGCCAGCCGCCCGTGCACGCGCGCGCCGCGGGCCGCCGCGTGCTCGGCGCGCTCCAGGATCACGATGCCGGCGCCCTCGCCCATCACGAAGCCGTCCCGGTCGGTGTCGAACGGCCGCGAGGCGCGCTCCGGCTCGTCGTTGCGCTTGGACAGCGTGCGCGCCTGCGCGAACCCGGCGAGCGTCAGCGGCGTGATCGCCGCCTCCGAGCCGCCCGCGATGACGACGTCGGCCTCGCCGAGGCGGATCAGCCGCGCCCCGAGCGCGATCGCCTCGGCGCCCGACGCGCAGGCCGACACCGGGGTGTAGACGCCCGCGTGCGCGCCGAACTCGATGCTCACCCACGCGGCCGGGCCGTTGGGCATGAGCATCGGCACGGTCAGCGGCGAGACCTTGCCCGGGCCCTTCTCCTCCAGCAGGTCGTCCTGGGCCAGTAGCGTCGACACGCCGCCGATCCCGGTGCCGATCACCACCGCGAGCCGCTCGGTGTCGACCTCCGGCGCGCCCGCGTCCGCCCACGCCTGCCGCGCCGCGACGACCGCCGCCTGCTCGCACCGGTCCATCCGCCGCGCCTGCACCCGGGTCAGTTGCGTGTCCGGCGGGACGGCCATCGTGGCCCCGATCCGCACCGGCAGCTCGTCCAGCACCCCGGGCGGCAGCAGATCGTCGATCCGCCGGATGCCGGACCGGCCCGCCAGCAGGCCCTGCCACAGCGAGTCCACGTCCCCGCCCAGCGGCGAGAGCGCCCCCATCCCCGTGACGACCACGTCTGCGCCCACGCAGCGCCCTCCCTCGGTCGATTGCCTCCCCATACTTGTATCGCATACAAATATGACATGTCCATCAGCGAGCCGGCCCGCGCGCGGGGCCGCCGCACCCGCGCGCGGATCCTCGGGTGTGCGGCCGGCCTCTTCGCCGAGCGGGGCCTGGCGGGGGTGAGCGTGGCCGCGATCGCGCAGGCCGCCCAGGCCTACCCGCACCAGATCACGTACTACTTCGGCTCGAAGGACGCGCTGTTCGTCCACGCGGCCCTGTCCACGCTGCTGCGCGAGGCCTCGCGGCTGGAGGACGTGGGCCGGCGCCGCCGCACCCCGGAGACGTTCCGCATCGCCCTGGCCCGCACCGCCCTGGCCCTGCCGTCGATCCCGCCCGCCGTCCAGGCGATGTCGATCGCGCGGGACCGCCCGGAGCTGCACCCGGCCGCGCAGATGTATCTGGCGGTGCTGTTCCGCCAGGCCGAGCACTACCTCGTCACGCAGCTGGACCGCCGCGCCTGGACGCTCGACCGCCCGCCCGCGGTCGAGGTCCGCACCTTTTGGAGCGCGGTCCTCGGCGCCCGCCTCATCGCCGACTCGGGCTACGGCGGCCGCCCCGCGGACGTCGACCTGGCCGGCCTGCTCACCGTCCGCGCGCGGTAGGAGAAACTAGACTGAGGTCGGCATCGGGCCGCCGCGCCAGGTGACGGCGTCCCGCAGCGCGGCGACGAGATCCATCTCGGTGCCGAAGCGCGAGGCATAGGCCCGGTGCAGGTTCAGCACGATCCGCTCCGCGTCGGCCCACGCCGCGAATTCGCCCAGGTCGCAGTCGTGGGCGGCCGCCAGTGGCGACAGGCCGGGTTTCACGTGGTCAAGCACGAGTTGGCAGTACCGCCGGAGCTTGCCGAACGCCTCGCCGATCGCCGGGCCGCCGTGCAGCAGCGGCCCGTGCCCCGGCACGAGGTGCTCGGGTTCCAGCGCCGCCATCCAGTCCAGCGCCCGCATCGCGCCCTCGACCGAGCCCATGAACACCAGCGGCGTGAGCCCGCTGAAGACGAGATCACCGGTGAAGAGCACCCGCTGCTCGGGCAGCCAGGCGACCAGGTCGCCGGTGGTGTGGGCCGGCCCGCCGGGGTGCAGCAGCTCGATCCGCGTCGGCCCGGCGTGCACGGTCAGCGAGTCCCGCACCGCCACGTCCGGCACCCGCCGGGTCACGTCACCCCAGTCCGGCACCGGCTCCCAGAACGGCGGGCAGCCGTCGATGATCGGGTCGGTCCGCAGCGCCTCCCGCATCAGCTCGTGCCCGATGAGCACGCTCGCGCGGGGCAGGAGGCTGTTGCCGTACGTGTGGTCGCCGTGCTGGTGCGTGTTGACCGCCATGCGCACCGGCCGGCCGCCCGCGGCCTCGTCGACGGCGGCGAGGAAGCGGCGGGTGCGGGCCTCGGTCGCGCACGTGTCGACCACGAACACGTCGTCGCCGCCGACGACCGCGCCCGCGTTGTTGACCCACCAGGTGCCGTCAGGCTGGACCCACGCGTACACGCCGGGAACGACGGTCTCGAGCATGGCGGCAGTGTAGTTCAGGCGAACGCGGTGCCGGAGCCGAAGCCGCGGGCCTCGGCGTGCCCGCCCGGCTCCACGATCAGGACCCGGATGCCGAACGGGGCCATCTCGCCGGCCAGGGACTCCGACATCGCGTCCAGGGCGGTCTTGCTGCCCACGTACGCGGCGCCGCCCGGGCCCGGGACCACGCCGACCAGCGGGGACATCCGCGCGATCCAGCCGGTGCCGGCCGCGCGCATGGCGGGGGTCAGGGCCAGCGCGCCGAACAGGTTCGTCTCGAACTGGGTGCGCGGCCATTCGGTCCGGGGCCAGGGCGACGAGGTCCCGCACGGACGACAGGTCACGGGCGGTGGCCAGGACCCGTTCGCGGCCGAGGCCGCTGGAGCTGCCGTGATCAGCCAGGTCCTCATGCCGGCGGCCAGGTGGACAGGGCCCGGTCGATCGCGTCGAGGATCAGCGACCAGCTGGTGTCGAGGTTGCGGGCGTGGTGGAAGCCGCCGTCGGTCTCCAGGTGGATGAAGCCGTGCATGGTGCTGTAGACGAACCGGACCGCGTCGACGGCGCGAGTGTCCTGCAGGCCGTAGCCGCGCAGCAGGGTCGCGCAGCCGGCGACGATGCGGGCCTGGGCCGCGGCGCCGGCGGGGTCGGTCAGCGGCCGGACGGTCGCCGCGTAGCGGCCCGGGTGGGCCAGGACCCAGGTGCGCAGCGCGGTCGCGTAGGCGAACAGGGCGTCGCGGCCGGCCCGGCCCTGCAGCGCCTCGCCCAGCCGGTCGGCCAGCTCGTTCGTGGCCTGGCCGGCGACCGCGTCGAGCAGGTCCGGCACGCCGCGGACGTGCTCGTAGAGGCTGGGCACCGCCACGCCGAGCCGCCGCGCGAGGGCGGTCATCGTCACGTGGTCGATGCCCACCTCGTCGGCCAGCTCGAGCGCGGCGGTGCACACCTGTGCGCGGGACAATCCGGCTCGTACCATGCGGTACAGCCTAATGGCTTTAGGTTTTGCCCTACAAGGGACAATGCTTCCAGCTGAGGACCGGCGAAAATCGACCTTCAGGGCGGTGTCGGAGACCGGTCGATCGCTCGCGCTCGTAGCGAAGGTCATTTACCGTGCTAAGGCACACCCGAGGGGGCAGACGATGAGGCGTTCCAAGTCCGTACCGCTAGGCCGAAGCTACCTCGCGCTCGCGGCGCTGGCGACGACGGGCGGGCTGGCGGCATGCGGACGCCAGCAGCAGACCTACTGCGCGGACCAGAACGGCGTGATCGTGCCCGACTACCGCTGCGACGACGGCTCGCCCGGGCACTACTACTACACCGGCAGCTACGGCCGCGGCCGCTCGCCGGGCTACCGGCTCAGCGGCGGCAGCCGGGTGGCCTCGACCGACTCGATCGGGCGCTCCAACGCCGGGCTGCCCGCGACCGGGCACGTGAGCAACGGCCACGTCACCTCCGGCGGCTTCGGCAGCAGCAGCCACGGAAGCTCGGGCAGCTGACGTGCGCCGGATCGCCGATGGGGTCGTCCGTCCGGACTGGCGCCAGCAACTCGCCACGCAGGGGATCGTCTACAACGACACCCCGACGCCGGACGGCGGCACCATGTCGTACTGGCGCGAGGGCCCGTTCTACGACTTCACCTCGTCCGAGATCGACGTGCTGTCGGCGAGCGCCGCGACGCTGTTCGAGATGTGCGTCGCAGCCGGCGACTTCATCATCGACCACAACATGTTCCAGCTGCTGGGCATCCCCGAGTTCGCCTGGGAGCAGATCAAGCGCACCTGGTGGGACGACGAGACCGAGCCCGGCGGCCGGAGCAAGGGGGATTACTCGCCGAGCGTCTACGGCCGCTTCGACCTGCGCTACGCGGGGGAGTACGCCGGCCGGCCCCAGCTGCTGGAGTTCAACGCCGACACTCCCACGTCGCTGCCCGAGTCCGCGGTCTCGCAGTGGTACTGGCTCCAGCAGACCGGCCAGGGCAAGGACCAGTGGAACATGATCCACGAGATGCTGGTCGCCGCCTGGCAGCGCAACATCAGCCGGCTGCGGCAGGCCCGCACCCACCTGCTCGACCCGCTCACCATCCACTTCGCGTGCGACCGGTCCGAGGAGAGCGGCGAGGACCTGTTCAACACCGAATACCTGATGGAGACCGCGCGGCAGGCGCTCGCCCCGCTCGGGTACCGCACCAAGTTCCTCTGGATGGACGAGATCGGCGCCGGTGACGTCCAGGCCGGCGACCGCTTCTACGACTCCGACGGCCAGCACATCGACGTCGTCTTCAAGCTCTACCCGTGGGAGTGGATGCTCGGCGAGCAGTTCGCCAAGCAGTGCTTCCGCGACATGAGCGACCCGCGCCGCGACAGCACGGTCTGGATCGAGCCGCCCTACAAGATGCTGTGGAGCAACAAGGGGCTGCTGCCCGTGCTCTGGCATCTGTACGGTGACGACCCCGCCAAGCGCGACCTGCTGCTGCCCGCCTACTTCGAGTCCGAGCGCCCGGCGTGGATGACCTCCTACGTGCGCAAGCCCCTGCTCGGCCGCGAGGGTGCGAACGTGTCGATCGTCGTCGACGGCGTCACGACCGCCAGCACCCCCGGCGACTACGGCGGCCCGTTCGTGTGCCAGGCCTTCGCCCCGCTGCCGTCCTACCCCGACCAGCGGGGTGGCGAGTGGCACCCGGTCCTCGGCGTCTGGATGATCGACGGCGAGCCGGCGGGCCTGGGCATCCGGGAGAGCGCCGGGCTCATCACCGACAACCTGAGCAACTTCGTTCCCCACACCATCGACCACAACGGCCCTCAGTAGTGGCCTTTCCTAGGAGAACGGCATGAACGGTACCGCCGCCCTGATCGCGGTGCTCCAGGTGCTCATCGTGATCGTCGGCGTGGGCGGCGGCTGGTGGCTGCTCAACGCCGTCACGTCGTTCGACGACCACGACGAGCTGTGGCAGCGGGCCAACTGGGGATACCTTGTCCAGCGGGTCGGCTTCGTCGCCGTCCAGGTCATCGGCGTGTCGAGCCTGATCGGCCAGGATCTGACCAACTGGAACTCCCTCGCGTGGGTCGGCGGCGGGATCGTCTGGGCGACCGTGCTGGCCATCCTTGGCTTCTGGATCACCGACTGGATGATCCTGCGCACCCGGGCCACCCCGCTGGGCGCGCTCAATACCGTGCCGCTGTCCATCGGCCTGGTCCGCCTCGGCTTCTACCTCGGCCTGGCCCTGGTCGTGCGGGCCACCTTCATCGGCCACGCCCCCGACCTGCGCACCTCGCTGCTGTCGACCCTGGTGTTCACCATCGCCGGCATCGCGGGCCTGGTCATCGCCTTCGCCCTGCACGGCCTCGTCGCGCACGGCAACCCGCGGGCCGCGATGGTCGACGGCGAGGGCGTCACCCAGGGCCTCGAGTCCGCGGCCGTGCTCACCGCCGTGGGCCTCATCCTGTACGGCTCGATCGCCGGCGACTTCACCACCTGGCCCGAGAGCCTGGCGGGCTTCGGTGCGGCGCTCGGCATCGCCTACGTGGGGCTGTACGTGGCGCGGTACCTCATCGACTGGTTCGTCCTGACCGGCGAGTGCACGCTCAGGACGATCCACGCCCAGCAGCAGAAGGGCGCCGCGGCGCTGCTCGCCTTCCTGCTCGTGATGGTGGCGCTGCCGATCAGCGCGGTCATCAACCTCTACGTCGAGTGACGGTCCTGAGCACGCCGCGGCTGCTCCTGCGGGAGATGGACGAGGGCGACCTGGACGACTTCGCGGCGCTGCTCGGCGATCCGCAGGTCATGCGGTACTACCCGCGGCCGAGGACCCGCGCGGAGACGCTGGAGTGGATCGGGCGGAACCGGCGCCGGTACCACGACGACGGCCACGGCCTGTGGACCATGCGCCTGCGCGCGGACGACTCGTTCGCGGGCGACTGCGGGCTGACCGTCCAGCGCGTCGACGGGGTGGACGAGCTGGAGCTCGGCTACCACGTGGTGCCGCGTCTGCAGCGCACCGGCCTGGCGTCCGAGGCGGCCCGGGCCTGCCGCGACCACGCGCACCGCGTGCTCGGCGCCCGGCGGGTGATCGCGATCATCCACCCCGGCAACATCGCGTCCCAGCGGGTGGCGCTCAACGCCGGTCTCCGCCTGCAGAAGCGGACCCTCGGCTACGGGGACGGGCAGCAGGAAGTTCTGATCTTCGCTGGAGAAGCATGACGATCGAGGCGGATCGCGGGTGACGGCGCCGAGGCATACGAAGATACCTATTACGCCTCCAGGTGGTGCGAAGGCAAGGGTCTGGACCCGACTTCGCACCTTACGGAAATTGAGGAGTACCTCACACCCTGAAGCGTTTTATCTCGCGTTTCCAGGGCATTCTATTAGGTATGGATAGCGCGGTGCTCAGCAAGGACGTCCGAGAACAACAGACGAACGCCGAGCCAGAGGACGCGTCGGACGATCTGTTCTGGTTGCCGGCGGAGCCCGGCGCCTCGATCGCCGGCCCGCTTGCCGACAGGCGGTTCATCCTCTGATTCGGGGCCGAACGGTCCCGCTATAACATGACAAGTACGAAAAAGTCCGGCGACGATGTCGCCGGACTTTTTCGGCCATGTCAGCCGTACGTGGGCCGCTGCGGCCAGCCGGCGGGCGAGTCCTCCCAGTCCTCCTGCCGCCCGTACGGGGTCAGGTCGAAGATGCTGTTGGCGAACACGAGCCGGTCCACGCCCCGCTGGGTGGTGTCGTACGTCCGGTAGACCTCGTCCCCGTCGCGCAGGAACACGCTGAGCATGAACCCGCCCCCGGCGCCGCAGTCGTCGGCGAACGTCGTGCCCCGCGAGGAGACGAACGGGACGCTCCAGCCGCGCTCGGCCTTGTACTGCTCGATCTGCGAAAGCGGCATGTTCGACACGTTCACCCAGGTCACGCCGCGCTCGGCCAGGCGGGGCAGGGCCGTTGCCGGCACACCGTCGGTGAACCAGGTGCAGCCGGGGCAGTAGCGGTCCGGGCCCAGGTCCATGAACTGGTACACCACCAGCTGCTCGCGCCCCTCGAACAGCTCCACGAGGGTGCGCGGGCCGGCCGGGGTGTCGAACGTGTACTCCCCGAAGCGCACCATCGGCAGCCGCCGGCGCCGCGCGGCGATCGCGTCCAGCTGCCGGGTCGCCTCCTTCTCGGCCCTGAGCAGCTCGTCGCGGACCTGCCGGTACTCCTGCTCCGAAACGATCCGTGGCTTGTCCATGCGTCCGATTCTGCCCCGGTGCCGGCCCGCCCGCGCGGTTACGATCGCAAGGGTGAAACCCAATCGCTCGATCCCGGACGCCCAGGTCATCCCGGTGCTGACCTATCCCGACGTGCGCCGCGCGGTCGCCTGGCTCGAGGCCGCGTTCGGTTTCCAGGAGCGCG
Organism: Dactylosporangium sp. CA-233914; assembly: GCF_050942935.1. Lineage (NCBI taxonomy): Bacteria > Bacillati > Actinomycetota > Actinomycetes > Micromonosporales > Micromonosporaceae > Dactylosporangium > Dactylosporangium sp. CA-233914. The sequence continues at coordinate 11,300,565 of NZ_CP192030.1, read as the reverse complement.
TGCGCATCGGCGAGGCCCACCGCGCCCAGCTGCGCTTCGGCGCCGGCGCGGTCATCGTCGCCGACGACGGCGGCGAGCGGCGCGCCCCCGAGCCCGGCGCCGGCGTGACGCACTCGGTGATGGTCCGCATCGACGACGCGCGGGCGCACTGCGAGCGGGCCCGGGCCGCCGGGGCACGCATCGTGCTGGAGCCGGCCGATTTCGAGTACGGCGAACGCCAGTACCAGGCCGAGGACCTCGCCGGGCACCGCTGGACCTTCTCGCAGACCCTGGCCGACGTCGAACCGGAGCGGTGGGGCGGCATCACGGTTGCGCCCCCGGACGGCCGGCGTCAGCCGAAGTAGCCGGTCAGCACCAGGGCGTAGAGCAGCGCCTCGGCCAGCCAGGCCGCGTAGAGCAGCACGGGGGCCGGCGGCGGCACCGGGGCCGGCGGCAGCGACACCACGTCGCGCACCCGGTCCCGGTCGCGGGCCGCGGCGCGCTCGGAGGTCAGGCGCAGCGCCCCCGACAGCTGCGCCCCGGTCCGCTCGTCGCCGGACAGGAACCTCGGCAGCAGCGACTGCTCCCCGCGGGCGGTGACGACGAGCCCGGCCCCGTGCTGGTCGGTCTCGATGGTCACCGCCCCGTGCCGGTCGGCCCGGATCGCGTGCACCTCCGACCAGACCAGCAGCCGCGCCCCGATGCTGCCGACCACGCTGAGCCCGGCCCCGTTCCAGCTGACCCGCGGCCGCAGGAACAGCCGCCAGCCGGACACGCAGGCGATCGCGGTGACGGGCGCGGCGAGCGCCACCGCGCCCCAGTAGGGCAGGGCCGGCAGCAGCCGGGACAGCACGATGAGGAAGGGCCACGAGGCGGCGACGATCACGGCGTACCCGGAGAAGCGGTTGTGCCGATGCGTGTGCACGATCTCGGGCGTGGCCGCGACGTCCTCGGTGCGCAGGGCCAGGATCTCCTCGGGGCGCAGCGGCAGCCGGGCCGCGTCCGGCACCTCGAAGTCCGACGGCGACGCCGGGTCGGGCGCCGGCCCGCCGTACGCGGGGGCGAACCGGCCGCTGCGGGCCGGGCCGCGCGGCACGAGCAGCTCGCCGTCGACCGCCACGGCGCACCACTCGCGCTGGGCGGGCACGCCGAAGAGGACGCCGGGCCGGATGTCGTCGGAGCCGTGCCGGGACAGCGCGAAGAACTCCACCAGGGCGGGCTCGCCGGGGCGGGCGTCGGTGGCGTAGACGGCGACGCGGCCGCCGAGCGCCCAGACGTACACCTCCGTCGCCGGCTGCTCCCCGTCGAACAGCGCCCGTGCCGCCGCGGCGCGCTCCCGCGCCCGGGCCAGGCAGCCCAGGGCCAGGCCGGCCAGCAGGACGGCGAGGCTGAGCCAGCCGCTGGTGTCGTAGGGCTCGCTGACGAGCTGGTACAGCCCGCCGTCGGCGACCAGCACCGCGAGGTTCGCGCCGACCGGGTGCTCGGACGCGTCGGCCACGGTGACCCGCACGGGGTCCGTGGCCGAGGGCAGCCGGACCTCGATGGTGTACTCGTCCGGCTGCCCGACCACCTCCGCGACCACGCGCTCGGCCGAGCCGAGGCGGTCGTCCGCGCGGGACTGCGCCGCAACCGCCCCGATGGCGATCGCAAGGGCCGAGAGCAGCAGCGGTACCGCGAGCAGCCGCCACCCCAGCCCGTATCGCGGCAGCCGCCGGGGCCGGGGCGGCGCGCGGTGCGAGGTCGTCACGGCCCACATCTGCGCGCCGCTGCCCAGCCCCGGCGGTGCCAGGCGCGCGGTCACGAACGCCAGCACCGCGAGGGCCGCGTCGCACCCGGTCAGCCAGGCCGGCGAGGCGAGCGCGGGGTGCGCGACCTGCCAGAGGGCGTCGGCGGTGACGAACCCGGCGGCGAGCCAGGCGGCCACCGGCAGCGACACGAACGCCACCACGGGAAGGGCCGCGACCAGGCCGAACAGTACGGCGTTGAGCGGGTCCGGGCCGCAGGGCGCGGCGTCGCGGCACTCCACCGGCGGGTCGAACACGACGTGCAGCGACACCACGGCGATCGCGGCGGCCACCACGAGCAGCGCGCGGCCGCGGCGCCACCGCACGGAGCGCGCGGTCCAGCCGAAGACGTCGGCGGTCAGCAACGGGGTCATTTGCCCGCCATTCTCCGGCACCGCCGCGGCCCGCCGTGCCCGCGGGGTCCCCCGGAGAGCGGATTCCGGGCGGATCGGAGCCGATTTGTACCCGTGGACCAGTCGTGATGTTCCATGTAACGTCCTGCTGTGAAAGCGCTCTCTCACGATTTCGTGGCGCGTCACCCCCGCCTCGCGACGCCTCGGTCTGAGCCACGGACCCGGTCAGGTCCGGCGTCGTCGCCCTGGGGCGCGGGGGCCGCCACCGGTAGAAAGTAGGTCGCGTTTCATGGCATTGGTCCCCTCCGGCAAGGCGTCCGCCAGGTCTGCCGGGTCAGCTCCGAACGGGCGCCGCCGTGGCCGGTGGTTCGCGCTCGGGGCTGCCGTCCTCCTGACCGCCGTCGCCGCCGTCAGCAGCCCGGGTGTCGCCGCGGCCGCCCCCGCCGGCAACAAGCCGAGCGGACAGCCCGACTTCGGCCCCAACGTCAAGATCTTCGACCCGTCGATGACCGTCGAACAGATCCAGGCGACCGTCAACGCGATCCACGCGGAGCAGGTCGACAACGAGATGGGCACGCAGCGCTACACGCTGCTGTTCAAGCCGGGCACGTACGGCACCCCCGAGCACCCGCTGATCTTCCAGGTCGGGTACTACACCGAGGTCGCCGGCCTCGGGCTCAACCCCACCGACACGGTCATCAACGGCCACGTCGACGTCTACAACCGCTGCCTCGCGGCCGACAACTGCATCGCGCTGGTCAACTTCTGGCGCTCGCTGTCCAACCTCACCATCAACGTGGCCGGCGAGTCCGGCTGCCGCGCCTCCGGCGAGTTCTGGGCGGTGTCGCAGGCCGCGCCGCTGCGGCGGGTGAAGGTCAACGGCAACATGACCTTCATGGACTACTGCACCGCCGGCCCGCAGTACGCCAGCGGTGGCTTCGTCGCCGACTCGGTGACGGGCACCCTCACCAACGGTTCACAGCAGCAGTTCCTCGTCCGGGACAGCAACATCGGGACGTGGTCCAACGCGGTGTGGAACCAGGTGTTCAGCGGGGCCGTGGGCGCGCCCGCGCAGCAGTTCCCGAACCCGCCGTACACCACGCTCGACAAGACGCCGGTGAGCAAGGAGCGGCCGTTCCTGTACATCGACGCCAAGGGCAAGTGGAAGGTCTTCGAGCCCGCGCTGCGCAGGAACTCCTCGGGCGCGAGCTGGGCGAACGGCCCCACGCCGGGCCGCTCGATCCCGCTGTCGGACTTCTACCTGGCCAAGCCGTCCGACTCGGTCCTCGCCATCAACATCCAGCTGGCCCTGGGCAAGCACCTGCTCTTCACGCCCGGGGTGTACAACATCAACAGCTCGATCCTCGTGTGGCGGCCCGACACCGTCGTGCTGGGCCTGGGCATCGCCACGCTGACCGCGGTCAACGGAGCGGTTCCGCTGTGGATCGCCGACAGCAAGGGCATCTCGGTCTCGGGCCTGATGATCGACGCCGGCACCGTGAACTCGCCGGCGCTGATGCAGGTCGGCACCAAACTCGGCGGCGCGCTCAACCTGGGTGACCCGAACGACCCGACCGTGCTGCACGACGTGTTCTTCCGCGTCGGCGGCCCGCACGTCGGCAAGGCGGACGTGAGCCTGGAGGTCAACTCCGACCACGTCATCCTCGACGACATCTGGGCGTGGCGCGCCGACCACGGCGTCCCGGGCTCGTTCGGCTGGAACGTCAACACCGGCCGCAACGGCGTCATCGTCAACGGCGACGACGTGCTCGCGACCGGCCTGTTCGTCGAGCACTACCAGCAGTACAACGTCATCTGGAACGGCGAGCGCGGCAAGACGATCTTCTTCCAGAACGAGCTGCCGTACGACCCGCCGAACCAGGCGGCGTGGCAGCACGACGGCGTGCTGGGCTGGGCCGCGTACAAGGTCAGCGACAAGGTCAAGACCCACGAGCTGTGGGGTGGCGGCAGCTACATCTTCACCAACGTCGACCCGACCATCCACGCGTCGCACGGCTTCGAGGTCCCCAACCGCCCGGGTGTGAAGCTCCACGACATCCTGACGGTCAACCTCTCGGCCGGCACCATCGACCACGTGGTCAACGACACCGGCGCCCCGGTCGCAACCGAAACCGGCGTCGGCGTGCCCAGCTACGTCACCAGCTACCCGGCGAGCTGAGCAACCCACATTGCCCAAAATCAACGTCACGCAACCGAACCACATCGCGTAACGGGCCACATCGCGCAAGCGAACGGCGCCCGGCCATCACGGCCGGGCGCCGTTCTCCTTGAGCTCACGCATCGGCGCATGAAGCTCTTCGCCGACGATCTCGACGCGTCGGTCGCCTTCTACGTCGAGCAGCGCGACCCCGGCTACGTCAGCGTGCGTCGCGGCGACGTGGTGCTCGGCCTGAGGGCAACGGACCAGCCGTCATGGCCGCCACCTCGCGCGCCAGGTCGGGGCGCGTGCTGGAAGACTGCACGATGTGGTGGACGAGCCGACCTGGATCGTGTTGATCCGTGACGTGTCACACGCGGTACGTATCGAGGGCGAGTCGTGTGTCGTGGCCAGCCTGGTTCTGGATGCCGGCACCGGCCTGGTCAGGGGAATGTCGGTGGAGCGCAGCGGAGCCGGCGCGTGCGCCCGGGCGATGCGGACCGCGCTGACCCAACCGGCCGGTGACTTGCCCCCGCAGCGGCCCATCCGGGTGCTGTGCGGAGTCGGTCACCGCGAGCCGGTAGCCGCCCAACTGGCGGTCGTGCTCGGCGTTGGTCCGCTGCCCGAGGTGACCGAAGTGCTCAGCACCGAGGCCGAGGACGTCTTCGACTCGTTCGTAGGCCACATGGCCGGCCGGGCCCAACCGGAGGAGTTCGCCGACCCGGGTGACTGGGCGATACTGGTCGCCCACGCCGATACCTATCGCCGGGCTGCGCCGTGGCGGCGGTGGACTGACCAGGATCACTTCGACCTGGTGATCCGCATCGACGACACGCCGGCGCGGTACGTCACGATCGTCATCGGCGCCGAAGGCGTCCAGCGCGGCCTCGTCCTGTACCCGGGCGGGGCACTGCCCGACACGCTGGTCGAGTGGCGGCGCAGCGCACCGACGCCGGTGCCGGCCGGGAGCATCCTGTTCTACCTCGACCCCCCGGCCGACGCGCCGCAGGAGTTCCGCGCGAAAGCCACCCGGTACGGCTGGCCGGCCGACGCGGACCTGACGCCGGTGTGGCTGACCACCGGCCAGCACGGCCCCGCCGACCTGGACCGCACCGCGGTGCAGCGGCTCACCGTGGCCATCGCGGCGATCCTCGCCCACGACCGCCAACCCGGCCGCAACGGCGGCCCGACTACCGGCACCTGTGCCCTGTCCGCCGACCGGCAGGGCACCTACACCCTCCAGCCACCGCATTGACATGGTCGGCTATCGATAGCATCTGGTCATGCAGTCGAGACAGCAGCGGATACGTCGCCGCCGCGACTCTGCGCGGGCATGGGTCCGCTCCGGTGCGAAGGTCACGGTGCACAGCTACGCGAAACGGTTCGACGTTGACCGCTACACCGCCTACGACGATCTCACCGCGCTCGGGGTGACGTTGCCTGGCTCGGCCCGACGGTGGGCCCAGCGCCCGTCGTCGAACCCGCGCCACGTCGCCGGCGGCGGGGACGGGCCGGTCGAAAACTCATGGATCATGTTGGATGGGAGGCGGTTCTTCGTCGCCGGCTTCACATCCGGCGGCGTGCCGTACGGCATCTTCGAAGACGAGATCGATCAGATGGAGTCCGGTCACCTCGACGAAGACGAGCTGCTGTACGAAAACGTCGAAAACGAGAGGGAGTTGGGCGACTTCAGGGCCGTCGACGACGATTGCCCATTCTGAACTAGCTTCTCGGGCAGTTCCCAGCGGCTACATAAAGGAACGTGGAGAGACCTGGCAGGCTTCACCGGACGGTGGCGGATCGCGTCGATGGAGTTGTGGGACACCGACGCCATCGACCTGGTGGAGCCCGCGTTCATCGAGTTCGACCGCGACGGACCAGGCGGTTCGGGTTCATCGCGGTCGAGGGGCGGACGGGCTGGCCCGGAGGTCCCGGTGAGCACCACGAGCGACCGCCTGATCCCGTGGAAGCTGAGATCGAACGCTCCCTCGATCCAAGCCGGTTCATATCCGACCGGGGCTGCTGCCGGTTCGTCGACGGCCTCGAACAGGTCGAGGCGGCCATCGGCCGCCTCGTCACCGACGATCCCGAACGGGCCGCCACCTTGCACGAGACTTTCCTGGCCGGGTGCTACGAGAAGGCCGAAGAGCTCGACGACCCCTGCGACCTCCTGATGACGTTCGTCCCACGGACTGAGCGCCCCGCCTGGCACGACCGAGCCATCACTGCGCCGCTCTTCGAACGCCTGCTTGGTGTGGTCACGTCGCCTCCCTCAGCAGTCGTTCCACGTCCCGCCACAGCTTGTCGAAGGACGGCGAGTTCTCCCTTGCAAGCCGTATGTCGAACACGGCGGCGAGCGCGGCCTGGTCGGCGGTCGGCTTGTACGGCCGCCCGTCCACTCGGCGCTCACTGAGCCACCCTTTGCAGTCACGCGGCTGCTCCGCGTCGGCGGGCACCGCCAGATCCTTGGCCAGGCCACGTTGTCCGCTCAGTGAAGGCGCCGACGCGAGGAACCACGCCTCGAACTCACGGTTGGCCAACCACCGAACCGGGCCGGTCCAGTCCGGGCCGGGCGGGCGTCATCGGCGTCCAGCAGCACCAGCACCCCGGTCCCCTGCTCGGCAACAGCGCCGACAATCCGTTCCAGGCCGTGTGGAGCGATCAGCGAATCACGGCCAACCCGGATACGGCCGGGGCAGCACCATCCGGCGCAGCAGAGCCGGCACCGCCGCCACCTCGCCCTGACCCTCCACGACAGTAGCGATCATGGCGTCGCTCATCGCCCGGCCCCACCTCCGGGTCGCTGCGGCGTCGAGTCCGCCTGCTCCGGTCGCATCTGGCCGCTGCGGTGCAGCTCGCTGACGCTCATCAGCCGTTTCTCCACAATGGACCGCCCCGCGGCGTCGACCGGACCGATCCGGGTCACACCATCCACATTGGCCACCGCTCGGATATGTTCCAGCCGGGTGCACTCGCTGTCCAGCAGGTCCGAACTCTGGCTGGTCACGATCACCTGGGTTCGCTCGGACGCGTCGTCCAGCGCCTCGTACAGTGCGTTGACTCCGGCCGGGTGGAGCGCGGTCTCCGGCTCCTTGATCCCGATCAGCGCTGCGGGCGGCGGTCAGGTCGTGCACTGAGCCGGGCAAAGCTGGTGAGGCCCAGACGAGCCGACAGCAGCGTCGGCAAGGATCTGCACGTTGACGCCGTGGCGTTTGTGCTTGCCGGAGTAGTAGGGCTTCTGATTGGCGACACAGTCGATCGGGATGAGGGTGCCGTCGAGGATGGCGTAGGCAAGCCGGGCCGCGCAGCGAACCGCAGCTGCGGTGTCGTCGGCCAATGCGGTGAGCAGGCCGATGCCTTCTCGGACGTAGCGCCAGGCGGTGCTGGTGCCGATGGCGAAGGCGACGGCCAGCCGGGCGTAGGTGTCGCCATTGCGTAGGTGCGCCAGGATCAGGAGTGCTTGTTTGCCTGGCTGCAGGCGCCGCCATCGGCCTCGACGCTGGTTGCGCTCACGGCGGATCAGGTCGGCGAGGTGGTTGAGGGTGCGAGTGGACAGCGCAATCGTGGCAGGGTAGGACAGCAACGAGGCTCCCGGTTGGGGCATCGAGTCTTGGTCGACAGCTGTCTTACCGGGAGCCTCGCTCTATGCCGCACCATCGATGGCCTGCAGAGTTACGATCAAAAGGCTCACTGGCGTTATCCGGCCTTGATCGGCCAGCCACGCCACCGGCGCGCCGGCCGGGCGCACAGGGGACTGGGCGTCGAAATCGTGCTGGAGGCCGCCGACCGCGCCGGGCTGGCCGCGCTTCACGAGCGCTGCCGGGCCGCCGGGGCGGTGAGCGAGGAACTGCGGGAACGGCCGGAGGCCTCGCCGGCTTCCGGCTGGGTGACCCGGACGGGTACCACGTCCGGGTCATCCACCGACAAGAAGACTCAGCCGGTGTAGGCGGCGAAGATCTTCGAGAACTCGTACGGCGACTGCGCGATGTTGGTGCACATGTACAGCGCCCCGTTGCAGGCGTTGCGGTCGCGGGTCTCCTCCCAGAACGACAGCATGCCCAGGTGGTTGGTCTGCGCGAACGCCACCAGCTGGCGGGCGTCGTTCTGGTCGTAGGTGCCGCCGTCGTCGTTCTTGCCCAGCATCGGGGTCACGCCGAGCATCCGCCACACCTGCGCGTCGGTCTTGCTCGGGTACAACCCCTTGAGCTGCGTGAAGGTCGACTGCGCGGCCTGGACCGCGAAGTTGCCGTAGTCGCCGCTGCTGCGCTGGTAGTCCATCGCCATGACGTTGACCAGGTCCAGGTTGACGCCGGCGTCGCGGGCCGCGCGGACAACATTGACACCGTCGCTGGTGAGGCCCTCGGGCAGCACCGGCAGGGTCAGCGAGATCTTCACGTTCGGCCGGGCCGCCTGCAGCAGGGCCAGGGCCTGCGAGCGGCGCGCGATCGTGGTCGGGTCGGCAACCGCGGCGCCCTCGATGTCCAGGTCGATGTACTTGAGGCCGTACGCGTCAACGACGGCCTGGTACTCCGCGGCGACCGCGGCCGGCGTCGAGCAGGCCTGGGCGAGCTCGATGCCGCTGGCCCCGCCGAAGGAGATCTTCACGTCGCCGCCGCGGGCGCGGATGGCGTCGATCTGGTCCTTGGCCCACGCGGCGCGCGGGTCGTAGGCGTTGAACCACGAGGCCTTGCAGCCCGCGCTGTTGACGAACGCGAGCGTGAAGTTCTTGAGGTTGCCGGCGGTGGCCATGTCGGTCAACGTCGGCGTCGGCCAGGCGCCCATGTCGACGTACGGCGCGACGGCCAGCGCGCCGCCCCCGTCGCCGCCCCCGCCGGCCTGGGTGGTGGCGCTGACCGAGTTGGACGCGGCCGAGGTGTTGCCGGCGGCATCGCGGGCCTTCGCCGTGAACGTGTAGGCGGTCGAGGCGGAAAGGCCGGATACGGTACCGCTGGTGCCCGTCACCGACGCCGCCAGCGTCCCGCCGCGGTAGATGTCGTAGCCGGTCACCCCGACGTTGTCGGTCGAGGCGTTCCAGGCCAGGCTGACGCTCGAGGACGTCGTGGCGGTGACTCGCAGGCTCGCGGGCGCGCTCGGCGCCTGGGTGTCGGCGACGCCGGCACAGGAGGCACCGTTGAGCTTGCAGTTGGCGGGCTTGCCGGAGCCGGAGACGAGGAACCCGAAGCTTGTCGAGGCGCCGGGGGCGAGCGTGCCGTTGTACGTCCGGTTGGTCGCGGTGACGTGCGTGCCGCTCTGGCTCATCAGCGCGTCCCAGTAGCTGCCGAGCGTCGAGCCCGACGGCAGGTCGAACTCGACCTTCCACGACGAGACGGTGGCGGCCGTCCCGTTCGCGATCGTGTACTTCGCCTGGTAGCCGCTGCCCCAGTCGGAGTCGTAGCTGAGCGTCGCGGTGAGCGATCCGGCGGCCTGCGCCGGGGTCGTGATCGCCGCGATGCCGCCCGCGGTCACGAGGACCGCCGCGGCCGCGAGGGCGATCCGGAGTCGGGATCTCATACTGCCTCCAGACAGAACGGAGTCCTATTGAGCCACAACGATAAATAAAGTTAACTAAAAGTCAATGCTTGCCGGAGTCGTCCCTGGGCCTTGCGGATTCGGGTGAAGCCGTGGGTGTCACACTGTGAGGCTTCGATGTGCCCCGGGCCGGCATGGGGCATGATGTGCCGATGGGACGGCACGGGCAGCGGCGGCGGACGACGGTCTGCGTGGTCCGCGACCCGCGCCGCGCGACGCCGCGGTGGCCGTGGCTGCTGCCCCCGTTCGGCCTGGCCCTGTGGCCGGTGGCGCCCGGTGCGGCCCTGTTCGCCGTCGTCGCGCTGCTCGTGGTCGTGGCGGTCGTCATGCGGTACCAATTGGGCGGCATCCGCATCAAGGGCCCCGCGGTCGCCGAATGGCGGGCCGCCGAGGCCGCGCTGCGGGAGGTCCGGCTGCACTGGCCGGCCCTGGGCGCGATGGCCGAGCCCGCGGACATCCGCCCGACGCTGGAGCTGACCGCGTACAACCTGGCGAGGCTCATCGCCGCCCGTGACCGCCTCCAGGCCGACGCCGGCGAGCTGCGCGCGGCCCGTCAGGACCTGCGCCCCGGACACCTGCGCGACGAGCTCGACGAGCGCCTCGAGGCCACCGCCGACCGCCTGCGCGACCTCGACGCCCAGCTCGTGGCCCGCACCGAGGCCCTGGGCCGCCTCGCCGCGTCCCTGGACGCCCACGAACGCCGCGAGGAGGCCGCCGCCCGCGTCCGCGTCCTGCTCGCGACCGATCTGCCCGGCCTGCGCCCGGCCGCCGATCCGATGGCCGAGGTCGGCGAGCGTACGGTCGCCACCCTGGAGGCCTACCGGGAGCTGTCCGAACTGCGCCCGGCCCCGTCCGACTCGCGCTCGTAAGGCCGCCCGGTCACGGGCGTCTTCGTCCGATACGTGCGTGATACCGTCCGAAACGCGATCGTAGGAGGTCGCCCGGGCGAACTAGGATGAGGCCATGTCACCGGCCTTCGGGCTCGGGATCGACTTCGGCACGTCGAACACGGTTGCCCTGATGCGCTGGCCGGACGGCCGGGTCAGGCCGCTGCTGTTCGACGCCAACCCGTTGCTCCCGTCCGCCGTCTTCGCCCCGACCAAGCCGGGCCCGGCCTCGCCGCCGCCCGTGGCCGGGGGCACCCCGCCGCCCGGCGCGGTGCCCGGGGACCTGGTCGTGGGCGGCGACGCGCTGCACCACGCGCGGTTCGACCCGGCCGGGCTGGAGCCCAACCCCAAGCAGCACATCGACGAGGCCGCGATTCTCCTCGGCTCGCGTGAGGTCGCCGTCGCCGACCTGGTCGCGGCGGTGTTGCGGTTCGTGTTCACCGAGGCCAAGCGGGTCGCCGGGGCCGACGACTTCTCCGTCGCCATCGCGCACCCCGCCGGGTGGGGGACCCGGCGGCGCTCCGTGCTCGCCGAGGCCGCGCGCCGGGGCGGGCTCGGCGACGCGCTGCTCGTGCCCGAGCCCGTCGCGGCCGCGCACGCCTTCACCGCGGTGCTCGGCCAGCAGGTGCCGATCGGGAAGGCGCTCGTCGTCTACGACCTCGGCGCCGGGACGTTCGACGCCTCCGTCGTCGTGCGGCGCGACGCCGGCTTCGAGGCGGTCGCCGTGGACGGGCTCACCGACGTCGGCGGGCTCGACATCGACGCGACGATCGTACGGTGGCTCGGCGAGCGATACTCGCCGAACGACCCCGAGCTGTGGACCCGCCTCGCCGACGCGCAGGACCCCGAGTCGCTGCGGCACCGCCGGATGCTCTGGCACGACGCCCGGGTCGCCAAGGAGATGCTCTCCCGCGCGCCCGCGGTCGTGCTGCAGATGCCGGCCCCGCTCAACGTCGACGCCCAGCTGACCCGCGACGAGTTCGAGGCCGCCGCCAAGCCGCTGCTGGAACGCACCGTCTTCACCACCGCGGCCCTCATCCGCCAGGCCGGCATCGCCCCCGACGACGTGGCCGGCGTCCTGCTCGTCGGCGGCGGCAGCCGCATCCCGCTGGTCGCGACCATGCTGCACCGCGCCCTCGGCGTCGCACCGACCATCACCGAGCAGCCCGAGATCGTCGTCGCCGAGGGCTGCCTGCTGACCCTGACAGCGGCCCCGCCCACGACCGCGGCGGCGGACGGCAACTCCCCGCTGTGGCCGGCGGCCGCCGCGGCCGCCGCGCCCTACGCCTCGGTCGCCGCCGGCCCCGCCCCCACGTCCTCCCCGCCGTTCCCCCCGGCCGCGGACACCTCCCCGGCCACGTCCGCAACGCCGGCCACCGCCGTGCCACCTCCGGCCGACCAGGTGCCGGCCGCCTTCGCGACTTCGGCACCGCTCGCGACTTCGGCACCGCTCGTGACCCCGGCACCGCTCGTGACCCCGGCACCGCTCGCGACTCCAGCGCCGCCCGTGACCCCGGCGCCGCCCGGGTCCCAGGACCCCGGGGCCGGTCTGCCGGCGGGCGGCGAGGGCCTGATGTGGCCCGACCGGGATGCCGCCGCCATGCAGCCGCCGCCTACCGTGCCACCGGTCGCGCCCGCCTCTGGGCCGCCCGGGGCCTACGGGACGCCGGTGTCGGCACCGCCCGGGACTTACGGGACGCCGGTGTCCGGTCCGCCCGGGGCCTACGGGGCACCGATCTCCGCGCCGCCCGTCTCCGGCGTGCCGTCCTCGGGTGCGCCGTCGTCCGGAGTTCCATCGTCAGCAGGGCCCGCCGCGGGAGGGACTCGCGGGCGGGTGTACCAGACGGGGGCCTACCCGGTCGTCGGGCCGCCGGCCACGGGTCCCGCCGGGCCTCAGGGGGTGCAGGCCCGGCCTCAGGGCGCGCCGGCCCGGCCCTCGGTGCCGCGCTATGTGCCACCACCGCCCGTGTCCGCCGCCGTGCCCGTTTCGCCCGGGCCGGCCAGCCGGGTCGTGCCGGTCTACGACCCGCCCGGCGCGCCGGCTCCCGCCCCTGCGCCCAAGGGACGCGGAAACGTGCTCAACGCGGTGCTCGTGGTCGTGGCGCTGCTGGCCGTCGCCGGGGCCGGCACCACCGTGTACTTCATGCAGTTCGCCAACAAGGACAAGCCCGCCGCGGTCGGACAGTCGCCGGGCGTCCAGGAATCGGCGAGCGCGGGGGAGACCGGCGGCACCGTCGACGGCGGGGTCGGCGTGAACGGCGACGGCGGGGCCAGCAGCACGGCCACGGCCACCGGGCGGGCGCCCACCACCTCGGCGCCGAAGACCGAGACGATCACGATGCCGGACCTGTCCGGGCTCTACGTCGACTACGCCAAGGAAAAGCTCAAGGACCTCGGGTTCACCGGGACCATCCGGATCACCCACAAGGCCACCGACGACGCGGACGATGTCGGACACGTGCTGGCGCAGGATCCGAAGGCGCAGAAGCAGGTGGCGAAGAACGGCACGGTCACGCTGACCGTCGGCTCGGAGCCGAAGGCGCCCAGCAGCGCCCCACCGAGCTACAAGCCGACCGCAACGCCGTAGCGGGACCGGCGCCCCGGCGGTCGGCTGCGGCGGAAACGGTGCAGCCAGTGTTGGATCGCGCCGGTGCCGACCAGGAGCAGCGTGACGTTGACAGCGGCGATCAACAGGTACGCGCCGCAGCCTGCACCGGCGGCGCGATCCGCGGGCCGTGCGGCCATCCCGAGGAGTCTGCCATGGTCGGCCGTCTTCGCCGAACGGCCCGCACTTGAACCCGGTTGGCAAACTGATGACCGCCACGGCACCCCTTTCAGGAGCGGCGGATGTCGAACACCAACACGTATCTCGACCAGGTCGTCAGGCAGCAGGAGCGGCTCGAGGCGGATCTGCGCACCAAACGCGCCGCCGCCCCGTCGGCGCCCGCCGGGCCGCCGCAGCAGCGGGCCCGAGGCGGAGGAGGAGGCGGCGACGGGCAGCCGGCGCCGAACGCCGTCGAGGTGCGGGTCACCGGATTCGGGCGGTGGAAGACGGTGCTCGTACCGCCGAACGCGTTCGTCGTGCACACGCGGCGTGGCCGGGCCGAGCCGCTGCACGTCGGGCTCGGCGTCTCGTTCCGGTACAACCCCGCGACCGATTCGTACCTGGTCGTCCCCGGCGCCATGCAGACGATCCTCATCAACGCGTACTGCATCTGCCGTGAGCTGCAGGGCGTACTGGTGCAGGCCTATGTGCAGTGGATCATCCAGGACTTCTCCACGGCGTACCGGCGGCTGGACTTCGGCGATCCCGAGGACCCGATGCGGTTGGTGAACCTGCAGCTCAAGGAGCAGGCCGAGGCAGCCATCAAGGACAAGGTCTCCACCCTGGGCGTCGCCGACGTGCTCAGCGACAAGCAGCCGATCATCGAGGAGCTCACCGCGCGGCTGCGGGCCGTCGCCGAGGGCACCGGGCGCGACGACGAGGGGCTGGGCCTGCGGATCGTGACGGTCCAGATCAAGGAGGCGGTCGTCAGCTCGTCGCGGCTGTGGGAAAACCTGCAGAAGCCGTACCGCACCGAGCAGGGCCGCATCGCCCGCCTGGCCGAGCTCGCCGCGGAGGAGGCCGTGGCCGAGCGGGAACTGACGGCGCAGCGGCAGCGCGAAACCCAGCGGATCGAGAACGACCGGGAGCTCGCCGACCTGCGGGCCCGGGCCGCGGCGCACGAGTTCGACCGGGAGACGAGCGAGTCGCTGCGCCGCTCCCAGCGCGAGCAGGAGGACGCCCGCGCGCTCGCCGAGCTGCAGGACGCCACGAACCGGCACGCGCTGGCGCTGGAGCGGCAGCTCGCCGCCGAGGAGGCCGAGATCGGCCGGCTGCGCATCGAGCGCGAGGCCGAGCTGACCCGGCTCGCGGCCGACGCGGACATGGCGCTCGCGGCGGCCCGGGCCCGATCGCGGCACGACGAGGCGCTGCTGGACGTGGAGCGGGAGCGGCTGCGGGCCGGCATCGCCAACGCGCAGTCGCCGGAGAGCCTGCAGGCGCTGCTCATCGAGCGGCTGCCGGCGATCGTGGAGAAGCTGCCCAAGCCCGCCGAGCTGCGCGCGGTCACCATCGGCGGCACCGACGCCACCACCGTGGCCGGCATCGTCGCCGAGCTCACCGCCGTCGTCGGTGCCCTGCGGTCGGCGCTGCCCGGCCGGCCGTCCTGATCTTGCAACCGAGGAGCCCGTTTGCGGCCGTGAGCAGCGGAGATGGGACAGCCGAAGATCGCTCTAGTGTCCTGAGTCATTGAAAGCTTTATTGATTCGAGTGCAGTAGTTGGCGAGGTTGTCGAGGATCTCGTCGGCGGTTTTGGTCCACACAAAGGGTTTCGGGTCTTCGTTCCACGCCGCGATCCAGGCGTTGACGTCGTCTTCGAGTTCTTTGACGCTGCGATGGGTGCTGCGGCGCAGCTTGCGGTTGGTCAGCTCGGCGAACCAGCGTTCGACCAGGTTGAGCCAGCTCCCGGAAGTCGGCGTGAAGTGCAGGTGGAAGCGGGGATGCGCGGCCAGCCAGGCCTTGATCGCGGGGGTCTTGTGCGTGGCGTAGTTGTCACAGATCAAGTGCAGGTCCAGATCACTGGGCGTGTTCTTGTCGATGGTCTTGAGGAAGCGCAGGAACTCCTGGTGGCGGTGCCGACGCTGATGCTGGCCGATCACCTTGCCGGTAGCGATGTCCAGAGCGGCGAACAGGCTGGTCGTTCCGTGGCGCACGTAGTCGTGCGTGCGACGTCCCGGTACGCCGGGCATCATCGGCAGCATCGGCGCGGTGCGGTCGAGGGCCTGCATCTGCGATTTCTCGTCGACCGCGAGAACGACCGCCTTGTCCGGCGGGTCGAGGTACAAGCCGACCACGTCGCGGACCTTGTCAATGAACAGCGGATCAGTCGACAACTTCCAGGTGTCAACCAGGTGGGGCTTGAGACCGAACGCCCGCCAGATCCGCGAGATCGCGCTTTGCGACATGCCGGTGGCCCTCGCCATCGACCGAGTCGACCAATGACTGTCCTGATTGGACGGTACTTCCTCAAGCGTCTTCACGATCACCGCCTCAACCTGCTCGTCGGTGACGGTGCGCGGCGCCCCCGGCCGCGGCTCGTCACCCAGGCCGTCCAGCCGATCGGTAACGAACCGGGCCCGCCACTTACCCACCGTCGGCAATGACACACCCAGCTGCCTGGACACCTCGCTGTTGGACAGCCCTCGCGCGCACGCCAGCACGATCCGAGCGCGTACCGCCAACGCCTGCGCGGTCTTGCCTCGCCGCGCCCACGCCTGCAGCACGTCCTGCTCGGCCTGGGTCAGCTCCAGCACCGCCAACTTCGGACCACGACCATCACCCATAGCCATAATCTACCAACGAATTAACGACTCAGGACACTAGCGGGAGGTTGTCATGCGATTGCCGATGCTTGCGGCCGTGGTCGTCACCGGCGTGGCGTTCGGAGGCGTGCCCGCCTCGGCGGCGCCCGCGGAACTGTCGGCCCAGGATTCCATGTTCGTGACCGCGGCCGGGTACGCGGGCAACTTCGAGGTCGCGGCCGGCTCGCTGGCCCGGGCCCGGGCGCAGTCCGAGGCCGTACGCGACTTCGGGACCCGGATGATCAGCGACCACAACAAGGCGGGCACCAAGCTTGCCGTGCTGGCCGAGTCGCTGGGCACGTCGACGCCGGACCTGCCCGACTCGGCGCAGCAGAACATTCTCAACGCCTGGTCACGCCTGGACGGGCTGCTGTTCGACTGCGCGTACGTGCCGGCCGAGTACCTCGACCACGTCGGTGCCGTCGGGCTGTTCGAGAACGAGGCGGCTCACGGCGACAACCCGGATCTGGTGCGGTTCGCCCGGGAGACCCTGCCGACGCTGCAGGAGCACAAGCGGATGATCGCGGCAGCGCTGACCGCGCTCGACTGCAACGGATAACGCAAAGGCCCGCCCGGCGCGAACCGGGCGGGCCCTTTCAGAAGAGGGTTACGGCAGGACGTAGTTCTCGTTGAGCGCGGCGCCGCGGTCCGGCTTGTACTGGTCGAAGCCGCGCGGGTCGCACTGCAGGCCACCGTTGATGCAGTGGTCGGACAGGGCCTTGAGGGTCGGGGCGTCCCACGCGTTGTAGACGTCGTAGTGGAACGAGTACCCGCGGCCGCTGGAGAAGTGCACGTTGGTCATGTTGCCGCTGACCGGCCAGGCCATCTTGAACTCGATCATCGGCACGGCGACCGGGTGGTCCTGCGGGCAGACGCCCACCACCGGGTACGCCATGTGCGACTTGTGGTCCGGCGTGTCCAGGTGCAGGCCGTCCCAGCAGCTGGGGGCCTGGAACCGGACGTTGAGCTGGCTGCCGGCGGCGCAGTTGGCCGGGATGTCCCACTGGTTGGTGAGGTCACCGCACTCGAAGCCCTCGACGTGGCCCGGGTGGTTCTTGAACTCGTCCAGCGTGGACGACGGGCTGCCGACGACGTAGCGCAGGCCGGCCGGGAACGGGCGGACGCTGCGGTAGTCCAGCACGCCGCTCTTGTAGTAGATGACCTGGCGGCCGACCGGCTGCACGGCCTGGTCGCCGTTGAGCAGGGTGGGCATCCAGTACGCGCTCTTGTCGCCCGGCGTGATGCAGGCGGTGCCGCCGGCCTGCAGCGAGGCGAGCGTCGTGTTGGCGTTGGTGGTGGTGTTGCCCATGAACGTGTGCGAGTGCGACGCGCCCGGCAGGCCGAAGAACACGATCGGGTCGTCGGGCAGGTTGCTGCGGCTCACCGAGCAGTTCGCCTGGAACTCGTGGTGGGTCGTCGGCGGGTTGGTGGGCGGCGGGGTGGCGGTCGACGGGACCACGCCGGTGACCGGCGGGTTGGCCATGACGTACCCGGGGCCGGCCGACGCCGGCGGGGTGGTGCCCGAGGTGCCGTAAACCTTGAACTCGTACAGCGAGTAGCCGTAGCCGGTGCCGCGCTGCGTGCCGTACATCCGCACGTAGCGGCCGGAGCCGGTCACGTTCAGGGTCTCGGTGCCGCCGGCGCTCGTGGTGGTGCTGTAGATGGTGGTCCAGGCGTTGCCGTCGGGCGAGGTCTGGATCTGGTAGGCCTTCGCGTAGGCGGCCTCCCACTGCAGCACGACCTGCGAGATGGTGGCGGTGGAGCCCAGGTCGACCCGCAACCACTGCGGGTCGCTCCACTGGCTGCTCCAGCGGGTGGCGTCGTTGCCGTCGAACGCGGCGGCGGCCGGGGACTCGCCGAGCTCCGTCGACGAGGCGAGCGCCGGCTTGTTCTGCGACAGCAGGGTGCCGGTCGCCGCGTTGGCGGACGTCAGCTGGAAGACGCCGACCACCGTCGAGGCCACGACCGCGGTGGTGATCCCGATGGGAATTCCGATTCTTCTGAGCCGTCTCTTACTCAACTGCAGCTCCCAGGGGTGTGGGTGGGTGCCGTTCGCCGGTGGCGGTCCGGCCAGGTGCGGCGTTGGCGGCGGGCAATCAGGGTGCGCTCGGAGAGCGCTCTCCAAATGTTGCGCCCGTGTGTCGGGTCCGTCAATACATGGCGTGTGCCGGATGTGACGCAAGCCCGCAAATCGGGCGGGTTACGGCGGAATTTGAGGTGGTGAGGGAGAGCGCTCTCCACTTCTGGGCCCTCACTCACGGGTCCGATCGCCGCCAGACTCGCGGGCCGGTCGTCGGCCAGGCTCGTCGGCATGAACGGTTTGCGAGGCAAGGTCGCGCTGGTCACGGGCGGAAGCCGGGGAATCGGGGCCGCGGTGGCGCGGGCGCTGGCGGCGCGCGGGGCTGATGTGGCCATCACGTACGAGCGCGGGGAGCCGGCGGCCGACGCGGTCGCCTGCGAGATCAAGTCGCTGGGCGGGAGAGCGCTTACCGTCCGGGCCGACAGCGGGGACGCCGCAGCGGTCGCGCGGGCGGTGGACGAGGTCGCGGACCTGCTCGGGCGGCTCGACATCCTCGTCAACAACGCGGCCATCTTCCCGACCGGTGACCTCGAGTCGATGGGGGTCGAGGAGTTCGATCGGACGGTGGCGGTGAACGTGCGGGGACCTTACGTTGCTTGCCGGGCCGCGGCCAGGCACCTCAACATGGGTGGACGGATAATCAACATCGGGAGCAACGTCGCGCAACGCGTGCCGTTTCCAGGCATGACGTTGTACGCGTTGAGCAAGTCCGCCCTCGCCGGCCTGACGACGGCGCTGGCTCGCGAACTGGGCCCGCGGGGAATCACGGTCAACCTCGTGCATCCCGGGCCAACCGACACGGACGCCAACCCGGCCTCCCAGCCGCAGGCCTCGACCATCGCCGGCCTCACGGCGCTGGGTCGATACGCGGAGCCGGCCGAGATCGCGTCCGTGGTCGCGTTCCTGGCCGGCGACGAGGCCCGATACGTGACGGGCGCCTCGATCTGCGCGGACGGCGGCTGGACGGCGTAGCGACGCGGCGCCGGGCCGTCGAGCCCCGCGTCGAGGCGTCGAGCCCCGCGTCGAGGCGTCGAGCCCCGCGTCGAGGCGTCGAGCCCCGCGTCGCGGCGTCGTGGCGTTGGGCCCTGCGCCGCGGCGTCGGCCCCTGCGCCGCGAACGCGTCGCCGGTCTCGAGGCCGCCGGGGCGGGGACCGGACGTAGCCGGCCAGGCAGCGCGGGGCCTCGACGGCGCCGAGCTTGCGCAGGGCCTCCCGGGCGCGCAGGGGGCACTGGTAGAAGTAGATGCGGGCCAGCCGCTCGACCATCTCGTGTCGCCGACGGCGACCTCCAGCGGCGCCGGCGAAGCGGGCCGATGCTGACGCTCTGGACCCACAGGTCGATCGAGCGCGACATCCCGCCGACGCCGCCGGAGGCCTCGTAGACGTCGACCTGCGCGCCGGCCTCGGCGAGGACATACGCGGCGGTGGCTCCCGCTCGGGCCGGCGCCGGTGACCGCGACTCGCTTGACGGAAGGTCACGAAAGAATCACCCAACGTCGTGGACGTTTGGGGTATTTGTCCCTAACTCATGGTGTTTGTTCGGATACACTCCGCGCATGCCAGTCACGCATGACCTTCTCGCCTACATCGCCTCCGGCCTCGTCCTGCTCGTCGGCGCTGCCGGCATCGTCGTCGTCGCCCGCCTCCGCCGGACCGCGCACGTCGCGGCGCACGCCTCGCGATGACCGTCGGCCGCGTCCTGCCGGACCGGCCCCGGGTCCTGACCAACGCCTGGGTCCGCGAGCGCTCGGCCCGGCTCCGGGCAGCGCTCGGCCCCTGCGTGCGCTCGCCGCGGTTCTGGGCCGTGCTCGGGCTCGGGTTGCTGTTCGCCGCGGCGGCCTGGATCGCGGTCACGGGCTGGCTCGCCCACGCCGAGCGCCGCCCGGGCCCTGTACCCGTGAGTGCCGGGGTGCGGGGATGACCGCCCGGGTGCTGCACGTGGTCGGCAACCGGGCGGCCCCGGGCGGGGGACCGGCGGTCGCGGTCGCGGAGTTCGCGCGGTCGACGCCGCAGTACGAGCACCACCTGCTCGGGCCCGGCGACGACGCGGACTTCGCCGCCGCGCACGACGCCGGGCGGGGCCCGTTCGGGCTGGCCCGGGCGCTGCGGCGCACGGTCGCCGCGGTCCGTCCGCACGTCGTGCACCTGCACGCGGCCTGGGCGGGGCTGGTCGGGCGCCTGGTGCTGCCGCGACCCGGGGCGCCGGTGGCGTACACGCCGCACTGCTTCGCCTTCGAGGGCGAGCGCGGTGCCCGGGCGGCCCGCCGCGCCGAGCAGGCCCTGGCCGGGCGCACCGGCCTGGCGGTGTGCGTGAGCCCCCGCGAGACCGAGCTGGCCGGGGCCTTGGGCCTGCCGGCCGTGCACGTGCCGAACACGACCCGCGTCCGGGCGCCGCGCTTCCGCGCGACGGCGGGCCGCCGGGTCGTGGTCACCGTCGGGCGGGTCGCGGTGCAGAAGGACCCGCGGTTCCTGCTGCGCGTCAAGGCCCTCGCCGGGCCGGGCGCCGCCTGGATCTGGGTCGGCGGCGGCGATCCGGCGCTGGAGGCCGAGCTGCGCGCCGGCGGCGTCGAGGTCACCGGCTGGCTGCCGCCCGGGCGGGTCGCGGCCCGGCTCGCGGCCGCCGACGCCTACTTGCACACGGCCGCCTGGGAGAGCTGCCCGCTCGCGCTGCTGGAGGCGGGCGCGGCCGGCCTGCCGATCGTGGCCCGCAGCATCCCGGCGCTCGACGCGCTGGGCCTCGACCCGGATCTGGACACCCCCGAGCGGGTCGCGGCCGAGCTGGACCTGGTGCTGCACACCGGGCAGCCGAGCCGGCCCCGGCTGCAGGAGGCGTTCGCGGCCCGCCACACCCCGCAGGCCCAGGCGGCGGCCCTGACCGAGGCCTATGAGTGGCTCATCGCCGCCCGGCGCGCCGGGGCGATGTCGCGGTGAGCGTCGCAGCCGTACGGCATGAGCTCTGGTTCGCCGCCGCCGGAACCCTGCTGATCCGCGCGGCGCCAGGCCGGTACGCGCGCCTGCACCGGCTCTTCGCCGGCGCTTCGGATCAGCCCCCGGTCACAGGCGCTGCGGCACGCGCAGGCCCATCTCGCGGTGGGCCCCGTCGATGACGCTCGCGTACGAGGCGATCATCCGGGTGTGGCTGAAGCGCTCCCGGCTGCCGAGTAGCCGCGGCGCGAACTCGTCCCGGCGGGCGATCGCCTCGGACCAGCCGGCCGCGATCGCCTCCGGGTCCGGCGCGGTGATGAGCCCGTGCCCGGCGACGATGACCGCGGTGTCGCCGATGTCGGTCGAGACCGGCACCGCCCCGCACATCGCGCCCTCGATCAGGCACAGCGGCGCCGCCTCGCCGCTGGTCGAGGTCAGCGCCACCACGTCGCTGGCCGCGTAGACGGACTCCATGTCGCGGCGGATGCCGAGCAGGTGCAGCCGGCCGAGGTGGCGCGGCTCGTCGTCGAACAGCTCGGTGAGCAGCCCGCACAGCTCCGCGTTGGCGGTGCTCATGCCCGCGCCGCACATCAGCACGTGGCCGTTCGGATCCCGCTCCAGGTAGCGGCGTGCCGAGGCCAGGAACAGCGGGATGTTCTTCATCGGGTCGTAGCGGGCGGCCAGGGTGACCACGTCGGCCTTGGCCGGCACGCCGAGCGAGCGGCGCAGCGCGGCCCGCCGGCGCACGGGCACGGGCCGGAAGCGGGTCAGGTCGACGCCGTTCGGGATGACCTTCAGCAGGCTCGCCGGGATGCCGGCCCGCTCGTACGCCGACCGCGTCGACTCCGCGCAGCAGACCGCCGCGGCGATCCGCCCGTCCGCGACCGCGGTCTTGAACTCCGTCAGCGCGCTGCCCTGGTTCTGCGGGTCGGAGCGGTGCAAGCATACGATCACCGGCTTGCGGGGGAACCCGGGCAGGTTCACCAGCCGCAGCGGCTGCTCCTTGAGCGAGAGGATGATGTCGGCCCGCTGCGCGTGCGTGACCGCGGTCGCTACCTCGGAGGCCGTCAATGTCTTGCGGGTCGCCGTGTCCCCGCCGATGCGCCGCCCCAGCGGGCGCACGTCGATGCCGAGCGCGCTCAGCGAGCGGTACCCGGCGTCGTCCTCCATGCGCTGCAGGATCGTCTCCCGCCGCATGGCCCCGTAGATGCTCAGCACCGAATGCTGATGGCTCCCGGCGGTGTGCAGCCCGGCCACGACCGTGGTGTGCAGGGCCCGGGCGCCGCCGGAGAAGAAGCCCTCATAGATCGACATCACGCGTAGTTGGCTCGTCACGGGCAAATCATCACCCGCGGTGCCCGATCTGTCAGGTTGAAACGGGGGCTCCCCGGTGAACTGTGCGTTTCAAGGACGTCACGGTTCACGTCACTACGGTGAGTGTCGCTCGCGATTCGGTGAGTCATCCGATCGACCGGGGTGCGAAAGCCGGCCGATGTACGGCGCCCGCCCGATCTCCTCGTTGGCCAGACCGCCCGCGACCAGGCGAACGACCTCGATCTCGCGGGCCGTCAGGTGCGCCGGCCGCTGCGTGGTGCCGGTGTTCGCCACCGGCCGCCGCGCGAACTCCGTGACCACCCGCACGGTCACGCTCGGTGACAACAGTGCGTCCCCGGCCAGGCGGTGACACCGGGGCGTACACCATTTGGTGTACGCCCCGGCTCCTGTTGCCCGGGTGGGTCCCGCCCCTTGGCAGGGCTAGCTTGACCGGCATGGGGAACGTCCATCGCTGCGGCAAGCACGTCGTCCTGGCCAACCCGGCCTCGCGAATACCGGTGTGGATGGAGTGCGCCGTGCACCGGTACACGCCGCTACAGGTCTCGCGCCGCTACACCGCGATCGTCGAGCTGGAGTTCACCTACGAGGAGTCGCTGCGCCTCGGCTGGATCGTCGAGCACGCCATGCTGTGAAAGGAGTACGCGCAGCCCACGCAGCTGCGACTGCGCGCCGCGTACCCGTGACCGGCACCCTTCTCGCGCGGCGCAGGGCATCCAAGGGGTGCGGTAGAGCGGCCGAAGGTCGATACAGTCGGTAGGTGACCACGGACAACCCGTTCTTCGCGCCGAGCGAACTGCCGTATCAGCTGCCGCCGTTCGACCGTATCGAGGTCGACCACTACCTGCCGGCCTTCGAGCGGGGCATGGAGGAGCAGCGCGCCGAGGTCGCGGCCATCGTCGCCGACCCGGCCCCGCCGACGTTCGACAACACGCTGGTGGCCCTGGAGCGCTCCGGGCGCATCCTGCAGCGCGTCTCCGCCACGTTCTTCACGCTGACGAGCTCCGATACGTCGGACCGGCTCCAGGAGATCGAGGCGGAGGTCGTACCCCGGCTGTCGGCGCACAGCGACGCCATCATGCTCGACGCCGGGCTCTACGCGCGGATCAAGGACCTCCACGACCGCCGCGACGAGCTCGGCCTCGAGCCCGAGCCGGCCTGGTTGCTGCAGCGATACCACACCGAGTTCGTGCGCGCGGGCGCGGAGCTGTCGGCCGAGCAGCACGAGCGGCTGCGCGCCATCAACGCCGAGCTGGCCGGCCTCGCCACCGAGTTCGGCAACCTGGTCCGCGACGAGATGAAGGCCCGGGCCGTGGTCGTCGACGACGCGGCGGCGCTGGACGGGCTCTCCGCCGACGCGTTGGCCGCCACCGAGGTCGCCGGGCGGGACCGGGGGCTCGACGGGAAGTACGTGCTCAACCTCGTCCTGCCCACCGGGCAGCCGCCGCTGGCCGCCCTGCACGACCGGGCGCTGCGCGAGCGGCTGCACACCGCCTCCGTCGGCCGCGGCGCCGGCGGCGAGCACGACACGACCGGCCTGGTGCTGCGCATCGTCCGGCTGCGCGCGCAGCGGGCCCGGCTGCTGGGCTACGAGCACCACGCGGCGTACAACATCTCCGACAACACCGCCCGCTCGGTCGCGGCGGTCGAGGAGATGCTCGCCAAGCTCGTCCCGCCGGCGATGGCCAACGCGGCCGCCGAGGCCGAGGACCTGCAGGCGCTCATCGGCGACGAGTTCACGCTGCAGCCCTGGGACTGGGCGTACTACACCGAGCACCTGCGCCGCGAGCGCTACGCGATCGACGAGAACGAGCTGCGGCCCTACTTCGAGCTCGAACGCGTCCTTTCCGACGGCGTCTTCTTCGCCGCCGGCAAGCTCTACGGGTTGCGGTTCTCCGAGCGCCCCGACCTGCCCGCCTACCATCCCGACGCCCGCGTGTTCGAGGTCTTCGACCACGACGGCAGCCCGCTGGGCCTCTACATCGGCGACTTCTTCACCCGCGCCTCCAAGCGCGGCGGCGCCTGGGCCAACGCGGTGGTGCCCCAGTCGCGGCTCTACGGCACCGCGCCGGTCGTGTGCAACAACCTCAACGTCAACCGTGCCCCCGCCGGCGAGCCGACGCTACTGACCCTCGACGAGGTCCGCACCCTGTTCCACGAGTTCGGCCACGCCCTGCACACGCTGTTCTCGTCGGTGCAGTTCCCGAAGTTCGCCGGCACTCGGGTGCCGCGCGACTTCGTGGAGTACCCCTCACAGGTCAACGAGGTGTGGATGCTCTGGCCGGAGGTGCTGGAGAACTACGCCCGCCACCACGTCACCGGCGACCGCCTCCCGCAGGAGGTCGTCGACCGGCTCCAGGCGGCCGAGCAGTTCAACAAGGGCTTCACGACGACGGAGTACCTCGCCGCGACCCTGCTCGACCTCGCCTGGCACACGCTGAGCGTCGAACAGGCCGAGGCGGTCACCGACGCGATGGCCTTCGAGGCCGAGGCGCTGGAGCGCGCCGGTGTCGCGACACCGTTTGTTCCGCCGCGGTACCGCACGCCGTACTTCGCCCACATCTTCAGCGGGGCCGCGTACAGCGCCGGCTACTACTCGTACATCTGGAGCGAGGTCCTCGACGCCGACACCGTCGACTGGCTCACCGAGCGGGGCGGCCTGCGCCGCGACAGCGGTGACGCGTTCCGCGACGGCCTGCTGGCCAAGGGCGGCAGCGCGGACTCGATGGACGTGTACCGCGCGTTCCGGGGCCGCGATCCCCTCATCGAGCCGCTGCTGAAGCGCCGGGGCCTCCTCGGCAGCACTGTCTCATGACTCTCCGCGATGTTCCTTAGGTTTTGTTAAAGCCCGGGATCCCGCCTTTCGGTACGGGCGCCACGTTCGTAAGCTTGCGCGGTGCGTGGCGCCACCTCCCGGCGCAGGCGCGCGGCGAAACGTCGTCTGCACATCAGCAGAATGGCGTTGCTCGCCGTGGTCAGCCTCGTCGCCTCGTTGATCAGTGTCGGTGTGTCCTGGGCGATTTTCCCGCAAGAACCCACCCCGGTCGCGGACGACACCAGCTTCGACGCGGCCAAGTTCTACGAGACGCACGCCCGCGCCAACGCCGCCCGCGGCGCCGCCCAGGCGGCCCTGCCGGGCCAGCCGCTGGTCCCCAAGCCGGTCGCCGGCCTGAACCAGGCGCAGACCAACAACGCGTACATCGTGGTTGAGGTCGCCCGCCAGATGAACCTGCCGGAGCGGGCGATGGTGGTGGCGATCGCGACGGCCCTGCAGGAGACGTACCTCAGGAACCTCGCGAACCCCAAGGTCCCCGCGTCGATGAAGCTCCCGCACGAGGGCACGGGGACGAACTACGACTCGGTGGGCATCTTCCAGCAGCGCGTGAGCATCTGGGGCACACCGGAGCAGCTCATGGACCCGGCGTTCGCCTCGGCCAAGTTCTACACGAAGCTGATCAAGGTGAGCGGCTGGCAGCAGATGAGCGTGACGAACGCGGCCCAGGCGGTCCAGCGCAGCGCCTTCGCCAGCGCGTACGCCAAGCACACGACCACAGCCCAGAAGATCGTCGATGAGCTGACGTCCGGCGCCTAACCCGTTGTGCCCTGGCTGGCGGCGCGCGCCGGATCGGCTGCAGACACCGGGTTGGCCTCGGCGGCGTCTCGTTGCGTTGCCGGGAGGCGCCAGCGGCGGGCCAGCAATGCGGCCAGGCCCGCGCCGGCCGCGTTGACCAGGACGTCGTCGACGGCGGTGACCCGGCCCAGGTCCAGCACGTACTGCAGGATCTCCAGGCCGGCCGAGCCCAGCGCGGCCAGGCCGGTCACCGCCCATACGCCCAGCCGCCACCGCATCGGTCCGAAGACTCCGAACGCGGCGAACACCGCGAGGTTCCCGCCCATCTGGATGACCGCGTCGCGCCAGCCGGACGTGAGCACCCCGATCAGGCCGTGCACCGGGTCGAGGTTGACCCGCCGCGGATTCGACGTCGGGATCAGGATCATGACCACCCAGGGGGCAGTGCCGATGACCGTGCCGATGAGCCCGAGCCGCCGCCGATCGATGTGCATGCGGCGACCCTAAACCAGCCTCACAACAGGCGGATCGGCCCAGCAAGCAAGCTCGGCTCAATGCGCGTGGGCCGGCACGGAGATCCGCAAAGCGTCGGTCAGGGCGGGAATCTCGTCGCCGGGGGAGTATTCGAAGCGCACCCGCACCTCGTCGCCCGTCAGCACCTCCACCGGCTCGGCCACCGGCACGACGAGGTAGTTCATCGTCCAGTCGACGGAGCCGGCCCGGTCGTACGTCAACGCCAGCAGGTTCTTGGTGACCAGCCGGACCGCGTTGACCATCGCCGGGCGCTCGGCCACGAACGTCAGGTCCGCCGCGCACCGGGCCGGCAGCCGGTCGGTGTAGAAGAACTGCTGGAACACCTGCGGCGCCGCGACCTCCACCGTGCGCGGCTGGGCGCTCTCCGGCAGCTGGAACACCGGCGCCGGCACCGTGTACCCCATGTACGTGAAATCCTGCTCCACCGGCTGCGCCGCCTGCACGCACGCCTCCGGCAGGAACCGCGGCAGCGGCCCGCCCACATGGCGCAGATATCGGCGCTTGAAGGCGTTGAGCACCTCGATCTGCCGCTCGCGCAGCAGCCCGACGTGCAACATCTCGCACATGACGACATCGACTGGCTCGTCGGGCAGATAGTCGCGCGCATCGGCGTGCACGATGCGCACCGCATCGCCGGTCGCGGCGCGCAGGGCGTCCCGCGCGGTGGCGAACACCCGCGGCTCGCGCTCGACCGCGGTCACGGTCGCGCCCTGCCGGGCCGCGAAGTAGCTCAGCACGCCGGTGCCGGCGCCGAGGTCGAGCACGCGCATCCCCGGCCGGACCGCCTGCGCGATCGCGTCGGCGAAGGCGGTCATCCGGCGCTCGTCGGTGAGTAGCAGCGCCTGGTACTGCAGCGGGATCACGTCGGCCGGAAACCCAGTGTACTCGGCATCGAGGCGATCCATCGGCTCCATGCGCACAGGGTAGTCGTACAACTACGGATTGATGTCGGTTTTGTGTAGGTTCAGCCCGTCCCAGCCGGCGTAGCCTCGCAACGACCGCGGCCGGCGCCGGGCCCGCACGTACAGCCAGCCGACCAGGGCGACACCGGACCCGGCGAGCACGTCGAGGACGTAGTGGTGGCCGGTGACGATCACGGACCCGGCCATGAGCGCCGCCGCGCCCACCCCGGCGACGCGCACCCACACGCCCCGGGCCGCCGCGGCGATCGCCAGGCCCAGGATCACGTCCCAGCCGGCATCGAGGCTTGGCAGTGCGGCCAGCGCGGGCGAGTCGCCGAGGTCCGGCGGGGCGACCGGGAAGACCACGAAGACGAACAGCGCCGCCCCGGCGCAGAGCAGCAACGTGTCGCGGGCCCGGTAGTACAGCGCCGGATGCCGCCGGGCCAGCCAGACCAGGACCGCGGCGGCGGCGAGCCAGTGCCCCCACGTGTACAGCCACTGGCACACGCCCGTCACGAACGCGTTGTCGACGTGCGGCGCTGCGAGCCCGAGCGTGCGCTCCAGGCCGGCGACGGCCCGCGCGTTGTCCTGCGCGCGCCCGTCGGTCGCGCTCACCGCGCCGCGCACGATCAGATACGCGGCCGCCGCCCCCAGCCCGATCCCCGCCTGCCGGCCGAGGGAGACGGCGCCCCCGGGCCGTTCCCACGTGATGGTCATAGAGAGAGCCTCGTCCGGACGCGCCTCGATGCCATCCGGCGCGGGCCCTGAAATCGGCCCCTAAGGGGCCTACTTCTCGCCGATGTTCTTCAGCGGTGTCGGGTCCTCGATGTTCGCCGGCGCGTTCCACTTCTGCAGCTTGCTGCCGTCGCAGTCGGCCATCGTGAGCTTGCTGACCGTCGTACTGCCCTTGAAGATGTCGCCGGCCGGCAGCTTCGGGTCGTCGAGGTTGGCCGGGGACAGGCACCGGCCGGTGTAGTCCTTGATGACGAAGCTCGACCCGTACGTCGACTCCTGGTACGACACTGTCCACAGCGTTGACTTGTCCGTCGTGGCCGGGCAGACCTTGACGGTCACGAAGTGCGTCGACGCGCCCGGCTCGTAGGTGGTCAGGCAGTAGGTCTTGTACGTCCTGGTGTTGTCGTCGGTTTTGATCTGCCCGGTGATGCTGCCGAGGCCGGTGCCGGTGCTCGGGATCGTCCACCGCTGGTTCCAGCCCACGTTGATCGGGTTCGGCGCCTGCTTGCACGGCCACACGATGAGATATCCGAGCGTCGTGTCGAAGTTCGTCACGTCGATGCAGCGGCCGAACTGCTTGAAGTTGACCAGCTGGTACGGCGGCCCGGCCGCCCCGGCGCCGACCGACGCCTCGGGCGCGAACGTGCGGGTGTTGTCCGACCCGCCGCAGCCGATCAGCTCCACGAACGCGCCCGCCGTGCTGGCCGACTTGGCGTGGAAGCACAGGCTGCCCAGCCCCGTACCGGCGGTGTTGGTGCTCTGGAAGCTGGAGCCGTCGTTGAGGTTCCAGCGCTGGTAGTACGGGATCGTCGGGCTGCCGCACTTCTGGAACTGCACGAGCACGCCCGGGACCGGGTCGGCGCCGGAGTCCAGGCACATGCCGTCGGGGTTCTTCACGGTCTTCGACGACACCAGCTGCAGGGTGAGATTCTTGGTGTACGCGAACGTCTGCCGCGCGGCACCGGTGCTGCACGGCTGGGTGGTGACGTTGGTGCCGACGGCGGGGGAGCCGGAACCGGCGTCGAGGCAGTACGCGCCGCCTAAGAACTTCACCAGGCCGCCTTCGACGTTCTCGTTGGTGAACCGGAACACGTAGGTGGCGTTCAGCGTGCGCGAGGCCCGCGGGTCGAACGCGTCGCCGGGGTTGCCCTTCACCGTGCCCTTCGAGGTGATCACCGCGAACGACGGGACGCTGAGCAGGTGCCCGACGCACGGCAGCGCCGCCTTCGCCGCGTCCTGGTAGGTGACGGAGACGCTGTACCGCCCGGGCAGCCCGCCGCCGACCGTGCCCAGCAGCCCGGCGATGCACCGTACGTTGGCGATCGTGCCGGCCGAGGCGCGGATGCTGCCCATCGCCATGTCGATGCCGGCCTGCGCGGCGTGCACCGCCTTGGCCCGCAGCTCCGTCTCGGCGGTGTTCCTCAGCTGGGTGATGACCACCGGCACCATGAGCGTCGACAGTGACGTGCCGACGAGGGTCAGCATCATCGCCAGCGGCAGCGACCCGTCGTCGCGGCGGCGCGGCGCCAGACCCCGCAGCGCGTACCGCAGAACCGACCGCAGCATGTCAGGACCTCGCTTCCGGGCAGATCGTGTTCGCGTCCGTGCTCGCCTTGCTGTTGAGCGCGGTGAACGTGACGTCGGAGAGGGCCTCGGTGTGGCCGCGCCCCGGGTTCGACTCGACGACGAGCACGACACGCAGCCGCTGGAACGTGGTGTTCTCGGTCGACTTGAGGATCGTGAACGAACTCTTGTCAACGTTGACGTTCGAGGCCAGCACCGTCCACGTGTTGACCGGCTTCTGCCCGGTCTGCTGCGGCCACACCTGCCGCCGCAGCGTCTTGGCGTTCTTGTACAGCTCCAGCTGCGCGCACTCGGGGGTGCCGCTGGCCGTGCCGGTGTTGACGTACTCGACGAAGACGTTGCCGCTGGTGTCCGTGCGGACCGGGCCGAACCCGGCGGCGTAGCGCAGCTCCCGGTCCAGGCGCAGGAACGCGTTGGTGAGCTGCGCCTGGGTCGTGGCCACCAGCTCGCTCTTGTCGCTGGCCTGGAACAGCTGCACCACGGCGGTGGTGAAGATGGCCATGACGATCGACATGATCCCGGTGGTGACGGCGAGCTCGGCCAGCGTCACGCCCCGGTCGTCGCCGGGGCGCGCGGCCCGGCGGATGCGCTCGAGCAGTTTCTCTGGCCGACCCACACCGCACCTGTTCTCCGGCCGGCCCACACCGCACCTGCTCATGTGATGGTCCAGCGGAACGCGAAGACGGCGGTGTTCGAGGCGCCGTCGGTGGCCTTGAGGATGACCTGCCAGGTCCCCGTCGCGGTGGGCGTGCCGGTGATCGCGCCCGTGGCGCTGAGCGACAGGCCGGTCGGCAGCGTCTGTACCAGCGACCACCGCACGGTTCCGGTGCCACCGGACGACGCCGCGGTGAGCGTGGTGCCCGCCGTCGCCGACAGCGCGGTGCCCTTCGGGCTGCTGCGATCCGCATTGTCGAACGTTGGCGAGGTGATTGTCAGTCCAGTCAACGTCGTAACGTTGACCGGCACGACGGCGGAGTTGGTCACACCCTTGCTGTCGGTCACGTTGATCGTGGCGAAGAACCGGGTGGCCACGCCGGCAGTACCACTCACCACACCCGACGAGCTGATGGTCAGGCCGGTGGGCAGGTTCGAGGCGGAGAAGGTGTACGGCCCGGTGCCCCCGGCCGCCGCGACCTGCACGCTGAACGGCTGCCCCTTCGTGGGCGTGAGCGCCTTCGTCGTCACCTGCGCCTTCGTGATCCACTTGAACGTCGCCGACGCCGTCTTGCCGAACGAGTCCTTCACCCCCACCGTCACCGTCTTCACCGACTCGGCCCCCGACGCGGTCGTGGTGCCCGTGACGAGCCCGGTCGCCGCGTCGATCGACAGCCCGGACGGCAGGCCGGTCGCGCTCCACTGCATCGGGCCCGTCCCGCCGGTGAGCGGCACCTGGTAGGACACCTTCGCCCCCGCGTCCCAGGTCTGGTCCGGCGGCTGAGGTATCGCCGGCAGCGCGTTGACGACCCAGTTGAACGAGGCGTCGTTGGCGCTGGCCTGATCCTTGACGGTGATGCGTACGACGTAGGTGCCGGCGGCCGTCGGGGTGCCGGTGATGTTGCCGGAGTCGTTGGCCGTCACGCCCGGCGGCAGCCCCAGGACCGACCAGGTCAGCGGCGGGTAGGACGTGGACGCGGTCAGGTTGACCGGATTGATCGGCACGTTGAGGTCGCTGGCCTGGTTGCCCGGGTTGTCCGGCAGCGGCGGGACGATCGTGACGCTGGGGTTGAACACCGGGTCGGTGCTGGACGCCGAGACGAGCGTGTCGGTGACGTACGAGCACTTGCCGCCGGTGCCGGCACACTCGCGCGAGTCCTGCCACGTCACCGCGACCACCACGCGGAAGAACTGCAGCAGCGTCAGGTCGGCCGAGGCGACGCAGGGCAGGCTCGCCGTGTCGAGCGCCGGGGTGATCGTGCACCGGCCGACGAACCAGTACCGCTTGAAGGCCACGTCGTTGACGGTCAGCGCCTCGGGCTTGACCGGCAGCACCGGGTTCTTGCTGTCGCCGGTCGTCAGCGTCGAGTCGACCACCGGCGTCATCGACGCCTTCAGCGTGGCCAGGTCCAGGCCGGGAATCGAGGTCGTGCCGGTGTCGAACATGGCATTGACGTCGGTGGCGCCGCGCCCGACGGCCAGGCTGCTGCCGGGCAGCGACTTGACCTGCTCGATGGCGTCGCTGGCCAGCCGGATCGCCATCTGCGTGCCGCGCTGCTTGTTGATGGTGTTCATCGTCGACACGAAGAACGTGGTGAGTGCGGTCATGACCACGCCCATGACGGCGATGGAGGTGAGCGTCTCGACCAGGCTGAAACCCGCGTCGCGACGAAGACGCGGAGCGCGGGACAGACGCGGAAGCTTCATCGTCAGGCCAGCGGGGCGAAGAACGCCTGCAGGTTGATCGTCACGTTGGACTTGCCCGCGTTCGCCGCGCTGGCCGGGGCGAAGTTGACGCTGTTGATCAGCACGGCTCGCGGCTGCACCTGCTGCAGCTGGTCCAGGAACGGGTTCATCTTCTCCGTCGGGCCGGCCACGGTGAGGCTCACCGGCAGCGCGTACACCTGGAATCCCACCAGCGCCTGCAAATCCACCGCGTCGCCGACCGTGACGCCGCTGACCGTCACCCCGGCCAGGTCGCCCGCGCTCTGCAGCTCGCGCAGCAGGTCCGAGGCCCGGTCGCTGTCGGGCAGCGCGGCCTTGTCCTTGGCCAGCGCCGCGTTGAACTCGTCGATGTGCTCGTACTCCTTGGCCAGCGCCGCGAGCTCGCTGCGCTGCCGGTCCACCTTGGTCTGGGCGTTGGCCGCGTCGTCCTTGATCGTGGCGGTGTCCTGCTGCTCCGGCCGGATGAAGAACAGGAAGCCGAACGCGACGATGACGATCGCGACGAACACCCCGCCGAGCAGCCACAGCCGATCGTGCCGCATCACTTGCTCCCGCTTGGCGAGGCCGACGGCGCGGCGCTGGTGAACCGGCCGCCGAGCGCGGCCTCGGTGACGTCCATCCGGATCGTGAACGCCACGCCGTCCTCGTCGAGCGTGGCGTCGGTCGGGAACGGGTTGGCCACGCCGCTGACGGAGGTGAGCGCGTCCACGTACGCGGCCACCGCCGGCTTGTTCGGTGCCTTGCCGGTCACCGTGATAGTGCCGATCGAGCCCGCGGCGGCCTTGCCCGACACCGCGTCCCGGCTCAGCGCCGCGGTGATACCGCTGACCGTCACCTTCTTCGCCGCCGCCGTCTGCCGCAGCGCGGCGAGCACCTGAGACCAGGACAGGTCGTACTCGAGCACCTTGCGCAGCCGCTGGTCGATCTGCGCCGAGTCGGCCTTGGCCTGCGTAAGCTGGTCGTACTGCTTGTGCCGCTGCCGGGTCAGGTCCTGGCTGGTGTCCAGCACACTCTGCCGCTCGGCCTCGGCCTGGCCGTTCTCGTGCGCGGCGACGCCGTACCACCCGACGACGAGCGCCGCGACGAGCACGACGCCGGAGATGACCAGGCGGCGCACCCGGCGCACGTGCCGCGTCTCAGAGATCTCCAGCGGCAGCAGGTCCGCGGCGATGGGCAGAATCCGGAAGGTGCGCGCCGTAGCCTCGGGAAAGGCCGGATGAGGCGCGCCGTCCCAGGCCCCCCTGCGGCCCGCGGACGGTTGCGCCGCCGGCTGCTCCTGTACCACAGGTGCCTGCGCCACCACCGCCGTCTCGCCAACGGCCGACATCCGCACGGCCGATGCCTGCGCCATCGATGTCATCGCCGCCGACGCCCGCACCGCCGTCACCTGCGCAGCCGCCATCTGTGCTGACGGCGCTTGTGCTGACGGCGCTTGTGCCGCCGATGCTTGTGTAGCCGGCAGCTGTGCCGACAGCGCCTGTGCGGCCGCCGTCTGTGTCGACGGTGCCTGTGCCGCCGATGCCTGTGCGGCCGTCATTCGTGTCGATGGTGCCTGTGCCGTCGGCAAACGTGTCGCCGATGCTTGTGTAGCCGGCGTCTGTGTCGCCGGCGTCTGTGCCGCCGATGCCTGTGCGGCCGCCATCTGTGCCGCCGTCATTCGTGTCGACGGTGCCGGTGTCGTCGGTGCCTGGACGGCCCGGTACTCGGCGGTTGGCGCCGTTGGCTGCGGTGCCCAGGCCGCCGGCGCCGGTTCCACGTCCGCGGGCGGGGCGGTCACCCACGCCGCTGCGACGGGACCGGGGGCCGAGGGCTCGCCGGGAATCTCGACATAGGCGGTCCGTTCCCACGGCTCGGCCTTCGGCGGCTCGGGCGGCGGCATGGCCCATGACGGCAGGGCGTTGCGCAACTCGGCCGGGACCCCCGGGTGCAGGTGCGCCTCGAGATCGGCCGGGGGCGCGGTGAGCGGGTCGAACTCGTCCGTCGCAGTGGTCGACGGGCGGCCCGTGGCCCTGGGCCAGGCGGCCGGCTCGTCCCCGGGCAGCACGAGTTCGCCCCGGATGAACCGGGGAAACTCGCGGCGCGGCGCGGCCGCCCCGGCCGGCTCCGGCGCGCCGCTGTACGGGGCGGCCTGCTCCGGCGCGGCGGTATGGGCGGCAGCGGTCTGGTCGGAGGTATGGGCACCGGTGGTGTGGGCGGCGGCGGTCTGGGCGGTGGGGTAGGCACCGGTGGTGTGGGCGGCAGCGGTCTGAGCGGTGGTGTGGGCGCCGGTGGTATGGGCGCTGCTCGCCCGGGCGTCTGCCCACTGCGCGGCGGCGGTGGTTTGGGCGCCGGTGGTCTGGGCGGCAGCGGTTTGGGCGGCGGTGGTGTGGGCGCTTCTCGCCCGGGCGTCTGCCCACTGCGCGGCGGCGGTGGTTTGGGCGCCGGTGGTCTGGGCGGCAGCGGTTTGGGCGGCGGTGGTGTGGGCGCTTCTCGCCCGGGCGTCTGCCCACTGCGCGGCGGCGGTGGTGTGGCCGGCGGCGGTCTGGGCGGTGGTATGGGCACCGGTGCTGTGGGTGCCGGCGGTGTGGGCGCCGGTGGTGTGGGTGGCGGTCGTGTGGGTGGCGGTGGGCTGGGTGAGGTCGGTATCCGCCGGTGGCCAGGCCGGGGGTGGTCCCGGCGGCACGAACGGGATCGGCGGGCCGGGCGGCTCTCCGGCGGGACGGGGTGCGCGCGCGGCGGACTCGCGGGCCTTGCGGTCGCGTTCGACCTCGTCCAGGTGCTCGTCGGCCTCGTCCGGGTCGTCGAACGAGGGCAGTACGATGCCGGTCAGGCGCCGCTCGGGCTCCGGCCAGCCGGGCTCGTGCCGGCCAGTCTCCTGCCGCCACGCCGGCGTGTGCTCGTCGCTCACGAGGTCGACCCCAGGGTCAGGCCGACCGAGATGGCGGCGGAGGCGCGGACCTGCTCCAGGCTGCCGTGGCGCACGCGGCGCAGGCCGCGCACCCGCATCACCGGGTCGACGGCGATCACCTCGACGCCGAGCTGGTCGTGCAGGGCATCGAGCAGGCCCGGGAGCATCGAGCCGCCGCCGGACAGCGCCAGGCGGCTCACGCGGGCCTGGCGGCCGCCGGCGGTGAGGTACGCGAAGGAGCTGCCGATCTCGTTGATCAGCGGCCGTATCGACTCCCGCAGCGCCGACGCGCTGATCGGGTCGGTGTCCGGCCGCAGCCCGACGCGGCACTTGAGCTCCTCGGCCTCCTGCAGCGGCAGGTCGAGCCGGTCGGCGACGGTCTTGGTGATCTCGTTGCCGCCGCGGGGGATGGTGCGCACGATGAGCGGCTCGCCGTCGTGGTGGACCACCACGCTGGTCGCGTGGGCGCCGATGTCGACCAGCGCCTCGACCTGCTCGTCGAGGCGGGACGCGGCCCGCAGCAGCGCGAACGAGGCCAGGTCGACCCGCACCACGTGCAGCTTGGCCGCCTCGACGGCCCGGATCGCGGCCATCACCGGCTCCTTCGGCGCGGCGATGAGCAGCCCGCGTACGGTGTCGCCGGCGGGCTCCTCCAGCGGGTAGAAGTCGATGAGCGAGCGCTCCGGGGGCAGCGGCAGCGCGTCGCGGACCTGGAAGGGCAGCGCCTTGCGCATCTCCTTGGCCGGCAGGTTGGCCACCGTCGTCTCGCGCACCACGATCTGCTGGTGGGTGACGCCGAGCGCCACGTCGCGGCTGCGGAACTTGAACGTCGACCACAGCTGCTTCAGCGCCGCGGTGACGGCCGGCTCGTCCTGGACCGCACCATTGAGGACCACGCCCGGCGGCAGCAGGATGTGGCCGAAGTTGCTGATGATCGGCCCGTCCTTGCTGTTACCGGTCTCCGCCGCGCGGATGGACACCGTGCCGATGTCCAGTCCGATCAGGTTGGCTGCGGCCATCGTGCTCCTTCGAGGAAGACCGCCCGCACACCGCGACGCGGGCGGCTCGGCTTAGGCAGGGACGAGCAGGTTGGTGTACCAATCGGTGATCGGCGCCGCGGCGAACAGCGCCAGCAGCGCGCCGGCGAGCATCGACGGGCCGAACGGCAGCGCGGTCCCGCGCCGGGCGCGGCGCAGCGCGATCAGTGTGAGGCCGGCGGCGGCGCCGATGACGAACGCGCCGAGCGTGCCGACGGCGACCGAGGACCAGCCGAGCGAGCCGAGGTACAGGCCCAGGACGCCGGCGAGCTTCACGTCGCCGAAGCCCATGCCGCCCGGATACACGACGGCGAGGGCGAAGTAGAGCGCGTACAGCCCGGCCATCGCCAGCAGGGCCCGCCCGGCGGCCGCCCAGTCGTGCCCGGCGACGACCGCGGGCAGGAACAGCAGCGGGGCCACGACGTAGGCGGGCAGCACGATCGCGTTGGGCAGGCGCAGCACGTCGAGGTCGATGAGCGCGAGGGCGACCGCGATCGCCGCCAGGTACAGCCAGGCGGGCAGGTACAGCCACGACCCGGAGCGTCCGACGCGGGCGGCGACCGCCACGAACAGTACCGCGGTGCCGAGCTCGACCAGGGGGTAGCGGATGCCGATCGGGGCGGCGCAGTCGGCGCACCGGCCGCGCAGCACGAGCCAGCCCAGCACCGGGACGTTGTGCCACGGCCGCACCGGGTTCGTGCACTGTGGACAGTGCGAGGCCGGGCGCAGCAGCGACTCGCCGCGGGGGACGCGGTGGATGACGACGTTGAGGAACGAGCCGACCGCGAGCCCGAGGACGCCGACGACGACGAGCACGAACGCCACGGCCGGATCTCCTTTCGCGGTTGGTGGCGGCCCGCACCCGGTGCACAGGTGCGGGCCGCCGTCGAGACGGTGTGTTACGGGTTGGTGCTGCCGATGCAGCCGGCGAGGTCTACCTGGTTGCTGGCCTTCTTGACCGAGCCGCCGGCGGAGGAGTCGTAGACGTAGATCGTCTTGCCGTCGGAGTTCTTGCCACAGATGCGGTAGCTGGCGCCGTTATTTTTGTACGCCATCGTGTTGCCCGGCGACAGCGTGGCCGTCTGCTCGCTACCGACGGCCACGGTGGTGCCACTTTCGGTCTTGTCGAAGACGAGCTTGTCGCCGCTGCTGTTGGCGGTGGCCGGGTAGGAGTTGCCGTTCTCGGTGTAGAACTGTTCGACGGCGCTGACCGCGGCGCGTACGTCGGACTCGGCCGACTTGTTCGCCGCGCCCTTGCGGTAGTTGAGGTACATCGGCACGGCGATCGCGACGAGCACGCCGATGATGACGACGACCACGAGCAGCTCGACGAGCGTGAACCCGCCGTCTCCGGCGGCACGCTTCTTCTGCATCCTGCGCAGCGTCTGGGTCATGGGGTGAGCCTCCTGCTCCTCTGCCTGGGGGTGTCGGCGCCTGGTCCGGGTCCGTCCCGGCGAAGCCGCACGGAGCCGGACTGGGCGTAGGTGGCGAGGCTCCGGTGCCTGACGCCATGTACATCGCGGGTGTTGCGGTGGTGTTCTCAGTAACCGAACCGCCCGGTGCGCGGGCGTTGCGCGCCCCGGTGCCGTCGGGTTGCCGGTGCCGCTCGTAGCGGGCCTCAGTTGCTCTGGATGTTCTGGTAGATCGAGAACATCGGCAGGTACAGGCAGACGATCATGCCGCCGACCACGCCGCCCATGACGAGCACCATGATCGGCTCGATCGACGCGGTCAGCGCCTCTGCCGCGCTGTCGACCTCTCGGTCGTAGAAATCGGCAATCTTTTCGAGCATCTGACTGATTTGCCCGCTCTCTTCGCCGACCTCCACCATCTGTACCACCATGGGCGGGAAGATCTTGTGCTGCGCCAGCTGTGACGACATGGGGCGGCCCTCCCGCACGGCCTGCTGCAGGTCGCCCATGGCCGTGGTGATGACCGAGTTGCCGGTGGTGGCGCCGACGACGTCCAGGGCCTGCAGCACCGGCACGCCGACGCCGAGCAGGGTGCCGAGGTTGCGCGAGAACCGGCTCAGCGCGATCTTGGTGAACAGCGGGCCGAAGACCGGCAGCCTGAGCTTCACCTTGTCGAACCACAGCCGGACCGCCGGGTTGCGGGACATCAGCTGCCGCAGCGTCACGGTGATGACGATGCCGGCGACGATGAGCAGCGGCCCGAGCCAGAACAGCGTGTGGCTGGCGGTGACGATGATCCGGGTGGGCAGCGGCAGCTCGCCGCCCAGCTGCTTGAACATCTTCTCGAAGATCGGCACGATGAAGATCAGGACGGCGCTGATCATCACGGCGGTGAAGACGAGGACGATCACGGGGTACGTCAGCGCGCTCTTGATCTTTCCCCGCAGCGCCGCGTCCTTCTCGAAGTTGGTGGCGATGCGATCCAGCGCGTTGTCGAGGAAGCCGCCGGTCTCGCCGGCCCGGATCATCGCGACCATCAGCGTCGGGAAGACCTTCGGGTGCTTGCCCAGCGCGCCGGAGAGCGACATGCCGCCCTCGATGTCCAGCCGCACCTCGCCCAGCGCCTTCTTCAGCGACGGCTTCGGCGCCTGGTCCTCCAGCACCGCGAGCGAGCGCAGCAGCGACATGCCGGACTGGGTCATCGTGGCGAACTGCCGGGCGAAGACCGACAAATCCTTGAGCGTCGTGCGGTCCCCGAGGCCGGGGATGCGGATCTCGCGCTTCATCAGCGTGTCGGCGCTGGTGATCGCCAGCGGGGTGAGCCCCTGCTGGCGCAGTGCCTGGGCGGCGGCGAGCTCGTTGGCGGCCTCGATCTTGCCCTTGGTGCGCTTCCCGGCGTGGTCGATCGACTGGTAGTCGTAGGTCTTGGTGGCGACCATCGTGCGTACCTTCCCTGCTGGCGGCGAAGCCGGCGGAACCTACTGGCGCCCGGCGAGCCGGCGGAACTCCTCGGCCGAGTGCGACAGCTCCAGGGCCGTCTCGTAGGTGATGAGCTGCTGGCGGACCCGCTCGGCCAGGTGCTGGTCGAACGAGAGCATCCCGTCGTTGCCGCTGGACTGCATGAACGACGGGATCTGGTGGTTCTTGCCCTCGCGCACGAGGTTGCGGATCGCCGGGGTGGCGAACATGATCTCGGTGACGATCGTGCGGCCCTGCCCGTCGGCGCGCGGCGCGAGCGCCTGCGTGACGACGCCCTGCAGCGCGTTGGACAGCTGCGCGCGGATCTGCTGCTGCTGGTGCGGCGGGAAGATGTCGATGACCCGGTCGACGGTCTGCGCCGCGCTCTGCGTGTGCAGGGTGGCGAGCACCAGGTGGCCGGTCTCCGCCGCGGTCAGCGCCGTGGACGTGGTCTCCAGGTCGCGCAGCTCGCCGACGAGGATGATGTCGGGGTCCTGGCGCAGCGCGTGCTTGAGCGCCAGGGCGAAGGACTGGGTGTCGGCGCCGACCTCGCGCTGGTTGACCAGGCAGCGCTTGTGCTCGTGCAGGAACTCGATCGGGTCCTCGATCGTCACGATGTGCGAGGAGCGCGTGCGGTTGGCCAGGTCCAGGATCGCCGCCAGGGTCGTCGTTTTGCCCGAGCCGGTCGGCCCGGTGACCAGCACCAGGCCGCGGTGCAGGTGGGCGAAGCGGGCCACCTGCTCGGGCACGCCGAGCTGGTCCAGCGGCTTGATGGTGTGCGGGATGGCCCGGAACGCCGCGCCGAACGAGCCGCGCTGGTTGTAGAGGTTCACCCGGAAGCGCGAGACGCCCTCGATCGCGTAGGCGAAGTCGAGCTCCCGCACCTGCAGGAACTGCCGCCACTGGCTCTCGTTCGTCACCGCCGCCCGGGTCAGCATCCCGCAGTCCTCGGGGGTCAGGTCGTCGTAGCCGGGCAGGTACCGCAGCCCGCCGTTGATCCGCACGGTCGGCGGCGCGCCGACCGTCAGGTGCAGGTCCGAGCCGCCGACCCGGACCAGGGCGACGAGCATCGCGTCGAGGGAGGCCCGCTCGTCGCTGGTGGCGATGCGGGCGGGTGCGGCCTGCGTGGTCACGGGCGCTCCTTGCGGTACCGAAGAAAAGACCTCATGCCCCGCATCGGCGCCGCCGCGGCCGAACTGAGGATTCAGACCGCGACGCGGACGACCTCCGGGATCGACGTCTGCCCCTCGGCGGCCTTCGCCAGGCCGTCGACGCGCAGGTCGAGCAGGCCCTCGCGGTAGGCGACCGCCTGGATCTCGTGCGACGACGCGCGGTCGATCGCGAGCTTCTCGATGTCCGGCGAGACCGGCATGACCTCGTGCAGCGCGATGCGGCCGCGGTAGCCGGTGTTGGCGCACGAGCGGCAGCCGACCGGCCGCCACAGCGTCTCGGGAGTGCCGAGCAGGTCGTAGGGCCAGCGGGCGCCGATCAGCTCGGCCTCGGCCGGCGGGTACTGCGTCTTGCACCAGTCGCACAGCCGCCGCGCCAGGCGCTGGGCGAGCACGCAGTCGACGGAGGAGCCGACCAGGAACGGCTCGATGCCCATCTCCACCAGGCGGGTCACAGCGCTCGGGGCGTCGTTGGTGTGCAGCGTGGAGAGCACCAGGTGACCGGTGAGCGCGGCCTCGACCGCCAGCTGCGCGGTCGTGCGGTCGCGGACCTCGCCGATGAGTACCACGTCCGGGTCCGAGCGCAGGATCGCCGGCAGCACGGCGGCGAAGGTCAGGCCGGCCTTGATGTCGACCTGCACCTGGTTGACGCCCGGCAGCCGGTACTCGACCGGGTCCTCGACCGTGATGATGTTGACGGTCGGCTTGCTGATCTCGGCCAATGTCGCGTACAACGTGGTCGACTTGCCCGACCCGGTCGGGCCGGTGACGAGCAGCATGCCGTGCGGCTTGCTGAACGACGTGGCGAAGCGCTCGTAGTTGCTCGCGCTGAACCCCAGCTTGGCCAGCTTGAGGTCCATGCCGCTGGTGTCGAGCACCCGCAGCACGATCTTCTCGCCCCACACCGTCGGCAGCGTCGCCGTGCGCAGGTCGACCACGCGCTGGTTGATCTCGACGGTGATCCGCCCGTTCTGCGGCACCCGGCGCTCGGTGATGTCGACGTTCGACATGATCTTCAGCCGCGAGATCAGCGCGGACTGCACGTGCTTGGGCACCGTGTCGACCTCGTGCAGGACGCCGTCGATGCGGTACCGCACCCGCATGTTGTGCTCGCCGGGCTCCAGGTGCAGGTCCGAGGCGCGGTTGACGATGGCCTGCTCCAGCAGCGAGTTGACGTATCGCACGATCGGCGCGTCCTCGTTGACCGTCGTGAGGTTCGACACCGCCGGGGCGTCCGTCCCCAGCCCCTCCGCGATCTCCCCGAGGTCGTTCTCCTCGCGCTTGAGCCGGTCGATGATCTTGCGCAGCTCGGAGCGCGCGACGACGACCGGCCGCACGATGAGCCCGGTCGCGGCGCGCACGTCGTCCAGCGCGACCACGTCACCCGGGTCGGTGATGCCGACGGTGATCTCGTGGTCGGTGAGGGCGATGCCGAGCACCCGGTGCTTGAGGATGAGCGCCATCGGGATCTTGGCGACCGCGGCCGGATCGACCTTGTACCCGACCAGGTCAAGGGTGGCGATGCCGTACGCGTCGGCCGACGCCTCGGTCAGCTGCTCCTCGGTGACGATGTGGTCGTTGATGAGCACGGCGCGGATGGACCGGCCGGTGCGCTCGGCCTCCTCGGCCGCGCGGTCGACCGCGAAAGCGTCCGCCCCGCGTTGCTTCAGCGCGTCCAGTAACGGCCTGAACGTCTGGTACATCTCACCCCCGCCTCACCGCAGGACTCATCGGCTCCGATGCGGGTGACTTTCGGGTTTCACCCCGGCCGCATGGCCCGCATTCGTTGACGGGGTCTCGCGGCATCGTGAGGATGCTTCGCTG
Source organism: Dactylosporangium sp. CA-233914 (assembly GCF_050942935.1). NCBI lineage: Bacteria > Bacillati > Actinomycetota > Actinomycetes > Micromonosporales > Micromonosporaceae > Dactylosporangium > Dactylosporangium sp. CA-233914. The sequence continues at coordinate 11,258,644 of NZ_CP192030.1, read as the reverse complement.
TGTCGGTTGCCGTTGTGGAAGAACCCAGAAGCGGATTGCCCGGCAATATCAGCATTTGGCGGGCGCGGTGGCTGCTGATGAGATATGGCGGCCGCGCCCCCGGCGAGCCCTCGTATCCGGGCGTGCCGGCCGCGGCCCAGGCCGAGCTGCTCGCACTGGTCGCCGAGGTCGCGGCGCGGGTGGGTGTGGCCCGGCCGGACGCGGTGCTGCTGACCGGGTACGGCACGATCCGCTCCTGGGCCAGCCGGCGCCGCCGGCTGCTGCTGGTGGGGCTGCCGTTACTGCAGTGCCTGACGGTGGACGAGGTGCGCGCGCTGGTCGCGCACGAGCTGGCGATCGTCGACCATCGCCTGGCCCACCTGGTCGTGCGGTTGCGGGCCCTGCACGAGGAGGCCGTCGACCCGTTGTCGACGGCGCCCCATCACCCGCCGGCCACGCCGCTGGTCAGACCGCGCGAGCCGTTCGGCGAGGGGCCCGTGGAGCCGTTCGACGCGGCGGCCCCGGGCGAGGCGTTCGCCGAGGGGCCCGACGAGGCGTTCCCCGCCGGGCCGAACGAGGCGTCCGCCGGGGCGTGGTCGATGCTCTCGGCTCAGGTCGGCCGGGTGTTCTCGCCCCGCGCGGCCGGCCCGCGGGCGGCGAGGACCCGCGCGGAGTCCATCGCCCGGGCCACCCGCGACTTCGCCGAGGCCCTGGAACGCAAGGCGGACCAGGCCGCGAGCAGCGCCTCGGGCCTGCACACCGCGGCCCGGGCGGTGGCCAAGGCCGACCTGGCGGCGTTCGAGTTCGCCGACCTGGCCTTCGACGTCGAGGAGCAGGTCTGGCAACGTACCAGCGCGGGCGTCCAGGACCTGCACGCGGGCTGGCACGAGGCCGTCCGGGCCGGCGCCGTCGTCGCCGCGCTGGACGACGCCACCCGGACCGCCCTGATGGCCCGCCACCCGAGCCTGGCCGGCGCGATCTCTTCCCTGGAGCCGGCCCACGTGGCGCTGCGCGCGGCCGACTCGGTCCCGCTGGTCCCGCTCCCGCCCGACGTGGAGCGCGAGCTGGCCCGGCACGTCCTCAAGCGCGACAGCGGCCAGTGGGTCACCTTCGCCACGGTGCCCTCCGCCGAGCCGGGCTGGCCGGGTTGGCTGGACCGCCAGGCCAGGGCGGTGACGGATCAGGTGGCGACGCTGCTGCGCCGGACGCCGATCGGCCCGGCGGAGGTGGTCGAGGTCCTGCTGACCCGCCTTCCCGAGCTGGTGGCCGCGAACTGGCCGGCCCACCCCGAGCCGCCCGCCGAGCCGGAGGAGCTCGACGGCACGCCCTCGGTCGTGGTCGTGGCCGAGTCGGCGCTGACCGCGCAGGGCTGGCGCCGCGTCCACCCGGCCGCCGCGGGCGTGCTGATGAGCCCGGACGGCGAGCAGCAGAACCTCAACCTGCTGGCCCGCGCGGCCCTGGACTCCCCGGCCGCGCTGGCGATCCTCCTGGAGCTGCTGTCCCGCCCCGGCCCGGCCGAGGCCGCATGAGCGGCCTAGTGCTCCACGTGGTCACGCCACGAGTGGGCGGGCGCGTAGCCCAGCACCGCGCGGGCGCGGTCGATCGACAGCAGGGTCTCGAACTCGCCCAGCTCGCGCCGGATCGGCACGTCCGGGAACACCTCGGCCATCAGGGCGGCCGAGGAGCGGTTCATGATGGTGTCGGCGGCCGCGATGACGTACGACGTCGCGCCCGTCACGGGGGCGGACAGCGCCAGGCGGCAGGCCGCCGCCACGTCGCGGGCGTCGACGTAGCCCCACAGGTTCCACTTGCGCGCGTGCGGGTCCGCCCAGTAGCCGGGCACCGCCGCGTAGTCCGCCGGAGCGTGCACATTGGACAGTCGCAGGCCCACGAACGGGATGCCGCTCCAGCCCGAGATCTCCCGGGCCAGCGTCTCGCCCACGACCTTGGACAGGGCGTAGGTCGTGGTCGGGTACGGGAAGTGGTCCTCGTCGACGGGGGCGTACACCGGCGGCGTGTCGAACGGCAGCCCCAGCGTCGTCTCGCTGGAGGACCACACCACCCGGGTCAGCCCCGCGGCCCGCGCGGCGAGGAAGACGTTGGCGTTCATCGCGGTGTTGCGGTTGAACGTCACCGCCGGCGGATACATGCCGGGGGCAGGGATATTGGCCAGGTGTACCACGGCCGCGGCGTCCTGCAGCACCTCGAACGCCTGGCCGTAGTCGGTCAGGTCGGCGACGAGCAGCGGGACGCCGAGCACGGGGACGCTCAGGTGACCGGCCGGGCCCACGGCGTCGGTGGCGACCACCTCGTGGCCGTGGGCCAGCAGGTCGGCCACGACGACGCGGCCGGTCTTGCCATTGGCTCCGGTGACAACGATCTTCGACACGAGGTCCTACTTTACGGCCCGCAGATTGGCGAACGCCGGGGCGAGCCGGGCCAGCTCGTCGAGCACGGCCTTGGCCGAGGCGTCCAGGGCGGCGTCGCCGGCGAACGTCTTCTCCGGCGTGACGTGCATGCGGGTCGGCACCGCAACCTGCGCGTTGATCGCCATCATGCCCAGCATGCTCAGCACCGGACGCAGCGCGACCACCGCGCGGGTGCCGGCCGAGAGCCCGCCGTAGCTCACGAACGCCGCGGGCTTGTCCCGCCACTCCTGGGAGAGGAAGTCGATGGCGTTCTTCAGTGGGGCGGTGAAGCTGTGGTTGTACTCCGGCATCACGAACACCACCGCGTCGGCCGCGTCGATCGTCGCGCTCCAGTCCAGCGTGTGCTGCTTGGTGTAGCGGCGCTGCGCCGGGTGGTTCGGCTCGTCGAGCAGGGGCAGGTTCAGCTCCGCGAGGTCGCTGACGTGCACGTCGAAGCCGTTGTGCTGCTCGGCCTGGCCGATGAACCAGTCGGCGATGAGGCGGCCGACCCGGCCGGGCCGGGTGCTGGCGACGATGACCTCGAGGCGCGGGCGGAGCGCGGTGGTTGACATGTCACGATCCTGACATTTGGTTAGGTGACACGTCAACGATTACGATTGAGACGTGGAAGACACCACCCCGCCGCGCTGGCTCGAGGAGGACGAGTTCCGCGCCTGGATCGGCTATCGCCGGATGAAGGCGCTGCTCGACCTCGCCCTGGCCCGCCAGCTGGCCGCGGACCAGGGCCTGTCGGAGCCCGACTACGACGTGCTGACGAGCCTGTCCGCAGCACCCGACCGGCGCATCCGGCTCAGCGAGATGGCCGAGCGGATGCTGTGGTCCAAGAGCCGGCTGTCGCACCACGTGACCCGCATGCAACAGCGCGGCCTGGTGACCCGCAAGGAGTGCGACTCCGACGGCCGCGGCGCGTTCATCGTGCTCACCGACGAGGGCATGGCGACGCTGGTGGCCGCCGCGCCCGGCCACGTCGCCGCGGTCCGCGAGCACCTCATCGACGTGATGACGCCGCAGGAGATCCGCGTCCTGGGCGACGTGACCGAGCGAATCGTCGAGAAACTGAGAAAGAACCTTTAGCGCCGATTCTCGCGTCGGGGTCCGATGGGGGCTGAGGTCATGGCCGCGGGTGTGGCGGTGTCCCGATCGTGTTGGCTGGCCGGCAAGTCGGCCGCTGTTGCGAGCATGACGTTCGGCCACCAGGCGGTCGGCGTCCTGCGCACGGTTCGGTGCTCAGTCGCCGGCGCGGCAGGTACGGTCGATGCCGGGGGCAAACGAGCTTATGCGCGGCAAAGGGGAAGCGTGGCCTGTAGGCGGGTGCCTTGGCCGGTGGGGCTGTCGACGGTCATCATTCCGCCCAGTGCCTCGACCCGGTCGGTGAGTCCTATGAGGCCGGAGCCATGGTCCAGGTCGGCGCCGCCGACGCCGTCGTCGTGTACGGACAGGTGCAGGCAATCGTTGCTGAGTATCGCGCTGACGCAGATCAGCGAGGCGCGGGCGTGCTTGGCGGCGTTCGCGAGGGCCTCGGTCACGACGTAGTACGCCGCGACCTCGACGGGTTCGGGGAGGCGGGTCTGCAGGTGCAGGTCGAGTTCCACCGGTACTGCGGAGCGGCGGGCCAGTGCCTTGAGCGCCGGCCGCAGGCCGCCCTCGGTCAGGATCGCCGGGTGGAGGCCGCGGGAGATCTTCCGCACGTCGTTGACCGTGCCGGTCAGCCCGGCGACGACGGCGGACAGTTGTCGTCGCAGTTCGGCCATCTCTGGTGGGACGTCGGCTTCGGCGCGGCGTACGGCCATCCCGAGTGAGATGAGTCGCTGCTGGACGCCGTCGTGCAGGTCGCGCTCGATCCGCCGGCGGGCCTCGTCGGCGGCGAGCACGACCCGGGCCCGCGAGGCGATCAGGTCGGCGTGGGCCTGGGCGTTGGCGATGGCGGTGCCGATCAGGTCGGTGTACTCGGCGAGGCGGGCTTCGGCGTCGGGGGGAGGCGGCTCGCAGCGCGTCGAGACAGCCGTGGCGGCTCCCCAGAGGAGGCCCCCGACGTGGATGGGAGCTGCGACCGCCGAGCGCACGCCGTGCTCACGCACATAGGCGGCAAGCGAGCCGGGAGCCCCCTCGTAGTCTTCCACCCGGGCCGAGCGGCCAGTGCGCAATACCTGCCCCGTGGCAATACGGCCTTCCAGCGAGAGATTCGTGCCGACCGGGAGATTCAAGCCGGGCCCGCCCCAGGCCGCGGCTACAGTCCCGGTGCCGTCGGCCTCGAACCGGTAGATGCGGGCCGTGTCAGTGCCAATGAGTCGCGCCACCTGCTCGGCGACCGCTGCCATGACTTCGCTCGGTGGGACACCGCGCGCGACAAGGGTGGCGACGCTGCGCAGTGCGGTTTGTGTCTTGACGAGTTGCTGTTCACGGGCGTAGCGGCGAGCGTTGTCCAGACACGGCGCCGTGCGGGTGACGAGTTCCTCGGCGAGAACCGCGTCGTCGTCCTCGTAGGGGGCTGGTTGCTGGCGGCGGTAGAAGCTGGTCACGCCCAACGTGACCCCGCCGGCGCGCAGGGGGGTGGCCATGAGTGAGTGGATTCCCTCAGCGAGCAGACGCTCGGCGCCTTCGGGGTCTTGCGCCTGCCGGCCCGCAGCGCTGTGCAGATCGGCCTCGAGCACCGTCCGCCCGCTGGCCAGGCACCGCGCCTGCGGGGTGGAGGGCACAAAGTTGACCTGGTGACCGACCGGGTAGATGCTCAGGCCGTTGTGGATGCCGTGCAAAGCGACGCGGTGCATCGTGGTGTCCGCCTCTGCCGGTTCTTCACCGCGCAACACCGGCTCCAACAGGTCCACCGCGGCGACGTCGGCGAGATCGGGCACAGCCGCGCGGGCCAGTTCTTCGGCGGTTCGGCTCACCTCGAGGGTGGTTCCGATGTGCATACCGGCCTCGTACAACAGGTTCAGGCGTCGCCGGGCCGCCACCGCGAGACGGCCAACTCCCTGTTGCCCGATAGCGAGCAGCGACGTGTCGGTAGCAAACCGCCTCACCCGGGGCGCGGCCTCGGAGCGTTGCGGGTGGCTGTTGGAAGGTTCTGCTACGGCCATGGCGCTGGTCATGAGGCGACAGGGCGGCCCCCCGGTGGGGAAGGCGACCTCGACGGCCAGTCCGCCTATCGCGGAGTGCGTCTCCACCGCCGTGCACAGCAGTAGGGCAGTCTGACCATGCGGGAGGGATACCTCGACGACCCTCGGACGGCCCGCTGCGATCAGTTCAGCGGCCTTTTCATACAAGATCCGCCGAGCATCGCGCCCGATCACGCTGCTGGGCACGGCATCGAGGCCGAGCCGAAAATTCGCGTAGCGATCCGGTGTCCGCATCTGGGGCTCGATCTGCCGGTATGCCGTGAGCAAGGCCCGTTCCCGCTCGTTCACCTGCTCCAGCATTCGACGTTCGACGGCGTGACGAGCTTGGCACACTGCGGTTTCCACCGCGGGATTCGCTTCGGCGAGATTGCGGACGATGGTGAGCACGCCTTCGATGCGGCCGCTGAGGGGGTCGCGGACGGGCGCGGATACGCAGGCGATCGACTGGTAGAGCTCAGCAAAGTGCTCGGCGCCCAGGAGACGGGCGGATCGTCGTTCCGCGAGCGCCAGGGCTACGCTGGTTGTGCCGACAACGTGCTCAGCGACGCAGAACCCGGGGCGATGCTGGTCAGTGACCATAGACGCCTCGCCGGCGCGATACGCCATTATTCTCGCCTGGTTGTCGGTCAGGCATACGCACGTCCAGGTTCCGGCGATCCTGGATGCCAGCCGGTCGAGTACGGGGTCGGCGGCACGGACCAGGCGGGTGTCCACCTCAAGATCTGGATCGTAGGCAGGGGAGCACCGGTCGGGGCTCACGTTCAGCAACTGGCTGCGTTGCCACGAACTCAGGATCGCGTTTTGCGGGCCTCCCGCTACCGGTGCCAGTTCGCCGGTCAGGAACTGTTCTCGCAGTCGAGCGCTGTCACGCTGTGTAAGGTCGTCCGGTACTTTCACGATCAGATCACTCCCTCATCGGGAGTCGCACCAACTTCGGCCGCGCCCCATAGCACCCTATCCCACGCCCTGTCAATGATCTACGGGTCCGGCTCTGACCTGATCTGTTTCAGGGCATCATCACGCTGGACGGACACGCCGCGCGGGCCTGGCTCGCCCGGTGTTCGAAGGCCTGTTCCTGGCCGCCTTCAGGTTCTTCACCGCGGTCGGTCAGGTCCCTGCGGGCGGCTGGGCGACGCGCTCGGGCGCCGGACGCTGTTCGTCCTCGGACTCGTGTTGTCCGCCTTGGGGCCCGCTCGGCTCGGCCCACCGCATCCAGCATCTGGTGGGCCGTCATCGTGCGGGCTCTGCAGAGGGCGGGCGCTGGACTGATCAGCGCCCAGGTGCTCGGGATCATCCAGGACCAGTTCACCGGTCTGCGGCGGGTGCGCGCGCTGGCCGCCTGCACCGCTGCCGGGGCGGCCGCGGCGGTGGCCGGGCCGCTCGGCGCCGCATTCGTCCTCGCGGTGGTCCCGGGCAGCCTCGCCTGGCGCGGGTGTGCTGGCCCTGAACCTGCCATTCGTCCTCGCCACGCTCCTGCTCACGATCCGGTTCATTCCCGACCGGTCGTGCGCATCGAAGCGCTCGGACCTCGACCTGGCGGCGATCACCCCGGTCCCCGGCTCAGTTAGTCCAGGCAGAACTCGTTGCCCTCGGGGTCGGCCAGCACGATGTGCCCGGCGGACAACGGCGGCCCGGGCTCGTGGCGCGCCAGCCGGGTCGCGCCGAGCGCCGTGAGCCGGGTGGCCTCGGCCTCCAGGGCCTCCATCCGCGCCTGTCCCTGCAGCCCGGGCGCGGCCCGCACGTCGAGGTGCACGCGGTTCTTGACCTGCTTGCCCTCCGGCACCCGCTGGAAGAAGACCCGCGGCCCGGACGGCGCGACGATTGCCGAGCGGCTGTCGCGCTCCTGCTCCGGCACACCGAACGCGTCCAGCGCCTGCTCCCATGACGCGAACCCGGCGGGCGGCCCCTGCACCTCGTAGCCGAGGGCCTCGGCCCAGAACGCGGCCAGCTTGGCGGGGTCGGCGCAGTCGAACGTGATCTGGACTTCTCTCATGGGCCCAGTCTGCGGCAAATTACGGACAGGTACGGTCCGCTATCTGAAAACACCGGAGCTGCGCGAGGCCGCGGCGAGCCCGGCCCGGCGCCTCGGCGAGCCGGCTCAGGAGTGACTGACCAGGTCGACGTGGGAGGCCAGGAAGGACTCGACGGTGCCGCCGCGGACCGCCTCCAGCAGCGCCAGCGTCGTGTCGTCGAGCGCCTCGGCGCCGGGTTGCTCGGAGGACTCGTGGAACGTGCCGTTGTTGGTCTTCAACGTCAACACGTCGTCACTGCCGATGCCCTTCATGGCGAAAATCCAGTCCTGCAAGTCAATGCCGCCGGAGTCGATCGTCATCGACTGCCCGACAACGTCGAGGACCTGCTTGAGCTTGCCGGGATCGGTCAACGTGTCCCGGCTGGCGATGCCGCGCAGCAGCGCCTTGATGAACTGCTGCTGATGGCGCTGGCGGTCGTAGTCGCTGTTGGGCAGCGTGTCGCGCTGGCGCACGTAGTCCAGCGCCTCCCACGGCTCCAGATGCTGCCAGCCGACGTGGTACGTCTGCGGGGTGACCCCGGCCACGGGGATCAGGTCGGTGCCGCCGGAGGCGTTGAAGCGCTGGATGTAGGGGACCTTGGTCTCACCCTTGGCGTTGTGCCCGATGTGCACGGAGCGGGTCTCCTGGTCGACGTACATGTCCACCCCGCCCAGCACCTCGACCATCTTCGTGAAGCCGGCGAAGTCGACGATCGCGGCGGCGTCGAAGGTCAGGCCCCAGTTCTCCCGGAGCGTGTCGGCGAGCAGGGTCACGCCGTGCTTGCGCTGGTCCCGGCCGGTCAGCCGGAGCCCGCCCTCGGCGAAGGCCGCGTTGATCTTGTCGTGGCCGCCGGAGTAGCGGGCCTTACCGTTGTCGAACGGCGGGATCCGCACCCACGTGTCGCGGGGGATCGAGATGAGGTACGCCGAGCGATGGTCGGCGGGAATGTGCACGACGATGATCGAGTCCGACCGGACCGCGTCGGTGGGGTTCTGGTCCGGCCGGGTGTCGGTGCCGACGAGCAGAATGGTCTTCGCCCCGCTGATCGTCACGTGCCGGCCCTGCTGCTTGGCCGCCGGCACGATGAGCTCGTCCTGCCGGACGCTGCCGGTGACGTATCCGACCAGCATGTCCTGGGCCACGAAGGCGCCCCCGGCCAGCATCATCATGACCGCCCCGCTCACGATGAAGGTGCGTGCCCACCTCGGGTCGTGGCGGCGCCGGCGGACGAACACGTCTCGGGGCCTCCTGTCATGGTCGTCAGCCCACGGCGATCACGCCGATCACGCTGAACAGCACGAGCACCGCCAGGAAGAGCAGCATGCCCTGCTCGCTGTCGAGCTTGGTGAGCTTGCGGGTGGTGGTGGGCGTCGGGGTCGTCATCGTCGTGCCTCCGTTGCGTGGTGTGACTCCTACGCTAGGAAGACCGCGACCAGGATTGCTCCCGTCATCGTGCCAGGGCCGTTTGTTGCCTCTGAGGGTTCTACGATTCGGCCCCGCCGGGGGTGACGGGTTGCGTCTGGGCGATCAGTTCCGCAAAGACTTTGCCCACCTTCGCCACCAGATAATCGCCGTACGTACCGTTGAACGCCCGAAGGTCCTGCCCGTCCCATCGCCGGGGCGCCCGCGGCGGTGCGGCCCGGCAGCGGCGGCACCTCGGCAGCGAAGTCCGGGCCGAAGAAGAACGGGAACGACAGGCGCTCGTTGCCGCTGACGTTGCGCACGCGGTGGGGCGTGGAGCGATACCAGCCGCCGGCCAGCCTGTCGAGCATGTCGCCGATATTGCACACGAACGTGCCCGGGATCGGCGCAGCGTCGATCCATGCCTCCTCGGCCTCCTCGCCGCCGGGGACCCGCACCCGCGGGCCGCCGTTGTCGTCCTGCAGCAGCAGGGTCAGCAGGCCGTAGCCGGTGTGCTCGCCGGTGCCCCGGTTGCTCGCCCCCGGCGGGCTCGGCGGGTAGTGGAAGATCCCGAACAGCACGGTCGGGTTGGCGGTGTACCCGGACGCGAAGTACTCCTGCGCAGGACGGCCTGGGCGGTGCCGGTGAGCGCGTCGAGGTACGCGAGAACGATCTTCCGCAGCTGCGGCACCCGCCGCGGGAACAGGTTAGCCCCGGGAAGAAGCCGTACCGGGAGAGGTGTCAACCGGGGTTGACGCGGCTCTGAGTGTCAACTAATGTTGACGGCATGACCGAGGCGAACGACCTCGCGGCTGCGGCCGCCAGCCCCGACCCGCGCATCGGCCTGCGGGCCGCCGTCGCGCTGCGCCGGCTCGCCGACGCCCTGGAGGTGCTCCAGGTCGACAACGCGCGCCTGCAGGGCTGGTCGTGGCAGGAGATCGCCGACGCGCTGGACGTGACGCGGCAGGCGGTCCACAAGAAGCACGCCGGGCGGACCCCGGCGCCGATGCCGACGCAGGAGGGGGAGCACTGACATGTTCGAGCGGTTCACCGACCGGGCCCGGGCCACCGTGAAGGACGCCAAGGCGGAGGCCGACGCCCTCGGCCACCCGCGCATCGGCTCCGAGCACCTGGTGCTCGCGCTGCTGCGTGGCGACGGCGGGGTCGGGCGCGAGGTGCTGCTGGCCGCCGGGATCGAGCACGAGGAGATTCGCGCGGCCGTCGCCGCCGGGGACGACGCCGCCGCGCTGCGCTCGATCGGCATCGACCTCGACGCGGTGCGGGCCAGCGTCGAGCGGACCTTCGGCCGGGGCGCCCTGGAGCGGGCCGAGCCGGCCGAGCGGGGCGGGCTGCTGTTCCGCCGCTCGAAGATGCCGACCCGGTTCAACAACGCGGCCAAGAAGACCCTCGAGCTCTCGCTGCGCATCGCGTTGTCGCTCAAGCACAACTACATCGGCACCGAGCACATCCTGCTCGCCGTGCTCAAGGAGGAGCGCGGTGCCGGCGGGCGGCTGCTGCGGGAGCGGCACATGACGTACGAGCGCACGCTTGAGCTCGTCCAGACGGCCCTGCGCAACGCCGCGTGAGCGGGGCGCCGGTCCTGTCCTGGCGGGCCCTGAACCGGGCGCTGCTGGCCCGGCAGCTGCTGCTGGAGCGGGCGCCGATCACCGCCCCGGAGGCGCTCACGCGGATGGGTGGGCTGCAGGCGCAATACGCGCCGTCGATGTACATCGGCCTGTGGACCCGCGTCGCGGACCTGGAGCGCGAGTCGCTGACGAGGATGCTGCACGACCGCGCGGTGGTCCAGGCGACGCTGCTGCGCGGCACGATCCACCTGGTCTCGCGGAGCGACTACTGGACCTTCGCGGCCGGCGGGCGCACGGTCCGCCACGAGCCGGTCGAGGCCGTCCTGCGGCTGCGCGACCTGCTGCGCGAGCGGCCGGTCCGCCGCACCGAGCTCGACGAGATCGTCGGCCCCGACCTCCGCCGGGTCGTCTACGAGCACCTCGACCTGGTCCGCGTCCCGCCGTCGGGCACCTGGGCGCGGCGCCGCGCCGACCTGTTCGGGCTCGCCGAGGACTGGGTCGGCCCGCCCGACGTCGAGCCCGGTGCGGCCCGGGAGCGGCTCGTGCGCCGCTACCTCGCCGCGTTCGGCCCCGCGCACCGCCGCGAGATCGCCGACTGGGCGGGGCTCCCGCCGGCCGCGGTGGCGCCGGTCCTGGCCCGCCTGGACCTGCGGACGTTCCGCGACGAGCGGGGCCGGGAGCTTCTGGACGTTCCGGACGGTGTACTGCCCGAGCCGGACACGCCCGCGCCGGTGCGCTTCCTGCCGACCTGGGACGCCGTGCTGCTCGTGCACGCCCGGCGGGCCCTGATCCTGCCGGAGGAGCACCGCTCGAAGATCTTCCACGTGCGGATGCCCCAGTCGATCGGCACGTTCCTGCTCGACGGTCAGGTGGCGGGCACGTGGGTCTGGCGGGACGGCCGGGTGGCCTGGGAGCCGTTCGCGCCGCTGCCGGCCCGGGCCCGCCGCGCGGTGGACGCCGAGGCCGAGCGGTTAGGCGCCTTCCACGTCTGAGCGGTCCTGCATCTCCCACAGGTGGTCCAGGACGTGCCAGGTGAAGCGGCGGGCGGCGTAGCGCGCCGTCCACCCCTTCTCGGCCAGCGGCGAGCCGTCGCCGGTGCGGCCCAGCACCTCGACGACCTCGTCGCGCAGCGCGTCGATCGCGGCCCGGTCGGCGAGCGCGGGCGGGCGGTGCTTGACCCCGATCCTGCGCGCGTACGCGGCCTCGGACTCCAGCACGTGGGCGATCATCTTGTCGCGGTCCCGGCCGCCGCCGCGCGGGCCCTTGCGCAGCGACTCGGGCGCCGTGGCGGCGTAGGCGTCGAAGGCGGCCCACGCGGCGCGCAGCAGCTTCGTGTGCCGGGCCGCGACCGCCGCGGTGACCGGGGCCGAGTCCGACTCCGGGTGGCCGTCGGGCGCGCCGAACTCGGTGGTCGCGGTCCCCGGCACCCGCTCGGTCACGCTCAGCCGTGGCGCGGCCGGGAACGCGAAGCCGGCGGCGGTGGCGATCGGTGCGTAGCGTGCGCCGTACGCGGCCAGCGCCTCGACCGCGTCCTGCTCGCTCTTGCCGAACCGGCCCCAGCCCGGCCAGTCCAGGCTGCCCGCGAATACCTTCTTCGTGCCCGTCTCGATGTAGATACCGGCCATACTGTGACCTTAGGCCGCATTCCTCGGCGGCGTGCGGGCCGGTACCTACCATGGTTGACATGCCCCAACTTGTGAATCACCTTCGCGAAGCCCTGCTCGCCGGCGATGTCGAGACCACTCGGGACTCCAACCACGGCAACGCCGCCGCCTTCGCCGAGGGTCGTGAGGGCTACCTGTTCGGCCTGACCCCCCTCAAGGCCTGGACGCTGACCGAGGTGCTCGCCGTGATGGCCGAGCGGGTCGGCATCGACCCCGATCCCGAGCGCTCGACCGGCGTCGACGCCATCGATCCTCACAAGACCGTCGCCGCGCTGACGCGCATGCGCGACCGGCTGCGCCAGGCCGCGGCCAACCGGGAGCGGGTGATCGTGGCGACCGGGCACCCGGCCGGGATCATCGAGGTCCACCTCGCGATCGCGGCGGCGCTGCGGGCGGCGGGGTGCACGCTGCTGCGGCCGGCGCCGGGCGCGATGTTCGCCTCGCCGGGGCACTACATGGGGCGGGAGCTGCCGCTCATGGTGCGGTACATCGCCGGGGTCGCCGTCGCCGCGGAGCGCGGCATCGCGCTGTGGCACACCCACTCGCCCGCCGGCATGCGCGCCATGCTGGCCGAGCTCGACGCGCTGGGGGAGGCGCCGCCGGACCTCGTCGTCGCCGACCACGGCTTCGCCGGCGCCGCCGCGGCGGCCGGGCTCGACGTGGTCTCGTTCGCCGACAGCAACGACCCGGCGCTGTTCATCGGCGAGGCCGAGGGGCGCGTGCGCGTCACCGTGCCGATCGACGACAACGTGCAGCCGCACCTCTACGCGCCGGTGAGCGCGTTCCTGCTGGACGGCCTCATCGACCAGGAAGTATGACTCGGATGCGATGAGGTAGATCGCCGGTGAATCTGGTGTGGGTTCCTTCCCGAGGAAGCATCGTGTTGTCACCCGAAGGTGGCGATCCCAGGCACCGCCTGGGCCGTCGACCCGGTCGCCAACCAGGTCATCGTCTCGATCGACCCGACCGTGCCGGCCGAGCACGTCAAGACCATCGAGAGCCTCGTGGCGAGCCTCGGCGCCGCGCTGCGCCCGGCCATCTACACCGGCGGCGGCGTGACGTACTTCCAGCCGGTCACCGAGCCGCTCAGCGTCTACGGCGTACCTCGTACGGCACCGGGGACCGGGCGCCGCGCCCGGTCCCCCTCGGTCGCACCCGGGTGGCAGAGTTGGGGCATGCGTGTCGGGCTGCTCGGACCCCTCGCCGTCGAGATCGACGGCCGGCCGGTCGAGGTCGGGGGCGCCCGCCTGCGCACGCTCGTGGCGCGTCTGGCGATGGAGCCTTCCCGGTTCGTACCGGTCGAGCAGCTCGTCGACGCCCTGTGGCCGGACGGCCCGGCGCCGGCCGACCCCGCCAACGCCGTGCAGTCGCTGGTCTCGCGGCTGCGCAAGACGCTGGGCGGGCACCCGGCGCTGGAGTCGGGGCCGCGCGGATACCGGCTGGGAATCGAGCCGGACGACGTGGACGCGTCCCGCTTCGAGCACCTCGTCGCGCAGGGCCGCCGGGACCTGCGCGCCGACGCCCCGGCCGCCGCCGCCCGGTCCCTGCGCGCGGCCCTCGCCCTGTGGCGCGGCCCCGCCCCGGCCGAGCTCGGCCCGGTCGTGGCCCGCTGGGACGAGCTGCGCCTGGCCGCGACCGAGGACCTCATCGAGGCGTCCGGCTTCAGCCCCGACGCCCGCCCGGCGGCCATCGCGCAACTGCGGGAGCTCGTCGCCGCTCACCCGCTGCGCGAGCGGCTCGTCGCCCTGCTGATCCGCGCCCTGCACGCCGACGGCCGCCAAGCCGAGGCCCTGGCCGAGTTCGAGCAGTGCCGGCGCCGCCTGGCCGACGGGCTCGGCGCCGACCCGTCGCCCGAGCTGCGCGACGCCCACGTCAGCGTCCTGCGCGCCGAGGCCCGCCCGGGCCGCGCCGGCAACCTGCGCGCGACGCTGACCAGCTTCGTCGGCCGCACCGGCGACGTGGAGCGGCTCGCCGCCCAGGTCGCCGACGCCCGCCTGGTCACGCTCGTCGGCCCCGGCGGCGCCGGCAAGACCCGCCTGGCCACCACGGTCGCGTCCGGCCTGACCCCGAGCCTGCCCGACGGCGCCTGGCTGGTCGAGCTGGCCCCGGTCGCCGAGGCGAGCGAGGTCCCGGCAGCCGTCCTGCGCGTGCTGGTCACGGCCGGCCTGGCCCAGCCGGACACGGCCCGCCGCCCCCGCCGCGGCGACATCATGGACCAGCTGGCGGACGCCCTGTCCCTACCCGGCATCCTGCTGGTGCTGGACAACTGCGAACACGTGGTCGACGCGGCCGCGGCACTGGCCGAGGAACTCCTGGGCCGCTGCCCAAAGCTACGCATCCTGGCCACAAGCCGCGAACCCCTGGCCATCCTGGGCGAAACCCTGTTCCCGGTCGGTCCCCTACCGATCCCGCCACCGGCCCTCCCAGCACCTTCTTCACCGCCCGCCCCATCTCCGACCTCGCCCCGGTCCTCGCCGCCGCCGTCCGCTTCGTCCCCGCCGCCCGCTCCGGCCGCGCCTGCCCCGTCTCCGGCTTCGGCGTGGTCATCCTCGTCGCCGGCCCCTTCGCCCGCGCCACCCGATGGTGCGGTGGCCGAGGCGTTGCGGTCGCCGGCCGTGCAGCTGCTGCGGGACCGGGCGGCGGCGGTCCGGCCCGGCTTCGCGGTGACGTCCGGCAACGTCGCCGCGGTGGTGGAGATCTGCCGCCGCCTGGACGGGCTGCCGCTGGCCATCGAGCTGGCCGCGGCCCGGCTGCGCACGTTCACCCCCGAGCAGGTAGCGGCCCGCCTCGACGACCGCTTCCGCCTGCTCACCGGCGGCAGCCGCACCGCCCTGCCCCGCCACCGCACCCTGCACGCCGTGGTCGCCTGGAGCTGGGAGCTGCTCGGCCCCCAGGAGCGAGCCTTCGCCGAGTCCCTGGCCGTGTTCCCCGGCACCTTCGACGCCGACGCCGCCGCGGCGGTCAGCAGCGCCGAGCCCGCTGCCGGCTCCGGGCCGGTTCGCGTCGGTGACGCCGAGGACCTGCT
Source organism: Dactylosporangium sp. CA-233914 (assembly GCF_050942935.1). Taxonomy (NCBI): domain Bacteria; kingdom Bacillati; phylum Actinomycetota; class Actinomycetes; order Micromonosporales; family Micromonosporaceae; genus Dactylosporangium; species Dactylosporangium sp. CA-233914. Next base: position 11,243,432 of record NZ_CP192030.1, on the reverse strand, counting down.
GCACACCCTGGTCGACCGCTCGCTGCTGCAGGTCGCCGACGGCGGCGGCCGGGTGCGATACCGCATGCTCGAGACCATCCGCGAGTTCGCGCTCGAGGAGATCGGGCGCCGCGGCGCGGCCGGGGCCGTGCGGGCCGCGCACGCCGCGTACTTCCTGGCGCTCATGGAGCGGGCCGAGCCGAACCTGCGCACCGGCGAGCAGCTGGAGTGGCTGGAGCGCCTGCGGCCGGAGCGGGACAACCTGCACGCCGCCGTCGCGTATTTCTGCGACAGCGGCGACGCGGTCGGCGCCTTCCGCATCGGCGCGGCCAGCGGCTGGTTCTGGACGTTCGAGGACAACCACGCCGAGGCGGCCCAGTGGTTTCGGCGCATCCTGGCCGCGGGGGAGCGCGACCCGGACGCGGTCCCGGCCGACCTGCGGCTCGTGGTCCGCTCGATGTATGTGGTGAACAGCGGCTTCGCCGGCGACTTCCAGGTCGACCCGGCACAGCTGAGCGAGCTGGTCGCGATGGCCGCGACCGCGCCGCCCGGCGGGCACCCGTTCGTCGATCTGATCGAGCCGGTGGTGGCGCTCTTCCGCGACGACACCGAGCACGGCGCCGCGCTCGTCGCGGCCCGCCTGGCCGGCCCGGCCGACACCTGGACGCGGGCGATGCTGCTGTCGATCCTCGGCCACCTGCGCGAGAACGACGGCGACATCGAAGGCATGCTGCGCGAGCTCGCCGCCTCCGCGGACGCGTTCCGCAGCGTCGGCGAGCGCTGGGGCCTGGCGATGACCCTCGCCTCCCTCGCCGACGCTCACACCCGCCGCGGCGACTTCGCGACCGCGATCGCGAACTTCGAGGAGTCGATCGAGCTGTACGGCCGGCTCGGCGTCCACTCCAGCGAGGCGTATCTGCACGTCAGCATGGCGGCCCTGCGCCGGCACACCGACGGCCCAGCCGCGGCGCGGGCAATGCTGCGCGAGTTCGTCGAGGACGCGAGCCGGTCGCCCCGGGACACGTCGCACGCGATGCTGGAGCTGGGCCACCTCGCCCGGGCCGCCGGCGACCTCGCCGAGGCGGAGCGCAACTACCAGGAGTCCTGGCGGCTGCAGCAGGAGTCGCCGCTGGTGGCCCCGCAGTACAAGGCGATCGTCGTGTCCGCCCGCGCGGAGATCGACCTGGCCCGCGGCGAGCTGGACCTGGCCCGCACCCGCCTGGCCGAGGCGATGGAGCTGGCCCTGTCCGCGCGCGACATGCCGGTGGTCGGCAAGATCGCGGTGACGGTGGCCGGGCTGCGCATCGCCCAGGGCGACGAGGTGCTGGCGGCGACCCTGCTCGGCGCCGCCGAACACCTGGCCGGCGCCCGCGACGCCGCCAATGCGGACTGGACGCGGCGCCGCGAGACCCTGCGCGCCGCGCTGGGCGAGGAGGCCTTCGACACGGCGACGGCCCGCGGCCTGAGCCTGCCGCGGTCCGACGCCCTCGAGCTGGTCGCCCCCTGAGACGGGCCGGAGCCGTCAGAGGCTCTGCGTCGCCGCCACCGCCAGCAGTTCGCTGGAGTGGCTGCCGAAGACGCCGACCGCCGGCGGACGCGGCGTGAAGCCCGGCAGGGACGCCAGGCCGTCGCTGCCGTCCACCAGGCGCAGCTTGAACGGGCCCGTGCCCCGCAGCACCAGCGTCACGTCCAGGCCGGCCGTCGGCGGGCCGTGGAAGACCACACCGAAGCGGTCCTGCTCGTCGAGGTACGGCACCGCCTCCCGGCCCTCGACCGTGGCGGAGACGACGCGGTGGTCGCCGACCTCGCCGTAGAAGGACAGGAATCGCACGTCGCGCTTGGAGGCGATGCGCAGGTGCAGGGTGCGCCGGTCGCCGGAGGTCTCGTCGGAGACGATCGTGGCGGCCGGGGCCGGCAGGTCGGCGGCCTGGGCCGGGCCCACCGACAGGTCGCCGTCGGGCAGGACCGGGAACTCGCGGTCGAGGGACCGGTGGTCGCGCACGTAGTGCGACGTCCAGTCGCCCGGCGACCCCTCCAGGCTCACCCACTGCGCGGTGCCGGTGTCGCGGTCGAGTGCGTACATCAGATGGGTGGGCTCGGGATGCCCGCCGTCCCAGTCGTCCACGACCATGCCGGTCGTGGTGCAGACCAGCGACACCACCAGCGCCGCCGCGGCCGGGGCGGCACCCAGGCGGCGGTGGCGCGGGGCGGAGGGCGCGCGGTACAGCGGCTCGAGGACCGGCAGGATCGCCAGCCCCAGCAGCGTCGCGAACATCGCCGGCGCCGCGCCCGTGGCCAGGCCCAGGGCCGGGAAGAACAGGGCTACGGTCGGGGCCAGGATTGCGGTGGCGAGCGCCGCACCGGCGACGAGGACGGCGAAGCGGGCCAGCGGCGGCCGCACGTGCAGCGCGACGATCCCGGCCAGGGCGCCGGCCAGGGCCGCGACGGTGACCAGGTAGGAGCCGCCCGGGATCGCGGCCGCGAACAGCGCGCCCAGCACCGCCAGCAGCGCCAGCGCGCCGGTGGCGAGCGGGACCGGGCCGACGCGGCGGCGGCTCAGCGCATACCACCCCATGAGGATCGCGGCCGTCAGCGCGACCACGCCGAAGCGGAACCACGTGGGCCGGGCCGGGTCCAGCAGCTCGCCGTAGCCTGGGCGGATCGCGACCAGCACCGCCCACAGGACCTGGGCGGCGACCGCGACCACGACGAGGGGCACCAGCGCCAGCCCGAGGCCCGCGAGCGTGCGCGGCACCGAGGTCAGGCCGCGGCGGCGGGCCAGGAAGACCAGGGCGGCGACGGCCAGCAGGGCGAGCACGGCCAGCGGCCACGTCAGGGCGGCCGGATAGCGGACCAGCAGGCCGGCGAACGGGAAATACACGGCGTCGCCCGCGGCCGGCTTCATCAGCGGCGGCAGGTCGGCCCGGCCGAACTCGCGGGCCAGGGCCAGGGCGTTGTCGCCGTGGTGCTGCAGGCTGGCCCGGTCCATGGTCGAGGGGCGGTCCATCGGGCTGTGATACACCGACGAGCCGTCGATATACGCCGTGTTGAGCCCCGTGAACCGGCTCTGCGCGAGGAACGGCGTGAAGTCGGTGTCGTTGGACAGCAGCCGGTACACCTCGACGGCCAGGCTCGTGCCGACCGGATGGGGCGTGCGCGCGTAGACGTCGATCAGCTCGGCGTTGCCCTGCGAGGTCTGGAACATCACGGCCGGCCCGGCGCTGCCCCGCGCCTCGAAGTTGAGCACCACCGACTGCTTCTGGCCCAGCGGGTGCCGGCTCACGAACGCCTCGGCGCCGCACAGGCAGGCCTCCTCGGCGTCGGTGAACAGGAACACGACGTCGTTGCGCGGCTTCGCCCCACCGCCCTGGGTGAGGGCGCGGGCGGTCTCCAGCAGCGTGCTCGTGCCGGCGCCGTCGTCGTTGGCGCCGTAGCTGACCTGCACCGAGTCGTAGTGCGCCATGAGCACCACCTGGCCGGTGGGCGCGGTGCCGGGCAGCACGGCGACGACATTGCGCACGTGGGCCATGCCGCCGTCGCCGAACTTGCCGGCGTTGACCCCGACGGCGTCCTGGACCTCCGGCCGCAGGCCGTAGGAGGTCAGGGTGTCGATGATGTACTGCCTGACGCGGCCGGCCGCCGGGCTCCCCGTGACGTGGACCTCCTGACCCATGCGCTCCACGTGCTCGAACGCCCGCCCCGCGGAGAACTCGCCCGCCGGAATCGTCGCCGGGCGGGGCGAGGGCGGCTGGACGTCGGCGATGCCGAGCGCGGCGACCAGCGCCAGGACCACGAGGCCCGCGGCCGCGACCAGGCCGCGCCGCGGCGGTGCGACAAAGCTGCGGTCCGGGTCGGCGGCGGGTGCCGGAGTGTCGTCGTCGGACATGGTGTTCGTCCTCCTGAACGGCGCGGGGTGAGCACATTCTGCACGCCGGGTCCGACAATTCCGCCGGGGCCGTACGGACCGATTCCGCAGCGTGATGTCCTCCGTACGGAGTGCTGTGGGTCATGAACGGGTGCTGGTCGGTTGTTGGCGGCCGAATCGGTCCGCCGACTGCCTAGCGTCATCGTCCATGAACAACGAACTCACCCCTGCCGCCGCCGTCGAGCTCGACGCGGCGTACCTGGCCACCGCCGAGCTCGACGCCCGCTTCCACCTCGACCGGGTCATGGCCATGGTCGGCGTGGACGGGCTGGTGGAGGCCCTCGCCCAGCCGTACCTGCTCGCCAAGATCGACCAGCACGCCGCCGCGGTGCGGGAGAGTCTGACGGCCGCCGGGAAGAGGGTCGACGCGCTCTCGCTGGCCGGGTACGCCCGCTCGGTCATCGCCGTTCACCAGCGCCACGGCCGGCCGCTGCCGACGCCGGACAGCATCGACTGGGCCGCCGCCGACTGGACCGTCCTGCGCCTGGTCGCGGTGTGTCACCTCGCCGACGCCACGGACGCCTTCTGATTCGCTAGATACCCAGCATTTCGGACTTATCGCCTGTCAGGGTATAAATCCGATATGTCGTGGCGCGCAGCGCCCGACATATCGTCCACCGGGCAGTGCGTCGTCAACGTCGACGACCCGGGGACTCGTTCCACCGAAAATGTACGAACAGCCGCCCGAAGTTGTCCGAGTCCTTCTCCACCCGGTGATACAGCGCCTTGATCTCCCGCTGGTCGAGAAAGCGCAGCACCCGCTTCTTCAGCGCGCCCGACCCCTTGCCGGGGATGATCTCGACGAGGGTGGCGCGCTTGGCCACCGCCTCGTCGATGATCCCGCGCAGGGCCCGGTCGATGTCCCCGCTGCGGTTGAAGATGTCGTGGAGGTCGAGCTTGAGCTTCACCCTCCCAGCCTAATCACGCCCCGGCGGTCACCGGATGCCCCGCCGCCTTCCAGGCCTGGAAGCCCCCCGCGAGGTCGGTCGCCCGGTGCAGGCCGAGGTCCTGCAGCGCCGCCGCGGCGAGCGAGGACGTGTACCCCTGCGAGCAGAAGACGACCACGGGCAGGTCGAAGCGGTCGGCGATGTCCAGCCGGGCGTCGCTGCGCGGGTCGAAGCGCCACTCCAGCACGTTGCGTTCGATGATGAGCGCGCCCGGGATTTCGCCCTCCTCGGCCCGCTGTGCCGCCGGGCGGATGTCGACGAGGACCGCGCCCTCGGCGAATGCCAGCCGCGCCTGGTCGGCGTCGAGTCGTCGCAGGCGGGACCGGGCCTCGGCCAGGATCTCGTCGATGCCGCGCCCGGCGCCCAGGACCGCGGTCACCAGTCCGCCCCCGCCTTCGTGATCGACTCGACGCTCAGCCGGCCGTCGTGCAGCCGGTAGCGGGTCATCGCCGTCAGCGCCGGCCCGTACGCGTGTACGGTGACGGCCGGGCGCGCGCCCGCGTTGACGATCCGGTGCACGTAGTGCGGGCCGAACCGGTGGCCTTCCCCGGGGCCGAAGGCCGAGCTGACCAGCGCGCCGCCGCGGACGGTCTGCTCGACGAGCTCGCCGGACACGACGGTGAACGCGCCCGCCGAGCCGCCGTGGTCGTGCAGGTCGGTTCCCTGGCCCGGCAGCCAGGTCAGCAGCCAGATCTCGTGGTCGTCGGTGACGGCGAGGCGGCCGTACCAGCGCCGGACCGGGTCGAAGCGAGGCGCGAACGGCCAGTCGACGGGCGCGGCGGCGTGGGCGCGGGCGAGCGACAGGAAGTCGGTCGCGCGGGCGGCGGTGATGGCGACAGGCATGGCAGTTTCTCCAGTATTCGGACGTACTAGATAGGAATTAAAGCAGACGCGAGGCCGGGACGGCCGAGGAAGGGCGGGTGAGTTTCCGCGAGTCAGGGCTCTAGCGGGAACAGCGCGCGCTGGCGTGCCGAGCGAGGTCGACGACCAGTCGACGGGTCAGCAGCGCCATACAACCGATGTTGCCGATGCCCGATCGACATCGTCAACCCGCGTCCAGCATGCGGGAACTGCGGGATACTACGAGCCTGTCAGCAGATGACAGCCCGATGTGCGCGGTTTGACAGCGCCGGGGTGCAGGCTGCATGCGTTGAGAAAGACTTCCACAGGGGGAACACGCCATGAGCTTCGCTTTCCAGGCAACCGGCCTGGTCAAGCGTTTCGGCAAGACCACCGCGCTGGCCGGGGTGGACCTGGCCGCCGAGCCGGGGACGGTGCTGGGCGTCCTCGGGCCCAACGGCGCCGGGAAGACGACCGCGGTACGCATCCTGGCCACGCTGCTGCGCCCCGACGAGGGCCGGGCGGTGGTCGGCGGCTACGACGTCGTGCGCCAGCCGGCCCAGGTGCGCCGCATCAGCGGGCTGACCGGCCAGTTCGCGTCCGTCGACGAGGACCTGACCGGCACGGAGAACCTGGTCATGATCGGGCAGCTGCTGGACCTGCGGGCCAAGGAGGCCAAGGCGCGGGCCGCACAGCTGCTCGCCGAGTTCGACCTCAGCGAGGCCGCGAACCGGCCGGCCAAGACGTACTCGGGCGGCATGCGCCGCCGGCTCGACCTGGCCGCGAGCCTGGTCGGGCGGCCGGCGATCGTCTACCTCGACGAGCCGACGACCGGCCTGGACCCGGCCAAGCGCGAGGACGTGTGGAACATGGTCCGCGCGCAGGTGCGGGAGGGCACGACGGTGCTGCTGACGACGCAGTACCTCGAGGAGGCCGACGCCCTCGCTGACGAGATCTCCGTGATCAACCACGGCAAGGTCATCGCGCACGGCACGCCGGCGCAGCTCAAGCACATCGTCGGCGGCCAGACCATCAGCGTCCGGCCGGCCGACCCGGCGCACCTGGACACCGTCTCGACGATCCTTGCGACGGTGTCGGGCAACGAGCCGGAGTCGCACGGCCGCGGCGTGGTCTCGGTGCCGGTCAAGGACGACAGCGCCATGACGGCCGTCGTACGGCGGCTGGACGAGGCGGGCATCGGCGTGATCGAGCTCTCGCTGCACCTGCCCAGCCTCGACGAGGTGTTCTTCACGCTGACCCGCGAGCGCCAGGAGCAGGAGGTGGCCGCATGAGTACCACGACCACGACCGCACGCGAGCACTCGGCCGACGGCACGCCGGTCGTCGCGGCCGTCCCGGGCCGGCCCTTCGGCCTGGTCCGGCACAGCCTGGTGATGGCCCGCCGCAGCCTGATCAAGACGATGCGCACGCCGGAGCAGCTGCTGGACGTCACGCTGCAGCCGATCATCTTCATCGTGATTTTCGTGTACCTCCTGGGCGGTGCCGTCGCCGGCGACCGCCACGCGTACATGGAATTCCTGCTGCCGGCGCTCATGGTGCAGAACGTGCTCTTCGCCTCGGCGCCGACGGGTGTGAGCCTCAACACCGACATCAAGACCGGCGTCTTCGACCGCTTCCGCAGCCTGCCGATCGGCCGTTCGGCGCCGCTCATCGGCGGCGTGCTGGGCGACATGATCCGCTTCGTCGTGTCGATCGCGGTGATGCTCGGCTTCGGCGCGCTGCTCGGCTTCCGCACCACGACCTCGTTCGGCGAGGTTCTCGCCGCCTGCCTGCTGGTCATGTTCCTGGCGTTCTGCTTCAGCTGGATGTTCGTCCTGCTGGGCATGATCGTGCGCGAGCCCGGCGCGGTGCAGGGCCTCGGCTTCGTGATCATGTTCCCGCTCACCTTCGGCACCAACGTGCTCGTGCCGACCGACACCCTGCCGGGCTGGCTGCAGGCGTGGGTGAAGATCAACCCGGTCGCCGACGCGATGCAGGCGGCCCGCGGGCTGATGGTCGGCCAGGGCCCGGTGGGCGAGCCGGTGCTCAAGACGCTGATCTGGTCGGTGGCGATCCTGGCGGTCTTCGCGCCGCTCGCGGTCCGCGCCTACCGCCGCAAGGCGTAACCCGGCCCTGCGCGACGCCGCGGTGCCGGACCGGCACCGCGGCGTTTCAGCTGATGATCTGGAAGGCCCAGTCGTACGCGCCGTACGAGGTCGTGTTGATGCCGTGCTGGAGCGTGCCCTCGTACGAGTCCTGGCCCTGAACGATCTTGATGACCACCCGGCCGCCGTCCTCCAGCGAGATCCGGCCGTCGTGGACCGCGGCGGTGCAGACCGAGGAGTCGGTCGTGTACGGGCTGGAGCCCCACACCGTGCCGATGATGTCGGAGGTCGGGCACTGGTACGAGATCGTGAGCCCGGCCCGCCCCTCGTAGTCCTTGGCCGTGGTCGTCCAGTCCACGTCTGCGCGGTCGACGGCAGCGGCGACCGGCGACTCGCCCTGGCCCGACCCGCTGTTGTTCCCGGAGCTGCTGTCCTTCATGAGCTGGGTGACGCCGTACACGCCGCCGCCGAGCACCAGCAGCACCGCCACGAAGGCGCCGACCAGCAGGCCCGTCCGCCGCGGCTTCCCGCCGGCCGGCTGCGGCTGGGGATACGCTGGCGCCGGCGACATCGGGTAACCCCGCCCCGGACCCGCCGCGAACCCGGGGGAGACCGGCGTCGAGGGCATCGATCCGCCGCTCACCGGGGCCGCCGTGAACCCGGGGGAGACCGGTGAGGACGGCATCGATCCGCCGCTCACCGGTACCCCGGACATCGGCATGCCGGGCGGGCCCGAAACCGGCCCGTACGTCGTGGCGCCGGGCGGCGCGGAAACGGGCGGTGCCGAGGGCGCGGGCGGTACGGAAACGGGCGGCGCCGGCGGAGCGGGTGGTACGGAAACGGCGGCCCGGGCCACCCCCGCGGCCGGCGGCGGGGTGACCGGTGCCGGCGCGACCGCGGTGAACTGCGTCGACCCGCCCACCGCGCCCTGCGCCACGACCAGTTCGGGCTGCTCGACGACGGTCGGCGCCTTGCCGATCGCCTGGTGCAGCAGCGTGGCGACCAGCGGAATCCGGCTCCCGCCACCGACGAGGAACACGCCCTGGACGTCGCCCACGCCCAGCCCGGCGGAGGCGATGGCGGCCCGGGTGGCGGTGACGGTGGCGGTGAGGATCGGCCGGGCGAGCTGCTCGAACTGGTCGCGCCCGAGGGGCACGTCCGACTCGAGGGCCGGGATGTGGATCATCGTCGAGGAGGTGCGGGAGAGCATCTCCTTGGCCGAGCGCACGTCGTCCCAGAGCAGCCGGTGCGAGCGGCGCTCCGCGCTGGTGCCAGGATGGGTCAGGCGCTGCCAGGCCTGCGGGTTCTGGCCGCCGTGGACCGCACCGAGGTAGCCGACGATCGCCGCGTCGATGTCCAGCCCGCCGGACGTGCTCAACCCCTCGGCGGAGAGGACCTCGAAGGCCCCGCCGCCGTGGCGGACGACCGAGGCGTCGAAGGTGCCCGCGCCCAGGTCGTACACGACGAAGACGGAGCCGGGGCGGGCCTGCGGCGCGTCGGGCCCGCCGAGGGTGAGGAAGACGTTGGCGGCAGCCACCGGCTCCGGTACGAGCGTGACGCCCCCGAGCCCGGCCCGCTCCGCGGCGGCGTGCAGCACGCCCCGGCGGGTCTGGGCCCAGGCGGCGGGCAGGTGATGGTGGTGGGGCCGAGCACGCCGCCGCAGACGCGGCGCGCCTCGCCGGCCACGCGGGCCAGGACGGCGGCGATGAGGTCGACGGTGGCGATCTCGTGGTCGCCGAGCAGGACGGCGGGCTCGTCGATGCGCCGCTTGGGATTGGGCTCGTATTGCTCCGGGCTGATCCGCGCCGCGTGCATGGCGTCGCGCCCGGTCAGCAGCCCCTGCGCCGCGTCCGCGTGGACCGCGGACGGCAGCGTGGGCGACCCGTCGAACAGCAGCGGCCGGACATGCCCGTCCGGCCAGGCCAGCATCGCCACGGTGTTCGAGGTACCGAAGTCGACCCCGAGCCGGTACCCTCGCGCATCCACGCAGCCAATATACGGGCTGGTGAGGGGCCCGCGATCGGCTCAACGGTCCGGTTTGCGCGCTTGACGGGCGCATCGACATCGACGAGTTATCCACAGGAAGAAAATCTTGCTGTTGTACGGGGGTGGGGGTGCTTATCGTCGGTTCATGACAGTCGATGATCTCTGGAGCCTCCCGGCCTCAGCTGCCTGTCGGGCCGGCCGTGTCGCATCGGACGCGCAGCGAACCCTCGCGGCGATCCTGGAGCGGATCGAGGTGCCGGTGCTGTTGCGCGACGACGGCCGCCTCACGTTCTTCCCGCACGATCCCGCGGACCTCGCCGCGATCCGCGCCGCCCAGGCCGCCGCCCGCGCGGTCCACGCACACTTGGCCGGGGTGCTCCGCGGAGCCTGACCACCGGTCCGCGGACCGGCCTCTCCGACGAGCAGCAGCGGCGCCGCCTCCATCAGCTACCTCCAAGGGGACCGTCGCCTTCAGGCGACGGGTGGATTGGATTTCCCGCGTAGCGGGGCAGGAGCAGGCGACACGAACGTGTCGCCGTCAACCACCCGCGACAGTTAGATGCGGTCCTCATGCATACTCGCCGTGTGGCTCGTGAAGTGCAGGTTTCCGCCGGGGCGGCATATGACCTCGGATACCACGTCGTGTGGTGCCCGAAGTACCGCCGTCCAGTGCTGACCGGCGTGATCGCGGCCCGTTGCGACGAACTGATCAGGGCCAAGTGCGCTGAGCACGACTGGCAAGTCTTAGCCCTGGAGGTGTTGCCCGACCGCGTGCACCTGTTCGTCAAAGCGCATCCGGTGGACTCGCCCGCCCACGTCGCGAACCAGCTCAAGGGGTACACGTCACGGGTACTGCGCACCGAGTTCGCAGCGTTGAAGTCCCGGCTGCCGACCCTGTGGTCCCGGTCGTACTTCGCCGCGACCGTCGGTGCGGTGTCCGCCGCGACGGTGCGGCAGTACATCGACACCCAATACGAGCGGCCGTGGCGCAAGGAGCGTGGCCGGTGAGGCGCGCGTACAAATTCCTCCTGCGCCCGACCAGCAAGCAGGTCGATGCACTCACCGCGTGCGTTGAGGACCACCGTCAGCTCTATAACGCCGCGCTGCAGGAGCGCCGGGACGCGTACCGGCGGGCGGGTGTCTCGATCCGCTACGGCGACCAGTCTGTTCAGCTCAAAGACATTCGCCGCTACGATCCAGACCAAGGACGTTGGTCGTTCTCGTCCCAGCAGGCCACCCTGCGGCGTCTCGAGACAGCGTTCGCTGCGTTCTTCCGGCGAGTCAAAGCAGGTCGGGCGCCGGGTTATCCGCGCTTCAAGGGCATCGGCTGGTTCGACACCGTCGAGTGGCCGAAGGATCGTGACGGCTGCCGCTGGGACTCCACCCCCGACGACCTCACCCGGGTCTATCTGCAAGGCGTCGGACATGTCCGGGTCCACGCGCACCGCACGGTCGAGGGCACCGTCAAAACGATCTCGGTCAAGCGGGAGGGACGCCGCTGGTATGTGGTGCTGTCCTGCGGCGACGTGCCCGAACTCGTGCTTGCGGAGACCGGCAGCGCTGTCGGCATCGACATGGGCATCGCGTCGTTCCTGACCACGTCCGACGGCGCGCAGATCAGCAACCCGCGTCACGGCCGCCGCAACGCCGAACGGCTCGCCGCCGCACAGCGCGACCTCGCCCGCAAGAAGCGGGGTTCGAACCGACGCCGGAAGGCCCGCGAGCGGGTCGCCGCCCATCACGCGCGAGTGCGCCGTCGGCGTCTCGACCACGCTCACAAGGCCGCCTTGTGGCTGGTCCGCCACTACGACATCATCGCGCACGAAGATCTGCGGATCGCGAACATGACCCGCTCCGCGTCCGGCACCGTCGAGGTGCCGGGCGCGAACGTGGCCCAGAAGTCGGGCCTGAACCGGAGCATCCTCGACGCGGGTTGGGGGGTGTTCCTCAACGTGCTCGCGAGTAAGGCTGAAAGCGCCGGCCGTGTCGTCGTTGCGGTGAACCCCGCCAACACTTCCCGCACCTGCCCCGACTGCGGGCACTGCGCGAAGGAGAACCGTGTCACTCAAGCCGACTTCGTCTGCGTCGCCTGCGGTTATGCCGGGCACGCCGATGTGGTCGGCGCAACGAACGTACTCGGGGCCGGGCTGGCCCTTCTGGACGCCTGAGCGTCCAGTGAAGCCGCCTCGTACGGGGCGGAGGAGTCACCACCCCGTCAAGCGATTCGAGCGGCCCCGCCGCCAGCCGCCCCGATGCGCACCGCAGCACCGGAGGCAGGCAGGTGACCAGCGCGCCGACGGCCAAGACCCGGTCCCCGGCGGTCGGGCCCCCGCCGAGGACCGGGCCGTCCTGAGGCGCCGCTGATACCGGCTACCCTGGGGACCCTCGCCACAACACCAGCAGCGCCCCGAGGTCCGCCACGGTGGTGACCCCCCGTCGCCTGGCCTACTCCTCCTCGAACGCCGCGCGATCCTCGACAACGACCGCCTCGACGACCTGCACTCCTCGCTCGTCGACACCCGCCGAATCCCGCACCCTCACCACCCCCGGATCCCGCACCCTCACCACCCGAAGCACCGAAGCCCGTGCTTACCGTGTCGGAGCCTGCGCCCGGGCTCACCGTGCCGAAGCCTGCGCCCTCCCCAGCGCGCCCGCCGCGTCCACACCTGCGCCGCCCGCCGGCTCCGACCCACGCCCGCCGCGATTCCCACCGCCGGCCCCATCGGCACCACTCCCGCACCGCGCTCGCTGTCGGCTGACGCATCCAAACCGCCCCCGCGTCCCGAGCCGGACTCATCCGACATGGCCGCACAATACGCGTTTCCATCGATATTCGTAATGGTCAACGTCCAGGGTTTGGCGGCGAATGTGCAACAACTCGAACGGGCCGCAGCCGCCGCGGAACCGTGCTGCGGCACTGCGCGAGCGGCGCCGACAACGCCCTCGCCCCGAGCCGCCGGCCCGCGCCCGTCCGGGGTGAGCGGGCGGGGCGGCGGGTCGGCGGCCGAGGCGCTCGTCGTCGCGGCACCGGAAGGCATCATGGTGGCCGTGTACGAGTTGGACGTCGTCGCGCCGGACAGCCTGGGCCGGTTCGTCTACCGCTGGTACGGCCCACCCGACCGCCCGCCGGCCGTCGCCGTCCAGGGCGAGGGCGAGGGCGAGGGCGTGGGTGTCCCGGGGGCGTTGCTCGAGTGGCATCGACTGGCCGCGCGGTACACGTTCCCGCTGAGCCGCGATCATGTCATGCTGCCGCCGGGCGGGGCGCGGTTCTGGCAGGGGGCCGACGACTGGTACTCCTACGACGCCGATGCCTTCCGCGACGGCGTGGCCGATCCCGAGGTCATCGAGAGCGACGAGCGGCGCACCGGGCTCGGCCTGTCCCGGTTTCTCGTCTACGCCGCAGTCTACGAGGCGACCTACGCGCCGGTGCACGGGCTCGTGCTCATGCAGCCCGGGGCCGGGGCGCTGCGGGCGGTCAAGGTGCGGCTGCGCGAGCTCGACGACGGGCTGTGGCAGTGGCCGGACCCCGCCACACGATATTACGGCGACGACGACCTGCTCGGGCACCTCGGACCCGATCGGATCGTGATCGCCGCGCGGCATCGGGACGCCCTGGGGCGCTTCGACGGGCTCGCGCTGCCGTGGGACTGGGACTCGCGGTCGCTGTAGGAGGCGAGAAGGCAAGAAGGCAAGCACACGCCTGGGCGGCGAGGAGGTGCAACACGGTCGACCGGGGTTGCGCTCCGCTCTTCCAACAAAACCCTAGCATGCCCGCTGAAATTGAAACCGTTCAGAATGCACACCGTAATCCTCACATCACGGTGTGTGGGCCAGTATCGCGCACACGTCCTCGTCCTCGGGGACGTTGAGGACCGTCAGCACGTGGTTCAGCAGCGTGTCGAAGTTTGTCAGGTCCACCGTCTCGCCGGCTCGGCGGAGCAGCTCCAGGCCGCCGCCGCGGCGGCGGTCCGCGCGGGAACGGCCCGTGGTCGCGTTGCCGCCGGTGCAGAACAGCACGCGGTCGCCGGGGGAGAGGGTCACGGCCGTGTCCGTGTAGCGTATCTGGTCGACCTCGCCCAGGGGCAGCCCCAGCGGGCCGGACAGGACGGTGCCGGCGCCCTCGGCGTCGTAGCGGATCGGGGCCACCTGGCCCGCGGCGGCCCAGCGCAGCTCGCGGGTCTCGGGGGAGTACCGCGCGACGATCAGGCACGCCGTGTGCTCCACCTCCATCGCGCACAGCATGCCGTTGACCGCGGTCAGGATGTCGCCGGGGGCCAGGTCCAGGCTCGCGTGGGCCCGCACGGCGTATCGCAGGCGCGCCGCCGTCGTCATCGAGGACAGGCCGTGGTCGTCGACGTCGCCGAGGACCAGGACCGTGCCGCGGCCGGCGACCGAAGTGGCGTCGTACCAATCGCCGTCGACCGTGCCGACGCGTTCGGGGGAGCGGCACCGGCCGCGGATCTCGACGCCGTCCAGGTGGCCGAGCTCCGGGCCGGTCGGTAGCAGGGTTTTCTGCAGGGTCTCGGCGGCGCGGCGCTCGTCGGCCAGGCGGTGGCGCTGGGCGGCCAGGGCCTCCTCGGCGCGGCGCAGGCGGGCCTCGATCGCGCGCTCCTCGGTGACGTCCTGCACCGTGCCGCGCACGGCGGTGACGTTGCCGGTCTCGTCGTGCAGCGCCTCGGCGGTCAGGCGCAGGCGGCGGCCGTTGACCCGGCCGGCTCCGCGCACCTCGGCCAGCAGCTGCCGGCCCTCGACGATCGTGCGCCGGACCGCGTCCTGCACGGCCAGCAGGTCGTCGGGGTGGACGCTCGCGCTGAGCTCCTCGACCGGGATCCGGCCCGCGTCCCGGGCCGTCTCCCGCCCGCCCTGGCCGCGGTGGAACAGCGCCACGAGCTCGGGGGAGCAGCGCGGCTCCGGGTCGCGCAGGTCCCAGAAGAACGAGCCGATCCCGGCGATGCGCTCCGCCTGCAGGAGCTGGTCGTAGAGCAGGTCGGCCTCGGTGGCGACCCGCCACACCGCGAACACGCGGTCCCAGAGGCGCACGGCGTGCACCGACAGCGTCTGCGGGCCCGGAACACCGTCCGTGCGCGGGTCGGCGCGCAGCCCCTCCAGGCGGCGGGGCCGGCCGTCCTGCAGCACCCGGGCGAACTCCGGCAGCAGCGTCGAGCTGCCCAGCGCCGGATACGCGGCCAGCAGCGTCGCCTCGTCGGGGTCCACCCGGGCCCCGGAGAAGATCTGCCGCGCCAGACCGTTGGCGTACTCCACGCGAAAGTCGACCAGCTGCCCGTCCTCGTGCACCGGTGAGAGCAGCGCCCCCGGGTCCTGCAGGGCGTCCACGACGGTCGGCAGCCACACCTGGGCCGGGGCCGCCGGCCCGCTCTCCTCGCCGGCGACGTGGAACCAGGCGCTGGCGATCTCGTCGCGGATGAGCGCGTCGACCTGGCGCGCGACGGGTTCGAGCAGGGCCGCGACGTATCGCCGCAGCTCCTCGGAGTCCGGCAGCCCCTCGGCCCAGGTCAGCAGGATCCCGCCGACCACCCGTTCGCCGCAGATCAGCGGCGAGGCCAGCAGCGTGTCCCCGCCGAACGGCGGCTGCCCCAGCACCGGGAAGCGCCGGCGGGTCTGCTCGTCGCCGGCCAGCCACAGGGTCTCGGCCTCCTCGGCCGCGACGACCAGCGGCAGGCCCGGGTCCGGGGGGATGCGCGACCAGCGGCTGCGCACCTCGCCCGGCACCCCGAACGTGCCGACGCCGCGCTGGGCGCCGTCCGGGTCGAGCAGGGTCAGCAGCACCGAGGTGGGCGCCGGCCACGCCGTCGGGGCGGTGCCGAGCACGTCGCAGATCTCGTCGTAGCCGCGGGCGGCCGCGATCCGGGCGCTCAGCAGCTGGTGCTGGGACTGCAGGGCCTCCACTTCGGGTGTACGGCCGGCGCGTTTGCGAGCTCCCAGCGGTACGACATCCGGCTTCTTCGCCCCGGCCCGGCTGAGCGCCACGTGCTGGCGCAGCTCGTCGTCGATGAGATTCACCACATCGGGCGCGTTCGGGTCGGGCGAGGTGGTGCCGACGATCGCCGCGGCCACCTCGATGAGCTTGATGTTCGTGCGCTGCGAGAGCCGCACGAGCTGGTCGAAGCCCTGGTCCGGGGTGATCCCGAGCCGCTGCACGAGCACGCCCTTGGCCTGCTCGATCACGGCGCGGTTCCGCATGGCGGTGCGCACCCCGGTCAGCTCGGCGCGCAGCTTCGCCACCAGCGCGGCCAGCGCCTCGGCCGGCTCGGCGCTGCCGCCGTCCGCGGGGGCACTCTCGGCCATGCCTCTCCCTTTTCTCTCCGTATCCCTCTGCGTACTGCACGGGCTGCCCACCGGCTCGCCCGTTGATGTTTACCACCATCCGGCCCGGGTAGGGGCGGTGGCAGTCAAGCACAGTCGGGTTCGGTGGAGGTCGGTGTCTTGAGGATCGCCCTGGTCGCCGCCCAGGCGAGCCCGCTCGCGCTGGGCCGCCCCGGCGCCGGAGGCCGGCACACGCACGTGGCGGCCCTCGCACGGGCACTGGGGCGGCTGGGGCACGAGGTGCGCGTGTACGTGCGCCGCGAGGATCCGAAGCCCGGCGACCAGGTTGAGTACGCGCCGAACGTCACCGTCGAGCACATCGCCGCCGGCCCCGACGCGCCGCTGCCCCCCGACGACCAGCTGCCGCTGATGGGCGACTTCGGCCGCGCGCTCGCCGCCCGCTGGGGCGGCGCCGACACGGGCCCGGATGTCGTCCATGCCCACTACTGGCTCTCCGGCCTCGCCGCGCTCACCGCCACCGCTGACGTGCGCCGCCCGGTCGTCGTCACCTACCACGGCCTTGCCGCCGCCGAGCGCCGTCACCTGCCCGTCGACCGCAACGGTGGCCCGGGTCCCCGCGCCGGCCTGGAGCGCACGCTGGGCTCGCTCGCCGACCGGGTCGTCGCCCAGAGCGAGGACGAGGTCACGGAGCTGGGCCGGATGGGGGTCCGCCGCGCCGGTACGGTGATCGTCCCGTCCGGCGTCGACACTGAAACGTTCACGCCGTCGGGCCCCGCCGCCGACCACCGCCGCCCGGGCCTGCGCCGCATCCTCAGCGTCGGCCCGCTCGTGGAGCGCAAGGGCTTCGGAGACCTGGTCGAGTCCCTGCGCCGCGTTCCCGGCGCCGAGCTTGTCGTCGTCGGCGGCCCCGATCCGGCCCGCCCGCCCCGCGACCTCGACCGCGATCCCGAGGCCCGCCGCCTGCTGCAGCTCGCCGACAAGGTCGGCGTCGCCGACCGCGTCCGCATCATCGGCGCCGTCACCCAGGAGGAGCTCGCCGGCTGGTACCGCTCCGCCGACGTCCTGGCCTGCGCCCCCTGGTACGAGCCGTTCGGCCTCACCCCGCTGGAGGCGATGGCCTGCGGCGTGCCCGTGGTCGCCTACGAGGTCGGCGGCATCGGCGAGAGCGTCATCGACAACGTCACCGGCGTGCTCGTCCCGCCCCGTGACGTCAAGGCGCTCGCCGGGGCGCTGCGGGCCCTGCTCGGCGACGAGGTGCGCCGGATGAGCTTCGCCAGCGCCGCCATCGACCGGGTTCGTTCGCGGTACACCTGGGAGCGCACCGCCACCGAGCTCGAGCGCGTGTACCGCACCGTCACCGGCGCCGCCGCCACGTCCGAGGACGAGGACGACGAGGCACTCTCCGAGGTTTCCTGAACACGGTCGGTGTTGCGCGCCTTGCTGGGCGTGTACGCATCGGGGTACGTTGGTGTGACCGATTCCGGGATGTCACCACCACCCGGATGGCCTCGGCGGATCGTCAAGGCTGGTCGGCGTAGCCGCCGACGCCCACGGACTGGCTTCCTCTCCGCCCGGACCGCCCCTGGTGCCCTCGCGCGCGGCGGATCCCGGGCCGGTAAGGCAGGGGGAACCCCTCATGACTGTCACCGCCCATTCGGTGCGCACGCCGCGCACCGCCCGCACTCCCGGCACGGAGGCCGAGGCCGCCGCCCAGGCGCTGCTCACGCTCCTGGCCGACCTCCCCGCCGACAGCCCCGACCGCCCCCGCGTCCGGGCGCGGCTGATCGAGCTGTACCTCCCGCTCGCCGAGTACCTCGCCCGGCGCTTCCGCAACCGCGGCGAGCCCCTCGACGACCTCAACCAGGTCGCCGGCGTCGGCCTCATCAAGTCCGTCGACGGCTTCGACCCGTCCCGCGGCGCCGCCTTCACCAGCTACGCCATCCCGATGATCGTCGGCGAGATCAAGCGCCACTTCCGCGACAAGGGCTGGGACGTACGCGTGCCCCGCAGGCTGCAGGAGCTCCGCCTGGAGCTCGGCCGGATCTCCGCCGGCCTGGCCCAGGAGCTCGGCCGGTCCCCGACCGTCGCCGACCTGGCCGCCCGCCTCGGCGTCACCGAGGAGGAGGTCATCGAGGGGCTCGAATCCGGGCACGCGTACCGCGTCCTGTCCATCAACGCCCCCGCCGGCGGTCCCGAGGCCGGCGCCGAGATCGCCGACCTGCTCGGCGGCGCGGACCGGGCGCTGGAGGAGGTCGACGACCGCCAGGCGCTGCGGCCGCTGATCGCCCGCCTGCCGGCCCGCGAGCAGCACATCATCGCCATGCGCTTCTTCGGCAATCTGACCCAGGTCCAGATCGCGCGGCAACTGGGCATCTCCCAGATGCACGTGAGCCGGCTGCTGGCCCACGCGCTGGCTTTCCTGCGCGGCGAGCTGGCCGAACCCCGATGACATCCGGCATTTCGCATGCGCGAGTATCGACGCGCGCGGCGGTGGGTCAGGCCGGCGCGAGCAGCGGGGCGACCGACAGCTGGTACACGTTGTAGGCCTGCTTGATCACCGGGTGCGCCACGTTGCGGACCGGCACGCCGCCCGGTGTCATCCCGCGCTCCGACCCCGCGTGCGCGTGCCCGTGCAGGGCCAGGCCCACGCCCGGCGCGGCGTCGATCGCCTGGCCCAGGCGGTACGAGCCGAGAAACGGATAGATCTCCAGCGGCTCGCCGAGCAGGGTCTCCGGCACCGGCGAGTAGTGCGTCAGCGCGATCCGCACGTCGCAGTCCAGCCCGGCCAGCGACGCGCCGAAGCGGTCCGCCAGCTCGCGGCCGTGGCTGGTGAAGGCCTTCATCTCCGGCTCGCCGAACTCGCTCGCGCAGGCGCCGGCGAAGCCGCCACCGAAGCCCTTCGTGCCCGCGACGCCGACGCGGATGCCGGAGCAGGACAGGACGGTGCCGGAGCACTCCAGGACGGTCAGGCCGGCGTCGCGCAGTGCTGAGGCGACCGCCTCCGGCTCGTCGGAGTGGTAGTCGTGGTTGCCCAGGATCGCCACGACCGGCACCGGCAGGCCGCCGAACTCGCGGGCCACGCAGCGCGCCTCCTCGGCGGTGCCGTGGCGGGTCAGGTCGCCGGCGAGCAGGAGCAGGTCGGCCTTGCCGCCGAGGTGCTCCAGCGCCGGGCGGTAGCGGCCGACGACGTCGGCGTCGAGATGCACGTCGCCGACCGCGGCCACACGGACGAAGCCATCGCCGGTCGCCGTCACAGCTCCTCCACCTCTTCCGGCTCGTGGACCCGGGTCAGCCCGATGTTGCACTGCACGGGCAGGTCCGGGAACGCCTCGGCGACCACCCGGCAGATCAGGTCGCGCCGTTCGGTGCACTCCACCTCGCCGACGAGCGCGATCCCGGATTCGGTACGCACGAAACGGATCCCCTGCTCCGTGATGCGTTCGTCCTCGGCGAGCAGGTGCTGCAGCTCGCCCTCGACGTACTGGTCAATGGCCATCGTGTCGTCCCCCTACACCGCCGCCGCCAGTGCGCTGGCCTCGGCCAGCGACATCACGCCGAGCCGGTCGATCAAGAACAGGAAAGCATGGGCGTACGGCGAGTGGGCCGTTTCCCGGTACACCCGCGGCCAGTCGATCTGCTCGCGCAGCGAGCGCGCCACCGGCAGGCCGCGTGCGAAGTCGCAGTAGTGCGCCGACCACGTGAGCACCTTGTGGATCATCAGCTCGGTCGCCGAGAGGACGGGCATGTGGCAGGCGTTGACCGCGATGATGTCGGTGTCGCGCAGGGTCGCGTCCGTCACGGGCCGCTGCACCGGGCAGAAGATGAGGTCGATGAGCAGGTCGCCGTGGTCCGTGGCGTCCCACACCTTGACCAGCCAGCCCTCGGGCGGCACCTCGCCGCGGAAGCCGATCTCGCACAGCGCGGTGAGCACCCGATCGGCGTCCTCCGCCTTGATGAGGAAGTCGATGTCGTGGTCGACGGACTCGCCGCCGCGGGCGTACACCGCGAAGCTCCCCGCCAGACAGAACGGGATGCCCGCCTCCTTGAGATGGAACGCGGCCTTCTTGAGTGTGGCAATCAGCGGCTGCCTGTCCTCGGAAACGGCCATGTCTGAGGGCTTACCCGCCCGGTCATTGCGTCACACGCGCCGATCGCAGCAGGTCGCCCAGGCGGTGCAGCAGCGCGGCCGGGCACGCCTGGGCCAGGCGGGGGAACAGCTCGGTCTCCTCCTGCTGCATGTGCGCCCGGACCGCGTCGAAGCGCTCGGCGGTCAGCGGCACGAACGAGGCGTGCTCGGCCTCCTCGTACGCGGCGATCTCCGGCCCGGCCGGCAGGTGCTCGCGCAGCGCCGGGTGCAGCAGCCGCGCCTCGGCCGCCGCGTGGCGCGACAGCGCGGCGGCGGCCGCGGCCAGGGCGGCGCGGCGGCGCTCGGGGGAGGGCGCGGTCTCGACGTCGGCGAAGAGCGACTCCAGCCGGCGGTGCTCGGCGACGAGGAGGTCGAGGAGATCCGCCGGCATGCAGCAGGCGTACCCATGGCGGGCATCCGCTAATCGGTCGCGCCGCCGGATGCTCGTCGATATGGGGCGGGCCGGCCTTCCCTGAAGTTGGTACATGTGTTCGAATGATCCACCATGGAGCGCAGAAAGCACTGGTGGAACGGCACCTGGGGGCGGCTGGCCCGCCGCGACGTGTTCCTCTTCGAGGACGCCGGCATCTGGTGGGTCGAGTCCCGCGAGGGCGGCGCGGACGGGCGCAGCCGGCGCTACGAGTTCGCCGACGAGGACAGCGCGATGAACTGCGTCTCGGGGCTGCTCGCCCAGCCCGGCAACTGGCGAGAGCTCAGGTAGACGCAACGAATCGCCGGCATTTGGCAGTACTGAACAAGGAAGATGCATCAAGAAGCACCGGATCGCAATGGTTCGCCGCGTTGGGTGGCCGTAGGTTGTGACCATGAGCCACCGTTACCTGATGTGCCGCCCGACGTACTTCGCGGTGGACTACGCGATCAATCCGTGGATGGACCCGACCGCGCCGGTCGACACCGCGCGGGCCGTGGCGCAGTGGACGACGCTCTACGAGCTGTACCGGTCGCTGGGGCACACCGTCGAGCTCATCGAGCCGATCCCCGGCCTGCCCGACATGGTCTTCGCCGCCAACGGCGCGACGGTCGTGGACGGCCGGGTCTACGGCGCGCAGTTCCGCCACCCCGAGCGCGCCGACGAGGGCCCGGCCTACCTGGAGTGGTTCGCCCGCAACGGTTTCGAGGTCCACGCGGCCAAGAACGTCAACGAGGGCGAGGGTGACCTGCTGCTGGCCGGCGACTGGCTGCTGGCCGGCACCGGCCTGCGCACCGAGCACGCCGCGCACGCCGAGGCCCAGGAGCTCTTCGGCCGCCCGGTGCTCACGCTGCAGCTGGTCGACCCGCGCTACTACCACCTCGACACCGCGCTCACGGTGCTGTCGCGGGACAACATCGCGTACTACCCGGGCGCCTTCTCCGCCGGCAGCCAGGCCGTCCTGCGCCGGCTCTACCCGGACGCGGTCGTCGCCACCGCCGAGGACGCCGCCGTGCTGGGCCTCAACGCGGTCAGCGACGGCCACCGGGTCGTCCTGCCCTCCGCCGCCACCCGCCTGGCCGGGGCGCTAGCGTCGAAGGGGTTCCAGCCGGTGCCGGTCGACGTGTCAGAACTGCACAAGGCCGGTGGCGGCCCGAAATGCTGCACGCTGGAGGTCCGGGCATGACGTCGGTTGCGAATCTCACCGCCCCCGCGGTGCAGGAGGCCGAGCAGTACACCGCGCACAACTACCACCCGCTGCCGGTCGTCATCGCCGAGGCGGAGGGTGCCTGGGTCACCGACGTCGACGGCCGGCGATACCTCGACTGCCTGGCCGGATACTCGGCGCTGAACTTCGGCCACCGCCACCCCGCCCTGATCGCCGCCGCCCACGAGCAGCTCGACCGGGTCACGCTGACCAGCCGCGCGTTCCTGCACGACCAGTTCGGCCCGTTCTGCCGCGAGCTGGCCCGCCTCGCCGGCAAGGACCTGGTCCTGCCGATGAACAGCGGCGCCGAGGCGGTGGAGACCGCGATCAAGGTGTCCCGCAAGTGGGGCTACAAGGTCAAGGGCGTCCCCGACGGCCGCGCCACGATCATCGTCGCGGACGGCAACTTCCACGGCCGCACCACGACCATCGTGAGCTTCTCCACCGACCCCGAGGCGCGCGCCGACTACGGCCCCTACACCCCCGGCTTCGTCGTCGTGCCCTACGGCGACCTCGACGCCCTGGCCGCCGCGATCGACGACACCACGGTCGCGGTGCTGCTGGAGCCGATCCAGGGCGAGGCCGGCGTGCTGGTCCCGCCGCGCGGCTACCTGCCGGGCGTGCGCCGCCTGTGCACCGAGCGCGGCGTGCTCTTCGTCGCCGACGAGATCCAGTCCGGCCTCGGCCGCACCGGCGCCACCTTCGCCTGCGACGACGAGCAGGTCGTCCCCGACATGTACGTCCTGGGCAAGGCCCTCGGCGGCGGCATCGTCCCCGTCTCCGCGGTCGCGGCGAACCGCGAGATCCTCGGCGTCCTGCGCCCCGGCGAGCACGGCTCCACCTTCGGCGGCAACCCGCTGGCCTGCGCCGTGGCCCGCGCGGTCATCGGCCTGCTGGAGACCGGCGAGCCGCAGGCCCGCGCCCGCGAGGTCGGCGCCCGCCTGCACGAGCGCCTGGCCGGCCTGGTCGGCCAGGGCCTGACCGCGGTCCGCGGCCGGGGCCTGTGGGCCGGCATCGACATCGACCCGGCCCTGATGACCGGCCGCGAGGCGAGCGTGCGCCTCATGGCCCGCGGCGTGCTGGCCAAGGATACCCACGGCTCGACCCTGCGCCTGGCCCCGCCGCTGGTCGTCACCGCGGAGGAGATCGACGTCGCCGTGGATGCCCTGGCCGAGGTCCTGCGCTCAGCAGCCTGACACAGAAGAGAAGAAGAAGATCGCGGGCTGGCGTGCCGTTCCGCTGTCTGCACCCTACCCGGCCGCCCAAATTTTCGGACAAATCCCGCGCCGGAGCGTGACCGCCCCGCCACACTACCGGCGTAGCAGGCGGCCGAGCCAGCCCGGCCGCTGGGCGGGGACCTGTGCCGGAGGGGCGATCGGGGTGGCCGGGCGTACGGTCGGGGCCGGAGCGGGGCGCGGCCGGGGCACCGCGTGCGCCACGGGGCAGCGGCCCGCCGGGGTGATCGGGGAGCGGCCCCGCCGCCCGAGCTCGCGCGCGTCCGGGTCCAGGTAGAAGCCGGGGCGCTGGTCGGCCTCGTGGTAGTAGCGGTGGAAGACACCGGTGGTCGCGGGGCTCATCGGGGGCACGATCCAGGACCAGTCGGCGGGGACGCGGCGGCCCGAGCGCTCCTCGCCGGCGATGTGGGCCAGGAACCGCTCCGACTCGGTGTGGTGGTCGCTGATGCGCGCGCCCGCCCGGTCGAAGGAGTGCAGGACCGCGTGGTTGAGCTCGACCAGGGCCCGGTCCTTCCACAGGGAGCGCTCGGTGCTGGTGTCCAGGCCCATGCGCGCCGCGACGAGGGGGAGCAGGTTGTACCGGCCGGGATCGGCCAGGTTGCGGGCGCCGATCTCGGTGCCCAGGTACCAGCCGTTGAACGGCGCCAGCGGATAGTCGACGCCGCCGATGCTCAGGCGCATGTTCGAGATCGCCGGGACGGCGTGCCAGCGCAGGCCCAGCTCGGCGAACCAGCGCAGCTGCGGGTGCTCGATCGGCACCTCCCACACCGCGTCCTCCGGCAGCTCGTGCAGGGTCACGGAGCCGCCGGGGGCCTCGATCGCCAGCGGCAGCACGTCGAAGGGGTTGTCGGGCTTACCTGACCAGCCGTACTGCTGCAGCGTCTCGGTGAACTGGACGTACTGCGGATCCCCCACGACGGTGCCGTCGGCGGCCCGGTGCCCGGCGTAGCGCACGAGCTGGTCGTTCCACAGCCGGGTGGCCGGGCGGCCGGGCGTGTGCGGCGCGAAGATCGAGATGACCGGGCGGATCACGCGGCGCTCGCGCTGGCCGGCCGTGCGCAGGTGGCGCACCAACTCCTCGGCGACCTCGCCGGGCTCGGTGACCTTGCGCAGGTCGCGCACGACCAGGCTGCGCCAGTACAGCCGGCCGATGCAGCGGCTCGCGTTGCGCCAGGCGACGCGGGCGCCGAAGACCAGCTCGTCGTACGTCTGCACGTACGTGCCGGTCTCGGCGATCTCGGCGCGCACGCGGGCGATGCGCTCGCGGCCGTCGCCGGCCGGCTGCTCGTGGTGGAACAGGGCGAGGAACTCCTCCGCCTCGGCGGGATCCACCGGGGTGTGCGAATCCCATTCGGGCCCCGGCGTGTCGCGGTATCCGGGAACGCTCACGCGTACCTCCCAACGCTTGCGGACGGCACCCATCGTGTAAGCGCGGCCGGAAGCGAGGTCGCACACCGTGTGCGCCTGGCATCGCAGGGTCAGCAATTGCAAGTTGCAGAACGCTGGAGGGCGCCGCCGATCCGGCCGGCGACGCCCCCCCCAGCGGTTCGGCCCGGCCTATCCGGACGCGACCCGGCGCAGCCGGGCCAGGTAGGTCTGGGCCACCACGACCAGCGCGATGAACGCCCCGCTGATGACCGTCTGCCAGGCCGAGGTGACCGTGCCGATCTGGTTGATGAGGTTCTGGATCACCTGTAGTAGCAGCACGCCGGCGATCGTGCCGCCGAGCGTGCCGGCCCCGCCGGTCAGCAGCGTGCCACCGATGACGACCGCGGCGATCGCGTCCAGCTCCATGCCCGTGCCCAGGACCGTGACGCCGGAGCCGAGCCGGGCGGCGTTGATCGCCCCGGCGAGGCCCGCCAGGAGGCCGGACAGGACGTACACCCGGATCTGGGTGCCGCGGACTCGCACGCCCATCAGGCGGGCGGCGTCCTGGCTGCCGCCGACCGCGTAGACGGACTGGCCGAAGCGCGTGCGGTACAGCAGCAGCATCCCGGCCGCGAAGAGCGCCACGACGAGGTAGACCGGGTAGCCGATCCCGGCCAGCTCGCCCGTGCCGAAGTGCTTGAACGAGTCGGTCTTGACCAGGTAGGTGTCGGCGCCCTCGCTGGACAGCGCCAGCATCAGGCCCCGCGCCCCGAGCAGCCCGGCGAGCGTGACGATGAACGGCGCCAGCCGCGCGTAGGCGATGATGAGACCCTGGGCCAGGCCGAACGCACCGCACACGGCCAGCGGCAGCGCGAAGGCGGCCCAGGTGCCGAACTGCGACGCCCACGCCGCCAGCACCCCGCCCAGCACGTAGAGCGAGCCGACGGACAGGTCGATGCCGCCGCTGATGATGACGAACGTCATGCCGAGCGCGATCAGCGCCGGCGGGGCGGTGGAGATGAGCACCGTGCCGGCGTTGTCGTAGGTGCGGAACGTGTCGAACGAGACGACCCCGACGACGACGACCAGCGCGAGCACCGCCAGGGCGCCCTGGCGCTGGACGAGCTCGGCGATCCGCTCGGTGCGCGCCGCCGCGGCCTCGGCCCTCTCCACCTTCGCCGGGGGAATGACGACCGCGTTGTTCATCGGGCTCTCCGTTCGCGGGCCGCGTAGACGGCGACCAGGATGATGACCGCCTGGACCATCTGCGCGGTCGAGTCGCGCAGGTTGTTGGCGATCATCGTCGCGGTCAGCAGCTGCATGAGCAGGGCGCCGGCGACGGTGCCCAGCACGCGCACCTTGCCGCCGGTCAGCGGGGTGCCGCCGACGACCACCGCGGTGATCGCGGAGAGCTCGATGAGCAGGCCGATCCGGGAGGCGTCGGCCGAGCCGATGCGGGCCACCTGGATGACGCCGGCCACCGCGGCGAGCATCGCGCTGATGACGTACACCGTGACGAGCACCCGCCGCACCGGCACGCCCGCGAGCACCGCGGCCGGCCGGTTGTCGCCGATGGCCAGCAGGCGGCGGCCGAAGACGGTGCGGCGCACCACGAAGCCGACGACGACGGCCAGGACGGCGGCGATCCAGACGGTGTACGGCACGTAGCAGAACTGCCCCGTGCCGATCTCGATGAAGTTCTTGTCGTGGATGTCCTTGTAGCGGCCGCTGGAGAGCACGAGCGCGATGCCGCGCCCGGCGACGAGCATGGCCAGGGTCGCCACGATCGGCTGGAGGCCGACGAAGGCCACCAGGCCGCCGTTGATCAGGCCGATCGCCAGGCCCCCGACGAGGGCGAGGACGATCGCCGGGGCGGGGCCGTAGCCGAGGTACAGCGGGATGATCGCGGCCCCGAGGGCCATCACGGACCCGACCGACAGGTCGATGCCCTCGGTGCCGATGACCAGCGCCATGCCCAGCGCCACGATCACCACCGGGGTGACCTGGACGAGCTGGATGCGCAGGTTCGACCACGCGAGGAAGTTGTCGGTGTAGACGATGTTGAACAGCACGAGGACCAGCAGCGCCACGTAGACGCCGTACGCCGGCAGCAGCTGCCGCCAGCGGGAGCGTTCGAACCCCCTGGCCGCGGGGGGAGCGGTCGTGTCCGTCATGACGAGGCCACCGCGATCACGTTCATCAAATGCTCCGTCGTCACCTCGTCGCCGCGCAGCATGCCCACGACGGCGCCATCACGCAGTACCACCACCCGGTCGGAGCCCTCGATGAGCTCCTCGGCGTCCGAGGACACCAGCACCACCCCGAGGCCGTCGGCGGCGAGCTCGTCGATGAGCGCCTGGACCTCGGCCTTCGCGCCGACGTCGATGCCCCGCGTCGGCTCGTCCAGCAGCAGTACCTTCGGCCCGCTCGCCAGCAGCCGGGCCAGCAGGACCTTCTGCTGGTTGCCGCCGGAGAGGTCGCCGACGCGCTGGTGGGGGCTTGCGGCCTTGATCCGCAGCCGGGTCATGAACGTCGCCACGATCTCGTCGACGCGCCGCTCCGAGACCACGCCGGCGGTGGCCAGCCGCGGCAGTACCGCCAGGGCGATGTTCTCGCGCACCGACAGCCCCAGCGCGATGCCCTCGGCCTTGCGGTCCTCGGGCTGCACGGCGATGCCGGCCCGCAGCGCGCTGACCGGCGTCGGGCGGCGCAGCTCGCGCCCGCCGACCTCGACGGTGCCGGAGTCCAGCGGCAGCGCCCCGGCCACCGCCTTGATGGTCTCGCTGCGTCCGGCGCCGAGCAGGCCGCCGAGGCCGACCACCTCGCCGGGCTGGACCTCGAAGCTGACCCCGGTGAGCCGGTGGCGGCTGTTGAGGCCGGTGGCCCGCAGCGCCGGGGTGCCCGCGGCGGCGTCGTGCCCGCCCTCGAAGCTGGTGAAGGAGCGCTCCGCGGAGACGGGCCGGCCGAGCATGTGCGAGACGAGCTCGACGCGTTCGAGGCCGGCGAGCTTGCCGGCGTGCACGAGCTTGCCGTCGCGCAGGATCGTGACGGTGTCGCAGATGCGGTACAGCTCGTCGAGGCGGTGACTGACGTAGATGATGCCGACCCCGCGCTCGTGCAGCCGGTGGATGACGCCGAAGAGCGTCTCCACCTCGCGCGGCTCCAGCGAGGAGGTCGGCTCGTCCATCACGACGACCTTGGCCTCGACCATGACGGCCCGGGCCAGGGCGACCATCTGCTGGGCGCCCAGCGGCATCAGCCCCAGCGGGCGGCGCACGTCGGAGGTGATGCCGTAGCCGGCGAGGAGGCCGGCCGCCTCGCGGTTCATCCGGGCGACGTCGACGAGGCCGAGCCGGTTGCGCGGCTCGCGGCCGAGGAAGAGGTTGCGCGCGACGCTCATGAGCGGGACGAGGTTGACCTCCTGGTAGATCGTGGAGATGCCGGCCGCCTGGGCGTCGAGCGGGCCGCCGAAGCTGACCGGCTCGCCCTGGTAACGCACCTCGCCGCCGTCGGGGCGGTAGACGCCGGTGAGGACCTTGATCAGGGTCGACTTGCCGGCCCCGTTCTCGCCGACCAGGGCGTGGACCTCGCCCGCGCGCAGTGTGAACGAGACGTCGTCGAGCGCGCGCACGCCCGGGAACTGCTTGCCGACCCCGGCGACTTCGAGCAAGGGCTGGGACATGTGTTGCCTCTTTCCGCGCGTCGAGCCCCTGTCCGCGAGGGCGCGGCGGCCTTCGCGGGCAGGGGCCTCGAGGCCGCTCAGTAGGACAGACCGATGTCCGACGCCGCGTTGGTCGAGTCGTACTCGCGGTCGGAGATGATGATGTTCTCCGGAATCGCCTCACCGTTGAAGAACTTCTCGGCGGTGGAGAAGGCGAGCGGGCCGAAGCGCGGGTTGGACTCGATGACCGAGTAGATCCAGCCGTCCACGATGCCCTGGACCGCGCCCTTGGTGCCGTCGATCGTCACGATCTTGACGTCGCCGGCCTTCTTGCTCGCGCCCTTGAGGGCCGTGACGGCGCCGAGAGCCATCTCGTCGTTCTCGGCGTAGATGCCGTTGACGTTCGGGTTGGCCTGCAGCAGCTGCTCGGCGGTCTTCTGGCCTTCTTCGCGGGAGAAGTTGCCGGTCTGCTCGAAGACGATCTTGATGCCGGGGGCGACCTTGGCCATCTCGTCCTTGAAGCCGCTGGTGCGCAGCGTGGTCACGTTGTTGCCGGGTGCGCCCAGCAGGATGGCGACCGTGCCGGTGTTGTTGAGCGCCTTGGCCATCTTGTCGGCGGCCCGCTTGCCCTGCTCGGCGAAGTCGGAGCCGATGAAGGTCAGGTAGTTGGTGCAGCTCTTGGCGTTGATCTTGCGGTCGATCGTGATGATCGGGATCTTCTTCGCCGCGGCCTTGGCGAACACCGAGTCCCAGCCGTCCGAGTTCAGCGGGGCGATGACCAGCAATTGGACGCCCTGGTCGATCAGGGTGCTCACGTCGGTGATCTGCTTGTCGAACTTCGAGTCGGCGTTGGTGGTCTTGAGGTTGGCCTCGGGGATGCCCAGCTTCTTCGCCTCGTCCTTGATGGACTGCGTCTCGGCGATGCGGAAGGGGTTGGCCTCCTTCTCCGACTGCGAGAAGCCGACCTGGGCGGTCTTGAGGTCGATCTTGGTGCCGCCGAACTGCTGCAGGGTGCAGGTGGCCCCGCCCGCGTCGGCGGACTTCGTGGCCTGCGCGGCGGCGGAGGCGTTCGTTGTCGAGCCGGACCCGGTGTTGTCGTCCTCGGACTTCGCGCACCCGGTCATCAGCAGGGCCGCGGCGCTGAGCACGGCCAGCGCGGGCCGCCAGCGGCCACGCATATCGATCATGGTGTTACTCCCTTTTGGCCGAGGGGTCGACGGGGGTGTATGTGCGGGACCTCCATCGAGGTGTATCGCATTCACTCATCCTTAAACTTTTTCTGTCAAGACTTTCCACCCAGCCACCCAAAACCAAACACCAACTGTCACATGTCCGAGACCTGGGCGATGCCGGATCGACATCGATGAACGACCTTGTGTGATTGCGTCGGCAGGCGTACAACGAAATCCAACATCTTCGATCTCGTATCGCCTGGGAGTTGTGATGATCCGATCTCCCGGGGCGCTCAAGCGCGCCCTGACCGCCGCCGCCACGGCCCTTGGGTTGGCCGTGTGCGCCGCCGTCCCGCTCGTGGTGACAGCCGTGTCGCCCGCCGCGGCGGCCGCGACACCCCAACCGGGACCGCTCACCGCCCCGGTCATGGGGTGGAACAGCTGGAACCGCTTCGGCTGTGACATCGACGAGAACCTGATCAAGGCGACCGCCGACGCCATGGTCAGCACCGGCCTGCGCGACTCCGGCTACACGTACGTCGACATCGACGACTGCTGGATGGCGGGCACCCGCGACGCCCAGGGCCGCCTGCAGCCCGACCCCGTGCGCTTCCCGGGCGGGATCGCGGCGCTGGCCGACTACGTGCACGCCCGCGGCCTGAAGCTCGGCATCTACTCCTCGGCCGGCACCGCCACCTGCCAGGGCCTGCCGGCGAGCCTCGACCACGAGGTCACCGACGCGCAGACGTGGGCGTCGTGGGGCGTGGACCTGCTCAAGTACGACAACTGCAACAACCAGGGCCGGCCGGCGATCGACCGGTACAAGGCCATGGGCGACGCGCTCAAGGCGAGCGGGCGGCCGATCGTGTACAGCCTGTGCAACTGGGGCAACGACCAGCCGTGGGTGTTCGGGCCCAACGTCGGCGGCAGCTCCTGGCGCACCACCGACGACATCAACGCCAGCTGGGGCAGCATCACCTCGATCCTGGACCAGCAGGCCGGGCTGGAGCCGTTCGCGCGCAAGGGGTACTACAACGACCCCGACATGCTCGAGGTCGGCAACGGATCGCTGACCCAGGACGAGAACGTCGCCCACTTCTCGCTGTGGTCGCTGCTGTCGGCGCCGCTGCTGCTCGGCAACGACCTGCGCTCGGTGAGCGCGTCGACGCTGGGCATCCTGCGCAACGCCGACGTGATCGCCGTCAACCGCGACTGGGGCGGCTCGCAGGGCCGGCGCATCGCCGACGTCGGCGACCAGGAGGTGTGGGCCAAGCCGATGAGCGACGGCTCGGTCGCCGTGGTGCTGTTCAACCGCGGCGCGGCGCCGGCGACGATCGCCACGACCGCGGCGGAGCTGGGCCTGGCCGGCTCGAGCTCGTACACCACGAAGAACCTCTGGACCGGCGCCACCGCGTCCACGGCGGGCGCGCTGAGCGCGTCGGTCGCCGCGCACGGCGTGGCGATGTTCCGCGTCACCCGGGCCGGCACCCTGGCCGCGGCCCCGGCGGCCGGCACCTACCAGGTCAGCGACATGACGTGGGCGGCGTCGAGCAACGGCTGGGGCCCGGCTGAGCGCGACCGCTCCAACGGCGAGCAGGCGGCCGGCGACGGCAGCACGCTCAACATCGGCGGGACGACGTTCGCCAAGGGCATCGGCGCGCACGCGGACGGGGCCGTCCACGTGTACCTCGGCCGCGCCTGCCGCACGTTCACCGCGCAGGTGGGCGTCGACGCCGAGACGGGCACGGCGGGCTCGGTGCGCTTCGCGGTCTACGGCGACGGGCGGCTGCTCGGGTACAGCCCGGTGAAGTCCGGCGGGCAGGCGCCGACCCGCCTGACGGTCTCCACGGGCGGCTACCTGACCCTGGAGCTGCGGGTGACGGACGCCCGCACGAACGGCATCACGAGCGACCACGCCGACTGGGGGAGCCCGACCCTGGTGTGCGGCACTCCCGGCACCGGGTCGGCCGTCAGCGACCGCACCTGGGGCACGGCGAGCAACGGCTGGGGCCCGGCCGAGCGGGACATGTCCAACGGCGAGCAGGCTGCGGGCGACGGCAGCGTGCTCACCGTCGGCGGGGTCTCCTACCCGAAGGGCGTCGGGGCCCACGCCGCCGGCGACGTCACCGTGCCGCTCGGGGGCGCGTGCAGCCGCTTCACCGCCGTCGCGGGGCTGGACGCCGAGGTGGGGACGAGCTCCACCGGGGTGACGTTCAGCGTGCTCGGCGACGGGGTGACGCTCTACAGCAGCCCGACGGTGACGGCCGGCGCGCCGGTGGCGGTCGACGTCGACGTGTCCGGGCGCGCGAACCTGCGGCTCGTCGTGGGCTCCGCCGGAAGCATCGACTTCGACCACGCCGACTGGGCGGATGCACGTCTCGTGTGCTGAGGCGGCGCGCTCATTCCTGCCTTGACGCTACCAGACCCATTCAAGTTGATCTCCGAACGCACTACCCAGCGTAGTCGATCTTGTGAGTCCCCTCCGCCGGGGTGACCACGAAGGCGTCGGGGGGCGTGAAGCCGGCTTCGGCGAACGCCTCCCGCACCGCCGCCTCCACCGCCGCGCACCGCTCGGCGTCGACCAGTGCGAGCACGCAGCCGCCGAAGCCGCCGCCGGTCATCCGCGCCCCGTACGCCCCGGCCCGCAGGGCGGCGGACACGGCCGTATCCACCTCGGGCACGGTGATCTCGTAGTCCTCGCGCATGGAGGAGTGCGAGGCGGTCATCAGCGGGCCGACGGCTCGCGCATCCCCGGACCGCAGCGCGGCCACGGTGTCGAGCACCCGCTGGTCCTCGGTGACGACGTGGCGGACCCGCTTGCGCATCACCTCGTCGTCCAGGCGGGCCAGGGCCGCCTGCAGGCCGTCGGGCTCCACGTCGCGCAGCGCCGGCACGTCGAGGATCTTCGCCGCCTCCTCGCAGTCGCGCCGCCGGGCCGCGTACTCGCCGGTGACGTGCGCGTGCGGGGCCCGGCTGTCCACGACGAGGATCGCCAGGCCCTGCGCGGCCAGGTCGAACGGGACCTGCTCGGTGGCCAGGGACCGGCAGTCCAGGAACAGCGCGTGCCCGGCCCGGCACAGCGTCGAGGCGGACTGGTCCATGATGCCGGTCGGCGCCCCGACGTATTCGTTCTCGGCCCGCTGCGCCAGCCGCGGCCGCACCGCCATCGGCACGTCGAATCCGCCGAGGTCCAGCAGCACCGCCAGGACCGCGCACTCGATCGCCGCGGAGCTGGACAGCCCGGCGCCGGAGGGCACGTCGGAGGTGATGGCCAGGGCCGCGCCCGGGACGTCGTGTCCGGCCTCGCGCAGCGCCCACACGACCCCGGCGACGTAGGCGGCCCAGCCCTCCACCTTCTGCGTGCCGTCGAAGGTCACCGTCTCGCCCGTCTGCTCGGACCACACCGTCCACGAAGGACGGTCCAGGCGCCGGCCGCCGACGACGGTGCTGTGGGGCAGGGCGAAGGGCAGCACGTATCCGTCGTTGTAGTCGGTGTGCTCGCCGATGAGGTTCACCCGCCCGGGGCTCGCCCACACGGCGTCGTACGGGCCCTCGGGAAGCCGCTGTCCGGCGGTGCTCACAGGTCCACCTCGCGCAGCATCTGGGCGGCCTGCTCGGGCCGCACGTCGTTGACGAAGACGCCCATCGCCGACTCGGAGCCGGCCAGGTACTTGAGCTTGCCCGGCGCCCGCCGCGTGCTGAACAGCTGCAGGTGCAGGTAGGCGAGGTCCCGGGCGACCCGCACGGGGGCCTGGTGCCAGGCGGCGATATAGGGCATGGCCAGGCCGAACAGGCCGTCCAGGCGGCGCAGGACCTCCAGGTAGAGCGGGCCGAACGCGTCGCGCTCGGCGCAGCTCAGCGCCGGGATGTCGGCGACCTGGCGGTTGGGGTACAGGTGGATCTCGAAGGGCCAGCGGGCCGTCGCGGGCACGAACGCCGTCCACAGCTCGTTGCCGGCCACGATGCGGGTCCCGGCGGCGCGCTCGGTGGCCAGCACATCGGCGAAGAGGTTGTTCGCCCCGGCGCTGCGCTCGCGGTGCTCGCGGGCCGAGCGCAGCATGCGGCGGGTGCGGGGGGTCACGAAGGGGTACGCGTAGATCTGCCCGTGCGGATGGAAGAGCGTGACACCGATCTCCTCGCCGCGGTTCTCGAAGCAGAAGACCTGCTCGACGTCGTCGCGGGTGGACAGGTCGGCGGTGCGGTCGGCCCACGCCTCCAGCACCGTGCGCACGCGGGCGGGCGACAGCGAGGCGAACGAGGCGTTGTGGTCGGAGGTGAAGCAGACGACCTCGCAGCGGCCGGCGGCCGGGCGGGTCGGCACGAGGCCGGGCAGGATGTCGCCCTGGGCGGGCCCGACGCGGTGGCTGAAGGACGGGAAGCGGTTCTCGAAGACCACGACGTCGTACTCGGGCGACGGGATCTCGCTGTGCCACTGCGGCGTGGAGGGGCACAGGGGGCACTGGTCGCTCGGCGGGAGGAAGGTGCGCGACTGCCGGTGCGCGGCGATCGCGACCCACTCGTCGAGGACGGGGTCGTGCCGCATCTCCGACGCCGGTGGGGGCGGCGGCAGATCCCGTTGGTCGACGGCGTCGCGGGACGCGTCGTCGCGCTCATCGAAGTAGATGAGTTCCCGGCCGTCGGCGAGGTGGGTGACCGTGCGCTTCACTCGTTCTCCAGGGTCCTGGGCTTAGCCGTTCGGATCGACGACGATGAGCTCTCCGACGCGCTCGGCGAGCTGCACGCGCGCCTCCGCGGCCAGCCCGACGTCGGTGATGAGGATGTCCGCCTCGTCCAGCGGGGTGATGGTCGCTATCCCCACCATTTCCCACTTCGTGTGGTCGGCCAGCACCACGAGCCGGCGCGCGGCCGCGACCAGCAGCCGGTTGGTGCCGGCCTCCATGAGGTTGGGCGTGGTGAAGCCGGTGCGCGGGCTCATCCCGTGCACGCCGAGGAACAGCACGTCGACGTTGAGGGAGCCGATCGCCGCCTCGGCCACGGGGCCGGCCAGCGCGTCGGAGGGGGTGCGGATCCCGCCGGTGAGCACGACCGTCTGGTCGGGGCGCCCGGCGTGGTACAGGGTGTCGGCGACCGGGATCGAGTTGGTGACGACGGTCAGTCCCGGGACGTCGACGAGGTGCGCGGCGAGGGCGGCGGTGGTGGTGCCGGCGGAGAGCGCCACGGCGGTGTGCGGCTCGATGAGCTTCGCGGCCCGTTCGGCGATCGCCGCCTTCTCGTTGCGCTGGCGCACCGACTTGGCGTCGAAGCCGGGCTCCTCGGTCGAGCCGGGCCCGGCGATCGTCGCGCCGCCGTGCACCTTGTCGACCAGGCCCCGCTCGGCCAGCGCCTCGAGGTCGCGCCGGATGGTCATGTCGGAGACGCCGAACTGGCGGACCAGCTGGCTCACGCGCACGCCACCGTGGCGGCGGACCAGATCGAGGATGGCCGCCTGCCGTTGCTGTGCGAGCATCACGCTGTTCCCTTCGCAGGCGCAGCGGGGGTGTGCACGACTGCGCGAGTGACCGGACCCACAACGGATCCCAACGCAGACGTTACGTCTCCAGCCCGTCGGTGCGCCCCGCTGGCTCGGTCGAAGTCGTCGGCCGCTCGCATGGCGTACAGCTTCGAACCTAGACGACCAGAAGTCAACAAACTCGAACAGACGTCTGTCCGTGGGTCTGTCCGTGTCGCGACCCGCTGTTACCGACATGTGTCAATAAAGTTTCCGGACAAACTGCATTGATCTCCGTAAATCACAGCTGATCAAGGCAAGTGATCCATTGACAATGTCCGTTTTTCCGAGGACTGTCGCCGTACTGGAGGTTCTCGTTTGGTTCTGTGCCTTACTGAGGAGGAAGCGATGAACTTCTCCCGTCGTACTGTCCTGGGCGGCGCGCTGACCGGCTTCGGAGGCGTGGCGGCGGCCTCACTGCTCGCCGCGTGCGGCGACTCCGGCGGCAGCGGCAGCGCCACGTCGGAGGTCACCTTCGGGTCCAACTACTCCGACAACGTGCCGAAGACCGCCATGGCCGCCGTCATCTCGGCGTACTCGAACGGCAAGAACGTCAAGGTCAACACCGTCGACCACAACTCGTTCCAGGAGAACATCAACCGGTACCTGCAGGGCAACCCCGACGACGTCTTCTGCTGGTTCGCCGGCTACCGCATGCAGTTCTTCGCCAAGCAGGGCCTGGCCGGGGACATCTCCGACGTGTGGAGCGAGGCCGGCGGCAACTTCTCCGACGCGCTCAAGGCGGCCTCGACCGGCGAGGACGGCAAGCAGTACTTCCTGCCCTTCTACAACTATCCGTGGGGCGTGTTCTACCGCAAGAGCGTCTGGCAGTCCAAGGGCTATACCGTGCCCACGAAGCTGGGCGAGTTCAAGACGCTGTGCGAGAAGATGAAGACCGACGGGCTGATCCCGGTCGCCTTCGCCGACAAGGACGGCTGGCCGGCGATGGGCACCTTCGACTACCTCAACATGCGCATCAACGGCTACCAGTTCCACGTCGACCTCATGGCCGGCAAGCAGGCCTGGACCGACGCGAAGGTCAAGACCGTCTTCGACACCTGGCGCGGGCTGCTGCCCTACCACCAGCCGGGCGCCAACGGCCGCACCTGGCAGGAGGCCGCCCAGTCCCTGCTCAACAAGCAGTCCGGCATGTACGTCTGCGGCACCTTCGTCGGCGAGCAGTTCACCGGCGCGGACCTCGACGACCTCGACTTCTTCGCCTTCCCGGAGATCAACTCCGAGTTCGGCCAGGACTCGGTCGAGGCCCCGATCGACGGGTTCATGATGGCGGCCCGGCCCAAGAACGCCGCCGGGGCGAAGGAACTGCTGAAGTACCTCGCGACCGGCCCCGCGGAGCTTTCGTACCTCAAGAGCAACCCGACCAACGTGGCGGCCAGCAAGACCGCCGACACGTCCGGCTACAGCGCGCTGCAGAAGAAGTCCGCCGAGCTCATCAGCGGCGCCAAGCACATCTCGCAGTTCCTGGACCGCGACACCCGCCCCGACTTCGCCTCCCAGGTGATGATCCCGGCCCTGCAGACCTTCATCAACTCCCCCAATGACGTCGACGGCCTCCTGAAGAACATCGAGGCCCAGAAGAAGACCATCTTCACGTCGTGAGGATCCGCCGCTTCAGCCTCGGCGACCGCGCGGTCATCGCGGTCGTGCTCGGCCTGGCGATCGTGCTGGACCTCGCGCTCATCTGGGGTCCCACGATCGCCTCGGTCGGGCTGTCCTTCACGTCCTGGAACGGGGTCACCGACCCGGTGTGGGTCGGCGGGCGCAACTACGACACGATCGTCAACGTCTACCCGCCGTTCTGGCCGGCGATCCAGCACAACCTGCTGTGGCTGGCGTTCCTCGGCCTGCTCGCCACGCCGCTGGGCCTGTTCTTCGCCGTCCTGCTCGACAAGCGCCTGCGCCTGGGGCGGTTCTACCAGAGTGCGCTGTACCTGCCGGTGGTGCTGTCGCTGGCGATCGTCGGCTTCATCGCGCAGCTGGTGTACTCCCGCGACTACGGCGCGCTGAACAACATCCTGGGCCGCACCGCGAACCCGGTCGACTTCCTCGGCGACCCGTCGATCAACATCTGGGCGGTCCTGGTGGCGGTCGGCTGGCGCCACGTCGGCTACGTGATGATCCTGTACCTGGCCGGCCTCAAGGCCGTCGACCCGGCGCTGAAGGAGTCCGCGGCCCTGGACGGGGCGAACGAGGCCCAGACGTTCTTCCGCGTCACGTTCCCCACCCTGCGCCCGGTCAACATCATCGTCCTGGTCATCACCGTGATCGAGGGCCTGCGCGCGTTCGACATCGTCTACGCCATCAACCGCGGCCGCAACGGCCTGGAGCTGCTCAGCGTGCTCGTGACCGACAACATCATCGGCGAGGCGAGCCGGATCGGCTTCGGCTCCGCGATCGCCGTCATCCTGCTGCTGATCTCCCTGGGCTTCATCGTCACGTACCTGATCCGAATCCTGCGGGAGGAGCGATGAAGACCTCCGCCCTGCGCCCGGCGCGCGTGCTGCTCAACGTCTTCCTGTTCGTCGTCGCGCTGGGCTGGCTCGCCCCGCTCGCCCTGGCCGTCTACGCCTCGCTGCGCCCCTACGCCGAGACCTCCCGCAAGGGGTACTTCTCGTGGCCGGACAAGCTCACCCTGCACTACTACGCGCAGGTGTGGGACTCCGCGGAGCTGCCGAAGTACTTCACGAACTCGCTCGTCGTGGCCGTCCCCGGCGTCCTGCTCACCCTGTTCCTGGCCTCGTTCGTGGCCTTCTGCATCGCCCGCCTGCGCATCCGCTTCTCCCTGCTGCTGCTGGTGGTCTTCACGGCCGGCAACCTGCTGCCGCCCCAGGTCCTGGTCACGCCGCTGTACGAGCTGTACAAGCAGATCCCGGTCCCGGGCTTCGTGAGCGCCTCCGGCACGCTGTACGACTCCTACGCCGGCCTGATCGCCATCCACGTGGCCTTCCAGGTCGGTTTCTGCGTCTTCGTCCTGTCGAACTTCATGCGTACCCTGCCCGCGGAGATCACCGAGGCCGCGGTCGTGGACGGCGCGGGGGTGTGGCTGCAGTACTGGAAGGTGACGCTGCCGCTGTGCCGCCCGGCCCTG
The DNA here is from genome assembly GCF_050942935.1 of Dactylosporangium sp. CA-233914. NCBI lineage: Bacteria > Bacillati > Actinomycetota > Actinomycetes > Micromonosporales > Micromonosporaceae > Dactylosporangium > Dactylosporangium sp. CA-233914. Next base: position 11,205,549 of record NZ_CP192030.1, on the reverse strand, counting down.
GCCGCCCTGGCGACCCTGCTGTTCACCTGGATCTACAACGACTTCCTGTACGCCCTGGTCCTGATCTCCACCGGCGACAAGCTGCCGGTGACCAGCGCGCTGAACAACCTGCGCGGCCAGTTCTTCACCGACTACAACCTCCTGGCCGCCGGCTCCCTGCTCGTCGCCCTGCCCACGCTGATCGTCTTCTTCGCGCTGCAACGCCAGTTCGTCGCCGGCCTGACCCTGGGCGCCGCCAAGGGCTGATCAGAACGGCCGGGTGCCGACCGTGGTCAGGCGCTGGGTCGCGCGGGACAGGGCCACGTAGAGCGTCCGGAAGCCGGTCGCCGCCTCGTCGCGGATGGCGGCCGGCTCCACGACCAGGACGCCGTCGTACTCCATGCCCTTGGAGTCCAGGGCGCCCACCGTCTGCAGCCGCTGCGGGGCGAGATCGGAAAGCCACCCGGCGACCTCGGCGCGGCGGGTCGTCGGGGTGATCACGCCGACCGTGCCCTCGACCTGGTCCAGCAGCGTCTTCGCCGCCTCGGTCACCGACGTGCGCAGGTCGTCGGTGACGATCTCGACCGGCTCGACGCCCGAGGAGCGCACCGCGGCCGGCAGCTCGATGTCCGGCTGGGCCGCGCGGATCACCCGGGCGGCGACCGCGAAGATCTCGGCCGAGTTGCGGTAGTTCGTGGTGAGGGTGAAGGTCGAGCGGCGGCGGGTGCCGACCGCGGCCTCCATCGCGCGCTCGGACTCCGCGGCGTCGGCCCACGCGGCCTGGGCCGGGTCGCCGACGATCGTCCACGTGGCGTGCGGGCCGCGGCGGCCGATCATGCGCCACTGCATCGGCGAGACGTCCTGCGACTCGTCGACGATGATGTGCGCGTAGTCGCGGTAGTCGTCCGGGCGCTCGACCGCCTGGGCGCGGGCGGCGGCGAGGCGGTCGGCGTACGTCGTGGCCTCCCGCACCCCCTCGGCGACCTGGAACGGGTCGCGCGGGGCCCGCTTGCGCACCGGCGGGTCGCCCAGCAGCTCGTGCAGCTCGTCCAGCAGCGCCACGTCCTCGACCGAGAACGAGTCCGCGTCGATGGACTCGGCCAGCGTCGTGATCTCGCGATTGCTCAGCACGCCGTTCGCCCAGCGCTGCAGCCGCTGCCGGTCGGCGAGCCAGGCCAGGACCTCGGCCGGGCGGACCACCGGCCACCAGCCGCGCATGAACTGGATGAACTCGCTGCGCTCGGCGATGTCGGGGGCGAACTCCTCGCGCTTCTGCTGCCGGCCCGCCGGCAGCAGCTGCACGCTCTGGCGCCACAGCGCGTCCAGGACGTGACCGGCGGCCTTGGCCCGGGCCGCGTTGCGCCGCACGCCCAGGCCCAGCACGGTGCGGCGCAGCTCGTCCAGGGCGGGCTTGTCGAGGCTGAGCAGCTCCCCGCGGTACAGCATCCGGATCCGCTCCGGAGAACCCGGCGCGGGGGAGCGGGCGGCGCGGCCGAGCACCCGCTGCATGCGCAGCGAACCCTTCACGGCCGCGACCGGCGGCGGCTCGTGCCGGGTGGCCCGGACGCCCTCGACGAGCTGGCCGAGGGAGCGCAGCGCGGCGGTGTCCTCACCGAGGGAAGGCAGGACGCGGGACACGTAGCCGACGAACACGTCCGAGGGGCCCACGACGAGCACGCCGCCCGACTCGTACCGGTTGCGGTCGGCGTAGAGCAGATAGGCGGCCCGGTGCAGCGCGACGGCGGTCTTGCCGGTGCCGGGGCCGCCGCGCACGATGGTGATCCCGGAGGCGGGGGAGCGGATCGCGTCGTCCTGCTCGCGCTGGATGGTCGCGACGATGTCCTTCATGCCGCGCCCGGTGGCCCGCGACAGGTTCGCCAGCAGCGCCCCGTCGCCGACGACGGCCATGGACGGGGGCGCGGCGGCCGGATCCAGCAGGTCGTCCTCGATGCTGACGACCTTCTCACCGGTACTGCGGATGCTGCGCCGCCGCACGACGCCCATCTGGTCGGCGGGCGTGGCCCGGTAGAACGGCGCCGCCGCGGGCGCCCGCCAGTCGACGACCAGCGACTCGTACGCCTCGTCGCGCAGCCCCAGCCGCCCGATGTAGCGCACCTCGCCGTCCGGCACCGCCGGCGCCACGGCGGCCGCGTCGGCCCCGGAGACCCCGTCCGGACCCAGGTCGAGGCGGCCGAAGACCAGCCCGTCGTGCTCGCTCTCCAGGGCCCGCCGGCGCCGCGCCGCGTGGTAGACCATCGCGTCGCGCTCGACCAGCGCCCCGAAGTTGCCGACCCGGGCCAGGTTGTACCCGGCCTTCTCGACCTCGGCCGCGGAGACCCGCAGCTGGTCGAGGCGCACATAGACCCGGTCGAGGTAGGCCTGCTCGGCGGCGATCTCCGAGTCGCGAACCGCGTCGCTCAACGCTTTACTCCTGCCGCCCGGCGAAAAACAACCCCGAAAGCCTACTCGCGAGTCGCGGTCGCGCCGGGCCGCCCTGGTCACGGCGTGGCCGCGGGCTCCTTGCCGGACTCGGCCTTCAGCGCGCGGGCCTCGGCGGCCGCCTTGCGCCGCAGGTAGAGCGTGGTGACCGCCCCGGCGACGACGGCCGCGGCGAGGGCGACCCACGAGAAGTCCTTCAGCCACTTCTCGGCGACCTGGCCCAGCGAGTAGATCGCGAACACGGTGCCGAACGACCAAACTATCCCGCCCAGCGCGTTGGCGGCGAGGAACTTGGCATACGGCACCCGCAGCGCCCCCGCCAGCGGGCCGGCCAGGATGCGCAGCAGCGCGATGAACCGGCCGAAGAACACCGCCCAGACGCCCCAGCGCTGGAACGCCCGCTCGGCCTTGGCCAGGTGCTCGGGGCCGAAGTGCTTCGGGAAGCGCCGCCCGACCCGCTCCAGCAGGGCCCGCCCGCCGCGGCGGCCGATCAGGTATCCGACACTGTCGCCGGCGATCGCGCCGGCCGAGGCGGCCCCGGCGACCAGCCACGGGTTCACCGACGTGGTCACGGAGAGCAGGGAGGCGGTCACCAGCGTGATCTCGCCGGGCAGCGGCACGCCCATGCTCTCGATTCCGATCACGGTCCCGACCAGGACATACACCCAGATCGGGGACAGTGTGCCCATCCACACCTCGATGTGATGCACGGCTGGACCTTCCCCTCCCCCGTAGACTTCCCTTCCGCCTCGGGCAAGGGTCTCATACCGTAGCTGAGCGTGGGCTGGGTGCTGTATGGCGCGAACGGTTACAGCGGGTCGCTACTGGCCCGGCTGGCGGTGCGGCGCGGCGAGCGCCCGATCCTGGCCGGCCGCTCGCCGGCCCCGGTCCGGGCCCTCGCGACCGAGCTCGGCCTACCCTATCGCGTAGGCCCGCCGGTGCCGGACCTCCTGGCCGGCGCCGACGCCATGGTCAACTGCGCCGGCCCCTTCGCCGCCACCGCCGAGCCGGCCGTCGCAGCCTGCCTGGCCGCCGGCGCCCACTACCTGGACATCACCGGCGAGCTGGACGTCCTCGAGCGGATGTTCACCCACGACGAGGCCGCCCGGGCCGCCGGCGTCGCGATGATCACCGGGGCCGGGTTCGACGTCGTGCCGACCGACTGCCTGGCCGCGCTGCTCGCCGCCGAGCTGCCCGGCGCGGTCGCCCTGGAGCTGGCGTTCCGCGCGCCGGGCGGCCTGTCGCGCGGCACCGCGCGAACCGCCCTGGGGCAGCTGGGCGCCGGCGCCGCCCGGCGCATCGGCGGCGAGCTGGTCCGGGTGCCCTACGGCTCCCCGTCGCGCACGGTGCCGTTCCCGTCCGGCCCGTGCCGGGTCGGCGCGACCCGCTGGGGCGACCTGGTCACCGCCTACCGCTCGACCGGCATCGCCGACATCACGGTGTACATGCCGCTGCCGCCCGGCGCCGCGCTGGCCCCGCTGATGCGCTTCCCACCGCTGCGCGCGGCCGCCCGGGCCCTGGTCCGCCGGGGCGGCCCGGCGGCGGCGACCCGCGAGCGGGCCGGCTGCGAGGTGTGGGCACAGGTGCGCGACGCCGCGGGGCAGTCCCGCACGGCGACGCTGAGCGGGCCGAACGCGTACACCCTGACCGCCGACGCCTCCCTGCGCGCCCTGCAGGCCGTCCGCGCGGGCCGGGTCGCGCCGGGCGTTCACACCCCCTCGGCGGCCCTCGGGGCGGGGTTCGTGCGGACCCTGGACGGCGTCACGGTCACCTTCACGGCGTGACGGCGGTTGCGCCCGGCGCGGCGCAGCACGGAGACGATCGCGTCGGTCACCACGTCGGGACGCTCGATCGGCAGCATGTGCCCGGCCTCGTCGCACACCCGCAGCTCGGCGTCCGGCAGCTCGCGGGCGATCGTCTGCGAGCAGACCGGCGGGGTGAGCCGGTCCAGGGAGCCGACCAGCACCGCGACCGGCAGCCCGCTCATCGCGGCCAGGCTGTCGACGCGGTGGTGCAGGTCGACGGAGGGCCGGAAGCCGCCGATCGCGCACAGCGGCGCGTTGCCGACCATCGAGGCGGTCAGCGCCACCCAGGCGGTGTCGACACGGTGGCCGAAGACCAGCCAGCGCACGCCCGGGGCTAACAGCGGCATCAGGCGGCGGTGCGGGCGCCAGGCGCCGGAGCGGGCGAGCAGGCCCGCGCCCTGGGTCTCCAGCACCCGCATGACCCGGGCCAGGCGCGGGCTGAGGCCGTAGCTGGTGCGGGACGAGCCCTCGGCGGAGGTGGAGACGAGCACGACCCCCACGACCCGGCGGGCGAAGGCGGCGGCGTGGCGGTGGGCGTACTCCATGATCGCCATCCCGCCGAGCGAGTGCCCGACCAGCACGATCGGGCCGCGCGGGACGAGTTGCGCGATGACCTCGGCGAGGTCGTCGCCGAGGCGCTCCAGGGTGGCGTCATGGCCGTGGGTGGCGGAGGACAGCCCGTGGCCGCGCAGGTCGAAGGCGAGCACCTGGACGGGGGCGCCGAAACGCTCGTGCAGGTCGGCGATCTGCTGCCGCCAGAGCCGATTGTCCAGCGTCCAACCGTGCAGGAGGACTACCGTGACCGGGCGGGCGCCGGCCTTGCCGGCCGGTGCGGCGGGGTGGAGCACACAGTGCACGCGGGCGCCGTCTTCGAGCTTCACGAATGAGGTGACGGCCGGACCCATGGTCAATTGTTACCCGGAAGTTTCGGGGATTACCCCTGTCATCCTTGTAACACTCTGATATCGCAACTTCGCAGAAACGCGCAGGCGCCGCCGGGGTGACCCCGGCGGCGCCCGAAGTTTCCGTCCGAGGCTCAGGCCTCGAACACGCCCGCGTCGACGAGGCGCTTCTCGGTGGCGGCCCAGCCGTGCTCCGGCGTCGCCGCGTCCAGGGCCTGGATCTCGGCGCGGATCTTCGTGGCGTGACCGGCGGCGGCCAGCACCCGGATCTCCTCGGCGAACGCGTCGGAGCTGGTGCTGAGGTGCACGGTCTTGCCGTTGGTCAGGTTGCGCACGTAGACGTGCTTGCCCTTGTTGAGCGGGATGAGGTACTTGAACTCACCCAGCACGCTGAGGGCGCCGGATGCACCGGCCTGACCGGCGCGGACTGAGGCCCGCGCGGTCTTTGAGGTGTTGCTCGCCACGGCGGGAACTCCTTGTCGAGGCTGCGTACGGAAGACAAGAAATCGTAACACCCCGTCGGAGTGCTCGAAAAAGATGAGTTACCTGATGCACCATCAGTCCGTTGGACAATGCGGTAGTGCCAGTCTCAAGCGGTCTGACCGTTTCTCTGGCGCACCGCGAGCAACATCGTCATCATTGGTCCCAACAGTCACCGCCGCACCTGGCCTGACCCGCGGAGCACGAGGTCGTAGGGGAAGACGCACCTCGGTCTCCAGGAGGTCTTACGTGCCCACGCGTGGCGTCATATACGTTCACTCGACTCCGCTCGCCGTGTCCTCGCACGTCGAGTGGGCGATCGCGCGCGTCCTCGGCGCGCCGGTCCGCCTCGAGTGGTCGGTGCAGCCTGTCGAGCCCTCGGCCCGGCGGGCGCAGTGCTCGTGGACCGGCGCGACCGGCACGGGCGGCGAGCTCGCGGCCGCACTCCGGCAGTGGCCGATGATCCGCTTCGAGGTCACCGAGGAGCCGAGCCCCGGCGTGGACGGGGAGCGGTTCATGCACGTGCCCGGCCGTGGCCTGTTCCGGGGCTCGACCAGCGCCAACGGCGACATCGTGCTGTCCGAGGACCGGCTGCGCGTCCTCGTGGCCGGCGCCCGCGGCTACGAGACGCTCGCGCACACCCTGGAGAAGGCGCTGGGCGCGCCGTGGGACGCGGAGCTGGAGCCGTACCGCCACGCCGCTGACGGCGTCCCCATGACCCTGCTCACCCGGGTCGGGTGAGCGACGCGGGTTGCACCGCCATGATTGAGTTGGCCGGTGCTGAGTCCCAAGCGCCGCTTCCTGCTGTCCCTGACGGCCCTCGCCCTCGCGGCGGGCGGCTGCACCGGCGACGGCTCGAAGCCGGCGCAGGAGGGCACCAGCGCCCCCGTCTCGGCGCTGGTCGCGGGGCAGGACCCGGCCGAGTTCGCCGCCCGCCTGTCCGATGAGGAGCTCGTCGGGCAGCTGCTGATGCCGTACGCCTACGGCAACGCCGCCGACAAGGTCTCCTCGGGCTCGGCCGCGGCCAACCGCAACTACGCCGGGGCGTCCACGCCGGCCGAGATCGTCAGGAAGTACCACCTCGGCGGCATCATCCTCGTCTCCTCCAGCGCCGACGATCCCACCGCCGGCACCAACAAGACCACCAACGTCGAGTCCCCGGCCCAGGTGGCGAAGCTCACCGCCGGCCTGCAGCAGGCGGCCCTGAGCCAGCCCGGCCGGCTGCCGCTGCTGATCGGCACCGACCAGGAGTACGGCCAGGTCACCCGCCTGCGCGAGGGCATCGTGCAGCTGCCCTCCGCCCTCGCCCTCGGCGCCGCCGGCGACCCGGCGATCACCGAGGCGGCCTGGAAGGCGGCCGGCACCGAACTCGCCGCGATCGGCGTCAACGTCGACTTCGCCCCCGACGCCGACGTCCTGGGCGCCCAGCCCGGCGGCGCGATCGGCTCCCGCTCCTTCGGCAGCAACCCGGACAAGGTCGCCGCGCAGGTCGCCGCCGCCGTGCGCGGCCTGCAGGCCGCCGGCGTCGCCGCGACCGTCAAGCACTTCCCGGGCCACGGCCACACGACCACCGACAGCCACAGCAGCCTGCCGGTGCTGTCGCAGAACCTCGACAGCCTCCAGGCCGGCGACCTGCCGCCGTTCCTGGCCGCCCGCGACGCCGGCGTCGGCCTGGTCATGTCCGGCCACCTCGACGTGAAGGCCATCGACCCCGGCGCCCCGGCCTCCTTCTCCAGCAAGGTCCTCGTCGACCTGCTGCGCACGAAGCTGGACTACACCGGCGTGGTCGTCACCGACGCGCTGAACATGGCCCCGGCCGAGCAGTGGGGCCCGGGCGAGGCCGCCGTGCGCGCGATCCTGGCCGGCAACGACATCCTGCTCATGCCGCCGAACCTCGCGGCCGCGTACAAGGGCCTGCTCGACGCGGTCAAGTCCGGCCGCATCACCAAACCCCGCCTGGTCGAGTCGGTGACGCGGATCCTGGCACTGAAGCAGCGCCTGGCCGCGATGCCGAAGCCGGACCCGGGCGTCGTGGACGGCCCGGACGGCAAGACCGCCGCCCGCAACGCGGCCGCGGCCGCGATCACCATCCTGCGCGGCAAGTGCTCCGGCGCCCTGGTCACCGGCCCGATCCGGGTCACCGCGGCCGGCGGCGACACCGCCCGCGGCTGGCTGGAGGAGAACCTGCGGGCCGCCGGCGCCGAGGTGGTCACCCAGGGCGGCTCCGAGATCCGCCTCATAAGCTACGGCCGCGGCTCGGCCGACCTGTCCTCGACGGCGGCGGTGACGGTGGCGCTGGACACGCCCCACGTGCTCGGCTCCGCCAAGGGCACCCTCGTCGCCACGTACTCGTCGTCGCGCGCGTCGATGGCCGCCCTGAGCGATGTCCTACTGGGCAAGGCCAAGGCCCCCGGCCACACCCCGGTCCCCGTCCCGGGCCTGCCCGCGAGCGCCTGCTAACGGCTCAGGGCCAGGCTGTCCAGGCGGCGGCCGGTCGTCGCGTCCACGATCGTCGTCGTCAGCGCGGCCTTCGTGGCCTTGGCCGGGGCGGCGACACCGAGGACCTTGGCCAGCTCCTTGAGCTGGGCGACGGTGAGCTTCAGGTCGTTGAGGTACTGCGTCGCCGCCTGGCGGGTCGAAAGCTCGGCGAGCATCGTCTCGATCTCGCTCACCGGGCGCGGCAGCGCCGCCGGGGCCGCCGCGGCGCGCGGGGCCCGGGCCGGGCGGCCGCCCTTCGGGACCAGCTCCAGCTTCGCGGCGCCGGAGGCGAGGTCGGCCAGCTGGTCGGCGGACAGGGCCTTGACGAAGGCGGCCACGCGCAGGAGAACCTCGTGGGCGAGGTCGGCCGGATCGGTCATCGGTGCGGTGCTCCTCAGGTTCTCGTTCTGGCCAGGAACTCGCTGGTCAGCTGCTGCAGCTCGTATCGTAGATTCTCGATCGCGGGCGTGCCCGGCGGCGCCAGGACGGCCGGCACGGCGCGCAGGCCCGACTCGGTGATCGCCGACTTGTTGTCGCGGATCGTCTGGCGGAAGACCGGCATCTCGATCTCCGTCGTGGTCCGCACCGACGTCTGCTGGGTCTGCAGCGGGCCCGATCCGGTGTACTGCACCATGGTGTACACCACCCCGATGATCTCCGGGTTGATCGGCTCGGACGCGACCGAGTTGTACTCCTCGACCAGCGCCGACAGCCGGGTCCGCAGCAGGTCGATGCCCAGGGTGGACAGGTAGTCCGGGCGGGCCGGGACGATCACGTGGTCGCTGGCGACGAGCGCGGTGCGGGTGACCAGGTTGAAGTTCGGCGGGCAGTCGATGAGCACCGTGTCGTACTTGCGGAACGCCTGGTCGGCGAGCGCGTCGGCGAGCAGGCGGTACACCTGCAGGTAGCGCGGGCTGCTGCGCTGGAACCGCGAGCCGCCGAGCCCGGCCGCCAGGTCCAGGTCGGCGTCGACGAGGCCCAGCTGCGAGGCGATCAGGTGCAGGCTGCCGCCGAGCGGCTGCACGACCGCGTTGACCTCGAGCGGGGCGAGCACGTACTGGAACAGCGGGTCCGCGGCCCGCGCGGCGACGAACGCCTCGAACCAGGCCCGGATCGTCGGCTGGTCGGTGAAGTCGGCGGGGCGGTAGAAGCAGTACGTGAGGCTGGCCTGCGGATCCAGGTCGATGAGCAGCACCTTGCGTCCCCGGGCGGCCAGCTCGGCGCCGAGGTTCGCGGTCACGGTGGTCTTGCCGACGCCGCCCTTGTAGTTGATCACGGAGACGACGCTCATCGGTGCAGCATGCCATTCACGGCGGACGTTTGTCGCCGCCGGGTCGCCCGGCTAGGGTGAAATTCCTATATTCTCGATAGAGAAAGGGTGCTCCGGGATGCTGCCCGACTTCCTGGTCGCGGGGGTGCCCAAGGCCGGCACGTCCGCGCTGCACGCGGCGCTGTCGCGCCACCCGCAGCTGTTCATGTCCGCGGTCAAGGAGCCGAAGTTCTTCCTCACCGACGGTCCGCCGCCGCGCCACGGCGGCCCCGGCGACGTGCAGACCTACCAGGAGCACGTCTGGCGGCGCGGCGACTACGAGGCACTGTTCGCCGGGGCGCCCCCGGGCGCGCTGCGCGGCGAGGCGACCCCGTTCTACCTGCACGACCTCACCGCCCACGAGCGGATCGCCCGGCTGATCCCGCGGGCGAAGCTGATCCTGCTCCTGCGCGACCCCGTCGACCGCGCCCACTCCAACTGGTCCCACCTGTGGGGCGCGGGCCTGGAGTCCGAGGCGGACTTCCTGCGCGCGGTCGAGCTCGAGCCGGTCCGCCGCGCCAAGGGCTGGGCGGCCTTCTGGCACTACACCGGCCTGGGGATGTACGGCACCCAGCTGCGCCACCTCTACGAGCACTTCCCGCGCGAGCAGGTGCTGCTGCTGCGATACCGGGACCTGCGCGACGACCCCGGCGGCACCGTCGACCGGGTCTGCGGCTTCCTCGGGGTCGCCACCGGCCAGGTCGGCGAGATCCCGCCGGAGAACGTGCGCCGCTACGTCGCCGACACGCCGGTGAACGCGGGCCTGCGGCTCCTGCTGCGCCGCGGTGGCAGGATCGGTCACCGGTTCCCGGTGCCGGTGCGGCGGGCCTTCAGCCGGCCGCTGCTGGCGCTGCTGCACCGCGAGCACGGTCGCCGGCCGCGGGTGACCCCCGAGCAGCGGGCCGCGCTGCTGCCGCGCTTCGCCGAACAGATCGAGCTGCTGCAGGCGGTCTCCGGGCAGTCGTACGCCGACTGGCTGAGCCTCGATCACGCCAGCAACTACCGCTAGTACGCAGAGAGGAACGGATTTGCTCACGCTGCCGCGCTGGGACGATGCCGACGTCGTCGTCGAGCCGCCCGCGACCGGCCCGGGCACCTGGGCGGGCGCGCCGAGCGCCCTGCGCCACGGTGACGAGGTCTATCTGGCGTACCGCCTGCGCCGCCCGATCGGCGAGGGCCGCGGCTACGCCAACGTGATCGCCCGCTCCCGCGACGGTGTCTCCTTCACCCCGGTCGCCGAGGTCCACAAGGATCGTTTCGCCGGCGCGTCCCTGGAGCGCCCGGCCCTGACGGTCACCCCGGAGGGTCGCTGGCGGCTGTACGTCAGCGTGGCCACCCCGGGCACCAAGCACTGGCGGGTCGACCTGCTGGAGGCCGACGAGCCGGAGAAGCTCGGCGATGCCCCGGCGCTGACGGTCCTGCCGGGCGACTCCCGCACCGGGGTGAAGGATCCGGTCCTGCACTTCGACGGCTCCACCTGGCACCTGTGGGCGTCGGTGCACCCGCTGGAGTCGGACGAGCACGCGGACCGGATGAGCACCTGGTACGCCACCAGCCCCGACGGCATCGCCTGGACCTGGCGCGGCGTGGCCCTGGCGCCGCGCCCCGGCACGTGGGACGCGCGCGGGGTGCGGGTCAGCGCCGTGTGGCCGACGCCGGACGGCCTGCGCGCCACGTACGACGGGCGCGCGACCGCCGAGGAGAACTGGGAGGAGCGCACGGGCACGGCGGTGGCCGCACGCCTGCCGGACGGCACGTTCGGCCCCCTGACGGCGGCATCGCAGCCCCCGACCGGTTCGCCGTTCGCACCGCACGGCCTGCGCTACCTGAGCGCGGTCGCGGGCCGCATCTACTACGAGGCCACGCGCGCGGACGGCGCCCATGAGCTGCGCACGGAGCTGATAGCGACGGCGTGATCGCTGAGGGTCAGGCGGGAAACGTGAATTTTTCTCAGAATGTTAGCGTGGTAGTGATTTAAGCGGAGCGGCGCCACCGAGGCCCGTTCCCGCAATGCTCGGCCGGGCCGCGGCGCGAGGACGCCGGCCAGGGGCGACGATCGGGCTTCGAGGTCGCTTCACGTGTCGCGCCCGCGCGCGACACGCGGTCGGGCGCGATCCTGGCAGGGGGTTGTCACGAGTGGTGGTGGCGGCCCTGGGGGCGGGTTGTCACGAGCGGTGGTGGCGGCCCTTGGGACGGTTGCGGCCCGAACGCTGGTCCAGCAGCGCCGCCGTGCGCTGTAGCACCTCGTCCCACAGGGGCTGGGGTGCGCCGCCGGCGATCATCGCCGTCAGGTCCTCGGCCAGGCGGTCCAGCAGGGAGAGCTCGACCGTCGGGTCCGGGTCGGGCTCGATCACGGTGCGCTGGCGCGGGATGCGGCTGGTGACGTCGCCGGGCGGTTTCAGGGGGAGGGTCTCGCCGCTGGCCACGATGTCCAGGTAGCGGATCGTGCGGGTCAGCGCCACGAACAGCAGGCGGTGCCCGCGCGGGTCCTCGGCGACGATCTCCTCCGGCTCGACGACGATCACCGCGTCGAACTCCAGGCCCTTGGCCTCCTGCGGGGAGACCAGGTTGATGGCCCGCTCCAGCTCGCCCTGGTCGGCGCGGCCCCACGGCAGGTCGTTGGCGTGCAGGGCGAACTCCAGCTCGGCGCGGCAGGCGGCCGGGCAGATGATGCCCACGAAGCGCTGCGCCTCCAGGTGGTCGCGGGCGATCTGGGCCACGCGGCCGGCCCGCTCGCCGGGCTCGACGACGTGCTGGCCGGGGTCGGTGGGGCCGTCGCGGACCACGGTGAGGGGCTCGGTGCCGGGCGCGGCCAGGGGCAGCAGTCGGGCGGCGAACTCGTACACCTGCCGCGGGACCCGGTATCCGTAGCGCAGGCCGGCGAGGACCCGCTGCTGGGTCTGCGGCAGGTGCTCGGTGACCTCGTCCCACGAGTCGCGGGCCCACGCGCCCGTGGACTGGGCCAGGTCGCCGACGATGGTCATCGAGCCGTTCGCCGAGCGGCGGCCGACGGCGCGCAGCTGCATCGGGGAGAGGTCCTGGGCCTCGTCGACGACGATGTGGCGGTAGCGGCCGGTCACGCCGTTGATCAGCTCGTCGACCTCGTCGAGCAGGGCGATGTCGGCCGCGCTCCAGACCTGCGCCGAGAGGCGGTCGGCGCCGCGGCGATACAGCAGCGCCAGCTCCTCGTCGCTGAACTCCCCGGCGCCGGCGGCGGACAGACGCGCCCGGGAGCCGAACAACCCGCGTAGGAAGGCCGCGGCGCTCTGCAGCGGCCACAGGCGCTCCAGCAGGTTCTCGACCGGGGCCAGGCGCTCGGCCTCGAGCGGGCCGCCGCGGGCCCGCACCAGCTCGGCGAGGCGGGCGCGCAGGAACTGGCGGCGCTGGGCGTAGGGGCCACCGGCCTGGCGGGCGGCGGCGATCTCGGCGGCGATCTCGGCGCCGGTCAGGGTGAGGAAACGGCCGTCGAAGAGCATCCGCTCGGCCGCCTCGGGGCTGCCGATGCGGGTCTCCAGGGCGTGCGCGAGCAGCCGGGCCATCCGGGCCTCACCCTTGATCCGCCGGGTGGCCGGGTCCTCCTGGCGGCCCCGCTGCACGGGCGGGCCGAGCTGGTCGATGTCGACCTGCTCGACGTCGGCGTCGCCGAGGCTCGGCAGGACCGAGCGGATGTATCGCGTGAACGCCGGATGCGGCCCCACGACCAGCACGTCCTGCGGCCGGAGGCGCTCGTGCTCGTTGTACAGCAGCCAGGAGACACGGTGCAGGGCGACCGCGGTCTTGCCGGTGCCGGGCCCGCCCTCGATGATCAGCAGCTGTTCGAGGGGGAAGCGCATCAGGCGGTACTGCGCGGCCTGGATCGTCGCCACGATGTCGTGCATCGCGCCGGTCCGCCCGCGCTCGAGCTCCCCGAGCAGGGCGGCGTCGGGCCCGTCGAGGGCCGCGATCGCCTCCACCAGCTGCTCGAAGACCAGATCGGCGAAGTCGAGGATCCGGTTGCCCTCGCAGCTGAAGCTCCGCTTGAGGCGCAGGCCCTGCGGGTCGTCCGGGGAGGCCTCGTAGTAGCGCTTGCCGAGGTCGGACTGCCAGTTGACCACGAGCACGTTGCGCTGGTCGTCGAAGATCGTCTCGCGGCCGATGTAGTAGCGCTCGTCCTCGAGCAGATCGACGCGGCCGATCGCGACCTCCTGCTCGGGGCCGGCCAGCGACTCGCGGCGGCCCCGGCGGAAGGTCGACAGCCAGCGGCCGGCACCGGCGTTCGCGGCGGCGTCCGGGTTCTCGCCCAAATCGGCGCGCAGCCGTTCACGGTGCTTGTGGGCGAGGTCGAAGTGTTGCTGCTCAGCAGCGATCTCGGCTGCCTTGGACTCCACGGAACTCCCTTTTCGCACCCTGCGTGCGCCCCACGCTACCTTGCGCCAGGGAGCCTGGTCGATCCCCGTGCGGCCGAATCACCCTCGGACGACGGGTGAATGGCAGGGGCCCGGGTAGCGCCTCACCCGTGGTCAAACAGGTACCCCTCGCAAGTGCCCTCGGCAGATCGGCGTTCCCCGCGCTCCTGCTGGCATTGCTGGGTGCGTCGTACGTCACTCCGGCCCGCGTCGGCATCCATGTGGCCGGTGGCCGTCTGGCCGAGACCGGGGTCAAACACGGGTACGCCTTCGGCCCCGGCCCGGCGTCGGTCTTCGACGACATCCGCGCGGCCGGGGCGAACGCGGTGCGGGTGGCGCGGGTCGCCTCGACGGCGATCGCGCGGCTGCGGGCCGCCGGGTTCCGCCACGCGCTCATGGCGTACTGCCGGCAGCACGTGGCCTGGTCGTGGAGCGGCAACAGCCCGCAGTACGGCTATCTGGACATCGTCTCGGGCTATCGGCCGGGGCGGCTGACGGCCTGGGGGCGCCGGCTCGTCGACGGGCGGCTGTGGCTCGCGGCCGCCCGGTGACGCCGGGCGTGCAAAGCTATGCGAGTGACCGACCTGGAACCCGACCTCCCGGAGCTGCCGGAGGTGCTGGGCGGCGTGGAGCCCCCGCCGTCGCCGGGTTCCCTGGAGGCGAGCGTCCGCTCGATCGAGCGGGCCGCGGGCGCCCTGGCCACGGCCAGCGTCGCGCGGATGGACGAGACGCTGCCGTGGTTCCGGGAGCTGCCGGCCGACCAGCGGGCCTGGGTCATGCTGGTCGCCCAGGCCGGGGTGCGCTCGCTGGTGGAGTGGCTGCGCAGCCGCGACAAGGGCGGGCCGGCGCCGGCGGACAACTCCGACGAGTTCTTCGACGCGGCGCCGCGGGCCCTCGCCCGCTCGATCAACCTCGGCCAGACCGTCCAGCTGATCCGGGTCACGATCGAGGTCGTCGAGGAGCAGCTGCCGCACCTGGCCGCGCCCGGGCAGGAGCAGGGCATCCGGGAGGCGGTGCTGTACTACAGCCGCGAGGTCGCCTTCGGCGCCGCCCGCGTCTACGCCCGCGCGGCGGAGACCCGCGGCGCGTGGGACGCCCGGCTGCAGGCCCTGCTGGTCGACGCCCTGCTGCGCGGGGACTCCTCCGACGTGCTGGCCAGCCGGGCGGCCGCGCTGGGCTGGGCGGACGCGCCGCCGGTGGCGGTGGCCGTCGGCCGGTCGCCGGGGGGTGAGGCGGCGGCGGTGCTGCACACGGTGTACCGCGCCGCCCGCCGCATCGGCGTGGAGATCCTCGGCGGCGTGCACGGCGACCGCCTGGTGGTGGTGCTCGGCGGGGCGGCCGACCCGATGGCCGCGACGGAGCGCCTGCTGGTCGGCTTCGGGGACGGGCCGGTCGTGGTCGGGCCCGCCGTGCCGTCGCTGGACGAGGCGACCGAGTCCGCCCGCGCGGCCCTGGCCGGCTACCGCGCCGCGCCCGCCTGGCCGGCCGCGCCCCGCCCGGTGGCCGCCGGCGACCTGCTGCCCGAGCGGGCCCTGGCCGGCGACGCGGAGGCCCGGCGGATCCTGCGCCAGGAGGTCTACGGCGCGCTCGTGCGGGCCGGCGGGGAGTTGCTGGAGACCCTCGACGCGTTCTTCGCCGGGGGCGGGGTGCTGGAGAGCGCCGCCCGGGGGCTGTTCGTGCACCCGAACACGGTGCGGTATCGCCTGCGGCGCATCGGCGAGGTGACCGGTTTCACGCCGCTGGTTCCGCGGGATGCCTTTACGCTGCGGATCGCACTGACGATCGGCCGCCTCGACCCGCTCGCCCCGACGGCGCCGCCGGTCGCGACCGGCTGATTTGCAATACTTCTATCCGAATTATCCTGCAGAGACGCGGACGGCAGATCGCCACAGGTAACAGGGTGGATCTGTTGGCGCAACACCACGCGATCTTTTGTAGGGTTCCTACAAGCGAGGTGGTCCACTTTGGTGTGTCGCGGTACCCGCGTGGCGGTGTCGAATCCGGAACAGTCATAGACGTGCTCGCCGTACTCGCTCCAGGCCAAGGCTCGCAGAAGCCCGGTTTCCTGGCCCCGTGGCTCGCCCGGCCCGGGGCTGAAGCGCGTCTGCGCTGGTGGTCGGCCCTGTCCGGGGTTGATCTGGTGCACCTGGGCACCGAGGCCGACGCCGAGGAGATCAAGGACACCGCCAAGACCCAGCCGCTGCTCGTGGCGGCGGCGCTGCTGACGGCCGAGCACCTGCCGATGCACGACGTCGCCGTCGTGGCCGGGCACAGCGTCGGCGAGCTGGCCGCCGCCGCCCTGGCCGGCGTGCTGAGCCCCGAGGCCGCCGTCACCCTCGCCGGGGTCCGCGGCCGCGAGATGGCCGCCGCCTGCGCGCTGGAGCCGACCGGCATGAGCGCGGTGCTGGGTGGCGAGCCCGACGAGGTCGTCGCGAAGATCGCCGACGCCGGGCTCCATCCGGCCAACCGCAACGGGGCCGGGCAGATCGTCGCGGCCGGGTCGCTGCCCGGGCTGGAGAAGTTCGCCGCCGACCCGCCGGCCCGCGCGAAGATCATCAAGCTGCAGGTGGCCGGGGCGTTCCACACGCCGTACATGGCCCCCGCCGAGGAGGGCCTGGGGCGGGTCGCGGCCGGGATCACCGCCGGCACCCCCGGCAAGATCCTGCTGTCCAACCTCGACGGCACCGCGGTCGACCACGGCCCGACCATGCTGCTGCGCCTCGTGCGCCAGGTCACCGCCCCGGTGCGCTGGGACCTGTGCATGCAGACCCTCGCCGACCTCGGCGTCACCGCGATCGTCGAGCTGGCCCCGGCGGGCACCCTGGCGGGCCTGGCCAAGCGGGCGATCAAGGGCATCGAGATCGTCACCGTCAACACCCCCGACGATCTGGCCAAGGCGCGTGACGTGATCGCGCGGCACGGCGCGGCCCCCACCCACGAGCCGCACCCGCAGTTCAGCGTCGTGGTCGCCGCCGCGGCGGGCACGTTCACCCCGGCCGCGGACCTCGCCGAGGGCGCGCCGATCGGCGCCGGGCAGGTCGTCGGGGCCGTACAGACCCGGCAGGGCCCGGTCGCGGTCGCCGCGCACAGCGCCGGCGTGCTCACCGAGTGGCTCGCCCACCCCGACGACCCGGTCGCTCCCGGCCAGCCCCTCGCTCGCATTGGAGGCCAACTATGACTCCGGCCGTCGTCCCTGTCGCCGGTTCGAGGATTCTCGCGTTCGGTCACTACCAGCCGTCGCAGGTTGTCACCAACGACGACCTGTCGAAAGTCATCGACACCAACGATGAGTGGATCCGCGACCGGGTCGGCATCGCCGAACGCCGCGTGGCCGGGTCCGAGACCGTCGCCGACATGGCGATCGCCGCGGCCGGCAAGGCCCTCGCGGCCTCCGGGCTGACGGCCGCCGACATCGACACCGTCATCGTGGCCACCTGCAGCTCGGTCGACCGCTGCCCGAACGTGGCGACCCGGGTGGCCGCCAAGCTGGGCATCAACGCCCCGGCCGCCTACGACCTCAACACCGCCTGCTCCGGCTTCTGCTACGGCCTGGCCAGCGCCGACCACGCGATCCGCGCCGGCGCCACCCGCAACGCCCTGGTCATCGGGGCGGAGAAGCTCTCCGACGTCACCGACTGGACCGACCGCACCACCGCCGTGCTCTTCGGCGACGGCGCCGGCGCGGCCGTGGTGACCGGCGTGGCCGAGGGCGAGAAGCCGGGCATCGGGCCGGTGGTGTGGGGCTCGGCGCCCGAGAAGGGTGACGTGCTGCGGATCGAGGGATGGCGTCCGTACATCAAGCAGGAGGGTCAGGCGGTCTTCCGCTGGGCCACCACCGCGATCGCCCCCTACGCCCAGGCCGCCCTCGACCGCGCCGGCGTGCGGGGTCCCGAGATCGCCGCCTTCGTCGCCCACCAGGCCAACACGCGGATCATCGACGGGATCGTCAAGCGCCTCGACCTGCCCAACGCGATCGTCGTCAAGGACCTGGTCGAGTCGGGCAACACGTCGGCCGCGAGCATCCCGCTGGCGCTGTCCAAGGCCATCGAGCGGCGCGAGATCCCCTCCGGTGCGCCCGTGCTGCTCTTCGGGTTCGGCGGCGGCCTGACGTACGCGGGCCAAGTCATCCACTGCCCGTAGCGGGCTATCCATCTTTTGTCTACGAGCGCGTCAACCCTAGGAAGGAAAGCTCTATGTCCACCCGCGAAGAGATCGCCGAAGGTCTCGCCGAGATCCTCGAAGAGGTCGCCGGGGTCAACCCCGACGACGTCGCCGAGGAGAAGTCGTTCACCGACGACCTGGATGTCGACTCGCTGTCCATGGTCGAGGTCGTCGTGGCGGCCGAGGAGAAGTTCGGCGTGAAGATCCCGGATGACGAGGTGCCGAACCTCAAGACCGTCGGCGACGCCGTTTCGTACATCGAGAAGTCGCAGGCCTGACATCGGCGACCGGGGCCCCACGGAGGGGCCCCGGCGCACCAGGTCGCTTTAGGGAGAGTCAGCAGTGAGTGTTGAGGTCGTCGTCACCGGCATCGGGGCCACCACCCCGCTCGGCGGGGATGCCCCGTCCACCTGGGACGCCATGCTCGCCGGCAGATCCGGCGTCTCGGCGCTGCCCGAATGGGCCGCCCCCCTCACCGTGCGCATCGCCGCGCAGCTCGCCGTCGAGCCGACCGAGCAGATCGACCGCGTGCAGGCCCGCCGCCTGGACCGCAGCGAGATGGCCGCCGTCATCGCCGCCACCGAGGCCTGGGCCGACGCCGGCTCGCCCGAGGTGGACCCGGACCGGCTCGCCGTCAGCGTCGGCACCGGCATCGGCGGCGCCCAGACGCTGCTCAACCAGGACGACATCCTGGAGGCCAGCGGCCCGCGCAAGGTCTCCCCGCACACCGTGCCGATGCTCATGCCCAACGGCCCGGCCGCCCACATCGGCCTGCGGCTCGGCGCCCGCGCCGGCGTGCACTGCGTGGCCAGCGCCTGCGCCACCGGCGCCGAGGCGATCGCCCACGCCCTCGACCTCATCCGCCTCGGCCGCGCCGACGTCGTCGTCGCCGGCGGTACCGAGGCCGTGATCCACCCGCTGCCGATCGCCGGCTTCGCAGCCATGCGCGCCATGTCCGTGCGCAACGACGACCCCGAGCGCGCTTCCCGCCCCTGGGACAAGGCCCGCGACGGCTTCGTCCTCGGCGAGGGCGCCGGCGTCATCGTCCTGGAGCGCGCCGAGCACGCCCGCGCCCGCGGCGCCCGCATCTACGCCCGCCTCGCCGGCGCCGGCATCACCTCCGACGGGTACGACATCGTCCAGCCCCACCCCGAGGGCGACGGCGCCGTCCGCGCGATCGAGTTCGCCCTCCGCGACGCCGGCGTCGCCAAGGCCGATGTCCTGCACGTCAACGCGCACGCCACCTCGACCCCGGTCGGCGACCTGGCCGAGATCAAGGCCCTGCACCGCGCCCTCGGCGACCACCCGGTGATCACGTCGACCAAGTCGATGACCGGCCACCTGCTCGGCGCCGCCGGTGCGGTCGAGTCGATCGCCACGATCCTGGCCGTGTACCACGGCGTGATCCCGCCGACCATCAACCTCGACGACCCCGACGACGAGCTGGACCTCGACGTGGCCGCGCACAAGCCCCGCCACCTGGAGATCCCCGCGGCGTTGAACAACTCCTTCGGCTTCGGCGGCCACAACGCGGCACTGGTGTTCGCCCGCGCCTGATCCCTGGAGCACCTCGTGACGATGACGTCCGTACCCGTCGATCTCGAAGCCGGCCAACGCGACCCGGAGCACCGCCTGCGGACCCTGTTCGACCGCGGCACGATGCGCCTGCTCGCCCCGCGCGACGCCTCGGGCGCCCTGGCCGCCCGGGGCGAGATCGACGGTACGGCCGCCATCGCCTTCGCCTCCGACCCCTCCGCCATGGGCGGCGCGATGGGCTCCGACGGCTGCCGCCACATCGTCGACGCCATCGACGCCGCCGTGCGCGAGCGCACCCCGGTCATCGGCCTGTGGCACTCCGGCGGTGCCCGGATCCCCGAGGGCGTGCTGGCCCTGGACGGCGTCGGCCAGGTCTTCGCCGCGATGGTCCGCGCCTCCGGCCGGGTCCCGCAGATCTCGGTGGTGCTGGGCCCCGCGGCCGGCGGCGCCGCCTACGGCCCCGCCCTGACCGACATCGTGATCATGAGCGACAACGGCCGCATCTTCGTCACCGGCCCCGAGGTCGTCCGCAGCGTCACCGGCGAGCAGGTCGACATGGCCCGCCTGGGCGGCCCCGAGCCGCACGGCCGCCGCTCGGGCGTGGTCCACGTGACGACGAAGGACGACGGGACGGCGATCGCCACGGCCCGGGACCTCGCCGCCCTGCTGGGCCGCCCCGGCCGGCTGTCGGCCGACGACGTCACCGACACCGACCTGGGGGTGTTCCTGCCGCCGGAGCCCAAGCGCGCGTACGACGTGCGCCCGCTGGTCAGGGCCGTGCTGGACGCGCCCGGAATCGACCTGCATGCCAAGTGGGCCCCGAACGTCGTCACCACCCTGGGCCGCTTCGGCGGCCGCACGACCGGCGTGATCGCCAACAACCCGCTGCGCCTGGGCGGCTGCCTGGACGCGGCCGGCGCCGAGAAGGCGGCCCGGTTCGTGCGCACCTGCGACGCCCTGGGCGTGCCCCTCATCGTCCTGGTCGACGTCCCCGGCTACCTGCCCGGCCTGGGCCAGGAGTGGGACGGCGTGGTCCGCCGCGGCGCCAAACTCCTGCACGCCTTCGCCGAGGCGGTCGTACCCCGCGTGACCCTGGTGACCCGCAAGGCGTACGGCGGCGCGTACGTCGCCATGAATTCCCGCTCCCTGGGCGCGACGGCGGTCTTCGCCTGGCCCCAGGCCGAGATCGCGGTGATGGGCGCGAGCGCGGCCGTGAACGTCCTGCAGCGCCGCCAACTGGCGGCCGCCCAGCCGCAGGACCGCGAGTCCCTGCACGCGAGACTGGTCGAGGAGCACCTGCAAACGGCGGGCGGCGTACACCGAGCCCTGGAGATCGGCGTCGTCGACGACGTGATCCACCCGACCCAGACCCGCCGCCGCCTGGCCGCCGCCCTGACAAGCGTCCCCGCCGCCCGCGGCGCCCACGGCAACATCCCGCTCTAGCCGAGCATCTGCAGGAAGGCCGCCGGGTGCACCACCGGGATGCCGTACCGGGCGGCCTGCTGGGCCTTTCCTGACATGCTGTCCGGATCGGCCGCCACCAGTAGCCGAGTCTTCCGCGTGACGTTCGCGCCGACCGCCAGCCCGGCCGCCGCGGCCCGCGCCTGCCAGACCTCCCGCGGCTCGCCCATGTCACCGGTGAAGACCACGACGTCGCCGCGCTCCAGCCGGAACGAGCGGACCCCGAACAGCCCCACCGCGTGCCCGGCCATACGTAGCATGCGCTCGACCTGCCCCGTGTCCAGACCCAGCAGTCGCGCGACCGTCTCCAGGTCGCTCCGCTCGTCCGCGGTGACGACGCCGTCCGCCGCGGCGAACGCGGCGAGCGCCTGCAGGTAGTGCTGGTGCAGTTCGACCACGTCGGCCCGCCCCAGCCCGAGCCGGGCCGCGACCGCGACGAGCGCGTCGGCCTCCGCCGCCGAGACGTGCCGGTCGAGCAGTGCCCGGTCGAGCACCTCGAGGTACGCGTCGGCGTCGGGCCGGTGCGAGCGCGGCAGGCGATCGACGAGCCGGCCCAGGAAGTGCTCCTCCACCTGCCCCTCGGCCTGCCGCCCGACGGGCGCGACCCCGGTCTCCGGCAGCACCGGCCAGGCGCCCGCCGTCACGAACCGGTGCGCCCACGGCGGCGGCTGCCCGGTCACCCGCAGGAAGTACGACAGCAGCTCGGCCGCCGCCCGGGCGTCGTGCAGCGCGGAGTGGGCCCGCACCAGCGGGATGCCCGCCGCCGCGCAGCAGTCCGCCAGCCCCCGCGAGCTACCGGGGAAGAACCGCCCGGCGAGCCGCATCGTGCACAGCCCGGCGTCGGCGTGCACCGGCGCGACGATCCCCATCCGCTCAAACTCGGCCGCGAGGAACTGCCCGTCGAACGCCCAGTTGTGCGCGGCCGGCACCCGCCCCCGCATCAGCCCGGCGACGGCCCCCGCCACCTGCTCGAACCGCGGCGCCTGCCGAGCCTCGGCAGCGGTGATCCCATGAATGTGCTGCGGCCCGAGATCCCGCCCCGGATTGACCAGCGTGCACCACTCCGATTCGACCTTCCCGGCCTCGTCGACCTGCACGATCGCGATCTCGACCACCCGGTCGTGCCAGCCGGTGCGAAGCCCGGTGGTCTCGACATCAACAACGGCATACACAGCTGTCGAAGCGTAGTGACGCCGCCACGCCCCGACTACGCCCAAACGTCCCGTTCGCCGAACCCTCTTGTACGGCCGATTCCGGCACCGACGTTTTCGATGGCTTTGGGATCCCATCGGGTCCTTGCATAATCTGCAAGCTATTATGCGGGATGTGCAAGTAAGGTCCCGGCTGCTCCCGCTGCTGCGCTCGCCGCTGCTGGGTGAGCTGCTGGCGTGGCTGTATCTGCACCCGGACATGAGCTGCTCGGTGACGGAGTTGGCCCGCCAGTTCAAGACTTCCCAGTCAACCGTCAGCCGGGAGGCCGATCATCTTGCCAAGGTCGGCCTCGTGCGCGAGGAACGGAGGGGAAACCTGCGCCTGCTGCAGGCAGACCTCGACAACCCCCTCGCTCGCCCACTCACCGAACTGCTGACGTTGACCTACGGTCCGGCCGCCGTCCTGGCCGATCTGCTTCCTCCCGTGGATGGGGTGGATGAGGCGTACATCTACGGTTCATGGGCAGCCCGCTATGCCGGCGAGGCCGGCCCTGCGCCGCGTGACGTCGATGTGTTGGTGGTGGGCAACGCCGACGAGGACGACCTGGCGGACGCGGCCCGGTCTGCCGAACGGCAACTGGGCCGCGAGGTCAACATCCACCGTGTATCCGCAACGGCCTGGCGATCGGCCGACGACGATCCCTTCCTGGCGTCGGTGCGGTCACGTCCCTTGTACACCGTCGTGGAGCCTGGAGAACGGTAGCGAGATGGCAGCAGGGCCGCGAGGCCCTGGACGGCATGGGCAAGAGACGAACTTGAGCGCGTGCCGGCCAGCCGCGACCTCTTGCTGTCTCAAGCGCCGAGGCATCTCGCGTCGGCGGACGCCGTCGCGGACTCGGACCCGGCCGGCGCGTATCAGCTGCTGTACGATGCCGCGCGCAAGTCACTCGCCGCCGTGCTGGAGAACCAGGGCCTGCGGGCGACGAGCCGAGGCGGCACATCGCGGTCCGCGACGCGGTAACTGCGCAGCTCGATCCACCGCTTGGCGGGGTGCTGCGCCGTTCGACCGCCTCCGCCGCCGCAACCAGGTCGAGTACCCATCCGCGTCGGCACCGAGCATCAGCGCGGAGGAGATGGAGCGCGATGTTCCGAAGGTCGAACAGATCATCGACGTGGCGGCCCGAGTCCTGGACCAGATGAGCCCACTGTGACCGATCTTCTGCCAACGATAGGCAAGCTCTGCGACGACGAGGGCCTCCACCGGCAGCGGGCTCCTCGGGTGATAGCTGAGGCAGAGTGGCGTCCGCACCTTCTGCGGTGCCTCACCCTCGGCCGCGACGTAGAACTCGCCGGAGCGCAGCCGCGCCCACCCGCGCGTACCGTGCCGCAGCGGACTCGGTTTCGGCCGCCAACGAGCGTGGGGTCAGGCCCCACCAGTGATAGTCACATGGAGCCGCGGCACGTGCGCGGTGATCCGGCTACCTACGGCCGGGCGGTGCACGCCGACGCGTGCTCTTCCAGCCACTGCAGCGCCGGCGCCAACGCGACCGCGTCCTCGTCCGTACCGCATCCGGTGCACCGCTTGGAGAGGTACCCGGAAAGGTTCATCTCGATCCAAGCCTGCGCTCCGCCGGCGGTCGTGAGGACGTCCGACACGATCTCCCGATACTCGTCCACATCACCATCGTGCCGCCGGCCGTGGCCGGTCGCCGCGCAAACGTCCGCTCAACACCGGGCCATCACCCGGTACGCCTAGACTTTCCGGCGTGCGCGACCTCGTGTTGATTCTGCGGTATCGCAAGGCGGTGACCTACGGCCATCACGTCCTGCTCGCCGCGCTGGAGGAGCATCCCACCACAACGGACTACGAGGTGGTTTTCGCCGAGTCCGCGGCGGCCACCGTCGAGGCGATTCGTTCCGCCCACGCCGACCGTGTGCTCGTGCTGTGGTCGTTCTACTCGCCCGACGCCGCGGCGCTGGCCGAGGAACTGGCCGGGATCAAGGCCGCCGCGCCCCGAGCCGTGCACGTGGCGGGTGGGGTGCATGCCACCGCCGAGCCGGTGCGGACCCTCGACGCCGGATGGGACATCGCCGCCGTCGGCGAGGGCGAGAGCACCCTTCTGGCGCTGGTGGACAGCGCCGGCGACCCGGCCGGGATCACGGGACTCGTCTACCGCGACGAGCACGGCAGCCTGATCCGCACCGGCAAGGCGCACCGCGAGCCACTGGGTCGCTACCGCGCGTTTCCCTTGACGTACAAGCGCATGAACCCGATCGAGATCACGCGCGGGTGCGTGTACGCGTGCCGGTTCTGTCAGACGCCGTTTATGTTTTCGGCGCGGTTTCGGCATCGCAGTGTGGAGAATGTGCGCTGGCATGTCGATCGGATGCGGGAGCTCGGTAAGCGGGACGTCCGGTTCATCACGCCTACGTCGCTTTCCTACGGGGCCGAGGACGAGGAGCCGAACCTCGCCGCCGTTGAGGAGTTGCTCGCCGGCTGTAAGGAGGGGATCGGGCCGGATGGGCGGGTCTTCTTCGGGTCGTTCCCCAGTGAGATCCGGCCCGAGCACATGAGCGTCGAGGCGCTGCGCCTGGTGAAACGGTACTGCGCCAACGACAACCTCATCGTCGGTGCCCAGTCCGGGTCGGAGCGGGTGCTGGAGGCCGCCAAGCGCGGGCACGACGTCGAGTCGGTGCGGCGGGCGGTGCGGCTCGGGATCGCCGAGGGGTTCCGGATCAACGTGGACATGATCTTCGGCATGCCGGGGGAGGACCCCGCCGACGCGGAGGCCTCGCTGAAGCTGGCGCAGGAGTTGGCCGCGCTCGGGGCGCGCATCCACTCGCACGTGTTCATGCCGTTGCCGGGCACCCCGTGGCGGGACGCGGCGCCGGGGGACGTGGACCCGGAGACGATCCGGGCGGTGTCGCGCCTGGCCCAGCAGGGCGCGCTCTACGGCCACTGGCAGAAGCAGCGCGAGCACGCCGTTCAGCTGGCGGCCGCCGCCGCGCAGAGCCCGCGCCCCGGCCGGAGCCGGACCCTGCTGCCGATCAAGCCCGCTAACTGAGCCAGACCACGATTCCGGTCAGGCCGGTCAGGACCGCGGCGGCGCCGGCTCGGATGGCGGCGTCGCAGCGGGCTGTGGTGAAGGACGCCGCGTCGTACGTGGATGAGGCGCCCAGGCCCTCGCCGCGGAAGGACGCCCCGGCCCAGTCTACGGCGGTCACGTTGTGCGTGGGCTCGGCCAGTTCGGCGCCGACGACCAGGAACGCCTGTGCCAGGTGGTTCGCGGTCACGACGGTCAGGGGGTCCACGAGGTCGTTGCCGGCGCTGACGATCAGGTCGGCGTGCATGTCGATGGCGCGGATGATGTCCGGAACCGGGTCGGTCCCGGCGGTGACGGTCCTGAGCGACACCTTCTCGGCCGCGGCCCACGCCTCAACCGCGGTGACCAGGGCCTTGGTGGGCGCATCCGCGCCCCGGGTCAGCAGCACGACCCGGTACCCCGAGCCGGGATGCACCTCGCTCCAGGACCCGGGAACGGGCGTGATCGTCCCCTCCGGTGTGGGGGGCGTGGAGGGGTCGACGAACCCGGCCTTCAGGGACCCGACCGGGCTGGGCAGCGGCCGCGGCTGGCTCCAGTCGTCACCGGAGGAGAACCCGCACCCGCCGAGCAGGCCGGCGACGAGGGCCAGGGCGGCAACGGCCCGAATCGTAGGACGCACGACGAGATCCTCTCCGCCCGGGGCGCGGAAGACGAGATCGGGCGGGAGTTGTTCAAGATCGGTTCGTCGGTGGGGGGCCGGACGTTCACTCGTGCCGTGCAACGTGCGGAGGCCGAACCTGAGGGAGCCCCATGCGCCGCACCATCCGGACCGTCACGATAGGAATTGCCGTACTTCTATCAGTACTGGCGTGGACCCGGCCGGCGCAGGCGCACGGCTTCTCCTCCACCGTGTACGTCGACGTGACGGCCGAGGGCGGGCACGTGCGCACGGCGCTCGGGCTGGAGTACGACCTCCTGCTGGTCTCGGCCGCGGACGCCGAGCATGACGACGGCCTGTTCAGGGCGGGCAACGCGGCCTTCGAGGCCGGCGACCGCGACGCCCAGGCGGCGGCGCTCAACGAGCACAAGGACGCGGTCCTGCGTTATGTGACGCAGCGTTTCACGGTCAAGGACTGCACCGCGAGCCTGTCGAAGCCGATCGGCATCGGCGAGCGGGAGGGGGTGCCGTACGCCGAGCTGCCGCTGGACTGGGCCTGCCCGCCGAGCGGCGCGCACGAGATCCGGGCGGCACTCTTCCCCGACACTGAGGGCTACGTCAAGGGCGTCAAGACGATCGTCACCTACGCGCTCGACGGCCGCACCGGCAGCGCCGCCCTGGACGCCGCGCATCCGGTGTTCTCGACCGGGCAGGCGTGGTACGAGCGATTCTGGGAGTTCTTCCGCCTCGGCGCCGAGCACCTGCTCACCGGCATCGATCATATCCTGTTCCTGCTCGCGCTCATCGCCGGGTCGCGGCGGCTGCGCGAGATCGTGCTCGCCGCGACCAGCTTCACGCTCGCGCACTCGGTGACGTTCATGCTGGCCGCGCTCGGGCTGGTCAGCGTGCCCGCGCGGCTCGTCGAGCCGGTCATCGCGCTGTCGATCGCGGTGGTGGCCGGCCTGCATCTGTGGAATCTGCGCAAGGACGGCGCCCCGGGCAACGCGCGGCTGGCCGTGGTGTTCGGCTTCGGCCTCATCCACGGGCTGGGATTCGCCGGCGCGCTCGGCATCGACGAGCCGTTCTCGTGGACGCTGCTGTGGTCGCTGCTGGTGTTCAACGTCGGCATCGAGGTCGTGCAGCTCGGGCTGATCGCCCTGACGTTCCCGCTGCTGATCCTGCTGCGCCGCAAGGCGCCCAAAACGGGCCGATGGGTCACCGGGACCATCGCCGCGGGGGTCGCGTTCATGGGGTTGCTCTGGTTCTTTCAGCGGCTCTAGTCGGGCGTCCGGACGCCGTTCACGAACGGTTCAAGATCACGCGATTGCGTGATCAAGCTTTGCTCGTACCCCATCGGAAAAAGGTGAAAATCCGATGTATCACCGCACCTCCCGCGTGGCCGCTGCGGCCACGGCGGCGCTGGTGGGCCTGGCTCTGGCCCTCGGCACCGGCGGCTCGCCCGCCAGTGCCGAGGACCCGGCCAACCTCACCGGCATCATCCTCGGCGTCGGCGCGAACGAGTCCCAGCGGATCGTGACCTGGTACTCCTCCGCCGACACCGCCCAGAAGGTCCAGCTCGCCCCCACGGCGGCGCTGGCCAACGGTGAGTTCCCCGACTCGGCCGCCACGTTCGCGGCCATCGGCGGGGCGAACATCGCCACCAGTGGCGGGTACAACCGCCACGCCGTCCTCACCGGCCTGCAGGAGCACACCGCGTACTCCTACCGGGTCGGCACCGAGGGCAACTGGTCGCCGGTGTACTCGTTCAAGACGCAGGACTTCGAGGGCGACTACGACTTCCTGTTCTACGGCGACCCGCAGATCGGCTCCTCCGGCGACGTGGCCAAGGACCAGGCCGGCTGGACCGACACGCTCGACGTGTCGCTCGCGGCCAACCCGAACGCCGAGCTGCTCGTCTCCGGCGGCGACCAGGTCGAGACCGCGAACACCGAGGCCCAGTGGAACGCGTTCCTCGCCCCGGACAAGCTGCGCCAGTACCCGTGGGCGGCGACGATCGGTAACCACGACGTCGGCGGCAAGGCCTACGAGCAGCACCTGTTCACCCCGAACACGGACCGCTCGGGCCGGTACTACTCCAACGGCAACCCGGCGGGGACCACGTCCGGCGGCGACTACTGGTACATCTACAAGGACACGCTGTTCATCGACCTGAACAGCAACTCCTACGCCACCACCCAGGGTGGCGGCGGCGACGAGGCGCACATCGGCTACGTCACCGACGTCATCAACCAGCACGGCGCCGAGGCCAAGTGGACGGTGCTCGTCTACCACCACGCGATCTACTCGCCGGCCGCGCACGCCAAGGACGGGGACAACAAGGTGCGCCGGGTGGACTTCCCGACCGCCTTCTCCAACCTGGGTGTCGACCTGGTGCTGCAGGGCCACGACCACGTGTACTCCCGCAGCTACCTGATCAAGAACGGCGCGAAGGCGAACCCGGACGAGCAGCCCGGCGCCGCCGACGTGTTCCAGGGCCCGGGCGGCGTGCTCTACGTCACCGGCAACTCGGCGTCGGGCTCGAAGTACTACGACATCACCAAGCCCGACAACAGCGGCACCAGCGGCGCCGGCAACGGGGCCGACCCGCTGAACCCGGACAGCTACTGGTACAACTCGGCGCAGAACCAGGAGCACGTGCGCTCCTACGTCAAGGTCGAGGTCCGCAGCGACAAGCTGGTCGTGCAGAACCTCCGCAGCGGCACCTGCGCGGCGCCGAACCCGGCGGTCGAGCGCGGGCTCGTGTGCACCAACACCCCGGCCAACCAGCCGGTCGGCTCGATCGTCGACAAGGTGACGGTGCACCCGTACAACGGCGACGGCCAGCAGCTGCAGGTCAACGTCCCCAACCCGGCGCCCGGTGAGTTCGGCTGGACCATCGACGGCTACAACGGCCTGGTCAGCCTGGGCACCGCGACCGAGCACAACGGCGAGTACTTCGGGGCCTCCGGCCACCTCAACCCGATCGCCGTGAGCGACACCCGCCGCACCCAGGCGCCGTGGTCGATCTCGGCGAGCGTGAGCGACTTCCGCGATGCCGGCAAGACCTTCTCCGGTTCGTACCTCGGCTGGGTCCCGCGGGTGCTCGTGCCCGGCGCCGGGGCGCAGGCGAGCGTGCCGGTGCCCTCGTCGTACGACGACCAGGGCCAGGGCCTGTCCGTCTCGCGCGGGCTGGGCTACGCCGAGCAGGGCCACCCGAAGGGCACCAGCCAGCTCGGGGCCGAGCTCGACCTGAAGATCCCGGGCAGCGCCGAGAAGGGCGACTACCGCGCCACGCTCACGATCACCGCGCTGAGCAGCTGACCGGCATTCCTTTTTGTTCCAGGTTTTTCCAGGCGGGGCGGCCCACGGGCCGTCCCGCCCCCTGACTTTCGAGCGAGGACGTCATGCAACTCCGTAGATCCGCCGTGTTCGCCGCCGTCATCGGGCTGCTCGCCGCCGCCGGCATCGCCGGTCCCGCGCACGCGGAGGAGGGCGACGTCGCCTGGACGGTGCGGACCGCCGCGAACAGCTACGGCTCGGACCGATCCAGCTACAGCTACGCGGTCAACCCCGGCGGCCAGGTCAAGGACGCCATGGTGGTGGCCAACCGCGGCAAGAACACGCTGAACCTGGCCGTGTACGCCGGCGACGGCTTCACCACCAGCACCGGCCAGCTCGACCTGCTCACCAAGGACAAGAAGTCCGTCGGCATCGGCGCCTGGCTGCACGCCGGCGCGCCCACCGTCGCGATCCAGCCCGGCCAGAGCGCCGAGATCCCGTTCACGCTCGACATCCCGGCCAACGCCACCCCCGGCGACTACGCCGGCGGAGTCGTCACCGCGCTCACCCAGCCCGACGCCGGCCAGGGCATCAACGTCGAGCGCCGCCTCGGCATCCAGGTCAAGCTGCGCGTCGGCGGCGACCTGCACCCGGCCCTGGTGGTCGAGAACCTCGGCGTCGACGTCGACGGCGGTGACGCGACGGTCACGTACACCATCCACAACACCGGCAACGCGATCCTCTCCGCCGAGCAGCGCGTGTCGCTCGCCGGGCCGTTCGGCATGCTGCGCACCGACGCCGGCGCGGTCAAGGCCCCGCCGCAGCTGCTGCCCGGCGAGACGTGGAAGGTGAGCGTCCCCGTGCACGGCGTGCCGAAGGCGTTCCGGGTCACCGCGACCGCGACGCTCACCCCGCGCCTGACCGACGCGTCCGGCTCCACCACGTCCCTGGCCGCGGTGACGGCCGAGGCCGGCGCGTGGGCGGTACCGTGGGGCTGGCTCATCGGCGTCCTCGTCGCCGTGGCCGCGCTCGTCGCCGCGTTCTTCCTGGTCCGCCGCCTGCGGGCGCGTGGCAAGGCCCGCCAGGACGAGCGGGTGCGCAAGGCGGTCGAGGAGGCGATTCAGGCCGGGGGCGTGACCGCGTAGGTGAGGGCGGAGCGGCGCGATCGGTTGCCCAGCAGGCCGCGGGCGTAGACGGCGAAGGCGTACTCGGTCGAGCCCCGCAGCCCGTGCAGCGTCACCTCCGGCCGGGCGGTCGTCGCCAGGCGGGACTCGCTCGCGCCGTTCACGGCCACGACGATGTATGTCGTACCCCATGAGGCCCGCGGCCACGACAGTCGCACGGTGCTCGTGGTGACCTCCGCGATCCGGGGAGCACCGGCGGTACCGTTGCGGAAGATCGTGGCTTCCCGCGACTGCGTCGAGATGCCGTTCGGGCCCGTGAGGAAGCGGTTGCCCCAGGCCGTGCGGCTGGCCGGGTCGAAGTCGTGCACCAGGTCGAGGTAGCTGTACTCCTGCTCGTTGCCGCTCCACGACCAGCCGAGGTAGCCCACCGAATGGCCCTCGGCGTAGGCCATGATGGCGTCCTCGTCGGGGTCGCCCCACTCGTGCTGGCCGGAGAACTCGCCGATGAGGACCGGCAGCTGGTGGTGGGTGAAGTAGCCTAGGTAGGCGTTGACCTTCGCGGCGTTGTCGAACTCGCCGTACATGTGAATGTCGAACGCCGTGTTGCCGGTCGGGTCGGCGGCGCGCACCCGCTCGGCGTTGTCGCGCATCACGTACATCTCGTCCTGGCCCCAGCCGGGCGCGTCGACCAGCAGCGTGTGGCGGAACCCGGCCGCGCGCAGTTCCCGGATGGCGTCGGTGGTCTGCTGGACCCACGGCCAGTCCCCGCCGACGCCGAAGGGCTCGTTGGCGATGTTGACGAGGATGTTGTCCTCGTGCCCGGCCAGCACCGGCAGCAGCCCTTTCCAGAACGCGACCGCCTCGGACATCGGGGCGGCCTTCTTGTCCTGCCCGAAGCCGGCGGTGTCGTGCGCGTCGAGGATGCAGACCAGCCGCTGCAGGCGGCACAGGTCCACGATCGTGCGCACCTCGTCGGGGCTGGTGTGACGGAACTGGTGGCCGGTGCCGAGCGGGACCCGCACCGCGTTGGCGCCGGTGGCCTTGATGGCGGCGAAAGTGCCGTTGCGGTCGGGGTACCAGATGAAGTCGTGGTTGACCCCGCGCAGCACCAGGTCGCTGCCGTTGGCCTCGACCAGGCGCCCGCCCGCCACCCGGATTCCCGGTGCCGCGTGCTGCGGCGCGGCGCCCGCGGGCTCGAGCGGGAGGGCCACCGCCGTGACGAGAAGGGCCAGCAGGACCAGCACACGCCTCATGGATGGCGCGGCTACCCGGACGACAGCGGCCCTATCTTGGCCGGCGGGGTGAGGTCCCCGGGCTCGCTCGGCGGCAGCGGTACCGCGCGATCGAGCGCTTCCTCCACGGCCGCCTCGGCCACGCGCTCCAGCACGGCCGCCAGCTGCCCGAGCGTGTCGTCGTCGAGGCGGTCCAGCAGGCGCCGGGCGGCCCGGGTGCCCCCGTCGCTGAGCCGGTCCAGCGTCTCCCGCCCGGCGGGGGAGAGGTGGATGCGGCGGACCCGGCGGTCGTGCGGGTCCTCCGCACGGGTGACGTAACCCTGGGTCACCAGCCGGTCTACAATGCCGGACAGCGTGGCCAGACTCACACCGAGCAGCCGGGTCAGCTCCTGCGAGGCCATCCCGTCGTGGCCGGAGAGCAGCAACAGCACCTTGAGCTGCTGCATTGTGAGGTTTACTGAGAACAGTGGGTTCGTGCGGTCGTACGCCAACAGGGCGCGCATCCGCTCCTCGGCCCTGGCGACGCGGGCCAGTAGCGCTTCCCTGTGAGTGTTCACAGCAATGTTTTACCGCCTGGATAAACTTTGCGCGAGACGAACCATTAGCATCACACGAACTAACGTGCTTGTAGCCGATCGGAAGAAGACTCCAGACATGTCGTTCCTCGCCCGGCTCAGTTTGGCGAACCGGGGGCTGGTCGCGATCATCGCGATCGTCGTCCTGGGCTTCGGCGCCATTGCCATCCCGTCACTGAAGCAACAGCTCATCCCCTCGATCCAGTTCCCGGCCGCCTTCGTGGTCGCGACCTACCCCGGCGTGTCGCCGGATATCGTCGAGGAGCAGGTGACAAAGCCCATCGAGGGCGCGCTGCAGAGCGTGCCCGGGCTGACGGACATCACCTCCACCAGTCGCGAGGGCATGGCGACGGTGCAGGTCTCGTTTGACTTCGGCTCGTCGATCGACGACATCACCAACAAGATGAACACGGCCATCTCGCGTATCCGCTCGCAACTGCCCTCGAGCGTCGACCCGCAGGTCATCGCCGGCTCCACCGACGACCTGCCGGCCGTGGTGCTGGCCGCGTCGAAGTCCGGCGACCAGATCGCGTTCGCGCAGCAGCTCAACCAGGTCGTCGTGCCGGAGCTGCAGGGCATCGAGGGCGTGCGTCAGGTCGAGGTGACCGGCGCCGAGACCCAGAACGTGCTCATCACGCTCAACCCGCAGAAGGCCGGCGCGGCCGGGGTCAACGGGGAGTCGCTGACCACCGCGCTGAAGTCCAACGGCGTCTCCTTCCCCGCCGGCACCCTGACCCAGGGCGACAAGTCCCTCGCGGTGCAGGTCGGCGGCACCCTGAGCACGCTGGACGACCTCAAGAACCTCGCCGTCACGCCCACCGCGAAGCTCGGGGACGTGGCCACGGTCGAGCTCAAGACGGTCGAGGCCACCTCGATCACCCGCACCAACGGCAAGCCCAGCCTCGGCATCTCGGTCACCGCCGCGCCCGACGGCAACGCCGTGAAGATCTCCCACGCGGTCCGCGACAAGCTCGCCGACCTGGAGAAGTCGCTCGGCGGCGACACGAAGCTCACGTCGGTCTTCGACCAGGCGCCGTTCGTCGAGAAGTCCATCAAGAGCCTGTCCACCGAGGGCGCGCTCGGCCTGCTCTTCGCCGTCGTGGTGATCCTCATCTTCCTGGTGTCGATCCGCTCCACGCTGGTGACCGCCGTGTCGATCCCGCTGTCGGTGGTCGTCGCGCTCATCGGCCTGTGGGTCGGCGACTACTCGCTCAACCTGCTCACGCTCGGCGCGCTCACCATCGCCGTCGGCCGCGTCGTCGACGACTCGATCGTGGTGCTCGAGAACATCAAACGACATCTGGAGTACGGCGAGGCCAAGGTCCACGCCATCCTCACCGGCGTCAAGGAGGTGACCGGCGCGGTCGTCGCCTCGACGCTGACCACCGTCGCCGTGTTCCTGCCGATCGGCCTCGTCGGCGGCCTCGCCGGCGAGCTGTTCCGGCCCTTCGCGATCACCATCGCCGTGGCCCTGCTCGCGTCGCTGTTCGTCGCGCTGACCGTGGTCCCCGTCCTGGCCTACTGGTTCCTGCGCCCGCCGAAGGCCCTCGCCACCGAGGAGCGCGAGGCGATCGAGGCCCGGGCGCTGGAGAAGGAGCGGCGCAGCCCGCTGCAGCGCAGCTACGTGCCGATCGTGAGCTGGGTGACCCGCAGCCGGGGCACCCGCTGGGCCACCGTGGCCATCAGCATCGTCGTGTTCATCGGCACCATGGGCCTGGCCACCGCGCTGAAGACCAACTTCATCGACGAGTCCGGGCAGAGCGAGTTCTCGATCTCCCAGGAGCTGCCGGTCGGCTCCAGCCTGGCCACCACCGACGCGGCGGCCAAGAAGATCGAGGACATGCTGGGCAAGCGCGGCGACATCGAGGCGTACCAGGCCACCATCGGCGCCTCGGCCGGCTTCGGCTTCGGCGGCGGCCAGGGCGGCAACACCGCGAACTTCTCGGTCACCGCCAAGGAGGGCACGGACGTCGAGAAGGTCATCGACGAGCTGCGCACCGAGGTCGCCGCGGCCGGCAACAGCCTCGGCACCGTGAAGGTCGGCGGCAGCAGCGGCGGCGGCTCCAGCGACCAGCTCGAGGTCGTCATCAAGGCCAACAACCCCGGCGACCTCACGAAGGCCACCGGTCAGGTCGAGACGGCGATGAAGGGCGTCGGCGGCATCGCGGACGTCGAGAGCAACCTGGCCGCCAGCAACCCGCGCATCGACGTCAAGGTGAAGCGGGACCAGGCCGCGAAGTACGGCCTGAACGACGCGGCGGTCGGCGGCATCGTCGCGGCGGCGTACCGCGGCCAGACCCTGACCCAGATGACGGTCGACGGCGCCCAGCGCGACCTGATCCTGCGCTCCGGCCCGGCCCCGACGAGCCTGGACCAGCTCAAGGCCCTGACGATCCCGGTCCCGGGCACCCCGCCGTTCGTCCGCCTCGACCAGATCGCGGACGTGTCCCAGGACGCGGGCCCGGTCGCGATCACCCGCATCGACGGCAACCGCAGCGCCTCGGTCACCGGCCGCGCCTCCGGCGACAACCTCAGCCAGGTCTCGGCCGACCTGCAGACGAAGCTCGACGAGCTCTCCCTGCCGGCCGGCGCCACGGTGACCCTGGGCGGCGTGACCCAGGACCAGCAGGAGGCCTTCGGGCAGCTGGGCCTGGCGATGCTGGCCGCGATCGCGATCGTCTTCATCATCATGGTGGCGACGTTCCGCAGCGTGGCCCAGCCGCTGATCCTGCTGGTGTCGATCCCGTTCGCCGCGACGGGCGCGATCATTCTGCTGCTGGCCACGAACACGCCCCTGGGCCTGCCCGCCATGATCGGCGTGCTGATGCTCATCGGCATCGTGGTGACCAACGCGATCGTGCTGATGGACCTCATCAACCAGTACCGCGAATCCGGCATGCCGGTCCGCGAGGCGGTCGTCGAGGGCGGCCGCCGGCGCCTGCGCCCGATCCTGATGACAGCGGTGGCGACGATCTGCGCCCTGCTGCCCATGGCCATCGGCCTGACGGGCGAGGGCGGCTTCATCTCCCAGCCCCTGGCCATCGTGGTCATCGGCGGCCTGATCAGCTCGACGCTGCTGACCCTGGTCCTGGTCCCGACCCTGTACACAATGCTCGAGTCCACAAAGGAGCGACGCCGCCTGCGCCGCGAGGGCAAGCACGCCTCGCCGCTGACGGCCGGGCAGCAGCCAGCGGACGGCGACTCCGACGGCCGCCACCGCGTGGATCCCCTGGAGCCCGCCCCGTCCCACTGACGCAACGACCAGCCCAACCCAAGAGGCCGGCCACCCCACAAGGGGCGGCCGGCCTCCCATTTCCCCACCCCGAGCTGCTCACGCTCTCACGTTCGCCCCTATGCTGCCGCCTGCTTGATCAAGATCGCGCGATCGGCCCCTGTTTCCCCTGGTCACCGGCTTTTGTCGTACCCCTGTTCTAGGTTGTATCCATGAGCGAGGTGCTGACCGGGATCTCCGATTCGGAGTGGCGTGTTCGGTTGGATGCGATGCTGGCTGAGCAGCGTCGTCGTGTGGCTCGTCGTCGTGCGGTCCGTGCCGAGTTCGCCGAGGCTCGCCGCCGTGGTTTGGAGGCGCGTCATGCCGAGCGCCTGGCCCGTCTGGATGCAGAGGCCCGCACCGCCGAGATCACCGCTCATTGGGCCGAACAGGACGCCCGAGCCGCCCGCCGCCGCTCTCTGACCACCCACCCCAACCCGGGCTGTCCACCACCCCAGGCCGACTCCCACTGTCCGTCGACTCTTCCTGATTCCCGTGGTCCGGTGGCTCAGTGGGTCTCCCGCGGTCCGGCTATTCAGCCCAGTTCCCGCCGTGCGTCGCTGCAGCCCGACCTGGGCTGTGCGCCAGCCCGGCCCGACTCCCACTGTCCGTCGACTCTTCCTGACTCCCGTGGTCCGGTGGCTCAGTCCGTCTCTCGTGGTCCGGCTACTCAGCCCATTTCCGTCCGTCCGTCGCTGCAGCCTGACCTGGGCTGTGCGCCAGCCCGGCCCGACTCCCGCGGTCCGGCCGCTCAGCCCAGTCCCCGTCAGGCCACCCAGCCCAACCCTCGCTCCGACCCTTCCGCGCCCACCCCACCCGGACCGTCTCGCCCGCACGACCTTGCCGCCCCACCGGCGCAGCCGTCGCCGCCAACATCTCGCACGCATTCGCCAAGGCCACCGTCGCCCCCGATGTCGCGTGCACCTTCGCCCGAGCCTTTGCCGGAGCGTTCGCCGAGGCCTTCGCCGTCGCCGCCGATGTCGCGTGCACCTTTGCCGGAGCCCTCGCCGGAGCGTTCGCCAAGGCCTTCGCCTTCGCCGCGTTCCCAGCCCGCACCGACGCCACCGCACCCCTGGCCGGTCCAGTCATCGCACCTTCGACCGGTCGAGTCACCGTGCCCCCGACCGGTCCAGTCACCGCGTACCCGGCCCCTCCAGTCGGCATGCTGTCGATCCGTATCGTCACCACCACCGCACCGACCAGATCGTTGCGGCGACGATGCCGCGTCACCGCCGCTGCTGCAACGGCCGAGCCGTTCCAGTGACGCCGCGCCACCGCCCACCCGTCGGCCCGCCGCGGCACCGGCGCATCCCTTGCCGCCATTGAGCCCCGTTGCGGCGCCGCGTCCTTCGTCCAGGCCGTGTCCACCTCGTCATCCGCGTACCCGATCGCACCGGCCGTCGCCTTGGACCATCAGATGGCCTGAAGGCAGTCGCAGGGCGCACGGCTCGACGACATCACCATGGCCGACGACGCCGGGCCGGTCGCTGCCCGCGTTCGCCGCCTCGGGTGGTAGTGGCCGAGCGGGAGCAGGAGCACGGTCGCCGCCGATGTGACCGTGGTGTCGTCACCGGGCGGAGCCGAGGTTCCGCTGTTGCCCTGGTCGCCGAGCCGGCTACCGGGCGTCGCCGGCCGATGGGAGGCCCAGGTCATGCTGCGAGGCGTGAGCTCTCGCGGCGCGGGCTCACCGGCGGGCGGGCAAGCGCTGGACTTCTTTCGCGTACCCGCTCAGATCGGTCAACGGCGCACCCGATAGCGCAGGTGAAGCACCCGGTTGGCCTGAATCACCACGTCAGGATCCTCCAACAGGTGCTGGGCGTGGACCGACCCGAAGTAGCGCTTGCCGGACCCGAACACGACGGGTACGACGTCCATGCGCACCTCGTCGACCAGGCCCGCGGCAAGCATCTGGCCACCGACGTCGCCAGCGGCGACCTCGACCACGCGGTCACCCGCAAGCTCCTGCGCCTTGGCCACGGCCGCCTCGACGCCGTCGACGAAGTGAAACGGCGCCTCGGGGTCCCAGCCCTCGGGCTTCGGCCGGTGCGTCACGACGACCGCGTGGTCGATCCCGCTCGGAGGCTTCCCGTCCCAGCCGTCCGTCAGGTCGAAGACGTGGCGGCCGGCGATCGTGACCCCGACCTGGTCCCAGTACGGCCGGGTGTAGTCGTAGGACGCCTGCGACACCTTCAAGATGCCGCTGTCGTCCAACGGGACGTCCCCGCTGGTCAACCAGTCGAACAGCGGTCCGGGCTGGTCATTCTCGTCGGCGATGAAGCCGTCTACCGATACCGTGGCGGACATGACTACCTTGCTCAAAGGGGGGCGCTCCTCTACTTCGGGTGTGCCTCCAAGTTAACGTTTCGTGAGCTGTCGGTCTTGTAAGAAATCAATCGGCCGGCAGCGGCCAGCCGTCCAGCGCGTTGCCGGGATGTTCGCGCAGGAACCGCCGCCGGACTTCGATGTATTGGGTCGGCGTAAGCCCGGTGAACGCCCGGAACTCGTGGCCGAAGTGGGCCTGGTCGAAGTAGCCTGCGCCAGCGGCGAGGTCGCCCCAGTCGATCGGTTCGGCGGGGTCGATCGCAAGCACGGCCGCGGCGAAGCGTTGGGAGCGGGCCAGCCGTTTCGGCGTGACGCCGATGAGCTCCTTGAACCGCTGTGCCAGATGAGTGCCGCTGACACCGGCTGCCACGCTCAGGTCGCCGATCGGCACCGCCCCGCTGGTCGCCGCGATGACGCTGCTCGTATGGCGGACCAGCCCCAGGCCGGCGGTCTCGCACAGCCGTCGCATGAGCTCCTCCTCGAGCAGCGTCAGCATCTCGTGCGGTTCGTCCGCCGTGGCCAGCCGGTCTCGCAGCTCAGCAATGGCGGGCCGGCCCCAAACCTGCTCTACCGTCACCGGCCGGTCACACAGCTCGGCCGCGGGCATCGGCAGGAACGGCGCCAGCCCCCACGGCTTGAAGTGCACGCCGACGGACCGGGTCAGGAGTGGGTAGCCGAACTCCCACGCCCTGGTGGGCATGGTGACCACGCAGCCGTCGGCGTACTCGGCCGTCTCGATGTCGGTGCCGCCGCGGATGTGGAACGGCGCCCCGAGGTTGACGATGAGCAACGCCGACGGCGCGGGCGGCAGCGTCAGCCGGGCGTACGGCGGCGCACCCTCCAGGTAGTAGAGGTCGTCGATCAGCCCGTCCAGCGGCGGTCGCGGCACTCTGGACACGTACTCCACGCCCACAGCATCGCCGACGCCCCGCCGGCATCGAGCGCCGGGACGGTCCAGCCGCGCTGCCGCGTGTTGTCAGCGTTGTTCGGGGCTGTGCTCGCCGTTGTGCGCCCGTGCCTGCCGTCGGTGTTGGGGCCCGCCGTCTGGGCCGCGCTTGCCGGCGCTGTGCAACATCCCGCCCGTCATGCCCGGCCCGCGAGAGCTGGGTTGCGTAAACAGGTTTGTGGCGTAAAGTTCTTTGCATGACCCCCGTCGATGACGATGCACCGCCTGGCTCGCCGGCTGAGTCGTTGGCGCTCATTCGTCAGGAGCAGGACAAGGCCACGCGGACGATCGCGCTCAACCCGTTGGTCTACTACGTCCCTTGGGGGCTGGCCTGGCTGATCGGGTTCTGGCTGCTGTTCCTGCGTTACGGGCCCGGCGGCCGGGTCTATGTCGACCTGCCGGGCTGGCTGCCGCTGGTCTGCCTCTTCGTGCTCATGGCCCTTGCGATGGTCAGCACCGCCGTCGCCTCGGCGGTTCGGGGGCGGGGGCTTGCGGGGCGGTCGTCGTGGCAGGGTTCGGCGTACGGCTTCGCGTGGTTCCTCGCCTTCACCGGGGTCGGCATGACGATGAACCACTTCGCCGAGCTGCTGCCGGAGGCCGAGCGGGGGCTGCTCTGGGCGACGGTGTCGGTCGGGGTGGTCGGCGTGATGTACATGACCGGCGCCGCCATCTGGCTCTCCCGCGACATGTTCATCTTCGGGGCGTGGCTCACCGTCATCAACATCGCCGGGGTGGCGGCCGGGGCCGGGTGGCACTCGCTGATCATCTCGGTTGGCGGGGGTGGCGGGCTGTGCCTGCTCGGTCTGCTGCTCGAGCTGCGCTACCGTGCGGGCCGGCGGGCGTGAGCGAGCTCGATCCCGTGATCCACGTGCAGGCGCGCCTGCGCATCATGGCCGCGCTTTCGAGTCTCGGTGAGGGCGACCGGATGACG
Organism: Dactylosporangium sp. CA-233914; assembly: GCF_050942935.1. Lineage (NCBI taxonomy): Bacteria > Bacillati > Actinomycetota > Actinomycetes > Micromonosporales > Micromonosporaceae > Dactylosporangium > Dactylosporangium sp. CA-233914. The sequence continues at coordinate 11,166,081 of NZ_CP192030.1, read as the reverse complement.
TTCCCGAGGCTGCAGCAGGTGCTGGAGATGACCGCCGGCAACCTGTCGGTGCACCTGACCAAGCTTGAGCAGGCCGGATACGTCGAGGTCGTCAAGTCCTTCCGCGGGCGGACCCCGACCACGTCGGCCGGCCTCACCCGCCGCGGCCGGGTCGCCTTCGACGACTACACCGCCGCCCTGCGGGCCCTGATCGACCCACCGAGCAAGGAGCCGCGATGACGCTCGCCCGCACCGTCGAGGTCAGCCGCCGCTACGGCGACACACTGGCGCTCGACACCGTGTCCCTCGACATTGAGCAGGGCGGTGTCGTCGGCCTTCTCGGGCCGAACGGCGCCGGCAAGTCCACGCTCATCAACCTGCTCGTCGGCCTGCGCCGGCCCACCAGCGGCCGCGTCGAGCTCTTCGGCGGCGACCCGCGCGACCCGGCCAGCCGCCGCCGGATCGGCGTGACCCCGCAGGAGACCGGCCTGCCGCCGACGCTGCGGGTGCGCGAATGCCTGGAGTTCGTCGGCCGCCATTTTCCGGATGCCGTACCCGACGCCGAAACCCTCGACCGCTTCGGCCTCACCGACGTCGCCGGCCGGCAGACGGGCGGGCTCTCCGGCGGCCAGAAACGGCGCCTGGCGGTCGCCCTGGCCTTCGTCGGCCGCCCGCGCCTGGTCTTCCTCGACGAGCCGACCACGGGCCTGGACGTGCAGGCCCGGCGGGCGCTGTGGGACGCGATCCGCGACTTCGCCGACCGGGGCGGCACCGTGGTGCTGACCAGCCACTACCTGGAGGAGATCGAGGCCCTGGCCGACCGGGTCGTCGTCATCGGCCGCGGACGCGTCCTGGCCGACGACACGGTCCCCGCCATCCGCGCCATGGTCGGCATCCACCGGGTCAGCCTCACGGCGCCCGAGCTGCCGGAGCTGCCGGGTGTCGTCGGCGTCGAGGCGTACGACGGCCGCACCTCCCTGCTCACCCCCGACGCCGACCAGCTGGTCCGCGACCTGGTCCGGGCCGGGGTCCCCTTCCACGGCCTGCAGGTCCAGCCCACGACGCTGGAAGAGGCGTTCCTGACCCTGACCGGAAAGACCCCGACCGGAAGGTAACCATGGCCTCCCTAGCCCTGACCCACGCCAGGTTCCGCATCCTGGAGACCATCCGCATCCCGATCGCGGTCGTCGGCGGCGCCTTCTTCCCGGCCGCGTCGATGCTCTTCTTCGTCGTACCCTTCGCCGGCGACGACCCCACCGCCGCCACGTACGCCACCGCCTCGATGGTCATGTTCGCCGTGATGACCAGCTCACTGTTCACCTACGGCGTGGGCGTGGCCGAGGATCGCGCACAACCCTGGGACCCGTACACCAGAACCCTCCCCGCGGGCCCGTCGGCGGCCTTCGCCGGCCGCATCCTCGCCGGCCTGACCTTCATGGCGCTGTCGCTGCTGCCGGTGGTCGTCATCGGCTGGCTCTTCACCGCCGCCACCGCGAGCCCGGCCGGCCTGCTGCTTGCCCTGGGCGCGGTGATCCTGGGCGCGCTGCCGTTCACGTTCATGGGCCTGGCCATCGGCTACGCCCTGCCGATGAAGGCCGCCCTGGCGGTCGCCCAGATCATCTTCTTCCCCCTCGCGTTCGGCGGCGGCCTGCTCTCGGCCCCCGGACAGGCCCCGGCGTTCGTCGAGACCATCGCCCCGTACCTGCCGACCCGCGGCGCGGTCGAACTGGTCTGGGCCGCCGTCGGCGACTTCGGCGTGTCCAGGACCTCGATGCTCGCCCTGGCCGCCTGGACGGTCGCGATGGCCGCCCTGGCCGCGTGGGCCTACCGCCGCGACGAGGGAGCCCGCTTCAGCTGACAACGGGGGCGTGCGCCCGGCACATCGCCGGGCGCACGTGGTCAGCGGGCGAGCAGGGCGAGCACGTGCCGTACGACTTCCGCGGGGTTCTCCTCGGCCATGAAGTGGCCCATGGCGACCGTTTCGTGGGTCAGGTCGTCGGCCCAGGCGCGCCAGCGGGCGGCGGCGTCGAAGCCCAGGGCGGCGCCCCAGTCCTGCTGCAGCACCGTCACCGGCATGCGCAGGCGGTGGCCCGCGGCGCGGTCCTGCTCGTCGTGGGTGACGTCGATGCCCGCGGTGGCGCGGTAGTCGGCGACGATGGACGGGGTCGCGGCGCGGGAGGCGCGCAGGTACTCGGCGCGGATCTCCGGCGGGATCGCGGCCCGGTCGCGGGTCCACGCGTCGAGGAAGTGGCCGAAGAACGCGTCGGCGGCGCCGGCGATGAGCAGCTCGGGCAGCGGGGGAGGGGCGGCCATGAGGTACAGGTGGAAGCCCACCACCCCGCCCGTGCCCCGCATCACCTCCCACGAGTCCAGGGTCGGCAGGACGTCGAGCGAGGCCAGGTGCGTCACGCGTGCGGGGTGGTCGAGGCCGGTGCGGATCGCGACCAGGGCCCCGCGGTCGTGCCCGGCCACCGCGAACCGCTCGTGCCCCAGCGCCTCGGCCAGCGCGACGACGTCGGCGGCCATGGTGCGCTTGGCGTAGGCGCCGGGATCGGCGGGCTTGTCGCTGTCGCCGTACCCGCGCAGGTCCGGGCAGACGACAGTGTGCCCGGCGGCGGCGAGCGCGGGCGCCACGTGCCGCCACATCAGGTGCGTCTGCGGGAAGCCGTGCAGGAGCACGACCGGGCTTCCGGCGCCACCGACGGCCACGTTGAGCGCGACGCCGGGCGCGACCGGCACGCGGCGGTACTCGAATCCGGGGATCTTCAGGTCCATGCCCGCCACCCTGCGCCCCGCCGATCAGCGGACGATCAGCGGCGAATAATCGAACCGTGACCACGTTCAGCGTGCTGGGCCCGCTGCGGGCCGCAAATCCGCTGAAGGGCCCCCGCCACCGGGCCCTCCTGGCCCGGCTTCTCGTCGCCCGCGGCCGTGTCGTCCCCGTCGGCGTCCTCGCCGACGCCGTGTGGTCGGGCGCACCCCCGCCCGGTGCCCTGCCGGCCCTGCGCACGTTCGTCGCCGACCTGCGCCGCGCCCTGGAGCCGGACCGCCCGCCGCGAACCCCGCCGCGCCTGCTGGTGACCGCCCCGCCCGGCTACGCGCTGCGCACCGCCCCCGGCTCCGTCGACGCCGAGCGCTTCGAGGCCGCCCTGGCCGGCACCGCCCGCTCGCCCCAGGCCGAGCTGACCGCCCTCGACGAGGCGCTCGCGCTGTGGCACGGTCCCGCGTACGCCGAGTGGTCCCACGAACCCTGGGCCCGCCCCGAGTCCGAACGCCTGGACGAGCTGCGCCTGCACGCCGTCGAGCGCCGGGCCGCGGCCCTGCTGTCCCTCGGCCGCCCCGCCGAGGCGGCCTCCGACCTGCGCGCGCACGCGGGCGCCCATCCGTTGCGGGAGGAGGCCTGGCGGCTGCTGGCACTCTCGTTGTACCGCTCGGGCCGGCAGGGTGACGCGCTCGCCGCCCTCCGCGAGGTCCGCGGCGCGCTGGTCGAGGAGCTGGGCATCGATCCAGGTCCCGCCCTGCGCACGCTGGAGACGGACATCCTGGCCCAGTCACCCCGCCTGACACCGCCCACCCCAGCGCCCAGCCTGGCACCGCCCACCCCGGCGACGGACGCTGCATCGCGTCCGGCACCGTCCGCCCCGATGACGGACGCTCCCGTTTTGCCGGCGCGTTCCGGCTCTTCCGTGACCGGCGGCGTCTCGACCGACAAATCCGAAATATCAGAAAAATCGGGCACGCAACTCGTCGGGCGCGACAAGGAGCTGCGGCGGCTTCGCGCGGCGGCCGAGCACGGACACCCCGTCGTCGCGCTCGTCCTGGGGGAGGCCGGCGCGGGGAAGACCGCGCTCGCCGAGGCGTTCGCGCACCGGTTGGCGGTGGACGGCTGGGCGGTGCTGTGGGGGCGGGCCGGGGAGTATGAGGGCGACCCCGGCGCGTGGCCGTGGACCGAGCTGGCGGCCCCGGACCGCTGGGCGCTGCACCGGGCCGCCGCGCAGCGCATCGGCGCGGCCGGCGAGCGGGTCCTGCTCGTCGCCGACGACCTGCACCGCGCCGACCCCGACACGCTCGAGCTGCTGACCGCGCTCCCGCCGGCCGTATCAGCCCGGTTCCTGCTGCTGGCCACCGCCCGCGACGCCGGCCCGAGCCCGCAGCTCACCGCGGCGCTGGCCCGGCTGGCCCGCCTGGAGCCGCTGCGCATCCGCCTCGAAGGACTGTCCGAGACGGCCACCGCGCAGCTGGCAAGGGCGGTCGCGGAGCGGGATGTGGACGCTCATGCCGTACACCTGCTGCAGGAACGAAGCGGCGGAAACCCCTTCTTCATCCGCGAGCTGGCCCGCCTGCTCGCCGCGGAGGGCCCGGCCGCGCTGCGCGCCGTGCCCCCGGGTGTGCGCGACGTCATCCGCCACCGCGCCGCGCAGCTGTCCGCCCCGACTCAGGACGCGCTGCGCCGCGCGGCGGTCCTCGGCCGCGACGTCGACCCGGAGCTGCTCGCCGCGATGGCCGGCGCCCCGGTCCTGGACGCCCTGGAGGAGGCGACCCGCGCGGGCTTCCTCCTCGACGGGGTACGGTTCGCGCACGTCCTGGTGCGCGACACGCTGTACGAGGAGCTGTCCGCCCCGCGCCGCGCCGCCTGGCACACGGCCGCCGGCGAGGCCCTGGAGCGCCTGGCCCCGCACGACGTCGACGCGCTCGCCCACCACTTCGACGCGGCGGGGACCCGCGCCACGGCGCAGCGTGCCGCCCGCTATGCGGCCCGGGCCGCCGAACGCGCCGAGCGCCGCGGCAACCCGCACGAGGCCGCCCGGCTGTGGCGGCGCGCCCTGGCCGCCGACGTCCCCGACCGCCTGGACGCCACCATCGGCCTGGGTCGTTCGCTGGCCGTCATCGGCCACCTGGCCGAGGCCCGCCGCCTGCGCGCCGCCGCCGTGGACACCGCCGAACGCGAGGGCGACCCGGCCCGGGTGGCGGTGGTGCTCGGAGCGTTCGACGTGCCGGCGATCTGGCCCCGCAACGACGACGAACCGCTCTCCGCCCGAATCGCCGCCGCCACGACGCGCGCCCTGCGCACCGCCACCGATGCCACCCGCGCGAGGCTCCTGTCGGCCCTGGCTCTGGAACTGCGCGGCGCCACCGGCCGCCACGGCGTCGAGGTCGCCGCGGAGGCCGACCGCCTGGCCCGCGCCGACGGCGACCCGGCGCTGCGGGCACTGGCCCTCAACGCCCGCTTCCTGCACGCCTTCACCACCACGGGCCGCGGGTCCGAGCGCGGCGCGATCGCCGAGGAACTGATCGCCCTGTCGTCCGCCCACGACCTGGTGACGTTCGAGGTCCTGGGCCACCTGATCGCCCTGCAGTCCGCCTGCGCACACGCCGACCACGCGACGGCCGCCGCCCACGCCGCCGAGGCGGACGCCCTGGCCGAGCGCTACGCACTGCCGGTCGTGACCGTTTTCACCCAGTGGTACGCCGCGATGCGCCGCGCCGCCACCAGCCCCGCGCAGGCCGAGCCCCTGTACCGGGCCGCGGACGCCCGCCTGTCCAACGCCCAGATGCCCGGCATGCACGAGGGCCTGCTGGGTATGGCATTGCTGTCGATCGACCGGCTGGGCCCGGGCGACGAGCTGGGCCCGTACGAGCCATGGGCCCGGCCGCTGCTCCTGCTGCGGGCGGACCGGCCCGATCAGGCGAGGGCGGCCCTGCACTCCTTGCCCCCGTCCCCGCACGACCTGCTGTGGGAGGCCCGGCTGTGCCTGGCACTGCGAGCCGCCAAGGCGTTGGGGGAGGAGCCGGTCGTGCGGCGCCTGTCCGAGGAGCTCAGCCCGGCGGCAGCGGAACACGCGGCCGGCAGCGGCGTGCTGTCCTTCGGCGCGGTCGCCGCCTACCTCTGAACTCACCCGGCGGCGGCAGACGGGCAGCCAACGCGATCACGGCTTGTGCGGGCAGCGGTGGGCCGGGCGGCGGGGAATGCGGGCCGGGCGGCGGATCGAGACCAGCCGGGCCGGGCGGATCGCCGGCCGGGACGCCGACGCCGGGGCCGTCGACGACTTCGCCGCGCCCGACACCGCGGCCAGGTGGGACGACAGCGCCGCGTGCAGCAGGGTCGGGGCCGGGGGCTGCGGATGGGCGGTCGAGGGGTTGGCGCGGCGGTTCAGCGGCTGGTACGTGCGCTGGGCCGGGATGTGCGGGCGGGTCACCGAGGCCACCCGCGGGGACGCCGCGTCCGGCGTGGCGTCCACTGGCGAGTCGTCCTTCTCCGGACGCGTCACGATGAACGCGACCACCGCCGCCACGAGGACGGGGACCAGGTAGAGCAGGACTGCGGCGTATTGCTCGGCCACGGCGGGAACTCCCAACGGCTGCACACGACTGACCTGCGCAACGCTACGGATTCCGCCGCACCCACCGTGTCATCCGGTCGGGTCCTGCTGCAAGTCCGGGCGGGGTGCAGCTGCGGTGCAAACCTCGCGGTACCACCCGTAGGAGCGCCGCGGGGTGCGCTCCTGCGTGCCGAAGTCGACGTGGACCAGGCCGAAGCGCTGGTGGAAGCCCTCGGCCCACTCGAAGTTGTCCAGCAGCGACCATGTGCAGTAGCCGTGGACCTCGACGCCTTCGTCCATCGCGGCGCGGACGGCCCGCAGGTCGCCCGCGATGTAGTCGATGCGGAACTGGTCGTCGAGGCCGGGCCAGGAGCAGCCGCTCTCGGTGATCCAGACCGGCGGCAGGGCGTCGCCGTGGCGCTCCTTGAGCGAGACCAGCAGCTCACGCAGGCCGTCGGGGACGACCGGCCAGTCGAACGCGGTGCGCGGATAGCCGTCGATGTCCAGACGCGCGAACGGCAGCGGGTCGCCCTCCGGCGGGGCGGCGATGCGGCTCGGGTTGTAGTAGTTGACGCCGAGAGCCTGGATCGGCTGGGAGATGACCTGCAGGTCGCCCTCCATGATGATGGAGTCGACGTCGGCGGTGGTGAGAAACTCGTAGCCGGGCGGATACTCCCCGCGCAGGATCGGGTCCGTGAACAGGTGGTTCTGCACCAGGTCGTAGACGGCCGCGGCCATCTGGTCGGCCTCGGAGTCGCTCGCGGGCCACACCGGCGAGTAGTTGTTGGCCAGCGTGACCGGGGAGCTCGACGTGCGGCGTAGCGCCGAGACGGCCAGGCCGTGGCCGAGCAGCAGATGGTGCACGACAGGCAGCTGGTCGCTGAGCATCCGCAGCCCGGGCGCGTGCACGCCCTGCACGTGACCGAGGGCGAAGTGGATGTACGGCTCGTTCAAAGTGATCCACAGCTTCACCCGGTCGCCGAGGCGCTCACCCAGCAGCTCCGCGTACTCCCCGAAGCGCATCGCGGTGTCCCGGTTCGCCCAGCCCCCCGCGTCCTGCAGCGCCTGCGGCAGGTCCCAGTGGAACAGGGTCAGCAGCGGGTCGATGCCGCGCGCGAGCAGCCCGTCGACGAGCCGCTCGTAGAAGTCGAGGCCGGCGGGGTTGGCGGGCCCGCTGCCGGTCGGCTGGACGCGCGGCCAGGCCACCGAGAACCGGTACGCGCCGGCGCCCAGCCCCGCGATCAGGTCCAGGTCGGACTCCCACCGGTGGTAGTGGTCGCAGGCGACGTCGCCGGTGTGCCCGTCGCGGGTCAGGCCCGGCGTATGGGCGAACGTGTCCCAGATGGACGGTCCGCGGCCGTCCTCGTCGACGGCGCCCTCGATCTGGTACGCCGCGGTGGAGACCCCGAAGCGGAATCCCGGCGGAAACTGCGGTACTTCCGGCATAGGGCGCACGCTACCGCCTGGGGCCGGGCGAAGAACAGGATGGTCTTGACCCGTGCGGCCCGGGATCCACATTGGACATCAGTGCGGGGGCCTCACACCCGGTCGGCGGAGGCGGCCACGCGTACCCACTCCGTGCGCTCGGGCGTCGGGCAGTATTGGGGCATGGCACAACAGATCCCAGCCGTCGAGCTGGCCCCCGGCGTCAGCCTGCCGGCCGTCGGCTTCGGCACATGGCAGATCACCGGCCGCTCGGCGTACGAGTCGGTCCGCGCCGCGCTGGACGCCGGCTACCGGCACATCGACACGGCCACCATGTACGGCAACGAGGAGGAGATCGGCCGCGCGCTGCGCGACAGCGGCCTGCCGCGCGGCGACGTCTTCATCACCACCAAGCTGCCCCCGTCCCAGGCGGGCCGCGAGCGGCAGACCATCGAGGCGAGTCTCAAGGCGCTCGGCGTCGACTACGTCGACCTGTGGCTCATCCACTGGCCGCCGGCCCGCGGCAAGTCGCTGCCGACCTGGATCGCATTGCTGGAGCAGCGCGACGCCGGCCGCGTGCGCAGCGCCGGGGTCAGCAACTACGACACCGCGCTCGTGGACGAGCTGGTCAAGGAGACGGGCGAGACGCCGGTCGTCAACCAGGTCGCGTGGAGCCCGGCCGAGCACGACCCGCGCTTCCTCGACGACATGCGCCAGCGCCGGGTCGTCGTCGAGGGCTACAGCTCGCTGAAGAACACGCCCCTGTCCGACCCGCGACTCGTCGCGATCGCCTCGGCGCACGGGGTGACGGTGCCCCAGGTCGTCCTGCGCTGGCAGCTGCACCACGACATCGTCGTCATCCCGAAGTCCACCCACCCGGAGCGGATGCGGGAGAACCTCTCGGTGCTGGACTTCGAGCTGACGGCCGAGGAGATCGAGGCGATCGACTCGGGCTTCCGGGCTAGTCGCGTTTGACGGACCGGTTGATGCGGGCCCGCCAGCCGCGCTCCTGCGGCTTGCGGCGCAGCTTGGCCAGCGCGGCCACCGCCCCGGCGGTGAGCTCCTCGAAGTCGAAGCCGGTGCGGTGCGTGCCCTTCTGGATCACGAACGCCAGGCCGGCCGAGTTGCTCACCGCCCACCCCGGCCGGGTGCCGAGGCGGTGGGCGGCACCCCCGCCGTAGGCCGTGAGGAGCTGGATGTCGAACGGGTACCGCACCTCGCCACCCTCGCGCGTCACCACGATCCGCGCCTGCGCGAGGGTGTCGTCACGGTTGAACAGCGCCCGCCACCACTTCGTGCGCGGCGCCTCGACCACGACCTCGACGCCCTGCCCGTGCTCGCCCGGATCGCGCGCCTCGGCGACCCGGCGCACCAGGTCGACGACCCGCTCGGGCCGCGACCGCCGAAACGGCACCCACCTCTCCACGGCGCCAATGTTTACGCGGGCCGTTGCGCACTTGTCCAGACCACCGGCCGTTGCTACTGACCGGGCGGCGGGTCGATCGCGACGGCGAGCGACGCGAACGCGGACTTGTTCCCCGCCGCGTCAAAGGCGCGGACCCGGATGCCGTACGTCGTGCGCCCCGCCACCCGCGGCTCGGTGAAGCTGGTCCCGGCCACGTCGCCGGCCCAGTCGGCCCCGCGGAAGACCTGGTAGCCGGCCACCCCCACGTTGTCGCTGGACGCCGTCCACGTCCACGTCACCGAGGTAGCGCCGACCGCGACCCGCAGCTGCGTGGGGATCGTCGGCGCCCGCGCGTCCGAGTTGGGCCCGGGATCGATGGCGACGGACAGCGAGATCGGCGCGGACCGGTTCCCGGTCCCGTCGAACGCGACGACGGAGAACGTGAACACCCCGAACCCGAGCGGCGGCACCCTGAGACTCGTCCGGCTGGTGGCCCCGTAGTGATCGCCGTTGACGTACACGTCATATCCCGCGACGGCGATGTTGTCGCTCGACGCGCCCCAGCTGACGGCCTGCGACCCGGGCGAAAGGCCGGGCGGCGTGGTCGGCGCCTGGGTGTCGGCCGGCGCCCCCGGCGTGACGACGGCATAGGGCGAGGCATTCCCCGCCGCGTCCAGAGCCCGGACCCGATAGGTGTACACCATCGGCGGCGGCGTGGGCATGGTGTACTCGGTCCCGGCGACGGTGGCGGCGAGACTGGTCCCCAGGTAGACCTCGTACCCGCTCACGGCGACGTCGTCACCGGACGGATCCCAGCGCAGCGTGAACGTGTCGGTCCCGATGGCGTACCGCAGATTCCCGGGCGTGGACGGCGGCCGGATGTCAGTGCCGGCGCCGGTTCCCGTGCAGGAGCCCCCGTTGAGCGTGCAGTTCAGCGGCCCTGCGGTCCCTTGCGCGGTCCACCCGAAATTGGCGCTCGAGCCGGGTGCGACAACGGCATTCCAGGAGGCCCCGACGGCCACGTAATGATCGCCGGTGTGGGTGACCTGAGCACCCCAGAACGTGCCGACGGAGGTCCCCGCGGGAAGGTCGAACTCGACCCGCCAGGTCAACGGCGAAGAGGTCCCGTTCGCGATGGTGTACTGCCCGGTGTACCCGGTAGCCCATTCGCTCTGCTTCACGAACGTCGCGGTAGCAGCTCCGGCCGCCGAAGCGACCCCCACGACCGAGAGCCCGCCAACGGCAAGCCCAATCACAAAAGCACCCTGCATGACGCGGCGGAGCCAGCGAGAGCGACCCATGTCGATGGATAGTAGGAACACTGCCCACGGTGGGTCAACGCCCAATCACGGCCCGCCCGCCCACCAGGCGGGACGCGTGGAACTTGCACTCCCAAGGCCCTGTAGCCACATGGCCAGATTTGCTTCTACACTGCCCATCATGCTCGACCGTCGCTCCACCCAGGCGCTGTACCGCCAGCTGGCCAACGAAATCCGAGCCCGGGTAGCCACCGGCGCCCTCAAGCCAGGCGCCGAACTCCCGAGCGAGATCGAGATCGCCAAGGCGTACAACATCAGCCGCGACGTGGTCCGCCAGGCCATGTACGTCCTACGCAGCGAGGGCGTCATCACCACCCGCCGAGGCCACCGCGCCCAGATCCGCCCGAGCCCGGCCCGAAGGGAGATCCACCCGCCTCAGAACGCCGAGATCACAGCAAGAATGCCGACCGGCCCGGAACGCTCCCGCTTCGACCTCCCGGAAGGCATCCCTCTGCTGATCATCACAACCAGCCAGGGCGAAACGCCATACCCCGCCGACCAGGTGGTAATCCGCACCAAGTAACCGAAAACCCGGGGCGGGCCCAGTCCCGCCCCGCCTGACACCCGCTCGGCACTCGGTCCCCCTCGGCCTGTCGAGCATCTCGGCCCTTGGCTGTCGGTGGTTGCTATTCATTCAGCTACAAATTGTAGCGACGTGAGTCCCATGCGTAACATCCTTGATGTATGGCATCGATCCTTGACGTTCTCCGGGAGCGCGATGATCTGTCGACGTATGTCATTCACCTCACGAAGGGCGGGGGTGACGCGGCCTTCGACAACCTCGTCAGCATCCTGTCCGGACGCCGTATCGAGGCCAGAAACCACTTTGGCCTGCCGCAGTCGAGGAGGCTGGCGGAGAGGTTCAAGGGCACGGCGTTCGCACGGACGCAGCAGGCCGTCTGCTTCACGGAGACGCCGCTGAAGCACGTCCGGCACATGTGCGCGGAGATCGAGAACCGCTCGACCAGATTGCGCGACTACGGGGTGGCGTTCACGAGGAACTACGCGCGGAGGAGGGGTATCAGCCCGCTCTGGTACGTCGACACCAGTCCTGGGCAGCCGGGCATGCGATCACACGACTGGCTCACGAATCCGCTCCGCGACCTGATCGACGATGCGGTCCGCGCGGCCACGCCCGAGGGCTCGACGGAGCCCAACCCCGCCAGGCTTGCCGCGCAGCCGGTTTTCCGGCTCACGCCGTTCGTCGAGACCATGGGCCCGACACGGGACGGACGGCGCAAGGAGTTCTGGTGGGAGCGCGAATGGCGCAAGGTCGGCCCCTTGAACTTCGTGCCGTACGAGGTGATCGCCGCCGTCGTTCCCGAGCGCGACCACCGAAGGCTGCGGACCGGTCTGGCCGCCATGCCGGGCTACAGAGGTCTGCGTCTCGTCGACGCGCTGTGGACCCCGAGCAGGATCGCTGAAGCGATGGCGGGCGTCGAAGCGGGGCCATTCTCCACCTGAGGGCGGTGCGCGGCGCCGAGAGGAGCCGTCCCCGCGAGCGGTCTGACCTGGACGGACGCGGCGCGGTGGGCAGGCTGGTCACAGTGCGATGAACCGCGTCAGCTTGCCTGTCGAGGCGTGACGCGGGATCTGTTCGACGGTGCTGACGCTGATCTTGGGGCTAGGGAGGCCATACGGCGACAGCGAGGCGACCAGGGCTGTCGCCACCGCGGAGACATCGGGTGAGCCGACCACCAGGACGTCCGCACCGGCCGCGGTCTGGCGCACCTGGTACTCCGAGATCAGCGGATCGGTGCCCAGCACGTGCCTGAACGCGCTGGCCGGGACCATTCGCTCGCCGTAGCGGAAGTCGTCGTCGCGCCGTCCGGCGATGTCGGCGACGCGCAGCATCGGGCTGCCGCACGCGCAGTCTCCGGGCAGCAGCGTCACCTCGTCGCCGAGGTCGTAGCGGATGAACGGAAACGTGCGGCCGGCAAGCCCGGTCGCGAGCGTACGCGCGGCAGGCTCATCGGCGCGGACCGGGCGCCCGGCCGAATCGACCCGCTCGATGATCACCTCGTCCTCGCAGATGTGCAGGCCCTCGCCGTGGCCGCAGCCGACGGCCTGGACGCCGATCTCGGTCGAGCCCCAGAGGTTGTGGACCGGCGCGCCCCAGGCGGTGCCGATCGCGTCGCGGTCCTCCACGCTGAGCGGCTCGGAGTTCGTGCTCACCCGAACCGGCCGGATGTCGAGCTCACCCGCGATCGCGGCACGGGCGAGGCGTCCGATCACCGAGGCATAGCCCACGAGATGGGTCGGCCGGGCGTCCGACACGGTCCGCAGCACCTGCTCGAACGGCGCCGCCGCCGGGATCACAATGGTCTCCATCAACGGCCCGGTCGCGACGTCGAACAGCGGCGTGCTGGCGTGCGGCGGCTCACCGGCCTCCAGCACGGCCAGCCGGGCCCGGCGGAGGTCTGACCCGCAAGCACGCTCGGCCCGCGCCTGCCACCGCCAGGCGAGACAGGCCAGCGTCACGAACTGCCCCCAATCCCATACGTACACGCCGCGCACACCACTCGACCCGCCCGAGCTGAATACCTGGTGCCCCGCGGGCGTGTAGGAGAACCAGCGCTGCTGAGCCAAAACCTGTTCGGCACCGCCCCGGTCGATGCCGGGCGCGGTGACGATCGCGTCCCACTCGTCCTGGGCCTCCCGCTTGACCATGGGCGGCAGCCGCGCGAGGTCCTCGACGGTCGCCGTGGCCGGGTCGATGCCGCCCATCCGAGCCGCGTGAAACGGCGAGCGCGCGCGGGCATACGCGAGCAACGAACGCAGCCGTTCGGTCCGGTACCGCTCGATGCGAGGCCGCGGCCACTCGAGCCGTGCCACATGATCCTCGAGCGAGGCCCGCACCGCACTCAAGTGCGCCGCGCGCAAATGCTCATAAGCCACCTTCCGCGCCTCGTACGACATGTGCCCAGCGTGCCTCGGCCACCTGCGCGCGCACGACGCAAACGCGCGTTGATCGCCCTCCGCAGAGCGGACCACCACCTCCGAGGCCTGTCGTCCCCACAGGTCAGATCGGGCCGAACGGGTGCATGGCATTTCTGAGTAATCCAGCTCAGACCCCGTTACCGGGCATTGGCACCCTGGAAGCCGCTCCTGCTGTAGGACGGCCACTGCGTGGCTGGATCTCCCGTCAGCGACCTTAATTGGGTTCGCAGCGGGGCCGTGGTCAGGCCCGCGCGCGGCGGGTGGTGCAGACTGGGCCGATGAGTCCTGCCCGCCGTGCCCCCCGAGGCAAGCAGAACCCGAAATCCGGTCGCCGCTCCGATCTCGTCGTGGTAGGCGGAGCAGCGGAGACGTGCAAGTGTCCCGCGTGTTCGGGTGGGGAGTTGGATCCCGAGCAGATGCTCGCCGAGCTGGTGGACGGAGCCGCCGACCTGGCCGGCTGCGAGGATCCGCTGGAGGCGGAGCTGGCCGGCGCACTGTTCGTGGCGATGGCGTTGGCCGGCGGTGACGACACGGTGCCTGTTTTCGCCCAGGGCTTCATCCCGGGGATCGAGGCGCGCGGTAACGATGCGGCCCTGATGATGCTGACCGCGATCGGTGCCGCGGCCCGCGGCGGCCCCGAGCAGGTGGCGGAAGCCGCGGTGGCGGCCGCCGGCCGGTTGGCCGCCAGTGGCATCGCCGTGCCGGCCTGGGCCGGGGAGTTGGAGCAGCCGCTGGGCGCCGGTTACTTCAGGCGGCTCTACGACACCGAGGGGATCATGTCGGTGTTGGCCGGGGTGTTCAACCGGGCCGGACGCGAGCACGCGGTCATGGTGGTGGTGGATCACGACGACTGTGGCGCCGCCGGGGATATCCTCATCGTGGACGCGGCCGACCTGTCAGTGGCGCTGAAGGACATCCGCGACGGCGGCCGGCGCGACGGCCTCACCATCAAGACCCAGGCGCTGGGGGCGCCGGAGTTCCGCTGGTACGTGGAGCAGGCAATGCAGGCGCGTGCCGTGCACGACAGTGAGAACGGCGACGATGGCGGACGGGACGTGTCGGACCTGTTCGACGAGGACGATGGGCCCGGGTACCCCGTGTTGGCGGTGCTGGTCCGGACACGGTTGGCTGTTCTGCCGCAGCCGCGTAAGCCCAAGGGCGCGATCGTGTCCGGGCACAGCGCCGGTGGGCAGGACGCGATGCGGGTACTGCAGCAGATCGCCGACATGGTTGCCCGTTCGGGTGGCCCATCCGCTGTCGGTCTGGACCTCCTGGCCGCCGGCCGGGCGCAGCCGGCGAGGCTTCCCGCCAAGCGGAAGAAGGCCGCCGGTCCGGCACCGGTGTACCAGCTCAAGGTGAGTCTGCGGGGCGCGAAGCCACCCATCTGGCGGCGGCTGCTGGTGCCTGCGGACACCAGCCTGGCTGGGCTGCACGCCACCATCCTGGCGGCGTTCGGTTGGCACGGCGGGCACATGCACGTGTTCGAGACCGCGTACGGCGACTTCGGACGCGCCGACCGCGAGTTGGGGCACCGGGCGGAAGGCCCGGTGACGTTGGAGCAGGTCGCACCGCAGCTGAAAGACAAGATCCGATACACGTACGACTTCGGGGACGACTGGGTACACGACATCGTGGTCGAGAAGGTACTCGACCGGGACCCGTCGACGGCCTATCCCCGGTGTACTGGCGGGAAACGGGCCGCCCCGCCCGACGACTGCGGTGGGATCTGGGGCTATGAGAACCTGGTGGAGGTGCTGGCCGACCCGGCGCACCCGGAACACGAGGAGCGGCTGCAGTGGCTGGGACTGGCGGATGCGAGCCAGTTCACGCCGGACGCCTTCGACGTCGGGGCGGTGAACCGGCTGCTGAGCGCCCTATAGGCGTCCCTGGCGTGCAGAATCAGTCCCGCACAGGCCGACGCTCGCTCCCGGCCCTCCTGACAGGGGTCAGTCTGTGGCTTTCGGATGACCGGTGCCGGCGTGCTTGATCCAGCATGTGTGCGCCTCGTGATCGACGAGGTGCCAGACACGGCCGGCCGCCTGCGCTGACCTCGTACTGCCACTGGGCCAGGGGCCGTCCACCGTGTGTGTCGGTCGACAGGCAGCCTTTGAGCGGGTGCTGCCGACTGCTGGGCGCGGTGGGTCAGGGGTCGGCCTCGACCGCGTCGAACGCCGCACGGGTGTTCGCCGCGGCCTGCTGGCAGAGTTCTTCCCAGCCTTTGGCGGCGTCGTTGGACGCGAAACGCAGCGTGCAGCCGCCAGTACGCGGCGGCGGGCCGCTCGGTCGCCGCGTTTGGTGCTCATGGCGCCTCCGGTCTGGGTATGGGCACCGGTCCGAAGTCGTCGAGTGGCTGCGCCGTCAGCGCTCGGTGCAGGTCTGGGTCGGCATGAATCTCGGCGGTGTGCCGCCACTCGACCAGTAACTGCGACACTGCCGCAGTATTGCCGATCGCTGCAGCCGCCTCGGTGGTGGAGACCAGTTCCGCCGCCAGGGCATCGATGTCGGCTGTGGGCAGGAAGCGAACCCAGGGCAGCGCATTTGGCAGTACCTCGCGCAGGAGAGCTGGGTCGCGACGGGCGACCCCCGCGAGCAGCCGCGAGGTCACATCGATCACCTCGGCCTCCGCTTCGGCGCGCTCGGCCGACATCAACACGAGGTCTGCAGCATCCCGCCGCCGGAGCCGTACTGCGCGGACGCGCGTCAGACGCTCGGTCGTCTCGACCGGCTGGCGCAGCAGTTCGGAGAAGGGAACTGATTCCAACGGAGCAGCGGCCACATATCAACACTACTTCAGAAGTTGCGCCGGCCGCCAACTGCAGATCATCAGTCCCTGACGTGAAGCGCTTCCGCCGCGGGCATACCCGCGCCGCCAGGACGCCGATCGGACTGCCCGGATCCGTTGCCGTGCGGCTGCCGTATGGTCCAATATCCACGGTGCGTTCTTGCCAGTGTTTCAAGGCGGTTGCCGTAAGCATTGCCGTGCACGGGTCTGATCGCTCGGGCCAGGTGCGAAAGCCCAGTTGTCTGCCTTTCCTAGGGCTGACTTCGCGTGCCGGCGGGCGATAACCGCTGAGCCCTAACCTTTCGGCCAGGATTCCTTGCTCACTCGGGTGGAGCAGTTGGGCCAGACGGTTGCTAGCTTCCGGAGCGCCCGCGACGGTTCACTCCGATACGTTGCCAACTGCGAGGAAGATCAATGACCGGTGAGAATCAGGGACTGCACAGCAGTGACATCCGAGCCGCGCGCCATACCGGCGTACTAAGAGGTCGCACAAATAGGTGGGCGTTCATGGTCGGCGGGTGGGACGGGTGTCCCAGCGGTAGAGGGTCCATGCCTGGCGGATAAGGCTGCGTACGGTGATGATCGCGTCGGCGAGGTCGAAGTAGGCGTTGATGACATTTTCCTTGCGTTCGTAGCAGCGTTGGAGCCGGTTGAAGGCGTTGTGCCAGGCGTTGGTGCGTTCGACGTGCCAGCGCCGGCTGGCCTGGATGGGGGCTTTGACACCTTTGCGGGCGATCTCGCCGGTGAATCCGCGTTTGGTGAGGACGGTGCGGCTGGCGGCTGAGTCGTAGCCGGCGTCCAGGTGCACGGTGATGTCGTCGGGCAGCGGGCCGAGGTCGTCGAGCTGGTCCAGGGTGGGTTCCAGCAGTGGGCTGTCGTGACGGTTGGCGCCGGCCAGGACCCGGCCGAGGGGGATGCCGCGGGCCTCGACCATCGTCGAGCGTTTGATGCCTTGTTTGCCGCGGTCGACCGGGGATCGGCCGGCGACCTCGCCGCCGCCGGGCGCTTTGGTGATGCAGCCATCGACGGCCAGGTCGTCGAGCAGGAGTCCGACGATGCGGTCGTAGGCGTCCAGGACGATGGTTTTGAGCTGGGTGAACAGGCCGAGGCTGATCCATTCGTCGCGGCGGTTGCGGATCGTGGTGGCTGAGCAGGTGGTGTCGGCGATGCCCTCGTAGGAGCAGCCGAACCGGAGCACTTGCAGGAGCTTGTCGAACACGATCCGGTCAGCGATGCGCCGGCGGTGGCAACCGAGGGGGTGGCTCGGATCGGTGGCGGGTCGTGGGGGCAGCAGCGCGGCGAACTGGTCCCACAAGGGGTCGCTCAGCCATGATGGGACAGCGGGCACAGGCGTTCCAATGATCACTCGGTGTAGGAACCTTCATGATCACTGATGCCTGTGCCCGTCTTCTGCCCGCCCGGTCCTCACCGACCTATTTGCGTGGCCTCTAAACCTTTCTGGCAGAAATCTCGCTCAATTGCCGCGTGTCTTGCGGACCATGACCGGGCTCGCGTACCTGAACTTAAGTAACAACAAGTTTGCGGAATTCCCTTCAGAGTTGTCAGAATTTACCAAACTTGAAACGCTGGACTTGAGCAACAACTATTTGTCCAGCATTCCCTCTGAAGTTGCCAATCTGACGAGTTTGCAGTCGCTTAGGATTGGGTACAACCGTCTAACCAGCCTGCCGCCGGGTGACTGATCAGGTGGTGGCTGCGGCGGTGGGTAGCCAGGGATGGCCGGTGGCGAGTTCGGTGAGGGCGTTGATGATGTTGCGGCCGTGCGCGGCGGCGGTGGCGAGGTAGGAGCGGATCAGCGTGAATTGCTGGGCTCCGTCGAGGGTGCGTAAGCAGCCGGATACTTTCTGCCGGATTTTGACCATGCGGATCTGCTGCTCGGCGGTGTTGTTGTCGAACGGGGACCGCAGATCGGTCGCGAAGCGCAGGTAGTCGTCGATCCGGTCGCGCATCCGCCGGGCGAGGGCGGCCAGTTTCCGGCCGGTCTTGCAGGTTTCGTGCTGGTGGTCCTTGACCGCGACCAGGGCGGCCTGGTGGAACAAGCCGGTCTGCTCCGCGAGGAGATCTGTGTCGATCCCGGTCCGGCCCGCGGCGCGGGCGGTGTCAGCGGCGGTCTTGAGTGCCAGCAGCGCGTCTGTCGCTTGTCCGGGCCACACCGCCTCGGGTGCCAGTTCGCCGGCGGCGGCAAGCTCGCGTAGCAGATGCGCACAGCACAACTGGTGTCCGCCCGGGGTGTAGGTGTCGTACGGGGCCCACGCGTCGTGCACGGCGATCCCGGTCATGCAGCCCATGATCTGCCCGGCGTCGATCCCGGCCCGGCCACGCTTCGGATGGACCCATACCAGGGTGTATCTGCCGGTGGTAGCCACGTGCACCCAGTGCAGCCGCCCCGCGACCCGCAACCCGGACTCGTCGACATGGACCACGCTCGCGCTGCTGAGCGCGTCACGGACCTGATCGACAAACTCCGAATCAGCCAGGACGTCGCTGGCACGAGCGTGCGCGGCAGCGACCGCGCCGGCCGACATCGCCACCCCGAACAGATCCGCCATCGCCTGCGCGGTCCGCGCCTGCGCCCCGAACAACGCCTGCTGCAAATACACTGCGGCAGCCTGGGCCCGGGGCCCGTACTGCACCGGGGCATCGACCCCGTCCGGCGCCCGGCCCGCGGTGACCTGCCCGCACCCGCACCGGCGCGAGACAATCCGATGCTCGCTCACCCGCACCCCGATATCGGGCAGCTCGAACACCTGCCGCACCACCGTCGCGGCCAGCGGGGCACCACTCAGGTCATCACCGCACCGGCCGCAGCCGGCCGGTTCATGCGTGATGCGCTCGTGCGGGTCGGTGACCTGCCGCAGCGTGCGGCCCTCATGGCCGGGCTGCCCGCCCGGGCGGCGACCCGACCGCTGCCGCAACGACCTCGGCACCGGCTTCCCCAGGCCGTCCGACGACGGCGGCTTCGACGAGTTCGACGAGTCCTGCCCGAGCCGGGCCCGCAGATCTGCGTTCTCCGCCCGCAACACCGCGTTCTCTTGCCGCAGCCCGCCGTTCTCACGCTCAAGCGCACCGATCCGAGCCTCCAACCGGGCAAGCCGCTCAAGCAGCTCCACGATGGACGGCGATCCGGACACCCGATCATGATCCAGCACAAACCACGCAGGTCAAGTCAACCCGCCGACCAACACCTGATCAGTCACGCCGCCGGAACTGGCACCCTTCCTCAGAAGGGGTGGGTCGCTCTATCCTGACGGAAACCCGTGGGCGGAGCCACTGGTCGAGTACTTCCGCCGCGGAGACGCCCTTGAGATAGCCACATTCCTGGAGAGCCTGGTTGACGGAGTGCCTCAATTTGAGGCCAAAGTGCTGCTGCTGGGCGAGGGGAATGTCGGAAAGACATCGCTGGTTGCCGCACTGCGCGGTGAGCCTTTCATCCGGAATCGGTCAACAACGCATGGTATTGAGATCGATGAAATAACGCTACCCCATCCACGCCGGGCCATCAACGTGGTACTGCGAACCTGGGATTTTGGAGGGCAGGAAGTATACCGCATCACACATCAATTCTTCTTTGGGCGTCGGGCTCTTTATCTCGTGGTGTGGAATGCTCGCGAGGGTCAGGAGCAGAATGAAGTGGAAGGATGGCTTAGGCGAATCCGTCTGCGGGTCGGTGCTGACGCGGCGACTGTCATCGTTGCTACACACGTTGCCGAGCGGAACCCGGAACTGAACTATCCTTCTCTTCGGCGTGAATTCCCGCAAATGTTGCTGGACCAACGCGGCGTGGATAGCGAAACAGGCGACGGCATCGAGGACCTAAAGTCAATCATTGCACGGGAAGCTGCGCGGCTGCCGCAGATGGGGCAGGTTGTAAGCGAAAGGTGGATTGCCGCGCGGGACGAGATTCTTGCCTTGGGTCTGGTTGAGCCGCAGATCACTTTCGACGAATTTTCTTCGACATGTGGCCGGCACAACTTGTCCGAGAACGAGATCGCGGCGTTCGCGAGCCTACTACATGACCTAGGTCAGATTGTCTACTACGGCGATGATGAGGGTTTGCGCGATGTCGTTGTGTTGAATCCCGAGTGGCTGACGAAGGCGATCGGCTACGTTCTCGAAGATAAGCAGACAAGAGAGAGTCATGGTGTCCTGAGCCACAAGCGGCTCAAAGATATCTGGATCAATGGACCTGGGGGAAAGAGTTACTCGGCGAAGTATCACCCCTACTTCCTAAGGCTCATGGAGAAGTTCGACGTCTCCTACAGGCTGGACGGCGGGGACTCCAGCCTTGTAGCTCAGTTAGTGCCCCACGAGCGACCCGAAATACCTTGGGATGACCAGCCGTTACCGGAAAGTGTTCGGTCTCTTCGGTTGAATTGTCGCCTCAGTGAGCCTGCCCCGGGCCTAATCGCATGGCTTACCGTTAGAAACCACCGGTCGTCGACGGACAGGCATTGGCGCCAGGGCGTCTTCCTTCGGCACGCAATTCCGGCATACGCTTCGGAGGCGCTAATTGAACTGCGTAGCGACAAGGAGCTCTCGGTCGAGGTTCGGGCTCCGTCGCCCGATCTGTTCTTCAATGTCATCCGTGACGGCGTGGAGGATCTCCTTATTAGACGTTGGCCTGGGCTTGACTATCAGCTTGTCGTTCCTTGTCCCGGTTCGCTAAATGACCAGCCTTGTCCGGGACGATTTGCGCTTGAGGGGTTGCTTCGGCTTCGGGAGCGTGGGAAAGAGCATCACGACTGTCTTGAATGCGATCAAGAGCACAGTGTGCAAAAGCTCCTAACCGGATTCGCTGCTACGCCCTTGGCGCCCGAGTTGGAGCGGCTTCAAGAGCAGCTTAAGGATGTTGCGGAAGGCCTTGAGAGTGTCGAAAGATACAATGCAGATTCCGCGGCATCACTGCGACGAATTCTACGCGCGACAAGTCAGGAGGTCGTTGACTGTCCGCGGCTGTTCACTCTAGTCCCTGACCGGCCGACACCGATGCAGCGAGTTTCTTTTTGGCGGAATACCTACAGACTTACTCTGTGGTGTGAGCACACTGCCGAGTGGCATAGTTGGCCCGAGGCGACCTATCAATTTCAGCGGCCGAAAGAGTGGCTGATTAAGGTGGGTCCCTATGTCTCTCTTCTTGCTCGAACGCTGCGTCTCGTAATACCTATCGCTACTAGCATTACGAACATGTCGCTGTCAAAAGGTGACCAAGAGAAGATGCAGCAAGAACTTGAACTGATGAGGACTCTTTCGGAGAAGCTACCGGAGAACCTCCAAATTCGTGAGAACGTCTCAATCGACCCGACAAGGGACCTGAATCCCGCCGAGGGGGCTGGATTGCGTGGGTTCCGTTACGTACTCTTTCAGATTGACAAAACGCAGCAGTTCGGTGGATTGAAGCGGGTTCAAGCTCCGTCTGGTGAGTTCCTTTGGGTTTGTCCGCGGCACTACAGCGTTTATGATCCCGGACTGCCGGTTCTTCCGTTCTAATTGCGCATTGGCAAGGATCAAGGCGCCACTGGAGGCGGCGCACCG
This sequence comes from Dactylosporangium sp. CA-233914, assembly GCF_050942935.1. NCBI lineage: Bacteria > Bacillati > Actinomycetota > Actinomycetes > Micromonosporales > Micromonosporaceae > Dactylosporangium > Dactylosporangium sp. CA-233914. The sequence goes on along the minus strand of NZ_CP192030.1, from coordinate 11,144,358 downwards.
CGGCGCGTGGGGGGTCGCTCCGCTCCCCGGGGTTTCAGCGTAAGCGCCATGCTCAGGGCAAGCCCCTCACGCCCGCGCCAGATTAAGGTGTCGAGCATAGAAGATCAGCAGAACGGCTCTTCCCGACCAGGCAAGGCGGGGTCTACCACCGCGCCGTGCCCGACACGCAGGATGCGTGCACTGCAAGCACCCCTTCGATCCGCACGCGCTCATCGCCACCGCAGGTTATGCACAAGATGGCGGCACCATGCTCTGCCCTGTCCCCGGCTGCGAGTGCTACGCAACTTGGGGCGTCAACGATGGCCCGGCAAAGCAGGTTTCCGACCGCTTCGACGTGGCAGCACTGCGAGAGCGGCTGGAACACGGCTCCTGAGTTGCCGTTGCTTCTTTGCGCTGCCGCGATGTTCGTCGTGGTCCAGACCGTTTGCTCCCGCGGCCTCGCCGACCGCGTGTAGTCGGCTCTGAGCCTCGGGCGAGACCTCAGGCTCGGGGGAGGTCGCTCCGCTCCCGCACACCGTCGGCTAGGCCGCGCCGCCCAGCTCCCGCGGGGTGGCCGACGGCATACGGGGAGACTCCGCTGCAGGACTGGGAACTGGGGGCGGCCTTTCCGACGCCGCTCGCGATCGGCATGCTGGCGGCGCAAGCGCTGGCATCGGCCGGCGCGGCGGCGCGTATTCAGTAGTGGTACTCGTCTACGTCCACCACAGCGCCCGTCCGGGCAAGGAACGCCAGGGTCCTGCGGTCAAGCGACCAGCCGAGCAGATTCGGCTCAGACGGGTCCTCACCGGCCGCGTCAGGCGTATACTCCCGGACGATCTGTAGACATGCGGTGATGCCCTGCTCGTCGGCATCGAGTCGGGCCGCCAGCCGCCGATGCGGTCGGCGTACGGTTCGAGGCGATCGAGCACGCGGCTGATCTGCTCGTCCAGGAACAGGTTGGTGTCCCGGCAGGAGACCTGCCAGGCATGTGCACGAGGGACCGGCACGTCCGGGAGTCGGCTTCCCTGGACCTTTACCTCGTCCGGCTCCAGGCCGATCTCCCGAGCGATCTGCACAGCGGAGATCCGCTCGGAGCGCAGCGCGAAGTAGACATACTGGCGAACCCGCACCGCGGCAATCTACAACCGAACGCCACCGGGCCGAGGCGGAACGATCACCAGCGAGGCCACTCGCCGTCACGGGCAAGGCGACCGCGCGTGGCCTGCCGTCGAACGGCGTGGGCGCGACCTGTACGCATCGCCCGCTCGGCGTGCCCCCGCGTGCCCCAAGCCTCGGCGAAGCACGGTCAAAGAGGGTGCCCAGCGGACCGAGCGGACCCCGCGAGACACCCGCTGAGCTGCGCGAACGCTTGGTCGTAAACCTGTGGGCACGGTTGGGTTCGAACCAACGACCCCCCGCTTGTAAGGCGGGTGCTCTTCCGCTGAGCTACGCGCCCCCGCCCCCTTGCCGGGGACTGGGTACACAGATGTTACCTAAGCCTGCCCTTTTGACCCAGCCGGGCGGACCTGCGCGGACTTGACGATCTCCCCGGTGTGTCACAGGGCGTTGATCGCCGCTCGCCATACCTGCTGGTCGCGGGGCCGGCTGGCGGGAACCATCTCGGCGAAGGTGACCAGGCCGTCGGGGGCGATCAGGAACGTTCCGCGGTTGGCGTACCCCTTGGTCTCGTTCAGCACCCCGTAGGACGCGGCCACGGCGCCGTGGGGCCAGAAATCCGACAAAAGGGGGAAAGTGTAGCCTTCGCGGTCGGCCCAGATTTTGTGGGCGTACGGGGAGTCGACGCTTACCGTCAGGATCTGGACGCGGTCGTTCTCGAAGTCGGCCAGGTTGTTCTGCACTGCGGCCAGTTCGCCCTGGCACGTGCCTGTGAACGCGAGCGGGTAGAACACCAGCAGGACCGCCTTGCGGGCGCGGAAGGAGCCCAGCGACACCTCCTGGTTGTTCTGGTCGCGCAGCAGGAAGTCCGGTGCCGGATCTCCGACATCCATTGTCATACCTCGAATATGCCAGCTGTCGTACCGGGGGCCTACACTCGCCCGCATGGCAGCAGGGCCGCGGCTCGGCATCGATTTTGGGACCTCGCACACCGTCGCGCTTCTGGCGTGGCCGGATGGGAGGGTCCGGCCTTTGCTGTTCGACGGGTCGCCGCTGCTGCCGTCCGCGGTGTTCGCGCAGACCGACGGGGCGCTGCTCGTCGGGCGGGACGCGGTGCACGCCGCGCGCGTGGACCCCGCGCGGTTCGAGGGTAGCCCGAAGCGGCGCATCGACGACGGGACCGTGCTGCTCGGCGACCGTGAGGTCACGGTGCCGGCGCTGATCGGGGCGGTTCTCGGGCACGTCAACCAGGAGGCCGTGCGGGTCGCGGGCGGGCCGGTGGCCGAGCTCACGCTGACGCACCCGGCGGCCTGGGGCGTGTCGCGGCGGCTGGCACTCGTCGAGGGGGCGAAGCTGGCCGGGCTGCCGCAACCGGCGCTCATGCCCGAGCCGGTCGCCGCCGCACATTATTTCGCGGGTGTACTGCAGAAGCCTCTCACCAGCGACCAGGGACTCCTGGTGTACGACTTCGGCGGCGGCACGTTCGACGCAAGCCTGGTGAGCCGGTCCGGGGACGGTTTCGACGTCCGCGCGGTCGACGGCATCGACGACCTCGGCGGGCTCGACCTCGACGCGCTCGTCGTCGAGCACACGCGCGGGCAGATCACCGACCCGGAGGTCTGGGCCCGCCTCGACCACCCGCAGAGCACCGAGGACCGCCGCCACCGCCGCATGCTCTGGGACGACGCGCGCATCGCCAAGGAGATGCTCTCGCGCACCCCGAGCGCGGCCCTGCACGTGCCGATCGCCGCGGCCGACGTCACGATCACGCGTGAGCAGTTCGAGGACAAGGCCCGCGGCATGCTGGAGCAGACGGTCCGCACCACCGTGGCCGTCGTGCGCTGGGCCAAGATGGACAAGGACAAGGTCGCCGGCCTGTTCCTGGTCGGCGGCTCCAGCCGCGTGCCGCTCGTGGCCACCCTCCTGCAGCGCGAGCTGGGCCTGGCCCCGACGGTGATCGAGCAGCCGGAGCTGGTCGTAGCCGAGGGCAGCCTCCGAGCCTGGGTGAACGTCGCACAACCGAAAAATCCGACATCGGCACCCGCTCACCTACCGCAGAACGCCCCCACGAGCGGCCCGGCCGGCACCCCGGCCCCAGCCTCCGGACCGGGCGCAGGAGCAGCGAGCTTGGGCGCGGCCGGAGCGTCAGGTCTGGGCGCGGGAGCGGCGGGCTTGAGTGCGGCCGGAGCATCGGGTCTGGGCGCGGGCGCGGCGGGCATGGGTGCGCCCGGAGCGGGAGGTCTGGGCGCAGGGGCGGCGGGCCTGGGCGCGCCCGGAGCGGGAGGTCTGGGCACCGCGGGTCCGGCCGCAGCCAGCGGCACCGCACCAGGTCAAGCCGCACTGGGTCAGGTCGCACCAGGTCAAGTCGCCGCGCCAGGTCAAGCCGCACCAGGTCAGGCGGCAGGCGGCCTGGGGGCCGCCGGAATCCCGGGGGCCGCCCAGCAGTCACCCATGTGGCCCCAGGGAGCCCCGCAGCCCCAGGGCGCCCAAGCGCCCTACGGAGCCCAAAGCCATCCTGGAGCCCAAGGGCCCCAGGGATTCCACGCGCCCCAAGGACAGCCACCCCACGGAACCCAGCCGCCGCAGGGCATGCCCCAGCCCCAGGGCCTCCAGCAGCAGCCCCAGGGCCTCCAGCAGCCTCAGGCAACGCCGCAGCCCCAGGGATTCCAGCAGCCGCCGCTCTACGGGACACCACAGCCCCAGAGCGTCCAGCCGGCCCCGGTCAGCGGCGCTCCGGCAAGTCCGGTCAGCCCGGCCGCCTACCACCAGCCGGTGAGCGCGCCCCCGACGAGCCAGGAGGCCACCCAGCGCCTCGGCCCGGCCGCGTTCCAGCCCCCGCGCCCCGCGTACGTGTCCCCGGCCGCCCAGCCCACGGTCTACGCGCCCCCGCCCAGGGAGGAGCCGCCGCCGCCCCCGAAGCCGCGCCGCAACCTGGCCGTCCCGCTGCTGATCGCCATTCTGGTGGTCGCCCTGGGCCTGGCCGGTTACGTGGTGTTCCAGAACCGGGATCGCGGCGACGAAAAGGCCGGCAGCGGTTCGTCGTACTCCCCGGACGCGGGCCGGACGAGCGGCGGCGTGACGGCGATCCCGGCGTACAACCGGGAGGACGAGCCGAGCTGGGTCCCCAACGGCTGGCGGGACCCGGGCGTCGGCGGCGTCGATCAGCTCTGGAAGAACCAGGAGGAGTCCGAGGGCGGCCGCTGCGACACCGGCAGCAACCGGCTGCGGGTGACGACGGTGGCGGCCCCGGCGCTGATCGGCTGCACGCTGAAGGCCCCGCTGGACGTGCCGATGACGGACGGCGGCATCGAGGCCAAGGTCAAGCTGACGGCGGGCTGCGCGGGCATGTGGCTGCGGACCGGTGCCCGCGGCTACGCGCTGGGCTACTGCGAGGACGGGCACCTGCGGCTGTACAAGCTGACCGATTCCCCGCCGGGGGCGGATTCGCTGCTCAGGGAGTGGCAGATCAAGCCCAGCGGCGATCCGTACGTGGCGTTCAAGATCGCGGGCGATCAGCTCAGCGTCTATGTGAACGGGGTGCAGTTCGGCCCGGTGGCCGACGGCGACTTCCACAGTGGCAAGATCAACTTGGGGGCGTTCGCGCTGTCGGACAAGACCGCGGACGCGAGCTTCTCGCAGGTGCGGGTCTTCATGCCGGGTGACTGGCAGCCGGGCGGCGGCGCCCCGACCGCGACGAAGACGAAGAACCCGCAGCCGAGCACGTCCAGCTCGGGCTGGGGCTCGGCGAACCCGTCCCCGTCGACGTCCAAGCGGACCACGCCGCTGCCCACGGCGTAGTACCGCTGGAAGAGCACCCGGAAGGGTGGCCGCGCCTGCTCAGGGCGCGGCCGCGAGGGCCTGGGGCTAGCGGCGCGAGCGGGCGGCCCGGGGCGTGACCAGCCGCGCCGCGGTCCAGTCCTTGCCCGCGTTGACCGTGGAGGTCTGCTGCAACCCCGCGGTGGGCGCCGACTCGTTGATCTCACTCGGCTCGACGTGCCCGGGACGGCCGGCCTTGGGGGTCAGCAGCCACACCACGCCGTTGTCCGCCAGGGGGCCGAGCGCGTCGATGAGCGTCTCGACCAGGTCGCCGTCGTCGTCGCGCCACCAGAGCAGCACCACGTCGACGACCTCGTCGGTCTCCTCGTCAACCAGGTCCCCGCACCGGTCGATCAGGACGTCGCGGAGATCCTGGTCGACGTCGTCGTCGTACCCCATCTCCATAACGACCATGCCCGGTTCGACACCGAACCGGTCCGCCAGGCTTTTCACCTCGGCCTGACCCGCGGTCGCGTTCACTGTCCACTGCCTCCTGTCGCAACAACCACTGTTAGCGCGTAGTCCACACAGTACGGGCCGTCAACGCAAGTGGCGCACCGATGCGATCGAAAAAGTATCGGTCCAACTTACCGGGCCGTCCAGCTTCACCGAGCCAACAGCGATCTCGCGCCCTGGACGATCTGTTCTTCGGACACCAGTACGTGGTTGGCCGCCGGTCCGAGGGGCACGAACGAGTCTACGGCGGCCACCCGGCGGGCCACACCGACGTAGCCGGCGTCGACCAGGGCCGCGATCACGCCCTCGCCGATGCCGCCGGAGCGGCGGGTCTCGTCGACGATGAGCACCCGGCCGGTGTCGGAGGCGTTCTTGATGATGTCGCCGACCGGCAGGGGCGAGAGCCACCGCAGGTCGACCACCCGGCAGTGGACGCCCTCCGAGGCCAGCCGGGCGGCCGCCCGCAGCGACAGCCGCACGCCGTTGCCGAAGGTGATGATGGTCAGGTCGTCGTTGGGGCCGTTGCTGTACGCCCGGGCCCGGCCGATCGGCACGTGGATGGCCGGCCATTCGCTGGGCGGGGCGTAGTCCGCGAGCCACCAGTTGTCGTCCTCGGTGTGCAGGTCGCGGGTGTGGTACAGCGCGATCGGCTCCAGGAACACGCACACGCTGCCGTCGACGATCGCGCTGGCCAGGCAGGTGCGCAGCATGGGCGCGGCGTCCTCGGCGCGGCTGGGCGCGGCCACCACCAGGCCGGGGATGTCGCGCAGGACGGCCAGGGCGTTGTCGTTGTGGAAGTGCCCGCCGAATCCGAGCTGGTAGGCCAGGCCCGCGACCCGCACCACCATCGGGTTGTGGAAGGCGCCCTGCGAGAAGAACTGCATGGTGGCGGCCTCGCCGCGCAGCTGGTCCTCGGCGTTGTGCAGGTAGGCGAGGTACTGGATCTCGGGCACCGGCAGCATCCCGGCGAGCCCGGCCCCGAGCCCGAGGCCCAGGATGCTCGTCTCGTCCAGGAGAGTGTCGAACACCCGGGTCGCGCCGAAGCGGTCCCGCAGGCCCTTGGTGACCCCGTAGACGCCGCCCTTGGCCGCCACGTCCTCGCCGTAGACGACCATCTGCGGGTAGGACAGCATCGCGTCCGTCAGCGTGGCGTTGACGGTCTGGGCCAGGGTGAGGGGCCCGCCGCGCTCCGGCAGCTTCCCGCCGAAGGCGGCCTCGCGGCTGGCGGGGTGCCCGCTGCCGTTGCCGTTGCTGCGGGGAGTCCCGGAGACGGGCTTCACCGCCTGGGCCGGGGCGGCGGAGGGCTCGGCGAGGGTGGGCTCGGGCCACTCGTGCGAGTCCTCGTGGTCGGCGGCCGGGCTCAGGGGCGCGAACTCGAGGTCGTCGTCGAGTTCGCGCTCGGCCGGGTCGGCGGGATCGGCCGGGGAACCGTCGGTCAGGTCGTCGTCGGCCAGGTGCGCGGCCGCGTCGGCGACGGCCCGGGACACCCGCACCGGCCGGCGCGGGGCCAGCGGCGCGGTGACCTCGGAGGCGCTGCTCAGCTTCGGCTCGCCGAGCACCTCCTCGGCGACCCGGCGCACGTCCCAGCCGATCTCGTCGTAGCGGGTCATCAGCTCGGCCGGGGTGGCCACGCCCGCCTCGACGAGCATCCTCGCGGTGCGCACGAGCGGGTCGCGGGCCAGGTCCTCGGCGATCTCCACGGGGGAGCGGTACGCCATCTCCGCGTCGGCCCCGGCGTGGCCCATGAGCCGGATCATGCTCAGGTGCAGCACGGCCGGGCGGCGGTATCGCCGGACCCAGGCCGCGGCCTCCGCGGCCCGGTCGTACGTCTCGGCGGTGTCGCAGCCGTCGGCGGCGTAGTAGCGCAGCCCCGGGCGGCTGGACAGGGCCGCGGCGACCCAGCCCTCGGGGGAGCGCACGCTGATGCCCAGCCCGTTGTCCTCGCACACCAGCAGCAGCGGCAGCTTCAGGCCGATGTGGTCGCACCAGCCGGCGGTGTTGAACGCGGCGGTGGCGGCGGCGTGGTTGACGGAGGCGTCGCCGAAGGAGCACACGACGAGCGCGTCGGAGGGCCAGCCGTGACCGCCGCCGGGCGGGTCGAGGCGCTTGCCGCGGCCCAGCGCGTAGGCGACCCCGACGGCCCGCGGCAGGTGCGAGGCGATCGTCGAGGTCGTCGGGATCACGTGCAGGTCGGCGTGGCCGAAGACCTTGTGCCGGCCGCCGGCGATCGGCTCCTTGGCCGAGGCGACCACCCCGCGCAGCACGTCGCGGATCGGGTCGCTGCCGGCCACCTGGGCGCCGCGCATACAGTAGAACCCGCCGGAGCGGTAGTGCAGCAGCGCCGGGTCGGTCGGGCGCAGCGCCGCCGCGACCGCGGCGTTGCCCTCGTGGCCCGACGATCCGATGGTGTAGTACCCGGCGTCGAAGGTGCGCAGCCAGCGCGCGGCCAGGTCCAGGTGGCGGCTCGTGCACTGGGCGTCGTAGAGCGCCCGCGCCTGCTCCCCGGTCAGCGCGGTGTCCTCGCGGACAGGCTCGTCGAGGTCCTTCTGGGACGTCGCGGCGACGAGCCCGGCGAGCTCGGCACGGAACCGCTCGTCGAGATCCTGAGGAGTGGTCACGCTCGACAGCATGGCCGAAAACGGTCACCAGATGCCACCCGCATCAGGTGCACCCGGCGATTCGCCCCGTCAACGCCCCTCCCGCCCCTACCGCTCGGCCAGCGTCCGGTACTGAGGCGAGGCCAGGAACCCGGGCAGCAGCAGCGCCGCGGTCACGCCGAGGTCGAGCCGGAGGGCCTCCTCGGGTGTGAGGAACACCATGGCCTGCCCCTCGCCCACGACCACGTCGGCCTGGGCGGCGTCGGTGGGGCCGCAGAAGACGTGCATCTCGACCTCGCCGTCCGCGGTGGTCACCGAGGGGCGGGTGCGCACGGTGTACGGCACGATGGGACCCGCGTCCAGCCCGGTCTCCTCGCGCACCTCGCGGCGGGCGGCCTCCTGCGGCGACTCGCCGTCCTCGATCTTGCCGCCGGGCATCGCCCACTGGTTCGGCGACACCTTGGCGTGCCGGTCACGGTGCTGCATGAGCACGCGCCCCTCGGGGTCGACGAGGAACACGACGGCGACTCGGCGCTCGATCACGGTTCAATCCTTACGCGGGGGCCCTCTGCGGGCGCGCCGACACACGGTTCACTCAGCATTCTGTGCGAAACGTTCATCCCGGCAGGAAGCTCAGGCGGACCTGGCGGGTGGCGTTGTCGCCGTTGGGGTCGACCAGGCAGATCGACTGCCAGGTGCCCAGGGCGATCCGGCCGCCGATGACGGGCAGGGTGGCGTACGGCGCGACGAACGCCGGCATCACGTGATCGCGGCCGTGGCCGGGGGAGCCGTGCCGGTGCGCCCAGCGCTCGTCGGCCGGCAGCACGTCGTCCAGCGCGGTGAGCAGGTCGTCGTCGCTGCCCGCCCCGGTCTCGATGACGGCGAGCCCGGCGGTGGCGTGCGGGACGAAGACGTGCAGCAGGCCGTCGCCCTCGCTGGCGACGAACTTGGCCGCCTCCTGCGTGATGTCCCGCACGACCGGCCGTGAGCCGGTCCGGATCGTGATGACTTCCGTCCGCATCGGTCCAGTCTTTCAGCCTCAGTCCGAGCTGGAGGAGGAGGATGATGAACCGGAGTCGCTGCCGCTGGACCCCGAGTCGCTCGAGGAGCTGCCCGAGTCGCCGCTGCTGGACGATCCCGAGTCGCTCCAGGAGGAGCCGGAGTCGTGGTGGTGGATCGTGTGGCCGTGGCTCTGCCAGTGATCATGCGACGAATGTCCCGAGTGTCCAGAATTATCCGTCGATGCCAAGGATCCGAAGATCGCCGGCCCGGGCGTCCAGCCGGGGTCCAGCGGGCTGCCGGCGTGCGTCGCGGAGCCCGCCGCGCGGTTGTTTCCCGCCCGAGGGCCGTTGGGGTTCTTCGGGGCCGGGCGGGCCCCGGGGCGTACGACGCGAATCACCGTGACGATCGCCACGATCAGGCCCACCGTCACGATCCCGCAGGGCAGCAGCAGCCACCAGGAAGAGTTGTCCGACACGGCCCGCACGGTAGCCGACAACCGGGCCTGAGATACTCGCAAAGTCGCCGTCCCGTCAAGAGTGCGAAGCCACAGAAGTTACCTGCCGGTATCGTGTCGCGCATCGCAGTTGACGTCCCGTAGGCGTGACGGAGGGCACCGAAGCCAGGCAGGATAGGACATGGGCTCGCAGAAGGCCATGAACCAGCCGAGCCGCACCCCGAGGCCACCCAGACCGGTCGCAGCGCCCGACGTTCCGCCGAGCAACCAGCCGGTCGCTAGCAACCCAGAAGGAACGCCTGTGTCCACCGAACGCAAGCGCCCGGTGATCAGCGACGGCCTACCGAGCCAGCTGCCCGACATCGACCCCGAGGAGACCACCGAGTGGGTCGATTCGCTGGACGGTGTGATCGACGAGCGGGGTGCCAAGCGCGCCCGCTACGTGATGCTCCGCCTGCTGGAGCGCGCGCGGGAGCGACAGGTCGGCGTCCCGCCGCTCACCACCACGGACTACATCAACACCATCCCGCCGGAGCGCGAGCCGTGGTTCCCCGGCAATGAGCACATCGAGCGGCGCATCCGGGCGTACATCCGCTGGAACGCCGCCATGCTCGTGCAGCGCGCGCAGCGCCCCGACGTCGGCGTGGGCGGCCACATCTCCACGTTCGCCAGCGCCGCGAGCCTCTACGAGGTGGGCTTCAACCACTTCTTCCGGGGCAAGGACCACCCCGGCGGCGGCGACCAGGTGTTCTTCCAGGGCCACGCGTCCCCGGGCATGTACGCGCGCGCCTTCCTCGAGGGCCGCCTCAGCGAGCAGCAGCTCGACGGCTTCCGCCAGGAGCTGTCGCACCGGGGCCTCGGCGGCGGCCTGCCCAGCTACCCGCACCCGCGGCTCATGCCGGGCTTCTGGGAGTTCCCGACGGTCTCGATGGGCCTCGGCGGCATCAACTCCATCTACCAGGCGCGCTTCAACCGATACCTGCACAACCGGGGCTTCAAGGACACCTCGCAGCAGCACGTATGGGCGTTCCTCGGCGACGGCGAGATGGATGAGCCCGAGTCGCTCGGCGCCATCGGGCTGGCGGCCCGCGAGGAGCTGGACAACCTCACGTTCGTCATCAACTGCAACCTGCAGCGCCTCGACGGCCCGGTCCGCGGCAACGGCAAGGTCATGCAGGAGCTCGAGGCGTTCTTCCGCGGCGCCGGCTGGAACGTGATCAAGGTCGTCTGGGGCCGCGAGTGGGACCCGCTGCTCGCCGCCGACACCGACGGCGCGCTGGTCAACCTCATGAACGTCACGCCCGACGGGGACTACCAGACGTACAAGGCCGAGTCCGGCGCCTACGTCCGCGAGCACTTCTTCGGCCGTGACCCGCGCACCCGCAAGATGGTCGAGCACCTCTCCGACGACGAGATCTGGAACCTCAAGCGCGGCGGGCACGACTACCGCAAGCTCTACGCGGCGTACAAGGCGGCCACGGAGCACACCGGGCAGCCGACGGTCATCCTGGCCAAGACGATCAAGGGCTGGACGCTGGGCTCGCACTTCGAGGGCCGCAACGCGACGCACCAGATGAAGAAGCTGACCCTGCAGGACGTCAAGGACTTCCGCGACCGGTTGTACCTCGACATCCCCGACAGCGCCATCGGCGAGAACCCGTACGCGGTGCCGTACTACCGCCCGGACGAGAAGTCCGAGGAGATGGAGTACATGTTCGAGCGCCGCCGGACACTGGGCGGCTCGGTGCCCGACCGGCGGACCACGCACATCCCGCTGCAGCTGCCGGAGAGCTCCGTCTACGGCGACATCAAGCGCGGCTCCGGCAAGCAGAAGGTCGCCACCACGATGGCCTTCGTGCGCATGCTCAAGGATCTCATGCGCGACAAGGGCATGGGCAGGCGCTGGGTGCCGGTCATCCCCGACGAGGCCCGCACCTTCGGCATGGACTCGCTCTTCCCGACGGCGAAGATCTACTCCCCGCACGGGCAGAACTACACGCCGGTCGACCGCGAGCTGTTCCTGTCCTACCGCGAGTCGACCGAGGGCCAGATCCTGCACGAGGGCATCAACGAGGCCGGCTCCGTCGCCTCGTTCACCGCGGCCGCGACGAGCTACGCCACGCACGGCCAGCCGATCATTCCCGTGTACATCTTCTACTCGATGTTCGGCTTCCAGCGCACGGCCGACGGCATCTGGGCCGCCGCGGACCAGATGAGCCGCGGCTTCATGCTCGGCGCCACCGCCGGGCGCACCACGCTCAACGGTGAGGGCCTGCAGCACGAGGACGGCCACTCGATGCTCATCGCCGCGACCAACCCGGCCGTGGTGGCCTACGACCCCGCGTTCGGCTTCGAGATCGCGCACATCACGGAGAACGCGGTCGGCCGGATGTACGGCGAGGCCCCCGAGGACCTCATCTACTACCTGACCGTCTACAACGAGCCGATCTTCCAGCCGGCCGAGCCGGCGGGTCTCGACGTGGACGGCCTGCTCCGCGGCCTGTACCGCTACCAGGCGGCCGAGGCCGCGCAGGGCCCGAAGGCGCAGCTGCTCGCCTCCGGCACCGGCATGCAGTGGGCGCTCAAGGCCCAGAAGCTGCTGGCCGAGGACTGGGGCGTGGCGGCCGACGTGTGGTCCGCGACGTCCTGGACGGAGCTGCGCCGCGACGCGATCCGCGCCGAGGAGCACAACCTGCTCAACCCGGCCGACGAGCCCGAGGTGCCCTACGTCACCCGGGCCCTGCAGGACACGACGGGCCCGGTCGTCGCGGTCAGCGACTTCATGCGCGCGGTGCCGGACCTGATCGCCCGCTGGGTGCCCAACGACTTCACGTCCCTGGGCACCGACGGCTTCGGCCTGTCCGACACCCGCCACGCCCTGCGCCGTCACTTCCACGTGGACGCCGAGTCGATCGTGGTGGCGACGCTGCGCCAGCTGGCCCGCCGCGGCGAGGTCCCGGCCTCGGCCCCGGCGGACGCGGCCAAGAAGTACGCGATCGACGACGTGAACGCGGCCCCGGTCGGCGAGACGGGCGGCGATTCCTGAGCGATCGGCAGCGAGACGGGGGCCGCGGCGGTGCCGCGGCCCCCGTTCGTGTCCGGGCCCTCGATGAGCACGCTGCGTGACGAGCGATCATGATCCGGAACGAACCGGTCATGAGGAGCGCCGTGTTCCGGTTTGAGGATGCAGGACCGGCCGAGTGGGCAATGTCAAGGCCCGGCCGGGGTCCCCGGCGTCACCCGATCGGGTTGTAAGTAGCCAATAGAGTAGATCACGATCGGATTGTGAGTAGCCACCCCGGCATCCTTGAGTACTTCGTTCGGATTACGAGGGTCGACCCAGGGCCACCTCGACGTTACGTTGGGCATCGGCACGAATTCTGCACGTGAATCTTTCCGTGAAAGAGCCCCCGGTGTTGATCTCGTCAGCATTACGCTGCCGCGCGCCACGTAGCGCGACGGCCCGCCGCGACCGTCGGTCCCGCGCCGATGGCATCGAGCATGAGCGCCTGCACGGCGTAGGGCTCGGCGGGCTTCCAGCCGTGGGCGTCGGGCGGCAGTTCCCACCGCACCCGCCCGCCGAACTGCCGGCTGGGCGGGGCCGGAATCCACGAGTCCTGCCCGTGCAGCACCACGCCCGCGTGGGCGGCGAGCTCCGGCAGTACGCCGTGGCCGGGAAGGACCAGGAACATCCAGCGGTCCCCGGGCGACACGGCCACCGGCCCGCGGGCGGCCGCGAACCCGTCGCCGAGCAGCGCCGCGCGGCCCAGGGCGCCGGGCACCTCCAGCACGTCGAAGGCGTAGCCGGTGGGCAGCAGCACCGTGTACGGATGCTCCCGCCACAGCGCGGCCACCTCGCGCTCACCGACGGTGACCGGCAGTGGTGCCGGGTGGCAGGCGACCGTGGGGCAGCCCGCCGCGCCGCAGTCGAAGCGCCGCAGCCGCGCGTGGCGCCCCTCGGGCCGCCCCGTCAGGTAGGCGCCCGGCCGGACCGGCCAGCCGTGTGCGGCGTAGCGGGCCGCGGCCCTACGCAGTCGCGACCGTTCCCACGCGAGCATGACCGTCTCCTGTCAGGCGTGATCACTCGAAGGTGTGCACGGAACCACGTCACGTCACCGGACTCGTTGTCCGTCGTTGGGAACTGCGACGGGGGATGCAAGTTGCACTTTGGAACGTATGAGCAGACGGCCGGGGCGAACCGCACAAATCGTGCGATTTCTACCGGCCGGGTGACCTCCGGAGGTGAGCGACGTGGATGAGTTGCCCATCGGCCGCCGGGTGGCGTACTGGCGGAACCGGCGCAAGATGTCCCAGCAGGTCTTCGCCGATCGGCTCGGAAAGTCCAAGAGCTGGGTCGACAAGGTCGAGCGCGGCGTGCGGCGGCTGGACAAGTTCTCCGTCGTGTACGAGATCGCCGACGTCCTCCAGCTGGACGTGCAGATCCTGCTGGGCCGGGACCCCGAGCGGCGGCCGGACAGCGTCAACTGCGTCGACCAGATCGAGGTCGAGGAGATCCGCGCGGCGCTGGAGCGTTACGACCAGATCAGCGCCTTCTTCTACGCGCCGCCGGAGCCGCCCCCGCTGCCGGAGATGCGCAAGGCGGTCACCCACGCCTGGCTGTCCTACCAGCACGCGAAGTACGGCACGCTCGCCCGCACCCTGCCCCGCCTGCTGCGTGAGGCCCAGGCCGCGGACACCGCCTACAACGACGGCGCGCACGCCGCCGAGGCCGCCCATCTGCTCGGGCAGGTGTATCAGATCGCCTCCTCGGCCCTGCGCAAGCTCGGCGAGCACGAGCTGTCCTGGCTCGCCGCCGACCGCTCGATCGCCGTGTCGCAGCGCGCCGACGACCAGCTGCTGGCCGGCACCGCCACCACCCGGGTCGCCGCGGCGCTGCTCTCGCTCGGCCGCGCCCGCCCCGCGCTGGAGATCAACGTCAACATCGCCAACCGGCTGGCGCCCGGCGCCAACGGCAACGACTGCTCGCCCGAACGCCTGTCGGTCTACGGCCAGCTGCTGCTGCAGGGCGCGATGGCCGCCGCGCGCATCGGCGACAGCGCGACCGCGCGGGACCTGCTGACCGCCGCCGAGGACGCGGCCCGGGGCCTGGAGGGCGACGCCAACTTCTACTGGACCTGCTTCGGCCCGACCAACGTGCAGCTGCACCGGGCCGCCGCCGCCGTCGAGCTCGGCGAGGGGCGGGTGGCCGTGGAGGTACACCAGTGTCTGGATGCCGGCGGGTTCAGCTCGCTGCTGCCGGAGCGGCGCGCCCACCACTTCCTCGACCAGGCCCGCGCCCAGGCGCTCGTCGGCGACATCGGCATGGCCAGCGAGATGCTGCTGGAGGGCGACCGGCTCGCGCCTTCGGAGATCCGCTGCCGGCCGCTGGCCCGCGAGGTGCTCAGCGACGTCCTGCGCCGCACCCGGGGCACACCGTCGGCCCCGGTCGCCGAGCTCGCCGAGCACATGAGTGTTGGAGTCTGAGCCATATGGCTTTGCGCCACTAGGCACAATACGGACATGTCCGGACCCGTTCTGTACGCCATCGTGTGTGGCTCACCGGCCGCCCAGGGCGTTGGCAAGCTGGTCTCGCTCGCGCAGGAGCGGGGCTGGGACGTCTGCGTGGTCGCCACGCCCGACGCCCTCAAGTGGCTCGACCTCCCGGCCCTCGTCAAGCAGACGGGGCACCCGGTCCGCCACCGCTACAAGTACCCCGGCGACCCCGACGTCCTGCCGGCCGCCGAGGCCATGATCGTGGCGCCGGCAACCGTCAACACCACCAACAAGTGGGCGGCCGGCATCGCCGACACGCTCGCGCTCGGCCTCGTCGTCGAGGGGCTCGGGCTCGGGCTGCCGATCGTGGCGGTGCCCTACACCAACCGCGCCATGGCGGCCCACCCCGCCTTCGGCGAGTCGATCGCGAAGCTGCGCTCCTGGGGCGTCACCGTCATCTACGGCGACGACGTCCTCCAGCTGCACCAGCCCGGCCTCGGCGAGACCCGCGACGACTTCCCGTGGCAACTGCCCCTCGACACCCTCGAGCGGCACCCGTCGGTGCGGGCCCAGCGCGACACCGGGGGCGGGGCGGTGGACTAACGTTACGCCGTGCGCCTCGCCGATCTGATCGAAGTGCTGGAGCAGCGATACCCGACCGCCTGGGCCGAGGACTGGGACCGCGTCGGTTTCGTCCTCGGCGACCCGGACTCGGACGTCACCCGGGTCCTGCTCGCCGTCGACTGCGACCCCGCGGTCGTCGACGAGGCGGAGACGGCCGGCGCGCAGCTGGTCTTCACGCACCACCCGCTGCTGCTGCGCGGAGTCTCCAGCGTCGCGCCGACGACGTACAAGGGCCGGATCGTGCACCGCATGATCCGGTCCGGCATCGCGCTGTACACCGCGCACACCAACGGCGACGTCGCCCGGCCGGGCGTGTCCGACGCGCTGGCGGAGGTCCTCGGGCTGCGCGACGTACAACCGCTGCGCCCCGATCCCAAGGCGCCCGAGCGCGGTCACGGGCGCGTCGGACGGCTCCCCGAGCCGATGACCCTGGCCCAGTTCGCCGCCCACGCCGCGGCGAAACTGCCCAGGAGCACCGCGGGAGTACGCGCGGCCGGATCGCCGGACGCGCGGGTGGAGACGGTCGCGGTGTCCGGCGGGGCGGGTGACGCGTTCCTGGCCGACGCCGCCCGGGCGGGCGTTGACGCATACTTGACCGCGGATCTGCGCCACCATCCGGCGCAGGAGCACCTGGCCGGCGGCGGGCCGGCCCTCGTCGACGTCACCCACTGGGCGTCCGAGCGGCCCTGGCTGGACGACGTCGCGGCGTTCCTGCGCGCCGAGGCCGGCGTGGAGACCATCGTGTCCGATGTGGACACCTCACCCTGGGTCCTGTTGGAGGATAACCACTCGTGAAGGCCGATCCGGAAGCCCAGCGCCGTCTGCTCGACCTGCAGGCGATCGACATCGCGCTGACCCAGCTCGCGCACAAGCGCAAGGCCCTGCCCGAGCACGCCGAGCTCGACCGGCTGGCCCGCGAGCTGTCCACGATGGAGGATCAGCGCGTCCGCGCCCAGGTCGCCGTCGACGACCTCGACCGCGACATCGACCGGCTCGAGAAGGACGTCGAGCAGGTCCGCACCCGCAAGGACAAGGACCAGTCCCGCCTCGACGCCGGCACCGGCCCGTCCCGCGAGCTCGAGGCCCTGCAGCACGAGATCGCCACGCTCAACCGGCGCCAGTCCGAGCTCGAGGACGCCGAGCTGGAGCTCATGGAGCAGCGCGAGACCGCCCAGGCCGCCCTCGACGAGATCGTCGGCACCCTGGAGTCGGCCCGCGCCACCCGCGCCGCCGCCGAGACCCGCCGCGACGAGGCCCTCGCCGCGATCGCCAAGGACGAGGAGTTCCGCCGGGCCGGCCGGCGGCCGCTCGCCGCCGACCTCCCCGCGGACCTGGTCGGCCTCTACGACAAGATCCGCGAGAGCAGCGGCGGCATCGGCGCGGCGATGCTGCGCCAGGGCCGCTGCGAGGGCTGCCGCATCGAGCTCGCCGGCGGCGACAAGGCCCGGGTCAGGGCCGCCGCCGTGGACGAGGTCGTGCGCTGCGAGGAGTGCCGGCGTATCCTGGTGCGCACCAGCGAGTCGGGGCTGTAGCCGCATGCGGGTGACCATCGAGGCCGACGGGGGATCGCGCGGCAACCCCGGCCCGGCCGGCTACGGCGCGGTCGTGCGCGACGAGTCCGGCGCCGTCCTCGCCGAGCGCCTCGGGGCGCTGGGGGTGACGACGAACAACGTCGCCGAGTACTCGGGGCTCATCGCCGGGCTGAAGGCCGCCCGCGAGCTCGGCGCCGACGAGGTCGACGTCCGCATGGACTCCAAGCTCGTCATCGAGCAGATGGCGGGCCGCTGGCAGATCAAGCACCCCGGCCTGCGCCCCCTCGCCGAGGAGGCGCGCGGCCTCGCGCAGGGCTTCGCCCTGGTGCGATACGCGTGGATTCCCCGCGAGCGCAACCAGGACGCCGACCGCCTGGCCAACGCCGCCATGGACGGCAAGGCGGAGCCCGCGCGATCCTGGTCCCCGCCGGCGAGCGGATCCCCGCTGCGGATGGTGGTGATCCGCCACGGCGAGACCCCCTACACGGCCCAGAAGCGTTACTCGGGCCGCGGCGACATCCCGCTGTCCCCGCTCGGGCACGAGCAGGCCGCCCGGGCCGCCGCCCGGGCTCGCGCGCACGCCCCCGACCTCGCGGCGGTCGTCAGCTCCCCGCTCAAGCGCTGCCTCGAGACCGCGGCGGCCCTCGGCGACGTGCCGCTGATCGTCGAGGACGACCTCATCGAGTGCGACTTCGGCGAGTGGGAGGGCCTGACCTACGCCGAGGTCCGCGAGCGCTACGCCGCCGAGCAGGACCGCTGGCTCGCCTCCACCGCCGTCGCGCCCCCGGGCGGCGAGTCGTTCCAGCAGGTCGCCATGCGCGTGCGCCGCGCGGCGCGCTCGCTGCAGGACCGCTTCGCCGGTCGGCAGATCGCGGTCGTCAGCCACGTGACCCCGATCAAGCTGATGCTGCGCGACGCGCTGGCCGCGAGCGACTCGTTCCTCTTCCGCCTCTACCTCGACCCCGCCGGCATCTCGCTCGTCGACTCCTGGCCCGACGGCGGGGTCGCGGTCCGCTCGGTCAACGAGACGGGGCACCTTTCCTAAAAGAAGGCTCTGTACAGCAACACGAGGCCGACCACGGTGCCGAACACGACGATGAGCGCCTTGAGCACGGCGCTTGGCAGCCGGCGGGCCAGCCGGGCGCCGGCGTAGCCACCGACGAGCGCGGCCGGCGCCACCACGGCCACGTCGGCCCAGTCGACCGGCCCGAACAGCGCGAACGCGAGCACCCCGACGAGCCCGCCGACGGCCGAGATGACGTTCTTCAGCGCGTTGACGCGCGCCATGGACTCGTCCAGCACCAGCCCGAGCGCCGCGACGAGCATGACGCCGAGCGCGGCACCGAAGTACCCGCCGTACACCGACCCGGCGAACACCATCGCGTGCAGTGCCAGTCGCTGCTTGCGCGCGGACATCTCCCGGGGATGCCCGACGAGCCGCCGCAGCCGGTCCTGGAACGCGAGCACCCCCGCCGCCGCGAGCACCAGGAACGGGACCACGTAGTCGAACGCCCGGGCCGGCGTGAGCAGCAGCAGCGCGCACCCGAGCCCGGCCGCGACGACCGCCGTCGGGATCAGCCGCGGCAGGTGCGTGCGCGTGAGGTCGGCCCGGCTGCCGTACACCGACGCGAGGTACCCCGGGAACACGGAAGTGGTGTTCGTCACATTCGCCGCCACCGGCGGCAGCCCCGTCGCGATCAGCGCCGGAAACGTGATCAGCGACCCGCCGCCGGCGATCGCGTTGACCGTCCCGGCCGCCAGCCCGGCCACGCAGAGCAGTGCGATGTCGGCGAGGTCCATGGTCCGATTACCATAGTCAGCACGACGGACGAGTCGACCGGGCGGCCGCGTCGGTGTGTTGAGCATCGCCGAGGAACGTCCGGGCTCCACAGGGCAGGGTGGTTGCTAACGGCAACCCGGGGCGACCCGCGGGACAGTGCCACAGAGAACAGACCGCCTACGGTGGTAGGCAAGGGTGAAACGGTGGGGTAAGAGCCCACCAGCGCCCCGGGCGACCGGGGCGGCTCGGTAAACCCCACCCGGAGCAAGGTCAAAAGGGCCGGCGCCCACGGGCCCGGCCTGCGCAGGCGTTCGAGGGCGGCCCGCCCGAGCCTGCGGGTGGACCGCTGGAGCCTGCCGGCAACGGCAGGCCGAGATGGATGGCCGCCCCCTGCCGCCAGGCAGGGACAGAACCCGGCGTACAGGTCGACTCGTCCGTCGCACCGTGCTGATCGCCGTGCTCGCGTCAGCCGTGGTCGGCGCGGGAACTGAACATCACCGTCGCCTTGTCGACGTTTACGTAGTACGAGGCCTCCTCGCCGGAATGTGCCCCGACGAACTGTGTGTCGAGCTCGTCGACGTGCTGCCAGGTGCCTCCGCTCGGGATGTACGGCGACAGCGGACCACCGTCGCCGAATATCGCATCCAGCCTGACCGTTTCCCACCCGGCGTAGCGGCCGGCCAGGTCGCTGGCC
Source organism: Dactylosporangium sp. CA-233914 (assembly GCF_050942935.1). Taxonomy (NCBI): domain Bacteria; kingdom Bacillati; phylum Actinomycetota; class Actinomycetes; order Micromonosporales; family Micromonosporaceae; genus Dactylosporangium; species Dactylosporangium sp. CA-233914. The sequence goes on along the minus strand of NZ_CP192030.1, from coordinate 11,124,815 downwards.
TTCACCGGGTCGATCTTGACGACGCCGTACTGGTAGTCGCGGTCGGTGCCGGGCACGGGCAGGACATCGCAGCTGCGGTTGGGGTCGAGAACCCAGTGCACCTCGGCTGCCCCGCCGAGCGGTGCGAGCTCAGCCCGGATCGGCTGGCTGTCGGTCCGTACGGTCTTGCGGGCGGTCTCGACCCTATGTCTGCAAACGAACTCGGAAAGCTTGGCGGCCGCGATCGGCCCGCCGCAGCACAGCAGCGGCAGCAGGAGCGCGGCAGCGGTGCCGAGGACCCACGGGTTGGCCCGCCGGGTGTTCACCGGAGCACCGTACCGGCACCCGAACAAGCCGCGGTCAACGCCTTGGCGCTCAAGGTGGTGCACTTCTGCACCGGGCGGCCGGTGGAGCACGCCGCGTGGCGGAAATCCCTTTCGGAGCCTCTTCGGCCTGCCGTGATCCGTGTCCGGGCCCTTCGAGCAGAGCCACACGCCTGGTTCTCCCGCGTGCTGGGCGCTCACCGCGACGGTGCCGGAGCCGGTCAGCGCCAACGTGTACGGCGTGCTGAATCCGCCGGGCAGCACCCGGACGGTCTGCCGCAAGAGATCGTGAACCACGACGAACCAATCTTCGTTGAACTCCGGCAAGCCGGCGCACCGCCTTGTCACAGCGATTTGCGAAGAATAATGGTTATCGTCCGTTTGTGGTGACTCGCGGGTCGGATCGCTCGCAGCCGGACCCGCCGGGTGGAGGCCAGCGACACGGACCTGCCCCGGCATCGGCGCCGTGAGCGCCGGCGGTCGCACGTCACCTTCGCTGTCCAGTCCACCGCAGGATCGACAGCGACGGCGGCCGGGTGCTCCACGCGACCGGTCGACGGTTCCAGCGGGTGCCCGGCGTAGATGGTCCGTTGCGCTCCGCCTCCAGTTGGGCCTCATCCCGCTCACCACAGACGACGGTCAGGCCCACCCGACCGCCTACTCGAACGACACCTGTCGAGGACTCTCCCTGCCCGCGGCGGACCACAGGACCTTCGTCGCCTGACGGCCCCGGGCCGGACGTCAGGCCGGGTTGTAGAAGCGCCGATTTCGTTGCGTAGCGCGATGAATGGGGCGCTGAAGGGACTTTTAAGAACGGCTTTGGCTCCTTGACCGACTTCGATCGGGTAGCCGAGCATTCTCCGCATTGCGGCCGAAATGGCCGCCGCCGGCCGCCGCCACGGCCGGCGCACCATTCGGGGAAACGGAGCGTTTCAGGTGCCGCGCAGGAGTCTTGTCGTGTTGGTGGCCGCCGTCGTCGCGGCCGTCGTCGTGACGCCCATCGCCATCGCGCGAGCCGGGGAGAACGACCCGGTGCGGCCCGGCACCGGCAGCGCAAGCGGGCTGCAGTCCGCCCGGATCGACATGACCGGGGCGACCCCCGCGCTGCCGCGCACCGGCGACGGAGACGCCGTCGCGGGCTTCGAGGGCACGAGCGTTCCGGGGCTCGCGTACTGCCGCAAGTACCACATCATGAGCACCGCCACGAGCCGCTACATCTCCGAGGAGCAGGCGTACGGCGGCAACCGGCACAACATGCTGCGGGCGCGGACCCTGCCGATCGACGTCGGCGGCTGGGAGCAGTTCGAGATCTGCTCGAACGACGGCGGGCACACCGTCTACATCATGGCCCCGTCGGGATACCTGGTGACCGCGGACTACGCGCTCGGCGGCCGCGACTTCGGCATGCTGCGGGGGCGCGGCGAGTGGGTCGACGCCTGGGAGACGTTCGACGTCTGGAGCGACGACGGCAAGTACTACCTGCGCAACGTCTCCAAGGGCACCTACTTCACCTGCCGCGTCGACTACACCGGCCAGCAGTACCAGGAGATGAAGGCCACCGGCACCGGCCCGGGCAGCTGGGAGGGCCTGCTGTTCGTGCCGGTGTAAGGCGTGGCGCGCCCGCCCCTCGTCGGGGCGGGCGCCTACCGCCGCTACCCCGCGAGGCGGGACAGATCCTCGAAGTAGGCCGGGTACGTCTTCGCCACGCACCGCGGGTCGCGGATCTCGATCCCGGGCGAGCGCAGGCCGATCAGCGCCAGGCTCATCGCCATGCGGTGGTCGTCGTACGTGTCGAACGCCGTCGGCGCGGGCGGGCCCGGATTGACGACGAAGCCGTCCTCCTCCTCGACCGCGTCGAGCCCGGCCCGGCGCAGCTCGGTCACGACCGCCCGGATGCGGTCGGTCTCCTTGCGCCGGATGAACCCGATGCCGGTGACCCGGGTGGGGGAGTCGGCGAAGACGGCCACGGCGGCGAGGGTCTGCGCGGTGTCGGAGATGTCGGCCATGTCGATGTCGATGCCGTGCAGCTCACCGGTGCCGGTCACCGTGATGCTGCGCTCGGTCCGCTCGACCCGCGCGCCCATGCGCTCCAGCGCGTCGGCGAAGCGCACGTCGCCCTGCAGGCTGCGGGTGCCCAGGCCCTCGACGCTCACCCGGCCGCCGGTGATGGCGGCCGCGGCGAGCAGGTACGAGGCGGCGCTCGCGTCCGGCTCGATGTCGTACTCGGTCGCGTGGTACGCCCCCGGGGGAACGTGCAGGCCTTCGGCCGTGACCCCGAACGCGGCCATGACCGCGGTGGTCGCCTCGACGTAGGGCACGGAGACCAGCGGCGAGGTGAGCTCCACCGTCAGCCCGTCGGCCATCAGTGGCCCGGCCATCAGCAGGCCGGAGAGGTACTGGCTGGAGATGTGCCCCGGCAGCGCCACCTTGCCGCCCGCGACCGGCCCGGTCACGGCGAGCGGGAGGTATCCGGGCTCGCTCAGGTCCTCGACCGTCGCGCCGAGCTCGCGCAGCGCGTCCACGAGCACCGCGAACGGCCGCGCGCGCAGCTGCGGCGAGCCGTCGACGATCCCGCGCGCCGGGCGCAGCGCCGCGGCCGGCAGGGCGAAGCGGCCGGTGGTGCCGGACTGGCGGGCGTCGATGCGGATCTCGCCGGTCGCGGTGCGCGGGTCGACGCCGTCGACGTACACCGTCTTGGCCGCCTCGTCGACCTCGACCGCCGCGCCCAACGCCCGCACCGCACCGAGCATCGCGTGCGTGTCGTCGGCGAACAGCATGCCGGTCAGCGTGCTGCGCCCGGGCGCGAGCGCGGCGCAGATCAGCGCGCGGTTGGTGATGCTCTTCGAGCCCGGCGGGCGCATCGTGACGTCGGGCGGCGAGGTCAACGGAGTGACGGCGAGAACGCCGGGCAGGTCAGCGGCATGGAGGCTCACGACCCGATTGTCCCGCAGACCCCATCCGCCCCCGCCACGGGATCGGCCCCGTCCCGAAAAAGCGTCCTCGTACCCCAGGCCGTCCGCCGCAGGCCTCATCGGCACCTCGGGGAGCAGGCTGCCGCCGTTTCATGGAGTCGTACCGCATGTGCCTCCGCCCGCTCGCCCCGGCCGTCGCGCAGGTGCCGGCCACGTCCACGGAGTCCGCCGAGCCGGCGATGCACAGGACGACCGGATGTCTTCGCGCCCCGCGGGTTTACGGGTGGCTTCGTGCGGTGCGGTGGCCTGGGTGGGTCCGGTGGTTTGGTAGGTGCCGGGGTTGGTTCCGTGCGGTGCGGTGGCCTGGGTGGGTCCGGTGGTTTGGTGGGTGCCGGGGTTGGCTTCATGCGGCCCGGCGGCCTGTGAGGGGCCGAGGGTGCGGTGGGTGCCGGGGTTGGTTTGGTGCGGCGCGGGGGCCTGGGCGGGTCCGGTGGTTTGGTAGGTGCCGGGGTTGGCTTCGTGCGGTGCGGCGGCCTCCGCGGGGCCGGGGGTGCGGTGAGTGCCGGGGTTGGCTCCGTGCGGCGTGGCGGCCTCCGCAGGGCTCGGACGTGCCGTGGGCCCCCGGGGTGGCTTCGGGGTTCCGGGTGGCTTCGCGCGGCACGGGTTCGGTGCCGTGAGCCTTTCACTGACCGCCGCCGCGGTCCACGGGGCAGGGGCCTGTCCATGGTGGACGATCCTCGTTCGCCCCCGTACGAGGGCGGAGCCCCTCCGCCGGTCGACCCGATTTTTCTTCCTCCGTTCGGCTCACCCTCGGGTGACCGTGGCCACACGCCACCTGTACAACTCCCGCCGCCGACAGGGGAATTGCTCCCACCCTCATGATCGTGAAACCGTTGCCCCGCAAGGCATCCGGCGGTCCGCGGGCCGGCCCCGCGGCGGCCGATCCGACCCCGGAGTGTGCCCGCGACCGGTGTCGGCCGGTTGCGTCTAATGTGGAATCTCAACAAGCTATTTGCCGGTTTCGGTGGCGCGTGTTTCATTTGCGGTGCACAGTGATGTCATGAGCAGCAGCGGTGCTGAGCGGTACTACTGGTGCCTTTCTCACCAACGGGTCGAGTCCGAGGCGAACATGTGCCCCGGAAGGGATCGCCTCGGCCCCTATGCGTCGGCGACGGAAGCCGAGCAGGCACTCGCTAAAGTCCAGGAACGCAACGAAGCGTGGGACGCCGAGGACGAACGGTGGGAAGGCAAGCACTAGCAGCACGCCGGAGCCCCCGGAGCGACCGCGAACCGCTCCAGGACCTGCCGGCCCCCGAAGATTCCGGTTCCACCCGCACAACCCAACCGCGAACATCCCGCAGGATGCGGGAGAACTCCTCCAGGAGGACCACGATGGCCGCAGCAAAGAGGGCCACCACGAGATCGGCCGCAGCGCGCGCGGCCGCGACGAACGCGACGGAAGCCCCCGCCGCGACGACAGAACAGGCCCCCGCCAGGGCTCGCAAGACGGTGGCGGCGGCCTCCCCGCGCCGCACGACCACGACAGCGGTCGCCCCGGCCGCGAACGACACCGCGGCCACGGCCGCCAAGGCGGGCTCCGCCCGCAAGCCGTCGACGCCAGCGGCCACCACGACCGCTCGCAAGACGGCGTCGAAGACGGCGACCCCGGCGGCGAGCAAGCCGGCCGAGGCCGCCACGTCCACCCCGGCCGCGTCCAAGACGACGGCCAAGTCCACCACGTCGAAGACGGCCGCCCCGGCGGCGTCGAAGACGACCACGAAGACGGCGACCCCGGCGGCAGGCAAGCCGGCCACCGCGGCGTCGACCCGCAAGTCCACCGCGGCCTCGGAGGCGGCCCCGGCGGCGCGCAAGTCGACGGCGGCCTCGGGTTCGGCGGCCACTCCGTCGACCCGCAAGTCCGCTGCGGCTTCGCAGGCGGCTCCGGCGGCGCGTAAGTCGACGGCGGCCTCGGGTTCGGCGGCCACTCCGTCGGTCCGCAAGTCGACCGCGGCGTCGAAGGCGGCCACGCCGGCTGCCCGCAAGACCGCCGCCAAGACCGCGACGCCGGCCGCGAGCACGGCCAAGTCCACCACGGCCGCGGCGTCCAAGACCGCGACCCCGGCGGCGAAGAAGACGGCCGCGAAGGCCACCACGGCGGTGAAGGCCGCAGCCAAGAAGGCCGCCACCGCTACGTCGGCGGCCGCCAAGAAGACGACCGCGGCGGCCAAGACCACGGCCGCGAAGGCCACGGCCAAGGCGACCCCGGCGAAGTCGGCGACGAAGGCGACCACCGCGAAGTCGGCGGCGTCGAAGGCGGCTCCGGCGAAGTCGGCGGCGAAGGCCACCGCGGCGAAGACCACGGCGGCGAAGTCGACGGCGGTCAAGGCGACGAAGTCGGCGGCGAAGGCGACCGCGGCGAAGACCACGGCGGCCAAGTCGACGGCGGCCAAGGCGACGAAGTCGGCGGCGAAGGCCACGGCGGCCAAGGCGAAGGCGGCTCCGGCGAAGACCACTGCGGCGAAGTCGACGGCGGCCACGGCGGCGAAGTCGGCGGCGAAGGCGGCTCCGGCGAAGGCGACCGCGGCGAAGACCACGGCGGCCAAGACGGCGAAGGCGGCGACGAAGGCGGCTCCGGCCAAGTCGGCGGCGAAGGCCACCGCGGCGAAGTCGACGGCGGCCACGGCGGCGAAGTCGGCTCCGGCGAAGGCCACCACGGCGAAGACCACGGCGGCCAAGGCGGCGAAGTCGACGGCGGCCAAGGCCACGAAGGCCACGGCCAAGGCGGCTCCGGCGAAGGCCACCAAGTCGACGGCCGCGAAGTCGACCGCGACGAAGGCGGCGGCCAAGACCACGGCCAAGGCGGCTCCGGCGAAGTCGGCGGCGAAGTCCACCGCGGCGAAGTCCACCGCGGCGAAGTCCACCGCGGCGAAGGCGGCCGCGACGAAGGCGGCGGGCACGAAGGCCACGCCGACGAAGGCCGCGACCAAGGCCACGGCCGCGAAGTCGACGGCGGCCAAGGTGACGAAGGCAGCGGCGAAGGCGGCCCCGGCCAAGACCGCCAAGGCGGCCCCGGCCAAGGCGGCCGCGACGAAGGCCACCGCCACCAAGGCGGCCAAGTCCACCGCGACGAAGGCGACCGTCACCAAGGCGGCCGCGACGAAGGCCGCACCGGCCAAGTCCACCGCCACGAAGGCGACCCCGGCCAAGTCCACCGCGACGAAGGCCGCGCCCGCGAAGTCCACCGCGACGAAGGCGACCGTCACCAAGGCGGCCGCGACGAAGGCCGCACCGGCCAAGTCCACCGCCACGAAGGCGACCCCGGCCAAGTCCACCGCGACGAAGGCCACCGCCACCAAGGCGACCGTGACGAATGCGGCGGAGAAGGCGGCCCCGGCGAAGGCCACCCGGGCGACGCGGGCCGCGACGAAGGCGGCGAAGGCGGCGGGCACGAAGGCCACGCCGGCGAAGGCCGCGACCAAGGCCACGGCCGCCAAGTCGACGGCCCGCAAGGCCGCGACCGAGCCGGCCACGGCCGCGACCGAGTCGGCGGCCACGGCCCCGGCCATCACCCCGGAGACGGCCACCCCAGAGCCGACCGAGCCGGTCACCACGCCGGCGGCGGTCTCCGAGGGCGGCCTGACCCCGGCGGCCGAGTCCGCGACCAACGAGGACACCACCGCCGCCGGTGGCGCGGCCGCGGAGGCCATCCCCGGCCGCGAGAACGGCAACAACCCGGAGGAGGCGGCCAGCATGACCGCGGAGGACTGGGCGAGCCTCGCCCGTCCGTAACCCGGTGCACCCGACGGCCGGTCCACCCCAACCCGGGGCGGGGCCGGCCGTCGCGTTTCTACGTCCGCGTCGCCCGGTGGATGGTTCGAACCTTTCGCCGGAGGGGAGCGGTTGGGGCTTGCTGATATGACTGATCCGTGACCGCCCGCCGTGTTGTTGCGCCCCGTATCGACTTCAGTGCGCTGCGAGCCGAGCTCGAGCTGCCTGCCGCGTTCTCCGCCGAGGCCGAGCAGGAGGCCCGGGCCGCCGCCGGGAAGAGCTTCGGCGACTGGCCCGATCGGAGCGACCTCGAGCTTGTCACCATCGACCCGCCCACCTCCAGGGACCTGGACCAGGCGCTGCTGCTGCTCACAACCGAGACCGGCTACCGGGTGCATTACGCGATCGCGGACGTCGCCGCGTTCGTCGAGCCCGGTGGGGTGCTGGAGCGGGAAACCTGGGAGCGGGGCCAGACGGTGTACCTGCCCGACAGCAAGGTACCGCTGCATCCCAAGGTCCTCAGCGAGGCCGCCGCGAGCCTGCTGCCGGACGAGGAGCGGCCCGCCGTGCTGTGGACGATCGACCTCGACGCGACCGGGGCGACGGTCGGGACCGAGGTCGGCCGGGCGCGGGTGCGCAGCCGGGCCAAGCTGGACTACGAGTCGGTGCAGCGCGACGCCGACGAGGGCCGGCTCCACCCGTCGATCGCGCTGCTGCCCGAGGTCGGCAAGCTGCTGGTCGACCTCGGGCTCCGGCGCGGGGCCGTGAACCTGCCGATGCCCGAGCAGGAGATCGAGCCGGACGGCGACGGGTGGCGGCTCACGCTGCGCGCGCCGGTCCTGGTCGAGGAGTACAACGCCCAGATCTCGCTGCTGACCGGCATGGCGGCCGCGCGCATCATGCTGGACGGCGGCGTCGGGCTGCTGCGGACCATGCCGCCCGCGCCGGCCGAGACCGTCGAGGCGCTGCGGCTGGCGGCGAAGGCACTGGAAGTACCGTGGCCGGACGCAGCCACCCCGGGAGAGCTCATCGCGTCCCTCGACCCGGCCCAGCCGCGGGCCGCCGCGCTGCTGGACCAGGCCGCCGAGATGATGCGCGGGGCCGGCTACACACCGTTCGACGGCGCCGCGCCCGAGCAGCCGCTGCACGCCGCCGTCGCCGCGCCGTACGCCCACGTGACGGCCCCGCTGCGCCGTCTGGCCGACCGTTACGTCACCGAGGTGTGCCTGGCGCTGCACGCGGGCGCCGAGGTCCCCTCGTGGGCGCGGGAGGCCCTGCCGAAGCTGCCGGAGGTGATGACCCGCACCGACCGGGTCGCCGGGGCGGCCGAGCGCGGCGCCGTGGACCTGGTGGAGGCGACGCTGCTGCAGGGGCGGGTGGGCGAGATCTTCGAGGCCGCCGTGCTCGACGTCGACCGGGCCAGGCACCGGGCCGACATCGCCGTCGACGAGCCGCCGGTGCGGGCGCGGTGCGAGGGCGAGGCGCTGCCGCTGGGCGAGCGGATAGCGGTTCGGCTCACCGAAGCCGACCCGGCCAGGCGGAGGGTCGTCTTCCAGGAGGTACAACAGTAGGCATGAATTACGACCACATCGCGCTGCCCGACGTCTCGGGCCTGTCCGTCGGCATCATCGGTGGCACCGGGCCGCAGGGCCGCGGCCTCGCCTACCGCTTCGCCCGCGCCGGACAGCGGGTCCTCGTCGGCTCCCGGTCCACCGAGCGCGGCGAGCAGGCGGCCGTGGAGCTGGGCGCGCTGCCGGGCGTCGCGGCGGGCACCGTCAGCGGCGGCGACAACGTGTTCGCGGCCGGGGCCGACGTCGTCGTCATCGCGGTGCCGTGGGAGGGGCACAGGGCGACCGTGGCCGAGCTGTCGCCGCAGTTGGCCGGCAAGATCGTGGTCGACTGCGTGAACCCGCTCGGCTTCGACAAGCAGGGGCCGTATCCGCTGCGCGTCGAGGAGGGCAGCGCCGCCGAGCAGGCCGCGACGCTGCTGCCCGAGTCGCGGGTGTGCGCGGCGTTCCACCACGTCAGCGCGGTGTTGCTGGCCGACCCCGAGGTGGACGCGGTCGACCTCGACGTGCTCGTGCTCGGCGACGACCGTGACGCGGCGCTGCAGGTCCAGGCCCTCGCCGGGCGGATCGCGGGCATGCGCGGGGTGTTCGCCGGGCGGCTGCGCAACGCCGGGCAGATCGAGGCGCTCACCGCGAACCTCATCGCCATCAACAAGCGTTACAAAGCGCACGCCGGCATCCGGGTGACAGACGTATGACGGACGAGTTCGACCCGTGGTCCGCGGACTTCGTCGCCCGGCCGTACCCGGCCTACGCCCGGCTGCGCGAGGAGTCCCCGGTCCGCTGGTTCGAGCCCAGCCGGCAGTACCTCGTCTCGCGCCACGAGGACGTCAACGCCCTGCTGCGCGACCGGCGCCTGGGCCGCAGCTACCTGCACGTCAGCACCCACGAGGAGATGGGCCGCACGGCGCCGCCGGACTACCAGGAGCCGTTCTGGACCCTCAACGACAACGGCATGCTCGACCGCGAGCCGCCCGACCACACCCGGCTGCGGCGGCTGGTCTCGCAGGCGTTCACCCCGCGGCGGGTCGAGGCGCTGCGGCCGGTCGTGCAGCGCCTCGCCGACGACCTCGTCGACGCGTTCGTGGCGCAGGGCGGCGGCGACCTCATCGCGCAGGTCGCCGAGCCGCTGCCGGTGACCGTCATCGCGGAGCTGCTGGGCGTGCCCGAGGCCGACCGGCCCAAGCTGCGGCCCTGGTCGGCGGCGATCTGCGGGATGTACGAGCTCAACCCCTCCCGCGAGACGGCGCAGGCGGCGGTCCGCGCTTCGGAGGAGTTCTCGGACTACCTGCGCGCGCTTGCCCGCCGCCGCACGGAGGACCCCCGCGACGACCTGGTCAGCGCGCTCGCCGCGGTCGAGGGGCTCAGCGAGGACGAGCTCATCGGCACGTGCGCGCTGCTGCTCAACGCCGGCCACGAGGCGACGGTCAACGTGACCGGCAACGGCTGGCGCGCGCTGTTGCAGCACCCGGACCAGCTGCGGCTCCTGCGCGAGGACCCCGCGCTGCTCGGCACCGCGGTCGAGGAGCTCATGCGCTTCGACACCCCGCTGCAGATGTTCGAGCGCTGGGTGCTGGAGGACATCGAGGTGCGCGGCGTGGCCATCCCGCGGGGCAGCGAGGTCGCGCTGCTGTTCGGCTCGGCCAACCACGACCCGGCCGCGTTCGCCGACCCCGAGCGGCTCGACATCACCCGGCGCGACAACCCGCACATCTCCTTCGGCGCCGGCATCCACTACTGCCTCGGCGCCCCGCTGGCCCGCATCGAGCTGACCGCGTCGTTCGGGGCGTTGCTCGCCAAGGCGCCCGGTCTGCGGCTGGTGAGCGACCCGGTGTACAAGCCCGGATACGTCATCCGGGGCCTGAGGAGTCTGGAAGTGAGCCCGCACGCGAGTGACTGATGTCACGAGTTTGGGCATCGGGTTCTCCGCGCCGCCGGGATCGTGATTTCGGCGGCGACGGGGACCGCCCAAGAAACGGCACCACCTTCGCTGAAGGTCGACGCCTACCGCGCCGCGACCTGCCAGATGACCTCGAGGCGATCGGCGGGCCGGCCGACATCCGGGCGGACCAGGCGTCGGTACGCGGCCCGCGAACCCGAGATCGCCGAGCGCGACCACGCCGTCGACGACAAGCCCGACGCGGCCGCCGACGCGACGACGGCCGCCCAGATGTCGTACTTCAAGGTCTGACCGCGAAGCCCGGCGACCGAAGCCGCCGGACTTTGCGGATGAAACGGGATCAATCAGTCGAAGGTGTGCTGCTGCGCCGGGAAGACGCCCGAGCGGACCTCCTCGGCGAAGGACCTCGTGGCCTGCGACAGGGCGCCGGCCAGGTCGGCGTACTGCTTCACGAAGCGGGGCATCCGGCCCGTGCGCAGGCCGGCCATGTCCTGCCACACCAGGACCTGGGCGTCGGTGTCGGCGCCCGCGCCGATGCCGACGGTCGGGATCTGCAGCTCGTGCGTGATCCGCTTCGCGACCTCGCCCGGGACCATCTCCAGCACCACGGCGAACGCGCCGGCGGCGGCGGCCGCGTGCGCGTCCTGCACCACGTCCTCGGCCGCGTCGCCGCGGCCCTGCACGCGATACCCGCCGATGGTGTGCTCGCTCTGCGGCGTGAACCCGACGTGCGCCATCACGGGGATGCCCGCGCTGGTCAGGGCCTGGATCTGCGGCGCCACGCGGCGGCCGCCCTCGAGCTTGACGGCGTGGCAGCCGCCCTCCTTCATGAAGCGGACCGCGGTGCGCAGGGCCTGGGCGGGGCCCTCCTCGTAGGAGCCGAACGGCAGGTCACCCACCACCAGCGCGCGCCTGGTGGAGCGGACCACCGCGCGCACGAGGGGCAGCAGCTCGTCCTCGGTGACGGATACCGTCGAGGCGTACCCGTAGACGTTGTTCGCGGCCGAGTCGCCCACCAGCAGGACCGGGATCCCGGCCTCGTCGAAGATGCCTGCGGTGTACTGGTCGTAGGACGTGAGCATCGGCCAGCGCTCACCGCGCTCCTTGGCCGCGATCAGGTCCCGGGTGCGTACGCGGCGGTTGACGGCACCGCCGTACAGCGAAGGGATTTCGGACATCGGCGTCCTCCTCGTGCACTCCTCGAGGCCTCGTGCGAGGTCCCCGGGCTGACCCCCCGATGGTGACACCACCAGCGCGGATTGGAACCGCCCGGATGCGGTTTTTCACATTCCGGGCTCCGGGATGGGCGCCGGCGAGCTCTGGGCGTTGCGCCAGCGGGCGAGGGGTTGCGGGTCGCCGGAGACGGTGAGGACGAGCCGCTGCTCGGTTTCGGCCAGCGCCAGCAGTACGACCTGACGAACCCGACCCTGCAGCCGCGACAGCGCCGGGGCGTCCAGGGTCAGGTTCGCCTGGAAGGCGTCGACCATCGCCTGGACGGGCTCGAGGCGGAAGTCCAGCCCGGTGCGCAGCGCGAACTCCCGGATGTCCGGCGCGACCGTGTCCGCCAGGGGCATCGACAGCCCGGCCACGTTCGCGGGCCCGAGCGCGTCGCAGGCCAGCACCGCCGCCACGTACGAGCCGAGGTCGCCGGCGAGGTCCACCACCACGGGGCGGCGGCGCTCGCGCAGCCGGCGCACCAGCGCCGGCCAGCCCTCGGCGCCGTCCAGGTCGAGTACCAGAGAAGTTTCGGGCATGAACCCCTCATACCCAGGCATGGCGTTCACGCCCATGGCAGGTCACATACCGTGGTCCGGTAACTTGTGTGTAATACCTCCGGGCGAGACTTGCCCGAATTGGCCGTAGACATCGCAGCTCGTGGGGGCATCACGTGGACCGTCAGCAGGAGTTCGTGCTCCGCACGCTCGAAGAGCGAGACATCCGCTTCGTCCGGCTGTGGTTCACCGATGTGCTGGGCACCCTCAAGAGCGTCTCCGTCGCGCCGGCCGAGCTCGAGTCGGCCTTCGAGGAGGGCATCGGCTTCGACGGCTCGGCGATCGAGGGCTTCGCCCGGGTCTACGAGTCGGACATGGTCGCCATGCCGGACCCGACGACGTTCCAGGTGTTCCCGTTCGAGGGCGGCATGTCCGGCGAGAGCGCCCGCATGTTCTGCGACATCACGCTGCCCGACGGCTCGCCCTCGTGGGCCGACCCGCGGCACGTGCTGCGCCGGGCCCTGTCGAAGGCGGCCGAGAAGGGTTTCACCTTCTACACTCACCCCGAGATCGAGTTCTTCCTGCTGGAGAACCTCGGTGAGCAGGGCTCGGTGCCGGTGCCGGTCGACACCGGCGGCTACTTCGACCACACCACGCACGCCGTCGCCCGCGACTTCCGCCGCCAGGCGGTGCTCGCCCTGGAGCGGATCGGCATCTCGGTCGAGTTCAGCCATCACGAGGTCGCGCCCGGGCAGCAGGAGATCGACCTGCGCTACGCCGACGCGCTCACCACGGCCGACAACATCATGACGTTCCGGCACGTCATCAAGGAGGTCGCGCTCTCGCACGGCGTCCACGCGACCTTCATGCCCAAGCCGTTCACCGAGCAGCCAGGCAGCGGCATGCACACTCACCTGTCGCTGTTCGAGGGCGAGCGCAACGCGTTCCACGACGCCAGCGACCCGATGAAGCTCTCCAAGGTCGGCCAGGCGTTCATCGCCGGCCTGCTGGCGCACGCCCGGGAGTACACCGCGATCACCAACCAGTGGGTGAACTCCTACAAGCGCCTGTTCCCGCAGACCCTGCCCAACCGGATCACCGAGTCGCCCGCGTACGTCTGCTGGGGCCACAAGAACCGCTCGGCGCTGGTACGCGTCCCGGCCTACGGCAAGCCCAACTCCGCCCGCGTCGAGGTCCGCTCGCTCGACTCGGCCTGCAACCCCTACCTCGCCTACGCGGTCATGCTCGGCGCCGGCCTGCGCGGCATCGAGCAGGGCTACGAGCTGCCGCCCGGCGCCGAGGACGACGTGTGGGCCCTCACCGACGGCGAGCGCCGCGCGGCCGGCTACGAGGCCCTGCCGGAGAACCTCTCCGAGGCGATCGACGTGATGTCCGGCTCCGAACTCGTCGCCGAGGTCCTCGGCGAGCACGTCTTCGACTTCTTCCTCAAGAACAAGCGGACGGAGTGGGAGGAGTACCGGCGGGTCGTCACGCCGTTCGAGCGGGAGCGGTACCTCGGGATGATGTGAGCCCCGTCAGCCGTAGCGCTCGGTCCTGATGCTCCTCGCGTCATGGCCGAGCGCCACGAGGATGTCGGCGACGGTCTCCACGAACCCGGTCGGCCCGCACACGAACACGCTCGGCGCGAAGTCCTTCGGCCACGCGTGCGTGTGCACGTCGGCGACCCCGATCCGCCGGCCGCGCACGCGCGTGAAGACGTACTGCACGTCGAGCCCGCCGTCGTCGCGCGCCCGGCGCCGCAACTCGTCGGCGTACATCACGTCCTCGGGCGTCCGGACCGAGTACAGCAGCTTGAACGGGGTCCTGACCCCCTGCTCGGCCCGCGCCCGGATCATCGCCATGAGCGGCACGACGCCGGACCCGCCGGCGATCAGCTGCACCGGGGCCGGCTCGGCGGCCCGCCAGACGAACCACCCGCCGATCGGTCCCCGCAGCTCGATGGGCTGGCCGAACTCCAGCACGTCGGTGAGGTACGGCGAGACCTCCCCGTCCTCGAGCCGCTGCACCGTGATCTCCAGCCCCGACGCGGACGCGATCGAGTAGCTACGCTGCGCGGTGTAGCCGTCCTCGGCCGTCAGCCGCACGTCGACGTGCTGCCCCGGCAGATGCCCCGGCCACCCCTCCTCGACCTCGAACACGAGCGTGCGCGCCGTAGGGGTCTCCTGCCGGGCCGTCGTCAGGGTGGCCTTTCGCCAGCTCAGTCGCCCTGGTACCGCTGCTCGCGCCATGGGTCTCCATAGTTGTGGTAACCGGCCTCCTCCCAGAAGCCCGGCTCGTCCTCCAGCATCAGCCGCAGCCCGTGGACCCACTTCGCGGACTTCCAGAAGTACAGGTGCGGCACCAGCAGCCGCGCCGGCCCGCCGTGCTCGGGCTCCAGATCCTCCCCGTCGTACCGATACGCCACCCACGCCTGCCCGTCGACCAGGTCCTCGAGCGGAAGATTGGTGGTATACCCGTCGTAGGAGTGTGCCATGACGTAGTCGGCAGCGGTCTCGACGTCCTCCAGCAGCGTGTCGACAGCCACGCCGCGCCAGCGAGTGCCGAGCTTCGACCACTTCGTCACGCAGTGGATGTCGACCGTGACATCGTCGTACGGCAACGCGGTGAACTCACCCCACGACCACGTCTTCTCCTCGCCGCTCTCGGTGGTGACGACGAACTCCCACCGCTCGGTCCGCACCCGCGGGGTAGGCCCAGCCGACAGCACCGGAAAGTCGTGGGCAAGATACTGCCCAGGCGGAAGGTCAGGCTGCCGCCCCCGCCGCAGCCCGTGAAACCCCGGCGTGATGATGCTCATGCACCCATCCTGCCCCGCAATTGTTTCCTGGCCCGCCCGGTCCCACCACCACCCGATTCATCCAGAGAGACCGGCTCGCGCTGCCGCCCCCTTGGCGCTGGCCGAGCCGCCTGTTTCCCCTGGTCACCGGTTTTTGTCGTACCCCTGTTCTAAGTTCTTCTCATGGGTGAGGTGCTGACCGGGATCGCTGATTCGGAGTGGCGTATTCGGTTGGATGCGATGCTGGCCGAGAACCGTCGTCGTGTGGCTCGTCGTCGTGCGGTTCGGGCCGAGTTCGCCGAGGCTCGCCGCCGTGGTTTGGAGGCGCGTCATGCCGAGCGCCTGGCCCGTCTGGATGCAGAGGCCCGCACCGCCGAGATCACCGCCCACTGGGCAGAGCAGGACGCCCGAGCCGCCCGCCGCCGTTCCCTGTCCACCCAGCCCAACCCGAGCCGCCCGTCGACCCAGCCGAATCCAGGCCGTCCGCCAGCTCAACCCGACTCGGGCGGTCCAGTGACTCAGAAGGGCTCCCGCGGTCCGGTGCCTCGGCCCGACCCCCGCCGTCCGTCGACCCAGTCCGACTCCCGCGGTCCGGTGACTCGGCCCGACTCCCACCGTCCGTCGACTCAGTCCGATTCCCGCGGTCCGGTGACTCAGTCAGGCTTCCGTGGTCCGTCGACTCAGCTCAACCCGGCCTATCGGTCAACCCAGCCCAACCCCCGCCGTTCGGCCACCCAGCCCAACCCACGCTCCGATCCGTCCGCGCCAACCCCGTCCGCGCCAACCCCGTCCGCGCCAACCCCGCCCGGACCGTCTCGCCCGCACGACCTTGCCGCCCCACCGGCGCCGTCCCCGCCGACATCTCGTGCGCGATCGCCGAGGCCACCGTCGTCGCCGATGTCTCGTGCACCATCGCCCGAGCCTTCGCCAAGGTCTTCGCCGTCGCCGTGTTCCCAGCCCGCACCGGCATCACCGCACCCCCGACCGGTCGAGTCACCGCACCCCCGACCGGTCGAGTCGCCGCACCCGCGGCCGGTCGAGTCGCCGCACCCCGAGCCAGCCCAGTCACCGCGCTCCCGGCCCGTCCGGTCGTCGTGCTGTCGATCCGTAGCGTCACCACCACCGCGCCGGCCAGGCCGTTGCGGCGACGACACCGCGTCACCGCCACCGCAGCAACGGCCGAGCCATTCCATCGACGCCGCGCCACCGCCCGCCGCCTCGGCCCTGGCCCCGGCACCCGCCACCGGTCGGCCACCGGCGCAGCCCTCGCCGCCAGGGAGCCCCGCTGCGGCCCGGCCGCCGTGTGCTTCGCTCAGGGCGCGTCCACCGCGTCATCCCCGCGCCCAATCTCGCCGGCAGTCGCCTCCGCCCACCAGGCGACCGGAAGGCAATCGCTGGACGCGCGGCTCGACAACATCACCACGGCCGACGACGCCGAGTCGGTCGCTACCCGCGTTCACCGCCTCAGGTGGTAGAGATCGAGCAGAAGCGGGAGCACGGTCCCCGCCGACGTGACCGAAATGTCGCCACCAGGCGGAGTCGAGGTTCCGCTGTCGCCCTGGTCGCCCTGGTCGCCCTGGTTGGCCTGGTCGCCCTGGTTGGCCTGTTGGCCAACCGCACAACCGGCCACGTGGGCCGGTCGCCGCTCGAACGGGGCAACGGTGGCCGGAAACAGTCCGCGGTCACTGGGCGCCGCAGTGTGCCGCTCGGTGTGGTGGCCGTGGGCGCGAACCGGCACGACGCACCCCTGCTCGGCGCGATGCTGGACGCAGCCGTGTGGCAGTTCGGGCCGGCCTGGTCAGAGCAGTTCACCGTGCACCGCGACGCTGGCTGCGACTCGATCCCGGTTCGCCAGTTCCTGGCCGGACGGGGCTGGCATCGCCGGATCGCCCGCCGTGGCGGCCCGAATCCGTGCAGGCTGGCCGGCGCTGGATCGGGGAACGCAGCTACCCATGGATGAACGACTTCGGCAAACTCCGACAGCACACGGCTGCGATCGACTTCCTGCCACTATCCGGCCGACGCATTCGTCACGCCGCGTCTGTCGATCGCCAGGTCAGAACCCCGTGTCGGTGGTGGGACACCCGGCCGACCTCCCGGCGCCTGTAATGCCCCAATTGTCGGGTTCCCCTGAGTGGCAAGTCTGGCGCTTCGCGCCTCCTGTCCGGCAAGTCGGGACCTTACCGGCATGACCTGTCGGATTTATCCACTGTCAGGCGAAAAGGCGGAAATACTGCTCTGCGGAGTGTCCGGTATTCCGCCCGATCCATCCGGCTGTTCTCGGGTCGCGTCGCCGGGGCGGATGGGGGCGATCGCTCAGTATTGTCGGTGCCGTGACGATCGAAGGCCCCCCGCGGGGAACCCTGGCACTCGTGGTGGAGAACGACCCGTCCGACGGCCCCGGGCGCCTCGGTGACTGGCTGCGCGGCGGCGGACTGACGCTGGAGATCCGCCGGCCCCACGCCGGCGACGAGCTGCCCAAGGATCTGGACGGCTACGCGGCGCTGGTGATCCTGGGCGGTGAGCAGGACGCGTTTGCGGACGAGAGCGGCGAGCGAGCGGCCCCCTGGTTCGACGAGCTCGACGGGCTGCTGCGCAAGGCGGTGCGGCACCGGGTCCCGACGCTGGCCATCTGCCTGGGGGCCCAGCTGCTGGCCAACGCGCACGGCGGCACGATCGAGCGTAGCGCCGCCGGCCCGGAGATCGGCGTCAAGCTGGTGGCGAGAAGGGACGTCGCCGACGACGATCCGATCTTCGCCGCGGTCCCGTTCGCCCCGGACGTGCTCCAGTGGCATCGCGACGAGATCGTCGAGCTGCCGATGAACGCGATCCTGCTGGCCGCGTCCACGCACTACCCGGTGCAGGCGTACCGCATCGGCAGCGCCGCCTGGGGCCTGCAGTTCCACATCGAGTGTGACCTGCGGATGTTCGCGCAGTGGGCGATCGACGGCGTCGAGGCGCTCGGCGAGCTCGGCATCGACGCCGTCGAGATGCTCGAGCGGGTCGAGGCCGCCCTGGACGACATCGCTGACGTCTGGAAGCCGTTCGCCGAGCGATTCGCCGCCGTCGCGCTGGGCCGCACGCCCCGGGCCGGCGAGGGCGGGCTGCGTTCCCTGCCACTGATCGGGCCCCGCTGATGGACCCGATCAAGGTTACCCCCGCCCACCTGGCCCGGTTCGGATTCACCGACAACGAGCGCACCGAGGCGATGGCCGGCCCCGACGGGCTGCGGCTGTGGGACCCGGTGGCGCGCCGCCCGGCCGATGACGACGCCTCGGCCGTGCTCGACACGCTGTACTTCGCCGCCGACCCCGACCTCGCCCTCTTCCAGCTGCACCGGCTCGTCGAGGTCGCGGGGGAGGAGGTGCGCGCGGCGGTCGTCGAGGACAAGGCGCTGCGGCGGCGCCTGATCGGCACCCTCGGCGTCTCCGCGACCCTCGGCGACCTGCTGGTGGCGAATCCCGACGACTGGCGCGAGCTGCTGGGCGAGCAGAACAAGCGGGCGGCCGGCTACTCGACCCGGGACGTGTCCACGGTGCCGTTGCTGCGCAGCGGATACCGCCGAGAGCTGCTGCGGATCGTGGCCGCCGACCTCACCGCCGCCGCCGACGTCGAGGTCACCATGCGCCGGCTCACCGAGCTCGCCGACGCCACGCTGCAGGCCGCCCTGGCCATCGCCGTCGCCGAGCGCGGCAGCGACGAAGTCCGCCTCGCCGTCGTGGCGATGGGCAAGTGCGGCGGCTGCGAGCTCAACTACGTCAGCGACGTCGACGTCGTGTTCGTCGCCGAGCCGGTCGGGGAGACCGACACGGAGACCGCGATGCGGGCCGGCAGCGCCCTGGCCGCCCGGATGATGGAGATCTGCGGCTTCGTCGCCTGGCCCGTCGACGCCGCCCTGCGCCCCGAGGGCAGCCGGGGCGCGCTGGTGCGCACGGTCGCCTCCCACCTGGCGTACTACCGCAAGTGGGCCAAGACCTGGGAGTTCCAGGCCCTGCTCAAGGCCCGCCCGGCCGCCGGAGACCTGGAGCTCGGGCAGCACTGGCTCGCCGAGCTGCAGCCGCTGATCTGGTCGGCCGCCGAGCGCCCCGAGGCCGTCGACGAGGTCCGGGCGATGCGCCGGCGCATCATCGAGGCGATCCCGCGGGCCGAGGTCGACCGCGAGATCAAGCGCGGGCCCGGCGGGCTGCGCGACATCGAGTTCGCGGTACAGCTGCTGCAGCTCGTGCACGGACGGGCCGACGAGTCGCTGCGGACGCCGACCACCCTCGCGGCTCTGCGGGCCCTCATCGAGGGCGGCTACGTCGGGCTCGCCGACGGCGAGGCGCTGCTGCGCGCGTACCGCTTCCTGCGCGTCGTCGAGCACCGCCTGCAGCTGCAGCGCCTGCGCCGCACCCACACCGTCCCCGACGATCCGGCCGGCCTGCGCTGGCTCGCCCACGCGCTCGGCCACCGCCCCAACGCCGCCCGCGACGCCGTCGAGTCCTTCCGCACCGAGTGGGTCCGCCACGCGGGCGAGGTGCGGCGCCTGCACGCAAAGCTGTTCTACCGCCCGCTGCTGGAGGCGGTCGCCCGCGTCCCGAGCGAGCAGCTGCGGCTCACCCCGGACGCCGCCCGGGCCCGCCTCGACGTGCTGGGCTTCGCCGACCCGGCCGGCGCGCTGCGCCACATCGAGGCCTTGACCGGCGGCCTGTCACGCACCGCGGCGATCCAGCGCCAGCTGCTGCCGGCGTTGCTGAGCGAGTTCGCCGACGCCCCGGAGCCCGATCGCGGCCTGCTCGCCTACCGCCAGGTGTCGGAGAAGGTCGGCAACACGCCGTGGTACCTGCGCCTGCTGCGCGACGAGGGCCCGGTCGCCCTGCGCCTGGCGCGGCTGCTCGCCCTGAGCCGATACGTCACCGATCTGCTCATCCATGACCCGGAGGCGCTCCGGCTCCTGGCGGACGACACGGAATTGGTACCCCGCAGTGCCGCGACCCTCACCGAGGGCTTCGCCGCCGCGGCCGCCCGCCACCCCGACCCGGAGAGCGCCATCAACGCGGTCCGCGCCCTGCGCCGCCGCGAGCTGTTCCGCATCGCCTGCGCCGACCTGCTCGGCCTGCTCGACGTGACCGCGGTCGGCGACGCGCTGTCGTCCGTGATCGACGCGACCCTGCGCGCCACCCTGGGCGTCACGGCCGCGCTCGCCGCCCCGCTGGACTTCGCGATCATCGGCATGGGCCGCCTGGGCGGCGCCGAGGCGAGCTACCCGTCGGACGCCGACGTGCTGTTCGTCTACGAGGCCCCGCCCGGCATGGCCGACGATGCCGCGTCGAAGGCCGCGCTCACCATCGCCGAGGAGCTGCGCAGCCTGCTGTCCCGCCCGGCCCACGACCCGCCGCTGGGCGTGGACGCGGACCTGCGCCCCGAGGGCCGCCAGGGCCCGCTGGTGCGCAGCCTGGGCGCCTTCCAGCAGTACTACACCCGCTGGTCGAAGATCTGGGAGGCCCAGGCCCTGCTACGCGCCCGCCTGGTCGCCGGCTCCGAGTCCCTGGGCGCGCGCGTCCTGGAGCTGGCCGACACCAAGCGTTACCCCGACGGCGGCCTGACCCGCGAGCAGATCCACGAGATCCGCCGCCTGAAGGCCCGCGTCGACAGCGAGCGCCTCCCGCGCGGCGCCGACCCGGCCACCCACACGAAGCTGGGCCGCGGCGGACTGGCCGACGTCGAGTGGACCGTACAACTCCTGCAGCTGCAGCACGGCCACGCCGTCCCCGCCCTGCGCACCCCGCGCACCCTGCAGGCCCTGGCCGCGGCCACGGAGTCCGGCCTGCTCGACCGCGCCGCCGCCGCGGAGCTGGAGGCCGCCTGGCGCCAGGCCAGCCGCGTGCGCAACCTGCTGACCCTGGTCCGCGGCCGCGCCACGGACCAGCTCCCGCGCCAGGGCCCCGACCTGGCCGCGGCCGCCTCGGTCCTGGGCGGCGGCGTGGAGCCCCAGGAGTTCCTGGACGACTACCTGCGCGTGGCCCGCCGCGCCCGAGGAGCCGTGGAGCGCATCTTCGACGGCGCCTGATGCGAGGTGTACCCGACATGCCCGCTGGGGGTTCACAAAATCTGTGTACTGGCAGTACTTGTGAACCCAACGGTCTGAATGAGTGCAGGGATACCTGCTCGCATCGCGGAGCCTGCCGCGCGCGAAGCAATGCCCCGAGCGGCATGCCGAAGCAGGGGCGACTCGGGGCTTACGCGAACCAGGCTAGCACAGCATCGTGCACCCCACGATCGGAAGCGAGGCGCCGCATGCAGGACGGTCCGGGCTGGATCGGTGACGGTCTGTCGTGGCAGCGATTCCGTCCGTATCTTGCCAAGGTCAACGGTGACCTGGTCAAGGCGATCCAGTGGTACCAGTGGAACGTCGAGATTTCCGCCGCGTTCTACGGATCCCTGCACTTCCTCGAAGTGCCGCTGCGCAACGCGGTCCACCGGCGGTTGTCGGCTCAGTTCGGGCGTGACGACTGGTGGGTGGTCGCGCCGCTGGATCAGGCCGGCCGCCGCATCGTCGACGATGCTCTGCGGAAGCTGGCCAGTCGGTCGCGCGGAAGCATGCCTGACGACATGGTGGCCGAACTGTCGTTCGGGTTTTGGGTATCACTGGTCAGCAGCAAATATCACCGAGATCTGTGGGTTTCCGGCTTGCACCGCGCATTTCCCTCGTACCGAGGCCCGCGTCGTCGCCTGCACTCGGAACTGCAGACCATGCTGCTGTTCCGGAACCGGGTCATGCATCACGAGCCGATCCACCACCGGCACCTGGAGGCTGATCATGCGACGATTCTTCGGGTTGTCGGCTACATGTCGACCGATATGGCGCACCAGCTGAAATCCTTCGACCAGGTTCCTGTGGTGCTGGGACGCAGGCCCGCGGCATGAGCGCGCCGACCGGCTATGTGACGTCGGCGGAGATAGCGCGGCGGACCCAAGTGCAACTGAGTGCCGTCAGCAACTGGCGAACCCGGCACGCCGACTTCCCCGAGGCGCATCTGGTGTCAGGTCAGGAAGTGTTCGAGTCCGTGCAGGTCGCGGCGTGGCTGCGAGAGCGCAGGATTCCACGGCACAGGCTCCGGCCAGATGAGCCGATCGGCACCAGTTACGGTGACCGCTTCCAACGGGAGTCCGCCACTGCGGACACGGAACCTGCGCTTAAGGAAGCGCAACAGCAGGCAGCGTCGGTGTGGGGCGTCATGGATGCGCTGCGCAATTCGCATGATCCCGCCTCGAGCCTTGAGCTCATGCTCGGCATGGTGTATCTCAAGGCGTGCCGGCCCGACGTTTGGCAACGGCTGACCGGTGCCGGGACCTGGCCTCGGATCTACGAGGTGCTCTCCGAAGCATCGTTGCCCGGGATGCCTGGCGTGCCGCCCATCCCTGTCTTCAGCCGCGTCGATCCCGTTGGCGACCCGGCTGTTGTGGAAGCGATCCGCCTTGTTGAACGGGCCGAATTCGGTCCCTCGACCGCCGCTGAGATCGGTGAGGCCATCTTCGGCCAGCTCGAACGCCGCCTGGGTAAGAGCGGCGGACATTTCACGCCGCCCGACGTCGCACGCTGTCTCGTGCGACTGCTCGACCCCAGTCGCTCGCATCGTGTGTTCGATCCGGCCTGCGGATCCGGCGAGCTGTTGGTCGCGGCGGCGGAGCATGTCCGCGGGCAAGAGGGCTCGCTGGATGACTGGCGCTTCTGGGGTCAGACGGCACAGGAGTGGTCGTGGCGGACGAGCGTGATGAACCTCGCCCTGCACGGGGTGAGCGCTGATCTCGACTTCGGCAGTCACGCGCTGCAGGTCGACCGGTTCCCTGGCCTGCAGTTCGATGTAGTTCTTGCGAATCCGCCGTTCAACCTGCGCATCGACTTGGCACCGGACAAGCCCTGGCCGTTCGGCGAGCCGTCCTATCACAACGCAAACTTCGCCTGGTTGCAGTACGTGCTGAGCAAGCTGGCGCCCGGGGGTCGAGCGGCGGTCCTGATGCCCGCGAATGCTGCGTTTACAACCGGCTCGCGGGTGTCTGCGATCCGCCGCGACATGGTCGACGCCGGTGTGGTTGAGTGCATCATCGCATTGCCGGCCGGGCTGTTCCGGTTCACCAACATCGCCACCATGGTGTGGATCTTGGCTGATCAGTCCACTGAGCTCCCGGCGCGGGAGATGCTCTTCATCGATGGGCGCGAGTTGGGTGACGTCGTCGACCGGACGAGACGGAGTCTCAGCGAGCGCGACATTGCTCGCATCGTCGGGGAGTACCGGCAATGGCATGAATCCCGGCATGTGGCTTACACGTTCGACGAAACCGAGGGATTCGCGCGCGCAGTCAGCCTCGACGAGATCCGCCGCCACGACTATGTGTTGATGCCTGATCACTATGTGCGTCGGGCCGCTCGTGCTCCGGGTGTCGGCGAGCTTGGCCAGTTGCGCGATGAATTCGAGGATCTTGCTCTGCGCGCTGCTGCAGCGCACGATGCGCTGGCCACCAGGCTCGCCGCTGTCGTCGATGCTGTTCCATCGGTCGGCGATGGGCGGTCAACTTCACTCGGGGCGATGTGCGACGTGCTCTCGGGACCTGGATCGGTGCCAAGGCAAGGTGCCGCAACCTCGGGCACGCCGCTGGTGCTGCCACGCAATGTCAACGCTAACCGGATCGGGCATGATGATCTCGACATCGTGCCGACGAAGACCGCCGACCGCCTGGCCAAGTACCAGCTGGTAGCCGGCGACGTCGTTACGGCGCGAGTTGGCACGCTGGGACGCTACGGTCTCGTTGGTCAGGAACAGGCTGGGTGGATCCTTGGTCCGGCTTGTCTGCGGTTCCGGCCGAACGACCAGGTCGACCCGGGCTACCTGACGTACTACCTCGGCACCCCGTCGGCGCGGCGATGGCTGGCGGAACACACGACGGGCTCCGCGATCCAGCACATCAGCGCGGAGTCGCTCCGAAGGATGCCCATATGGCTACCGTCGTTGGCGAAGCAACGCGAGATCGCCGCGATCCTTGATGATTTCCAGGAAGCATCATCGGTGTTCAACCGGCTGGGCAGGAACGCGGAAGAGCTCCAACGGGTGCTGGCGGCACGGTTCGTCGAGCTGGCCTCGGCGTCAGCCGGGTAGAGGCCTCCAGCGGCGAAAGCAGTCACATCACGGTCCGGGCTGAGCTGGCTACGCTCCGTCGACGATGGACAGGACCGCCGCATCCTGGCGTCTGACTCCGGCGGCTGGGCCGGGCAGCCGCGGCGCGCGAACGCGGAGCGGCCCGCCCCTGAGGACAGGGGCGGGCCGCTTTCGCTGTGTGCGCAGGTCACACGTCGTAGTACATGGCGAACTCGTGCGGGGTCGGGCGCAGGCGGACCGGGTCGACCTCGTTCGCGCGCTTGTAGCTGATCCAGGTGTCCACCAGGTCCTGGGTGAACACGCCGCCCTCGAGCAGGAAGCCGTGGTCGGCCTCCAGCGAGTCGAGGACCTCCGGCAGGGAGCCGGGAACCTGCTTGACGTTCGCGACCTCCTCCGGCGGCAGGTCGTACAGGTCCTTGTCGATCGGGGCCGGCGGCTCGATCTTGTTCTTGATGCCGTCCAGGCCGGCCATGAGCATCGCGGAGAAGGCGAGGTACACGTTCGCCGACGGGTCCGGTACGCGGAACTCGACGCGCTTGGCCTTCGCGTTGGTGCCCGTCACCGGGATGCGGGTGCAGGCCGAGCGGTTGCGCTGCGAGTACACCAGGTTGACCGGGGCCTCGTAGCCCGGGACCAGGCGGCGGTACGAGTTCACCGTCGGGTTGGTGAACGCCAGCAGCGACGGCGCGTGGTGCAGCAGGCCGCCGATGTACCAGCGGGCCGTGTCCGACAGGCCGCCGTAGCCGGCCTCGTCGTAGAACAGCGGCTCGCCGCCCAGCCACAGCGACTGGTGCGTGTGCATGCCCGAGCCGTTGTCGCCGAAGAGCGGCTTCGGCATGAACGTCGCGGTCTTGCCGGCCGCCCATGCCTCGTTCTTCACGATGTACTTGAACAGCTGCAGCTGGTCACCGGCGTGCAGCAGGGTCGAGAACTTGTAGTTGATCTCGGCCTGGCCGGCGGTGCCGACCTCGTGGTGCGAGCGCTCGACGACGAAGCCGGCGCTCAGCAGCCGCTGCACGATCTGGTCACGCAGGTCGGCGTAGTGGTCGACCGGCGGGACGGGGAAGTAGCCGCCCTTGTACGCGGTCTTGTAACCGCGGTTGCCGCCCGGCTCGTCCTTGCCGGAGTTCCACCAGCCCTCGATCGAGTCGA
This sequence comes from Dactylosporangium sp. CA-233914, assembly GCF_050942935.1. Lineage (NCBI taxonomy): Bacteria > Bacillati > Actinomycetota > Actinomycetes > Micromonosporales > Micromonosporaceae > Dactylosporangium > Dactylosporangium sp. CA-233914. Next base: position 11,099,570 of record NZ_CP192030.1, on the reverse strand, counting down.
TGTAGTAGTACGCCTGGTTCGCCGACGTCTCGTGGCGGATCGAGTCGAAGATGTAGAACTCCGCCTCGGGGCCGAAGTACGCCGTGTCGGCGATCCCGCTCGACTTGAGGTACGCCTCGGCCTTCTTCGCCACGTTGCGCGGGTCACGCGAGTAGGCCTCACGCGTGAACGGGTCGTGGATGAAGAAGTTGAGCGCGAGGGTCTTCTCGACCCGGAACGGGTCGATGAACGCCGAGGTCGCGTCCGGCAGGAGCAGCATGTCCGACTCGTGGATCGCCTGGAACCCACGGATCGACGAACCGTCGAAGGCCAGGCCCTCGCTGAACACCTTGTCGTCGAACGACTCGACGGGGACGTTGAAGTGCTGCATCACGCCCGGCAGGTCGCAGAAGCGAACGTCGACGAAGCGGACGCCCTCATCCTTCACGTATCGCAACAGCTCTTCAGAATTGGCGAACACTCGTCCTCCAGGTCGCAGGCGTGACCAGTCTTGGTGATCACTTCAGTGTGAAGGTGGCTGGTTGGTCGCGACCGTAGAACTATGCGATTGCCCCGGGATGTCTCGATTGTTTCCGCTGTGTTTCGCGGCCCTTGGCTGGCCGATCAGCTCGGGTGCGTCGTTCGATAGTCTGACCCGTCGTGGAACCCGCACCGGCAACCCTGGCCCGCCGCTTCGGCGCACTGCTCATCGACTGGATATCTTGCCTGCTCATCGCGGGTGCGTTCGCCAAGCCGACGGACGAGCCGTGGCTCGCGCCGGGGCTGTTCGTGCTCGTCTACGGGCTGTTTCTCGGCTTCTTCGGCCAGACGCTGGGCATGCGGCTGTTCCGCATCCGCTGTGTGTCCATGAACACAGGGAGCCCGCTGGGTGTCCCGCGGGCGCTGCTGCGCGCGATCGTGATGCTGCCGCTCGTCACGGCCCTGATCATGGACAAAGACCAGCGCGGCCTGCACGACCGGGCCTCCGGCTCCGTCGTCCAGGCCGCGTAGGGCGGGTCAGCGCCCGCGCATCGCCTTGAACTGCCCCTTCGGGGGCTTCATGTTCTTGGGCAGGGCGCCCCGGGGCATCTGCGGGCGCGCCGAGAGGGCCTTGAGCCGTTTGTCGAGCGCGTTGACGTCCTTGCCGGTGATCGTGCGCGGCAGCCGGATCAGCATGTTGCGCAGCTTGGCCAGGGGAATCTGGCCCTCGTCGTTGCCGATGATGTAGTCACGCAGCTCGGCGTTGCCGATCACCTTGACCAGCCGGCGCCGCTCCTGGGCGATGAGGCCCTTGACCCGGCCGGTGTTGCCCTCGCCGAGCAGGATCACGCCGGGGCGGCCGATGACCAGGTGGACCATGTCGAACTGCGTGGTGGAGGCGATCGCCGGGCTGACCCGCCAGTCGCCGCGCATGTTCTCGATGATCGAGGCGGCGGCCCCGGGCTGCCCTTCGGCCTCCTTCATCATCGCCTTCTGCGAGCGCAGGTTGAGCACGATGACGGTGCCGAGCAGCGCCAGCAGGACGCCGAGCGGGGACCAGATCCAGGACACGCCCAGCGCGACGGCGACGCCGACCGCGATCAGCGGCACGAGGACGACGGCCACCACGAGAGGCACGAACGCCTTGTCGCGTTTCGCGGTGAACGAGAACACCATGCCGATCTGCTTGAGCCGAGTGAAGAAGGAGACCTTCTCCGGCTCCTGGGCCTTTGCCATGCCTGAAGAGTCTAGTGCGAGACCGTCAGGCGTTGAGAGCCCGGTTCTCCAGCGCCTGGCGGTAGAGCCGGCCGGCGCGGTACGAGGAGCGCACCAGCGGGCCGCTCAGCACGCCCGCGAAGCCGATCTGCTCGGCCTCCTCGCGCAGCTCGACGAACTCCTCCGGCTTGACCCAGCGCTCCACCGGGTGGTGCCGCGGCGTCGGGCGGAGATACTGCGTGATCGTCACCAGCTCGCACCCGGCCTCGTGGAGATCCTTGAGCGCCTGTGAGACCTCGGCGCGCTCCTCGCCCATGCCGAGGATCAGGTTCGACTTCGTCACCAGCCCGGCCTCGCGGGCCCGGGTCAGCACGCCCAGCGAGCGCTCGTAGCGAAACGCCGGCCGGATCCGCTTGAAGATCCGCGGCACGGTCTCGACGTTGTGCGCGAGCACCTCGGGCCGGGCCTCGAAGACCTCCCTGAGCAACTCCGGCTCGCCGTTGAAGTCGGGGATGAGCAGCTCGACGCCGCACCCGTCGACCAGGGCGTGGATCTGCCGCACGGTCTCGGCGTAGAGCCAGGCGCCGCCGTCGGGCAGGTCGTCGCGGGCCACGCCGGTCACGGTGGCGTACTTCAGCCCCATCGTCGCCACCGACTCGGCGACCCGGCGCGGCTCGTCCGCGTCGAACTCGGCCGGCTTGCCGGTGTCGATCTGGCAGAAGTCGCAGCGGCGGGTGCACTGGTCGCCGCCGATGAGGAAGGTCGCCTCGCGATCCTCCCAGCATTCGTAGATGTTGGGACAACCGGCTTCCTGGCAGACCGTGTGGAGGCCCTCGCGCTGCACGAGGCCCCGTAGATGCGTGTACTCGGGACCCATCTTGGCCGAGACCTTGATCCACGACGGTTTGCGCTCAATCGGGGTCTCCGCGTTACGCGCTTCGATACGAAGCAGACGGCGCCCCTCGGGAACAACGGCGGTCACGGTTCGAAGACTACGCCCGGCAACTGCCCGAAAACCGGGAACGCGATTGACGTCACTTCCCCGAGGTTTCCCAATCATCCGGTACGGCAATGAGGCATGCGTGGCGCTCAACGAGCCGCGCCTCGAAGCAGGCCGTTCAGCAGAGTGTCGTGAGGTGCCGCTCGACGATCGGCAGGATCTCCTCGACGGTCACGTCCCGGCCGAGCTCCGCCGACAGCGACGTGACGCCCGCGTCGCGGATGCCGCAGGGCACGAAGATGTCGTACCGCGAGAGGTCGCAGTTCGCGTTCAGCGCGAACCCGTGCAGCGTGACCCCGCGGGCGACCCGGATGCCGATGGCGGCGACCTTGCGCGCCGGCCCCCGCTTGTCGGCGGCGACCCACACCCCGCTGCGCCCCTCGACCCGGATCGTGGCGACGCCCACCTCCGCGCAGACGTCGATGAGCAGCTGCTCCATGCGCCGCACGTAGGCCACCACGTCGACCGGGTCCGGCAGCTTCACGATCGGGTAGCCCACCAGCTGCCCCGGCCCGTGCCAGGTGATCTTCCCGCCGCGGTCGACGTCGATCACCGGCGTGCCGTCGAAGGGCCGGTCGTCGGGCTCGGTGCGCTTGCCCGCCGTGTAGACGCTCGGGTGCTCCAGCAGCAGCACCGTGTCCGGCGCCGTGCCGTCGGCCACCTCGGCGTGGACGCGCCGCTGTTCGGCGAGCGCCGCCTCGTACTGCACAACCCCGGCCCGGACGATTCGCATACCCACCACGCTGGTCACCCCTGCAGCGTACTTCGGCCGCACGGGAACATTCGGCGGTAGAACAGTATGGGACCCGGACATAGTGGTGCGTGCAACCTCACACCTGGCGTGGTGCTCCCCACATACGGCCGGGCTGCCGTACCGCTGCGCGACGTCGACGACGGCCGCGTACAGCTGCATGAACCCCGGCGTCGACAAGACCCCCGCGGCCGTCGCTGTCTGGCACGGCACCGCGGACACCACGCTCGCCCCGGCCAACGCCAAGGTGAAGGTGTACCTCGTGTCGGGCATGACCCATGCCACGCCGGTCGACCCGGCACCGCCACCGAGCAGTGCGGCACCGCCGCCACCTACTACAAGCTGGGGCCTGTCCACCGGCGGCCCGGCGCACCACTCCGGCGGGTATACCTACGCCAACGGCTCCAACCAGGCGATGGGCCTCGACAACCGCTTCACCACGCACGGCCTGCGCCAGACCGGCGCGAACTCCTACGTGCTCGACGACACCGCCTGCTGAAGCGCCTCCTCGACGGTGCGGTGCGCGAAGGAGAAGCCCGTGCGTACCAGCACCGCGGGCAGCACCCGCTGGCTGGCCAGGGCCTCGCCGCCGAACTCGCCGACCGCGGCGCGCAGCGCGAACCCGGGCACCGGCAGCAGGTTGGGCCGGTCCATGACCCGGGCCAGCGCGGCGGAGAACTCGGCGTTGGTGACCGGCTCGGGCCCGGTGAGGTTGACCGGGCCGGACAGCTCGCGGTCGAGCACGAACGTGACCGCGTCCAGCCAGTCGGGCACCGAGATCCACGGCAGGTATTGCCGCCCGCTGCCCATCCGCCCGCCGGCGAAGAGCTTGAACTGCAGGTAGAGCGGCTTGAGCAGCCCACCGGCGGGGTCCAGCGGGAACCCGGTGCGCAGCAGCGCGACCCGCGTCCCGGCGTCCTCGGCCGGCCGGGTCGCCGCCTCCCACACCTTGCACAGGTCGGCCAGGAACCCGTCACCCGCGGGTGAGGTCTCGTCGACGGCGCGGTCGCCGGTGTCGCCGTAGTACCCGACCGCGGACGAGTTGAGCAGCACCCTGGGCCGCGCCGGCGCCGCGGCGATCGCCCGGGCGAGGGTCCGGGTGGTGTCCACCCGGCTGTCGACGAGCACCTTCTTGTACTGCGTGGTCCACCGCTTGTCGCCGACGCCGGCCCCGGCGAGGTTGATGACCGCGTCCGCGGCCGCCACCACGTTGCCGTCGAGCACTCCGGCGGTCGGGTCCCACCGGACCTCACCCGGCCGCGGCGGGCGCCGGACCAGGGGCGTCACCCGGTGCCCGGCCTCGCGCAGGTGGGGGACCAGGCGCTGCCCGAGAAACCCGGACGCGCCCGCGATCAGGATCTGCATATGGTCATTTTGCCCGCAGAAGGTACCCCAGGAACACAACAGGGGCACCCCGGTGATCCGGGGCGCCCCTGCGGCACGAGCGAAACGGCGGGCTAGAGGCCCAGGTCGGCCTCGAACTGGCCGCCCTCCAGGCGCTCCTTCACCGTGGTGAGGAAGCGCGCGGCGTCGGCGCCGTCGACGATGCGGTGGTCGTAGGACAGGGCCAGGTAGACCATCGAGCGCGGCGCGATGACCTCGCCGAGCTCCGGGTCGCTGACCACGACGGCGCGCTTGACGACCGCGCCGGTGCCCAGGATCGCCACCTGCGGCTGGTTGATGATCGGCGTGTCGAACAGCGCGCCCCGGCTGCCGGTGTTGGTCAGCGTGAACGTGCCGCCCGCGATGTCGTCCGGGCTGAGCTTGTTGCTGCGGGTCCGCTCGGCCACGTCGGCGATGCGCTTGGCCAGGCCGGCGAGGTTGAGGTCGCCCGCGTTGCGGATGACCGGGACGATGAGGCCCTTCTCGCTGTCCACGGCCATGCCGAGGTGCTCGGCGTCGTGATACGTAACGGTGCCCGCCTCCAGGTCGATCGAGGAGTTGACCACGGGGTGCACCCGCAGAGCCTCGACCGCCGCGAGGGCGAAGAACGGCAGGAACGACAGCTTCACGCCGTGCGTGGCGAGGAACTGCGCCTTGGCCTTGTCCCGCAGCTTCGCCACCTTGGTGACGTCGACCTCGACGACCGTGGTCAGCTGGGCCGAGATCTGCAGCGACTCGACCATCCGCCGGGCGATGAGCGCTCGCATCCGGCTCAGCTTCTGCGTCTGGCCGCGCAGCGGGCTCGGCGCCGCCTTCGGGGCGGCGGCCGTGGTGGTGCTCGGGGCCGGGGCGGCCGGCGCCGGCCGCGCGGCGGCCTCCTTCGCCTTGGCGGCCGCGTCGAGCACATCCTGCTTGCGGATGCGCCCGCCGACGCCGGTGCCGGCCAGCTGGGACAGGTTCACGCCGTGCTCGGCGGCGAGCTTGCGCACCAGCGGCGTGACGTAGGCCGCCTCGTCGCCCTCGACCTTGCCGTTGCCGCCCCGGGCAGCCCCGGCGGCGGTGACGTTGGTCGCCGGCCCGGCGTGGACCGGCGCGGTGGCCGCGGGCTGCGGCTCGGGGGCCTTCGGCACAGGCTTGGGCTCAGCCTTCGGCTCGGGCTTGGGCGCTTCCGCCTTCGGCTCGGGCTTCGCCTCCGCCTTCGGCGCCTCGGCCTTGGCCGGGGCCGGGGCGGCGCCCGCGGCGCCGATGACGGCCAGGTCCGCGCCGACCTCGACGGTCTCGTCCTCGGCGACCTTGATCTCCAGCAGCGTGCCGGCGACCGGCGAGGGGATCTCGGTGTCGACCTTGTCGGTGGAGACCTCCAGCAGCGGCTCGTCGGCCTCGACGCTGTCGCCGACCTGCTTGAGCCAGCGGGTGACGGTGCCCTCGGTGACGCTCTCGCCGAGCGCGGGCATCTTCACCGCCGTGCCCTCGCCGCCGGCGGACGCCGGGGCGGGCTCGGCCGCGGGCTCCTCCTGCGGCGCGGGCGGCTCCTGCTCCGCGGCGGGCTCCGCCGCGGTCTCGACGGCCGCCGGCTCCTCGGCGGCGGGCTGCGCGCCGCCGGCCTCGGAGCCGTCGCCGATGACGGCGAGTTCGGCGCCGACCTCGGCGGTCTCGTCCTCCTGCACGACGATCCGCGTCAGCACGCCGGCCGCCGGCGACGGGATCTCCGTGTCGACCTTGTCGGTGGAGACCTCCAGCAGCGGCTCGTCGGCCTCGACGTGGTCGCCTTCCTGCTTCAACCAGCGGGTGACGGTGCCCTCGGTGACGCTCTCGCCCAGCCGGGGCATGGTGACCGATACCGGCATGTGAAACGACTCCTCGTACTTTGCTTGGTGGCGGTCGGTTGCCAGTTGACTCAGTGGACGTGCAGCGGCTTACCGGCCAGCGCCAGGTGCGCCTCGCCGAGTGCCTCGTTCTGCGTTGGGTGCATGTGCACGAGCGGGGCGACGTCGCCAGGGAACGCCTCCCAGTTGTAGATCAGCTGGGCCTCGCCGATGAGCTCGCTCACCCGGGCGCCCACCATGTGGACGCCGACGACCGGCCCGTCCTTGACCCGGACCAGCTTCACGAAGCCCGCGGTCTTGAGGATCTGGCTCTTGCCGTTGCCGCTCAGGTCGTACTGCACGGTCTCGATCTTGTCGTCCCCGTGCAGCTCACGGGCCTTGGACTCGTTGAGGCCGACGGAGGCGACCTCGGGCTCGGAGTACGTCACGCGGGGGATGCCGGACTCGTCGATGACCGCCGGGCTCTGCCCCGCGATCTCCTCGGCCACGAAGATGCCCTGCTGGAACCCGCGGTGCGCCAGCTGCACGCCCGGGACGATGTCGCCGACCGCGTAGATGCCCGGCACGGAGGTCCGCAGCCGCTCGTCGGTGATGACGAACCCGCGCTCCATCTTCACACCGTGCTCCTCGTAGCCGAGGTTGGCCGTCGTCGGGCCGCGCCCGACCGCCACCAGCAGCAACTCGGCCTCGATCGTCTCGCCGCCCTGGATCGACACCGTGACGCCCGAGCCGGTGCGCTCGACGCCCGCGAAGGGCTTGCCCACCTTGAACTTGATGCCCCGCTTGCGAAACGCCCGCTCCAGCGCCTTCGAGCTCGCCTCGTCCTCGACCGCGATCAGCCGGGGCAGGGCCTCCACGATGGTCACGTCGACGCCGAAGGACTTCCAGGCGCTGGCGAACTCGCAGCCGATCACGCCGCCGCCGAGGATGACCGCGGAGGCGGGCACGTGGTCCAGGCCGAGCGCGTGCTCGCTGGTGATGACCCGCTCGCCGTCCACGACCAGGCCGGGCAGGGTCTTGGAGTAGGAGCCGGTGGCCAGGACGATGTTCCTGGCCGTGTATCGGGTGCCGGCGACCGCGATCGTGTCCGGCGCGACCAGGCGCCCCTCGCCCTCGATCAGGGTCACCTTGCGCGCCTTGGCCAGACCCTGCAGGCCCTTGTACAGCTTGGAGACCACGCCGTCCTTGTAGGCGTTCACGGCCTTCATGTCGACGCCGTTGAAGACGGCCTGGATGCCGAACTGCTCCGCCTCGCGGGCCGCGTCGGCGACCTCGCCGGCGTGCAGCAGCGCCTTCGTCGGGATGCAGCCGCGGTGCAGGCACGTGCCGCCGAGCTTGTCCTTCTCGACCAGTGCGACGGACAGGCCGAGCTGCGCCGCGCGGAACGCGGCCGCGTAGCCACCGCTGCCGCCGCCCAGGATCAGGACGTCGAAGGAGTTGGCGTGTGGGTCACTCACGAATTCTCCCAGGTGATGCACGGGCCTGCCGGCTCATGACGGTGCGAATGCGGGGTTCGCCCTTCGCATGACCGGGAGGCCGGACCCCACAGGTTCGACCTTCCGATCCTTGGCCATCTTGTCACTTGTGCTGCTCGCCTGCGACGGTAGGTGCCCTTGCACGGGGTCATATGGCGCGCCCGGGCGTCGTACCCTGTGCTCGAACCGTGCACGGACTCGACGAGGAGGGGAGCGGTCGTGGCTTGGTTCCGCCGACGGAAGCCGGCCGCGGGCGGGCGCAGCGCCAGCCGCGAAGACCTGGCTTACCTGGAGGAGTTCGTGCGCACCCGGCGCGGCGTGGAGGGCTTCATCGAGCCCCGCACGACCGTGACGGAGACGACACTGCTCCTCATCGCGCACGACGGGGAGTGGACGCGGCGGCGGATGGAGAGCCCCCAGGCGGCACGCCAGTTCGCGCACCGCCTGAGCATGCCCGTCTACGACATCGCGCTGGTCGGCTATCCGCAGCGCTGGCGCGACTACAACGCCCGGAACAAGAAGAGCTGAGCTGTATTTCGCGGTCGCTTCGCTCCCTCCCCAGTGGGGGGCTCCGCCCACCCACACCCCCTGACACACTCTGGTTGCGGTGGTCGTCAGGGGGCCGGGTGCGTCGTGGTCGGGCTCTGGCCGTCGTGGTCGGGGTCCGGCCGGCCCACTCCGCCGGGACTACTCGGCGGCGATCTCCTCTACCAGCTCTACCAGCGTGCGGACCGGGACGCCGGTGCCGCCCTTGGACCAGTAGCCGAAGGGCTCGCCGGCGTGGTAGCTGGGGCCGGCGATGTCGATGTGGGCCCACTGGACGCCCTCGGTGACGAACTCGGACAGGAACACGCCGCCCTGCAGCATGTGCCCGGCCCGGTCCATGCCCGCGTTGACCTGTGAGATATCCGCCACGTCGGAGTCCATGCCCTTGCGCACGTCCTCGGGCAGCGGCATCGGCCAGGCCGGCTCCCCGGCCCGCTCACCCGCGTCGCGGACCCGCTCGCACAGCTCCGGCGTGCCCATCACGCCCGAGATGCGCTTGCCCAGCGCGATCACCTGCCCGCCGGTGAGGGTGGAGACCTCGAAGAGGTAGTCCGGCTCGTCCTCGCAGGCCCGCGCGATCGCGTCGCCGAGGATCATGCGCCCCTCGGCGTCGGTGTTGAGGACCTCGACCTGGGCGCCGTTGTACATCTTCACGACGTCGCCCGGCCGGTACGCGCTGCCGGAGACCATGTTCTCGGCCATCGGCGCGTAGGCCACCACGGCGACCTTCGGCTTGAGCTGCGCGATCGCGAGCATGGTGGCGACCACCGCGGCGGCGCCGGACATGTCCGACTTCATCTCCCACATGCCGGCGTTGGGCTTGATCGACACGCCGCCGGTGTCGAAGGTGATGCCCTTGCCGACGAGCGCGATGCGGCGCGTGGCCCCGGCGGGGGAGTAGGCGAGCCGAACCAGGCGCGGCGCGGCCGCCGAGCCGAGGCCGACGGCGAGGATGCCGCCGTAGCCCTGCCGGGCCAGCGCCTTCTCGTCGAGCACGGACACGTCCAGCGACACCTCGCGGGCCGCCGCCGCGACCTGCTCGGCGAACTGCGGCGGCCGCAGCTCGTTGGGCGCGGTGTTGATCCAGTCGCGGGTGCGGGCCACCACGGCGCCGAGCACCCCGGAGCGCTTGAGCGCGGCCTTCGCCGCCCGCGCCCCGGCGTCGGGGACGTGCACCAGCACCTTGCGCACCGGCTCCCGGCGGCCGGCGGCGGGCTTGGACTTGTACCCCGCGAACCGGTACGCCCCCAGCAGCGCCCCCTCGGCGACCGCCCGCACGCCCGCGCTCAGCGCCAGGGCGCCGGGCTCGTCGGCGTCGGCCAGCGGCAGGACGAGCGCGACCGAGGCGGACCCGGCCAGGGCCCGCGTGGCCGCCCCGGCCGCCCGGCGCAGCGACTCGGGCGTGGGTGCCCGGCCCGCGTCACCCGCGACGGGTGTGCCGAGCCCGACGGCCACCACGAGCGGGGCGCTCACCGCGCCGAAGGCGGCGAGCTTGGTCACCTCGCCGAGCGCGCCCGTGGCCCCGAGCACCCGGAGGGTCTCGGCGAGCCCGCCCCCCGGCCGGTCGCTGAACGCCGCCGCGACGGTCTCGGAGCCGGGGGCGAGCCGCAGCTTGGCGTCACCACTCTCGTCGGCGAAGACGCCGATCACGACGGCGTCGGCGGCGAGCGCGGCTGGGTCGGTGTCGACCAGGGTCAGGGAGGTCACTGGTGCTCCACATCCTGTTGTTCTCTGCGCTGAGGCGGGCGACGATGTCACTGCGATGTTGCCGCAGCTTCAGCATGCCGCCGAATCGGGTGCAGGACACGATAACCAACGCGATAGGTTGCGGGCATGACGCAACCCTTGCGGCACCCCGCGTTGTATCACCGTCATGCGGCCCTCGGTGCCAAGTTCGCGGCGTTCGGCGGCTGGGAGATGCCCCTGGAATACGCCGGCGGCGGCGTGCTCAAGGAGCACGCGGCTGTCCGCGGGGACGTGGGCGTGTTCGACGTGTCGCACCTGGGCAAGGCCCGGGTCCGGGGGCGTGGCGCGGCCGCGTTCGTCAACGCCTGCCTGTCCAACGACCTCGACCGCATCGCCGCCGGCCAGGCGCAATACACGCTCTGCCTGGACGAGAACGGGGGCGTGGTGGACGACCTCATCGCGTACCGGTTCGGCGACGACGACGTGTTCCTCATCCCCAACGCGGCCAACACCGCCGAGGTGGTCCGCCGCCTGAGCGCCGCAGCCCCGGCCGGCATCGGCATCGTCGAGCAGCACGAGCTGTTCGCCGTCCTCGCCGTGCAGGGCCCCCGCTCCCCGGAGGTCCTCACCGCCCTCGGCCTGCCCACCGGCCACGACTACATGAGCTTCACCGTCTCCGCCTACGCCGGCACGGACGTCGTGGTCTGCCGGACCGGCTACACCGGCGAGCACGGATACGAGCTGGTCGTGCCGTCGCACGACGCCCACACCCTGTGGGACGCGATCGTCGAGGCCGGCGCCCGCCCGTGCGGCCTGGCCGCCCGCGACACGCTGCGCACCGAGATGGGTTACCCGCTGCACGGCCAGGATCTCTCCCTGGACATCACCCCGGTGCAGGCCCGCTCGGGCTGGGCCGTGGGCTGGAACAAGCCGGCCTTCTGGGGCCGCGCGGCGCTGCTGGCCGAGAAGGCTGCGGGCCCGCGCCGGACGCTGTGGGGCCTGGAGGCGCTCGACCGCGGCATCCCGCGCGCCCACATGACGGTCCTGTCGGGCGACACGCCGATCGGCGAGGTGACGAGCGGCACGTTCTCCCCGACCCGCAAGGTGGGCATCGCCCTGGCCCTCATCGACACGTCCTCGGGCGTGCAGGAGGGCGACGAGGTCTCCCTGGACGTGCGGGGCCGCCGCTCCGCCGTGCGCGTGGTGAAGCCGCCGTTCGTGAAGTCGTCGGTCCGCTGAGGCCGGATCCGCGGGTCAGCCCGTCGCGAGCGTGATCAGCGCGGCCGCCGTCGACAGCTCGACGGCGGCCCCGATCACGTCTCCGGTGAGCCCGCCGAGCCGCCGGCGGGCGTGGGCCGTGAGGCCCCAGGACACGCCCGCCGCCAGCAGCACCGCCGCCGGGCCCCGCCACGGGTCGGCCAGGGCCGCGAGCGCGGCCGTGACGATCGTCACTGCCGCCAGCGCCCACACCGGCACCGTCGCGGCGACCATCGCCCCGAGCCCCGAGGGGCGCGCCGCCGAAAGCCCCCGCCGGCACGCCACCGTCGCACCCAGCCGCCCCGCCGCGAACGCCGCGCAGACCGCGCCCGCGCCCGCCCAGAAGGACCGGCCGAGCAGGGCGGTGGCGGCCGCGGCGTCGATCAGCAGGACCGCCGCGATCGCGGCCACGCCGAACGGCCCGATGTCCGATTTCTTCATGATCTCGAGGGCCTTGCCGGCATCGGCGTAGGATCCCAGGCCGTCCGCGGTGTCGGCCAGCCCGTCCACGTGCAGGCCGCGGGTCAGCAGCAGCGACAGGGCCACCAGCACGGCCCCGCCCAGCAGCGGCGCCGCGCCCAGCCGCACCAGCCCACCGGCGGCCACGCCGAGCACGAGCCCCAGCAGCGCCCCGGCCAGCGGCGCCAGGAGCATCGCGACCCGTACGGCCGGCCGATCCACCCGATCCGCGCGCACCGGCGCGATCGTGAACAGGCTCAGCGCGAGCCTCAGTCCTCCCACGAGGGTTTCACGTACGGCATCTCGGCCGTGGGGGAGTCCGCGACCACCCGCTGGATCTCCGCCTCGATCTGCTCCGGCTCGTCCCCGGCCGGTTCGGCCGGGTCTCGCGGGGGCGTGGCGGCCGCGATCGTGAGCGCGGTGTTGATCATCGGCAGCGCCGTCAGGGCGGCCGCGCCCTCGCCGAGGCCGAGGCGCAGCGACAGGAACGGGTTGGCCCCGAGCACGTCCGCGGCGAGCTTCACGGTCGGGTTGTCGCCGTGGTCGGGCATGAGCAGCCAGTGCCGCGTCTGCGCGCCGTAGTCGCGGGCGACCATGCCCGCCGCGATGCCGACCGGCCCGTCGATCATGACCGGCAGGCGGCGGGCGGAGGCGCCGAGCAGGACGCCGGTGGCGACCGCGATGTCGCCGCCGCCGAGCATGGAGAGCATGACGTGGGGCTCGCGGCTGCGCGCGCGGATGCGGGTGCGGGCGTCCCGGATCGCCGCGATCTTGCGCATCCAGGCGGCGTCGTCGACGAAGCCGGAGGCGTCCACGACCCGGCCCAGCAGGGCGGCCGGCTCGGCGCCGGTGAGCACCGCCACGACCGCGGCGGCCGCGGCGTCGGCGCCGGCCCCGACCGAGGCCAGGACCAGCAGGTCGACGCCCTCGTTGGCGGCCGCGTCGGCCAGGCGCCAGCCCAGCGTCAGCGCGGCGTCCACGGCCGAGTCCTCCAGCGCGTCGTGCAGTTCGGCCGGGCCTCCGGCCGGGCAGTCGATGGCCTGGACGGTGGCGCCGACGCCGGCGGCGAGAATGGCGAGCGTGCCGGTGCCCTCGACGATCTCGTCGAGGCGCCGGTCGGCGGCCTCGGCGGAGTCGCCGGCCCCGAAGCCCCCGCCGCGGTCCCCGCGCAGCACCAGCACCCGGGGCTGCTGGAACGGCCGCGGGTCGGCCCGGCCCTGCACGCCGCCGGCGAAGCGCACGACCGGCACCAGCCCGCCCAGCCCGGCCCCGTTGAGCCGCAGCGTGAGCAGCCGCTCGGCCGCCTCCTGGGCCGTGGACTCGTCGGGCAGGGGCAGCTCCATGCCCGGGGAGAACGAGAGCGTGTCGCCGCCGTCGGCGGTGGACAGTACTGAACCCGCACCCGCCGCCTCGAACACGAACGGCTCGGCGGGCGCCGCCGGCTGCACCACCGCGGCCGGCGTGGCCGCGGCGGCCGGCGTGGCCGCGGCGGCGTCGCGGACGCCGGCGTGCCCGACCAGCTCGCCGCCGCGCAGCCAGGACACCTCGCCGGCCACCACCAGGGCGACCCCGTCGCACGCGGCGGCCACGCGCTGGTTGAGCAGCCCGTTGGCGTCGGCGAAGGCGCGGCCCGTCTCGGTGGCCGGCAGCACCCCCAGCCCCGTCTCCGGGCCCACCAGCACCAGCAGCCCCGCGTCGCAGGAGCGCACCGCGTCGGCGAGCGCGGCGATCGGCGCGTCGGCGGCGGCCGGGTCCGACCACCGCCGGGCGCCGTCGAAGACGGCGGTGAGCCAGTTGCCGAGGTCGTCGACGAGGATCGTGTCCTCGGCCTTGGCCGCCGTCAGCAACTCGGCGAGGCGCTCCGGCGAGCCGCCGACCTCCTCGGTCGTCCACGACTGCGGCCGGCGGTCGCGGTGCGCGGCGATCCGTGCCGTCCATACGTCGTCCGACGTGCTCGTTTGCGCGGTCGCGACGTATCGCACCGCGCCGGCCCCGGCGACGAGCGCCTCCGCCACTTCCGACTTTCCGGACCGGATTCCTCCGAGCACCAGCAACCGCATGCCCCGTACTTTAGAGGGACACGGGTGGCCGGACTCGGCTCAGGGTTACGGGGCCGATACGCTCGAAGTCTTCTACCTGGGACAGGAGTGTGACCATGGCGTGGACGTGGCAGTTCGAAGACGCTGAGGGCAGGTCCGTCGATGGCCCGAACGAGGCGTTTTCCAGCCAGTCCGACGCGGAGTCGTGGCTCGGTCAGACCTGGCGCGAGCTGGTGGCCAAGGGCGCGGCGACGGCTGTACTCACCGAGGACGACCGCACGGAGTACAAGATGAGCCTCCTGCCGGCGGGGGGTTGAGGTGTCCTACGGGCGTTACGGCAGCCGGGTCGGCCGGCTGCCCAGGGAGGCGTTCCGCCCCAGCGCGCTCTTCCTCGGACTCCTCGCCCTGCTGGCCGTCAGCGGCTACATGGCCTGGGCCGACCTCGGCGACGCGCGCTTCAACGTCTTCCTGTTCGTCGCCGCGGGCTGGACGATCTCGCTCTGCCTCCATGAATACTCGCACGCCCTGGTCGCGTACAAGGGCGGCGACGACGACGTGGCCCACCGCGGCTACCTGACGCTCAACCCGCTCAAGTACACCCACCCCCTGCTGTCGATCGTGCTGCCGCTGGTCTTCGTGCTCCTCGGCGGCATCGGCCTGCCCGGCGGCGCGGTCTGGGTCAACCACGCCGCCATCCGCAGCCGGTTCGTCGACAGCCTCATCAGCTTCGCCGGCCCCGCCGCCAACCTGGTGATGGCGGTCCTGCTGGTGCTGCCGTTCGGCCTCGGCCTGGACGCCGGCGGCGAGCACGAGACGTTCTTCGCGGGGCTGGCGTTCCTGGCGTTCCTGCAGCTGACGGCCAGCGTGCTCAACTTCGTGCCGATGCCGGGCGTCGACGGCGGAAACCTGCTCTACCCGTGGCTGTCGCCGCAGTGGCAGCGCGGGTTCAACCACATGGCGCCCTACGGCATGCTGATCCTCATCGCGCTGCTGTGGTCGCCGCGGATCAACGCGTGGTTCTTCAACGTCGTGTACTGGATCGGCGACCTGATCGGACTGCCGTCCTACCAGGCCGCCGTCGGCTACGAGCTCTTCCGGTTCTGGAACCGCTGAGGCTCAGGGACGCTCGGCGGGGCTCCGCGTGAGCGCGGGGTCCCGCTGCACCACCGGCTCCAGCACCTCGTCGATCCGCTTGAGCAGCTCCGCGTCGAGCTTGACCCCGGACGCCTTGACGTTGTCCTCGAGCTGCTCCGGGCGGGTGGCGCCGACGATCGCCGTCGACACGTTCGGGTTCTGCAGCACCCAGGCCACCCCGAGCTGCGCCATCGTCAGGCCGGCCTGCTCGGCCAGCGGGCGCAGCTGCTGCACGGCCTGCAGCACGTCGTCGCGCAGCAGCCGGGCGATGAAGTCCTTGCCGGACTTCTCGTCGGTCGCGCGGGAGCCCGCCGGCGGCGGCTGCCCCGGCTTGTACTTGCCGGTGAGCACCCCCTGCGCCAGCGGCGACCACACCACCTGCCCGATGCCGAGCTCCTCGGATACCGGGACGACCTCGGCCTCGATCACCCGGTACAGCGCCGAGTACTGCGGCTGGTTCGACACCAGCTGGATCTTGAGCTCCTTGGCCAGCGCCGCCGCGGCCCGGATCTCCTCGGCGCGCCACTCCGACACGCCGATGTAGTGCGCCTTGCCGGCCCGCACCACGTCCGCGAAGGCCTCCATGGTCTCCTCGAGCGGGGTGTTGTGGTCGTACCGGTGGGCCTGGTACAGGTCGACGTGGTCGGTCTGCAGCCGGCGCAGCGACCCGTCGATCGACTTCATGATGTGCTTGCGCGACAGGCCGCTGTCGTTGCGGCCGGGCCCGGTGCGCCAGAAGACCTTGGTGAAGATCTCCAGGCCGTCACGGTTCTGGCCCTTCAGCGCGTCGCCGAGCACCACCTCGGCGCGGGTCCCGGCGTAGACGTCGGCGGTGTCGAAGGTCGTGATACCGAGGTCGAGGGCGGCGTGCACGCACGCGGTGGCCTGCTCGGCCTCGACCTGCGAGCCGTGGGTGATCCAGTTGCCGTACGAGATCTCGCTGACGAGCATCCCGCTGCGGCCGAGGTGACGAAACTCCATGCGCCGACCCTATGTCGGCGCGGCGTCACATCACCGGTCGGGTGTCGGCCAGCAGCCGGTCGATCTCGTCGGTGACCCCGGTCCGGCTGGCGAACGTGGCCTGGATGATCGTGCGCCCGCGCCGGTCGAGCGCGCCCCAGCGCTGGGCGTCGTCGACGATCAGGAACGCCACCGGGTGGATCATGATCGTGTGGTGTACCGGCGGCACCAGCACCCGCCCGGAGCGGTCCACGACCCCCTTGCGCCCGTCCAGCGACACCACGGCGAGCCCCTCGTCGCTGAACCCGTCGATGTACCGGCCGTCCAGCAGCGCCGTGGCGAACCCGTCGTACTGGAACTGCACGACGATCCGCCCGACCCCGTCGACGGCACCCCAGTGGTGGCCGCGGCGCACCGCCGCCACCCCGCGCCGGAACGGCCGCACGTCGTCGAAGCCGGTCGAGATCAGCACCGCGTTGCTCTTGTCGATCGCGATCCACCGGGTGGTGCCGTCGCGGGAGACCCACGCGATGCCGTCGGAGAAGCTCCCGACGCCGATGTACCCCGCCGACGGCTCGATCAGCACGTCCCCGCCGTCGTCGATGAGCTCCCAGGTCTGCGCGCCCTGCCGCTGGACCCAGGCCACGCCGTCGCGGAACGGCTGCACGTCGAGGTAACCGGGCCCGATGACGAAGTTGCCGTCGGGCTGGATGTACCCCCACCGCTGGGTCTGCTCGTCGAACGCGGGGGAGGGAGCCTTGCGGATCTGCAGGATCTCGTCGCGGGAGCGCGGGTACGGCCCCCAGCCCTTCTCCGCGACCCGCCGGAACACCGCGTCGAGCGCGAGCTCGGTCTGCGCGATGAGCTCCGGGTCCTCCTCCTTGCGCAGGTCCAGGGCGCGCTCGAAATGGTTGCAGGACTCCATGTAGCGGCCCTGGTCGTACGCGCACTTGCCCGCGTGTTGGTGCATCGTCGCCCGCAGCCGGTCCGGCAGCTCCGAGGAGTTGGCCAGCGTGAAGAGCCGGTCCGCCTCCTCGAACTCCTCCCGCCACTGCAGCACGTGCGCCAGGCGGGCCTGGGCGATCGCGATACGCCGCAGCTCGCCGGTGGCCTCGGCGTGGGCGAGCGCGAGCTTGCCGTCCGCGAACGCCTTCGGCAGGTCGCCGAGGATGCGCGACACGACCGCCCGCAGGCTCAGCAGCCGCGCCCGGGTCGGGTTGTCCGCGACCCCGTTGAGCTTGGCGGTGAGCTGGTCGCGGATGTCGGTGAGCTGCGTCACCTCGTCGCCCTCGATCTGCTCCCGCAGCGTGTCGGGGTCGAAGCGCCACACGAACGAGGCGAGCACCTGCTCCGGGTCGGGCCCGCCCGGCGCCTCGGCCCGCGGCCCCGGCGGCGAGGTCGGCGCGATGGCGGCCAGCTCCGGCGGGAAGCCCTCGGCACCCGGCCGCACGATCGGCAGATACCCGGTCGCCTGCAGCCCGTCGACCCCGGCCCCGGTGACCCGCCCCGACTGGTACGACCCCATCGTCGTCTGCGCGGCCACGGCCGGCGGCGGGGCGTCGGTCACCTCCACGAACTCGACCCGGATGCCGGTCCCGGAGGTCGTCGGCTCATTCGGCGCGTTACGCCCGGTTTGTCCGGCCGAGTCGTGATCCTGCCCACCGTGCCGCGGCGTGTGAGCCCCGCCACTGACCGGCGCGCTGCTGACGGGCGCGTTCCGGGGTGGCGCGGCGTGCATGGGGCCCCCACTGGCGGGCGCGCTGCTGATGGGGGCGTTCCGTGGCGGCGGGGCGTGCATGGGTCCGCCGCTGGCCGGGGCGCTGCTGACGGGAGCGTTCTGCGGTGGCGCGGCGTGCATGGGGCCCCCACTGGCGGGCGCGCTGCTGATGGGCGCGTTCCGTGGCGGCGCGCCGTGCATGGTTTCGCCGCTGGCCGGAGCGCTGCTGATGGGGGCGTTGCGCGGTGGCGCGCCGTGCATGGTTTCGCCGCTGGCCGGGGCGCTGCTGACGGGAGCGTTCTGCGGTGGCGCGGCGTGCGTGGGGCCCCCGCTGACGGGCGCGTTGCTCGTGGGCGCGCTGCTGACCGGGGCTGAGCTGACCGGTGCGGCGCTGACCGGGGCGTTGCGCGGGGTGCCGTAGACGCCGCTGCCGCCGACGCTGGCCCGCCCGGACGACCGCGCGGGGGAGCCGCCCTGCTGCTGCGGGTTGCCCTGCGGTCCGCGGGGATGCGCGGGGGAGCCGCGGCGTACGCGCGGCACCTCGTCGGTCGGCTCGTCCAGCGCCCGGCTGCGCGGCCGCCCGTACGCCGTGCCCGGCGCCGGCCGGCCGTATCCGCCCTGCTCGGGCTCGCCCGCCCGCCCGCGCGGGTCGGCGTAGGGGTCATAACCCCCATAAGGGTCGTAACCGCCCGGGCCCCGCTGGTCACGGGGATCCCGCTGGTCACGGGGGTCGTGCGACGGGCGGTCGTCATAGCCACGCTGGCCGTATCCGCCCGGGCCTCGCTGGTCACGGGGATCCCGTTGGTCACGGGGATCGCGCGACGGGCGGTCGTCGTAGCCGCGCTGGCCGTATCCGCCCTGGTCAGGGCCTTGCGGACCGCGCTGGCCGCGCCACTGCTCGGCCTCGTCGCGTCGCTGCTCCGGCACCCGGCCCCACCCCACGGTCGGCGTGGCCGCCCAGGTGGGCGCGGCGGTTCCCGGCTCTTCTCCCGGGTACTCGTCGCTCACAGCTTCCGCTCTCCTCGCCGCACTCCGGGCACCATCATGCACCGGCGCCCGCCACACGCCTACCCGGTGAAAATCGTGGTCGGGTTGCGAAGGGAGGGTAAGGCTTGGAGCCCTCCCACCGCCACCGTCGCTGCTCGATTCGTGACCCGACCAGCGGCGGGGTCAGATGGCCTCGCCGATCTTGACCTGCGGCTTCGGGTTGCGGATGAAGCGGAAGGAGATCGAGCGCATCACGGCGTAGAGATACAGCGATCCCATGCGATCCTTGGCGTCCGGGAAGCGCTGCCTGACCAGCTTCTTCACGGTGCGCGAAATCAGGATGCCGTCGACCACGGTGGCCAGGAGCATGACGAAGAACAGCGCGTTGGCCGCGATGTAGATCTGCGGGTTGAGGTTGCGGTTGAAGCCGACGAGCATCACCAGGAACGTCGTGCCGAAGAAGAACGTGCCGATGGTCCGGCGTGAGTCGACGATGTCGCGCACGAGCTTGCGGACGGGGCCCTTGTCCCGGGCGAGCAGGTAGCGCTCGTCGCCGTTGGCCATGCCCTCACGCGCCTCGACGCGCTCCTGCCGCTGTTTCTCGCGCAGGCGCTTGGCGGCCTCCCGCCGGTTGGCGGCGGGCGGCTCGGGGACCCGGCGCCCCGCGATGACCCGCTTCGGGGTCTTCTGACCGAGGTCGCGCTTGCTCGGCGTGTGTCCCTTCTGGGACACCTCGGACTCGGACTCGGTCACCGCGACCGAGGAGGCGGGCTCTTCTGACTTACGGCGAAACAGCGACGGCACGCCACGAAGGGTAGCCGACGCCGCCGAAGATCAGCACCGTCGGCTACCTCTCAGCCGGATTCCCTCAGATAGCGACCTAGCCCAGCTCGACGTGGGCGCCCAGCGCGTTGAGCTTGCCCTCGAAGTCCTCGTAGCCGCGCTGGATGAGCTTCACGCCGTACACCCGGGAGGTCCCCTCCGCCGCCAGCGCCGCGATGAGGTGGCTGAACCCGGCCCGCAGGTCGGGGATGACCAGGTCCGCCGCGTGCAGCTTCGACGGCCCGGCGATGACCGCCGAGTGCATGAAGTTGCGGCGCCCGAAGCGGCAGGGGGTGCCGCCGAGGCACTCGCGATACGTCTGGATGGTCGCCCCCATCTGGTTGAGCGCCGCGGTGTAGCCCAGCCGCCGCTCGTACACCGTCTCGTGCACGATCGACAGGCCGCGGGCCTGCGTGAGCGCCACGACCATCGGCTGCTGCCAGTCGGTCATGAACCCGGGGTGGACGTCGGTCTCCATCGCCACGGCCTTGAGCTCGTCGCCCGGGTGCCAGAAGCGGATGCCGCCCTCGCCGGGCGTGTCGTCGATCTCGAACGCGCCGCCGACGGACGTGTACAGGTTGAGGAACGTCATCATGTCGGCCTGGCGCGCGCCCTTGACGAACACGTCGCCGCGGGTCGCCAGCGCCGCCGCGGCCCAGCTCGCCGCCTCGATGCGGTCCGGGATCGGGCGGTGGCGGTAGCCGGTGAGGCGCGGCACACCCTGGATCTCGATCACGCGGTCGGTGTGGACCTTGATGATCGCGCCCATCTTCTGCAGCACGCAGATGAGGTCGATGATCTCCGGCTCCACGGCCGCGTTGCGCAGTTCGGTGACGCCCTCGGCCCGCACGGCGGTGAGCAGGATCTGCTCGGTGGCGCCGACGGACGGGTACGGCAGCTGCAGTTTGGCGCCCTTGAGCCCGTCGGGCGCGGTGATGTCCATGCCCTTCTCGGACTTGTCCACGACCGCCCCGAACTCGCGCAGGGCCTGGATGTGGAAGTCGATCGGCCGGCCGCCGATGTTGCAGCCGCCCAGGTCCGGGATGAACGCGTGGCCCAGGCGGTGCAGCAGCGGGCCGCAGAACAGGATCGGGATGCGGCTGGAGCCCGCGTGGACGTTGATCTCGTCGACGTTGGCCGACTCGACGTCGGAGGTGTCGAAGACGAGCTCGCCCTCGAGCTCCCCGCGCTTGACCTTCACCCCGTGCAGCTCGAGCAGGCCGGTGACCACCTCGACGTCGCGGATCGCGGGCACGTCGTAGAGCCGGCTCGGGGTCTCACCGAGCAGCGCGGCCACCATCGCCTTGGAGACGAGGTTCTTGGCACCGCGCACACGGAGCTCACCCTTGAGCGGCGTGCCGCCGTGCACGGTGAGGACGTCACCGGCGTCGTAGTTGGTCACGGAACCCCTCCTGCAGGCAGGAACGAAGAAGCAGGACGCTGATACGCAGCGTGACGAAAAGCGCGGAGTCGCGCCGCGTCGCCCGCGCAGCATATCCACATCTACTGCATGCAGAAGTCGGCCGCACGTCAGCCCTGGCACGAAGACGGGACTCCGACAACGATCACCACACAGGGTGATGAAGTCATATGCGCTACGGCAGTGCCAGCATCCGGTCCAGCGCCACCCGCGCGTAGTGAGCCGTGTCCCGCTCGACCGTGATCTGGTTCGGCACGCGCCCGGCGACGAGCTCCTCCAGCGCCCACACCAGGTGCGGCAGGTCGATGCGGTTCATCGTCGAGCAGTAGCAGACGTTGCGCTCCAGGAACGTGATCTGCTTGTCCGGATGCGCCAGCGCCAGGCGCCGGACCAGGTTGAGCTCGGTGCCGACCGCCCACGCCGAGCCGGCCGGGGCATTCTCGATCATGCGGATGATGTACTCCGTGGAGCCCACGTGATCCGCCGCCGTCACGACCTCGTGCCGGCACTCGGGGTGCACGAGCACGTTGACCCCCGGCACCCGGTCCCGCACGTCCTGCACAGCGTCGAGCGTGAAGCGCCCGTGCACCGAGCAGTGCCCGCGCCAGAGGATCATCTTCGCGGCGCGCAGCTGCTCGTCGGTGAGCCCGCCGTCGGGCTTGTGGGGGTCGTACAGCACGCAGTCGGACAGCTCGAAGCCCAGCTTGAGCACCGCCGTGTTGCGCCCGAGGTGCTGGTCGGGCAGGAAGAACACCTTCGAGCCCTGCTCGTACGACCAGCGCAGGGCGGTCTCGGCGTTGGACGAGGTGCACACCACACCCTCGTTGCGCCCGACGAAGCCCTTGATGTCGGCGGAGGAGTTCATGTATGTGACCGGCACCACATCACTGGTGATGCCGATCGCGGCGAAACGCTCCCAGGCCTTCTCGACCTGCGACAGGACGGCCATGTCGGCCATCGAGCACCCGGCGGCGAGGTCGGGCAGCACGACCTGCTGCGCGTCGGAGGTGAGGATGTCGGCGCTCTCGGCCATGAAGTGCACGCCGCAGAAGACGATGTACTGCGCGCCGGGCCGGGCGGCGGCCTCGCGCGCGAGCTTGAAGGAGTCGCCGGTCACGTCGGCGAACTGGATCACCTCGTCGCGCTGGTAGTGGTGGCCCAGCACGAAGACGCGCTCGCCGAGCGCGGCCTTGGCGGCGCGGGCCCGCTCGACCAGGTCCGGGTCGCTCGGGGCGGGCAGGTCGCCGGGGCACTCGACACCCTTCTCGGCGTCGGGGTCGGTGCCGCGGCCCAGCAGCAGCAGCGCGGTGGCGGTTGACGACGGTTCAGCCCAGGTCACCCGTCGATTTTCCCACGGCACTTCACCCCCGGGACTGTGACATGCGCGATGGCGGCGACAATGACCGGATGCGCGTGCTCGTGTGCCCGGACAAATTCGCCGGCACGATCTCCGCCCCCGGCGTGGCCGAGGCCTTCGCGGCGGGCTGGCTCGCCGAGAAGCCCGGCGACGAGCTGGTCCTGCGCCCGCTGTCCGACGGCGGCCCCGGCTTCGTCGCCGTCCTGGCCGCCGCGTTGCCCGCCGCCCGGCGCCTGACGGTCCCCACCACGGACCCGCTGGGCCGGCCGGTCGAGGGCGAGGTGCTGCTCGACGGCGAGACCGCGTACGTCGAGAGCGCGCAGGCCTGCGGCCTGCACCTGCTCGCGGAGCACGAACGTGACCCGAACCACACCACGAGCTTCGGCCTGGGCCCGCTGGTCCTCGCCGCGGTCGAGGCCGGCGCCCGGGAGATCGTCGTCGGCCTCGGCGGCAGCGCGACCAACGACGGCGGGGCCGGCCTGCTCGCCGCGCTCGGCGCCGCGCCGCTTTCCGCCGCCGGCTACGCGCTGCCCTACGGCGGGGCGGCCCTGGCCGCCTGCGAGTCCCTCGGCGGGGTGCCGAGGCTGCGTGAGGCCGTCCTGGTCGCCGCCACCGACGTGGACAACCCGCTGCTGGGCCTGTCCGGCGCCAGCGCCGTCTACGGCCCGCAGAAGGGCGCGAGCCGGGAGGACGTGTTCACCCTCGACGGGGCGCTGACCCGTTTCGCGGCGGTACTGCAGGATCTTCCGACCGCTCCGGCGGGCCTCGCCGAGCTCCCCGGCGCGGGCGCCGCCGGCGGTCTCGGCGCCGCCGTCCTGGCCCTCGGCGGCCGGGTCGAGTCCGGCATCGGCCTGGTCCGCCGCCTCACCCGCCTCGACGACGAGCTCGACCGGGCCGCCCTGGTCGTGACCGGCGAGGGCTCCTTCGACGAGCAGTCGCTGCGCGGGAAGGTCGTGGCGGGTGTGGCGAACGCCGCACGCGACCTGGGCGTGCCCTGCGTGGTGCTCGCCGGCCGGGTCGACGCGGGCCGCCGCGAGGCCGCCTCCATCGGCGTGACCGAGGCCCATTCCCTGGTCGAGCACTTCGGCAGCGTCGCCACGGCGCTCACCCGCCCCGGCGACGGGCTACGTGAACTCGGACAACGGCTGGCCCGACAGTGGAGCCGGTAGCAGAAATCGTGTCACTATGGGTTGGGAATGCCTCCGGGAGCCGCGGTGTTGGCACCTGGTGGAACTGTAGACATCACCGCAGGGAGCTTTGATCGTGACCGCTTCGCAGCTTGCCGAGCCCGTTCAGACGGACAACCCGGCCGGCATCGGCCTCACGGCGGATGCCGCTGTAAAGGTGAAGGGCCTGCTCGAGCAGGAAGGCCGGGATGACCTGCGCCTGCGCGTCGCGGTGCAGCCCGGCGGCTGCTCCGGCCTGCGCTACCAGCTCTTCTTCGACGAGCGCTCGCTCGACGGGGACAAGGTCAGCACCTACGACGGCTTCGAGGTCGTCGTCGACCGCATGAGCGTGCCCTACCTGACCGGCGCGACGATCGACTTCGCCGACCGCATCGACGCCCAGGGCTTCACCATCGACAACCCCAACGCCCAGGGCTCCTGCGCCTGCGGCGACTCGTTCCACTAAGAACCTCCGCTCCACCGGACCTCTGCGGATGGTCCTCTCCGCCGCGCCTGCTCCAGGCCTTTCTGCCAGATTTTCAGACGCTCGGCCGCCCAACGTCGCACGTGGGCGGCCGTTCGGCGTCCTGACGGTAGTCTGTCGGGGCTCTTTTCCTAAACCATCCGCCCGCCCGACCATCGAGGTTCTCCATGAAGATCGCCGTCACCGGCTCGATCGCGACCGACCACCTGATGCACTTCCCGGGCCGCTTCGCGGAGCAGCTGCTCGCCGACCAGTTGCACAAGGTGTCGCTGTCGTTCCTCGTCGACGACCTCACGGTCCGGCGCGGCGGGATCGCCGCCAACATCGCCTTCGGCATGGGCCTGCTGGGCCTGCGCCCGCTCCTGGTCGGGGCGGTCGGCGCCGACTTCGCCGACTACCGCAGCTGGCTGGCCCGCCACGGCGTCGACTGCGACTCGATCTACGTGTCCGAGATCGCCCACACCGCCCGGTTCGTGTGCACCACGGACGAGGACATGAACCAGATCGCCAGCTTCTACGCGGGCGCGATGTCCGAGGCCCGCAACATCGAGCTCGGCCCGGTCCAGCGCCGCGCCGGCGGCCTCGACCTGGTGATCATCGGCGCCAACGACCCGGTCGGCATGATCCGCCACACCGAGGAGTGCCGCGAGCTGGGGATCCCGTTCGCCGCGGACATCTCCCAGCAGCTGGCCATCATGCCCGGCCCGGAGATCGCCAAGCTCGTCGACGGGGCGGCGTACCTGCTCACGAACGAGTACGAGAAGGAGCTGCTCGAGTCGAAGACCGGCCTGACCACCGAGGTCCTGCTCGACAAGGTCGGCATCATCATCACCACGCTGGGCAAGGACGGCGCGCTCATCCGCAGCCGCTCCCTCGACGCCGAGATCCGGGTCCCCGCCATCCGCGGCGTCCAGACGGTCGACCCGACCGGCGTCGGCGACGGCTTCCGCTCGGGGTTCTTCGCCGCCCTGTCCTGGGGCCTGAGCCTGGAGCGGGCGGCTCAGACCGGCTCGATGGTCGCGGCGCTGGTCCTGGAGACGGTCGGCCCGCAGGAGTACTCCATCCAGCGCGACGAGTTCACCAAGCGCCTCGCCGACACCTACGGCGACACGGCCGCCGACGAGATCCGCGCCCACCTGCCTGCCTGAACTATCCCTATCGACTTGATAGGAATCGGAGTATCGTGATCGCCGTGACGTACGTTGTCCTGGCGGTCCTGGCCGCGGCGACCGTGGCCGGCCTGCTGTACCGGGCCCGCTACGGTCGCCTCCGCGCCGCGGCCGGCGACCTGCCGCCCGGCCTGATGCCGGAGCCGGCCGGCAAGGTGACGCTCCTGCACTTCACGTCGGCCACCTGCGCCCCGTGCCGCCAGGTGCGCGCGGTCTGCGCCGACGTGGCGGAATCCCTGGACGGCGTCCGCCACGTCGAGGTCGACGCCGACGAGCACATCGACGCCGTGAAGAGCCTGGACATCTGGCGCCTGCCGACGCTGCTGGTCGTCGACCGCGCGGGCCGGGTGGCCGGCCGGGCGGTGGGCGTGCCGGACCGCTCGGCCCTGCACCGGACGGTGACGGAGGTGCTGACGGCATGAACGGCCTGGACCCGAGGGGTCCCCGCTTCGCGGCGGTGCTCACGACGATCGTCCTGGTGGCGATCCTGCTGACGTCCAGCGGCTGGCTGGCCCTGGCCCAGGCGGTGATCTTCGCCATCGGCGCCGTCAACCCCCGCCTGACCCCGTATGCCCTGCTCTACCGCTACCTGATCGCCCCGCGCCTGACCCCGCCGGCAGAGCGGGAGGACCCGGCCCCGGTCCGTTTCGCCCAGGCGGTGGGCCTGACCTTCACAGCGGTGACGGCGGCGTCCTACCTGGCCGGCGCCACGGTCCTGGGCGCGGTCTTCGCGGCGTTCGCCCTGGTGGCAGCGTTCCTGAACGGCTTCTTCGGCCTGTGTCTGGGCTGCGAGGCCTACCTGCTGATCCGCCGCCTCCGCAACTCCCGCGCCCCAGCCTCCTGATCGCGCCGCTGGTTGAACGATCGCCGGCGTACTGCGGAGTGTGCTGGTGAGCAATGCTCATCGCCCCGAACATGGCTTGATCCGTAAGTCCGTCCGCGAGCGTGGCCGCCCGCCCGCGCACCGCAAGCTCGCGGCCGCCCATGCCCGTCGCCAGCGCCCACTGCACCCGTGTGCGACACGCAACCCGTCGTCGCCGCCGGCGGAACTACGGCCCCACCCGGATAGGGCCCTTTCCGAGCGCGATGGCCGCCCAGGATCGAGATCGCGGCCCCGGCCGGCGGGCCCGCCTCCCGCGAATCGGCACCCCTGCCGACGCGCGGCCGACGGGTCGCGACGCGGGCGGTAGCGAGGTTCCGGCCCCGTTGACCCCTTCGACCGGCGCAGCCCCGGCCCCGGCCGCCCTGGAGGAGTTTCGGGGCTGCCGGGGCGGAACCGTGGAGCACAGCGCTCCGCCCGGCGCCGGACGTGCGGCCGCGGGGCCGGGCGGAGCGCTGTGCCCCACTGCGGTCGCGGGGCCGGCGGTGGCGTGGTTCGGGGCTGCGGGAGCGTGGCCGGGGGCCCATGATGGCCGCGTGAAGGTCGCATGGGACGTCCGCGAGGCGCAGCCGCCCGTTCCGTCGCGCTCGGTTGTCGACGGCGATCCGGCGGCTGTGCCGGTCACGCTCCGGGTGTTCGGGCGCGGGCGGCGTGAGATCTTCGTCCGCATCCGCCGGGTCCGGCTCCCGCTCACCGAGGCGCAGGCCGCCGAGTTCCGGCGGTTCGAGCGGCTCGTCCGCGTGTTCTGGAACGTCGAGGCCGCCTACATCGTCGCGCTCGTTGGCCTCGTCGCGGGCGCGATGCTCGGTGTGCTGCCGGCCTCGGTGCTGCCTGCCGCCTTCCCGGTGCTGTTCGCGCTCGCGCTGGTCCTGGTCGCGTTCCGGCTGTTCTCGCGGCCGCTTCGGCCCCGGCAGTATCCGATCCTGCCCGTCGCCTGGCCCAGGGGGACGTTCCTGGTCGAGGTGCGTGAGGTGTGGCCGTCGGTGGCGCAGGAGTGGCGGCTCATGGCGGGAAATCGGGTCGAGGTAATCGACTAGCGGGGCGAACACGGGCTTGTGGCTGGGTGCCGCGTCCGCTTCTCTCACCCTACCCCACCCAGAAAAATCCTCAAGATCGAGAATTCCCAGCGTGACCGCCTAGAGACGCACCGTGTGGCGGTCGCCCTCCGTGGAGACGAACGTGTGGTCGCGCATGCGGCACCAGGCCGGGATGTCGACCGCGGCGGCCGGGTCGTCGGCCAGGACCGCGATCTCGGTGCCCGGTGGCTGCTGGGCGGCCAGCTTGGCCAGCATGATGACCGGCAGCGGGCACCGCTTGCCCAGCGCGTCGATGACAAGTGTCACAGGCCGGCCTCCGCGCGGGCGGACGTGACCAGCTCTGGCAGCACCGCCAGGAACGAGCGTACGTCCTCGGCGGAGACTCCACTGTGGAGCGAGACGCGCACGTTGCCGTGGGTGAGGACGCCCATCGCGGCCAGGACGTGGGACGGGCGGAGGGTGTCCGACGTGCACGCCGAGCCCGACGAGACCGCGAACCCGGCCCGGTCCAGGGCCTGCAGCAGCACCTCGCCGTCGACGTAGAGGCAGGAGAAGGTGACGATGTGTGGCAGGCGCTCGTCCGGTTCGCCGACCACCTCGACGTCGGGGACCGTCGCGGCGACCGTGCGGCGGATCTCGTCGACGAGGGCACGTTGCCGTACGGACTCCTGCTGCGCCTCCTCGGCGACGGCCCGCAGCGCCGCGGCGGCCGCGACCACCGCGGGCACGTCCGTCGCCCCCTCGTCCCAGGGGGACTCCCACCGGGTGCCCTTGCGGACCGCGAGCAGGCCGACGCCGGCCGGGCCGCCCCACTTGCGGGCGCTGCCCGCCAGCAGCGACCAGCCCGTGGGCAGCGGCGCGCGGCCGATCGACTGGGCGGCGTCGACCAGCAGCGGCACCCCGGCCGCGGCGCACAGTTCGGCCGCCGCGGCGACCGGCTGCACGGTTCCCACCTCATGATTCGCGCTCTGGACCGCCGCCAGGGCCACTTCCGGGGAACTCACCGCGGATGCCAGCGCGCCGAGGTCCACCACGCCGGTGCGGGAGACGGGGACCGGGACCGCGTCGTCGCCGGCGGCCTTGATGACCGCGGAGTGCTCGACCGCCGTGTGCACCACGACGCGCCGATCGCGGGAGCGGCGAACCCCCGCCACGGCGCGGCGCACGGCGTCGGTGCCACCAGCGGTGAAGTGCAGCTCGTCAGGGCGGACGCCGAGGACCCCGGCCGCGGTCTCGCGGGCGGCGTCCAGCAGCCGCCGGGCCCGCCGGGCCGGGGTGTGCAGGCGGCCGGGGTCGGCCCAGCCGTCGTCGAGTGAGGCCTGGAATGCTTGCCACGCAACGGGATGCGGGGGAGCGGCGGTAGCCGAGTCCAAGTAGACGCCCACCCGGGCAACGGTATCGCGACCCGGACACGGCCACCCCAAGCCGGGCGGACCGCACATGGTCGAGTACGCTCGCCAGCGTTGGTGAGGCTTGCCGTGAGAAGCTACCCGAGAAGGGGTTTCACGGCGCTGCTAAGGAGGCAGGAGCAGGTGGTCTCAAGAGGTTTGAGCCCCGCGCGCGCCATCGGGCTCGCCGTCTCGGCCGTCGGGGCGACGACCCTGCTCGCCGGTTGCTCCGTCGAGGACACGTTCAGCGGCTTCGGCTGGCCCAAGGGCATCACCGAGCAGGGTGACCGGATGTACGACCTGTGGATCGGGTCGGTCGTCGCGGCGCTCGCCGTCGGGGTGTTCGTCTGGGGTCTGATCTTCTGGTGCGTGGTGCGCTACCGGAAGCGGGGCGACGAGCTGCCGCCGCAGACGCGCTACAACATGCCGTTCGAGATTCTCTACTCGGTGGCGCCGTTCGTGGTCATCGCCGTGTTGTTCTTCTACACCGCGGTCATCCAGACCGACGTGGACCGGCTCTCCAAGAACCCGGACGTCACCGTCGAGGTGGTCGCCTCGAAGTGGAACTGGCAGTTCGTCTACCCCGAGACCAAGGGCCCGGACGGCCGGCCGATCACCACGGTCGGCGCGGACGACTACATCCCGGTCCTGGTGCTCCCGGCCGGCAAGAGCGTCCGGTTCAAGGAGAACTCGCGGGACGTCATCCACTCGTTCTGGGTGCCGGACATCCTGTTCAAGCGCGACGTCATCCCGGGCGTGGAGAACCAGTTCGAGATCCGGCTCAAGGACAACGCCCAGGGTGCCTACGTCGGGCGCTGTGCGGAGCTCTGCGGGACGTATCACTCGATGATGAACTTCGAGCTGCGCGTCGTGACCCCGGAGCAGTACTCGCAGTACCTGTCCCTGCGCACGTCGGGCAAGAGCACGCCGGAGGCGCTGGCGTCGCTGGGCTTCCCGAACAACGGTTACGCGACGACGACCCACCCGTTCGAAACCGACCGCACCAAGCGGTCCTCGAGCTGAGAGGCGAACGGCGATGAAGTCTGAGAACCGTCTCTTCTTCGTGCTGGCGTTGTTCCTGTTCGCCATGGCCGGGCTCTACGGCTGGTGGACCAACGTGGCCTCGCCCGAGCAGACCGGTCACCAGGGCGTCGAGTGGATCGGTGTCGTCGCGCTCATCCTGTCCGGCCTGCTGCTGACCATGATCGGCGGCGCGCTGTGGCTGATCTCGCGGCGCATCGAGCCGCGTCCGGAGGACCGCGCCGACGCCGAGATCGCCGACGGCGCGGGTGACCTGGGCTTCTTCAGCCCGGGCAGCTACTGGCCGTTCGGCCTGGCGCTCTCGGCGATGATCGCGAGCCTCGGCCTGGCCTTCGACCAGTGGTGGCTCGTCGCGGTCGGCCTGATCTCGGTGCTGGTCGCCACCTGCGGGCTGATGTTCGAGTACTACACCGGCACCCGGCGGGGCGCCGAGCACTGAGCAACGCACGGAAGAAGGGGGCCCCGGGTGGGCCCCCTTCTTCGTTTGGTCTACCGCTCGGCCATGGCCTGGGCGCGCTGACCCTTGGCGAGCAGGTCCGCCGCCTTGTCCAGGGCCGCGTCGGACAGCTGGACGCTGCCGAAGAGCGAGACGGCCTGGTAGTACGTCCACGCGAGGCTCGTGCAGGCCGGGCGCACGAACGCGTTGTACGTGGCGCACTTGGCCTTGAGGTCGAAGTAGAACGAGTCGTCGATCCGGCTCTTGTTGGCCGGGAACGCCCCGACGGCCTTGTAGTTG
This sequence comes from Dactylosporangium sp. CA-233914, assembly GCF_050942935.1. NCBI lineage: Bacteria > Bacillati > Actinomycetota > Actinomycetes > Micromonosporales > Micromonosporaceae > Dactylosporangium > Dactylosporangium sp. CA-233914. Next base: position 11,069,176 of record NZ_CP192030.1, on the reverse strand, counting down.
CGGTAGCCGAAGTCGTGGCGCTGGCAGGGTAGCCGGAAGTCGAAGCCGAGCGGCTGGTCGGGGCTGGACGTGCAGTAGTCCGTCGTCCAGTCGAAGCCGTACGCGGCCCAGGCCGACTGGTGCTGGCGGGCGTTGTTCCAGGCGTTGTAGCTGGTCGCGGTCGGCTGGGACCAGGAAGACATGATCGCCGGCTTGTCGGCGGGCACGGCGGCGTGGGCGTCGGTGGCGGCGCCGAGGGCGAGCAGGAGGGCGGCAAGGGCAACGGCGAGACGGCGGAGCTTCATGGCCGGGATTGTTCCGCGTCTATATTGCAGACGGTGGATTCCCGCGCCAAGCGGTCCTTGCCGGGAGCTGAACGGAGGTTCAGGCCGCTCGGTGTAGCAGCACGCGCGGGCGCCGGTCCATGAGCAGGATCACCGGCGCCACCACGATCGCCGAGCCGCAGGCCGTGCAGGCCCGGTCCGGGCAGGTCGCGCGGGGGTGGTCGGTGCAGGGCGGCCGTTGGAAGGTCCGCGTCCGGCCGCAGGTGTCGCAGTGCAGCTCCATGCGGCCACGGTCGCATCGCCGCCCGTCACAGTGCCGGACCCGCCCCCGCGTGTCAGGTCACTTTTTGGCGGCAGCTTTGGCGGCGGACGGCGGCTGGAAGGCCTCGTCGCTCACGCTCGGGGTGCTGTACTGCAGAATCAGCTCGGTCGTCTTCCCGGCGTCGGACGTGCCCTGGAAGTAGGCCAGCAGCCCCGCCGGGTTCACGCAGGCGGTCTCGGTGCGGATCCCGCTCGCGGTGACCGACACGCACTGCGCGTCGCCGCGCTTGGACGCCCCCGAGCGCACCTCCTGGCCCTGCGCGATTGTCGCGAGCCGCCCCAGCGCCGCCTCCGGGGCCATGAACTCGCCCCCGAACGCCACGCTGATGGCCTTGGCCTCGGTGGGGGACATCGTGTCCGCCCCCGGCCCCTCCTGGCACGTCACGGGGGGCGTGACGGGCTTGCGGCCCTTTGCCGGCGACGGGGCCGGGCCGGTGGTGCACAGGTACGTGCCGTCGGGGGTCGAGATGTACGTCACGCCCGCGCTGCGGTACGCCCGCCGCGGCGCCGACTGCGAGACCGTCACGATCGCGCCGGAGGGGGTCGCGTACTGCAGCGTCGCGTCGCTGTCCAGCCCCAGCACCAGCCGCGAGGCGAGCGAGTCGACCATCTCCAGGGCCGGGTTGGCGGGCTCCGGCTGCTGCTTGGCCGGGGCCGCGCACGACTTCGCCATCATGCCGGCGAAGCCGAGCGTCAGCGCCCCGGCCACGACGGCGGAGAGGATCGCCTTCTTCGGGTTGCTGCGCGGCAGTTCGGCCATGCCCAACCAACGGGGCAGCGGCGCCGCAAGTTGCGCTACTTGTCCGATTCGGCGGGCTTGAACGCGGCCCAGCGCTCGGCCAGCGCCGTCGCCGCGCCTGAGTCCACGGCCGTCGCTGCGCGCTGCAGACCGGCCGCGAGCTGGTCCTTCAGGCCGCCGACGGAGAGCCCGCCGGCCCGCGCGGCGATCGCCGCGGCCGCGTTGAGCAGCACCGCGTCGCGAACCGGGCCGGGCTCGCCGGCGAACATCCGCCGGGCCACCTCGGCGTTGTGCGCCGGGTCGCCGCCGCGCAGGTCGCCGGGGCCCGAGCGGGCCAGGCCCAGCTCGGTGCTGTCGAAGACGGTCTCGGTGACCGTGCCGCCGCCGACGATCCACACCCGGGTCGGGGCCGCCGTGGTGAACTCGTCCAGGCCGTCCTCGCCGCGCACGAGCAGCACCGAGAAGCCGCGCCCGGCCAGCACGTCCGCCATCACCGGCGCCATGCGCAGGTCGAAGCAGCCGATGGTGGCCGCCGTGGGCTGGGCCGGGTTGGTCAGCGGACCGAGGAAGTTGAACACCGTCGGCACGCCCATCTCGCGGCGCGCCACACCGGCGTGGCGCATGCCCGGGTGGAAGCGGGCGGCGAAGCAGAAGCCGATCCCGACCTCCGCCACGCAGCGGGCCACGTCCTCGGGGCCGAGGTCGATGGGGACGCCGAGGCGCTCCAGCAGGTCGGCCGCGCCCGTGGAGGAGGACGCCGCCCGGTTGCCGTGCTTGACCACCGGGACCCCGGCGGCGGCGGTCACGACCGCGGCCATCGTCGAGATGTTCACGGTGTTGGCCCGGTCGCCGCCGGTGCCGACGATGTCGACCGCCGCCTCGCGCAGCGCGTCGCTGATCGGCATCTTCGCGCCCAGCTCGAGCATCATCTCGGCGCACCCGGCGACCTCGGCGGGCGTCTCGCCCTTGGCGCGCAGGGCGATGACGAACGCGGAGGTCTGCACAGGCGTCGCGGTGCCGGTGAAGATCTCGCCCATCGCCCACCGGGCGTCCTCGGTGGACAGGTGTTCCCCGCGCAGCAGGGCGGTGAGCAGCGTCGGCCAGGTGCGGTCGCCCATGGCGGCCTCCAGAAAGAAGGTGTCCTACTTACCGGCGGATGGCGGGGTATGCGCGGAGCAGGGCGGAGACGGTCTCCCCGGTGGTGACGGGGTCGAGCGGGTACATGATCGTGCCCTCGACCTTCGCGTAGGACGCGAGCCACCGGTCCGCGGCGCGGGCGATGGCCAGCACGACCGGGGGCGCGTCGGCGATCTCGTCCTTGAGCTGCCGGGCGATGCCCAGGCCGCCGCCGGGGGTGGCCTCGCCGTCGAGCACCAGCAGGTCGACGTCGGTGTCGTCGACGAGCTTGACCACCTCGGCGTAGGTCGAGGCGTCGACGAACTTCACCGTCAGGTCGGCCGCGGGGCGGGTGCCGATGGCCAGCCGCATGCGGTCGCGGACCTCGGCGTCGTCGCTGTACAGCAGGACAATGTGCTCGCTCATGTGCGCGCTGCTCCTCGTGTGGCGTCTGCCTCGGGGATCGTACCGTCCGGGGTAATCGCGATTCCCGTGCGGGCCGACCACTGCTCCTCCTCGCGGCGCAGCTTCTCCTCGCGGTCCAGCGCCCGGTCGACCCGCGTGGCCTCCCGGTCCGACTGGCGCATCCACTGCACGACGAGCACCGCGAGCATCGTCACCGAGACCAACTCGCCGCCGGCCCACAGGATCCCGCCCGCGACGACCTGGTCCGCGGCGGGATCGCTCCAGCTCAGGTGCAGCGAGGGATACCAGTCCCCGCCCAGCAGGGTCTTGCTCTGCATGATGGTGAGCCCCAGCACCGTGTGGAACGGCGTGGACAGGAACATCAGCAGCGCGCGGGCCGGGTAGGGCCAGCGCCCCGGCAGCGGGTCCAGGCCGACGAGCGGCCAGAAGAACAGGCAGCCGACCGCGATGAAGTGCGCGTGCGTGAGCTCGTGGACCCACTCGTGGCGCATGGTGAGCTCGTAGAGGCCAGTGAAATAGAGCACGAACGGCGTCACCACGAAGAAGCCGTACGCCACCAGTGGAAACGCCAGGATGCGCGCGACCCGCGAGTGCACCACCGCCAGCAGCGTGCGGCGGCCGCGGGGCGGCAGCGTGCGCAGCGCGAGGGTCACCGGAGCGCCCAGGGCCAGGAAGATCGGCGCGATCATGGACAGCACCATGTGCTGCACCATGTGGACGCTCAGCAGCGTCGTGTCGTACTCCTCGACCCCGCTCATCGTGACAGAGGCGATGGCTCCCAGGCCGGGGAACAGGAACAACAGGGTCCGCGCGAGCGGCCAGGGGTCGCCGCGGCGGCGCAGCCTCGCCACGCCGGCCAGGTAGAGCCCGGCGGCGGCGAGCAGCACCAGCGTCAGCCACGACACGTGGAAGGAGCCGAGGATCGCCGAGGCGGTCGGCGGGCCCGATTCAGCAGCTTGGAGCACGTCCCCAGACTATGCCGCCGCACGAATCGTCCGTGTCTGGTGGACCCCGCGCAAACTCGGTGATGATCGGGGGCAATAATGACGCTGTGACTGCGGCCCCAGCGATTGCCAAGAGCCAGATCCACTCACTGACCAGGCCCAACATGGTCAGTGTCGGGACGATCGTGTGGCTCTCCAGCGAACTGATGTTCTTCGCGGCACTGTTCGCGATGTACTTCTCCATCCGCGCGGCGGCGCCGGAGCTCTGGGAGAGGCACACCGAGGCACTGAAGATTCCCTACGCCCTGACGTTCACCGTCATCCTCGTGCTGTCGTCCATCACCTGCCAGATCGGCGTGTTCCGCGCCGAGCGCGGTGACGTGCACGGCCTGCGGCGCTGGTTCGCGCTGACGTTCGTCATGGGCCTGATCTTCGTGCTCGGCCAGGTGAACGAGTACCGCACCCTCGTCAGCGAGGGAATCAAGATCAACGGTGACGGCTACGGCTCGATGTTCTACCTGACCACCGGGTTCCACGGGCTGCATGTCACGGGCGGCCTCATCGCCTTCGTCATCTATCTCATCCGAACGACGATGGGCCGGTTCACCCCGGCGCAGGCCACCGCGGCCATCGTCGTGTCGTACTACTGGCACTTCGTCGACGTGGTCTGGATCGCACTGTTCGCAATGATCTACTTCCTGCAGTAGCCGTCGGGCCGCGTCACGCTCCTGACCCTCAGCCAGGTATCCCTCAGTACAACCACCACCGATAAACCACCGAGGCGACATAGGTGATGACGACAAAGGTGAGGCAATGACTTCTGAGCAGAGCAAGCGGCCGCCGGCCCGGCTGGTGCCGGGCGGCCGGCGCGCGGCGCGGGGCAAGCTTCGCCGACGGCTGGAAGCGGCCGTGCGCCTGATCGCCGCGCTCACGATTGTCGGCGGCCTCTACAGCGCGTACGCCCCCGGCGTCGGCCGCGCCGAGGAGGCTCCGGCCCTCTCCGATGCCGCCAAGCACGGCAAGGAGCTCTACGACACCAGCTGCATCACCTGCCACGGCACCAACGGCCAGGGCGTGCAGGACCGCGGTCCGAGCCTCATCGGCGTCGGCTCGGCGGCCGTGGAGTTCCAGGTCAACACCGGCCGCATGCCGCTGGCCCGCCAGGAGGCGCAGGCCGAGCGCAAGCCACCGATGTACAGCGAGAAGGACGCCGCCGACATCGGCGCCTACATCCAGGAGCTGGGCGGCGGCCCGCAGCTGCCGAGCGCGGCGAGCCTCGACGCGGACGTCAAGAAGGCGCAGTCGGACCCCAAGACCCTCGCCCACGGCGGTGAGCTGTACCGCGTCAACTGCTCCTCCTGCCACGGCTTCTCCACCGGCGGCGGCGCGCTGAGCTCGGGCAAGTTCGCCCCGACGCTGCAGCACTCCACCAACCGCGACATCTACGGCGCCATGCTGACCGGCCCGCAGAACATGCCGGTGTTCGGCAACAACCAGCTGAGCCCGGACGACAAGGCCGCGGTCATCGCGTACATCCAGAACCTCAACAAGAACTCGCAGACAGACCCCGGTGGCTGGAACCTCGGTCGCTACGGCCCGGTCCCCGAGGGGCTCGTCATCTTCCTCGTCGGTATCGCGGCGCTCGTGTTCGCCACGCTGTGGATTGCAGGGAAGTCATGACCACCCACACCGCTCCCACCGAGGAGCAGTTCGACGCGAGCGACCCCAGCCACACCCGGTTCGACCTCGTCAGGGAGGGCGCCCGCCGGGACGGGGTCGAGATCGTGCACTACGCGCCGCGCTTCCCCGTGCCGGGCACCAAGGCCGAGAAGCGCATCGAGCGCACGCTCGCGTTCCTGTTCCTGCTCACCGGGCTCATGGGCACCGCGTTCGTGGTCGCCTACATCGCCTGGCCGTGGCACTACGGCCACGGCGACGAGACCTACCAGAAGCTGTTCCCGTACTACACCCCGGTGCTCGGCGCGACGCTCGGCCTCGCGCTGCTGACCCTGGGCCTGGGGATCATCACCTGGTCGAAGAAGCTCCTTCCGGAGGAGGTCTCGATCCAGGAGCGCCACGACGGCCCGTCGGAGCGCACCGAGCAGCTGCTCACCGCGGCGACGATCGTCAACATGGGCGACGAGCTCGGCCTCAAGCGCCGCCGCTTCGTGGGCCTGGCGTTCCTGGCCGGCGCCGCCCCGCTGGGCGCGGTCGCCGGGGCGGTGCTGGTCGGCTCGCTGATCAAGGCCCCGACCCAGGACGGCGAGAACGTTTTCTTCACCACCGGGTGGGACCCGAAGAAGAACGGCGGCAAGCCCGTCCGCCTCACGCACGAGGACGGCACCCCGATCCGCCCGGCCGACGTCAGCGTCGGCGGCCAGATCACCGTCTTCCCGGGCATCCCCGGCGGCGCGACGAACAAGTACGCGGACTCGCCGACCCTGCTCATCCACCTGCGCGAGACCGACTCCGCCGAGACGCTCAAGAACGTCAAAGCGGTCAACCAGGGCTCGCAGTGGCAGAACTTCGTGGCCTACTCGAAGATCTGCACCCACGCGGGCTGCCCGGCCAGCCTGTACGAGCAGCAGACCAACCGCCTGCTGTGCCCCTGCCACCAGTCGCAGTTCCAGATCACCGACAACGCGCGGCCGATCTTCGGCCCCGCCAGCCGGGCGCTGCCGCAGCTGCCGATCACGGTGGACGATGAGGGATATTTCGTTGCGACGTCCGATTACCGGGTTGCCATCGGACCGGCCTTCTGGGAGCGGCCATGAAACGGCGTAAGATCGACGTCCGGGCCCTTCCGGCCAAGTCCGCCGGCGCGCTGGACGAGCGGTTCCAGGCGGCCACCCCGCTGCGGCGGCTGCTGAACAAGGTCTTCCCCGACCACTGGTCGTTCCTGCTGGGTGAGATCGCGCTCTACTCGTTCATCGTGCTGCTGCTCAGCGGCATCTTCCTCGCGCTGTTCTTCGATCCGTCGCTGCGCGAGACGGTGTATGACGGCAGCTACACCCCGCTGCGCGGCGTGGAGATGTCGCAGGCGTACAACACCGCCCTGCACCTGTCCTTCGACGTGCGCGGCGGCCTGTTCATGCGCCAGATGCACCACTGGGCGGCGCTGCTGTTCATGGCCGCGATCGTGGTGCACATGTTCCGCGTGTTCTTCACCGGCGCGTTCCGCAAGCCGCGCGAGGCCAACTGGATCGTCGGCGTGCTGCTGTTCTGGATGGGCTTCCTGGAGGGCTTCGGCGGCTACTCGCTGCCGGACGACGCGCTGTCCGGCACGGGCCTGCGCATCGCCAGCGCCATCATGCTGTCCATCCCGATCGTCGGCACCTGGGTGACCACCTCGCTGTTCGGCGGTGAGTTCCCGGGTGAGGTCATCCTCGACCGGCTCTACATCGTGCACGTGCTGCTCGTCCCCGGCGCGCTGCTCGCGCTCATCAGCGTCCACATGGGCCTGCTGGTGAAGCAGAAGCACACGCAGTGGCCCGGCCCCGGCCGGACCAACGAGAACGTGGTCGGCGTGCGGATGTTCCCGGGCTTCGCGGCCAAGGCCGGCGGCTTCTTCATGATCGTGTTCGCGATGATCGCCGCGCTGGCCGGCCTCTTCCAGATCAACCCGATCTGGCTGTTCGGCCCCTACAAGGCCGCGGTGGTCTCGGCGGCGAGCCAGCCCGACTGGTACGTCATGTTCCTGGACGGCTCCACCCGTCTGTTCCCCGCGTGGGAGATCCGGTTCGACCTGTTCGGATGGGGCGACGGCTACACCATCCCGCCGATCTTCTGGCCCACGGTGGTGCTGCCCGGCATCCTGACGATGCTGCCGATCTTCTATCCGTTCATCGAGGCCCGGTTCACCAAGGACAAGGCCGTGCACAACCTGCTCGAGCGGCCGCGGGACAACCCGTTGCGCACCGCGCTGGGCGCCATGGCGATCTCGTTCTACGTGGTGCTGCTGATCTCGGGCGGCAACGACGTGCTGGCCGACAAGTTCCACATCAGCCTCAACGCGATGACCTGGGCCGGCCGCATCGGCATGCTGGTCATTCCGCCGCTGGCCTACTACGTGGCGTACCGCATCGCCCTGGGCCTGCAGCAGCACGACCGCGAGGTCCTCGCGCACGGCGTGGAGACGGGCATCATCCGGCGCATGCCGGACGGCCGCTTCGTCGAGGTGCACCAGCCGCTGCCGTCGGGTAACGGTCACGCCGAGGGCGATGCCCACCACGGTCTGGAGTACGGCGGCTGGGTCGTGCCGAAGAAGATGAACCGCCTGGGCGCGCTCGCCCCGACGGTGAAGGGCTTCTTCTACCCGATCGAGAAGGCGGCGCCGCCGGCGAAGCCGGCCCCGCGCCAGGTCTCCGACTCTGACCGCGAGGAGATCACCACGGGCCACTGAGCCCGGTGACGCGCGAAACGGCCCCTGACGCGATGCGTCAGGGGCCGTTCAGGTAGGGTGGCGGGAGAAATATGAATTACATTCACAATGCTAGGGTTGGTAAAGACGGGGCGGGACCACCGAGGCCCATGCCGCAACACGGTTCGCCAGCTCGGCCCCGTGCTTGGCCCACCGGAAGTGGTCGATCGCGGCGCCGGGGTCGTAGCGCTCGCGCGTGACGGGCGCGGCCGAGAGCTTCTCCACCAGGTGTGTCACCGTCCCCGGCGGCGTGAACTGGTCCCCGGCCATGTCGACCGCGAGCACCGGCGTGGTCACCCGGGCCAGGCCGGCCTCCAGGTCGACGCCGTTGCGTGCCGGGTAGCGCCCCGTGCGGGCCGTGTGCGCCCAGTCCCGGATCACGCCCCGGGCCTGCCGCCCGCCGAAGCCCCACCCCGGCCACACCCGGGCGACGGCCGAGACGGCGGCGAGCGTCTGGGTCTGCAGCAGCACGGGCAGCCGGCGGCCGCGGGGATAGGTTCGCCAGTAGGGCAGCCCGACCGCGAGCAGCGCGAGCCCGGAGACGTCCGCGGCCGGGTCCGAGGCGAGGTGCAGGGCGCACGCCTGGCCGCCCAGCGAGTGGCCGACCAGGATCGTGCGGCGCCCCGCGCGGCGCGGCCCGAGGTGCTCCAGGACCGCGCCGACGTCGGCGGCCAGCTCGCCCAGCCCGTAGCGCGAGGCCCGCGACGGGGCCGGCGTGCTCGCCCCGGTGCCGCGCAGGTCCGCGACGACCACGGCCACCCCGGCGGCGGTCAGCTGGGCGGCGAAGGCGCGGTAGTAGCGCGCCGGCACGCCCATCGCGGGCCAGAGCACCGCCAGCGCGGAGGCGTCGGCGGGCGCCGGGTGCGCGTGCAGGGCAACGACGTCACCCCCGCGTTCCAGCGTCTCCAGCACCGGCGCCGCGTCCGCTCCCGCGGTGGGCGCCGGCTTCGTGTCCTCAGGCGTCGGCTCCATGCCGGTAGGGTAGAGGTAGGAGGTTACCCGCGGGTAATGCGGGGTCGCCGCGGCTACTGTGCTGGGCGTGAAACCTGTCGATCTGCCGCAAATGCGCACCCCGGGCCCGCCGGCCCTCAGCCCGGACGGGGCCGTCGCCGTCGTCGCGGTCGCGCGCCCCGACCTCGCCACGGACTCGTACACCTCGCAGCTGTGGCTGGTGCCCGCCGACGGCTCGCGCCCGGCCGAGCAGCTCACCCGCGGCTGGCACGACAGCGCCCCGCAGTTCTCGCCCGACGGGCGCCTGCTCGCGTTCGTGCGCCGGACCGACAAGGCCGCCCGGCCGCAGCTGTGGGTGCTGCCCATGGGCGGGGGCGAGGCGCGGCAGCTGACCGACGAACCGCTCGGCGTCGGTGCGCCCGACTGGGCCCCGGACTCCACCCGCCTCGCCTTCTCCGCGCGGGTGCCGCAGGAGCCCCGCTACGGCACCGGCCGCACCGGCGACGGCGAAACCGTCGCGGCCGACGGCGAGCCCGGCCGCCGCATCACCGAGCTGTTCAACCGCATCGACGGGCTGGGCTTCCTGCGCGACCGGCCCGCGCACCTGTTCATCGCCACCGTCGACGGTGACGTCACCCGGATCACCCAGGGCGGCCACGACCACGGCGACCCGCGGTGGAGCCCGGACGGCGAGTGGCTCACGTTCGTCTCGGCCCGCCACGAGGGCTGGGCCGGCGACTGGGCCGCCGACGTGTGCGTGGTCCGCCCCGACGGCACCGGCCTGCGAGTGCTCACCGACACCACGCTCGTGGCGAACCTGCCCCGGTTCACCCCCGACGGCGCCGCGGTCGTCTTCGCCGCCACCCCGGCGGGCCAGGGGCGCGTGGATCCGGTGCTGCGCAACGAGTCGCTGTGGTCGGTGCCGTTCACCGGCGGCCCCGCGCGGCCGCTGCTCGACCCGGCCGAGCACCACCTCGCGACGCCGGGCGGCGACCTCGACGTGACCCCGGACGGGGTGCTGTTCGCGAACGAGCGGCGGGGCGCGGTACAGCTGCTGCTCGTGCCCTTCGACGGCGGCGCGGCGACCGCGGTGGTCGACGGGGAGCGGCAGGTCGCCGGGTTCTCCTGGGCCGCCGGCGTGCTGGCCGCGACGATCGCCGGGCCGGCCGACTGGGGCGAGGTCTACGTGGGCGGCCGGCGGCTCACCGGCTTCAGCGACGGCTTCGCGGCCCTGGAGCAGACCGAGATCGAGGCGACGGCGCCGGACGGCTACCCGGTCCACGGCTGGATCGTCCGCCCCGCCGGCCCCGGCCCGCACCCGGTCCTGCTCATGATCCACGGGGGGCCCTACACGCAGTACGGCTGGCGGCTCTTCGACGAGGCCCAGGTCTACGCCGGCGGCGGCTACGCGGTCGTCTTCGGCAATCCCCGCGGCTCCTCCGGCTACGGCGAGGCCCACGGGCGGCCCATCCGCGGCAACGTCGGCGAGGTGACCGCGACCGACCTGCTGGCCCTGCTCGACGCGGCGCTGAAGGAGCCCGGCCTCGACGGGGACCGGGTCGGCGTGCTCGGCGGCTCGCACGGCGGCTTCATGACCACGTGGCTGGCCGCGCACCACGGCGAGCGGTTCCGCGCCGCCGTGTCGGAGCGGGCCGTCAACAGCATCGACAGCTTCGCCGGCACGTCGGACATCGGCTGGTTCTTCGCCGATTCACTCTACGTCAGCGACTTCACCAGGCAGAGCCCGCTCACGTACGCCGAGCAGATCTCCGTCCCGATGCTGATCATCCACTCGGAGCAGGACTGGCGCTGCCCCGTCGAGCAGGCGTACCGGCTGTTCGTGGCCCTCAAGCGCCGCGGCGCCCCGGTCGAGCTGCTGCTCTTCCCGGGTGAGGGCCACGAACTGTCCCGGACGGGACGGCCGTCACACCGAATCCAGCGCTTCGAGGCGATCCTGGACTGGTTCGGCCGGCACGTCTGAGAAAGCCGGCATCGTCAGGGGATCAGCAGCTCAGCGACCTGCACCGCGTTGAGGGCCGCGCCCTTGCGCAGGTTGTCGTTGGCGACGAACAGCGCCAGCCCGTTGTCAACGGTCTCGTCGAGGCGGATCCGGCCCACGTAGGACGGGTCCGCACCGGCGGCCTGCAGCGGCGTCGGGATGTCCGACAGGGCCACGCCGGGCGCGGCGGCGAGCAGCTCGGTGGCGCGCTCGACGCTGACCGGGCGCTCGAAGCGGGCGTTGATCTGCAGGGAGTGGCCGGTGTACACCGGCACGCGCACGCAGGTGCCGGAGACCTTGAGGCCGGGGATCTCGAGGATCTTGCGGCTCTCGTTGCGCAGCTTCTGCTCCTCGTCGGTCTCGAACGAGCCGTCGTCTACGAGGGCGCCGGCCAGCGGGAGCACGTTGAACGCGATCGGGCGGGCGAACTTCTTCGGCTCCGGGAACTCCACGGCCGAGCCGTCGAAGGCGAGCCCGGCGGCGCCGTCGGCGACCTTGCGCACCTGCTCGTCGAGCTCGGCGACGCCGGCCAGGCCCGCGCCGGAGACGGCCTGGTAGGTGGCGGTGACCAGGGCGAGCAGCCCGGCCTCGTCGTGCAGCGGGCGCAGCACCGGCATGGCGGCCATGGTGGTGCAGTTGGGGTTTGCGATGATCCCCTTGGGGCGGTTCGCGGCGGCGTGCGGGTTGACCTCGGCGACGACCAGCGGCACCTCGGGGTCCATGCGCCAGGCCGAGGAGTTGTCGATGACGACGGCGCCGGCGGCGGCCACCTTCGGGGCGAGCTCCTTCGACGTGCCCTTGCCGGCCGAGAACAGCACGATGTCGAGCCCCGAGTAGTCCGCGGTCGCCGCGTCCTCCACCGTGACCTGCGTGTCCTGCCAGTCGATGGGCCGCCCGGCGGAGCGCGCGGACGCGAACAGTCGCAACTCGTCTACCGGGAACCGCCGCTCGGCCAGGATGTGGCGCATGACGCTGCCGACCTGCCCGGTGGCCCCTACGATGCCGATCCTCATGGCGGTCGAGGGTACCCGGTGCGGAGCCCGCATTCGATGCGATTTGCCGCACTCCCGACGCCGTAAGCAGGGCAAACGGGGCCTTCTTGCGGCGTCGGGAAGATCGCACCGCACCGATTGCTGCCGCGTCTTGCGAAAACCGTGGGAATTAGTCCGCGTCGCGGACCCTGCCGCACTCCCGCCCGGCGATCGTCGCACGGCCGGGCTTCAGTCCGCGTCGGGAAGCCCGATCGCGAACGCTTCTTCCAGGTCGTGGCGGCTGTAGGCGCGGAAGGAGATGTGCGTGTCGGTCTGCACGACGCCGGGCACCTTGGAGATGCGGTTCGCGATCACCTCGGCGATGTCGTCGAACTGGCGCACGCGCACCATGGCGATCAGGTCGACGTTACCGGCGACGGAGTACACCTCGCTGACGCCGTCGAGGTTGGCGATGTTCTCGGCCACCTCCGGGATCGAGTCGGTGGCGCAGTCGATGAGGACGATCGCGGTGATCACCTGCGGTGCTCCTTCCAGCATGTGGACACCGTCATGCTAATGGGCGCCGACGGTCAGCTCCCGGCCGACCCGGATCGCGTCGGTCAGCGTTTCACCCGCCCCGACCCGGCCGCCCGGCCACACCACGCCGCGCCGCACCGTGCCCTCGACGAGCGCCCCGGCGCCGATGACCGCGCCGTCGAGCGTTCCGGTCACCACGGCGTCATCCGCGACCAGATTCCCATGGTGTACGGCATGAAGGTTGGCCCGCAGATAGTCCGCCGGCGTCCCCGTGTCGAGGTAGGTCCCCGGATACCCGACGACCTCCAGCCGCCCCTGGCGCTCCGCCGGGCGCCACGCCAGCCGAACCAGGTCGGACGGCTCCGGCTCCAGGGTCTTGACCAGGTCCCACGGCAGCAGCGAGAACCCGGCGAAGCGGAACTCCCCGAACTCGTACGGCGGCCCCGGCACCCCCAGCAGCCGCGCCGTGTACCCGTCCCAGGAGTCCACCAGCGCCGCGATGTCCTCGCCCGGCGCCTTCGACTCCGCGGCCAGGTACGCGTCGGCGTTGCCGACCAGCACGCCCCGCCCGCCGATCCAGTCCCGCAGCAGCCCGATCCCGCCCGCGGTGCCCAGCGGCTCGCCCGGCTCGACGGACAGGTGGGCCCGGTCGCCGACGTGCTCGGCCACCAGGTGCCCCAGGTAGCAGGCGTTCACCGCGGCCGGCAGCCCGAGCGCGGCGACCCGGGCCAGGGCGCGGTCCAGCAGCGCCACGTTGCCGACCGGGCACAGCGCCTTGGGCAGGTGCTCGGTCAGCGGCCGCAGCCGGCGGCCCTCGCCGGCGGCGAGCACGACCGCGCAGATCTCGGGGTTCACGGCTTCAGCACCTCGGGGTAGTCCTTGTACGGCCCGATCCCGTAGTGCGCCAGCAGCTGCGAGGTCGACACCGTCAGCGGCGGCAGGTTGTCCACGCGGTGCCAGGCGGCCTCGATCACCTCGCCGCCGTCGACGGCCAGCTCGTGCTCGCCGGGCTCGACCTCGGCCTCGAAGACCATGTCGACCCACTGGCCGCGGGTGTGCACGATCGCGTTGGGGGTGGCGGCGCGCATCCGCTCCGCCGGCAGCCGGACCCCGGTCTCCTCGGCGAGCTCGCGGGCGGCGCACTGCGGGGGCGTCTCGCCGCGGTCCATCAGCCCGGCCGGCAGCGACCAGCCGGCGCCGGGCGGCTGGCGCAGCAGCAGGAGCCGGGTCAGCTGCGGGTCGCGGACGAGGGCGACGGCGCCGATGGTGTACGTCGGCTGGAACGTGCGCACGATCCGCCGCTTCCAGCGCCCCGGGAGCCGGTAGAACGTGCGGTACACCATGCCGCGCACGCGACCCCGCAAGTCGGTCATCCGGTAAGGCTAAGTGAGTTAGTGCGGGGAGTGATCGACCAGGGCGATCAACTCGGCCACGACCTCGTCGGCCGTGCGCGCGTGGTCGGCGACGGCGACGAGCAGTGTCTCCAGGTCGGGGTAGCCCAGCCGGGTCGCCAGGCGCACCAGCGGCAGGTCGCTGGCCAGGCCGCGCCCCTGCTGGCGCAGCGACAGGCCGATCGCGAGCCGGCCCAGCCGCACCTTGTTCGCCACCGTGATCGCCGGCGCCTCGTGCGCCTCGAACCAGCGGCTGATGTGCAGGCGGGCGTGCGGGGTACGGACGAACTCCAGCCACTCCGGCGACGGCCCGCGCGCCGGCGCGTCCGCGTCGAAGTCGAACTCGTCGCGCTGCCCGGCGCGGGTGATGATCTCCACCGTGTCGCCGTCGGCGAGCGGCGACGAGACCGCGGTGAGGCGGCCGTTGACCCGCGCGCCGATACATCGGTTGCCGACGTCCGCGCCGAGGATGTACGCGAGGTCGACCGGGGTCGCGTCCGCCGGCAGCAGCACCGGCCGCCCGCCCCCGGCCGTGAGCACCAGGATCTGGTCCTCGGCGAGGTCGCAGCGCAGCGAGGCGATGAACTGCGCCGGGTCCGACGCCGCCGCCTCCCAGTCGAGCAGGCGCCGCAGCCAGTTGAGCTGCTCCGCCTTGGTCGCCGGCCCGAAGCGCGCCGCAGTGCTGGGATAGCGGAAGTTCGCCACGATGCCGTACTCCGCCGCCTGATGCATCTCCACGGTGCGGATCAGCACCTCGACCGAGCGCCCCTCGGGCCCCAGCACGGTCGTGTGCAGCGACCGATAGTTGTTGTTCTTCGGCGTGGCGATGAAATCCTTGAACCGCCCCGGCACCGGCCGCCACTTGCCGTGCACCGCGCCGAGCGCCGCGTAACAGTCCGTGTCGGGCCCGTCGACCACGACGACCACGCGCGGCAGGTCGTGCGGCTCGGCGTAGTTGCCGTCGACGGTGTCCTTCCAGATCGAGTACAGGTGCCGGGGCCGCGGCGAGACGGTCGCGTCGATCCCGAACTTCTTCAGGTCGCTGCCGACCGCCGAGATGACCTTCTCCAGGTATCCGTCCCAGCCGACCCGCTGCTCCACGTAGTCCGCGACCACCGCGTATCCGCTCGGCGACACCGCCCGCAGCACCCAGTCCTCGAGCTCCCGCTTGAGCGCCTGGATGCCGAGCCGCTCGCACAGCGGGATCAGCACCTCGCGCGTCGCCGTGGCGATCCGCACCCGGCTCTTGACCGACCGCGCGTCGATCGTGCGCATGTTGTGCAGCCGGTCCGCGAGCTTGATGACCAGCACCCGAACGTCCCGCCCGCCGGCGACGATCATCTTGCGGATCGTCTCGGCCTCGGCGTCGGCGCCGTAGAACATCTTGTCGAACTTGGTCACGCCGTCGACGAGCAGCGCGACCTCCCCGCCGAAGTCGCGCTCCAGCGCCCCCAGCGTGTAGTCGGTATCCTCGACGGTGTCGTGCAGCAGCGCCGCGACCAGCGTCGTCGTGTCCATCCCGAGGTCCGCGAGGATCTCGGTGACCTCCAGCGGGTGCGAGATGAACGGCTCGCCGCTCTTGCGCATCTGCCCCCGGTGCATCTGCTCCGCGGTGGCGTAGGCCCGCCGCAGCAGCGCGGAATCCGCGGCGGTGTGAATCTGCCGGTGTACCCGCAGAATGCCCGCCATCGGATCGTCGCTACCCTGCCACGGCAGCATCGCCCGCAGCCGGGACCCGATGATCGCGGTGTACGTCGACGTCGGATCCCCCGGCACCAGCCCGCCCACCAGCGCCGAGTAACTCGGCGGCGGCGGCACCTCAGGCGAGTCCTCACTCGGCGGCGCCGTCAGCCGCTTGCGAGGCGCCGCGAACCGCTCGTCGATCTGCGCGTCCCGAGCCCGCCCGCCGTGCCCCTGCTGATGGGTGTTGCGCGGCTTCCCGTCGTCCTGGGGTTTGCGCCCGTCCCAGTTCTTCCCCGCGGTCGCCGCCCCGGCCAGGGGCTTCGCCGCGTTCGTGGCCTCGTCCGACCTCGCCGCCGGAGGCTTCGCCGCGTTCGTAGCCTCGTCCGGCCCCGCCGCCGGGGGCTTGGCCGCGTTCGTGGCCTCGTTCGGCCCCGCCGCCGGGAGCTTCGCCGCGTGCGCGGCCGGGTCCGGCCCCGCCGCCGCCTCGTCCGTCTTCGCGCTGGCCGCCTCGCCGTCGCGCCGCGGCCGGTTCTCGATCGCCCGGTCGTTGGCCGGCCAGTCGGTGCCGCTCCGGTCCCCGCGCGCCTCGTGCTCGTTCGTGCCCCGCTCGCCCCGGGTCATGTGCTCGTTGGCCGCCCGGTCCGCCGAGCCCGGCCCCCGCTCGCCCGCGCCGGTGGCCCGATCGTTCGGCATCCGCTCGGCCGTGCTCCGCTCGCCGTGCACGGGCCGGTCGTTCAGCGCCCGGTCATGCTGATGCCCGCGGTCGGCCGCCCCGTGATCGGGCTGCCCAGCCCGATCCGATGACACCCGTTCCGCGGGCACCCGCTCTCTGCTCGTGTGATCCCGGCCTGTGTGCTCCCGGTTCGTGTGGTCCCGGCCCGGCCCGTGTTCCATGGGGCCCGGCGGCGCGGGCCGCCGTCGCGAGGGCACCTCGGGGACTTTGATCGCCGCGGTGGGCAACCCCTTGGGCCCGAGAAACATCTCTCCGACCTGGAGCCGCTCACCACCGCCCGACGCCAAGGAACCCCCAGCCGCCCCAGCGGACTCGAACCCGGCCACTCCTGCCCCGCCGGTCCCGCCCGCGCTGAGGCCGCCACCGCCAGGGGGCCCCGCGGCGAAGCCACTACCGTCCCCCAAGCCTCGACCACCACCGCCCGACCCGCCACCATTGGTCTCAGCACCACTACCGGCAGACCCGCCGCGACCGGCGGCCATCCCGCCACCGTCAGCCGGCCCGCCGCGACCGCTCAGCCCGCCGCCACCGTCAGCTGGTCCGCCGCTATCGTTCAGCCCGCCGCCGGTTACCGCGCCACCGTCAGCTGATTCGCCGCCCAACGCGCCGCCGCCGGCTACCGCACCGCCAGCTAATCCGCCGCCGCTCAATCCGTCGCCACTGGTCACCGATCCGCTACTGCTCAGCCCGCCGCCACCGGCCACCGCGCCACCGCCAGCTGATTCGCCGCCCAACCCGCCACCGTCGGTCACCACGCCGCCACCGACCGGAGTCTCGTCACCGGCGGCAAGTCCGTCACCGCGCGCGGAACGATCGCCGTCGCCCGGGCCCCGGTCACCGACGCGGGCTGAACCGCCACCATCCGCCAAGCTCGTGCCGTCGCCGTCCGCCTCGCCCCGACCATTGCCACCACCGCCGGCTACCCCGCGGCCGTTTCCGCCGCCCGATCCGGTGGCCGGAAGTCCAGCCGTTTTGCCGCCGTGCTCGCTCCCGCCGCCCGCCGCCATCGTCGGGAACCGGCCCATCAGTGCGTCCGTGGCGGAGTCGCCGGCCGTCCGGAAGGGGCTCGGCCGTGTGGTCGCCGTGGGGAAGCCCGCGGAGCCGAGGTTCTCCACCCGGATCGTCCGGGGGCCGCCCGCCACGCCGGGGTCGAGAGCCGCCACTGTCTCGTCGACCAGCCGATGGGCGTCTTGGCTGGTCACGGGCACTACGACCGCACCGGACACGATGGGGCGAAAATTCGGCAACTCCGTGGGGTTGCCGTCCGACGCCGCTGGGTCCAACATGTACTCGCTGTGCGTCGCGTTCGGGCCCGCACCAGGACCGGGATCGGGTCCTGAGCCTGGGCTCGCGTCGCGGGGTGCACCCGAAATGTTTGAAGCACCCGGATCGTGGGTCTCCATAGCCGCGGCAGATGCGCTCGGTGCCGGGGAGGAGCCCGCGCCGAAGGGCGCGCCGGACTGCGGACCGGGCTTCATGCGGCACCTCCTCACCGACGGGCCGGGCGGGCCGGGGTTTGGGTAGGTTCCAGCCTAGTTTCCCTCCGGGCATCCGATCGGTCATTTGAGTATGTGCGTTCGTCCGATGGCCCTACGCGTCCAAGTCCGTCTGGACCGTGGCCGCGGCCTCGGCTCGAACCAGGAAGGGGCGCCACCGTGCGGCCCCGTCCACCGGTGATGACCAGCCTATATCGGTCTTGACCAGCCGGGTCTCGGGTCGCTCGAGCCACGCGAGAATGCGCTCGGTCTCCTCCGGCGAGGCGCGCGGCGTCGGCCCCGGCCCGGGCCGGACGGTTTCCGCTGTGGCCAACACCACATCCAGCGTCGGCTGTGGATGCACCCTCGGGGGTGAAACTCCCGCCGCCGCGAGTCGCCCGTGTCGCACCACCGCGATTTCCCAGCCCCCGGCGGCCGCCGGGCGGGCCGCCACCACCTCGGGCAACGCGGTCAGGCCGGCCAGCCGCTGCTGCCGGACGGCGGTGCGCAGGAACGCGATGAGCCGCCCCCGCACCGTCGCGGCGTCCTCGAACCGCTCCACGGCCGCGAGGGCCTCGATGCGCGCCATGAGCCCCCGCACGATCGGGCCGGGGTCCCCGGTCGTCGCGGTGCGGAACGGCGCCGCGGCCGCCGTCTCGTAGTCCTCCGCCGAGATCCGGTGCTCGCACGGCGCCGGGCAGCGGCCGAGCTCGGCGAGCGCGCACGCCGGCGTGGTGGTCCGCAGCGACAGCTTGTGGGTGCACTGGCGGATCGGCAGCGCGTCATACAGCCCGGCCGCGGCGAGGTCGGCGTAGCGCCGCGAGCCGAACGGCCCGAGGTAGGCCGCCCCGTCGGCCTGCACCTCGCGCACGATCGACAGCCGCGGATAGGCCTCCGCGGTGAGCTTGAGCCACACCACGCGCTCGGGGAACTTCGAGCGGCGGTTGTACGGCGGTTTGTGCGCCGCGATCAGCCGCAGCTCGCGCACCTCGGCCTCCAGCGAGTGCGCGCACGGGATCGCCTCGACGCGCTCGGCCGCGTTGAGCATCTCGTCGATCCGCGCCCGCTTCTCCGCCGCCGTGAAGTAGCTGCGCACGCGGGTCGCGATGGAGGAGCTCGTCCCGATGTACAGCGGGCGGTCCTTGTGTCCCCGGAAGACGTAGACGCCAGGGGCGTCGGGCAGACCCTCGGCCAGGTGGCGCTTGCGCCGCTGGGCCGGGCTGACCGCCTTGACGAACTCGATCACGTCGCCGACGGTGTGCACCTTGAGGCTGCCGAGCCGGGCGAAGAGGCCGTGCAGCACGTCGACGGTGGCCCGGGCGTCCTCCAGCGCCCGGTGCACCGGCTGGGTCGCGGACCGGAAGTGCCGGGCCAGGGTCGACAGCTTGTGGTTGGGCACCTCGTCGGCGATCATCGCGCGCCGGGCGATCGCGGCGGTGTCGAGCACGATCGGCTTGGGCCAGGCATAGCCGTGCCGGGCGCAGGCCGCCTTGAGAAACCCGGTGTCGTAGGGCGCGTTGTGCGCCACCCACACCGCTCCCTGCGCGAACTCCAGGAAGCTCGGCAGCACCGTCTCCAGCTTCGGCGCTTCCAGCAGCATCATCTCGGTGATGCCGGTGAGCACCGTGATGAACGCCGGCACCCGCTCCTCGGGGTTGACCAGCGTGCCGAACTCGCCCAGGATCTCGCCGCCGCGGACCTTCACCGCTCCGATCTCGGTGATGCCGCCGCCGTCCGGTGAGCCGCCGGTCGTCTCCAGGTCGAGCACGACGAACGTGGTCGAGAACAGGCTGGCGGCTCTCGGATCGTCGAACAGGGCGTCGAGCGTTTCCTGGTGGTAGTCAGGCACGGGGGCACACTACGACCAGGGTGTGACAAAAAAGCTCAGTGAGCAGGAAAGCGCAGCTCAAGCCGTACGTCGGGAGAGCCGACGATCGCCGAGGTGTCCACGACGGTCACGCCGTGGGCGCGCAGGACTTCGGCGACGGCGCGCGGCACCGGCTCGTCGGCCGGACGCGACCCCGCCAGGTCGGCCTGCCACTCGGGCCGGATGCTGCCGCCCGCGTGGCCGACCTCGATCGTGGGCACGGGCGAGCCCACCACGCGCACCGCGATCCGCCCGCCGGCCGGGGCCAGCTTGAGCGCCCCGAAGATCACGTAGTCCAGGGCCCGGGAGAGCCTGGCCGGGTCGGCGTGGACCGGGGCCGCATCGGTCAGGCCCAGCGTGATGGCGATATTGCGGGCGTCGGCGATGTCGCGCAGCTCGCGGATGCGGGCCTCGGTGAGGTACGCCAGATCGACCGAGCGTGGCTCGGGCCGGGCCCGCAGCCCCTCGTCGAGCACCAGCCGCCGCAGCTCCAGCAGCTCCGTGACCTGCTTGGCCAGGGCCCGCAGCGCCTTCATCTGGTCGAGGTCGAGCCGGTGCGGGCTGTGGTCGACGACGCACAGCGTGCCCAGCGCCGCGCCGCCGGCCG
The DNA here is from genome assembly GCF_050942935.1 of Dactylosporangium sp. CA-233914. Classification (NCBI taxonomy): domain Bacteria; kingdom Bacillati; phylum Actinomycetota; class Actinomycetes; order Micromonosporales; family Micromonosporaceae; genus Dactylosporangium; species Dactylosporangium sp. CA-233914. The sequence goes on along the minus strand of NZ_CP192030.1, from coordinate 11,048,733 downwards.
TGAGCAGGGGAGCGCCCGCGTAGAAGCGGATGCCGTCGGCGCTGGCGACGAACGGGTTGTCCGCGAACCGGACGTCGGCGGTCGCGTCGGGGACCACCATGAGGTCGCGGCCCATGATCGCGTGGGCGCAGAACGCCACCTCGCGCGGCGTCTCGTCGACGTCGATGTCGCCGATCTTGGCCTTGAACCACTGCCGTTCGGTGTCGACGAGCGTTACGAGCGAGATCGGGGCGCCGCACACCTCGCTGGCGATCCGGACTATGTCGTCGAAATCGGTCTCCGGCGGCGTGTCCAGGACAGCCAACGCGTGCAGGGCGGAGACCCGGTCCGCCTCGTTGCTGGGTACCGGTACCGCCATATCCGCCTCCCGTGCCGTACACCTATTCGGGTGAAATAAGGATATGTCAGCTTTTAGTCATCCGGGGTCCGGCTGCCGTCCTGGACTCCATCCCGGGCGAATGTGGTCGACAATGCGACACTGGAGTGATGTCTGCGCACGACGCTCCCGACGACCTCGACACCGAGGCCGCGGTGAACGCTGCGCCAACACCCGATGACGGCCTCGAGCCGGTGCTGCCCGAGGCCGTCCGCCAGCGCGTGGTCTCCCTCGCCGCGGGCGCCATGACCGGGCTGCCGCTGGAGGAACTGCCCATGCCGCTGCGGCGGGTGGCGAAGTTCGCGCCCAACCGCCGTGCCCGCCTCGGCGGTCCCGTGATCGCCATGCAGCTGTCCGGCGACCCGCTGCTGCGCCAGCGCCTCGCCACCCGCGTCGTCAACGAGGCGGGGGACCTGGGCGCCGCCGTGCTCGAGGGGGTCGCACCGGCCGCCGCCGACCCGGTCGAGGTGGCCGCGCTGGCGTACCTCGCGAGGCCCGACGGCTGGCGCCAGCTCGTCGCCGATGCCACCGAGACCGTGCGCGCCGAGGCCGAGGGCGCCATCGCCTCCGAGCGGGTCCGCGACGTCGAGCAGCGCCTGGCGCGCGCCGAGCACGACCGCGCCGTGGCCCGGGTCGAGGCCGACAAGCTGCGCGACGAGCTGGCCCGGCTCCGCGATGAGGCGGCCGGGCTGCGCGAGGAGGTCCGGTCGCTGGGCAAGGCGCTGCGCGAGTCGCAGGCCAAGGAGCGCAAGGCCACCGACATGCTCGCCGCCGAGAAGGGCCGCGCCGTGCGCGCCACCGCCGACCACGACGCCGAGCTGCGCCGCCTGCGCGCCAGGCTCGCCGAGGCCGAGACCGCCGCGGGCGCGCAGCGGCAGAGCGCCAAGGACGCCCGCGCCGTCGACGACGCGCGGCTGTGGCTGCTGCTGGAGACCATCGGCCAGGCCGCGGTCGGCCTGCGCCGCGAGCTGGCCCTCGACCCGACCGACAAGCTGCCCGCCGACTTCGTCGCCGACGCCTCGGCCGACCGGCCCGACAACGCCCCCGGCGCCGCCTCCGCCCGCGCGCTGGACGCCGACGACCCGGCCCGCCTGGACCAGCTGCTCAGCCTGCCCAAGGCGCACATGATCGTCGACGGGTACAACGTCACCAAGAAGGGCTACGCGGAGATCTCCCTCGAGCAGCAGCGCAACCGCCTCGTCGCCGGCGTCGGCGGCCTCGTGGCGCAGACCCGCGCCGAGGTCACCGTCGTCTTCGACGGCGCCGAGCGGGTCCACGGCCTGCCACCGGCGCCCCGCGGGGTCCGGGTGCTGTTCTCCCACAAGGGCGAGACCGCCGACGAGCTGATCCGCCGTCTGGTGCGGGCCGAACCGGCCGGGCGCCCGATCGTCGTGATCTCCTCCGACAAGGAGGTCATCGACGGAGTGCGGCGCCACGGCGCCTACCCGCTGTCCTCAGACACCCTGCTGCGTCGCCTGTCACGCTCCTGACCTGGGCAGATCCATTTTTTGTCGTACCCCACCGCTACCGTTCGTGGCATCGGGTTCACCGATACGCCACAGCTGGGCCGGTCCCGGCCCCAGCGCAACGGCATTGGAGGAGCGATGCTCGTCGACTGCGAAAGCTGCTCGGTGCGGGGCAACGCCTGCAGGAGTTGCGTGGTGACCCTGCTGCTCGACACTCCGCCCGCGATCCATCAGCTCGGCGCCGAGGAGGTCCGCGCCATCGAGGTGTTCGAGCTGGCCGGGTTCGAGGTCACCGTCCTGGCGCCCACCCACCTCGAGTCCACTCCCGTGACCCCCGTCCCCTCACCCCGGCGCCGCCGCGGCCGCGCCGCATAGGCTGACGCGATGACGCCCCGCCTCTGGGCCACGCTCACGCTCGTCGCGCTGGTCATCGCGGCCGCCGCCGTCGCGCTGCTACGGGTGCCGTGGACAGCGCCGCCGGCCCCGCGCGCCGACCAGCTCGCCGCGCTCGACACGCTCCCGCGCGACGCCGTGGCCCAGGGCCGCGCCTTCCACGCGGCCCTGCGGCCGGGCATCTACCTGTCCCTGGCGCTGGGCCTGGTGGTGGCCCTCCTGCTCGGCCTGACCCCGGCCGGCTCCTGGCTGGTTCAGCTGGCCGGCCGCCCGTTCGGCGGCCACTGGCTGGCCCAGGCACTGCTCGGCGGCCTGCTGGTGACCCTGGTCGGCGAGGTGGTCGCCCTGCCGCTGGCAGCGTGGCGGCAGTCGATCCTGCGCCACTACGGCCTGTCCACCCAGGACTGGGGCGGCTGGACGGTGGACCTGCTGAAGAGTTACGCGGTCGGCGCCGTCATCGGCGCGATCGTCCTGCTCGGCTTCTTCACCGTCACCCACTTCGCCCCGCGCTGGTGGTGGGCCTGGGCCGCGATCGGCGCCGCGGCGTTCACGGTCCTGCTCATGTTCGTCTTCCCGGTCCTGGTCGAGCCGATCTTCAACAAGTTCACCCCCATGCCCGACGGCGAGCAGCGCACCCGCCTGATGGCCATGGCGGCGCGCGACGGCGTCCCGGTCCGCGACGTGCTGATCGCCGACGCGTCCCGCCGCACCAGAGCGGTCAACGCCTACGTCTCGGGCCTGGGCCCGACCCGCCGCATCGTCGTCTACGACACGCTGCTGGAGAAGGCGCCGCCGGCCGAGGTCGAGTCGGTCGTGGCCCACGAACTGGGCCACGCGAAGGACGGCGACGTGCTGACGGGCACGTTGCTGGCCGCGTTGGGCGCCGCGGCCGCGGTCTGCGCGCTGTATCTGGTCGGCTCCTGGTCGACCCTGCTGCGCTGGGCCCGGGTCGACTCGATAGCCGAACCCAGAGCCATCGCCCTGGTCCTGGCCCTGGCGACGGTGGCCGGCCTGTTCGCCGGGCCGGCCCAGTCCCTGATCTCCAGGCGCGTCGAGGCCCGGGCCGACAAGCACGCCCTGGAGCTGACCCGCGACCCGCGGGAGTTCGAGGCCATGCAGGGCCGCCTGTCGCTGGTCAACCTCGGCGACCCCGACCCCAACCCGGTGGAGCAGTTCCTCTTCGGCACCCACCCCGCAGCGGTGGAACGCATGGCCGCCGCCCGAGCCTGGTCCCGCACCCACCCCTGACCCTGACCGCTGGCCCCTCGTCCCTGCCCCTGGCCTGACCCACCTCGGCGCCTGCGAGTACGAACCCGCCACGGGGCCGGTTCATCAGCCGCGACCCGGGGCGACTTCGACGCCGGGATCCCGGGGATGGCGCCCGGCTCGGGTCCAACCGTTCTTGTCCGCCAGCGGCGACAACAGTGCGAGCAGGTAGTTGCGGGCCTGCCGACAGGGTTCCACCCGACCGAACCGGGGTGCCAGGACGGCCATGAGATCATCGAACGCCGACATCCAACCAGGCGAGGTCTACGCCGCTCAAGTCAAGCACCTAAACCGTTATTGACCAGGAAAGACGTCAAAGGCGGAAGTGTGGCTGGAGTACTCGTGAGGAAAGGTTCCATGGGCCTGTCGTACTTCCGTCGCCGGGGGCTGTCACTCGTCTTCGCGGCGTCCCTGATCGTCGCTTCCTCGTGCGGCGTCTTCCCTCTGAAGAGCGTAACGATCGGCGGTATAGCATGGTTGTCTGACGGGCGGATTTACTATGTAGCGCGGTTGGACGGCGAGCCAAACGAAATACGTAGCGTTCAGCCGGATGTACAACCAACACGCCAGGACAGAACGGTGCAGGGGATTACCTCCACATGTACGCCCGAGGACTACGGCTTGCGTGCGTTGTCCAACGGCGCAATGGCGGTTTCCGTGCAATGCCTGGGCGGAGCAACTCAGCTGATTGAGTACAACGGGCAGAGTCGCCCATGGGGAGGCGAACTGGAGGGATGGCAAACTGCCGTATGGAATCCGGTTACCGGGCAGGGGTACACCAGTTATTACAACCGGTGCAGCACACTTGGCAGGCTGGGTCAAGATGAGGCTATACCACTTTCGATGGCAACCGCCACCGGTCCTATTCGTGTTGATCGCCCCGTATCAAAGATGCAGTGTACGCCGGACATACCAGATGTTGCGTGGCCGCTGCCGCATGGGCAGGGTGTGGATGTATTTATCTCGTTGCCGTCCGTTGGCTTGGAGGGGGAGGCCCGACGCCTAGCCGACTGGACCTTGTATCGCGCCGAGGCGGACGGTGTCGGTCATGCTGTGCTCGACGGCTTTGTCGACATCCGTGGAGCGATGTTGTCCGGGGACGGGCAAACATTGGTGGTCGCGGCGAAACGTGACGGCGACTGGGCGTTGTGGCGGGTTGACGTGGCACGTCGCAGTATTCGTATGATCGCCGACGGTGATTACGGCGCGGTATCGCTTTCTCCTGACAACAAGCGCCTGGCGGCCGTTTTGTTAGGCGGCACAAAGGACGATCAAATTCGCGTCCTGCAACTTGAGAATTAAAGCGGTCGGATAGACGTTGCGGAGAATAATCGCCGCTTCGCGGGAACCAGTCCTTCACAGCGGACTTTTTGTCAGGGCGGCTTGCCGCCCTCCCCGCGTCACCTGGGGCGGCCTGCCCGCAACCCCACCTCCCTGCTGCGACAGGGCAGGCGGTGAAGGTCTCTCATCTCCACTCGAATCAACAGCGTCTCACGGCGTACTCGACGACGCCTGAAAATTCGGGCGCCGTTGACACCCGCGCCCGCCGACGTCATCCAGGCCCAATACCGGGGCGGCGCGTGGTGAGGTGGCGCAGGATTTCACGGGTGGCCCGGCGTAGTGCCCGGGTCAGCTGGGAGGGGGAAGACACCGCCTGGGTGGTGACCTGGCGGCGGACGAGTCGCAGGGTGCGGGTGAAGGACACCTGTTCGGGGTCGATATCGGCGTGGTGTGTCAAGCTGCGGATGGCGTAGTGCACGAGGAGGAAGCCGTAGATTTCCTGTTCGGCCTCGGCCGGGGTTTGTGATCGCAGGACCATGCCTGGTTGGCCTTGATGGGTTTTCAGCTCGTCGAGGGACGTTTCGATCTCCCACCGCCGGGTGTAGAGCGCGGCCAGGTCCAGCGCTGGGGCGGCGGCCGGGCCCAGGATGGTGGTGATCAGCCGGTAGACGGTGGCCTGCCCGGGCAGACCACCCGCACGGCGATCGGGTCGGTGTGGCGTCTGTCGCGTGCGGCGAAGATGTGCGACAGGTACGAGCCGTCGCTCGCGAACCGGGCGTCGATCGCCCACGTGCTGCCGGTGGGTCAGGGGCGGCGGGGGACGTGGAACTCGACCTCGGTGCCGCGGCCCGGGCGGCTGTGGATCTCCGTCGTGCCGCCCAGGTCCGTGATGCGGCCGCGCATCGACTGGGCGACGCCCAGTCGGCCCGCGTCGGCCGCCTCGGCCAGGCGCTCGGGGGCGAAGCCGACGCCGTCGTCGCGGACGGTGACGCGTACGGCGTCGCCTTCGTCCTCCAGCAGGACCCAGGCGCGGGCCGTCGGGCCCGCGTGGTGGCGGACGTTGTCCAGGGCCGCCTGCACCGCCGCGGTCAGCTCCGCCGCGGCCGGGCCCGGCAGGAGGACCGGGTCGGCGGGGCCGGCGACCTCGACGGTGGCCGAGGCCAGGGCGGTGAGCGCCGAACGCAGGTCCAGGCGGTCGGGGCCGGCGCCGGTCGGTGGGGCGGCCGGGTTGCCGCTCAGGAGGCTGCGCAGGGCCACCTCCTGCTCGCCGGCCAGGGTGGCCAGTCGTGGCCCGGCGCCGCCGAGCTCCGTGCCGTGGCGCTGCATCAGGGCCAGGACCTGCAGGACGCCGTCGTGGATGGGGCGGGCCAGGCGGTTGCGCTCGGCCTCGGCGGCCTCGCGGCGGATCTGCTCGGCGCGCAGGCGGTCGGCGCGGCGGGTCGCCCACTGCTGGGCGAAGCCGAGACCGCCGACGCCGGCCGCGGCCACGAGCAGCAGCACGGCGGAGGTGGTGAGGTGGTTGACGGAGTTGGAGGTCAAGGAGTTGGGCAGGTACGTCGAGGCGACCGCGTGCTGGCCGGCCAGGGCCATCACCCCGGCCAGGGGTCCCAGGGTCGCGGGGAGGGCGGCGGTGGGCGCGAGGGTCGTGGCGATGCAGCCGACGGCGGCGGTGACGGCCGCGGTGACGAGGACCGCGATGAGGATGCCGGGGATGACGCTGCGCTGGCTGGCGAGCTTCTCCGGGTGGCCCGTGGTCGCGGCGTACGCGATGAACAGGGCGGTCGCGGCGGCCACGGTGACCGCCGCGGTCAGCGGGAAGCGGTGTCGGCCCCAGGCCAGCGCGGCGCCGGCGGCGAGGCCCGCGGCCACGGCGACGACGGGCATCGAGGTGAACTGCAGCGCGCCCATCGCCAGCGTCATCGGGGCGAGCAGGCCGACCTGGACGGTCGCGGCGGTCAGGGCGCCGCCGAGCGGCCAGGGGCCGGCCATCGCGGCGAGGCCGGCCACGACGACGAGCGTGATCACGCCGATGACCGCCTCCTCGGCGTACCCGTGGCGGTACATCGCGCTCTGCGAAACCCCCAGCAGCGCGGCGAGGCGTTCGGTGGTGAGCAGGCCGAGCGGGAAGACGAGGGCGAGCGCGCCGCCGGCCGCCAGGACCAGCCGGAGCCAGGGCCAGCGGCGGCCGGGTTCGTCGTCCGGCCGGGCGGCCGGGTCGTGGCCCTTCAGCAGCCACGCCGCCGGCACCACGCCCGCGAGCGCGATCAGCACCAGCGCCCGGTGCCAGAGCAGCAGGGCGGTCCAGTCCAGCAGCGCCCAGGCACTGATGAGCGCCGTGCCGAGCAGCGGGGCGGCGACGACCAGCCCCGCCACGAGCGTCCCCCGTCCGGTCTCGCCCCGGCGGAGCATCGCCTGCGCGGCCCCGAGCAAAGCGACGACCACGAGGACCTGGGTGCCGTGGGTCAGCACGGTGTACCCCGCGGGCAGCCGTACCTCCCACTCCGCCGGCAGCACGGTCGGCAGGGTCACCAGCGCCGCGGCCACCAGCAGCAGCGGCCACCGGCGCAGCAGGAGCAGCCCGGCCACGGCCGCGACGATCGGCGCCGCCGCGTACGCGACGGTCGTCGAGTCGTGCAGCGTCGCCCGCAGCGGTAGTCCGAGCAGCGACTGCGTGTTCGCGTAGACGCTGTGGTCCGCGGTTGCGGACACGATCAGCAGCGCGCCGCTGACCGCGCCGATCAGGGCCGCGGTGCGCTGCACGGGCGGGATGGCCGGTGTCTCCACGCGGGGGATCATCGCCGATCCGCCGCGATCGTGCACACCCGTGCGTCCCCGGGCTCGGGCGGGCCCGGGTGGGGCAGGCGCACGGGGCAGCCGTCGGGCCGGTACTCGAAGTGCCACCACTCGTTGTCGTACGTCCGGTACAGCCCGTGCCGTGCGCCGTGCCGCTCCAGCCACCGTGCGCCCTCGCTCGGCCGGATGTCCAGCGCCGTGCCGGCGACGTGACGCGACGCGTGCGGCGGCAGCACCCGCCGCCACGCCGCCGCCACCGACCCGTCGCGCGCGACCGCCTCGCGGAACAGCCGGGCCTGCTCCAGCGGGTGGCGATAGCCCGACGTCAACCCGATGAGCTCACCGTAGCGCCACAGCGCCTCGGCCCGCGCCGCCTCGAACGCCACCCGCGCGGGGAGGGTCAGCCCGTCCAGCGACTCGGCCGGGAACCGGGCCGCCAGCGCCCACTGGCACGCGGTGTGCCGGGCCCGCCCGGGTGCCGCGAACCACGCGACCGGCACGAGCGCCACCGCCAGCGCCCGCGTCACCCGGCGGTACACCACATCTCGTCGCCGCATGGACAAGAACATCCCGCGCGCGGCCGGGCCGGGGCCTGAGCCGGGGTACCCATTCACGGTAGGTACCGCCACTCAGATGCCCGCTAAGGTTTGCCGGTGGCGACGTCCCTCCTGATCACCAACGACTTCCCGCCCCGGCCCGGCGGCATCCAGCAGTTCGTGCACAACCTCGCGATCCGCCAGCCGCGCGACGAGGTGGTCGTCTACGCCTCGACGTATGCCGGCGCGGAGAAGTTCGACGCCGAGCAGCCGTTCGAGGTCGTGCGCGAGCGCACCGGCATGCTGCTGCCGACCCCCGCGGTCGCGCGCCGGGCGGCGCAGATCGCGCGGGCGCACGGGTGCGGCGGCGGGCCGGGATCGGGCGCGCGGTGGCGATCACGCACGGCCACGAGGTCGGGTGGGCGGCGCTGCCGGGGGCGCGGACGCTGCTGCGGCGCATCGCGCGCGGGGCGGACGTGGTCACCTACCTGGGGGAGTACACCCGGGTGCGGCTGGCGCGGGCGATCGGCGGGCTGACGACGCTTGCGCGGCTGGCGCCCGGGGTGGACGTGGGCGCGTACACGCCGCAGGTCGACGGCTCCGGGGTGCGGCGGCGGCACGGGCTGAGCGACCGGCCGGTGATCGTGTGCGTGTCGCGGCTGGTCCCGCGCAAGGGCCAGGACGTGCTCATCCGGGCGCTGCCGGGGATCCGGGCCCGGGTGCCGGGCGCGGCGCTGCTCGTCGTGAGCGGGGGGCCGTATCGGGCGACGCTCGCGCGGCTGGCGCGGGAGCACGGGGTCGAGCGGGACGTCGTGTTCACCGGCGCCGTGCCGTGGGCCGAGCTGCCGGCGCACTACGCGGCCGGAGACGTGTTCGCGATGCCGTGCCGGACGCGGCGGCGGGGGCTGGACGTCGAGGGGCTCGGGATCGTGTACCTCGAGGCGTCGGCGACCGGGCTGCCCGTCGTGGCCGGGGACTCGGGCGGGGCGCCGGACGCGGTGATCGAGGGGGAGACCGGGTTCGTGGTGCCCGGGCGGAATGCCGAGGCCGTCGCGGAGCGGATCGTGCGGCTGCTGCGGGACCGGGACCTGGCCGCGCGAATGGGGGCGGCCGGGCGGGCCTGGGTCGAATCCGAGTGGCGGTGGGAAACGCAGGCGGCGCGGTTGCACGCGCTTCTCGCACCGCAATAGCCGATCGGCGCAGGAAAATTCCGTTGCCGGATGATGTCATTGCGGAATGGCGCGGCCGGCTTCCTGTCGAAGCCGGCCGTCCGCGCGTATTCCGGGGTGGGCGAAAAATCAGAAGCTGGGGGCGTCGGGGGCTTCCAGCAGGCCCAGGCGCAGGGCCGTCATGAGGGCCTGGGCGCGGTTCGCGGCACCGAGCTTCTCGTAGAGCTTGGAGATGTGCGTCTTCGCGGTGGACTCGGAGACGAACAGCTGCTTGGCGATGCCGGCCACGCTCATGCCGTCGGCGAGCAGGCGCAGGACCTGGCCCTCGCGGGGGGACAGCTGCGGGCCCGACGGGGCCAGGCGGCGCTTCATCGCCTCGGCCAGGTCGGCCGCGGTGAACGCGCTGGGGGCGGAGGCGGCGTGGCGTGCCGCGGCGACGACCTCGTCGGCCGGGGCCGTCTTGGGCACGAACGCCGAGGCGCCGGCCTCAAGCGCCCCGAAGAGCTGGTCGTCGCCGGCATACATGGTCAGCACCACGATGCCCATGCTGGTGCTGGTCTTGCGCAGGGCGCGGGTGGCCTCCAGCCCGCTGCCGTCGGGCAGACGGAGGTCCATGATCACCACGTCGGGCTGCAGGGCGCCCGCCTGGCGGATCGCCTCCGCGGCGGTGGCGGCCTCGCCCACCACCTCGAACTGGCGGTCGCGCTCGAACGCGTGGCGCAGCCCGCGGCGGATCAGGTCGTGGTCGTCGACGAGCAGTACTTTGGTGCGAGTCGTCGGCGTCGCGGTAGTAGACATTCCCGGTGCTCTCTCCCTCTGGGTGCCTTCACGCTACCGCGCACGCGGTGCGGTTCCGAGCACAACCGCCACTGTGGTCCCATTCGGCACGCGTGGCGTGATCTCCAACCGGCCCCGGATACGTTCCGCCCTCTCGGCCATGATCGCAAGACCATAGCGCCCGTCCGGGCGGTTCTCACCGATGCCGCTGCCATCGTCGGAGATTTCTACCTCGGCGAACGGTGGATCGACCGCGCACGTTACCCAAAGATTCTCCGCGCCGGCGTGTTTCCGCGCGTTTGTGATGGCTTCCTGGGCAATGCGCAGCAGTTCCGCCTCGACGGCGGCGGGCAGCCGAGCGGTGCTCTCGTCCAGCGACAGGTGCACCCGCAGCCCGGCCGAGGCGCCGACGGTCCGCGCGTAGTCGGCGATCGCCGCGGTGAGCCCGCCGTAGCGGTCGACCTCGCTGCGCAGCTCGAACAGCGACAGGCGCAGCTCGGTGATGACCCGGGTGACCTCGGCGCGCAGGACCCGCAGCTCCTCCTCGGCGGCCTCGGCGTTGGGCAGCGCGGCCACGGCGTTGTCGATGCCGTACCCCACCATGACCAGCTCCTGCGCCACCCCGTCGTGGATCTCGCGGGCCAGCCGCTGCCGCTCCTCGGTCGTGGCCAGCGACCGGACCTCGTCGAAGAGCAGCGCCGCCTCCAGCCGCAGGGCGGCCGGGCCGGTCACCGACTGGACCTTGGTGACCAGCGACGGCGGGTAGTCCCCGGTCGAGTCGCTCTCCAGCACGATGAGCCCGACGGTGCGCACCCCGGCGATGAGCGGGACCACCATCGAGGAGATGCTCTGCCCGCGGCCGACCGAGCGGGCCTGCGAGCGGCCCGAGACGACCGGCTGCTGGGTCGCCCACGAGTCGGCGACGGCGCTCTCGGTGTCCAGGGCGGTCTCCCAGTCCAGCCGCTCGACGCCGGCCTGGGCCAGCACGACCAGCCGGCCGCCGCCGCTGCCGGACAGCACCGCGCCGCGGGTGGACGGCACCAGCGCGCGGACCTCGTCGAGCAGGTGCTCGGCCAGGCCGCCGGGGTCCAGCGTGGCGCCGGGCAGCTGCCGGGCGACGCTGCGCAGCTGGGTGAGCAGCCGGGTCGCCTCGGCGTAGGGCTGCGGCGTGTCCTCGGGGCGGCGGGCCAGCAGGATCTTCTGCAGGATCGTGGCCTGCCAGGCGGCGACGCCGGCGATGAGCAGCCACTGGCCGCCCGCGGTCAGGTACGCCCGCTCGTCGAGGCGCCCCTCGACCCCGCCGCCGATCACCAGCAGCGCGCCCGAGGCGGCCACGTAGGCACCGGCCATCCGCCGGCCCTCCGACAGCGCCGCGGCGACGATCGGCACCGGCAGGTACACCAGCATCGCCGTCGCGTCCCCGTTGAGCGTGGAGGCCGCGAACGCGGTGATGAGCACCTCGGCGGTGCGGCCGAGCCGGGCCACCTCGTGCGAGAGCGGCGCCGCGGTCGCGATGACCGCGGCGGCGAGCAGCAGCGCGAGCCACAGCAGCTCGGCGGCGCGGACGCCGTCGATGAGCAGCAGGGTCGCGACCAGGGCCAGCAGGAGCGCGCGCACGACCACGACGGCCCGCCCGGCCTCGGTGCCGGCGGCGGTGGCGGCGGCGGTGGCGGCGGCGTTACGGTCGTCGGGGCCCGCCGCGCGCGACGTCGAGCCGGGTGCGTCCGTCAACAACGATCCCTTCCCAGAACCAGCCTCAGCGCTCGTAGATCGCGGCGATGTCGCCCGCGTACTCCTTCATCACGACGCTCCGCTTCACCTTCAACGACGGAGTGAGCTCCCCGGTCGCCTCGGTGAAGTCGCGCGGCAGGATCCGGAAGACCTTGATCGCCTCCGCCTTCGACACGGCCTGGTTGGCCTCGTCGATGGCCTTCTGGATCTCCGCGCGCAGTTGCTCGTCGTCGACCAGGGACTCCATGGTGGCGTCCGCGGGCTTGCCGTTGTCGCGCTTCCAGGTCGGCAGGGCGTCGGGGTCGATGGTGACCAGCGCGGCGATGAACGGCTCGCGGTCGCCGACGACCATGCACTGGCTGACCAGCGCGTGGGCCCGGACGCGGTCCTCGAGCACGGCCGGGGCGACGTTCTTGCCGCCGGCGGTGACGATGATCTCCTTCTTGCGCCCGGTGATGCGCAGGTATCCGTCGTCGTCGAGCTCGCCGAGGTCGCCGGTGTGGAACCAGCCCTCGGCGTCGATCGCCTCGGCGGTGGCCTCGGGGTGCTTCCAGTACCCCTGGAAGACGATGTCGCCCTGGACGAGGATCTCGCCGTCGTTGTCGATGCGGATCGTCACGCCGGGCAGCGGGCGCCCGACGGTGCCGATCCGCACGCCGGTGTCGCGGTTGGCGTTGGTCGCCGGGGACGTCTCGGTGAGGCCGTACCCCTCGTAGATCGTCACCCCGATGCCCCGGTAGAAGTGCGCGAGCCGCTCGCCGAGCGGGGCGCCGCCGGAGATGGCCCGGGTGCACTGCCCGCCCAGCGCCGCCCGCAGCTTGGCGTAGACCAGCCGGTCGAACAGCGCGTGCTGGGCCTTGAGCAGCAGCCCCGGCGACGCGGCCGCGCTGTAGTCGATCGCCACCCGCTCGGCCCGGTCGAAGATCGCACCCTTGCCGTCGGCCTGCGCGCGCTGCTTGGCGGTGTTGTACACCTTCTCGAAGACGCGAGGCACTGACAGTACGAACGTCGGCTTGAAGCTCTTGAGCAGGTCCGCCAGGTTCTTCGTGTCGGCGGTGTGCCCCATGGTGGCCCGGGCCTGCACCACGCCGATCTGCACGAGCCGGGCGAAGGAGTGGGCCAGCGGCAGGAAGAGCAGGGTGCGGGCGCCCTCGTTGAACAGGGAGCGCAGCTCCGGGATGGCGTTGACGATGTCGGAGAGCATGTTGCGGTGGGTGATCATGCAGCCCTTGGGGCGGCCGGTGGTACCGCTGGTGTAGATGATGGTCGCGAGGTCGTCGGCCTTCGTCGCGGTGCGCCGCCGGTCCACGTCCTCGCGGGCGGTCCCGGCGCCGTCGGCGACGAGCTCCTCGACGGCCCCGCGGGCGCCGTCGATCTGCCACACGTGGGCCAGCGCGGGCGTGCGCTCGCGGACCTGGGCCACGGCGTCGCGGTGGGCGTCGGTCTCCACGAAGCACGCCACCGCGCCGGAGTCCTCGAGGATCCAGGCGACCTGCTCGGGGCTGGACGTCTCGTAGACGGGGACGGTGACGCCGCCGCAGGTCCAGATCGCGTAGTCGATGAGCGTCCACTCGTAGCGGGTCTTGCTCATCAGGGCGACCCGCTCGCCGGGCTCGATGCCGGCCGCGAGCAGCCCGCGGGCCAGGGCCACCACCTGCTCCAGGAACTGCGCGCAGGTGACGTCCTGCCAGTCACCCCCGACGAGCCGCTGGAACTGCACCGCGTCGGGGGCAACGGCGGCGTTGTCCCACACGGGATCGGTCAGCGTGGCCGTCTCGGCGACGGCGACCGCGGCAGGGACCGAGAACTCGCGCATATCGGGAACCTACCCGGAGGATTTCCAGGGCGCACGGGGGGCTGGCCGGACGGTGAGGGCGGCGAGCCGACGCTCCACGGCCGCGGCGGCAGAGGTAGCCTCCCACGCATGGCCGACACTTCGACGCAGTCGATCGTCATTGACGCGCCCCCCGAGCGGGTCGCCGCGGTCATCGCCGACTTCCCGCACTATCCGGAGTGGGTCGCGGCGGTCAAGACCGTCGAGGTGGTCGAGGAGTACGAGGACGGTTACGCCAGTCAGGTCCGGTTCGTCCTGGATTCGGGTCCGGTGTCCGATGAGTATACGCTGCGCTACGGTTACGCAGAGGACCTCAGCCGCATCGAGTGGAGCCTCACGGCCCCGTCGAAGATGCAGAAGCAGCAGGACGGCTCGTACGACATCAGCGCCAATCCCGACGGGACCTCCACGGTGACGTACTCGCTGTCGGTGGAGCTGGCGATCGGGATGCTCGGCATGTTCAAGCGCAAGGCCGAGAAGATGATCATGGACACCGCGCTCAAGGAGCTCAAGCGGCGGGTCGAGAGCGCATGAGGGACCCGCGCGAGGAGGCCGAGCGCCTGGTCGCCGCCGCGCTCGCGGCGGTGTCGATGGCCGCGCGCAGCACCGACGGGTTCGCCACCGGCTCGGCCGAGTGCTGCGTGTGCCCGCTGTGCAAGGCCATCGCCGCGGCCCGCGACCCCGACCCGGATCTCGCCGAGCGGCTGGCCACCGGCGCCGGCGACGTCGCCGAGGGCGTGGCGTCGTTCCTACGGGCCTTCGGCGGGCAGTTCAAGACCACGGGTGACGCGTCGACCGCCTGGCGGACGGCCACCCGGGAATCGTCAACCACCGACAGCGACGTCGAACAGGATTGACCCCGGACACGGCGTAAGCCATGACGAGAGGAGCTTGCCGCAGTGGGGCTCACCATCGGCGTCGACATCGGCGGAACCAAGGTGCTGGGCGGCGTCGTCGACACCGCCGGCGACGTACTCGTGCAGACCCGGCGGGACACGCCGGCCCAGGACCCGGGCGAGACCGCGGACCGGATCATCGAGGTGATCAAGGAGCTGGCGGCCGCGCATCCGGCGCAGGCCGTCGGCATCGGTGCGGCCGGGTGGGTCGACGAGACCCGCTCCGTCGTGCAGTTCGCTCCGAACCTCGCCTGGCGCGACGAGCCGCTGCGGGACAAGATCCAGCAGGCGGTCGGCCTGCCCACCGTCGTGGAGAACGACGCCAACGTGGCGACCTGGGCCGAGTTCCGCTTCGGGGCCGCCCACGACGCCGACGACTCGATGGTGCTCTACACCGTCGGCACCGGCATCGGCGGCGGGATCATCCTCGGCGGGCGGCTCATCCGCGGCGCGCACGGCGTCGCCGGCGAGCTCGGGCACGCCACGATGGTCCCCGACGGCCACCCGTGCGGCTGCGGGCGCAGGGGCTGCCTGGAGCAGTACGCCAGCGGCAACGCCCTGGTCCGCTTCGCCCGCGCCGACGCCAAGGCCCGCCCGGAGGCCGCCGCCGGCCTGCTGGCGCTGGCGGGTGGCGACCCGGACGCGATCAAGGGCCCGGCCGTCACCGAGGCGGCCCGGCGCGGCGACCCGGTCGCCGTCGGCGCGTTCGAGCAGGTCGGGCACTGGCTCGGGGTGGCCTTCGCGGACATCGTGCAGACGCTGGACCCGCAGGTGATCGTGGTCGGCGGCGGCGTGATCGACGCCGGTGACCTGCTGCTCAAGCCCGCCCTGGCCAGCTACGAGGCGCAGCTGGCCCAGCGCGGCAAGCTCCCGGTCGCCGACGTACGGCCGGCGCTCATGGGTAATCTCGCCGGCGTGGTCGGCGCGGCGGATCTGGCCCGTACATAGCAGAGGCTCTTATGACGAAGATCAGGGTGCTGTCCTACAACCTGCACGGGCTCAAGGACGACCGGCGCGCGCTCGCGTCGGCCGTCCGCGAGGCCGCGCCGGACCTCGCGATCCTGCAGGAGGCGCCCCGGCGCTTCCGCTGGCGGCAGAAGTGCGCGGACATCGCCCGCGAGTTCGAGCTCGTCATCGGCGGCGGCGGGCTGCCGGCGCTGGGCAACCTGATCCTGACCAACCTGCGGCTGCGCGCGGTCACCGAGTGGAACGTGCGCTACCCGCTGACCCCCGGCCGGCACATGCGCGGCGCCGCCTTCGTGCGCTGCCGCGTCGGCCATTCCACGTTCGTCGCCGCCGGATCGCACCTGTCGACCGACCCGGCCGAGCGCCCGGCCCAGGCCGAGCTGCTCAAGCGGCACATGGACGAGGTCGGCGAGCCGCTGGTGTTCGCCGGCGACATCAACGAGAACTCCGGCGGCGCGGCCTGGCGCATGATCGCCGACGGGCTCGCCGACGCGGCGGGCGCCGACGAGCGCCCGACCTTCCCGGCCACGGCCGCCCGCGAGCGCCTCGACGCGATCTTCGTCGATCCGCGGATCAGCGTGCTGCAGTACGACGTGATCGACACGCCCCAGACCCGCGCGGCCAGCGACCACTTCCCGATCGTCGCGGACCTCGAACTCGACGCCTGAACCGCGACTGGACAAATCTCCGCCCCGCGGAGAGGATTCCGCGGTGAGCGCTGACGGTCGGTTCGACGATCTTGCCGGGAACGCCACCCACTGGCGCGACGGCGAGCCGGTGTACGACCGCGGCGACACCATCTGCGTCATCGGTGCCGGCGGCACCGGGCTCACCACGATCAAGAACCTGCGCGAGGCCGGCTTCGGCGTGGACTGCTACGAGCGCGAGACCGGCGTCGGCGGCGGCTGGAACTGGCGGCACGACCGCAGCCCGGTCTACGCCAGCACGCACCTGATCTCCTCGAAGCCGTTCACGCAGTTCCCGGACTTCCCGATGCCCGACGACTGGCCGGACTACCCGCATCACTCGCAGATGCTCGCGTACTTCGAGCGCTACGCCGATCACTTCGCGCTGCGCGAGCACATCTGGTTCGGCACCGAGGTCGCCCGCGTCGAGCCCGCCGAGGACACCGGCGGCGGCCCGCCGCGCTGGGACGTGACCGTGAAAGGCTCCCGCGGCGGCGCCCCCCGCACCATGCGCTACGCCGCCGTCGTCGCCGCGAACGGGCACAACTGGTCGCCGAAGCTGCCCGAGTACGAAGGGCTCGCGGAGTACTGCGGGAAGGTCATCCACGCCAGCCAGTACAAGGATGCCGCCCAGCTGCGCGGCCGGAAGGTCCTCGTCGTCGGGGCCGGCAACTCCGGCTGCGACATCGCCGTCGAGGCGGCCCAGCAAGCGGCCAAGTGCTGGCACTCGACCCGCCGCGGCTACTGGTACGCGCCGAAGTTCGCCCTCGGCCGCCCCGCGGACCAGGTCAACGACCGGATCCTGGCCATGCGGCTGCCGGCCCGGGTCCGCCAGTGGGTGCTGCACCGCACGATCAACATGACGGTGGGCGACCTGACCCGGTTCGGGCTGCCGAAGCCCGAGCACGGCATCCTCGAGATGCACCCGCTGATCAACAGCCAGCTGCCGTACTACCTCGGGCACGGCGACGTGGTCGCGGTGCCGGACGTGCAGCACTTCGACGGGCACGAGGTGGTGCTCGCCGACGGCCGGGTCATCGACCCCGACCTGGTCGTGCTCGCCACCGGCTACCTGCCGAAGTTCGAGTTCCTCGCCCCGGAGCTGCTGTCCACCGACTCGGCCGGGCGCCCCCGGCTGGCCCTGCAGATGTTCTCCCGCACGCACCCGACGCTCGCCGTCGCCGGGCTGCTGCAGCCGGACTCGGCGCTGTTCACGCTGTCGCACTGGCAGGCGGTCCTCATCGCGCAGTGGCTGCGGGTGCTCGACGCCGCGCCGGAGCGGGCCCAGGCGATCTGGGCGCGGCTGCGGACCGAGGGCGACCGCCGCTACACCCAGGGCAAGGTCCCGGACTCCACGCGGCACTGGTTCGAGGTGAGCCACTTCGTGTACCTCAAGGAGCTGGAGAAGACCCTGCACGAGCTGGAGGCGGTCCGTTGACCACCCGGGTGATGCGTTCCGACGAGTGGGCGGACCCGCCCAAACCGGTGCACCGCGAGGTGCTCGACGCCCAGCCGCAGTCCGGCGGCTCGGCCACCCCGGTGCTCTTCGTCCCCGGCTACGGCCACGGGGCGTGGGCGTTCGCCCAGCACTGGCTGGAGCACACGGCGGATCGGGGCTTCCCGGCGTACACCATGAGCCTGCGCGGCCACGGCGGTTCCGGCGCCGCACCGCAGGCCCGCCTGCGCGACTACGTCCATGACGTCACCCAGGTCGCGGCGTCGCTGCCCCGCCAGGCGGTCCTCGTCGGCCACGGCGCCGGCGCGCTGGTCGTGGCCATGGCGATGGCGCGCTACCCGGTGCGGGCGGGCGTGCTCGTCGCCCCCGTCTTCGGCGGCCTCGGCACCGCGTTCGGCCTGCTCGGGCGCAACCCGGCCGGCACCGTGCCGGGCCTGTTCGGCGGCCGGGTGACGCTGCGCCGGGAGCAGCTGTTCAGCCGGGCGCTGCCGGCGAACCAGGGCCAGGCCCTCGCCCAGCGCCTCCAGCGGGTGCCCGGCGGCGCCCAGCGCCAGCTCCTGCGCCGCCACCAGCCCGAGCCGCCGGTCGGCGCGCCGCCGGTGCTGGTCGTGGGCAGCCCCGACGATCGGATCGTCGCCGGCTCGGCACTGGAGTGGGTGGCGCGGCGCTACGGCGGATCGCCACTGCTCTTCCCCGGCATGGGGCACGACCTGATGCTCGACGCCCGCTGGCAGGAGCCGATCGATGCGATCGCGGACTGGCTCGAGAAGGTCCGCTGACCCGACGGCCTCACCGCCCGCGGCCTGCGCCGTCAGACCCGGGCCCCGTTGTCCGGGTCGTCATCCTCCTCGTCGCCGGGGCGCAGCCGTAGCACGAGGGTCACGAAGCCGGCCAGGACGCCCGCGAAGCCCAGGAAGAGCGACGTCTGCGAGCCCAGCGGCAGCAGGTCGGGCCAGAAGAGCAGGACCAGCCCGGCGGCCAGGGCCACGATCGCGGCGATCGTGGCCGGCGCGATCCGCGGCAGCGGCGGCGGGGGCGGCGGGGTGTATCCCTCCTCGTCGTCGGGGTCGTCGGGCAGGTCGTTGCCGAACGTGTCGAGGCTGTCCAGCAGCGAGCGGTCCACGGCGTCGGAGGGCCGGCGCAGCGTCGTGCGCGGGGCCGGCTCGGTGTCCATGTCGGGCGCGGCGGTGCTGGAGGAGTCCAGGTCCTCGGCGGCCGGCCAGGGCACCGCGGCGGTCGGGTCGGTGGTGGTGTGGAAGCCGGCCACGATCGCCGCGAACGCGTCCTCGTCGGACTGCGGCGTGCTCTCGACGGAAGCCGGTTGCTCCGGAACGGCCGAGGTCAGCTTGGCCAGGTAGTCCTGGGCCGTGGTGAGGTGGTCCCGGTCGGCGAAGAGCCGGTCGGTCGGGCGCGCGGGCAGCGTCGTGGTGCGGGTCAGCGGATGCAGGTCCGCGGCCGGCTGCAGGTAGGCGGCGATCCCGCCCTCCGCCAGCATCTCCAGCAGGTGCTCACCGACCCGCGGGTCGACGTCGCCGACCACCGCGTATTCCTGCGCCACCAGGCCGTTGTCCCGCCGGCCGCGCCGCGCCCCACCCCCTGGCACAGCTCGCCCCTCCCCGCGGCCGCCATCGCGGCGTCCGGGTGCGCCGCGAAAAAACCGCTGACCGAAATCCTGACATGCCCGGCCGTCGTTCCGGGAGTGCGTTGTGGTGTGCCGTACTGGTTCGTAGGCTCTTTGCGACGGTCATCACCGATTGTCGCGCGATCCCGAAAGGCCGGCCGTGCTCTACTGGCTCCTCAAGTACATCGTCCTCGGACCTTGGCTGAAGCTGGTCTTCCGACCGAAGGTGGAGGGGTTGGAGCACGTCCCCGCCGCGGGTCCGGTGATCATCGCCAGCAACCATCTTTCCTTCGCCGACTCGATCTTCATGCCCCTGAGCGTCAAGCGCCGCGTGACCTTTCCGGCTAAAGCGGAGTATTTTACCGGAAAGGGGCTCAAGGGCTGGCTCACGAAGCTGTTCTTCGCCGGCACCGGGCAGGTTCCGATCGACCGCTCCGGCGGCAAGGCGGCCCGGGCCGCCCTGGAGGTCGGCCTGAAAATCCTGCGGGAAGGCGGCATCTTCGGCATCTACCCGGAGGGCACCCGCTCGCCGGACGGCCGGCTCTACCGCGGCAAGACGGGCGTGGCCCGCCTGGCCCTGGAGTCGGGCGCACCGGTGGTGCCGGTCGCGATGATGAACATGGACAAGGTCCAGCCGATCGGTCAGAGGCTGCCGAACCTGAAGCGGGTGCACATCAAGTTCGGCGCGCCGCTGGACTTCTCCCGATATGCCGGAATGGCGGGGGACCGCTTCATCGAGCGCGCGGTCACCGACGAGATCATGTACGAACTGATGACGCTTTCAGGTCGCGAATACATCGACATGTACGCGCAAAAGGTGAAAAACGCGCAAAGCCCGGCGCCGGCCGCGGCGGAGTCGTCGCAGAAGGTCGCGGCCTGATCGCAGAGCGTGGGATTGGGTCGTGGGATTTTTTGGGGTCGGGTACCGTAGGGGGAACACGGCGCGGCCCCGGCGGACATGCGTCGGGTGCCTTCCCGGTGAGGTGCGTGGTCGGCGCCGGACGTAGTGGGTAGGCGTGGTGGGCGGGCGGAGATGCCGAACACCTGCTCGTTGCGGGTTCGCGGAACGGTGGTGAGGTCTCCATCGAAGACCTCCTCGCCCTGCGGGAGTGGACGGCTGAACGCAACTCCGACGGCAGCTACCAACTGGTCCGCATCGGCGATGCCGTCGCGGGAAGGAACGTGCACGCCGCCATGCTCGACACGGCCCGGTCGTGCCACACCATCTGAACAACACCGCTGGATCCTCATGCCTGCGTCCATCCGCGGATCGCTGTGCCGGATGGGTGGCTGCGTTCCGCCTGCAATCCGCAACGGCTTCCGGTCGGCCGGCGGGGCGGTTCAGGCCGGGACGGATGTACGCGCGTTGCCGCTCACCCCTCATCTAATTCAGGAACGGTCGTTCTTGACTGATCGTTCCTTCATGGCTAGAGTCATCGGCATGGGACGCCCGAGGGTTTCGACGAAGAAGCCGTGACGGCCGCGGCGGCGGCACTTTTCGCCGGTCGCGTCTATGACGGGGTGTCCGCCGACGATCTCGTCCAGCAATTGGGGGTGCACCGCAACAGCTCCAAGCGAGGGCTGTATCTCGCGGCCCTGCGGTGGTACCTCGAGTATCGGCTGCCGATGCCGGCCGACCGCCTCGCTGCCGGAGCAACGGTCGCCAATGATCCGACACTTGATCTGCTGCTGGCCGCGGTCGAGCGCGCACCCGTCGACGCCGAGGTGGCCGTCCTCGTGGCCAGGGCCTGGCAGGTGCTGGAACAGGCCCTGCAGCCCTCGCCGGCGGCGTTGAGCGCGCTGCTCGGCGAGCGGCTGCTGGTCCGAGCAGCGCGCAGCGTCTACGCCGCCGGCTGACCCTTCGTAGCTAGTCGAATCTCCTTACCAACCCACCCGGCCGGACGCTGCTCGCGTCCCTGTCCCCACCATGCCCGCGGCCGATGCCGATGGGTCAGCGAAAGGACCAATGTCATGGCCAAGGTCAGCATTGACGGCGACGAACTCGTCGTGGAGATCGAAGGTATGGATAAGCTGTGGTCGCTCAAGAGCCGCCTGGTGATCCCGTTGGCGAACGTCCGTGGCGCCACCGCCGACCCGGGCATCGCCGCCGAACCCAAGGGTACGAAGGCGCCGGGGACGCATCTGCCCGGTGTGATCACGGCTGGTACGTTCCACCAGGACGGCGAGCGTGTCTTCTGGAACGTCCGTGACGGTGCCCGCACGATCGTCATCCAGCTCGCCGATGAGCGCTACTCACGCCTGGTCGTGGAAGTCGCCGATCCGGCCGCCACGGTCACCCTGATCGAGCGGGCAGTCGCCCGATGACCTCACCCGCCCAGGTGCTCCGCCAAGCCGGCCGCCAAGCCGCGCGGTACGCCGCAGTGATCATCTGCGCCGGAACGTTGGCACCTCCCGTCGCCGCCAAAACAGTACCGGCCACGAACCGCGAAGTAAGTTTCATCGTGGACGGCACCACCACCTACGGCACCCTAGCGGTACCCACGCATCGCCAGGGTCAGAAGCTTACTGCCGTGTTGTTGCTGCCCGGCAGTGGTCCCACCGACCGTAACGGTGATCAGCCGCCCGCGCTCACACCGCATACGCTGGCCAAGCTCTCCGACGCGCTGACAGGCGAAGGCGTCGTCACCCTCCGTTTCGACAAGTACGGCACCGGCCGCACCGGGCTGGGAGCATACGCCGGGCATCCCGAGACGATTGATTATCCCGCCTTCGTGCGTCAGGCCGACGCGGCCTACCGGTTGCTCGCCGGACAACCGGAGGTCAATTCGCGAGCAGTAAGGCTGATCGGGCACAGCGAGGGTGCGCTCACGGCTCTTCAGGTCGCGGTCGATGCCCGGCCTCGCGCGGCCGGGGTCGCGTTGCTGCAGCCCTTGTCATTGCGGTTCCTCGACGTGCTCGCCCGGCAGCTGCACGACCAACTCGCCGATGCCGTCGCCGCAGGCCAGATGACTCCGGAACAACAACGCAGCATCGGGTATGCCGTCGATCGGGCCGTGGCCGATCTCCGTGCGCACCGGCCGATCGACACCACCGGCATGCCGCCCGCGCTCGCGGGACTCTTCCAAGCGCTGGGCGGCCCTAATCAGCGCTATGTGACAACCATCGACGCTGTCGACCCCGCCCTGCTGGCCCAGCGGCTGCCGCCTCGGATTCCAGCCCTGCTCACCTGCGGAACCGCCGATAAGCAGGTCCCGTGCGACATGACCACCGCGCTTTCAGCAGCGCTGGACCAGGCACACACCAGCGGGCCTGGCCGAATCGTGTTGACCGGCGTTGATCACCTTTTGACCGATCCGGCGAATCCGGAGGCACTCGCCCCAGCGACACTCGACGCGTTGCACCGGTTCATGAGGTGCCGCTCCAGGTAGATGAACTGCATACTCAGGCACGCCCCGAGCGTGCGCGTCAGGCGGGTTTGAGGGCCAGCTCCAGCAGGCGCGGCGTGGCGGCCTGCTCGGCGAACGCCACCAGCTCGGCCCGCCACGGCTCGATGCGCTGCTCGTGCCCGCCGCGCCCCAGCGCCCGCACCGCCCAGGCCACCGACAGGATGCGTGCCGAGTTGTTCGGGATCTCGCCGTAGAGCTCGGCGGCGGCCAGGTGCATGTCGGCGGCCCGGGCGTGGTCGCCGTCGACGGAGGCGATCGCCCCGGTGATCGTGCGCAGGGCGGCCTCGACCCACGGGGTGGGGTGCGGCACGTCGGCGAGCATGTCGCGGATCGCCATCATCGCGACCCGGCCGGAGAGGACGGCGGCGTGGGCGGCGGCGTCGATCCACTCGCCGCTGGCGATCGCGCGGACCTCGCGCCAGGTCTTGGCCAGCTCGACGATCAGCGCCTCCGCGTCGCGGTCGCGGCCCTGCAGCGCGCGGCACAGGGCGCCGTGGCCGAGCGCGACCCACTGCAGGCGATAGAAGCCGGAGCGCCGGCCCAGCGCGACCAGCCCGTCGACGTCGTCGTGCCCGGCCGGCGCGGCGCCGTCGGCGGAGGGGGAGGGGCCGCCGGATGAGGAGGAGTCGTCGTCGCCGCGCAGGGTGCGAATCCAGGCGCGGACGCCCTGGACCTGCAGGTCCCACTCGGCGCCCGGCTCGGCCATCGCGGCCTCGGCGGCGGCGACGTACGCCGGCCAGTCCCCGGTGAAGTAGGCGGACTGGGCGACGTCGGAGTAGCCGGTCGCGAGGGTGTGGCTGCCGGGGACCGCGTTGCGGCTGTCGTCCAGCAGGGCCGCCGCCGCCGTCCAGTCGCCGTCCTCCAGCAGGGCCCACGACACGTTACGCAGGGCGCGGTGCTCCGAGAGCAGGCGGCGCTCGCGGCTGACCTCCAGGGCGGACTGCAGCTCGACCAGGCCGGCGCGGTCGCCGGCCTGGAACAGCGCGGTGCCGATGGTGATCCGGGCGCCGGTGGCGACCTCGACCAGGCCGAGCCGGTCGGCGATCTCCGCGGCCGCGCTGGCCGCCGCGACCGCCGGGTCGACCTCGAAGTTCAGCATGTGCAGGCGGCCCAGCTCGGCATACGCGTCGGCCTTCTGCGGGCCGTCGGGCAGCTCGTCGAAGAGCTCCACGGCGCGGTCGAGGCAGGACAGGGCGTCGAGGCGGTCGGCGCGCAGCCACGCGGCCTGGCCCCGGACGGTCCACGCGCGCGCCGCGCCGGCCTGGTCGCCGGCCGCGTAGAGCCGCT
Source organism: Dactylosporangium sp. CA-233914 (assembly GCF_050942935.1). Lineage (NCBI taxonomy): Bacteria > Bacillati > Actinomycetota > Actinomycetes > Micromonosporales > Micromonosporaceae > Dactylosporangium > Dactylosporangium sp. CA-233914. The sequence goes on along the minus strand of NZ_CP192030.1, from coordinate 11,024,792 downwards.
CGGCGAGGCCGACGAGCTGGTCGGCGCCGCCGCCGGCCAGGAACGACTCGGGGTTGGCGTAGAAGGCGATCTCGGTGCTGAGCTGCTCGATCCGCAGGCGTTCGAGCGGGTCGGTGGCGGCGTCGCACAGGGCGAGGGCCTTGCCGGCGTGGGCGGCCGCCGCGTCCAGGGCGTGCAGGGAGTAGGCGCGGCGGGCGGCGCGGTGCATCGCGTCGCGGGCGGGGACGCTGTAGCGCGTCGCGGGAAGGCCCAGGGAGCGCGCGATCTCGTACGCCGTGAAGCGATGGTTCGCCACGACCTCGGCGAGATCGGTGTCCCGGCCCGCGGCCAGGCCGTCGAGCCACTCGGCGGTCAGCTCGTGCCGGGCGACCCGCTCGGTGCGGGGCAGCCGCTGGTAGCACACGTCCCGGACGAGGACGTGGCCGAAGCGGTACTCCGTCTGCCCCTCCATCGTCGAGGCCGCCTGCTCGTGGATGAGGTCGCGCTGCTCCAGCCGGCGCAGCGAGCGCTCGATGCCGTCGGGGGGCCGGCTCATCGCCGCCCCGACCGCGCCCGGCCAGAAGTTCATCCCGACCACGGCCGCGGCCTGCAGCACCGCGCGGTCGGCGGCGTCGAGCAGGTCGACCCGGTTGGCGATGACCGCGTGGACGCTGTCGGGCATCGGCAGCTTGCGCCCGAGCGCGTCGGAGGCCGGCAGGTTGCCCTGCTCGGCGAGCATCCGGGTGTACTCCAGCGCGTAGAGCGGGTTGCCGTCGGCGAGCTCGACCAGGGAGGACAGCGACTGTGACGGGAACGTGGCGGCCCCGAGCAGGTGCGCGTACATCGTGGCGATCTCGGTGTCGCGCAGCGGCGGCAGCGTGATCGACACCGCCCCGGCCACGGCCCCGGCCCAGCTCGGGTTGCGCTCCAGCAGCTCCGGGCGCGCGGTGCACAGCAGCAGCAGGGGCACGTCGCGCACCGAGGCGCCGAGCCGCTCCACGAACCGGACCATCGACTCGTCGGCCCAGTGCAGGTCCTCGAAGACCAGGACGGTCGGGCGGTGGGCGGCCAGTGCCACGACGAAGCGCCGCCACGCCGACTCGGTCTCGTCGGGCGCCAGCTTGGGGCCGGGCAGGCCGACGAGCGGGCTGAGGGCGTCGGCGAGCCGCTCGGCCTCGGACGGCCCGACGATCGCGGCCAGGGCCGTGTCCAGCCGCTCCCGGGTCGTCTCGGCCGAGTCGGTGTCGAGGATGCCGGCCTGCGCCTTGACGACGTCCGCCAGCGCGGCATACGTCACGTTCTCCCCGAACGGCGGGCATCGGCCGGTCCGCCAGGCGACGGGGGCGTCGAAGAGCCGCTCGGCGTGCAGGAACAGCTCGTGCACCAGCCGGCTCTTGCCGATGCCGGCGTGGCCGAGCACGGTCACCAGCTGCGGTGTGCGCTCGCGCAGGCCCCGGTGCAGCGCGTTGACCAGCAGGCTCAGCTCGTGGGTGCGGTTGACCAGCGGTGTCGAGCCGGCCTCGCGGTCGGGGTGGTTGCGCCGCAGCGGGGCCAGGGCCAGCCAGACCTCGGTCGGGGTGGAGCGCCCGCGCAGCGTGGCCGGCGGCTGGGCCTCGTAGCGGATCGAGGACTTGGTCAGCGCGTACGTCGTGCCGCAGACCAGCACACCGCCGGGCGGGGCCAGCGACTGCAGGCGGGAGGCGGTGTTGACCACGTCACCGGCGACGATCGCCTGGCCGCCGTCGCGGGCCGCGGCCACGTCCACCAGGGCCTCGCCGGTCGCCACGCCGACGCGGAAGCGCAGCTCGCGTTCGCCCTCGCCGGTGCTGGCGTAGCGGGCGAGCACCCGCTGCAGCTCCAGGCCGGCCCGCACGCAGCGCACCGCGTCGGTCTCGGTGGCCACGGGCGCGCCGAACAGCGCCATGACCGCGTCGCCGATGTACTTCTCCACGACCCCGCCGTATTGCCCGATGACCTCGCGGGCGGTGGAGAAGAAGCTCTTCTGCAGCTCACGCACGAGTTCCGGGTCGGCGCGCTCCACATACGGCGTGAAGTCGATCAGGTCCACGAACAGCACGCTGATGCGCCGCCGGTCCTCGCTGCGGGCGGGCGGGATCGCGGGCACCGGGGCCCGGCCGGTCGCCCGCTCGGCGCGGATGTGGTTGCGGGCCGCGGCCGTGTCGGCCCGCGGCGTGCCGCAGCCGGTGCAGAACGCGGCGTCGGGGGCGAGAGTGCGCCCGCACGTCGGGCAGGGTGGGCTCAGCTCGGCGCCGCAGCCACCGCAGAAACGGTCGCCCTCGCCCGCCTGGCGGCCGCAACGTGCGCACTGACTGGAAATCGCCGACACTCCCTTGCCCTGTGAGAACCCATCCTCACACGTCGGCAGCCGGAGCGGCCAGGTGTCCGAAATGGCACCCCGGAACCCGGCCGTCCGGTCAGCAACAGCAGGACGAAAGGCCCGCTACCGCTCGGTCATCCCCGCGCGGCGGCGCAGCGCGCCGAGGTCGGTCACCACGATGCGCCGGCCCTCGGTGCGCAGCCACCCCCGGCTGGCGAAGGAGCCGATCGCCTGGTTGACGCTCTGCCGCGAGCCGCCGGCCATCTCGGCGAGCTGGCTCTGGTTGAGCTCGATGGTGACCATGGGCGCGGTCGTCTCGCCGGCCAGGCGGACCAGCGTCTTGGCGACCCGGCCGGGCAGGTCGAGGAAGACGTGGTCGGCGTTCTGCTCGGTGAGCCGCCGGATGAGCAGGCCGAGCGAGCGCATGACGGCGTCGAGGATCCGCGGGTTGGCGTGGACGAGCTCGATGAACGCGTGCCGGGACAGGGCCAGGGCCTGGCAGTCCTCGATCGCCTCGGCCGAGGCCGAGCGGGCCGCGCCGTCGAGCAGGGAGACCTCGCCGAGCGTGTCGGGGGGCCGGACGACGGAAAGGACCGCGCGTTCGCCGGTCGGAGCCGTCCGGAACACCATCACAGCACCGCGCTTGAGCACGATGAGCGACTCGCCCGGATCGTTTTCGACGAACAGCAGCTGGCCTTTGCGGTATGTCCGTGGCACCGCCGCCTGGATGACCCGCTGACGCACATCGGGCTCCAGACCACTGAACATTTCCACACCGGTCAGTGCGTCGCCGGGATCTGGCAGCCGACCCTCCACGGTCAAACCCCTCCCGGTTCGGCGTTGATCGGACTCGTGATCACGTTAGGTGATCACGACGACAGTACGGAACTTCTACCAGATCATGACGTGCGTGTCGGAGTCTGTACATCCCCCGCATCGGCTCACCGACAGCACCGTTCATGGTCCGCAGGCAGGCTAGTGCCACCTCGCGAACCGTCGGGGAGCGGGGGTGGTGCGCGCGCCCCCGCCCCGGCCACGAGATCGCCGATTGTTCCGGTTCCTCCGGATTTCTCCGGTGTACCGCAGCGTGACGGAGCATGGCCCCGGCCCGCGCGCACGATCCTGCGCCGCGGCCGGGGTGCATGGCCAGGCTGAGATCAACAGCGATCAATTCAACGCCCGCGGGCCGCCGCGCTGTGATCACCCCGGCGCCGACGGTGCCGGTTCCGATGGTGTTGGATTGGGCTGGTGGCGCCCTATCGGTACTTCTACGACTGTGAGTTCATCGAGGACGGTCGGCTGATCGACCTCGTCTCGATCGGCGTGGTGGACGAGCACGGACGGGAGTACTACGCGGTCTCCACCGAGTTCGACGACTCCCGCGCCGTGCCGTGGGTGCGCCGCAACGTGCTGGACAAGCTGCCCTCACCGGCCGACAAGGCGTGGCGCTCGCGCGAGCGGATCCGCGAGGAGCTGCTGGCATTCCTGGTCGAGCCGCTGCGCGCCGGGCGGGCCGACGAGCTGGAGCTGTGGGCGTGGTACGCCGCGTACGACCACGTCGCCCTGGCGCAGCTGTGGGGCTCGATGCCGGCGCTGCCCCGGGAGATCCCGCGCTTCACCAAGGACCTGCGCCAGCTGTGGGACGACGCCGGGCGCCCGCAGCTGCCGGTGGCGGAGGGCCGCCACGACGCGCTCGTCGACGCCCGGCACAATCTGGCCCGCTGGAAGGTCATGCACGGGCCTTCCGCAAGCTCCTCACGATGAAGTACAGCGGCAGCCCGATCGGGGAGAGCAGGATCGTCAGCACCATGATCGGGGCCATCAGCAGCGGGTGCAGCCCGCGCTCGCGGCTGTCGAGGTAGATCCAGCGGCCGACGAACAGGTCCCAGGCGAGCACCTGGGCCCACACGGCGGCCACCACGGAGTCGCGGCCCAGCAACTCGCTCACCCCGGCGAGGTCCGGGTTGAGCATCTCGCGCGCGAAGTCGCCGAGGTCCGGGGCGATCGCCACGGCCCAGACGACCAGGGCCGGCAGGACGATCAGCGGCGAGGACGCGACCCGGTGACTCCAGCGCCAGGCGGGGACCAGGATCATGAGGGCCCAGAACGGTACCGCCGCGAGAAATGCCAGCTGGAACAGCGTCTCGGTCATCGGGACACCCCCGCGGGCGCCACCGCGGCGGGGGAGGGGCGCTTCCCGTCGGTGGCGGCCCACGCGGCCCCGGCGCCGGCGAGCACCAGCAGCGCGGCCGCGGCGGACAGGGTCAGCGCGTCGGGGTGGATCAGCGACTGCCCGCGCAGCGCCTGCCAGGTGACCAGCACCGTCAGGCCCGCGTAGAGCAACCCGAACACCCCGGTCAGGCGCACGCGCACCCGGTCGGCGCGCAGACGGGCGATCCGGCGCCCCGCGAGGGCCAGGGCGAACGCGAACAGCGGCAGGGCCTGCAGCGCGTGCATGCCGATGAAGTGCCCGGCGCGCAGGTCGCCGCCGGTGGAGCTCCAGTTGACCAGCGGCAGGCCGGGGCCGCCGTCGGCGACGCCGACGGCGTGGGCGCCGACGATCGACGGGCGGTCCTGGGCGAGCTGGGCCGCGGTCGGCATGGTCATGAGGAAGCCGACGGCCATGCCGCCGAGGGCCACGATGATCCCCAGGCGTACGGCCAGTGCGTCGGCCCGGTCCGGCAGGCGCTGGATGAGCAGCAGAACCGCCAGGATGAGGGTGGCCGCCCAGGCGATGGCGATGGTGGCGCCCATGATGCTGAACAGTGTGCCGTCCAGTGCCGTGGCGACGTTGTAGTGGCTCTGTCGGCCGCGGGCCGCCTGGCCGGCGATGATCGTGATCTCGATGAGCATGGCGGCGGCGATGATCGTGCCGAGCCACCAGGCCGTGCGCGGGCGGCGCTCCAGCAGTGGGAGCAGCCACGCGATCGTGACGGAGTAGATCGCGATCGACACCGAGAACTTGAACGGCTTGAGCCAGATCGGCACGCCGAGCAGCGTGCGGTCGTCGGCGAAGATCCCGACGAGGGTGGCCAGGGCCAGGACGGCCATCAGCCCGGCCACGACGATGAGCGGCCGGTGAAGTCGAGCGACAGGCATCGGAGTCTCCCAAGGATGGATAGCGGTGCTGTCTGCTATTGGTAATTGGCAAGGTACACTATCCATCCCAAGGTCGGAAGGAGTCTCATGCGCATCGCGGAGCTGAGCCGGCAGGCCGGCGTTCCCGTGCCGACGATCAAGTACTACCTGCGTGAGGGCCTGCTGCCGGCCGGCGAGCTGACCAGCCCGAACCAGGCCCGGTATGACGATCGCCACGTCGAGCGGCTCCGGCTCGTGCGCGTGCTGCTCGACATCGGCCGGCTGCCGATCGCCACGATCCGTCACCTGCTGGCGGCGCTGGATGATCCCGACCCCGACGTGCACCGGGTGCTCGGCCAGGCGCTGCCCTCCTCGGTCAGCGGCAAGGACTCCGTCGACCCCGACAGCGTGCGGGCCGCGCGGGTGCGCATCGACAAGCTCGCCGACGAGCGCGGCTGGCTGGTCGGCGAGGGCGCGCCGGCCCGGCAGGCCGCGGCCGAGGTGCTCGCCGCGTTCGAGCAGGTCGGCGCCGATGTGGGGGTGCTGCTGGAGCAGTACGCCGACGTCGCCGAGACCATCGCGACGCACGATCTGGCCTTCGTCGGGCGCGCGAGCGCAGCCGAGGGGATGCTGTATGCGGCCGTCGTCGGCTCCATCCTCGGCGACTCGCTGCTGGCCGCGCTGCGGCGCATGACGCAGGAGCACGAGTCGGCGAAGAAGTTCGGAATCCGCGGGGACGACTGCTGAGGGTTCAGCTGGAGCGACTACAGTGCGCTGTGAATCGGCAGCGTCGCCATGAGCGGGAACCTCCGGCTCGACCGCGCCCGGCGCCGGGTCGAGCACGCAACCAGGAAGGCAAGATCAAGCATGCGTATCGGCGTACTGACCGGGGGCGGCGACTGCCCCGGACTCAACGCGGTCATCCGTGCCGTGGTCCGCAAGGGGATCTCCACCTACGGTCACGAGTTCGTAGGCTTCCGTGACGGTTGGCGCGGTCCGCTCGAGGGCATGACCCGCGAGCTGGGCATCGCCCAGGTCCGGGGCATCCTTCCGCGCGGTGGCACCATCCTCGGCTCGTCCCGTACCAACCCGTTCAAGATCGACGGCGGCGTCGAGAAGATCAAGTCGAACCTCGCCGACCTCGGCGTCGACGCGCTCGTCGCCATCGGCGGCGAGGACACCCTGGGCGTGGCCAGCAAGCTGACCGACCTGGGCGTCAACGTCGTCGGCGTGCCGAAGACGATCGACAACGACCTCGGCGCGACCGACTACACCTTCGGCTTCGACACCGCCGTGAACATCGCCATGGAGGCGATCGACCGGCTGCACACCACCGCCGAGTCGCACCACCGCACCCTCGTCGTCGAGGTCATGGGCCGCCACGCGGGCTGGATCGCCCTGCACGCGGGTCTCGCGGGCGGCGCGAACGTCATCCTGCTGCCCGAGCGGCAGTTCGACGTCGAGCAGGTCGCCGGCTACGTCGAGAAGCGCTTCCAGACGCAATACAGCCCGATCGTCGTTGTCGCCGAGGGCGCCCAGCCGCTCGACGGCCAGATGGTCCTGCACAACCAGGAGCTCGACGCGTTCGGCCACGTCCGCCTCGGCGGCATCGGCCAGTGGCTCGCCGAGCAGTTGGAGTCCAAGACCGGCAAGGAGGCCCGCACGGTCGTGCTCGGCCACATCCAGCGCGGCGGCACCCCGACCGCGTTCGACCGGGTCCTGGCCACCCGCTTCGGCCTGCACGCGATCGACGCCGTGCACGAGGGCGACTTCGGCAAGATGGTCGCACTCAAGTCGACCGACATCGTGCGCGTCCCGCTCGCCGACGCCACCCGCGAGCTCAAGACCGTGCCGGTCGAGCGCTACACCGAGGCCGAGGTCTTCTTCGGCTCCTGACCTCCCGTCGCGCGTGCAGCGCCCGGGGCCGCCCGACGGCCCCGGGCGCCCACGCCCAACCCGGCCCCCTCCCGCGGGGCGCCCATCTGCGACATTTCGGATCTATCGTTACCTGCGGACCTGTCCCGTTCGCGTGCCCACCTGGGAGGCTGAGTTGCGCATCATCGCGGTCTTCGGCGCCGGCAAGCTCGGCGAGGTCCTGCTCAGCGGCCTGCTGCGCGCGGGCTGGCCGGCCGAGCGGCTCATCGCCACCGCGCGGCGGCCCGAGCGGGCCCAGGAGCTCACCGAGCGGTACGGCATCCGGGTCGTCGACAACGAGACCGCCCTGCGCGAGGCCGACGTGCTCACCGTCGCGGTCAAGCCGCAGGACGCCGGCGCCCTGCTGGCCGACCTCGGCCCGAAGATGCCCGCGGACAAGCTCGTCGTGTCGATGTGCGCCGGCCTGCCGACCTCGTTCTTCGCCAAGTACCTGCCCGAGGGCACCCCGGTCGTGCGCGTCATGACCAACACCCCGGCGCTCGTCGACGAGGCCATGACCGCGATCTCGGCCGGCCCGTTCGCCGACGCCGAGCACCTCGCGGTCGCCGAGGAGATGTTCCGCCCGCTCGGGCGCACCATCCGGGTGCCGGAGTCGCAGCAGGACGCGGTGACCGCGCTGTCGGGCTCCGGCCCGGCGTACTTCTACTTCCTGGTCGAGGCGATGACCGACGCCGGCATCCTGCTCGGCCTGCCCCGCCAGGTCGCCCACGACCTGATCGTGCAGACCGCGATCGGCTCCGCGGTGATGCTGCGCGAGTCGGGGGAGCACCCGGTCAAGCTGCGCGAGGCCGTGACCTCCCCGGCCGGTACCACCATCAACGCCATCCGCGAGCTGGAGAACCACGGGGTGCGCGCCGCGCTGCTGGCCGCCCTGGAGGCCGCCCGCGACCGGGCCCGGGAGCTCGCGGCCCAGAGCTGAGATCAACCCCGCGGGTCTACCATGCCGCGGTGACTGTTGTCTGCGAGTGCTGCGGCACCGAGCTCGGCGACGTCCCCGCGGTGTGGGCGTTCTCCGCACCGGACTACTGGGGTGCTCCCGAGGCCGGCGGCGAGTCCTTCCTCGAGGAGGAGCTCTGCTGCATCGACGCCCCGGACCTCGACGAGCTGCACTTCTTCATCCGGGGCCTGATCGAGATCCCGGTGCGCGGCTTCGACGAGGCGCTGACGTACAACGTGTGGGTGAGCCTGAGCCCGGCCAACTTCGAGCGCGCGGTCTCCCGCTGGGACGATCCCGAGCGGGTCGACGAGAAGCCGTACTTCGGCTGGTTGTCCAACAACATTCCGGGGTACCCCGACACCATCCGGCTCAAGACCCGGGTGCATACTCGTGAACCGGGCCGGCGCCCGCTCGTCGAGCTGGAGCCGACCGATCATCCCCTGGCCGTCGAGCAGCGCGACGGCATCGACGCCCATCGGCTGCTTGAGGTCACCAAGACCTGCGGCGGTTGAGATCCGTTCATTCAGGCATTCACCGCTGTTGACGTCTGCCCGTGGTGATCTACCGTCGGTACCACAGGCATTCGAGTGGCACTCACGACGAACGGCATTCCCCCCATGCCCCCGTCGTGTGTACCGCGCCCGGCGCTTCCCCACCCTCCCCCCAAGGGTTCGCCGAGAGCGCGGCGTAAGGCCCGCCGTCGACCGCAGAGGTGGTCGGCGGCGGCTTTGCGGCTGTTTGCCGGATATGTCGGGCGAATGGTGCTTGCGCCAGGGCACGGCTCCCGGATCCGCTCGATTCCAGACGGCGGCGGCTGCGCGGCACCTCGCCGTGCCTGAGGCAGAATGTTCCGGTGCGATTCGAAACGAGCCGGGCCCTTGACGCGATCGAGCGGCGACTCACCGTCGACCCGCTGGCTGCCGGCGGCGTGATCGACCTGGTGGAAGCCGCGCGCAGCGTCGACCTCGACGGCGGCCGCCCGGCCGCGCTGCTGCGCCTCGGCATGTTCGTCGACTCCCTGAGCCGCCGCCTCGGCGACGGCAACACCGGTCTCTACGCGGTCGCCGAGCGCGGCGCGATGTCCGACACCGACTTCACCTCCAACGAGCGCATGGTCCTGCGCCGCTGGTCCGACGACGGCCTCATCGAGATGCTCCCACCGGGCGCCCGCGTCAACGCCCGGGTCCGCGAGGTCGCCCACCTCACGGGCGTCCCGGTCGTCAGCCGCAACCCGCTGCCCGGCCACCCCGGCCCGGTGTACCTCACGACCGGCGCCCCGGGCGGCATGGAGCTGACCCTGGCCCCGTCCACCGGCCCGACCCCGCGCCCGCACCCGGTGCTGCAGCGCTACTGGCGCTGCCCCGCCGGCGACTGCCCGGTCTTCGGCCGCCCGCCGGCCGCCGGCGCCGGCCAGGCCCCGCCGGCCCTGCCCAGCGGCGCCCCGATCTGCCCCCGCCACGGCGACCGCCTCCTGGACGCGGGCCCCCGCCCACCGGCGACGCCGCTGGCGGTGCGGATCAACGGTGCCGTGCGCGCCCGCTTCCCCGTGACCGCCGCCCGTGCGGTGGTCGTCGGCCGCGCGCCGGAGGACCCGGCGGGCATCACGATCGGCAACTGGCTCGACGACGAGTCCAGCCGCCGCGTGAGCCGCAACCACCTGCGCTTCGAGCTGCGCGACGGCATGCTGCTCGTCACCGACGTGAGCACCAACGGCGCCGCGGTCCTGGCCCGCACCGGCCCGACGGCAACCCCGCGCGAGGTCGAGCTCAACCGCGGCGAGCCCGCGGCCATGGGGGAGTGGGACGAGGTCGAGATCTACCCGGAGATCACGGTCGGCCGCGCGGACCGCCCCCCGGCGGACGCCCCCACGGGCGGCGCCCCGAACTCGGTCATGGCCGACGCCCCGACGATCGCCCTGCGCCTGCCCCCGCCGCGCTGACCCGTCCGCGAACGCCGCCGCGATCCGGCATCGGCCGCGGCGGCGGCGCGCTGCGTCGCGTCCGCCGTGGCCGCGCATCGTCCTGCGCGGCCACGCCCGGGCGCTCGGCCGTCGGCGGCCGCGCACCGCGTTGTGTTCCGCACTCGCGCACCGTTCCACGCGACAAGTCGGGCGCTCCGCGCCGCGACTTGTCGGACTTATGCCCCGTCAGGCGAAAAATCCGAAATGTCGGTCTGCGGAGCGCCCGACATTTCGCCTGGCCGCGGAGCGCCCGACATTTCGCCCGGCCGCCCCGCGCGGTTCGAACGCCGAGCACTCTGCGGCGCCTCAACGGCGGGGCGCGGCACGTGCAAGCGCCAAGTGCCCCAGCGCTGCGCGTAAATGCCCCAGCGGTGCGCGTAAATGCCCCAGCGGTGCGCGTAAATGCCCCAGCGGTGCGCGTAAATGCCCCAGCGGTGCGCGTAAATGCGTTGCCGTGGCCCGATGGCCGCGCTACCTTTCGGATCGTGATCGCGACGACCGCCCTTCTGGAGCACGGCCACCTGGCCGGCTCGGCGGTCGCCTTGGCGTTCGAGGCGCTAGACGCGGCGCTAGAGGCCGGCCTGCGACGCTGACCCTCCTCCCGCAGCATCCTGCGGAACCGACGGAGGAGGGTGAGCCGGCCGAGCCGGACCGCCCTTGCGAACAGGACGCAGGCAGAGCGACGGCCCGGCCAAGGGTTCTGCACATCCAGCCACAAATCCACTGTGGAGTGTCAGATGGCCAAGCAGGCGTTCACGAGGAACAAGCCTCATCTCAACATCGGCACGATGGGTCACGTCGACCACGGCAAGACGACCCTGACCGCCGCCATCACCAAGGTGCTCGCGGAGCGCTACCCGAACGTCAACCGGTACACGAGCTTCGAGGGCATCGACCGGGCGCCGGAGGAGATCACCCGCGGCATCACCATCAACATCGCGCACGTTGAGTACGAGACGGGCACGCGGCACTACGCGCACGTCGACATGCCGGGGCACGCGGACTACGTCAAGAACATGATCACCGGGGCGGCGCAGGTCGACGGGGCCATCCTCGTCGTCAGCGCCGTGGACGGGGTCATGCCGCAGACCCGCGAGCACGTGCTGCTCGCGCGGCGGATCGGGGTGCCGTACCTCGTCGTGGCCATGAACAAGGCCGACGCGGTCGACGACCCGGAGCTGCTCGACCTCGTGGAGCTCGAGGTGCGGGAGCTGCTGAGCGAGTACGGGTTTCCCGGCGACGACGTTCCCGTCGTGCGGGTGTCCGCGCTCAAGGCGCTGGCCGGCGACCCCGCGTGGGTGCAGTCGGTCGCCGACCTGCTCGAGGCGGTGGACGAGTACGTGCCGCTGCCCGAGCGCGTGCACGACGAGCCGTTCCTCATGCCGATCGAGAGCGTGCTCACCATCACCGGCCGCGGCACCGTCGTCACCGGCTCGGTCGAGCGCGGCACCCTCGTGCTCAACACCCCCGTCGAGGTGGTCGGGCTGGGCCCCACCCAGTCCACCGTGGTCACCGGGATGGAGATGTTCGGCAAGCAGCTCGACACCGCGCAGGCCGGCGACAACGCGGCGCTGCTGCTGCGTGGCGTGCGCCGCGGCGAGGTGCAGCGTGGCCAGGTCGTCGCCCTGCCCGGCTCGGTCGCGCCGCACCGGCGGTTCAAGGCGCACGTGTACGCGCTGACGACCAAGGAGGGCGGCCGGCACACCCCGTTCTTCGCCAACTACCGGCCGCAGTTCTACTTCCGGACCACGGACGTGATGGGCTCGGTGGACCTCGGCGAGGTGACGATGGTGATGCCCGGCGACACGGTCGACCTCACCGTCGAGCTCGGCAAGCCGGTCGCGATGGACGCCGGCCTCGGCTTCGCGATCCGCGAGGGCGGCCGCACGGTCGGTGCCGGCACCGTCACCGAGGTGCTCGACTGAGTCGTTGCCCCTCAGGGGAAACCCTGAGGGGCAACGCCCCGATATTTGGGCAGAAGCCGGTATGCAGCTCACCAACGAGGACCACGTTCAGGGGCGCAACACCGCGCCGCTCACCCTCGTGGAGTACGGCGACTACGCCTGCCTTGCGACGGGCCGCGCGTTCGGTGTCGTCGAGCGGCTGCAACTGCACTACGGCGAGCAGATGCGTTTCGCCTTCCGGCACTTCCCGCTCGTGGACGAGCATCCGCGCGCCATGCCCGCCGCGCTGCTGGCCGAGGCCGCCGCCGACGCGGGCGCGTTCTGGGGCATGCACGCGCTGCTGCTCGCGCACCAGGACCGGCTCGAGGACGCGGACCTGGCCCGCTACGCCGAGCGCTTCGGCCTGCCCGGCGCGGGCGGCACGCGGGCCCATCACGAACGGGTGGCGCGCGACCTCGCCAGCGGCCGCCGGCACGGCGTCGCGAGCACGCCGGCGTTCTTCGTCAACGGCCTGATGCACGCGGGGCCGAACGACTTCGGCGCGCTCACCGGGGCATTGGAGGTGAAAAGGGGGTGAACCAGTTCGATTGCCCGTTCGGTTACGGCTCGGGCACTCTACGATCTTTGAGAATAAACACAGCCAATTTTGAGCTGGGCGACGCTTACCCCTAAGGGAAGCAGGGCAACCTGTAGGGGATGCGGAACCGGTACGTAGACCTCCTGCGAGCCGTCGCGATCATCCGCGTGGTCACCTACCACACCCTCGGATTCGCGTGGCTGACCGTTGCCTTCCCCGCTATGGGCCTGATGTTCGCGCTGGGTGGCTCCCTCATGGCCGCCTCGCTCGACCGTTCGGGCGTCAAGGCGATCGGCCGGCGGATGCGCCGCATCGTCATACCGTTCTGGGTCCTCGGCGCGTTCGCCGTCACGCTCATGTCGCTGTGGGGCGGCATGGAGCACGGCTGGCGCACGCTGCTGTGGTTCGTCCCGCTCGACGATCCGCCGACCACCGAGAAGGGCGGCGTCTGGTTCAGCCAGATCTGGTACGTGCGCTCGTACCTGTGGTTCATCATCGCCTCGCCACTGCTGCTGTGGGCGTTTCGCCGCTGGCCGATCCCGAGCCTGCTGGTGCCGTTCACGGTCCTGGTCGTGCTGTGGGAGACCGGGCACGGCGCCGGCGGCATGGTGCGCGACTTCTTCATGTACGCCCCGGCCTGGATGCTCGGCTTCGCGCACCACGACGGCATGCTGCAGCGCATCTCGAAGAAGGTCCTGTGGCCGCTGTGCCTGGTGATGGGGGGCATCGGCCTCGCGATGCTCTACCACGCGCCGGGCCCGCGCGGGTACGACATGAACGACGTGCCCGTCGCCGACACCCTGTGGTCGACCGCCTTCCTGCTCATCATGCTCAACGCCGCGCCGGCCGCGATGTCGCTCGGCGCCGCGGAGCCGGCGGTCGAGGCCGTCAACCGCCGGGCACTGACCATCTACCTGTGGCACGAGGCCGCCATCACCTTCGTCCGCATGGTCGGCGTGTGGGCCGGCATCACCCTGGTGGGCGGCTACCACGACTTCGTCCAGCTCGGCATCGTCGCGGCGCTCGTGGTCGTACTCGTGCTGGCGCTCGGCTGGGTGGAGGACCTCGCCGCCCGGCGAAAGCCGCGGCTCATCCCGATGCCCGCACCCGCCCGGGCGTCCCGCGCGGTCGAGCAGCCGCAGCCCGTGCCCGCATGAGAAGTCGGAACAACGCAAGCGCGACACGCCGACACTGGTCTTTGCTGGAACTTGCTGGAACCGGCTACCGTGCCGTTCGTGTCCGAATCGATTCCGGCCTCGAGCGAGCGGATCGAGCTGCTCGAACGCCGGATCGACCGGCTGCGCGGCGAACTGCGCCGCGCGGCCACCACGGGGGACCGCACCCACGCCCGGACGCTGCGCGCGGAGCTGCGCCGGGTGGAGCAGGCCTGGGACGAGGCCCTCGCCGAGCTTGAGGACAACGCTCCAGCCGTAGCGCGGCCGAACCCCGCCGCCCCGATGCTCTCCATCCGGGAGCAGGTCCACCACGCTTTGACGCTGCTGACCGTGCCGGCCGCGCCGAAGCTCATCATCGCCGTCCACGACGCCTTCTTCCCCGGCGAGCTCGTGGCCGCGCGCCTGACCAGCCTGCGCCGCGACGAGGAGCGCTCCTTCAAGGTCGCCCCGTACGGCCGGCCGTACTATCTCTGCCCGGCCCTCACCGCCGACCTGCTCTCCCCGGCGCGCGGCCTGCTGGCCATCTCCACCTGGCCGCTGGAGACCCGCGTCGTCGGCCCGCTCAGCGCCCGGGTCGACTTCCTCATCGCCGCGATCAAGGTGGCCGAGCGGGTGGCCCAGCTGCCCGACGACGCCCACGACGCCCGCCGGCTGCTGTGGCGCTTCGCAGCCGGCATCCCGGGCGCCGCCTCGCCGAGCGGCGGCGCCGATCCCGCGACCGTCGCCGCCCAGGCCCAGGCCGAGCTCGACGTTCACCAGGACAGCGACACCGCGGACCGCGCCGCGGCCGCCACCCGCGCCCAGGACCGGCTCGACGGCGCCGAGGCGCTGTTCGGCGCCCGGCTGCAGCGCATGCGCAGAGCCACCGCGAGCTGAACCACCGCTTCCCGCTTCCCCGAGATGAGACCCCATGGACGCACTGGTAGACCGGCTGGACCGCATCCGCGGCACCGTGGCGCCGCGCAACCACAACGCCAGAACCATCGCCGCGCTCACCAACAACCCCGGCTGCGGCCGGCGGGGACTGATGGACGCGGCCGGGGTGAACAAGGGCGCCGTCGCCGGGCAGCTGGGCTACCCGGCCGCGTTCGGCCAGTCGCGGTTCGCGATCGCCCGCGGCAACGCGTTCGAGGCGCAGGTCAAGGCCGACGGCGCGGCGGAGCTGCTGCAGCTGCTGCGCGAGCGGCTGGGCCTGTCGATCCCCGAGGTGTCCTACGACGACCTGTCCAACGTGGGCGGCAACGCCAGCCGCGAGGTGCGCTACGCCCGCACCCGCAACCTGCTGGCCCGCGCGGCCGCGGAGCGGGACGACGCCGGCACGCTCTTCGACCATCCGATGCTGCGGCTGGACATCGCCGGGTACTACGCGTATCTCGAGCCGGACCTCATCGCCTTCCGCGTCGGTGGCCGCTTCCACGTCGTGGAGATCAAGTCGTTCGCGGTCATCGACGGGCAGGCCGACCCGGGCAAGGCGGCCGCGGCGGCCAAGCAGTCGGCGGTGTACGTGCTGGCCATGCGCGAGCTGCTCGGCGAGCTCGGCTACCCGCCGCAGACCGTGTCGCACGACGTGGTGCTCGTCTGCCCGGAGAACTTCGCCAACCGGCCGACGGCCACCCTCGTGGACGTACGCAAGCAGCTCACGGTGCTGCAGCGCCAGCTGTCCCGGCTCACCCGGCTCGACAAGATCCTCGACGCGCTGCCCGCCGGGCTCAGCTTCGACCTCGCCTACGACGCCGACCACAACGCGACCCGTCCGCCGGACGAACTGCACAAGGCGGTCAGCACCATCGACGCGCGGTACAGCCCGGACTGCCTCGGCTCCTGCGAGATGGCCTTCTTCTGCCGCGCCGAGTCGGCCGGCTCCACCTCGGCGCTGGGCCGCTCCATCCGCGACGACCTCGGCGGCGTCGAGAGCGTCTCCACCGTCCTCGGCCTCGCCCGCGGCATCCTCACCCCCGGCGCCGGCCAGGAAGAGATCGCCGGCCTGCTGCGCCTCGCCCACCGCCTGCGCACCGAGTGCCTCAGCGGGGTCTGAGTGAGCATCCTGACGGCGCTGGCGCGGGCGGAGGCCGTGGAGTCGGGGCGGGCCCAGCCCCTGACCACGGTGCGGCACACGCACGTGGCGGCAAAACCACTGGTGCTCGTACCGCTGGCGCTCGCCGGCGAGGCCGCCGCGCCGCTGGCCGCCATGGTCGGCACCGGCCGCGACGCCGGCCGCCTGCTCGTGGTGGCCAACCCCCGCGACCGCACCCAGCGCTTCCAGTTCGTGGCGCAGCTGGCGCGGGTCGTGCTGTCCTACGTCGACGGCTGCTCCCGCGCCGTGGACACCTCGGCGTCGGCGAAGGTCCGCTACGCCGAGGCCCCGCAGGTGCTCGTGCCCAACCGCGGCGGCGTCGAGTTCATCCGGCTGCTGGGCCGCTCGACCCGCTTCCGCCGCACGTACGGGCCGCACCCGGTGCACCGCACCGTCCCGCTGCTCGGCCAGTGGCTCACGTTCCTGCGCGAGCGCGCCGACCACCCCGGCTCGGCGACGCTGCTGGCGATGACCGAGGTCCTCGGCGAGCACTGGGCGACCGGCCAGAGCGGCCTGGAGGACGCCAACCTCGCCGCGCTGCTCGGCTGGATCGACCCGCCGGACGGCCTCGACGGCGCCGCCGCAGCCGAGCTCGCCGAGGACCCGCTGCGCTGGCCGCCGGCCGGCCCGAGCACCGACC
This sequence comes from Dactylosporangium sp. CA-233914, assembly GCF_050942935.1. Lineage (NCBI taxonomy): Bacteria > Bacillati > Actinomycetota > Actinomycetes > Micromonosporales > Micromonosporaceae > Dactylosporangium > Dactylosporangium sp. CA-233914. The sequence goes on along the minus strand of NZ_CP192030.1, from coordinate 11,008,195 downwards.
CGACCTTCGACAACGAGGTCCTCGCGCCGGCGCTTTCCGCCTACGCGCGCGCCGCCGACCCGCAGGCGCAGAGCCGCGCCGAGGCCAACCTCGCCGGCGTGCTGCAGGAGCAGCTCGAGCCGACCTGGCGGCTCATGTGGCGCGCCGTGGATCTGCTGCGCTCCCGCCCGGCGGGCGCCTCCGTCGAGGCCCGGTGGGCCATCGATCGCGATATCTTCACGGTGTACCACATGTCGCTGGCCGAAGGCACCGCCCTGCCGCAGCCCAGGCGCGACAGCGCCGTGGCCGCCGCCGCCCGCCTCGACCGCCTGGAGCGCGAACAGGCCCGCTACGAGGCCCAGCGCGCCCTCGACGACCCGCTGATCATGGCCGAGTTCCGCCTCTCCGGCGAGGCGTTCACCGGCACCGTCGTCTCCGCCTCGCCCAACCGCGTCGACACGTCGGGCAAGAAGGCGGCCCTGCGCCCGCACATCACCGTGCAGACCGACGACCCGGTCCGCCTGGAGCCCGGGGCGCTGCTGGTGTCCCCGTCGCGGCTGTCGCAGCAGGCGACGGTGGTCGAGGTGTCCTCGGTGGACGTCGTGCTGGAGCTGAGCAAGGGCATGGGCCGCTCCACCAAGCAGCCCGCGCCCGGATCCGTCCCCGAGATCGGCGAGGTCGTGACGTACGGCCCGGTCAGCGACGCCTACCAGCCGCCGGGCCGCTTCCCGTCCCGCGAGGACACGCCGTGGACCCACGGCGGCCCGCCCCCGGACTACCAGCCCACCGACACCGACGCCGCGGAGGACTGGTCGTGACGGTCATCGACGACATCCTCACCGACTTCGCGGCGGCGACCGGCCGCGGCGTGGTCGTCGACTCCCCGCCGGGCGCGGGAAAGTCCACATTGGTCGTTCGCGCGGCCCGGACCATGGCCGAGGCCGGCGAGCGGCTGATGGTCGTGGCGCAGACGAACGAGCAGGTCGACGACCTCATCGACCGCCTCGCCACCGCCGCGCCGGGCATCGAGATCGGCCGCCTGTCGGCCTCGACCTACGTGCCGGCCCAGCGCGTCGTCAAGCACGGCTCGGTGACGGTCAGCGGCGCGGTCTCCGACGTGCAGACGAGCGCCGTCGTCATCGGCACGGCCGCGAAGTGGGCGACCGTGACCGAGGGAACCTGGGAGCGGGCGATCGTCGACGAGGCGTACCAGATGCGCTCCGACATGCTCCTGCGCGTGGCCGGTCGATTCGACCGCGGCCTGTTCGTGGGCGACCCCGGCCAGCTCGACCCGTTCTCGGTGGTGGCGGTCGAGCGCTGGGCGGGCCTGTCCTGGGACCCGATGCAGAGCGCGGTCGCGGTCCTGCTGCGCCACAACCCGAACCTGCCGGTCCACCGCCTCCCCGTGTCCTGGCGCCTGCCCCCGTCCGCCGCGGCGGTCGTCTCGGCGGCCTTCTACCCCTTCACCCCCTTCGAGGCCGGCACCAAACCGGCCGACCGCAGCCTCGAGTTCTCGGTCCGCGCCATCGGCGGCGATCCGAGGATCGAGGCGTCGCTGGAGACCGCCCGCCGCACCGGCTGGGCCCTGCACGAGCTGCCGGGCCGCCACACGGTCCGCACCGACCGCGAGGCCGTCGCCGCCATCGCCGACCTGGTGGTCAGCCTGCTGCGCCGCGGCCCGATCGCATACTCCGAGCACGCCCCCGAGGGCCGCCCGGTCACCGCCGACCGGGTCGCCGTCGGCGCCGCCCACCGCGACCAGGTCGCCGCGATCCGCCTGGCGCTGGCCGACACGGTCGCCGCCGACGTGACCGTCGACACCGCGAACCGCCTGCAGGGCCGCGAGTACGACGTGACCGTGATCCTCCACCCCCTGTCCGGCCGCCGCGACGCGAGCGCCTTCCACCTCGAGGCCGGCCGCCTGTGCGTCCTGGCCTCGCGCCACCGCCACGCGTGCGTGGTCGTGGCCCGGGCCGGGATCGCCGAGCTGCTGGACACCCACCCGTCGGCCGAGCCGGTGCACCTCAACGTGCCGGTCCGCTTCCCCGACGGCTGGGAGGCCAACCAGGCCATGCTGGCGCACCTGGCCACAATGGACAGTCACGCCTGAACCGCAGGAGAGCTGCGGCCGTGCACCGCGGATGAAGACGAGGGCGAGCCGGGCGGCGGCCAGGACCGCGGCGCCACCGAACGCGACGCCGGCGGAGCCGAAGCGGCCGAACGCGAGACCGGCGAGGAACCAGGCCAGGGCGAAGGCGCCCATGAGTTCGGCCGGTGTCGAGGCCGCCTGCCCGAAGATCGTGATGACGGAGGGGAGCCAGACCCGCAGCAGATCCAGCAGGAGCAGGATGCCGGCGGCGGTCGCGAGGTCAGTCCTCGCGGACCACGACCTGGACGGCGGCGTCATCGTCGAGGCGATAGCCGACACCGCGCACGGTGGCGATGATCCGGGCGGCGTCGCCCAGCTTCACGCGCAGCCGGCGGACGTGGACGTCGACCGTGCGTTCGGTGCCGACCATGTCGTAGCCCCACACCTGGCGCAGCAGCTGCGCGCGGCTGAACACGCGGCGCGGGTGCTCGCACAGGAAGAGGAAGAGGTCGTACTCCCGCCGGGTCAGCGGCACCTGGGCGCCGTCGCACAGCACGAGCCGGGAGCCGGTGCACAGGAACAGGGAGGGAGCGTCGGGTGTGGCGCGGCCGATGCGCTTCACCTTGGTGTCACCGGCGGGCTCCGGCGCCACCGGCGTCTCGACCAGCCGCAGCTTCGGGGCCGGGGGAGCGGGTGTGCGCGGCAGCGGCGTGCGCGGCGAGGTCTGGACGGCGGCGAGGGCCTCTAGGTCGCTGAGCAGGCGGGAGGCCTCCGGTGGGAGCTCTTCGCCGTTGAGCGTGATGTGGACGGTGATCGTGACCACCGACGGGGCGATGTCGTTCGCGCCGACGACCGAAACGGCCATTATTTGATCCTCTCGAAAACCTTCTGAATGAACGCCGATTTCAACCGGGGGACACTCGACAAAGGCCGTCGAAATGATGTTCGCGGCGGGAAATCCACATCGGATCGAGCTGCACCTCAGGGCACATGGCACCGACCTTACCAGCTGTGTCACATGAAGCGACAGTCGTGTTGCGTGCCGCACAGAATAGATCGACACTAATTCGTCAGACGTTTTGGCGCGGTATTCACCGGCAATTCACGAGACCGGCGCCCACATAACTTTGAGTGAGCCGGACGTTGCGGTCAATCGCTTCCCATATAGTGGAAGATCGCTGAAGATGCCCGCATGGCTACCCGTGCATACTGTGATGACATCACCCCTAAATCATATCTGCTAGGTAGATTGCCGTCGTCCACCATATGAGATCGTGGCCCGCAACTGGCCCGGACTGACAATACTCGCCCCCAGCTCGGCCACGCGCCGGTGGAGTCCCCGATCGGATGTCACGACGATGACCGTCCGGTGACCCACATTGGCGGCCACGAGCGCGACAATGTGGTCGTCGCCGGATTGCGGGGCCGCCTCGACGGCAACGCCATCGATCGCCGCCACGCCCCGGGCGGCGCCCTCCACGACCAGCGTAACCTCGCCGGGCAGGGCCGAGCGGTCGCGCGCGGCGAGGGCGTCGCGCAGCCGGGCCGCCGCCCCCGCGCGGTCGCGCCACCAGCCGTCCGGCACCGAGCCGACGACGTTCGCGCCGTCGACGAGGATGAGCGGTTCCATGTAGGCAGTGTTACTCGTGTCGGATGAATTCCCCTCAGCCCACGCCCGGCCGGGCCGATGTCGCGCGTCGGAGGGCGCCAGGGAGGCCGGCGTCACCCTGCGCGATACAGCCCGGGGGGGCGACGGCGCCGCGGCGCTGGTCCTGCGCCTGGCCGGGGAGCGCGGGCCCGACCCGCGCCGCTGCTGGTCATAAGAGACGAAGATCAACGTCCTGGGCGACGCGGCCATCGGGCTGCACGTGGGCCAGTCGATCCTCCGCGACGGCGCCGACCCGTGCGTGCCCGGCCTGCTCGAGAGGGTGACGAGGGCCTCGACGCGGAGGTTCTCCTTCCGCGTCAGCCGTACCCGGGCCTGACTCACGCTCCGCCCGTCGCGCAGCCGCTCCACGGCGAGCGACGCCGGGCCCGGCTCCGGCGGGGACAGATGCACCGCGCTCGCGCTGAGCGGGTGGGCCGGGTGTCGCCGCGGCCCGCGCGAGCAGGGCGAGCAGGTGGCCGCAACGGTCCACTGTGGACCCGGCGGCGCCTCGCCTCCGCGGAACCGGCCACCAGGGGCTCCTTCTGCTTTGATGAGCCTATGGCACGCACGCGGCTCTACCGGGACGGGCGGCTGGAAGCCGAGGACTTCCCGCTCGAGGACATCTCCGAGCATCTCAAGGACGCCGCGGCGGTCGTGTGGCTGGACCTCACCGACCCGAAGCAGGCCGACTACGACCGCGTGCAGGAGGAGTTCGGCCTGCACCGGCTGGCCATCGAGGACGCCTCCTCGCCGCACGAGCGGCCCAAGCTCATGCACTATCCGGGGCACGTGTTCTTCAACGCCTACGCCGTGGCCTTCCACGGCGGCGCCGAGGTGCACGAGGTCTCCGCGTTCCTCACCGAGCGGGCCATCATCACCGCGCACGGCCGCGGCTTCGACATGGACGCCGTCGTGCAGCGCTGGGACGCCGAGGCGGAGCTGGCCGGCGCCGGGGTCGCGTTCCTCGCCCACGGGCTGCTCGACGTCATCGTCGACGGGCAGTTCGACGCGGTGCAGGCGCTGGACGACGAGCTCGAGGCGCTCGAGGACCGGCTCTTCGAGGAGACCCCGGCCGCGATCCGCCAGATCCAGCAGAGCACATTCCGGCTGCGCAAGAGCCTGGGTCGCATCCGCAAGGTCATCCTGCCGATGCGCGAGCTGGTCGGCGGCCTCATGCACTCCCGCGAGCACCTCGTCGACGGCGACATGGTGCCCTACTACCAGGACCTCTACGACCACGTGCTGCGCGTGACCGAGTTCACGGAGAACCTGCGCGACTTCACCGCCACCGTCCTGGACGCCAACCTGGCGGTGCAGGGCAACCGGCAGAACACCGTCATGAAAAAGGTCACCAGCTGGGCCGCCATCATCGCCGTACCGACCGCTGTTACGGGATATTACGGGCAGAATCTGCCGTTTCCGGGTTATGAGAAGCCGGCGGGGTTCATCACATCGGGGATGCTGATCGTGGTTCTGTCTGTGGTGCTGTACGTCACCTTCAAACGCAAGGATTGGCTATGACTGAGCATTACGACGTCGTCGTCCTCGGGGCCGGCCCGGGCGGCTACACCGCCGCGGTCCGCTGCGCGCAGCTGGGCCTGCGCACCGCGATCGTCGAGGAGAAGTACTGGGGTGGCGTCTGTCTCAACGTCGGGTGCATCCCCAGCAAGGCGCTGCTGCGTAACGCCGAGCTCGCGCACATCTTCCACGCCGAGGCCAAGACCTTCGGCATCTCCGGCGAGGTCACGTTCGACTATGGCGCGGCGTTCCAGCGCAGTCGCAAGGTGGCCGACGGGCGCGTCAAGGGCGTGCACTACCTGATGAAGAAGAACGAGATCCGGCAGTACGACACGCGGGGCGCCTTCCTCGGCGACCACACGCTGCAGGTCGGCGACGAGACCATCACGTTCGCCAACTGCATCATCGCCACCGGGGCGACGACCCGGCTGCTGCCCGGCACCACGCTTTCGGAGCGGGTGGTGACCTACGAGGAGCAGATCCTCAGCGAGGACCTGCCCGGCTCGATCATCATCGCCGGCGCCGGCGCGATCGGCGTCGAGTTCGCCTACGTGCTGCACAACTACGGCGTGAAGGTCACCATCGTCGAGTTCCTCGACCGGATGGTGCCGCTGGAGGACGCCGAGGTGTCGGCCGAGCTCGCCAAGCGATACAAGCGCCTCGGCATCTCGGTGCTGACCTCGACCCGGGTCGAGTCGGTCGAGGAGACCGGCTCGGGCGTCAAGGTCACCGTCTCCGCGGGCGGCGAGAACCAGGTGCTGGAGGCGGACAAGCTGCTGCAGGCGATCGGCTTCACGCCGCGCGTGGACGGGTACGGCCTGGAGAAGACGGGTGTCAAGCTGACCGGGCGCGGCGCGATCGACGTCGACGGGCGGCTGCGCACGAACGTGCCGCACATCTACGCGATCGGCGACGTCACCGCCAAGCTCATGCTCGCGCACGCGGCCGAGTCGATGGGCATCGTCGCCGCCGAGACGATCGCCGGCGCCGAGACGATGGAGCTCGACTACGTCATGATCCCGCGGGCGACGTACTGCCAGCCGCAGATCGCCAGCTTCGGCTGGACCGAGGCGCAGGCCCGCGAGAAGGGCTTCGACGTCAAGGTCGCCAAGTTCCCGTTCACCGCCAACGGCAAGGCCCACGGCCTGGGCGACGCGACCGGGTTCGTGAAGATCATCAGCGACGACAAGTACGGCGAGCTGCTCGGCGCCCACCTCATCGGCCCCGAGGTCACCGAGCTGCTGCCCGAGCTGACCCTGGCCCAGCAGTGGGACCTCACCGTGCACGAGGTCGCGCGAAACGTACACGCCCACCCGACCCTGGGCGAGGCGGTCAAGGAGGCCGTCCACGGCCTCGCCGGGCACATGATCAACATGTAGATCGCAGTGCTGTTCGCGGGATGGGCGGGTCGGCCGGTCGGCCCGCCGATCCCGCTCGGTACGCTTTGCCCATGCGCCAGGAGTGGCATCACTTCACGTACCCCGGCCCGGAGATCTCCCGCGTCGCCGTCCCGGGCAACTCCGACGACGACGAGTTCGGCCTCGACCGGTGGCGGACGCTGCCCCGGGCGCAGACCCCGCCGTGGCCGGACCAGGCCGCGGTGGACGAGGTCGGCCAGCTGCTGGCGTCCGTGCCCCCGATCGTCGCTCCGTACGAGGTCGACCAGTTGCGCGACCGCCTGGCCCTCGTCGCCGAGGGCAAGGCGTTCATGCTGCAGGGCGGTGACTGCGCGGAGACGTTCGCCGACAACACCGAGGCCCACGTCCTGGGCAACGCGCGCACGCTGCTGCAGATGGCGGTCGTGCTGACCTATGGCGCCTCGCTCCCCGTCATCAAGATCGGCCGGGTCGCGGGCCAGTTCACCAAACCCCGCTCCGCCGCCCTGGACTCGCTCGGCCTCCCGGCCTACCGCGGCGACATGATCAATTCACTCGAGCAGAGCGCCGAGGCCCGCGTCGCCGATCCGCAGCGCATGGTCCGCGCCTACGCGAACTCCTCCAGCGCCATGAACATGCTCCGGGCCTATCTCGGCGGCGGCATGGCCGACCTGCACGCCGTGCACGACTGGAACAAGGGCTTCGTGGTCACCTCGCCGGCCGGCCAGCGCTACGAGGCGATCGCGCGTGAGATCGACCGGGCCCTGCGCTTCATGCAGGCCTGCGGCGTCAACGACGACGAGGCGCTGCGCACGGTGACGCTGTACTGCTCCCACGAGGCCCTCGCGCTGGAGTACGAGCGCCCCCTGGTGCGCATCGCGGGCGGCCGGCCCTACGGGCTGTCCGGCCACTTCCTGTGGATCGGCGAGCGGACCCGCCAGCTCGACGGCGCCCACGTGGACTTCCTGTCCCGCCTGGCCAACCCGATCGGCGTCAAGCTCGGCCCGACCACGACGCCGGAGCAGGCGATCGAGCTGTTCGAGAAGCTCAACCCCGAAAACGTCCCCGGCCGGCTGACGTTCGTGTCCCGCATGGGCAGCACCAAGGTCCGCGACGCCCTCCCGCCGATCGTCGAGAAGGTCACCGCGGCCGGCTGCCGGGTCGTGTGGCAGTGCGACCCGATGCACGGCAACACGCACGAGTCCTCCAACGGGTACAAGACCCGCCACTTCGACCGGATCGTCGACGAGGTGCTCGGCTACTTCGAGGTCCACCGCGAGCTCGGCACCCACCCGGGCGGCCTGCACGTGGAGCTGACCGGCGAGGACGTCACCGAGTGCCTCGGCGGCGCCCAGGCCATCGTCGACGCGGACCTGCCCGACCGCTACGAGACCGCCTGCGACCCGCGCCTCAACACCCAGCAGTCGCTGGAGCTGGCGTTCCTGGTCGCGGAGATGCTGCGTGGCTGACGTCGTCGTCGACTTTCGCTCCGACACGCTGACCCGGCCGTCGCCCGCCATGCGTGCGGCGATGGCGACGGCCGAGGTCGGCGACGACGTGTTCGACGAGGACCCGACGCTGCACGAGCTGCAGTCGCACGTCGCGGGCCTGTTCGGCCACGAGGCCGCCCTGTTCTGCCCGAGCGGCACCATGGCCAACCAGATCGCCCTGCAGCTGGCCGTCCCCCGCGGCGAGGAGCTGCTCTGCGACGCGGCCGCCCACGTGGTGACCGACGAGATCGGCGCCGCCGCGGCCCTGGGCGGCGTCTCGACCCGCACCTGGCCCTCGGCCGCGGCCGACCTGGACCCGCGGACGGTCGCCGACATGATCCGCCCCGACGGCTTCGTGGCGGTCCCGACCCGCGCGGTCGCGGTGGAGCAGACCCACAACCGCCTCGGCGGCGCCGTGATCCCGCTCGCGACCCTGCGGGCGCTGCGCGAGCTCACGGCGGAGGCGGGCGTCCACCTGCACTGCGACGGCGCCCGCATCTGGCACGCCCACGTGGCCGACGGCGTGCCGCTGGCCGCGTACGGCCGGCTGTTCGACTCCCTGTCGGTCTGCCTGTCCAAGGGGCTGGGCGCCCCGGTGGGTTCCCTGGTCGTGGGGACGGCCGAGCGCATCGCCGCGGCCCGCAAGCTGCGCAAGCGCCTGGGCGGCGGCATGCGCCAGGCCGGCGTCCTGGCCGCCGCGGGCCTCTACGCCCTGCGCAACAACATCGGGCGCCTGGCCGAGGACCACGCCCGGGCCCACCGCCTGGCCGAGTCCCTGGCCCCGGCGGGCGTGGTCGACCCCGCGAAGATCCGCACGAACATCGTCCCCCTGGACCTGACCGGCGCCCCGATCGACGGCCCGGCCTTCGCGGCCGCGGCCCGCGAGCACGGCATCCTGGTCTCGGTCCTGGGCCCCCGCCTGGTTCGCCTGGTCACGCACCTGGACCAGACCGACGACGGCATCGAGCACGCCGCGAAGGTCCTGCCGACGCTGCTGTGACCGGCCGGGCCCGGTGGCCGGCGGGTCGAGGTCGCGCCCGGGCTCACGTACCGGGCGCGGAACCGCGCAGCAGGGCGATGTCGGCCGCGTGATCGGCGGCGTCCGTGCCGGACGGCGTCTCCACGATCAGCGGTACGCCCTGAGCCGCCGGATGCGCGAGCAGCTCCGCGAACGCGGCCGCCCCGATGGTGCCCTTGCCCAGCGACTCGTGCCGGTCCCGGGTCGAGCCGCACGCGTCCTTGGAGTCGTTGGCGTGGATCAGCTTGAGCCGGTCCGGGCCCGCGGCGGCCACGAGCGCGTCCATCGTCGCGGTCATGCCGCCCGGCGTGGCCAGGTCGTGCCCGGCGGCCCAGGCGTGGCAGGTGTCGAAGCAGACGCCGAGCCGCGGGTGCCGGTCGACCGCGGCGAGGTACTCCTGCAGGTGCTCGACCCGCGAGGCCAGGGACCGCCCGCCGCCGGCGCTGGGCTCGACGAGCAGCGGCGGCCAGCCCTCGCGGTCGGCGACGTCGAGAAGCGGCAGGAGCACACGACGTACTGTCGCGAAGGCTTTTTCGGCGTGCTGCGCGTCCACCGCGGATCCGGCGTGGAAGACCACGCCCCGCGCCCCGATCGCCTGCCCGCGGCGCAGCGCGTGCTCCAGCGTGGCGGCCGAGCGCTCCACGGTGGCCTCGGTCGGCGAGCCGAGGTTGACCAGCAGGGCAGCATGGATGTAGGCGACCACGCCGTGGTCGGCGCAGCCCTTGAGGAAGGCGTCGTCCTGCTTGGCGTCGCCGGCGGTCAGCGCCCAGCCGCGGGGGTTGGAGACGTACACCTGCACCGCCGACGCCGCCGTCTGCTCGACGTAGCGCAGGGCAGCCTTGGCCAGGCCCCCGGCGGCGGGCGCGTGCCCGCCGACCGGGGCGATGGACGCCGGCATCAGAAGAACGCGAACAGGCGCACATGCTGGCCGGGGAGGACCGGGGTGCCGGCCTGCGGGTCCTGCCCGCGGACCGTGCCGAAGCCCTGCACCTCGACGACCAGCCCGAGCTGCTCGAGCTGCGCCTTGGCCTGATCGAGCGGCAGGTTGCGTACCTCGGGCATCGGGATCTGCGCCGGGCCCTTGGAGATCTGCAGGTCGATGACCATGCCGTCGGTGACGCTGTTGCCGTCGCCGATGCTCTGCGAGACGACCTCGCTCTTGGGCTTGTCGCTGTCGACCTCCTCGACCTTGCCCACGGTGATCTTCACCTTGGCGAGGTCGTTCTGGGCCTGTGCGAGCTGCTTGCCGACGACGAGGGGCACCTTGACCGGGTTGGGGCCCTTGCTCACGTAGACCGTGACCGCCTGGTTCGGGTTGACCTGGGTGCCGATCTTCGGGTCGGTGTCCATGACGTGGCCCGCGGGCACGGCGTCGTCGAACTTCTCGACCCGGTTGCCCACGAGCTTGAGCGCCTGCAGGTCGACCTGCGCCAGGTCCCACTCCTTGCCGGCGATGTCGGGCACCTTGTAGATCTCGGGGCCCAGCGAGAGCGTCAGCGTGATCGTGCCGCCGCTGAGGATGCGCCCGCCGGCCAGCGGGTCCTGCTCCAGCACCGCGTCCTTGGGGACCTTGGCGTCGAACTTCGGCTCGGCGAACTTGACCTTGAACCCGGCCGTCGTGGCCTGGTGGGCGGCCTGGTCGCGGGCCTGGGTGCGCAGGTCCGGCGTGTCGGTGTAGCGGCCGACGCCGAACCAGTAACCGCCGATCGCGACCAGCAGGCCGAACGTGAGCATGCCCGCGATGACGGCGAGCCGGGTCCGCGGGTTGGCGTTGATCTGCGCGAACAGCCCCTGGACGCCGCCGCCCCCGCCGCCGTGGCCGGCCTCGGTGCGGTGCCGGCGGGCGACCGGCTGCGGGGGAGCGGAGGCGGGCAGCCGCGCCCAGGACGGGCGGCGGGTGGCCTGGTAGGTCTGGGTCGTCTGGGTCGGGAAGTTCTGCGGCACGGAGTCGACCCGCGGCACCTGGACCGTCGGCGGCGCGACCTGGCGGCTGCGGTTGGTCAGCTCGGTGCCGATGTCCTCGCGGACCGCCTGGACCTCGGCGAGCATCGCGCCGGCGTCGGTCGGGCGGCCGCCCGGGTCGCGGCGGGTCGCGCGGGCCACGAGGTCGTCGACGGCGCCCGGCAGGCCGGGCACGAAACGCGACGGGAACGGCACGTCGCGGTCGACGTGCTGCCAGGCGACCTCGACGGGGCGGTCGGCCTCGTAGGGCACCCGCCCGGTCAGCATCTCGAAGAGCACGATGCCGGCGGAGTACACGTCGGTGCGCGGGTCCGCGTGCCCGTCGGTGACGAGCTCGGGCGCGACGTAGGCGACCGTCGCCATGAGGTGCGAGCCCGTCTCGTCGGCGCTGGCCTCCACGGCGCGCGCGAGCCCGAAGTCGGCGACCTTGACGACGCCGTCGACGAGGTTGTGCGACTCGCCGGGCGCCTCGGCGACCAGCACGTTCTCCGGCTTGACGTCGCGGTGCACGAGCCCGGCGCGGTGCGCGGCGGCGATCGCGGCGAGCATCTGCTCCATGATCGCCAGGGCCTCGTGCGGCTGCAGGCGGCGCCGCTCGGCGAGCACCTCGCGCAGGGTCCGGCCGCGCACGTACTCCATGACGAGATACGGCAGCCCCTGGTGCGTGCCCTGGTCGTAGACGGCCACCACGTTCGGGTGGGTCAGCCGGGCGATCGTCTTGGCCTCGTCGGTGAACCGGTCGACGAACAGCGGGTCCCGCGACTGCGCCGGGTGAATGATCTTCAGCGCGACGGTGCGCTCGAGTCGCTCGTCGAGCGCCGTGTAGACCGTCGCCATGCCACCTTTGGCGACACGCGAGCGAACGCGGTAGCGCCCGTCGACGAGCGCACCGAGCAGAGGATCGGCGACCGTGGTATCCATTGGCTGCGAGTGTACGGCCGGGGAGGGCGAAAGCTCAGCGCCCGGCGCCGGTTTGGCCCGACGAGGCGTGATCATCGGCGGAAAGTCCCCATTTCGAGCGCTTTGTCCAGGAGGGTGAGGGCGACGCGCTCGACACGGAGGGTGACGGGCTGGCGGACGGGGTGGGCGAGGCGCTCGGCGACGTCGTCGGGGTGCTCTCCGGGTCCGTCGTCTGCTGCGTGGGCACGTTGGTCGGTGCCGGGATCTCGGGCATCGCCACCACCTGCGCGGGAGTGGACCGCTTCACCTGCGGGCGGACCTGCGTCGGCCGGGGCGACGGCGGCCGGATCAGCGACGGCGCGGAGGTGCTGCCCGGCGCCGGCGCGGCCGGCGCGGCGACAGGCGGCTCGTAGGACTCGCTGCGAAGCGCCGCCAGGCTGCCCGCCACGGCCAGGTAGGTGCCGGCCGCCCCGCCCGCGACCAGCAGCGCGACGCCGGTCGTGGCGGCGACCCGGCTGCGGTACGGGGCGCGCATCACGTGCTGGCCCCGATGGTTGCGGGGACCGTACTCGGCCGTCTCCGCCATCCGCAGCCGCACGGCGCGGCGCCGGTTCGCGTGCCGGTACATGTCGTAGCACGCGGAGCGCCAGGCACCGGCGACCTCCCGGTGAACCTTGAGCCAGAGCCCCACTGCCCGTTCCTTCCCGATCGCGTGGCGAGGATTACTGTTTCAACTGTGAGCGAAGAACCTGCCGGCCCCGCCGAGTGGCTGACCATGCCCGACGTCGCCGAGCGCCTCGGCATCCCGGTCAACCGGGTGCATCAGCTGGTCCGCGACCATTCCCTGATCGCCGTGAAGCAGAGCGGGGTGCTGCGCGTCCCGGCGGACTTCATCACCGATGAGGGCGTGGTCAAGCACCTTCCGGGCGTGCTCACGCTGTTGTACGACGCTGGGTACAACGAGGCTGAGGCCCTCCGGTGGCTCTACACCACCGACGAGTCGCTGCCGGGCACCCCGGCCGAGGCACTGCGCGGCAACCGCGCGACCGAGGTCAAGCGCCGCGCGCAGGCCCTGGGCTTCTGACCGTGCACTGGACGTATCTGCTGGTCCTGGCGGGCTGCCTGGGCGGTGCCCTGTGGCTGGAGCCGCTGCTCAAGGTCGGTGTCCTGCGCCAGGTCCGCCGGCTGCTGCTCACCCTCGCCCCGGTCGCCGCCGTGTTCGTGGTGTGGGACCTGCTCGCGATCCGGGCCGGGCACTGGACCTTCGACCCGCGCCAGATCACCGGCGTCATCCTGCCGGGTGACCTGCCGCTGGAGGAGCTACTGTTCTTCCTGGTCGTGCCGGTGTGCGCGATCCTGGGCTTCGAGGCGACCCGCCAGACGCTGCAGCGGTGGTCGCGGCGGTGACCTACACCGCGGCCGCGGTGACCGGCGTCTGCGCGGCGGTCGTACTCGACGTGGCCGTGCTACGCACAAAGCTCGTCCTGGGCCGCGTCTTCTGGTGCTCGTACCCGATCGTCCTGGCGTTCCAGCTGCTGTCCAACGGCATCCTCACCGGCCGCGGGGTGGTCCTCTACAACCCGTCGTCGATCCTGGGCGTGCGCGTAGTGCACGCCCCCGTCGAGGATCTCGCATTCGGCTTCGCCCTGGTCCTGGCCACCCTGGCGGTCTGGGCCTCCCTCAGACCGCCTGCGGCGTCGCGTCCTGGACCGTCAGCGGCGTCGCCTCCCGGACCGCCTGGTGTGTCGCGTCCTGGACCGTCCGCTGTGTCGCGTCCCGGACCGCCTGCTGCGTCGCGGCCTAAACCGTCCGCTGCGTCGCGGCCTGGGCCAGGCCCGTCAGAACCTCCCGAGCCTCGGCCGTGACGTCCGCGGCCTCCAGCGCTCCCAGCGCCGCCGCGGTCAGCTGCGCGATCCGCTCCTCGGTGCGCTGCAGCGCCCCGCTCTCCACGATGGTCTTGCGCAGCAGCGCCACCTTGTGCTCGTCCAGCCCCGGGTCGCCGAGGTGCTCGTCGAACACGGCCGCCCCGGCCCCCTCGATCGCCGCCGCGATCAGATAGGTCCGCTTGCCCTCACGCAGGTCGTCGCCGGCGGGCTTGCCGGTCACCGCCGGGTCCCCGAACACCCCGAGCACGTCGTCGCGCAGCTGGAAGGCCTCCCCGAGCGGAAGCCCGAACGCCGAGTAGTCCTCGGCCAGCCGCCCACCGCCGGCCAGCGCCGCGCCGAAGACCAGCGGCTGCTCGATCGTGTACTTCGCCGACTTGAACCGCGCCACCAGGCTGGCCCGCGCCGTTGACGTGTCGCCGGTCGCCTGGGTCTGCACGTCGAGGTATTGCCCGATCGTCACCTCGGTGCGCATCTCGTCGAAGACCGGCCGGGCCCGGGCCAGCGTCACCGGATCGACCCCGCTGGCGTGCAGCATCTCGTCCGACCAGACCAGGCACAGATCCCCGAGCAGGATCGCCGCCGACGCGCCGAAACCGTCGGCGTCCCCACGCCACCCGAGCCGCCGGTGCAGCCCCGCGAACCGCCGGTGCACAGCCGGCTCCCCGCGCCGCGTCTCCGACCCGTCGATCACGTCGTCGTGAATGAGCGCGCTGGCCTGCACCAGCTCCAGCGCCGCGACAGCCGTCACGATCTCGTCCCGGTCGGCACCCCCGGCCCCGCGATACCCCCAGTACGCGAACGCCGGCCGCAGCCGCTTGCCGCCCCCCAGCACGAGCGCCTCGACCGCGTCCGCGACGGGCCCGAGCGCCTCGGCCTCGATCTCGCCCAGCCGATCCCGCCGCCGCAGCAGGAACCCGGCGAGGGCGGCCCGGACCCGCGCACGAAGCCCGGCCCGATCAAGAAAGGGGTGCGTCACGGCAGAGACGCTAGTCCGAAACCCCGCCCCCCGCCGAACCGGTCCTGAGCCCATCGTGGCCAAACCCACGCGCCATTTCGTACATCTCGGTAAAATCCCGGTACTTCGCTGCCCTCCGTAACCGAGGCCGCACCCACTCCGCCTCCCGCCAAACCCGCGCGGACCCACACCGCGCCCCGGCAAGGACCCCTTCGACGGCGGCCTCGCACGCGGCGTCGACCTCCCCAGCAGCCACGAGCGCCCGAGCCCGCGCCAACTGCACAAGCCCAAACGCCCGCAGCCGCACCCCGCCACTCCTGCCCGCAGCATTCCCGGACGCCCACACCGCGCCCGCCCCCCGGGCCGCCGGCACGCGACCCCGCCCAGCCACCCCCGCACCACGCGGCGCCGACACCCCGGCCGATCGCCACACCGCGTCCTGCACCACGCCCGCCCCGCCCGCCCCGCCCGCCGCGGCCCACACCGCCGCACCGGTCCGGACGGGCGCGTCGGTCCGCTCGGGTGCGCCGGGCGGGACGGATGCGTCGGGCCTGTCGGGCCTGTCGGTCCGGTCGGGTGCGCCCGGCGGGGCGGGCGCGTCGGGCCAGTCGGGCCCGTCGGTCCGGCCGAGTGCGTCACGCCGGTCGGACCTGTCGGTCCGCTCGAGTGCGTCGGTCCGGACGAGCGTGTCGGGTCGGAGAGGTGCCAGGTGTGCCGGACTGCCGGGCCGCGGAGGCGGGCCGAGCGCCGCGGCCAGCAACGGCAGCGCGAGCCGATGTCGTCCCAGCGCCGCCTGGCACCGCCCGGCGGCGGCCGCGAGGTGCGCGTCGTCCAGCCAGTACAGCCACGACGGATCATGCTCGCCCGTGCGGCGCTCCTGCGCCCGGCGGGCCGCCGCCAGCGCCGCGTCACACCGGCTCCGCTCCCCGCCGGCCGCCGCGGCCGCCGCCTCGCGCAGCCACAGCACCGCGAGCGTCCCGGCATCGGCCGGCTCCGCCGCCTGCCGCCCGGCCCGCGCCAGCCGGAGGGCGGTTACCCCGTCGCCCTCCTCGGCATGCAACTGCGCGAGGCAGCCGAGCAGATGCCCGGCCAGCGCCCGATGCCCGCCGGTCAGCGCCGCCCGCACCCCGTCGCGCACGATCCCCGCCACGGCCGCCCCGCTGACCGGCGCCCCCGCGTCGGCCGCGACCCAGGCCGCGAGCTGCGCCAACTCGGCGACGAGCCGCAGCCGCTCGCGCCCACCACCCGCGGCCGCCCGCACCGCCCCGGCGTAAGCCGCCCGGACGACCCGCGCCACCTTGACCCCGGACACGAGATCGTCCATCCGACGCAACTCGGCCACCGACCACCACGACATCGCCCGCCCGCCTTCCACGCCCGCATCCGCCCCGCCTCGTTGCCAGCCCGCCCGCGCTCCGCCGCCCGCACTCGACCCACCCGTCGTCGCCCCGCCGTCCCGGCCGCCGCTCGCGCCGATGTCCGGTCCGCTGTTCGCCCTGCTGTTCGTCCCGCCGTCCCAGTCGTCACTCGCGCCGATGTCCGGTCCGCCGTTTGCCCCGTTGGCCATTCCGCCGTTCGCCCACCTACTCGCCCCACCGCGCTGGTCGTCGCTTGCGTCGATGTCCGGTCCGCCGTTCGCCGTGCTGTTCGTCCTGCCGTCCCGGTCGTCGCTTGCGTCGATGTCCGGTCCGCCGTTCAGCCCGCCGTTCGCCCACCTGCTTGTCCCACCGGCCTGGTCGCCGCTCGCGCCGATGTTCCGGCCGTTGCTCGTCCCGCCGTCCGGTCCGCCGTTCGCCCTGCGGCTTGTCGCGTCGTCCAGTCCGTCGTTCTTCCCGCCCGCCAGATCGCTGTTCGCCCTGTTGGTCAGGCCGTCGCTCGTCCCGCCGGTCGCCCCGCCGGTCGCCCCGTCGCTCGTCCCGCCGGTCGCCCCGCCGGTCGCCCCGTCGCTCGTCCCGCCGGTCGCCCCGCCGGTCAGGCCGTCGCTTGCGCTGCCGGTCAGGGCGCCGTTTGCCGAGTGGGACGTCTGGTTTCGGCCTGCTTGTGGTGGGGCGTCGGCCCCTGTCCCGGCTGCGGGGGCCTCCGCGGTCCGTGGCTGACGTGGGCGGGCCGGGGCGCGTAGGTGGCGGGAGCGGGCTGCGGCGCGCTCGAGGTCGTCGAGGGGCACGTCGAGCGTGAACGCGATCCATGCCAGCCACGGCGCGCCCGGCACCCGCTCGCCGCGCTCCCAGCGTGACACCTCGTGCCGTGTGATCGTCGGCACGCCAGCGGCCGCGCACAGCATCTCCGCCAGCCGCAGCTGCGAGCGGCCCCGCGCCAGGCGCAGGCGGGTGAGTAGCGCGCCGAACGTCTCGTCTCCGGCCGGGCCGGGCCCGGATCTGGCAGGCATTGCATACCTCCTGGAACCAGCGACCCCCGATCACACCGCGGCACCAGGGACACCGACCCGGCCGGGCGCCGATCGCGGCGGCCCCCGCCCGACTCGCTGTCCACCCCCGTTGTACCCCACAGGTACGACAATTCCCGCCCGCGCGCCGTAGTGCGTACAGTCAGGGCGTGGCTCTCGGACTTCCCTCTGTCATGGCCGGCGGACCCGCCGCGATCGGTGACCTGATCGCGGAGCACGGGCCGACGTTCTCCTTCGAGTTCTCCCCGCCGAAGACGCCGGAGGGGGAGCGGCAGCTGTGGCAGGCGATCCGGGAGCTGGAGTCGCTGCAGCCGTCGTTCGTCTCGATCACCTACGGCGCCGGCGGCACCACCCGCGACACCACCGTCGCCGTCACCGAGCGGGTGGCGGCCGAGACCACGCTGCTGCCCATGGCCCACCTGACCGCCGTCAACCACTCGGTCGCGGAGCTGCGCAACGTGATCGGGCAGCTGGCCGGGGCCGGCATCCGCAACTTCCTGCTCGTGCGCGGTGACCCGCCGGGCGACCCGATGGGGGAGTGGGTGCGCCACCCCGAGGGCGTGCTCTACGCCGAGGACCTGGTGCGGCTGGTCCGCGAGGCCGGGGACTTCAGCATCGGCGTGGCCGCGTTCCCCTACAAGCACCCGCGCTCGGCCGACGTCGAGTCCGACACCGCCAACTTCGTGCGCAAGTGCCGCGCCGGGGCCGACTTCGCGATCACCCAGATGTTCTTCGACGTCGATGAGTATCTCCGGCTGCGCGACCGGGTCGCCGCGTCCGGCTGCGACACGCCGATCGTCGCCGGGCTCATGCCGGTCACCAACATCGGCACGATCGCCCGCTCCCAGCAGCTCTCGGGCGCCCCGTTCCCGCCGGCGCTGGCCGAGCGGTTCGAGAAGATCGCCGACGACCCGCGGGCCGTGCGGCGTCTCGGCATCGACCACGCGACGGCGATGTGCCAGCGCCTGCTCGAGGAGGGCGTGCCGGGCATCCACTTCATCACCTTCAACCGCTCGACGGCGACCCGCGAGGTCTGGCAGCAGCTCGGCGTCGGTGCGCGCCCCTGAGCCGCTCGACTGGGACGGATACTGTTCCCGCTGGTCGTCGGCGCACGGCGGCTATGACCCCAGGAGCGCCCCGTCCCCGGTCCGGGGCTGGCTGCGGCTGGGCCACCGCCTGGGCGTCCTGGCCGCCCAGGCCGGCGTGCGCAGCCCCGATGCCCTGACGCTGCTCGGCCTGCTGCTCGCCGCGGCGGCACCCGCCGTCGTCCTCGCCCCCGCCGGCCCCTTCCTGGCGGCCGTACTGGTCCTGCTCTCCGCCGTCGCCGACACCCTGGACGGCGCCCTGGCGGTGATCCTGTCGCGGGCCACCCGCCTGGGCCAGGTCTACGACGCCGCCGCCGACCGCCTGTCCGAGGCCGCCTGGCTGCTGGCCTTCGCCCTGCTGGGCGCCCCGCCGTGGCTCGCCGCCGCGTGCGGGGCGGTGATGTGGCTGCACGAGTACGTCCGGGCCCGCGCGACGGCCGCCGGCATGAGCGACATCGGCACGGTGACGATCGCCGAGCGCCCGACGAGAGTCCTGCTGAGCATCTTCGGCCTCCTCGCGGTCCTGGCCGACCCCCGCGCTGCCACGGTGACCCTGGCGATCATGCTGCCGGTCTCCCTGATCGGCCTGGCCCAGCTCCTGAAGGTGGTCCGCCGAACCCTGCGCTGAGCTTTTCGTCGCCCGACGCGACGTATTTCACGAAATAACGGATATGTCGGGCGCGCCAGCGCCCGACATATCCGCCAGGAGCACGCGGACATCGGCGGAGCTGGGCGAACGGCCCGACCCTTCGGTGCTGGACCGCCTGGCGAAGGAGCTCGAGGAGCGGGAGCTGGTGGCGCTGCTCAGGCGGCTCCGATGACGTCGGCGACGATCTTCGCCGAGAGCATGACCAGCGGCAGCCCGCCGCCGGGGTGCACGGACCCGCCGACGAGGAACAGCCCCGGCACCGCCCCGCGGTTCGGCGGCCGCAGCAACCCGTGACCGGCCGTGCCGTAGATGGCCCCGCCCGGCGAGTTGGTCGCGGCCTGCAGGTCCGCGGGCGTCAGCACGTCGCGGAACAGCACCCGCTCCCGCACGTCCACCCCGCGCGCCGCCAGCGTCGCCAGCACCCGCTCGGCGTACTCGTCCGCGACCCCGGGCCAGTCCACGGCCCCCTGCGGGGCCGCGTTGACCAGCACGAACCAGCCCTCGTGCCCGTCCGGGCGCACGAGCGGGTCGTCGGCGGCGGTGACGAAGACGGTCGGGTCCCGCACCGGGCGGGCCGGGGCGCCGAAGATCGCGTCGAACTCGGCGTCGTAGTCGCGCGGGAAGAACACCGTGTGGTGGGCGAGCCCCGGAGTCCGGCCGCGCAGCCCGAGCAGCAGCACGAAGCCGCCGAGGCTGCGCGCCTCGAGCCGGCGCGCCAGGCGCGGGCGGGGGAGCAGATCGCGGTACACGTGCAGCGCATCGGCGTTGGCCACCACCACGTCCGCGGGCACGGACGCGCCGTCGGCGAGCACGACACCGGCCGCCCGCGCGCCGGCGATCGTGATCGAGCGGACCTCGGCCCCGGTGACCACCCGCACACCGAGCGCCGCGCAGCGCTCCAGCAGCGCCCCGGCGAGGGTGCCGAGGCCGCCGCGCAGGTACCACCCGCCGTACTGCAGCTCCGCGTAGGGGATCGCGAGCAGGGCGGCCGGGGCGCGGCGCGGGTCGGCGCCGGTGTACGTCGCGTAGCGCTCCAGCAGCATGCGCAGCCGCGGGTCGCGCAGGTGGGTCCGGCCCAGCCCGCGCAGCGTGCGTCCGGGCGCGATCGCGGCCAGGTCTCGCAGCCGCCACGCGAGCCCGGCCATCCGCAGTGGACTGTCCACGGGGGTGGTCAGCACATGCCGCCACGACGCCGCCCACACCCGCCCGGCCCGCCGCCACAGCCGGCGCCAGTCCGCGGCCGCCTCGGCGCCGAACGCGGCCGCGATCCGCTCGGCGAACGCGTCCCCGGCAGCGGAGTCCAGCGTGGAACCGTCGGGGAAGCGGTGGCGGACGATCGGATCCAGGGGTACCAGATCCAGGCCTCCGCCACCCGTGGCGGCGAACAGCTCCGCCGCGACCTGGGGGAGGGTGAACAGGCTCGGGCCGGTGTCGAACCGGAACGTCCCCGCCGCGCTCGCCCGCTCGTGCCGGCCGAGCTTGCCGCCGGCCACGGGCGCCCGCTCGAAGACGGTGACCTCGTGCCCGGCGGCGGCGAGGCGGGCCGCGGCGGACAGCCCGCCGACCCCGGCGCCGACGACGACTACGGTCGCCACGTCGGGCGCCCCTTCCAGGTGGTGGCGCCGCGGCGTGCGTACGAGCGGGCGACCAGCCATGCGAACAGCAGCACCGACACCGGGTGCGCGAGGGCGTCGGGCAGGGCGCGGCCGCCGCTCGCGCGGGCGGACACGACGCGGCCGGCGACGCCGAGGGCGTAGGCGAGCAGCCCCGCCCACTGTCCGAACAGGACGGTCGCGGGCAGCACCACGTAGAGCGCCAGCAGCAGCGCCAGGACCGCGGCCGCGCCCGCGGGGGAGCCGAACGAGGCCCACAGCGACTTGCCGTAACCCTCGATCAGTTCGTTCCAGGAGGTGTACATCCGGCAGCGCGCCAGCCCCGAGCCGTCCGCGAGCGCGATCCGCCCACCGGCCCGCTTGACCGCCCGGGCGAGCTCGATGTCCTCCAGCACCTTGTCCCGCACCGCCGCGTGGCCCCCGGCGCGCTCGTACGCCTCGCGCCGCACGACCAGGAACTGCCCGCCGGCCGCGGCCAGCGACGGGCGCGGCGAGCGCTCCATCGCCCGCAGCGGCAGGAACGTCAGCCACGACCACTGCAGCAGCGGCTGGACGAGCCGCTCGCCGAGGCCGCCGGCCTCGATGCGCGGGTACGGGCTGAGCAGGTCCACATCGGAGTGTCGCAGCAGGACGGTGGCCCGCTCGACCGCGTCGGGGGCGAGCACCACGTCGGCGTCGACGAAGACGAGTACCGTCGCGTCGCCGGCCGCCTCGGCCAGCTGCTGGCACGCGTGCGGCTTGCCCAGCCAGCCCGGCGGCAGCGGCCGGCCGGACAGCAGCGTCACCCGGTCCCCGGCCACGCGCCGCACCAGCTCGGCGGTGCCGTCGGTGGAGCCGTCGTCGAGCACCAGCAGGCGCACCGGCGGCGGCAGCGCCAGCAGCGCGCGCAGGCACGGCTCGACCCGCCCGGCCTCGTCGCGCAGCGGCAGCAGCACCGCCACGGAGTCCACAGTGGACCCCGGTTGGGAAGGTCGCCTCAGCAGCAGCGTGTTCACCACCGTGTGCGCCAGCAGTGCGAGCAGCACCGCGCAGCCGATCAGCAGCGCCACAGCCGCACCGCCAGCGGGATCGCGACGAGCCCCATGCCCAATGCTCCCCAGGCCGCCGAGCCCGGCAGCCCCAGAAAGGCCACGTGGGCCAGGATGCTCGAGGCGTACGTCCAGAGGTACATCGCGTACATCGGCGCATCATTGTTCGCAAGCGCCGGATCGTCCCCGATGCCGAGGTGCAGCAGGGCCATGAGCACCACGGCCACGACCAGCCAGCCGAGGTAGTTCATGAGCGGGATGTCCGGCACGCCCGGGAGTCCCGCGGTGCCGGCGTGCCACAGCCAGTACTGCTGGGAGACCATCTGCGGATCGAGGAACAGGTCCCACGCGGCCAGCCCGGCCCCCGCCACGGCGATGCGGGGCAGCGTCCGCGCGGCGAGACGCCCGGCGGCCACCCAGGCGGGCCATGCCATCCACGTCCAGGCCAGCGCGACGACCAGCGGCACGCCCAGCAGCCGCGGCCCGAGCGCGCCGGTGTAGTCGTAGTCGCCGAACGGGTAGCCGGTTGAGCGCCCCACCGCCTCGACGAGGAACCCGCCGCCCGTCGTGACCAGCACCAGGACGCCGGCGGTGCGGGGGCCGCGGGTGGCGTACGCGTGCCCGGCCGAGATCGCGTAGCCCAGGCACACGGTCACCACGACGAGCGCCGCCCGGGCCCGCCCGGAGGTCAGCGGATAGCCGATCTCGGCGAGGACCAGGGCGCCGAGGAGCCACCACAGCGGCGCGGGTCTCACAGGGGGAGCTGCCGGCCCAGCACGGCGAAGGGGCGGTCGTCGCCCGGGAAGTTGAAGTGGCGCAGGACGTCGACGAAGCCGAACCGGCGATACAGCCGCCAGGCCCGCGACGTCGCCTCGGGCGCCTCCGGCGTGGAGAGCAGGACGGTGTCGTGCGCGGCCTGGGTGAGCAACTCGTGCAGTTGCCGCGCGCCGATGCCGTGCCCCTGCGCGTGCGGGCGGACGTGCAGCTCGACCAGCTCGAAGCAGTCGGCCAGCCAGTACTTGCGGGCGTCGCGGCGCAGCGCGTTGCGCACCTGGTCGTGCCACCACTGCCCGGAGGTGCCGCGGTAGCCGTAGCCGAAGCCGAGCAGGCCGCCGTCGTCGTCGAGCGTGGCGACCGCCTGGAACGACTCGCGGCGGGTGTGCCCGGCGACGTAGCCGCGGCGGGTCTGCAGCAGCTGCACGGAGTAGCCCATGGCCTCGCCGTACACGGCGATGACGTCGTCGAGGCGCTCGAGCAGGTCCTCCCCGCGCCACCGCACCAGCCTCACTGGCCGTCCCTCCACCCGATCACCTCTCGGTCGCCGTCGATGCCGAGCACGCGGAACCGGGCGAACAACTCCTCCGCATACCAGCCCTGCGCAGGCGTGCGCTCCACGACCGCGGCGTGCTCCGGCCGACGGTACGCGAACCGCACGACGTCCGCCGCGCGGCGCCAGACGCTCATCGTGCCCTGGAATCCTACGGGGGCCTCGCCGAAGCCGAAGGCGCAGTGCAGCCCCTCGGCGGTGGCCACGGCGGAGCCGACCGGCCCGATCGCGCGCCAGAACGCCATCGCCCGCCGCGCCCGCAGCCGGGCCCGGGTCAGCACCGCGACCGGTCCATCCGGATTTTCCGCCTTTTCCGCGTTGAACGGCGACCTTCCGGACCACGTCCCGTGGCTGGCGATCGGCTCCAGCGTCAGCGTGCAGCTCGCGATCGCGCCACGCATCGGCGGTACCGTTGCCGCCTGCGAAACCACGAGCGCGGCCCAGCGGGTCAGGTCGGCCGACCCCACGCCGAACTCGCTGCCCCTTCCCGTGCCCAGCAGCTTGGCGAAGTCCGCCTTTTTCCGGACTTTCCGCCTGTCCACGGCCATCGACCAGAACATGGCGGGCACCGCGAGCCTCGGCACCCGCCAGACGTGCAGCCGGACGATCACGCCACCTCGGCGGCGGTGCCGCTGGTGATGCGGACCAGCTCGGCGTGCGTGATCGGGAACACGGCCTGCGGGATACCGCCGGCGGCCCAGATCTCGTCGTACTGCCCGAGGTCCACGTCGACCAGCGTGCGCAGCGGCTTCGGGTGCCCCAGCGGCGAGACCCCGCCGATGACCTGGCCGGTGCTGGTGCGCACGAAGTCTGCGTCGGCCCGCTTGACCTTCGCGATGCCCAGCAGCGCGGCGACCTTGGCCGTGTCGACCCGGTGCGCGCCCGAGGTGAGCACGAGCAGCGGCTCCCCGTCGGCGTTGAAGATCAGCGAGTTGGCGATCTGACCCACCTCGATGCCGAGCGCCGCGGCCGCGGCCGCCGCGGTGTGCACCGGCTCGGTGAGCACCTTGACCCGGCACGGCTCGCCGGCGGCGTCGCGCGCGCCGGCCGCGTCCAGGGCGTCCTGGACCGCCTGCACGTTGGGATGTTGCTCCATCGCTCTATCTTGCCCTTCCGGTTTCACTCGTGCGGTCCCGGCCGGGGCGCGCCGCCGGCGATTCGGGGCGCGCTCAGGTGCACGTTGTTCGCGGCGATTTTTTGTCGTACCCCCTGGCTATGGTGCAGGCCATGACGATCGGTTCCGGTGTGAGCGCGCAGCGTGCCGGGCGGCTGCGGATCTTCGTCCGAACGGATGTACGAAAATCCTCCCCCAACAGTTGCCACCCCCCGCCCTCCCCGGTGTAGTCTTAGCCCATCGAACGAATGTTCGAACTGCTTCGGGGAGGCGATTCGCGGCGCCGATCCCGAGCGCGGTCCGCGACACCGCGGAGGCCGGATTTTCGCGGGTCTGGCCTCAGGCGGGGTCCGCCGGCTCGCCGCCCACGACCCCCGGGCGGCGAGCCGGCGGCCCAGCCGGCCGGGGGTGGTGTGGGGAAGCTCCACGCCCGGCCGGCACGCCGTCGCCGTCGCGGACCTCGGCATCACCCGCACGACGCTGCGACTCCCCCCGCGGCGGCGCGCACGAGATCCAAGGCAAGCCCGAGCCTGCCCGACGCACCACCGAGGGAGAGCACCGATGCCGACGAAC
Organism: Dactylosporangium sp. CA-233914; assembly: GCF_050942935.1. Classification (NCBI taxonomy): domain Bacteria; kingdom Bacillati; phylum Actinomycetota; class Actinomycetes; order Micromonosporales; family Micromonosporaceae; genus Dactylosporangium; species Dactylosporangium sp. CA-233914. The sequence continues at coordinate 10,983,581 of NZ_CP192030.1, read as the reverse complement.
CGTTCGACCAGCTCGTCCAACGTCAGCCGATTCCCGGCCCCCGCGCCGGCCGGCGGTGCGTCCCGCCAGCAGCTTCCGGTCCCCGCGCACGCGTTGCCGCACCGGACCCCGCGCGAGCTGCTCACCATGGCCCGCCACGGCCTGGAGGAGGCCGCCGAGATCCGCGCCGACGGCATGCGCTACGCCACGGCCCACCTGGCCGCCCTGCGCGCCGCGGCCGCGGTCCTCGCCGCCCGCGCCGTCCCCGCGGCCCCGGGCCGCCGCAGCCGCGTCACGAGCGTCTGGTCCCTGCTGGTCCTGGTCGCCCCGGAGCTGAGCGAGTGGGCGTCCTTCTTCGCGGCCGGCGCCAGCAAGCGCTCGGCGGCCGAGGCCGGCATCCCCCGCGTGGTGACCGCCCGCGAGGCCGACGACCTGATGCGCTCCGCCGAGCAGTTCATCGCGGTGGTCGAGGTAGCCCTCGGCTATTCGTATCAGCCCCGGCTCGAAGGCCTGGCCAGCTGACGCCCGCGCCCCGGCCCACCCGTCCAGCCCGCCACCGCGCCGAGCCGCGCCCAGCCGAAGCCACCACCGTGCACCCAGCATCTCCGACGCCACCGATCCCGGCCCTCGCCGGGTCCGCCGCCTGCGCCCCACCCGGTCAAGGCCCGCGCGCTGTCGCGGCCCGCGCCGGCACGGTCCCAGGCCTGCTCACTCGGCATGCGCTCACCCGCGACCAGCCCTCCCCGTCGGGCCGTGCCGCGCTCCGCCGCGGCCTGACCCCCGGCTCGCGCCCCTCGCGCCCGGTGCGTTCCGTCCCCGGCCGCCTCACCTCGGGTCGCCCGGCTCCAGGACGGTTCGTCTTGGGCCGGCCCGCCTCGGGTCGTTCCATCCTCGGCCGCCTCGCCCCAGGCCGCCCGACCTCGGGCCGTTTCACCTTGAGCCGGTTCGTCCTGGACCGGCCAGCCTTGGTGCGTTCCGCCCTCGGCCGCTTCACCCTAGGCCGTTTCGCCTTGAGCCGTTCCGTCTCGGGCCGTTCCGTCCTCGGTCGCCTCATCCCGGGCCGTTTCGCCTTGAGCCGGTTCGTCTCGGGCCGTTCCGCCTCAGGCGGTTCCGTCCTTGGCTGCCTCACCTCGGGTCGTTCGGTCCCGGGCTGGTTCGTCTCGGGCCGTCTCGCCCAGGGGTGTTCGGCCTCGGGCCGGTTCGTCTCGGGCGGTTCCGTCCTTGGCCGCCTCACCTCGGGTCGTTCGGTCCCGGGCTGGTTCGTCTCGGGCCGTCTCACCCAGGGTCGTTCGGCCTCGGGCCGGTTCGTCTCGGGCTGTCACGCGCCTGGTCGTTCCGGGTCCGGCTGATCTCGCCCGTCCGCGGTGCGTCACGTCCCGTTCGCAGCGCACCGCCGTCATCGATCCGTTTCCGCGCCACCGAAGGAGTTTCGCAGGCCAGACATTTCCAACTATGGGCGATTTGTCCGTATTTAACCGTGTTTATCTCTCGGGTCGCACAACATGTGGGGGAGCAAGAGGGCCGTGGCTGGCATGTCGGCTTCGGCGGCCGCCGAGTTCTACGACGAGGCGTACGACGACATCCGCACCGAGGACGATGACTGGTCCTCGGTGCCCGTCGTCGGCGGCCGTGTGCCCCCTCGCCACCTCTCCCCGGTCGGCCCGGCTTTCCTGCAGGACCCCGCCGATCGATCCGGCCGGGTGCCGGGAGGAGGCCAGTCGGAGGCATCCGGGCCGGTGGCCGGCAGCGCGGCGCGCCGGGCGGCGGGGCTGCAGGCGGTGCGGGCCGCGGGGCTGGGCGGCATGGTGCGCACGGCCGGGCAGCGGGATGCCGAGGTGGTCGCCAGCACCCGGACGCTGCCGGTGCTGGCGGGGCTGCGGGCGCTGCTGCCCGGTGGTGGGCTGCGGCGGGGAGCGACCGTGGCGGTGCACACCTCGTCCGTGCTGCTCGCCCTGCTCGCGGCGGCATCGGCCGCCGGATCGTGGTGCGCGGTCGTCGGGCTGCCGGCCCTGAGCCCGATCGCGGCCGCCGAGATGGGGATCGCGCTGGAGCGGCTCGCGCTGGTTCCGCATCCCGGAACCGAGTGGACCACCATCGTCGCCGCCCTGCTCGACGGGTTCGACATCGTGGTCGTGGCGCCGCCGGGACCGGTGGCGCCGGTGGTGACCGGGCGGCTGGCGGCGCGGGCGCGGCAGCGGGGGAGCGTGCTGATGCCGGCCGGGCCGTCGTGGGCGGGGGCCGACCTGACCGTCGCGCCGGTGCGGGGCACCTGGGGCGGCCTCACCGCCGGCCGGGGCCGCCTGCGCTGCCGCGAGATGACCGTCCAGGCCCGCGGCCGCGGAGCCGCCGCCGCCCCGCGCGAGGTGACCCTGTGGCTCCCCGAGCTCTCCGGCGTCCTGCCCCCGGTGACCCGCCTCCTCCCCGCGCCCGGGCCGGAACCCCGCCCGCTTCCGGCGCCCGGGCCGGCGCCCCGCTCCCTGTCACCGGCCGAGCCGACCCGCCGCGCCCTCGCACCGGTCCCGCCGACCGGAGCGGACCCCCGGTCGCTCCCGCCGGCCGAGCCGGTCGCCCGTGCCCTCGCGTCGGCCGAGCTGGTCGCTCAGTCCCTTGCGTTGGCTGGGGCGGGCCCTGGGTCGCTTCCGCCGGTCAAGCCGGTCGTGCGTTCCCTCGCGTCGGCCGAGTCGGTCGCTCAGCCCCTTGCGTCGGCTGGGGTGGGCCCCGGGTCGCTTCCGCCGGCCGAGCTGGTCGTGCGTTCCCTCGCGTCGGCCGAGTCGGTCGCTCAGCCCCTTGCGTCGGCTGGGGTGGGCCCCGGGTCGCTTCCGCCGGCCGAGCTGGTCACGCGTTCCCTCGCGTCGGCCGAGCCGGTCGCGCGTTCCCTCGCGTCGGCCGAACCGGCCGTCCATTCCCTCCCGCCGGTCGAGTCGGCTGTCCGTTCCCTCCCGCCGGTCGAGTCGGTGCCGCCGGGCCGGTCCTCGGTCGAGCCGGCCGAGCCGCCCGAGCCGGGGCGGTCCGGCCGCGCCCGTTCGTCGTTGCGCCGGGTGGGGTGAGGCCGGTGCGGATGCTGGTGGTCTGGTGCCCCGACTGGCCCGTCGTCGCGGCCGAGATCGTGGACGGGTATCCGGCGCGGGAGGCCGTGGCGGTCATGCACGCCAACCGGGTGCTGGTGGCCTCGCCGGCGGCGCGGGAGGAGGGGGTGCGGCGGGGGCTGCGCAAACGGGAGGCGCAGGGGCGCTGCCCGCACCTCATCGTGATCGAGCACGACCCGGGGCGGGACATGCGGGCCTTCGAGCCGGTACTCGCGGCCGTCGAGGCGATCGCCGCCGGAGTGGAGGCGCTGCGGCCGGGGGCTTGTGCGCTCGCGGCGCGCGGCCCCGCGCGGTACCACGGCAGCGAGGTCGCCGCCGCCGAGCGGATCGTCGAGCAGATCGCGCAGGCGTGCGAGGTGGAGGCGCAGGTCGGCATCGCCGAGGGGACGTTCGCGGCGGGGCTGGCCGCCCGGGCCGGGGTCGTCGTGCCCGACGGGGAGACCCCGCGGTTCCTGGCCGGGCTGGGGATCGCGGCGCTCGGCCGGCCGCACCTCGTCGATCTGCTGCGGCGGCTGGGGATCCACACGCTCGGGGAGTTCGCGGCGCTGCCCGGCGCCGACGTGCTCGACCGGTTCGGCTTCGACGCGGCGCTCGCGCACCGGCTGGCCGGCGGGCGGGACGAGCGGCCGTTCGCGCCGCGGCGGCCGCCCGCCGAGATCGATGTCACCGAGGCGTACGACGAACCGCTCGACCGCGTCGACGCCGCCGCGTTCGCGGCCCGGGCGCTGGCCGAGCGGCTGCACGACCGGCTCGGATCGCACGGCCTGGCGTGCACCCGGCTGGCGATCGAGGCCGTCACCGAGACCGGGGAGGAGCTGGTCCGCACCTGGCGGCACGACGGCCTGCTCACCGTCAACGCCATCGCCGATCGCCTCCGCTGGCAGCTCGAGGGCTGGCTGCGCACCGCCCGGGCCCGGCACGTTCCGCCAAACGGCCCGGCCGACGAGGCGCCGCCGGCGTCCGGGATCGTGCGGCTGCGCCTCGTCCCCGAGGGCGTGGTCGAGCACCTCGGGCTGCAGCCCGGCCTCTGGGGCGAGGCCGGCGACGAGCGCGACCGGGCCCACCGCGCGCTCACCCGGGTACAAGGCCTGCTCGGCCCGGACGCGGTCCTCACGGCGGTCCTCGACGGCGGCCGGGCCGATCGCAGCCGTATCCGGCTCGTGGCCTGGGGCGACGAGCGGAGCGCGCAAGGCGTCGAGGCGCCGTGGCCGGGGCGGATTCCGGGGCCGAGCCCCGCCACGGTGTACGTCGAGCCGCTCCCCGCCGACGTGCTCGACGAGGACGGCAACCCGGTCCGGGTGAGCGGGCGGCTGGAGCTCAGCGGCGAGCCGAAGCGGGTCCGGGCCGGGGCCGGCGAGCCGGTCGAGGTCGTCGGCTGGGCCGGGCCGTGGCCCGTGGACGAGCGATGGTGGGACGAGACGGAGGCCCGGCGGGCGGCGCGGTTCCAGCTGCTGCTCGCCGACGGCCGGGCCTTTCTGGCGGTACTGCGCAATGGAGCCTGGCACATGGAAGCGCTGTACGACTGATGGGCTTCAACAACCCCGACATCCCCTGGTCGGAGCTGGAGCGGCGGCTGTCCGGCAAGAGTTGGCTGCCGCCGGGCTCCGACTACCACCCCGACGTGCTCTCCGCGGATCACGGCGACGGCGGCGACTCCCCGGCGTGGTCACGCAAGCGCGCGCAGTACACGGCGCCGGCCCTGCCCAGGCCCGAGCGCACGATGCCGTACGCCGAGCTGCACGCCCACAGCAACTTCAGTTTCCTCGACGGGGCGAGCCACCCCGAGGAGCTGGCGGAGACGGCGGCCCGGCTCGGGCTCGACGCGATCGCCCTCACCGACCATGACGGCTTCTACGGCGTCGTGCGCTTCGCCGAGGCCGCGCGGGCGCTGGAGCTGCGTACCGTGTTCGGCGCGGAGCTCTCCCTGGGGCTGCCCGGCCCGCAGAACGGCGTGCCGGACCCGCTCGGCCGGCACCTGCTGCTGCTCGCGCGAGGCCCGGAGGGGTACGCCCGGCTGTCCCGCGTGATCAGCGAGGCGCATCTGCGCGGCGGGGAGAAGGGCCGCCCGGTGTACGACCTGGAGGAGGCCGCCGCCGCGCTGCGCGATCACGTCGTGGCGCTGACCGGGTGCCGCAAGGGCCACGTGCCGGCCGCGCTGCTGGAGCACGGGGTGGACGCGGCGCGCGGCGAGCTGGACCGGCTGGTCGCGCTGTTCGGGACGCAGTCGGTGGCCGTCGAGCTGACCGCGCACGGCGATCCGCTCGACGACGAGCGCAACGACGCCCTCGCGGACCTGGCCGGCGAGCGGGGGCTCATGCTCGTCGCGACGAACAACGTGCACTACGCGGTGCCGGGGCGGCGCCGGCTCGCCACCGCGCTCGCGGCCGTACGGGCCCGGCGCAGCCTCGACGAGATCGACGGCTGGCTGCCCGCCGCGGGGGCCGCGCACCTGCGCTCCGGCGACGAGATGGCCCGCCGCTTCGCCGCCTTCCCGGATGCGGTACCGCGAGCCGCCGCCCTCGGCCGCGACCTCGCGTTCGACCTGCAGCTCGTGGCGCCGAACCTGCCCGCGTACCCGGTGCCGGTCCCCGGCGTGTCGGAGATGCAGTGGCTGCGGCACCTCACGGCGCAGGGCGCGGCCGAGCGGTACCCCGAAAATGCCAAGGCGCACGCCCAGCTGGAGCACGAGCTGGCACTGATCGAGGAGCTGGATTTTCCGGGGTACTTTCTGGTGGTCCACGACATCGTCACGTTCTGTCGCGACAAGGGCATCTACTGCCAGGGCCGCGGCTCGGCGGCCAACTCCGCGGTCTGCTACGCGCTGAAGATCACCAACGTCGACGCGGTGCGATGGGGCCTGCTGTTCGAGCGGTTCCTGTCCCCGGAGCGCGACGGCCCGCCGGACATCGACATCGACATCGAGTCCGACCGGCGCGAGGAGGTCATCCAGCACGTGTACGGCAAGTACGGGCGCACGTTCACCGCCCAGGTCGCGAACGTCATCTCGTACCGCCCGAAGTCCGCCGTGCGCGACATGGCCAAGGCGTTCGGGCATTCGCCGGGCCAGCAGGACGCGTGGAGCAAGCAGGTCGAGCGCTGGGGCGCGGTCGCCTCCGCGGGCTCCCCGGGCGATGTCGACGACATCCCGGCTCCGGTGATCGACTTCGCCAACGAGCTCATGACGTTCCCGCGGCACCTGGGCATCCACTCCGGCGGCATGGTCATCTGCGACCGCCCGGTGATCGAGGTGTGCCCGGTGGAGCATGCCCGGATGGAGAACCGCACCGTCCTGCAGTGGGACAAGGACGACTGCGCCTCGGTCGGCCTGGTCAAGTTCGACCTGCTGGGACTCGGCATGCTCTCGGCGCTGCGGTACGCCTTCGAGATGATCGACTCCGAGCTCGACATCGCGCACATGCCCCTGGACGACCCCGAGGTGTACGACATGCTCTGCCGCGCCGACTCCGTCGGCGTGTTCCAGGTGGAGAGCCGCGCCCAGATGGCGACCCTGCCGAGGCTCAAGCCCCGCGAGTTCTACGACCTGGTGGTGGAGGTGGCGCTGATCCGCCCGGGCCCGATCCAGGGCGGCTCGGTCCACCCGTACATCCGCCGGAAAAATGACCTCGAAGAGATCACGTACCCGCACGACCTGCTCAAGCCCTCGCTGGAGAAGACCCTCGGCGTGCCGTTGTTCCAGGAGCAGCTCATGCAGATGGCCATCGACGTCGCCGGCTTCACCCCCGCCGAGTCCGACGAACTGCGCCGGGCGATGGGCTCGAAGCGCTCGATGGAGCGCATGACCGCGATCCGCGAGCGCCTCTTCGAGGGCATGGCCCGCAACGGCATCACGGGCCCCCTGGCCCAGGACCTCTTCGACAAGCTGGCCGCGTTCGCCAACTACGGTTTCCCGGAGAGCCACGCGATGAGCTTCGCGTACCTGGTCTACGCGAGCGCCTGGCTCAAGCGCTACCACCCGGCCGCGTTCTGCGCCGCCCTGCTCAACGCCCAGCCGATGGGCTTCTACTCGCCACAATCCCTGGTGGACGACGCCCGCCGCCACGGCGTGGAGGTCTTGCGCCCCGACATCAACATCAGCAACGCGGCGGCCAAGCTGGAGCATCCGCACGAGAGCCTGGCCGAGCAACCCCCCGACGGCGGCCCCGGCACCTGGGGCCGTGGCGGCCCCGCCGTCCGGCTCGGGCTCAAGTCGGTCCGCTCCCTGGGCGACAAGGTGGCCGAGCGCGTCGAGCAGGAGCGCCGCGCGGGCGGGCCGTACGTCTCGATGGCCGACCTGGCCCGCCGGGCCGGCCTCACCGCCACCCACCTGGAGGCGCTCGCCACCGCGGACGCCTTCGCCGGCCTGGGCCTGACCCGCCGCGAGGCCCTGTGGGCGGCGGGCGCCGCGGCCCGCGAGACGGCCGACCGCCTGCCGGGCACGACGGGCGGCACCAGGCCGCCGATGCTGCCCGGCATGGACGCCGTCGAGCGCATGATCGCCGACGTCTGGGCCACCGGCCTGGCGCCCGACGCGCACCCCGCCCAGTTCGCCCGCCCCTACCTCGACACCATTGGCGCCCACGCCATCGAGGCCCTGCACGGGGTCGACCACGGCCGTCGGGTGTCGGTCGGCGGGATCGTCACTCACCGCCAGCGCCCGGCCACGGCCGGTGGGGTGACGTTCATCAACCTCGAGGACGAGACCGGCATGCTCAACGTCACCTGCACGCCGGGGCTCTGGCAGCGATACCGCAAGGTCGCCCGCACCGCCAACGCCATGGTCATCCGCGGCGTCCTGGAGAAGGCCGAGGGCGTGCTCAACCTCCGGGCCGACCACCTGGCCGAGCTGACGCTACCGGTCCGCTCCTCCAGCCGCGACTTCCGCTGAACCCGCAACCCCGGCGAGATCGGGGCCTGCAACCCGCGGCGAACGACCCGGTCGGCACACACCCGGTGTGGTGGGGTCGGCGTCGGGCGCCCGGCGGGTGGGCCGGTCGGGCAGGGCGTCGGCGATGGCGTTGAGGACGTGGTCGAGGCCGTACTGGAAGCGCACGTCGGGCGGCTGGTGCGACAGCCTGCCCTCGCGGATGTTGCGGCTGAACATCGGGTACTTGCCGGACGCGACCACCTGGTTGACGTACGGTCCGACGTACTCGGTCATCCACTGGCGGCGGTCCATGCCGGTGTGCCGCGCGTGCTCCAGCCAGCCGATCTCGTCGCGGACGGCGCTGTCGACGTAATTGGCGACCAGGCTGTTCAGCGTCGTCATGGCGTCGATGTGCAGACCGAATCCGTCGAGGGCGCTGAGGGCGAAGTCGTAGACGCGCAGGGAGTTCGGGCCGAGGGTGGGGCGCCGGGCAAGGGTCACCTGCCAGGGGTGGCGAAACCCGACGGCGCGGGTCTGGTGCGCTACCAGGGACAGGTCGGCGCGCCAGTCACCGCTGGGCCGGTCGGGCAGGTCGATCTCGCCGGCGACGGTGTCGACCATGAGGTCGATGAGGTCGTCGCGTTTGGGCACGTACCGGTACAGCGACATCGCGCCGGTGCCCAACTCCTGGCCGATGCGGCGCATCGTCGCGGCGTCGAGGCCGTCGGCATCGGCGATGCGGATGGCGGTCGCGGTGATCTGCGCCCGGCTGTAGCCGGGGCGCCGGCCGGGTCCGGATCGCTGCACCTGTTCCGGACGCATCCAGATGCTGACGTTGCTGGTGTCCGACACGTCACACCACCCTCTCTTGCGTACATCGTACTTGAATAGCTAGCGTCCATTTCGAGTACGACGTACGCGATTGGAGTGAGGTCCGTGAGCCGAAGTCTGTACGTAGGTGTGATCGGGGTGATCCTCGGCATGATCACGGCCCCGCTCGACGGAATGATGCTCGGGCCCGCGTTGCCGGTCATCGTCGGTGACCTGGGTGGGGCGCAGGACTTCTCCTGGGTGATGACCGCCTACCTGGTCCCGATGGCCGCAGCGACGCCGATCTGGGGCAAGCTCGGCGACCTGCTCGGGCGCAAGCCGGCCTACCTGTCGGCGATCGGGCTGTTCCTGCTCGGCTCGGCGCTGGCCGGGATGTCCCAGGAAATGTGGCAGCTCATCGCCTTCCGGGTGATTCAGGGCCTGGGCGGCGGCGGCCTCATGGTCGGCGCCCTGGCGCTCATCGCCGAGCTCGTGCCGCCCAGGCAGAGCGCCCGGCTCATGGGCCTGTTCGGCGTGATCATGCCGGTCGCAATGATCGCCGGCCCCCTCCTCGGCGGCGTGTTCACCGAGCAGCTGAGTTGGCGCTGGGCCTTCTACATCAACCTGCCGATCGGCACCGTCGCCACGCTGCTCGTCGCGACCATGATCCGGCTGGAACCACGGCGGATCACCGCACGCATCGACGCCGCGGGCGCGCTGCTGCTGACCGTCGTGCTCGTGGCGCTGAGTCTGCTGGCGAACTGGGCCGGCACCCGGTACACGTGGGCCTCGGCGCCGACCCTGGGGTTGGCCGCCACCGCGGTGGTGGCATTGGCGGTCTTCCTGCGGGTGGAGCGGCGCGCCGCCGAGCCTGTCGTGCCGCTGCGGCTGTTCGCCGACCGCAGCTTCACCCTGGCCCAGATCCTGCGTCTGACGGCCGGCGCCGCGATGATGGTCTTCGCTGCCTTCCTGCCGCTGTACATGCAGCTGGCGAAGGGCGCCTCGCCGACCGCGAGCGGCCTGCTGATCCTGCCCGCGATGCTCGGCATGGTCGCGGTCTCGGTCGGCAGCGGCCAGGTCATCTCCCGCACCGGCCGGTACCGCCGCCTGGCGATCCTCGGCGGTGCGGTGTTGTCCGCCGGCATGCTGGCGCTGCTCGCCCTTGAGCCGGACACCAACCTGGCCCTCGCCTCGGCGCTCACCCTGCTCGGCGGGGCCGGGGTGGGCCTGATCATGCAAAGCACCACGATCATCACGATCAACAGCGCGCCGCCCCGCGACATGGGTGCGGCCAGCGGCTCGGTCACGCTCTGGCACACCATGGGCGCCTCGCTGGGCGCCGCCGTGCTCGGTGCCCTGTACACCAGCCGGATGACCGCCACCCTCGATGACCGCCTCGGCGTCGAGCCGGCTGGTCGCATCCTCTCCGGCGGCGAGCTGACCGCCGAGGCCGTCCAGCGGCTGCCCAGCGTCGCCCAGGACGCGATCCGCGCCGGCGTCGCCGACGGCGTGCACAGCATGGCCGTCGCCGGCGCGACCCTCGGCGCCGTCGCGTTCGCGCTGGCCTGGTTCATCCGCGAAACCGCTCTGCGCGACCGCGCCACCCCCGAGTCGACCCGTTCCGAGTCCACCCCCACCATCGAGGAGCACCATGTCTGAGCACCGGCTGCAACTGGTCGTCATCATCGGCAGCGTCCGCGACGGACGGTTCGGCCCGACCGTCGCCAACTGGTTCGTCGGCGAGGCCCAGGGCCGCGACGACGTCCAGGTCGATCTGGTCGACCTGGCCGACGTGCCGATCGGCTCGGCCGCCCCGGCGATGTCGCCCCCGGACCACGTGCTGCAGGCGCTCGCCGGCCTGACCCCGCGCCTGGACGCCGCCGACGCCTTCGTCGTGGTCACCCCGGAGTACAACCACAGCTACCCGGGTGCGCTGAAGAACGTCATCGACTGGCACAACGCCCAGTTCCACGCCAAGCCGGTGGCATTCGTGTCCTACGGCGGAGTCTCCGGCGGCCTGCGGGCCGTGGAGCACCTGCGCCTCGTCTTCGCGGAGCTGCACGCCGTCACCACCCGGGACACCGTCAGCTTCCACGGCGCCTGGGAGCAGTTCGACGGCGACGGCCGACCCAAGGACCCGCACGGCCCCGCGACCGCTGCCAAAACCCTGCTCAACCAGGTCACCTGGTGGGCGCGGGCACTCAAGGACGCCAAAACCACCATCCCGTACCAGGCCTGAGCGAACCGCACGAGAGGCGTACCAGACATGACCGCACTTTCCGGCAAGACGGCCCTGGTGACCGGCGGCAGCCGGGGCATCGGCCGGGCGATCGCGACCCGGCTGGGCCGCGACGGCGCCCGCGTCGCCGTGCACTACAGCAGCAACGAGGCAGCGGCCAAGGAGACCGTCGCGGCGATCGAGGCATCCGGCGGCCACGCGTTCACCGTCCACGCCGAGTTCGGCGTGGACGGTGACGCCGAGACGCTATGGGCCGGGTTCGACGCACAGGCCGACAGCCTCGACATCCTGGTCAACAACGCCGGAATCCTGGGCGACCAGGCCGAGATCCAGGACGTGAGCCGGGCCGCGTTCGACCACCTCGTCGCGGTCAACACGACCGCCCCGTTCTTCATCACCCAGCACGCCCTGCGCCGGCTGCGCGACGGCGGTCGAATCGTCAACATCTCCACGATGCTGACCCGCGGCTCGTCGATGTCACGCTCGATCGCCTACGCCATGTCCAAAAGCGCAATGGACGTGCTCACCGCGACGCTGGGCAAGCAGCTGGGGCCGCGGGCCATCACCGTCAACACCGTGGCGCCCGGCGTCATCGACACCGACATGCACCAGGGGCGACTCGTCGGGGAGGCGCTGGCCTGGTTGGAGTCGCTGTCGCCGATGGGTCGGATCGGCACCCCGCAGGACGTCGCCGACACGGTGGCCTTCCTCGCCTCGCACGACAGCCGCTGGATCACCGGCCAGTGGATCGACGTCACCGGCGGCACCCTGCTGTAGGCGGCACACCGGCGCCACAGGGTCCCGGGACGCCGGGGCCCTGTGGGTTGACCGCGAAGTCGCCTGCTCAACCAGGTCACCTGGTGGGCGCGGGCACTCAAGGACGCGCCGGAGGGTGAGACTCCCTCCGGCCACTCGACAGTGTTTCGCCAGGTAGTCAGGCCATCACGCGGCGGGTTATCCCGTCGCCAGGCGGTCCCAGTCGGCGGCGAAGCGCATCGGGTCCGCCGGGTCGGCCTTGATCGGGATGACGCCGCCGGGCTGCATGACCGACACGCGCTCCAGCGGCACCGCGAACACCGCCGGCCCCGCAACCGGGGCGCGGCCGGCAACGGTGATGTGCAGCTGCGCGGAGTACACCGGGCGCCCCTGCTCGTCGAGGCTGCCCGCGAACTCGGCGGAGAGCACCCGCACGGTGCCGGGGACGCCGGTGGCCAGGATCTGGGCCTTGGCCCACGCGGCGTCGGCCGGGTCGGGCGAGGTGGGCGGGGTGGGCGGGGCGGGAGCCGCCGGGCCCTCGGCGAAGGACCACTCGACGAGGACCTTGGCCGGGTCGAGGGGGTCGACGAGGACCGTCAGGGGGCGGCCGCTGCCGAGCATGCCCATGGCGATGAACGGCACGTATTCCTTGACCGTCGTGTCGTAGGTGCCGTGGCCGGGCGCGGTGACGCGCAGGTCCAGCGCGACCTGCGGCTGCTCGTTGAGGTACACCCCGGTCTGCCGCGCCCCGAGGACCTGGGCGGTGCCGCGCACGCCGCGCTCGCGCAGGGCCTGCGCCTCGCGGTAGCGCCGGTGGAACCGCATCCCGACCAGCGCGAGGATCACCGCGCCGAGCGCGAGCACCCCGCCGACCAGCAGGAACGTTGTCTCGACCTCGGGCACGAGGGTGCCGATGACCATGAAGACGGAGCCGAGCACGAACTCGAAGGCGGCCACGAGGTACATCACGATGGCCGGGCCGCGGGATCTGGTCATGCCGCGAATGGTGGGGCAGTCAGCGCTTCGCCGCAGTCGTCTGGGCGACGGGTTCGCGTCGGGAGGTGCGCCAAAGCCAGAAGAGTCCCACAAACGGCAGGATCAGGGGGACGTACCCATACCCCTGCCCGTAGTCCGACCACACCGTCGCGTCCGGGAACGCCGTGGCGTCCACGAGGCTCGCGGTGCCGACGGCGAGCACGCCGAGCAGCTCGAACCCGACCGCCGCCCAGGCGACCCGGCGGGAGGTGGCGCTCGAGCGGGCCAGGGCCACGGTGGCGACGATGTACACGAGCGCGGCCAGCGCCGACAGCGAGTACGCCAGCGGCGCCTCACGGAACTTCGTGGCGATCTGCACGCCGGCCCGGGCGGTGGCCGAGAGCGCGAAGACGCCGTAGATGAAGACCAGCACACGGCCGAAGCCGCGGTTGAGAGGTTTGTCAGCCATCACCAGATCTGTCCGAGTCGCAGGATGAGCACCGGGACGATGACCGCCGCCGCGCCGATGAGCAGCGAACCCCAGCGGGTGGGCTCCATACGGGCCAGGACCGCCCCGGCCGGGGGAAGCAGGAGCGCGGTCAGCATGTACCCGATGAGCGTCACCATGTCGCCGCCGCCCGGCCGGTGCCCGCCCGCCAGCCCCACGATCAGGGCCACGACCTGCACGGCGACCAGCGCCTCGACCACCCACAGCCCCCCGAACAGCGCCCGGGTGGGCTCGCGCTGCCGGAAGAACTCGACGAACGCCCAGGCGGCGAGCGCGAGCGACAGCACGTGGGTGGCGACTGCCAGCGGCCCGATCACGGCCGTCAGCGTAACCGTCCGCAACCGCGAGCCCCTGCTCGGGAGGGCCTGACCGGGTGTCGGACACGCCCGGTTCCGCGAGCGTGGTTCACTTCTGTCGGCAACCCGCCACTGGCACGTTTCCGGGATTCTTCCGTGTGGCTGTGGCCGTACCGTTCAACGCAACGCAACACGACGACCAAGGGGAACCACCATGAGCGACTTCGACGCCGGCGACACTGGCCACGACGTGGACTACGGCCACTACGAGGCCGGCCAGGAGCACGAGGGTCTGGACCAGCTGCACCAGGCGCAGGGTTCGGAGGCCGACTACAACAACCAGTTCGGCGTGTACGAGAACGACCACCACGCCCAGGAGTCCACGGACTTCTCGCAGGGTCACCACGTCGAGTACGACCAGCCGGCGGCCGTGCACTTCGAGTCGGACGACTTCACGAACTACTCGCACGACGCGTCGGTCGACGACCACGTGTTCGTGGCCGAGGGCTCGGAGAACGCGCACCAGGCGGAGTTCGGTGAGCTCGACGCCCTGCAGTCGCGCTTCGACTCGGCGTTCGCCGAGGGCACCCAGGTCCACGGTGGCGAGGGCCAGTTCGGCGTCGCCGCCAACTGAGCAAACGCAGAAGCGCCCGGCCGTTTCCGGCCGGGCGCTTTTTCAATGCCCCAGAACCCGGTGGGGAACGTACGGGGCTTCGAGGCGTTCGATCTCCTTCTCGTCCAGGGTCAGGTCGGTCGCGGCGATCGCGTCCTGCAGGTGGTGCAGTTTTGTCGCGCCGATGATCGGGGCCGTTACGGCCGGGCGGGACAGCAGCCAGGCCAGGGCCGTCTGGGCGGGGGAGACGCCGCGTTCGGCGGCCACCTCGGCGTTGACGTCGACGACCGTGAAGTCGTCCTCGGAGTACAGCTGGTCGCCGAACGGGTCGTTGTTGGCGCGGGTCGTGCGGCGCTCGCCACCGCGGCCGCGGTTGCCGGCCAGCAGGCCGCGGGCCAGCGGGCTCCACGGGATGACGCCGATGCCCTGGTCCTGGCACAGGGGGAGCATCTCGCGCTCCTCCTCACGGTAGACCAGATTGTAGTGATTCTGCATCGACACGAACGGGGTCCAGCCGTGGACGGCGGCGACGTGCTGGGCCTTGGCGAACTGCCAGGCATACATGCTCGACGCCCCGATGTAGCGGGCCTTGCCGGCGCGGACGACGTCGTGCAGGGCCTCCATCGTCTCCTCGATCGGGGTGCCCGGGTCCCAGCGGTGGATCTGGTACAGGTCCACGTGGTCGGTGCCGAGGCGGCGCAGCGAGTTGTCGATGCCGGCCAGGATGTGCTTGCGGGACAGGCCGCCGTCGTTGGGGCTCTCGCTCATCCGGCCGTGGACCTTGGTGGCCAGGACGTAGTCGTCGCGGCGGGCGAAGTACTTCGCCAGCAGCCGGCCGGTGACGGTCTCGCTGGCGCCGAAGGTGTAGACGTCGGCGGTGTCGAAGAACGTGATTCCGGCCTCGACGGCGCGGCGGACGAACGGGTCCGCCTCCTGCTCGCCGAGGACCCATGGACGCTGGTCCGGGTCGCCGTAGCTCATCATGCCGAGACAGATTTCGGAGACCCGCAGGCCGGTCCGGCCGAGTCGCACTTGCTTCATATCTGGAAAACTATCGCGGTGGCGAGCCTTGGACGACTCCATCTGGTAACCGACACCCGGCCCGGCCGTGACGCCCTGGGGGTGGTCGCCGCGGCGCTTCGGGCGGGCTTCGACGTGGTGCAGGTCCGCCCCGAGGACGCCGTCACCGACCGGGAGGCGTACGAGCTGACGGTGCGGGTCCTGGCGATGTGCCGTGAGCTGGGCCGCACCTGCCTGGTCAACGACCGGCTGCACATCGCGCTCGCGGCCGGCGCCGACGGCGGGCACGTGGGCGCCGACGACCTGCCGGTGGCCGCGGCCCGGCGCATCCTCGGCCCGGACGCGATCCTGGGCGCCACCGCCCGCGACCCGGACGCGGCCCGGCGGGCCGTGGCGGACGGGGCCTCCTACCTGGGCGTCGGCCCGGCGTTCGCGACGACGACGAAGTCCGGGCTGCCGGACGCGATCGGCCCGGCGGGCGTGCGCGCGGTCGCCGAGGCGGTGGACGTGCCGGTCGTGGCGATCGGCGGGGTGAGCGCGGCCCGGGCGAGTGAGCTGTACGCTGCCGGCGCGCACGCGGTCGCCGTGGTCGGCGCGCTCAGCGGGGCGGCGGATCCGTATGCGGCGGCGAAGGAGTTCCTCAAGTGACTGTCGGTATCGTCGGGGCCGGGATCATCGGGCTGAGCGTGGCGTTCGAGCTCGTCGAGCGGGGTGTCGAGGGCATCACGGTGTACGACCCGGATCCCGGGCGCAGCGCCGGGCTGGTCGCGGCCGGGATGCTCGCCCCCACCGCCGAGGCCGTGTTCGGCGAGGAGGCCCTGCAGGCGCTGATGCTGGAGTCGATGCGCCGCTGGCCGGACTTCGCCGCCCGGGTCGAGGCCCGCACCGGCGCCGGGGTCGCGTACCGCACCGACGGCACTCTCCTCGTCGCGCTCACCGCCGACGACCGGGCCGAGATCGACCGCCTCGTGAGCTTCTACCGGCGCGCGGGCACCCCGATCGAGCCGCTCACCGGCGGGCAGCTGCGCGAGCGCGAGCCGCTGCTGTCCCCGCGGGTGCGCGGCGGCGCCTTCGCCCCCGGTGACCACCAGGTCGACCCGCGGCGCCTGCTGGCCGCCCTGCGCACCCTGCCGGTGCGGTTCGAGGCGCGCGAGGTCGCCGACCTGTCCACCCTGCGGGACGATGTGATCATCATCGCCGCCGGGGCCGCGGCGGCGGCCCTGACGGGCCTGCCGGTGCGGCCGGTGAAGGGCCAGCTGCTGCGCCTGCGGGGGCCCGAGCCCCTGCTGCGGCACGTCGTGCGCGGGGTCGCTTCCGGGCGGCACGTGTACCTCGTGCCGCGCGCCGACGGCGAACTGGTCGTCGGCGCCACGGAGGAGGAGCGGGGGGCGGACACGACGGTCACCGCCGGCGGGGTGTTGGACCTGCTCCGGCCGGCCGCGGACCTGCTGCCCGGGGTCGCCGAACTGGCGCTGGCCGAGACCCTGGCCGGCCTTCGCCCCGGCACTCCCGACAATGCTCCGATCGTGGGGGCACTGCACGGTACCGATGCCATCGTCGCCACCGGCCACCACCGCAACGGCGTCCTGCTCGCCCCGGTCACCGCGGCCGCCGTCGCCGATCTGGTCACCGGGGGGTCGACCGGCGTCGACCTCGAAGCGTTCGGGGCCGGCCGCTTTACCTGAGCCCGGCGGCGGCGTTATGGTCGAGGTGTTACCCCACGGGAGTCCGGTGCAACCGGGCTGAGAGGGGGGCTGTGAGCCCCCGACCGTCGAACCTGATCCGGATCATGCCGGCGCAGGGAGGCAGGAGTGAGCCTTATGCAGCTCGTGGTCAATGCCGTCGCATCGACCGTCGACGACGACATCACCGTCGCCGACGTGGTGCACGCGCTCGCCGGGGACGACCCGCGCGGGATCGCCGTCGCCCTCAACGGGGACGTGGTGCCCCGCTCGCGCTGGGCGGACGTCCGCCCAGCCGACGGTGACCACGTCGAGGTGCTGACGGCGGTTCAGGGTGGCTGACGAGGACGTTCTGGCGATCGCGGGCGAGGAGCTGGCTTCCCGGCTCATCCTCGGCACCGGCGGCGCCACCAGCCACGCGGCCCTCGAGGCGGCGATCCGGGCGAGCGGGACCGCGCTGGTCACCGTCGCGCTGCGCCGGCTCGACCCGGCGGCGCCGTCGCTGCTCGGGGTGATCGAGCGGTGCGGGGTGCGGGTCCTGCCCAACACCGCCGGCTGCTACACGGCGACCGAGGCGGTCAAGCTCGCCCACCTCGCCCGCGAGGCGTTCGGCACCGCGTGGGTGAAGCTCGAGGTGATCGGCGACGAGGAGACCCTGCTGCCCGACGGGGTCGAGCTGGTCACCGCGGCCGCGCGGCTCGTCGAGGACGGGTTCACCGTTCTGCCGTACACCACCGACGACCCGATCCTCGCCCAGCGCCTGGCCGACGCCGGCTGTGCCGCCGTGATGCCGCTCGGCGCGCCGATCGGCTCCGGGATGGGCATCCGCAACCCGCACAACATCGCGCTGATCCGCCAGAAGGTCACCGTCCCGGTCATCCTCGACGCCGGGATCGGCACCGCCTCCGACGCGGCCCTGGCGATGGAGCTCGGCTGCGACGGGGTGCTGCTCGCCTCCGCGGTCACCCGGGCGGAGCAGCCGGCGCGCATGGCGGAGGCGATGCGTCTCGCGGTGCGGGCCGGGCGCCTGGCCCACCTGGCCGGGCGCATCCCCCGCCGCCTGCACGCGACCGCATCCAGCCCGACCGGAGGTATGCCGTGGTAGAGCCCGGCCTGATCGTGTTCACCGACCGGCACCAGGCCGAGCGCCCGCTGGAAGAGGTCGTCGCGGGGGCCGTCGACGGCGGGGCCCGGGTGATCGTCCTGCAAGAGCACGACCTGCCCCCGCGCCGCCGCCTCAAGCTCGCCTCGGCCCTGCGCTCCACCCTGGACCGGGCCGGCGGCCGGCTGCTGCTCGCGGAGGACGCGGCCGTGCGCAAGTGCCACGGCCTCGACGAGCTGCTCGCCGCGGCCACGGACGACACCGCCGAGTACGTCACCCTCTCGCCGATCTTCGCCACCCGCTCCAAGCCCGGCTACGGCCCGCCGCTGGGCCTCGCCGCGCTGGGCCGGATGGCGATGGCGGCGCCCGTCGGGGTGTACGCGCTCGGCGGCGTCGACACCCCGGCCCGCGTCCGGGACTGCCTCGACGAGGGCGCCGCCGGCGTGGCCGTGATGGGCGCGGTCATGCGCGCCGAGGACCCGGCCCGGCTGGTCAAGGAGCTGCTGACGGCATGAGCGGTACGGAGCGAAGCGGAGTGGCCGCTCATCAGGAGTTCAGGGGTTTCAGGCCTGCGCCGGAGCGAAGCGGCGCCTGGTCTGGGTCGATCAGCGCGAAGCCTCATCGAGCCAGACCAGGCGTTGGGGCTGACCTGAGTAGCGCGAACCCGCCCGTCGCCCTCACCGTGGCCGGCTCCGACTCCGGCGGCGGGGCCGGCATCCAGGCCGACCTCAAGACCTTCGCCGCCCACGGCGTCTTCGGCACCAGCGTCATCACCGCGCTCACGGCGCAGAACACCGTCGGGGTCCGGGCCATCTCCGCCGTCGACCCCGGGTTCGTCGCGGCGCAGCTGGAGGCGGTGCTCGACGACCTGCCCGTCGCGGCGGTGAAGACCGGGATGCTCGCCACGCCGGAGACGGTCGCGCTCGTGGCCCGGATGGCGCCGCGCCTGCCGGGCCTGGTCGTCGACCCGGTGCTGGTCGCCTCCTCCGGCGACCGGCTGTTCACCGCCGACGCCGAGCGGGCCTACCTCGACCTGCTCTTTCCGCACGCCACCGTGGTCACCCCGAACCTGCGCGAGGCGTCGGTGCTGCTGGGCCGGGAGGTCCTCGACGCCGACGACGCGGTCAAGGCCGCCGCCGACCTGGCCGCGTACGGCCCCCGGTGCGTGGTGGTGAAGGGCGGGCACCTGCGCGACAGCGCGGAGGCGGTCGACGCGGTCTGGTACGACGGCCGGGCCTCGCTCATGACCGCGCCCTGGATCACCACCGCCAACAACCACGGCACCGGCTGCACCTTCGCCGCCGCCACGGCCGCCCGGCTCGCTTCGGGGTCCTCGCTCATCGAGGCCCTGGAGGGCGCCAAGTCCTACGTCCACAACGCTCTGGCCCGCTCCGCGGGCTGGACCCTCGGGGCGGGCCACGGCCCGCTCGGGTGGGGATTTCCTGATTCATAGGACATCTCAGGCCGCTTCGCGTGGAGGGGCCTGGTTCGCCATGCCCTTTTGCTGGAGGAGCGCCATGAAACGCAAGGTGTACGTCAACGGCTCCCGCCCCGACCTGCGGGTGCCCTTCGCCGAGGTGGAGCTGACCGGCGACAACCCGCCCGTGCGGCTCTACGACACCTCGGGCCCGCGCAACGACCCGCCCGCGGGCCTGCCCCCGCTGCGGGCGCCGTGGATCGCCGAGCGCGGCCCGGTGGAGCGCACGCAGCTGTACTACGCCCGCCGCGGCGTCGTCACCCCGGAGATGGAGTTCGTGGCGATCCGCGAGCAGGTCGAGCCCGAGCTGGTGCGCGCCGAGATCGCCGCGGGCCGGGCCATCCTGCCCAACAACGTCAACCACCCGGAGAGCGAGCCGATGGTCATCGGGTCGAGGTTCCTGGTGAAGGTGAACGCCAACATCGGCACCAGCGCCGTCTCCTCCGGCGTCGAGGAGGAGGTCGCCAAGCTGACGTGGGCCACCCGCTGGGGCGCCGACACCGTCATGGACCTCTCCACCGGCAAGCACATCCACGCCACCCGCGAGGCGATCGTGCGCAACTCCCCGGTGCCGATCGGCACGGTGCCGATCTACCAGGCCCTGGAGAAGGTCGGCGGGGACCCGGTGCGCCTGACCTGGGAGGCGTACCGCGACACGGTCGTCGAGCAGGCCGAGCAGGGCGTCGACTACATGACCGTCCACGCCGGGGTACTGCTGCGATACGTGCCGATGACCGTCGGGCGGGTTACCGGCATCGTGTCGCGCGGCGGCTCGCTCATGGCCGCCTGGTGCCTGGCGCATCACGAGGAGAACTTCCTGTACACCCGCTTCGCCGAGCTGTGCGAGATCTTCGCGCGGTACGACGTCGCGTTCTCCCTCGGCGACGGCCTGCGGCCCGGCTCGATCGCCGACGCCAACGACGAGGCCCAGCTGGCCGAGCTGCGCACGCTGGGGGAGCTTACGAAGATCGCGTGGGAGCACGACGTTCAGGTGATGATCGAGGGCCCCGGCCACGTGCCGATGCACAAGATCAAGGAGAACGTGGACCTGCAGAAGGAGTGGTGCCACGAGGCGCCCTTCTACACACTGGGGCCGCTGACGACCGACGTCGCGCCGGCGTACGACCACATCACCTCGGCCATCGGCGCCGCCATGATCGCCATGCACGGCACCGCCATGCTCTGCTACGTCACCCCCAAGGAGCACCTCGGCCTGCCGGACCGCGACGACGTGAAGGCCGGCGTCATCGCCTACAAGATCGCCGCGCACGCCGCCGACCTGGCCAAGGGCCACCCGGGCGCGCAGGCGTGGGACGACGCGTTGTCCAAGGCCCGGTTCGAGTTCCGCTGGGAGGACCAGTTCAACCTGGCGATGGACCCGGACACCGCGCGGGCGTACCACGACGAGACGCTGCCGGCCGCGCCCGCCAAGACCGCCCACTTCTGCTCCATGTGCGGGCCGAAGTTCTGCTCCATGCGGATCAGCCAGGATCTGCGGGAGTACGCGCAGCTGGGCATGCGTTCCAAGTCCGAGGAGTTCGCGGCGGCAGGCGGGCAGGTCTACCTTCCGCTGCTGGACTAAGGTCAACCGGGTGGAGTCTTCTGCGCCCCGCACCGCCGTCGTCTGGCGTGTGCTGCGCCACGAGCTGGAGCGGGCCGGCCGGCCGCTGAACGCCCTCGACGTCGGCGGCGGCACCGGCGGCTTCGCCGTGCCGCTGGCACAGGCCGGCCACACCGTCACCGTCGTCGACTCGAGCCCGGACGCGCTCGCCGCCCTGACCCGCCGCGCCGCCGAGGCCGGCGTCGGCGAGCGCGTGCGGGCCGTGCAGGGCGACGCCGACGGCCTGGCCGGCCTGGTCGAGCCGGGAGCGTCGACCTGGTTCTGTGCCACAGCCTGCTGGAGGTCGTCGACGACCCGGCCCGGGTCGTCGCCGCGCTCGCCGGCACCCTGCGCCCGGCGGCGCGGCCAGCGTCGTGGTCGCGGGCCGCGCCGCCGCCGTCCTGGCCCGCGCGATCGGCGGCCATCTCGCCGCCGCGTCCCTGCTGGTCGCGAGCCCCGACGGCCGCGGCGACGCCCGCGACCGCCTCCGCCGCCGCTACTCCGCCGAGACCGCCACCGCCCTGCTGGAGAAGGCGGGCCTCGCGGTCGAGCAGGTCCACGGCGTCCGCGTGGTCGCCGACCTCGTCCCCGGCACCGTGGCCGAGAGCGAGCCGGAGGCGCTGGCCGCGTTCGAGCTGGCCCTGGCGGGCACGCCGCCGTATCGCGACATCGCCACCCAGCTGCACCTGCTGGCCCGCCGCGCGTGATGGACCCGTTCGCCACAGTCGAGCCGCGCTACGGCCGGGAGAGCCTGGCGGACGTCCTGCCCAGCGCCCTGAGCGTCCTGGGCGTGCCGGGCGAGCCCGACCCGCTGGGCCTGCGCGCGCAGCTCGACGGGGTCCGCCGGATCGCGGTGGTACTGCTCGACGGCCTGGGCTGGCACCAGCTGCCCCCGGCCGCCGCGGACGCGCCCACCCTGACCGACATTGCCGAGGGCCGCCTGGGCACCGCCCGCCCCATCACGTCGGGCTTCCCGTCGACAACCCCGGTCAGCCTGGTCACCCTCGGCACCGGCGCCGCTCCCGGCCGCCACGGCATCGTCGGGTTCAACCTGAACCGCCCCGGCACCGACCAGATCGTCAACCACCTCCGCTGGACCGACGAGCCCGACCCGCGCACCTGGCAGCCCCTGCCGACCGCGTTCACCCGCGCCCACGAGGCCGGACTGTCCCCGACGGTCGTGACGGACCCGAAGTTCCGCGGCAGCGGCCTGTCCGTGTCGGCCTTCCGCGGTGCCCGCCTGGGCCCCGGCGTCGAGGCGGACGCGGTCGCCGAGGGCATGCTGGCCGCCCTGCGCGAATCCCGCCTGGTGTACGGCTACCTCCCCGACGTCGACCGCGCCGGCCACGACTTCGGCCTCGGTACGCCACAGTGGCACGCGGCGGCGAGCGAGGCCGACCGCCTGGTCACCCGCCTCCTCGACGGCCTGCCCCCCGACTCGGCCCTGATCGTGGTCGCCGACCACGGCCAGCTGGACGTCCCCGCTGACCGCCGCCTCGACCTGGACCGCGACCCGCGCCTGACCGCCGGGGTGGCCGTCGTCGCCGGCGAGGCCCGGGTCCGCTACCTGCACACGATCCCGGGTGCCCGGGGGGACGTCCTGGCGGCGTGGCGCGCGGTCCTCGGCGACGGCGCCT
Organism: Dactylosporangium sp. CA-233914; assembly: GCF_050942935.1. Taxonomy (NCBI): domain Bacteria; kingdom Bacillati; phylum Actinomycetota; class Actinomycetes; order Micromonosporales; family Micromonosporaceae; genus Dactylosporangium; species Dactylosporangium sp. CA-233914. The sequence continues at coordinate 10,960,937 of NZ_CP192030.1, read as the reverse complement.
GGGTGACGACCCGCGAGGAGGCGGTGGCGGCGGGCTGGTTCGGCCCGGTCCCCGAGTCCCACCTGCAGCGCATCGGCGACGTTGTGGTGGTCTGCCGCGACCGCTGGGTCGTCCTGGCCAGCGCGCACGAACCGCCGCGGCTGGGCACCATGGTCGCGTTCCACGGCTCCAGCACGGCCGCCGAGATGGAGATTCCGCTGCTGATCGTCCGTCGCTGAGCCCCGCCCGTGCTCCTCGGCGAAATGTCGGGCCTCGTTCCTCGGCCCGACATTTCGCCTATATCAGCATTTAGCGCCGCTGCCGGGCCGGCCGGCTAGCGGCGGCTAGCGGTGCGCCGGGCAGAGCGGTCGCGCCGGCGCCGGAAGGGGCAGGGCGAGGAGCGCGGTGAGGTGGCGTACGTGCCGGGCCAGCTCCAGGGCCGGCACGTCCGCGCCCGCGTGCTCCGCGACCAGTGACAACAGCTCCCCGCGGTCGGCGGCGGCCATCACGCCCGGGGCGCCGGCCGCGGGGTCGTCGCACAGCACGGCGACGCGGGCGCGGCGCAGCCCCAGCCGGCCGGTGCGGTCGACGTACGTCTCGCTCGGGATCAGCAGGGGGACCCGGCGGGCGCGGGTCCAGCCGGCCACCAGCAGCACCGCGACGGCCTCGGGGTTCATCGCCCTCGACCATTCCCGCGAAGGGGTGATCACGACGCCGGGCGCGACGCTGCGGACCAGGGCAGGGTGACGGCGGCGCAGACCCTCGACGGCCGCGACGACCGGCGCCAGGGGCGAGATCATCGCGACGTGGGCCATGCCTGGAAGGTAAGGCAAACCTAAGTTTTCGTCAATTCTGTCAGAGGGTCCGGCTAAGGTTCGCGCTGTGGGGCGAAGTCAGGTAGTACCACGCGGAGGCGCCGGCGAGTTCGGCGACGGCGCCGACGACACGGGCTGCACCGTGTTGCACGTCGACATGGACGCGTTCTACGCGTCGGTGGAGATCCGGCGGCGGCCGGAGTTGCGCGGCAAGCCCGTGATCGTCGGCGGGGCCGGGCCGCGCGGGGTCGTGTCCGCGGCGAGCTACGAGGCCCGCGAATACGGGGTGCGCAGCGCCATGCCCGGCGCCCGGGCGCAGCGGCTCTGCCCGCGCGCGGTGTTCCTGCCGCCGGACTTCGCGGCCTACACGGAGGCGTCCCGCGCGGTCATGGCGATCTTCCGCGACGTCACGCCGCTGGTCGAGCCGCTCTCGCTCGACGAGGCGTTCCTCGACGTGGCCGGGGCGCTGCGGCTGCTCGGGCCGCCGGCCGGGATCGCCGCGCTGATCCGCCGGCGGGTGGCCGAGGAGCAGCGGCTCACCTGCTCCGTCGGGGTCGCCCGCACGAAGTTCCTGGCCAAGCTCGGCTCGACCCGGGCCAAGCCCGACGGGATGGTGGTGATCCCCGGCGAGCGCGAGCTGGAGTATCTCCACCCGCTGCCCGTCGAGGCGCTGTGGGGCGTGGGGGAGCGCACCGCCGAGACCCTCCAGCGGCTCGGGCTCAAGACGATCGGCGACCTGTCCGCCGCGCCCGTGGGCATGCTGCGCTCCGCGGTCGGCGACGCCGCGGCGCATCACCTGCACGAGTTGTCCTGGGCGCGCGACCCCCGACGGGTGATTCCCGACCACGTGGAGAAGTCGATCGGGGCCGAGACGACCTTCGACGTGGATGTGAGCGACCTGTCGACCATCCGACGCACGATGCTCGCCCTCGCCGACAAGGTCGCCCGCCGCCTGCGCGCCGCCGGGCAGGCGGGCCGGACCGTCTCCGTGAAGATCAGGCTGGCCGATTTCCAGACGCTGAGCCGGTCACGCACCGTAGACGTCCCCACCGACGTGGCCCGCGAGATCTTCGAGATCGGCTGGGCGTTGTTCCAGGCCGGGCGGCCGGGTGAGCGCATCCGGCTCGTGGGCGTGCGGGTCGAGGGGCTCGTCCACGCCGAGGGCGCGCCGCGGCAGATGACGCTGGGTGAGCGTGATCATGGCTGGCGTGACGCCGAAAAGGCCACCGACGCGGTCGCCGCCCGCTTCGGCGCGGGCCTCGTCAAGCCCGCCAGCCTCCTGCGTGGTGACGAATTGCGCACAGACGGAAATGGAGCCCCACCGCGCGGGGAGGGGGCAGGAGTGCCCCCGAGGCGACACAATGGAAGGACATAGGAGTGACACTCGTCGGAAAATCGGCACGGCCGGACCATCGTCCCGCTTTCCGACGGGTTGACCCCCTCGTAAACTTGCCAGTACGCAGCCGTCCGGCTGTGCCGGACTGCCGGTCCCCGAGGACCGGCCTTCGCGACCGGGGAGGAGTGCCGTGCCGCTCTCGGAGCACGAGCAGCGGCTGTTCGAGCAGATCGAGCGGTCGCTAGCCGAGGATCCCAAGTTCGCTTCGGCGGTGCGCGCCACCGACCCGCGGTTCCATGCCAAGCGCCGGATGATCGCCGCAGGGATCCTGCTGCTGGCCGGCATGGCGCTGCTCGTCTACGGCGTGGCAATCTCCATTCCACTCCTTGGCGTCGGCGGCTTCCTGGTCATGCTGTGCGCCCTGGCGTTCGGCGTCCAGGCATACCGCCGTGGCCAGTCCACCGACCTGCACGCCGTGGGCGGCACGGCCTCGCGCCGCACCCGCCAACGCCGCGGCGGCCTGGTCGACCGCCTGGAAGAACGCTGGCGCCGCCGCCCGGAGGGCGACCTCTGACGGCCGCCTGACCGCCCAGGGCCGCCCGCCACCCGGACGGACGGCCCTGCGCAGCTCAACCACGCCCCCAAACAGCCACCCCCGCGCCACCCGGCTTCGGTCCAAACTGCTGGCCCCAGCTCCCGGCCCCAGCGAGCTGTCCGCCCGGTCGTCCCCGCCCCCAGCCGTCGACCGGCCGCCCAAGTGCTCCGCCCGCGCCTCCGAACGGCCGGCACCCGTCCTCGGCTCGCGCCCCGAACAGTCGGCACCCGTGCTCGCCTCCGCCGCCGAGCCGTCACTCCAACGCGCGACGCCGTTGCCGAAGAGGTTGGTCCAGACCTGGTCGAACGGTTCCGGCGACGGGCCGGGGGTGCTGCTGGTGTCGTCGGCCGGCCCGTCTCCAACCGCGACCATCGCGCACCCGCCGCCGTGTCGACCCCGCCGGGCGACCGGCCGCTCCGACCGGCCCGCCTCCATTCACACCCGCCGGACAGCCGACTGCTGCCCTCGTCCCTGCTGACCAGCAGCCGTCCAGACGCGTCGGTCGGAGCGTCTCCAATCGCGACCCCGCCCCCGCCACCCGCGGTGAACCACACCCGTGAGCAGCCTCTCCAACGCTCTGCTCGGCTCGCCTTCAATCCCGCCGGCGAGCGGCCGCTCTGGCGTTTTGGCCGGGTCGTCCCCAATCGCGGCCTATGCACATGCAGCGCCCGCGCTCAATCCAACCTGCGGTATCGCGCGTTCCTGAGACGCGTTCCTGAGACGCGTTCCTGAGAGCGGAATGTCTGCCAGCCGATATCGCCCACGACAAATGCCATCCTATAGTGGCGAATCTGTACATTAGGCATTTATCGCTGCACGTCGGGTGAGACTTGTGATCTGTATCGTCAGGCTGCGGGCGGGCGGGGCCGCACGACGCTGGCCGGTTGCTGCGCGGCGTGGTGGCCGCGTGTGATCTTCGGGGCGCAGCGGGCTGTAGGTCGTTCCGGCCTCAGCGGCTCACGGCGGTCTCCCGCTCCACACGCGACAGCTTCTCGGGATTGCGCACGTGGTAGGTGCCGGTGACGTAGCCGTTCTCCACTCGCACCGCCACCACGCCGTCGATCTCGCCGTTGACTCGGACGAGCAGCCCCGGGCCACCATTGATCTGTACCAGCTCGACCGACCTTTCTGCGTCGCGCCTCCACCAGCCGCGGGCCAGCAAGCGAGCAACGTTGCCAGCCCCCACAACGGGCCGCAGCAGGGCATGCTTGACACCGCCGCCGTCGCTCAGGGCGACGACGTCCGGCGCGAGGACGTCGAGCAGGCTCTGCAGGTCGCCGGTTTCGACCGCTCGCTGGAAAGCCAGGAGGGCGCTTCGGTGCTCGGCAGGGGAGCCGGTGCCGCGCGGCCGGCGCGCGGCGACGTGTGCCCGGGCTCGGTGGGCGATCTGGCGAACCGCGGCCGGGGTCTTGTCAACGGCTTCGGCGATCTCGTCGTAGTCCAGAGCGAACACCTCGCGCAGCACGAACACCGCCCGCTCGATCGGCGTGAGCGTCTCCAGCACCAGCAGCATCGCCATCGAGACGCTGTCGGCCAGTTCGACGTCCTCAGCCACATCCGGCGTGGTCAGCAGCGGCTCGGGTAGCCACGGCCCGACGTAGGTCTCCTTGCGCCGGTCCAGAGTGCGTAGTCGTTTCAGCGCCTGCCTGGTGGCGATCCGGATCAGGTACGCGCGCTGGTCCAGCACCGTATCGAGGTCGACGCCCACCCACAGCATCCAGGTCTCCTGCAGGACGTCCTCGGCGTCGGTGGCGGAGCCGAGGATCTCGTAGGCGAGGGTGAACAGCAGGTTGCGGTGAGCGACGACCGCCTCGGTGGCCGCGTCCATGCGACTGCCACGAGCTGCGGCCGTCGGCTGTTCAGTTCGTTCGCTCATCGCCGGTTCCTGCCTGTTCGTTCGCGACCGTGCCATATCCATGCGATCCCGGTCGACGCCGCTTTGTGACACCGGCGATCGGTGGGCTGTGTCACACGGGTTCCCCTGTCACAAGGAGCGGGTCGCCGGGATCTCTTGCTCGTCATGACGCAACACCACGAGCAAGGAAGTCCCAGCATGTCCACACCCACGACGACCAACATCCGGTCGCGCATGCCCAATCCTCTCCCGTTCGTCCCCGAGATGGCGGACGTCGGCGCAGGCCTGCAGGTGGAGGCGGTCCTCGCCCCGAACCCGGCAGGGGAGCGCGTCCCCGATGAGTTGTACGCCACGGCGTCCGCGCACTACGACGACATCCCCGGCATGCCCGCCGGCCAGAACTTCAGCGAGTTAGAAAGGCGCACAGCATGAGCATCACCAAGTTCGCGGTGGCAGGAGCAACCGGGCGGCTGGGCCGCCACGTCGTCGACGTCCTCACCGAACGGGGGCACCAGGTCGTGCCGGTGTCCCGAGCCACCGGCGTGGACATCATCACCGGTGAGGGCCTCGCCGAGGCCCTCACCGGGGTCGAGGCCATCATCGACGTCGCGTCGTGGCACGCCTCGGACCAGGAGGCGGCGACGGAGTTCTTCCGCACGTCGGCCCGCAATCTGCATGGGGCGGGCCAGAAGGCGGGGGTCGCCCAGATCGCCATGGCGTCCATCATCGGCGTCGACAAGGCCACCGCCGGTTTCGTCGCCGCCAAGAAGGTACACGAAGAACTCCTCCTGTCCGGCCCGCTCCCCGTCCGCATCCTGCGGGCCGCGCAGTTCCACGAGTTCGTCGGTCAGCTCCTGGACTGGCAGCAGGGCGACGTCGCCTACATTCCAGCCCTGCCCACCCAGCTCGTGGCCTGCCGCACCGTGGCCGAGGAACTGGTCGACCTTGCCCTCGATCCCGGCGCGCCCGCCCCAGGAACACCGATCCCCGAGATCGCCGGACCCCGCAAGGAGACCATGGCGGAGGCGGCCCGACTCCTCGGCGCCCGCCGAGGCACCAAGGTCGTCGGCGTCGACGGCACCGGCATGCCCGATGCCGAGATCGCCGCCAACGGCGGGTTCCTGCCCAGCCCGCACGCCAAGCTCGCCGGCCCCACCTTCCAGGAGTGGCTCGACACCCAACCCTGACACGGCCGTACGCCGGCCATCGACCGGTGTACGACCCGCCCTCGAGCGCCAGGTTGCTGCACGCGAGCAGCCCGACGAGCGAGGTGCTCCGCCACGATCTCGATCCGTCGGACGAAGCAGACCGCCTGGCATCCGCTGAGGCTGGCATGGGCGACCTTGACGGCCGGCCAGCCGGTCAGCTTGCCGGCGTCCGCGACCGAGCACATCGACCGCCTGGTCGACGAGGTCCTGATGCCCATCCTCACCTGTCTCGACCGGCGCTGAACGGCAACACTGCCGCCGACGCGCCGCACCGTGCCGCAGCGCGGTGCCGACCCCGAGCACGCACACGTAGAAGGTAGCCCGATACATGGCCGACACAGCCCTGGCCGAAAACGGCCCCGAACGCCCCGTCATATCCCTGGACAACGGGGGAGACGCCGCGCCGCCCCCCGACCCCCGCCGCTGGTGGGGCCTGGTGGTCATCGCCCTCGCCCAGCTGATCGTGGTGCTGGACATGACCATCGTCAACATCGCCCTGCCGTCCGCCCAGCAGGACCTCGGCATGACCGACGGCAACCGGCAGTGGGCCGTCACCGCCTACACCCTTGCCTTCGGCGGCCTGCTGCTGCTCGGCGGACGCCTCGGCGACCTGTTCGGACGCAAGCGCAGCTTCATCATCGGCCTGATCGGCTTCGCCGGGGCCTCCGCGCTCGGCGGCGCCGCCACCGGCCCCGGCATGCTCTTCGCGGCCCGCGCCCTGCAGGGCGTCTTCGCCGCGCTGCTGGCCCCCGCCGCGCTGTCCCTCATGACCACGACCTTCACCGACCCGCGCGAACGCGGCAAGGCGTTCGGCGTGTTCGGCGCCATCGCCGGCGCCGGGGGCGCCATCGGCATGCTGTTCGGCGGCTTCCTGACCCAGTACCTGGACTGGCGCTGGTGCCTGTACGTCAACGCCCCGGTGGCCGCCCTCGCGGTGACGGGCGCGATCGTGATGCTCAAGGACCCGGGCCGCAGGACCGGCGCCCGGCTGGACATCCTCGGCGCCGTGCTGGGCACCGCCGGTGTGCTGTCCATCGTGTACGGCTTCAGCGAGGCCGAGTCCCGCGACTGGTACGACACCCGGGTGTTGACCCTGCTGATCGGCGGCGTGGTGATCCTCGGGATCTTCTCCCTGTGGCAGACCCGCGCCCGGACGCCGCTGCTGCCCCTGCACATCGTCAAGGACCGCCAGCGGGCGGGCGCCTACCTGACGATGGCCCTGGTCACCATCGCCATGTTCGGCGTCTTCCTGTTCCTGACCTACTACCTACAGGGCATCAAGGGCTGGTCGCCACTGAAGACCGGTGTGGCCTACCTGCCGATGACCGCCTGCATGATTATCGGCTCCACGCAGATCTCGGCGCGGCTGCTGCAGAGGGTGCCGGCCCGGGCGCTGATCATGCCCGGCCTGACGCTGGCCGCCGGCGGCCTGGCCTTCCTGGCCTCCATGGATGTCGAGGCCACCTACCTCGGCCACGTACTGCCCGGCATCTGCATGATGGGCCTCGGCATGGGCGTCACCTTCATGGCGGCCATCTCCACGGCCACCAGCCGCGTCGCCCCGCAGGAGCAGGGGGCGGCCTCCGCGACCCTCAACACGATGCAGCAGGTGGGCGGGTCGGTCGGCACCGCGCTGCTCAACACGATCGCGGCCAGCGCGACCACGGACTGGCTGACGGACCACCGGGTCAACCCCGCCCAGCAGACGATGCAGGCGAAGGCCGCGCTGGCGGAGGCGACGGTGCACGGCTACTCCGTGGCGACCTGGACGTCCGCGGGCATCATGCTGCTGGCCGCGGTGGTCGCGGGCATCTTCATCAACGCCAAGGCGCCGGGCCGGCAGGCCGGCCGGGCGGGCAGTGACCGCGAGGCCGGGGCCGTCGAGGCGCCGGTCCGCGCGGGTTAGCCTCCGGCAGGTCCCGACCAGGTGGGGCCCGAGTCCGGCCCCGGCCCTTCTCCGGCGCCGGGTCAGTACTCGGGCCCCACTTACGCATCCATGAGCACGATGGACGCTGTGCTGCAGGACACCTGGCGCTACAGGGGCAGGCGCAGCCAGGCGTTGAGACGGTAGCCCCGAAACAGCGGGACTTCGCCCTGCCTGATCGAACCAGCCCTGAGGTCCCGCCAAGGGAACTCGCTGACATACCCACGTACCAGCTTGAAGTGGTCGTTCGCGCGCTTCGGCTCGCGGCTGAGGCCGTACCACCCGGCCGCATGGTTGTGCGCCACGAACTCGTCGGGTGTCTGGCACGGACGCATCGGCAGCAGCTCGGTGGCCTGGTGCGCCCGCGCGCGAAGCTCGGGGTCGCTCGCGAACCCGCGCCGGTGCCCCTCCGACCACCACCGCTGCACGCCCGCTACGAAGACGAGCGCGGGCAGCAGCGAGCCGGCCGGCGCAGCGTCGGTCCAGGTCCGGACGTACTTGTCCACCAGCTCCATCGAGCCGCCCCACTGCGGTCCGAGCGCGGCGACCGCGTGGCGGTGACCGAGGAAGTGCTGCGGCGCCCGGGCCTCCAGCTCGTCGCGGCGGCGGACCACCTCGCTGGCGCCGACCTGCTGGCCGCGTGCCATGGTGAGCAGGGCGAACCACGGCGCCGGGTCCTTGGGGTCGGCCTGCGCCGCCGCCCGGCAGTATGCCTCGGCGGCTTTGAGGATCTCCGCGAACTCCGCGAACTGCTGCGGCTTCGTGTACTTGGCCCGCAGCCGGCCCCGGGCCTCCCATGCGCGATTGATCTCGGCCGCGCCGCGGACCACGAGCGCGGTGGCGTTGCCCGGGTCGTCGCGCACCCAGTCGTCGAGCCCCTTGGGCACCGACTTCCCGGTCCACTCCGTTAACGTTTCCACGGCGACGCGCACCCGCTCGATGCGGTCGTCGGGGCCGGTCAGCCCGGTGGTCAGCACCTCGCCGACCTGCGCGAGATCACGGCGGAGGGCGGCCCTTCTGACGTCGCGCAGCACGGGCCGACCGTAGGTGATGTCAAGACGGGCCAAGGGAACCTCCAGCAACGAGTCGTTGTCCGAGCCGACGCACCTGGAGCTTGGCCTCGGCGATTGGTACAAGTCCTGCGGGCCTTGGCGACAGCCTCCGCCGAGCAGAAATCCGGCGTGCGCCTCCGGTACCCAGCCCGAACCGGAGCGAGTGACCCGGTACGGGTCTCGGACGTGATCGGCAGGTCCACGGCACCTGGCGGGCACCCACGGCGTCCGGCTCCCGGGAGCTCGGCGCCGACATCGGTCACCCGGACAGCGACCTTCGCCAGGCATTCGCTCTCTCCGGCTACGCTTGGTGACCACGCCACCGATGGGTCCGTGTGGATCACGGCTTAGCGGATGGTGTTTGCAAGCTTGTCGTAGAACTCACCACCGGCCCGTTCTGGATCGGCGGTAGAGCTATACATTGGCGAATCCGGACGTAAGCCGCGAGCGGTGCCGGCTGGGCGACGGCCCCGGGCGGTACACCCGGTGTCACGCTCGCTGACAGGCTGACGCCGTTCTCTGACGGTGACAGGTTGTCGCGGCCGGCCGGTGGCAGCCGGTACCTGAATGAGCGGCTGGCCGCGTCGTACCGCATCTGAGCGGTCCCGGAGTAGCGCTCGCCCCCGTCGTACTGCAGTGTCACGGCCACGTCGCCGAGCCGGTAGCCGCCGGCATCCAACTCGACGAAGACCTCCGGCCGCTGCGGTGGCTGCGGCGGGTCGCACGTATACGAGTCGATGGTGTCCGGCACGGCCCGGATCGACCGGACGGTCGCCGCCGTCACCGGCGTGGACGTGGACGTGGAGGCAGCGGCGGACGCCGACATCGTGGGGCGCGTTGTGGTCCACCAGGGTGTCCCCGTCGCGCCCAGCCTCCTCGGCGCGGGAGCCGGCTGCGCTTGCGGAGTGCACGCATCGAGCACGAGAACCAGCGCGACCAGTCCCGCAGCCGCACCGTACGGACCGGCGGGCGTCATCCCGTGCCTCGACACAGGGCAAGACTAGTGGCAGCGGCGGACCCCCACTGCCCCTGCCCAGCCGCGATGCTCGGCGGCCGCAGCGAGTTGGCTGCTGTACCGCCCAGCAGGCGTCACCGGGCGACAGTATCTGCTGGCAGCTGGACACGTCCACACGAAAACCCGGCCGCACCGCGCAGGGTCAAGCAGCGCCCGGTCGGCGGCATGTCCGTACGTCTGATCTTTCGAGTCGTCGACGACCTGTTGCGCTCCGGCGCGCTCGGCTGCGGCGGGGACTGCGGTGGCTACGGCATCTCGCTCGAGGCCGGCCAGGACAACGTGATCGAGGGCAACAGCGTCAGCCGCACCACCACCGACGGCATCCGGGTAGCCTCCTTCATCCCCGAGCTGCCCACCACCGGCAACAGGGTCACCGGCGCTGCCGGCGACGGCATCGGCGTGGCCACCACGGGCGACGGCCCCGTCGCCGGCACCGTGGTCACGGGCAACCTGGTGTTCGGTTCGACCGGCGACGGCATCCACATCGCCGCCCCGGCTACCACCGTCATGCGCAACGTCACCGTCCGCAGCACCGGATACGGCATCGAGGCGACGGCGGGCGTCCACGACGGTGGCGGCAACGTCGCGGCGGCGAACGGCCCGCCCGCCCGGTGCGTGAACGTCCGCTGCCTCCCGTGATAAGGACAGCCGGGCCGCGCGCCGTACCCGCGAGGGGGGTGGTGCGGCGCGCTGTCGCGGCGATCTTCGAGTCGGCCACCGCACGTCTGGCCGCGCTGTCTCGAACCAGCTCACGGGTTGCGCGTCGGTCGTCCGTTGACATCATCGCCCGCGGCTCAAGGTATCCGCACAGAGGGTCGCGAACCGTTGCGCAACGGCGGCCGGCTGCACGACGTAGCTGGCCTGCGTCGGCCGCTCCGACAACACGGCCGCGTCCGCCATGACGAGCGCGGCAGCAGATACCACGTCGGCCGGGGCGGCTCGACTGCCACGGCCAGCCTCGAGACTCTCCCGGCTGGTCTGGATGCACGGCCGGGCCGGCGGCCCCGGCGGCCGGCTCCGCCGCCGGGCACGTGGCCATCGACGTCGGCAACGGCCAGATCATCGAGGCCCTGCAGACCGGGCACGCTCGTGCGGTACGACTCCATCAACTACCTGGCACGCCGTACGGCTACGGTCGGGTCGCCTGACCCTCCAGCCATCCGGCTCGTCCCGATCAACGTGGGCCCCGGCCAGTGACTGCTGGCCGGGGACTCGGGGCCGTGCGGCCCTCGGCTCAGGAGTTGGTGAGGTCCGTGGACTCGCCGGTGGCGGGGTCGACGGTCTCCTCGTAGACGCCGTCGCCGTCGGCGTCGATCGCGATGAGGTCGACCTCGCCGTCGCCGTCCGTGTCGGCCTCCAGCACGTTGGCGCCGTCGTCGAGGGTGTAGATCTTGGCCTGGTCGACGACACCGTCGCCGTTGAGGTCCTTGTCGTCGAGGGTGACGTACTCTTCGCTCATGATTTCGTGGTCCTCCAGTCGCAGGTGTGGTGAAGCGTAGCGGCCACGAAGGGCCCTGCTACTTCGGGTCCGGCGGCTGTACGCCGGCCTCCCACGACACCAGGGTTGCGCCGGCCGGAGGCTTGACGAGGTCGCCGCCGGACAGGCCCTCGGACCTGAGGGACCGAACGGCCGACATCCGCCTGTCGGCAGAGTCGGCGCGCAACCCGATGTCAGCCGACGTCGATGCCGGCCGCCTTGTCGAGGCGCTGCAGCAGGTCGTGGGCCGCGAGTTCGACCGCCTTGTGTCGCCACTCGGCGGCGCGGTAGACGCAGGCGATGAGGCCCGTGCGGTGCACGCGGCGTAGGTCGCCGTACACGAACGCGTAGCGGGCCTTGGTCTCGTCGGTCGCGCCGTCGGTCAAAGCCAGGTGCCACTCGGCGTAATCCGCCCACGAGTGCCGGCCGAGAAACGCATTCTCGTCGTCGGCCCGCGGCTGGCACTCGCGCCAGTCGCTCTCCAGCACATACTGCTTCGCGTCGATCAGGCGGTTGGCTCGCTCCACCGCGGCAGGGTTCACCGTGTAGCTGGGCATGACCTCTGGGTACCCGCTCCCGGCGGTCCTCAGACATGCCGCGACACCGGCGCCGCTGGTCGCAGCTCAACCGCCCGCCAGGTGGTCCTTCAGGATGCACTCGGCGGACAGGCGCCGATCGGCATGACGCCGTCAGCGGCAGATGAGTGCACGCGATCCCAGCCTCAGAGCGTGGCGCCGCTAGCTATGGATGGCTGATGAGCACCGTCTTCCAGCAAATTGGCCTGCACGCCGCCCTCGACGAACACCGCCGCGTACGAGCCGTCCTAGCCTACCTCGCCGCCACCGCTCACCCTGACCGGGGCGTCAGCCGTTCGATCGTCCAGACACCGAACAGCGAGTCCCAGGGCGTCGCCTCGTCATCGTCGTCGTCGATGAAGTCGACGTCCGGATCGGCCGCGCTGACCGCCTCCCACAACGCGAGCACCGGATCGTCCGGCAGCACGAGGCCCAGCCCGGTGGCCAGCGAGACCTGGAGCTCGGCGAGGTCGGGATGCCGCCGCTGCTCGCCGTCGGCTAGCCAGGCCTGCGCGCGGCGCATCTCGTCCAGCCGACCGCCGCCGGAGAATCCGAGCAGGTCACGCCAGTTCGGTACGGCCACCATCGTCGCCAGCGCACCCGCCAGGCTCGGTCCGACCAACCCGGCGCTGCCTTCCGACGTCGCGAACAGCATGCGCCGCGCCGGCGCCGGCGCGCCCACGAGAAAGTACCGTCCCCCGGCCCCGTCCACGGCGATCGCCTGCAGACTCTCGCCCGACGACAACCGAGCCACGAAAGCATCAGCGTAGGCCAAGTCCTCGATGTCGAAATCGATCAGTTCCCGGAGGATGCCAGAGAGCTCCGGCTTCTCCCCCAGCAGCTCCAGCACTACCGCATCGTCGGGCACCGGCCGAGGGTACCGCCGTCCCTTACCTCGTGGAGGGGCGTTAGGTGCAGGCCGACATGCACCAGTACCCAACGCCCTGACCTGCCGTCGACGCGGCTGATCGTTCCGCGGGCTGCCTGACAACATGGTCGCGGCTGGACCAACCCCAGGGGCGGCAGGCGTCATCTGGCGAGCCCCGGGGCAGGGCATCCCATAGGCGTCCCTGCATAGCGACCGGATCGCGGCAAATGAGGATGTCGCTGATCGGTGCCTGGACTTACGCTTTGCGGATGTCGCTCGTCCACGTGTTCGTCAGTACAGGCCGTTCGCGTCGGACAAGGACGTGCGGGACTACATCGAACCGACCTGCGCCGCGCCGAGTTCAGACATCGATGTCCTTCTCGGTGCCGAGACTGCAGGCTGCGTGAGCGCCTACCCCTGAGTCCTTGAGAGCACGGCGGCGCACCCTAGCGGGTTGGTGGCTGACACCACCAACCGGCAGCGCAGGGGGGCATGACCAGCGACTACGACCCGCGAGCCCTCAGCGGATCGTGAAGCGGATGTCCTGCTGGAGTGCTAGGCGGCATCCCGCTGGTCCAGCCACTTCAGAATCGCCTCGGTCGTTTCCTGCGGCATCTCCTGCTGGATCCAATGACCGCAGTCCAGACTGACCACTTCCACATTCGGCACGAATTCCGTCAGTCTTTCAGCCCTCGCGACCGTGTCGCGGTCGCCGTAGATCATGAGGGTGGGCTGTCGGATGATCGGGTCCACGTCCGCCAGCAGGCGCCAGTTGCGGTCCAGGTTTCGGTACCAGTTGATTCCGCCCGTGAACCCTGTTGATTCGAAGGCGGAGACGAAGACAGCCAGTTCGCTGTCACTCATGACCGGCTCGCCGAGTGGGGTTTCCGCTCTGGCGAGGTTGATCAACGCATTGCCCGGCTGAGGCTCTGCGAGGGGCACGTTCTTCCGGTACAGGTTCCGAAGGAACTGGAACGTGTTCTCCCCGAACACGGCGTCCGCGACGCCCGGCTGGCGGTTGAAGTGGACGAAGTAGAAGTCGGCGCCGAGCACGGCCTCCATGAACTCGATCCAGGGCATCTCTCCGCGCTCTTGGTAGGGCAAGCTCAGCGCTACCACGCCGTTGACCCGGTTCGGGTGCAGCAGGGTCAGGCCCCAGACGACGAATGCGCCCCAGTCATGGCCGACGAAGGTGGCATCCTCGTAGCCGTAGTGATCGAGGAGGGCGACGAGGTCACCCGACAGGTGCTCGATGTCGTAGTCCGTCACTTCGGCGGGACGGGACGAGTTGCCGTAACCCCGCTGGTTCGGGACGATGACGTGGTAGCCCGCCGCGGCCAGGGCCGGCACCTGATAGCGCCAGGAAAAGGCGTGCTCCGGCCAGCCGTGACAGAGCACGATGGGCCTTCCGGCATTTTCTCGGCCCGCTTCGAAGACTTCGAGTTCCACACCGTTGACCGAAATGAGGGTGGGCTCGGGAAAATCGATTGTCATGCTGGCATCATGCCGACCGATACCGGTCACCTCCTGACCGGTTTTATGTGGAAGTGTTGCCGGTGTGCGAGCTGACCGGTTGATGGCCATCCTCTTCCTGCTGCAACACCGCGAGCAGGTGACCGCAGCGGAGGTCGCCCGGGAGTTGGAGATCTCCGAGCGCACCGCCCGCCGCGACCTCGACGCCCTGGGCATGGCCGGCGTGCCGGTGTACTCCGTGCAGGGCCGGGGCGGCGGCTGGCGCCTCGTGGGCGGCGCCCGCACCGACCTGTCCGGGTTGACCGCGGGTGAGGCCCGCGCCCTGTTCCTGGTCGCCGGTCCTGCCTCGTCTGTCACGCCAGCCGTGAAAGCGGCGCTGCGCAAGCTCGTCCATGCCCTGCCGGAGCCGTTCCGGGTGCAGGCCGAGGCGGCGGCGTCCTCGCTCCTCATGGACCCGCAACGATGGGGGTCGAGCCGGGTCGAGCCCCGACCGCCTCGCTTCCTCGACGAGCTCCAGGACGCGGTGATCCGCGGCGTCCAGGTCCGGCTCGGCTATGTCGACCGCGAAGGCACCGAAACCGAGCGAACCGTCCACCCGCTGGGCATCGTCGCCAAAGGCCCGTCGTGGTACCTCGTCTCCAGCACCGAGGCCGGTCGGCGGACCTTCCGGATCGACCGCGTGTCGTCCGTCGACCCGACCGGCGATCCCGTGCACCGGCCCGATGACTTCGACCTCGCCGAGAGCTGGCGCGCGATCGCGGACGAGGTCGAACGCAAGCGAACACCCCTCGAGGCCCGGGCGATGTGCGCGCCCCACGGGATAGGCGTGCTCCGGATGGGGTTCGGCGGTCGGCTCGAGGTGGGAGGTTCCACGACCGACGGCCGCATCGAGGTCGTGATCCGCGGCAACGACGAATACATACTCGCCGGCGAGCTTGCCGGGCTGGTCGAATGGATCGAGGTGACCGATCCTCCGGGTGTGCGAGACCACCTGGCCTCGATCGGCAACGCGCTCGTCGAGCGATACGGCTCAGACCGGCACGGACGTCGTACGGCAGAACGATAACCGAGGTCATCAGGTTCCACAGCACCGATGAACTCCGACTGCTCGCACGACACTACGACGAGATGAGCGCCATCTACCCGGCCCAGCTCCAGCCTCCGTAACGACGAGTTGTGAGCGAGGATGCCGCTCGTCATCGACGCGGCAAGGAGCAGCAGCCGTGGCAGCATCCCCGAGCATGGGTCGACGCACGCTCATCGACATGAGTGGATGTTTGCGTTCAGCGCGATCAGGCTGGTGGATCGTCTCGATAGAGATGCGCCCTCACACCTCGGCCGCCCCAGCGCGTCGCGGTAAGTTCTGGCCGTGGGCGGGTGGGTTTGGGCACCCAGCCGTGTTGTCTGGTGTCGGGTGCGGCGTCGTCCCAGTCGGCGATCAGCGCCAACGAATCCGTGGCGCGATCGGCCGCAACGTCACAAGTCTCCCGGACCACCATGGAAGGGTAGAAGCGCGTTTCCTGCGCCACGTTGCAGTCGTCAGTCCGGGAAGCGACCAGGGCGCCGCACCGTTCGCACGCGACACACGGGCTCCATCCCACGAGGGACCAGCAGCCGGTGAGCACGAGGTCGTGGACGAATCGTGTTCCGCGTACGTCGCCGGGTGAGAGCACGAACGTGCCGATGACCTGATCACGGCCATACGCGGCCTGATCGATCGCGTAGGTGCCGGGGTCGAGCCGCGGAGGGTTCACATGGTGGTGGTCCAGCAGCGACCAGTGCGGTCCAGGCGGCAGCTCCACCAGCTGCACCGGGATGCTCAGCGCGTTGCCACACATCCCGCACCGAAAGCTCTCCACCTCCGGCAGTGTGACGTACCCGGCCAGGCGAAGCACCGAAATATGAGGGAACACCAGTGAGAATACGCCCTCCCGGATGGGTCACCCGTCCTACGTGCACCCGACGCGGCATGACCGGTCACGCTATGCCGGGCGACCAGCGCCGTGCGCCGCGACCGCAGCCTCTTCCGCATGCGGCAATCTCGATCACTCGGGGGAGTGGCGGGCGCGAAAGGCTGGCGGGCATAAGGTCGGCTCGACACGGCGACCTTCGCGAGACTGGGACGGGGCAGGACATGGACCAAGGCACTCGCGACGAGGTGCTCGGCCGCCTGGCTGAGGCAGTCGGGTCCGTCGCAGTCGCACACCCGACGCGGGTTGCCATCGACGGGCCGCCTGCCGCAGGCAAGACCACGCTCGCCGACGAGCTGGCCGTTGTCTTGCGCACACAGGGCCGCGACGTCATCCGCGCGACGATCGACGATTTCCTCTTCCCCCGGGCGCAGCGCTATCCGCGCGGCGAGTACTCGGCCGAAGGCTGCTACTTCGACACCCACGACTACGACGCGCTGAACCGGGTTCTGCTCGATCCGCTCGGCCCGGGCGGAGATCGACGCTTCCAATACGCGGTCTACGACCGCACAGCGGATACTGCGCTGTCCCCGCCGGTCACGACCGCCCCCGCCGACGCCGTACTGGTCTTCGACGGCGTCTTCCTCATGCGCCCGGAACTGATTGATCGGTGGGATCTGCGCATCTTCGTGTCGACGGCACTCGAGAAGACCGTGGATCGTGCCGTGATCCGAGAGCGCCGGGTGTCATCCCAGGCCGAAGTCGAACGGCGCTGGCGCGAGCGTTACATCCCCTCCCAACAGTTCTACTTCGCTACGGTCCGCCCGACCGATCACGTCGACATCATCGTGCACAACGACGAGCCCCAGCAGCCCGTCTGGGAGACCCGAACACACTGACCGCACTCAATTCGGCAGATCCGCACCCCGAACAGCTGCGGGTCCATCATGCTCCCCGGCATGATCGGGCGTCCGTTAACACGTTCGTTGGTTCAGGGGTGTGGTGTTCACATTCGTACTTGCGATGGTCAACTTCTCGACCGGCGGCGGCTGACGCCGGCGATGGCTGCGGCGGCGACGAGCCAGCCTGCCAGTGTGCTGGCTCACGCAACCCATTGGGTCGCCCCGGCGGGGACGTAGGCGCGTTCCTGGCGAACGAGGATTACCGGCATATCAAGCCATGTGCGTGCAGTTGACCTTGGCTCTCGGCACCGGTTGAGCGGGTGTTCCCGGCCGAGGTGCTTGTTCGGTCGTTGGTGGCTATGGGTGTCTTCGGCGTGGTCGTGTCAATGCGCGGTGTACGGCCGTCGCGGTAAGCAGGGCTGTGGCGGTGACGCCGAGCATCCGGGCCGAAAGGACCGCCGGGCGAGGCAGCGGTGGTAGAAACGGCACGATCCGCTCGCGGGTGGCCGGGGCGAGAACCGCGGCGGCGGTACCGGCCGCGGCGGCCGCGGCGGCCGCACCCCAGAACTGTGCCGGTCGCGGTGGTACCGCGGGCGCCGCGCCGTGCCAGGCGCGGATTCGCCGACGTTGGCCGATCCGGGCCGACAGGGCCACCCAGCCCGCCGCGCCCGCGGCGCTGGAGGCCAGGTGCAGGGGCATCCACCACGGCACCCCGGGCAGCACCTCGCGGCGCAGCGCGGGCAGACCGACTCGGGTGCCGGGCACGCAGGCGTGCGTGACATGGTCCCAGGCGATGTGGCTGGCGGCCCCGAGCAGCGCCGATCCGGCGGTGACCCACCATGGGTGCCGCACACCCCCGAGCGCGCCGTAGTCGCGGGCGGCGAATTGGCCCAGGGCCGGCAGATGCGCCGCGACGGTGGGCGCCGCCCAGCGTACGAGCCGGGTGGCCGCAACGCTGGCCGGTACGGAAAGGAGCGCGCCCCACCAGGTGTGTCCGTACGTGTAGGGCGGCCGGCATCCGCCGGCGGCGTACGGCAGGTCCGGTGCCGCGGCCCCGATCACCAGCGCGACGCCGTCGAACACGTCCGGACGCCACAGTTTCAGCGGCAGTACGGCGGCGGCGTGCGACGGGAACGTGGCCGGCATGACGGCGACTGTAGCGGCAAGCTCGATAGGGGTCGCAACTCGACACTGTTTCGGTTCTGCCGGCATCGGCGCAGGAGCGCGGGGTTACTTGGACGAGGGGCTGGGCGACGACCCTCGTCCGAGCGTGGCGGTCGCCTCCTGGCGGCCGCAACGGGTCAGAGTGGTCCGGGTCCGCCGTTGCCCACGGGCATGCCTCCCGGCCGTCGTGCTGCCGCCGGTTCCGCGCGGGTCGCGAATCGCGGCTAGATGAGGGCGTCGAGCTGTCGTATCCGACATGTTGGACCAGAGGGAAGGGTGTGCGCTCGCAGACCGTCGGCAGCATGGGGCTGTCCAATCACGTGCCTCCTGGTATACAGCTCGACATGCTCATCCGCCCCCGTCCGCTGGTCGCCGCCGCTGTTGTTGCACTGCTCCTCACCGCAGGGACTGGCTGCGCCCGGCGGTCCGGTAGCGAGCGGAGCACCGCGCGTACGATCGCGTCGCCGAGTCCGAGCGCTTCGTCCTGTGGACACAAGCCAGACGGGGGGTTCCCGCCGTTGCTCGCCGGGTTCGACGAGCGCCTCGCCACCGCGCCGAGTGTCATCGCGGGGACAGCCGATCCCAGAGACTTGGTGGTAACCGTGCTGATCCAAGGGGCCTGCTCCGCGGTCACGCCCGGCCAGACGATCACCACCAACTACGTCGGTGCGACACTCCGCGACGGCAAGGTGTTCGACTCATCGTGGTCGCGCAACGCCACGCTCGACGTGGTCGTCGGACTGGCGCAGCTGGGGCAGATCAACCAGGTCATCGAGGGCTGGGACCGCGGGTTGATCGGGGTGCGGGTCGGCAGTCGGGTCCAGCTCGACATCCCGCTGCAAATGGCATATGGCACAGACCCGCCCCCCGGGGCCCCGGCTGGCCCGCTACGCTTCGTCGTCGACATCCTCGACGCGCGCCCGTAACCTTCTTCGGCCCGGCCTGCCGCCTCAGCGCACAACAGCCCATCGGCAGGACAGGAAGGGTCAGCGCCGGGAAGCTCGTCACTTGCTGCGACAAGCGCTCGTCGGTGCGCCGCACACCCACGGCGGCAGATGAGGGCGTCGGACGGTTACGCTTCCGACGTGACCTCAGCTTGTCCAGAGTGCGGCGGGCCGGGTGTGCCGTTGATGTTTGGCTTGCCGGTCCCGGAAGCGTTTGATGCCGCCGCCGCCCGGCAACTGGCGCTCGGCGGCTGCATCGTCGGTGATGAGCCGCCGAACTGGGAGTGCCCGCAGCGCCACCGCTGGCGCGACGCAGACCAGAAGGCATGGCGGGAACGGCTCCTCGCCGTGTTGGTTGCACACGGCTACAGCGAGCCCCGTTGACCAGTCCTGAGGACCGCGCACCATAGCGGCTACTTGTGCGAGGCTGATCAAGCCTTGGGAGTTTGGAGTCGGGTCGCTCCAGTGGTGATGTTTCTGGTCAAACCGCTGACGGGGACCAGAAGTCCGGCCATGGCGGGTGACGGTGCTCGGGGTGGCCGGGGCACCGGACAATTTGTGCGGTGAGCGACAACCTCGACGCGTTCGCCCCCGTCCATGACGCACTTGCGTCGTTCCAAGGGTACGGGCTCGACCACCTATCCTTCTCGGTCACCGGCGCGGATGACGCCATGGAGCTCAGCTTGCGCCCGATCCATCCGAACCGGAGATGGCCCTGTCCATCCGCGACATCCACTACTTCGCCATGCATCGGCTGCCCCACGATGAGATCGACTTCTTCGACTTCGAGGCAACCACGCTCACTCCCGGCCTGCCATGGCCTCTCGAGCTACCCCCTTCGGGATGGGTCCGCGGCGGATTCCCACCTCTGCTGTGGATTCGAGGCAAGGGCCCAGCGTCCTTCGACGTAGTCGCTGCCATCGTCAGCGTCCTGTCTCAGATCCGTTAAACCTCACTACGCGTAAGGATCGATCAGCGGCACGACGGTGCATTCAACCCCGGGTGACGGCTGACGTTGGCGAGCAATGAGGTGAGCCGGGGTCACTACCGTGGCGTGTATGCAGTCGCACACTCGAGCACTGCCCATGTCGGATCTGCAGGCCCTGTTCGGCGTGTTGGTGACCGTCCACGGTCACCTCATGGCCGACGAGCTCCCGCCGGACCTGGTGCGCCGTCTGCTCAGCCGCCTCACCGACCACGGACCGTTGCCTGACGGCGCCTCGGCCGGCGAGATGAATGCCTTGCTGGCCGATCTGTGCCAACGCATGCATTGGGCGATGTCGGAAGAGTGCGGCGACTACCCGGAGCCGTCGCCACGGCGAACCACCTACTACCTTGACCTCCCAAACGAGCCCGAAACCGTGGCCGCATGCATCGCGAGCTTGACCGACCTCGGCGGCCAGGCCAGCGAGCAATCGCTCGAGCGACCCATCCCCCCGAGTCGGCGACACATCGCCGCAGCATTCCCCGACCTGCCGCCCGACCCGGCCCATCATGCCCGGGTGGCGCAGCTGACAGCCCTCGCACGCCGCTACGGAGGCCGCTACGCAGGCTTCGGCGCCTGACCTGCACCACCCCGGCCGCGCACCAACGGCGGCATGTGCGCGCACCCGATCAAGGCAGCCGGAGCGACTCGTGCGACCATCGCAGGATCGGTCCATTTGCGCGGTTTTGGGGGACAGACGGCATGGGCTACTTCGGCGCATTTCTGTTTGACGGGCAGTCCTGGATGGACGCAGAGTCCGGCAACATCGTCGCGGCGGACGCCGAATACTGGCTCCACGTTGATATCCATGACAGCGACATCGCCACGATTACGTACTCGCCCGCCGGACCCGGCAGCGGCGTGGCCTACCTCGGCTTCACGCCCCGCACATACTTTGAGGACCCGAATGCGTCACTCCCGACAGATACGCACCGGGAGGCCGCAGGCCTAGCCGCCTGGTGGGCGCGCGTACAGGTTGGTGCGACGGACGCGGACCGTGACGCCAAGATGGCCAGTCTTCGGCCGTACCTTGCCGAGGACCTTGGAGCGGAGGACGACGACCCCGACGATGAGGAAGAGGAAGAGCGCGACGACGCGGACATCTTCGTCGAGATCAAGACGGATCGCTTCCTCGTGACGCTGGGCCTCCCGCCGCTGCGTACGTCTGGCTGAGCGGATCATCCACCAACGCGGCGCGGAGCGCCGGTGACGGTAGGAGGGTAAGCCGCCACTGCGGCACGCAGGACAAGATCACCCGGGGGCTCGACACGGGCGCTGGGGGCAGGAAACGCAGCTATATATCACGGTGCGTGACCAGTGGTGATGAACGCCGGACCTCCTGCCGCGGCATGACCGCGCAGCCGGTCAAATGGTCGGGTGGCCAACACCATGCCCTGGCCTTGGGAGAACGAGAATGGCCGGGGTGATCAGTGAGGTTGGCGGGTGGCCGACGGGCGAGAGTGTCGAAGATCTGGCTGCGTACGCGATGGCCCAGGGCGCGTCTGCCGGGGCTGCGGTGCTGAGCACTTCATCGCGGACAGCGGGGAATACTGCGATACCATGAAGCCGGCCGTCATGGTCTGCGAGTGCAACGGTGACGGCGACGAGGAGGACTTCAATGTCGCTGTCGGCTACTCGCCCGCAGTCCTGTCGCTGCGCGACACTCGCGGCATGAGAGTAAGGCTGATCTTGGCTGGGTTGATGTCGACCGGAGTTGTCGGATCCGGGCCGCGCTGTTCGTAGCTTGGGTGAGACGCCGCCCATAAGGGCGCTGTCACGACCACAGGAGATGCCGACGATGCCACACTCACAGGCCAAGATCCACCGCATGTTCGAGCTCGTCGAGCCGATCGCCACCGTCACCTTCTCCGAGGTGGTGAACGAGGCGTTCCTGGCCCTCGGCATGCGCAACTACTGGGACGGATACTTCGCGGGCCGGGCCGCGCCGCTGGGGCTGGCACCGGCCGGGGTGGTACACGCGGTCTTCTACAACTTCGCCGACGGCGAGGTGGCGCGCCACATCCCCTGGGTCTGGGGGAAGATCACCCCGCAGGAGGCGATCGCCGTGCGGGAGCGGGGCAGCGCCGCTGCGCTGCGGCAGATGATCGGGGAGTTCGCCGAATCCCCGGGTCTGGTGCGGGTCGCCGACCTTGCCACCCGAGCGGCGCTCAGCGCGCCGACCGAGGGCCGAGCGCTGTACGCCGGGCTTCGGGCGCTCGACGTGCCCGAGGAGCCGGTGGCCAGGCTCTGGCACGCGGCGACGCTGCTGCGGGAGCACCGCGGGGACGGCCACAACGCCGCCCTCCTCGCGCATGGCATCGGCGGCACCGAGGCCCACGTCCTGCTCGCTGTCTCCCTCGGCATGAGGGCGGAGGAGTTCGGCCGGATCCACCACCTGCCCAAGGCACAGCTGGCCGTTGTCATCGACGGGCTGCGTGGCCGCGGCCTGGTGGACGCCGCCGGCGGGTTCACCGACGCCGGCCGGGAGACCAGGGAGCGGATCGAGGTCCTCACCGACGAGCTGGCGGCGCCGGCGTACGACGTGCTCAGCGCGGACGAGCTCGACGAGCTGATCGCGGGGCTCGAGCCGATCGCTGCCGCGGTACAGGCCGTCGACGACTGAGCGGCCGCGATCCCCAGCTCTTCACCGAGTTGAGCAGGTCGTAGCGCGGGACCACCCGCACGGTGTGGCCGAAGGCGCCCCGCTGTGGTCGAGGACGAGGGGCCCGGCACAGCGGTAGCGACCGCCGTCGTAGCGCTCGGCCGGGTCGAGCTCCTGCACGGTGACGTCGGTGAGCGCGCAGGTCTGAATCGCTGTGCAGCCGGTACTGACCGCGGTAGCGGCCGAGGTAAGCGGCTATTGCCGCACGGAGCACGAGTTCGCTCGGCGACGCGACGCCGGCCGACCTGCTGGCACAGGTGCCGAACTTCGCTCTCAGTGGCATGTTGTGCCTGTGTGCCGGCCTGCTGCTGGCCTCGGTGAGCGCGCCGTACTGGGCACATCCGGCCGCTCCCGCGACCGCCGTCCTCGGCAATTACCTTGTTGAGAACTTGGTGGTCGGCGACAACACGCGAGACCTGACGGACTTTCGGCGCCGGCGCGGTGGGCGGGGTCTTGGGCTTTGCGGTGGGCCTGTTGATTGCCACGATCGGGATGCGGCGTCAGGCAGAGGCTGACAAGTTCAGCGGTCTACACATTGGTGCCCGGCTCCGGGGCGTGGCGTACATTGATCTTATGGTCGCGGCCACACCAGCGATCCGGCCTGGACAACGGATCTTCGCCGATGCCCGACCGGCGCGACGTTGACCCCCATTCGGTTTCGAGCGACATGAGGTCCTGAGATGTTCGACCAGCGCCGAATCCGCAAGCATGGCCTCACCGCTCAGGCACTGGTGCTGTCGGTCCGGGAAGGATCGGCCCTCGGCGGCAACGGCAGCTGGCAGAAGTACGACTTCATCCTGGAGGTTCGCCCGGGGGACCGGGCGGCGTTCCGGGCGGAGGTGCGCGAGCGTTTCTACATCGTCGAGCGCAAGCCGGCCGAGGCGGACCTGGTCTCGGTGAAGTATGACCCCAACACGCTCAAGGTCATCTTCGATCTCACTGGTGACCCTCGGTTCGACATCGAGGCTATGCAGCGCCGCACCGCGCAGCTGAAATGGGACACGTATGACCGGACGCAGTCCCGGACCGTCTCGCCGGAGGGCGCTGCCGTTTTCGTGACCCCGCCCGGACCCACGCCGGACCGGGCGACGGAGGACCGGACGCAGGCGCTGGCCCGGCTCGTCAGCCTGCGCGACGCCGGGGCGATCAGCGAGGAGGAGTTCGCGACCCTCAAGGCACGTCTGCACTGAAAAGGTACGTCCGCACTGAATCCGTATAACTGCGTGTCGTCGTCAAGGTCGAGCATTTACGGCCCGTCGGCGGCCCAGCGGCGTAGACGGCGTGCAGCGCCTCACCGCGAGAGGGGTTATCGGCGGTTCTGCCGCCGAATGGCGTCGACATCACGTTCGGTAACGAGCGCTTCGCGGCATGTCCGCGCACTTGATCAAGCCAGCCGGTCTATGCCGCGTGGGTGGATGAGTTCCCGCTCGGGCCCGAAAGCGTGTGCGGACCGCCGATGGTCGCGGTCTGGTTGTGTGCGTGATCGGCGTGCTGGTGGGGCGCGTGCCTGTCGGGTGGCGCGATGAGGGATCATAGTTGCATGGAATTCGGTCTGATTGTCCGTTCGCGTGCCGGGCAACGACGATGAACGCTCGTGGGCGAGAGGTTGACTCGCCGGTCAGTTGGGTGCCGATTGCCGGGCTCACCGAGCTTGCCCGCGCGCTGCTGGGCGACCGGATCGGTGATCGGGATGTGATTCCGGAGCATGTCCGCGACCGGGTCACCGCGCTGGCCGGGCAATGGGCCGCGCATGGGTTCACCGCCGAGACGGTGCGCGCCTGGAAGGATCTGGATCCGGCGGCCGCTGCCCGGCTGCATGCCCACGGCATCAGCCCGGCCGCGTTGCAGCAGCACACCGTCGTCACACCGGCGGGCAGCACCAGCCTGTGGCAAGCCGTCACCTCCGGCGCGCTGTCGGCAGCCGAAGCCGTCAACCATCTCCAGGCAGCAGGACCGCCCGAGCCGGCGGCTGGGCTGTCCGCGCCCTCACCGGCCGTGTCGACGCCGCGGCCGGCGCCGGCTGTGTTCTCCCATCCTGTCGCCGCCCTCGACCCGGACAACGCCGACCGGCGCGCAAAATCGACGCCACCTCAGACGCTGTTTCGGGCCTGATGCCGGGGGCGCTGCCAGTGGCACCAACCCCAAGCCTGACACCGCCACAACCGCTCGATTTGTATCGACGCTCACCCGCGATCTCCACCGACGCGGCGACGGCGTAGGGCCGCTGCAGGAGCCGTACGCGGTCGGGTCGCAACTGACTACGCAGTCCGAGTAGCGGCACCGGTGCACTACGCCGCATATGAGCGCAGCACGCTGGGAGCGGCATGAGCGCGCAGCTGATCAACGAATCGCGGACCGGTTTCACGTCTGGGTGTTGGCCGGTAGCGGATCGGGATGCCAGCCAACCACGACCGACAACCGGCGTGAGACCGTGATGCGGCCGAACGGGTGTTTCGCCAGTGGCGCGGTGTTTCTATCGTGATCGGGTGGCATTGAACGGGTACCGGCTGGGCATCGACTTCGGCACGTCCAGCACGGTCGCGGCGGCTGGCCGGTCCGCGTGACGTACCCGTAGTTGAGATGATCTCCGCAGTGCTGGCCCGGGTCGGGTCGGAGGCCGAGCGGGTCGCCGGCGGCTTGCCCGGCACGGTCGTACTGACCCACCCGGCTGGGTGGGGTCCGGTCCGTCGAAGCATCCTGGCCGAGGCGGCCGAGCGGGCGGGACTGGGCCGCGTCGCGTTCGTCTCGGAGCCGGTGGCCGCCGCCGTGTACTTCGTGAGCGTCCTCGGTCACGACCTGCGCTGCTGCGGTTCGCGCTGACCGCGTGGGGCCACTACTGGCCGGCCCTTGCCCTCACGTGGCTCGAATCCGGCTGGCCGAGCGACGGCCTACTCGACGTGCTGGCCGAAACGCGCAACTCTCCACGGCTGCCCCAGCCTCTGTGTCACCGCGCCTTGCGCCTCTGGCGGCAGGCCAAGGCCGGACTGTGACCATCCGACCCGTCGCGCCGGATCGCGGCGGATCGGGACATTTCCAGAGGGCGTGTCGTCGGAGCCGGCCTGGCGGTGCCGCCGACTGCTAGACGAGCAACGTAGTCGCCAGCGTCCTCGCCCTCGGCGATGACTTGCCGCCATCGGGCCATCGAACTTGACGCATCCCCGTATGGTGGCCTTGCCGCATCGCGGTTGCGTCGATTCGCCCAGGAAAGTGTCCCCTCCTATGGAGGTGCTGTGAAGTTCGACGACGTGTTCTGGTACATCGTCATATTCCTGTTCCTCTTCAGCGGCAGTACCGCCGGGTTCGTCCAGCACCTCCAGTCCCGCCGGCACAGGTTCAAATTGGCGATGGCCAAGGAGAAGGTCAAGTTGGAGCAGGCGAAGGCGAAGCTGGCTGAGGAGCAGAACCGGCAGACCGCGCTGGAGGTGCGCAAGGCCGAGCTGGAGATCGAACGCTATGACCGGCGGATCCCGGGCATGCTATCGGTTCCACTCACCGACAGCGGAACCGAAAACGGCGTGGAAGAGGTGCCGTAGCCGAATCGCCGCCGGCTGCCGGCACCCATAGACATACCCGGTCCTCGGTGTTCACGAGCGCTGCCGGGGCGGTTGAGCCTGTACCGCAGTCGGCGCTGGGACGGCACGGGGTATCCGCACATCGACAGATGAGTGCAGGCAGTCCCACCGGTCGGGCTGTCACCCACCGTAGTCGTCTTGTCGCTGCGGAACCGGCTGTCGGCGAGACTGCGGGGCCCGTGCGGACGTTGCCGGATCAACTCGGGCGTGAGGGCCCTTCGCGGACTTTTCCTTGTTGGGCTTGGCTTTGCGCTAGTTGATCGTCCACTTCGGACTTTTGATCCATTGGTTCGGGGTTCGAGTCCGTGGCGGCCAGGGAGAAGGCCGCTGCCCGCGGAAAGGTCCGCGATCTGGCGATGGCTGACGCGGCCTCGATCGGCGCCCGTCCCGCAGCGACACGTTGAGGACGAGCCTACGGCGCCCGGCCGCGAAAAGCCCGGACCGGCGGCGGCCGAGGCGAGAGTGGGCACCGGGCGAGCAGGGGCGCGTTCGCGGTGATCGAGGTGGATGCGTGGTGATCGTGAGATGGGGCGGCCGGGGCGCGAGGCTCGGTGGGGAAGGGGGCGCCCCGGCCGGGTGGAACAGGGGGCTACCGGTCGGTGCGGCGGGCCACGATGCGGCGGATGCTCAGGGTGCGCATCAGGGCGTCCCATGACCGGCCGATCGCCAGGGTCGCCGAGCTCGAGCGCGTCGAGAAGCCCGTGCGCCAGCGGCGCAGGACCGACGGGGGCAGCAGCCGGGCCGAGAGGCGGACCTGGCGGGTCGCGTTCGCCGCGAAGGACGACTCCACGGCCGAGATCGCGGAGCGCAGCTCGCCCCCGGTGAGCGGCTGCCGGGCATACCGGGCGTGCTCCTCCGCGGTGCTGATGAGCCGGACCCCGGACTCGGCCTGGTCGCGCAGCCGCTCCTTCTTCACGAGCCGCTCGACCGTCGCCCGGGGCGTCTCCGCCTCGTCGACCGGAATGCGGTAGTCGACCATCGTGTCGATGAGCTCGTCCCACGCGCGGTGGGCCTCGTCGCGCGCCACGCCCATCGTGCGCTCGTCGGGAATGACGGTCATGACGGGGCCGTCGGCGCTCAGGGTGGGGGAGAAGGAGGCGACGGGCTCGGCGACGGTGAGGCGCCGGCGCCGGGTCCGCGTGCGGGCCAGGCCGGGCGCGGCCAGGAGCAGGGCCAGGGTCAGCATGGTGATGAGCGAGACGCCGTACGCGCTCATCACGAAGTTCCCCGCGCGGGCGAGCGTCGAACGCTGCTCGTCCCCGTCGGTCGTCGACGTGTCGCCCGGGTTGTCGTGCGCGCCGGTCGTGGTCGGCGCGGCCGACTCGGAGCTCTGTGCGCGCGGATCGTTGCCGGGGCGGTCGACCGGGTCGTCGCCGGTGACGGCGCCCGCGGCCGGCAGGTACGACGTGGCGACCGACCCGCTGATCGAGGTGGACGGGGTCGCGTCGAAGGGCAGCCAGCCGAAGCCGGGGAAGTACACCTCGGTCCAGGCGTGCAGGTTGAAGTTGGTGAGCGTCATCGTGTTGCCGGTGCGGTTGCCGCCCCGGGCGAAGCCGAACGCCACCCGCGCCGGGATCTTCGCCTCGCGCAGCAGCCAGCCGAACGCCGCCGCGTATTGGGCGCAGTACCCGCGCTTGTTCTGCAGGAAGTCGACGATCTTGGTGCCGCTCGTGTCCGCGCCGGTCGTGGTGTCGTACTGGAACCCGTTGTCCGGCGAGAAGAAGTCGTAGATCGCCTTGACCTTGTCGTACTCGTTGTTCTTGCCCTTGGTCAGCTCCTCGACCTTGTTCTTGACGAACGTGTTGGCCGGGGCCGTGGCGAGGTCCTTCAGCAGCGGGTCGTTGGCGTTGAGCGGCCCGGCCTCGCGCAGCTGCTCGGGCGTGAGCTCCGCGCGCTGGTAGGTGATGTTGAAGCTCTTCTTGGCCGTCGTGTCCTTGTTGGAGTACACCACCGCGGTCTTGGGGTCGAAGGCCCACTGGTTGCTGAGCTTGTCGACCTTGGTCGGCCAGGTGTAGATCGGCATGAAGCTGATCGCGAGCTCGTTGGTGACCTCGATCTTGGCCTGGTGGGTGCTCGACTTCACCGATGGGCCCCACTCGGGCTTGCCGAAGCCGTTGTTGACCGGCCCGCCGCCGGTGATCGGCTTGGGCCCGAAGCCCTTCGAGGTGAGCTCCTCGAGCACGTTGAAGCGCAGGTAGAACGGGTGGTCGTCGTCGATGTTGGTCACCTTGACCATGTCGAACGCCTTGTCCCGGTTGAGCTGGCCGGACAGCAGCGCGAACATGCTCACCGACTTGCCGTTGCGCCCGTTGCCGATCCCGGAGCCGCCCCCGCCGCCGGCGCCCGCGCCGAACGTGTCGAGCACCCCGGCGGGCATCGCGAACGGTATGAGCGGGATGAACACGGCCGCGGCGACGCTGATCGCGCCGAGGCGCTGGCCGGCCGCGGCGAGCGGCGAGGGCTCCCACAGGTCCACGTCGCGCCCGTCGCCGGTGAAGCGGCGGCCGAAGCGGCGTACCCGGTCGACGTTGTCGGTGACCAGCAGCCACAGGAAGCCGATGGCGCCGAGCGCGAACGGTATCGGGTTGGTGGTGTCGGTGTCGACGGTGACCGGCACCGAGTAGATGGCGAGCATCGGCAGGCCGGCGAGCGCGGGCCGGCGGATGACGACCGCGAAGAAGTCCACGAGCAGCGCCACGGCGGCGACGCCGAGCGCGGCCAGGAAGAGGAAGCCCTCCCGGTCGCCCACCGGCGTCGCGTATTCGCTCATCTCCTCCGACGCCGTGCGCAGCAGGGAGCCGAAGTGCGCGATCGTGCCCGGCGACGGGATGATCCCGAGGAACTCCTCGTGGCTGGGGAAGAGCCAGGTGAGCGAGACCAGCCCGGTCAGGGCCATCGCCGCCGTCGGCGCCCAGGCCGGCGCGCGCAGGCCGCGCACGAGCAGCCCGACGCCGGCCATGACCGCGACGACCAGGAAGGCCCGGATCGCCCAGGTGTAGTGGTCGAAGACGTTGACCAGCGGCAGCGACGCGAGGAACGCCGAGCCGGCCGCGATCAGCGTCAGGTGCTTGCGTTGGTTCACCGGACGCCCCCAGCGACGCTCTCCGCGGACGCGGCCCGCCAGGCGAATCCCTGCGAACCCCGACCGGTCTGCGGCCACAGGGCCGGCAGTTTGGCCCCGTGCGGCACTTCCACGACCCGCCACCCGCTGCGCAGCAGCGCGAGCGACGCGACGCCGTGCGCCTGGTCGGCCTCCTCGCGCGCCGCCGTGGGCAGATTGAGCCAGGTCGAGGAGTCGATGAACAGCGCGACGCAGGTCGCGTTGTTGGAGCGGAACGAGGCCAGCAGCTCCGCCTCGGCCGAGGACAGCATCCCGAAGATGCCGATGATCAGGCCGCCGTCGCTGCGCCGCCGGACGCGCTCGATGAGCGCGGCGATGTCGCCGCGCTGGGCCAGCCGCACGTCGGCGAGCTGGTCGAGCAGGGGGCCGTCGCCGTCGATCTCGGTCGCGTCGACGTCCACGCCGGCGTCGGTGACGAGCCGCATCTTGTACCCCGCGTGCCGCAGGTGCACCGCGATGCTCGCCGCCGCCGAGACCGCCCACTCGAAGCTCGCCGTCGGGCCCTCGCCGCGGTGGGCGGCGGCGCGGGTGTCGAGCACGACCGTGGCGCGGCTCTCCCACGGCTGCTCCTCGCGGCGGACCATGAGCTCGCCGGTGCGGGCCGTGGAGCGCCAGTGCACCCGGCGCAGGTCGTCGCCGTAGCGATACTCCCGCGTCGCCGCGTCGTCCTCGCCGTGCACGGCCACCGACCGGGCCCGGCTCTCCCCGGAGCCGGCGAACTCGCCGGCGAGGCGGACCGAGGGCAGCGGCACGACCTGCGGGATGACGGTGAGGCGGTCCACGGACGGGAAGGCCCGGGTCAGCTCGCACAGCCCGAACGGGTCGGTCAGGCGCACGACCAGCGGGCCGACCTCGTAACGGCCGCGCACGTCGGCGCGCACCGTGTAGGCCACCGAGCTGGCCTGGTGCGCGCCGAGCCGCTCCAGCACCAGGCGCGGCCGGCTGCCCAGCGCGTAAGGCAGCCGGTCCTCCAGCAGCATCGTGCCGGTCGGCAGCCGGGACAGGTTCTGCAGGCGCAGGATGACCCGCGCGCTCGCGCCGACCTGGACGCGGTGCGGGTCGAGGGTGCGGCTGCACGACAGGCGGTAGCGGGTCCGCCCGACGTAGGCCGCCGAGAGCAGGGGCAGCGCGGCGAGCAGCAGCGCCACGCGCAACAGGTCGCGCTCGCCGAGGATCAGCGCGGCGATGAGGGCCGCTGCGGCGGCGGCCAGGAAGCTACGGCCCCGGGTGGTGAGCCCCCGCAGCGCCTCTCGCATGCTCAGCGGCCCCCGTACTGCTGCGGCCGTGGCGGCCGGGTGTCATACGGCGAGCGCTGCTGGCGATCCGACGGCAGCGGCAGCCGGTGCACGAGCTCGGCGATGATCGCGTCCGTCGTGCGGCGCGACAGCTGGGCCTCGGCCGTGGGGATGACGCGGTGGGCGAGGACCGGCACGGCGAGCGCCTGCAGGTCGTCGGGGAGCACGAACTCGCGCCCCTCGATGGCGGCGACGGCCCGGGCGGTGCGCAGCAGCTGCAGCGTGGCGCGGGGGGAGGCGCCGAGGCGCAGCTCGCCGGACTCGCGGGTGGCGGTGACGATGTTGACCGCGTACTGCTTCACAGCGTCGGCGACGTGCACGTCGCGGACCGTGGCGATCATCCGGCGCATCGTCGAGGCGTCGGAGACGGGGGCGAGGTCGTCCAGCGCGTCGTGGCGGCCGTGGACGTCGAGCATGGCCAGCTCCGCACCCATGTCGGGGTAGCCCATCGCGATCCGGGCGGTGAAGCGGTCGCGCTGGGCTTCGGGCAGCGGATACGTGCCCTCCATCTCGATCGGGTTCTGGGTGGCCACGACCATGAAGGGCACCTGCAGCGGATACGTCGCGCCGTCGATGGTGACCTGCCGCTCCTCCATGCTCTCCAGCAGCGCCGACTGGGTCTTGGGCGAGGCCCGGTTGATCTCGTCGCCGACGACGATGTTGGCGAACACCGCGCCCGGCTTGAACTCGAAGTCGCGGGTCTCCTGGTTGTACACACTCACGCCCGTCACGTCCGAGGGCAGCAGGTCGGGCGTGAACTGGATGCGCCGGACCGAGCAGTCGATCGAGCGGGCGAGCGCCTTGGCGAGTTTGGTCTTGCCGACGCCGGGAACATCTTCGATGAGGAGGTGGCCCTCAGCGAGCAGAACCGCGAGAGCGAGCCGCACCGTCGCGGTCTTGCCCTCGATGACCTGTTCGATGTTGGCGACGATCGCATCGGTCGCGGCGCGGAACTCGGGCGCTGGTAGCGGGGCGCCGAGTTCCTCGAACGTGCGGTGCCTGGTCAACTGGCCTCCTCATGATCGTGCCGTGGCCACCGTTAGGTGTAAGACCCATAGGTGAACCGCCCGGTTGCAGGAAAACGTTGTCATCGGCGTGCAACCAAGCCGTCGTACCCCCTCAGGCTAGCGGGGGAATCGACGTGGCGCCGGACGGGAATTAGCCGATTGCGGACATCCCGCCCGGCCCGGCGCGGCGAGTTTTTGCAACGCCCGGACGTACCCGTGCAAAACCCCGGTAAACGGGCGCTCAGCGTGTCGGCCGCCGTCGATTGGGGCAAACTGGGGCCCGTGGACGCCGGACAACTTCTGAACGGCCGGTACCTCCTCGCCGAGCGGCTGGGGGAGGGGGGGCATGTCGGTGGTCTGGCGGGCCCACGACCGGGTGCTGGGCCGGCAGGTCGCGGTCAAGGTGCTCGCCGCCCGCCTCGCCGGGGACGCCGACTGGCGCCGGCGGATCCGGCTGGAGGCCCGTGCGGCCGCGCGTCTGACACATCCGAACATCACCAATGTGTACGACTACGGCGAGACTTCGGATCACGCCCCGTTCGTCGTCATGGAGCTGTTGCGCGGCCCGAGCCTCGCCGAGCGCCTCCGCGGCGGCCCGCTGCCCCCGCCCGTGGCCGTGCGCATCTGCGCCGAGGTCGCCGCGGGCCTGGCCGCCGCCCACGCCGAGGGCCTGGTGCACCGTGACGTCAAGCCGGCCAACGTCATGCTCACCCCGGACGCGGCGAAGGTCCTCGACTTCGGCATCGTCGGGATCGTCGGCATCCCCGACGAGGACGACGCCGAGCAGGTGCTGGGGACCCCGGCCTACCTGGCCCCCGAGCGCCTGATGTCCGGGTCGGTCACGCCCGCGAGCGACGTGTACGCGTTCGGGCTCCTGCTGTACCGCTGCCTGACCGGCCGGCTGCCCTGGAACGGCGAGACGACGACGCAGATGGTCGCCGCGCACGTCAGCGTCGCGCCGGCGCCCCTGCCCGAGATCCCCGACCTCCCGCCCGGCGTGCGCGAGCTGTGCATGCGGTGCCTGGCCAAGAACCCGGCGGACCGCCCGGAGGCCGTCGTGGTCGCCGCCCGGCTGGCCCGGGCCGCGGGCATCGTTGCGCGTTTCTCGGTCGTACCGCAGCAGCCCGCGCCGGGCGAGCCGGAGCCGGAGCACACCACGCGGCTCGTGCCGCTGCCCCTGCTGCCGGGCGTCTCCCCGGACGCGACCGAGCCGGCCGAGCGCCCCGGCGCCCGCCGCCGTGTCCTGCTCGGCGTCGGCGCCCTGACCGGCGTCGCCGCGCTGGTCACGGCCGTCGCGCTGGCCGGCTCCGACGGCGCACCCCAGGTCAGCGCCGATCCGGCGTCCCCCATTCCTATTATCTCTGCATCCGCCGTCACCGACCCGACGCCGGCCGCGGCGGCGCCGACACCCGCGATCACGCCCGTGCGCGCCGAGGACGAGGACGGGGACGACCAGGGCGGTGTGCCGCCGGCGGGCACGAGCGTGCCGATCGGCGGGGGCGTGGTCGTGGCCGCCTGCGCCGGGAAGAAGGTCAGCGTGCTGCAGGTGCGTCCGGCCGCCGAGCTGGTCCAGGCCGACCTGGGCGTGCACACCAAGGCGCGGGTCGAGTTGCGCAAGGCGGGCCAGCGGCTGCGGTACGACGTGATCTGCGACGGCGGCGGATCACTCATTGTGAGCATGCACTAGCGCAGCGTGATCTCTCGATGGGTGGGCCGGGAAACGCCTCGCGGCCTGCGGTACACTGCGGGTATGACTCGGGTGTTCTCGCTTCTTAGCGAGCCGTGCTGACGCGAATCCAACTCGCGACAGCGCGGCGACCCCTCCTGCGTGAGGGGTTTTTTCATGCCCGGACAATGCTAGGGAAGATCCCAGACCATACCCGAGACCTAGGGTGGCGACAGTCATGAGCGAGGCAGTGACCGACGGAGCGGTCGACATCCCGCCGTACCGGTACACCGCGGCGATGGCGGCGGATATCGAGGCGTGCTGGCAGGACTACTGGTCCGAGCACGGCACCTTCCACGCGCCGAACCCGACCGGCCCGCTCAGCGACCCGAACCACCCGCGCGCCGGCGCGCCGAAGCTGTACGTGATGGACATGTTCCCCTACCCGTCGGGCGCCGGGCTGCACGTCGGGCACCCGCTGGGGTACATCGGCACGGACTGCTACACGCGTTACTTCCGCATGGCCGGCTACAACGTGCTGCACCCGATGGGGTTCGACTCGTTCGGCCTGCCCGCCGAGCAGTACGCGGTGCAGACCGGCACGCACCCGCGGACCACGACCGAGGCGAACATCGAGCGGTACCGCACCCAGCTGCGCCGCCTGGGCCTGGCCTACGACGACCGGCGCAGCGTCGCCACCACGGACACCGAGTTCTACCACTGGACCCAGTGGATCTTCCTGAAGATCTTCAACTCGTGGTTCGACGCGGAGCAGGGCAAGGCCCGCCCGATCGAGGAGCTGGTCGAGGAGTTCGCCGCCGGCACGCGGGTCACGCCCGACGGCCGCGCCTGGGACGCGCTGAGCGCGGTCGAGCGGCGCCAGATCGTCGACGACCACCGGCTGGCCTACATCTCCGAGGCCCCGGTCAACTGGTGCCCGGGCCTGGGCACGGTGCTGGCCAACGAGGAGGTCACCCCGGACGGGCGCAGCGAGCGGGGCAACTTCCCGGTCTTCAAGCGCAGCCTGCGCCAGTGGATGATGCGCATCACCGCCTACGGTGACCGCCTGCTGGACGACCTGGACCGGCTGGACTGGCCGGAGAAGGTCAAGGCCATGCAGCGCAACTGGATCGGCCGGTCCCGGGGCGCGCACGTCGACTTCACCCTGCAGTCCGGCGAGTCGATCCGGGCCTTCACCACCCGCCCCGACACGCTGTTCGGCGCCACCTACATGGTGCTGGCCCCGGAGCACGCGCTGGTCGATTCGATCGTGCCGGCCGCCTGGCCCGAGGGCACCAATGAGAAGTGGACCGGCGGCGCGGCGAGCCCGGCCGAGGCGGTCGCGGCCTACCGCGCGTTCGCCGCGGCCAAGACCGACGTCGAGCGCCAGGCCGACGCCAAGGAGAAGACGGGCGTCTTCACCGGGGCGTATGCGACCAACCCGGTCGGCGGGCGCAGCATCCCGGTCTTCATCGCCGACTACGTGCTGGCCGGCTACGGCACCGGCGCGATCATGGCGGTCCCCGGCCAGGACGAGCGCGACTGGGAGTTCGCCGAGGTCTTCGACCTGCCGATCATCCGCACCGTGCAGCCGGCGGAGGGCTTCGACGGCAAGGCCTATACGGGCGAGGGCCCGGCCATCAACTCCACCGCACCTGACGGATTCAGCCTGGACGGGCTGCGCGTGGCCGAGGCCAAGGCGAAGATGATCGAGTGGCTGGAGGCGAACGGCCACGGCGTCGGCGCCATCACCTACCGGCTGCGCGACTGGCTGTTCAGCCGCCAGCGCTACTGGGGCGAGCCCTTCCCGATCGTCTACGACGAGACCGGGATGCCGATCGCGCTGCCGGAGTCGATGCTGCCGGTGACCCTGCCCGACGTGGAGGACTTCTCGCCGCGCACGTTCGACGTCGACGACGCCGACAGCATGCCCGAGACGCCGCTGTCGCGCGCCAAGGAGTGGGTCGAGGTCACCCTGGACCTGGGTGACGGGCCGCGGACGTATACCCGCGAGACCAACGTGATGCCGCAGTGGGCCGGCTCGAGCTGGTACGAGCTGCGCTATCTGGACCCGGCCAACGCCACGAAGCTGGTCGACCCGGCCAACGAGCGCTACTGGATGGGCCCGCAGCAGCCCGGCGACGTCGGCGGCGTCGACCTGTACGTCGGCGGCGTCGAGCACGCGGTGCTGCACCTGCTGTACGCGCGCTTCTGGCACAAGGTGCTGTTCGACCGCGGTTTCGTGTCGTCCGAGGAGCCGTTCCGCAAGCTGTTCAACCAGGGCTACATCCAGGCGTACGCGTACAAGGACGCCCGCGGCGTGTACGTCGAGGCCGAGCGGGTCGAGGAGCGTCAGCCCGGCAAGTACTTCTTCGGCGAGGCGGAGGTCAGCCGGGAGTACGGCAAGATGGGCAAGTCGCTGAAGAACGTCGTCACGCCCGACGAGATGTGCGAGCGGTACGGCGCCGACACCTTCCGCGTCTACGAGATGTCGATGGGCCCGCTGGACGTCTCCCGCCCGTGGGAGACCCGTGCGGTCGTCGGCGCCCAGCGGTTCCTGCAGCGGGTCTGGCGACTGGTCGTCGACGAGCAGACCGACGCCCTGCGGGTCACCGACGACGCG
This sequence comes from Dactylosporangium sp. CA-233914, assembly GCF_050942935.1. Lineage (NCBI taxonomy): Bacteria > Bacillati > Actinomycetota > Actinomycetes > Micromonosporales > Micromonosporaceae > Dactylosporangium > Dactylosporangium sp. CA-233914. Next base: position 10,924,914 of record NZ_CP192030.1, on the reverse strand, counting down.
CCGGACGAGCAGACCCGCCGGTTGCTGCACCGGGTGGTCGACGGCGTCCGCGCCGACATCGAGGAGATGCGCTTCAACACCGCCATCGCCAAGATGATCGAGCTGACCAACCGGGTCACCCAGGTCGCCTCGGCCGGCACCCCCCGCGAGGTCGCCGACCCGCTGGTGCGCATGATCGCGCCGTTCGCCCCGCACCTGTCCGAGGAGCTGTGGCAGCGGCTGGGCAACGAGACCTCGGTCGCCTACGCCGGCTTCCCGGTCGCCGACCCCGCGTTCCTGGTCGCGGAGTCGGTGACGTACCCGGTCCAGGTCAACGGCAAGGTCCGCGGCACGTTCGACGTGGCGGCCGACGCCGACGAGGCCACGGTCCGCGCGGCGGCCCTGGACGCGGTGGCGGAGCAGTTGGCGGGCAAGACCCCGAAGAAGGTCATCGTCGTCGCCGGCCGCATGGTCTCCGTCGTCGTCTGACACCGGGTCGAGGGCCGGCCCCGCCCCGGGGCCGGCCCTCGGTCACGCCCTGTAGTGCTCGGCGACCGCGGCGAACGCGGCCTTGGGCTCCCAGGGCAGGCCCGGATACGTCGAGCCGTCGCGGTCCTCGTACACCTTCACGATGCCGACGCCGGCCAGGTCGAGGTCCTGCCGCGGGTCGTCGGGCCGGTGCGGGTAGTTGTAGAGCGCGAAGAGATACACGAACGCGCTGTCGACGCCTTCGGAGTCGAAGATCTCCAGCAGCTCGCGCAGGTACGCCGCCTGCCCGGCCTCGTCCCGCTCGTAGCCGTCCTTCACCCGCACCGGCAGGCCCGTGGCCGGGTCGTGCTCGACGATCTCCATGCTGCGCGGCGCGTCGTCGCCCGCCCCGCGCCAGGTCGCGGTGCCGAATCCGGTCGCCGCGACCGGCTTGCCCCGCGCGACCAGCGACCGCACCCCCTCCCGGAACTGCCCGGCGACGGCCGCCGACCGGATGAGTTCGAGGGCCACGAAGTCGAACCGGTCCCAGTCCGGGTTCTCCAGCGGAATCGCCGCGTACGTCACCTTGCCGTGGAAGCGTTGCCGGATCGCCGGCACGACCGCGGCGAAGAACGCATCGAGGCGCCCGCCCAGCTCGGCGATCAGCGTGCGGTCGCCGAACAGCCGCCCGAGCCGCGCCTCGATGTCGTCGCCCTCGATGAAGCCGCGGTTCATGATGGTCAGCTCGACCCCGGCGACGAACACGACCTCGGCTCCGCCGGCCCGCAGCCGCTCGGCCCGCTCGGCGCAGTCCAGCAGCAGCGCGCGGATCCGCTCGGGCGTCAGCTCCAGCGGGTACGGCGAGAACCACACCTCCAGCCCGAGCCCCGCCGCGAGGTGCCCGGCGAGCTCCAGCCGCTCGGGGTCGCCGCCGACGAGCTGCACCGCGGTGCAGTGCAGGTCGTCGCGGATGATTCTCAGCTCCCGCTCGACCAGCCCGGCGTCGAAGCGCTCGCGGGAGCTCCGGCCCTTGTGGACGAAGCCGGTGTCGTACGTCATGCCCTTGGCCCGCATCGTGTGGTCCCTTCCGTTCGGGTGGCCTCTCGACGGTACGCATAAAAATTGCGTGTACGCAACTTTGCGTGCACGCAGAAATACTGGCAGACTGAACGGATGGGACTGCGGGAGCGCAAGAAAGAGGCGACGCGGACGGCCCTGCGCGAGGCGGCGCTGCGGCTGGCCCTGGAGCACGGCCCGGACAATGTGCGCGTCGACGACATCGCCGAGGCGGCGGGCGTCTCCCCGCGGACGTACAACAACTACTTCGCCAGCCGCGAGCACGCGATCGTCGCCGCGGTCACCGCCGAGCGCCAGTCCCGCGTGGCGGCCGCCGTCATGGCCCGCCCGCCGGAGGTCCCGTTGTCCGCGGCGGTCACCGACGCCGTGGTGGGGCAGCACCTGGACCCGGCCCCGGAGTCCGCCCGTGCGCTGCTGATGATCACCGCGAGCCCGGCCCTGCGCGCGACCTACGTGCAGATCGTGTCGGCGATCGAGGAGCCCCTGGCCGCGGCGATCGCCGAGCGCTCGGGCGTCGATCCCGCGACCGCCGAGGTCCTGGCCGCCAGCGTCGGCGCCGCCGCCCGCCTCGCCCTGAGCCGCTGGCTGCAGCAGACAACAACGAGCCCGTCGGCGACCGGCCTGGTCGTGCCGACGGGCTCGCTGCCCGATCTGATGCGCGCCGCGCTGGCCCCGCTGGGCCCCGCCCTGGACGCGGCGGCGGAGTAGGAGCTACCTGGCGACGGCGGTCAGGCGCTCGTTGCGCAGCGCCGTCGGCCAGCGGTCGTTGATCGGCTCCATCGTCAGGCCCGTGGCCCAGCGCAGCAGCAGGTCCGCGATCGCGGGGTTGCGCGCCAGCGCCGGCCCGTGGGAGTAGGTGCCGAGGATCCGCCCGTTCCAGGCCCCCTCGGACTGCCCGTCGTTGCCGATCCCCGTCGTCACCCGGGCGAGGGGCTTCACCCCCGGGCCGAGGTGGGTGCGGCCGCCGTGGTTCTCGAACCCGGTCAGCGTCGGCAGGCCCAGCGCCGGATGCACCTCGCCCGCCAGCTCGCCGACGGCGCGGGACTCGCCGCGGTCCGAGTCGATGTCCAGCAGCCCCAGGCCGGGGTACTTCGCCCCCTTCGCGAAGAACGAGTGCCCCAGGAGCTGGTATCCGGCGCAGACCGCGAAGACCGTCGCGCCCCGCTCCACGGCGCGGCGCAGGCCGCCGTCGTTGCTCAGGCGCTGCGCGGCCAGCGCCTGCGGGCCGTCCTCGCCGCCGCCGATGAGATACACGTCGCCGTCGGCCGGCACCGGGTGGTCGGCGCGCACCTCGGCGCACTGCACCGGCAGGCCCCGCAGGTCGGCGCGGCGGGCCAGGATGAGCAGGTTGCCGCGGTCGCCGTAGGTGGACAGCAGATCGGGATACAGCCAGATCAGGCGCAGATGCGACTCAGTTGACACGGTCCAGCTCCGCTCGGATGTCCTGGAAGGCGCTGTAGTTGGCGATGACCTCGAGGCGGCCGGGGGGCACCAGCGACAGGGCCTGGCCGAACGAGCGCACCGGCTCGAACGCCACCTCGTTGACCTCCAGGCGCACGGCGAGGTCCATGGCCCGGTCGCCGGTGATGAGCACGCGGCGGCCCCGCAGCGAGGAGAAGTCGACGTCGTAGAGCCACGACGTGTCCAGGCCGTCGGGGTCGCGGGCGTTGATGGACAGCAGGGTGGGCACGTCCTCGGCCATGTCGAAGGACTCCAGCCAGCCGGCCGGGTTCTTGGCCAGCAGCAGCCGGATGACGCGCCCGTCGCGTTGGACGGTGGCGTAGCGGCCGGCGACCGAGGCGACCTTGGCCAGCTCCGGGACCGCCTTCGCGGACGGCACGCCGAAGTGCGCGGCGACGGCCAGAGCGGTCGCCGCGTTGGCGCGGTTCACCCGGCCGGGCAGCTGCAGGGTGATCTGGTGGTACGTCCCCGTGTTGTCGACCACCCCGTCCCCGCTGACCGTCCAGTGGGGGACCGGCCGGGTCAGGTTGCCCTCCACGCAGGCCCACTGCTCGCCGTTGCGCTCGATCGAGGCGCCGCACTCCGGGCACACCCAGGAGTCGTCGTGGAAGCGCTGGCCGGCCGCGACCCACGTGACCGGGGTGCCCTGGGCCACGGCCTTGCCCGCGGCCCAGACCACCATCGGGTCGTCGGCGTTGGCGACGAGGTGCAGGCCCCGGCCGGGCAGCGCGTCGCGCCACAGGGCCGCCATCATGGCGACCTCCTTGGCCCGGTCCAGCTGGTCGCGGCTGAGGTTGAGCAGCGCGACGACCTTCGGGCGGGTCTGGTCCAGCACCTGCTTGAGGTAGTGCTCGTCGACCTCGAGCACCGCATACGGCGTGGCGCCGGCCTTGGCCAGCGCCGAGGTGTGCCCGGTCGGCATGTTGGCGCCCAGGCTGTTGGTGGCGACGGGGCCGAGCACGCCCATCGCGGCGGCCGTGAGCCGGGTCGTGGTCGTCTTGCCGTTGGTGCCCGAGACGAGCGCGATCTCCCGGCCGGCGGCGAGCTCGGCGAGCAGGTTCGGGTCGATCATGAGGCCGATCCGGCCGCCGATGACCGATCCGTCGCCCCGTCCGGTGGCGCGTGACAGCGCGGCAGCACCGCGCGACAGTGAGGTGGCGAGCTTGGCCCGCATCGGCAGCTTGTTGTCCGTCATCTCGCTTCCACGGTGTTGGCGATGCGCTGACCCTACCCGCAGCGCGCGACACCCCCCAACGGGTCCACAGGTTCCCCGCGACCGCCCCACTTTCCTCCACCGCGGCCCCTGTCAAGCCCCTCCCTGCGGGGAACTCCGCCTTGCTGGGGCTTATGTCGGTTTTCTGGGGCGCGGAGAACGCCCTCCGCCGATCGGGTACGCCCGGGCTCCTCCACCCGGCTCCACCCCATTTGACGTGGGAATTCTTCACAGGCGGCCGCGCCGGATCGGGCGGTTTTCCGTTGACGGTGGAGGGAAGTGGAGTACAGTGGAGCGCGATGGCGGAGCCGGGGGGCTCGGCCGGCCCCGGGGGGACCGTTCGCGGTGGGAAGGGGTGGATGCCGCGTGTTTCTGGGCACCCACACTCCCCGTCTCGACGACAAGGGCCGGTTGATCCTGCCGGCCAAGTTTCGGGACGAGCTGGCGGGAGGTGTCGTGATCACCAAGGGACAGGAGCGCTGCCTCTACGTGTTCCCCGGCGCCGAGTTCGCCCGGATCGCCGAACAGCTTCGCGCCACACCGATGACGCACAAGGCCGCCCGGGCCTACAGCCGGGTGTTCTTCGCCAGCGCCCACGACGAGGTTCCCGACCGCCAGGGCCGGGTCACCATCCCGCAGCATCTGCGTGAGTATGCCGGGCTGGACCGCGACCTCGTGGTGATCGGGGCGAGCACCCGGGTAGAGATCTGGGACCGGCAGGCGTGGGACACCTACCTCGCCGAGAGCGAGGAGGACTTCGCGGGCATCGAGGAGGGGGTGCTGCCGGGAGGGCTGTGAGGTCCAACTGCAGTTACCGACTTTGAGGCCGCCGTACCGGCAGCTCTCCAGCCGCTCAGAGTTTCTCGAAGTCCTGACGCCACTTCCCCGGCGCCAGGGCGGGGGCGGATGGGGAGCTGGCGGTACGGCGCTCGCGCACTTACGGCACCGCCGGGCACGGCGGCACTGAAAGCACCACGGCGGGCCGCGAACCCGCCGCCGGCAGGGGGTCGACGATGGGGGAGCGGGACGTTCACGTGCCCGTGCTGCTCGAGCGCTGCCTCGAGCTGCTGTCCCCGGCGCTGACCCGGCCGGGCGCGCTGTATCTCGACGCCACGCTCGGCCTCGGCGGCCACGCCGAGGCGGTGCTGCTGGCGCACCCGCAGGCCCGGCTGCTGGGCCTGGACCGCGACCCGCAGGCCCTGCGCCTGGCGGGGGAGCGGCTGGCGCCGTTCGCCGACCGGATCCGCCTCGTGCACGCCGTCTACGACGAGCTGCCCGAGATCCTCGGCGGCGAGGGGATCGACGCCGGACTGTTCGACCTGGGCGTCTCGTCGATGCAGCTCGACGAGGCCGAGCGCGGCTTCGCCTACGCCCGGGACGCACCACTGGACATGCGCATGGACCCCACGACCGGCACGACCGCGGCCGAGGTGCTCAACACCTACAGCCACGGCGAGCTGACCCGGGTCCTGCGCGTGTACGGGGAGGAGAAGTTCGCCTCCCGCATCGCCGCGTCGATCGTCCGGGAACGGGAGACCTCGCCGCTGGCCAGCTCGGCCCGCCTCGCCGAGCTCGTCCGCGAGTCCATTCCCGCACCCGCCCGGCGCACCGGCGGCCATCCGGCCAAACGCACCTTCCAGGCGCTGCGCATCGAGGTCAACCGCGAGCTCGCGGTCCTCGAGCGGGCGATCCCCGCGGCGCTCTCCGCGCTGCGGCCCGGGGGGCGGCTGGTCGTGCTGTCGTACCACTCGCTCGAGGATCGACTGGTCAAACGGGCGATCGCGGAGCGGACCCGCTCGGCCGTCCCGGTCGAGCTGCCGTTCGAGCCGCCCGGCAGCGAACCGGAGCTGCGGGCGCTCACCCGGGGGGCCGAGCTCCCCGGCGCGGCCGAAACAGCGGCCAACCCGCGCGCGGCTTCGGTGAAGCTGCGCGCCGTGGAACGCAAGAACCGTCCGGCTCCGTCTGGGAGTCGGACAGACACACTGGGGGAGGTGTGAGTGAACGTGACGACATTGCCGGCGAACCGGCAGCGCAGGAGTCAGCAGAGTGCACCGCGGTCGGGGGGCCGGATCACGGGGCGCGACGCTGAGCAGTTCGAGCAGCATCGACGGGACCACCCCATCGACGGCGCGACGGCACTCCAGCCGGAGCACGAGATCATCCATGACACGACCGCACCCGAGGCCGGGCAGCCGAGCAGGCCGAGGCGGGAGCCGGAGGCCCGGCCGTCGTCCTCCGGGCTGCGGGTGGCACCGCCGGCGCCGGTCAGCGCGCCGCGGGCGCCGTTCGTGGCGCTCGTGCTCGTGCTCGTGCTCTCGGGCGTCGTCGGCATCCTCGTGCTCAACACGCGGATCGCCGAGAACGCCTTCAAGCTCGACGCGTTGAAGACCAAGCAGGCCGGCCTCGACCGCGACGAGGAGCGGCTGCGCAGCGACCTGGCCAACAAGGAGTCGCCGGTCACCCTCGCGTCCCGGGCGAAGCAGCTGGGCCTCGTGCCGTCGCGCACGCCGGCCTTCCTGGTGCTGCCCGACGGCACCAAGCTCGAGATGCCTGGTCCGAGCAAGTAAACGCAACTGCCAGGGATCCATCGCTGCGCAGCGGACGAAGGAACGGAAGTCGGGACATGGCTGGCGACACTCCTGATCGACGGGGCGCGAGCGAACGGCGCGGGGGCGCCGGACGCTCCGCCACGACCCCCGGGAGTGACGCCGGCCGGAAGCGAACGGGCGGTCGCGCCGGCGCGGGGGGTGCCGGTGCCTCCGCCCGTTCCCGCGGCGGCGCGCCGGAGGAGCCGTCGCTGCGCGGGACGATGTCGGAGGCGAAGCGGTTCACGCCGCGTGGCCGCTCCGTCCGCGACGCCTCGGTGGAGGCCGGCGGGCGGGGCGACCCGTTCCGCCCGGCCCTCGAGGTCATCCAGGGCGGCCGCAGCGAGCAGCCGCGCCGGACCGACCCCACGAGGAAGGATCCGACCCGGGCGGAACCGAACCGCAAGGATCCCGTCCGTAAGGAACCTGTCCGCTCGATCCGGCGCAACGCGCAGAAGTCCGCCGAGGAGCCGCCGCGGCAGCGCCGGGCGGCGGCCGCGCCGGCGAAGCGGCTCGGGCCGAGGAAGAGCCCGCCGCTCAGGAAGCCGCACAAGCAGAGCCGGGTGACCGTACCCCGGCTGGCCCGCCCGATCCGCACCAGCCTGCCCAAGCTCGCCGAGCCGCGCCGCCGCCTGCGCCTGGCCACCGTGATCGCGCTGGCGATGTTCGTCGTCATCGGCGGCCGCCTGGTGCAGCTGCAGCTCACCGACGCCAGCGCCTACGCCGCCGCGGGGCTCAAGGATCGCCTCGTGCCCGCGGTGCTGCCCGCCGCCCGCGGCTCGATCCTCGACCGCAACGGCAAGATCCTCGTGCACTCGATCGAGACGCGCTACGTCGCCGCCGACCCGATGGCGGTCAAGGACCCGGAGGCGCTGGCCGACAAGCTCTTCGCGATCCTCGACAAGTACGGCGTGCCGCGCTCCGACATCCTGCGCAAGATCACCCCGCACAAGACCGCGGACGGCAGGACCAACGCGCGCTTCGAGTACCTGGTGCACCAGATCGACGTGGCCGACGGCGACCGGATCGAGGCGCTGCGTGTCGGCGCGCTCAAGGTCGCCCGCGACGAGCGGCGCGAGATCCCCGGGTACGACCTCGCCTCCAACGTCATCGGCTTCACCTCGCGCACCGACCTGTCCGGGCAGATGGGCATCGAGCAGCAGTACGACTCGGTGCTGCGCGGCGTGGACGGGCTGCACATCTACGAGCACGGCGAGGGCGACCTCGACAAGCCGCTGCCGTACGGCTACGAGGAGCTCAAGCCGGCCCGCCCGGGCAGCTCGGTGGAGCTCACCATCGACGCGGATCTGCAGTACTCCGTGCAGAGCGCCCTCGGCGAGCGCATGGGGCCGCTCAAGGCCGACTTCGCCACCGCCATCGTGCTCGACGCGCGCACGATGGAGGTGATGGCGATGGCCAGCTACCCGGGCTTCGCCGCCGCCGCCCTGCCCAGCGACAAGGACCTGATCAAGGACCAGTGCACCGCGACGGTCTTCGACCCCGGCTCGATCCACAAGGCGATCGTCATGGGCGCGGCGCTCCAGGAAGGGATCATCACCCCGACGACGGCGGTCACGGTGAACTCGAAGGTGAAGAAGGGCGACACCACCTACACCGACCACCCGCCGCAGAAGGATGGCACCCCGATGACCATCCCGGGCATCCTGGCGCTGTCCTCCAACGTCGGCACCATCGCCGTGGCCGACCGGCTCGGCAAGGACAAGCTGTACGAGTACCAGAAGAAGTTCGGCCTGGGCTCGCGCACCGGCGTCGGGCTGCCCAACGAGTCGCCCGGGCAGTTGCTGCCGCCGAATCAGTGGAGCGGCTCCAGCCCGGGCTCGATTCCGATCGGCAACGGCGTGGCCACGACAGCGATGCAGATGGCGGCGGTGTACGGCACGATCGCCAACGACGGCCTCTACGTCCAGCCGACCCTGGTCCGCAAGATCATCTCGCCGGACGGCTCCGCCTCGAAGCCGCCGGCCCAGCAGACCCGCCGGGTGCTCGACCCGAAGGTCGCGCAGGAACTGCGGGTGATGCTCGAGGGCGTGACCACGCTCGACGACGCCACCGGCCGCCAGGCGGCCATCCCGGGCTACCGGATCGCGGGCAAGACCGGCACCTCGAAGATGCCGCAGAACGGCGGCTACGCCCCGGGTGAGGTGGTGTCGTTCATCGGCATGGCACCGGCCGAGGCGCCGCGCTACGTGGTCGCGGTCACCGCGCACGTGCCCGGCGGCGCGGGCGGCTCGGTCGCCGCGCCCGCGTTCAAGGAGATGATGGCGCTGACGCTGTCCAGTTTCGGGGTCACCCCGACCGGCACCGAGCCGCCGAAGCTCTCGATCTACCCGTGACACCGGCTCATGAGCCCCACGGCCGGGCGGGTAGGGTCTGACCCCGTGCCCGGCTATCCCCGTCCGCGGAATGTTCGCCCCGTGCTCATCGCCGAGCTGGGTGGCGAGTCTGGAGATGTCGCGGTCACTGGGGTAACACACAGTAGCGCATCGGTTCTTCCGGGTGATCTCTATGCCGCCCTGCCCGGCGCACGGGTGCACGGGGCGCAGTTCATCCCCGAGGCGCTGCGGCGCGGCGCGGTCGCGGTCCTGACCGACCCGGCGGGCGTGCGGCCCGAGGCCGGGATCCCTTTCATCGTCGTGGACAAGCCCCGCGACGTGCTCGGCGACGTCGCCTCCAAGGTGTACGGCGAGCCGACCCGCCGCCTGACGACCGTCGGCATCACCGGCACCGCGGGCAAGACGTCGACCACCTACCTGATCGAGGCCGGGCTGCGCGCCGCCGGTCAGGTCACCGGCCTGATCGGCACCGTCGAGACCCGGCTGGGCGACCTGAGCGTCGAGAGCGTCCGGACCACCCCGGAGGCGACCGACCTGCACGCCCTCTTCGCCGCGGCCCTGGAGCGCGGCGTACAGTCCGTGGCGATGGAGGTCTCCAGCCACGCCCTGGAGGTCGGGCGGGTCGGCGGTGTCCGCTTCGCCGCCGCCGGATACACCAACTTCGGCCTCGACCACCTGGACTTCCACCCGTCCGTGGAGGCGTATTTCGCGGCCAAGGCGCGCCTGTTCGACGGCCGGGCCGCCGTCGAGATCTTGAACTTCGACGATATGTCGGTAATGCGACTGCGCAAGCCCACCTCCTGGACCTACTCCGTAGCGGGTGAACATCCGATTCAGGGGGACTCCGCGGACTTCGGTGTCTCCGGCGTGACCACCGACGGCTATGGTCAGGCCTTCGACGTGCACTGGCGCGGCCGCACCGTGCGCAGCGGCGTCCAGCTGCCCGGGCGGCACAACGTCGCCAACGCGCTGCTCGCCGTCGCCTCGCTCGTCGCGGTCGGCGTCGACCTCGACGTCGCCGCGCGGGCCGTCGCGCAGGCGCCCGGCTCGCCCGGGCGGATGGAGCGCGTCGACGTCCCCGGCGAGGTGGTCGGCGTGGTCGACTACGCGCACAAGCCCGACGCCATGGTCGAGGTGCTCAAGGCGCTTCGCGGGCTCGCCACCGCGCGCGGCGGGCGGGTGATCTGCGTGGTCGGCGCCGGCGGCGACCGGGACCGCGGCAAGCGCCCGCTCATGGGCCGCGCCGCCGCGCAGGGCGCCGACCTGGTGATCGTTACCGACGACAACCCGCGCACCGAGGACCCGGCCGCGATCCGCGCGGAGGTGCTGACCGGCGCCGGGGACGGCCCGGCCGGCGTGGTCGAGGTCGGCGGGCGCCGCGACGCGATTGCCTACGCGGTCGCCGAGGCCAAGCCCGGCGACGTGGTGGCGCTGCTGGGCAAGGGGCACGAGCGCGGCCAGGAGATCGGCGGCGAGATCCTGCCGTTCGACGACCGGGTCGAGCTGGCCGCGGCGCTGCGGGAGGCGGCCTCATGATCGCGATGACCCTGGGCGAGATCGCGGCGATCGCCGGCGGGCAGCTGCATGACGCCGACGCGGCCGCGGTCGTCGACGGCCCGGTGGAGTACGACTCCCGCAAGGTCGGCCCCGGCAGCCTCTTCGTGGCCTTCGCCGGGGCGAATGTCGACGCCCACGAGTTCGGCCCCAAGGCGATCGCCGACGGCGCCACCGGCGTCCTCGGCAGCCGCGCGGTCCCCGGCGTGCCCACGATCGTGGTCGACGACCCGCGCCACGCGCTGGGGCTGCTGGCCCGGGCGGTGCTGGATCGGCTCCACGAGGCCGGCGGGCTGACCGTCGTCGCGCTGACCGGCTCGTCGGGCAAGACCAGCACCAAGGACCTCGTCGCCCGGCTGCTGTCCGCGCACGGGCCGACGGTGGCCACCGCCGGGTCGGAGAACAACGAGCTCGGCACGCCCTGCACGGTGCTCAAGGCCGATGAGCGGACCCGCTTCCTGGTCCTCGAGATGGGCGCACGCGGGGTCGGGCACCTGCGCTACCTCTGCCGGATCGCCCCTCCGGACATCGCCGTCGTGCTCAACGTGGGCGTCGCGCACATCGCCGAGTTCGGCTCGGTCGAGGGCATCGCCCAGGCCAAGGGCGAGCTGGTCGAGGCGCTGGGCCCGGGTGGCGTCGCGGTGCTCAACGCCGACGACGAGCGGGTCCGGACGATGGCGGCCCGCACGGGGGCCCGCGTGCTGCTGGCCGGCGAGGCCGCCGACGCCGAGGTCCGCGCGAGCGACGTCGTGGCGCTCGACCGGGGCCGGTTCGGCTTCACCCTGAACATTCCGGGCGCGCCGGCGGCGACGGTCCGCCTCGACGTCGCGGGCCGCCACTGCGTCGGCAACGCGCTGCACGCCGCGGCCGTCGCGGCGCTGGCCGGCATGCAGCCGGCCGAGATCGCCGCCGGACTCGGCGATCTCGAGGGCTTGTCGTCCCGAAGGATGGACGTCTTCGACCGTGCCGACGATGTCACGGTCATCGACGACTCGTTCAACGCCAACCCGGCGTCCATGGCGGCCGCGCTGCGCGCGCTCGTCGCGGTGGCCGGCGGGCGGCGCAAGATCGCCGTGCTCGGCTTCATGGCGGAGCTCGGCGGCTACGAGCGAGCCGGGCACGAGGAGGTCGGTCGCCTTGCCGCGGAGCTCGGCGTCGATCGTCTCGTGGCCGTCAGCGAGCAGGCCGCGCCGATCCTGGACGGAGCGGCTGCCGTGGCGAGTTGGGGAGGAGACTCGGTGCTCGTGACCGATCAGGAGGCCGCCGTGGCGCTGCTGCGCGCCGAGCTGCTTCCGCGCGACGTGGTCCTCGTCAAGGGATCGCGGTACCGGACCTGGGACGTCGCCGACGCCCTGCGCGCCGAAGGTGCTTTCAAATGAGGGCCGTCTTCGTCGCGGCCTTCGTGGCGTTTCTCATCTCGCTGTTCGGCACGCCGATCGCGATCAAGTACTTCACCCGCCTGAAGGCCGACCAGCCGATCCGTAGCGAGGGCCCGCAGACCCACCTGGGCAAGAAGGGCACGCCCACGATGGGCGGCGTGGTGTTCATCTTCGCCACGTTGGTGGCCTACACCGGTGGCCACATCGCGCTCACCACGCTGCCCGACAAGCAGCTGCGCCCGACCGGCCCGACCGCCACCGCCGTGGTGCTGCTCGGACTGTTCGTCTTCACCGGCCTGCTGGGCTTCCTGGACGACTACCTCAAGGTCGCCAAGCGCAACAGCGACGGGCTCAACAAGCGCGGCAAGCTCATCGGCCAGGCGCTCATCGGCGCCATCTTCGGTGCCATCGCGCTCTACGTGCCGGCGACGCAGACCGGCCGCCAGGTGATCACCACCGTGGCGAGCCCGAAGCTGTCGTGGGTGCACGACGTCGACTGGCTCAACATCGGCAAGATCGCCGCGGTGATCTTCTTCGTGTTCGTGGTCATGTCGATGTCCAACGCGGTCAACCTGACCGACGGCCTCGACGGCCTGGCCACGGGCACCTCGATCCTGGTGCTCGTCAGCTACATGGCGATCGCGTTCTGGCAGTACCGGCACTGGTGCGCCGATGCCTCGTACCAGGCCGGCTACTGCTACGACGTGCGCGACCCGCTGGAGATGGCCCTCATCGCCGGCGCCGCCGTCGGCGCGCTGGTGGGCTTCCTGTGGTGGAACACGTCCCCGGCGCGGATCTTCATGGGCGACACCGGCTCGATGGCGCTCGGCTCGCTCATCGCCGGGCTCGCGGTGGCCACCAAGACGATCCTGCTGCTGCCGCTGCTCGGCCTGCTCTTCGTCATCATCGTGGTGACCTGGGTCATGCAGATCGGCTCGTACCGCACGACGGGCAAGCGCATCTTCCGGATGGTCCCGCTCCAGCACCACTTCGAGCTGGCCGGATGGAGCGAGGTCAACATCGTCGTGCGCTTCTGGATCATCGCCGGCCTCGGCGTGGCGGCCTCCCTCGGCCTCTTCGCCGCGGACTTCCTGCGGGTCATGAGCGGCGCGTCGTAGCGCGCGGCGGCGCGCTCCAGCCGGAATGATGGCCCCATGAGGAGCGATGGGGAGGAAGTTCCGGGCGACGGCGGGTGGCTCGGCAACCTGGTCGGCTCGCTGCGCGGCCTGCTGGACCGCCCGCTCGCGTCCTACTACCTGCTGCTGTCCAGCGTCGGGCTGCTCGTGTTCATCGGCCTGGTCATGGTCTTCTCGGTGACCAGCGCCGGCAGCTACGCCGCCACGGGCAGCCCGTTCACCTCGATCGCCAAGCAGACGGCCTCGGCGGTGGTCGGGCTGGGCGCGTTCTGGGTCTGCCAGCGGCTGCCGGTGCGCACCTTCCGCGCCGTGGCGATCCCGCTGCTGCTCGCCGCGTTCGCGCTCATGAGCTTCGTCGACCTCATGGGCTGGCTTTCCGCGCGCCGCACGCCGCCGGGGGCCACCAAGATCAGCTGGATCCATCTCGGCCCGATCTGGGTCGAGGACCTGTGGCTGCACCTCGGCAGCCTGCAGCTGCAGCCGGCCGAGCTGGCGAAGATGGCGCTGGTCATCTGGGGCGCGGACCTGCTCGTGCGCAAGGGCCGGACCATCATGACCTGGCGCGAGCTGCTCATCCCGCTGTTCCCGGTGACCGTCACCCTGCTGCTGCTCGTCGGATACAACGACCTCGGCTCGATGATCTGCATGGTCGTGCTCTTCACCGGCCTGCTGTGGGCGGCCGGGGCCCGGCTGCCGGTCTTCGCCTGGCTCGGCTCGTTCTTCCTCGCCGGCGTGGTCGCACTCATCCTGCTGCCGGCGAACAAGGACTACCGGCTGGACCGGCTCAAGGTCTTCTTCGACCCGAGCATCGACCCGGACGCGAAGGCGGGGCGCTACCAGTACCTGCGCGGCCTGTGGGCGGTCGCCGACGGCGGCTGGTTCGGCGTCGGCCTCGGTCAGGGCCAGCTCAAGTGGGGCCGGCTGCCCAACGCGCACAACGACTTCATCTTCGCCATCGTCGCCGAGGAGCTCGGCGTGGTCGGGTGCATGGTCGTGCTGCTGGTCTTCGGCATGCTCACGTACACCGGCCTGCGCATCGCCCGCCGCGTCGAGGACCCGTTCCGCCGCCTGGTCGCCGCCGCGATCACGATCTGGTTCGTCGGCCAGGCGATCATCAACATCGGCGGCGTGGTCGGCCTGATGCCGATCACTGGCCTGCCCCTGCCGTTCATCTCCGACGGCGGGAGTGCCCTGGTGGTCGCATTGGGTGCCGCCGGCATCCTCACCTCCGCCGCCCGCGCGGAGCCGGATTGCGCGCGAGCCATGCACGCGCGTCCGCCGCGTAAATGGGTGCGACTACTCTGGGCGCCGTTGCCGCCGCTTCCGCGCGCCCGCGAGGACGGCGACGGCACGGACCCCTCGACACGCACGGCGGGCCGGCCCACCCTCACCGGGTCGCCCCGCGGAAGGAGCACCTGATGGCAGCGCTGCGCTCGGTGGTGCTGGCCGGCGGAGGCACGGGTGGGCACATCTACCCGCTGCTCGCCTTCGCCGACTGCCTGCGCAGGCACGACCCCGACGTCCGCATCACCTGTATCGGCTCGCCCAGCGGGATGGAGAACGACCTCATCCCGCCGCGCGGATACGACCTGCGGCACGTCCCGGCCTACCAACTGCCCCGCTCGGTCAACCTGAACCTGGTGCGCACCCCGGACCGGATGTGGAAGGCGGCCCGGGCCACCCGCGCCATCCTCGACGAGGTCAACGCCGACGCGGTCGTCGGCTTCGGGGGATACGTGTCGGTCCCGGCCTACCTCGCGGCGTGGCGGCGCAAGACACCGACCGTGATCCACGAGGTCAACGTGCCCATCGGCGTGGCCAACAAGATGGGCATGCGCGTCACCAGGCACATCGTGCTGGGCTTCCCCCATCAGGCGCGGCAGATGCCGGCCGTGGCGCACGCCGAGGTGGTGGGAGTACCCCTGCGGCGCAGCATCGCCACCCTCGACCGCGCCGCGCGCCGCGCCGAGGCCCGCCGCTACTTCGGCCTCGACCCGAACCTGCCGACGCTGTTCGTCTTCGGCGCGTCCTCCGGCGCCCGCTCGATCAACAACGCGGTGGCGGGCGCGGCCAAGGCGATCACCTCGGCCGGCGTCCAGGTGCTGCACATCATCGGCGCCCGCAACGAGGACTTCGACGTCCCGGCCGGGCTGGCGGCGCCCTACGTGCGCGTCAAGTTCCTCTCCGAGATGGAGCTCGGCTACGCCGCCGCCGACCTGGCCCTGTGCCGCGGCGGCGCGATGACCTGCGCCGAGACCGCGGCGATCGGCATGCCGGCGGTTTACGTGCCGCTGCCGTGGGGCAACGGCGAGCAGCGGCGCAACGCGCTGCCCGTGGTCGAGGCCGGCGGCGGCCTGATCGTCGAGGACGGTGACCTGACGCCCGAGCTGATCGCGCAGACCGTGGTGCCGCTGGTCCGCGACGGCGCCCGGCTTGCCGCCATGAGCCGCGCGGCGGCCGGATACGGCCGCCGCGACGGCGATGAGGCCCTTCGCCGATACTTGCTGAAGGTGGTCGGGGCATGAGCGGTCCGGAGCGAAGCGGAGTGGCCGCTCATAGGGGCTCAGGGGTTTCAGGCCTGCACCGGAGCGAAGCGGAGGGGCTGGCATGAGCAGTACGGAGCGAAGCGGAGTGGCTGCTCACGAGGAGCCCGAGCGCGGGCTCACCGCGGAAGAGCTGGGCCGGGTCCACCTGGTGGGCGTCGGCGGTGTCGGCATGAGCGGGCTCGCCCGGCTGCTGCTGACCCGCGGCATCCCGACCTCGGGCAGCGAGCTCAAGGAGTGGCCCCACCTGGCGGCCCTCAAGGCGCTCGGCGGCACCATCTACCGCACCCACACCCCGTCCAACCTGGACGGGGTGGACACGGTGGTGTACTCCACCGCCATCCCCAAGGACCACATCGAGCTCGTCACCGCCCGCGAGCGGGGCCTGCGCGTGCTGCACCGCTCGCAGGCCCTGGCCGCGACGATGACCGGCCGGCGCAGCATCGCCGTGGCCGGCACGCACGGCAAGACCACCACCACGTCGATGATCACGCTGATTCTCCAGCACGCCGGGCTCGACCCGTCGTTCGTGATCGGCGGCGAGATCTCCGAGGTCGGCTCCAACGCTCACCACGGCAGCGGCGAGCTGTTCGTGGCCGAGGCCGACGAGAGCGACCGCTCGTTCCTGCTTTACGACCCGCACGTCGCCGTCGTCACCAACATCGACGCCGATCACCTCAACACCTACGGCGACCTGCAGGGGCTCGAGGACGCGTTCGTCGAGTTCTGCGGCCGGGTGCAGCCGGGCGGGTTCGTGGTGACCTGCGCCGACGACGCCGGGGCGATGCGGATGGCGGTGCGGGCCCGCGCGGCCGGCATCGACGTGGTCACCTACGGCATCGCGCCCGACGCCGACCTGCGCATCAGCGAGGTGCGCTCCGCGGCCACCGGGGTGCGCTACATGGCCCACCACGGCGGCGTCTCGCTCGGCGAGGTGTTCCTGCCGGTGCCGGGCGCCCACCTGGGCCTCAACGCGGCCGGCGCGATCCTCACCGCGCTGCGGCTGGGAGTGCCGGCCGAGACCGCGATCGAGACCCTGGCGACGTTCCCGGGCGTGCGGCGGCGCTTCGAGTTCAAGGGCGCCGAGGCCGGGGTGCGGGTCTACGACGAGTACGCCTACCACCCGGTGCCGATCGCCGCGGCGCTGCGCACGCTGCGCGATGTGGCCGGCGACGGGCGGCTCGTGGTGGTGTTCCAGCCCTACCGGGTGTACCGCACCCGCGACTTCCAGGCCGAGATCGCGGCGGGCCTGTCGCTGGCCGACGAGGCCGTGATCATGGAGGTCTTCGGGCCCGGCGAGGTCCGCGAGCCGGGGGAGGGCGGCGTGGCGCTCACCGCCGCGGTCGACCTGCCCGAGGATCGCAAGGTCTTCGTGTCCTCCTGGGAGGACGTGCCCGGCGAGGTGGTGGCCCGGGTCCGCGAGGGCGACGTGGTCGTCACCATGGGCGCGCCGCCGATCTCGCTCATGGGCGAGGAGCTGCTCGCGGCGCTCAAGGGCGGCGAGGCCGAGGGATACGTGGGCCGGCACTCGCGGGCCGACGGCTGAAGCCGGCCTGGAGAGGGTTGATCGGGTGACGCAGACGCGCGGGTGGCGGCTGGTCCTGGCTCCCCGCGGCGCGCCGCAGTCGGTGCGGCGCTTCGCGCGGCGGGCCCGGCGCCACCGCATCCGCGCGGCGCTGCCCTGGCTCGTGGCGCTCGGCGTCGTTGCGCTGCTCGGCGGGGTGGCGGCGCTCGTGTACCTCACCCCGGTCCTGGGCGTGCGGCGCATCGAGGTCTCCGGCGTCTCCGTGCTCGACCCGGCCGCGGTGCGTGGGGCGGCCGCCGTCCGAGACGGCACCCCGCTGCCCCGCCTCGACCTGCCGGCCGTCGAGCGGCGGGTGCGCGAGCTCAAAGCGGTCCGGACGGTGAGCGTCGCCACCCGCTACCCGCACACGCTGACGATCGCCGTGCACGAGCGGACCGCGATCGCGGTGGTGCCCAAGGTCGGCGGCTTCACCCTGCTCGACGCCGAGGGCGTCGCGTTCCTGCCGGTCGAGGCGGCCCCGCCCGGCCTGCCGGTGATCCGGGTGGCCCAGCCCGAGCCGGGCGATGCCACCACGACGGGCGCCCTGACCGTGCTCCGGGCGCTGTCCCCGGCGGTGCTGACGCAGATGGTCGCGCTCGTCGCCGAGTCGCCGACCCGCCTGCGGCTGGAGCTGACCGACGGCCGGACCGTGATCTGGGGCGACGCCACCCAGAACGAGGCCAAGGTCCGGGTCCTGGAGCGCACGACGATCGAACCGGGCCGGACGCTGGACGTCAGCGCACCCGGAGTGGTGCTCGAGAAGTGACCGCGGACGGCCCGTCACACTCCCAACCCCGGCGCCGTTAGGGAATTCGTCGGCCGAGTCGCGCGCGATTCGCCGACACGCCGGGGCGTGGTCCTTGGATCACGACAGTCGGGCCCTTACCTTGCGATAAGGCATTAGTTGACATAACTATAAGCCTCTAGTAAAGGGTGAGGGTTTGCGGGACCCCCATCCGGTGCGTTCGCATCGGCGGACGCCGCCCGTCGCGGGGGTCGGGCTCGGGACAGGTCCCACAGGGGATCGGACCGGGATTCAGTGCTCGACTCCGGAGGGGATCGGCGCTCGCCAACCTCGAAAGGAAAGGTGGTCCGATGACACATCCGCACAACTATCTCGCGGTCATCAAGGTCGTCGGCATCGGCGGCGGCGGGGTGAACGCCGTTAATCGCATGATCGAGGTTGGCCTCAAGGGCGTCGAGTTCATCGCGATCAACACCGACGCCCAGGCCCTGCTCATGAGCGACGCCGACGTCAAGCTCGACGTCGGCCGGGAACTGACCCGCGGGCTGGGTGCGGGCGCCAATCCCGATGTCGGCAAGAACGCGGCCGAGGACCACCGGGACGAGATCGAAGAGGTGCTCAAGGGCGCCGACATGGTCTTCGTCACCTGCGGCGAGGGCGGCGGCACCGGCACCGGCGGCGCGCCCGTCGTGGCCAACATCGCGCGGAAGCTCGGCGCGCTGACCATCGGCGTGGTCACCCGGCCGTTCTCGTTCGAGGGCAAGCGCCGCCAGGTTCAGGCCGAGGCGGGCATCGAGGAGCTGCGCAACCAGTGCGACACGCTCATCGTGATCCCCAACGACCGGCTGCTCGCGCTCGGCGACCGCGGCATCAGCATGATGGACGCGTTCCGCCAGGCCGACCAGGTGCTGCTCTCCGGTGTCCAGGGCATCACCGACCTGATCACCACGCCGGGCCTGATCAACCTCGACTTCGCCGACGTCAAGAGCGTCATGAGCGGCGCCGGGAGCGCGCTCATGGGCATCGGCAGCGCCCGCGGCGACAACCGCGCGGTCGAGGCGGCCGAGTCGGCGATCTCCAGCCCGCTGCTGGAGCAGAGCATGGACGGCGCGCGGGGCGTGCTGCTGTCCATCGCCGGCGGGTCGGACCTCGGCCTGTTCGAGATCAACGACGCGGCCCAGCTGGTCACCGACGCCGCCCACCCGGACGCCAACATCATCTTCGGCGCGGTGATCGACGACGCGCTCGGCGACGAGGTGCGCGTCACGGTCATCGCGGCCGGCTTCGACGGGGGTGCCCCGGCGTACCGGCCGATCGAGGCCCGGGCCCCGCGCCCGCCGCACGGGCCGCAGCACAGCCAGCCCAAGGAGCCCGCGCCGCAGGAGCGCCAGGCCCCGCCGCCGCCCCGGCGGGTCCTCTTCGACGACGTCGACGTGCCGGACTTTCTGAAGAACGGTGCGTGATTGATCACTGCATGAGCTCTGGTTGAATTGGGTAGGCCGCATAGGCGGCCTACCCAATCGGCATTTATCAGGGGGTTTTCGTGGACGCGCGCACGGCCCAGATCGCGGCCAATCTCGCCTCGGTGCGGGAGCGGATCGCCGCGGCCTGCCACGCCGCCGGCCGCGAGCCGGAATCGGTCACCCTGGTGGCCGTCACGAAGACCTACCCGGCGCAGGACGTGGCCCGGCTGGCCGAACTGGGCATCACCGACGTCGGGGAGAATCGGGACCAGGAGGCGGCCCCCAAGGCCGCCGCCGTGCCCGGCGTGCGGTGGCACTTCGTCGGCCAGTTGCAGCGCAACAAGGCGCGCTCGGTGGCCGGCTACGCCGACGTCGTGCACTCCGTGGACAGCCTGCGCCTGGTGGACGCCCTGGCGGACGCCGTGGTCAAGGCCGGGCGGGCCGCCCCGCTCGGCGCCCTGGTGCAGGTCAGCCTGGACGACGACGAGCACCGTGGCGGCGCGCTCACCGGGCAGGTGGAGAAGATCGCCGAGGCGATCGCCGCCAGTGCGGGGCTCGCGCTGCGCGGCGTCATGGCGGTGGCGCCGCTGGGCTGGGAGCCGGACGAGGCATTCGCCCGGCTCGCCGCGATCGCGTCCCGGATTCGGCAGCGTTTCTGCGGTCCGGACGGGGCGGCGGACTGGATTTCGGCGGGTATGAGCAACGACCTCGAATCCGCAATTCTGCACGGCTCGACACATGTCCGTGTCGGCAGCGCATTGCTCGGAAAACGCACCCCGCTGGGGTAGCCTGGCCGCGAAGGAAAACTACACGGGTGTGGTTCTGCGCCGGCGGGGCGGTGTCGCACAACGTGATCGGTGGCACCGACAACGGGGGGAAGTGCCGCATGGCGGTGGACGGAGGAGCGCGCATGGGTGCTCTGCGCAGGGCGGGCGTCTGGCTCGGTCTGGTCGAGGACGAGGACGATCGCGGCTACGACGATCGTCATTACCGTTACGGCGACGACCTGCTCGACGAGGATGACGACGTCGACGAGGTGCCGGCGCCGCGATCCCGCACGGCGTCGGAGCGGCTGAGCGCGTCCGAGCGTCTGTCGGCCTCGGAGCGCCTCTCGGCCTCGGAGCGGCTGAACACCTCCGAGCGGCTCTCGGCGTCGGAGCGGCTCGAGGCGAGCGCCGCGAGCCGGACCGGCACCGTGCGTTCGATCACGCGCCCGAGCAGCTCGATCAGCTACCCGACACGCGACAATCTCGCGCTCGCGACCACCAGCCAGCTGCGTGAGCGTGCGGCGGTGGAGGAAGACAGCGACGATCGCCGTTACGCGATCACCACGCTGCACCCCACCACCTACAACGAGGCGCGCACGATCGGTGAGCACTTCCGCGACGGCGTTCCGGTGATCATGAACCTCACCGAAATGGACGAGGCGGATGCCAAACGTTTGGTCGACTTCGCGGCGGGGCTCGTATTCGGCCTGCGTGGTAACTTCGAGCGGGTGACCAACCGAGTCTTCCTGCTCTCGCCAGCAAATGTCCAGGTCACCGCCGAGGACAAAGCTAAGATCGCCGAGGGCGGGTTCTTCAACCAGAGCTGATGCGAGGACTCAACGGCCGTGGTGTCCATCACCTTGCAGATCGTGCATCTGCTGCTCTACCTGTTCCTGGTGGCGCTCCTCGCACGCTTCGTGATGGGCTATGTCATGCAGTTCGGACGCCGCTGGCAGCCCGGCCGAGGTGCCGCGGCGGCGCTGGAAGTGGTGTGGAGCGTCACCGATCCGCCGCTCAAAGCGTTGAGGCGGGTGATTCGTCCGCTGCGTATTGGTACCGTGGCCGTGGACCTGTCTTCGCTTGTGCTGCTGGTTATCCTGTTCGTGCTGATGTACGTCGTGTTAGGGCGGCTGATCGCGACGTTCTCGTGACACGCACCGCTCGGCGGCCACGCGGCCGCAACTGACCCGAGGAGTTTCGATGCCGCTGACCCCGGCCGACGTTCACAACGTCGCCTTCAAGAAGCCTCCGATCGGCAAGCGGGGCTACGACGAGGAGGAGGTCGACGCCTTCCTCGACGAGGTCGAGCGTGAGCTCGCCCGGCTGATCGAAGAGAACAACGAGCTGCGCGCGCAGCTCGAGCGCGGTGGCGGCGGCCCGGCCCGTGTGACCCCCGGCGCCGGCGGCGACCCCCGCCTGGCCGCGGAGCTCGCCGACCTCAAGACGCAGTTCGAGCGCGTCCAGCGGGAGAAGTCCTCGGCCGAGGCGGCCGCCCGCGGCATGCAGCAGGAGCTCGACCAGATCCGCGGCCAGGGCGGTGGCGCCGGCGGCGGCGACGGCGAGCAGCAGGCCCTGCGGGTGCTCATGATGGCCCAGCGCACCGCGGACGACCACGTGTCCGACGCGCGCCGCGAGGCCGACAAGCTGCTCTCCGAGGCCCGCACCAAGGCCGAGGAGGTCACCCGGGACGCGCGGGCGAAGGCCGACGCGCTCGAGCGCGACGCCCGTCAGCGCCACCAGGAGGCCATGGGCGGCCTCGACGCGAAGCGGACCGCGCTGCAGAAGCACATCGAGGAGCTCAAGCAGTTCGAGCGGGAATACCGCACGCGTCTGAAGGCCTACCTGGAGAGCCAGCTGCGCGACCTCACCGGCCGCGAGCAGAGCCTCGAGGCCGAGATGGCGCAGCGCGGCGAGGGTGCTGCCCGTCCCGCCGTCGGCGGTGGCCTGGCCGCAGCCGGCATCGCGGGCGGCTACGAGGGCGCCGGCCGCTGAGGCGGCGGTCCCGCCGACCGGTCCACCCGCACGAGTGACGTGCCGGCACATACCAGCTGAGCGGTCAATGCGACACGCGGAGCCCCAGCCGAATTTTCGGCTGGGGCTCCGGTCATTCTGGGAGACTTCCGGCAGTCTCGGTCGTTGTACCGGCTGAGAGAGACTCGCCCGGCCGGCAGCGCGACTCGCCCCGGGATTCGCTTCGCGGAGGGACAGGGCCCGTGATCGTCGGAAGCCTGCTGCTGATCGTGGTGGCCGTCGGCCTGCTCGTGCTGGGCCTGCTGCAAGGCTCGGACGCCCTGCTGGTGGCGTCGATCGGGGCGAGCCTGCTGGCCGCGGTGGCCCTGATCGTCGGCGGGCGCCAGGCGGCCGCCGCGCGCTCGGCCCGCACCCGCACCGGGCGTCAGGTGCCCTCGGAGCGCTACGACCCGCTCGCCTCCCGCCTGGACAGCGAGCACCTCGGCGACGAGCAGTTGGGCGCCGACGGGCTGGAGCGCCCGGGCGCCGGGGAGTACGGCCGCCGCGCCGAGCGCCAGGCCGTGGGGGCCGGGGCCCGCGCGGGTACGACCTATGGAACCTCCGCCGGAGCGCGGGTCGCCGCGCCGGACGAGACCGCGATGATCGCCGCGGTCCGCGACGAGCCGGAGACCGCCATCCCGCAGCAGGGCGAGGGCGAGCACCGTTACGACGAGCACGCCCCCGGCTACGAGCAGGGTCGCTACGAGCCCGCGGACGCCTACACAAATGATGACAACGAGTACGACGATGACGAGTACGACGACGAGGACCCGGCCGACGAGCCGCCGATCCAGCAGTCCTCGGCCGCCGACCTCGCCCGCGTCGCCGCCATGGACGCCGAGGTCCTCGTGATCGACGGCCGGCCCCGCTACCACGTGCCGAGCTGCCCGCACCTGCTGGGCCGCGAGCACGAGCCGCTGCCGGCCGGCGAGGCGGTCGAGCTCGGCTTCACCCCGTGCAGCCAGTGCGCCCCCAACGACGTGCTGCTCGCCGCCCGGCGTTAGGGAGTGCGGCAAAGATCTCGCCGGGTGGGGGATCGACCTCGATCGGGTGAACCCTCACAATGAAGCGTGCTCACCATCGCGATCCGTGTCAGGCCCGGTGCCTCCCGCACCGCGGTCGGCGGTAGCCACCCCGGGCCGTATGGGCCCGCCGTGGTCGTGGCGGTGGGTGCCCGCCCGGTCGACGGGCAGGCGACCGAGGCCGCGCTGAAGGCCCTCGCGGCGGCGATCGGGGTGCGCCCGTCGGCACTGCGCCTCAAGGCCGGCGCCGCGAGCCGGGACAAGCTGGTCGAGCTGGCGGACCCACCCGCGGGCCTGCCCGAGCGGGTCGCTGAGCTGCTGGCGGGCCGCCGTTGAGTCACGAGCTCAACGTCGCGCTGCTGGTCGGCGCGGCGGTTCTGCTGGTGTGCGTCGGGGCGGTGCGGCTGTCGGTGCGTCTCGGCCTGCCGAGCCTGCTGGTCTATCTGCTGCTCGGCGTGGCGATCGGGGAGGCCGGGCTCGGCATTCAATTCGCCGACGCCGAGCTCACCCGGACGCTGGGCATCTGCGCGCTCGTCGTGATCATCGCCGAGGGCGGGCTCACCGCGCGCTGGTCGACCCTGCGCCCGGTGCTCGGCCCCGCGGTCGTGCTCTCCACCCTCGGGGTGATGGTGAGCGTCGCGGTGGTCGGCGCGGTCGTCCACTTCGCGCTGGGGATCGGGTGGCAGCAGGCGCTGCTGTACGGCGCGGTGCTCTCCTCCACCGACGCGGCCGCGGTCTTCAGCACCCTGCGCCGGGTCCCGGTCCGGCCGCGCCTCGCCGCGCTGCTGGAAGCGGAGTCCGGCATCAACGACGCCCCGGTGGTCATCCTGGTCGTGCTGCTCTCCGCGCCGCTGGGCGGGCAGGGGCCGTGGTACGAGCAGCTGGGCCTGGTCGCCTACGAGCTCCTCGCCGGCGCGGCGATCGGCCTGCTGGCCGGCTTCGGCGGCGCCTGGGCGCTGCGCCGGGCCGCGCTGCCCTCGGCGGGCCTGTACCCGCTCGCCGCGATCGGCCTGACCGTGCTCGCCTACGCCGCCGGCGCGGTCGCGCACGCCTCGGGCTTCCTCGCCGTCTACGTCACCGGCGTCGTGCTCGGCAACGCCCGCCTGCCGCACCGGCGGGCGATGCTCGGCTTCGCCGACGGGCTGGCCTGGCTCGCCCAGATCGGCCTGTTCGTGCTGCTGGGCCTGCTCGCCTCGCCCAGCCAGCTGGGCGGCGCCGTGGTGACCGCCCTGGTCGTCGGCCTGGTCCTGGTGCTGCTGGCCCGCCCGCTGTCGGTGCTGCTCAGCGCCGCCCCGTTCGCCCTGACCCGCTCCGGCTTCGGCTGGCGCGACCAGGCGTTCCTGTCCTGGGCCGGCCTGCGGGGGGCGGTGCCGGTGGTGCTGGCCACCATCCCGCTCTCGGCCGGGGTGCCGGGGGCGCAGGAAGTGTTCAACGTGGTGTTCGTGCTGGTGGTCATCTACACGGCGGCGCAGGGGGTGACGCTGCCCCCGGTCGCCCGCCGCCTCGGGGTCACCGCGCCCGCCGAGGCGACCGACCTGCAGGTCGAAGCGGCCCCGCTGGAGCGCATGGGGGCGGATCTGCTGCAGGTCGAGGTACCGCCGGGCTCGAAGCTCAACGGCGTGCACGTGGACGAGTTACGATTGCCTGTCGGTGCGGTCGTGACGCTGGTCCTGCGTGACGGCGGTGCGTTCGTGCCGGCGCCCGAGACCCGCCTGAAGACCCGCGACAGCCTCCTGATCGTCACCACCGAGCAGGTGCGCGACGCCGCGGAGCGGAGGCTGCGGGCCGTGAGCAGGCGCGGAAGACTTGCCCGCTGGTTTGCCGAACACGGCGAGGACCGGCGCCAATAACTGATCCAATTGGTCGGAATGCGTGTGGCGTGTTTGTCGGACGCGTGTACATTCCGTATTCTTGCCAGCCACTGGAGTGCGCGACGACGCGTCGCGCGCCCATTTTGCATCTGGGGGAGCCATGGCCGAGCGGGCTGATGCCGGGCCGAAAGGCTGGCCAGCAAGCGGTGCCGGGCGGGGTAAGGCCGCCGATGTGACGGGTGGTGCCACTGTGACAAAAACACAGAAACCCGTTGCGAGGCAAGCCGGAACGACATCCCGTTCCAAGACCGAGAACGCCGCACCGGCCGGACGGGCCGGTGATTCGGCGGGGGAGGCGGGGCCGGTGACCGCGGCCCCGGACAGAAGCACGAACGCCAGGACGATGAACACCGCGATGGCGAGCATCAACAGCACGAACGCCAGCCGGACGAGCAGCAAGCAAGCGCCGACCACAACCGCCGCGCGCGCGGCCGAGGGAGCCACGATGGCCAAGACCGCCGAACCGAAGACCACCGCGGCGAAGACCGCCACCGCCGGGGCCAAGCCCGCCCGTGGCACGCGTACGGCAGCCGAGACCGAGAAGATCCGCGTGGCGCTGATCGAGCGGCGCGACGAGCTCAAGGCAGAGCACGACCAGACCATGCTGGAGATCCACGAGCTGCAGCAGCACCGGCTCACCGACTCCGCCGGCGACGACCAGGCCGACACCGGCACCAAGACCGGCGAGCGCGAGCAGGAGATCACGATCGCCAACAACCTGGCCGATCGCATCCTGCAGGTGGAGCGGGCGCTGGAGCGGCTCGACGGGGGCGGCTACGGCTGGTGTGAGAAGTGCGGCAACCCCATCCCCGTGGAGCGGCTCGCCGCGTTCCCGTCCGCTACGCTCTGCGTGACCTGCAAGCAGTTGGAGGAGCGGCGCTGACCACCCAGGAGCCCGTCCAGGACCACACCGAGCCCGCACCCGCCCCCGGGGTGCGGTCCCGCAACCGGGCCTGGGCTGTTTTCGGCCTCGTCGCGGTGGCGATCATCGCCATCGACGTGGCCGTGAAGCAATGGACGACCTCGACCGTCGCCCACGGCGATCCGGTCAAACTGTTCGGCGGCCTGATCTACGTGATCTACACCCGCAACGGCGGGGCCGCGTTCAGCATGCTCGAGGAGCACACCTGGATCTTCCCGCTGGTCGCGCTCGGCGTGATCGCGTGGCTGTTCTGGATGATCAAGGGCACGGTGTCGACCGCCTGGGCGGTCGCGCTGGGGCTGGTGCTGGGCGGCGCGGCCGGCAACCTCGGCGACCGGCTCTTCCGGGCCCCCGGCCCGTTCCGCGGGCACGTGGTCGACATGTTCAGCTTCCTCGACGACCACGCCGGGCACTTCCCGGTGTTCAACATCGCCGACTCGGCCCTGACGGTCGGCGTGGCCCTGGCGATCCTGCTGGAGTTCACGGGCCGCCGCCGCGACGGCACGAGGGTCACGCGGGATGCGTGAGGTCCGCTCCCTGCCCGTCCCCGACGGGCTCGACGGCACCCGGCTCGACCAGGCCCTGACCCGGCTCTTCGGGCTCTCCCGCACCATCGCGGCCGACCTGGTCGAGGCCGGGGACGTCTGCGTCGACGGCCAGGTGCGCCCCAAGTCGGACAAGGTCCGCGCGGGCGCCTGGCTGGAGGTGACGCTGCCCGCCCCGCCGGGCGCGGTGGCCGTGGATGCCGTGCCCGTCGCCGGGCTCGGCATCGTCCACAGCGACGACGACATCGTGGTGGTCGACAAGCCGGTCGGCGTCGCGGCCCACCCGAGCCCGGGCTGGACCGGCCCGACGGTGATCGGCGGCCTGGCGGCGATGGGGCAGACGGTCGCCACCAGCGGCGCGGCCGAGCGGCAGGGTGTCGTGCACCGGCTCGACGTCGGCACGACCGGGCTCATGGTCGTGGCCAAGAGCGAGTCGGCGTACAGCGCCCTCAAGCGCGCCTTCAAGGCCCGCGAGGTCGAGAAGCGCTACCACGCCGTGGTCCAGGGCCACCCGGACCCGCTGCGCGGCACGATCGACGCCCCCATCGACCGGCACCCGAGCCACGACTACAAGTTCGCGGTCGTCTCCGGCGGCCGGCCCAGCGTCACGCACTACGACACGCTCGAGGCGTTCCCGGCCGCGAGCCTGCTCGACGTGAAGCTGGAGACCGGGCGCACGCACCAGATCCGGGTGCACTTCTCGGCGCTGCGCCACCCGTGCGTGGGCGACCTGACCTACGGCGCCGACCCGACCCTCGCGGCCCGGCTGGGGCTCACGCGGCAGTGGCTGCACGCGCGCGAACTGGGCTTCATCCACCCGCGCACGGGCGAATACGTGTCGTTCGTCAGCGAGTACCCCGCCGACCTGACGGCGGCACTGGAGGTCCTCAGCGCCGCCGTGTGATACCTACCAATGGTTCGATGTCAAGACCCCATCAGTCACCCTTCGGCAGCGCCTGTGCGACCCTGGCGGGGCGATGAAGCGGCTCCAGCAACTCGACCAGCGGCTCCTGCCGCCCGTCGGCAACGTCCTCGCCCGGGCCTTCCGGGGCGCCCAGCGCCTGCGCGCGTTCACCGCCGTCGTCGGGGTGGTCGCGGTGACGGCCACGCTACTCGCGGTGCACCGCTCGAACGGGCCCCACAGCGATCCGTCGCTCGGTGACGTGCTGCGCGTCGGGGTCGCCGAGGGTGCCTCGATCCCGGCGTACCTGCAGGCCGGCCAGAACGAGCTGGCCGCGCTGCCGGGCGATACGCCGGTCTACGCGCTCGTGTCGTTCACGGCCTACCTCGCGCCCGAGCGGCTCGCCCCGGTGCTCGCCGAGGTCTCCGTCTCCAGCGTCTTCGCGCGGGTACCGCTGCCGCGGACCCAGACCGAGCTCGTCCGCCTGGGCGCGTACAAGCTGCCCGACGACGTGGTGGCGGCCATGGACGAGACCGCCCGGCGCAAGACCGAGGAGGCGCAGCACTACCGCGACCTGCTCGCCCGCGTGAGCGACATCCCCGACGAAAACCGCGAACTGTACCTCTCCGGCGCGATCGTCGCCGACCAGGAGGCCACCGCCTATCGAGAGCACTGCTCGTGCGTCTACGCCGCCGTCGTCTACGCCCCGCCCGCCGCCCTGCGCTCGGTCGCGGCCCGGCCCGAGACCCGCGTGGTCGACCCGATCGCCGAGTTGCAACGCCTCGACCGCACGGTGTTCCTGCCCCCGCTGCCCGAGCAGACCACGGTCGCGGAACCGGTCAGCGAGGGCGCCGGCACCGTGACCGCGTCCCCCGGTCCGCCCTGACGCGGTATCCCTTCGGCCTGTCGTGCAGTTGATGCAGGGGATGGGCTCGCAGGTGTGGTCCGAATACTGTTCGGTCCGTAGCCTGGGGTACGGGTTTCCGCGCGCGGGTGAGGGAGGACCGGCAGTGGCTGAGCGGGCCGATGCCACGTGGGAGGACAGGTCGCCGGAGCCGGCTCCCCGCTGGCGCTCCCTGCTGGACCGGGCCCTGCTGGGCCGCTCGGCGCCGAGTGATCTGGATTACGACGGCCGCTTCGAGCGCCCCCAGGACCGATATCCGCCCTCGCGGCCCTACGATGACGAGCCAATGCATCCATCCAACGGCACCAACCCGTATGAGGCGCCGCCCCGCTCGGCCGGGCCCGCACGCCGCGGTCCCAGCGTCGAGTATCAGGCCCGCCCCGCCGACCCGACCGAGCAGATGGTGCAGGTCCTCCGCCAGGAGATCCCCACCCCCAAGGTGCTCGCCTTCGCCAACCCCAAGGGTGGCGTGCACAAGACGACCGCGACCGTGCTGACCGCCGCCACCATCGGCAGCGTCCGCGGCAAGGGCGTCATCGCCTGGGACGACAACGAGCTGCGCGGCACGCTCGGCCTGCGGGCCGGCAGCGCCCGGCACGCGCGCACGATCCGGCACCTCATCGCCGACCTCGTGCGCGTCGAGCACGCGACCGGCTACGACCTGTACGACATGCTCGATGATTATCTTCGCCACGCCTCCGACGGCTCCTACGACGTGCTCGCCGGCGAGGAGAACCCGCGCTTCGCCCAGCGCCTCGACCCGCACACGGTCCGCCGCGTGCTGGAGCTGCTGCGCCGCACCCACGACGTGATCTGCGTCGACACCGGCAACAACGTGGAGAGCCCCAACTGGCAGACGGTCCTGCAGGCCGCCGACCAGCTCGTGGTCACCAGCGTGCCGCGCGAGGACGCCGCGTTCACCGCCGACTGGATGCTCGACCTGCTCGACGAGGCCGGCATGGAGGAGCTCGTCGCCAACGCGGTGACGCTGCTGTCCTGCCCGACGCCCAACCCGACGCCGCTCATCGACGACCTGGCCGGGCACTTCCGCACCCGGACCCGGGCCGTCGTGGTGGTGCCCTACGACCCGGCGCTGGAGAGCGGCTCCAACATCGAATACCCGATGCTGGCGCCGGCGACCAAGCGGGCGTGGCTGCGGGCGGCGGCGGTCATGATGGACCCGCTCGCCCGGTAAGCTCCGCGACCGCGCTTTCGAAGACCGCCTCGTGCCGCTCGACCTGCTCCATGCTCGTCGCGGGGGACATCAGGGCCATGTTGTGGAACGGGGTGAGCAGGATGCCCCGGTTCGCCAGATATACATGGAGAAAATCCTCGAGGTCCGCGTCGGCGGCCTTGGCGGATTCCGTACCCGATGCCGGTGCCGGGTTCGCGAAGCGGTACTCGACCCTTGCGCCCAGCTTGGTCACCGACCACGGGAGTTCGTACGCGTCGATGACCCGCTGGACGCCGCGGGCGAACCTGTCCGCTTTCCCGGACATCTCATCATGGGCGGCGTCGGTCAGGACGTGCTCGAGCGTCGCTCTCGTCGCGGCGATCGACAGCGCGTTGCCGGCCAGGGTGCCGCCCACGCCGCCCATGTCGATCAGATCGAGACCGTCGAGTTTGTCGATCTTCTCCGTGATGCTCTCCGACAAGCCGTACGCGGCGGCCGGGATGCCACCGCCGATCGCCTTGCCGATGGTCACCACGTCCGGCTCCAGACCCCAGAGCCCGCTCGCCCCGCCCGGGCCGGCCGAGAACGTGTGCGTCTCGTCGTTGACCAGGTAGGTGCCGTACTGCCTCGTCAGCTCCCGCACCCCCGCCAGATAGCCCGGCCGCGGCAGGACGATGCCGATGTTGGTCAGGGCCGGCTCCATCACCACCGCGGCCACGTCCCCGTGCGCCAGCTCCCGCTCCAGCCCGTCCAGGTCGTTGAACTCGGCGACCCGGCTGGTCACCGTCACGTCGACCGGCGCGCCCACGTTCCCCTCGCGGCTCACCGCCCCGTCCGGCGTGGCGACGATCAGCGACTCGTCGACCGAGCCGTGGTAGCAGTAGCTGTTGAACAGGATCTTCGGCCGGCCGGTCACCGCGCGCAGCAGCCGGATCGCCCAGCGGTTCGCGTCGGTCGCGGTCAGCGCGAAGCTCCACCGGGCCACCCCGAAGCGGCGGGCCAGCTCCTGCCCGACCCAGGCCGCGTCCGGGGTGGGCAGCATCGCGCAGGCGCCGCCGGCGACCTCGAAGCGGTCCCGGACCGCGGCCACGACCGGCTCGGGGGAGTGCCCGGCCATGGCCGCGGTGTCGCCGAGGCAGAAGTCGGTGTACTCGTGCCCGTCGATGTCGGTGACGCGCGCGCCGCGGGCGGCCGCGAGGTACAGCGGAAATCCCGCGGCGTTCTTGTTCATCCAGGTCATGGGGACCCGGCCGAAGAGGTTCCCGGCGCGCGCGTATTCGGCCGCCGAGCGGGGGTGGCGCTCGGCGAAGGCGGCTCGCTCGCGGCGCAGCAGCGCGCCGAGCCGATCACGGTCGATCATGACCTGCAGTGTTGCAAAAAATGTCGTACCCCGGCGATAGGTTCGGGGCGTGGGCTTCGTACACCTGCACGTACACACCGAGTATTCGATGCTCGACGGCGCCGCGCGGCTCGGGCCGCTCTTCGCCGAGGCGGCGCGCCTCGGCCAGCCGGCCCTGGCCATGACCGACCACGGCAACCTGTATGGCGCCCACGAGTTCTACCGCGAGGCCGGCCGGGCCGGGATCAAGCCGATCATCGGCATCGAGGCCTACCTGACCCCGGGCACCGGCCGCGGCGACCGGACCCGGGTGCGCTGGGCCGGCGGCGGTGAGAACGACGTCTCCGGCGGCGGGGCGTATACCCACCTGACCCTGCTCGCCGAGAACGGCACCGGCCTGCGCAACCTGTTCCGGCTCGCGTCCCGCTCCAGCCTGGAGGGATACTTCTACAAGCCCCGCGCCGACCGGGAACTGCTCGGCGAATACGCCGCCGGGGTGATCGCCACGACCGGCTGCCCGTCCGGGGAGGTCCAGACCTGGCTGCGCATCGGCGACTTCGAGCGGGCCTGCGCCGCCGCCGGCGAGCTGCGGGACATCTTCGGACCCGGCAACCTCTACCTGGAGCTGATGGACCACGGCCTGGAGATCGAGTCGCGGGTCCGCGCCGACCTGCTGCGCCTCGGCCGCCGCCTCGGCCTCACCCCGGTCGCCACCAACGACCTGCACTACACGTTCGCCGGCGACGCCGACGCCCACGAGGCCCTGCTGGCCGTGCAGTCCGCGACCACGCTCGCCGACCCGAAGCGCTTCAAGTTCGACGCCCGCGACTTCTATCTCAAGTCCGAGCAGGAGATGCGCCGGCTCTGGGACGCCGAGGTCCCCGGCGCCTGCGACGCCACCCTCGCCATCGCCGAGCGCATCGAGGACTATCACGACGTCTTCGCCCATCGCAGCCTGATGCCGAGCTTCCCGGTCCCGCCCGGCACCACCGAGGACTCCCACCTGCGCGCCGAGGTCGACCGCGGCCTGGCCCGCCGCTTCCCCGCCGGGGTGCCCGAGCCGCACGCGAAGCAGGCCGGCTACGAGCTCTCCGTGATCCGCGAGGCCAGCCTCGCCGGCTATTTCCTCGTCGTCGCCGACCTCGTCGCCCACGCCCACCGCGAGGGCATCCGGGTCGGGCCCGGGCGCGGCTCCGCGGCCGGTTCGCTCGTCTCCTATGCCCTGGGCATCACCGAGCTCGACCCGCTCGCGCACGGGCTGCTCTTCGAGCGCTTCCTCAACCCCGAGCGCCCGAGCATGCCCGACATCGACATGGACTTCGACGAGCGCCGGCGCGGCGAGATGATCCGCTATGCCACGCAGCAGTACGGCGCCGACCGGGTGTCGCAGATCATCACCTACGGCACGATCAAGGCCAAGGCCGCGATCAAGGACGCCGCCCGCGTCCTGGGCTTCCCGTTCTCCCTCGGCGAGCGGATCAGCAAGGCCGTCCCGCCGCCGGTCCTCGGTCGCGACATGCCGCTGTCCGGCGTGTTCGACCCCGCGCACGCCCGCTACAAGGAGGGCGGCGAGCTGCGCCGGCTGTATGAGTCCGAGCCCGAGGTCCGCACGGTCGTCGACACCGCCCGGGGCCTGGAGGGGCTCAAGCGCCAGTGGGGCGTGCACGCCGCCGGCGTGATCCTGTCCCGCGAGCCGCTGCTGGAGGTCCTGCCGATCCAACGGCGCGAGCAGGACGGCGCGATCATCACCCAGTGGGACATGGGCGCGTGCGAGGACATGGGCCTGCTCAAGATGGACTTCCTGGGCCTGCGCAACCTCACCATCATCGACGACGCTCTGGACGCGATCCGGCACAACCGCGGCCTCGAGGCGGTCATCGAGGACGCCCCGCTCGACGACGGCCCGACCTACGAGCTGCTCTCCCGCGGCGACACCCTCGGCGTCTTCCAGTTCGACGCCACCCCGGTCCGGCACCTGCTGCGCGCCATGGCCCCGGACAGCTTCGCCGACGTCTCCGCCGTCGGGGCGCTCTACCGCCCCGGCCCGATCGCCGCGAACGCCCACAACGAATACGCCGACCGCAAGAACGGCCGCCGCCCGGTCACGCCCATCCACCCCGAGCTCGCCGAGCCCCTCGCGGACATCCTCGACGACACCTACGGCCTGATCGTCTACCAGGAGCAGGTCATGGCGATCGCCCAGCGCGTCGCCGGCTACACCCTCGGCGCCGCGGACCGGCTACGGCGGGCCATGGGCAAGAAGAAGAAGGAGATCCTCGACCAGGAGTTCACGCTCTTCGCGCCGGCGATGCGCGAGCGCGGCTACTCCGAGGGCGCGATCCGCACCCTGTGGGACATCCTGGTGCCGTTCTCGGACTACGCGTTCAACAAGGCGCACAGCGTGGCCTACGGCCTGGTGGCCTATTGGACGGCCTACCTGAAGGCCAACTACCCGGCCGAATACATGGCCGCCCTGCTCACCTCGGTCGGCGGCGACAAGGACCGCTCCGCCGTCTACCTCGCCGAGTGCCGGCACATGGGCATCCGCGTCCTGCCCCCGGACGTCAACTCCTCCCAGGGCCGCTTCGCCGCCGACGGCACCGACATCCGCTTCGGCCTCGGCGCCGTGCGCAACGTCGGCACCGCCGCCGTCGAGGCCATCCTGCGCGCCCGCCGCGACCGGGGCACCTTCGAGGACTTCTACGACTTCCTGGCCAAGGTCGACCAGGTCGTGTGCAACCGCAAGACCATCGAGTCCCTCATCAAGGCCGGCGCCTTCGACTCCCTCGGCCACTCCCGCCGCGGCCTGCTCAGCGTCCACGCCGACGCCCTGGACGCGGTCGCGAGCGTGAAGCGCAACGAGGCCATGGGCCAGTTCGACCTCTTCGGCGCCCCGCTCATGACCGCCCCGCCCGTGCCCACCATGGAGTGGGACAAGCCCGAACGCCTGGCCTTCGAGCGCGAGATGCTGGGCCTCTACGTCTCCGACCACCCGCTGCGCGGCCTGGAGCACGTCCTGCGCGCCGCCGCCGACCGCCCGATCGCGGCCCTGGCCGAGGAGGGCACCGTCCCCGACGGCGCCGTGGTCCGCCTGGCGGGCATCCTCTCGGGCGTGCAGCGCCGCGTGACCCGCCAGGGCCGCCCCTGGGCGTCGGCGACCCTGGAGGACCTGGACGGCAGCGTCGAGGTGATGTTCTTCCCGGACACCTACGAGCTGGTCGACCAGTGGGTCGCGGAGGACGCAGTGGTAGCCGTGAAAGGCCGCGTCGACCGCCGCGAGGAAACCCCCCGCCTGACGGCCGAAGACCTGACCCTCCCCGACCTGACCACACCCCCTCCTCCTCCCTCTTCTCCTCCTTCACCTCCTCCTCCTTCTCCTTCTCCTCTTCCTCCTTCCTCCCCTCGTCCGACCACCCTCACCCCTCCGCCCGCCGCCCCTTCCGCGTCCAGCCACGTGTAACGGCGCGACTACGCTGAGGGACGGATTTTGTCCCGATATTTGCGCCCTGGGTTAGCGTCAATACAGAGGAACGGCGCTCGCACCTTCACACGTCTCTCACCCCGGCACCTCGCACTCGGCCCCTACCTCAGCGCCAGCCGTCCCGATCCGACCTCAAACCGCGGCCGTCTGAGTCGCACGAGCCCACGGAGGCCGAATCGTGCTGGGTCCGGCCGGTGCGGCAGTCCCTCCAGCAGCGCGGCGCTGTGGCGGCACGGTGCTGCGGGCGGTCGGCGGTTCGGTGCGTGCGGTGGCCCGGTGATTCGGCGGTTCGGTGTGTGTAGCGGTTCGGCCCGTGAGACGGCTCGGTGGTGCGGAGGTTTCGGTGGCTCGGCGGCGTGGCCCGTGCGGCGGCGTGGCCCGTGCGGCGGCGTGGCCCGTGCGGCGGCGTGGCCCGTGCGGCGGCGTGGCCCGTGCGGCGGCGTGGCCCGTGCGGCGGTGTGTGGCTCGGCCGGTGCGATGGTCCGGCGGCCGTGGCGGTTGGCGTGGCGGCTCGGCCTGTGCGGTTCGGGTGGTTCGCCGGGTCCGAGTGGGGGGCGTCGACTCGCTTGCCAGGATGGACGCCGCGCCTGGCAGGATGGGATCGTGAGCATCGCCCCGATTTCGCCGGTCGAACAGCCGGAACTCGCCCGGCCGGAGCGCGTGCCGATCTGGCGGGAGGCGCTGTTCGCGCTCGTCGTGGCCGTGGTTGTCGCGGGCTTGGGCGCGCCGTTCGGCCTGCTCTGGTCGAAGCTGGCCCCGCACGTCGAGCTCGTCCAGACGCAGTACGGCCCGTATCCGATCGAGGGTGAGCCTGAGGGCTACTGGGCCGACGACGGCTGGTTCATCCTGATGGCGATCGGCATGGGCATCATCGTCGCGCTGGCCGCCTGGCTGCTGCTGCGCCGCTACCGGGGCCCGATCATGCTGGCCGGCCTGGTCATCGGCTCGGCCGCGGCGTCGGTGCTCGGCGCCTGGCTGGGCAACAAGATCGGCTGGGCCCACTACCTCGACCTGGCCGAGCACGCCCCGGTGAACACCCACATCTTCCGCCCGGTGAAGCTGCGCACCGGCGTGTCGAGCCTGCTGTTCGGCTTCATCCCGTGGGTCCGCGGCACGATGCTGGTCCAGGCCCTGGCCGCGGCCGCGGTCTACACGGGCCTGGCGGGCTTCCACGCCTCCCCGACGCTGCGCTACGACAACATTCCGCCGGCGTACCTCGACCCGCCGCCCGCCGCGATCCCGGCGACCGCCTACCCCGACGCCGCCCAGCCTCACCCCGGCATGCCGGCTTACCCGGCTTACCCCACCGACCCGGGAACCGCGACTTACCTCGGCAACGGTCCAGCCGCCGCGGCCTTCCAGGACGGCTCCGGCGGCTCGGCTCAGGCCGCTGGCCCTTACGGGATCGGCCCTCACGAGGCCGGCCCGCGACAGCAGGGCCCGGGCGGCCCGCATGCGGCGCCGGGTTGGGGGGACCCCACCGCGCCGCCTCCGCCGCCGCTTGCGCCAGGCCTGTCCACCGGGTCGCCGCTGTGGCCCTCGCCGGACACGCACGCTGCGCCGCCGTCGCCGCAGGCGGAGCCGCCCCGCCCCTGAGCCGCGGCCCCGTCACCCCCTGTAACGCGCCTGCTCCGGCCGGCCCGAATACGGATCGAGTTGGATGGACCCGCTGGGGCGGCTGGGTCACCGCAGGCCGGTTTCAGCTGGTCAAACAAGGACGGCAAGGTCGTGGCGGTGCCTCGACGCGGGCGCACGACGGGGCTGCGCCGATTTCAGCGAATATTTCCGATTGATTCCCAATACAAGCCGCGAAGTTTGGCAAAAGGGGACATTTTCGGCAGAACTGGGCGTATGTGCGCGACGGGAGAGTCGGGTCGGGATAGCGGCGGGCGGTCAGTTGGGGCTGGACGGGACGGCCAGGTCGGTCAGGGCGACCGGGACCGCCCGGACCTGGCCCAGCAGCGCCGCCTCGCGGCGCAGCAGCGCGCGTTCGGCCTTGAGGCGGCTCACCGTGTCCGGCTCGGCCAGCAGCGACTGCCGATCCTCCAGGGTCAGCGACGCCGTCGCCGCGACCAGGTGTGACAGGACCGTCGGATCGTCGGGGAGCTGCTCGCCGTCGTTGTCGGCGCGGACCGCGCGCAGATAGTCCTGGTATGCCGCCAGGACGCCCGCGGCCAGCTCGCCCTCGCGGTCCGGCTCGCCCTTCGGCTCGGGCAGCCACTCGATCTCGCCGGTGAGATAGGGCGCGTCGTCGCGGGCCAGGCCCAGCAAGCGGAACCGGCGCCGGCCCACGGTCATGAGGTCGAAGCGGCCGTCCGGCAGTTCGGTGATCTGGCGGATCTCCGCCGCGCACCCGATCTCGTACAGCGACAGCGACTCCCCGGCCGTGATGGAGGCGTCAGCGGCCTCCGTGTGCCGCCCGACCTCCCACCCACGGCGGATGGCGATCACGCCGAACTCGCGGGGAAGGTCGGCCGGCAGCTCGGTGAGGTGCTGCACCAGGGTCCGGTACCGCGGCTCGAACACATGCAGCGGCAGCACCAGTCCGGGGAAGAGCACCGTGCCGAGCGGAAAGAGCGGCAGGAGCGTCCGCGTGCGCTCCGGTTCGTTCGCTGCCTCCACGAGCCGAAGCGTAGCCGAAGCGTGGCCGAGTACTGTGTCGCAAGTCGCTCGGACGCGGGCCGGAAGGGTGTACGGCCGTCCAAGCAATGATCCCGACAGCTCGAAGGGCGGGACGGCGACGCATAAGCGCTGGCGGCGCCGAATAGACTCGCAAGGGTGTTGAACCGGATCGACCTGCGCGGCTCCGCCGAGGACCCGCGCCGTCTGCTGCCCCGAGCCGCCATTGACGTATCCGTCGCCACCGAGCAGGTGCGCCCGACCGTCGAAGCGGTCCGGGAGCATGGGGCGTCGGCGATCCGCGAGGCGACGCGCCGCTTCGACGGCGTCGAGGTCAAGCAGCTGCGGGTGCCGAAGGAGGAGATCGAGCGGGCCGAGGCCGAGCTCGACCCCGCGGTGCGCGCCGCGCTGCTGGAGTCGATCGCCCGGGCCCGCAAGGTCCACGGGGACCAGCGGCGCACCGAGACCACGACGGTGCTGAGCGAGGGGGGCACGGTCACCCAGCGCTGGCTGCCGGTCCGGCGCGTCGGGCTCTACGTGCCGGGCGGCCTGGCGGTCTATCCGTCCAGTGTCGTCATGAACGTCGTGCCGGCCCAGGCGGCGGGAGTGGCCTCGATCGCCGTCACCAGCCCGCCGCAGAAGGACACCGGGCTGCCCAACGCGAACATCCTCGCGGCGTGCGCGCTGCTCGGGGTCGACGAGGTATACGCGGTGGGCGGCGCGCAGGCGATCGCCATGTTCGGATACGGGTTCAGTGACGAGGAGCCGGGCTGCGAACCGGTCGACATGATCACCGGGCCGGGCAACATCTGGGTGACCGCCGCGAAGCGGATGCTGCGCGGGACCGTGGGCATCGACGCCGAGGCCGGGCCGACCGAGATCGCGATCCTCGCCGACGACAGCGCCGACCCGCGCCACGTCGCCGCCGACCTGATCAGCCAGGCCGAGCACGACCCGCTCGCGGCGAGCGTGCTCGTCACCACGTCGGCGGAGCTCGCCGACGCGGTCGACGCCGAGGTCGCCCGGCAGGTCGCCGCGACCAAGCACGTCGAGCGGGTGACCGAGGCGCTGAGCGGGCCGCAGTCGGCGACGGTGCTGGTCGACGGCATCGAACAGGGGCTGCGGGTCGTCGACGCCTATGGCGCCGAGCACCTGGAGATCCAGACCCGCGACCCGCGGACCGTCGCCGAGCGGGTCCGCAGCGCCGGCGCGATCTTCGTCGGGGCCTGGTCGCCGGTCTCGCTCGGCGACTACTGCGCCGGCTCCAACCACGTGCTGCCGACCGGCGGCTGCGCCCGGCACTCGTCGGGCCTGTCGACGCAGACGTTCCTGCGCGGAGTACAGCTGATCGAATATTCGCAGGACGCGCTGGAGCAGGTGGCCGGCCACGTGGTGGCCCTGGCCGACGCCGAGGACCTTCCGGCGCACGGCGCCGCGGTGAAGGTGCGGTTCAACGGATGACGACCCTGGATGACCTGCCGCTGCGCGACGAACTGCGGGGGATGAGCCCGTACGGCGCGCCCCAGCTCGACGTGGCCGTGCGCCTCAACACCAACGAGAACTCCTACCCGGTGCCGGACGTGGCCGTCGCCGAGATGGAGAAGGCGCTGGCCGGGGTCCTGCGCGACCTCAACCGCTACCCGGACCGCGACGCGTTCGCCCTGCGCGAGGACCTGGCCGCCTACCTCGGCCACGGCCTGAGCAGCCGCAACGTGTGGGCGGCCAACGGCTCCAACGAGATCCAGCAGCAGTTGCTGCAGACGTTCGCCGGGCCGGGCCGCACCGCGCTGGGCTTCCTGCCGTCGTATTCGATGCACCCGCTGCTCGCCGCCGGCACCGGCACCGCCTGGGTCGACGGGCGCCGCGGCGAGGACTTCGAGCTGACCGCCGAGCACGCCGTGGCGAAGGTCCGCGAGATCGCGCCCGACCTGGTGTTCCTGTGCTCGCCGAACAACCCGACCGGCACCGCGCTGCCGCTTGAGGTCGTGGCGGCGGTGGCGGAGGCGGCGCCCGGCATGGTCGTCGTCGACGAGGCCTATGCCGAGTTCGCCCGCACGGGGACGGTGTTCGCGCTGAGCCTCATCCAGCGGCACCCCCGGCTGGTCGTCACGCGCACGATGAGCAAGGCGTTCGCGCTGGCCGGCGGGCGGGTCGGATATCTGGCCGCCGATCCGGCCGTCGTCGACGCGGTGCAGCTGGTCCGCCTGCCGTACCACCTCAGCTCCATGACCCAGGCGGTCGCCCGGGCGGCCCTGGCGCACACCGACGCGCTGCTGTCCACCGTCGACGCGGTCAAGGAGCAGCGCGACCGGATCGTCGCGACGCTGCGCGGCTGGGGCCTGCCGGTCGCCGACAGCGACGCCAACTTCGTGCTCTTCGGCGCCCCGCGGGGGGACAGTAAGGGTATCTGGCAGGCCCTGCTGGACCGGGGCGTGCTCATCCGCGATGTCGGTCTGCCCGGCCGGCTGCGCGTCACCGCCGGCACGCCGGAGGAGACCGGCGCCTTCCTGAACGCCCTCGAGGAGCTGCTGTGAGTCGTACCGCCCGCGTCGAGCGCGTCACCAAGGAGACCAAGGTCCTCGTCGAGCTCGACCTCGACGGCACCGGCGTCGGGGAGATCTCCACCGGCGTGGGCTTCTACGACCACATGCTCAACCAGATCGCCAAGCACGGCGGGTTCGACCTGCGAGTACACACCGTCGGGGACCTGGAGATCGACGCGCACCACACCGTCGAGGACACCGCGCTCGCGCTCGGCGCCGCGTTCGCCGAGGCGCTGGGCGACAAGGCGGGTGTGACGCGCTACGGCCACGCCCAGGTGCCGCTGGACGAGGTGCTCGCCTCGGCGGTGGTCGACCTGTCCGGCCGGCCCTACGTGGTGCACGACGAGCCGGCGAACATCGCCCCGCACATCGGCGGCAACTACCCGACCAGCCTGACCCGCCACATCTGGGAGTCCTTCGGCCACTCGGCCCGGGTGACCCTGCACGTGAGCATCCTGCGGGCCGGGCGGCACGGCGCCCAGCCCGACGCCCACCACATCGTCGAGGCCCAGTTCAAGGCGGTCGCCCGCGCGCTGCGCCAGGCGTGCGCGATCGACCCGCGGAACGCCGGCGCGGTGCCGAGCACCAAGGGCGCGCTGTGAGCATCGCGCTCCTCGCGCTGGCCGGCCTGCTCCTGGGCGGGGCGCTGTCGCTGCGGCAGCAGAGCAAGTCGAAGGTACCGTTCGTGATCACGCTGCTGCTGGCCTGCGTCTCGGCGGCCGCCGGCGTGCTCTGGCTGAACTGAAGGGGGCGCGCCAACGTGGCGAAGCGGGTGGTGATTCTCGACTACGGCTCCGGCAACCTGCGCTCGGCGGAGCGGGCCGTCGCGCGGGTCGGCGCCGACGTCGAGGTCACCGACGACCTGGACCGGGCACGGCGAGCGGACGGCCTCGTCGTTCCGGGCGTGGGGGCCTACGCGGCCTGCATGGCCGGCATCGACGCGCTCGGCGCCGGCCCGGCGATCGCCGAGCGGGTCCGCGCCGGCGCGCCGGTGCTCGGCATCTGCGTCGGCATGCAGATCCTGTTCGACTCCGGTGAGGAGCACGGCGTCGTCACCAAGGGCCTCGGGCTCGCGCCCGGCTCGGTGACCCGGCTGCAGGCGCCGGTCGTGCCGCACATGGGGTGGAACACGGTCACCTGGCCGCAGGACTCGGTCCTCGGCGCCGGGCTGCCGGACGACACCCGCTTCTACTTCGTGCACTCCTACGCCCCGACGGTCACCGACGCCCAGGCCGAGGCCGGGGTGAGGGTGGCCACCACGGTGCACGGCGAGCCGTTCGTGGCGGCCTTCGAGACGGACGTACTGCGGGCCACGCAGTTCCACCCGGAGAAGTCCGGCGACGCCGGGGCGACGCTGCTGGCCAACTGGCTCGGGACGCTCTGATTGAGCAAGGAGAGGGCTCGCCGGCGCGCTCTGCTGGAGGCGGAGCGCGCCGAGCGCATGCGGCGCAACGACCGCAAACGCGCACGCAAGGCTGCGCTGCGGCGGCTGGTCCCGAAGGTCCGGGTCGGGCGGACCGGTAAGCTCTTCGCACGCCGGACCCGCAAGCAGCGG
The DNA here is from genome assembly GCF_050942935.1 of Dactylosporangium sp. CA-233914. Taxonomy (NCBI): domain Bacteria; kingdom Bacillati; phylum Actinomycetota; class Actinomycetes; order Micromonosporales; family Micromonosporaceae; genus Dactylosporangium; species Dactylosporangium sp. CA-233914. The sequence continues at coordinate 10,883,740 of NZ_CP192030.1, read as the reverse complement.
GCGATCATCGCCGTCCTCGTGCTGGCGGTCCTGACCGTGGTGTGGCTGCTCATCGACTCGTGGCCCGCCCGGATCGGCATCAGCGCGATCGTCATCGTCGCCACCCCGGCGCTTACCGTGCTCGTTCTGGACCGAAGGATCTGAACCATGGCCCTGCAGCTCCTGCCCGCCGTCGACGTCGCCGACGGCCAGGCGGTCCGTCTCGTCCAGGGCGCCGCCGGCAGCGAAACGACGTACGGCGACCCGCTCGAGGCCGCCCTCGCCTGGCAGCGGCAGGGTGCCGAGTGGATCCACCTCGTCGACCTCGACGCGGCCTTCGGCCGGGGATCCAACGCCGAGCTGCTCGCCGACGTGGTCCGCCGCCTCGACGTGCAGGTCGAGCTCTCCGGCGGCATCCGCGACGAGGCCTCGCTGAAGGCGGCGCTGTCCACCGGCGCGACCCGGGTCAACCTCGGCACCGCGGCGCTGGAGAACCCCGACTGGTGCGACCACGTCTGCGCCACCTACGGCGAGCAGGTCGCGGTCGGCCTCGACGTGCGCGGCCACCAGCTCGCGGCCCGCGGCTGGACCAAGGAGGGCGGGGATCTCTTCGAGGTGCTCGACCGGCTGGAGAAGGCCGGCTGCGCGCGCTACGTGGTGACCGACGTGATGCGCGACGGCACGCTCACCGGGCCCAACCTGACCCTGCTGCTGGAGGTGACCGGGCGGACCAAGAAGCCGGTGATCGCCAGCGGCGGCGTGTCCAAGCTCGACGACCTGCGCCAGCTCGCCGCGCTCGAGCCGGCGGGTGTGGAGGGTGTGATCGTGGGCAAGGCGTTGTACGCCGGCGCCTTCACCGTCACCGAGGCGCTGGCCGCGCTGGAGGAACTGGAGGAATCGGCATGACCGTCGCCGTCCGCGTCATCCCGTGCCTGGACGTCGACGCCGGCCGGGTCGTCAAGGGCGTCAACTTCCTCAATCTCCGCGACGCCGGCGACCCGGTGGAGCGCGGCGCCGCCTACGACGCCGCGGGCGCCGACGAGCTGGTGTTCCTGGACGTGACCGCCTCTTCGGACGGGCGCGCCACGATGCTCGACGTGGTCCGGCGCACGGCGGAGACGGTCTTCATCCCGCTGACCGTCGGTGGCGGCGTGCGCAGCGTCGGCGACGTCGACACCCTGCTGCGCGCCGGGGCGGACAAGGTCGGGGTCAACACGGCCGCGATCGCCCGGCCGCAGCTCATCGCCGAGATCGCCGAGCGCTTCGGCAACCAGGTCCTGACCCTGTCCCTGGACGTGCGCCGCTCCCCGGGGCAGCCCAGCGGCTTCGAGGTCACCACCCACGGCGGTCGCCGCGGCGCGGGCCTGGACGCCGTCGCCTGGGCCGCGAAGGTCGCCGAGCTGGGCGCGGGCGAGATCCTGCTGAACTCGATGGACGCCGACGGGACCAAGGACGGCTTCGATCTGGAGCTGATCCGCGGGGTCCGGGCGGTCGTCGACATCCCGGTCATCGCCAGCGGCGGCGCCGGCAAGGTGGCCGACTTCGCCCCAGCGGTGGCCGCGGGCGCCGACGCGGTGCTCGCCGCGAGCGTCTTCCACTTCGGCGAGCTGGCCATCGGCGACGTCAAGTCCGCGCTTCGCGAGGCCGGGCACCCGGTCCGCTAAGGCCGGTTTCATACCTCGTGGTTGGTGCTGGAGCTATAAAACAGTCCGGGGTGTGCACCTCGTCGTTCCGGTGTGGTCCGGCACAGTGGCTGGCCCGGTCTTCAGCCCGGGTTGTCGAGGGCACCGTTTCCGGTATTTCGCCGAGCACGCCGGCCCCAGCCCGGTGGCTGGTGCTGCGCTGCGGCCGCCGCGGAACAGCATCTGGATGATGCGGCGCCGGGACGGTGGTGTCCGGTTGACTCGACAGGGCCCCTTGCGGCCCTTGGTGGTGCATCGAACACGATCAGCATGCGGCCATGTGGCCTCAAGTGCAACCGGGCGCGGGTACGATGGCACGTCGTTACATCATCGGCCGAATCCGAACTACGCATTTATGAAACAGGCCGTAGGCTTCGAAGGACACGCGGGGAGGCGGAGCATGGCGCGCAAGGCGGCGGACATTGTCGCGGAGATGCGCCGGCGCATCGTCGCGGGCGAGCTGAAGCCGGGCGACCCGGTGCCGTCGGCCAAGCAGATCATGGCCGACTGGAGCACGTCGATGGCCGTGGCCTACCACGCGCTGATGGTCATGCAGGAGGACGGCCTCGCCACGCGGGTCGAGGGCCGCTGGGGCCGGCTGGTGACGCCGGAGGCCCCCGGCATCGCCGCGGCCTGGCTGCCGCCCCCGCCGCCGGGCTCGCAGCTGCGCACGCGGCTGGTGGAGGTCGCGATCGAGCTGGCCGACGCCGAGGGGCTGGCCACCATGTCGATGCGCAAGGTCGCGCTGGCGCTGGATCTGACCAACGTGACGGTGTACCGCTACGTGCGCGACCGCGAGCACCTCGAGCTGCTCATGACCGACGCGATCTTCGCCGAGCACCCGCCGGCGCGGGAGGTCACCGGCGACTGGCGGGCCGACCTGGCGCAGGCGTGCCGCGCCCAGTGGAAGGTGTACCGCCTGCATCCCTGGCTCGCACGTACCGTGTCGTTCAAGCGCCCGGCATATGTCCCCGCCGTCGTCGCCCACACCGAGTGGGCGCTGCGCGCACTGGCCGGCCTGGACGTCTCCGCGCAGGACCGCTCGCGGCTCGTCGCGACCGCGATGAACCTGGTGCGCGGCAACGCCCTGAACCTTCCGGCCGACGCCGAGGCGCGGCAGGCCGGCGCCGGACGGGACGACGCCCGCTTCGAGGCCGGCCTCCAGCGACTGCTGGACGGGTTCGCCCGCTACGCCGCGGCGTAGCGCGCCCCGCCCGAGTCTCGAAGCGCCGCCGCGACGAGGCGCGGGCCTGACCGTACTGCCGGCCCCCCTTAACCCGCCTTCTTGCCGGCCACCACGGCGATGCCGGCGATCCAGCCGACGAAGAGGCCGTAGGCCGACGCCTGCGCGGCGGACTGCAGGGCGGTCAGCATCGCCGGGTCGGCGAGGATGAAGGCCGTGGTGAAGGCGGCCAGCGCCGCGCCGAAGATCAGCGCCGCCCAGCCGACGACGAAGGCGCCCCCGCCGCCGGCCACGGTGCGTGCCGCGATCGACAGCACCAGGGCGACGAAGAGGATCACCAGCAGGGCTCGCAGGTCGTTCGCGAGCAGCTCGCGGGCCGCGTTGCCGGAGCCGTCGTGCGGGCTGATCCACCAGCGCGGCCAGGCCAGCATGCGCAGGAAGAAGCCCCATACGGTCGAACCGTCGCTGTGCCGGTCGACCCACTCAGTGAAGATCTGGTTGCCGAAGACGAGCACCAGGAGCACCGTCGCCAGGATCCCAGCGCCGGTCGCCGTCCGGGAACGGAAGAGGGCCATGTCATCAATGTAAGGGGCGGCCCGCAAACGCGCAGAAGTGAGAACGGTGAATGAACTGAGTCCTACACGACCTGGATCACGCCGCCGCCCGGGTTCACCCATTCGGGGAGGTCGACGGTGGCCGGGCGGTGCCGCCAGGCGTCCTGCAGCGCCGCGACCGTGGCGCCGATCGCGGGCCGGGTCGCGGCGGCCGCGCGCCAGGCGACGCTGACCCGGCGGGCCGCCTCCGGGGCGACCGGGCGGGCCACGACGCCGGTCGGCAGGGCGGTGCGGGCCAGCCGCGGGATGAACGCCACGCCGAGCCCCTCGGCGACGAACGTCAGCTGGGTCTCGAACTCGTTGACGAGGATCGACGGGTGCAGGCCGGGCAGCATCCGCAGCAGCCACTGGTGGCAGACGGTGTCCGGGGGCGAGGCGATCCAGCGCTCCTCGCGGACCTCGTCGAGGGTCACCGGGCCGGGGCCGCCGGCGAGCGGGTGCGCCGCCGGCAGGATCAGGTCGCCGACGTCCCGGCCCAGCTCGACGCTGGCGACGCCGGGCGGGTACGTCACCGGGATCTCCAGCCACTCGTCGATCAGCGCCACGTCGACGATCCCGCGCAGGATGCCGGCGAAGCTCGTCTCCCGGTCCGTCTCCAGCAGCGTCGGCTCCAGCGCCGGATGGTCGGCGGCGAGCCGGCGCAGCGCGTGGGGGAGCAGGCCGCGGCAGGCGGTCGGGAACGACGAGATGCGCAGCTGCCCCGACACCGTCTCGGAGTGCGCGGCCAGCGCGGCCTCGGCCTCCTCGACCGCGGCGAGCACCCGCCCGGCGTGCTCGGCGAGGACCCGGCCGGCCTCGGTCAGGCGCAGCCGCCGCCCGTCCTTCTCCACGAGCGTGGTGTGCGTCTCCCGCTCCAGCTTCGCCAGGTGCTGGGAGACCGCCGACGGGGTGATGTGCAGGGCGCCGGCCGCGGCCGTGACCGTGCCGAACGTCTGGACCGCGCGGAGTGCCTGGAGCCGGGGCAGGTCAAGCATGAAGCAATACTAAAACGATGATGCAGTACTTTTCGATGGTGCTTCACGGTCCGGCGGGCCAATCATCGGGGCATGAGACCTCGCGATCTGGCCCTGGCGATCGTGGTGACCGCGATCTGGGGCGTCAACTTCGTGGTGATCCACGTCGGGCTGTCCAGCATGTCGCCGCTGCTGTTCTGCGCGCTGCGCTTCGGTGTGGCCGCCCTGCCGGCGGTGTTGCTGGTCGGCCGGCCGCAGGCGCCGTGGCGCTGGATCATCGCGACCGGCATCGCGCTCGGCGTCGTCAAGTTCTCGCTGCTCTTCGCCGGGGTGGCGGCCGGGCTGCCGTCGGGGCTGTCGGCCCTGGTGCTGCAGAGCCAGGTCGTCTTCACGCTGATCTTCGCCACGGTACTGCTGCGTGACCGCCCCGGCCCGCGGCGCGTGGCCGGCGTGGTGCTGGCCGGCGCCGGGATCGTCCTGATCGCCACGCAGCTCGGGCTGGACCGCCCGCTCGGCGCGTTCCTGCTGGTCGTCGCGGCCGGTGCGGCCTGGGGCCTGGCCAACATCGCGATGCGCAAGGCCTCGGCCACCCGGTCCGGCCCGGAGGGGCTTCGCCCGGATCGGCCCAGACCAGGCGCCGACAACCAGTTGAACTTCATGGTGTGGGTCAGTGCGGTCGCGACCCCGCCGCTGGTCCTGCTGACGCTGACGGTCGACGGCCCCGCGTACGTCTGGCACGCGTTGCAGGGTCTTGACCTGGTCGCCGTCGGGGCCATCGGCTACATCGCCTACCTCAGCACGCTGTTCGGCTTCGGCGTCTGGGGCCGGCTGATCGCCCGCTACGGGGCCGGGACGGTCGCGCCGTTCGCCGCCCTGGCGCCCGTCTTCGCGATCCTGTCCTCGGCGCTGCTGCTGGGGGAGGGCATCCACTGGTACGACCTGGTCGGCGGCGCGGCGATCCTCGGCGGTGTGCTGCTCGGCGCGACCGGCGTCCGTACCGCGAAATTGGACTTGCCTGCGGATGCCGCGCCTGCGAGTGTGAGGCCAATCGAGCGAGTGTAAGAGCCAATCAAGGGGGACTGGCATTGTCTGCGATCGTCCGCGGCGCCCAACTGGCCCGCATGCTCAACGCCTGGCAGGTCGCCGTCGGGGTGCGCGGGCCCGGCGGGCGGCGGCCGGAGTACGTCGTGCTCGCCAACGCCGTGCGCGGCCTGCTCATCGACGGCCGCCTGGCCCTGGGCGTGCGCCTGCCGGCCGAACGGGAGCTCGCGACGGCGCTCGGCATCAGCCGCACCACCGTCACGGCCGCCTACCGCGAGCTGCGCGAGAGCGGGCACGTGTCCAGCCGCCGCGGCGCCGGGAGCTGGACCGAGCTGCCCGCCGGCCACCGGGTCGCGCCGACCGGGCTGTGGACGCCCAGCGACGACGCGGGCCTGATCGACCTCGGCTGCGCGGCGATGCCGGCCCCGCCGGAGCTCGCGGCCGCCGCGGCGGAGGCGGTGACGGACCTGGAGCAGTACATGTGCGGCCCCGGCTACCAGCCCGTCGGTCTGCTGGTCCTGCGCGAGGCCGTCGCCCGCCAGTACACCGAACGCGGCCTGCCCACGGACCCCGACCAGGTCATGATCACCGGGGGCGTCCAGCAGGCGCTCGACCTGCTGCTGCGGCTGCTCGTCGCGCCGGGCCAGCGGGCGCTGGTGGAGACCCCGACCTACCCCAACGCGCTGAGCGCCTTCGTCGCCGGCCGGGCCCGGGTCAGCTCCTACGCGATCGGCCCCGACGGCTGGGAGGCCGACCTGCTGCTGTCGACCGTGCGGGCGGCGCAGGCGCGGGTCGCGTACCTCATCCCGGAGTTCCACAACCCGACCGGCCACCTCATGCCGGCGTCCCTGCGCGAGAAGCTCCCGCCCGCCGCCCACGCCGCCGGCACCGACCTCATCATCGACGAGTCCTTCGTCGACCTCGCGCTGGAGCCGGAGCTGGCCGAGACGATGCCGCCCGCGGTCGCCTCGTTCGACCGCACCGCCCGGGTGCTGAGCATCGGCGGCATGAGCAAGGCCTTCTGGGGCGGCCTGCGCATCGGCTGGGTCCGCGGCCCGGCCCCGCTCATCGCCCGCCTCGCCGCCGCCCGGGTCGGCGTCGACATGGCCTCCCCGGTCCTCGACCAGCTCGTCGCCGTACGCCTGCTGCAGCGCCGCGACACGATCGTCCCGGCGCGGCGCAAGCAGCTGCTCGTCCAGCGCGACACCCTCGCCGCGGCGCTGCGCGCGGAGCTGCCGGACTGGCGCTTCGTACTGCCCAGCGGCGGCATGGTCATCTGGGCCGAGCTCGACGCCCCGGTCTCCAGCGCCCTGGCCCGCTGCGCGGAGGAGCTCGGTGTGCGGGTCGCGCCCGGCCCCCGCTTCGGCGCCGACGGCACCATGGAGCGCTTCATGCGCCTGCCGTTCACGCTGCCCGAGACCGACCTGGTCGAGGCGGTGCGGCGCCTCGCGGAGGCCCGCACCGACCTGGACCGGCCCCGCCGCCACGCCTGGTCCGCGCAGACTGTTCTGGCCTGAGGCAAGACGCGTCGTGGCCCCCGGGATGGCGGATTCCCGGGGGCCACGACACTGTGGGGTGTGAGTGAGGTCTATATCTCCGCGAGCGATCCCGCGTACATGCGGTCGATGTCGGCCGCGAACGACTGCTCCACGGCCCGGCGCTTGACTTTGAGCGAGGGGGTGAGCTCGCCGTCCTCGATGGACAGGTCGCGGGCGAGGATCGTGAACTTCTTGACCGTCTCCCAGCGGTTGAGCCTGGCGTTGAGCTCCTTGACGTAGCCCGCGACGAGCTCCTCGGCCTCCTTGGAGGCGGCGATCTCCGCGTAGGACCGCCCGGCCAGCGCGGTGCCCTCGGCCCAGCCCTTGATCGCGTCCGGGTCGAGGGTGACCAGCATCGTCACGTAGTTGCGGGCCTGGCCGACGATGACCGTCTGGGAGGTGTACGGGCAGACGGACTTGAACAGCCCCTCGATGTGGCTCGGCGCGACGTACTTGCCGCCGGAGGTCTTGATCAGGTCCTTCTTGCGGTCGGTGATGCGCAGGTAGCCCTGCTCGTCGAGCTCGCCGATGTCGCCGGTGCGCAACCAGCCGTCCTCGGTGAACGCGGCGGCGGTCTCGGCGGGCAGGTTGTGGTATCCCCGCATGATCGGTGTGCCGCGCAGCAGCACCTCGCCGTCGCTGTCGAGCTTGACCTCCAGGTCCCCGAGGGCCTGCCCGACCGTGCCGATCCGCGCCTTGCCCTCGCGGTTGACGAACGAGCCGGCGGAGGTCTCGGTGAGCCCGTAACCCTCCAGGATCGGCAGGCCGGCGGCGAAGAAGAACTCGGCGATCTCCGGCGACAGCGGCGCCGAGCCCGACACCATGGCGCGCATCCGGCCGCCGAGGCGAGCCCGCAGCTTGGCGAAGACCAGCTTGTCGGCGATCCCGGCCTGCAGCTTGAGCAGCCCGCCCGGCTCCCGCCCGGCCAGGCGCTGCGCGGAGGCGCGCTTGCCTACCTCGAGCGCCCAGGTGAAGATCTTGAGCTTGGCCCCGCCGTCGGCCTGGGCGCCGGTCACGACCCGGTTGTACACCTTCTCGAAGACCCGCGGCGCGGCGCACATCAGCGTCGGCCGGATCTTGCCGAGGTTGTCGATGAGCTTGTCCACGCGCCCGTCGACGTAGGTGGGCAGGCCGACGTAGAGGATCCCGCACAGCAGCGTCTTGCCGAACGAGTGCGACAGCGGCAGCCACAGATACTGCAGATCGTCGATGTTGAGCAGGCCCGTGTCCTGCTGGGTCCGGCCCTCCCACACCCAGCCGGCGTGCAGCAGCTCCACACCCTTGGGACGGCCCGTGGTGCCGGACGTGTAGATCAGCGTCGCGAGCCGGTCGCCGTCGATGGCCTCGACGATCCCGTCGATCAGGCCCGGGTCCGCCGTGAGCGCGGCCGCGCCGGCCGCCTCCAGGTCCGCGAGGGTCATGGTCTGCACGGATTCGGTACCGCTGGGTGCCCCGTCGATCAGCACGATCGCGGTCAGGTCCGGCAGGCTCGCGCCGGCGAGCTTCGCCACCTGGTCCCGGTCCTCGGCGAAGAGCACCTTGGAGCCCGAGTCCGCGACGATGTAGACGGCCTCCTCGGGCTCGGTCGTCGGATACACCGTCGTGGTGGCCGCGCCGGCGAGCATGATGCCGAGGTCGGCGAGGATCCAGTCCAGCCGCGTGCTGGACAGCACCGCGACCCGGTCCTCGGGCCGCACGCCGAGCGTGGTCAGGCCGGCGCCGATGGCCCGGGCCCGCTCGCCCACCTCGCGCCAGGTCATCCAGATCGGCTCGCCGGCGTCGTCGGGGGCGGGGCGGCCGAGGGCGCGGGCGTCGGGGGTCTCGGCCACCCGGTGGAGGAACATGTCCGGGATCGAGCGGTACGGCAGTTCGAGCCGCTGGGTCTGGGTCATGGTCGGCCTTCCGGGGGCGTCCGGGACGCGAGCGCCGCCGCCCGTGACTGCCGTCACGTCCGTCGGTTTCCAGACGGTAAACCGTCGATCCCGTTACCGGCTAGACCCGAAACCGAAACGTGAACAAGTGGCTCAGATGCCCAGGCGGGCGCCCCGCAGCTTTTCGACCAGATCGTCCGGACCGGTGATCGTCACGTCGGCGACGGACTGGCGGCCGGTGAAGAACAGCAGCACCTCGCCGGGTTCGCCCTCGAGCGTGACGGTGTCGCCGGTATCGCTGCGGCCGGCGGTGAACGGCTCGCCACCCGGCGTCCTGACCTCGATCGTCGCCGGGAACCGGCGGGCCGACAGCCTCGCCGAGCCCTTCGCGCGGGCGGCGAGCACCTGCGCGTACGGCTGCGGGAGCTGTCTTTTGCTCCAGCCCGGCGCGGCCCGGCGGACGTCCTCGAGGTGGACGAAGAACTCGACCAGGTTCATCGCCTCCTCCAGCGGGCGCAGCAGCAGCGTCGGCGTGCGCACCTTGGCCACGAGCGCGGCATAGTCCCCGGCCGCGAGCCGGTCCTGGACCTTTCTCGTGTGCCCGGCCACCGGCTTGAGCATGATGCCGGCCGCGGCGTCGGGCCGGCGCTCGCGCAGCACCAGATGCGCGGCGAGATCGCGGGTGGCCCAGCCCTCGCAGAGGGTGGGCGCGTCGGGGCCGGCGGCCAGCAGCGCGTCGGCCAGCGCCGCGCGTTCGGCGCGGGCGAAGGAAGTCATGCCCGTAACGCTAGCCCCGAAATTGTCGTAGGTCGTCGGTAAGGTAGGCGTGCGGTCGGGTTGCTTACCTCCGCTTGGGGAATGGGGGCCGGAAGTGACGAGTGGCAAGGTGCTCGCGAAGGGTTTCCGGGTGCTCGGCCACGCCGTTCGTGACGAGCCTCACATGTTCGTCTGGTCGGTCGCCGGCAGCGTGCTGTTCAGCCTCCTGACCATCGCCACCGCCTACGTCTCCGGCGCCGTGGTCGGCTCGATCGTCCTGCCGGCCTTCGAGCGCGGCAGCGTCGCCACCGGCACGCTGCTGCTGGGCGGCCTGGCGGTGCTTGCGGTCAGCCTCGGCAAGATCGTCGGCATCTTCGGCCGGCGGCTCGGCGCGGGCGCGATGCAGTTCAACCTCCAGGCGAAGTATCGCCGTGCGGTGACCCGCCGCTACCTGCGCCTGCCACTGGCCTGGCACCAGCGCCACCCCACCGGCACGCTGCTGTCCAACGCCAACGCCGACGTGGAGTCGGCGTGGTATCCGATCGCCCCGTTCCCGTTCGCGGTCGGCACCGTCGTCATGCTCCTCGCCGCGGTCGTGTCACTGTTCGTCACCGACTGGGCGATGGCGCTGGTCGGCGTGGCGGTCTTCCCGGCGCTGCTGGGCGTCAACGTGGCGTATTCGCGCCGGATGTCGCCCCGGGTCGCCCGTGCCCAGCAGCTGCGGGCCGAGGTCAGCGCGGTGGCGCACGAGAGCTTCGACGGCGCCCTGGTCGTCAAGACCATGGGGCGCGAGGCGTCGGAGACCGAGCGGTTCGCGGCCAAGGCGGTCGAGTTGCGCGACGCCACCATCCGGGTCGGGCGGGTCCGGGCCATGTTCGACCCGGTCCTCGACGCCCTGCCGAGCATCGGCACCCTCGCCGTGCTGCTGGTCGGCGGCTGGCGTTACGAGCAGGGCGCGGTCGGGGTCGAGCAGGTCGTCAGCGTCACGTTCCTGTTCACCGTGCTCGCCTTCCCGGTCCGGGCCATCGGCTGGGTCCTGGCCGAACTGCCCCGCAGCGTGGTCGGCTGGGAGCGGATCCGGCGGGTGCTCGACGCCGAGGGCGACACGCAGCACGGCACCGTCGCGCTGACCGGCACCGGCCCGGCGCAGCTGCGCTTCGACGACGTCCGCTTCGCCTACACCGGCGAGGACGGCGCCGGCCCCGACGTGCTGCACGACATCACCTTCACCGTCCCGGCCGGGCGCACCGTCGCCCTGGTCGGCCCGACCGGCTCCGGCAAGTCCACCATCGCCGCCCTCGCCGCCCGGCTCGTCGACCCCGCGGCCGGCACCGTCACCCTCGACGGCGTCGACGTGCGCGAGCTGACCCAGGACTCACTGACCGGCACCACCGCGCTCGTCGCCCAGGTCCCGTTCGTCTTCGACGACACCATCCGCGGCAACATCACCCTCGACCGGGCCGGCGTCGACGACGGGGCGGCCTGGCGGGCGCTGCGCCTGGCCCAGGCCGACGGGTTCGTCGGGCACCTCGCCGACGGGCTCGACACGACCGTCGGCGAGCGCGGCACGTCGCTGTCCGGCGGGCAGCGGCAGCGGCTCACCATCGCCCGCGCGCTGGCCGGCTCGCCGCGCCTGCTCGTGCTCGACGACGCCACCAGCGCCGTCGACCCGCGGGTCGAGGCCGCGATCCTCGCCGCGCTGCGCCGCGCCGACGGGGCCACCCAGCCGGCCTCGATCCTGGTCGTGGCCTACCGGCGCGCCACCATCGCCCTCGCCGACGAGGTGGTCTACGTGGAGCGGGGGCGGGTCGTGGCCCGCGGCACCCACGCCGAGCTGCTGGACAGCGCGCCGGGCTATGCGGATCTCGTCACGGCGTATGAGAAGGCGGAGGAGGAGCGGGAGCGCGAGCACGCCTTCGACGGCGACCGCCTGGACGACGGCCGCGACGGCCGCCGGGACGAGGAGACCCTGAGCGCATGACCACCGTCGAGAGCGCCACCGCCGCCCCCGGGCGCACCCCGCGGGCCTCGGTCCTGCGCCGCGGCCTGGCCCTGTCCCCGGAGCTGTTCACCGGGCTCGCCGGCACCCTCGGCCTGGCCCTGCTCGCCACCGCGGGCCGGGTGGCCGTGCCCATCGCCATCCAGCAGGGCATCGACAAGGGCATCCGCGCGCCGGGCGGTGCCGATCTCGGCGTCATCGCCCGCATCGTGCTCATCACCGCGGGCGTGCTGCTGGTGACGATGATCAGCGCCTATGTCATGAACGTGCGCCTCTTCACCGTCAGCGAGACGGCCCTGGCCGGCATCCGCGCCCGCACCTTCCGGCACATCCACGATCTGTCGATGCTGCACCAGCAGTCCGAGCGACGCGGCGCGCTCGTGTCGCGGGTCACCGGCGACGTCGACCAGATCAGCCAGTTCCTGCAGTTCGGCGGCCTGCTCTTCCTGGTCAACCTCGGCCAGCTCACGGTCACCACGATCGTCATGCTGGTCTACTCCTGGCAGCTGACCCTGGTCGTCGTGGCCGCCTTCGCCCCGCTGGTCTTCGTCGTGCGCTTCTTCCAGCGCCGCCTCAGCGTGCTCTACCTGGAGGTCCGTGAGAGCGTCGGCGCCATGCTCGGCGTCATCGCCGAGAGCGTCGTCGGCGCCCCGGTCGTGCGCGCCTACGGCATCCAGCGCCGCACCGGCGAGCGGCTCGACGGCGCCATCGAGCGCGCCCGCCGCAACCAGTTCCGGGCCCAGACCAACAACGTCGTCAGCATGAGCTTCGGCGAGCTCGCCGCCGGCCTGGCCCTGGGCGGCGTCATCGTCGTCGGCACCCTGCTCGGCGTCGGCGGCGACCTCACCGTCGGGCGGCTCGCGGCGTTCCTGTTCCTGGCCACGCTGTTCGTCCAGCCGGTCCAGGTCGCCACCGAGGTGCTCAACGAGGCGCAGAACGCGATCGCCGGCTGGCGCCGGGTCCTGGACATCATCGAGACCGAGCCGGACGTGGCCGACCCCGGGCGCAACGGCCGCGACCTGCCCGACGGCCCCGTCGACGTGACCTTCGAGCACGTCCACTTCGCCTACCCCGACGGCCCCGAGGTCCTCACCGACGTCCACCTGAACGTGGCCGCCCGCAGCCGGGTCGCGGTCGTGGGCGAGACGGGCAGCGGCAAGACCACCTTCGCCAAGCTCCTGACCCGCCTGATGGACCCGACGAAGGGCCGCGTCCTGCTCTCGGGCACCCCGCTGGACCAGGTCCGCTTCGACTCCCTGCGCAGCCGGGTCGTGATGGTCCCCCAGGACGGCTTCCTGTTCGACGCCACGATCGCCGACAACGTCCGCTTCGCCCGCCCGGCCCTGACCGACGCCGACCTGGAGCTCGCCTTCACCGAGCTGGGCCTGATCGACTGGCTCGAGTCCCTCCCGGACGGCCTGCAGACCCAGGTGGGCGAGCGCGGCGAGTCCCTGTCGGTGGGCGAACGCCAGCTGGTCGCCCTGGCCCGCGCCTACGTGGCCGACCCCGACCTGCTGGTCCTGGACGAGGCGACGAGCGCGGTCGACCCGGCCACGGAGGTCCGCCTGCAACGCACCCTGGACGCCGTGACCAGAGGCCGCACGACGATAGCGATCGCCCACCGCCTGTCCACAGCCGAGTCGGCCGACGAGGTGATCGTCGTCGACCAGGGCCGCGTGGTCCAGCGCGGCCCCCACGCGACCCTCCTGACCGACCCGTCCTCCATCTACGCCCGCCTCTACGCAAGCTGGCTGGAACAAACCCGCTAACCGCCCGGTCGCCCCGCCCGGTCGCCCCGCCCGTGTGCCCCGCGCGCGGCGGCTCGCGGTCGCGGTGCTCGCCCGGCCGACCCCGCTGCCCGCTTCCCAGCCCGTTCCGCGGCCGCATTCGTGGAGTGCCGATGCCGACTTCGCTGCTCGGCGTTGTTGCGCTGTTCCGTCGCGTGGTCGTGGTGGCGTGGCCGGACCGGGCGTGTCGGCTGGGTGTCGTTGCGTTGCGGTCGATTGGCCGTGGTCTGTGTGACGGTTCGTGGTCCGGGAGGGTCAGCGGCTCGCTCCTTGCGCACGCCCGGCTTTGTTTCGTGGTCGTGTTGGTGGAGTGCTGATGCTGCGGGTCCAGCGCCGCGTCTCCGCCTTCGCCGGCAACGACCTCGACCTGCTGCTGCGGTCCATGGGAGTCGAGCACAGCCGTCCTCGCTGCTCGGCGTCGTTGCATTGTTTCGCCGCGCGGTTTTGGTGGTGCGCCGGACCGAACGTGTTGGCTGGGGTGTCGTTTGCGTTGCGGTCGATGCGCCGTGGTCCGTGTGACGGTTCGTGGTCCGGGAGGGGCAGCGGTTCGCTCCTTGCGCCCGTCCGGCTTGTTTCGCGGTCGCGTTCGTGGAGTGCTGATGCTGCGGGAGCCGTCCTTGCTGTTCGGCGTCGTTGCGCTGTGCCGTCGCGTGGTTGTGGTGGCGTGGCCGGACCGGGCGTGTTGGCTGGGTGTCGTTTGCGTTGCGGTCGATGCGCCATGGTCCGTGTGACAGCTCGTTGTCCGAGACGGCCAGCGGCTCGCTCCTTGCGCACGCCCGGCGGGCCTGCGTCCCGTTCTGGTGCCGCCGCTCTGGCATGGTTCGGGATGAATTTTAGCCATTTGCGGGTTATGTCCCCGGCTCGGTTCGGCCGGGCGGTATGGCCTACATTTGGCAGCATGGCAGCAGCCGCGGGGCGCCGATTCGTGCCGGTACAGGTGCGCATCGCGGTGACGGGGTTCAATGCGGTGGGCGGGGTCATGTTCACGCTGGCGTTGACGGCGCTCGGGGTTTTGCTGTCGGGGATGCAAGTGGATCCGGTGTCTCAGGGAGGCACCGGATATCTGGACTTCGTGCTCTTCTTCAACGCCGCCCTGTTCCTCTCGCCGCTCGCCGGGGTGCTGGTGTTTCTCGGCGTGCGGGTCAAGCGCGGGGAGCACTGGGCGTGGCTTTCCAGCCTGGTGTTCTGGGCGTTCGTGGGCACGATGACGCCGCTGCTCGGGTGGGTGCTCGACATGCCGATGTCGTTCCGGGTCGTGCCGGTGGTGTGCGCGATGGGGATCCTCGCGCTGCTCATGACGCCGCAGGCCCGCATGTACTGCGCCGACCTCGACTCCGAATGACGCCCGGGCGTGGCCGCCGGCGTTCAGGGCAGCGGGTCGGCCAGATAGCGCTGGATGGTCGGGGCGATGCTCGCGACGACGTCCTCCTGGGGCATCGAGGCGAGCGGCTCGAGCTTCAGGATGTACCGCATCATCGCCAGGCCGATCATCTGCGAGCCGACCAGGGCGGTGCGCCTCGGGGCCTCGGCCGGGTCCAGGTCCAGAGCGCGGGTCGCGCGGCGGAGGATCTGCGTGACCAGGAACTCGCGCAGCATGCGGGCGGACCAGTCGTGCTGCATGGCGCTGCGGACCAGGGCGACGGCCGGGGTGCCGGCGGGGGAGTCCCAGACGCCGAGGAAGGTACGGACCAGGCGCTCGCCGACGCCCTCCAGGCCGGGCTCGAAGATCTTGGGCAGGACCTCGGCGGGGTTGATCGGGGCGTCCATCGTGGCCAGGAACAGCTGGTCCTTCGCCCCGAAGTAATGATGCACCAGCGCCGGGTCGACGCCGGCGCTGGTCGCGATCTGCCGGATGGACGCCCCGTCGAAACCACGCTCCGCGAAGGCTTCGCGGGCCGCGGTCAGGATCGCCTCCCGGGTGTCCTGATTGCCGGGGCGTCGTCCGGTGCGTGCCATGAGCCTCTTCCCGAAGTCGTACTCGCAGTGCCAGCCGGCGAGGATGCCCGACGGCCCAGGCAAGTATCGGCGTTCGATCCCGCTCCCGCCGCCTCGGCTGCCGGTGCCGTACCCCGATCAACCGGCCGGCACACCTGCCGGGCCCCGGGGTTCAGGCGGTGCGGCGGCGCAGGGTGGCCGCGCCCAGCAGCAGGGCCACGACCACGCAGCCGACGATGATGCCCAGGTCGCGCCACATGGTCGCGGTCGGCTCGGTGTGGGAGCCCAGCTCGGTCAGGGCCTGCACGGCGTACGACATGGGCAGCACGTCGCTGATCGCCTCCATCCAGCCGGGCATCCGGTCGCGGGGCTGCAGCAGGCCGCACAGCAGCACCTGGGGGAGCACGACGGCCGGCATGAACTGCACCGCCTGGAACTCACTGTCGGCGAAGGCGCTGACCAGCAGGCCGAGGGCCATGCCGAGCACCGAGTTGCCGACCGCGATGACGCCCACGAGCCACGGCGAGCCGAGGGTGTCCAGGCCGAGCAGCCAGTACGCGAGCGCCGACACGATCGCCGCCTGTACCGCGGCCGCGACGGCGAAGGCGATGCCGTATCCGAGCAGGATGTCGACCTTGCCGATCGGGGTGGTGAGGAGGCGCTCGAGGGTGCCACTGGTCCGCTCGCGCAGCATCGCCACGCTCGTGAGCAGGAACATGATCACGAGCGGGAAGACGCCGAGCATGATCAGGCCCACGCGGTCGAACAGGAGGGGGTTGTCGTCGTAGAGGTACCGCAGCAGGGTCAGCAAAACCGTCGGGACCACGAGGATCATCGCGATCGTCCGGCGGTCGTGGCGGAGCTGGCGCAGGATGCGCACGGCGGTGCCGAAAGTCAGGCGCGGCGACATGGTCAGGCCACCTTCTCCGTCTCGTGGGCCTGCACCAGCCTGAGGAAGGCCTCGTCCAGGTCGTCGGTGCCGGCGGATTGACGTACGGCTGCCGGGGTCTCATCGGCGATGAGCTGCCCTTCGCGGATCAGCAGCAGGCGGTCGCAGCGGCCGGCCTCGTCCATCACGTGGCTGGAGACCAGCAGGGTCGAGCCGGCCCGGGCCATCGCATGGAAGCGCTGCCAGAGTTCGTTGCGCAGCACCGGGTCCTGCCCGACGGTCGGCTCGTCGAGCACGAGCAGCTGCGGCCGGCTCACGATCGCGCAGGCCAGCGAGGCGCGGGCCCGCTGCCCCCCGGACAGCTGCCCGACGAGCTGGTCCTTGGCCCGGCTCAGGCCGACGTCGCCGACGGCCGCGTCGGCCTCCTTCGCGCCGAGGCCGTAGAGCGAGGCGAAGTACCGCGCGTTCTCGCGGACGGTCAGATCCGCGTAGACGCTCGGGGCCTGCGTCAGGTAACCGACCTTGTCCCGCAGCGGCCGCGACCCGGCCGGGTGCCCGAGGACGGTGACGGTGCCGCTGACGATCTTCTGTACGCCGACGACGGCGCGCATGAACGTGGTCTTCCCACTCCCGCTGGGTCCGAGGAGTCCGGTGACGCTGCCGCTCGGCACGGAGCAGGTGAAGTCGTGCAGCACCTGCCGCCGGCCGCGCGCGATGACGAGATGCTCGACCTCGATCGCGTTGCTCATTCGTGCGTTCCCTTCCGGGCGGTCCGTATTGGGGTCCGAGAAACTCAACGCCTGATGAACTCAACGGTAGATGAAATCTTGTGCACCTGTAAATACGCCAGGGGGCGGACCGGTCAGCCCGGCCCGCCCCCTGCGGGTGTTTGGTCTGTTTTGTACTAGAGCGAGAGGACCCGCTCGAGGAAGTCCTTGTACTGCCGCAGCGCCACCCGCAGCGCCTCGGTGTCCGGGTGCTTCGACGACTTGCCGGGGTTGAGCGCGTGCTGCTGCTCCTGCAGCTTCTCGGCGAGCATCTCGATAGCGTCGCTGACCACGGCACTGGCCCGCGCAACAGCCTTGACCGGATCGTCGACGAACTTCGCCTCCGCCTTCACCAGCCGCTGCCGGAACTTGTCAGCCCGCTTACGCTTCCACAGCACAATCCGAGTCTCGACAATGTCTCCGGGCCGCAACGGCGCCGGCACGACGGCCGCGTACTCGATCTCGTCCTCATCCACCTCAGCGACCGCGTCCTCGTCCTCTTCTTCCTCTTCTTCGTCGTCCTCGACGAGCAGCACGAGGTCGTCGTCCTCGTCCTCTTCCTCGCCGTCCTCGTCCTCTACAACGGCGACGACCACAACGTCCTCGCCGTCCTCAACCACGGCCTCAGCCTCGTCCGCGTCGTCCTCGGCTGTGGCTTCCGGCTCGTCGGTGTCGTCCTCGGCTTCGTCGTCCTCGACCACGGCCTCAGGCTCGTCCGCGCTGTCCTCGTCTTCGTCCTCGGCTGCGGCTTCCGGCTCGTCGGTGTCGTCCTCGGCTTCGGTGTCCTCGGCCGCGGCTTCGGGTTCGTCGGCGTCGTCCTCGTCCGCGCTGTCCTCGTCTTCGGCGTCCGAGTCCTCCGCGACGGCTTCCGGCTCGTCCTCGGCGTCTTCGGCCACGGCCTCCGGCTCCTCGTCGACGACCGCCACCAGCACGACGTCCTCGACAACGCCACCGTCGACGTCGACGACCTCAACCACCTCAACAACCGCGACGACCGACTCCGCGTCGGCCTCAGCGGCTTCCTCGGCTTCGGCTTCGGCGGCAGCCTCAGCGGCCTGTTCGGCCTCGGCTTCGGCGGCGAGTTCGGCCTGCAGCTGCGCGTCGGCTTCGGCGGCCTCTTCCGCGGCGGCCTCGGCCGCCTCGTCATCGGTGGCTTCAGCCGCGGGCTCCTCCGGGCTCTCCTCGACCGACTCCTCCTCAGCCTCCGCCGCAGGCTCGTCACCGCTCTCGGCCTCGGCGACCTCCTCGGCGTCGCCCTCGCCGGCCTCATCCTCGACGACCGCGACGACCACGACCTCGTCGCCGGCTTCGTCCTCGACGACCGCGACCACCGCGACCTCGTCGCCGGCTTCGTCCTCGACGACCGCGACCACCGCGACCTCGTCGCCGGTCTCGTCTTCGATCACTACGACGACCGAATCCTCGTCCGCGTCCGCCTCCGCAGCGGGCTCCTCGTCGCCGTCCTCCTCAGCCTCGTCGGCCTCGGCCGCAACCTCCTCAGCGGCGACCGCGTCCTCGTCGACAGCCTCCGCAGCGGACTCCTCGACAGCGTCGCCCTCACCGGCATCCTTGGCCTCGGCGACCTCCTCCGCGTCGACCTCGGCGGCGACCTGCTCGGCTTCGGCGGCCAGCTCCTCGGTGGCTTCGGCTTCCGTGTCGTCGGTGGCCTCGGCGGCGATCTCCTCGGCCGGCTCGGCTTCCGTGTCGTCGTTCTCGGCTTCGGCGGCCGGCTCCTCGGTGTTCTCGGGTTCCGTGTCGCCAGTGGCCTCGGCGGCGGCCTCCTCGACTGACTCGGCCTCGGCGTCCTCGGACACTTCGGTGGCGGCCTCCTCGCTCACCGCCGGCGTCTCGTCCTCAGCCTCGACGTCTTCCGCTGCCGCAGCCGGCTCATCGCTCTGCGCTGTTTCGACCTCCGCGACCGGATCGGCATCCTCGTCCGTCTCGCTCTCTGCGGCGTCCCCGTCGCTCTCCGCGACCGGCTCGTCGCCGTCCTCGGCCGCGGCCTCCGCTTCGGCGTCGAGCTCCTCGGCGCCCGCCTCGGCGGCCGGCTCTTTCGCGTCGCCCTCGTCGGCCACGACCTCCTCGGCAACCGCCTCGGTGTCGTCGGCCTCGCCAACGGCGATGTCCTCGGCTACGGCCTCGGCGTCGTCGCCACTCTCCTCGGCCACGGCCTCGGTGTTGTCAGCTTCTTCGTCAACAGCGATGTCTTCGGTGGTCGCCTCGGCTGCGGCGGCTTCGGTGTCGTCCCCGGCTTCCGCGGCGCCCTCGTCAACGGCGACGTTCTCGGCGGTGGCGTCCTTCGCGGCGCTCTCGTCAGCGGTGACGTCTTCGGTGGTCGCCTCGTCCGCGGCGGCTTCGGTGTCGTCCGCGGCTTCGGCGGCGATGTTCTCGGCGGTGGCGTCCTCCGCGGCGCCCTCGTCGGCGGTGATGTCTCCGGTGGTCGCCTCGTCCGCAGCGGCTTCGGTGTCGTCCCCGGCCTCGGCGGCGACCTCCTCAGCGATGACGTCCCCGGTGGCGTGCTCGTCCACGGCGACCGCTTCCTCCGAGGCGGTCTCGGGGTCGGCGGCAACATCCTCGGCGACCGCCTCCTCCGAGGCGTCCTCGTCTACGGCGACTTCTTCGGCAACCGCTTCCTCTGCGGCGGTCTCGGGGTCGGCGGCAACATCCTCGGCAACCGCTTCCTCTGTGGCGGCCTCGGAGTCGGGGGCGACGTCCTCGGCAACGACGTCCTCGGTCGCGGCCTCGGGCGCCTTGGCGGCGGCAGTCGAAGCGTCGTCCGTGATCTCCGGGTCCGTGGTGGCCACGACCGGGCTGTCCTCGGAGCTTTCCACGACGACCTCGTCCGGCGCGGCGGCCGTGGGCTCGGCCACGGTGGCCGTCGGTGAGTCGTCTCCCTCCGCAGCGGCCTCGGCGTCCCCGACCCCAGTTGCAGCGTCCTCGTCCGTGGCCGGACCCACGATCGCCGAGATGTCGTCCGGCACCGCGACGCTGATGGCGGCCGTGTCGGCGAGCGGCTCCTCCGCAGCGGCGTCGGAGGACGAAGAAGAAACGGCGTCGGAGGAGGCGGCGGGGGCCGGGGCAGGGGCGGGGGCAGGGATGGCGTCGTCCAGGGGCTGGCGAGGCTCGGGTACGACCGATTCGTCCGAAGCGGCCGGTGGCGGGTCGGACTTGTCGTTCGGCGGGGTGATGTTGGAATGCATGGGTCCTCCGTCCGCTCGGTCCGAACGGGGGCAGCCACCCGGTCGGACTGCTGGTTGGCTCAGCGCAAGGGGTCGCGGACGCCGGGAGGCCGTGCGGCGCCCGGATCCGACGACCGCATGGCCGGCGGATGGGGTGCCCCCTGGGAGACGGGTAGGGGGTGGCCGTCGGCAGGCGGGGAAGGGTGGGGCGACCGCGCAGATCTTCCGTGCGGCGCACCGCCAAGGTACCCCCTCAACACCACCAGCCATAGACCCAAAACCGCCGAGTGTCCGCGGTGCGGGAGAATTGCCTTCGTGTCCTCGAACCTTGACCCAGAAGTCGCGAACCGCCTCCGCCGAAACGACGCTGGGCTGGTGCCCGCGATCGTCCAGGAGCACGGCACCGGGCAGGTGCTGATGCTGGCGTGGATGGACGACGAGGCGCTGCACCGGACACTCACGACGGGCCGCGCCACGTACTGGTCGCGCAGCCGCAACGAGTACTGGGTCAAGGGCGAGACCTCCGGCCACGCGCAGCACGTCAAGGCCGTGGCCGTCGACTGCGACGGCGACACGCTGCTGGTGACGGTCGAGCAGACCGGGGCCGCCTGCCACACCGGCAACCACACCTGCTTCTACACCCCACTGGAGGTCTCCGGATGACGACCGGCGCCGTGGCCCCGGACGAGGGCAAGTTCCGCGATCTGGCCCGCACGCGCCGTGTCGTGCCGGTGACGCGCCGCCTGCTGGCCGACGGGGAGACGCCCGTCGGTGTGTATCGCAAGCTCGCCGGCGGCCCGGGGACCTTCCTGCTGGAGTCGGCCGAGCAGGGAGCGGGCGCGGCGGGCGCGGTCTGGTCGCGGTACAGCTTCATCGGCGTGCGCAGCGTCGCCACCCTCGTGGAGCGCGACGGCCGCGCCCACTGGCTCGGGGCGCCGCCCGCCAACGTCCCGCTCGCCGGGGACCCGACCGAGGTGCTGCGGGCCACGATCGCCGCGCTGAGCGCCGACGACGCGGACCTGCGCGAGCTCGACCTGCCGCCGCTGTCGGGCGGGCTCGTGGGCTTTTTGTCGTACGACGCCGTGCGCCGCTTCGAGCGCCTCCCCGAGTTCGCCGAGGACGACCTGCACCATCCCGAGCTGGGGATGATGCTCGCGACCGACCTGGTGGCGCTCGACCACTTCGAGGGGGCCGCGCTGCTGATCGCCAACGCGGTGCTGCCCGAGGCCGGGGCGGCCGACGACGTGGTCCGCGCCGCGTACCACCAGGCGATCGGGCGCCTCGACGCGATGACCACCGCGCTGTCACGGCCCACGCCCCCGCTGGTGTCCACTGTGGACCGAATGCCGGTCGGCGAGGTGATCAGCCGCACGCCGGTGGGGGAGTACCCGAAGGCGGTCGAGGTCGCCAAGGAGGCGATCCGGGCCGGGGAGTGCTTCCAGATCGTGGTCGCCCAGCGCTTCGAGCGCGCGACCGACGCCGACCCCCTCGACGTCTACCGGGTGCTGCGCACGACCAACCCCAGCCCGTACATGTACCTGCTGCGCTTCGACGGCTTCGACGTGGTCGGCTCCTCACCCGAGGTACACGTGAAGGTCGACGGGCGCCGGGCACTGCTGCATCCGATCGCCGGCACCCGCTGGCGCGGAGCGACCCCGGAGGAGGACGCGGCACTCGCCGCCGACCTGCTCTGCGACCCCAAGGAGCGCTCCGAGCACGTCATGCTCGTCGACCTGGCCCGCAACGACCTCGGGCGGGTGTGCAAGCCGGGCACCGTCGAGGTCCCCGAGTTCATGACCGTCGAGCGGTACTCGCACGTCATGCACATCGTCTCGACCGTCGTCGGCGAGCTCAGCGACGACCGTACCGCCTTCGACACCCTCGCGGCCACGTTCCCGGCCGGCACCCTGTCCGGAGCGCCGAAGGTCCGCGCGATGGAGATCATCGAGGAGCTCGAGCCGACGCGCCGGGGACTGTACGGCGGCGTCGTGGGGTACTTCGGCTTCGGCGGCGACATGGACACCGCGATCGCCATCCGCACGGCGCTGCTGCGCGACCGGACGGCCTACGTGCAGGCCGGCGCCGGCATCGTGGCCGACTCCGACCCGGCCGCCGAGGAGACCGAGACCCGCAACAAGGCCGCCGCGGTGCTGGCCGCGATCGCGACCGCCGAGACCCTGCGACCGGCCCGGTGAACCTCTCGGGCCGGCGGGGCTTGCTGACCACCGCGGTCGCCTGCGCGATCGGTGCCGCGGTGGTACTGCTGGCCGCCACGCGAAGCTGGCAGTCCCTGGCCACCGCCCAGCCCGCCCCGCTGCCGCCGATCACCAGGCACCGCACCGGCACCGAGATCGCGCCCTGGCTGCCGGCCCTGGGCGTGGTCGCCCTGGCCGGCGCGGGCGCCCTGTTCGCCACGAGGGCCGCGGCGCGCCTGGTCGTCGGCGTGCTGCTGATCGTCGCCGGCGCCGGGGTGGTCGTGGCGTCCCTGGTCACCCTCGGCGACGGCGTCACCGTGGCCTGGCCGCTGCTGAGCGCGCTCGGCGGGCTGCTCGTGCTCGCCGCCGGGATCGTCGCGGTGCGCGTGGGCGGGCGGTGGCCGGGCATGAGCGCGCGCTACGAACGCAGCCAGGGCCCCGCGGAGAAACCCGGCAAGCCGGCCTCCCAGGCCGAACTGTGGGACGCCCTCGACCGGGGCGAGGATCCAACGACGGGTGATCGGCCGTAGACCAGGTCAGCGGCCAGGAATGAGCTCGTCCAGGGTGTCCAGTGGCAGCGGGCCGTGGGCGAGTACCTCGTGGTGGAAGTCGCGGATGTCGAACCGTGGCCCCAGCGTGGCCCGGGCGCGGTCGCGGAGCTGCTGGATGCGCAGGCGGCCGATCATGTACGCGAGGGCCTGGCCCGGCATGGCGATGTAGCGGTCGACCTCGTTGGTGATGTTGGTGTGGGACAGGGCGGTGTTCTCCAGCATGTAGTCGATCGCGCGCCGGCGGGACCAGCCCAGGTGGTGCAGGCCGGTGTCGACGACGAGGCGGCAGGCGCGCCAGGCGTCGAAGGAGGCCATGCCGAGGCGGTTGAGCTCGCTGGTGTAGAGGCCGAGGTCGTCGCTGAGGCGTTCAGTGTAGAGGCCCCAGCCCTCGCCGTGCGCGTCGAAGTACGTGAATCGACGAAACCGGGGGACATCGGTGCGTGATTGAGCGACTCCGATCTGCAAATGGTGGCCGGGGACGCTTTCGTGGAAGGCGAGGGCCTCGTACTCGTACCGCGGACGCAGCTGCGGGCGGAATGTGTTGACGACGTGGGTGCCAGGCCGGGAACCGTCCGCGGCGGGCGGCATGTAGTAGCCGAGGACCGAGTTCTCCGCCTCCGCGGGATCCATTTCCTTCACGGTGCACGGGGCGATGTCGTACACATGGAAGAGGTCTGGAACCGCCTCCTCGGCGCGCCGCAGCGCATCCGTGACCGTGTCGACGATCTCGGCGCTCGTGCCGAAGCGCAGCTCGGGGTCGTCGCGCAGCCGGGCGATCACGCCGGCGCCGCTGCCGAAGACCCGGCCGCCCCGTTCGGTGAACTCCACCTGCAGGTCGGCGACGAGGCCGAGGCCGATCGCGTGGATCTCCTCCGGTTCGAGTTTCGTCGTGGTGTACGCGCCGACCAGCGTCCGATACGCCTCCCGGCCGCCCGGCACGTGGCAGAGCCCGACGTGCTCGTCGCCGCGCCCGAGCGGTAGCAGCCGGTCCTGGAGGGTGGTGCGGAACCGCCGCAGCGCCGGGCGGACCACCTCGTGGACGATTTCGGTGGCCCGCGGATCGCACCGCCCGAACACATCCCGCTCAATGGCGGTTGAAAGATATGCGTCGATCTGGGCAGCCGCCTGCCGGACCCCGAGGGCGGTCGGGAACCGGCCGTCCTGCGCAGCCTGCAGATAGAGTTCCGCGTGCGCGTCGAAATAGCCGCCGACCTTCTCCAGCCGGGCCAGATAGGCCGCGTCCGGCTCGGGTGCGGTCGCGACGACCGACACCGCCTGCGCGAACGGTCCGGCGATGCTGGCCGTGACGGCGACCTCGGATGTCGCGTCGCGCAGCATCCGGCGGCCGTCGGCGAGCAGCCGTGTGAGGATCGCGTGGCTGATCCGCTCCTGCGTGCCGAGCCGGGCAGTGCCGACCTCGCGCAGGTCCCCGGCCATCCGGGCGAGCTCGGCCTGGCGGCGTTCGGCGGCGGCGCGACTCGGGTCGGGTACGTCGGCCTCGTGCCCGGGGACCCCGAACACGGTGGCGGCGAAGGGATCCGCGGCGAAGGTGGTGTGGAAGTACTCGTCGCCGATGTGGTCGAGAGCGTCCATCAGTCCAACTTAGCCGTTCGAATCCGGCATGTACCGGGTCAGATCCAGCCCTCCCGAGCGGCTAGTAGCCCCGCCTCGAACTGGCTGCGCGCGCCGAGCCGTTCCATGAGATCCGCCATCATCCGCCGGCAGGTGCGCTCGGAAAGGCCGAGCCGCTTCGCCGCCGACTCGTCGGTGTGACCCTGGCCGAGGAGGTTGAGCAGCTCCCGCTCGGTCGGCGTGACGCCCTGCCGCTCCTTGGACTGGGCGGCGCCGAGCGGCACCGCGGTGCTCCACACCTGCTCGAACAGCGTACACAGCGAGGTGACGACGCCTCGGCCGGTGAGCACCAGCACGCCCGCCTGGGTGTCGACGGGGTCGATCGGCACGACCGCGGTGGCCCGGTCGGAGATCAGCATGCGCGGCGGCAGCACGGGGGCGGTGCGGACCTCGCCGCCGGCATCGGTCAGGGACTTCGCGTACTCCGACGTGGCGCGATCGTTGCGGGCGCTCTCTTGCATCGCGGCCCGGATCGTGACGTTGCGGGCGAGCAGATCGGCGTTGTTGCGCAGGCCGGCCGAGATGGTGTGCGTGGACTGCACGCCGGGCGTGATGCTCAGGGCCTCAACGCGGACGGATCCGGCCAGCTCCTCCAGCCGCTGCAGAACCGAATCCATGCCGACCACCCGCTCGACGTCCTCGGCGCGGGCGTCGCGACGGTCGGCGAACTCGGCGACCATGGCGGCCATCGCCGTCTGCCCCTCGGCGATCTGCTGCTTGCGCCGATCGAGGTCGGCCTGCTGGCGGGCGAGCAGGAGCTGCAGCCCGACCTGCGGGCTGACCGGCCGCAGCGCGCCGTCGCGCTCGACGGAGGTGCGCAGCAGGGACAGCTCGAACAGCTCGTCGGGCCGACAGTTCGGTGACGCCCCAGGTCGGGTTGCCGAGCATCAGCCGGTAGATCGCCTCGGCCGTCGTGTTGAGCCCAAGGTATTCGAGCACGTCGTTTCCCCCAAACGCCGCTCTGTGCAGTGTCTGTGCAGTGGTAGTGCCGCTGATGGTCGCAGGACCGCCGTTGGCCGCGCCATCGGCCGACCGTGCGGGGCAGGCTCCGGCCAGGCCGGTTTCGGCCAGGCGGGATCTCTTCAGGGCGGGCGGCTGGTGCGCCACAGTCTTTCTCAGGGCGGCGGTGCTGCACAAGCGCCGGAGACGCCGATGATGATTCCGATGAATGGGGGCACCGTCCATGTCTGTGACCGTTCGCAGCGTCGCCGTTGCGGCGACCATGGGGGCATTGATGC
Source organism: Dactylosporangium sp. CA-233914 (assembly GCF_050942935.1). NCBI lineage: Bacteria > Bacillati > Actinomycetota > Actinomycetes > Micromonosporales > Micromonosporaceae > Dactylosporangium > Dactylosporangium sp. CA-233914. The sequence continues at coordinate 10,857,951 of NZ_CP192030.1, read as the reverse complement.
TGACCATTGCCGCAGTCCATGAAGAGAGGCCGCCGGCCGGTGTCGTGGTGGACGGCGGGTCCGCGCCGTCTCCGCCGCCGTCGCCGACGCCGCCCCATCCCGACGGTTGGACCTGGGGGTAGATCATGTTTCTGGTCAGTCTGACGATCGAGGCGACGCCCGCGGCGCCGTTGCGCAATGTCGAACCGGACCGTGCGGTCTCCTCGTTCCGTCGGCTGGCCGTCGCCGGTGACCGGCTCGAGCACGTCAGTGCCCGGGCCGGTCCGGGCCGGCTGTACCTCGGCTTCTTCTGTCTCGGCACGAGCCGGGAAAACGCCACCGGAAATGCTCAGGAATTGTGTCGGCGAGCCCTCGCCGGCAGCCCTGAGTTTGCCGGATGGAAGCTTCTCTCGCCGCCCTGAGCGGCGAAGATGTGGAATTCGCCGACGGTCACAGGTTGACTGGCGGCGCATCCGCATCTCCGCAAAATGCACCGAGCATATCTTGAGCTTGAAACGTATCTTCCGCTTGTTATGGCTCCGGGAGGGGGGGCGGATGAATCAAACGGGGAGCCAGTTCATCCGTTCCTCACCATTCAGATGGAGGCAGAACAATGGGTATCTCGCTCACCGCCAAGCGAACGGTTGCGGGCCTGACGATGGCCGGCCTCGGGCTGATGTCCGTGCTCCTGCCGACCTCGTCCGCGTTCGCCGCCGAGACGCCGCAGAAGACGCAGACCGTCGAGAACGTCGGCGGCGGCACCTGGAACTACGGCACCGGCAGCGGCTGCGGCATCCTCAAGTGCGCCTGGTCGCACTACCAGCACAACACCAACCACCACTCGGCGACGTCGATCTGCGGCAGCTCGAACGTGAAGGTGCAGGGTGCAGCAGAACGCCGGCATCTGGGCGAACGCCGACACCTCCTGCGGCGTGGGGCAGAGCACCGCCGCCTACTGGAACAACGCCTGATCCAAACGACCGGCCCGTCGAGGAAACGCAAATGAATCGACGGTACTGAACAAGTGCTGAACTATGATGAGGGTGGGCTGGCCGGCCTGTCGGCCCACCTTCGTCAAGCAGGCCGACAATGATCACTGTTTACGGCCCGTGGAGGCGAAGCGACCGACATGAAACGCATCTTGAACGTCCTGCTGATGCTCCTGCTGTCAGTCTTCGCCTTCGCCATTGCATACGTGCAGGCAGACAGCGACCAGCGCGACGCGATGAAGACCCTTCCCGCAGTCACCGGCGAGACATTCCTGATCCCCGACGATCCGAATCTCGCCGACCCGGACACGGTGCACGCGGCACTGCTGAGTGCGGCGGCCGAGGCGCACGTCAATATCCTGCGGACCAATGTCGGCTACAGCCCAGCCGAAGTCCCGCAGATCACGCAGTACATCCTGCTGACCACCGACACGAAGGTCTATGACGCGTTCGGGCTGCGCGGCGGTCACTGGCTCACCGCCGCGGAGACCCAGTCGGGCCGGCACTACCTGGCCTCGGCCGCGGTCGGGGGCAACGACGCGGACCGGGTCGGCCGGATCAGCGACTTCGGCGGCAACGACCAGATCGCCATCCGTCCGCTCGGCGCCGCCTATGACCTGCTGCCCGTCACCGGCCGCTACATCGCCGAGACCACCGACGGCTCGTCGCTGGACCGGTTCTTCACCCTGTTCGCGGAGAAGTCGAACTCGGGAAAGACCGCGGCCGATTTCCGGAATGCGGAGAGCGTGCAGCGCAGTGGCGGTCTGACGCTGGCGTCGGCGCTGCCAACCATGCTGTATTTCATCATTCTGCTGACCGCGGTCCTTCTGGTGTACGAACTGCTGCACGACGCGAAGCAGGTCGGCGTCATGAAGCTCAACGGCCTGGGCACCTTGCGGATCTGGTATGCGGTCTCGGCACGGTTCATCCTGCTCGTGATGGCCGCCGTCGCCGTCGCCGCCGTGGCCGCGGCCTGGCTGATCCCGGACAGCACGGCCGGGTTCGTCGGCTCGCTGCTCGCCTCACTCGGCCGCGCGTACGCCGTGATGCTCGTCGCGTCCCTGCTCACCTGCGTCTACATCTCGCGGATCAAGCTCAGCGACACGATCAAGAACCGGAAGAACACCCGCGGCGTCTTCTTCGTCAACCTGGCGCTCAAGGCGGCCTGCTCGGTCGTCGTCGTGATCGTCGGTGTGTGGTCCTGGGTGCAGTACGGGCAGATCGCCGACCAGCAGGCCACCCTCGCGAACTGGGCGAAGACGAGGGACTACGCGGTCTTCACACCGACCAGTGTGGGCAACGACCTCACCACGTTCGAGACGAACCAGCCAGGCCCGTCGACCGCCGAGGTCTACGACCTGTACCCGAAGCTCAACGCCCGCGGCGCGCTGTTCATCGACGCGACCAATTTCGAGCCGGCCGCGCTCGCCAGCCCGCAGGACGTGCCGCGCTCGATTCAGGTCAACCCCAACTTCCTGCGCGCCTACCCGGTCCGCGATACCTCCGGTACGGCCGTCGACATCCCGGAGAGCACCACTGCGTGGGTGGTGATGCTGCCCGAGCACTTCAAGCCGGACGAGTCGGAAATCATGTCGTACTTCCGTAAAGTGCGGGACGACAATTATCGCGCCGAGGAGCACTGCGCCGGCCACAAGCCGCCGGCCGAGCTCGCCGACCAGCCGGTCCGGCTGATCTGGCTCGCCGAGGGCCAGCGGGCGTTCAGCTTCAACCCTAAGGTCTACCCCGACCACCGCAACGAGATCCCCGACCCGATGATCCAGGTGATGACCACGGCGAACAGCCTCGGCTGCGACCGCGCCAACATGATCACCGGCGGCGTCGGCGGCGCCCTCAAGGTCAAGGTCGACGGCGACTCCAAGGGCACCCTCGACAGCCTCGGCCCGGATCTGCGCGCCATGCGCCTCGACGACAACCTCACGCACCTCGTCACCATGAACGAGTACGTGCTGCAACAGGTCGTCGAACTGCGCTCCGCCGTCCGCCAGACCACCGCCGTCGGCCTCGGACTGCTCATCGTCATGCTGGCCCTCGCCGCCGAGGGACTCGTCCTGAGCTTCTCGATGCACGCCCGCAAGATCGTCGTCCGGCGCCTCCACGGCGTGGGTCTGCGCCGCTCCTACCGGGAGTTCACGCTCACCTTCGCCTACTCCTGGGCCGCCCAGCTCCTCGCCGTCGTCGTCCTGCTCTTCGGCGCGGACGTCATCGGTCTCAATGCCGGCCTCACGGCCGCGATACCGGCAGCCCTGGCCATCGCCGTCGCCATCATCGCGGTGGAACTGCTGTTCTCGAATACGGCTATCGCGTTCATCGAGCGCAAGAGCCTCGTCAAGGTGCTGAAGGGGGAGTTCTGATGTCCGAACCGATCTGCGAGCTGCTCGGTGTTTCCAAGCGATACGGCGGGCACCCGGTCGTCCGCGACCTGAACCTCACCATTCAGCCGGGCGAAATGGTCGCCATCACCGGCCCGAGCGGCTCCGGCAAGACCACGGTCCTGAACATGCTGGGCCTCCTGGAGTCCCCGGACCACGGCGCTGTCCGCCTGTTCGGTGCCGCTGCTCCCCGTGTGCGGTCGAAGCAGGCCAACCTGTTGCTGCGCAACCGACTCGCGTACCTGTTCCAGAACTTCGCACTCATCGACAACGCGACGGTCGAGGAGAACCTGCAGATCGCCCAGACATACGTCAGCGGCTCCGCCTCCCAGAAGGCATCCCAACGCCGCGACGTCCTGCGCCGCGTGGGCCTGGGAGCCGCCGCCCACATGAAGCCTTTTGCTCTTTCCGGCGGTGAACAACAACGCGTGGCCATCGCCCGCATCCTGCTGAAACCCTGCGACCTGGTTCTGGCTGACGAGCCCACGGGATCCCTCGACGCGACCAACCGCGACGCCGTCATTGACATGCTCCGCAATCTGTCCCGGTCGGGAAAGACCATCGTCATCGTCACCCACGACCCGGTGGTCGCCGAGTCCTGCACCCGAGTTATCGCGCTCAGGTCCACCCATAACCCGGTTCCTGCCTGACTCCCCCAGGCGCCCGAAGGCCCGGCCGACCATGTTGGCCGGGCCTTCGGCGGCCTCGAGTGCGACCTCGCTGTGAGCGCTGTCCCCGTCGTACACGACAAGGAGGCCAAATCCGGACTCCGCCTCGCTTCCACCCCGGCGATGGAACAGGTCCGAGTAGGGTTCGGCCCATGGCGAGCAGCAGCGAGGAAGTGATCGAGGTCGCCGGGCGCCAGGTGACGATCACGAATCCGGACAAGGTGTACTTCCCGAAGTCCGGCCGGACCAAGCTCGACGTGGTGCGCTACTACCTCTCCGTATCCGAGGGCGCCCTGCGTGGTGCGGGCGGCCGCCCGATGGCCCTGAAGCGCTACGTCAACGGCATCGAGGGCGAGGCCTTCTTCCAGAAGCGCGCACCGGCCAAGCGCCCGGAGTGGATCGAGACGGCGGAGCTGCGCTACCCGTCCGGCCGTACCGCCGAGGAGGTCGTCCTGCGCGACGCCGCCCAGCTCGCCTGGGTCGTCAACCTCGGCTGCCTGGAGCTGCACACCCACTCGGTGCTGGCCGAGGACCTCGAGCACCCCGACGAGCTGCGCATCGACCTCGACCCGGTGCCGGGCGTGCCGTGGGGCCAGGTTGTCGACGTGGCGCTGATCGCGCGCGAGGTCCTGGACGAATACGGCCTGGCCGGCTTTCCGAAGACCTCGGGCTCGCGCGGCTTCCACATCTACGCGCGCATCGAGCCCCGCTGGACCTTCGCCGAGGTCCGCCGCGCCGCCGAGGGCTTCGCCCGCGAAGTCGCCCGCCGCGCCCCCGACCTCGCCACCGGCGCCTGGTGGAAGGAGGAGCGGCAGGGCGTCTTCCTCGACTACAACCAGAACGCCAAGGACCACACGACCGCCTCCGGTTACTCCGTGCGCCCGTCCGAGGAGGCGAAGGTCTCCGCCCCGCTGAGCTGGGACGAGGTTCCCGGCTGCGACCCCGGCGCCTACACCGTGGAGACCGTGGCGTCCCGCCCCGACCCGTGGGTCGGCATCGAGGACGCCCGCGGCTCGCTGGAGCCGCTGCTGGAGCTGGCCGCCACGTTCAAGAAGCGCCCCCCGGCGAAGAAGGGCACCGGCCGCCGCCAGCCGAGCATGCCGCTCCTGGAGATCACGCGCACCGCCACCCGCGAGGAGGCCCTGGCCGACCTGGACCGCTGGAAGGACCGCCACCCGGCGGTCTGGCCCCTGCTGGAGCCGGCGGACGTCCTGGTCGACTCGATGCGGGGGATCAACTCGGTCTGGTATCGCATCCGCGTCAACCTCGTGCACGTCCCCGAGGCGCAACGCCCGCCCCAGGAGCCGCTGGAACACGACTTCGACCCCTTCGCCAAGTGGAAGGAGATGCAGGCCCGCGGCGAGATCCCGGCCCGCTGGCGCCGCCCCGAACCATCCGAGCCCACCGACGACTGACCCCGCCTCGGCGCCGAACCGGGCGAGCAGGGCGAGACCGCAGCGCCACCGCTCCGCGCGGACGCGGCGTGCCATGGGATGGTGCGGACCGTGTCTCCGGCGGTCGCAGCGGTGCAGGCCCGCGGCGAGCAGGGCGAGACCCGAGTGCCACCGCTCCGCGCGGACGCGGCGTGCCATGGGATGGGTGCGGTCCGTGTCTCCGGCGGCTGCAGTGGTGCAGGCCTGCGGCGAGCAGGCGAGACCCGAGTGCCACCGCTCCGGGCGGATGCGGCGTGCCATGGGATGGGTGCGGTCCGTGTCTCCGGCGCCCGCAGCGGCGCAGGCCCGCGGCGAGCAGCGCGAGACCCGAACAACGCCACCGCTCCGCGTGGCTGCGGCGTGCCATGAGATGTGCCCGCCCACGGCCGCAGCGGCGCAGGCGACTCCGGCGCCGCGTCCGTCCAGCATCCGCGCTCGGTCCATGGTCGGGCGCGTGCTCTCCACGGCCGCCGCCCGCGGTTGGGCGACATCGTGGTGGTCGCCGTGCCCCTGAACGGCAGGACGGTGATCGGCGCCTGTGACTGCTATCCGCAGCGCGACGGTTACGTGGCGGAGCCGGGCAGTGGCAGCGTCACCAACAACGGGGCCGTCGCGCACTCGCTCGCCCGAGCCCAGCCGGTGCGAGGGAGGATCCGAGCCTCCGGACGACCCCCGCCCAAGCCGCAAGACACGCCAAGACCAGGAGCCACGCCAAGACCGCAAGGCACGACGCGACGAGGGCGCACGACGCGACGAGAGCGCAAGGAACGACCAGACCGCACGACGCGACCACTCGGCACAACGCGACGAGGCCGCGCGACGCGACGAGGCCGCGCGACGCGACGAGGCCGCGCGACGCGACGAGGCCGCGCGACGCGACGAGGCCGCGCGACGCGACGAGGCCGCGCGACGCGACGAGGCCGCGCGACGCGACGAGGCCGTACAACGCGACAAGATCGGTCCGGCAGCGCGGGCCACGGCGGCATGCAGCCGGTTCATCGCGCCTCCTCCGGGTCGTCGACCCAGCCGGCCATGAGGATCAGGCCCGTCTCGCGATGTACGGCCAGATAGCCGAACGGCTCGTCGAAGCGCACCGTCACGCGCAGCCGCCGGGCCGTGCCCTCGCCGCTGAACGTCATCGGGACCACCGGTGCCCGCCGCGCCGGCGCCGCCCGGAATCCCGGGGCCGTGAACGCCGCCGCAACGCTCTGCGCGGCCGTGGCCACTCGCAGCGGGCCGGGGCCGATGCCGGGGAACGAGCCGGAGGCGGCGGCCGAGCGCAGCCCGAGCACGTCGGCCAGGCCGAGCAGGTCGTGGGTGGTCGAGGCGGCGAAGCGGGGCACCTTCACCACCAGCTCGGGCTCGGTGTCGTCGGCGTCGACCAGGGCCGAGGTGATCCCGGGCCCCTTGCGGCCGCCGGGTGAGGCGAAACTTTCCGCCGCTGCGGCGAGGACGGCTTGGGCGGGGGCGGCGCCACCGGCAGTACACAAGAAGACGTCCACGCCGGAAGTGCCGCGCACCGTGAGGATCGTGACCGGGCCGGCCGCCGTCTCGGCGGCCCGCAGGGCCGACAGGTCGGGGCCGCGGCGGTGCAGCGAGGCCAGGCGCCGCCCCGCCCACGGGCCGGCGTCGGGGCGCAGGACGCCGTCGGTGAAGGGCTCGGCCCAGTCGGCGGTGACGGCGAGCGCCGAGGCCAGGATCAGGGCGTGCTCATCGGCGGTGGCGGGCGGCAGCGACGGGACGGGGGCGCCGGTCTGGGCGGCCGCCCACGCGTCCAGCAGCGGGCGGTCGATCATCGCGTCGCCGGTCAGGCGCGGGTCGGCGCGGGCGGCCCAGTCGAGCGTGAGCGGCGTGCCCTCGCGGGTCCAGATCCCCAGGGCGCCGCGGACGGGCAGGTCGAGCGGGGTGGGCGCGACGGCGAGCAGCTCCTCGCGGGCCGGGCCGGCGGCGACCGAGGCCAGCCGGGCGAGCAGCGGATAGATCGCGGCCGCCGAGAACACTCGTGCAGGTGACACCGAGGCCCAGGTGGCCGTCAATGTGTTCGCCCGCGTCACGCTCATGCCGGTCACATTAGGACGGGGGTACGACAAAACGCGGCGGCGAGGCATTATGCCCTAGCCCATCAGGTGACGTCGGCCATACCCCCGCGACCTTCCACTGACCGGGGGCGACCTAGCATCGGTCGCATGACCACCGGAGAGGGGAGCTCCTTGATCAACGCGGAAAGCGGCCGGGTGCTCGACGAGATCCTCGCCGGAGTGCGCGAGGACCTGGCGGTCCGCGAGGCCCAGGTGCCCCTGGCAGACATCAAACAGCGCGCCGCGCAGGCCCCGCCGCCCCGGGACGCCTATGCCAAGCTGCGCGCCCCGGGCGTCGGCGTGATCGCCGAGGTCAAGCGGGCCTCGCCGTCGAAGGGCGCGCTCGCTGAGATCCCGGACCCGGCCGAGCTCGCGAAGGAGTATGCGGCCGGCGGCGCTCGCGCCGTGAGCGTGCTCACCGAGGGCCGGTGGTTCGGCGGCAGCCTCGACGACTTCGCCGCGGTGCGGGCCGCGATCGACGTGCCGATGCTGCGCAAGGACTTCGTCGTGTCGTCCTATCAGGTCCACGAGGCCAGGGCCTACGGGGCCGACCTCGTCCTGCTCATCGTCGCCGCGCTGGACCAGAACACGCTGTCCGGGCTGCTCGACCGCATCGAGAGCCTCGGCATGACGGCCCTGGTCGAGGTGCACGACGAGGAGGAGACCGACCGCGCGCTGGAGGCCGGCGCCCGCGTGATCGGCATCAACGCCCGCAACCTGCGTACGCTCGAGGTCGACCGGACCGTGTTCGAGCGGATCGCGCCCGGGCTGCCCGCCGAGGTCGTCAAGATCGCCGAGTCGGGCGTGCGCGGGCCGCACGACCTGATCCGCTACGCCTCCGCCGGCGCCGACGCGGTCCTCGTCGGCGAGGGCCTGGTCACGCAGAAGAGCCCGCGCGACGCGGTCGCCGAGCTCGTCACCGCAGGCAGCCACCCGGCCACACCCAGGGCGGCCCGGTGAGCTCCTACCTCGCCGCCGCCGGCCTGCTGCCCGACCCGTTCGGGCACTTCGGCACGTACGGCGGCCGGTTCGTGCCCGAGGCGCTCATCGCCGCGCTGGACGAGCTCGACGCGGCCTACCGCCACGCCCAGGCCGACGAGGCGTTCCAGGCCGAGTTCGGGCGGCTGCTGCGCGACTACGCCAACACGCCCAGCCCGCTGTATCGGGCCGAGCGCCTCGCCCGCGGTACCGGTGCGACGATTTTCCTCAAGCGCGAGGACCTCAACCACACCGGCGCGCACAAGGTGCGCAACGTGCTGGGACAGGCCCTGCTCACCAAGCGGATGGGCAAGGCCCGGGTCATCGCCGAGACCGGCGCGGGCCAGCACGGCGTCGCCAGTGCCACCGCCTGCGCGCTGCTCGACCTCGAGTGCGTGGTCTACATGGGCGAGGAGGACACCCGTCGCCAGGCCCTCAACGTCGCCCGCATGCGCATGCTCGGCGCCACCGTCGTGCCCGTCGCGACCGGCTCCCGGACGCTCAAGGACGCGATCAACGAGGCGCTGCGCGACTGGGTCACCAACGTCGAGGAGACCCACTACCTGCTCGGCACGGCCGCCGGCCCGCACCCGTTCCCGGCGATGGTCCGCGACTTCGTCGGCGGGATCAGCGTCGAGGCCCGCCGGCAGATCCTGGAGCAGACCGGCCGGCTGCCCGACGCGGTCGCGGCCTGCGTCGGCGGCGGCTCCAACGCGATCGGCGCCTTCCACGCGTTCGTGCCCGACGAGGCCGTCCGCCTCTACGGCTTCGAGGCCGGCGGCGAGGGCGTGGAGACCGGCCGCCACGCGGCGAGCATCACCGGCGGCGCGACGGGCGTGCTGCACGGTGCGCGGACGTACCTGCTGCAGGACGAGGACGGCCAGACCGTCGAGTCGCACTCGATCTCGGCCGGCTTGGACTATCCCGCGGTCGGCCCCGAGCACGCCTACCTGCACGACACCGGCCGCGCCCGCTACGAGCCGGTGACCGACGCCGAGGCGATGGACGCCTTCAAGCGGCTGTGCCGCACCGAGGGCATCATCCCGGCGATCGAGAGCGCGCACGCCGTCGCCGGCGCCCTGCGCGTGATCCCGGCCCTGGCCGAGGAGCTGGGCCGCGAGCCCACGCTGATCGTGTGCCTCTCCGGCCGCGGCGACAAGGACATGGACACCGCGCGCGAATGGTTCTCGGTATGAGTGTGCAGACGGCGTTCGACCGGGCCCGCGCCGAGGGCCGCAGCGCGCTGATCGGCTACCTCCCGGCCGGCTTCCCGGACCATGACACGGCCGTCGACGCGATCCGCGCCATGATCGACAACGGCGTGGACGTGGTCGAGGTCGGTTTGCCGTACTCGGATCCGGTGATGGACGGCCCGGTCATCCAGCGCGCCACGGAGGCCGCCTTGGCCGCCGGTTTCCGCGTGCGGGACGGCCTGCGCACGGTCGAGGCGGCGGCCGCGGCGGGCGCCCCGATCCTGACCATGACCTACTGGAACCTCGTCGAGCGCTACGGCGTGGAGCGCTTCGCGGACGACCTGGCCGCGGCCGGCGGCGCGGGCCTGATCACGCCCGACCTGATCCCCGACGAGGCCGGCCCGTGGCTCGCCGCGTCCGACAAGCACGACCTGGACCGCGTCTTCCTGGTCTCCCCGTCCTCGACGGACGCCCGGATCGCCAAGACGGTCGCGGCCTGCCGCGGCTTCGTCTACGCCACGAGCGTGATGGGCGTGACGGGCGCCCGCGACCGCACGAGCAGCGCCGCCCCGGTCATCGTGGACCGCGTCCGCGCCACCGGCGCCGCCGTCCCGGTCGCGGTGGGACTCGGCGTGTCGAACGGAGCCCAGGCGGCCGAGGTCGGCGCGTTCGCGGACGGCGTGATCGTGGGCAGCGCGCTGGTGCGCTGCCTGCTGGAGGCGCAGACGCCCGCCGCGGGCGTCGCGGCCGTGGCCAGGCTGAGCGCCGAACTGGCCGAGGGCGTCCGCCGCCACTAACGCAGGTGGCCGTCGTTAGGCCGTCGTGCGTGCTTTTTCCGATTTTGTACCGCGGGCACTTCTCCTGGCGGCCGTGGCCTCCGTGCTCGCCGCGCCCCCGTACACAAGCGCACCGGCAGTCGTGGGCTCGACCGCGGACGCGGACTGGCGCCAGAACGGCGGCGACGAGGCCCACTCCGGCCATCAGGCGCTGACGGGCCCCCTGACGCCCGCCGCGGCCCGCCGGCTCCGCCTGGCCTGGACAGCCCCCGCCACCCGCGAGAACGAGCAGGTCGGCGGCGCGATCGTGGTGGACGGCACCGTCTTTCGCGCATCGGGCGGCCCGAGCGGCCAGATCCGCCGCTACGACGCCGTGACGGGCGACGACCTGGGCCCGCTGGTGGACGAGCCCGGCCAGGCGTTCACCCAGCTCGCGGCGGCCGGCGACACCCTGGTGGTCGAGTCGATCGAGCGCCCGTCGCTGCGCCGGTCCCTGTGGGCGTACACGATCCGCGGCGCCCACCGCTGGACCACACCCCTGCCGGACGCGGTCTCGGGCGGCTTCACGACGTCCGGCGACCTGATCCTGCGCAGCGCCGGCCCCACCCTGTTCGCGTACCGCGTGTCGGACGGCACCCTGGCCTGGCAGGCTCCACTGGCCGGCGAGCCGGGCCTCCACCCGCCGATCCGCGCCGGCGCCCTGGTCCTGCAGGCCACCGAGCCCGGCCACCTCCTGGCCTTCGACGCGAAGACAGGCACCCTGACCTGGCAACGCGAGGCCAGCGGCGCCGAACTCGTAGCAACCCCGCCCTCCACCAGCGTGTACCTCACGCCATCCGCCACCGACGCCTCATCCGCCACCGCGTTCCTCGCGCCGTCCCGCAACGCCACCGCCGCGCCGTCAACGAGCGTGTTCCCCGCGTCGTCCGCCACCGCCACCGCCGCGCCGTCCACCAGCGTGTTCCCCGCGCCGCCGGCCAACCCCAACGCCGCATCATCCGCCAGCGCGTATCTTGCGCCGTCCGCCGACGTCGACGCCAACCCCGCGCCGGCCACCGGTCCGGCCGCCACGAACGCCACACCCGTATCCCGCAACGACCCCGACCTGAACGCCGCCGGCCACCCCGCAACGACCGGCACGAGCGCCGCAACCACGGTCCGCAGCGCCAACGCCTATGGCACCCCCGCAACGGCCGGCGCAAATACGGTGGCCGGCAACGCCAACGCCGTCGGCGCCCCGGCAGCGGGGGCCGGCAACCTCGTGGCGGACGCGAACGACGCGACGGCGGCCGGGACCGTGTTCAGCGTCGGTGAGCGGGGCGTCTGCGCCTATGCGATCGCGGACGGCGCCCAGCTCTGGTGCGACGCCGAAACTCTGGAGAGCCCCGTCCACGCCGGCATCGGCGACGGTCAACTCTACGTCATCGACGGCCACGGCGGCCTCGCCGCGTTCGACGCCGGCACCGGCGCCAGGCGCTGGCGGACCGCCTACGGCCTCGACGCCGAGGTCGACGCCTCCTACTGGGCCCCGGTCAACGGCGGCGGCGCCGTCTACGCCGTTGTCTACCACTTCGCCGTCCGCGGCGGCGTCAGTACCCACCGCGTCGAGCTCATCGTCGCGGACGCGCGGACCGGCGAGCTCGTGCGGCGCCTGGACCTCGACGTCGACGCCATGCACGGCGACGAGCCGCTGCTGCTGGCCGGCGATCACGTGTATTTCGCCGCGGTCCAACGGCTCATCGCGGTCGGGGCCGGGCCGATCAATCCCTGACCTTACCAGACATCGAAAAATCGATCGCGGAGCGTGAAGCCAATATTACTGCCCGCGCAGGGCCGCCCGCCACGTGTCGCGGATCGCCTGCGCGCCCCAGGCGTTGGGCTCGATGTGGCCGCACAGCCACAGCTCGCGGTCGGCCGGATGGGAGTCGGGGCGGGTGATGTCGCCGGCCTGCGCGCCGTGGCCGAGGAACGCCTCGTGCAGGTCGGCCACTACGGCGCCGTGCCGGCGGGCGGCCGCGCGGATCGCCGTGTTCATCGACTCCAGCAGGGCCAGGCCCTCGTCGATCTCGGGCAGCCCGGCCCAGGACAGGTCGCCGGTGCCGTCGGTCGGGTCGTACACGGTGCTGACCACGATCTTCGCGCCGGTCGCGGCCAGCGAGGTCAGGCAGGCGTCATAGTTGGCGGCGGTCGCCTCCACCGCGGCCGGGGCCTTGTCCGGCGATTCGACGATCGCGGTGAGCAGATCGTTGCCGCCCATGGTGATCGTGATCAGCGCGGGGCGGTCGCGGACCTGGCCCAGTTGGCGGTGCAGGACGTCCTCGCTCGTCGCGCCGTCGCGCGCGAGCAGCATGAGCTCGATGCCGAGGTCGTCGGCGAGCAGGGAGGCGGCGCCCAGGCCGGGGCCGCCCGCGTAGTTGTCGATCGACATCGAGTCGCCGAGCGCGTAGTACCGCGGGGCCATGGAATGGATCATCGCGGATCGGCCCGCGCCGATCCAGCGGCTTTGCCGACGGCGCCGGTACGCAAGCTATGGGCGGGAAAGTTTCAGGCGTCGATGATTTCGGGTTCCGCGTCGCGCTCGACCTCGCGGATCACGCCGGTCCGCCCGCAGGCCGCGTCGGCGATCGCGGTGCGCGTGGTGGCGGTCAGCGGCGCGGGCAGCGTGTCGGGGGAGTGCCACGCCAGCTTGCTGATCCGGCCGGGGGCGTTGAGGCTCGGACCGCCGCCGTCGAGCCGGCCGCGGAAGACGTGGACGAACAGGTCGGGGGTTGCGCTGCCGCAGCCGTCGCCGGTCAGCTGGTACATACCGATCAACTCGACGATCTCGGCCTCCAGGCCGGTCTCCTCGCGGATGTCCCGGATGGCGGCGTGCACGGGGCTCTCCTCCGCGCGGATCCGCCCACCCGGCAGGCCCCACAACCGGTGACCGCCGGCCTGCCGGCACAACAGAACGCGGCCGGCCGCGTCCTCGATGACCGCGGCGACCGCGGAGGTCACCTTGCTGCCGTTACTCAGCGTTGAGTAGCTCATGTTCAGACTCTAGGCCGACGTGCGGAGCGTCGCGAGACCTTCGCTGATGGTGATCTCTCAAGGGACGCCACCCGGCCCGGGCATCGCAGCGGGCCGAAACGACGGTAGCGTGTGCACCCGTGAATGCTGTCCTGTCTCCGCTGGCCGAGATCCCGAGCCCGACCCGTGGCGTCTGGGACCTCGGGCCGATCCCGCTGCGCGCCTACGCACTCTGCATCGTGCTGGGCATCGTCGCCGCCTGCTACATCGCCGACCGTCGGCTGCGGGCGCGCGGTGCGCCGCCCTGGGTCATTCTCGATGTGGCGATCTGGGCGGTGCCGTTCGGCATCGTCGGCGCGCGGCTCTACCACGTGATCACCTCCCCGGAGGCGTACTTCGGCGAGAACGGCTCCTTCATCAAGGCCTTCAAGATCTGGGAGGGCGGCCTCGGCATCTGGGGCGGCATCGCGGCCGGGGCGCTCGGGGCGTACATCGCCTGCCGCCGCCTCAACCTGCCCTTCGCGATGACCGCGGACGCGCTCGCCGTGGCGCTGCCCGTGGCCCAGGCGCTCGGGCGCTGGGGCAACTGGTTCAACAACGAGCTCTACGGCAAGCCGACGAGCCTGCCGTGGGGGCTCGAGGTGTACAACTGGGACAGCGAGCACGGCCGTGCACTGGAGGCCGGCGGGCAGCCGATCGTCCTGGGCGTCTTCCACCCCACCTTCCTCTACGAATCGCTGTGGTGCATCGGTGTCGCGGTCGCCGTGTGGCTGCTCGACCGCAGATACCGCTTCGGCCGTGGCCGCGCCTTCGCGCTCTACGTGATGCTCTACACGGTCGGCCGCTTCTGGGTCGAGCTGCTGCGCATCGACGACGCCCACCACGTGCTCGGCATGCGCCTGAACAACTGGACGTCGATCGTCGTCTTCGCCGCCGCGCTGGTGTACTTCCTGCGCGTGAAGGGCCCGCAGGAGTTCGTGACGTACGACGAGGACAACCGCATCTCGGTCGTCGGCGCCGAGCCCGCCGAGCCTGCCGAGACCGCCGCGGAGGGCGAGCCGAAGGAGCTGGAGGCCCCGGACCCGGAGAAGGAGCCGGACCCGAAGAAGGATCCCGAGCCGGAGAAGGAGCCCGAGCCGGCACGGGCGGCGCAAGCCGAGGAGACGAAGGAAACGCAGGGCTGATGCGGACCGCGGTCGTGGTCGGCGCCGGCGTCGGCGGGCTCGCCGCCGCCGGCGCGCTGGCCCGGGCGGGCTGGAAGGTCACCCTCCTCGAACGCGACGACCGGCTCCGGCCGGGCAGCGCCGCCCTGGTGCTGTGGCCCAACGGCGTGCGCGCGCTGCGAGCCCTCGGCCTGGCCGCCGGGCTCGACGGCATCTCCACGCCGGTGCCGCCCGCGGGCATCCGCCGGCCGGACGGCACCTGGCTCGTCCAGCCGGGCGTGGCCGAGCTCGAGTCGCCGCCGATTGTCGTGCACCGCGAGGACCTGCACGACGCGTTCATCGCCGGCCTCGGCGAGCAGGTCGACGTCCGTGGCGGCGTCGCCGTGCAGAGCGCTCGCGTGCATCGCGACCGGCCCGCGGTCGGCGACGGCCGGGTGACGTTCGAGGCCGACCTGGTCGTGGCCGCGGACGGCCCGGACAGCGCGATCCGGCGCCGGCTCGCCGCCGCGAGCACCTTCGCGAGCGCTGGGTTCGCCGCGTGGCGGGCGGTCATCCCGTGGTACCGCGCTCCGGAGCTCCCCGCCGGGCTCGACCCGCACGGCGAGACGCTCGGCTCCGGGCAGCGATTCGCGTACGCCTCGCTGGGGGAGCGCGGCTCCGCCGGCGGCTCGACCCGCGGCGGCATCTACTGGGTCGCCACCGTTCCGGGGGCACTGCGCCCGGAGCCGCCCGCCGGTCAGCTGACCCTGCTGCGGCGCTGGTTCTCCGGCTGGCACGCGCCGGTGGCCCAGCTGCTGGCCGCGACCGAGGCCGACGACCTGGTGCAGGAGCCGGTCGGGGAGATCACGCCGGTGCCGGAGACGTTCGGCGTGCCGGCCGGTGCGGGCGGCTACGCGCTCGTCGGGGACGCGGCCCACGCCATGCCGCACCACCTGGCCCAGGGCGCCTCGCTGGCGCTGGAGGACGTGGCGACCCTGCAGACGGTGCTTGCCGGCGGGGCGTTGGGGCCGGCGCTGCAGGAGTACAACCGCCTGCGCCGTCCCCGGATCCTGCGAGTGTTGCAGCAGTCGAAGAAGGCGGCGGCGGTCCTGCAGACCCGGGGCCGCCTCGCCGCCTCCATCGCCCGGGTCAACCCGCGCACCCTGGAGCGGGCGGCCGCCGCGGCGGCCGAATGGACCGGCCCTACGGCGTGAGCACGCCGTGCTCGACGCAGGCGGCCGACCAGCCGCCCGGCAGGACCTGGACCTTCATGCGGCGGCGGCAGCGGGAGCAGTATCGCGGGGGCTCCAGCGACCGCGCCGCCGCGCACGCGGTGTGGGGGCCGCCCGACAGCGGCTCCCCGCACCGGTCGCAGTAGGTGGGCTCGGCGTTCACAGCGTCGCCGACAGAGCCTTGACCGGCATGCTCAGCTCGTCGAGCAGCGCCAGGTCCTGCGCCGGCGAGCGCCCCAGCGTCGTGAGGTAGTTGCCCACGATCACGGCGTTGACCCCGCCGAGCAGCCCGTCGCGGGTGCCGAGGTCGCCGAGGGTGATCTCGCGGCCCCCGGCGTAGCGCAGCAGCGTGCGCGGCAGCGCGAGCCGGAACGCGGCGATCGCCCGCAGGGCGTCCTTCGGGTCGAGCACCGGCTGGTCGGCCAGCGGCGTGCCGGGGCGCGGGTTGAGGAAGTTCAGCGGCACCTCGTGCGGGTCCAGCTCCTGCAGCTGGATGGCGAACTCGGCGCGCTGCTCGACGCTCTCGCCGAGGCCCAGGATGCCGCCGCAGCAGACCTCCATGCCCGCCTCACGGACCATCCGAAGGGTGTCCCAGCGCTCCTGCCAGGTGTGGGTGCTCACGACCTGCGGGAAGTGGGAGCGCGCGGTTTCGAGATTGTGGTTGTACCGGTGGATGCCCAGCTCCGCCAGCCGGTCCACCTGCTCCTGGCTGAGCATGCCGAGCGAGGCGGCGATGTTGATGTCCACGGCCGCCCGGATCGCCGCGACCCCGTCGGCGAGCTGTGTCATCAGCCGCTCGTCCGGCCCGCGCACGGCGGCCACGATGCAGAACTCGGTCGCCCCGGTCGCCGCGGTCTGCTTCGCCGCCTCGACCAGCGAGGGGATGTCGAGCCACACCGCGCGCACCGGCGAGGCGAACAGGCCCGACTGCGAGCAGAAGTGGCAGTCCTCGGGGCAGCCGCCGGTCTTGAGCGACACGATGCCCTCGACCTCGACCTCCGGCCCGCACCAGCGCATGCGTACGTCGTGGGCGATCGCGAGGTATTCGGGAAGCTCCTCGTCGGAGCAGCGGAGCACGGCGAGCACGCCGTCGAGGTCGAGGCCCTCGCCGGTGTCCAGGACGGCCTTGGCAGCATCAAGCATGCTCGTACCTTACAAATCGTTAGGGTCCCCTGCTCAGCCCCGGGGAGGCCTCGGCTAGGTTGTGCATATCGCACAATCGGTATCGTAGATGTTCTACAACGATAGGGGGAGGCCCGGTGGAGTGGCTGTCCGCACTCGACGAGGAGGCCGCGGCCCGGCACGCCGCGGGCCTGCGCCGCGAGCTGCGGCCGCGCCCCGCGCCCGCCGCCGACCCCGTCACCGACCTGGCCGGCAACGACTACCTGGGCCTGTCACGCGACCCGCGCGTGCTGGCCGCCGCAGCGGAGGCGCTCGCGCAGTTCGGCCTCGGCGCCGGCGGCTCCCGCCTGGTCCGCGGCAGCACCGACCCGCACCGCGACCTGGAGGACGCGCTCGCGGCGCTGCTCGGCTTCCCCGGCGCCCTGGTGTACTCCTCCGGCTACCTCGCCAACCTCGGCGCCGTCCGCGCCCTGGCGCGCCCCGGCGGCCTCATCGTCAGCGACGCGCACAACCACGCGTCGCTCGTCGACGGCTGCCGCCTGGCGCGCACGGGGCGCGGCGCGGCCGAGACCGTGGTGTCCCCGCACGCCGATCCGGCGGGCGTACGCGCCGTGCTCGCCGCCAACCCGGGCCGCCCCGCCGTCGTGGTGACCGAGAGCATCTTCTCCGTCGACGGTGACCTGGCCCCGCTCGCGGAGCTGTACGAGGTCGCGCGGGCCCACGGCGCCCTGCTGCTCGTCGACGACGCCCACGCCCTGGGCGTGCTGGGCCCGTCGGGCGCGGGCGGCGTGGCCGCGGCCGGCCTGTCGGGCGCCCCCGGCGTCGTGGTGACCGCGACCCTGTCCAAGTCCCTGGGCGCCGCCGGCGGCGTGATCGCCGGCCCGCCCCAGCTGCGCCGCCAGCTCATCGACACCGGTCGCACCTTCATCTTCGACACCGCGCTGCCGCCCGCGGTCGCGGCCGGCGCCCTGGCCGCGCTGCGGTTGCTGGTCGGCGGCGCCGACCTGCGCGCCGAGCTGCGCGCCCGGGCCGTGCTCGCCGTCGACCGCCTCCGCGGCGAGGGCCTGGAGGTCGCAAGCCCCGCCGGCGGGGTCATCTCGGTCGCCGCCCCGAGCGCCGACGAGGCCGTCGCCTGGGCGGCCGCCTGCCGCGAGCGGGGCGTGGCGGTAGGGTGTTTCCGCCCACCGTCCACACCGGACGGACGCTCCCGCCTGCGCCTGACGATCAACGTCGGCGTGCCGGCCGACGCGTTCGACCGGGCCCTCGACGTCATCCTGAAGGAACGCCCGTGACCAGTGCGCTGGACGCGCTCTTCGGCGAGGAGATCCCGGGCCCGCTGAGCGGCCCGGTCGTGGTCACCGGCACCGACACCGGTGTGGGCAAGACCATCGCCACCGCCGCGATCGCCGCCGCCGCCATGGCCGCGGGCCGTAGCGTCGCCGTGGTGAAGCCGGCCCAGACCGGCACCGCCGAGGGCGACGAGCCCGACGCGGTCACGGTCGCCCGCCTCGCCGCGCCTGACACCACCCGTACCCTGGCGAGCTTCCCCGACCCCCTGGCGCCGCTGACCGCCGCCCGGGTGGCCGGCGAGGACGCCCTGACCGCGGTGATGGCCCAGCTGGCGATCCGGGCGGTCACCGAGGAGCACGACCTGACCCTGATCGAGGGCGCCGGCGGCCTGCTGGTCCCCCTGGGCGAGGGTGGCTGGACCGTGCTGGACCTGGCCGTGGCGATCGGCGCGACGGCGGTCGTGGTCGCGCGGGCGGGCCTGGGCACCCTCAACCACACCGCGCTGACCCTGCAGGCCCTGGCCCGCCGCGACGTGCCGGCCCTGGTGGTCCTCGGCGCCTGGCCCGCCGACCCGGAGCTCGTCCACCGCACCAACCTGCACGACCTGGCGGGCGACCTGGCCGGCGCCATCCCGGACGGCGCGGGCGCGATGACCCCGGAGGTCTTCCGCCGCGAGGCCCCGCACTGGCTGGACGCCCGCCTGCACGGCCGCTTCGACCCGGTGGCGTTCCGCTCCCACAGTCGCTGACGACCCGCGCCGGGAGTTCCGGAATATCCGCCGCTTCGCAACGGATATTCCGGATTTATCGGTTATGCCGGTTTCCGGCGCCTACGCCGGAGCGCGTGCTGGGCTCAGCGTGGCGCCGGCATCAGTACCGTGGCCGGCAGTGCCAGCCGGAACGAGTGCTCCTCCAGCCGCAGGTCGCCGCCGCACAGGTTCGCCACGGCGCGGGCGACCTGCAGGTCCGCGGTCGGGCGCGGCTCGTCGCTCGGCCGCCGCTGCGGCGCCGTCGTCAGCTCGCCCGCCGGCACCACCCGCGCCTCCAGCGACACCCCGGGCTCGCGGCGCAGCGTGATCTCGACGTGGGCCCGGGCCGGCGCCGCGATCGTGAGCCACAGGACGAGTTGCCCCACGAGGTGGCGGCAGATCATCTCGTCGACGGCGACGTGGGCGGCGTCGGGTACGTCCGCGTGCACGCTCACCGCGCCCGCCACCGCCACCCGCCGCGCCAGGTCCACCGCGTCGCGTACCACGCTGACGAGGTCCGTCGCGCCCTCGCGGCCGCTCGGCGGGCCGGTCGCGGCCAGGGGGAGGACCACGTTGTCGACGTACCGCTCCAGGCGCATGGCGTTGCGATCGATCGCGTCCAGGCAGGCCGCGCCGTCGCCGTGGGCGTCCGGCGTGAGGTCGTCGCGCAGCAGCCGGGTGTACGCCAGGATCGAGGTCAGCGGCGTGTGCAGCTCGTGCCGCATGCGGGCCGCGGGGTTATCACCGGTCGCGAACAAGGCAGGTCCTTCCCACTCACGGCGTCAAACCGGGCGCGCCGCCGCGAAGGTGCGCGTTTTCACTCGTTCGCGTTGACAGGCAGCTAAATGGCTGCCTAACATTGGCAACCGAAAGGCTGCATATTGGAGGCGTGCCGATGGGTGAGGCGGACGACGTGTTCCGGGCGCTGGCCGACGCCAGCCGGCGGGCGCTGCTCGACGGCCTCAACCGCGCCAACGGCCAGACCCTGCGCGAGCTGTGCGCGGGGCTGGACATGACCCGGCAGTCGGTCAGCAAGCACCTGGCGGTGCTGGAGGAGGCCGGGCTCGTGACCACGGTCCGCCGCGGCCGGGAGAAGCTGCACTACCTCAACGCCGCCCCGATCAGTGACATCGCCGAGCGCTGGATCAGCCGCTACGACCGGCGGCGGGTCGACGCGCTCGCCGACCTGAAGAAGGCCCTGGAGGGGACCCCGATGATCAAGCCCGAGTTCGTCTACACGACCTACATCCGCACCACGCCCGAGCAGCTGTGGCGGGGGATCACGGACCCGGCGTTCACCCGGCAGTACTGGGGGATCGAGTTCAACACCGACTGGCGCCCCGGCTCGACGATGACCTGGCAGCTGGTCAAGAGTGGCAGGCAGCTGGCGGACCCGGAGCAGGTGGTGCTCGAGGCGGAGCCCTACAAGCGCCTGTCCTACACCTGGCACACCTTGTCGCCCGAGTGGGCGAAGGCGTTCGACATCGACGAGGACTACCGGGCCAAGGCCGCGGCCGAGCCCCGCTCGAAGGTCACGTTCGCCATCGAGCCGCAGGGCGACCACGTGAAGCTCACCGTCGTACACGGCGGCTTCGAGCCGGACAGCGTGATCCTTCCAAGCCTGGGCGACGGCTGGCCGCACGTGATCGCGGGCCTGAAGACGCTGCTGGAGACCGGCGAGCCGATGACGACCGCCTGACCCGAAACCCGACGCGACGCCCGATAAGTCCGAACACTCCGTGTCCGGACTTATCGGATTTATGACCCGACAGGCGAAATATGGTGATCGTCGGTATCTGGGTCGCGGTTTCCCCTGGTCACCGGTTTTTGTCGTACCCCTGTTCTAGGTTCTTGTCATGGGCGAGGTGCTGACCGGGATCTCCGATTCGGAGTGGCGTGTTCGGTTGGATGCGATGCTGGCCGAGAGTCGTCGTCGTGTGGCCCACCGTCGCGCGGTTCGTGCCGAGTTCGCTGAGGCTCGCCGTCGTGGTTTGGAGGCGCGTCATGCCGAGCGGCTGGCCCGCTTGGACGCCGAGGCCCGCACTGCTGAGATCAGCGCTCATTGGGCTGAACAGGATGCCCGAGCCGCCCGCCGCCGTTCTCTGGCGACCCAGCCCAACCCGGACCGTCCGCCGACCCAGCCCAACTCCCGCCGTCTAGCCGCCCGGCCCGGCCCGGGCTGTCCGCCAGCCCAGCCCGCCTCCGGCGGTCCGGTGACTCAGCCCGATTCCCGCCGTCGGGCCGCCCGGCCCGACCCGGACTGTCCGTCGACCCGGCCCAATCCCCGCGGTTTGTCGACTCAAGCCGGCCCGGGCTGTCCGCCAGCCCAGCCCGCCTCCGGCGGTCCGGTGACTCAGCGCGAATCCCGCCTTCCGGGCCGCCCGGCCCAACCCGGGCTGTCCGCCCGTCCGGCCCGACTCTCGCCGTGCGGTGACTCAGCCCGACTCTCGACGTGCGTCGGCCCGGTCCAACCCGCGCTCCGATCCGTCCGCGCCCACCCCGCCCGGACCGTCTCGCCCGCATGACCTTGCCGCCCCGCCGGTGCAGCCCCCGCCGCCGACAGCTCGTACGCAGTCGCCGACGCCATCATCGCCGCCGACGTCCGTGCCATCGCCAGAGCCTTCGCCGGAACGTTCGTCAAGGCCTACGCCGTCGACGCATTCCCAGCCCGCACCGACAGCACCCCGCCCCCGACCAGTCCAATCACCGCACCCCCGACCGGTCCAGTCGTCGTGCTGTCGATCCGTAGCGCCGCCACCGCCGCACGGGCCAGATCGTTGCGACGACGCTGCGTTACCACCGCCGCAGCAGCGGGCGAGTCGTTCCGGCGACGCCGCGCCACCGCCCGCCGCCCCGGCCCCGGCATCCGCCACCGGTCGGCCCGCCGCCGCACTGGCGCAGCCCTTGCCGCCGCTGAGCCCCGCTGCGACCAGGCGGCGGCCGTGTGCTTCTTCCAGGCCGTGTCTACCTCGCCATCCGCGTACCCGATCTCGGCGGCCGTGGCCTTGGACCATCGGACGGCCTGGAGGCGGTCGCTGGACGTGCGGCTCTACGACATCGCCATGGCCGACGACGCCGGGTCGGTCGCGCCCCGTGTTCGCCGCCTCGGGTGGTAGGGGCCGAGCGGGAGTGGGAGCACGGTCGCCGCCGCCGTGGTCGTGGTGTCGTCACCGGGCGGGGTCGAGGCTCTGCTGTTGCCCTGGTTGCCGAGCCGGCCACCGGGCATCACCGGCCGATGAAAAGCCAGTTCATGCTGCGGGGCGTGAGCTGTCGCGACGCGGGCGGGCAAGCGCATGCAGGGCCTGTTTGCCGAGCTCCAAGTCGCCCGGCTGAGTTGATCGCGCTCGAAGTATTGAGCGACTTCGACAAGGGCGGGGTTCCATCGTCAATGGATCCCTTGAGAACACCGCCTATGGCAGCACTACCACGCTGGTGCCGGGGGTGATCTGCTCCAGGAGGACCTTCTGGGCCGCTGGGGGCATTCGTACGCAGCCGTTGGACTTGCGGTAGCCGAATTCGTTGCGGTACCAGGCGTGGATTCCGGTGTGCGCGTCTGACAGGCCGCTCGCCACGGCGTTCTTGTCGTCCGGCACCGCGCCCAGGGCCAGCACGTCCAGCCCCGCGTACACCTTGCTCGGCAGTGACGAGCGGCCGAGGACGAAGGTGCGGCCCAGCGGCGTCTGGGTCGCGGGCGCCCCAACGGTGACCGTCCAGGTCTGCTGCGGCACCCCGTCGCGCACCCATGTGAGGGTGAACGCGCCGCGCCGCACGACGATCTGGTCCCGCAGCGGGCGCGTGGTCCAGTTGCCCGGCGGCAGCCAGCCGATGCTGCGGTTCATCGACGGCAGCAGGACGGCGACCCAGCCGTCGCGGCGGGCGACGACCGGCATGACGAGGTCCACGCCGCTGATCTGCGGGGTCACGTACGCCCTGGCCTGCCCGCCCGGCGCGTCGTACACCGCGCTCTTGTCCCCGACCCGCAGCGCCTCGGCCAGCGGGGTGGTCGAGGCCTGGTCGGGGTCGGCCGGGAGCCCGGTCGCCGCCTGCGTGTACGTGATCGTGGTCAGGCCCTGCGCGGGCGGGGCGGCGCTCGGCGTGCTCGCCGCCGGGGCCGGGGACGAAGGGCCGAGCACGAGTGTGCTGGAGTCCGGCGCCGGCGACGTCGTGCCGGGGGTCGCCGGCGGGGAGTGCTTCGACGAGCAGCCGGCGAGCGGCGCGACCAGGGTGACCGCGAGCGCGGCGATGACGGCGGCGCGGCGGACGAGCATGAACAACACCGTAACCGGTGCCGGGTGCGTCCGCTGTCAGCCGGCCAGACCGGTCGCGGCCTCGGCGAGCCGGTCGAGGGCGGCCGGCAGGTCGGCGGAGGCGATCGCGCCGTACCCGATGACCAGCCCGGGCTCGGCGAGGCGCTCGGCGTAGAAGTGCTCCAGCGGGTCGACGGCGACGTCGGCGGCCCGCAGGCGGCGGACCAGTTCGGCGATGTCCAGCGGCGCGGTGCGGCGCAGGGCCACGTGCAGGCCGGCGCTTGACGGCACGGGCGCGAACCACGGGGCGAGCGGGCCGCGGGCGGCGCGCACGACGAGCTCGTGGCGGACCGCGTACACCCGCCCGACCGTGCGCAGGTGCCGCTGCAACAGCCCCTCGTCGATGAACGCGGCCAGGGCCGTCTGCGCGGCGGGCTCGCCGTGCCAGTCGGCGAGCCGGCGGGCCGCGCGCAGGGCCGGCCGCAGCGCCTCGGGCGCGACCAGGAAACCCAGGCGCAGCGACGGCAGCAGCGTCTTGGAGAACGAGCCGACGTAGATTACCCGGCCCGCCCGGTCGAGGCTCTGCAGCGGCTCCAGCGGCCGGTCGTAGTAGCGGAACTCGCTGTCGTAGTCGTCCTCGACGATCGCCGCGCGATGCTGTTGGGCCCAGGCCAGCAGTGCGGTCCGGCGTTCGAGGGACATCGCGGTGCCCAGCGGGTGCTGGTGGGACGGGGTGACGTACACCAGCCGCGCCGACGGCGGCAGCGCGCTCACCACGAGCCCGTCGTCGTCGACCGGAACCCCGATGACCCGGGCGCCGTGGCTCTGGAACAGCCGCCGGACCGGCCGGTATCCGGGCTCCTCGACGGCGACGACCGTCCCCGGCTCGATGAGCACCCGCCCGACCAGGTCGATCGCCTGCTGCGCCCCGGCCGTGACCAGCACGTCGTCGGCCGCGGCCCGCACCGAGCGAGATAGCCCAATATGTCGCGAAATAGCCGCGCGTAACGGTAAAAATCCGGACGGATCGCCGTAGTCGGCACTCGCCCGCACCGACCGGGCCAGCAACCGCCGCCAGGCCGCTAGCGGAAACAGGGAGGCATCGGGGTGCCCGATCCGAAGATCGAAGCGAGCCGGGGGCGAGGACGGCGGTTCCTCCAGCAGCAGCGAGAACCGCCGCGAGGGGCGCAGCGGACCGGCGGGAGCGCGGCGGGAGAGGGCCGGCTCGCCGCGGTAGGCGACGAATGTCCCGGCCCCGGCCCGCCCGCAGAGGAATCCGTCCCCGACGAGGCGGTCGTAGGCGGCGGCGACGGTGTTGCGCGCCACGGACAGGCCGCGGGCCAGCTCGCGGCTGGGCGGCACCCGCTCGCCGTGGCGCAGCCGCCCGTCGAGGATCGCGTCGCGCAGCTGCCGGTAGATCCGGTCGGTGCGGTCCCCGCGTCCGTCGAGGCTGATGTGCAGATCCACCGCGCTTGGCCCATTCGCATCGGAGCAGAATCGGCCCGTCAACCGGGCCAACCCCGACCCTAACGCCGGGATCGTGCTCACCGTCAAGCAGGGCGCCGCGCTCGGGTGCCTCTGATGCCGGCCGTGTCCGGCTCGTTCGTCGTGCTCTACGTGCTGGGCACGGCGGCGGCGGGCCGGCTGCTACCGGCCCGGTCGTGGGCCCGCCGGACCGCCGCGTTCGCGCTGGTGCCGACGCTCGGCCGGCTCGCCCTGACCGGGTGGTACGTGCTCTGGAGCGGCCTGGTCGCTACAGGTTGCGGTCCTCGACGATGTGCATGGCGGCCTCCTCGGCCGAGGCCGCGCCGCCGTCGATGCCCACGTCGGAGCCGACCTCGTCCTTCTCGTCGTCCTCGCTGAGGCCCTCGTCGGGCGCGACGAGCCGCCCGGCCCGGCGGTCGCCGACCTCGTCGGAGTCGAAGAACTCGCCGGACTCGGTGGTGTCGCCGTAGTTGTCGAGCTCCAGGCGGGCCGACGGGTCCGGCTCCTCCTGGCGCAGGCGCAGGTCCAGCGACTCGCCCCGCTCGGCCTCGGCCTGGGTCACGCCGAACGCGGTCACCCCACGCGGCTTCTCCGGCGGCGAGTACCCCTCGTCGAGGGAGTCGTCGAGCCCGCGGTCGGACAGGGTGTCCTGCGCGGACAGCTGGCCCTCGTCGTCCGGTTCCGGGTCCCAGCTGTCGGTTTGCTGCCTCATGTCGGTTTCCCCTCGATGGCTTGGTCCGGGCCCTGCCGTCCTCTATACCCGGCAGCGCCCGAATCCGAGCCTAATCGCGCGAGCGTTTGTGCGCGGTGATGAGGTCGGCGTACCGGTACCCGCTCGCCTTGATCGTGCGGACCTGGGTGTCGTAGTCGACGTGGATGAGCCCGAAGCGCTTGTCGTAGCCGTAGGCCCACTCGAAGTTGTCCAGCAGCGACCACGCGAAGTAGCCGTCCACGGGCGCGCCGCGCAGCACGGCGTCGCGGACCGCTTCCAGGTGCTGCTCCAGGTAGTCGGTGCGCTCCTTGTCCTGGATCTCGCCGCTGGACTCCACGGTGTCGTACCACGCCGAGCCGTTCTCCGTGACCAGGATGCTCGCCGGGTTGTACGTCTCGGTGACGCCGACCAGGATGTCCTGCAGGCCCCTGGCGTACACCTCCCAGGGCATCGCCGTCTCCACCGAGCCCGGCACCGGGATCTGCCGCGCGAAGGGTGCGGTGCCGGCCGGGTCGTCGACGACGATCTGGCGGAAGTAGTAGTTGATGCCGAGGAACTCCGTCGCCGACGCGATGACGTCGAGGTCGCCGGCGCGGACCGGCGGCTCGACGCCGTAGCACTCGATCATGTCGGCGGGGTAGCCGCGGCCGAACACCGGGTCGAGCCACCAGCGGTTGGTGTGCCCGTCGGCGCGCACGGCGGCGGCCACGTCCTCGGGCCGGTCGCTGCCCGGCTCGATCGGGCTGAGATTGCACACGATGCCGACGTTCGGCGCGAGCGGCGCCGAGGCCCGGATCGCCTGGTTGACCAGGCCGTGGCCGAGCAGCACGTGGTGCGAGGTGTGCACGGCGCGGGTCAGGTCGCGCTCGCCTGGCGCCATCCGCCCGTCGAGGTGCCCGATCCAGGACACGCACAGGGGCTCGTTGACGGTGTTCCAGTCGGCGACCCGGTCGCCGAGGCGCCCCGCCACGACGGCGGCGTAGTCGGCGAACGCCTCGGCCGTGGCCCGGTTCGGCCAGCCGCCGGCGTCCTGCAGGGCCTGGGGCAGATCCCAGTGGTACAGCGTGACGAACGGCCGGATCCCCGCGGCGAGCAGCGCGTCGACCAGCCGGTCGTAGAAGTCGAGCCCGGCCTGGTTCACCGTGCCCACGCCGTCGGGCAGCACCCGCGGCCAGGCGATCGAGAAACGGTACGCGTCGAGGTTGAGCCGGCGCATCAGCGCCACGTCCTCGGGCCAGCGGTGGTAGTGGTCGCAGGCCACGTCGCCGGTGTCGCCGTTGTCCACGGCGCCCGGGGTGTGGGAGAACGTGTCCCAGATGGACGGTTTCCGGCCGTCCTCGGCGGCGGCACCCTCGATCTGGTACGCCGCGGTGGCGGCGCCCCAGATGAAGCCGGGCGGTAGTGCGGACAGATCCAGCACGGGGCGGTTCTCCTCTTTTCGGACGGGGAGTGTCACGTCTTGCCTTCGGCCGGGCAGAGCTCGGTCTTGAGCACGTTGCAGAGCACCTCCTCCTCGGGCGTGCGGAAGGCCGTAACGCTGTACGCCGGGCGCACGGCAGGTCGAATCGACACCAGTCCGTGCCCTTCGCGGAATCCCGCTTTCTATCGAGACTTAATTAATGTCGTCATTAAAGTGGCGGTCACACCAGGCGTCAAGGCCCGTCGCGATCACCCGCCCGAGTGGTCCGAGGTACCGACAACTTTTTTTGTCTTGACAAGCGAAGTTGTCGGCGCCTACGGTTGAGTCATGTTCGAAGTGGGAGTCATCGAGGAGGCCGGGGCGGCCGAGGTCGCGCTGGACCCGATGCGGGCGCGGCTGCTCGCGCTGCTGGCCGAGCCGCACTCGGCGACCAGCCTGGCCGTGCTCGTGGACCTGCCCCGGCAGAAGGTGAACTACCACCTCAAGACGCTCGAGGCGCACGGGCTCGTGGAACTGGTCGAGGAGCGGCGCAAGGGCAACATGACCGAGCGGGTGCTGCGGGCCACCGCGGCGTCGTTCGTCATCTCGCCCGTCGCGCTCGCCGCGGTCCAGCCCGACCCGGCCCGCTCGCCCGACCGGCTCTCCGCCCGCTGGCTGCTCGCGCTCGCCGCGCGGCTGGTGAAGGAGACCGGGCAGCTCATCACCGGCGCGGCCAAGGCCGGCAAGCCGGTCGCCACGTTCGCGCTCGACGGCACGGTGCGCTTCGCCTCCGCCGCCGACCGGGCCGCGTTCGCCCAGGAACTCACCGCGGCCGTCGCCGCGCTCGTGAGCCGATACCACGACGAGAACGCCCCCGGCGGGCGCGACCACCGCGTCATCGTCGCCATCCACCCGAGCCTCAAGAACAACGCCGAACAGCCGAGCACGCCCACCATCGAGTCCGAGGAGTCCTGACATGACCGGCACCCACGAGTTCGAGCTCGTCCACGACATCGACCTGGCCGCGACCCCCGAGCAGGTCTGGGCGGCCATCGCCACCGGCCCCGGCGTCGATGCCTGGTTCATGGGCCGCAACGAGATCGAGCCCCGCGTCGGCGGACAGACCCGCATGTCGATGCCGGGCTTCGACGCCACCGCCACCGTGACCGCCTACGAGCCGGGCCGCCGCTTCGGCTACCGCAGCCCGGCGGCCGAGGACGGCTCCTTCATGGCCTTCGAGTACCTCATCGAGGCCCGCGACGGCGGCTCCACCGCGCTGCGGATGGTGCACAGCGGCATCCTCGCCGGCGACTGGGAGGACGAGTACGACGCGTTGCGCAAGGGCAACCCGCTCTACCTGCGCTCGCTCGCGCAGTACCTGGAGCACTTCGACGGCCGCACCGCCGTGCCGGTCGCCGCGTTCGGCCCGCAGCAGAGCGACCAGGACGCCGTCTGGGCCGCCGTGACCGCCGCGCTCGGGCTGGCCAAGGACGTGCGCGAGGGGGACGAGGTCCGGCTGCGCTTCGGCGGCGAGGAGATCCAGGGGGTCGTGGACACCGCGCTGGAGCCGAGCTTCCTCGGAGTGCGCACCGGCGACGCGCTGCTGCGCTTCGTCGGCCGCAACGGCTTCATCCTGACCGGCCACCACATCTTCGCCGACGTCGACCCGGCCGGGACCGAGCAGGCCTGGACCGCCTGGCTCGCGGACATCTTCGCCTGACCGATCGCCCGCAGGACCTGACGGCCGCCGGCGAGAAGCCGGCGGCCGTCCGCATCCCCACAACAGACAAAGGAGCCCCGCGATGCGACGCAACCCCTGGATCGGACTGGCCGTGCTCGCCCTGCCCACGCTGCTGCTCTCGCTCGACGTGAGCGTGCTGTACCTCGCCCTGCCCAAGCTCAGCGCCGACCTGCACGCCGACGCCACGCAACAGCTGTGGATCCTCGACATCTACTCGTTCATGCTCGCCGGGTTCCTCGTCACGATGGGCGCCCTCGGCGACCGCATCGGCCGAAGGCGGCTGCTGCTGATCGGCGCCGCGGCGTTCGGTACGGCATCCGTCGCCGCCGCCTGTGCGACCACCCCGGCCATGCTCATCGCGGCCCGGGCCGCCCTCGGCGTCGCCGGCGCCACCCTCATGCCCTCGACGATGGCCCTGATCCGCAACCTGTTCCCGGACCCGAAGCGGATGGGCGTGGCCATCGGCGCCTGGTTCTCCTGCTTCATGGGCGGCATGACCCTCGGCCCGCTCGTCGGCGGCCTGCTGCTGGAGCACTTCTGGTGGGGCTCGGCCTTCCTGCTGGGCGTGCCCTTCATGGTCGTGCTGCTCGTCGCCGGACCGCTGCTGCTGCCGGAGTACAGGCCGCAGCACCCCGGTCACCGCCTGGATCTGCCCAGCGTCGGGCTGTCCCTGGCCGCGATCCTGCCGGTGATCTACGGCCTGAAGTCCCTGGCCCGCGACGGTCTGGATGTCGTACCGCTGGTGGCGATCGCCGCCGGCATCGCGTTCGGCGTGGTCTTCGTCCGCCGCCAGCGCGCCCTGCCCGATCCGCTGCTGGACCTGCGTCTGTTCGCCAGCCGCGTGTTCAGCACCGCGCTGGGCGTCATGCTCCTCGGCGGCGTGGTGATGGCCGGGCTGTCCCTGGTCTCGACGATGTACCTGCAGAACGTCGCCGGCCTCACCCCGCTCGCCGCCGGCGCCCTGCTGATCCCGCAGAACGTCGCGATGATCCTGGGCTCCTCGATCGCCCCGAACCTGGCCCGCCGCCTCGCCCCGGCCACGGTCACCGCGATCGGGCTGGCCCTGTCGGCCGTCGGCCTGGCCGTCGTCACCCAGGTCGGCCCGCGCGGCACCGGCCTGCTGGTCCTGGGCCTGGTTCTCGCCTCGGCCGGGATCTCGTTCCCGATGGCCCTGACGATGAACATGATGATGGCGGCGGCTCCGCCGCAGAAGGCGGGCTCGGCCGCGTCGATCTCGGAGACCAGCGGCGAGTTCGGCATCGCGGTGGGCATCGCGGCCCTGGGCAGCCTGGCGACGCTGGTGTACCGCACGGTCCTCGACCTGCCGGCCGGTGCCCCGGCCGCGGCCCGCACCAGCCTGACCGGCGCCCTGGCCGTCGCCGACGCCTTCCCGGCCCTGCTGCAGCCGGCCCGGGCGGCCTTCACGACGGGCCTGAACGCGGTCGGCCTGGTCGGCGCCCTGATCTTCGCCGCCCTGGCGGTGACGGCGCTGGTGACCCTGCGGACCCGCGCGAGCGCGGCCGAGCCGTCCGAACTGGCGACGGCCGCCACCTGAGCGAGCGCTCGCCGTCGTTACGAGGACGGCGGACATCGGTACCCCGACCTCGAACTCACCACCAAACCCACCGACCGCCGCACCGCCTCCTGCGAACGACCGGAAGCCGGATGCGCCGGGCCACTGTGCCCGACATATCCGGCTTTTCGCGCTTGCCGGACGGGATCGCGAAGCCGGTTGTCCGTCGGCTTGATGGCTTAGGGCTTGATGGCCGGAGATATCGTGCGCGCTGTGCGTCGGGGTATGCGGGAGGTGGCGTCCGCCGCCGGGGTTTCGGTCAGCACCGTGGCCAACGTGCTCAACAATCCCGCGGTCGTGGCCGAGGGGACCCGCCGGCGGGTGGAGGCGGCCATGGACAGCGTCGGGTTCGTGCGCAGCGGGCCCGCGCGGCAGCTGCGGGGCCTGCCCAGCCGCCTGGTCGGATCGGTGACCCTCGACCAGGCGAACCCGTTCTACGCCGAGCTCAACCGCGGGATCGAGGACCATCTCGACGACGCCGGGTGCATGCTGCTGACCTGCAGCACCGACCTGCGGGCCGACAAGGAGCTGCGGCTGCTGCGGCTGCTGGAGGAACAGTCGCCGCGCGGGGTCATCATCACGCCGACCGGGGAGGAGCCGCAGCGGCTGACGGCGGTCGTCGCGCGGGGCACGCCCGTCGTGCTGCTCGACGCGCGCCAGAACAGCCTCGACCTGTGCGCGGTCGCCGTCGACCACGTGCTCGGCGGGCGGCTCGCGGGGGAGCACCTGGTGCGGCTGGGGCATCGCCGGGTTGCGTTCGTGACCGCGGGGCCCGACATCGAGCCGGTGCGGCAGCGCCACGACGGGCTGCGGCAGGCGCTGGGCGGGCCGCCGGTCGAGGTGCGGCTGGCGGCGGCTGGGTTCGCCGAGGGTACCGATGCGGCGGTTCGCGCGCTGGTCGAGGCCGCCGATCCGCCGACCGCGGCCGTCTGCGTCAACGACGTCGTGGCCGTCGCGCTCATCCGCGGCCTGCAGGCGCGCGGCCTGCGCGTGCCCGAGGACCTCTCCGTGGTCGGCTACGACGACCTGCCCTTCGCCGCGCACGTGCGGCCCGCGCTCACCACGGTCCGCCGACCGATCCGCGAACTGGGGCGGATCGCGGCCGAACTGCTGCTGGACGAGTCCGCGGCCGGCCACCGGCACCGGGAGCTGGTCTTCGCTCCGGAGCTGGTCACCCGGGCGACGACCGTGCGCGTAGGGTAGGCGCCATGGCCGTCGCGCAGTCGCTGGAGGAGCTTCCCTACGCCGCCTACCTGCGCCGCCACGAGGCCGGCGAGCCGCTGGAGCACGACGGCAACTACACCGAGGTGCACTTCGAGGGCCTCGAGCTCGACGGCGGCGAGGCGACCAGCGCCAAGTTCATCGAGTCGGCGCTGACCGGCGTGACGCTGAGTGAGGTCGGGCTGGAGCGGGCCCGGTTCAGCGAGGCCTGGCTGAGCCGCAAC
This sequence comes from Dactylosporangium sp. CA-233914, assembly GCF_050942935.1. Taxonomy (NCBI): domain Bacteria; kingdom Bacillati; phylum Actinomycetota; class Actinomycetes; order Micromonosporales; family Micromonosporaceae; genus Dactylosporangium; species Dactylosporangium sp. CA-233914. The sequence goes on along the minus strand of NZ_CP192030.1, from coordinate 10,826,322 downwards.
CGCTGGGTCGGGGTCCGTCTCGCCGACAGCGAGTGGCTCGATGTGTCCATGCTGGACAGTTCGCTGGCCGGCGTGCAGGCGTACAGCTCCCGCCTGCGCCGCGTCACGTTCCGCCGCTGCAAGATCGACACGCTGAACCTGCGCGGGGCGACGCTCGCCGACGTCGTCTTCGAGGACTGCGAGCTCAACGAGCTCGACTGCGCCGGCGCGTCGCTGACCGGCGTCACGTTCCCCGGCTCGGCGATCCGCAACGCGCGCTTCTCCCAGGTCAAGTGCAAGAAGGTCGACTTCCGCGGCGCCCGCGAGCTCGACGTCGCCGACGGCGCCGACTCCCTGCGGGGCGCGACGGTCGACGAGCGCCAGCTCATGGAACTCGCCCCGGCGCTCGCGCAGGCGCTGGGAATCCTCGTCAGGTAGCTGCGTCAGGACCGCTGGCGAACGCCTGGAACGCTCAGCCGAGCAGGCGCAGTGCCTGGCGTACGGGAAAACGCTCCACCGTGCGCTCGAAGGACGTCTGGCCGAGGCAGAAGCGCTCGAACATCCGCCACCCCGGTGGCGTGCGCAGCAGGTTGTGGAACAGGCGCGGATGGCGGCTGAACGCGGCCAGCAGCCGGCGCCCCGCGCGCATCGCCGGCATCAGGGTGGCCTCCACGTCGCGCTCGTACCGCGCCGGGTCCCCGTCCGCCGCGGCCGCCCCGGCCAGCGCGCCCGAGCGGGTGGCGAAGCTGATCCCCTCGCGCGTCCACGGCTCCAGCAGCCCGGCCGCGTCCCCGGCGACGAGGACGTTGCCGCTGCGCAGCGGCGAGGCGTCGGTGCGGCACCGCGTCAGATGCCCCGAGTCGTGCACGGGCTCGATACCGGAAAGGCCCAGGCGGGAGACGAAGTCGCGCAGGTACGCCTTGGTCCGCTCGCCCTGCCCGCGCGCCGCGATGACCCCGACGGTGAGCAGGTCGCCCTTGGGGAACACCCACGCGTACGACCCCGGCAGCGGTCCCCAGTCGATGAGCAGCCGCCCCCGCCAGTGTGCCTGCCGCGCCGCGTCGATCGGCAGCTCCACCTCCAGGCCGAGGTCGACCTGGTCGTACTCGGCCCCGACGTGCCGGGCCGTGATCCCCGACGAGCCGTCCGCCCCGATCGCGGTGGCCGCGGTGACCTCCTCGCCGCCGGCGAGCCGGACGACGACCCCGGCGCCGGTCTGCTCGACGGCGCGGACGGCCGTCGCCTGCCGTACTGTCGCGCCCGCTTTTTCTGCCGCGGTCCGCAGCGCGTCGTCGAAGCCCGAGCGGCGCACCATCGCCAGCAGCGGCGCCTCGCGCGCCGTGCGGGTGAAGCCCGCGGCGCCGTCGTGGGTGAAGTCGGCCCGCTTGATGTGGTCGTCGGCGGGGACGGCGATCCGGTCGGCGACCGCGGCCACCGTGAAGCCGATCAGCCCGCCGCCGCAGGTTTTGTACCGCGGGTGCACCGCCTTCTCCAGGACGAGCGTGCGCGCACCCCGCCGGGCCGACTCGTAGGCGGCCGAGAGCCCCGCCGGCCCGCCACCGATGATCGCCACGTCCCACTCAGTCACGGGAGAACCTTAATAGGGAGGTGAGATTGGACTCGTGTGACCAAGACATGAGCCGTTCAGGTGACGGATCTGCTTCACTTCGGTTATGTCCGCGATCGACCATCTGATTCACGCGAACGCGCAGTACGCCGAGACGTTCCCAGGCCCCCGGCCCCTACGCCCGAAGCTGCGGCTCACCGTCATTGCGTGCATGGACTCGCGGCTCGACCTCTTCGGCGCCCTGGCCCTGGAGATCGGCGACGCCCACCTGATCCGCAACGCGGGCGGCCTGCCGACCGAGGAGGTGCTGCGCTCGCTGGCGATCAGCCAGCGCATGCTCGGCACCCGCGAGGTGGTGCTCATCCACCACACCGAGTGCGGCATGGAGGGCTTCGACGACCCCGCGTTCCGGGCCCAGCTGCAGGCCGAGACCGGCGTCGCGCCGAGCTGGGACGTGCCCGGCTTCACCGACCTGCACGACACCATGCGCAGCTCGATCCGCACCGTGCGCGAGTGCCCGTGGATCCCGCACCGCGAGGACGTGCGCGGCTTCATCTTCGACGTCGCCACCGCCAAGATCGAAGAAGTGATCTGATCCCCAGGCGGGCCGAGCGCCCGCCCGCCGCCGCCCGCGTGGTGGTGCCACCGCGATCGAGTGCTCGCCCGGCCGGGCGGCCCGGCCCGTGCGCTCGCCCGTCCCTCCGCGCCGACCGCGTCCCCTCCGCGCCGACCGCGTCCCAGGAGCCGGACGCCGCCGTCCGCATGCTGGACGCCCCGGCGGCCTCATCTGCCGGCGGGCGACACTGCCCGTAGACGGCGGGCGTGCGGTGCGTGGCGAAGACCCCGAGGCGCGCCAACCCTTGCCGCGATTCGCAAACGGCGGGGGTTGCGCCGAGGGATGCGGGGTGTCCTGTTCGGGTGATCCATGCGGCACGATCGGACGCATGCGATACGGGGGGAGACTCAACCGGATCGAGTTCACGGCACTGATCGACCAGCAGGCCAACCGGATTCGCGCCAGCGCCACCGCGTTGCCGCTCTACGGCCCGGCCGGCTGGGGCGGCCCGTGCCGCATCGGCGCGTGGGGCTGGGAGGACGACCGCCTCATGCACGCCGGTCTGCTCTTCGGCGACCCCGCAGCCGGCCCCTGGATCGAGGTCATCACCACCGCCGGCCCCCCGATGCCGCTGTTGATCGACCTGCGCATGTCCGCCGCCCAGGCGGACCGTGCCGACACGGCCGGCGGCTCTGCAGTCGAGGGGGCCGAGGGGGCCGATCGCCGGGCTCCGGACCGGCGCGCGATCGAGCGGGCCCTGCGGGCCGCGTCCTCGCCCGCGCCGCAGCGGGTCGCCATCTCCGTCGACGGGCTGCCGCAGCCGTTCTCGCGCTGGCCCGACGAGCCGCTCGGCGACCCGCCCGGGCACGGCTGGCTGGCGATCCTCGACGAGGTCCCGGGCCTGCTGCTGCGCGTGTCGGGCCTGCTGCCGGCCGGGATCACCCTCGCGCGAGTGGGCGACATCGAGCCACACCTGACCGGCACCCGGGCTCACCTGCTGGCCGGCTACGACGCCTACGGGACCGATTGACGCACACTTCGGCCGGTGCCGTTCCGATCAACCTCACCGTACCATGGACACCCAAATCCCGGCCTCGCGGCGACCGCGGAGCGTGAACACGCCGCTACCGGCTCGCGAGGGCCTGGGCGAAGTTGACCCGCTGGATCGCCTCGGCCGCGTGCAGCGGGGAGTAGACGACCTCCTGGGCCATGTAGTGATACGGCCCGGACTGGATCGACACGATCAGCGGGCCCGACATCGTGTGCGTCCGCGCGGTCAGAAACAGCAGGCCCAGCAGCAGGAACAGGCTCAGCCCGCAGGTGAACGGGGCGAAGACGATCGCCAGGATCGCGCAGGCCACGGCCAGGCCGATGCCCCAGCCCGCGGTCGTGGTGATCGGGATCGGCTGCGCGATCACCATCCAGCGGCTGCCGCGGATCGGCCACACCCCGACCGGGGTGTAGATCGCCGTGCCGTCGACGCGGACGTCGCCGATTTGCACGTCGGGGCCGTTGTACGCCGGGGCGCCGCTGTACGGGATGGGCAGTGTCACCGGTCGATTGTGGCCCGTCGCGTGCCTGGAAAGCACCGGCCGGAAGGGCGGAATGCGTTCAACCCGCTGCCGGCACATCCTGTCGACGCACCTCCCGGCGTCGCGTCCCGCCGCGCGCTGATTCAGGACATCAGCGCGTTGAGCTCCCCGAAGTCGTAGGCATCGGCGAGGGAGGTGTACGTCCCGTGCTCGTACGCCTCCCGGGCCGCCCGGCGGGCCAGCGCGTAGGCGGCCTCGGCGATCCACGACCCGAGGCTGACCCGGGCCACGCCGAGCGTGGCGAGTTCGGCGACCGGCGGCGTGCCCGGCTGGGCCAGCACGTTCAGCGGCGCCGGGATCGCCCTGGCCAGCGCCCCGATCGTCGCGGCGTCGGCGACACCGGGCACGAAGATGCCGGTCGCGCCCGCCGCGAGGTACGCCTCGGCGCGCGCCACCGTCTCCTCGGCCCGCCCGCGGAAGTAGGTGTCGACGCGGGCGTTGATGTACAGCTCGACCCCGGCGTCGTCGGCCGCCCCGCGCGCGGCCGCGATCCGCTCCTGCTGCCCGGCGACGTCGCGCAGCCCGGCACCGCCCCCGTCACGGACGCTGTCCTCGAGGTTGACGCCGACGGCCCCGGCCTCCAGCACCCTGCGGACCGTCACGGCCACCTCGCCCGGCGTCCGCCCGAACCCGGACTCGATGTCGGCGGTCACCGGCAGCCCGTCCGGCACCGCGCGCACGATCCGGGCCAGGTGCTCCAGGGCCAGGTCCCGCGCGAGCACGTCCCCGTCGGGCGCCCCGAGCGTCCAGGCGACCCCGGCCGAGGTCGTGGCGACCGCCGGCGCCCCGGAGGCGGCGACGATCCGCGCGGAGGCGGGGTCCCAGGCGTTGACGAGCACGAGAGGATCGGCGGCGGAATGCAGAGCCCGGAACCGGGCGGCGCGGTTGGTCATGCCGCACATTCTTTCCCCGCGGCGTTGCGAGGAGCGACAGCCGGCACGTGGAAAGGCCGATCGGCGCTTGGAGGCGCCGACCGGCCCGGTCGTAAAGGTGTGGTCAGTTGGTGGCCGGGCCGAGCGAGGCCGCGCCGCCGTCGCCCTGCTCGATGACCGTGCCCTGCGCGAACGCGGTGTCGAACTTCTTCTCCAGGGCGTCGAGCTCGGAGAACTGGGCCTGGTGCGACGACTCGCTGCCCTCGGCGGCGAAGACGTGGTCGTCGACCTCCGCGTTGTGGCTGTAGTTGGTGTAGTCGTCGGACTCGAAGTGCACGGCGCCCGGCTGGTCGTACTCCGTGTGGTGGCCCTGCGAGAAGTCGGTCGACTCGGCGGTGTGGTGGTCCTGCTCGTACACGCCGAACTGCGACTGCGCGTCGGCCTCGCTGCCCTGCGCCTGGTGGAGCTGGTCGAGCTCGCCGCTCTCCTGGCCCGCCTCGTAGTGGCCGTAGTCGGTGCCCGTGTCGCCGGTCTCGAAGTCGCTCATGAAAGTGCTTCCCTTCAGGGATGTGCAAGTGTGGTCTATGTGGTGCCCGGCCTGACGCAGTCCACGCTATGCGGGCCCCGGAGGCGGGAAATCCCGGAAACGTGCCAGCGGCCTGACGCGTTATTTCAGCTGATGGCGGCAGCGTAGCCCCGCCGGGACCGGCGCAACTATCCCCGACATGACAGCTGATCAGCCATTTTTCGTCTCGGACCGGGAGCGGTGCATACTCCTGCGGTGCTACGACACTGCTGCGACGGTATGCGCGCCCAGCTCGACCTGTCCGGAGTCGCCTACGAGGATCCCTGGGACGACCCGGATGTCGTGGTCGTCTACACGGCGAAGTTCGACGAGTACGGCCTGCCCGTCCGCGACGGCGGCTCCTCGATGATCGTGATCGGCTACTGCCCGTGGTGCGGCGCCCGGCTGCCCAAGTCGCGCCGGGACGCCTGGTTCGACGAGATGGAGCGCCTGGGGCTGGACCCGTGGGAGGATGAGATTCCGGAGCAGTACCACTCCGACGCCTGGTGGAACCCGGACACCGGGGAGCCGGGCTCGGAACGGGAGTACGTCGAGCCCGAACGCGTCATCACACCCAGTTAGCGGATCAGCTCGACGACGGGGATCCGCCGGTCGGTGCCGCTCTGGTGGTCGGCGAAGAAGGGGTACTGCTCCACGATCCGGGCGAAGAGCGTGTCCCGGTCCTCGCCGGTCGTGGGGCGGGCCGTGGCCGGGTACTCCTCGCCGTCGGCCTCCACGGTCACCGACGGGTCGGCGACGAGGTTGTGGTACCAGTCGGGGTGCTGCTGCGCGCCGGCCGCCGAGGCGATCACGAGCAGCCGGCCGTCGAGGCGGACGTACATCATCGGGTTGGTGTAGCGCTTGCCGCTGCGCCGCCCGGTGGTGCTCAGCAGCAGCAGCGGCCGGCTCTCCAGGCGCCGCCCGTGCTCGCGGAACTCGGCGATCAGCTTCCGGTTGGCCGCGTTGAGATCGGCCGGAATCTCAGCCATGAGACAAACTCCCTACACCCGCTCCAGCAGCTTCGACCGGCGCACGATCGGCACGCTCAGCGTCTTGTACCCCACCTGCTCGAACAGCACGACGACCCGGTCCTGCTCGTACGCCATCACCGTACCCGTGCCCCACGCGGTATGCCGGACCTCGCTGGAGACCGGGAACGGTCGATCCTCGTCGTCGACCTTCGCGACTTCGACGACGGTTGCCGGCGCCGGCGGCCGGCGGCGGAACAGCTTCTGGTACCACCGCAGCCTCGGCACGACCGGCTCCACGACGAGCGTGCCGTTCGCGCAGTTGTCGCAGTGGCCGCAGGGGCGTTCGGCCTGCTCGCCGAAGTAGGCCAGCAGCGCCTTGCCGCGGCAGCCGGCGCTCTCGGCGTACTGCCGCATCATGTCGATGCGCGACCTGCGCAACGTCTGGTGCCGCCCGAACTGGGCCAGGGCCAGGCGGGCCGCCTCGGCCGGCGTCGGCGCGAAGCGCGGCGCGGTCAGCTTGTTGCCCGCGCCCACCTCGACCGCGCCGACCTGCTCCAGCAGGCTCAGCAGCGACGTGATCCGCCGGGCCGGCAGCCCGCTGCGGGTGGCCAGCGCGGTGCGGGTCACCGGCCCCTCGCGCAGCGCCGCGGCGAGCTGCGTGAGCTCCTTCGCGTCGGGCGAGCCGGTGGCGAAGAAGCGCTGCAGGGCCACGTCCTCGGGCCGGAAGAACAGGATGGTGCGGGCCGGGTCGCCGTCGCGGCCCGCGCGGCCGATCTCCTGCAGGTAGCTGTCGGGGGAGTCCGGCAGGGCGACGTGGTGGACCCAGCGGATGTTGGGCTTGTCCACGCCCATCCCGAACGCGCTCGTGGCGACCATGACGGGGATCTGGTCCGTCATGAATTCGTCGTACCGCCGGTTGCGCTCGCCCGCCGCCAGTCCGGCGTGGAAGGCGACGGCCGCGATGCCGCGCTCGGCGAGGCGCTCGGCGTACTGCTCGGCGATGGCGCGCGTCGGGGCGTACACGATCCCGGGGTGTTGCTCCTGCTCGACCTGGGCCAGCAGGCGCTGGCAGCGCTGCTCGTCGCTGGTGCAGTGCACCGCGGCGAGCTCCAGGTTGGCCCGGTCCAGCCCGGCGACCAGGGTGAACGGGTCACGCAGTCCGAGCGTGGCGACGATGTCGGTCCGCACCGGCGGCGAGGCGGTGGCGGTCAGCGCGACCACCGGCGGGCGCCCCAGCTCCCGGATGAGGTGTCCGAGCTGCAGGTAGTCGGGGCGGAAGTCGTACCCCCACGCCGACACGCAGTGCGCCTCGTCCACGGCCACGAGCCCGGGCCTCAGCGCGCGAACCTCGGCGAGGCGCTCGGGGTTGCTCAGCTGCTCGGGCGTGATGAACAGGAACCGCGCGGTGCCGGCGGCGAGCGCCTCCAGCGCGGCCCGCTGCTGGTTGGGTGTCTCGGCGGAGCTGATCCGCACCGCCTGGCCGGCCCGGCGCCGGTTGAGACCGGCGATCTGGTCCTGCTGGAGGGCCAGCAGTGGTGAGATGACGATGGCGGGCCCGGCGATCAGGGTCGCCGGAACCTGGTAGATGGCGGACTTTCCGCCGCCGGTTGGTAATACAACGAGGGCGTCGCGCTTCTTGAGCAGGGCGCGCATCGGCGGTAGCTGTCCGGGTCGCAGCGTCTGCCAGCCGAACTCGGTGCGGGCCGCGCGGCGCAGGCGGGACGCGTGAGGCACGAGATTCATCGGGCGCGACTGTACCGGTGTTCGATTCGTTCGGCGCGCTGAGCGACACGCCGAGCCTTGAGGACTCTCACCGTCTCGCAACCAAGAAGCACCCGAAAGTGACGGCGCAAGCACCCTTCGTAGTCGAAAGTTCTTCGTGTCGGCAGGTGGACCGCCTGCACGGGGTCCACCCGGACACGAGGGGGAACCGATGACAACGACCCTTGAGGGTGCCACGCTCAAGGTCCAGTTGGAAGGCCGCGAGCTCGAGGACCTGATCCGCGAGCACCTGCCGCTCGTCGGGCATCTGGTACGCCAGACGCTCGGCCGCCTGCCCGCACACGTCAGCCGCGAGGACCTGGTCTCGGCCGGGATGGCGGCCCTGGCCGGCGCCGCGAAGGCGTTCGACCCGAGCCGCGGCATCCCGTTCGGCAGCTTCGCCACGACCCGGATCCGCGGCGCGATCCTGGACGAGCTGCGCGGCCTGGACTGGGCGAGCCGCTCGGTGCGCGCCCGGGCCCGGCAGGTCGACGCGACACAACAGGAGCTCACCGCGGCGCTCGGCCGCACCCCGACGAACCACGAGCTCGCCGAGGCCCTCGGCGTGAGCGTCGACGAGCTTCAGGCGATCGACGACGACGTGCAGCGCGCGGCCGTACTGTCCCTGCAGGGCTTCGCCGCCGGCAGCGCCGAGGACATGGTCCCCGAGCGCGCGGCCGGCCCCGAGGACCTGATCCTGCACCGGGAGCGGATCGGGTACCTGCACAACGCCGTCGAGGCCCTGCCCGAACGCCTCGGCAAGGTCGTCAAGGGGTACTTTTTCCAGGAGCGCCCGATGATGGAGATCGCCCACGAGCTGGGCGTGACCGAGTCCCGCGTCTCCCAGCTGCGCGCCGAGGCCCTGATGCTCCTGCGCGACGGCCTGAACACGCACCTCGACCCGGACCTGGTCTCGGCCAGCGACAAGCCGACGGGTTGCGTGGCCCGGCGCCGCGAGGCGTACCACGACAAGATCGCCAACGCGGGCAACCTGAACAGCCGCCTGGCCCAGACCAACCACCACGGCATGCCGTTCATCCAGACCGGCCGCCACGGCTGACACCGTCCTCCTCCGCCTCCCGCGCCACCCCGCCCGGGAGGCGGAGGATTCTTCGTGGCCGTGAACCGCCGGCGGTCCGGGCTGCTACCAATCTGGCATGGAGCCCGGCGGTGACGAGGCCCTGCTGCGTTCGATCGCGGCCGGGGACGCCGGCGCGCTCGGCCGGCTCTACGCGCAGTACAGCCACATGCTCTTCGGTTATCTGCACCGGCTCGCCGGGGACCGGATGGTCGCCGAGGAGATTCTTCAGGACACCATGCTCGCGGTCTGGCGATCGGCCGGTGCCTTCCAGGGGCGGGCGAAGGTGTCGACGTGGCTGTTCGGGGTCGCCCGGCGCCAGGCCCACAACCGGTTGCGTGGCCGCAGTGCGCCCGAGCCCGCCGGGGTCGGCCTGCCCGAGCGGGCCGATCTGAGCGCCGGGCCCGAGGAGCTGGCGATCCTGGCGGCCGGTGGCACGCCCGTGGCCGCGGCGATCGACCGGCTGCCGGAGCACCATCGGGACGTGATCGCATTGGTGTTCGTGGCCGGGTTGCCGCTCGCCGACGTGGCCGAGGTGCTCGGCATCCCGGTCGGCACGGTGAAGAGCCGGCTGTACCACGCCCGGGCCGCCGTCGCCGCGGCGCTCACCGCCCAGGAGGTGCCAAAATGAAGGACTGGCCGCCCGAGAACGCCGCCGACCGCGCCGCCTGGCAGACGATCGCTGACGCCGTCGCCCCGGCCGTGGCGGCGCCGGACCCGCAGCGGCTCGTGCGGGCGGTGCTGACCCGCAGCGCGCTCGAGGAGCCGATGGTGCGCGGACGGCCGATCCGGCGGCTGCGATACCTCGTCGCGCTGGTGGCGGCCGAGGCTCGGCTGATCCGGCGGCCCGTGCCGGTGGCCTCGGCGCTGGTGATGGCGCTCGGGGTGGCGATCGTGCTGCTCCAGCGGGCCAACGGGGTCGGCGCCGACCTGGTGCTCGCGCTCGTCGCGCCGATCGTTGCGGCCGCGGGGGTCGCCGGCACCTACCGGTCGCGGCGCGATCCGGCCGCCGAGCTGGTCGCGGCCGCCCCGGTCGCCGGCCGGCTGTTGCTGCTCGTGCGGATCGCGCTCGTGTTCGGATACGACCTGGTGCTCGCGCTGGCGGCCTCGGCCGGGCTGCACGGGCTCGTCGGGGCCTGGCTCGGGCCGATGGTGCTGCTGTCCTCGCTGACCCTGCTGCTCGCCGTCCGGTTCGGGCCGGACGTGGCGCTCGGGGCGGCGGTCGGGCTGTGGGCCGTTCGCGTCATGGCCGACAGCATCCTGACGCACGACGCGTGGCCGGCGCGGTTCATCGTGGCCGCCTGGTCGACGAACACGCTCGTGCTGGCGATCAGCGCCGCCGCCGCGATCGCCGCCGTAGTCGTGGCCGGACGCAATGAACCTCGCGACGGGTGGCGCGCAACCAACCCGATGTGAGACCACTGACCCTCTGGCGGTACGAGGCCCGGCGGGCCGGCTGGGCGGCGCTGCTCGGCCCCCCGATCGCCGTCGCCCTCGGCGTCGCGGCCGCGCTGGCCAACCCGCTACCAGGCGACACGAACACGGCCCGCATCCTGCTCGGCGGCCTGGAGATGGCGGTCCCGCTCGCCGCCGGCGTCGCGTGCGCCTCGCTCGTCGGCCGGGACCCGGCCACGGAGATCCAGCTGACCGCGCCGACGCCGTACCGCGTCACGCTCCTGCGGCGGATGGCCGTCACGCTGGGCTGGACCGCGGCGGTCGCGGTGCTGACGGCGGCGGTACTGATCGCGACCGGCTGGTGGTCGCGCTGGCCGGCCAACCACGGCGTGCTCGCCGGGCAGCTCACCTGGGCCGCGCCGGCCGTGGGCCTGAGCGGTCTGGGCTTCGCCGCGGGCGCCGTGTTCCGCAGCCCGGCCGCGGCCGGCGCGCTGGTCACCACGCTGTGGGCGATCCAGCAGTTCTTCGCCGGTCTCGCGCAGGAGCATCTGCCGGGGCGGCTGCTGTACCTGTTCGCGACCACCCGCGGCACGGTGCCCGGCGACTGGACCGCGAACCGCCTGGCGCTGCTCGCCGCCGGGATCGCGTTCACCGGCCTCGCCCTCGTGGTGCTGCGCCGTCCGGAACGGCTGATCAACGAGGAGGACGAGTGAGCCGCGCGACGCTGCAGGTGTTCGGCGCCTGCCTGCGGTACGAGTTCCGCATGCAGGTCCGCAAGCGCTCGGTCTGGATCGTGCCGGCGCTGTCCATCCTGCTGTTCATCCTGATCGGCGGGAGCCTCCTGCGCGACCTGTTCGACCCCGGCGAGCGGCCGCCCGAGGCGCGGACCGCGGTCATCGGCCTGGCGCTGCAGGTCCACGCGCTGTTGTCGATCGGCTTCGGCTGCCTGCTCGCCGACCGGCTCGTCCGCGACGACCGCCTGCGGGTGGCCCCGATCCTGGACGCCACCCCGGCCGGCGCGGGCGCCCGCGTGCTCGGCAAGTACCTGGGCACGGCCGCCGCGACGGCGATTCCGATCCTTGTCGTGTACTTCGGGTTCGCCGCCGCGTACGCCGTGGACACCGGCGCACCGCAGGCGCTCGGCTGGGCCCTGGCCGCCAGTGGCGTGGTCATGGTGCCGGGGCTGCTGTTCGTTGCCGCCTTCGCGCTCGCGGTACCCCTGATCATGCCCGCTCCGCTCTTCCGCGTGCTCTTCGTCGGCTACTGGCTCTGGGGCAACCTGGCGGGCCCGGACATGATGCCGACGCTCGCCCGGACCCTCGTCCATCCGCTCGGCGGCTACCCCCTCGCCGGGCTCCTCGGCTTCCACGGCATCGACGGCGAGGAGTCCTGGGCCGGCCCGGTGCCCGGCGCGGCCCTGAACTTCCTGCGACCGGACCCGACGCCGGCGACCGCGTGGCTGTCGATCGGCGTGCTGCTGGCCCTGGCCGCCGCCGCCCTCGCCGGCGGCGCCGCGCTGCGCGCCCGCCAGACCCGTTGAAAGGACTGCCAGACATGCGGATCGAGATTTCCGGCCTGACCAAGACGTACCGCGGCGGGGTCGCCGCGCTCGACGGCCTCGACCTGGTCGTGCCGACGGGCATGTTCGGCCTGCTGGGCGCGAACGGCGCCGGCAAGACCACGCTGATGCGCATCCTGGCCGGCATCGCCCGCCCGACGGCGGGCCGCGTCACCGTGGGCGGCCACGACCTGGCCACCGGCGCCGGGCGGACGGCCGTGCAGCGCGAGCTCGGCTACCTGCCGCAGGACCTCGGCGTGTACCCCGACCTGACCGCCCGCCAGTTCCTGGACTACGTCGCCCTGCTCAAGGGCATGGACGATCGAGCGGTACGGCACCGGCGCGTCGGTGAGCTGCTGGAGGTGGTCGCGCTGACCGCCCACGCCGACCGGCGGCTGCGCGGCTTCTCCGGCGGGATGCGGCAACGGGTCGGCATCGCCCAGGCCCTGCTGGCCGACCCGCAGCTGCTGATCGTGGACGAGCCGACCGCGGGCCTGGACCCGCAGGAGCGGATCCGCTTCCGCACCCTGCTGTCGCAGTTCGCCGGCCGCCGCACCGTCCTGCTCAGCACGCACATCGTCGACGACATCGCGCAGACGTGCCGGGAGGTGGCGGTGCTCGCGCGGGGGCGGCTCACCTTCCGCGGTACCGTCGCCGAGCTCACCCGCCGCGCCGAGGGCCGCGTCTGGTCCGTCGTCACCGCCGGCCCGCCGCCAGCCGAGGGCACCGTGGTGTCGGCGCTGCCGGATGAGGACGGGATGCGGTACCGCATTGTGGCGCAGCGGGCCCCGAGCCCACTGGCCCGCCCGGTGGAGCCGAGCCTCGAGGACGGATACCTCTCGCTGAGTGGGTAGCGTCGATGGCGTGGGAACTGGCCGGGGCACCTGTGATCGCGAGGCGCGGCGTGACGGCCGGCTGACGAGGGCGCGGTAGGGTCCGCGGGGTGTTCATCCTGCTGCCACCGTCCGAAGGCAAGGCCGACGCTCCCCGGCGCGGGGCGCCGTTCGACCTGGAGCGGCTGACCCTGCCTGAGCTGCGTGACGCCCGCCGGGCCGTGATCGACGATCTGGTGAAGCTCGGCGCCGATCCCGCCGCCGCGATCGAAACCCTCGGGATCGGCGCCGGGCAGGTCGGTGAGGTGGAGCGGAACGCGCGGCTGGAGACCGCGCCCGCGATGGCGGCCTCCAAGGTGTACACGGGAGTGCTGTACGACGCGCTCGGGCTGGCCACGCTCGAGGCGGGCGCGAAACGGCGGGCCGCGAAGCAGCTGCTGATTTTCTCCGGGCTCTGGGGGGTTGTCGGGGTCGGGGACCGGATCGCGCCGTACCGGTGCTCGATCGGCATTCGGCTGCCCTCCGTCGGGCCGCTCGCGGCACATTGGAAGCGGGCGCTCCGCGGGGTCGTCGACGGGCTTGCCGGGGATGAGCTCGTGCTCGATCTGCGCTCGTCCGCGTACGCCGGAATGTGGACACCGGTCAACGGCGTCACCGTTCGGGTGTTGCACGGCGGAAAGGTCGTCAGCCATTTCAACAAGGCGACCAAGGGGCGGATCGTGCGGGCCCTGCTCGAATCCGGGGCCCGGCCGCGGACGGCGGTGAAGCTCGGGGAAACGCTGCGTGAACTCGGGTATCGGGTCGAGCAGCCCCGTCCGGGTCAGCTCGACATCCATGTGGAGCAGCTTTAGCGAAACGGCTGCGGGGCGGCGCGTTCGTCGTGGAGCGTCAAGGAATGTGGACCACACGCTGACCCGCCGTACCGTACTGACCACCGCCGGGGCCGCGCTCGCCGCCGGAGGAATGCCACTCCCGGGGCCGTCCGCCGCCGGGAATGTGCGGGCGGTCAGCATGGCGATGCACATTCACGGGCCGTTCAGCGAGGGGCTCGCGAGCTTCTCCGCGCACCTGGAACAGGCCCGCGAACACGGCGTCGACGTCATCTGGTGGACCGACCACGACTTCCGCATCGCCGCCTTCGAGCACCGCCGGGCCGTGCATTTCGACGGGGTGTCCGAGCCGGAGCACGGCCTGGACTGGAAATGGTCGAAACAGGTCGAGGGAAAGGTCACCGGCGCCGTCACCGCGTTCGTCGCCGCGCCACACTCGCCGCAGGACGGCACCGGCAAGGCCCTCCGGCTCGCCTCGAAGGGCAAGGGCGTGCTGTGGTACGCCGGGCAGGCCTGGAACCAGACCGCGAACGCCTGCATCGCCGACACACAGCTCACGCTGGACGTGCTGCCGGAAACGCTTCCGGCGGACGGGTCGCTGTTGTTCGAACTGCAGCTGTCGAATCAGCCGGGAAAGGGCGTGCTGCGGATGCGGTACCAGATCGGGCCGTTTCCCGCCGTGACGCACACCGCGGACGGGACGACCGGGACGGTGCGCCTGCCCGTGAAGCCCGCACAATGGCAGCAGTTCACGTTTGTACCGCGTGACGACGTCGCCCGGCTCTGGCCCGACGTCGTCGCGGACGACAATGCGTTGACCGGGCTGCGGATCGGCGTGCGGAACGCGGGATTCGTCGTCGACCGGCTCACCTTCCGCCGTTCCCGCCGCGCCGGTCAGGCCGGTGAGCAACTGCGCGCCGAGGTCATCGCGGCCGCGGCGGCCGGGCACGGAGCCGGCGTGACGCACTACCGCGCGATGGAGGTGTCGCTGGTGCGGCACCTGAACTGGTTCGGCGGCGACCAGACGTTCCCGTCGTTTCCGAGCCCGCCGATCCGCGACGACGATCCGGCGCTGACCGCGTCGATGGTGCGATACCTCAAATCGCACGGCGGACTCGTCAGCTGGAACCATCCGATGGACGTGGCGAAGAAGGACGAGCTCGCCAAGCTTATGATCGAGCGGGACTTCCTCGGCGTGGACATCGTCGAGATCGGCCGGAAACCGTACGACGAGCTGCTCTGGGTCTTCGACGTGGCGGCCCGCAACGCGTTGTTCTTCACCGCCGTCGGCAGCAGCGACGACCACGACGCGACGAATTGGGCGAAGGAGTCCGAGCACGCCGTCACCTACGTCTGGGCCGCGTCGAGATCGCAGGCGGATCTGCTCGCGGCGCTGGCGAAAGGAGCGGCGTGGTTCACCGACCTCGCGCGGTACCGCGGCACCCTCGATCTTCGCATCGGCGGCGTTTCCTTCATGGGCGCGGTGCTGATGACGAAAACCCCGGCGAAGGTGGACGTCGTGGCGACGGGGGTCCCGGCCGGGGCCAGGGTCGAGGTGCTCGTCGGCGCGGCCGACGAAGCAGCGGCCGTGCCGTCGGCGAAAGTCGCGAAATCGAGAACCGTCACGGTGCCGCCCGGCCATTACGTCCGGGCGCAGGTCCGCCTCGCCGGGGGCGACGTGGTGGGCGTGTCGAATCCGCTGTGGGTGCTGGACAAGGCGCCGAGGCGGCCGATTCCCGCGGTGCGACTGCGAAACGGGCAATAAAGAAAGAGCGGACGACGGGATTCGAACCCGCGACCCTCACCTTGGCAAGGTGATGCGCTACCAGCTGCGCTACGTCCGCACTGAGAACCAACTCTAGCGCATCGTGCGACGGGGCCTTCGCGCGGGGGACATCACCCGTTAGCGTGACGCCGTGAAGGTGCGCGTTCTGGCAGCGGTACTGCTGCTCGCGGGCTGTGGCGCAACCCCCGCGCCCCCGGCCCCGCCGCCGCATTCCCCGCCCGCCGCGCCCGCGTCGCCGTCCGACTCGCCATCGGCCTCGCCGGCCCCGGCAGAGCTGCGGCTCGCATTCGCCGGCGATGTGCACTTCATGGACCGCACGGCGGCGTTGCTGAAGAATCCGGCGACCGCGTTCGGCCCGATCGCGGACACGCTCGGTGACGCCGACCTGACGGTGATCAATCTCGAAACGGCGATCACGTCGCGGGGAACGCCGGAGCCCAAGACGTACCATTTCCGCACGGAACCCAGGGCGATCGATGCCCTGAAGGCCGCCGGAATCGACGCCGTCACCATCGCGAACAACCACATCCTCGACTACGGCCGCGTCGGCCTGCTCGACACCCTCGACGCCCTCCAGGCGGCCGGCTACCCGTATTTCGGCGCGGGGCGCGACACGGACGACGCGTACCGGCCGCTGTACACCACCGTGAAGGGCGTCCAGATCGCCCTGCTGGGCTTCAGCCAGGTCCACGAGCTCGCCTCGACCTGGGCGCCGGCTCCCGACCGACCGGGCGTGGCCCTGGCCTTCGACGTCAACCGCGCGACCGCCGCGGTCACCGCTGCCCGCGCCGAATCCGACCTCGTGATCGTGTTCAATCACTGGGGCGAGGAGGGCAACGGCTGCGCCAACGCCGAGCAGAAGACCTTCGCCACCCAGCTGGCCAAGGCAGGCGCCGACCTGATCATCGGCGCGCACGCCCACACCCTGCAGGGCTCGGGCTGGCTGGGCAGCACGTTCGTGGCCTACGGGATGGGAAACTTCCTGTGGTACGGCACCTCGAAGAGCACCGAAACCGGCATCCTGCGCCTGACGGTCCGCTCCCGCACGGTCACCAGAACCGAGTTCCTCCCCGCGATCGTCTCCGACACCGGCCAGCCCGTCCTGCTGACCGCCACCCCGGCCACGAAGCTCAGCCAGCGGTACTCCGGGTTGCGCACCTGCGCCGGCCTGTCCCCAACCCCGACGTAAACGCCCTGGTCAGCGCCCTCGACGCGCCGGAGGGGGATATCGGTTTGGCATGGGGGGTGACGGTCGGCTAAAGTTTGCATCCGTCGCCAGGAACGAGCTGGCGGTGCGGACGTAGCGCAGCTGGTAGCGCATCACCTTGCCAAGGTGAGGGTCGCGGGTTCGAATCCCGTCGTCCGCTCGGGAAAGTCACCACGGTGGGGTGGCCGAGAGGCGAGGCAACGGCCTGCAAAGCCGTGTACACGGGTTCAAATCCCGTTCCCACCTCGGAGTCGCCATACCAAAATGTGGCACCCCAAAGGGCGATTGGCGCAGTGGGAGCGCGCTTCCTTGACACGGAAGAGGTCACTGGTTCAAACCCAGTATCGCCCACCACGAAGTACCAGGTCAGAGGCCAGATCCGGAAGTCACGGATCTGGCCTCAAGATTTTTTGACCGTCATTTGACCGTGGACCCAGCCCCAGACGGTGGCATAGATCACCACGTCGTCCGGTAAGTGTTGCCTCGTCCGCGCAGGGTGCAATGCCCTGGCCTCGGCGACGGCCTCCATCTCCTGCGTCGTGGAATTGGGCATCCCGCCCTCCGAAAATACAATCCCGTCGATTTATGCCCAAGGAGCAGATGCACCATCTCGTTTGAGACGTTCCACCGCCAGCGGTGGGGGCGGTGAGAGGCGAGTCTGAGGGGTAGAGGTGTAAGGAGCCTCGCGGAACACAGTGCCGGGCCTCCTCATACGCCTCTAGTGCTCCTTGTGCGGCCCGTCGGGCACGGGTGTCGCAGGCAGGCCGATGCTCGGCTGTACGGCGAGTTGGCCGGCGGCGAGAAGCAGGAGGACCGGTCCGGACACTCGGCGGATATAAATGATCGCTGACGACCGACTATCATGTTGGGATGTCAGCGACGGAGTCGGCGCCGTTGGTGGGCATGGGGTGCTTACGGCTGGGCTAGGAGCAACGGTCAGCGACGACGCACGGCGAATGTAATTCGCTTTGTCTTTGCCGGCTCCTTGAAGTCAAGTCCGGTGCCGTCGTCGAAAATGAGTCGGCCGGTCGGCATAGGCCCGCCACCGGCGGGGTTCCACACGCCAGCCTCGCGCAACGCCGCTAATCTTCCGGTCCGCGCGAGGTCGATGTCGATGATGTGATCGCGGCAAACCAGTTCGACCCGACGAGCGTCGTCCTGAGCGAGGAGATCCACGATCTGATCGCCGGCGAGATTGTCCAACCGCGGGTCCAAGGTCTTCAACGAGTTGATGCCGTATACGCGGAGGGATTCGATCCTCTTACCCGCCACCTGCTCACGTACTACCTGGACGTCTTGTGAGACCGGCGTCTCACCCATGGCGCTCTCCGATCTTGAACACGGCAACCACTGGACTGCAGCCTACGCCCCATCCCGGCTGGACCTTGCGGCCGACATCAGCCGGCATCATCTGGTTGTACACAGCACAGCTGGATCGCCTGAGCAGTCACGTTTGGACGCTGGCCGGCCACGATGAGGCCGACGCCCATAACGTCGGCACCAATGTAGAAGCAAACATGATCGAGGCAATAGTGGCGATCACCACGGACACTCCGTGACTCCGCCTGGTCGCCTCACCTGCCCAGCGGTGCGGCTGGGCGAGCGAGGCGACCAAGCGATGACTGACCGACGTCAAGATCTGCAGATTCCGTTGCCGGTGTACACCGAATGTCGGAGGTGGGCGATAGCGTGTGGGGACTACTCTGTCGAGCGTGCGCTGGCCGCTGTTTACAGCGGTCGGCCCTCGTTCGTCAGCCCCTCTGCAGCAGCGAGAAGCCTATGGTGGTGACCCCGATGACCTGTCCGCATGAGCCGCCTGCTCATCGGAAGCGGTTGGCCGACCTGTCAGCGTGTCCCTGGGAACTGGCGGTCACCGGGTGACGCCGAGCGATAAGGGTGCGTCGATTTCAGGCGATATGGGCGGTCTCGGGTCCCCGGGAAGCATCCCCGCCTCTGTTCGCACCAGCGAGTTCGTGGAACGTCTGTACCGCAGCACCAACAGCTATGCGGACCGCTTGAATGCCGAAGAACTCGCATGGATCGATGTAGATCTCGGTCTTAATGCTCATGTTTTGCGACTGACTCAAGCCCACCGCCAGATCATCGTGACCGGCAACCCCGGCGACGGAAAGACCCACCTCATCGAGCGGCTCAGGCCTGAGCTAGAGGCGGCCGGGGCAGTTGTTGTAACCGATGCCAACGAATTCTCCGATGACGGTATCCTCACTTGTTGGCGTGACTGCGACCGCGATCGTCGAGCCATGGTGTTGGCTATCAATGAATGGCCGCTCTTTGTGTTACGCCGTCACCCTTTGGCTGTCGAATTCGAACCACTTAAGGCAGCGCTTCGGCAGGTTCAGCAGGCGGTGTCTTACGGTCGGGAGTCTGTGGCGGAAGTTGCAGGTCCCGTCCGAGTCATCGACCTGAGCCTGCGCAATGTGCTTGCTATGCCCATCGCGCTGGGGGTCATCGAGCGCCTGACCGATGATCGTTTTTACGCCAGCTTGTCGCCGACAGATCCGGCCGTCGTCAACCGCGACGCATTGCGCCACCCTCAGGTTCGGGAACGGATCGCCTTGCTGCTGGCGGAGGTTGCCAGGCGAGGGCATCACGCGACCATGCGGCAGTTGGTCGGCTTCGTTGCTTTCCTGATCGCTGGAGGTGCGACGGCTGCGGTTCGGCTTGCGAGCCAGGGCTCGCACCGGCACCACTACGCACAGCTTGCCTTTGAAGGCGGAGTTGGACCGCTGTTCGATGCTGTCCGGGAGGTCTTTGATCCGGCTGCGGTAACGCACCCTCGGCGGGACACGGAACTCTGGCAGGGCACCACAAGGGCCGAGGACTGGATCGATGGACGCCGCCCGTCTGCCGTCCAACCGATGCCGACGGACGACCAAAGTAGCGAGTACCGGGCGCTCAAACGGCGGTTCTTCTTCGAACACCGCGATGGCCGGTCACTTGTGGACCTCTTGCCCAGCGATGAGCGTAGCTTCGATACGCTGGTCACCGAGGGCAACGCAGGGGGTGGAGGCATTGTCCGTCATCTCCTTCTTGCGATCAACAGGTTCTACGAGCCGGACTGCCTCGATAGCGACCGCGAGCGCCTTGTCTTGTGGCAAAGCCACCGCTTCGACGTCAGGGCTCCAAACACCTTCCTCTCGCTGCACGAGGTTCTTCATGGCCGGTTCGAGATAACTCCACCCCAGTTGGCTCCGTGGGTCGATGAGTGGCTACCGCCGGAGCAGCGTCTCGTCCGAACCTTTGCGCTCACCGCTAACGACGAGCACGGTGTGGAGATTGCCAGCCTCTTGGTTGACCGCGCCTTGTATCTCACGCTTACCGAGGCCCGATGGGGTCTTGGTCGGACGAGTTGGTCGCGTAGCGCAACTCGACGCGTCACACGGTTCGTCGATAGCGTGCACAATTCCGTTGGGCCGAGCAAGACGGACGTTGTTGATGTGCGCATCCGAAACGTGGAGAAGAACATCGAAGCGAGGTTCGAAATTCAGCGTGACCCGGCGAGGTACCGACTGTGACAACGGATCTGAAAGCGTTCCTGAACGAGCTCTACATTGACGAGTTCGGACTCATTCCTACCAACAACTCGATCAAACCCGTACACATAGCGAACGGTCTAGGGCGGGCGTTGACAGGACGTGCATACGATTCCGACGCACTGGCCGAGTTCCTTCGGCCATCAATTCTGAACCAAAAGACACGCGAGAGGGTCGAGCGTAATCCCAACAGTGCCATCCTTGAGCGTTACGGCGAGGCGATCACCGGTCGCGACAGCGACATCATCGATCGAGACTCACTTAGCACACTGCGTAACCTCGCCGAAGGCGTGCTGGGGACGGACAAGGCCGTGTTCGGCGAAGCGGCGCGTTCGTCCTACACCTTGTCCAACGAAACTCTCCTCACTCGTGACCCATCGGATAATCGTTGCGGAATCTTTCTCGCCCGTTTGCTGACCGCCGGGCACGAGGCGGATGCCGCCATCCATATCCGCACGCTGTTGTCGACTGATGACGACCCTTGGTCGATCCTTGCAATGCCAATGACTAAGCTTGCGAAACCGCGGGACGTTGAGACACCAACCGAAGCTGCGGCGCAACACTTCTATGCGCCCATGATCGCTACTGATGCAAGCACGCCCGCTGTACCGGCTCTCGCTTCACCTACCCTCACCAATCTTCGCCGTTCCTTCGACCGTCTCGCCCGCTTCGAGCGAACCAGCGGTTCCAAGCTGAACTCGCTTCGGCGGCTGGTGACGTTTGCCTGCTTCGCCGTACACGTGCATCTGATATCCCGTTACTCCGAGGCCCAGGAAGGCACTCCGCGCTCACCGATCCTGCTCGACATGTTCGATGGTTCCCGCACGTCGTTGCGTAACGCGTCGAGAGCATCGTTCCGGGCTGCGGGTGACACGATCGAGGCGTTGATGCTTCTCCGTATTCGAGAAAAGCTCGAGCCACAGGTCAGCGCCGCTGGGGCCGAACATGTGATCGCAGACCTGCCCGCCAAGATCCAGGTCCGGATCCGGCAGGGCTTCGATGCGTACCGCCATGACGACCAGGTATCCGAGTTAGAAGCCATCGCCGAAGCGTTCTGGCAAGTCGCGGCGGAGGAGAAGAACCATCCCCGAGGCTTCCTAGCCGACCTTGGGCGCCGCGCTGGTTACCTCACTCCTTGGTCGGTCGCCGGCCGTGGCGGCAAGCAGCAAAAACGCTACGGGGTCAACGCTGAATTTCTAGAAACTCTCGTTGCGGCTACCGTCGATCCGGATAAGCCGCTGGACTTTCCGGAATTTCTCGACGAGCTTCGCAGGAACTATGGCATTGTCGTCGGCCAGCGCTCCGATGACCAGATCGTGCGGTGCAATAACCTTGCGCAGAAGCCGTTTGGGACGCCAACTTCCATAAGTGAGGAGGAGTTGCGACTCAACGTGGAAATGTTGCGCAGGGCACTGCTTGAGGCTGGCTACGCGAAGGCGTATGCCGACGGACAGACCGTCATCACCACAGACCCGGAGAGTTTGGCACTGCTATGACGACAACCGACCCTCGTGTGCAGTTGGTCAGCGAACTGCTGTGCCGCAAGGTCCTTGAGTTGTCCGGCTCCGTAGGCGTCCTCGTACGAGACATACCGCATTTCGACTCGCGTACTGTGCTGGCCGGATTCGGTGAGATCTTGGACACGGTGGACCTGCGTGTTGCGCTGCTGTCGAGTGATGGCGTGACCGAGGCCGGCATCCCCCCGGACAAGTTCACCAACAGCGTCCAACAGGCCGAGCAGTGGCGTAACGACAGGGGCCTCAAGGCGACGATCGTCGTCATCGCGGCCGGGGACCAGGCACGGCTTTCATCGCTGCAAGACTTTGCCCCAATTGGCCCAGCAGAACTCAAGGGCCTACTCATCAGGCAAGCTCAGCAGCAACTCGCCGGCGCCAACGACGTACTCGTCAGTTGGTGGAAGAAGCTCGGCGTCGACCGCAACATCTCCTTTGGCCAGTTGCTCGATTACTACACCTCGTTGCCAGCCGGACCTGAGCAGGCGATGGAGTTCAAGCTGAAGTCAAGCCGGGAACTCCCGCGCTTGGGCTTGCTGGCCGACCCGAAGCTGTTCGACGACGCGAGCGACCGGGCGATTACCAGCCGCATCCAGCGAAACCGTGATTTGGTCGGTCGGCTGCAAACCTTGACGGAGAAGGACCGGCGCGCAATCGCGGAGAACATCGCCAAGGAGACCGACCCGAATCGGCGGATGGCTCTTCGGCGCAGTCTCCGCCTCCTCCGGCAGCTACGCCGCGGGGATTCGGCGGATCAGCTCACCGTCGCCGACGCCGAAGATCTCTTCTCGGTCCGCCGGTGGCAACCCCCGTCCGAGCCTGCAAGTCACGATTCGGAACCGCACCCCAGTCAAGTTCCATCGTCAGACCCAGGCACTCAGGGTTCCGACCTTGTGGACGACGTTGGGGAGGAGGATAAGAGCGGCAACCGGCCACTCGACACGCCGGTTTCGGCCTCGGCCGTCGCCGCCGACGCATTGCTGTCCGCCGACGAGTCTCTCCAAGATGATCTCGACGCCGCGGTGGAGTCCGCTGCTGAGGTCAGTGAACTCGACAGCGGGGGATCCCTCGTAGGCACGGAGCGATGGGAAAACGAGCTTCCGTCCGGAATCATCGTTCAAGGCCAGGTATCCGGCGAGGTCGTGGACATCGTGACCCGGCTCGTCGGCATCGGTCGTTACGGCGGCTGGATCGACGGCAACGACGGTGACATCGACGGTGACATCTGGGCGAGAATCCGCGGCTACCGCGGTGAAGACGACCTCAGAGAAGAGTGGACCAGCCAGCAGATCCTCGAGTTCCTTGACAGCCTCGACGACGATGCTGGCCGGGAACTGCGTGGACGGTTCGAGGCGTTCGACGATGCCCGTGACAAGATCGTGGGATACACGGGACGACTGACAGTCGAACCCCTCGCAGTGGCCGCCGCGCGGCATTCGAGGGACGCCATTCGTTACTACGTCGAGCGGTATCACGACCTGCTGAAATGCATCAGCGACACGTACGGAAAGCTGTTTGCGGAGTACACCCAGGACGTCAATCAGGTTATCTCGCATATCCTGAAGCTCGACACAATCACGTTCGGTTCTGGCATGACGACGATCGCAATGCTCACACCCCTGCACCCGCTGTACCTTTGGCGGTACTCCGAGTTCGCACGCATTGTCGTTGCTCAGCGCGACCGGCTTAGTGCAAGTGACCTCCGGCTGGTGAGGGACTCTGCGGGCAAGCTGCCGAACTTCCTGACCAGCCTCTGCTTGCCAGATCTGACACCTGACACGCCGCAGGTTCTGCCTCACGTCAGCGACATCGGTCACCTTCCGTACTTCGCGGTCAAGCAGGAACGTAGCGTAGGGCAGGACGGCTACGCCCAGATTCGTCGCATCGTCGAGGCATTCCTTGAGGCGCACCCGCCAGCTCGCCACGGGCTCCGCCTGGCGTTGCTGGACCCGCCCGGTCCAGGGCCCTACCTGAAGCTGCTGACCGACCTGGCGTACAGCGAAAAGATCCAGGGCGCCCACCTCACCGTGCTCTACAAAGGCCGCAACGCTGGCATCCAGTCGCTCGAGCTTGATGACGACGACGAGGCACGGGTAGCGCAACTGTTCCACGCAACCGCAGACGATCGACGCTTCAGTTTCGAGGTGCGCGCCCTGCCGGCCGACACGCTGAAGCCTCCGGCAGGCATGCTCGCTCACATCATGGTGGCTTTCGACCAGTCGGCAGGCAAGCAGGATTCGCTCAGCGTTATAGAGCAACCGGTTCAGCCGCTCGCGATGCCCCAGCGGCTCAAGTACCGCGTCTTCGCCAAGACTGTCGACCTGGAACCAGCACCAGGTGGGCCTTTCGCCGCCTACTTCACTGTTGCCCAACTGGTTGCCAAGCAGGCACCCGCATCACGCCTCGCGGTGAGGCAGGACGGCGACGTGCGGGAACGCCTCAAGGCCGTAGCGGCAACGGCACCGTGGTTTGTCCTAGCCGATCGGCACGTCGACCGGGACCTCCTGCTCGGCAAACTTCAGGTCTTCAGCGGCCGCGACCGCACCCGTGAGGTGGTCGCATTCGCCGACGCCACCGACCCGTTCCGCCGAGCGCTGCGCGAGATTGTTCGACAGTACAACACTGCCGTCAGCGACGCAGACCTTGACGATCTCCTGCAGGAGCTGACGGAACTCCTCGACGTCGGCGCTTTGACACTCACGCCCGATCTCGAGCGCCAAGTCGACCAGAACAGGACCAAAGGCCTGCTCGGCACGCTCATCGTGGCGCGTTGGTACAAGAAGAACTGCCCCGCCAACCGCAAGCGCCTGCTGATCAGCCTTGACGATGATATGGCCCGCCGGTGGCTGCACCTCCGTGAAGACGCCCGGCGGGCCGACCTGCTGGGGATCGAGTACGGCGAGGATGCGTGCATCATCACCGTCTTCGAGGTAAAGACGATGCAGGACACGTCGGCGGAGTATCACATCGCTGGCGACATTGCCTCGGGACCGGCGGTGGACCAGACGCTGTCCACCGGCATGCTGCTTCGTGACGTGTTCAATCCCGACCGGGCAGACGAGCTCATCACCACACCAGCTCGCCGGGAGATCCTTCGAGCGCACGTCTATCGCGAACTCGCGAAACGCGGCCACGACACCGATGAACGACGGACCTGGGCAAGTGCCTCGCAACGCCTGTTCGAGGGTGAGGTCCCTTTCGCCATCGAGTTGCATCTCGTCGAGGTTTCCATCGGTGTGGATACGGAGTCATTGCGGCCGTCCAGGCGGGTAAGCGCCCAAACCGATACGGGCCACACGTTCCCGCTCACCGTTACGCAACTGAACGAATCCGGCGTAGGTGCGCTCCAGCAAGCCGCTCTGCCCGTGCACGAGTTGCCAAGTCCGCCAGAACAAGGAACACCACCAAGTCCGGAAGCTGGCAGCCCCTCGTCGCCTGAGACGGGGCAACCAGTCTCTGCGCCGGCCGAAAGGCCCCTTGCGAGGACGGCATCCACCACGGTTGCTGCATCTGAGACGTCCGTAGCGGCGCCGTCGGCGGCTGACCGACCGCGGGCGTATCTCGGTGAAGCTGTCGGGCAGTACGGCAGACCGGTTGAGGTCTGGTACGACCCACAGCGTCCCGACCGTCCGCTCGCCAACGGTCACATCGCAATCACCGGCGAAACCGGCAGTGGCAAAACTCAGGCCACCAAAGCGGTCCTGCACGAACTCATGGCTGCGCCGAACGGTCTGCCGGCCCTTATTCTCGACTTCAAAGACGACTACGCCGGCGTCGAGTACACACGTACTGAGCAGTTGTCCATGTTCGATGCCAGCATCGGCGGGCTGCCATTTAACCCTCTGGTACCGCCGACCGATCCCACCTCCGGCCGGGCAAACCCGATGTCGCACGTGCATCAACTCGTCAACATTCTCAAGCGGATCTATCGCCTTGGAGATCAGCAGGCGTATCACTTGCGCGAAGCGATGAAAGAGACCTATACGATTCTGGGCCTCGACGGCAGAGCCTTCACACCAGCATCTGATCAGACCTACCTACCGTTCGACGCCATCCGTGAGGTGCTCGAACGTGAAGGCCACGGCGCACTCATCGGACGTCTATCGCCCATCTTCGATCTTGGCCTGTTTGCCGGCGATGGGGACGGCGCCACTCTCGAGCATCTACTCGACGGACGTTCCGTCGTCCGCCTCAGTCAACTGCCCGGCGAAGAGGTCAAGAACGCGGTGGCGGAGTTCTTGTTGATGGCCCTCTACAACCAACTCATTCGGCGCCCACAGCCGCGAGTGTTGAAGCGGCTTGTCGTGCTGGACGAGGCATGGCGTCTGGTTCAATCGCCTTTCCTGGAACCTCTCATGCGGGAGGGCCGGGCGTTCGGCGCGGGTGTCGTCATCGCCACGCAGTACCCGAAGGATCTCCCCGAGGCGGTATCCGGCGCCACAGCGACGAGGCTGTTCTTCAGCCAGACCCAGGTCGATCAGATCCGCACGGTCCAGAAAGCGCTGATCGGCAAGACCAGCGGGCCTGAAGCCGAGCGCTTGGGTGAGGCGGTGAGATCGATGCCTCCGCTTACCTGTCTGGTGCAGAACGCCCACCAGACGCCGTACACGCGGACCACGGTTCGTCCCTACTACGAGCGCGTCATCGATGTTGAGCCAGTGCCACACGATCGGCTCTTCTAGGAAGTCAGTACAGCTCCAGTTGCTCGTGCCTGCCGCGTTCCAGCGGCAGGTCCGGCAGTTCGACACGCGCGCCATGAATGACCGGCCTAGTCAGACGGTGCGCCGTTACCGCCTCCAACACCGCTGGCGACTTGCTGCGCGCGTGCAGCCAGCGGTGTATCCACCATCCGGTGATCGCCTCCACATCGTCCAGGGTTGGCCGGCGGCGGAATCTATAGCTCGGCTCCGCGTCGATGCCAAGCAGGTACGGCAGGAGGTTGTCGACCAGGCTGATGCCGTAGATAATGCGCTGACGCCCGTGCTGCAGCAAGGTGTCCGAGGGCCACTCCAATAGGTCGAAACCATGGCGGACCTTGCGGAACTTCGGGTTCACCCCCTCGCCGAAGATGCTGTTGACCCGCGCACCGCCGGCGGTCTGCTCCGCAAGGCGCACCAGCGCCCGTACCGATTCCGCCGACAAGTGGGAGGTTCCGAACGACTTGGAACGGCCAAGTTGACGGAATTCGATGGGCAGAGACCCGTCGAGGACCTCGGGAGGAATGCGGATGCGGTTGTACTGGCTGGCACCTGAGCCGTAGAGCGAGGTGGTGCCGACGAACACCAGGTTCGATCGGCGGCGGATCGGCCGGCCCGCCATCGAGGACGCGATCTCGCTGGCATACGTCGCATAGCGCTGGCGGTATGCCTTCACCGCTGTAGGGCTGACAGCCAGCATGCTGACGAGCTTGCCGCCCAGCAACGCGTTGTACGGCGCGATGGCTCCACAGACCGTGAGGTCGGCGATCTCGGTGCCGACCGCGTCGGCTTTTGCCCGCCGAAGCACGGACATGATCGCCCGCCGCGCCTTGACATCGTCGAGCGCCTGGGAGAGCCCGCCGCGGGTCGCCTTCGGATACAAGTAGGGCGCGAGCGCCTGGCGGGCGCTGAGCAGGTCAGCCAGGGCGAGGCAGCGCTTACTACGGAACAGATCGGACTCTGCGCGCCGACGCCATCCGGCAACATCGTCGGGATCGTGAACCTTCTTGAAGTCCGTCGCCTTGACGAACCTGTGGTGATCTCGTCGCCGGCTTTCGGCCTCTTTCAGCAGCCGCTCGATCGCTTCGGCGGCTGGGTCCTCCCACAAAGTGGGCCAGTACAGGCCATCCTTGACAAGATCGTCGACATACAATTCGTCCAGCGAGGTCTGCAGCCGTGCCGCAATCCAACGTGCCATCCGTAGTGTTGGGGCCGCGCGCAGGTTCTCAAGGAAGACCGTCGACTGCCAGCCGATCCAGTCATCCCGTTCGGCCATCTGCACCACAGCACTGCCGAGTGCAGCGATCCCAATGATTGGGTGAAAAGCGGCTGCACGGTCCCGGATCAGGATCATCATCGTGCGTCCAGGAGTGCTGGTGTACTGGTTCGACCAGGTCAGCCGAAAGTAGCGCCAGATGTCCATCAGCTTGAGCCCGGTCTGCGCGCACCTCTCGGCAGACACCACCTGCACGTATGGGTCGATCACCTCGCGGAGTCGGGCCGGGTCCACCTCTTCACGGTCACCGACGGCCAGCAGCGCCTCCGCAAGTTCGTTGCCGTCACGCATAAGGCTGAAGATCGACACGAACTTGCCGTTGAATTCCCGAGGTTTTTCCATGGCGAGGACGAACCGACGTACCGACGGTGTGGCCAGTTGCTCGTTCCGCTTGATGAGTTCCTGTCGCCGAACCCGGCGCTTCTCCTCAACGGGATCAGCGAAACCCAGCGGCGGAGCGACGGCCACTTCGTCCCCGTCGACCCGCACGTTCCAGCCTTGACCTACAAGATCAAGCAGTACGTGACAGGCGGCCGTCAGGGCGGCGTTGTCGGAGGCAAGGCACCGTTCACGCGTTGCTTCGCGCGCCGAACCGTCGGCGCTCGCGAGCGCGCGACCGAGCGCTTCGAAGGCGCGTCGCTCCGCGGCGCGACACCCGGGAGGGCTCGGCAATCGGTACCACACCTCGGTCATGCTAAGCATTCATGAAAGTGGCGAGAACGTCGGCTGACACTTGGCGGAGCCTCTGCGCATGCCCGCGCTCGCTGGCTCGCTGTAGTGCTGCCTCAGCGCGAGCTGTCGCGAGAACCGTGAGCGCCACGTGGCGGGCAAGATCACGGTCCCTGCTCGACTCACTCATGGCCAGCGGGCCATAGAGGTCGCGGTACCACGGATGCTTGGCGTTCAGGAGGACGACGACCTGGCGGCCCCGCATGACTACCTCGTACGCGCCCATGGACGGCAACTCTGCAACCGCAATCTGATAGGGGGCGTCGTGCTGACTCAAGCCGTTCACCAGGTCCTTGAGTTCGTCGGGAACGACGCGTCGTCCGCGTGGCAGGGATGGCAGCGACGCCTCCGCCCTGGCGGCCTGCTGCTCGGCGGCACTCAGGGGCTCAGCCGCTTTGACCAGCATGAAACGCTGCCGAACTCGGCTGTTCAACGCGCGAGCGATAGTCTCCAGATCCGGTGCGATGATCTCCAGCAACTCCGGACGTGGCGAGATCGCTTGCTTGGCGTGCGTGATTCCGAACAGTTCGTCGAGGACTGGGTTGAACCTGATCTCGCATCGCCACCAGTCGTCGTAGTTCTCGCGACGCTTGCTCCCCATGAAGAACCACCCGCGGTCTATCTCGCGGCCAGCCCGGACGACGGACACTGGAGCGCCAGCTGTGACACCCATGGTTCGCTTCTCTTCAGAGGACAAGGCATGCCAGCGATCGATCGGCAGCTCACTGAACGTAACCGAAACAATGCCATTCGTCGAACCTGCGGGTATCTCGTAGAGCAGATCGTCGCCGAATTGGCTGCCGCCGGTGATCTTCGAACCGGGCTGGAGGCAGAGAGGGTCGTTGGCCGTCACGGGTTGACCATTCACCTGCAAGATGACACCGTCGGCTAGGAAGTGTCGGTAGATCCGCCCCAAATCGTCTCGGAGCCTCCGGGCGAGCGCCGATGAGCGCTTGTACTCGACCCTGTCGCAGCGGGTCAGGCGCACTACCGTACCGGAGTCGGAAACCGGAACAAAGTGCGGGCGGTCGATGCGCTCAACGGCGGGCAGAGTAGCCTCGCCCGTCTTAGCCAGTTCATCGATGTCCAACCTTGACCAGAGGACGCCGGCACCGCGTCGCCAGGTGAAGACCTCAACCCGCCGGCTGCGGCTGAGCGCACCGTTCGGGAGTCCCATTCCGTATCGGCCAAGAGAGCTCCGGTCGTTGAACCGGCTGGTCCCGCCGAAGGTCAGGGCCTCCGCGAGTGAACCAGCGTCCATACCTTCGCCATCATCGACCACCATGATTTCGATCGGCTTGCCGGGGCCCGGCGCGGCGCCGACCTCAACCGCAATGCTTCTGGCTCCGGCCTGAAGCGAGTTGTCGATCAGTTCCGCGATCGCCAGTCCGGTCGTTTTGTAACCGGTGTCACGGGTGGCGAAGAGGAAGTTGGCGGGGTTCACCAGCCGGGGCCGAGTGGCCGGATCGCTCTCGACCTGCATCGCCATGACCTAACACCACCTCCTGCCGGCTTGTTCGCCGGATGCGAGATCCTACATCGTCGCGAATACGCGCGATAGACATGTTTTAGACGCGCGTCTCGGCGATAGACTACCTTGGTGTCCGGAGCAGGTGCATGACCACGCGGCGACGAATTAGCGCCGACACACCTCTGCCCGAATGTCCAGAGAAGCGCATCGGCCTGTCGCTGCCGGCACCGATCAACGACCGGCTCGACGACCTTGTAACGCTTGCCGAGCAAACAGGCGAACGGACGAGCCGCAAAGAACTTGTTGCCTCGCTGATCCTCGCAGCACCGACGGGAGGCGCGAACGTCGCAGACCTTCTGCGAAACTATCGTCTAGCTAGCGCGCGGGCTGCGCGGCTCGGTAGTAACGGCGAAGAGTCGACCGTAGCGATCCGGTCACACCGCCCCGGGCCCCGTCCGCGACGCAGGCAACAGTAAGCGCAGCCACCAGCACCGAACTCGGCCGCTGTCGCGACGCCGGGTCATGGTCGCCATCGCCGTATTGGGAAGGCCATTCCACTGTTCGTCCCGTCGGTGGAGATGACTTAGCGGACGCCGGCCCGCATGCGTTCCGGCATGACGTCGCACAGCAGCCGGTAGGTCTCTTTGTCGAGGTCTTCGGGGACTTCGGCATCGCGGGCGGTCATGAGTTCTTCGAGGAGGTGGTCAAGTTCCGCGGCGTTGCCTTCTGCTGCGGCTACGCGGAGGAGGTCTCGCCAGGCGATGTCGTTGGCTCGTTCGGGGTCGGCGAGCCAGGCTTGCTCGACGGCCCATCGGGCGCCGGGGATGTCGCCGCCGTCGAGACTGAGTTCGACGAGGCGGTGTGAGGTGTCCACGACGGCGGCGGCGAGGTGGTGGGGCTGGATCTCGGAGGTTGGCAGCCACACGAAGGGGTTGCGGGCGACGGAGGAGTACGCGATGTCTGCTCCGGCGAGGGGTGCACCGCGGACGAGGGCGAGAGCGTTGCGTAGGTCGCTGATGCCTGCAGGCCCCCGGCTCTCACCTCGGCTCCGGAGCCGCCGGAACAGTGTCCAGTCGAGGAGGTAGCCGTCGCGGAGCCGGTATCGGCGGTCGGCGGTTGCGTCCGGTAGCCAGGGATCGCCGTTGGGGGTCTCTCCGAGCCAACGGCGTGCACGGGCGACGGCGACACGGCGGGTGTTGGCTTTGACCTGTTGTTCGGGCCAGATCGCATCGTCGAACTGGTCGGTTGTGACGCCGTGCTGTCCGCGGACTGCAAGGTAGGTGATGATCTCGGCGTAGAACCGGAGGCGTTCGTCGGGCAGTTGCCCGGGTGCTTCGACGGTGACCGGGCCGAGGATGGCGATGCGCGGTCGCGTCGGATCGGCGTCGGTCCAGGAGTGCAGGTCCGCGTCAAGAGTGGGGTCGTGGTGGCGATGTCCTCGTACGGCGGCGTTGACTCGTTTGCGGGCCGGCTGCGGCCCGACCAACGCGATCACCGCCGGTCGCCCAACGGTGCTGCCGCGTTCGAAGTCGCCCCCATTCGGGGGCGAATTGGCTGTCGCGGCGTCGGTTGTGGTGGGTTGAGCTGGATGCTCTTCCTCGGAGGACGGCCGCAATGCCAGATCGTCGGGTTTTGGGGCGTCATCGTCGGCAGGATCTGCTTCGTCGTCGTATTCGGCCGTTGTGTCGCTGCTGGTGTCGATGAGTGCCCCGGCGGTGTCGGTGCCGCGTGCCCAAGCGTCGGTGTCGGTGGCCGGGGGTGCCGCTGCCCACTCTTCTGCGGCTTCACCGTCGGGCTCGGTTTGGCCAGGCGTTGGGACACCTCGACGGGCTGTGGTGAGTAGGTCGGCGAGCGGGCTCAATTCGGCACGCGGCAGCTGGGCAGCGTTCACGCCGTCCTCACCGTCCATACCGAGAAACGCAATGCCCAGCGCGCCGCCGGCTTCGACAGCTACCGGCCAGCGCCCGATCGGGCCGCTGCTGGCCACGGCTACGGCGACAGCGCACCGGCCAATAGCAGCAAGATCGCTGTCGAGGGCCTCCAACGCGGTGACGTCGTCTGCCTTGGGCTGGTTGATGAGGAGGACCTGCGGCATCCACGCGTCGGCGGCAACGTCGGCGACGCGCCCGGCCATCGGATCGCCCGCGTCGAGATGGTCGAGTGACTGTACGACCTGCCCAGCGCGGCGCCGGATGCGTTCGATGGCGGCTGAGACGCTAGGCGCGGCGGTGAGGCGGTCGCTGCTCAGCGCCAGCAGCTCGCCGGTTTCTTCGCCATCAAAACCGGCGATGTGGACGTCGACGTGGTCGCTCCAGCTGTTGAGGGCGAGTTCGGCCGCGAGGTAGCGCAGCAGGTTGCCGCTGGCGGTGGGGTCACCGGTGATGGTGAGGAGGCCAAGGCGTTCCAGGTCCAGTAACAGGTGCATGCCGGGGCGGGAGCCGACTGCGACAAGGACGGGTAGCGGTGCGAGCTGGCCGTCGCATTCTGGTAGCGATGCGTCACCCGGGAGGGTCCAGGACAGGCCCTCGCTGATCCATGGGTGGGGTGCGTCCGTGTTCGGGCTGGTGAGGAGGAGGTTTACCTCGGTGCCGCGGAGCCAGGCGCCGACGATGTCGGGCATCCGGTCGGCGGCGCGGCCGGCGAGCTGCATTGCCAGGGCGCGCAGTGCGTGATCCAGGCGGTCTACCGCGGCCGGCTCGGCTACGACGCGCATGTGTGTCTCCGTTGTGGGGCTGGCCGGTTCGGGCAGACGGCGTCCGACGGGACGGTGTTGCTGCTGGCGGGAGCGGCGGCGGCTGAGCACACGCAATGTGAGGGTGGCGAGCAGGGCGGCTCCGATAAGTGGCGCACCGATGCGCAGGACGGTGTCGAAGAGTCTGGTGTCATCGGCGTGTTCCGGTTGGGCGGCATCGGCGATTGCCGTGGATCCGTCCGGCTGGCTGGTACTCGCTGCGGCTGATCCTGGTTTTGTGGTGGTACTCGGTCGTGGGCTCGTCGCTGGACTCGCGCTCGTGCTCGCCGATGCGCTCGGCGTAGCTGTCGCGCTGGCTGCCGGACTCGCTGTGGTGCTGGGCGCGATGGCGGGTGGTGAGGTGGTGGTCGACGGATCGGAGCCGGAGTCATCCGATCCGGCACTGGGTTCGCCGGGTTGGGTGATCGGTGGGGTTGGCTGCGGAACTGTGAGGGTGCCGGTGGCGTGGCGGTTGGGGCCGCGGTCGTGGGCGTCCGCGGGGAGGGTGAGTTGCCAGCCGCGTTCGATGTGGTCTGGTCCTCGGACGCCGGTGGTGTCGGTGATGAGGTTGGGGTTGAGCGCTGCGATCTCGGTGTAGCGTTCCGGGTCGCCCAGGAAGCGTTCGGCGATGTACCAGAGCCAGTCACCCTTGTGGACCTCGTACACCGGTGCGGCGCTCGGCGTCGACGTGCTCAACGCGACCGGCACCATCGCCGCCGGTGCTGCTGCGCTGGTGGGGATTCGGACGGTCCAGCCAGGATAGACGCGGGTGTCGCCCGGTTTGAGGACCTGGCCGCCGGGTTGGGCGACGCCGTAGGTGGCCTCGGCGATGGTTCGCCACTGGTAGCGGTCGCCGAGATACCGTTCGGCGAGGGTCGGCATCTGTTCACCTGGCTGGACGACGTGCTCGACGTACCGGTTCGCCACGTCCAGGTTGCCGACGGTGGTGGTGCTGTCTGCGTTGTCCGTGGCGGCTGGCAGGGTCGAGACAACCGCGGGCGGTGTCGCGACGGGTGCTGCTGTCGCGGCCACAGCTGGGGAGCTGAACATCATTGTGACGGCGGTGACGAAGCTGGCGGCGGTGCGTCGTTGCCAACCCCAGACGGGGATCTGCCAGCCGCGCCATTGGGCCATGACTTCGGCGAACACCGACCAGGTGAACAGTGCCCAGGCCAGCCAGCCGACGAGGCACAAGGTCCGGACGAACACGGTCCCGTCGTCCGGGCCGGTCAGGTCGTGGACGGACGGCAGTGGCGACCCGAGGGCGCGCCACGCGGCCATCAGTACCAGCGGTACGACGACGAGGAACGCTGCGATGGCGGTCAGTGCAGCAAGGCCGGCCAGGATGCGGTGGACGTGGTGCCCCCGCCGTCGCTTCCGGGTGATGTTGCGTGGCACGGTCTGCTCCTCTCCTGGACTTGGCGTTGTCGAGTGCTGTTAGGTGGCGACCAGCACGGTTGTGGCGTGCCCGGTCGAGGTGAGGGTGTTGATGCCGATCAGGCCGAGGAACAGGGTGGTGTAGGTGATGGTGACGGTGACGGTGATGTGTTTGCGGTCCGGGGCGATGTCGACGACGCCGGTGACTCCGGCGGCGGCCAGGTAGTTCTGTGCGGCGGCCACTGCTGCAGCGGGGTCGACGACTTTTTCGCCACCTTCGATGGCTTGCGGCGCGAGGATCGCCTGGGCGGCGGCGCGGGCGGCTTCGCTGGCGACGTTGTCGGCCCGCTCCATCGCCCGGATCTTGCCGCCGCCGTCGACGGAGAGCCCGATCATCATGAGCACGGCGAAGGCCAGCACGAGTGCCAGCAGAGCGATGCGGCCTTCGTCGTTTCGCCGGGAGCTGCCCGGCCGCGAGCGCAGGGTCATGTGCGGGTCCGGAAGGTGTCGAGGACGCTGACGAACGTCGCGTTGATCGTCCGTGAGCCGGGAAGACCGTCGACGACGATGTCGCTGAGGTCGACGACGCAGGTAATGGACGCGGCGACGGTGGCCGGCTGGCCGACCGGTACTGCGAAGCCGCTGGTGTCGACCACGACTGTGAGCTGCGAGCAGTGCAATCCCTGCTGGTCGAGAGTGGCGCTGGCGGCGCGGTACGCGTCGGTGCGTGCCTGGCCTTCGGTCCGGGCGATCGACGCGGCACGGGCGGCGTCGTGCGCGGGGGCCTCGATGGCACCGCCCGCGACTTGGATGCGCCCGCCCGCGATGGCCAGACCGATCAGCGCGAGGAGGACCGG
Organism: Dactylosporangium sp. CA-233914; assembly: GCF_050942935.1. Taxonomy (NCBI): domain Bacteria; kingdom Bacillati; phylum Actinomycetota; class Actinomycetes; order Micromonosporales; family Micromonosporaceae; genus Dactylosporangium; species Dactylosporangium sp. CA-233914. Next base: position 10,791,566 of record NZ_CP192030.1, on the reverse strand, counting down.
TGCCAGGATCGCTGCCTCGATGGCTGCCGAGCCTCTGTCGCCGCGGCAGCGCTGCTGGCGGTGCCCTGTGATCATGGACTGGTCACCCGCTCGACGGTGCCGTGGACGGTCGCGTGGACGCCGACCGTGGCGCAGAATCCGGGCACGATCGACAGGCAGCGTCCGTCGACGGTTGCCTGGACGGTCTGGCCGTCGCTGGTAACGGTGATGCTCACGTCGGACAAGCTGTCGCCGGTCGACGCGATGAACGCCGACGCTTTGGCCTGGCCGGCTCCGGGTGCAGCGTTGTAGGCCCGTTGGGCGTTGACGGCTTCCTGGGCGGCGGCCATGGCAATGGAGCGTGCATAGAAGTAGTTGGCGGCCTGGATGGCCAGGAACACGAGGGCAAGCACCGCGGCGGCGGTGATCACGAACTCGATCGAGCCTGAGCCGCGGTCGTCGCGCCGGCCCCGCCGGGGACGGGGGCTCTCCCGGCGGGGTGCTTGCGCGGCATCAGTTGCTGCTGGGCGTGCCGATTCCATGCTGACTACTGGATTCCGGGGATCCGGTTGTTGATCGCCAGAATGATGGCGCCGACCACGAGGCCGGCGACGAACAGGGCGAGCAGCGCGAACATGGCCCATTCAATCGAGGTTGCGCCGCGGTCGTCGGTACGGGCGGCGCGCCAGCGGCGACGCAGTACGAGGGTCATCGGTGCCTTCTGCTTCATCGTTTCTCCTCTCTTCCCCCGTCGCGTGGCGGGGGAGCTACTCAGGTGGTGACGAGCCGGTACAGGAACGGATAGGCGCCGGCAACGAAGAGGACGAGGACCATCAGGCTGGTCGGCATGTACAACACCGTGGTCGCCGTCTTCGCGCGTGCCTTGTCCTTCGCCAGCAGGGCAGCGTTGAGGGACTTCGCACGGCTACGCAGGGTGTCGTAGACCTGGGCACCCTCATCACCGGCGAGGGTCATGATGTCGCCGACATCACCGAGATCGGGGACACCGATCTGGATGGCGACATCCTTGAGTCCTTCCCACGGTGGTTCGAGCCGGAGCCGGGACACGCGCAGGGACTCGCGGATGCGGTCACAGACCCAGCCGCCGCGGGCGGCTGCGGCTTCCAAGGCTTCCGACGGCCCGCGGGAAGCGGCCATTTCCAGGGCGACGAGATTGAGGTACACCGCGACGTGCCGGCTGAACTCCTCGCGTGCCTCTGCCGCCTTCTGGCGGACGGAGACGTCGACCAGAAAGAAGAACACCACAGCCAACAGCAGACCGACGACGGCCGGGATGACGAGGCCCAAGTGCACCCCGGACAGCGCAAGGATCAGCGAAAACACCGGCGGAAACAGCAGACCGATGAGCGGGAACACCAGCTTTTCGGTGAGGTACCGCTCGGGGCTGTATCCGATCAAGGCAAGCTCGGCAGCAGGGATGCGTAGCCGGCTGGCCAGCACACCCAGTGGACCACGAACGTGGACCATAGGCCGGCGGTCATCGGCCGTGGGTGCACGCAGCTGACGCAGCGCAGGCCCAAGGGCGGGCGCCGCAGGTCGCACGGCCCGGACGATGACCAGGATGCCGAGCCCGATCACCGCACCGGTCAACAGGACGAAGAGGACTCGGGGACTCATCGTGCTGCCGTCCGTTCCCGCCGAACTGACGGAGTTGGCGTGTGCGGGGATGCCGCGCCGCGACGTTGTGCCGCCGGGACAAGGAACCGACCGTGTCGGGTCGGTCGGGTCAGCAGCCGCACCCAGGCGAGCAGCCCGGCAAGGACCAGCATGTTGGCCGTCAGCACGAGCTGCCCGACGAGCATCCCGTACGGCTTCGCGTAGTCGGCGCTGAGGAACAGCACGGCCAGCACGAGGAACGTCAGCGTGGTCATGAACCTCGCCACGAACCGCGGTTCCGCCCGGTCCGCAGCGATGTCCCGGCGCATCGCGACCTCGTCGGCAGCTGACGTGGCAACCGAGTCGAGCACGTCGGACAGGCGCTGGCCCCGGTCGCTGACGTGCAACATCAACGAAGCGATCACCTCGTCGGCCCGGAAGTCGTCAAGCCTGTCAGCGAACCGTTCCAGCGCGCTTTCAGGGTCAGTACCGGCCTGCAGGTCAGCGGCCAGATCGGCTACCTGAGCGGCGATCGGGGCCGGTGCGGTCCGCGCGCTGTTGATGATCCCCGAGATGAGGCCGTGGCCGGTGTGGACGAGGTTCTTCAGCCGCCGGGTCCAGATCTCCAGCCCTTCCAGCGCATCGATCACCTCCCGCTCCCGGGTGCCGACGCTGTACAGCAGCGGGGTAACCAACACAGCAGCTCCAGCGGTCAACCCGCCGACCGGCCAGCCCGTGTAGAGCCACACCGTGACGGTCGCGCCCAAAGCCAGCCCGATCAGGAGTTGTCGGGAGCTCCGCTCCCGAGCAGTGAGCCCGAACCCGAGCACAGCCTTGAATCTGCTGACCGTCGCCGAAGGAGGCCGAGGAGGTTGGTGCGTTCCTACCGCCGCGACGACGATGACGACCACGCCGGCGAGCAGCACTGCCGCCGACAACGCTGCCAGCACTGCGGGACTCATGCGCCACCGCCGGTGATGGTGCGCAGCGGCTGTGTCCACATACCGTCGCTCTGATTGAGCCAGGCGAGGTCGAACCCGGTTCGGAGCAGTTCAGCGCGAGTGCGCTGCGGGTGGACCTTCGGTCGTGCCCGCCCGTCGGGCCCGGGGCCGAAGATTGCCTGGGTGGTGGGTTTGGCGCCGTCGCCCATACCGACGACTTCGATGACGTGGCTGACGAATCGGTGCTGCTGACCACCTTGCGGTCGCTCATCGATGACGTCGCAGTAGATGATGTAGTCCAACGCGTTGACCACCGTGAGCCAGGCACCGGTCAGGGAGTCAGCAGCGCCGTAGCGCATCAGCAGCTCGGCCAGGCGCAGCAGCACGCCGTCGGCGTGACGAACATGCAGCGTGCACATGGAGCCGCGCATCGTGTTCATCGCGTCGAACATCGGCACGATCTCGTCCGCGCGGACCTCGCCGACCAGGACTCGCCGCATCGACAGCCGCAGCATGTCCGGGAAAAGCCGCGCCAGTGACACCTCACCGGCCGGGCGCCCGTCCGGCCCGAGGTCGCCGTGGCCTTCCCGCGCTTCGACCGGCACCACCCAGTCGAACTCACCGGTCTCGTGTAGGCCCAGTTCGAGTTCGGACTCCATCGTGGCGAACCACTCAGTGCGCGGGATCTGCGTCGCCATAGCCCGCATCAACGTCGTCTTTCCCGAACCTGGCGGCCCGGCGATGATGACGTTGAGGTTGGCCCGGACGATCGCGGCTATGAACTGCCGCAACACCGGGTCGATGGCCACGAGATCGACCATGTCGTCGAGATTGACCTTCTTCGTCCTGTGCCGGCGGGTCACGATGACCGGTGCCGTGGTGACCACGTGCATCGCCGCGAGCCGGCTACCGTTCGGCAGCCGCATGTGCAGGGTGGGTTTCGCCGCGGTCAACGCCCGCTCGTTGCGCTGGCCGACGGAGGCGATGCGCTGAATCATCTGCAGCAGCTCATGGTCGTTGGTGGCCGCAGGCGGCCCAGTTTCGACCCGCCCGTCGGCGTACTCGATCCGTACCCGGTCATAACCGAGCACCATGACGTTCTCGACCTCGGGATCGTCGGTGGCCGCCTGCAGGCGACCCAGCCCGAAGAGGTAGGCCAGGACGGTGTCGAGGAGCCGCTGCTCGTACTCGTCGGTGACCCGCTCGCCGGTCTGCCGGCGCGCGTCGACGTGGGCACGCACTACCTGTGCCGAGATGTCCTCACCGATCGCGCGTCGGTCCTCCGGGCTTTGGTCGGCGTTGCTGCGGAACTCCGCCGCCAGCAGCAGCGCTGCCTGTTCATGCAGGGCGCGAACAACCGCCTCCTCGAGCGGCACGACGGAACGAGATGGCGGCACCGGTTCCTGAACTGGCACCGGTGGTGGGGGCGGCGGAGTGGTGAAGCGGCTGTCGATCTGAGCGCGGACGGCTGCGCCCAGCACTGACGGGTCGGGGCGGTGTCCGTTGCTGTTGCCGGAGCCGCGGCGTGCGTTAGCGGACAACGCCGGCCTCCTCGCTGACGCGACGACGGCCCAGCACCGCTGGCGTTGCGGAGCGTGTGTTGTCCTCGCCGTACATCCGCCGGACTGCGGGCTCGGCCCGACTGGCTGCGCGGAGCAGCCGGCCATGGCGGGGTGCGGTGCCACTGTTCAGGGCAGTAGCACTCCTGGAGTCGTCCGGCAACGCCGCAGCGACGGGAGTGCGAAGCTCCAAAGCCAGTTCCTTGATGCCGTAGCTGCCGTCGCCGACCGTGATAAGGCCGACTGGTGGGTGGCCCGGCTGGAGCAGTTGCTGGAGCACCGTGGAGGCGGCGCGAGCGCTGATGAGCGTTGGGCGCAGGACCAGCAGGACGAGATCGGCCTGTGTGACGATTGGGGTCGCCGGGTGAGCCGCTGCGAGTCGACCGCAGTCGGCGATGACGTCGTACTCCTCTGCGCCGTCGCGGAGCAGCGGCAACCGTGCCGCGAGCTGGTCCCAGCCAGCCGTTTGACCCCGCCGCTGCGGCTCACCCCAAATCGCGGCCTGCGCCGGGTCAGCCAACCCAGGCAGCAGCAACCTGGTCATGGCCGATTCACCGCCGGGCGTCAGGTCGACCAGTTCGTTCCACAGCATGCCGTCGGTCAGCGGCTGCCGGGCCAGCGCCGAGGTCAACCGGTCCAGCCCCCGACCGTCGAGGGCCACCTCACGCAGGAACCCCGCCGCGAGGTCACCCCCGGCCGGGTCACACTCGGCCAACAGGACACGTCGTTGCCAGTTCAACGCGAACGCGAGCGCCGTCGTGGTCGCACCGGGCGAACCTTTCGCTGAACACACCGCAATCAGCGCCATCGTCAGCCCCTCGTCGTCACGACGAGCACGATGCGGCCGGCCGCTGCCATCGCCGCCACCACGGATCCGTCGGCCGTTGACACCGCCACGTCCACCCGCACGTTCCCGTTGGTCGCAGGCGCCGTGGTCCCTGCCACGGTGGCGGGGATGCTGGACGGTTGCGGCGCCGCCGTGCTCTGCGGATCCGGTACGCCGGCCAGGCCCGTCGGCGGGACAACCACCAGCACCACTGCGTCGCCCGGCTTCAGCGTCCGCGCCGGCAGCTGACCGGGCTTCAGCTCGATGCCGATCAACTGCTGGCCCGGCGCCGGAATAGCCGCCTTGGTGAGCTGGTCACGGATCAGTAATGTGCCCGGGTAGAGGTCGGCCGCCGCGTGCTGCCCGACCACCTGGGCACGCTGCGCCGCAGGAATAGGGTCCAGGCCCACGGCCGCGTTAACGTTGATCACGGTGAGATCGCTGTCCTGGATAGCGGCGCCGTACGCCACTTTGTGACTCACGGCCAGGTACGGATGCGTCATGCCGTCCTGGAGCACGAGCACGTACGCACCGACGGAGCCGAGCACGACCAGGACGATGCCGAGCGCCCACATACCCAGGCTGCGTCGTCGAGGCAGATGTGCCAGCGATGCCGCCGCCGCAACTGGAGGTGCGCTCGCCGCGTCGGCGGCACTGCGTTGGATGGTTGTCATTGGCTCACCGCCTGAATCTCGCCGATCTCGATGCTGGTCTGCGCTTGGCTGGTTGGGTTGAGCACGCCGGTCTGCCCGCCGCCGGCCCAGGTGACCGTCCAGTACGTCGTGGCGGTGAGCTGGTATCTGCCGTGCGGATGCGTCGTGGTGCTCGACGGCTCGGCATAGCGGTAGCCACACGTTGGCGAGTCGGTGTTGCCGTAGTTCGCGGCGTACGGTGTGCCCGGGTTGGTGCAGGTCGTGGTGTGTCCGTCGCCCATGTTCCAGACGATGCGCGACGCCTTCGCGGTGATGGTGACGGTGATCGCTCCGCCGCTCGCGCTCGCCGACTGCGGACCCCACGTTTCCGGCGTGACGGCCGTCCACATCCACACCGGCAGGCCCACAGCACCGCTGCCTCCTGGCTGCGGAGCGACGCCGATCTGCGCGCCCCGCAAGTGCAGCTTCGCCAGCGCCTGTTGCGCCAGTTGCGCCGGGGTCGGCCCGGCGTCCGGCGGGTTGGGGTTCCAGTAGTAGACCTGCGTGACATAGTCACTGCCGGGGCTGTGGTAACAGGTCTTGGTACCCCAAGCGCCGGTGGCAGGATCCTGGCCGCCGGGCGGCGGCTCCAGCGGCGGCGGGACCATCGCTTTCCAGTAGCAGCCGCTGCCCATGTAGGTGCCGAACTGTGGGTCGGTACATGGCATCTTCTGCCCGTTCCAGGTACACCCGGACCCGCCTCCTCCGCCACCGTCCCCGCCGCCACCGCCTGGACCGTGGCCGTCGGACCAGCACCACGGGTCGATGCTCGTATCGCAGCCCCCGCCGCCGCTCGGACCTGCCAAGGAGACCGGCTGCACTGCCGCCGCGGCGCTTGCACCGCCAATCGCCAGCAGCGTGCCGGCGACAGCCGCACTGACGATCACGCCCAGGGCCGGACGAACCCGCGCCGCTAGCATGGATCTGTCCCGCTTTCAGCTTTGTTGACCAGCCACTGGCCGGTCTGGTAGCGCCACACCGTTGCGATGGTGGAGACCTTCGGGTCCTTGATTGCGCTGTTTGGCACGGGGCTGCTATTTGCCCTGTAGACCAGCTTCAAGGCGCTGTAGTCCAGACATGCATGGATGGTCACGGACGGCTGGGCGGCGTCGAGATCGGCCTGGGTACTCACAATCCTTGCCGTCTGACCCGGATCCGTGGATAGGGATACAACACGGCGTGGCATAGATGAACGGATGCCTTGTCAGCAGGGATGATTGGACTTGTCTAGGGACCAATCCGTCGCTGTGAGAAGGACACCCGTTCGGTGCAGAGGATACCTGGTTTGGCAGGTCGGGTGCGTGTCGGCGCACCGGACGCGTCGTTGACGCCGGTGTCGGGTGTGGTCGCGGTGGCCGAGTTGGTCGGCCGGTTGGGCGTGACCGCCGCGTTGGACGACGCAGTCGGTGCGATCAAGCAGCGGGACCGGGGCCTGTCCGCGGGGCAATTCCTGGTCGCGGTGGCGCAGGCGCAGATGTGCGGTGCGCAGTTCTGGACCGGGCTGGACCGCCGCCGTGCCGATCCGGCCGGGGAGGCGCTGTCGGCGGTGGCCACACCGGCCTCGACCACCGCGGTGCAGCTTGCTGACCGGTTCGGCCCGGCCCAGGTGGCCGGGGTAGAGGAAGGCATCGGGGAGATCGTGGGCCGGGTGGTGGGACTGCTGCCGGCCAGACGGCGCGCGGTGCTGCGTACGGGTGGGGCCACCATCGACCTGGACGGCACCGATGTGGAGTGCTACGGGGCCAAGAAGGAAGGGATCGCCTACAGCTACAAGGGTGCCCGGGCCGGGCGTCCGCACGTGGCCACGTGGGCGGAGGCCGGCCTGGTCACCGCGGCGGACCTGCTCGCAGGGGACGAGGACCCGCGCCCGGGGCGGGGTCGCTGATCGAACGCAGCGTGGCCACCCTGCGCGTGGCCGGGGTCAGCGTGCGGCCGAAGGTGCGCGGCGATGTGGGCTACTTCGCCAAGGACATCGCGGCCGCCGCAGTGGCGGCTGGTTGCGACTTCTCCCTGGGGGTGACCCGCAACCCGGCGGTCTGGCGGGCCGCCGCCGCGGTCCCGGACACGGCGTGGCACACGGCAAAGCGGATGAAGGGTGCCCAGGTTGCCGTCTGCGACTACGCGCCGGCCGGGTGGCCACCGGGCACCACGTGCGTGGTGCGGCGGGTCAAGGTCCGCGCCGCCGACGTCTCGACCGATCCACGGGCCCGTCGCCGGCGCACCATCCCCAAGGACCAACTCGCCCTGGCTCTGGACGGCCTCGTCGGCCACGTGTACGCGTACTCGTTCATCGCCACCAACCTGGACGTGTCCACCCCAGCCAGGGCGGTCGCGGTCGAGGCGTGGCACCGGATGCGCACCGACATCGAAGACCGCATCCGCGACGCCAAGCACGGCGCCGCGCTGCGGCACCTGCCCTCAGCCAGCCGGGCAGCGAACACGGTGTGGATGTGGGGTGCGCTGCTGGCCGTGAACCTGTCCGCCTGGCTGCAGGAACTGGCCGGTCTGGACGGCGGTGACGGACGCGGCCGGGCCCATCTGGGCACCCTGCGGCATCGGCTGCTGACGGTCCCGGCCCGGCTGGTCCGCCACGCCGGGCAGCTCACCCTGCGACTACCCCCAGACCAACAAGGTCTCACCGAAGTTCTGCCCCGACTGCGCCGACTACCGATCTGGACCTGACCACCAGGCCCGACCGGCCCGAACACCCCACCGAGACCAGCGAACCCGGCGCCACCGGGCCACAACCATACCCACCGGCAGAAACACCGCATCACCCATCGCCCATCAGCGATATGCGTCAATCACGCCGCCGCTATCCACGGATCCGGGTCTGAGCGCCGAGCTGGACCTGCCCGTTGTCGCGCAACCGCTGAATGTTGTGCCGGGTCAGGCTCAAGAGCGGATCGGCGACATAGCGTGCAAGGTCGGCGTTGTCCGGGTCCGCCGCCTGCGAGGCGATTGCCCAGTACTGGATGTAGCCCTGGTACGCCCCAGTCGCCGACTGCACCGCCTGTGCGACGCTCGGGTCGACTGTCGGCGTGGGCGACGTTGCGCTGGCCGCCGGGCTTGCGGTCGCTGGCGCAGACGGACTCTTCCCTGTGCACGCGGTCAAGCTGGAGCCGACCATCGTGAGCGCAACCAGCTCAGTCACAAGGTGCGAGCGGCGAATCATGTGAGCCTCCCCGACAGAACGGTGAACGCAGCGCTGATGCGCTTGCGAGCAGCCCGGCACGAGGACCGCAGTCGTCCGTCGCCATGCCGGGCCATTCCGCCATCGTGCCCGTTCGATGCGCACCTGACCGGCCCAGACCAGAGCCGGACTGTCACATCGGATCGCATCGGTCTGTGCGCCCTCATCCGGCCGGACAGGTCCCCCCGCGCGAGCATCCATCCACCTCCAGCTGCAAGTTGCAACACCGCTACAAGGTCATACCTCGCAACGCAGTCGAGCCGCCACGGTCCGCAATCGCCGTACCGAGAAGTACGGTTCTGCAGGTGCGCTTCCAGAAGCGCGGAAAATCTGCGGATTCACTCACCTTTTCGGGTGTTGCCCATCCGTGCTGCCGAGGTCCACACTGGCCGCAACGCGGCGCCGGGGATTTACCGCCGTACATGGACAGTCCGACACCGACTAGGGGGCCGCTCGGTGGCCGAGCCCATCACTGTTGAGGTTCTGGGATCAGCGCTGGACCTGATCGGGCGACCGTTGATGCTGGAGGCGCTTGCCACGGTTGCCGACGGGAGGCCGCTGTCGGACGCGGCGCCGGGCGGCGCGGATGCCGGGCTGTTCCTCGATGAGTTCAAGGCGCTTCGCGCGCTGGGGATGGTGGAACCAGTCGAGGGGTCGCCGTCGGGTCCGTACACCCTGACGGCTGCTGGGCAAACGCTGACAAGTCTTCTTGGAGTCCTAGCTGCGTCGATTACCCGCACAGCGACAGGCGCCTACTCAACTCCGTAACGCCTGAACGGCGGTTTCGTCCCGATTACGCGGATTTTGCGCCCAATCGCTGCACTGACACATAGCGCACATATCGGTTGACGTCGCATCCATCGCAAAAGATTTCCCTTGACAGCACCACCGCGCCTTGTGACTTTGAAGGCTACGCATGACCTAACTCACGCCGCATCATGTCGCGGCGGTGAGCGGCGGGGGCTGAGGGGAGCTGCGTGGAAACATCGCACCTACAGAACGCGAGAGAGATCTTCGCTCGCAAGTGGGACCTTGTCGTCCTCACGCATCTGTCCGAAGGACCCTTGCGATACACACAGCTTGCGCACGCGATCCGCAAGGAGTACCCCGAAATCACCGAAGGGGTGCTGAGCAAGACCCTCCGACGTTTGACCGGCGATGGGATGGTGCACAAAGTCGCGCTCACCAAGTCGCGGCGTGCGCACGCCCTCACGACAGATGGCCGCGCTATCGTCGGCGTTCTCGCTCAGATCAGCGCGCTCTACGACCGTCACCGCAGGCCCGATGACCCTGCCGGCGAGGCGGACACCGATGACCCTGGTGACGACCCGAACCCAGGACAGCGATCTTGAGCGTCGTTTGAACAATCTCCGCGGCCATTCTGCAGCAGCCCCGCGCCTGCCCTCGCCGCAGAGACGTAGCTTGCCGGGAAGCACGGCCGGCTGCCGCGTGCCGACCGCACGATCCGCACCTACTGGTACGGACCTTCTGGACTGTGGCGCAGCAGGGGCTCCACGAGATACCAAAAGGCAATGGTGTCCGTTAGCGTTCGCGGGAGGTAGCGGGTGTCTGCGCGGGGGAACAGCTCTAGCGCACGGCCAGACCGACGCCGGACCGCTTCGGCAGACGGGGAGCCACTGCCGGCCAAAGCCAACGCCACGAAACGGCGAGGCTCCCCAGTTTCGGCCGCAAGTAGCCGCTCCTATTCGAAGGCGATGGCGCGCGGTGCGTGCTGCACAATCTTCGTGACGCCGCTCCTGCGGTGGGCGATCGTGCACCACTCAGTTTCCGCTCGACGAGCGTGGCGGCGAACGTGCCCTCGGTGCTCCACTCTGCTGGGTCCGAGCGGTGATACAGCTTCACTGACGCCCCGGGCGCGGTGCGGCGTCTGCGGCCAACGGCTCGGACCGCCGCCGTGGACCGTCGAGCTCGTGTTCGTTGCCTCATTGGCGCTGCTGGTCCTGGCGGGCATGCGGGACCTCACGCTGGTGGCGTTCGGTTGGTGGAGCGCGGTGGGCACGGTGTTGATGTTCGTGGACTTGGCCGTACAGCGGTTGCCGGCCCGGCTCTGCTTTCTCGCCGCGGGCGGCCTCGGTGCGCTCCTGCTCGGCGAAGCCGCAGCTAACCATGATTTTGAGCCATGGCTGCGTCTCGTGGTTGGTGGGCTCGGATCCGCTGCTGTGGTCGCTGCTTGCTCCCTGGCCGCTCCGACGAAGGTCCGGTGGGGAGACGTCCGGTTCGCCTTGGCTGTTGGCGGTGCAGCAGCATGGGTCGGATGGCTGGCGTTGTACGCCACGGCGATGCTGGCCACGCTTGCGCCGGCCGTGGTGGGACTCGGGCTCGTTGCGATGCGGCGAGCAACGTTCAAGACCCACCTACCGCAGGGACCGTTCTGGCACATCGCTGCGCTGGTAGTCGTCGTGCTGATGACGCTTTCAGCAGCCCACAACCCATGACGGAATCCCATCACCGGTGTCAGATGGATGTCACTTCCGACACCGTCTTGGAACCGCAGGCGTCGCTGTCGGGGTCACGGGCCTGGAATCTTGGACAGGTTCATCGGTCGGCCCGTCGGGACGGACGCATCGCGTGGTCGCTAAGTGAAGGCCCCCCGCAGCGCAAAGTCGATCACTTCTGTCGCGGAGTCGTCGAGCGTTCTGTCCTCCAGGACGAAGCGGAAGGGCTCGACGAGGCCCTGCTTGCGCAGCTGCTCGTTGCGGCCAGCGAGCTTGCGGGGCTCGTTGTCGACGCCTTTGATCAGGCCGAAGCGGCGTAGTGCGACGTGTGCTTCGTAAGCGTCGCGGGTGAGCCCGAATCGGCGCCTCCGGGTGCTGTCGGTCATAAAGATCCCCGACTCGCGGTAGGCGGTCGGATGCTCCTTAGCGAGCAGGCGCAGGCTGAGCCATAGTGCGATCTCACTGTCGGTGAGACAGTGGACCCAGTTGTTCGTGTAGAACTCCACCGGGATGTCGACGCCTTCGTTCCGCCGTGGCGTGATGTAGCGGCTCTCAGCTGGCAGTCCTGGCTGCACTCCGCCATCGTTGCGCAGCAGGAAGTGCTCAAACTTGTTCCGGGGACGTGTTCCGGCAGGGAGCATGACAGCGCCTTCTCTGACCAATCGCTCGATGGCGCTTTTGACCTGCCGCAGCCGGTTGTCCATCTCAGAGCGCCCTCTGGCGGAGACGGTCGCCGTCACCGCAAGCAGTCCGATCCAGCCGACGTCCTCGGACGACGGCGGCCATAGCAGCCGGTCGTTGGTGTGTGCGCTTCCAGGCCGTTGCCGGACCTGGGTCTCGTAAAGGGTCGTGAGGTACAGCCGCATGGCCAAGCCCCGTGGAGCAATGAGGCGGCCGATTAAGGGTCGGCTCGGGACGGTCGAGTCAGGGTTTTGCTCAGTCTGACGCGCGGCCTCGGGAGTAAGGGCAAGTACATTGGGCCGGAGTCGGACCTCGTTGATACCGAAGATCGCCACCTCCTCCAGGGCGCGGCGGCTGCGCCGGTGCAGGTCTCCCCGCTGTAAGTCCTGCAGTCGCTCCCGCCGAAGTTCCACGGACCAGTTTTGACCCTTTGACCGCAACCCGACCTCATTCCCAATGGGGGGGCCTAGCTGCAAGAACGCCTTTCTCTCGCAGCGCCCTCGTGTTGTCTATGCGCGGGTTAAAGGGTATCGACATCCGGCATGACGAAGGCAGCCAAGCGCTGTGATGCTGTCCGAGACCCGTCCCGCAGAGTTTCGAATGGACAGCGATGAGTTGGATCGAGACCGCCATAATCGAGATGAACAAGACCATCCGCTACGCGTTGCGGAACACCGGAACAACGCTCCGGCTCTGTGCGTTCGTCGCCACGCTGACCGCATGCGTCGCGGTCATGTCGTGGTTCAGCGTCCTGTGACTTTTCGCCTGCTGCTCGGGTAGCCACCTGTAACGTGCTGAGGTCGCTTGATCAGGGCCGACCCTGACGACGAGTACAAAGGCAGCATCCAGGCCGGCGCCCTCAACGTCAAGTTCACACGCGCGCATCGGCCGGATCAGCAACCACATTGCGGTGCACCGACCACCTCGAACCTCACACCGTCAAACGCTGATCCGGGCGAGGGGTGCGCAGGTCACCGGGTGACGGAGTTGTGGCAGTTGCTGTTCGCATCGATGTGTTGACGTGCGTGGGTGGCGGCCGGTCGGCTAATCACTGCGGCGTGCGGTATGGCGGTGTCGAGTTTGGCCAGTTGAGCGGCGGCGTGTTGCGGCTGTTCGGCGCCACCTTCCGGTCGGTGCTCGGCTGGTGCGACCGGTCCGTCTTCCGGTTGCCGCGCGTTGGCGATCGCTGCGTCGATCTCGTCCCAGGAGATACCGTACAGGCGTTGCTCGGTTCGTCCGGGGCGATAGTGCGGGTCGATGAGTCGTCCCCGCTGGGCAAGTCGCTCGGCGGCGTCGAAGTCGCCTGACTTGAACGCTGTGAGGGCGTCGGCCGCGGCCTGTCCGGCTTGGTGGTGACGGTCCGCTCGGATTTGCTCTCGATGTGCGTCCGAGCGTTCGAGCACGTCTGGGGTTGTGTCGATGACGGCGCTCACTGCGGTCCAAACGGTGGCGAGGCTGTACTGCTCCATCAGGTCGCGGAGGTGACCTTCGCTGACGTACCGGGCTGTTGCGGAGGCTCCGGTGTGCAGCGGCCCGAGGGCATAGAAGCCGGCGTGATCGTCGACGGCGTTACGGATGGTTGCCTGCTCGACCGCCGTGAAGCGGCTCAGCGCCGTATGGGCTGGTTCGTCGCTACCGTCCGCGGCTGTAGCGGTGGGCGTCACCGTGTCGGTCGACTGCGCACCGATCGGTGGCTCAGTGCGCTGCCGTGGCTCCGTGTCGCTGGGTGCGGGCGCCGGGTTTGGCGGCGTTGCCGCTGCGAGCAGGATCGCTCGTTGCGTGCGGTCGGTGATGGCCGTGCCGTTGGTGAGGTAGGCCCGGCCGTCCAGGCCGATTCGGTCGACGGTGACAGGGCGGTCACGGTGCTGGATCTGGTCGCCTGGATTGAGGTGAGCCAGCCATACTCGAGACCCGACCTTGTCGGCGTTACTGCTCGTCGGGCGCTGATCGAGGCCGATGGCGCGCAGTAGCGCCTTCGCTGCATCGACGTGGTCCGCGGTGGCGCCTTGGATGGTGGTGCCGTACGTCGTCCGGTTGCGTGGGATGGTCTTCGTCGCGCCGCTGGTGGTGATGTCGGTAAGGTCTGCGCGGATCGCGGCCTGATGCACGGTGTCCAGCGCGTAGAACTGCGCTGCGGACAGCGCTCCGTACAGGCCGACTCGGACGTGGTCTTGGTGCAGCGACGGGACGCCGGCCGCTGCGATGGCGTCCTGTTGCGCTTTGGTGTGCTCGGTTCCTCCGCCGAACCATCGGTGTGTGAGCAGCAGGGTGGTCGACTGTTCCCGAGGGCTGCCGGACGCGGCCACCTGTTCGAGGTCGGCGCGCAGGGCAGCTTGGACGGTCACCGGCAGACCGGCGACCTCGGCCGTCGGTAGTTGTAGGTAGGCGCTGAACCGGTGCGCGGCGGTGCTGTAGCCGGTGCCGGCTGTGGCGACTTCGCTTGCCACGTACTGCTGGGTGGGCGTCAGACCGCCCTCGCTGGAGGGGAGCCTGGCTGGTTCGGCTGGCAGAAGGTCACCGACTGCGCCAACTGTTGCGGTCGGAGTAGCGTGGTGCTCGCGGTTACCGTCCCGAAGGCGCTCAACCGCGCCTATACCCGGTGCGGCCTGCTGCAACGGTATCTGCGGCTCGACGTGCGGCGCTGGCAGGTCGGCGTCACTTTGCCGGGGTGCTGCTGTTGGGTCTGTCGCTTGGGCAGGCGTCGGGATTCGCGCAGCGGTCACCGCGCGCAGCGGCGTTCGTCCCGCTTGCTGGTTTTCTGGATCGGTAATCCAGGCGAGGGAGCCGAGCTCCAGTTGACGACGAGCTCGGGTGACGGTGACGTAGGCGAGGCGGAGCTGTTCGGCGTTGGGCAGCACGGTCCTGCCGGTCTGCTGGTTGGTTTGGGGTTGTGGGAAGTCGCTGGCGATGCGTACGCGGTCCCATTCGCGGCCTTTGGCTTTGTGCGCGGTGGACACGATGACGTCGTACGCGGGTTGCCCGTCCGCCCCGGTCTCGTTTTCGTTGATGAGGTCGCGGACCATCTGGAGCAGGGGGTCGGAGCCGCGTCGGTCGACGAGGGTGACGAATGCGCGGAGCGAGACGGCGTCGGTCTCCGCGTCATCGACGTAGGCGCGGACTTCGTTCCAGGACGTGAACCGGGCCAGTTCCGGGTGTTTGGTGGGTCGGCCGGCCTGTAGGTCCTGGGCAGCCTTGGCGATGTCTTCGATTGCTCTGCCGCCGCCGACCAGGGCGACGCGCCGGCCGGCGTCGAAGGCGTCGGCTACTGCGGCGACCGCGCCCGCGTTGGTGCGGGCGAGCACGGCGTCCGGGAGCGCGACGTCGCCGATGCTGCTCTCCAGGGCCGGGTTACCGCTCAACCGCCACCGAGAGCCGAGCAAGGTCAGGAACTGGTTGCCGACCTCGGCGACGGCCGGGCCGAACCGCCAGGACTGAGTGAGTGGCAGTTCGGTGTCGGCGGGCCAGTCGTGCAGGGCATCGATGGCGCCCCGGAAGCCGTAGATGGCCTGGTTGGAGTCGCCGACCACGATGGTCTG
Source organism: Dactylosporangium sp. CA-233914 (assembly GCF_050942935.1). NCBI lineage: Bacteria > Bacillati > Actinomycetota > Actinomycetes > Micromonosporales > Micromonosporaceae > Dactylosporangium > Dactylosporangium sp. CA-233914. Next base: position 10,776,086 of record NZ_CP192030.1, on the reverse strand, counting down.
CGCGGGCTGGTCCTGGATGAGCTTGCGCAGCACCGGGTTGATGTCCTGCGCCTCATCGAAGAAAATCACGTCGTAGGGCATGACTGGGTGGGTCAAGGCCCACGCTTTGAGGTAGTCGTCGTGGTCGAAGAACAGCTTGCCCTTGGGATGGACGAGGTCGGCCCAAGCAGTGCGGGCGTGATCGAGCACGACGCGGGCCAGGTCGGGTTGGTCCACCGCGAGGTCGCTGGGGAGATGTCGCGCGACGATGGTATCGGCCTCGCTCTGCCTGAACTCGTGGACGGTGGCGATCACCAGGCGGGCCACCCGGTCAGCGTCCACAACACCGCTGCCGTCGGCGTGCACGTGCGGCTCGATGTTCAGGTGAGCGGCCCATTCCTCCGCCCAGCGGGCGCCTGTGCGGATCGCCTTGTCGCGCAGGGGCCCGTTGCCGAGCGCCTCCCTGGCAAATGAGTGCGCGGTGGCGGCCCGGACGTGGCGTGGGAACTTTGCCGCGGCTTCGGCCGCGATGGGGGCGTTGAACGCGATGTATGCGATTCGGGCGTCTGGTCGGGCGTTCGCGAGCATGAGCAGCGTCGACGTCTTGCCGGTACCTGCGAGGGCTTGCACTGCGACGGCGTGGCCGGCCCGGAACGCTTCGATGATGCGTTGCTGCTGCGGGGTGGGGGTCATCGCGGTGGGCGTTGGCCGGGTGTGGCTGTCGGCGCGGTCTTGCGCCGCCAGCCAGCGGCGGATGTCGCCGAGTGCGGCGTTTCGGTCGGCGGGTCGGCCGTTGTAGTGCCATTCGCGGTTCGCCGAGTTCCATCGGAAGCGGTGCTGTTTGAGCAGACCGCGAAGTCCGTCTTCGCGACGGGCGCCGCTGGTGCCCCGGACGACGGGTTTCGGGTCGTCGGTGACCTGGATACGCTCGGCCCAGGATGGGCGCGCCGCAGTGGTGTCGGCTGCGGTGGCTGGGTCGGCGGCAGTTGCGGTCGGGTCCATGGCAGGGGTCTGTGCGGGGCCTGGTGGCGTGGCTGCCGCGGTGCCGGGGGCAGATTCGGCCGCGGTCGTCTGACCGCTGCTGCCGGGCTGTTTGGTCACGGTGCGGGCGCTGACCGGAGGCGGTCCGCTGGGCGGCTGCGGTGGAGCCTGCCTTGGGGCGGGTGCGGCTGACGCTGGTGTATCCGTTTGGCGGCGGGTCGGCGGGGCGAGGGGCGGTGCGGCCGGTCCTCGACCGTCGTTGGTCGGCCTCGGCGTTGTCTCCGGTGCGGGTGCCCGCGTGTCGGTGAGTTCGGTGTCGCCGGCTGTCTGGATGGGCGGGACGGGTCGTACTTCGGACCGCGCAGGAGTTGCCGGCGCCTGGGCGGCTGCGTGGTCCGGCAGCGCGGTCGGCTGGCGCGGTGCGCGGGGTCCAGGCAGGTTCGCGTCGCTGGCCTGGACCGGCCTCCAGTAGAGGTCGCGTTCGATGATGGTCAGGCCGCGGTTGATCGCCTCCAATTCGGGCAGGTTGACGTAGCCCCACTCGGCGTCGGCCGGGTCGCCGATGTTGATGAAGCCGAAGCCTTCACCGGTGCCGGGGTCGTATTCGGCGAGCCAGACGTCTGTAGCGCCGCCGAAGTAGTGCAGGTGCAACATGGTCTGCTCGGGCGAAATGCCGTCTGTGCCGTACAGCCTGGGTATTACCGCGGCGACCTCGGCTGGTGGGTAGAACGGATGTCCGCGTCGCCATCGGTGCAGCTCCGGCAAGCCGGCCGCGGGTGCCGCCGGTTGGTCCGTCGGTGCCTGCACGCCGTCCGTACTGATGCTGACGCCTGTTCGGCCGGTTTGGCTCGTGTCGTCGTTGTGCCGGCCCTGTTCGGTTGCCGCCGCCGCAGGGGACAGGTCTGCCGGGTGCGCCTGGCCGGGTGCGGCGGTCGAGATGCCGGAGCCGGGCCTGGCTTCAGGGCTGCGGACGGATGATGTCGGGCGGTCGGCGCCGGGCGAGAGGCGGGCGTCTGCGATGTTGGGTTCGCGCAGGCTACTGCCGTCGTCCGCTGGGCCGCTGGCGTCGTCGATCGGCGCGGCGGGGCTGTCGGGAACGGCTGCGTCGACGATGCGGAGTTTTCGGTGCAGGGTGGCGAGCTTGGCGGCGTGCTGGTCAAGGTCGTCCTGCTGCGGGAAGGGCTTGCCGATCCGGTCTGTGGCGCGTCCGATGTTGGTCTGCAGCCGGTCGATGGTCGCCTGTTGACGCGCTCGGAGGTCGTCGGCGCCGGCGAGCTTGTTCTCCAACTGCCGGATGAGTCCGACGCGGTCCTGCCCTTCGCTGGCGGCGAGTGCGTCGAGGTTGTGTTGGCTCAGCTCGATGGTGCTGTCGGCGATCCCGGCGAGAGCGACCCGTGCGCGATGGCCGAGCAGGTCAGGCTCGATGTCGGCGCTTACCGCGATACCGCCGAGCACGCCGAGGTCGAGGCGGCTCCGTCCGTAGGCGGTGTGCACGCTGCGGTGCAGCCGCTCCACCAGCGCGGCGCCGGCAGCGGAGCGGCTGTCGAACGCGGTACCGTCGAGGGTCATCGTGAATTGTTCGTCGCGGGTGTCGGTCCGTCGGGCGAGGACGTCGTCCAGGTCAGTGACGGCCCGGTGCAGCTCGGTGATGCTGCGCCGGTTCTGCTCGACGGTGGCCTCGAGCGCGACCTGTTCGTCCGCCCAGATCCGCTGTTCGAGGCGGAGCGCGCCGACGGTCTCTTCGGTGCGGTGCAGCTCCAGCAACTCCGGTCGACCGGCCGCGACGGCGAACATGACCGCCGGGTCGATCTGGCCGTCGCCCTCGCCGTCCTGGGCGTCGATGATGCGGGTGGTGTCGTTCGGGTCGAGCATCTGTTTGGTGAAGCGGGCCTTGTCGTCGACCTTCTGCCAGAGGAACGGGTCGTAGGAGTTCTCGGTGACCACGAACACGTGGTGGATGGCCGGGTTGGCGTTGCCTTGCCGCTGGCCGCGGCCAAGACTCTGCACGACAGGGCTGAGTTTCCACGTCGGGTCGAGCTGCAGCACGCTGATGACGCGTCGTTGGATGTTGCGTCCCGTGCCGAGCCCGGCTCGGCTGCCAACCAGGACCGCGATCTTGCCGTCGCGGGCGTCCTGGTCGAGCTGGTCCTTCTGCCGCCGGCTGGTGGCGTCCTGGGCGAAGCGGATCGTGTCGGCGGGCATGCCGCGGGCGACCAACGCGTCGCGTAGCCCGTCGTAGACGTTCCACCGTCCGTCGCGTGGGACGCCAAGGTCGCAGAACACGAGCTGCAGGGAGCCGGGGATCGGGTCTTGAGTTCCGTCGGGGCGTGTGTAGACGTCGTCGCGGTGCCGCTGCCAGGTATCGATCAGCCAGTCCGCGGCGGCGTCGAGTTTCTGTGGTGCGTTCGTGTGCTCGCCGATGAGCCGCAGGTCGAGCGACGCGGCCCTCCCGTCGGTGGAGATCCACAGGATGTTGTCGTCGCGGAGGGTGCCACCGGTGGTCAGCCGCTGGTCCGGGTGCCCGCCGGTGACTGCTTTGGCCCGCGCCGCCAGCGAGACGAGGTGCCCTTGCAGTTCGGGCGAGGCCGGCACGGACAGGATCTCCGGTTTGCCGCCGATGATCACTGGTTCGCCGAGGTCGAGGTGTTCCTTGAGTTTGACGTCGGCCCACGAGTACATCAGCTGCTTCTGCTCGGGCAGGTTGACGAAGCGGGTGTGCCGGGTGCGTGAGGTGAACCCGGAGCCGTCCGGGCGCATCTCGACCCGGCGGCGCGGTTGGATGAAGGCGGCGTGGTACTGGTCGTCGTCGACGATGCCCATCTCGGCCAACAGTTCCGGCGCGGCGTACTTGGTCATCGTCAGGATTTCCGACGGACTATTGTCGATCGGGGTCGCGGTTGCCAGCGTGACCACCCGCGGGCTGATGGTGCGCAGGTACTCCAGCTTCATGTCCAGGTCCGCGGTGATCTGGTTGCCGCGGTGTGCCAGCTCGTTGATCGCCGAGATCACCCGCAGGTTCTTGTAGGTGTGTGCTTCGTCGATGAACAGGTAGCCGATTCCGGTGCGCTCGAACTCCACACCCGGGTCGCTGGGTGTTGCGAGCTGCTCCTTGATCTGTTCCTGCAGCGTTTGGATCTGCTTCTCGACGTCCTTGACGGAGAACCGGTCCGCGTCGACTGCGTTCTCCAGGTGGCTTTTGAGCCGGTCGAGCTGCTTGTTCAGGTAGGCGACCTTGTTGGCGCGGGAGACCGGGATCTTCTTGAACGCGCCGTGGCTGATGATGATCGCGTCCCAGGCGCCGGTGGAGCAGCGCGCGACGAACTGGCGGCGCTTGTCGCCTTCGAGGTCTTCGGTGTCCGCGGCGAGCACCTTGGCCCGCGGGTACGCCTGAAGGAACTCGCGGCGGAACTGGCCGAGTACCCCTTTCGGCACAATGTAGGCCGGCTTGCTGACGAGTCCGAGCCGGACCAGTTCCATGCCACCGACGATCATCTCCAGGGTCTTGCCGGCCCCGGTGCCGTGGAACAGCCCGACGCCCCGCGAGTTGCGGATGCGCGCCACCGCGGCCATCTGGTGCGGGCGCAGCGTGAACGCCGCGGACATGCCTGGAGCGGTGATGTGCTCGCCGTCGTAGGTCCGCACGACCCGCGCGTTGAACCGGTCGTTGTAGGTGCGTGCCAGCTCGGCGGAGCGGTCGGGGTCCTCCCACAGCCAGGCCCGGAACCTGCCGTCGAGCTGCTCGGCTTTCGCCTGCGCCATCGCGGTCGCTTCCAGGTCACGGACGGTGCGCTTGTCCGTGCCGGTGCCGATCGTCTTGGTGATCTCGATGCTCTGGCTGTTGAGCAGGTTCGCGGCGAGGTCGGTCGCGGTCCGGTTGCGGGTGCCCCACACGGTGGTCGCCAGCACGCCGGTCTTGGCGGCGCCGCTGACCGACCATGCGGCACCGACGTTGGAGACGATGACGCCAGGGTCGTCCAGGATCTCGCGCAGGAACTGCTGGACGTAGCTGGCTGCGATCCACGGCGAGCCGAGCCGGGCGCTGATCTCGGCTGGCGTGAGGTCACGCGGGAGTACCTGCTGGAGTGCCTCGACGTTGCTGGCGAACCGGGCGTTGGTTTCGGCCGCCTGCTGCGCGGCAGTGAACTTGGCGCGGACGTTGCCCGACAGGTACTCGGCTTTGCGGATCAGCGCACCGGACTGTGGGTCTTCGAACACCAACCCGTCCAGGGCAGCGCGGGCTGCCGCTTCGGAGTCCAGGCCGAGCAGTGAGGCAACGACGTCGAGCCGGACCTCGTTGTGCCGGTCCCAGCACACCACGACGGCGTCATCGGCGGACTGGACCCGCTCGACCGGGGTCGGCACCGTGATGACCCGCTGCCGGAACACCTCGGCCTTCTCTGCGGTGCCGGTGTCGTCGTCGAACTTCTCCAACGCCGCGACGTACGGGAAGTACGGGTCGTCGCGGAACCCGCCCATCCGCGGGTAGGTCCGCCGTTCGGTCTCGATGAGCTCGCCGGTCTCTTTGTCGACCTTGGTGCTTACTGAGGACTGGAACCGGTTGATGGCGCCGAACGTGGCGGCGTAGGCGTTGTACTGCTGGTTCAGGTTGGCTCGCAGCCGTTGGGTCTGCGGGGTGTCGGTGCGGTGGGCGGCTTCCTCGTCGAGCAGGCCGAGGATCGTTTCCCGCAGGCCGATCAGGGCGCGCAGTTCGGCGACCTGGGTTCGCGGCGGTTCGTGTCGGGCCCGCCGGCCGTCGCGGACCTGCCAAAACCGTCCGTCGCCGGCGTCGATGAACAGGCCCTCCTGGTCGGGGGTGGGACCGCGGAGCACCACCGCCGGGGCCACTTGCTCGGCCGTCACGATCTGCTGGAGGGCACGCTCCAGCGCGGTGACGACGTCGGTGTTGTCCGGCTCGACGACGACGGTCGGGCGGGCACGTCCAGTGCCAGTGAGCTGCCGCCCGAGCACGAGTTCCGGCCGGTCGAGGAAGTAGCCGTTGATGTCGAACGTCTCGGCCTGCACGCCTTCGGTCGCGGCGGGCAGCTCGACGGACTGCACGGCCGTCCATGCTGGCCCGGACGGAGCCTGGCCGGCCTCGCGACGTCGGAACACCAACAGGTCGGTGACGACGTTGGTGCCAGCCGCGGCCTGGTGCGCGCCGCTGGGCAGCCGGACCGCACCGACCAGATCGGCCAGCGCGGCCATCTGGTGACGGGCCTCCTGATGCGCATCATCGCGGCCGTCCATGGTGTATCGGGAGGTAATCAGCGCGACGAGCCCACCGGGTCGGGTGGCGGCCAGGGCCTTGAGGATGAAGTGGTTGTGGATGCTGTGGCGGCGACGTGGATTGTGCGCGGGGTCGTGCAGTTTGTGGCTGCCGAACGGCACATTCCCGATCACCAGATCGAGCCCAGAGTCAGGCAGCTGCGTGTCGGCGAACGACTCGGAGCGGATGTCGGCGTGCGGGAACCGGGCCTGGGCGATCCGGGCGGTGAGCGGGTCGACCTCCACGCCCAGCAGCCGGGTACCGGCCGGGGCATCGGCCAGGAAGTTGCCGCTGCCGCAGCCGGGCTCCAGGACCGAGCCGCCGTCGAAGCCGAGGGTGCCGAGCGCGGCCCACACCACCGCCGCGAGGCGCGGGTCGGTGTAGTGGGCGTTGAGCGTCGTGGCACGAGCAGCTCGGTACGCGTCGTCACCGAGCAGCTGCTGCAACTCCGCGCGTTGGGCGGCGAACCGTCCAGCTTCCCTGGGTCGTTCGTCGAAAAGGCCCGGTGTGGCGCCCCACCCGGACCACCGGGCCAGCGCTGCCTGCTCCTCGTCCGTTGCTGGGCGCTGTTCGGCCTCGATGCTGTGCACCAGGACCCGCAGGGCATCGAGATTGGCCTGCACCCGCGCCGCTTCGCCCGACGGCGGCAACACCACGTCGGCATCAACACTGCCGTTTACGTTGCTCGTTTCGGGGATGACCGCGCTGACGTCGGCATTGCCATCGACACCGACGGCTGGCGTCGGCACCGGGGCGGGTGCGGCGGTGGGTTCCGGCGCTGCAGGAGCGAGCCCGGTCGGCGCAGACGATGGCCGGGGCAGGATCTCGAGCGGAAGCATGTCGTCCGACACCGCTAGCGGAGCCGCTACTGCGGGTGTGGCAGGTGCTGTTCCGGGGAGCGGCGGTCGGTCGATGACCGTGAAGTGGGCGCCGGCCACAGGTACGGTCACCGTCACCACCCGGTCCCGGTAGGGCTGGCCGTCCGGATCGCCGACCTTCACGGCCACGTGCGCGACGGTGCTGCGCTGCGTGCCGTGGCTAGGTGTCCACCACCGGTCGTACGTGCCGGTCACTGTTGCGTCGGCGCCGTCGACCAGGCCGGTGATCGTCCCGTAGGCGCCACGGCGTACCGTCCGCAACGGCGTCAGCCCGTGCGTGGTGACGCCGCCCCAGCAGCCTTCCGTGACCGCCTGATCAACCAGGGGCTGCCGTAGAAGCGGGTCGACCCGGCCACGCCATACGCCGTCGCCGAAGAGGTAGGTGGCGATCGACTCGACCTCGTGGAACTCGCGGTCGACGCCGGGGATCGTCCACCGGGTCCGGCCTTGCGCGTCGAGTTCTTCGTGCAGGCTACGGCCGGTCTCGGCAAGGGCTGCGCTGACCTGGTCGATGACCGGCATGTGCCGCCACGGTGCCACGGTTCCAGCCGGCGCATCAGGTGGTGGCGTCACCACCGTGAGGTCCGCACCCAGGGGGACGGCGACAGCGATGCCGTCCAGTGCTTCGGGACTGGTGGCAACGGTCACGACCAGGCAAGGCTCCGGCGTCCAGCCCTGGTACCCGGCGACCGCCTGATGGGTCGCGACGACGTAGCCGGTCAGCCGGGCGTTGCGGCCGTCGGGCAGTTGCCCGGCCACGATGCCGTACGTGCCATGGGCGATTTCGGCGGCCGGGGCAGCACCCAGCTCAGAGCCCGTTGTGGCGGTGTGCTCCAGCAGGGGTTGCAGCAGCTCCTCGAATAGCGGATCTCGCGTCGGACCGCCGGTCGCAGCTTCGGCCACGCCGCCGGCGACGGGCGCATGGGCTGTCGGAGCTACGCGACGGTCAGCAGCATCCCGCGCAGCACCTGGCTCTCGGCCTCGAACCGGGCCGTGGTCAGGCGCCGTACCCGAGCCATGTACGGCTCGTCGGTCGGAGTCGGTCCGGCCAGCGTCCGGGCCAGTTCCTCGATCGCCGCCTCCAGTTCCTCGCCCATCGCTGTAAAGAAGCGCTCCGGGTCGTCCAGATTCCGGACGCGGACCGGCATCGTCTGTTGCCAGTGACGCTGCGCCTGCTGACCGTACCGGTTCACGTTGTGCTCCCTCGTCTGCTCGCGGTTCGTCGGCAGACGGCTCGTCTGCCGGTGCTTCATGTTCTGGTGCTTTGCTTGCGGGTTCTAGCTCCGGCTGTGGCGGATGTGTGCCCGGCAGGCCGAAGGTGAAATCAAACGCGAGCTGGTCAGGGCTTGGTTCGCGGCGGCGCCGAGCCATCTGCTGTCCTCTTATTCTGCTACGGATGAGCGCCGATCGGGGGGCGCCGCGGGGTCGGGTATGTTCGGCCGGCGCAATGGCCGGTCGACACCACGAGGGGGATGTGACGTTCCCGGGCGTTCTTGGCATGCGGCTGACTCCGCCGAGCTGTGACGGCGGTTCAACGGCGCGTCACGGGGTGCGCGGCAGCCTGGGCGGCCGGCGTTGCGCTTCGTCAGCGGGTAAGGGGGCGGCGGATCGCCGCAACTGGCTTGAAGTTCGCGACGGGCGTGATCTTGACGACGTCGCCGGTGTGTGGCGCTTGGACGAGGTACTGCTGACCGTCGCCGCCGCGGCCGATGTACATGCCCACATGTCCCGGTCGTTGCATCGAGCCGTTGGAGCCGGGGATGAGGATCAGGTCTCCGGGCTGCATGACGTCGAGCCCGGCCACGGCGACGCCGGTGTGCACTTGGTCGCCGGTGACGCGCGGGATGCGCACGCCTGCGTGCGCCCACGCCTGCATCATCAGCCCCGAGCAGTCGTAGCTGTCCGGGCCTGCTGCGCCGAACACGTAGGGCTTGCCGAGCTGGGCGAGCGCGAAGGACACGGCGGCGGCTTGCTGCGCGTCGGACGGCAGGGTGTAGCCGGGTGGGATGCCGCCACCGCCGTTGGGCAGTCCGTCGCCGCCGGTGTCGACGGCGTACTTCGGTAGCCGGCTACGGATCTGTTGCGGGTAGTCGTGCGCGAGACCGGAGGCCGGGACCCCACCGGCGGCGAGGATGCCGCCGCGGCCGGCGAAGTACGCGGCCCATGCGAGGTCGAGCGGGTCGCCGACGAGGCGACCGTTGGCGACGTTGGTTTCGGCCCAGGCGACCAGGTCGCACATGAGGTGCCCTTGGGCGAGGATCGCGTCGCCGGGGTCGTAGGGCGAGCTGGTGCCGTTGTGGTTGTAGTCGTAGCCCCACGTCTGCCAGGTGGCATCGGTGAACTGTGCGATGCCCTTCGCCGGTACCGCACCGGTGTCGGTGTAGGCGTTGGGGTTCCAGCTCGACTCCAGGTCGAGCTGGGCGGCGATGTCCGCTGGTCCGATCGACGGACACAACGCTCCGGCCACCCGCACGTGGGGAAGGTATTGAACGGGTACCGGCGCGTCAGAGCGAAGCTGGTTACCGTCGACGCCATCCGCCTGGGCGACGGCCTGGGCCGAGCCTGCCGAGGCCGCCAGCATGAACCCGCCGCAGCAGCAGCCGCCGAGGACCAGCAGGACGACCAGGCAAGCAATGACGACCCACCGCGTTCCGGTCCCTCCCGTTTGCTGATGCCCGCTCACTGCCAAGCCCTCCAACCGCCGCCGAGTCCCCAGTCGCGGTTCTTGCCGTGCCGGCCCGCACCGGCGGCGGCCCGACCGCCCACATCGGCGTGGCGAAGGCCGACACCAGCCGGGTCCGCTGCGCAGCTATGCCTTCGGGTACGCGATCGCGATGTGACGGGCATGGCAGCTCCTCGACGTCGGTGACTGCTCCACCGAACCCGTCAACGGTGGGTGGTGGCGCTACCCGTAGCGCCCGTAGCGCCCGCATCACCTTGTGCGTCAACGCTTTCGTCCACACCGCCGGCTGATCGTCCAGGTCACGGCCCACCACCGCGGTGGGTCACCTGGACGAAGGAGCACGCGTGCTCACACATCTGGCAGACGTCGCGTTGAATGTGCTGGCCGCTCCCGACCCCACCGGGGCGTCGGTGGACCTGGACCCCGCCTCCCAGCCGATCCCCGGACTCGGGGTGCTGGTCACCAAGCTGTTGGCCTGGGCCAAATGGGCGCTGATCGTGGCCGGCATCCTCGGCATGTTCATCTGCGCCGGCATGATGATCATGGGTCGTCGGAACCGCAGCTCCACCGCCGTCGACGGCGCCACCGGCATTCCCTGGGTGCTGGGTGGTCTGACGCTCGGCGCGGTCGCCGCCACGGTCGTCGGGGCGGTGCTGTAGGCGATGACGGACGACATCACCCTGGCGGCCAGACGGCGCACCCGCGCCGTGGTGGCCTCGGTGGCGGCCGTTGCACTGATCGTGGTTGCCGTCGTCGGCGTGCTCGTCGCGACGGTGGGGCGCCGGGGCAACCCGGCGCCCGCGCCACCACCGGCCACCCCCGAGACCACCGCTCCCACGGGACCGCAACCCGGGACGACATCACCAGCCGCCCTGCAGTGGGTCACCGTCGCCGGGGCGCATCTGCCCGCAGGCGCGGACGGACCACGCGACACGAGCGCCGGCCGGGCCCGCGGATTCGCGCGCACCCCGATGGGAGCGGTTCTTGCCGCCGCTCACATCACCGTGCGGCTGTCGCCGCAGGCCGGTCCGTCCGTGTTCGAGCCCACCCTGCGCGAGCAGGTCGTCGGCTCTGACGCCGGTCGGCTGCTCGCCGCCGTGGACGAGGAGTACCGGCAGTTGCGGGCACAGTTCGGCGTCGCGCCGGGCGAGCCGGCCGGCCAGCTGTACTCGACCGTCACCGGCTACCGAATCGGGTCCGCAACGCCCGATGTCGTCGACGTCGGGCTGCTCATCGAAGGACCGAGTCAGTCCGGCCCGACCCTGGTGGCGTTGTCGGCCCAGATGCGGTGGATCGGCACCGACTGGGCGCTGCAGGCGCCGAGTGGCGGCGACTGGAACACCGCAGCGGTCCTCGTGTCGACCACCGCCGGCTACACCGGCTTCCCGACCGGGGGCTGATCACGGTGTGTGCCCCGTGGGACACGAACTGCATGGCCAATGCCGTCGTGACGGCGGTCGCCGACAGCTTCTTCGGTCGGCTCGAACAGATGATCATTGCCGCGGCGTTGTGGATGATCGACATCTCCGCAACCTGGTGGGTGGCGGTGCCCTCACTCAGCCTGTACGCCGATCCGGAGAACATCACTGCATCGTCGTCGCCGATCGACGCTGTCACGCATCTGCGCGCGCTCATCATGCCGATCACCGCGGCTGTCGCCGTCGGAGGCATCCTGTGGCAGGCCATCCTGATGGTGCTGACCCGCAAGCCCGCCCCGCTGGTGAACGTGCTCCGTGGGCTGTGGAACACGGCGCTGTGGGCGGCCGTCGGGATCTTCGGCACCCAACTGTTGCTGACCGGATGCGACCAGTTCAGTACCGCCGTGCTGTCGGCCGCCCTGCAGTCGGTCGGCAACCCCAGCCTCGGCAAACGGCTCGGCGCCCTAGCAGTACCCGCCTCCGGCGGCGGCTTTCCAGAGATCGTCGTGATCCTTGCCGCCACGCTCGCGATGCTCGCCTCGCTCACCCAGGCGTTCCTGATGTTGTTCCGTGACGGCTCCGTCATCATCCTCGCCGCGCTCACGCCACTGGCCGCAGCAGGCAGTTTCACCAACGCCACCAACGGCTGGAAGAACAAACTGCTGGCCTGGCAACTCGCGCTGATCTTCTACAAGCCGATGGCGGCCATGGTGTACGCCACCGCGATCTACGTCACCGGGGAGAACACGTCAACCGATCCGCGGGTCCTGTTCGTGGGCCTGGCCATGATGGTCATCGCCCTGGTCGCCCTGCCCGTGCTGATGAAGTTCTTCAACTGGACCATCGGCTCGCTGCAGAGCAGCAACGGCGGGATCGGCATGTTGGCGACCGCCGGAGCTGCCGGGATGCACGCTGCATCGTCGGTGCTGGGCGGGTTCGACGCCGGTATGCACGCCCGCTACCTCGCTGACGCGTTCGACCGGGCCGGTCCGGCGAGCAGTCCCGGCGGTGCCGACCCCGGTCCCGGGCCGTCCGGTCCTGGCCGCAGTCCTGACGATCGCGACCCACCCAACCCCGGTCCAACATCCGGGCCGGGCCCCGGGTCGGGCGGCGCACCAGGTCCCGGCGGGGGACTCAAACCGCCGACGTTCATCGGCGAAGCCGGCACAGGGAAGGTCGCCACCATCACCTCGGCCGGTGCAGCGCCAGGCGCGGCTGTATCCACCACGACAGCTGCTCCCACCGCAGCAGCGTCCGGTGCCACGAGCAGTGCTGCAACGACTGGTGCCGCCAGCGGCGCGGCAACAGGTGCCGCTGCCGCAGCGGGACCAGCCGGGCTGGCGGTCGCCGGTGCCACCGAAGTGGTCAGCACGGTCACCGAGACCGCCAAGGCCGCCGCTCACGCTGCCGCCAACGCCCTCGACAACCCGACGAAGGAGACGTGACCGTCGTGACCGCATCCGAAAACCAGGTACGAACCTACGGCGGCTGGCGCCGAAGTCGCGGCATCGGGCTGATGGGCCTGGGTTCGGCGCAGACGCTCGCGGTCGTGATCGCGCTGACCGTCCTCATTATCGCCGTCTCCGTGGACCGGACCATCGGCATGATCGTCGCCGGGCCGGCACTGCTGCTCATCGGTGGGACCGTGCTGCGCTGGGACGGTGTGCCATTGCTGCACGGTCTGCTGCAACGCATCCGGTGGGGCTGGGGATCCACCCGCGGCTACACCGCCTACCGATCCGGGGTGACCGCGGCACACCCGCACGGCTGGCAGCTGCCGGGCCTGCTGGCACCGACCACCCTGCTCACGGTGGAAGATCCGGCCGGCGACTACGGCGTCGTGTGGCACCGCCGGCTCGGCACCATGACCGTCACGCTGCGCGTGGCCGCCACTTCGACCTGGCTGGTCGATCCCGGCCAGGCCGAGCGGTGGGTGGCGAACTGGGGTTCCTGGCTGGCCGGGCTCGGCTACCTGCCGACGGTGCGGTGGGTCGCGGTCACCGTCGACACCGCCCCGGCATCCGGGTCGCGGCTCGCGCACTACGTGGCCGGGCGGGTCGCGCCACACGCCCCGGCCGCGGCCCGCAGGGTCCTCGCGCAACTGGTCGAAGTGTCCCCGGCCGCCGCCGCAGACGTGGAAACCCGGGTCAGCATCACCTTCGACCCGGCGTTGTCACCGACCCGCCCGCGGGACCTTGACGAGTCGCTGTCCGAGGTCAGCCGGGCGCTGCCCGGACTGACCGACGCGCTGGGTTCCTGCGGGCTGACCGTCCTGGGCCGCGCCACAGCATCGGACCTGCTGGCCGTGGTCCGTGCTGCCTACGATCCGGCTGCCCGCGGCGACGTCGCCAACGCGCTCGGTGACGGTACTGGGCTGCGTCGCTTCCTGGACTGGGACACTGCCGGGCCGATCGCCGCGAACGAGTTCTACGACCGCTACCAGCATGATTCCGGCTGGTCGGTGTCCTGGGCATGGCACGAGGCACCCCTGGCGAACGTCCACGCCGACGTGCTGAGCCGGCTCTTGGCACCGGGCGGGCATCCCAAGCGCGTCACGCTGCTGTACCGACCGGCCTCGGCCGCCGATGCCTCCCGCATCGTGGAGCGTGAGGTCAACGCGGCCAGCTTCCGCGACGCATTGCGGGCGGCGCAGAAACGCGACGAGAACGCCCGCGACCGAGCCGACAAGGAGCGGGCACTGCGCGCCGCCCGCGAAGAAGCCTCCGGCGCCGGCGTCGGCCTGATGTCGATGTTCGTCACGGTCACCGTCACCAACGAGGACGATCTCGGCCGCGCTGTCGCCGACGCGGAAAGCCGCGCTGAGGTGGCGAAGATCCGCCTCCGGCGATTGCGCGCCAATCAGGCCGCCGGGTTCGTCGTCACGATGCCGTGCGGCATCTGCCCTCCCCAACTGGCCACCCAGTGGCCCCGCTAGCGACGCGCGGACAGGAGTCCATCGTGCAACGACAGTCCACACCGGACCGTGATCCGCGGCTGAGCACCGAACCGGTCGCGCCGTCGTGGGGATGGCGTAATCCCGGTGCGGGCCGGGTCAGCCACCTCGCGCCCGGCATGGAATACCAGGCCACGACCGTGCAGTTCTGCGGCCTGTACCCGTTCGTGGCCGGGTCCGGCTCCCCGATGCTCGGGGTGCCGATCGGCCGGCACATGCTGTGGGGCGAGGTCGTCTGCCTCGACCCCCTGCAGTGGCTGACCAGCGGTCTGGTCACCAACCCGGGCATGTTCCAGCTGGGACAGCCCGGGATCGGCAAGTCCAGTCTGGCCAAGCGGCTGCTCACCGGACTGGTCGGGTACGGCGTGCACGGCCTGGTCCTCGGCGACTCCAAACCGGACTACACGCCCCTGATTCGTGAACTCGGCGGGCAGGTCATCACCGTCGGGCGCGGCATGGACCGGATCAACCCACTGGATGCCGGACCCCTGGGAGCAGCGCTGACCCGGATGAGCGGCCCGGACGCATTGCGGCTCCGTTTGGAGATCCGCGGGCGCCGGCTGTCGCTGCTGCTGGCCCTGTGCACGCTGGTCCGGGCCGGGCGGGTCACCAACCCCGAGGAAATCGTCCTCGGCCGAGCCATCGACATCCTCACCGACAGGCTCGACCGCGAACCCACCGTCCCGGACGTCCTCGCCCTGCTGGAGGAAGGCCCGGACGAAATCCGCACCGCAGCCCGCGCCGGCACCGCCGCCGACTACCGCCGCCGCGTCGACGAGCTCGTCCCAACCCTCGCCCTGCTGTGCGAAGGGTCGCTGCGCGGCGTGTTCGACCAGGCAACCACCACACCGATCGACCTCGACGCTCCCGCCGTGTCGGTGGACATCTCGCACGTGTCGGCGGCCGGCGACCAACTCGTCGCCGCCGCGATGCTGTGCACCTGGAGCTACGCCTTCGGCACCGTCGACGCTGCCGCCGTGCTCGCTGAACAGGGATTGGCACCGCCACGGCAGTTCATCGGCGTGATGGACGAGCTGTGGCGGGCGTTGCGGGGCGCCCCCGGCCTCGTCGACCACGCGGACGCACTGACCCGCCTCAACCGGCAGCGCGGCATGGCCAGCCTCATGATCACCCACAGCCTCGACGACCTGGAGGCGCTGCCCACCGAGGAAGACCGAGCGAAGGCGCGAGGCTTCTTCGAGCGGGCCGCCATCAAGATCCTCGGCGCGCTGCCGGGCCGGGAACTGGACCGCATCAGCCGGATCACCCGCCTGTCCACCCCGGAACGTGACCTGGTCAGCTCATGGGCAGCGCCCGAAGCGCTGTTCCCGGGCAGCGTCCACCCCGGACGCGGCAAGTACTTGATCAAGACGGGCGAGCGACCCGGTCTGCCGGTCGCGATGCGCCTCGTCGGCGATGAGGCCCGGCTCTACGACACCGACCGGGCCGTGCGGGGTGGTGCCGCATGACTACAGCGACGAGCCGGCTGCACGTCATCGCGTATGACGGCGGCGTCCAGTCAACCGCCCTGACCGTACGGAACCGGCCCCTGCGGACCCTCGACGCGGCGCAGGATCCGCTGCCGGGCTTCGAGCCGGATGGTGACGGCGGGCCCTGCGACAACGGGGCGTGTTTCACATGACGCGGCTCTCGGTTCGTGGGCGCGTTGCTCGGGCCGGGCGGCCCGGCCGGCAGGTGTTGCGGCGGTTCACGGTGGGCGTCGCTGCCGGGGCGTTGGCGGTGACCGTGGGATGCGGCCTCGTCTCGACACCGCCGTCACCCGTTGACGGTGGCGCTGCCGTAGCGCTGCTGGTTGCCCTCGCCGTCGCGCATCGCCGGCCGCCACGTCCGGCTGGTCGGCACCGTCATCGGCGTCGGGCGCGTGCACAGGGTGGTGTGCGATGAGTCTGTCGCAGCAGCCGGTGCAGCCCCGGGCCAGCGCGGGCACCATGCCGTTGACCCCGTTCGTGTTGCTCGGTGCCGCCTGGGGCGGCATGGTGCTGACGTGGCTGGCCTGGGCTGCTGGCGCGCTGACCGCCGCCGCGACCGGCGGACGTCCCGGGCCTGGCTACGGTTCGGGATTCGTTGTGGCATTGCTGCGTGGCCAGTGGACTGTGCTGTATCCCCACGTCAGCCATGTCGCGGTTGCCGTGGTGTTCGGTCTGTTCCTGGTCGCGGTGCTCGCGCCGGTGGTCGCCGGGTGGGTGTGGTGGGAACGGCACCGCACCGCGGCCGATGATCCGCTGCCGTCGTTGGCTCGCCCCCATGAGGTCGCCGACCTGACGCCGGCCGGTGTGACGAAACGAGCGCTGCAACTGCGCCCGGGGCTGGCCGGCACTGCGCGCCGCGAGTTGCCGGCCGCGCAGACCGGGCTGGCGTTGGGCACCATGCAGCGGCCACACGGGCGGTTCGGTCCGCAGCTGCGCGCTTCCTGGGAGGACGGCATCCTGGCCATCATGGGCCCGCGGGCCCAGAAGACCACGGCGATCGCGGTCCCGCTCATCCTCGACGCGCCCGGCCCCGTGGTAGCCACGTCGAACAAGGCGGATCTCTGGGCCACCACCAACGCGGTCAGGGCCCGGATCGGACGGGTGTGGGTGTTCGATCCGCAGGCCATCACCCGCGTGGGGCAGCGCTGGTGGTGGGATCCGCTGACGTCGATCAGCTCCGTGGAGGATGCCGCCCGGGTGGCCGGCCACTTCGTGCAGCCGTTGCGCCGCGACCGCGGCGAGGACTTCTGGCTGCTCGCCGCCGAGGATCTGCTGACCTCGTTCTTCCTGGCCGCCGCGGTCAGCCGGGGCTCGATGCGTGATGTCCAGGCGTGGCTGGCCGACGCAAGCGAGGACCAACCGGTCGGGCTGCTCTTCGCCTCCGGCTATCCCGAGGTCGCACGAGCCCTGCGCGGCCGGCAGAACGGCGCCCCGGAGACCCGCGACGGCATCTACGAGACCGCCCGTACCGCAGCGAAATGCCTCCAGGACCCGCGCATCATGGCCTGGGTCAACGAACCCGCCGACGCCGACCTCGAACGATTCGACCCGGACGCATTCCCGGTCAGCAGCGACACGCTGTATCTGCTGTCGAAAGACGGCGCTGGCTCTTCCGGGCCGCTGGTTGCGGCGTTGACCGACCAGGTAATGCGCCACGGTGTTCGCCGGGCCGAGTCCCGCGGCGGCCGACTCGACCCACCGATGCTGGCCATGCTCGACGAGGCCGCCAACATCTGTCCGCTCGCCGACCTCCCGCTGCTCTACAGCCACTACGGCAGCCGCTCCATCGTGCTCGTCACCATCCTGCAGACCTACCAGCAGGGCAGCACCGTCTGGGGCGACAAAGGCATGGGCACCCTGTGGGGCGCCGCCACCGTCAAGCTCATCGGCGCAGGCGGCGACGACCCCCGCTTCGCCGCCGACGTGTCCTCGCTCATCGGGGAGCACGACGTCGCCACGATGTCGCATACCCGCGACGCCAGCGGCGCCACGTCACGGCAGGTCAGCGTCCGTCGGCAACGCATCCTCGGACCTGAGGACGTTCGCGCGCTCCGGCGCGGCACCGCGATCCTGCTCGCATCCGGCGCCCGACCAGCGCTACTGCGGCTCGACCCGTGGTTCCGCCAACCCAATGCGTCGGCGTTGGCGCAGGCGACCGCTGCGGCGGTCGCACAGATCAGCGACGCCGCCGACCGCGAACGGGTGACGGCCGAGCTCGCCAGCGACGGCGTGCACCTGCCGACCGCCCCGACGCCGCCCGTGTTCCCGCAGCCCGACATCGAGCCCGCGCCGAGAAGCGCACCGTTGCCCGACGACGAGGACGGCGGTCCCGGCGCCGCCCGGCGCACGACGAAACCGGCGGTGCCGCAGTTCCGCGGCCCGGCACGACGGCCATGAACGCCAGCCGCTCGTCCGACCCCGCTCGGCTCATTGCCGCCCACCGAGTCGCCAACGAGTTCTACCGCAGCCACCTGCTCGACGAGCCCCGCGCGCTGGCGTACCTGCACAGCCGCGGCATCGTCGCGGCCAGCGCATCAACGGCCCCGTGGACGATCGGCTACGCCCCGGCCGGCTGGACGATCCTGCGTGACCACCTCCGCGCCAACGGCTTCACCGACGCAGAACTGCTCGACGCCGGCCTGATCACCACCGCCCGCAACGGCAACCACATCGACGTGTTCCGCGACCGGGTAACCTTCCCGATCCGCAACGCGCAGGGCGACGTTGTCGCGTTCACCGGCCGGGACCTGTCCGGCCGCGACGGCACCCCGAAGTACCGCAACACCACCACGACCGCCATCTACCACAAGAGCGCCCTGCTCTACGGACTCGCCGAACAGCTACCCGTCAACCCGGCACCATCAGCAGTTCTGCTGGTGGAGGGACCAGCCGACACGGTCGCGCTCGCCAGCACCCACGGCGACCGCAAGCTGTTGCTGGCGGCCCCGTGCGGCACCGCACTCACCGCCAACCAGGTCGAGCTCCTGGCTTCCACGGTGCCTGCACAAACACCGCTCGTACTGGCCTTCGACGCCGACGCAGCCGGCCAGGCCGCACTGGACAAGGCATACCGGCTGGTGCGCAGGTGGCCCGGCCCGATCGAGGCGATCATGCTGCCCACCGGCACCGACCCGGCATTCCTGGTCGCGCGGCACGGAGCGGCACAAGCAGCGGCGACACTGCACGACGCACGCCGCCCACTCGCCGACGTCGTACTGGAGCACCAGTTGGCTCCCCGCCTGCGCCGGCTCGACGAACGCGAACAAGAGTTGACAACGACTGGTCGTGACCCAGGCCTCGAACTGTTCATCCGGCGGGTCGACACCGTCCGGTCGGTCGCCCCGCTCCTCGCTGATGTCGCCCACGTCGACCCAAACCACGCGGCCCGCCTGTCGGTCGAGTTGGCCTTGCGGCTGCATCTCGAACCGTTGACCGTCTTAGAAGCAGTCTTCCCGCCACAGGACGCTAGCGACGAGGCAGCGAGCGCACCGGACCCGCCGCCGCGGCCGGCCATGGCCATGGGCACCCGGGGATATCCCGATCCCAGCATCGTCGGGCACGAGTTCGCGCGAGCCTGCCCGCCCGATGCTCCAGCCGCCACCTGGGTCGAGCACGATCCACACACCGGCCACACCGCCTGGGTGCTGTGCGAGGGCGTCGGCGTTGATCCCGCCGACCGCGACGCGGCGCACCTCGCGGCTGAGGTCGCCGGCCGTTCAGCGGTCCTCGTCGGCGCCTACAAGGCCGTCGAGATCGCCCGGCACGCCGTCAACGCCGCGTTCGCCGAGCCCGGCGTCCGACAGGGCAACGCCAGCATCGTCGTCGTCTGCTCCTTCGACGGAGACCGGCCACAGCCAGGCGCCGGACAATTCACCGTGGCATGGGCCGGCGATGCCGGCGCCTACGCCACCGCCTCGCCCGACCACGCCCGCACGGTCGCTGACACTGCGACGGTACGCAACTGGTTCGCCGCCGTGACCGTCGACCACACCGTGACGTCCCGGCATCCCCACGCCATCAGCGGGCGACAGCCGGCTTCGAGCGCTGACCGGGCAAGAGCCTCGCAACCCGGCGGTCAACGCTCTCCAGCGGGCGGACAACTGCTCACCGCGTCGGTCCGTGGTGGCGCGATCGGTCTCAACCGTCTCGATCTGCCGCCCACGAGCATCGTGCTCGCCGGCCGCCGAACCACCGCTGTCGGCATCGAACGCCTCCGCGCTGCCGTCGAACCGCGGCGACCCGACGTCACCCTGGCCAACCTTCGCCAGCTCGCCGGCCGGCAGACGATCGCCATCGTCGTCCGCCCCGACGCTGCGCGACAGCGCGATGTGATGACCGCCGCCCGGCTGGCCCGCCAGGACCTAGCGGGTGCCAATGTGCCCCATCACCAGACGCACTCCGCCGCTCGTCAAGCCGGTGTACGTCTGACACTCCCGCCGGGACCGGCGAACACGTCCGTGAGCCGCTGATTGGCCGTGACGGACGAGACCGGCCCGCCGAGGGGTCAGATCTCGCAGTGATTAGAGGGCCGGGTCCCACATGTCCAGGATCGTCTGCTCGTGGTGCCGGTAGCCGGCCTCGCTCAGCCAGTCCCGCAACGCCGCCGCCACAATATCGCCGGACCGGTACCGGTACCGGTACTGGTAGATCTTAGAGTACTGACTACGGACGGCGGCGCCGTGCCGCGGGTAGGTGCTGAGGTCGATGACCGCGGGGAGTCCTTCGGCGGTTGTCAGCGACAGGTGCAGGAGCGCGGTTTCGGGTGGGGGTGACTGGTCGTCGAGTTGCGTCCACAGCGCTTTCGCCGTCTGCGTGCACCGGACGAGCGCGTCAGCGAGCTCGAACAAGCCGTGCAGGGTGAACGCTGCGGGAAGGGGCACGACGCGGGCCCGCGCCTCCGCAGGTCGGTGCTGTTCGTCGAGTTCGGCTAGGTGGAATCCGATACCGACGGTCAGCAGCAGCGACTGCTGGTTCGGGCTCTGCGCGGTGTGACCGGTGGTCAGCTGGGCGCCGACCCTGACCGGAAATGCCTGACGCAGGCCGAGCGCGCCGGGCGTGGCGGCTCGAGCACTGGACTGAGCGGTGGTGTGGTGGCGACCGTCAGCGTCGCTGATGGCCCAGGGTTCAGCGGCTATGCCCCAGTCGGAGTGGCGGGCCCGGAGCCAGCCGCTGATCGGTGCGCGTCGCATCGCGGCGAGCAGGACTTCTTCACGTGTGCCGGCTGAGGGACCCCATCCGCTGTGGACCCGTGCAGGAAATTCGTCGCCCGCAGGCAGCAGCACGGCGATTTGCAGCGTCAGGTCGAGCGGTTCGCCTCCATCGTTCAACAACGACGGACGGTAGCTGGTGAAGGGGTGGCGTTGCGCCTCGGGCGGGGTCGGCAGCAGCCTTCCCGGTTCTGTAGTGCCGGCGTCAAGTGCCTCGATAAGGGTGCAGGCGGCGAACCGGCGCCGGTTCGCCCACGACACGTCGGCGCGGTCGAGCGCGCCGAGCCGGGTGCTCGCCGCAGCGCTGTCCAGGTGCGCCCGCACCGCGGAGACACGCTGGCGTCCGATACGCCCCAAGAACGCCGTCGCGTCGAACCCACCGATGCGGGTATGAGGGCCGCCGGACGCGAACACGACCTCAATATCGACCAGTCGAGCCGCGAGATCCACGATTGGTAGACCACTGTCGACGGCGGCGGTGATTCGCCGGTCGACCTCCGCGTCGCCGAAAGCCGACTCCAGCCGGGAGACGTACACGCTCACCGGCTCCACGGGGGCGGTGTCGCCGAGGCGCGTGTGCGCCTGTACCCGCGCCCACGCCGCTTCGTAGGTGGCCCGAACGACGTCCGCAAGCCACGACGAGCCGGGAGGTTGGGCAGCGAGACGCGCGATGGCGGCGTCGGCCGGCTCGGGTACCGCCATCCGGATCGCCTTCAACAAGTACGGCAGCAGACCAGAATCGTCCGGGGCGGTGACGGGCAGCGGCGCGCCGTCGGCACGTTGCAGCAGTGCCGCAAGCCAAACAGTCGCTTCCTCATCAGGACCGAACCCGCCCGCCGCGGGAATGCGAAGGTGGTCGAACTGCTCGAACACGTACGGGATCACCACGGCGGCTTCGCTGCCGGCCAGCTCCGCGGACAGCGACGCGGCCCGCCGGAGCGTCCGGGCCGTCCGGGCACACGCGTGAGCGTCGGTGAGGTCGGGTCGCAACGCCATGGTGAGATCCTCGGTCGCCATGCCGCGGCGTCCCTCGGCCAACTCCCGGATGGCCCGGACAAGGCTGCCGTCGCTGATCTCGCTGGTAATGGACGTCAGGGCGAAGTACCGCTCGGTGTAGTCGGGGTCGCTGATCCGCCGCTGCCCTCGCCGCCGGTGCTGGGCCACTATCGATCTCACCGGGTCGGTGGTCAAACGCGGGAAGAGCCGCTGCAGAGCGTTCGCGACGCGACCAGTGTGCGGCGCCGGGACGTCGAGCCGGGCCAGCGCCGCCTCATCGAATTCCGCGCGGAGGTCGGCGACGTCGGTGGTGTCGACCAGGCCGCCGCGATGCCTGGCGATGGCCTGGTACAGGCGAGGATAGGTAATTCGCAGGAACGTCAGGGTGATGAAGTCGACGACGTCGACCTCGGCGGCGCCGACCAGCGGCAGATAGATATCGACCTGGGCGAGCAGCCGGGCCACGCTGCGCGGCTCGGTCAGAACCCGCAGCAGCAGCGCCTCACGTTCTTCGACCATACGGCGCTGCGCGTCCTCGCTCAACGACGCGGACGCCCGGCCGAGCGCGCCAGCGCAGCCACTGTTGAACAGGGACTCAGCATGCTCCAGACGGACCGGCGGCTGCTCGAGGCGTAACGTGACGATCTTCTCCAGGAACGCGACAGCCCGGGCGCCGTGCTTGTCGGCGATCGGGGTCGTCGACAGCACGTCAAGGATGGTTTCTTGGTCGTATGCGAGGACGTAGTGCACGTGCGGCAGGCGGCCCAGCACCCGCACCGCCCGGAACACCGCCAGGAGCTGCTCGGGCTGCAGCCGGTCGACGTCGTCGATGACGACCAGCGTCGGACGGGCCAGCGTGTACAGGGCGTCCCGGACCTGGTCCGCCTGTTCCCCGAGAGTCGTTCCCTGGTCGGTAAGCCGCTGTATGGCCTCGTTGGCCATCGCGGTCGCGGCGCTACCGACCACCGGCACCATGGACAGCGCTGGCGTGGCCAGGACGCCGTAACGGGAAAGCTGACGCCGGACCCGTGCGCCGGCGGTGGTCTTCTCCGGCACCGCGGCCCGGATCGCGCCGAGCAGTTCGGTGACGACCGCGTCAGGACCGGACAAAGCCCACGGGTTGATCCAAGTGACGCCCCACCGGTCAGGGTTGAGTCCCGCCGCGATCATCCGGATCGTGCTGGTTTTGCCGCTGCCCCACGGGCCTACCAGGCCGATCACCGTGCTGCTCGGCCGGGAGCCGATCTGGTCGAGCAGGGCGATCGCACGTGCCACGAACGGGCCGCGCCCGAGCAGGTCCTCGCCCGGCTCATCGATCGGGTCGTCGACCCACCAGCTGCCATCGGGCAGGCCGGACACCGCCATTCGCCAGACACCTCCAAAGCCGCGGCCAGCGTACCGAACCAACGCCCGCTCACGCGTGAAGTAAGTAGTTGGCGGACACCCGACGAGTACGAGCGGAATAGTCGCTGGCTGCGGGACGAAGGCCTCGGTCTCCACATCTGCCGCAGACAACGCTCGCGTGTGAGAACAACGGCGGATGTGGCCACGAAGAGTGATGACGTGCTGGGGAACGCTCGATGCCGGTGGGCCAGTAATTGACGTCCTGGTAGGGTCACCGAGCTCCGTCACTGCCAGCATCTGATGCCGCACCGATCGGGCAGGTACGCAACGGCGACCGACACGCACGGCAATGCGGCCAAGCCGTCACCGGGCGGAGACCTCACAAGCGCACTTCGCCCGGATGGCGAACCATCCGGGCGAAGCAGCCACCTGTGGTCGTTGAATCTGGCTCGGGTTGCCGCTACCTTTAGGCCGCCGCTGACTGCCGGCCGCTATCGGTGTCGTCGTCGACGCCGAGCAGCTTGAAGAGCAGGTTCGTCGGGACGAGATAGCGCCGGCCGATGCGCAGCACCCGGACCGGGAACTCCTCGGCCTTGGCCAGCTCGTAGGACTTGGAACGGCCGATGCCAAGCACAGCGCCGGCAGTCTCGATGTCCACCGTGGCGGGCAGCTTGCGGACGGCATCGATCGTCCATACCTCGACGGGGTTTCGCGTCGTGACGGTCATGGTGGTCGTTCCTCCTGCCGCCGGCTGTCGGCCGGCACCGCTCGATGTCGCTCCGAGCGTGCTCGGCGACCGTGGATGCAGCGGTGACCCGTAACGCTGGGGTCGTGACGGATAGCGTCTCCGTCAACCCTGCGATTCCAAGCCAGCTCGCTCGCGCTCGCGGGCCCGTTCCCATTTCCACATCGCAAGGTCGTGATCGTGGGCCCGCCGAGCAAGTTCCCACCGCCTGCTCCGGACGCCGTATGCACGATGGCCGTGCTGCTCGCACCAGGTTGAGGGAAGTGCACCCGGCGAGTAGCCGGTGCCAAGATTGCACCTGACGCACAGCGGCCCGGCGGGCGCCTCGTCGGTGTCGGGAAAGGTCCGCTCATACCGGTCGGAGCCGCCAATCGCCAGGATGGTCGCCCGCTGCAGGGCGGGCAGCAGCACGGCCGCCACCGCGCCGGTGATGAATGTCGGCAGCCGAATCCCGCCTGGCCGGACAGGGTCGGTGTCGAGGGCCCGGTCGATGATTTGGGCCAGGAACTGGCCGAGGTCGGTTCCGTACAGGTCGAACTGCCACTCCTCGTGGACGAGGGGCTCCCCGGGGAACGGTTCGGTCGATGCGACAACGAAGAGTTCTCCGTAGCCGGGGTTGTCGACGTACAGCTCGAACCCGGCCGGATAGAAGATCATGCCCATGGTTGTCTCGCTCTCGCGCGGTGGCGGCCCGGAGACCCTGTTGGTTCTGTTGCGTGCTTGCCGCGACGGGCCGACGCGTTCAGGCGCCGTCGACTCGCGAGCGGGCGAGTTCTCGCAGGACTCGGGAGCCGTAGTTGTTGGTGTTGAACGCGACGTCGAGCTCCTTGCCAGTAACGGGCACCCCCTGCGCGATCCGGTCCTGGGCGTAGGCGAGCATCTGCGTCCGCAGGGACGCACCTGACCCACCTCGCCGGGCCTTTGGACCAGCAGCGCTGCCCGCACGAGAAGTGCTGCCGCGCTGACCGTTGCTGCGGTTACGAGTCCCACGACGGGCGGTAGAGCTGCGGGGCTTTTCGGTCTCGTCTCTGGCTCTGGTCTTGCGGCCAGCAGGCGTTTCGTCTCCCACTTTCGTCTCAGGGCCGACGGACGCCTCGTCTCCCGGCTTTGTCTTGTCGCCGACGGTCGTCTCGTTTCTCTCGCCCGTCTCGCTGCCGCCGGTCGTCTCGTCTCTCTCGCCCGTCTCGCTGCCGCCGGTCGTCTCGTCTCCCCGGCCTGTCTCGCTGCCTTCGGTCGTCTCGTCTCGCGTGTGCGTCTCGCGGCCCACGGTCGTCTCGCTCGTCTCGCCCGTGCTGTCTCGCAGCGGCGCGACGGTTCTCGAGGCTTCGTCGTGCGGGGCCTGACCCGTGGAGCGGGTGTCGTGCCCAGGAAGGTCGTCGACTGCCTGCTCCGGGCTGTCGGGGCTTGCCGTAGCTGGGCGCGACGCCGGACGTCCACGGCGAATCGCTTTTCGGGCCAGCTTGGCTGAGCCGTGTTGCTCGATCGCGTCGACAGCGGCGCGCCAGGCAAGGTCGGTGGTGGTGTAGCCGTCGCGGACCGTCAGCAACCAAGCGATGCGGGTGATCGGGCGCATGTGCAGCCATCGGGCGAGTCCGAACCGGGGCCGGGCGGGCGGGAGTTTGCCTTCGGCGCGCAGCCGGGTGCGGTGCCGGTAGGTCGACAGCAACTCCCAGAGGATGACGCCGGTCAGGGACATCAGCCCGTAGGAGACGGCCTCGCCAGTCGGAGCGAAGTTCGGGCCGGCTGCGTGCCAGTAGTTCATGACCGCAGCCCCCGCGGCGAAGCCCCAGGTGGCAGCGCGGAACAGCAGCGACGAGTCGCCGGCCGCGCGGGCGCGCCAGTCCAGTCGAGCCACGTAGGCGGTGGATAGCTCGAACCCGGCGGCGAAGACGATCGCAGCCGGGAGCGGCCAATGCATGACGTCCATCGCGAAGCGGATCTGCCCGACCCAGGCGACCGCCATCGGAAACATGATCGGCAGGCTGAACAACGCCCACTCCGCCACCCGGGGGACCACGGTCGTCAGCCGCGCCCAGCGGGCAGCCCGGCGGGTCTGCCGACGTTTGCGGCGCTCGCGCTGTTCGCGCTCGGCGGCGTCGCGCTCACGGCGAGCCGCGGCGCGGCGGGCGTCCTGTAGCTCCAGTTCCAGCTTGGCCGCGCGAGCGCGCCGCTCGACCTCGGCGTCTGCGTTGAGCCGGTCCTGTTCAGCCCGGCTGATCTGGCGCAGCGTCCGCGCGTCGGTGACCTCCGCTAGTACCGGCCTCGCGGCCGGTCGCGTGTCGCTCGGCTCGGCGTCGGCGGGGTGGCTGGTCAGGGTGGTCACGGCGTGGTCCTTCCAGTTCGGCGCTGTGTCCGGGCTGCGGTGCTCTGGGATGCAGCGGAGGTGCGGAGGCTCTGGTACGGCTGGCCGTAGCGCTTCCGTCAACGCTGGCTGCGCTACAGACCTGGTGGTGCACAGTGATGGTGTCGGCGAACCGTTAGCGGACCCGCTACGGGTCGAGGCATTTGCCCTGGTGGTGGCCCAGGTGGTCGAGTCCGGCCACGTGCTTCCTCGGTGCGGGCGCCGCCGGCGGCGGCGTTCTTCAGTCGTAGCGGTGGGTGGAGCTCGTACAACGGGTGGCCACGGGTCCGCCGCCCCGGACCGGCCCGTCGCGGCCGGATCATCGCTTGGAACCGGAACGACAGGCGTAGCGGTGGGTGGAGCTCGTACAACGGGTGGCCACGGGTCCGCCGCCCCGGACCGGCCCGTCGCGGCCGGATCATCGCTTGGAACCGGAACGACAGGGTTGCGTGAGCGGCCCGCACGGCCCAGCCCGCGGCGTTGCGGCGGTTGCCCTCCCGTCCGTCGCGTGCCCGGCCTGGTCGCTGGGTCTCGGGTTGGTCGGGGTCGGTCAGCGCGAGTGGAGCGGCGGGCGTGGCCTGGTGTGCTGCTGCGGGCGAGCCGTTCGACCATTGCGCACCAACGATGCAACTCCTGGCGGCGGGCCTGGATCACCGCGCACTGCGGGCAATTCAGCGGCTCCTGGGTCGTCACCCAGCCGTTTCGCCGCCGCCGCGCCCGACAGGCCGGGGTCGGCGTACGCGGGGGTGTGAGGCGGGCGAGGTCGAGGTGGATGGGACCGCCATAGGCGCCGATGACGTGCCGCTCACCCGTCACGCTGTGGTGCGACCGGGGCGGCACGGCGTTGGCTCGAGGAGCGGGCACGATCGTGGTCAGTCCGGCCGTGAGCGCCGCGAGGCGGCGCAGCTGTTCGCCGATGCCACGAGTGCCGTCCAGCGGGCAGGTCGCGTGCGGCCAGACGAACCGGGCGAGGTGTGCGTACGACGCCGGAGCGAGGACGACGACGTTGGGGACGTCCAGCAGGCCGAGCTGTTCAGCCTGTTCGCGCAGCCCGTCCCGGGTAACGGTGTGCTTTTGGCCGAACCGCGCGTCGTAGCGCAGCAGCATGTCGGACAACTCCACCAGGCCGTACCAGGCGGACAGGATCATCACCCTGGTGCCCGGGGTGGAGATCGCCTCGGCGGCGCGACGGGCCGCCTGGTGGTAGCTGCCGACATACAGCTCACCGGCCGGTGCTTCGATGCGGTCCGCTTTCCGGGCCCCGCAGACGACGATGATCAAGCGTTGCGGTGCCGGTGCCGGTTCCGGGAGGCTGCGTTGGCCGGCGGCGTACTGCTGGTGCTCGGCGACGGTCCAGCCCAGCCACGCCCAGCTCGGCAGCCAGGTCCGGCCGTCGGGGAAGGTGGTGCGGTATCCCCGGCCATGTCGCCAGGCGGCGACCGCAGGTCCGGCCGAGGGATGCAGCAGGTCGTTGCGGATCCGCCGGGGTCCGCCGCCGTCGACGTCGACCAGGGAGGTCTTGGGCCCGATCGAGCGGAGGATGCCGTCGCCTTGACCGCCGTCCGGCGCCGGGAGCGAGCCGGGCATGCAGCGGACCCGCTGGCCGGGCGTGACCGTGCCCGGCCCGGTCGGCAGCGGCACCTCCATGCAGGTCTCGGTCGGCGTCGCGAGCGGGGTGCTGGGCTGCCAGCCGGGCGTGACGGGGGCGTGACGGTTGACGGTGCCGTTGCGGTAGGCGGCGGCGTGTGGCCGGCACACGGTGACCTGCCCGCCGCCGGACAGGCTGAGCTTCAGCGTCGCCCGGTTCGAGCAATCCGCGCACGCGTACGGGTTCGGGTGCGCGAGCCGCTCCTCGGCCAGGACGGCGGGCTGGGCGGACTCGGGGTGGGTGCTGGTCACGGTTGGCGCTCCAGAGCTCGGGGCCGGCCCTGGCAGCGGGGCCGGCCGACAGCGGGATGGTTACCGGAGGTTCCGGGCCGGGCAGTCCAGCTCGTTGTGCCGATCGGCAGTCGGGCCGCAGACGGCACCGGCGAGCGCCCAGTCGAGCTCGGCGCAGGTCTCGGCCGGCTCGTGCAGGGTGCGGATTCGGGTCCGGTCCTCCGCCGCGTCGCAGCGCCCGGTTTCGTCCCACTGGTTGCCACGCCACGGGCGCCGGGAGCCGGCCAAGGGCGGGTAGGCGTAGATCGGGTGCCCGCAGTGCCTGCAGGTGGCCACCTGGGTTCCGTCGGCGTAGCACTCGCGTGTGCCCGCCCGCAGCGCGATCGTGGTGGCAGCGCTGTCTTGCAGGATGCGGTGGACCTGCTCGGTGTGCGGTCCGCAGGCCGCGAGCGTGTGCCCGCGGCGGGCGAGCACGATGTTGACGGCCGTGACCGAGCACTCCTCCGCGTCGCAGGGCATGGTGGCCGGTTCGTTCGCGTCCAGGCATCGCTGGCACCGTGCCTCGGGAGCGTGTGCGCGCAGGCACGGCTGACGCGCGGGCTCGTGCGGGGCCCGAGCGCGGTGTTGGAGGTCGACGAGGTTGTACCCGCACCTCGTTTCGCCTTCGGGGAGCAGCAGGTCCGCGACCGCGGTGCCGTCAGCGCGCACGTGGACCGCGGTCACCGTCGCGGCGGCGCTGATGCCCGAAGCGGCCACGCTGTCGCCGACGCGGACGGGGATGCTGTACGCGCCACGCGGGAGGATCACCGAGCGGCTCGGGACGCCGCTGCGCCACGCACCGCGGGCCGTCAACTCGATGCCGCTAACCTCGAAGTCGCCCTGGTGATCGGGCCGGACCGAGGTGACGTCGAGGGCGAAGCCGACGGCGAGGGTGCGGTATGTGTGGCCGCTCTTGGCCGCGCCAGGGGATACCGTGATGCGGTCCCCGGGCCGCAGCCCGTACACGTCAGTGCTGGTCATGCTGGGCTCCTTCATGTGGTCGCAGAGTGGCCGAGCCGCACGAATCCGTCGCGATGTCGGCAGCTGACGCGTCATAGGAGGACCCGTGCGTCAGTGGGTTGGCGGGTTCGGCTCGGGTGACGAAGAGTTGGTGGATTCGGCGCAGGTCAGCTGTCGACTTCGCCGAAGTCCTTGGCGTTGAAGTGGGCACCGTCAAGGCGCGCCGCTGCGGCGTACAGCGAGAGGCCGATGTCCTGGAGGTCGGCGGTCATCCCGTGCAGGTAGACGACCAGGGCCCGCATCGGCTGTGGCGCGGCGCCCCACTCCACGACGAGGAAGTCGGTGAGGAACTCGCGTGCCTGCTCGACCAGCGGCGTGGCGTGTGTTTCGCCCACGAGCTCGACTGCGGCGGCGACCATCGCGGATCGAAGATGGTAACCACTGCGACGCCGATCGCGGCGGACGGTCCACTCGACAAAGCCCAGCTCGCGCATGACGAGACGTCGGGCCTGGCCGTCGGTGACTCGGTGGTCTGCCAGGCGTCGTACCGTCGCCCGCAGGATGGTCGACTCGCCGAAGACACCGGTCTGGAACGGGCACGCCAGGCGGCACGGGGCGTTGCGGTTCGTGCCGCAGCCGACGCAGTTGCCGTTGTGGTCGTACTCGGTAACGGGGGTGGCAGCCCGCCCGTTGGAGCGCTCGGGTCCATGGGTCGTGGTTTCGGGCATTGCCGGCCGCCTTTCGCGCTGAGGAGCGGGTTTGACTGGTTGTGGGAGTGCCGCGTGGCAGCGCTTCGCGCAGGCCGGTGGTCCTAGCTGCGGTCCAAGGGCAGGTACCAGCCGCCGCCCAGCTCGCCGGGCTCGAACAGAGCCGCTCCGCGCTCGCGGTAGACCGCGGTGAGCAGCCGGTTGATCTCAGCGAGTTCCGCGTACGGGTCGCCGTCACGCTCGCCGAGCCACAGACGCTCCCCAGGGTCGTCCGCGCCCTGGGACACTTCGCCGTCCTCGTCGGGCCACAGCGGCCGACCGTCGCCGGCGAGATCCCATAGGATGATGCGGTCGTCGTCATCGTCGCTGGGATGGTTGAGGTACGCCATGACGGCGTCGGGGTAGCGGCGGTGGATGCGGGTGATCACCTCATCGAGGAGGGCGGCGGCGGTGTCACGCTGACAGTCGTGGCTGCTGGCCGGGTGAGCGGCAGGTGCGTCGCCGGCCGCCGGGGCTGCTTCGTTCGACATGGGTTCCTCCAGACAGAGCGCGGGATCGGGTGGCCGGCTGGCCGCGCAGGACCTCATCGCGTACGCGGCCAGCCGGAGCGCAAGGTCAGCCGTCGAGCCGGGCGGACGCCGTCGCGCCATCGCCGGACGGGGCGGTCTCGGCGGCGGGACGGACAGCGATCTCCGCGAAGCGGGCGGTCTTGATCGACCGGAACGGCTCCGTCCAGGAGCTGCGCGGGTCAGCCGCGTCGCGGATGGCACCTTCGGTCGTGTGCTCCACGGCGGCGTTGAGTCGACCGATCCGCACGATGACACCGACACGCCACCGTCCCCGCGAGTCGATCGCCGCGACATCGCCGAGCTTGAGGTCGGTGCCGAAGGTGAATCCGGCGGCCTCCACCTGGTCGCGGTTGGAGTAGCACGCCACCAGACGCATCAGGTCTTCGATGGGCGGCGCCGTGGGACGGCTCTGACCGGCGTCGGAGGACGTAGGGTTGGTCATTGGAAACACCTTTCGCAGTGGTGGTTGTTTCCGCAGCCCGGCCGGTGTTCCAGCACCTGTCGGGCGCCTTCACCACAAGCGTATAATAAATGGTATAGACAAGTCTAGGGGTGGGCTGTCTTTTCTCAGACCTTTTTCTGTACGCTGCAGGGATGCCGCAGAACGAACCCCGCCCGACCCGACCCGAGGTCGCTGAAGGGATGGCTGCCGCCCGCGACCGCGGCGTACGGCTCGGGCGACCGCCCGCAGCGCTTCCCGAGGGCGCCCCGCGAGCGGCTGAACTCCGCGCCGCCGGCAACTCGCTGGCACAGATCGCCGCCGCCCTCAACGCCGAACAGGTCGCGACGCCGTCCGGGCGCGGGCAATGGACGAAGAGCAGCGTCCAGTACGTGCTGACCCGCTACGACCAGGAGCGCGCCGAGGAGGCGTAGCCAAGCAAACGCCGCGCCCGCCGACGCATCCATGAACCGACGCATCGGAATGGATGGCTCACGGCCGGCAGCCACCGCCAGGCGCGCCTCGCCATTGCCCATTGGTGCCGGCGCAGCCGA
This sequence comes from Dactylosporangium sp. CA-233914, assembly GCF_050942935.1. Lineage (NCBI taxonomy): Bacteria > Bacillati > Actinomycetota > Actinomycetes > Micromonosporales > Micromonosporaceae > Dactylosporangium > Dactylosporangium sp. CA-233914. The sequence continues at coordinate 10,744,659 of NZ_CP192030.1, read as the reverse complement.
CCCGTAGCGCCCTGGAACCAGAGTGGATGGACTCCCGCTGAGTTGCGGGAGCAAGTTATAGGCTCCGGTTACCGGAGCGACGGTTGACCGGGCGCGGTCAGCCGTTGAGCAGCGACGATGCGTCGTCGCTGGGTGGACCCGTCGTAAGCGCTAACGGTGTCGGCAATGGCGGTCGGCGACCGTGGCCTGGTGATCGAGCAACACTCGCCGAAGGATGCCAACGCGTCGCCGCGTTCCGGTCGTGGCCGCGACCGGCGCCACCTCTACCCTGGGCGGCCCGCACGAATCGCTCCGCGGTACACCGAGCAGGAGATCGCCGACATCGCGGCGGCAGCCGCCGCCGCGGGGCTGACGCCGACCGGGTTCGTCGGCGAAGCCGGCCTGGCCGCCGCCCGCGGTGACCAGCCGACGACGTTAGGCCGTGAAACCCTCGCGCAGCTTCAGGTAGAACTGTTCGACGCCCGGGTCGCGGTCGGGCGGATCGGCACCAACCTCAACCAGGGCATCACGGCGCTACACGCCACCGGCGACGTACCGGCCTGGCTGGCGCGGGCCGCGGCGCTGTGCGAGCAGCGGATGCGGCGGGTCGATGACGTGATCGCCCGGATCGACCGGGCCCTGCGATGATCCCCAAGATCGGCCGAGGCCGTCGGGTGCACGGGCTACTGCGCTACCTGTACGGGCCGGGGCGACGCGAAGAGCACGTCGATCCGCACCTGGTCGCCGCGTGGGACGGCGCCGGGCCGCTGTCGAGCCTCGAGCCGCCGATCGGCCCGGACGGTAAACCGGATCTGCGCAAGCTCGTCGACCTGCTGGAGCAACCGGTGCGGCGCGGGGTCAACCCGCCACGCCAGCCGGTCTGGCACTGCTCGATCCGCACCCACCCCGAAGACCGGTGGCTCACCGACGAGCAGTGGGCGCGAATCGGCGCCGAGGTCATGGCCAAGGTCGGACTCGCACCGCACGGCGACTCCCGCGCAGTTCGATGGGTCGCCGTACGGCACGCCCCGGATCACATCCACATCGTTGCGACGCTCGTTCGGCAGGACCGGCGCACAGCGTGGGCACGTAACGACCGATGGCTCGCCCAGGCGGCATGCCGAGACCTTGAGGAACGCTACGGGTTGCACCGGGTCGGTCCCGCTGACCGCACCGCACACACCCGACCGACCACCCGCGAGGTGCATAAGGCCGCCCGCACCGGTCGGCGTGAACGCCCTCGCGACCAGCTGCGCCGCCAGGTCCGCCACGCCGCCGCCGTCGCCGACAGCCAGGAGCAGTTCTTCGCGCTCCTGCGAGACACCGGGCTACTCGTTCGGACCCGAACAAGTGAAGTGCACCCCGGGCAGGTCACCGGTTACGCCGTGGCGTTGGCGAGCCACACCACAGCTGCGGGTCAACCGATCTGGTACGGCGGCGGCCGGCTCGCACCTGACCTCACGCTGCCGCAGCTGCGTCGTCGCTGGGGTCAACCCACCGGCTCGGTCCCGCCGCCTCCACGGCTGGTCCAAGCCGAGCTGTATGACGACGCCGCCAGCGCGGTTCGCGCCGCTGCCGACCTGATCGGACAGCCGGGCACGGATCGAGCGGCTGCGAGCGCCGCCGCGTACGCCGCGGCCGACACGCTCACCGTTGCTGCCCGCCTACTGGAGGGTGATCAGCGCGGTCCGCTGCACCGCGCGGCCGAGGCCCTCGACCGGGCCACCCGAGAGCCGTACCGGCGACCGCTGCCGTCAACCGGCCGCCGAGGAGCGCTGCGCTCGATGTCGCGGCGCCTGCGGCTGGCCGGAGAGCTCAGCGACAGCAACGCGACAGTCGCCATGCTCCGGCTGATCCGCAACATGTCGATGCTCGCCGACTCCCTCGCCGAGCTGCGTAACGCCCAACGTCGTCTGCACCAGGCACGCGCCGCCCGTACCGCCGCGCGGCTCCTGCGATCGGCCAGCACCCGCAACAGCATGCCCCACGGCCACATCCCGGACGTGACCGCAGCACCGCCATCAACGCGGCCATCAACCATGCCGCCAACGCGCCCCAACGATTCTCGACGCCAACCCGGGCCGGGCGTCGGCCACGGCAGATAGGGGAAAGGCTGATGGACCTCGGACAGGAGCAGCACCCAGACATCGCTGCGGAGATCACCCAACGCGCCGGCCAAGCTCTGGCGGTCCTCGGGACCCTCGGCGAGGCCCTGGCCCGACTCGCCGCCGAACAGCGCCGCCGCAAGCAAGGACGGGAGGAAGCGCAGGCGCAAGCGCAGCAGCGTCAGCAGGAACAGGCTGGGAAGCTCCGCGAGCACAGCGACCGGCTCGCCGAGTACGCCGCCCGGCAACGCGCGACGCACGACCGGCGCCTCATCAACCAGACGCTCGACCCGAACTGGGTCGCCACCGCAGACCTCTACGACCTCGCCACCGTGTGGCGGACCGCTCGGCTCCGCGAAGAGCAGTTCCCCGAAGCACGCGCCGCCGCGGAAACGGTCGAAGACCGGCTCCGGGACATGTACCCGCGGCCGATGCACCTGTACGACGAGGCCGTACGCAACGGCACCCCGCGCGCCGACGCGATGCGTACCGCCGCAGAGCAGATGGCCCATACCCCGATGATGCGGCCATACGGTCCGGGAACCCGAGCCGGCGCCCTCGGCACCAGCGATGAGCCTCTCGTCGGTCCGGCCGCTTTCGATACAGCGGTCGCCGACGAACAGATCCGCCTCACCACCGGGATCGACCCGACCGATTACCTTGCCGAACTGCACCGGCTCGGGCCAGGCGGCGACGCCGCCGTCGAGGCACTCCGTGCTGCGCTCGCCGAGCGTGCGGGCCAGGAAATCGCGCACGGTCTCGCCGACGCAGCAACACCTGACAATCCGGCCACGAAGGGCGTCGACGAACACGCCGTCGACGGCATGCCGGACAATGCAAACCACATCGGCGCCGCCAGCCGCGATACCGCCGCCACGAAGCGCAACGCCGCGCAACTGGCCGGCGAGTGGTACCCCAGCGGGCTGAACCATCCCGGCGCCATGCCACGTGATGTCGCCCGCCGCACGCCCGCAACCGCTGTCCCCGCGAACACCGCGGGCCGCACGGCCGGACTGGCCCGATGACCACACCGGCGCCCACGAGCGCGACCGAGCAGGAGCAGCACCCGCCGCTGTACCCCAGCCTCGAAGCCTGGGTGATCGGCTACTTCACCCCGATGTTCCTGCACCGCATCCCTGGCAACCCCCGACTGCGCTGGTGCGCCGAGTGGTGGGACCACGCCGAAGCCATCGCCCGACTCACCCTCCTGTGGACCAGCTGGGAAGCCGCCCGCTGGCAACCCGAAGCCAAAGCCGGCTGGTGGCTCGACTTCGACCACCACCTGCAAATCCTGCTCGCCGTCGACGGCCCGTTCCGCAACTGTCGCCAGCCCGAAGGCACCAGGGCCGGAAAACACGAGCCGCCCGCCCTCCCCGACGTTTCACCAGCGCCAACGGACTGGTGGGACTAACTCGACAGCCATGCGCCCTGCACGGCGAACAAGCTTTGCGCCCCTGGGCGGACACGTCAACCTCTGCGAAAGGGCACAACCATGTCAACCACACCGGTCACCCTGCGCGACCTGCTGCTCGGCATCACCGAAACCCTGCCCGCGACAGTCAATCCCGACGACAGTTCTGTACTGCGGGCGCTCTCGCTCGCCGCGCACGCAGCAACCGCTACCGCTGAGGGACCAGCCGCGCAAGACTGGGCGTTCTACGCTGACGCCGTCAAGCATGCGGTCAGGGTGCTGGAAGTCGACCATGCCCACACCGCGTCTGTGATACACCCCGCGCCTACGGCCGGACCAGACAGTATCGAACTCCGCCGAGCGACCATCGGACTGGTCAAACGTCTCGCCGACCTCTATGCAACGGCAGCTGCAGATGCGATCGGTACCGAACATCAGCGGAACATCTGGTCACGCGTCGCGCACTACCTCGACGACGCCGCTGCCGAGTTGGCATAGCCGATATGCAGTTTGTGGGGCACTCGGCGAACTGACACCTCTTTGCTGGCAGCGCGCTCCGAACATCCCAGTGCGCTCGATTGCATACCTTCGCCACCTCCAGCCCGGTGGGCCCAGCGAGCGGAGGGGGACGAGCGTGGCGCTTCGGCATTCGTGACATTTATGACTCTACGGTCAGGTGCAGGGCGCCGATCATGGAGCCAGCTGCAACGAGCCCGGCCAGCAGGGCTGATGGCCAGCTTTTTGTTTCCGCAAATGTGAGGGTTCCCACTACAAATATGGCGTGCGAGGCTGCGGTCAAAATCACCATCCATCGCAAGGGGATAGGCGCGGCACCAGATCGTGATTTGCGCATTTCTGCGCCTCCTTTCGACTGCGTGTCTCTATTTTTCAGTGCCCTGAGCTCACCCTTGACGAACCGCTCCAAATTTTGCCGATCCAATACAGTCTTTTACAGGCGCTTACAGAAGTGCGCCCTCTCCGGACCTAGCTTGGACCGGCGTGGGATCCTGATGCGCACCATGGCAAACCACGCTAACAACCTACGAGGTCCTGGTGAGGACGCCGCTCTTCAAGCGTTGCGTGACGCTTTGCAGCGGGCACTCCTGCACGGCGGCGAGCCGAGCCTCCGTGACATCGCGAGACGAACGCATGGGGCGATCAGTCATACAACAGTCGCGGGCGTACTTCGCTGCGACCGGGTACCGCGCTGGGGCCACGTCGAGGTCACCGTGGTAGCACTCGGGTTCGAAGTCGATGAGTTCCAAAGGCTCTGGCGTGTAGCACGCGAGGCAGAGAAGCTACGACAAGAGGCGTCGAAGCGGTCGCCGCGGATCAGTGCGGCGACCAGCCAGGAGCAGTCAGATATTGCACTCCGCCTGCGGTTTATAACGCATCAGACGCTACTCCTTGGCGACTGTCAGACTTATATTGGGATCGTCGACTGTGGCCAGCTTGTCGAATGGCACGGTGCCTACCACGAAAATCTTTTCACAGGTGCGCAACACGAATTCTGGACGAGTTCCGAGGCGCAAAGCATGATTGCAGATATACGGAGAATTGACCCCGAGCATCTCCTGACGTACTTTAACGGCATCTCAATCCTATCTAATGAGATCCGAAAATGCGAGGGGATCGCCACGGAAGGTTGTCTCAACTTGGTCGCCAGGCAGGTTCGAATAATCAATGGTATATCAACCATTAAGTGCCTTGTGGCCGCAGCTCGCGACGCCTCATACGACCTCCGCCAGGTCAAAGCATTGGTACACGTTATTGGCAGCGCCTAGCTTCGTACCAACGATGCCTGCGGGATGAAGGTAGACCAGATAATCTAGGTTTGACTTTGTCTTCGAGTTGATCTGCTACCTGAGCTCACTCATCTCGGCAGAACGGCAACACTTGGCCTCGGCAAGGGCGGTCACCTTGTGTAGCGGTCCGTGGCTGGTCATCGCGTATCGCTGCGATACCAGTGACCGACATGATCTGATTTGTCACCTTCGCAGTGGCTCAATGATCGGTGGGTCCCAAACTCACCGACAGTGATTGTGGAGCGGCGACCTGCCTGGGTCCCAACGTCGTGCACATTTGGGCCCCGCTCTCACCAGCGGAGCCAGCCGATGTAAAGGGCGACGACTGCCGCGGCCCGCTCGCAGCGATGATGCTGCTCTCGGTTGTTCAGGAGCCACCGGTTCGCCAGGAAAAGAGGTGGCTGCCCGCGCTAATGTCGCCTTGAACTGTACCGAGCAGCGCTTTCGGTATGGCCTCAAGAGCCACGACAGGGCATGCGTTGTGCAGGGTCGGGTCGGTTCGCGACGGCAGCCATCTGAGGATCGGCTCGGTGGCGGAGACGTGCTGGCCGACCTGCGCGAGGGTCTGTGACGCGGCCTGCCGTCCGTTGGCGTTGACTCCCAGGTGAACCAGGATCGCCCGGTCGTCCAGCCCCACCATGACGAACGCGTGAGGCGTGAGTATCCGCAGCACGCCGCTTATCGGCGCGGACACTGTGTGTTCCTGCAGGCTGGGTAGGATCGCCCGGCCTGGCCCGACGAGTTCCTGCGCGAATACGGGATCTGGTACATCGGACAGGGGCAGGACAGCGCCTGCCAGCGGGGCCAGCACGGCAAGGGCCCGGGTGATCATGGAGTGTCGTTGGCTGCGGCGGCGGCAATCAGTTGCGCCATGGCGGTGGCGAACGGGGTGACCGCTGCGGGTCCGACCACGATCTGGAGAGTCTCCCGCCGTAGTACGCCGAGCACGGCAGGGTGGCTTCGAAGTCTCGTGTCGTCGAGCAGCCGCAGATCGGCCAGTGCAATGCGCAGGCGGGTGACGCAATGCTCGAGGGAGGTGATGTTGGCCGGCCCGCCGAGTGCGCCGACGATCGCCTCGGCGGTGGCCACATGTTTCGGTGTGACGTCGTCAATGCCGGGTCGCAGGTTCATCGGGCACCCCACAAGTAGCGTTCAATGTCAATGGACGCGTATTCGATGTGTGTCTTGTTGTCCCAGTAGGCTTTGGCGACCTCGTGCGCGAGGAGGGACCGCAGCCGAAGGTGACTGTCGAGCCACGTTCCTGGCTGCCGGGCGCGCGCCCATGCGTCCGGGTCGGCTGCCTCGAATTCATGCAGAGCCTGATCGAGCCTTGTGCGCCACTGATGCAGCGTGCTGGCGGAAATGCTCAGCGCATCGCGGTCTTCGTCCGCGAGCAAGAGGGTCCGCATTTCGTCGATCAGCTCAGCGATGTCCTCGTGGACGCGTAAGCCGACTGGTGTTGGCGGTGTGGCGAGCTGGCGGAGAAGCCGTCGGGTCGTGAGTGCCTGCCCGTGCGTCATCGGTCCTCCCATGCTTCCGGTGCGAGAACGGCTGTCAGCTTGCCGGCAAGGGGCTGTGGGAGCAGTGCGGCAAGCTGAGGCCAGCCCAGGTCATCGTCAGCCTCGATCGAGATCAGTTCGGGATGAGGCGTGAGCCAGGCATCCAGGCGGGTCAGGAACTCGTGATAGGCGGCAAGGAAAGACCGATCGAACCAGAGTGCGTACCGAGGGTCGGTGGCGTACCGGGCTCGGCGGGCGATAGAGCGTTCCGGATCGATGAGGATGACTAACGCGCAGACATTGGTGCGGGGTATAAGCAGGCCCATTGTGTGGCACAGGGTCAGGGCGTCGTCGAACGTGCGTTGTGGGCTGCGGCCCGTCTGTGCGAGCGCGTACCGGTAGGCCAGTACGCCGATGTGGCAGCGGTCGGAAGCGACGACCAGGCCGGGCTGTGCGGTGATGAGCTGTCCGGCGGTCGTGATGCGGTCGGCGGCCTCGTTGAGCAGCTCTCTGGCGACCTGCAGGTCGTCGCTGTGATCTGTTGGTTGCGCTTCGGGGAAGATCTTGACTTGGCCGGGCGCTGCGTCATGTAGTCGGCGCAGCAGCGTGGTTTTTCCGGCGCCGGGCATGCCGTCGAGGGCGATCATGGGAGATGTTGCGGGTCGTGTTCGAGCGCGTCCAGTACGGGCGCGACGAGGGCAAGGATCTGGCTGGTCAGGGGGGCGTCGATCTCCGGGGCCCATTGCAGGACCCAGCGGAAGTACAGGGCGGTGTGGAAGAGCAGGTGCCCTGCGTCGATTTCGGCAGCTTCGGAGCGAAGCCGTGCTTGTTCGGACTGGTACCCGGCCACGATAACGTTGATGTCGCGACCGTCGATGAGGCAGTTCTGCACGTAGAGGTTGGTGATGTCCTCGTAGACGCACCCTACGCCGCAGCCTTCGAAGTCGATCACCCCCGGGTCGTGCCCGGGAGCGATGAGCGTGTTGCGTGCCGAGAAGTCGCCGTGTACGAATCCCTGACGGCATTGCGCGAGTTGCTGGTGTTTCGTCTCGTCAAGCACGGTGGCGAGGCGGGTGCTCAGCGCGGGGGTGTCTGCTGGTAGCGGGCGGATGTTGCGCAGAAAGGTGGGGAGCTCGGAAAGCTCCTCCGCGCCTGCGGTGTGCAGGCGGGCTGCCATCGCTCCGAGCAGGCTGGTCTCGTCGCGGTCGAGGGGATCGGACGGCGGCGTGCCTGGCAGTTTGCTCATCGCCACCCAGGACAAGGCGCCGGGCACGTCGTTGTGGCCGAGCACGGATGGCGTGACCAAGCCCGGCCGCTGGCCGCCGAGCGCCAGTCCGGCCAGTTCCCGGCGGGCTCGTTCCGCAGGGCGGTGCGTGTAGATCTTGAGGACGGTTTCGGAGCTGAAGAACACGATGGAACGGCCGCCGTAACCGGGGATCGCCTCGCCGTCGAAGGCGACGCCGAGGGCGGATTCGGCCGCCTGACGGGCGCATTCGATCTCGTTTGCCAGTCGGGCGAGGACGGGGTGCTGGGCCACTGCGCCGGTGCGGTCGTGCATGCGGGGTTCCTCCCGGGAGAGCCATTCGAGCAGCCAGTATGGCTGGCGGTCGGCGAGGTGACGGGCGTCGACCGACACGTGTGGCGTGCTGTTCGGTCGTGATCTGTCCTGGGCGGTCTTGCGGTAAACGTGCGCGGCATGGGCTGCCAGTGCGGGCCATGAGAACCGATTGAGGACGAGCCGACGGCCGGCATCGCCGAGCCGCTTTCGCATGGCCTTGTCGTGGAGCAGCTGCGTGACGAGGTCCGGGAAGTCGGCCATCGCGTCGGCTGCGGAGACCAGCGCGAAGGTCTGCGGGTCGGGGATGCCCGCGAAGGCTTCTCTAGTGCCGACCACGGGCAGGCCGGCCGCCATGTACGCCAGCACCTTCAACTTCATCCCGCCGCCGGAGTCCAACGGCGCGACGCCCACGGCGGCGGTGCGAAGGGCCGCCTGGAGGTCGACCACCGGGCCATGCAGCCGAATGCCGGGTCGACCGAGACGGCGCAGCGCGCGTGGATATCGGCCGTACACGTCGATCCAGCCGCCGACCGTCGCCAGCCTCTCGCGTAGCCGGTCGTGCAGAAACTCTACGGCCCGGACATTCGGTTCGTAGAAGAGGTTGCCGACAAACGCCACGGCCGCCGCCGGCGGCCCGGCGCGCGAGACGGCCCTTCTCCGATCACGGTTCACCCCACACGGCACGACGAACACGGCGGTGGCGCCGAATCCGCGAGCCGCAGCCTCGTCGCGCCCGGTGAAGGTGACCACCGCGTCCGCGAGGGTCGCCGCTGCGGTCTGCAGCGTGCTCGCCCGGCGGACCTCGAGGTCGCCACCGCCGATGCTTCGTGCCAGCTCGGCTTCGTTGTCGTGCATTTCGTAGATCAGGGCGCCGCCAGTCGCGTCCGTGAGGGCTCTGCCGTACCGGACGGTCAGTTCGGTGTTCGACATCACCAGAACGTGCGGGGCGAGCTCGCTGACGATCGTCGTGAGCTGGTCACCATTGCCGTACATGACGTCGAAGTCCAGGTAGCGCACCGGGAAAGGCCAGTCCTTGGCGGGCCGGGATCGGGGGTTCAGATCACACAGCAACAGCGTGACGTCCACCCCGTGGTCAAGCAGGTGCCTGTTCAGCTCCAGGGTGCGGGCGGCAGCACCCGTGAGTGGCAGCGAGTGCAGGAACCCGGCGGTGTCGAACAGGACCACGGCTCGTAGGCGTTCCGGGTTGCCGTTATGCACCGGTCTTCTCCACGACGTAGTTGCCGATCTTCTCCACGACGTAGTTGCCGATCACGAGCGCATCGAGATCGGTGTGACAGAACGTGGCCAGCGCGTCGGCCGGACTCTCGACGATCGGTTCGGTGTCATTGAAGGACGTGTTGAGCACCACGGGCACCCCGGTGATCTCACCGAACCTGCTGATGAGCCGGTGGAAGGCTGGATGCACGTCCGGGTCGACGGTCTGCACCCGGGCGCTGCCGTCAACGTGGGTAACCGCCTCCAGCTGGTTGCGCGCGCTGTCTCGCACGTTCGGTGCGAAGAGCATGTACGGGCTTTCGCCCTCCAGCTCGAACCACGCGTCCGCGTCCGCGACGGTGACGGCGGGCGCGAAGGGCCGGAACCATTCGCGGTGTTTGATGCGACTGTTGAGCTGATCGCGGATGTCGGCGCGGCGTGGATCGGCGAGGATGCTGCGGGAGCCGAGTGCTCTGGCGCCAAGTTCGCTGCCACCCTCGAACCAGCCGATGATCTTTCCTTCGCTGATCATGTCCGCTGCCACGGTCGAGGGATCGGATTCCCATCGATAGGTGAAACCGGGCATCGGGTACCGGTGTACCCGTCCAGCGCGCGGATGGCGGCGCAGCGCGAGATGGATCTCCTCGCTGGTGTACCTGCGGCCGAAGGAATCGCGGCCCCCAAGCGGCATCTTCGGCGCACGCCCGGTGAGCTGGTGCATCCCGAACAGTGCGTTGCCCAGAGCCTGTCCTCGGTCGGAAGCCGCCGGCGGAACGAACAGGTGCGCGCCTGTCCGCTGGCGGATCGCCTCGTTGGCCACGCAATTCATCGCTACGCCACCGGCGAAGCAGACCCGCCGCTGCTGGTATGTGCTCATGAGCATGCTGACCAGCTCGACCAGTGCCTCTTCGGTCTCGTGTTGCACCCACGCGGCCAGGTCTCGGGCCCGGTGGCCATGCCAGTCGCCGGGGTCGCCGAGGTCCAGGCCGCTGGCCCTGGCGAAGTCCATCAGGCCCCGGTCGTGGGTGCGGGTGAGGCGGCCTTCGACCTGGAGTCCGTGCACGGCGAACAAGGGCGCGCCGATAGCCGAGGCGTCACCGAAGGATGCCAGGGCCATCGTCTTGCCTGACTCCTGTCCGTCGAAGCCCAGCCAGTTGGTGACGGCCTCGTAGACGGCGCCAATGCCGCCGGCCCGAGGGCGGTCTGCACGGTTGCCGCCGATACGGGTCAGCGCTGCAGAGTTGGCGACGAAGTAGCTCTCCGTCTGATGATCGTTTCCCGAGCCGTCGGCGATCACCACCAGGGCATCATCAAAGCCCGACAGGCAGAACGCGCTGTAGGCATGGGAGAGATGGTGATCGACGCTGACGATCCTTGTCGGCTTGACGCCATAGCGGTCAAGCCCTCCGGTGTACCCTGCTGGCAGCCTTGGGCCCACACAGCTGAACACGAAGATGTCCACGTCGGCAAGGTCAAGATCGGCGCTGTCGAGGCAGTAGGCCAGCGAAGCGTGCCAGCCGTCGCTGTAGCGCTTCCGGTTGAGCCGTTCCTCGGCGATCGCCACGATGGCATCGCCGCGTATGACGGCGCATCCGCCGTCGTGTCCGAGGTTGAGACCGACAGCGACAGGGTCAGACATGCTGATCAGCTTCCTTCCCGGGCTCATCTTGGGGGTTGCGCGACGGCCTGGGTCGCTCGACGCCTCGTTTATGCGTGCGCAGCTTCGCGGCGAGACGGGCACCGTGATATCCGGCGAGGCGAGCCAGGTGGGTCAGCCGGGTCAGGTGATCGCTCTCGGTGATCACATCCCATAGCCGGTAGCTGTCGACGATGTAGCAGGCCGGGACGTGCCTGCGCAGCTGCGCGACCGACACGCCGTGCCAGAAGGCCCGGCTGAGCAGCGCTCGCAGCCGAAGGTCATCGGCTGTGACGGTCCGGTGCACGGCCGCGGCGGGAACGAGGAGCACCCGTTGGCCGGCCATCTGCGCCCGGATGACCAATTCGAGGTCTTCGCAGCTACGGTGGCGGCGGCCGACGGCCCCGAGGTTCTCGTCGAACATCGGCGGCGGGCTGGTGCGCCGGAAGCCCATGTTGCATCCGACGATCCAGTACGGGGGTGTGAGCTCCTGCGTGTGTTCTGGCCAGACGGGAGGCACGAACCATTGGCGAAGCTGCGGGCGCAGCGCCACTTCCATCGGGAGCCGAGGTGTCGCCGGGCCACCCGCGACAGCAGCAGCCTGGTCGATGAGCGCGGTAGATAGCTCCCTCACCCAACTGCCGCCGGGCCGGGAATCCGGGTCGGTGATTAGCACGCATGCGCCCCGCGTACGCCTGATCCCGGCATTGCGCGCACGGCTCACACCCGCTATGGGCTCATGCACCAGTTGCCAGTCGAATTCGACTGCGGCGAACAAGGTCGGTTCCACCACGGCCGACGGATGGTTGTCGACCACGACCAGCTCATAGAGGTCGGTTCCCATGTCTTGGCGGCTGAGCGCAGCGAGCAGCCCAGGCAGGTCCCGGGCATTTCCGTGTACCGCGACGACGACGCTGGCCAGCAGCCCGGACTCGTCGGCCCTCACGGCATCGGTCGCACCGCCGCTGGCAAGGACAGAAGGCATGTCGTTGATCCACCGTCGCCGCGACATTGCTGCATTACCCATGTTCGACACCGCGGAGGTGGTCCGAGGAGCGCAGTGCTCCATCCGCCGCACAGTGGACGCGGTAGCTGGACGTGATCATCCGGTCGGCCCTGACCGTCCGCGGTGACCGGCGTCTGTTGCGTCAAGGGCCTGCGGGTCCAGATCGACCACGATCGGCAGGTGGTCCGACAGCTGCCGGGCCGCTGGTGTGTCGATCACCTGGTAGCCGCGTAGCGCCGCCGGCCGGGTGGTCCAGAAGATGTCTTCGCGCCGTCCCCAGCCGCCGTGGTGGCCGCCGGTGGCTTTCCACGGCACCCGCAGTGTCGGAGCGGCGTCGTGGAAGCCGCTGCGCTGCATCAGCTGTGCCGGCCGCCGGTCGGCTACCCAGGGCGCGGACGGGTCGTCGTTCCATCGGACATGCCGGGCGGTCCACTCGGGAGGCAGCGCCGACCAGTCCGGCTCAACGTCATACCCGGGGTCGGCGCCGAAGGAGTTCCAGTCGGTACCCAGCAGGACGGCGTCGGACAGCGGTAGCTGCCCGGTCAGGGTGAACGCGTCGTCGAGCTGCTTGCCGGGATTCCACGGCCCGAGGTGGGTAACTGCCACCGTCAGCGGCACGTCCGCGCCGACGTCGAGCCGGACAATGCCCAGGCCGTGCCACATCAGCAGGTCATACGCGCGCTTCGACAACACGTCGTACTCCGGCCGCCACAAGATCGCGAGGTGGCAATCGGAATGCCTTGCAGGAACCGCGAAGGCGGCCATCCCCAGAGCCTCGGCGATCGAACTGACCAGCTGGCCGAGCTCCGCCACGTCCGCGCCTACGGTATAGATCTCCTGCAAGCACACCACATCGGGCCGCAGGAAACGCAGCAATTCATGCTGCCCACGCCGCGTTGATACCGCCGACTTGCCATACGACAGCAAGTTCCAGCTCACGGCACGGATCAACGGCGCGCTCATACCGCCACCGCCCCACGGCAGCTGGCATAACCGCCTCGCTCACGAAGACGTGCCACCCGTGCCCAGTCTGCGATCCGGAGTCGCCGTGAACCTGAAACCTTCTTGGATTCCCCGGTCACAGGCCAGATCTTCACTGCCGAGCCGGTACGGCGCAGCAGGACCAGGTCCGCGGCGACGGGTCCGAAGGCGCGATGCAGGCCGGTGAAATCGTAGCCGCCGGTTCGGAGTCCACCGTCTTGAACATGGCGAGCTGCGACCCGCAGCAGAGTGCGCTCTACCGTCGGAAAATCTTTATGCGCCATGCTTATCCTCTCGCTCACCGGGGACCTGTCGTGGCATTGGCTCGATCGTCCGCGGTTCGCGGGCGGGGTGGTCGGCGGCTGGTGTCTGCGCCGTCGCTGGAGCCGGGCGGCGCGGTGCTGCTGTGTCGGGATCGGCTGCGGTGTGGCGGGCCTGGCCGGCATGGTGTCGGCGGCTGACGGTCTGCCAGGACATGCCGAGCTCGTCGGCTGCGGCGATCTGCTGCTCGGTGAGCCGTCCCGCTTCGCGATCTCTGCGCATCCGAGCGATGAACAAGCTGAGCATCACGCCGTAGTAGCTGACGCGGCGACGGACGTGGAGGTGGCCGTGGGCGGCGTGGAAGCGGCGCAGGACATCGAGGTTGTCCCACCAACGCTGATCGCGAGGCTCCCAGATCATGCCCATGGCGTCGAACTGGGCCCGTTCGTCGGGGGTGAGCCGGCCGGCGCGAGCGTCCTGACGCCGTCGGGCCAGCCACGTTCCGACGTCGACGCCGTTGACCCTGGTGCGGCACGGGATGTCCAGGTGGCCGTGCTCGCGGTGGAACGCTTGGACCGCGGCGAGGCCTTCGGCCCATACGGCTCTGAACCGCCAGATCATCCCGAGGGCGGTGAGCGCGGCGGCCCGGTCTGGGGCGAGCCGGCCGCCCTGGTGTTCGGCCCGGCGGCCTTGGAGCCAGGTGTGCAGATCGAGGCCATCGTGGTGGTGCCCGGCCGGCACCCGCAGGTGGCCGTGCTCGGCGTGGAATGCGGTCGCGGCGGCCAGGCCACGTCGCCATTGTGCGTCGTGGCCCTGTGGTGCGAGGTCCAGGCCAAGGGTGGTGAGCATGGCGGCCCGGTCGGCGGTGAGCTGGCCGGACTTCGCGGCGGCTCGCTGGCGGCCGATCCAGAAGTCCAGCCGCACGCCGAGCTCGCGGTGGCCGGTCGGGACATGGACGTGGCCGTGGCTGGCGTGGAAGGCTTGCAGGGCGGTGTAGCCGTCCAGCCAGTCCGAGGTCGTCCCGTCCAGCACGCGCAGCGTGATGTGGTCGACCAGGCTGGCAGTGGCATGCCCGTCGGGAAGACGCAGCAGCACCCGGGCCGGCAGTGCGGCGGGGCCGCTCCGTGCCTGCTGGCGGCAGCGGTCCAGTTCGCCGCCGAGCATCTCGTCGTGGGCGCGTAGCGCCCGCAGCACCTGGTACAGCGTCTCCCATTCCCCGAGGCCGCCAGCCGGGTCGCCGGCCTCGCCGGCGATGTCGGGCACCAGGATCGGCAGCAGGACGGTGGCCGTGCCGGAGCCGGCGGGACTGCGGCGCAGTCCTCGGCCGACGGCCTGGATCGCCTCGTTCGAGGCGCGGCGCCGGCCCGCGAACGCGATCCCGTCGACGGCGGGCACGTCCACGCCGGTGTGCAGGCACCGCACACTCGACACCACCGTCCACCCGCCCCGCGGCGGGTTCGCTAGGTGCTCGAGGTGAATGGCCCGCTGCGCGATGGTCTGCTGGCCATCGACATGGCCGGTCGTGAGCAGGCCCGGCGGTAGCACCCCACCGGCCGCAGCGACCGCCGCCACCGCGGCGGGCAGGGTCCGGGCGAACTCGCGGCTAGCCGCCAGACTGGTCGCGAAGACCAGCACCCGCCGCAGCCCGAACTCGGCCGCGGCCCGGATCAGCGCCAGCTGCAGCACCACCGTGGCCGATGACGCCAGCCCGTCCCTGCCCAGGACACCCCGGCTCGTCGTGCGTAACGCCTGCAGCACCTCACGGTTGGTGACGCCGACCGCGACGAGGCGATAGTCATCCAGCCAGCCGTCGCGGATCGCCGCCGCGGTGCTGTAACGGGACAGGACCGGCCCGAACACGGCCTCGTCGTCCATGGACAGCAGCCGTCCGTCGTCGATCCGGCCGCGACGGTCGGCCTGCAGCACCCGCGGTGTCGCCGTCATGTACAGCCGCCGCAGCGCCGGGAACCGGGCATCATCGTGGATCGCGGCGAGGCTGCCACCGGCCCGGCCCGCGCTCTCGTGCGCCTCGTCCACTACCAGCAGGTCACAGACCGTCCCGGTGGCGGCCAGTGCGGCCCCGACCAGATGGGCCGACACGTGCGTGGTCAGGATCAGCCGCCGACCGGAGCCCGGGCGACGTAGAAACTCGGCAATCGCTGGAGCGTCGGTGGTGACCGGACACGCCAGCTCCGCGGCGTCGCGCAGCGCGGCGTCGCGGACCGTCTCGTCGCAGCACACCGCGAGCAGCGCATCGGCCACACCGTGACGAGCCCACACCGCAAGGGTCTGCGCGATAAGCCCCAGCGACGGACACGCCACCACCACCAGCCCCGACGAAACCAGCTCGGCCGCCACCGCCACCGCGACCAGTGTCTTGCCCGTCCCGCATGCCGACAGGTACTGACCCCGACCTCCGTCCCGCAACGCCGCCACGGAGGCAGCCACCCCGGCCTGCTGGTAGTCCCGCAACGGCGGCAACAACCGCCGCACCGATGCGTCGCGGACCACGCCGGGCCGTCGACCAGCCGAGTGTCCGGCCGGGGCGTGCGGAGCACCCGGGATTGTGGTTGCCGACCTCGTCATCGATGACCGCCGACCGGTGCTCGTCCTGCGATCCAGCGTCGCCGCGAACCTGTGTCGGTCGTGGAATCCCTGATTCCGGGCCAGCGTCCCGCCGTCGGGCCGGGAGTGTTGAGCAGGATCAGCGTCGGAGGGCGCTCCAGATTGGCGACGGCGCCTTGCATACGTCGCCCGTCGTTGCGGCAGCCTGCGTCGAGGTCATCGGCTTCGACGTTGGACAGCGCGATGGTGACCACGGTGTGGTTCGTCCTTCCTGGCGACGCGGGAGATGGGCTCACGGCAGCCTGGCCACGAAGGCGTCGAAGGCGGTCTCCGCCGGTGTTGGTCGGGTTGCCTGGTCGTCGATCGGGTGCCAGTCGACGACCGATACGACGCCGGGTTCGATCAGCTGCAGTCCGTCGGCGAAGCGGGTGATTTCCTGGCGGGTGCGGGCACGGAAAGTGCCGTGGCCGGCAGCCGGGTCGGCGAGTTTGGTCAGCCGCACGCGGACGTCGTCCGGGAGCGGGTCGAACGTGACGTGGGACAGGGCAAGGTAACTGCCGGGCGGGAGCGCGGCAAGCAGGTCGGCCACCACCCGGAACGGGTTGTCATGATCGTCGATGAAGTGCAGGACAGCGAAGAGCAGCACCGCAACGGGCCGGGTGAGGTCGAACGTGCGACGCAGCGCCGCGCTGTGCAGAATCGCGGCAGGGTCACGCAGGTCGGCTTCGACGGTGGCGGTGACACCGGGAGGCTTCGGGGTGAGCAGGGCGCGGGCGTGGGCCATGACGACGGGGTCGTTGTCGACATAGACGACCCTGACGTCCGGGTCGACCGCTTGGGCGATCTCGTGGACGTTGGGTGCGGTCGGCAGGCCGGTGCCGATGTCGAGGAACTGCCGTATCCCGGCTTCGCTGGCGAGGTACCGGACCACCCGGTTGAGGCATCGGCGGTTCTCGACAGCGGCGGTTCGTATCGCAGGAAACGCCGTAACAAGCTGATCGCCGGACTCCCGGTCGGCGGCGAAATTGTCTTTGCCGCCGAGCAGGTAGTCGTAACGGCGGGCGGCGTGCGCCACGGTGGTGTCGAGCGGTGCGCTCATCATGCGGCGACTCCTGCGGGCGTGCCGGGTGTGTGCTGCGCCCGGTCGCCTGGACGACGCCGTGTTGCGGCAGCGGTGGGTAGGCCGGTCCAGGAGCGTGCGGGGGCGGGTGCCGGCCGGTGCAAGGCGGTAGGATCGACGGTCGTCATGCGCTGTCGCCACCCTGACGGGCGTCCACGCCGCCATGCGGGGCGATCCGGTCCGGTGCCTGTGGCGCGGCCGGGCAGTTCGGCAGGTGAGCGGTCAGCTTGAGGGACTGCAGGTAGGGCGCTGTCTGCGGTCTTGGTCCCGGGGCCGGTTCGGCCATGCCGTCGTGCGTCGCCGAACCGTCGCAGGGTGCCGCTCCGGGTGCGGCTGGTTGTGCGACGATCAGCGCGTACAGGTCGTCGTCGATCCAGCTGAAGAACTGCCAGATCAGGCAGCCGGGGCAGGCGTCGGGCTGATCCAGCCAGGCACGGGCGAGATTGCCGGTCAGGGTGAGCCCCACCCCACGGCCGTTTCCGGCGTGCACGGCGGCGGTGAGGTCGGTCTGCCGGATGGCACACGGCCACGGCGTCCCGCACGTGGCGCAGCACCAGTCCGGCCGCAGTGGCTGATGCGCCTCCATCAACCTCACGGAGCTCGGATCGGTGCGGGAGATCGGCAACAGCAGCGCCGTCGAGGGCACCGCGCGTCCCGCGTCCGCCGGGAGACAGCCAGGCCCGGGACGACGTGAGAGGCTCAACGGTCGCGATGCCGCGAATAGCGTAACGGGACCAGCAGACACCTCGGTCTCCGTCATTCGTCTGGCCAACGTCAACTCCTCCGCCCCGTTCCACGCCGCAGTCCGTCTTGTCGGTTCCCGACGCCGGGCATCGACACGTCGCTTGCGGTGAGTCCACGATCACGGACGGTCCGGCAGGGCGGGAAGGCGCAGTTTTGGGGAGAGTTAGGGGGAGAGTTACGCGGAGATCAGCCGCTGACCAGGTATTTGGCTGCCGCTCGGCAGCTCTTGACGTTCTGCGGTACGGGATGCGGCGTTACGCTTCCGGGCAGTGACGGCCGACGCATCGCTGGTCGTTGGGACCGTCGCGTCGGTGCAGCGGAGAGGCGGGCTTTGGCGTGATCAGGCCGTATGTGCGTCGGCTGCGACTGGCGCGGGACTTGCACCGTCTGCGCGACGAGCGGGGTATGTCGGCCGAGCACCTTGCCCGCGTGGTGGGCATCCCCCGCCAGCGCATCAGCGGCATCGAGAACTGCCATGTGCGCCCCGATGACGACGAGTTGACCCGCATCCTGAACGCGCTCGAGGTAGCCGAAGGGCGGCGGACCGCGATCCTCGCGGTCGCGGCCGATGCGCGCCACCGGGGCTGGTGGGAGAAGATCGCGGAGACGATCGGGCCACGACAGGCGCTGTACGCCGACCTGGAAGCCGGCGCCAGCGCCATCTTCGAGTACCAGCTCACGCTGCTGCCCGGTCTGCTGCAGATCCCCGCGTTCACCGCGACGCGCGCTCGCGCCGACCGGCCGATGTACCCGGAGGGGTTCGATCCCGAGCGGGCGGTTGAGGCGCGTGCCGCCCGGCAGGCGGTGCTGCACCGTGATGACGCACCCGAGTACGAGGTTCTCATCGATGAGCTGGCAATCCGACGCTTCGCTGCCGGCGCTGACGTGGTTCGCGAACAGCTCGACCACCTCGCGTTCGTGGGCCACGAGCATCCGCATATCACCATCCGCGTGCTGCCGTTCACGGCACGCATCACCGAGCAGCTGGTACCTCGCTCCGCGTTCTCGGTCTACCGCTACCCGGACCCGAACGATCCCGTTGTGGTCGCGGTCGACACCATCACCTCCGACCTGGTGCTGACGCAGCCGGTTCAGATCAGTCACTACCAGCGCCTCTACCAGCACTTGCGGGATGTTGCGCTGACCCCGGCCGACAGCCTCGACTTCCTCGCCACGGTGGCCGAGGAACTGCTTCAGACAGGATGACCTGCATGACCGACACGACCGTGTTCAGCAACTGGCGCAAGTCCCGCCGCAGCGGCGGTGGCGACAACTGCGTCGAGGTCGCGTTCGCCGCCGACGGAACCGTCGGCATCCGCCATTCCAAGCACCCCGATGACGCCGTCCTGATCTTCAGTCCTGGCGAATGGGCCGCATTCACCGGCGGCGTCCGCGACGGCGAGTTCGACGGCAGCGACTAACTGCCAGCCGGCCAGACGACCCGCGCGGCTGCCGGCTGGCGCCGAACCGGCGCCGAACCTCATGCTGGAGCGCAAGGTGAAGAGAGGAGATGGCTGTGACGGCTCGAACCGAGCCACCACCGAACGAACTGCTGCGCACGGCGCGACGCCGCATACTGTCGCCGTCTGGCTCCGGTCGTCCCCTGTCTCGGCAGGAGCTCGCCGACGCTGCCATTGCGTGGCTCGTCGATCGCCATCCGAGCGAGGCGGCCCTGGACGCCAACTACATCGGCAAGCTCGAGCGCGGCAAGCACCGCTGGCCTAGCGCCGGCCGCCGCGCAGCGCTCCGCCACCTCCTGCAGGCTCGGACGGACGCCGAACTCGGCTTCTATATCAACCGCAACTACCAGAACATCGAACCGCCACAGGCAGCACAGATTGATCACGAACAGGTTATGCCGCACCTTCCCACTGCCCCCGACCCACACCGGCGCGCACTGCTGAAGTCCATCGCAGCGGTCGCGGCTGGATCGGGGCTGCTGGCTATAACGCCGAGCGCCGCCCGCCGCCGCATCGGCGCTGGCGACGTCGCTCGCATCGAAGCCGTCACCGTGCTGTACCGGTCGATCGACTACGAGTGCGGCGGAGGGCTGCTGTGTGACGAGGTCGGCCGGTTCGCTGAGGCGACTTCAGCACTGCTCACGCACGCCGACGCAGGCCGCTCGGCCGCGCCGCTAGCCGCGGCGGTTGCCGCTGCCCGCCAGCTGGCCGGTTGGACCGCCTTCGACGCCGGACGGCATAGCGACGCCGGACGGCACTGGCTAGCCGCCGAACGCGCCGCTCTCGCCGCAGGCGACCAGCGGCTGGCCGCCCGGATTCGCTACTGCCAGGCTCGGCAGTTCCAGCACCTGCACCACAATCAGGACGCTCTAGACATCCTTCGACTCGCCCGCACGCAACTCGCCGAGCACACCACCCCAGCTCTCCTGGCCATGCTGCTAGGCGCCGAGGCCGCCTCCCTGGCCGCACTTGGCGACGATCCGACCGCAACGACCACCCTCCAACAGGCGGCGGCTGCATTTGAGCGCATCGAACCGGATCGGGAACCGGACTGGATGCGTTTCTACGATCGCGGTGAACTGCTTGCCCAGTACGGCCGGGCCTATCGTGACCTCGCGCGCCGGGCCCCCAACCACGCCGAGGCAGCCGTCACATGGACCCAGTCCGCCATCAACGCATTTGGCCGCCAGAACGTCCGCAGCACTGTGCTCAACGAGGTCGGCCTGTGCAGCTCGCTCGTTCTGGCGGGCGAACCCGACCACGCCATCACGGTTGGCACGAGCGTCATTCAACATGGCCGCGGCCTGACGTCGGCACGTATCCAGGACCGCATCCGCAACCTGACCCGCGACATCCCGGCCAACACCCGCCACAGCGGCCTGGCGGACTTCCGGCACACCGTCGCCCATCTCGAATTGGCAGCCGCATGACCAGCAACCGTGCCGACGCCGGCGAGCAGTCCGGGCGCTTCACTGAAGAGGCCATGCGCCGCACGGCAACCGAGATCGCCGCCCAGCTCGGCGCCAGCGGCGACCTCGTGCTGCTGCGCCTGACCAACAACGCGGTGTTCGCCATACCCGAGGCTGGCATCGTCATCCGAGTCAGCCGCTCCCACGGCCTACGGGCACGTGCCGCGAAAGTTGCCGCACTCGGCGGGTGGTTCGCTGAGATCGACGCACCGACCATCCGGTTGACTCCAGGCATCGAGCAGCCGCTCGAGGTCGACCACCTGCTGGCCACCGTCTGGACCTACGTTCCACCCCGTCCGCCAACCCCCGGCGTGACGGACCTTGGCCACGTCCTGGGCGCCTTCCACCGGCTCGGGACGCCACCGCTGCTGCTGCCGACCTGGAATCCGGTCGACGATGCCCGAACCCGCCTCGCAGATGCCGAAGCCCTCGCCGAATCCGACCGTCGCTTCCTGACGGACTGGTGCGACCGGCTGGAACCCCAGCTCGACGAACTCAGACAACAGCAGCCCCCCGGCCTCGTCCATGGCGACGCCCACGCCGGCAACCTCCTACGCCACAGCGACGACCAGGTGGTGCTGTGCGACTTCGACGCCACCTGCCTCGGCCCCTGGCAGGTCGACCTCGTGGCGGTCCCTGTCGGCGAAGCCCGCTTCGGCCGCACCGGCAACCATGCGCAGCTGGCCGCCGCCTACGGTTACGACATCACGACTGACCCCGCGTGGCCGCTGCTGCGCGAAGCCCGCGAACTAAAAATGGTTGTCGCAGCTGTCCCGTTGCTGGCCTCCGGGCCGGGCGTCGCCCACGAGTTCGCCACCCGACTGCGCTCCATCCAGCGGCACGAGCAGAGCACCCGATGGACACCCTTCGCGGACCTCACCGCAGCGCGGGCCGTGAGATGACGGCCGATAACCTTTGAGATCGTCGACGCGCTGCAGTCCGTGACGGTCGCCAGCCTGCTCAACGCGCCTGGGACGCAACGTCAGCGGAGCGCAGTGTCCAGGTACTCCTGTACCGGTCCGAAGATTGCGTACGGAACGTACTCAGTCAGGCTGGTGCGGTCGCACCATGCCACCTCATCCTCGTCGGCGACGTATGCAGTACCGCTGACGGGGTCGCAGGCAACGTATGCCATCGCGCGGCCGGTGATGGGGTGGATTCGGCTGCCGAGCGACTTTGCCGCGCGGACCGTAAGGCCGGTCTCCTCCTGCGCCTCCCGTACCGCCGCCTGTTCATCGGTCTCGCCGGGCTCGACCTTCCCAGCGGGAAACTGCCACGACAGCTGGCCCTCGCTTTCACGGCGGCGAACCATCAGCACGCGGCCGTCTTCGACGATGATGGCGGCGGCGACCGTGCGTCCGGTGGGCTCGTTCATGTCTCGTGCCTCCACTGCTTGGTTGGGCTCGAAAATGTCGGGATAGATCGACTGGTCGGGCTGTCGGCCACGACCTGCATCGCGGTTGCGCGGCCGTGACGGCGAACGCGTCGAGGATGCGGCTCATCTCTTGCTCGTTTGGGCGTATGTGGCAGTTCTCGATGCGACTGATCCGCTGGCGCGGCGCGCCAATCACGGAGGCGACGTTTTCGGCTGAGTAGCCACGCTCCTCGCCTAGCGCCAGCAACTCTAGGGCCAGCCGTAGTCGGCACACGTACGGACTGATCACTCTGCTGTCGACCACCCATGTCGCCTTGCGCGCATACGCGTTAGCCGGGGGCGAGCACCCACTCACACCCTTGGTAGCGCTGAGAGTAAACCCGTGTTGCAGAACGAGGACGGCCTACGCTCGCGGCATCCGTCAAATGGACTGCTCGAAGGCCGGCCTCCTCATAAGTCTCCGCACAAAGCGCCCCATAAATCAGCCTTCCCAGGTCGGCCGACCGTCCGTGATCGTTGGTTCACCGCAATCCGGGCGTCGATGTACTGACGCCGGAGCGGCCTGACCGCAAAATCCTGGACGAAATTGGAGCCTACCTATGTAGGTGCCTTTACCAGAGGCGATCGATGTGATCGACGCTCATGCGACCGTAGCCGCTCCGGCGCGCTCAGGAAACCATGCGCTTCGAACCTCTCCGAATAGGCGTCGCCGATAGGTAGGGCCGATCTGGCCGACGTCTTCGGCGGCGAGGTCTTCCGCCGGTTGTCGCTGTAAACAGCATCCAGCAACGGGTGGACTTCACCGGATCTGTGCAGGGGGCGTAGGGAACGCCCGACCGTCGCGTTGCGCCGGTGACGAGAGTTGAGGGGGTATTGGTGGACACGTCCACGGCCGTGCTGGGCGATCGGCTGCTGCTGGAAGCTGGTCGGGCGTTGCAGGCCCGGCACCGGCTGGATGGCGGCGGGCGGTGTGCGGCCGGCTGTGCCGGTCCGTTGCCGTGTCTGGGCAGTCGTCTTGGCGTGCAAGCCCTGCGGGCCGCGCATGGTGCGTGGCCAGCACGGTGCACGCCGCTGACGGATCTGGCGACGTGCGGGGTGCGGCGGTGACGGGGTCGGGTCCGCAGCACGCGGTGGTCCGGACGGGGCGGCGACGGCTGGCGGATGTCGGGATTTCGGCGAAGGTCGCGATCGCGGTGGTGCTGCCGCTGCTAGCGGTGCTGGGGCTGGGGGCGTGGGTTGGGGCGTCGTCAGCGAGGGAGACGGTGCGGGTGGGCCAGGCCCGCGATCTGGTGGCGCTGGCGGCGGAGGGCTCGTCGGTGGTGCGGGCGTTGCAGCAGGAGCGGGCCACGGCAGTGCTGCTGTTGCAGTCCGCGACACGAGGTGAGGCGTTTACGGCGGCGATGGCGGCGACGGATCAGGCGTTGGTCGTCTACCGGCAGCGTCGCGCCGCGGTGCATGCCTCGGGTGTGGTCGGTGATGCGGTGAGCCGGGTGGATCGCCAGTTGGCGGGGTTGGAGGGGCTGCGTCGGCGGGTGGTGGCGGTGCCGGGCCCGTCGGTGTCGGCGGCGGCGTTCTCGTACCGGATCGTGGTGGCCGGTCTGCTGGAGCTGGGCCAGGCGGCGGCGGCGGTTGCGGTGTCGCCGGTGGTGGCGAATCAGATCCGGGCGGCGGCGGCACTGTCGCAGGCGGCGGAGTCGTTGTCGCTGGAGCAGGTGGCGGTGCTGCGGGCCGTGTCGTTCGGGGCGTTGAGCCCGGCGGTGCAGCGGGATCTGGTGTCAGCGCGTGCCGGCTACACCGAGGCGTTCCGCGCGTTCGCGGCCGATCCGGCGTGGGCGGGCTGGTACGCCGCGACGGTCGCCGGTCCTGATGTCGTGGTTGCGGAGTCGGTCACCGGTCAGGTCGCCGGGACCACACCGGGAGCCCCGGTGCGGGTCGATCTGGGGTCGTGGCTGGATGCGACGAAGGCACGCACCGCGTTGATCGCGTCAGTGCAGGATCGAGTCGACACGGTGGTGCTGGCCGCGACGGAGGACCTGCGGCGGGCGTCGCGGGTGCGGTCGATGGTGATCGTCGGCGTGGTCCTGGCGGTGGTGGTGCTGGCGGCGGTGTTGACGCTGGCGGTGGGGCGGCATCTGTCGCGGCGGCTGCGCACCCTGCGCCGCGGCTCGTATCAGGTGTCCAGACTGCTGCCGGAGGCCGTCGGCGCGTTGCAGGATCCGCAACGGCGGGACCTGGCCGACGTGGTGGAGCGGTTCCGCGCGCAGGCGACGGCGTTGGTGGTCTGCGACGGCGAGGACGAGGTCGGCGCGGTGGCGAAGGCGTACCGCCAGGTTGTCGACGAGGCAGTGCGGCTGGCCGGTGAGCAGACACGACTGCAGGCGGAAAGCATCGCCCGCACGACAGGGGTGGCCCGGAGGATCCAGCAACAGGGCGAGCGGCTGACCAAGATCGCCGATCGGGTCGAGCGCGATGAGGTGGACCCTGACCGGCTCCAAAACTGGTTCCAGGTCGACCACGAGGTCACCCTGGCACTGCGGTTCGCTGACGGTTTGCTGGCGCTGTGCGGGGTGTCGCCCGCGCCGGTCACCACAGACCCGGCGCCGATTGGTCAGGTGTTGCAGGCCGGGCAGGGCCGGATCCGCGACTACAAGCAGATCGTGATCGTCGGGCAGCTGCCGGAGGTCGCGGTCCGTGCCGAGGTGGTGCATCACCTGGCGCACCTGCTGGCTGAGCTGATGGACAACGCAACCCTCTGCTCGCCGCCGGAGGCGACGGTCACGGTGGAAGCGTGGCTGCTGGGGGACCGGCTCGTGGTGCAGATCCGCGATCACGGCGTAGGGATGGACCCGGCGAAGCTGGCCACGTACAACGCGCTGCTCGCCCGCCCGCACCTGC
The DNA here is from genome assembly GCF_050942935.1 of Dactylosporangium sp. CA-233914. Taxonomy (NCBI): domain Bacteria; kingdom Bacillati; phylum Actinomycetota; class Actinomycetes; order Micromonosporales; family Micromonosporaceae; genus Dactylosporangium; species Dactylosporangium sp. CA-233914. The sequence continues at coordinate 10,719,575 of NZ_CP192030.1, read as the reverse complement.
CGGCAAACCAGCATCGGATCGGGCTGGCAGTGGTGGCAACCCTGGCCGCGCGGACCGGCATCCAGGTGCTGCTGCGGCCCGGCACGCCGAATGGCCTCATTGCTGAGGTGACGGTCCCCGCCGGGCAACTGGCGCCGGTGACGCACCAGCCGGGGTCGCGCGAGGTGCAGACCTGGCCGCCGCAGCAGGTTCCCACCGCCTCGGCGACAGGACGGGCGATGCTGCCGGCCGGGGGCACGGCGGCGGGCGGCGCGCCGGCCCAGCGGCGCCGGCCGGGCGCCGCCCTGCACGCAGGGCTGGCGGGAGCACCGCCGGCCCAGCCGCAACTCGATGCCGGGCACCTGGACGCGAGTGCCGTGGCCGCGACCCTGGCCGGCTCCGCGGCCGCCCTCGCCGATCTGCGCGCCGCGCACACCCAACCACACACGAATGGAGTACCGCGGTGATGCCCACCTGGAACCAGGCGCCGGACGTGCCGGCGGGGATCGCCCCGCATGTGCCGAGCCAGGAGCAGATGGCCATAGATGCCAACCGGCAGGACCAGCTCGGCTGGATCCTCGACAAGCTCGTCCAGGATCAGCCGCACGTGCGGCATGCCGTGGCGGTGTCCGCGGACGGCCTGCTGGTGGCCCGCTCGGCTGGGTTGGGCAGGGACGACGCGGAGCGGCTCGCGGCGAGCGTCGCGGGCATCATCAACCTTACCGGCGGATTGTGCCAGAGCTTCGAGGGTCAGTCGGTCATCCACACCATGGTCACCATGGTCGGCGGGATAGCGCTGATCATCGGGATTCCCGGACGTGCGGCCGGCGCGCTCGCGGTGGTGACCGGTGCCGAGCCAGACATCGGCAAGGTCGGCTTCGCCTGTACCACCCTCGTCCAGCAGCTGGGCAGTCCTCTTTCCGTCCCGCCGGCGTCTGCATTCTCCGGTCAGCGCGTCCCCCGCTGACGCCTACATCGACACATCACATCGACACGTTGGAGGCAGTGTTCCGATGAGGAATCAACCAGCCGGCCGCCACGGCGGCATCCGCCGTAGCACTGCGGTCGTCGTCGCGCTCGCCCTGATGGTCACCGGCTGTGCCCAGCACGCCGAGAGCGGCTCGAACAGCAGCCCGGTGAAGATCGGGATGGTGACCGCGCTGTCCGGGCCGCTGCAGTCCATCGGCGAAGAGCTCCGCGACGGGTTCCGCCTGTACCTGGACGTCCACGGCGGCAAGCTCGGCGGCCACCCGGCCGACCTGATCGTCGCCGACGAAGGCGACGGCCCGGCAACCGCCGGCCCGGCAGCGGAGAAGCTGGCCAAGAAGGACCAGGTTCTCGCCGTGACCGGGGTGGTCAACGCCGCCGCGCTGCAGTCGGTCGCCGCGCAGACGAGCGCGGCGCACATTCCTCTGGTCGGCTCGTGCGGGCGGCCGACAACGCTGCCGGACGTGTCGTGGGTGTGGCACACGTCGTGGATCAGCACACAGTTCGGCCAGGCGGTCGCCCCGTACGTGCGGTCCAAGGTGGACGGTCCGGTCTTCGCGATCGGCCCGGACTACCAGGGCGGCAAGGACCAGATCGAAGGGTTCACCAAGGCGTTCACCGCCCTGGGCGGGAAACTCACCGACAACAAGCCGACCTACACGCCGTACCCGGCCACGACGAATTTCGTGCCGTTCTTGTCGAAGGTCCGCCAGTCCGGCGCCAAGGCGGTGTATGCGTTCTACGCCGGCACGAACGCGATCGCGTTCGTCAAGCAGTACAAAGAGCTCGGGTTGACGGACATCCCGTTGTACGGGGCGGGGGCGCTGACCGAGGGGCAGACGCTGACCGCGCAGGGCCCGGCCGCGTTGGGGGTGCAGACCGTGGCCCCGTACGCCGCGGACCTGGACAACGCCGCGAACCGCGCGTTCGTCGACGCCTACCAGGCGAAGTTCGGCCACGCACCGTCGTACAACGCGATGATCTCCTGGGACGCCGCCGCGGTCCTCGACCGGGCGATCGCCGCGGCTGGCGCCAACCCGACCCCGGGCGCGGTGAACGCGGCGATCGGCAAGCTCGGGCAGATCGACTCCCCGCGCGGCGTCTGGCAGTTCGCGCCGAAATCGCATGTGCCGGCGCAGCAGTGGTACCTGCGCACGGTCCGCCAGGACGGCGCGAACGTCCTGGCCAACGTGACCGAGACCGACCTCACCGTGCTCAACGACTGACCGCCCGGCACACCAGTCGGGTGACGCCGACGGCATCACCCGCACCTGGCGGACGCACGTTCACCCCCTCACTGCGCAGCATTCGGGAGACCACACGCATGAGCACCACAACGCCCGGTACGACCTACGCCTTCGACAACGACAACCCGCACGCTGCTGACCAGCACGCCTATCTGCCGGCGATCCTGGACCCGGGCAGCCAGGACAGGATCGCCGGTCTGGCCTGGCTGGACCTGGACGGCGCCCGCTGCTGGGAGATCGGCGCCGGCGCCGGCACCATCGCGGGCTGGCTGGCCGGCCGCGTCGGACCCGCCGGTACGGTGCTGGCCACCGACATCAACCCCCGCCACATCCAGCCCCAGCCCAACCTCGTCGTGCAGCGGCGCGACATCGCCCACGACCCGCTGCCCGAGGGCCCGTTCGACCTCATCTTCTCCCGGCTGTGCTTCACCCACGTGCCGACCCGGCACACCCTGCTGCCCCAGGTCGCCGACCGCCTCGCCCCCGGCGGCGCGCTGGTGATCGACGAGTGGGAGACCGGCTACCGCCGCGGCGTGCTCACCGCCACCGACCCGCGCATCCCCGCCCTCTACGACCGGTACCAGGACGTGCTCATCGGCACCATCCTCGCCGGCAACGGCCACGACCCGAACTGGGCCAGCGACGTGCACGCCGCGATGGTCAGCGCCGGGCTGGTCGACGTCAACACCACCGTCACCGCCCGCTCGTGGAACGGCGGCACCCCGGGGGCGCTGCTCGTGACCTCGAACCTGCAACACCTCAAGCCGCAGTTCCTCGCCAACGGATTCACCGAGGACGACATCGCGGTCCTCACCGCGGGCCTGCAGGACCCGGCCACCCACATCCGCGGCAACCTCACCGTCTCCACTGTCGGCCGGCGGCCCGCCGCCTAGCCCTCCAGGCTGGTGCGCGGCCCACACCGCTGCGAGCCGGGGCCGCGCACCGCACCAAGCCCCACCACCCAGCCCCGGCCGTACGCCGAAACCAGCCGGGCCTGCCACTGACCAAGACAGCACCGCATGAAGGAGCAAACGGTGGTGACGACCTATGGGCTCAACATCGTCGACGGTGTCGCGTTCGGACTGCTGCTGTTCACCGCCGCCGCCGGGCTGACCCTCGCGTTCGGGGTCGCCGACGTGCTCAACCTGGCGCACGGCACCTTCTACGCGATCGGCGCCTACACCGCCGCCACGTTCAGCACCGCGGCGGGCGCCACACTCGGCGGGTTCACCGTGGCCCTGGCCGTGGCCGTGCTCACCGGGGCAGCCGCCGGCGCCGGGCTTGCGCTCGCGCACCTGCCGATCGCCGGGCGCGGACACCTGGCCCAGGTGATGCTCACCCTCGGCGTGGCCGGCATCGGCGGGGAACTGCTCGTCACGGTTTTCGGCGCCGATGACCTGCCCGCCGCCCCACCCTCGCCACTGGCCGGCTCCCTCCGTGTCGGCACGGCGAGCTATCCAACCTATCGGCTGGTCTTCATCGCAGTCGGTGCTGCCCTCGCGGCGGGGCTGCACCTGGTCATCTACCGCACGAGCATGGGCGCGGTCGTGCGGGCCTGCGTCGACGACCGGGGCATCCTCGCCACCATCGGCATCCGGCCCGCCGTCGTGCAGACCGGGGTCCTGGCCGCGGCCGGCGGGCTGGCCGCCGGGGGCGGGGTCCTCGGCGCGCCGATCATCGGCCCCGGAACCGGCACCGCGCCGACCATCATGCTGCTGTCCCTGGTCGTGGTGGTCCTCGGCGGGCTGGGCAACATCCGCGGCACGTTCCTGGCTGCCCTGGCCGTCGGGCAGGTCCAGACCCTCGGTGTCGCCGTCGCACCGCACGCCGCGCCGTTCATGCTGATGGCCGCGCTCGCGATCGTCATGGCTGTAGCCGCGCACCCGCGCCTGCGCGCCCGGCTCACCATGCGGAGGCCGGCATGACGCCGCCGACCTCATCAGCCACCCACCCAGAACCTGCCGTAGCCCCGACGCTCGCCGACGGCCAGCGGTCTGCGGCAGCACCGAGCGGCCTGTTCCGGCCGAATCAGCGGTCACACGCCGCAGGACGGCTCCTGGCCGCAGCCGGACTGGCCGGTACCGGCGTAAGCCTGCCGTACTGGGCCGACCCGTACACCACGGCGACCGCCGCCCGCATCCTGGCCCTGGCGCTGCTGGCGGTGTCGGTGTCGGTGCTGACCGGACACGCCGGCCTACCCACCCTCGGGCAGACCGCCCCGTTCGCCGTCGGCGCCTACACCACCGCGATCCTCGCCGGCCACCACCATCCCCTCGGCACCGTCGGTGTCGTCCAGGTCGCCGCGGCCGCCGCCGCGGCGGCTGGGTGCAGCGCGCTGACCGGGCTGCTGCTCGTACACACCCGCGGGACCGTCTACCTGATGGTGTCCGTCGCGATCGGCAACCTCGCCGTCACCGCCGCCGATCAGTGGACGAGTGTCACCGGCGGCACCAACGGCCTGAACTTCCTGCCGCCTGTCCGCCCGCTGCCCGGCCTGGGCGAGCTCGGCACCGACCGGGCCACCTACTGGTACTGCCTCGCCACTGCCGGGCTCTGCCTGACCGTGGTCTGGCTGGTGCTGCGCGGCCCGGCCGGGATGCTGCTGCGCGGCGTGCGGGACCACGAGCCGCGGATGCAAGCCTCCGGGCACCCCACCGCCCGCTACCTCTACACCGCGCACGTGGGCGCGGGGGCGCTGGCCGGGGTCGGGGGCGCGCTGCTCGTCACCGTCCAGCACGCGATCACCCCCGGCGACGCCGGGTTCGACACCGCCGCGATCGCGCTGCTCGCCGGGGCGGTCGGCGGGCGCAGCATCACCGGCACCCTCGCCGGCCTCGCCGCGATCATCGCGGCCCGCGACGTCGCTGGTGGGCCGTTCGCTGGTCACACCCCTGCCCTCGTCGGCGGCCTGTACCTGCTGTGCGTCTACCTGCTGCCCGACGGCGCCCTCACCGCCGCCTCCAGCATCCCCGGCCGGGTCCGTGCCCGTCTTGCCCGCCACCGGACCCGCCCAGATGCCGCTGCCGCCCGGACCGAGGCGAAGCCGTGACCGCCTCCGCGCCCTGGACCGACCCCGCCGCACCGGTGCTGGAGGTTGCCGGGCTGACCCATCGCTACGGGGCACTGACCACCGTCGACCATCTGGACCTACAGATCGCCGCCGGATGCCGGCACGGCCTGATCGGCGCCAACGGCGCCGGCAAGACCACCCTGCTCAACCTCATCGCCGGCACCCTGTACCCCGCCAGCGGACAGATCTACTACCAGGACGAAGTGATCACCGGCTGGCCGGTGCACCGCCGCGCCCGCGCCGGGATCGGCCGCACCCACCAAACCCCCGCCATCCTGGCCAGCCTCACCGCCGTCGACAACGTCGTCGCAGCGCTCTGGCCCCACCACCACAGGCCCGAGTGGCCTGGCCGGCGCCGCCGCCGGCTGCGGACCGCGGCGATGACCGCCCTCGCCACCGTCGGCCTCACCCCGCACGCCCACACCCCGGCCGGCGCGCTGTCCCACGGGCAGCGACGGCTCCTCGAACTCGCCGCGGTGCTCGCCACCCGACCACGGCTGGTGCTGCTCGACGAACCCGCCGCCGGTCTCGCCACAGCTGACCGCGACCTCATCACCAACCAGCTCCTGGCACTGCCGGCCGAGGTCACCGTGCTGCTCGTCGAACACCACCTCGACCTGATCGCCGCCGTGTGCGACACCGTCACCGCCCTGCACCACGGCCGGCACCTGCACACCGGCACCCCAGAAACGCTGTGGCAGCACCCGCAAGTCGCCGCCGCCTACCCGCGACCCGATCGGAACGTCCCCGGATGCTGACCATCGAGCAGTTGTCCGCCGGCTACGCCGGCGGCACCGTCCTGCACCACATCACCCTGACCGTCTGCCCCGGCCAGGTGTGCGTGGTCACCGGCGTCAACGGCGCAGGGAAGACCACCCTCGTACACACCATCGCCGGGCTGCTACGCCCCGCGGCCGGCAGGATCTGCCTCGACGGCCGGAACATCACCGGCCACTCCACCGCCCGCCGCGCCCGGGCCGGGATCGCCACCGTCCCGCAGGGCCGGCGCGTGTTCGCCACCCTCACCGTCGCCGAACACCTCCACATCGCCACCCGGCCCGGCCCACACACCCCCGACCGAATCCTGAAACTGTTCCCCGCCCTCGCGGGCCGACTCAGCCACCGGGGCGGGCAACTGTCCGGCGGCGAACAACAGATGCTGGCCATCGCCCGAGCCCTGCTGACCCAGCCGAAGGTGCTGCTACTCGACGAACCCACCGAAGGGCTCGCCGCCCCCCTCGCCGCCCACATCGACACGCTGATCCCCACCCTCGCCGACACCGGCACCGGCATCCTGCGCACCACCCCCGACGCGGCCAGCGCCCGCGCCACCACCAACCTCCACCTGCTGCACCACGGCGCGCTGACTCCCGTGACCGGACCGCCTGACCGGCAACCGGAGCAGACATGAGCCGCGCACACCTCCACACCCGTTGCCAGTCGCGATTTCGAACGGCGCCGCGCACGCCCGATCCCTCGCCGCATGAAAGCACCAACCGATGGCACCGTCCTCGACCGCCGCTTCCGGCGACGCAACGCCGAACCGATCGGCACTGCAGCTGCGGCCGGATTGCCCTCACCGGCCCCGCTGGGCGATCGGGGGACTCAGCGCGCCACGACCAGCTCGCGACGCTGCTCGCACGCTCCACGGAGACGCCGTGAACTGCCCGACCACTGGACTACACCACTACGCCGGATGGCGCCAACCTTTGCCAGCACGCCGTGACCGACCTGGAGGACCACATCGATGGCAGCACCTGCTGACGGAGAGAGGTGGGACGCGCCGCACCTCGCACAGGAAATGGCGCGGCTCTACCTTGACGAGCGCCTGTCCATCCGCAGGGTCGCCAAGCGGATGGGGTGCTCCTACGGCACCGCCCACCACGTGCTGCACGCCTCCGGCGTCACGATCCGACCACGACGCCGCCCCCGAGCAGCGGAAACCACAGCTACTGGTCCGGCGGCTGCCACCGCGAGACGAGCGAACGATGAATAACGGCCCGACCGCACGGCAGGAGCACGCCCCACAGGGGGTGCCCAGGGGCGCCCTGCAGTCGTTCACCATCCTGGCTCGGGCCGAGCTGGCGCGAGGTCACCGGCCTGCGGCTATCGCCATCATGCGGGCTGCGCTGCTGGAGGTCGACCCGGCCACAGCACCACCGCGCGATGACGTGATCGCCGCGGCCGCCCTGTACGCCGGCACCCTGCGCCCGCACGAGGTCGCGGACTGGCTGAGCCTGCGGTGGGCCCGGTACGCCTACCGCAGCGCCACCACCCGATACGGCGCTGGGGATGAGCGGACGATCGCCGCGGCCGTCCTGCTCGGCACTGTCTTGGCCGCCTACCGGCTCGACACAGCCGCCATCGACGTGTGGGAAACGGTGGCCAGCCAGCTCACTCATCAGCTGGATGCCGCCCACCTGCGGGTGCACGCGGCCCGAGTCGAGCTGGCCGTCGCCCGGCACGCCGCCGGCTACTGCACGACCGCGCTCAACGAGCTCGTCGAGACCCGGCAAAGCTGGACAGCCTGGTACGGCGCCGCGAACGTCACCAGCGTCGCCACGCTGCTGCAGCTCGCCGCCCTGCACGACGCCTGCGGCCAGCACCGCACCGCCGCACGACGTACCGCCAAGGCGATGCGTTCCTACCGGCCGCCAAACGCCAACGACCGTTCCGCAGTGCGGCTTCCCGTCGGGTGGATCATCCAGCCGGACGCCACGCACGCCAGCTTGTGCCAATTCGGCTATCCACACCGCCGCACACAGCGGATCCGAGCCGCGGCCGGTCACCCACGTAACCGCGGAGGCTTGTGGCGGGGGTTCCTGCAATGAGTCGCGACCGCCAGGCCCATGCATCGGCGGGCTCGCCGCTGCGGGCCCGCGCGTGGCGAGCCGAACACGGAGGCTCACGGTGACCGGGCGGGCCAGGATCGTTGCTGTGCCGCCGGGGCGGGGGTGGGCGAGGGCCGCAGCGGAAACCGTTACCGACGTTGTCGCGTTGCATCCCCTGGTCACCGGCTGGCTCGGCCCGGGCGGGGCGGTCTACCCGCTGATCGACGACCTGGCGCTGCTGATCGAGGGTGCCGTCGAGCATGGCGGCGGTGCCTGGCTGCTTGAGGACCGCACCGGCCTGCTCATCTGGACCGCCGCACCGACGCAACTGCCGCGTGTGGCGACGACCCGGCGGAAGGTCGTTGACGAGCAGTACGCCGAGCGGTGGTCACAGCTCGAACGCGTTCTGCACACCACAGCCGCTGCAGGCACGGGGACCGTGCACCTGCTGGTGCTGCTCGTCGCCGCAGGAGCCGGACCGATCGCGGCCCTGGGTGCGCGGAGGCTCCTCGCGGCGTTCCACCACAACCTCGACCAGGTAGGCGCCCGGGCGCACACCGCAGCCTTCGACGACGACCTGATCGCGCTGCTCGTCACGGCGGGCTGGACGGCAGCAGCGGCGGGATCATCCCGGGCGGCCGAGCGTGGCGGCGGGCGTACCGCCCAGCACGGCCCGCGCCGGATCGCGCCCGCGGCGGCAGCGCCAACGTGGCCAGCCCGGCCCGGAAGGACGTCCGATGACGCCGCACCTGCTGAGGGCGTTGTCGGCTCCCGTGTGTGTCGGTGCCACGGCGCGCACGGCGGGAGCGCGCGGGTTCGCCGCCCGAGCCCGTGCGCTCCCTGGTCAGACGCTCGGCCCGGTGAGGCCGTCGGTATCACCGGGACCGGACGAGCACCAAGTTCGCCCGCACCACCGATCGATCTCGCAGGAGTCGCCATGCTGCCCATCAACCGGGCCCGGCCCGTTCGAGAGACCAAATGGGCCGCGGATGTGGCCGAACGGCCGCGGCGCGAACGATCACCGTGGCCGTTTCACCAAGCCCCACACCCAGGGGCACCTGACGATCTGGGTAACCGGGCTCATACCCGCGGCTCCGGAGTGAACATGATCCACACCGTTCCGACTTTCGACCACTGGGCGTCGCCTTCCGACCGTCGCCGTGCGTCACACCATCCACCGCAGTCCCGGACGTGGGTCCGTGAAGACGGCACGGCGCCGCCGACGACGGCCGGGATCGCCAACCGAATCTATGGCGGGTTCTACAACCGGACCGTGGACCGGAAACTCGGCGCCGACATCGAGGCGGCGTGGCCACCGATGCGCGACCATCTGTTGGCCGGGCGGGCTGTCCAAGGCCGGATCGTGCGGCATCTCCTCGGCGCCGGCGTTCGGCAGTTCCTCGACATCGGCGCCGGAATCGCCCAGCACGGCGCTACCCACGAAGTCATCGCCGCCATCATGAGCCCCGACAGAGAAATGGACCTGCCACATCGGGAGCGGGCCGTCCGGGTCGTGTATGTCGACATCGACCCGATCACCACCTTCGTCAACGCTGCGCTCCTCGACGCGTTCCCATGGGCAGCCGCAGTCTGCGCCGATCTGCAGCACCCGGCAACGTTCCTCAACAACGACATCGTCAATGACCTACTCGACTTCGCGCAGCCCGTCGGGGTGCTGCTGCTCGGCGTGCTGCACCACCTGCCGCACCGTCCTGGAGCAGGCCCCGCCTTGCGCCGGCTCGCCGAGGCCCTGTCCTACGGCAGCTACCTCTCCATCTCCCACCTCACCACCGACCTCAAACCCGCCGGCGCCGCCGCGCAACGCCGCGCTGTGGGCCTGCTGGCCGCCACCCCCACCCCGCTCTACCTGCGCCACCCCGCCTATGTCGCCGCCCTGCTGCACGATCGGCACCTTCCAGCCCTGGATCTCCTCGAACCCGGCTTTGTCCCCGCCGACCAATGGCGACCCGACCCTGGTGACCAGCCGCCGTTCGTCGCCCCCCATCTGCTCACCGCCGTCGCCAAGCTCACGCCGCCAGCCAGCATCCGCTCTGTCGTGGCGACTCGTCCCGCAGCCAATGTTGAGGAGAACATCTGAATGGCCATGCACCTGCGCCGCGTCGGCGACAACGAGGTTCAAACCCCGATCCGGCGATACGCCCACCCCGGCAGCGGCCGCGAGATCGCGGTGATCGGCTCGCTCCACGCCGGTCAGGAGGCGTACTTCGCTCGGTTGCGCGAACGCATCGACGCCCTGAGCGGGGCACGGGCCGTGGTCCACGTCGAAGGCTCCGGGCGCGTGGACGGCGAGCACATTGGCGCCGCACCGCAGGAGCGGACTGTGTTGGCGATCATGGACCAGGCCGCTGCGCTCAACCGGCGCCGGATCGTGGAGCTCGGCTGGGCCTACCAGGTCGACGCGCTCGGCTACCCGTCCCACTGGGAGCTTCACGACTTGTCTGGCGTTGAGGTTCTGCGGCGCATCGGAGTGCCCGCCATGGGCCGGTTCGCCGCGCGGCAGCTCCGCGCCGTCGACTGGCCCGATACCGATACCAGCAGGATCGAGCGGTTTCGGGCACGCATGGCTATCGGGCTGCACCTCGCCGCCGCCAGCAAGAACAACAAGGTCCGCACGTCCAGCCGGTCCCTGGTCTACAGGGTGATGGTGCACGAGCGAACGGCTTATGCGCTGGAGTCCGCCCTCGCTGCTGACCAGGACGTCGTGCTCATCTGGGGTCCCATGCACCTGCCAGGCTTCGCCGCTGGCCTGGCCGCGCACGGCTTCGCGGAAGTAGGGGAACCCGAGTGGCATACCGCGCTGCAGCTGCCGTCGTTCAGCGCCAGCCTCTGGCGTCTGGCCGCCGGCCCGCTGAGGCGGTCCCGCACTCGCCGAGCGTCAGTCGCCACCGCATCGAAGGAGCCGCGATGACCCAGCTGCCGATCGGTCCCACGGCGCCGCTCGACCGGGTCGATACCACCGTTGCGCATCCCGCGCGGCGCTACAACTACTGGCTGGGCGGGAAGGACAACTTCGCCACCGATCGCAAGTCCGGCGACGAGATCGCTGCGGTGTTCCCGCGCGTGCGGACCGGCGCGATCGAAAACCGCCGGTTCCTGCACCGCGCTGTCCGATACCTGGCTAGTGAGGTCGGCATCCGGCAGTTCCTCGACATCGGGGTCGGGATCCCCCTGGAACCGAATACGCACGAGATCGCACAGGCCATCGCCCCGACCAGCCGGGTCGTCTACGTCGACAACGACCCGGTCGTGATGACGCACGCTCGGGCGCTGTTCACCAGCCACCCAGACGGTGCGACGGCCTACCCGAGGCCGATCTGCGTGATCCGTCCGCGATCCTGCGCGACCCCGGCCTGCACCGCACCATCGACCTGTCCCGTCCGGTCGGGCTGCTTCTGGTCGCCGTCCTGCACTTTCTTGCCGACAATGAGGCAACCCGGGCGGTTGCCGAGCTGCGCGCCGCGCTCGCGCCGGGCAGCTTCATTGTGCTTAGCCACGGCACCAACGACCATTTCAGCAGCGACACCGCAGCCCGGATACCGCAGCTGCAGCGCGGCAACGAGATCCGCTACCGGCCGCGGTCCCGCGAACAGATCGCCGGTCTCGTAGCTGGGCTGCACATCGTCGACCCAACCTCAGCACATGGCGCTGCCATGCCGCTCGATCCGTCGGGGTCGCAGTTGGTGTCGGTCGCGCGGTGGCGCCCCGACCCCGACGAGCGACAGCTGCCGCCCGATGCCGATGTCGCCTGCTACGGGCTCGTGGCCGGATGACGCTGGCGACATCACCGGTCACACCGAAGGAGTCTCGGCCGTGATCGGCGGCGAACGTCAGTCATCGACTGGGGATGCGGCGCGACGTTCGTCCCGGCGAGACGAAGCAGCAGTAACCCCACCCGAGTACCGAGCCGCCGCTCGTTCCGCGCGAGGTGCTATTTGGCAATCCAGCCCGGGTTAGCCCGGCGATCTCCCCGGACCGTCGGCTACTGGCCTCGGGCGCCCCCGACCACGGGGTGCTCAACGTGTGGGTCCGGGACCGACACGGCGCGGCCGGCAGCGAAGGTGCAGTCACCGTCGACCGCGACCGCGGGATCCGCACCTTTGCCCCCGAACTCGCCAACAACGTCTTCGGCTTCAGCACCATCTCGTACCTCCAGCGCGATGTCAGCCGTGATACCGCAATCGGCATCGCCGCAGCCGCCGTCGCGCAACTGCTGCAACAGCCCAGGTCATGACCACCAGCCGACGCCCGTCGAGGCCACCGACAACGCCCAGACGAAGCACGAACACGCACCCCTGAACGCAGTGATCGGATCGCCATTCCACCACCCGCCCGGCCCATCGAGCTACAGCAGGCGCACGCCGACTGGCATGCTTATCGGCAGAGCCACGCCGCAGTCGAAGCAGGGAGGCGAACCGTCATGCCACATGCCGACCCGCCGCTGCAGCCCAACCACCTGCTCACCGCCGCTCGGCGACGACTGACCTCTCCGGCCCGCCCAGGCAGGTCCATGTCGCGCAGCGAGCTGGCCGACGCGGTGAACCGAGACCTGTACGCTGCCGGCGTCCGTGACGTCGACGTGGACGCCAACTACATCGGCAAGCTCGAGCGCGGCCTACACCGCTGGCCGACCGCCGCACGGCGCAGCGCATTCCAACGCGTGCTCGGCGCCACAGCCGCACTCGACCTCGGCTTCTACAACCCCCGCCCGCCCCGCGACGACACGGCCGCCCGCAGCTGGCCTGCGCAGAACCACGCCGCCGCACCGCTGCCGGTCGCGGCACCGGCGGCGGACCTGACCCAAGACCAGACTTCTACCACGCCAGACACCAGCTCCGAGCAGGACGTTCTGGCCATCCTGCAGCGGATCCATCGACTCAACCGGACGATCGATCCGGAAATCATCCGGCAGCTGCGCAACCTGGTTACCGACATCGTCGCCCGCTACGAACAGTTCGATCACGCGGAGATCCGGCCCAAGCTCGTCAAGCAACGCGCATGGGTGGCGACCCTGCTGGAGGAATGCAACCATCCCGGGCAGCGCCAGCAACTATTCGAGATCGCCGTCGCAGCGTCGGGCCTCCTCGGATACCTTGCCGTCGGGCACGGCCAGCACCACCTGGCCCGAGCGTACTGCGCCGAGGCGTTCACGCTTGGTGAACTCGCGCAGACACCCAACCTGCAGGCATGGGCACGGGGCCTGCAGAGCTTCTGCGAGTACTACGCCCAGGACTACGACGCCGCGCTGCGGTTCGCCGAGGACGGCCTCGTGCACGCCAGCGCCGGCCCGCAAAGCGTGCGGCTCATGGTCAACGGCGTCGCCCGAGCACTGGGCAAGCTCGGCGACGCCGACGGTGTGCACCGAGCCGTCGACAGCGCATACAACCTTATGGCCCGCAACGACACCCCAGACGGATTCCCTTCCAGCGTCTCGTTCCACTGTTACAGCCCGGCCCAGACGGCAAGTAACGCCGCCACGGCGTACGTGTCGCTCGGCCTGGCCGACCACGTCGACCGCTACATCGGCCTGGCGCTGCCCGAGGTCACACGTTCCGGATCGCCGTGGAGCCGCTCGCTGGTCATGCTCGACCAGGCCTCCGCGCTCGTGGCGTCCAAGCACGGCGACCTCGAACGCGCGAGCCGCCTGGCTATCGACGCCGTCGGTCTCTCGGCCGGCCGCCCGATCATCGCGGTGCAGCAGCGGACGATGGACTTCGTCCGGCATGCCACCCGGCAATGGGGCGACGCGAAGCAGATCCGGGCCGTCCACGACGCCGTCGCCGACGAGGTGCCGTCGTGAACGACGCCGGCCTCGAACACGCATCGGCCGCCGCATCCGTTGCAGCGCAAGAACTCCAGCGCTTCCGGGAAATTCGTCAGCTGCGCAACCATTGGGCAGGCAGAGACACGCGGCGCTCGTACTACTGGTACCTGACCTTTGAACACTGCACCGAGCTGCAGTCCTTGGCGCAGCGCTGCCGCGACGGCATCCCGCTGCCGTACTACGACTTCACACCATTGACCGAGCTGCACATGACGCTCGACCGGGTCGCATATGACGGCGACATCGCACCGGAGCAACTCCACACGGTGGTGTCCGCCGCAGCACAAGCATGCAGCGACCTGCCGCCGTTCACCATCACCATCGCAGGGCTCGGGGGCACGCCTGGAGCGCTCGGATTCAGCGTCGTCCCGTACGAACCGCTCCTGCAGCTGCGCGACACTCTTCGCACCGCGACGCTATCGGCATATCCGCACGCCCCCGTCAGACCCGGATCCGTGGATAGCGGCGGCGTGATTGACGCATATCGCTGATGGGCGATGGGTGATGCGGTGTTTCTGCCGGTGGGTATGGTTGTGGCCCGGTGGCGCCGGGTTCGCTGGTCTCGGTGGGGTGTTCGGGCCGGTCGGGCCTGGTGGTCAGGTCCAGATCGGTAGTCGGCGCAGTCGGGGCAGAACTTCGGTGAGACCTTGTTGGTCTGGGGGTAGTCGCAGGGTGAGCTGCCCGGCGTGGCGGACCAGCCGGGCCGGGACCGTCAGCAGCCGATGCCGCAGGGTGCCCAGATGGGCCCGGCCGCGTCCGTCACCGCCGTCCAGACCGGCCAGTTCCTGCAGCCAGGCGGACAGGTTCACGGCCAGCAGCGCACCCCACATCCACACCGTGTTCGCTGCCCGGCTGGCTGAGGGCAGGTGCCGCAGCGCGGCGCCGTGCTTGGCGTCGCGGATGCGGTCTTCGATGTCGGTGCGCATCCGGTGCCACGCCTCGACCGCGACCGCCCTGGCTGGGGTGGACACGTCCAGGTTGGTGGCGATGAACGAGTACGCGTACACGTGGCCGACGAGGCCGTCCAGAGCCAGGGCGAGTTGGTCCTTGGGGATGGTGCGCCGGCGACGGGCCCGTGGATCGGTCGAGACGTCGGCGGCGCGGACCTTGACCCGCCGCACCACGCACGTGGTGCCCGGTGGCCACCCGGCCGGCGCGTAGTCGCAGACGGCAACCTGGGCACCCTTCATCCGCTTTGCCGTGTGCCACGCCGTGTCCGGGACCGCGGCGGCGGCCCGCCAGACCGCCGGGTTGCGGGTCACCCCCAGGGAGAAGTCGCAACCAGCCGCCACTGCGGCGGCCGCGATGTCCTTGGCGAAGTAGCCCACATCGCCGCGCACCTTCGGCCGCACGCTGACCCCGGCCACGCGCAGGGTGGCCACGCTGCGTTCGATCAGCGACCCCGCCCCCGGGCGCGGGTCCTCGTCCCCTGCGAGCAGGTCCGCCGCGGTGACCAGGCCGGCCTCCGCCCACGTGGCCACGTGCGGACGCCCGGCCCGGGCACCCTTGTAGCTGTAGGCGATCCCTTCCTTCTTGGCCCCGTAGCACTCCACATCGGTGCCGTCCAGGTCGATGGTGGCCCCACCCGTACGCAGCACCGCGCGCCGTCTGGCCGGCAGCAGTCCCACCACCCGGCCCACGATCTCCCCGATGCCTTCCTCTACCCCGGCCACCTGGGCCGGGCCGAACCGGTCAGCAAGCTGCACCGCGGTGGTCGAGGCCGGTGTGGCCACCGCCGACAGCGCCTCCCCGGCCGGATCGGCACGGCGGCGGTCCAGCCCGGTCCAGAACTGCGCACCGCACATCTGCGCCTGCGCCACCGCGACCAGGAATTGCCCCGCGGACAGGCCCCGGTCCCGCTGCTTGATCGCACCGACTGCGTCGTCCAACGCGGCGGTCACGCCCAACCGGCCGACCAACTCGGCCACCGCGACCACACCCGACACCGGCGTCAACGACGCGTCCGGTGCGCCGACACGCACCCGACCTGCCAAACCAGGTATCCTCTGCACCGAACGGGTGTCCTTCTCACAGCGACGGATTGGTCCCTAGACAAGTCCAATCATCCCTGCTGACAAGGCATCCGTTCATCTATGCCACGCCGTGTTGTATCCCTATCCACGGATCCGGGTCAGACCGTCGGGGTTCCACCCGCACGTGGCGATCGCGTACTGCAACGCTGACGTACCAGCAGCGCAAGCCATCGCCGCGGTCGAGCGGCTCAATACAGGCGACACCGTCACCGTCCGGGTCAGCCAGGTAGCACTCGTCTTGATCGAGCGCCGCAGCCGAGCCTATTCGTGGCATGCTGTCAATCACGTACCCCTGGCCGGCGGCGCGAGCTCCGCAAGCTTGATCACTTAAAGAACTTTTGATCTTGCTGATTCGCTGCCGGTCGATGTCGTTGGTAGGCACGACAATCATGGTCATGGCCGTGGCCCCGCCCGACGCCGACCACTTGGAGCGGTGCGATTGCCGCAACGTTGCTGGCCGTCGGCTGAACGGTCGTGCCCCACTTGGGATTCGTCCCCCGCAGCGAGGTTGTCGAGGTGTCGCGTGGGTGCACCGAGGAGGAGCGCGCCTATGGTAGACGGCTGTCTACCAGTGGCGACGCCGGTAGACCTGGACTTCGCGTACGGGCATCTCGGACCAGTGCAGTGGGCGGTCGACGACGGGGCGGGCGAGGTAGGGGGTGATCCGGTCGCGTTCGTGCTCCTCGGCGAACTGTTCGGCTTGCGCGGTTTCGCCGGCGAGGTCGAGCGCTTTGATGAGTTGCACGACGAGTAGGTCGAGGCGGTGGTTCTCCGCTTCAGCAGCCGTGAGGCGCTCGTGGGCGGCGACGGCTCGGTGGCCGCACCATTGCCGTAGAAGCTCGTGCTCAGGCCGGACGTACTTGCGGTACCACTGGTACTCCCATTCCGGACTGGACTCCTCACCCTTACGGAACGGGTGCGGGCCGCCGTGTTTGCACTTGTGTCGGGCCTCGGCCTCCTCACCGATCACGTGTTCGAGGATGGTGTGCGAGTGCGCGCGGCAGGCGACCTCCGCGATCAGGACCGTGCCGGCCGGCGAAACGACCGTGCCTTCGTCGGTGGCGAACCACTCGACCTTCGCCAGAATCTCCTCGACAGACCCCTGAAGGATGTCGGCCAGCGCCGCGATCCTTGATGATCATGGCGTTCTCGACCGGACGCCAGTCCAACTCTGCCACCTCCTCCGGAATGAGAGCGGAGTAGACGGTTCCCACTGCGCTCTGTTCGACGGAGTCGAGCTCGAAGTCGGCGATGCGCTGCCAGGCCGCCTGCTGGGTGTCGTAGGCTTCGACATCCACCCACCGGGTTTTCAGCCGAGATGACGGCACGGTCTGCACACGATGACCGTCGTCGGGGAACTCCACCTCGATACTCGCGGTGGTCTTCTTCGGTGTGACAGCCCTGATGCGGACGCGTTCCGAGGGTGCCGTGTCGCGAAGCCGGTACGCCCATTCGTCACCGACGACGAACTGCGATGCATCGAACCCCACCTGAACCGCCCTTTCAGATGCCAACCTGCTGCGAGGCAGCGAGACCCGGGTGTACCGGACCACTCTGACATCGACCGATGACTTACGCCTACCGGATGATGAGGGTCTATGCCGGGGAGGGAACTGGTCGGTATAACTGCCCGATGGTCGACATCACCGCGCCGCTGAAGCCGCACCAAGTCGAGGTGCTGCGCTGGGTAGAGGCCGGATGCCCCGACGCGGACATGCCCGGCGAAGGCGCAAAACACACCGCGCGGGCCCTGCAAGGCCGGCGCATGGTCACGGTGTCACGTCGGGACGGTCGGTGGTTCGCAGCCTTGACCGAGCGCGGCCGCTACTACCTCGACAACGGCCAGCACCCAACAGCGACCGACACGACGACCGGTGACCCTTCGGAGAACTCGCCCAGGCAGACGGCCCCAGGCGGAAAGGGCCAGCAGCCGACGGCGCAACCGGCCGCGATCCAAGAAGCGACCGTGCTGATCGAGCGGCTCCAAACCAGCGGCGGCACCGTAGTCGTCTCGGACCCGGACATCGACACCCGCGCGAGCTATCGACGCGCCATCCACGCTGCCAAACAGCACAAACTCGTGCCGGATGGCTACGAGCTCCGGCACACCGGTCGCAACACCGGTGACCTCATAATCCGCCTGTACTCAGCGGCGCAGCCCTATGACACTGACTGGAATCGGCTACGGCTCGGCCAGGCCGACGAACGTGCCATCGCGGCGGCCGACTACGGCGCCCTCGAACAGAACCCCACCAACCTGCGGGTAGCACCGGAATCGATCCCCCGCGTGCTCGCTCTGCTCCGGGCGATCAACGATGCCGGGATGGCCCGAAAGTGCCGCGTCGGCGTCAACCTCACCACGAAGAGCCCGAAACCGTACGCCAAGTTCGGCAGCGCGCGGCGTTCGCTCGAGTTCTTCGAGGAGTACGACCAGGTACCCCACGTGCTCACCGCCGACGAACGGCGGACCAAACGACTCCGCCCCTGGGCAGACATCCCGGAGTTCGACAGCGTAGCCACCGGCCGCCTCCGGCTCGAAGTCAGCAAGTTCCAGTCCGGCCAGCCCCTCACCTGGCGCGACACCCCGACCAGAAGCTTGGAACAGCAGACCGGTCGCATCGTCGCCGACATCATCAAGGCCATCGAGGAGCAAGAACAGATCTCCGCCGCCTTCCGGCAGCGCGAGCAGGAACGGCAGGCCACGGCGAGACTTGCCGAACAACAGGCAGCCGAGGAGCGCCGCCGCCGAGACCTCGAACGCAAGGTGAAGTGGGAGCAGGCCATCACAAAGGCCCGCCACCTCGCTATGGAGGAGTACCGCAGGACGACATTCCACACCGCGATGGAGCAGTGGCAGAACGCCGTCAACATGCGCGCGTTCTGCGACGCTCTCGAACACGCCGCCGCAGGTCGGGAGGCCAGCGACGGCGAGCTCACCGCATGGCTGGCCTGGGCACGCACTCGTGCCGACACGATCGACCCCACCGTCGGTACACCCACGCTCGCAACTGTCAACTTCACCATCGAACCGAGCCCGGAAGACCTACGCCCACACCTCAACGGATGGAATCCGCACCACCCGATGAAGCAATAGAGACCGGGTTACGGCCTACCGACTCTCACCGACTCACCGCCAGCAGTGCGTAGAGCCGTCACCAGGGGTATAGATGTGAAAGCATCCGATTCACGGCACAACGCGATCGCACGCCCGCCCACCGGGCAAAACCGCATGCCAAAAGAGATAGGCCGTCCAGGACGGCAACCGACCGTGATCAGGCGCGCACTCATCGCCACAATCCGCGCGTGCCAACAGGCAGCCAGCTTGACAGCTCAAGCCGCATCTACCAGCCGATCGCTGCAGGTGGCGCCGGCCGGGCGCGGCTGTCTCTTCCATGGGTCAGGCGGTGCAAAGTCGACCGGCGGCGACGACGAGCAGCTCCCGCTGCAGGGTGTCGTCGCCGGTGGGCGGGGCTGGCGCGGTGCGGACTCGGTTCGGGTCGAGGACCTCGACCGGCGGCGGGTTGAGGATCTGGATCGCGGCGACACCTGACTGGAGCTCACTCAGGTCGCGACAGGTTGGGCAGCCGTCGCAGCGTTCCCCGTGCTCCCGTGCGGCGCGAACAACGAGGGTCGACATCCAGCCCGACGCGTACGCGTGCACGGTATCGGCGCTGCGGCTGAACTTGCCCGTCAAGCTTTCGACCAGGTCAGGTTCTGGCTTGATCGCCATCGACCGATCCTCCCGGCCTCAGCCGGCTGGCGGGAACGGGTCCGCTGATCGTCGGCACGCCTCACCGCCGACGCCACCGAAGGGTGAGAAACTCTCCGCCATGAAGGGCACCCGCGGCACCGCCATGACGATGCACCGCCTGCCGAAACGCCCAGCTCCGCAGAAGCATCCGCTGCTGTGCCCCGTCTGCTTCTCCGTCAACGGCGAACCCTGCCGGGTTGTCATCAACCCGGGCGCGACCGGCACGATGCGGCGGGGGAAGGCCCTGGCCCGGGTACACCCGCAGCGTCTCATCCCCCTCGACCAACGCCATCACGCGATGGACGCCCAAGCGGCGCCCGACGCCGGCCGGCCGCCCAAGCCTGTGTCCCGGCGTGCGATGGGCGTCGCCAAAGGCAATCTGCGCCGCGGTGAACCCATCGCGTTGCCGCCCATCCCCCGGCAGGGCAGCGGTCAGCACCCGGACGAGCCGGGCCAACGGGCCCAGCGTCCGCCGCGCATCACGCCCAGCTCGAACCAGCCAGCGGCCGGCGCCGAGAAGACCAATCGGGCGGCGGTGATCCGCGCCAAGCAGCCTGGAAACTGCCCGTCATGCCGGGGCGGGTGGCGCATCGGCACCCTCATCACGATGCGCGCCGACGTCTGGATCCACAACCGCTGCGCTGACGGGGAACGGCCCGCACCAAAGTGGACCCGGGAGGACACACCAGAGGCCCGCGCCTACCGTGCCGCTGCCGCACGCGGCGACCGGTTCTTGTCACGCCGACGCGCGTCCTGGAGCTGACCCGCCCGCCCTGCTCAGCCCATCGGGTACGTCGGGCACAGCCGCTTGTGGACCACGTCGAGGATCCTCGCCGCCTCGACCAACTCGAACACCTCCGGGTGGTTCGGCGCCGTGAACCTCTTGTTCGTCAGGTCGACCAGCTTCGCCCCGTTGTTCGGGAACGACTTGATGCTGGAGCACTGGTCGCGGCCGCGACCGACGATCCTGCCCTCGTCCTTGCCGCCGACGATCGCCGGGTCGATCGCTTTCAGGTCCGCGATGTATGCGGCCTGCGTCACCGCGTCCGGCTTCGGCGGTATCCCGTTGGCAGTTTCCGCGCTGGAGAGGCTCCGAGGGCTGGCGAGGTCGTCGGCGCGCTCGAGGCCGCCGGCGGCGCGGCGCCCGTGGCGTTCGGGGCCGCCTTCGGGTCCGCTTTGGGAGTGCTACCGCAGGCGACGGCGAGGCTCGCGGCGACGGTGAGGGCGACAACGGCACGAAGCATCAGGCGACTCCAAAAGGCTGGGGACGGACAGAGCGCTTCAGCTACAGCTTGAGACGCAGCCCGGTCAAACCGCCCTCGTTGAATCGCTGTACGCCACGGTTTGACACCTCGATGCCGTATGGGCCGACGCCGGCGGGGACCTCGATCCTGAACGGCAGCGTGCACGTCGAGGCGCAACGCTTGGTGCGTGCCGGACGTCCCGAGTTGACGATCGAGTACGCGATAACTGACCCATACTGGCGGCCGCTATTCGGTCCTCAGCATCGCGAAGCTGCGCAGTGGCGACTCGACCAGGCGAACGTCGTACGCCGGTAGATCGGACCGTCCTATCGCCACTCGATGCGAGCCTCTTGGCGCGTGATCACGTGCGCGGCCATGCCGCGATCCGGCCGCTAGGATCACGGCGCCCATGGTGCGGCCCTGTCCCCCAGCCGCGCGAACATGTCGTCAGTCACCACGCGGAACCACCAACCATGCCGACGGCAGGTCAGGGCGTTGGGTAATAGTGCGTGTCGGACCTCGGCCCAACACCCCTCCACGAGGTTAGGCCGACCTAAACTGCGAGCTTGGTCGGCACTCCCGTCATGTCCACGCTAGTCGAACTTGGCGATGCTGCTAGCGCTCCATGTTGACGGGTGCGGGGCCGAGGTCATACACAAGGCTGTGCTCGGCACTTCGGACGCCGCTAAGCGTTACCGCGCCGGAGCTGACCACGGGGAGCTGGCGTACTGGGTCCACGATGATGCGGACCTTGGGCCGGGCGTCGGCGCCCTCGATGTTGGACACAACGACCAGGAAGAAGTCGGGCGTGCTCAGCGCCCGGCGGACCTGCGACTCCTCCAGGCGGATGACGTCGGGTTCGTTACCGGCGTGGACCTTCAGCTCGAAGAAGCGCTCGAGCGAGTCGACCGCATCGGCGCCGACCCCGCGTTGGGCGCGGAGGTCGGCGATCTCCCGCTCGTCACCGGCCAGCACCTTGCGCGCCAGCGCCAGGCCCACCGACTCCCGGTCCAGCGCGGTAAAGACCGGCAGGCCGGTTCGGTTCGCTGGCGACGGCAACGCCCGATTGGGGCGGGGCAGGGTCCCCGCGGGGCGGCGCGGTGCGCCCATCGTCGGGGTTTCGCCCGGTCTGCTGCCAGCACGACCGTCCGGGTTGAGGACGACGAGCGTGGACGGATCGACGAGGACCCGCGGTGGGGACGGGGGTGGGCCAGCGGGACCGGCCGGCTGCGGGCCCACGGGCGGTGCTCCGGGCGCCGCTGGGCGGTTCGCGGGGTGCCGCGACCGCTCCTGGAGCCGACCAGCGATGTCCCGTCCCAGGTCGGCGGCGCGCTCTGCCATCGCCTGCTCCTGCCGGGCGCGTTCCTCGGCTGCCTCGATCGCGGCGAGGCGGATGGGTAGCGCGGCGGGGCCGTCGTCGGCGGCGACGCAGGCGGCCAGCCACGCCTGCGCGAGGTGCCGCCGGTCCGCGCCGGCAAAAAGGCCGGCCACCGCCCGGCCACCGCCGTCGACCTGGCGCAGCACCCGGTCGTCGCGCAGATACAGCACGCACGCCCCGACATCTACCTTGGCCGCCACCTCGATCTCGACGGGCCCTCGGCTCTTCAACCCGTCGACGCGGACCCGCAGGCCTGCGTCGATGTGCACCGCGAAGCCCCCGAGCAGGTCCCAGCCCACGGTGAGCATCCCCGCCGTCGGGGCGTCGTTGCGCGCGAGGTCCTCCTGCAGCCGCGCTACCACCGCGGCGAAAAGCGCGGTCGTAGCCTCATCGCGGACGGCCCGCGCTGGGTCGACTACGGTCGTCGCGTCGGTCCTCAGCCGTGTCATCCGCAGCGGCTCCAGCAGGGCCTCGAACTGGCCGACCTCGCCGCCGGGCAGCCATACCGGCACCTCGGCGCCGAGTCCCTCGACGAGGGCGGGGTCCTCGACGGCGTACACGGGGCGCTTCGACCTCCACCCTTGTGTCGTCCACAGGGAAAGCGTCCCGAGCTGCCGGGACCGGTCCGTGGATGATGTGAGCCGGGCGCGGAGGTGGCGCAGAGTCTCTAGCGGGAGTTTCCCCCTTTTCATGATCGACTCTTGTGTTTGTGCTGGTAGAAGTCTGTTTGGTGAGGGCTCGGATGTATTACCCAAGCCGGGTGTCGGTGCTGGTCAGCGGGTTGGGGCGTAGCGCTGGAGTCCGAACAGGTCGAACAGGCGATGTTGGGTGTCGTTCATGTCGGTGAGCAGGCGCTGGGCGCGGGGTCGGCCTTTGCCGCCGTCGTGGTGCAGCAGCACGGTCTCGCCGATGCCTTCGAGGTGTTCCAGCAGCTCGCGAACGGACAGGTGCAGGCCGGCATGGGCGGCGGTGCGGCGCATGAGGTGCGCCACGGCCAGGGCGAAGACGCAGGTGAACATGTGCACGCGGATCTTCTGGTCGGTCCAGTGGTGCATGGGGCTGAACGACACGACCTGCGGGTCCTTCAACTGCCGGAACCCGAATTCGGCGTCGGACTGGGAGCGGTAGGCAGCGATCACGTCGGCGACGGGCCAGGTGTCGCGGTTGGTGAATAGGATGCGCTTGCCGAACAGGCGGTCTTCCAGCTTGGCGCGGGCGCGGGTGTTGGTGCGCCAGGACAGCCGGAAGGTGGCCGGTTCCTCGCCGGTGAGGGTGACGTTGATGATCTGGTCGACCCAGCGGGGCTTGAGGATCGCGGCGATGTCGGCCTCGACCTTGCTGCGGGGGCGGCGGGTGTTGCCGCGGTGCAGCCGGGCCTGCAACTCGGCCAGCTTCGTGCGGGCTTTGGCCAGGGTCTGGTCCAGGCCGCGGGACTGACCGGCGTGCAGCGCCGGCGAGTGGGTGAGCACGGCGCGGCGGGTCACGCCGAGCGCGGTGACCGTGGTGTCGACCGCGGTCAGGTCGGCGAACCGGTCGGCATCGACGGCCTCGTAGCGGCTGCGTGGGATGTCCAGCAGGTCGGGGTGGTCACTGGGCGGCAGCGACCCGACGAATCCGATCCCGGCAGCCTCGACCTGCGCATGGTTGTGGTGGGAGTTCTGCCCGGCGTCGTAGACCACGGTCAGCGACTCCACGCCCTGGACCAGCATCCGGTAGCGGGCGACCAGCTCGTCCAGCACGGTGGAGAACTGGGTGACGTCGGGCCGGTCGCCGGGGTAGGCGTGCGAGACGATCGGGATGCCGCCGTCGCGGGTGACGACCAACGCGAGGCCGACCAGCCGCAGATCGGTGCGTTTCTGTTTGGCCTTGCCACGCTGCGCGATCGGCGCCCGATCGTTCGTGGAATCGATGTAGGTGGCGAAGTTGGTCATGTCCAGGGCGACGCTGGCCAGGTCGAGCCCGGACCGGTCGATCATGCCACCGTAGATTGACGTCTCGATGGTGCGCAGGTCATCCGCGCCGAGCAGGTCCATCGCGTCCCAGAACCGGCGGTGGTCCAGCGCCTGGGCGTCCAGCTTCACCCACCGCGGCGCGGCGGTGGTGGCCCACCAGTCGGCGAAGGCCCGCTTCGAACACGGGTCGACCACCCGGTTGAGGGTGGCCAGGGCCAGGTAGGTGCCCACCGACGCGCCCGCGTGGGCATGGCGTGGCACGACATCATCCACGAGCCCAACCACGTCCAGATCGTCCAGGATGGACCACACCGCCGCCACATCACCGAACCGTTTATGCTGGCTGCGCACCGGCTCCACGCCCGAACCCCCGGCCAGCTTGGCCGTCACTTCCTCGGCGCTACCCAGGTACTGCTGCGAGA
This sequence comes from Dactylosporangium sp. CA-233914, assembly GCF_050942935.1. Lineage (NCBI taxonomy): Bacteria > Bacillati > Actinomycetota > Actinomycetes > Micromonosporales > Micromonosporaceae > Dactylosporangium > Dactylosporangium sp. CA-233914. The sequence continues at coordinate 10,694,839 of NZ_CP192030.1, read as the reverse complement.
CGATCCGGGGCTTGCCGTCCACGCGGGCGGACTCGACCAGGTAGTAGTAGGTCTGGTTCCCGCGGCGCTTCCCCACGATCGACGGCATTTATGGGTAATACAAGATCCTGGATCGAAAGTCCAGCCCAACCCCGCACTCACAGCCTGTCGATCATGAAAAGGGGGAAACTCCCGCTAGGTGCGCATCGAGCATCCCCTCGACCTGTTCGGCGACCTGTTCGCGTTGGCGCAGCAGGTCCCGCAGGCTGTCGGCGAGTCGGGGCAGGACGGTCTCGGCCGCCGCGGTGCCGGGCACGACGACGGTCTGCGCGTCGAGCGCGGCGTGGACCTGCTCGACCAGGCGGGCGCCCATTCGTGGGGCGCGCTTCGTGACGATCTCGGCGAGTTTCGCCCGGCTGGCCTGGCGGATCCCGGCCGGGCCGCCGCACCGCGACAGCAGCTCGAGGACAGCGGGGTGCTGCAGTTTCGGGCCCAGGACCCGTTCCAGGGGTGGGTGGATCTGGGTGAGCAGGCCGCGGATCCGGTTGCTGATGCGGGTGACCTCGCTGGCGAGGTCGTCGTCGTAGCCGACCAGGACCTCCAGTTCGGCCAGGGTCTCGTCGCCGGTGTCGACCCGGCGCAGGGTGTGCGGCAGGGTGCGGGCGGCGTCGGCGATCACGTAGGCGTCGCGGGCGTCGGTCTTCGCCGTGCCCGGGTGCAGGTCGGCGAGCCGACGCATGACCAGGCCGGGCAGGTAGCCGACCTGGTGCCCACATGCGCGGGCGACGGCAACGGGCAGGGCGCCGATCGAGGCGGGCTGGTCGACCACGGCCAGGATCCGGCCGTGCCGGCCCAGTTTGTCGAACAGTTTCCGCAGGCCAGCCTCGGTGTTGGGCAGCGCTGCGTCGTGCAGCCGCTTACCGTCACGGTTCAGGCCGACCGCGTGGTGTCCTTCCTTGCCGACGTCCAGTCCCAGGAACACGCCGAACTCGTCGTGCACGTCTCGCCCTTCCCACTGCTACCGTGGCTCGGCCGCTGGTCAGAGCGTCGGACTGCCGGCAGCCACGTTACGAGGAGACCTACCCCGCGCGCGGGGTGGCCGGGTCCCTATCAGCGGTCCGCCGACGCCACCCGGCCCGGCGACAACACCCCCCGGATCATGCGAACGACAGGGGCACATAGTCATACCGGACCGAGCGACCGAGCAGTCCCCGGCTGGGGACGATCAAAAAGGTAACGGGCACGGGTGCGAACAGCCACGTAGACCGGCGAACGCTCGCCGACCTAGAACCCTTGCGTCACAACGGATTTCGGCACGTGAGGCGCGGCCATCACGGCGTTGACAGGGAAGAGGTCACTGGTTCAAACCCAGTATCGCCCACCACAGCTCAAGGGCCGTTTCCGGCCATCGGCAACGGCCCTTGAGTCGTTCAGGGGGTCTACGGCGCAGAAGTCGGCCCACCGGGCAAGCTGAACATCCGGTTCATGACTTCGGCGCCGCTCAGCAACACCGGCCGTAGCTGGTGCCAGTAGACCGCCTCAGTGACCCGCGTGCCAGTCTGACCGACAAGATCGGCGATCTGCTCCAGGGGCAGCCCGAGGGCCGAGGTCGAGACGAAGCTGTGCCGCAGCTCTCGGGGTGTCCACTGGTTCGGGTCGAGCCCGGCCGCCCTCGCCACCCGGCGCAACCATCGCGCACGTTGGCGGCATCGAGCGCTGTTCCGAGCATCGACGTGAACACCAGCCCGAGGTCTTTCCCCTTGTAGCCCGCGCGCTGTCGGGCCTCGTCCTGCCACACCTTGTGCTGCTTGAGCACGTAGACGCACAGCGCGGGCAGGGCGAGCGTGCGCCGCGACTTCTTGGTCTTAGTGTCGCCGTGCTCGCGCACCGACCGCCACACCGACGCGGACGGAGGTGCCGCCGGGTCAGCGTCCGGCGTCAAGGTCCACGTGATCCCAGCGCAGCGCCCGCACCTCCTCAGTGCGCAGCCCAGTGAGCAGCGACAGCACCAGGTATGCGTAGAACGGTGTCCTCGGCCGCCTTGAGCAGCGCCGCAGCCTCCTCGATCGTGAGGGACTTCGCGGTCGACCCGGCCGCCCGGTCGGAAGCTCGCACAGGTCTACGACGTTGCACGCGACCACGTTGCGCGTCATCGCCCGGCGGACCGTCCGGTTCAGACCCGGATCCGTGGATAGGGATACAACACGGCGTGGCATAGATGAACGGATGCCTTGTCAGCAGGGATGATTGGACTTGTCTAGGGACCAATCCGTCGCTGTGAGAAGGACACCCGTTCGGTGCAGAGGATACCTGGTTTGGCAGGTCGGGTGCGTGTCGGCGCACCGGACGCGTCGTTGACGCCGGTGTCGGGTGTGGTCGCGGTGGCCGAGTTGGTCGGCCGGTTGGGCGTGACCGCCGCGTTGGACGACGCAGTCGGTGCGATCAAGCAGCGGGACCGGGGCCTGTCCGCGGGGCAATTCCTGGTCGCGGTGGCGCAGGCGCAGATGTGCGGTGCGCAGTTCTGGACCGGGCTGGACCGCCGCCGTGCCGATCCGGCCGGGGAGGCGCTGTCGGCGGTGGCCACACCGGCCTCGACCACCGCGGTGCAGCTTGCTGACCGGTTCGGCCCGGCCCAGGTGGCCGGGGTAGAGGAAGGCATCGGGGAGATCGTGGGCCGGGTGGTGGGACTGCTGCCGGCCAGACGGCGCGCGGTGCTGCGTACGGGTGGGGCCACCATCGACCTGGACGGCACCGATGTGGAGTGCTACGGGGCCAAGAAGGAAGGGATCGCCTACAGCTACAAGGGTGCCCGGGCCGGGCGTCCGCACGTGGCCACGTGGGCGGAGGCCGGCCTGGTCACCGCGGCGGACCTGCTCGCAGGGGACGAGGACCCGCGCCCGGGGGCGGGGTCGCTGATCGAACGCAGCGTGGCCACCCTGCGCGTGGCCGGGGTCAGCGTGCGGCCGAAGGTGCGCGGCGATGTGGGCTACTTCGCCAAGGACATCGCGGCCGCCGCAGTGGCGGCTGGTTGCGACTTCTCCCTGGGGGTGACCCGCAACCCGGCGGTCTGGCGGGCCGCCGCCGCGGTCCCGGACACGGCGTGGCACACGGCAAAGCGGATGAAGGGTGCCCAGGTTGCCGTCTGCGACTACGCGCCGGCCGGGTGGCCACCGGGCACCACGTGCGTGGTGCGGCGGGTCAAGGTCCGCGCCGCCGACGTCTCGACCGATCCACGGGCCCGTCGCCGGCGCACCATCCCCAAGGACCAACTCGCCCTGGCTCTGGACGGCCTCGTCGGCCACGTGTACGCGTACTCGTTCATCGCCACCAACCTGGACGTGTCCACCCCAGCCAGGGCGGTCGCGGTCGAGGCGTGGCACCGGATGCGCACCGACATCGAAGACCGCATCCGCGACGCCAAGCACGGCGCCGCGCTGCGGCACCTGCCCTCAGCCAGCCGGGCAGCGAACACGGTGTGGATGTGGGGTGCGCTGCTGGCCGTGAACCTGTCCGCCTGGCTGCAGGAACTGGCCGGTCTGGACGGCGGTGACGGACGCGGCCGGGCCCATCTGGGCACCCTGCGGCATCGGCTGCTGACGGTCCCGGCCCGGCTGGTCCGCCACGCCGGGCAGCTCACCCTGCGACTACCCCCAGACCAACAAGGTCTCACCGAAGTTCTGCCCCGACTGCGCCGACTACCGATCTGGACCTGACCACCAGGCCCGACCGGCCCGAACACCCCACCGAGACCAGCGAACCCGGCGCCACCGGGCCACAACCATACCCACCGGCAGAAACACCGCATCACCCATCGCCCATCAGCGATATGCGTCAATCACGCCGCCGCTATCCACGGATCCGGGTCAGACACGAGTACACCTGCCCGAGCGACGCGGAACTCAGCACCGTGGCTCGATTGGCCAACCACCTCACCAGTAGGTGGGGATGCCGTGCCGCTCGCTGGTGGGGTCGTGGTACTGCGCGCGGATGCGGCTCATGGGCCGGCGCTCACGGCTCCGCCTGACCCCGGCGGCTTGCTGGCCCGCCCTATCCTCAGGGCACGCGTCCAGGCTTGCGTACCGGGAGAGATACGCCATGGAGTCTGACCAGCACGTGTCAGCACCGCCCGACGACGAGGAATTTGACGGCGAGGAATTTGCTGCACCGCCTACCGCTGCCGGTCCGCCGCCGTTGGCCATGGTCGGCGTAATCAGCGCCGTCCTGGCGCCGATCGCCGCCGCGCTGACGCTGCTGATCTTCTTCCGGTTCGGCCGGGTCGCCGAGCCCACCACCGCGGATGTGCAAAGTGCCAACCGCCTGTTCGCAGCGGCTCGAATCGTCGTGCCGATGCTCGCGCTGTTCGGCGCCGTGTACGTGTTCGTGGCCTTGCGCCGGGCGCGGCGGTCCGTGCTCCGCGGGCTGGGCGCGGCCCTGCTGTCGCTCAACCTGTTGGCGGCTGCCGGCTTCGGCCTGTTCGTGCGCCTCCGCACGGACATCTTCGACCACTCCGAGCACCGGACATGCGGGTTGCGCAAATCCATGTCAGTCGTCTTGCAGCTGCAATGCACGCTCACGGCGACCAATGCGCCGACATCCACGGTCACCCTGCACTGGAAGGGCATCAGCGATCCTCCGGGCGCCGTGTTCGAACCCGGCTCCGGAACGCTGGCGCCAGGCGAAACCACGCCGAGGATCTCGATCGACGCCGGTACTCAGTGCCCCATCGTGTTCATCCTCCGCGACCAGCAGCAGGGGAAGGAGATCCGCAGCCCCTTCGACGGCTGCAGCTGAGGCGCGTACCGGTTGTTTACAGGCCTGGGCCGCGGGTAGCCGCTCGGCCCATGAACCTGGTCCTTGTCGCCACCGCCGACGGGGTGCCCGCGCGCGGGCTGGTCCACCACGACAGCGACCGCGCCGGCCTTACGCCGCGCGGTGCGTCACGTTGAACTGGCGCGTGTACCAGCGCAGCGTCTCGGCGACGACCGCAGTACGCGCCCGGTGCAGTCGGTGTGCCGTCACGGCGTCGACCGGGGCCGTGCCTGTAGAGCATGCTGCTCTGCACGTCGAGCAGAGCAGCAGGCATCGCGGCAGGCCGTAACCGCTGGCTCGCTGGCCACGACGGCCGGCGGAATGCGTCCCCACTGTCCCTCAACGGCTTCTGAGCTGTACTTTGGCAAGGTCAAGTCAGGGACACCTTGATCGCAAGTGCCCCGAACCGGCCGGGCCGGGACATGAAGGGATGGCGCGGAACAGAAGGGGATCGCTGCCCCTCCGTGCCCTTGGGGGTAATTCAGGGGGTCACGGCGGTGAACAACCACGCACGCCGATGAACGCCAGCGCGACTGAAACCCTTATGCGGCAACGGATTCCGGCACGTCAGGCCCGACGCCATGGCATTGACACGGAAGAGGTCACTGGTTCAAACCCAGTATCGCCCTGCTCCGCAGATTCCGGCTGCTGCGCTGATCAGTTGGCCGGTGCGAACGAACAGCCGGACGGGCCGGTGTCGCCTTCGGGGTCGACGCCGTGGGACAACCCCATCCTGGTGGGACGGAACTGCCACGCCATGTCCGCTAGGGCGAACTCCAGGCGGAACGACGAAGGCGACGTGAAGTTCATGCCCAGGTCGTACCCGTTCACGTCGCCATCCATACGGGACATGATCTGCCATCGACCGGCGCCGCTCATTACGTCGACCAGGCGTTGCGGGGGGAAATCCGAGGCATTCAATTCGGTTCGGGCCGGGTCGTCGATCGCGGTGTAGACCTTGCCGACGCAGGCGTCGAAGGCCGTGACGGTGAAGCTGCCGTCCGCATTTAGGTCGACCGTTGTGCCATTGCCGTTGCTCTGCCAGTGGCCGATCAGGCGGCTCCGGGTCGGCGCGACCGTGACCCCGAGCACGGCGACGTAGCCCACCCCGACGATAGCCAGGACAGTGACGACCACAACTATCGACAGCGCGATTCTCGTCCGCACGGAACGGGATGTTACCAACCGGTGGGTGACCACGGCTGCCCCGCGCCACCCGCTCTAGATCGCCCCGGAACCGCCTGCGCGACGCACCGCCCGCGATGACAACCATCGCTGAAAGCGACAACTACGGCTCGCCGTCACAGCAACCGTGCGCGTCAAACCGCGCGTCAATCGGTGCGAACGCATCCGGACGCGTACGGACGCCTAGGGACCATCCGCCGCAGGTCAACGGGCATGCGAGTGGAGGTCAAGAGATCGTGATCGTTACTTGACACGGACGGCTCGATCGGCGTCGACCTGAAGCCCGCGGCGTTGAAGGTGTTCATCGAGGCGAATTGGATCGCCCTCGTCGACGCCTCGGCACAAATGCAAGCGCAGGGGTAGCCAGCGACAATATGCTCTGCCGTGCCGTAGCTGCCGACATCGCCACCATCGCGCCTGTGTGCTCGTCTGATCTGCGAGAAGCGCGTGGCGGGCCGCCGCAATGGCAAGCCTGAGCCAGCTTGCCCGAAACGATCCGTTGTCAGGTTCGACCCTGGAAGTGAGACTGACCACCGATGCTGGACCGCGCGGTCATCGACGCTCTGTTCCCCGCTGATCTGCCCGAGCCCGGGCACTGGGAACAGCAGTACCCGCCGCGCCAGCTGCCCGAGGCCGCCCAGGTCACCAGGTTTGCGCCGTCGCCCACCGGGTTCGTGCACATCGGCGGCATCTACGTGGCCACGATCGACCGCGACATCGCCACCAGCTCCGGCGGGGTCTACTTCGTGAGGGTCGAGGACACCGACCAGTCCCGCGAGGTCGAAGGCGCGCTGAGCCAGTTCGCCGGCGCGTTCGACTACTTCCACCTGGCCGCTGACGAAGACGACGAGCGCGGCGCGTACGGTCCGTACCGCCCCGTCAAGATGGCCGACGGCAGCCAGGAGCCCATCAAGGACGTGAAGGTCGGCGACACCGTTCAGGCCACCGATCCAAGAACGGGCAAGACGTCGCCACGCACGGTGCTCGCGGTCAAAGTGAACCGTGACAACGCCCTGACCGACTTGACGGTCAAAGCCCCGAACGGCACCGTCGCCGCGATCCGGACGTCGCAGAACCACCCGTTCTGGGACAGCGAACAGCAGGCGTGGGTCAGCGCCGGTGACCTGCGGCCGGGAGCGGCTCAGTACGGGAGCGCGGGAGCATCGTCCGAGATCGTCGGGGTTCGCAACTACCTCGGCGCACGGGACATGTACGACCTCACCGTCGCCGACATCTACACATACTATGTGATCGCCGGCAACGTACCGGTGCTCGTACACAATTGCGGGCCGTCACTTGACGACCTTGCAGCAGCAGGCAAGGCGCCTGACAAGAATGGCCTCACTCGTGCAGGATCCGAGCAGCAGAAGCATAGGAATCGGGAGACGAATACCGGCCAGTGGGATGTTCCTACCGGAAAGCGAAATCCGACCGGTTGGAAGAGTGTCGGACAAGACACTCTAGAGGACATTCTTACGCATCCGAAGACGGCAACTCAAAGCTACGTCAACAGGGCCGGCGACAACGTGATGGAATTTCTTATACCCGACAAGGGTGTGCAGTTCCGGCAACGCGGTGGTGTCGGTGACTGGGTGCTCCACTCCTTCAGGGAGAGTTAGATCATGACGGTTCACCAGTACGGCGATGCCCTTATTGAGATCACTGTGCTAAGCGACAGGGAATCTGATGGGTGGATGGCTGAGGTGTGGGATTTGACGCCTCAGACCGGAGGGGAGCTGATGCATTATCACAAGCCTCCAACCGGCGAGTTGTCGATCGACTTGCTGGGGAATCGGGTTCCGGTGGATCTCGTGATGTGGTCCATAGCGGTAGTGAGGGATGAATTGGCGGATTATCGATAGCGCTTGGCTGTCCCATTACTGAGGGCTGTGTCGACGTCAGCGATGTTGGTGCAGCTCCCTCCCTGGATGGCGTAGGGAATCGGGTGCGGCGTACGGCGGTGCAGGCAGAGTTCGGCTCTGCGACCGAGATGCGCTTGACGACTTCGGAAAGTGATGGGTGCCCGCACAGGTGAGTGGTCGTCAGCCGGGCCTGCCGTCACGGTCGCCGTCAGGATAGAAGTCGCATCCAAGGCGACCAACGGCGCTCGGCCGGTGCACCTCGGGGTGCACGAGGTAGCTCGACGGGCTCGACGTGTGCCGGATCCTGCGGGAGGACGCTTCCCCCGTGCCAGTGCTCATGCTGACCGCCCGGACCGGCGAGGACGACCTGCCGCTCGGCCTCGAACGCGGCGCCGACGACTACCTGACCAAGCCGTACAGCCCGGGGGAGCTGCTGGCCCGGGTGCGGACTCTGCTGCGGCGGATGGACCGGGTGGGGCAGGCGGCGGCCGCGGGCATCCGGGTCGGGGCGGTCACCGTCGACCCCGAGCGGCACACGGTCGCCGTCGCGGGCGAGCCGGTCGACTGCACGCCGGCCGAGTTCGCCATCCTGGCCGCCCTGGCCCGCCACCCCGGCCGGGTCTTCACCCGCGCGCAGCTGCTGCAGCAGATCGGCGACCGCGACTCGACGGAGCGGGCCGTGGACACGCATGTGATGAACCTGCGCCGCAAGATCGAGCCGAACCCGCGCCGCCCGGTCCGGCTGCTCAACGTGTACGGGATGGGGTACAAGCTGGTCGAGGGGCGATGACACTCAGCTCTCGCGTGACGCCGCGCCGCAGCCTGCTCACCCGGCTGCTCGCCACGTCGGTGCTGATCGCGGTCTGCGCCATCGCGGCCACGGCCTGGCTGACGGTCCAGCTCACCACACGCGCCGTCGCCCAGGAGCAGAGCCGGCCGCTCGGCGCCGACACCGACGTGTACGACGCGCTCATCGGCTACGCGGCGACGCACCCGAGCTGGGACGGCGTCGGTGCCACTGTCCGGCGGCTGGCCGACCTCACCGGACGCCGGATCACGCTGACCACGCCGGACCGCACGCCGATCAGCGGCTCGACCCCCGAGGCGCCGACCGGGTCCGCCGTGCCGAGCACGACCGTCGACCCGCTGTACCTCGACTCGGGCATCAACCGGACCGCCGGCGGGCGGATCGACCCGCGCGCGGTCGGCCCGTACCGGCTCACCGACCCCGAGCGGCAGCGGCTGCGACAGAGCGCCGAGACCCAGCTCCAGTGCCTGCGTCAGGAGCAGATCCAGGCGGAGATCGTCGACACCCCGAGCGGGCGGCCGATCGTCCGGTCTGGGACTGGCGATCGCCCGGCAGATCGCCCGGGCGCCCGGCGGCGACCTCACGGTATCGAGCGAGCCCGGGCACGGCGCGACGTTCACCGCCGACATCCCGCGTGATGCCGGCTTGGGAATGTCTGAGCGACGTAATAGTGTGCCGTCGCCGTGCGGGCACACCTCCAGACCGTCGTCATGGTGAACCACGCTACCGAGGCGCGAGTGCGTGGGTGAGGGGCGAACAACCCTCATTTCCCGCGTCGGACAGCCGGCTGCCCAGGCGGCGGACGGAGCGCCGCTCTCCCGGGCTCGGCGACGCGGAGCTGTCAGCCGGACGGCCGGCGATATCGCTGGGCCGGGAACTGCCTTGATGATCGGCTGCGCGGGCAGGGCCGCCCACCCGGTTGCCGGGCCCTTGGGGCCGATGTTGGTCGACGCGGGAATTCGGGATGTCCCCAGGGCGCTGGCCAACGTGCGATGGCAGGGGGCGAGAGATCGTTTCGTCAGTCTGGTGGGGCTGCTGCCGGTTCTGCCAACCGGGCAGCGGGCGTCTGGCTGCTCGACCGCACCCGCCACCGCGCCGACCGCAAGCGGCCGGTCCCCTTGGGATCGCTACTTCGGGACGGTTGCCGTCCGGGCGTTCGGGGTCGTGGCGCTGACCTCTGCGCAACGCGATGGGAATCGTGCGAGCGATCAAGCGGAGCGGGAGGGAGTCCGCCACATCGACACGGCGAGCCACGCACATCCGGCCGCCATGAGTACGCCGTGCGCGATCCGGCCCGCCTCGCCGACGAAGAACTGTGGGATGAACAGCGCGAAGCCGGCGCCGAAGAGCGTCCCGCTGAACCGAGGTAGTGCGCCGGACCGCCAGATCGCAATGGCGGCTGTGACGGCGCCGATGCCCAGCAGGATCAGCCCGATGAGGAATGTGGTGATCGCCGCCGGGTGGTAACGGATACTCTCGGCGAGGTTGAGCAGGTCCAACCGCTGCCCGTCCGCCACCTTCGTGGCAATCGTGTTCAGCGCGAAGTCCTCCGCGCCGTAGTAGGGCAGGGTCAGTCCCGCGCCGATCCACATGATGACGCCGGCGGTCCGGTGCACCGACAGCAGCGCCAGCGGGACGAGGATGAACCCGATCATCGCGAAGAGGTGGGTCGCCACCCACCACGGCGAGGACATCGAGTGCAAGGCGCCGTCCGCTGTGGACTCGTCTGCCCATGGGCGCAGCGCCGGGTAGAGCAAGAACAGGACACCGGCCACGGCCAGAGCGGCGGCGGCGAGTCGGGTGCGAGTGAGGGGCACGGCAGACTCCTACAGCGGGGGAAGGGTAGCAAGGAACATCCGGATCAGGCGTTCGTAGGTGTCGTCGAGGTCCTGTGGCAGGCCGAAGCCACCCGCCCCCTCCAGCGACGCGAAGCCGTGGACGATCACCCTGGCGGTCCGGATCGTGTGGATCAGTTCGGATTCGCCGAGCTGCCAGGGGCGCAGTACGGCCTGCATGATCTCCAGCATGCGACGCCCGGAGGCGGCATATTCGGGCTGGTGCAGCGGGTCGGCCGGCATCGCCGCGTAGCGGGTGGGGTGCGCGGTGACGTAGGCGCGATAGGCGCGCATGAGCGTCGCCACGGCGTCCGCGCCGCTGCGGCCCAGGACCGCGGTCGCGAAACGGTCCGTCATCTCCTCCATCACGCGTATGCCGACCAGAGCGCGCAGATCAGCGACGTTGCTCACGTGCTTGTAGAGGGACGGGGCCGCGACGCCGCAGCGCTCGGCGACCGCGGCAAGGGTCAGCGCTGCGAGTCCGCGCTCGTCGACGAGCGCAACGGCGGCGTCGACGACTCGGCTTTGGGTGAGCCCGGCTCTAGGCATGGCCGCTGTCCCCACGCCTCAAGCTACGCTTCATAACTTTAAAGCTATGCGTCATAGCTAGCGCGTGTCAAACCCCCGTTCCGCGCCGGTCCGATCGGTACGCAGTCGCCGGCGACAGCGTGGAGTACGTCACAGGCTCGACACTTCCGCCCGGGCTTCTCAGCCAACTCAGCGACTCGTCGCTCACGAGGCCGCCTACGAACGGGCTGGGCCAGACCGATCAGTCGCCGTTTGGCCATGACGTCAACGCTGGCTGCGCTACCGGGCGCAACGGTGCCCGGCCCGGTGGGCGGCGGCACCCCGATACGCGTCTCGGTCAGCATCGCGAGCGGGCTGCTGGGCTGCCAGCCGGGCGTGACGGCGGTGTGACGGTTGACTGGGGCAGTAGGCGGCGGGCGGCCGGCACACGGTGAGCTGCCCGCCGCCGGCCGGGCTGAGCCGCAGCGTCGCCCGGTCCGAGCATGCCGCGCACGTGTACGGGTTCGGGTGCGCGAGCCGCTCCTCAGTCAGAACGGCGGGCTGGGCAGACTCAGGGTGACTGCTCGTCACGCTTGACACTCCAGAAACTCGGGGCCGGCGCCGGCCACACGGCGATCGGCGCGGCCAGGCATGCCTTCGCGGAATCCGCGGAAGAAGCCATCTACCCGCATCAAGACTGCCGTCGCCGAGCGCCGTGGCAACGCATTGAGCAGGCTCCGGCGGATTGACGCCCACCCAACACCCCCACGTCCACACACCGATGACGTAGAGGACGCTGTAACCGCCGCTCTCGCCCCGACAATCAGGACGCCGCCGGTCCCGAGGTGGGCCAAATCCGTCTCGTCGTCAGCGTCGCGTCCTTCGTCGCGGACGGACTACCCGTTGAAGATGGACAAGGCATTTACGGGCGCCTCGCCAAGCGGACGCCGGCCGTACTGCGTCGGATCAAGAACATCACCGGCATCAGTGCAGATCTGCAGTTCCTCCACGGCGGAACTGCTGCAGCGTCAGCATCGCGGCCGGTACATGGCTCGGCGTCGGCTTCCGACCCATCAGCCTCGCGGAGCACGGCGATCGCCCACCGCATGGTCATGAGGCTGACCGCGTGCAGCGTGACGAGCACGCGCTCGGAGGGCAGCGCCTGGCCCTTTGAGAAGTTCGCGACTTCCTCGATCTGGCGGCTAACTTTCCAAACATGCTGGAGTCGGACGGTGGCGCAGGGTAGTGTGAGATCCCACCGTCGGCGGCGATATGCCGGACCGCGTAGCTGATGCCTTCCGGTGATGATCCGTCCCATATGTGCATCGGCCGGGTTGCCGCAGAGTCTGGCCTTCGGATCACTCGTCGTCCGACGATCGGACAGTATCGCCATTGCCGTGTGGGCGTTCGGCGAGCAGCGTGCAACGCTCCAGCCCATGATCGGTGCGGCGTCGGGCCGATCGGCGCGCTTTCGGCCGGCATCGGGGGGCCGGGCCGCGCGCCTGTTGATGATCGAAGTTGGACGATCGGGTCCGGTGTGAGGGAGCGCTATGTCCGAAAGAAGCATGAGCCACGTGGTCACGGACGCGGTCAAGGACTTCCGGGGCTCGGTTCCCGAATGCCTGGCCGCGGGGATCGTTGACATGTCGACCGGGATGCTGCTCGCCGTCGACACCGTCGACACCCACCCGACCGAGGTCCTGGACCTGCTGGCGGCGGCGACGTTCGACATCTTCCAGGGACGCAACGTGGTCATGATCGAGGACGTCTTCAACCGGCGCCGCGGTATCACCTCGACCAGCCACTACTTCCAGGAGATCCTGGTGAACAGCCAGAATCTCGTGCACCTGTTCATGCGCAGCGCGACCAACTCGGAGATCGTGGCCGTCGTGGTCTGCCGCCGCACGGTGAACATCGGCATGCTGTTCGCCCAGGCGCGACTGGTCATGAAGAGGCTCGACGTCGGGGTGGCCTGAGCGGGCGACGGCCAGGCGCGCGAACGGCTGAGCCCGGAGGAATGCGGAGCGTGTCAGACGAACATGCCGCGCTACGTTCGGTGATGCGGATCCAGGGAGCGCGGTCCGTCACCGTCGTGTCGCTGGCGACCGAGGCGGTGGTGTGGTCGGAGACGGCCGCCCAGCCGATCGGCGCCGACGTCGCCGGCGCCATCAGCCAACTGGTCGGCGTGGCGGCGCGGATGGTCCGGCTGAACGACGGCGCGGAGGTGCTGGACGACCTGGTGATCACCAGCCCGGCCTGGTTCCACGTGCTGCGCATCGCCGCGGCGCAGGGCGATACCCAGGTCGTGCACCTCCTGCTGGACCGGCGCAGCGCCAACCTGGCGCTGGCCCGCTGGGAGCTCCGGACGCTGCTGGACACCGCGACCCTGCCGGCCCTGCCCGAGCCGCTGCCGGCCCTGCCCGAGCCGCCGGGCCTGCCGCACCGCACCTCGAACAAGGCGGCCGGCGCCCAGCCTCCGCCGCAGCGACCCGCGGACCGCCGGGACGCCCCGGCCTCAGCCCCGGGCGAGACGGCGGTTCCCGCGTGGCTGGCCCAGTTCGCCGGCGAGACCTTTGAGATGGACATCCAGACCCTCGACCGGGTCCTGGCCGGGTTGCGGAGGTTGGCGTGACGGAGGATGCCGCCGCGGTCGTGCAGGACAACGGGGTCGCCGAGATGCTGCAGGAACTGACGGCCCTGCGTGAACAGGTGACCGGCGCCGTGGGCTGCGTCGTCGCGGCCGTGGACGGCCTGCTGCTCCTGTTCGACCCGATGGTCGGCCCGGAGCCTTACAAGCTGGCCGCGCTGGCCGCCGCCACGGTCGGCGTGGGCCGCCAGACCAGCGTGACCCTGCACCAGGGCCTCTACCGCGAGTCGACCATCCACAGCGACGGCGGTTATTTCACGGTGTACGCCGTGGGAGAATCGGCCTTACTGGCGGTAGTCGGCGACGCGGGCATGAACGTGGCCCGCCTGCACCTGGAGGCCCGCGCCATCGCCCCGCGACTGGCCCGACTCCTCCAGGCCAACCCGGTCCCCCGGCCCGAACCGGCCGGGCGCCACCGCAGCTGAACTCGATGCACGCCTTCCTCGAGCACTGCGGATACGAATCGCCCGACAGGCCGTGCAGCTCGACGCTGTCGTGGCGACGCCGCGGCAGCCGGTCGGCGCACTGCGTCGTCGCCGTCGGCGGCCCGCTGCGCACCGGCGACCGGACGGCTCTCGGCCCACCCGTCACGGGTCGGGTGATCCGGCCGCTCCCGGCCGCCGTCCAAAACCGGCCGAACTGAGTGAGGTCCAGGTCGGTGAAGAACTGTTCGGTGTCCTGGCCGGACAGGCCCTTGCCGGTGACCACGGCGGTGCCCGGGGCGGGCTGGTTGGCGGTCTGGCGGGTGAGGACCTGACGGGTCTGCTCGCGGGTGACCCGAATGGAGATCAAATCAGGGCAGCTTCCCCTTGATCGGCGGCACCGGCGGCGACGTTGACGCGGCCCGGGCGCTCTGCCCCTCCCCAGAAGGCGGCCCTGACCTGCGCCCTGGCGGGGTCGCCCCAGAGACGCGCAGCCCGGTTGAGCGGCCTGTCCCCGGCCCGCGCGGACACGATCCGCAGTGGGTCGGTGACGAAGACTTGACACCACTGCGTGACTAGGCGTTACGGTCCGAAAGAGGGACTCGATGGTAACCAGGGGGTGGTTGTCGTGAGAGTCGAGGTAAAGACCTTCGACAAGCCGGACGAGACGCGGCCCTTCGAGGGCAAGGGGTACGCCGACATGGTGACCGTGGCCGGCAAGACGGTGGAGTGTGGGCACTTCGAACCGGGCTGGCGCTGGTCGGACAACGTCAAACCCATCGCGGGCACGGAGTCCTGTGAGTTTTCGCATCTGATGTACGTGCTCCAGGGGCGCCTGCGCATCCACATGGACGACGGCAGCGAGCAGGAGCTCACGCCGGGCGAGGTGGCGGCGATCCTGCCCGGCCACGACGCCGAGGTGGTCGGCGACGAGGAGTGCGTGGCCCTGGACTTCGGCGAGATCGCCGAGTACGCGCGGCGCAAGTAGGGATTGTCGCGCAGGTCGCCCCGGTATGCGGGGTCGGTCAGTTCCACCTTTGCCGCCCGGCCAGCGGCGACAGTGACATCGACCAGATCGCCGGCGGGGGGGTAGGTGCAGTTGGGCGTAGGCCGTCGAGGACTTCGGCGGGGACCGGTTGGTCGGAACGGCGGGCGGCCATGACCCGGAACAGCCGCCCGGCGTTCGCGGCTGGGATGGCCTCGCCGGTGAGCCGGCTGGTGGCGAGGACGTCGGACGCGGTCAGGTAGGTGACCTCGATGTCGGACCCCCAGGGTGGTGCAGCGCGATGCCGCAGCTGAGGGTCTACTCTCGCCCGACCCGATGCCTCGTGGTCCGAGGTCTCGGCCGCGGGACCTTTCGACCCGGTGCGCGCGCCACCCGGTCGGGTCGGCGATCCGCACCGCGCCTTCGCGGAGCTCCGGATCGAATCGACGTCTCGTCTCAGCAATGATCCCGCAAACACCAGCCCGAGCGCGGGCTGCGTGGTGGCGATGTCAGGCGTCTTGTGTGCGCGGCAGCGAGCTGGCGAACCGGTCCAGCGCCGCTGACACCTCCTGGTAACCGCCGCTGGTGAGCTTGCCGTTGCGTACCAGCCCGGCCAGACTCTGACGCACCCTGTTCACGCGACCTGTTACGTCGGTCTGCCCCTTGCCCAGCCGGCGGGCCACCTCCTCCAGGCTGTCACGCAGTTCGGCCCCGGCTTTCGGGTCGAGCTGGCCGGCGTCGACCTGCTGCGCAATCACCGCTTGGAGGTTGTTGTACTGGTCGGCGAGCGTGGCCGGGCGCCCAGGCGTGGCCGTGGGGGCCGGGGTGGTGGGTGGCGCGCTCGCGTCCGGCGACGGCGAGTCGGCCGACGGCGACGCGGCGGTCGCCGATGGATCGTCCGCGGCGCCCGCGTCGGCCGCGGTGCTGCTGTCGGCCTGGACCGACGGTGTGGCCGGCGAGCCGCCCAACGTCGGCAGCACGGCCAGGATCCCACCCAGCAGCACCAGCAACGCGAAGGCTACTAGTGCCCAGCGCAGGCCCGGCCAGGTCGGGACGGCTCGGTGAGCAGCGGGGATCCGGGTGGTCGTCTCGACTGCCGTTGCCGGCGCCTCGATGGCGGGGACGTTGCCCAGGTCGATGGCGGGCATGGTGGCTGGCGCCTGCGGAACCAGCGCGGTGAGGCGGTTGCGCACCGCTTCGGCGCTCGGGGGCCGGCGGGTCGGGTCCTTGGCGAGGAGATCGAGCACCAGCCGGTCCAGTTCGGGTGGCACGTCGGCGCGCAGTTCGGCCAGCGGCACGGGCACCTCGTGCAAGTGTTGCCGCAGCACCGCGACCGGCGTGCGGCCGGTGAACGGCGGGCCACCGCTCAGCATCGCGTACAGAACGCAGCCCAGCGCATACAGATCTGCGCGGGCGTCGCCAGCGTCGCCGACGGCCCGTTCCGGCGCGACGTACTCGCTCGTTCCGGAGTTCGCGGTGGGGTCGTTCACCGTTGACGCGTCCGACCGGGCGATGCCGAAGTCGCAGACCTTCGCGACGCCGTCGGGCGCAACGATGATGTTGGCCGGCTTGATGTCCCGGTGCTGGATCCCTGCGGCGTGGGCGGCGGTCAGTGCATCGCACACCTGGATCGCGATGCCGACTGCCTGCTCCACGACGGGCAGGGCGCCCTGCCGTAGCAGGGTTGCCAGGCTCGGGCCCTCGACCAGTTCCAGCACCAGGTAGGCGGTGTCCGACTCGACGTCGAAGTCGTGCACGGCGACGATGTTGGGGTGCGTCAGCCGCGCCAGGATCCGCGCCTCTCGCCCCAGGCGCTCCCGCATGCCGGGCACGGCGAGCACGGCCGCGCTGAGCACCTTGACCGCGACCGGGCGTTGCAGGTGCAGATCGTCGGCCCGCCACACGGTGGCCATGCCGCCACGCCCCAGTACCTCGTGCAGCCGGTATCGACCATTCGCCAGCAACTGCACCAAGACGACTCCCCATCCTCTCGTTCTCTACCGAAACAGCGCTCGGCGCGAGCACCGCGTTACGCAGCCGACGTCACTCAACACGCAGCCGAATCGGGATGCCGTGGGATACCGCGCGTCGGGAACTCCGGCTCGGCCTGCGGTCGGCGAGCGGCAGCACGATGCCACTACTGCGGGCCGCCGTCGAAAACGTTCGGGCGCGTCTCAGGTGCTTGGCGAGGCATAGCTCAGCCGCGCCGGCGAACGCTGCTGCGTTTCTGGGGTTCGGATCGCGTCACTGTGATGCCGATCCGAACGGCCGCGGGGACGGGGGAGCGGCATCGGGCTCGACCACGACGCCGCGCATCCCACCTCGGCGGGCCGATGGCGCTGCGCCGCGTCCCGCCGCACGCCTGGACCGTCACCGCCTGGCGGGACGTCCTCACCGCCGAGCACGCGCCGCCCTCGCCGAGGCCGTCCGCTACCACCACACCCCGACCGTCACCGAAGCCAACGCCCTCCTCGGTGCGCTGGTCGATGATGACGGCATCCGCCTGCGACCTGGCTCCTTCGTCGACGCGTCAAGATCCCCTGGGATAGCGTCGCCGCGGTACGGCAGCGGCATCAATCCCTCTCGGGCAGCGGCACGGTGCAGGTCGACGCGCGACCATGTCGATCGTCGTGTCCGGCCAGACGAACATGGAGATCGAGCTCCACGAGCGGGCCGTCCTCGAAGGCTCCAAAGGCCAGTCGACGGGGTCAGCTTCTACGCCGACGATCCTCGAGAATGCTGGGCGCCCGTGCGATCTGACCGGGCCCGGTCGCGTGTTGAAGTCCGACCACACGGCCGGTATACGCGGCGGATGCGGCCACAGACGAAGGACGGTTCAGCCGATAGTCGACGGGTGCGCCTACCGTAGCCTTCTCGGTGGGGTCGTTCGAGGAAGTGGAGCCTGCCGTGAGCAGCGTCGGTAAGCGTGGAACGGCGGCCGTTCTGTTGGCGGCCGTGGCGCTCATGTCGGCTTGCGGATCCGGTGCCGCGCCGTCGTCGACAGCGCCGGCCACCACGTCGGCATCGGCAGGCTCATCGGCATCACGTGTGGCGATCTGCACGGATACGGCGGCCGGAGCCGACAATGCGTCTGCGGTCCAGGCCGCGTGGGATGCCTTGCCGCCCGGTCTGCGGACGGGCATGACCGCGAAGGGCTTCAAGACCGATGGGGGTGCCTACGGCGGCCAGGCGCCGGCGGCGGTGATCAGCGGCCTGGCGGGACAGTACGTCACCGCAGAACTGGCAGCGAGCGACCTCGGCAGCGAGGCAGCGAAGTACGGTCCGCTGATCATCGCGGACCTCTACGTCGCGCTTGTCAACAAGAACCCGGCATTCGCGGCGGGCACCAAGCCCGCCGACCTGGTGGCCGCGGTCCGGGCACGGCAGGGTGGTCAGGACTTCGGAAAGTTCGGCGTCAATGTGAGCTTTCTGTCGGCGAGCATCGTTTCTGACCTGAACACGCTGTACGGAACGGCTCCGGCCGACGCGCAGATCGGCGCAGGCGAACCCTACGTCCGCGAGCTCATTCCGGGTAGCACGATCCTCTCGTTCTTCCCGGTCAGGTCCACCAACGGCACCTGCTGACTGGCCAGCCGTGGTGTGGAGCTGCGGTTGACTGGTAGTCCCGGCGGGTGGTCGAGGTCGTCGAGGCGCAAGGTGTCCCGTACGTCTTCGGGGTGCCCGGCGCGAAGATCGACGGGCTGCGGCTCGTGGTCTGCCGACACGAGCAGAACGCGGCGTTCATGGCGGCGGCGGTCGGGCGGCTGACCGGGACGCCCGGCGTGGTGCTGGTGGCCTCCGGCCCGGGCACCGCGCTGCTCACCGCCACTACCGAACAGGACCAGGTTGTCGCGCTGTGCGGTGCGCTCAGGCGCGCCCACCAGTCGATGGACGCTACCGCGCTGCTCAGCGCCGTCACGAGATGATCCCGCGGGGTCAGCGACCCAGCCGACGTGCAGGAGGCGGCCGCCGAGGCGTTCCGGATCGCCTCGACCGAGCCGCGGGGCGCCGCGCCGGTCGTGCTGCCGGCGTACGTGCTCGCCGCGCCGGCTGCCGCCACGATTACCCATTCCATGCCGGTCGGACCGCTGGGCCCAAGCCCGAGGACGCCGTCCGGGACGCGTCCGACGACCAAGAAGCGGCTGGCACAGAGCGGGATCGGCGCACCTCTGTTCCAGCCTGCTTACGCCGCAACGCGTTTCCGCCCGGCGACGGCCGTCGCCGCCAGCGCCGCCACCAGTCCGATGACGGTTGGCACCGGATCCCACGCGTAGGCGCCCCAGGACGGGTTGAACGTCTCGCTGAGGAAGAGTTGCCGGTACAGCAGGAAGTATGTGTGAAAGGTCGGTCCGCTCAGCGCGCCCAGGCTCACGGTCGACAGCAGGCCGACGAGGATCAGGTGCACCGGCGGGCTCCAGCGGACCGCGACGGGGCCGCTGCCGTCGCCGAACGCGACTGCCAGCCTGCGCCCGGCCGGCGCGAGTCGCGCGCGGTACCACACCCAGCCGACCAGCTGCCAGCCACCGACCGCCCCGGCGACCCAGCCCGCGACGGTGGCGAACGGCACCGCCGGCGGCTCGATCACTTCTAGCCAGACGAGGATGCTCGTCCGGCTGACAGTCGTCGAGCCGGGCACGTGGATGTCGATTGGTGTGCCGGAAGCGTTGACGCGGATCCCGTCGCGCTCGGCTGTGAAGCGGTAGCCGTCGTCGGTGAGGTTTCGCCAGCCCAGCCGCGCCAGCCGCTCCTTCGCCGCATCCTGCGACCACTGCTCGGCGAACGTGGGTGTATCCATGATTGTGTTCGGCCGGCGGGCCAGCGGCGACACGTCCCGCGTGAGCTGGGCAGTGTATCGCTGGTCGAGGACGACAGACGCGATGTCGCGCGCGGCGGCGTCGGACGGCAGCGGGGCCGCGGTCCGCCACGCGAGCCAGCCGCCGATGCCACTGCCGATACCGCCGCCGATGAGCGCGACGAACACGGCGACGACCAGGGGCGCCCACCCGATTGGCAGCCGGAACCGTTGCCGCAGGCCACCTTTGAGGAGGTCGGACACTTCGCGCCAAGTCGGCGTGCGCCGGTCCGGCGGTGCCGCGTCGAGCAGGGTGGTCAGCAGCTCCTCGCCCTGCCGGCGGCGGTATGCGGCCGGGTAGGCGAGCAGCCACCGTCGATATCGCCGCTCGAGGTCCCCGCTCACGCCGGCGTTGCGCTTGGCGGTCATGCCGTGCGGGGGGTGGTCGCGCGGTAGCGCAGGCGGGCCGCGGCGGCGGAGGCGTTGCGACGCAGCCGGTCCACCTCGGCGGCCAGCCGCCCGGCGCCGTCGTCGGTCAGCCGGTAATACCGCCGGAGCCGTCCGTCGACCGCCTCTTCCCGATCCACCTCGATGAGGCCCTGCTCGGCGAGCCGGTCGAGGGCGCCGTAGAGCGTGCCGGCGCCGAGGACCACCTGACCATCGGAGAGCGCCGCGACCTCCTGCAGCACGCCATAGCCGTGCAGCGATCGCTTGGCGAGGGCGGTGAGGATGAGAAACGTTGGCTCCTGGAGCGCTGGCACGGCACTAACCTACATCCGCCGATATAGCTCGTCAACCGTACTATTGATCGTGCCTCAGGTGGCATGCGCGGCACTGCTGAACCACGAGAGCTCCGAACGGCTGCCCACCCTGGGGCGTGTCAACGGCCCGCCTGCGAGTGGTGTTTTCGCAGCTAGTGTCGCGTGATGCTGGTTGTGTTATGTCGGTCAATCGTAGATCCTGATGTGATGCTGACCGAGGCCCAGACCGCGGAGTTGCGGGCGGTGATCAACAGTCGGGACGTGCCGGCGGTGGTGGCGACCAGGGCGCGGATCGTGTTGTGGATGGCGGAGGGCAAGCGCCGGAAGGATGTTGCGGCGTTGGCCGGGGTGTCACTGCCCACTGTGGACCGTTGGGTCGACAGGTATGCGGGCAACGGACTGGCCGGGCTGGAGGATGGATCGCACGCAGCGCCTCGTGAGCAGGTGCCGGCTGCGGTCCGGGCCCGAATCCTGGCGTTGACTCGGGCCACGCCGCCGGTGGAAACCGGGTTGTCGCACTGGTCGAGCCGGCAGCTGGCCGCATACCTCAAACGGACCGAGGGTGTGTCTGTGTCCTGGCACTACGTGGCGAAACTGTGGCGGGACAACGATCTCAAGCCACACCGGCAGGGCACCTTCAAGCTGTCCAAAGACCCGCGCTTCGCCGAGAAGGTCGCCGACATCGTCGGCTTGTACCTCGACCCGCCCGGCGGCGCGGTCGTGCTCTCGATCGACGAAAAGACGCAGATCCAAGCATTGGACCGCACGCAGCCGTTGCTGCCCATGGACTTCGGGGTCACCGAGCAACGCACCCACGACTACAAACGCCACGGCATCACCAACCTCTTTGCCGCCCTGGACGTTGCCACCGGCCAGGTCGTCGCCGACTGCCAGCCGGTCCGCGACGGCGCCCGGTTCCTGGCGTTCCTGCGCAAAGCCGTGAAACCCCACGCCGGCAAAGAGATCCACGTGGTCCTGGACAACCTGTCCACCCACAACACCCCCGACATCCAGGCCTGGCTGGCCGCGAACCCGAACGTCACGTTCCACTTCACCCCGACCGGCAGCAGCTGGTTGAACATGATCGAAATCTGGTTCGGGCTCATCACCCGCCAGTCCATCCGCCGCGGCACGTTCACCTCCGTCAACGCCCTCATCGTCCGCATCCGCGACTACGTGCAGCACTGGAACAACGACGCCCAACCCTTCACCTGGACCGCCACCGCCGAGGAGATCCTCGCCAAGGTCCGCTGGGTCCAGACCAGCGTCAAGCAACTCGTCAACAACAATGGAAAGTAACAAGACCAGGATCACGAAACACTAGATGTGAGTCGAATCCCCCTGCTCCAGCCTTCCCCATGGGGTCAATGAGGGGGCGCGGATGCGAGCAGCCACGTACGGTGGCGAACGCTTGCGGACCTGGAACCCTTATGCCGCAACGGGTTTCGGCATGTCAGACGCGACGGTCATGGCGTTGACACGGAAGAGTTCACCGGTTCAAACCCAGTATTGCCCACCAAATAACGCCAGGTCAGATCATTTGACTGTTATGGGGTGATTGCTTTCGCGGGACGGGCGAGCCTCATTGCGCCGCGAACGTTCTGGCTGAACTGCGCTCACATTGGAGGGCATGAATTACGCAAAGAATTCCTGCTACCCCATTTGTTGGCTGGTGTTGCGGGTGTCGACGTGGCATAGCGTGATTTCGGCCCAGCGGTTGGTGCGCCGCCCACAGGTCGGCTGTGGCGTCTGGCCGTAACTGTTGATATGAATGGCATTCGTATCGGCCATTGTGGGGAATCCGTTCGGACTAACCAATTCTGACCACGCGGCCAATCGGTGGGTGAGTGACGTGTAACCGTGGGTCGTCGCCGGAGTGGGACGTTCGATCCTTTTGATCATGGCCGAGGCCGTGACAGGCTCGTAGCAACACACGGTACACATCAGTTCTCTCACGGTGACTAAGCCGTGATGGGCTGCCACACGCGCCGCCCGGCTGGAACCCGTACCTCCACGCAGGCCGCCACGTACAGGTGTGGCGGCCTGATCTATGCCCATGCCCGCCGATTCCGACCCGAACCACGGGCCAGGCGGGCCATGCGCTGTCAGAAAGGGCACCCGCATGTCATCCATCCGCACCGCTGGTCGACGCCGCCGGTTGGCTACCGCCGTCGCCGCGCTGGCTGTGGCGCTCGGCGGCTTGGCCGCCGTATCCACCCCGGCCTACGCCGCCGGCCCGGACGGCGAGACCGTCGCGATGACCGGCCCGGCCGGCCCGCTGGCGGTCGGCACCAGCTTCACCTATGAGGTCACGGGTACCGCCCCGACCAACTGTGACCTCTTTGATGACTGCAATGTGCCTGTGTCGCTGTTGCTGAACCTGCAGAACACGGGCTCGCCGGCCACCATCACCGCCGCCACTGCCAGCATGGGTAGCTGCCGCATCCCCAGCAGCGACTTGGCGATTTGCGACCTGGGTTGGGCCCCGCACGGCACCACGGTGTCGGCAACCTTCACCCTCTTGGCTAACGCGGCCGGCACCGTCACCGCGGCCGGCGAGACCTGCAATGGCTACACATACTTCTGCGCGACGGTTACCGGCACCACCACCATCACCGCGGCTAGCTTCCCGTTCGGCGGCTTCCTCCAACCGGTGCGCAACCAGCCCACCATCAATCTGATGAACGCCGGCCGCGGCGTACCCATCAAATTCAGCCTCGGCGGCGACCAGGGCCTTGCCATCTTCCCGGCCGGCTACCCCGCCTCCCAGCAGGTCACCTGCGACACCGGTGCGCCCGTCGACGTCGTCGAGCAGACCGTGACCGCCGGTGGCTCCAGCCTGTCCTACAGCCCGGACACCGACACCTACAACTACGTGTGGAAGACCGACAAGGCTTGGGCCGGCACCTGCCGCACCTTCGACCTTCGGCTGACCGACGGCACCGACCACTACGCCACCTTCAGGTTCAACTGACCATCCGGCCCATCAGCACGGTGACGCCGACCAGCGGCTAAGTACAGCCCTCCTGACGGAGGAGGCGTCCGGGTGGCGGGGCGCCGATGGGCGCTTGCGCGACGGGCCGGGTGCGGTTCGATGACTGTCGCGTGTGGACGGTGAGCGTGACGTGGGTACGGCGCTGCGGTTTGCCCACACGCCCCAGGCTGCCGCTCATCGGCGATGAGGCTTCTAAGGCGGCGGGCTTATTCAAGGGTCGACGTGCCCTTGACAAGCCCGCCGCTGTGTCCGGCGGCGGCTTTGGCGCGGCAGTTGCATGGTCTGTTCATAGGTATCAACCGCTACGAGTTCAGATCACTGCGCCAGCTGGTGTCGACCGCGAGACGCGAAGGCGCTGCACGCAGTCTTCTGCGACAACCTCGGCGACACCAGCAGCACGCTGCTGGTGGACCGGGACGCCACCCGTGACGCTGTCGTGGCGGGCCTCGTCGAGCTCTGGACCCGCAGTACGCCCGAGGATGTCGTGGTTATCTCGTTCTCGGGGCAATGTGTCCGGTCCAAGTCCATCAGCCCCTGAAGGAAGCTGGTGTTCCGGTCGTCCCTGTAACTCGCCCCGTTGTAGTTCTTCACGCGCAGCGAGACCCCGAAGGTGAGCCGCTCCTCGACGCCGGCCTCGGCGAGGTTCTTCCCATCGGAGAAGAACTGCAGGCCCTCGAGTGCCTGACCGCCGAGCGGGAACTCGCCGCGGCCTCAGTAGGCGGCAGGTGACCCCACAGCCCCAGCTTGCGCAGCGTGCGCGCGAGCCGCGGTCCACAACATTGCGACATGCTAACCGTGACGACGCCGGGCCCGCGTCCTTCAGCGCGGGCCGTCCGGCCGCGCGCCGCCGATCCCGCCCGGCAGGAGTACACGGGTGGGCTGGCGCCGCCGTTCATGCCGATCGGCTCAGCGCGGCGGCGAGTACAGCCGCATGAGTCCGGCGATGTGTTCGTGCAGGCTGCCCGGCGCGATGCGGATCGGTTTTCCGTCCAGGAGCGTGCTGAGGCTCGTAGGAAGCTGTTCGGCCCGTGGCATCGACACGTTGCCGAGCAGTGCCGGCACCGTCGCCTTGCCCAGCCGCAGCGCGGCTTCCAGCGCGGTGCGTACCGGATCGGACGCTTGCGCGATGCGCCGCTGGCCGTCACTCGTGACCGCGCTCAGCCAATGCGGGCCGATGAGCGCGAGGACGACGTCGCATTCCGAGATCGCAGCGGTCGGCGGGCTGTCCGGCTGAGCCGAGTCGAGGTCGGCGGAGTCTGAGGACAGGACCAATACTGTACCGCAGAAGGCGGCGTCCAGATCATCCGACACACTCGGCGCCAGGTCGTCGCGGCGGTAGACCATGAACATCCGGCCCAGGCCGGGATGCCGGCCGTCGGCGGCAACCGTCGCGGCGGTCGCCGGAGGCGCTTCGCGATGCCGGGAAGGCATCCGTTCGACCTGGACCCTCGCGGAGCCGAGATCGACGCCGGCCAGGTTCAGGATCCGTGTCGATGCGCCGCGACCCTGCCGGATGAGACCGAGGAGCAGGTGCTCGGTGCCGATGTGGTCGTGCCGGAGTTGCAGGGCCTCGCGCAGCGACAACGTCAGTACCTCTTTCGCCGCGACCGTGAACGGGATGTTGGGTGACCGGAGGCTGGGCGGCCGGGGCAGCCGGATGCAGGGGGACTCCCCACGCGTCGCCCGGCACCGCCGGTCGCACGGGTATGGGCATTGGCATTGGCGGGATCCGGCTTGTGGGAACGCCGGGACCGGGCCGCTCCTGCGCTCCGGCTGACTGCTTCTGGCAACGGCCGCCGTCGAGGCATGACTCGTCGGCTGTTGAGGAACCAGCAAATCGGGACGTGAGTTCACCTCCGCCGCGGCGCGTGCGGCTTCGGCTTGGCGGGCAGCCTCCCGGCCGCTCCGCTTCGGCCAGGTCGGCCAGGCGGCCGGCGAGCTCGCGTTGGGCTGTGCCGAGTCGGTGCGCGGCTTCGTCGTGTGCCGCCCGGGCCGCGTGTGCCTGGTCGTTGAGGATCTCGAGCTCGTCGGTGAGATCCGCCACCAGTGTCGCTTCGTGCGCCGAGGTCAGCCGTGCGTGCCGGATCAACTCGTCCAGGTCCGCCTGGTCGGCCCGCATCTCGTCGGCGCGGATTGCCCGGTCGCTGGTCCGGGTTTCCAGGTCGGCGATCCGGCGCAGGCGCTCCGCCGCCTGGCGTTGTGTCTCGGCGAGGCGGGCCGACAGGTCGGCCGCAGCGGCTCGCAGCTCGTCGAGCTGGGCCGGCGTCCGGGTGGGATCGCGCGTGGCGGCCAGCACGCGGGCCTGGGCGTGCGGCAGTTGCTCGGTCAACTCGACGATGCGGGCGGCATCGCTGTCGCGCGAGGGCAGCGACCGGGTCAGCTCGGCGCGGTCGAGGCGGAGCGTTGCCTCGGTGGCGTCGAGCATCCGGTCGACCCCTGCCCGGTCCGCCTCGAGGTCGGCCAGGCCGCGATCGGCGGTGGTCGAACGGCGGCGGAGTTCGTCGAGTTCTTCGGCCCGGTGGCGGTGGCGCAGGTCGGCCGCGGTGGCGGCCACCTCCTGTTCGGCGGTGGCGCATTCGTGCCGGGCGGCCGCGAGTGCCCGCCGGACAGCATCGGGCGTCGGCGGTTACACCGGATCGTCCATGCGTTCCAGTATCGCGCTACGGGCCGACGCGCTCATCCGCCGGAGCCCGGCGGGCGGTCCGCCATCGACGCCGCGAGCGAGTGGAGCAGTGGTGAGTTCTGCGGGAACCGGCGTCCGGTCTGGTACCACCACTTGATCCACTGCAGCTTGATCTCCCCGGTCAGCTCGCGCTCGACGGACCGGACCTGTTGCCGCAGGCTGGATCGGGCGGCGGTGCCCCCGGCCAGCGCGGCCGCAGTCGCCCGGACCATGGCGGCGTCGACATCGGTGCGCCCGGCGGCGAGCGCCGTCGCCAACGTGTTCAACAGGGCTACGTCGTCCGGCGTCAGTTGGTCGAGTTCCTGAACAGCTGGGCGCGGCGGCCGCCCCGATCCGGGTTTTCTTGGTAGTCCGTGGCGAAGGCGGTCTGTGCCGCTGTCGGCTGCGGGGCGTGCCCGTCTGGGCGTCCTGCGGACGCTGCCGCTTGCGGATCTCGGCGCGCAACTGCTGCTCGAAGGTCCGCTGGTGAGCCCACGACGTCCGGTAGATGCGGCCCAGGTCCTCGTCCGTGATCTTGAAGCGGTCGACCAGGTCGCGCAGGGTGGGTAGGGGTCGTTCCTCGGGTTTGACCGTGGCCGGTCGATCTCGGCCAGGTCCGACGAAAGCGTCGAGTTCGGCGGCTCGCCGCCGCCGAGGGCGAGGACCGTCGCGCCGAGCGCGCAGACCAGCACGCCGCAGCCGGCGGCCACCAGCGACCGGCCCCGGCGGGCGGGTGCGATGTGCCGGGGCCGGGAACGGGCCGGCCGGCGCGGGTGAAGCGGAGACCGGCAGGGGGAGGTCTTCCTCCGGCCAGACCGGCGCGTCGGCGGTGCCTGGGGAGGACGAGAGCAGCGCGCTCCATTTCTCGAGCCGGCCGACGTAGGGGCGGACCGGCAGCGGTTCGGCGTAGAGCTCATCCTCGGCCGAGTCGGGGTCGGAATTCGGCGTGGGCGGCGTCCACCGACCGTAGCGTGTGTGACTTGCGAAGGTCAGTAGGCCCGGGCGACGATGGCGACGATGCCCGGCTCGTCCTCGGAGCCGGGCACGGTGCCGTCCGGCCGGACCAGGCAGCGGACGGTCACGCCTTCGGCGTTGGCCTTCGCCTCGCCCTCGGGGCCCAGCGCGGACCACGGCACGCGCGCCCACCGGCCCTCGATCGCGGCGGCGACCGCGTCGTCGGCCGTGCGCACCTCGACCGTGTTGGCCTCCCGGCGGGCGAGCGCCTCGTCGTAGAGCGCTTGCTGGTCCCGGGCGAGCGTCTGCACCACCGTCTCGGCGACGGTGTTGAGCGGCACGGGTGTCTTCGCGCCGTCGAAGCGCCGTACCAGCACCACGTTGCCCGCGGCGAGGTCGCGCGGGCCGACCTCGACCCGCACGGGGAAGCCCTTGAGCTCCGCGTCGACCGCCCGCCGCCCGAACGGCGTGTCCACCCGGTCGTCGAGCGCCGCCCGGACGCCCGCGGCCGTGAGCTCGTCGCGGAGCCGGGCGGCTGCCTGGGGTACACCCTCGGCAACCTTGACGACCGCGACCAGCGCCTGCGTCGCCGCGGCCCGGGGCGGGACGCGCAGTCCGGCGTCGTCGCCGTGACACATGATCAGACCGCCGAGCATGCGGGTCGTGCTGCCCCAGGAGGTCGTCCATGCGTGCTCCTGCCGGCCGTCCTGGCCGGTGAAGACGATGTCGAACGCCTTCGCGAAGTTCTGCCCGAGCTCGTGGCTGGTGCCCATCTGCAGCGCCTTGCCATCGCCCATCATGCCTTCGAGGGTGTACGTGCTCGTCGCTCCGGCGAACCGCTCCCGGTCGGTCTTGCGCCCGGCCACGACCGGCATGGCCAGCACGCTGCGCATGAAGTCCTCGTACAGGTCGTGCAGGATCCGGCGCGCGTACCGCCCGGCGTCCTCCTCGGTGGCGTGCGCGGTGTGGCCCTCCTGCCACAGGAACTCGGTCGTGCGCAGCAGCAGCCGCGGCCGAAGCTCCCACCGCACGACGTTGGCCCACTGGTTGAGCAGCAGCGGCAGGTCGCGGTAGCTGCTGATCCACTTCGCCAGGTACTCGCCGATCACCGTCTCGCTGGTCGGCCGCACGACCAGCGGCTCGGCGAGCGGCTTGCCCCCGCCGTGCGTGACCACGGCCAGCTCCGGCGCGAACCCTTCGACGTGCTCCGCCTCGCGCCGCAGGTAGCTCTCCGGGATGAACAGCGGGAAGTAGGCGTTCTGCGCGCCGGCCGCCTTGATGCGCGCGTCCATCTCGGCCTGCATACGCTCCCAGATCGCGTACCCGGCCGGTCGGATGACCATCGTCCCGCGCACCGGCCCGTTGTCGGCCACCTCGGCCTTGGCGAGCAGCTCCTGGTACCACCGGGGAAAGTCCTCCGCACGCGGAGTGAGCACACGAGCCATGACTCCCACGCTAGTGGCGCACGCTCGCCATCGCCTTCGATTAAGGGCCTACAGTGTGCGGGTGACGCCCGTCCGGGTCCGGGAAGGACTGTTGGCCGCGGGGCTCGTCGTGGTGCTGGCGGCCGGCACGGCCGGGGCCGCGGCGCGGCAGGTGCCGCCGAGGCATCCGCTGGACGGGTTGGCGTGGCTGTTCGTCGGCGCCGCCGTCGCGGTCGTGCTGGTGCGGCGGCGGTGGCCGGTCGGCGCGCTGCTCGCCGGGGCCGCCATCGTGGCCGGTTACTTCGCCGCGGGCTATCCATACGGCCCGGTGATCTTCGTTGTGTGTCTGCTGTCGTACTCGCTGGCCCGGCGCGGCGGCACGCGGCGCACCCTGTGGGCCATCGGGCTGGCGACGGTCCTGCTCGTGCCGCCGCTGGTGCGGCCCGCGCCGGTCAGCACGCTGCTGGTCGAGGCGCTCGTGCTGCTCGGGGCGGTGCTGGCCTGGCTCGGCGTGCCGGCGTGGCTGGCGGCGACCGTCCGGCTGTACCGCACGCACGCCGACGACGTGGCCGAGCGGGCGATCGCCGACGAGCGGCTCCGGCTCAGCCGCGAGGTGCACGACGTCGTCGCGCACAGCCTGTCGCTCATCACCCTGCAGTCGGGTGCGGCGCTACGGGTGTGGGACCACAGCCCGCAGGACGCGCACGCGGCCGTGCAGGCCATCCGGGCCACGAGCGTCGACGCGCTGCGCGAGCTGCGCCAGACCCTCGCCGAGCTGCGCGGCGAGGCGCCGCCGCGGGGGATCGCCGACGTGGACGGGCTGGTCGCCCGGCTCAACGGCGACGCGCTGCGGGTGTCCCTCACGGTGACGGGCGAGGCGCGGCCGCTGCCGAGCGAGGCGGACGCGTGCGCCTACCGGCTCGTCCAGGAGTCGCTGACCAACGTCGTGCGGCACGCGGAGGCCGGCGCCGCGCTGGTGGCGGTGGCCTACGAGCCGGGCGGCGTCGGGCTGGCCGTCGAGGACGACGGCGCCGGTGCTGCCGACGGGCCGGGCCACGGGCGAGGGCTGCAGGGTATGGGGGAGCGGGTGGCCGCGCTGGGCGGGACGCTCTCGGCCGGGCCGCGACCCGGCGGGGGATTCGCCGTGCGGGCCTGGATCCCGCGATGATCCGGGTGGTGCTGGTGGACGACCAGCCGCTGGCCCGGGCCGGGCTGCGGGTGATGCTCTCGGCCGAGCCCGACCTGGAGGTGGTCGCCGAGGCGGCCAACGGCGCCGAGGCGCTCGGCGTGGCCCGGCTGCATCGGCCCGACGTCATGATCATGGATGTGCGGATGCCGGGCGTGGACGGCATCGAGGCGACCCGGCGGGTCACCGCGGCGGTCGCCGGGGTGCGGGTGCTGGTGCTCACCACCTTCGACGTGGACGAGTACGTCTTCTCGGCGCTGCGCGCGGGCGCGAGCGGCTTCCTGCTCAAGGACGCCGAGCCCGAGGCGCTGATCGACGCGGTGCGGGTGGTGGCGCGCGGCGACGCGCTGCTCGACGCGGCGGCGACGCGCAAGCTCGTGGCGGCGTTCGTGCGCCGGCCGGCCGGGCGGTCCGCGGAGGCGGTGCGGGCGCTGGGGCGGCTCACCGAGCGCGAGCGCGAGGTCGTGCGGCTGGTCGCGCAGGGGCTGACCAACGACGAGATCGGCACGCGGCTGGGGATCAGCGCGGCGACCGCCCGCACGCACGTCAGCCGCAGCATCGTCAAGGTCGGTGCCCGGGACCGGGTCCAGTTGGTGGTGTACGCCTACCGGTGGGGCCTGGTGGAGCCCTGAACCCGTACGCGATCCTGCGTACGCCGGGCGGCCCGGTGCCGCGTCCGGTCGGACGAGCCGGCCCGCGCCCGCCCATAGCGTCGGGGCATGACCGCTCGCCGCATGCGCAAGGTTCTGCTCACCGTGCACCTCTGCGCCGCCGCCGGCTGGCTCGGCGCGGCGCTGACCCTCGTCGCCCTCGGGTTGTCCGCCCCTGACGGCGCGCTCGACGCCATGCGCACCATCGATCAGTACGTGATGATCCCGGTCTCGATGCTGGCCCTGCTGGCCGGCCTCGCGCTGGCCCTGACGTCGCCGTGGGGCCTGGTCAAGCACTACTGGGTGCTGACCAAGCTCGTGCTCACCGTCGCCGTCATCGTGTTCGCCGCGGTCTTCCTCGCCCGGCAGGTGGAGGCGGGGTCGCGGGCGGGTGCCGTCGTAGGCGCGGTCGTCCTGCTCGGGGTCCTGGTCACGAACGCGACCCTCGGCGTGTTCAAGCCGTGGGGCCGCCGCACGGTCCGCGCCCCCGAGCGGGTCAGTTAGGCCGGGTACTGTCCACGAACCCGGCCACCATCGGCGCCGCCTCGTCCAGGTACGACTCCAGCAGGAAGTGGCCGCCGTCCAGCAACTGGATCTCGGCGCCGGGCAGATCCCGGCGGAACGCCTCCGCGAGGTGCCGTGGTGTGGCGGGGTGGGCCGGTGTGCCAGTAGTTGCTGTGTGCGATCACGGTCTTCTCGACCGCCTTGGCGAGGTTGTTCCACAGGTGCCAGCGGTCATTGACCTGCACTGCCTGTGGTGTCCGTCGCGGATGGCTTCGACGTAGGCTGCGGACCCGTCACGACACACCACCTCGACCTCGGGATGCTCGCGCAGCCAAGCTGCCAGGGTGGCGGCCCTGCGATCGGGTAGCACGTCGACGCGGCGGTGTGTGACCGCGCCAATCAGCACGGCCGGTGCTGGTAGCCGGCCCCGGTATCGCGAGCTACGAATGCGGCGTGGTGGTCCTGTCCCCGCATCAGAACAACTTCCACATGCCGCTGCGTGTCGAGTGCTGGCACCGGCGGCCACCCGACGATACGGATCAGTGGGAGGAAGTCACCGAGTGCGCATTCACGGTCGAAGCCGGCGAGCTGCGCTACGAGTCCCCGGCCCTCGACACGACGGCCTGTGCGGTCCCGGACGGGCAATACGCCGTACGGATATGTGGCCGGGGATTCGTCAATCGAGGATGGCCCGGGTCCACCAAACCAGGCGACGTCTGGCGAATACAGCTCTGGCCGGCCAGCGACGAGGTCGCTGATCGGAGGATCAAGCATGGCAACCCTGAGAGCACTCCCGAACAGGACAGGGCATCATGCCCGACGGCGCGGCAATACACGATCGGCGGATTGGAACCCCAGCCCGGTCAGTCCGGCAGCCGCCCCGCCTGATCCACGATCGCCGTCCGCAGGAGTGCTGTGGGACGCAGCATCAGCATGGAGATGCGGTCGTCGTCACTGTTGAGTTGCGTACCTAGGAACCGATAGCTGCCCGGATCGAACAGCAACTCCTGGCGCAAACTGTCCTGGGTGCGGGTGACGGCAACACCGTGCCGACCCGCCGCGTCAACCCTGTCCTGGGCGACAGAGACACCGGGAAGCTCAGATGCTGCCATGAACAGGGCTGCGCGCGATTTCGGCGGCACGTACCCGCTGCTGAGTAGCGTGATGATCTGACTGAACACCTGACCGGGGTCGTCGCCGCCGGCCGCGCGGCGCAGGTAAGCCAGCATCGCCCCGGGACTCGTCGGCAGCTGGTCGCGGTAGCCGGGGTCGGGTGTGCACGGGCGGGTCCGGGTCGGATCGAGTGTTCCCCCCGGTCCCCACTGGGCAGCCTTGCCGTTGCGACAACCGGGGATCGTCATCTCATGCCGTCCGTCGGGGTCGGCCTGCTCTTTCCAGATCAGGTTGTCGCGGGTGCCGTCGACCGACAGCCAGGAACGCACGAGGCCGGCTACCGGGCCGCTGGTGGTCGGTGACCAACTCTTGGACTCGACAAAGACGAACTGGTCGGGCCGGGCAGCCAGTCCCGGCTCCTGCCCTGCTACGGCGGCCGCGTGCCGCAACAGTTCCGTGGCTTCGGCGCTCGCGGCCGGACCTCGTTCGCCGATACGCGATGTCTGCAGGACGAAGGTTGCGGCAACCATCACCGCGGCGACGCCGGCCACCAGGACGATCCGTCCGCTGGGACCACGTAGCCACAACCGCCGCCGGCTCGTGCGCGCCCGGTCGAGTACGCGGCCATGCAGCGAGGCCGGCACCACAGGCTGCGGCGGGCCAAGACGCGCACCGAGATCATCAAGTGCCTGCTGCAGGTCCACGACTACTCCTCACCGACTCGTAGCGGATTGTCACCCAATACAGCCCTGACCTGTCGCCGCGCCCGATGTAACCGGGACCGAACCGTTCCTGCTGGAATGCCCAGGGCGTCAGCAACCTCGTCGTAGCTCAGCCCGCCCCACGCGATCAGCAGCAGAACGTCGCGGTCACCGGCCGTCAGGCCACGCAGAGCAGCAGCGAGCGCCGCCCTGGCGGCCCGGGCGGTTACCTCGTCCGCCACCCGCTCGGCATGGCCGTCCTCGCCGAGCGGCTCCCCGTAGCGGGCGACGGCACGCAGCCGCGCGCCTTCCGTGCGCCGATGCCGGGAGATCTCTTTCGTGAGGATGCCGAACAGCCATGGCCGGGCGTCGGGCCGGCTCAGGTCGTACCGGGCGCGCTGGCGGAAGGCCACGGCGAAGGTCTCAGCGACCACATCATCGGCGATGTCGGGCCCGACGCGCCGGTAGGCGTAGCTGTACAACGCCAGGGCATGGCGCTCGTACAGCACGGCAAACGCCTCCGCTGAGATCAGCGAGGCCTCCACAGCCCGCCCGTCGGCGAGACCACCCGCCGACCGCCAGCTCAGCACACCCATCCGTCAACCAGGCCCATCGCATCCGCCTCCCCTCCCCGCAGGAACACCCCGCACCATTACTCGCCACTTTCCGGTCAGCGAGTTCACGCCCAAAGGGAAACCGGCGTCCGACGCAGCCGCCGAGGCCCGCTGTATCGCCCGGCAGCGGCGCCGGGTGTGGCTCCTGTCTGGGGCTGTGCTTCGGCTCCTTGCCCGGATCTGGGCTTTGGCCCGTGGAACCTTCGTGCCCTCCCGGGCCCCCGCCGGGCCAGGTCCGCTGAGATGATCCAATGCCGAATCCCCTCATCGGGGAGATCCGTGTACTCACTCGCCTGGCGGCGCGGCGGCGATCCGCTACGAAGCGGCGATCCGCTACGAACTGGTCCAACTGCGCCTCAACCGGGCCGACTGTGGCGCTCAGTCACAGACCAGCCGGAGGGGGGTGTTCGTCCGGTCGGGCCGGTCCGGGGGTGAGTGGGCCGGGCTGGCCGTGGCTGCTGGGCAGGTCGGCCAGGGTGAGCCGGTGGCGGTCGTTGCCGGCCAGCCGTCACACCGGGCCGGCGGGGACGGCAAGCTCGCGCGGAGATATCGAACGACGTTTGTGAATTAGGTCGCTGAGCGGTTCATGCTCGGGGTTGCCTTACCGGGAGGCTCGACCCAACCGGTCATCGGCGTTGCCATGCGCGGCTGGTCTGCGGCACCAGCCTAGAAACGGCTCCATGATCCACTGTCGGGCCGCGCGGCAAGCGACGATGAGCCCCGGCCGTCAGAATCGGGAATTGAGGACGTGGTCGACGGCCGCGTGCAGTGTCTCGGTCTCGGTGGTCAGGATCGATTCCTCCGAGGGTAAGGCTCTCGTGATCGAGAGTCCGTTGAGGACGGTCACAAGGAATCTGGCACGTCGGCTGTTGTCACCCTCGGCGAGGGCGCCTTCGTTGCTCAGGACGGTCAGCCAGTACTCGACACGGCGGTGTGCTTCCCGGTCGATAGCGAGATACGCTGCGCGACTCTCGGCGGTCGGCTCGGGCTCGATGTAGGTCGTGAAGATCTCACCCCAGGCCGCTCGGGCCTGTTCGCCCACGCCGGCGAGGGCGAGCACGTGCCGGAGGCAATCGATCAGCCGCTCCCGTGCCGTTGCCGATCGGTCGTGGATCCTGTCATCGGGGCTGATCACGTCATAGAAGCCGGCGAGCACGGCGTCCTGCAGTGCGCGCTGCGTCGGGAAGTGATACCTGAGCGAGCCGGTGCTCACCCCGGCCCGCGCCGCAACCGCCCGCACGCTGAGCCGGGCGCCCCTTCACACTGCCGCCCATCACGGCGCGATTCGGGACGTTCGTCTCGCCCGTCTCCCTTCCTGCGTGGCTCAACGCCTTGATCGGCATCGGCGCCGCGCTGGCCAGCATCGAACGCGCACTCCGCCTACGCCGCAACCGGTTCCTCGACACCGTCGGCCACCATTAACTTGACAGGCGTCAGCTCCCGTCGCCGATGGCCCGCTGGTTCTGGTACGTCGCGTCGGCGATCGAGCGGGGCAGCGCGGCGAGACCCGGGAGTTGCAGGCCGCCGCGCCCGTACACCACGTGCGCGACGCTGACCGCGAACCAGGGCGCCGCCGGGCCGTGCAGCATGATCGGTTCACCGACCTGGTAGCGCAGGACGAACAGCCACCGTGCGACGTCGGCCTGGAACTCGGTGACACCCTCGTGCCAGAAGCTCAGCCACCGCCCGCGGTAGTCGCACATCAGGCGCCGGTTGGTGAGCATGGTCCGGACGGTTGCGTGGTCGCGCCACTGGACGGCCGCCTGCGCCTGAGCGCGCTGCTTCGCAGACGAGTTCACGACCGCGTTCGCGGCGAGTCCGGCGGCCACGAACGCCGCCGAGCCGAACAGGAACATGTTGTTGCGCTCGTAGGTCACCGTGGTCCCGTAGAAGCGGGCGTAGCCGAGCAGCGCGTCGCCGTACAAAATCTCGCCGGGGTTCAGCCGCACCGCATTGGGCGGCAGTGCGGCGAGTTCGCCGCCGGCGTGCAGATGCCCGTACAGCTGGCACGCACTGGCCCAGCCCTCCCGCAGGGCGATCTCGAGTCCGCCGTCCATCCTGCGACCCACGAGTTCCTCCTTCCTCTCCATGCTCCCGGTGGTCAGCGGCCCGGCTCATGGCGCCGCAGCGCCCACCGGGCGGCGCCGGTGAGCACCACGCCCTGCAGCGCGAGGACGCCCATCGCCCACCACCACGCCCCGGCGGTGTGCTTCCACAGCGCGTCCGCGCTCGGATTCACCACCAGCGCGCGAAGGTCGACGGTGGCCGCCGCGGCGGCGTATCCCCACCGCGACGGTGCCAACCACGACAGCTGCTCGACGCCCGAGCGACCGACCACTTCGAACAGGCCCCCGCAGAGCACCAGCTGCGCCATCACCAGTCCGACCAGGATGGGCATCGTCTGCTCGCCGGTGGAGACGTACGCGCTGACCAGCAGGCC
The DNA here is from genome assembly GCF_050942935.1 of Dactylosporangium sp. CA-233914. NCBI lineage: Bacteria > Bacillati > Actinomycetota > Actinomycetes > Micromonosporales > Micromonosporaceae > Dactylosporangium > Dactylosporangium sp. CA-233914. The sequence goes on along the minus strand of NZ_CP192030.1, from coordinate 10,659,004 downwards.
CGTCACGGTCGCGACCAGCGCGGTCAACCAGACCACCGCGATCAGCTCCAACAGCGGCCGGCGCAGCGCCAGCGCCTCGGGCGCACCCGGCCGCCCGGCGAGACCCACGACCACGAACAGCGCCGCCTGCGCGCCGTTCACGACGGCGAACGCCAGAACCTTCGAGCCGAGGTACGCACCCGGCGCGAGCCCGACGGCCCGCTCCCGGCGGTAGATGGGGCGCTCCCGGACCAGTTCCCGCACGCCGCCGGCCAACCCGAAGAACACCGCACCGATGATGAGTACGACGAGGAGCTGGGACGCCTCGGTGCCGCGCGCCAGCGGGTTGTCCGGTACGGCGAACCCGTTGTCGCCGGGGATCACGTGCAGCAGCGCGGCGAGTCCGAGCGGCAGCCCGAGCAGCAGCGCCACGTACATCCGGTCGGCCAGGGTCACAGCCGCGATCCGCCGGGTCAGGATCGTCAGCTGCCGCCACCAGCCCTGCCGGGCCGGCGGCGCCTGGGCCGGTTGCGTCGCGGGCGCGATCGGTTCGGCGGCGGTGGGCCGGGGCGTCACCCGGGCGGCGTACCGCGCCGCCCAGCCGTCGGGGTCGTCGTACACCTGCTTGAAGACGTCGGCGTACTCCTGCACGCCGAAGAACGGCAGCAGCTCGCCGGGCGGGCCGAAGTAGGCGACCTTGCCGCCTCGCCCGAGGACCAGCACCCGATCGCAGACGTTGAGGTGCAGCGGGCTGTGGGTGACCACGACGACGGTACGGCCGCGGTCGGCGAGGTCCCGCAGGCTCACCATCACATCCCGGTCCAGCGAAGGATCGAGCCCGGACGTCGGCTCGTCGAGGAACAGCAGCGACGGCTCGGTGAGCAACTCCAGCGCGACCGAGGTACGTTTGCGCTGGCCGCCCGAGAGGGTGTCGATCCGCTGGTCCGCCTGGGCGGCCAGGCCGAGCTGACCGATCACCTCGTCGATGCGCTGCTCCCGCTCCGCGCTCGTGACGTCGGAGCCGAATCGCAGCGCGGCCGCGTATCGCAGGGCGCGGCGTACGGTCAGCGCCGAGTGCAGGATGTCGTCCTGCGGCACCAGACCGATCCGCTGGCGCAGGTCGTCGTACTCGGCGTACAGGTCGCGGCCCTGGTAGACCACCGCGCCCTCGTTCGCCGGGCGGTACCCGGTCAACGCACCCAGCAGGGTCGATTTTCCGGCTCCGCTGGGGCCGACCACGGCGAGCAGGCTGCACTCGTCGAGCGCGAAACCGATGTTGTCGAGCAGCCGCCGGCCGCCCGCCACGGTGACGCCCAACCCGTCGACGTGGAGCGAGACCCTCCCGGTGTCGACGTACTCCCGCAGCTCTGTGCCGTCGACGACGAGCTGGTGCCGCCCGAACGACAGCAGGTCACCGGGGTGCAGGTCCACCTCGGAGATCCGGCGGCCGTTGACGAACGTGCCGTTGCTGGTACCGAGGTCGACGAGCTTCAGCCCGGCCGGGGTCCGCAGCAGGTCCGCGTGGTACCGCGACACCTGCAGGTCGTCGAGCACGATGTCGTTGTCCGGGGCGCGGCCGATGCGGGTGCGCTGCGCGGCCCGGTAGATCGCGGAGGGCACCCGGCCGGCCTCGAACCGCGGTCCCGATGCGGCCGTCGCCGGCATCGCCGGCGGGGTCGCCGCCGTGACCGTCACCGGCGGCGCATCCATCCGGGCCGGCTCCGGGCGCAGGGTGAGGGCCGGCCCGTCGGCGGCACCGAGCCGTACCTGGCACGGCCGCGTCAGGTCGAGCTCGTCCACCCGCACGCCGCCGGCGTAGGTGCCGTTCTGGCTGCCCAGGTCCCGCAGCCACCACCCGTCGGCGCGGCGGAACACCTCGACGTGTTCCCGGGATACCCGGGGGTCTTCGACGACGATCCGGCACAGCGGGTCCCGGCCGATCCGCAGCACCGTCTCCGCCGGCGTGATGCGCAGCTCGCCGTCGGGCGTGCCGATCAGCAGGGCAACGCCGGTCACGAGCCCTCCGCTTCGCTCCGGTCCCGTGACCTCCGCCCTGTGCCCATGGTGACCGGCCTCTCCGCTTCGCTCCGAACCGGTCACGAGCCGCTCTTCGGCAGCCGGTTCGCCATCGCGGTCGCCAGCTGGATCGCGTCCGACTGGTAGCTGCCGTGGACAAGGTCCATGAAGGTCTGCCCCGTCACCACTACCTCGATGGCCGCCTGACCGCTTCGGACGAATACGATCGCCAGCTTGGTGCTCCCATCGTCGGAGAACACCCCGAGCGTTTCATCGCCGAGCTTCGCGGTCTGCATCTCCGTCCACCCGCATCGGCCGGCCTTGTCGCGCAGTGAGGCGAAGAAGACCTTCGCCTCGTCACCGTAGAAGCCGGCGACGGCCGAACCCACGAACGGGTAGCCCTCGGCCCCTGTGACCTTGAAGTTGTTCGTCTCGGAGCCGGCGATGGCGTCCCCGGCCACCGCGCCGTCGGCACACAGCTTCAGGCTGGACAGCCCACCGTGAAGATAATTCTCGCCAGACCCCCTCGACTCGATCGTTTCGCGCGATGCGCGCATCACCGCGGTGATGTCACCGACCGAGACCAGCGCCGAGCGCAGCTCCGTCACCGGCGGCGGGGGCTTGCTCTTGTCGAACGACCGGGTGGGTCCGGCGCCGGGTCTGCCGGTGGATTCTGGTTGGCTGCTGAATCGGGCCGCACTCGACCCGAATTTGTAGACGGTGAAGGAACAACAACCGACGACGAGCAGCAGCACCGCGCCGAGGATCATCAGCGGTACCTTGGCGCCGCTCTTCTTCGGCGGCGCAGCGGCGACGTAGCCACTGGCGGCCGGCGAGAGCTGCGGTCCGCCGAGACTGCCGGGCGGCATCGGGTAACTCACCGGTTGCGGCGGCGGGCCGGGAAGGGAGCCGGTGAAGGAGCCGGGCGGGAGCCGGTATCCGGACGGGGACGCCGCCGTGGGAGGCGGCGGCGAGATCTGCGCCGGAATCTGCTGTGGGCTGACGGTCGTCTGCGGTGGTGCGGTTCGCAGGGCGCGGACCCAGCGCGCGGCACTGGCGGGGCGGGCGTCGGGCTGCGCGGCGAGCATCGCGAGGATGCCCCGCGCTTCCCGATCCTTGCCCGGCCCGAGCGCCGCCGTCAGCCGCTGGGTCATCCCCTGCACATCTCCGGGTATCGGAGCCTCGCCGGTCAGTGCGTAGTAGACGGTCGCGCCCAGCGTGTACCGGTCGGTTGCGGGGCTGTACTCGCCGCGGGCCAGCGACTCCGGCGCCATGAACGGGGCGGTGCCGAAGATCCGCGAGGTCCGGTCGGTGCCTCGCAGGCGTACCAGCCCGAAGTCCACCAGGTACACCCGGCCGTCGGCGGCGAGCAGAACGTTCGCGGGCTTGATGTCGCGGTGGAGCACCGGGGCGCCGTTGGTGTCCTGTCCGCTGTGCAGGTAGTCGATCGCCTCGGCGACGGGTTCCAGCGGCGCCAGCACGTCGAGGCCCTGGATCTCGCCCCGCTCCAGCGACTCCTGCAGGTTGCGGCCCTCGATCCACTTCATCACGAAGTAGAGCCGCCGCCCCGTGGCAGCGGCGCCCTGACCGGCCGGGTGCGGCGGCGGGCCGACGAAGACCTCCTTCACCTTCACCAGCGCCGGGTGCTCCAGCTGCGTGGCGAGCGCCGCCTGCAGCCGCAGCTCTTCCAGCTGGCGCTCCGCGACCGAGTCGTCGTCGATCCGGATCACCTTCACGGCGTACGAGAACGACTCGGCCCCGTGGTGTTCACGAGCCAGCCACACCTCGCCCTCGCCGCCCGCGGCGTGCCGCTGCACGAACTCGTACCGGTCGAGCGCGTCGGCCGGGCCGGCGTGACCCGGGCCTCCCTCCATCGACACCAATCCACACCATTCTCTTGCTGGCCACACGATTCTTCTTGCAGGCCCCTGGGCAATGGCCGCCAGTCTAGGGATGCTTCGCCGCCGGTATCGATCGGTTGTTAGGGACTTGTTAGGGGGCCGGCGTCCGGTTTGATATCAATGGTCAGTGGAATTCGGGCTCCTGGGACCGGTCGAAGTCCGGCACATGGGGCGGCTCCTGCCCGGTGGTAGCGGACGGGAGCGGCTGGTGCTCGCCACGTTGCTGATCAACGCCGAGCGGTTGAACTCCGCCGACGAACTCATCGCCCGGCTCTGGGAGCATCCGCCCGGCTCCGCGAGAGCGCAGCTGCACAACCTGATCAGCGGACTGCGGCGCCGGTTCCGCGCCGTGGACACCTCCCTCATCCAGACGCGACCCACCGGGTACCTGCTGCGACTGGGGCCGCACCGGTTGGACCTGGCGGAGTTTCGCGGACTCACCGAGCGGGGCCGCACCGCAGCTGCGGCGGGCGAGCACACCACCGCGGTGGCGGCATTGGACCAGGCGTTGTCGCTGTGGCGGGGCCCGGCGCTGGCCGACCTCGCCGACGCGTATGCGGGCGAGGTCCGAGAGGCGCTGCATCGGGAGCGGCTCGCCGCGGCCGAGGCGAAGCTGGCCGCCGCGCTGGCGCTCGAGGACTACGACACCGTGCTGCGCGAGGTCGAGCCACTGGTCGCCGAGAATCCGTACGCCGAGCGCCTCTATCGCCGGCAGATGCTGGCGCTGGCCGGCGTGGGTCGCCGCGCCGACGCGCTTGCCGTCTACCGGCGCGCGTACCGGCGCCTCGTCGACGACATCGGTGTAGAACCGGGACCGTTGCTGCGCAACACCGAGCGGGAGATCCTGTGGGGGTGGCAGGCGGGCCGGGCGACCGCGTCGAGCGGGCCACCGGCACCGCGGCAGCTTCCCCGGGCGGCCGCGCTGACGGGTCGCGGCCCGCTGCTCGACCGGATCGTCGGGCAACTCGATGGTGACGCCGAGGCTTCCCCGGTGGTACTGCTGGTGGGGCCCGGCGGGGTCGGCAAGAGCAGCCTGGCCCTGATGGCCGGTCACCGGCTGACCCGGGCGTTCCCGGACGGGCAGCTCTACGCCGACCTGCGCGGCAGCCAGGACACTCCCGCGGACCCGTACCAGGTCCTGGAGCGGTTTCTGCGGGCGCTGGGGGTCAACGGCACCGACATGCCCAGGGATCCCGAGGAGCGCGTCACGCTGTACCGCAGCCAGTTCGCGCGCGGCCGGATGCTGGTGGTGCTCGACGACGCCGCCGACGAGGCCCAGGTGCGACCGCTGCTGCCCGGGGCGGGCGCCGCCGTGGTGACGTCGCGGTGGCAGCTGGGAGAGCTGCTCAACGTGGCCCGCTTCGTGGTACCGCCGCTGCGGACCGCCGACGCGATCCGGCTCCTCGCCAGCGGTGTCGGCGCCGCGCGGATCGCCGCCGAGCCGCAGGCGGCGCAGGAGATCGTGCGACTGTGCGGCGGACTTCCGCTCGCCGTCTGCATCGTGGCCGCCCGGCTGGCGCTGCGGCCGGACGCCGGCCTTGACGAGCTGCGGCGGCGCCTGGGCACCCAGCGCGGCCGGCTGGACGAGCCGGCGACCGGCAATCTCGACGTGCGGGCGACCATCGCGCTGAGCCACGAATCGCTTCCGGCCGATACGCGAATGCTCTTCCTGCGCTCGGGTCTGCTCGGCACGGCTGACTGGCCGGAGTGGGTCGCACAGGCGCTGCTCGACGCGACGGGCGAGCGGGCCCGCGCGCTGCTCGACCAGCTCGCGGACGTCCACCTGGTGGAGCCGCTCGGCCGCGACGTCACCGGGCAGGAGCGGTACCGGCTGCACGGACTGGTTGCCGAATACGCCCGTGAGCGCTGCACGTCCGACGAAGCGCCGGCCGAGCGGGACCGGGCGCTGAAACGGCTGCTCAACGGCTGGCTCGCGCTTGCCGGCGAGGCCGGCGAGCGGCTCGGTCACCGCGCGGGCGGACTTGAGCTGAAGGCCCTGCCGCCGGCGCCCGACAGCGGTGTACGCGCGATGCGATCCGGCCCGCTCAACTGGTTCGAGACGGAGCGCGCCGGGCTGGTCGCCGGGGTCGACCAGGCCTGCCGGTCGGGGTTACCCGATCTCGCCGGCGGGCTCGCGCTGAGCCTTTCTCGTCTTCTCGGGAACCGGCCCTACTCCGACGACTGGGAACACACGCTCCGGCAAGCGATGTCGTGCGTCCGCGCGTTCGGAGCGGACCGGCTCCTCGTCCGCCTGCTCGGGGGTCTCTACGACGCCCACCTGCACCGCGACGAGTATGCCCAGCTGCCGGCCATCGCGGCCGAGCAGCTGAGCGTGGCGCGCCGGCTCGGCGACTCGGAACTCGAGGTGCGATCGCTGCGAAACGCCGGCCTGGCCGCGGTCCGCCTCGGGCGGTTCGGTGAGGCGTTCGACTGGTTGGAACAGGCGGTGACGGCGGCCCGCAGCCGGGCGGTCCCCGATTGGCTGCTCTGCGACACCCTGGACGGCCTCGGCTTCGCCAACTGGGAGGCGGGCGATGCCGCGGCCGCCGTGCCACTGCTGGAAGAGGCGCTCGCCCTCGACGGCGCGGCCGGCCGGTCGCTGCAGGTCGCCCGCGTCCGCTATCGCTACGGCTTGGCGCTCATCGGGGCCGGAAGGCTCGCCGACGCGGAGCGGGCACTGGCCGCGGCGCTGCGGACCAGCCAGGAGGTGGGCGACGACCTGGGCACGGCGTACGTCGAGCAGGCGCTCGCCGACGCGGAGATCCGGCAAGGGAGGTGGCCCGAGGCCGCGGCGCGACTGGGCCGGGCGCTGTCCGGTCACCAGCAGGTCGGGCGCCCCGACGGCCTCGCCGAGACGTTGCGTTCCATGGGTGACCTGGCCGCCGCCGAGGGACGCTGGGCGGAGGCGATCGGCCCGCTGCGCCAAGCCCTGGCCATCTGGCGTCGCATCGGCGCGGCGCCGCGGATCGCTCGCGTGTCGGCCCGCCTCGAGCGGATCTCGGCCGCTGCCGGTGACCACGCCGCGGCCGCGGCCTACCGCCGGCAATGGCGCTCGGCCGTCGCCAGGCTCAACGTCGACGACGCCGTGCTGAACCTTCCACCGTTCCTCGCCCGGCATCAAGGGATCGACCGGGAGCAGTCACCCGCGGCGCGCGGCCGTCCCGCCGGCAACACCCCCGGTACGTTCGATGCGAGGAAGGCGGGTGTGGTGGCCAGAGTGGATCCCGAATCCGACGGGAGCTGGTCCGGGCTGCTGTCCGGGATGGTCAGCGACGAGGCGGCCATGGTCTTCGGCCGGCTACTGTCGGCCTCCCAGCTGCCCGTCGGCCACGGGCCGGGCATGCTGGACCTGGATGAGGGACCGGGGCGAGAACTGCTGGATGCCGGGGTCATCAACATCACCGGCAGCGGTGACGCCCGGTTCGCCCGTACGGTACATCCCTCCCTCGCTCTGCGCCGGTTGCTCGACCGCCAGCATCGCAAGCTGGCCGAGCTGCAGCAGCAGTTGGGCAGGGTTTGGGAGCAGTTCGCGGGCATGATGTTGCCGACCACCGGCCTGGCCCACGGCCCGATCGACGACCAAAACGTCCGGGTCATTCGCGACTACCCGGAGATGGCACGGCTCGCGTCCGGGCTGTATCGGTCACCGAAACGCATGCTCCGAGCGACTTTGAACGGTCATTTCGTCGATGGCGCCCCCACGCACGGGGTGCTGCTCCCTCCGGCGGACGCCATCGCCGCGGGAGTCGAGTTCCGGATGATCTACGACGCGATACACGTGTCGGACCCCTGGGGGTCGTACAGCGTCGAGCAGTCCGTGCAGGCCGGCGAGCAGGCCAGGGTGCGCAAGCAGGTGCCGATCAAGATGATGCACGTCGATGACGCGGTCGCCCTGGTGACCATCGACGCCACCGGCGCGGCCGGCGCGTTGCACATCCACTCGACCGCCCTGCTCGAATTGCTTGCCGAATGGTTCGACCTGCTGTGGCACGACCCAGGAAGCGTGGTGGTCGGCGGCGGGGCGGACGAGGCCGAGCTCACCGGCGTCCAGCAGAAGGTGCTGCGTCTGCTGGCCTCCGGCCTCACCGACGAGGCTATTTCGCACCGTACCGGGACCGCCGTGCGGACCGTGCGCCGGCACGTCGGTGCGATCCTCAAGGTACTCGGGGCGGACAGCCGCTTCCAGGCCGGCGTGGCGGCGGCAAAACGCGGCTGGCTGTAGCTGATGTAGTGCCGCTATGCGGGCGAAGCCGCGTAGGCCGGAAACAGCTGGTCAGAACCGGACAATGTCCGGAATTGCCGCTGCCGATCCCGACAGTGTGCGCGTGCCCGGGTGGCCATCGGCGGGATCGTGCGATCGTCCTGTGCCACGAGATACCGGCCTGCTGTACCGCGAGTAGCTGATCGCCGAGGCCACCACGCTTTCGAGACTGGCTTTCCACGGGCGTGCAGCCAGCGAGCCGAATGGTCGGCAAAAGGTCGCGTCGGCTCTGGAGGATCAGGCGCGCTGCTCGGCTTGGCGCCGTGTGCAGCGGTCGCGTATGCTGAATCAATAAGGCCGATCATGATTCAGTATAGGAGGAGGGCGGCCATGGCAACGGCAGATGTCGGTGCGCTGGTTGAGCGTGCCCGCATGGCTGCTGGCCTGAGCCAGCGTGCCCTCGCGGACGCGACCGGCATCTCGCAGTCCACGCTGTCGCGGATCATCTCGGGCGATCGGGTGGCGAAGCTGCCTGAGGTCGTGGCGATCGCGTGGGCGACCGGGCACACGGTTGCCCAGCTCACCGGGGCCGGGACGGTGGCCGATCGAGTCCAGTGCGCGGCCCGGGCCACCAACGACTCGGACATGGAAGGCATGCGCCGTGCGCTTCTGCACTTCCTGGAGCTGGACGACTATCTCGATGACCAGGCCATCCCAGCCACGATCTAGCCCGGGTTGGAAATCGTGAATGCTGAAGCAGGCGGGAACGCTGCTGCCGCACGGTTCCGCCAGGACCACCACTTGGGCGTGCAGCCGCTGGGTGACCTCGTTGCGGTCATCGAACAGGCGACCGGTATCGACGTGGCCGTGCTCGACGCAGGTCCGGACGAGCACGGTCTGACGATGCGCGACCCGCGGCGCAACGCCGTGTTCATCGGCGTCGCACGCACGCGCAACCCGATGCGGCAGCGCAGCACACTCGCCCACGAACTTGGCCACGTCCTGTTCGAGGACTGGACGGACAACGATGCGGCCAACTGGAGCGACCGAACTCAGGAGGAGATTCGAGCCGACGCCTTCGCGCGGCACCTGCTCGTGCCGGTCGACGGCCTGCGCGAGTTCCTCGGAACCGGCGATCGGATAAGCCAATTCAACCTCTCGGCGGTCGTCCAGCGATTCCTGGTGTCACCAGCCGTCGCCACAATCGCGCTGCACCAGGCGGGGTACATCGATGCTGCCACCAAGCAGGAGTGGATGGGGCTCTCCGCGCGCCAGTTGGTTGTCCGGTTCGGGTGGAGCGACCAATACCGCGCATTGCAGGCTGACTCCGACCAACGGAGGGCGCCGCAGCGGCTCCTGGCCCGTGCGATCAAGGGCTACACGGAGGGTGTGATCCCCGCACAGGCCATCGCCACCTTGCGCGGCATTGATCTGGAAGCCGCCGAAGCGGAGCTGCGAGAGGCGGGTGTCGTGCCTCCTGAGCGTCTTGTTACGTGGGCCGCCCCTGCTGAACTGCCGGACGTGCAGGTGGACCTGGCATCCCTGGACGAGGATCTCAATGCGCCGGATGACGGTGGGGACACGACCACGGAGACAAAGGCGACATGAGTCACCGGCGCCGGGCGGCGGAGGTGCGGTTGAGCCAGGTCAGGTCGGTCTGATCGCGCCGGCGGGCCTCCCGCTCGCGTGTGAAGAGCGCATCGGTTTTGTTCAGTACCAAGGTGTAGGGTCGGCCGGTGCGTCGGGTTTGATGGTGTACCGGCAGCTCGGACTGGTCGATTCTGCTGTGGATGTGACGTCGGCGCTGTTCGGCCAGCGGCCACTCGAACGTGCGCCGCGCCGGGTCGCCCAGGAAGGCACCCAGGGTCCCGCACAGCTCGCAGTGGCACCCCTCCGGCAGCTCGATCGACCAGTCGTCGGCGGCCCGGGCCGGCCGGGCCAGCCGGGCCTCGAGCCGTGCGGCGCAGTGGCGGGCGATGACATCGAGTCCTGACTCGCGGTGGGTCTCCCACTTGGCCTTGTGGGCCGCTCGCAGCGCGGACATCGCGCACACGACCAGATCGTCGTTGTCCTGGCGCAGGAAGGCGACCACCTCCTCGCGCAGATCCGCCGCCGCGACGATCGCCGTGCTCACCAGCAAGCCGGCGACGGCCGGCCCGAGTTCGCCCAGCGCCTTGTCCCGGCGGCTCGGCGTGGGGAATCGCAGCATCCCGGCCGCCGATTCCCGCACTCGGGTCCAGGCGGCAGCCGACAGCAGCCGGCCCACCAGCACGCCTGCTTCGGGTGCCGCGCGCAATGCCTCGCACACAGCCGGTAGCGACTCCAGCCAGACGGCGTGCTGCGGCTGCCACGACATGTACGCCGGCCGGTCCCGGCCGAACCAGACCCCGATCAGGTCGCGGGTCCAGGACTCGTCGTAGTGCGCCGCGAGCCGGGCCAGCGCTGCCGCATGGGTACGGGCCAGCATCTCGATCTGGAACGGCGCGAGCAGCATGGCGGCAGTGCCCGGCTCGTCCAAGCGTTGGGCGACCGTCAGCGCCTTGCCCAGCAGGTGCTCGGCGTCCGCCTTCGCCGTCACGCTCCAGAACGAGGTCAGCGTGGCGGCGGCATCCCTGGCCTCGGCCACGTCCCCAGCCCGCAGCAGGTCGGCGAGCCGGTCAAGGGCCCATCTGGGCGAGGACTCCGCGCGGACCGCGAAGTCCCACCGGCGCGGCCACACAACGACCGCCGCCCTGCGGTACCACCGGTCGAGGGTGTTGCCGTAGTTTCCCATGTAACCCTCGTACGACGAATCGTACGGCGACAGATCCGCTGTGGGCGTCGTCGCGCACACCTCGTCGTCGGAGACGGTCAGCGAGATAGGCGCAACCTCGTCCGACTCGTCCAGCCAGCAGTCGAGGCTGGTCGTGGATTCGATGAGTTCCTGCAGCTCGTAAGCGTCCTCGTCTTCCTCGTCGTCATCCCCGGACCGGTCGCGCCACTCCTGCCGCCCCCAGGAGCCCGCCTCCTCGGCGCTCCACGTCTCGTGCACCTTCGCCAACGCCAAGGCGACCTCGCAGTCGGCGGCACGGGCCGCCGCCCGCACCATCGCGGCCCGGCTGGCGTCGTTTCCCTTGAGCCGGGCCCAGCCCAGCCCCCGCTCGGTGTACTCGTGGTCGAGCAGATACACCAGGCGGGTGGGCTTGTCGGAACCGCCGAGGTGTTCGTCGAGGCAGCTCGCCAGTTCGGTGACCAGGCCCGGGTCGGCCCGGCCGGTGGCCGCGGCGACCGTGTCGCCGTTGAGGAGCAGGTTGTAGGTCAGCACGACCCGGTAGCCAGACGTGACCGGCCGGACGTGGTGCCGGCAGTCCGCGTAGAACGCCACGAACGACAGCGACTCCTTCGACGGCCGGTACGTCGCGGTCTGGCCGGCATGCTCGACCACGAGTACACCGCCCGCAGACACCGAGGGCAGCGTCACGACCAGGGTCCCGATCATGGCGTCGACCTTCTCGGAGTCCTGGTGCGATGCGAAGAACTGGCCCGGCGCATAGACCAGCATCGAGTGGAACTCGGCTGCCAGCTTGCATCCCTCCGGCAGGCCGAGATCGACGCGCAGGCGATCGAGGACGGGTCGCAGGGTGGTGTTCCACTGCCGCTTGTCGATCTTTATGCGGCTCTTCGGGACCTCCCACGTGTCGCGGACCTTCGCGTCCAGCAGCGTCTGCTCACCTTTGCCGAACCGGGCCGGTCGACCGATCAGGCACAGCTGCTTCGCCTGCCGGACCGAGACGGGCAGGTCGATCGGGCCGACGCCGTCGACCTCCAGCCGCAGGTCATCGGGGCGGGCGGTGCGTCGCGCGCTGAACGAGCCAGCAGCCGCGGCCCCACCCAGAAGAGTTGCGAAGCGATCACGCGGAAGGGCTGCGGGCGAAGGCACGGCATGACTGTAGTCGCCCTCGGTGCGCCGACGGGAGCCGCGTTCCGCCAGCGGCGGCAGCTGCGCAGTAGCCCGCGGGCTGTGCGGGGTCGGTGAAGACTATCGGTCAGCTTTCCCGGCGGAGCACGGCGGCGAGGCGGTCGCTGAGCACGGTGACCCGAGGAAGCGGAGGGCGCGCGTACCACGAGCTCTTGCGCTCCCGGAGCAGCCGCTCGCCGTCGGTCTCCCAGCGGAATGCGGGTTTGCCGAGGGCCGCCCGGAAGACCCGGTCCACGGTGCCGGGGTGACGGGCGGCGAGCCGTTGGAGCGGGATCGGGTCCACGCTGTCGTCGTCGAGGTAGGACTTGATCGTTTCCTTGTAGCGCCGCTCGCGCATGAGGTCGGGATTGTCGAACGCCTCCTGGGCCAACGCGTAGTCGGCGTACATGCCCAGTCCCGCGGTCTCGTCGTAGATGATCCCGACCGTCTCGGCGGAGACGCGCAGCCAATCCGTGTCCGTGTCAGGGCCCGTGCTGACACCGCCGGTATACGTTTTCCAGAAATTTGCCATGACCGTCGGCAGCTCCTCGACGGACACGGTGACCTCATCCTTGCCGAAGTGCCGCACGAATCCGGCGTACTGGTCGCGTTGCTGCCGCCAGCCGGCCGCGACCTTGTCCGGGTTGTGGAAGACCAGGTCGGGGGAGGACGCGGCGACCTGCGCAGCGACGTGCAGGACGTCGTCGCGGGCGATCGCGGGAAATGTCCGCACCGGACCGCTGATGAGCCACTCGTCATTGACTGGCACGATCCGCGTCGAGATGAACGACCCGGCCGGCATCTGGTCGAACGCCTGGGGCCCGACGTTGGCCCGGATTCGGTACGACATCTCGTCGATCAGGTTCTCGGCGAGCAGCGCGGCGCCATCGCGTCCGGTCACCTCGAACAACCCCTCGCGCACGTTGCGCCAGCCGAGCAGAAAGGTGCGCTCGTCATCAGGCAGGCTCCGCTGGGTATCCAGGTAGCAGTCGATGAGGGTGCGTCCGTCGTGCAGCCGGAATTCCTGGAGGAACCAGTCGTAGAAGGCGTGCAGGTCTTCCTCACGTTCGAGGACGACGACCTTGCCGAAGCGCTTGCGGATCTCCTGACGGAACTGCTTGTCGAAGCGCGGCTCCCGGGCGAACTCCAACAGCTGGCGTTTCAGGCTGCCGCTGCGTTCCACCAAGGAGTCAGTCGAATCCACGAAGCGAGTGTAGGGCCGGCCGAGCGCGGCATGCCGGGTGACCTTCCGATCGCGGGCTGGGCCAGTGTCTTCTTAGTTCTGATCCTTACTCGGCGACTCGTGCCATGGTGTTCAGTCGTCCTTGCTCGTCGAGGATCCCGGGGAACTGAAGATCGCCCGAGGCGTAGGCGAGGCAGCGGTCGGTCAGCTCCGCCGGCATGCCGGTGTGCTCGGCAAGGAAGCGGATCCATTCCGGTAGCACTGCGACGAGTTCGGCGGCGAAGTTTTCCATGTAGAAGTCTCGCAGGTGCAGCACAGCCACTGCGACCTTGTGCGGCGAGCAGAACGGATACAGCGTTGCGTCATCGTGTGGGGACCAGGAGCCGGCCAACTCCGTGGCCAGCTCCTCGGCCCCGGCCGGGCCGTCGTCCGACCCGTCGCCCGCTGGCACGTCGGGGTAGCCGAGCTGCCGTAGCCGCTGGCCGAACTGTCTGCTCGCGTCGTCAGCGCTCAGCGGTACAAGAGTCCGCCCACGCCCCCGGCGGACCGCGTCGCGGACGGCCCGGCCGAGCCGCCGGCTGCGCAGGTACTCGGCATACTGCTGCTGGTCTTCTCCGCCGAGCCGGATCCCCTCGACCTCGCCACACAGCAGGCCGCCGAGGGTTTCCGCATCGTCCGCTGTGGTCAGGGCCGCGCCGGCCGCGCTGGGGCCGACCGCTCCCTGCCAGGCGGCCATCGCGGACTCGGCCGACGGGTGGAAGCCGCTGTGCGTCGTGACGACCTCATACCCGCAGGTGTCCACGTCCCACAGGTACCACCGGTCCGGGCCGCCCGCCGCCGCGAACGGCGCGACCACGGCCCAACGGCTGCCATAGGCGTCGCGTGCCCACAACACCGGACCGGTCACGGTGCGGCCGCGCCCGATCTCCCGTGCTGCGCGGGCGCTGACATGTTCGGCGACCATACCCTGTGCGGACTCGCTCAGCGGGAACGGCAGCACCCCGGCGACAACCGTCAACAGCCGCTGGAGCATCACGACGTCGGCACCGGCCTCCTCGGCCTGGTGCAACCGCTCGTCGATCGCCGCCAGTAAGGCGGTGGCAAGGTTGTCCGGGTTGACCAGATCCTCCACCGCGCCGCCCTTGAACTGGACCATCGCCGCGCCATAGCGGGCGCAGAACTCGTCCTCGAGGTCGTCGTCGGACCACCCCGGGGCAGCAGCGATCAGTGCGTCGATCATCGCCCCGGCGGTGTTCCCGGCCAGCGCGGTGCGATGCTCGGCCAGCTCGCGCCGGTGCTCGAGCAGCTCATCGAAGGCGCTGACCCGTGGGGACACGCTCGGCGTCGATGACATCGGCGGACGCGGCGGCCGGCGACCGGACTGGGACTTCTTCTTCCGCTTACGGGATACGGGCACTGCGGCAGCCTACCCAACCAGTCTCGGCTCAGGGCGACCTATGGCCGACCGGCTCCACGGCTGCCGCCTACATGACCTGCGGCTGGGCCCGCCGCCGTCAGGAGTCGAGCAGCCCAGCCTGGTGGGCGAGGATGGCGGCCTGGACCCGGTTGGTGAGGCCGAGCTTGGTCAGGATGCGGCTGACGTGGGTCTTGGCCGTCGCCTCACTCATGTGGAGGCTCGCCGCGATGTCGGTGTTCGACAACCCTTTCCCCACGGCGACGAGCACCTCCTGTTCTTTGATCGTCAAGACGGTGAGGCGCTGACTGGCCTCGGAGCGTCCTGCGTCGACGGTGATGAACCGGCGCAGGAGTCTCCCGGTCACCTTGGGGGAGAGCATGGCGTCGCCGCGCGCCGCGCTGCGGACCGCGGTCAGCATTTCCTCGGCCGAGGCATCCTTGAGCAGGAAGCCGACAGCGCCGTGCCGCAGCGCGGTGTGCACGTACTCGTCGAGGTCGAACGTCGTGAGAACCACGACGTGCGGCGGCGGGGTGAGATGGGTGAGCCGCTCGGTGGCGGTGAGGCCGTCGGCGCGGGGCATACGGATGTCCATCAGTACGACGTCCGGACGGTGGCGCCGCGCTTGTTCGACGGCCTCGTTGCCGTCGGCCGCCTCGCCGACCACGACGATGTCCGGCGCGGTCTGCACGATGGTGCGCAACATCGCCCGAACCATCCATTCGTCGTCGACGACGAGCACCCGGATCGGTTCGCTCATCGAAGGTTCTCGGAATCCGGCCTTGGCGTCAGCGGTACCGTGGCGGTGATCTCGAAGCCGCCGTGCGGCGAGGGCCCCGCGGTCAGCCGGCCACCGACGAGCCGCACCCGCTCCGCGATACCGAGCAGGCCGTGTCCGCCGCCGGGCAGGCCGGTCCCGGCCGGACCCCGGCCACGGTCGTTGCTCACCACCAGACATAACGTTTCTGGAGTGTGGGTGACGCGGACGTGGGTCCGCGCACCGGCGGCGTGCTTGTGCACGTTGGTCAGCGCCTCCTGTGCGACGCGGTAGAGCGCGTGGTCGATGAGCGCGGGCGGCCGGGTCCCGGACTCGTCGGTCAGGTCGAAGGTGACCGGCAGGCCGATCCGGCGGGACGCGGCGACCAGGTCGGCCAGGTCGGCGAGCCCGGGGTGCGGCGCCACAGGCGCGGCCTCGTCCGTGCGGAGAACGTTCACCAGTGACCGCAGCTCCTCCAGAGCTTCGCGTCCGATCGTGCCGACCCGCCGGCCGATGGCGACGGCATCCTGACCCTGGGTCGCTTCCAGTGCGGTGGCGTGCAGGACGATCAGCGACACCCGGTGGGTAACGACATCGTGCATGTCCCGGGCGATCTGGGCACGTTCCTCACTACGGGCCTGGAGGATCCGCTGGTTCTGCTCGCGCTCCACCCGCTCGGCGCGCTCCCGCACCCGGGCGATCAGCTCGCGCCGGGTGCCGATGTACAGGCCGAGGAGGGCAGGACCGGCGCAGATTCCCGCGCTCAGCGGCCCGGCCGCGTCGGCTCCGCCCGCGCCCCAGATGGGTACTCCCACCACGATCGCGGTGAGCACAGTGCTCACCGCGACCGGCCGCCACGACCGGGTGCGCTCCGCGAGGTTGTACTGCGCGAACAGCACGGCGACGAACGCCGCCACGCTCACCCAGGCGACCACACCGAGCAGCACGACGAGCGCCGGCCAGCGCCGCCGCCACCAGACGGCCGTCCCGACCAGGACGCCGAGCGGGATCGCGAACCACAGCGGCGGCTGCCAGCCGAAGTAGGCGATCTCGTGCGGGCCGAATGCGCGGCCGGCCCCGCCGTCGCCGAGTGCCGTCGATCCGCCGATGGCGAGCGCCAGCACGGCGTCCACGGGACGGCCTTGGTCCGCCCGGAACCGGAACCACCGACTCATGGCCCGCCATGGTAGTCGCGGCCCTGATGGCCGGCATCAGCAGAAAGTTGTACGTGAATGCCGCAAGTCGGCCCCGATCCGCCGACGCCGAGGGCGCAGGTTGCCGGATGTCTCGGCTGGGCCGTCCAGCCGATGCTGCCGGCATGGACAATCCTCAAACGACGGCGATCCGGCGGCCGCTCACGGCCGGACCGGCATCCGGATCGGAACGCATCGCTGCCCTGGACGTTCTGCGGGGCTTCGCCCTGCTGGGCATTCTGATCGTGAACATCACGGTCTTCCAAGGCGAACCGCCGCCGGAGGACCACGCGGCGGGCGTCGTCAAGGACGTCCTCACGTTCGCCTTCTCGGACAAGTTCTACGCGCTGTTCGCGCTGCTGTTCGGATACGGCCTGGCCATCCAGATACGGCGGGCCGGTACCGAGCACGTCGCCCGGATGCGGCGCAGGTTGGCGTTCCTGTTCGTCCTCGGGCTGGCCCACGCGGTGTTCCTGTTCTACGGCGACGTGCTCGCCAGCTACGCCATCGCCGGAGTGGTGCTGCTCGCCCTACGCCGGCTCTCCGCCCGTACGGCGGCCCGCGCCGCCATCTGGTCGCTGGTCGGCCTCGCCGCCCTGCACCTGATTCTCGCGCTCGGCTGGGCGTTGGCCGGAGGCGCCGGCGATTCGGCGTCCGGCGACGACGCAGGGGCCTCCGCGGCGGCGATGGCCGCGTACCAGGGGTCGTTCACCGACATCGTCGGCCGGCGGCTGAGCGACTTCGCCGGCTTCGTCCCGTTGACGCTGGGGTTGCTCCTGCCGAACTACGTGGTGCTGTTCCTCGGCGGCATGGCCGCCGGCGCGTACGGGCTGCTGGACCGGGCTGACATCGCGGCGCGCAGCCTCTGGCGGGTGGTCATGATCGGGTTGGCGATCGGACTGCCCGGTGCCGCACTGTCCACCGCGTTCCCGATCGCCGAGGCGAATCCGCTGTCCGTCGCGGCCCGTGGTGCCAGCGTGCTGACCGCACCGGCCCTCACCGCCGCCTACGCGGCCGCCCTGCTGCTCGCCGCGCGGACCCGACCCGGGCGCCGCTTGGCGGACCTGCTCGCACCAGCCGGACGGATGGCTCTGTCCAACTACATCGGACAGTCGCTCCTGTGCGCCATGCTGTTCACCGGCTACGGCCTCGGCCTGATCGGCACCCTGGGAAGCCTCGCCACCGCCGGCGTCGCGGTCGGTATCTTCGCCGTCCAGGTCGTGCTGAGCCGGTGGTGGCTACGCCGCTTCCGGTTCGGCCCGCTGGAGTGGCTCCTCCGCTCGGTGACCTACTGGCGTCGCCAGCCGTGGCGGGACACCCCGGCCAACTGACCACTCGCCCGGCCAACGCCAACGAGCCGGAGCCGCCGCACTCGCTCGGGGTCAGCCAGGCCCGGGTTTCTCAGATTGAGTACGGGCCGGGCCGGGGTTGCGGGCCGCGGTCGAGGTTCAGGTCCGGGGGAAGATCTCCGTTTCGGGGCGCTGCATGTACTCCATCGCCGCGGTGAACTCCGGGTCGGTGCAGCGTCGCTCCATCTCCTCGGGCGTCACGTCCTCGATGCGGGTCTGGATCCACCATACGTTGCCGAACGGGTCGCGGACCCGCCCGACCAGGTCGCCGAAGGCCAGATGGGTGACCTCCGAGATGCAGACGCCGCCCGCCTCGACCGCCTGGCGGTGCACGGCGTGGGCGTCCTGGACGTACAGGCGGAGGAACGCGGGTGTCGCCGGCCAGCTCGGGTCGCCGTCGAAGAGCATCACGATCGCGTCGCCGATGCGGACCTCCGCGTGCCCGATCACCCCGCGGGCGTCGATCACCCGGCCCAGTTCCTCGGCGTCGAACGCCCTTCGGATGTAGTCGATGACCGCGGCCGTGTCGCGGGAGATGATCCACGGCGTGACGGTCGTGTAGCCCTCGGGGATCGCCTTGACAGACATGTCGGGTGGCTCCTCTGCGTGCGGAAATGCGCCACCGACGCTAGCTGCCGTACAGGTCCGTTCCTGTCCTGTACGGCAGCAACCGCCGTCAGAGGGGGGTGATGGTGAACTTCTCCCAGGGGCCGACGGCGGTGCGGTTGGCGATCAGCGGGGACGCCCCGGCGTTGTCGGCCGTCACGTACAGGGCGTTGGCGTTGGCCTTCAGGCTTACCGTGCCGTCCGGGTTGTTCACGACCTGGAACTGCTCCCAGTCGCCGATCGTCGCGCGGTTGGCGATCAGCGGGGACGTGCCGCCCTTCTCCGCGGTCACGTACAGGCCGTTCGCCTTCGACAGCAGGGCCGCGTAGCCGTTGCCCAGGTCCAGCAGGTCGAACTGCTCCCAGGTGCCGACCGTGCTGCGGTTGGCGATCAGCGCCGACTTGCCGCCGTTGGCCGCCGAGACCAGGCCGTTGTTGATGTACGCGGTGATGCTCACCGTCCTCGGGGCCTTCGGCGTCGTGAACTTCTCCCAGTCGCCGATGCTCGTGCGGTTGGCGATCAGCGGGGACGCGCCGGCGTTGTCGGCGGTGACGTATCGGCCGTTGGCGTTGGCCTTCAGGCTCACCGTGCCGTCCGGGTTGGTGACGATCTGGAACTTCTCCCAGTCGCCGATGCTCGTGCGGTTGGCGATCAGCGGGGACGCGCCGGCGTTGTCGGCGGTGACGTACAGCCCGTTGGCCTTGGCCCGCAGCGCCACGAAGCCGCCGCCCGCGTCCACCGGGTCGAACTGCTCCCATTGGCCGACCACCGCGCGGTTGGCGATCAGCGGGTTGTTGCCGCCGTTGGCCGCCGTCACGAAGCTTCCGTTGACGCCGGCGCGGAACTCGATCGGGGCCACGGCCGCGTAGGTCGCCGTGTAGGTGGCCGGCGCGGCCGGGGCGGTGATCGTGTGGGTCTGGGCGCCGCCGTCGGACCAGCCGCCGAAGTTGTACGTCATGGCCGGGGCCGTCTGCGGGGCCGGGGCGCTGATCGTGTTCGTCGAGCCGACGATGACCCGGCGGGTGAACGGGGTCGCCTGGCCCGTCGAGCCCACCGCCAGCTGCAGGCCGGACGGCTTCGTGGCGAAGGACAGGTCCACCGTCTTGGGCTGCAGGTCGACCGTGGCGACGCTGGTCAGGCCGCCGGCGTCCGTGGCGGTCAGGCGCAGGCGCAGGTAGGACGGGTACTCGTGGTCGGGGGCCGGGAACGAGCCGCTCGCCACGCCGTTGAAGGTCTGCAGGTAGTGGGTGTGGCAGTTGTCCGGGGCCGTGCAGTGCTGGAGCAGGACCTCCCACTTCAGCGCCGAGGGCGGCAGGGTGCCCTGCTGCGGGTCGCTCGCGTGGCCGGAGAACGTGATCGTATTGCCGACCGCCCACGTCAGGGACGAGGCCGGGGTGTCGATCGTGGCGGTCGGGGACGCGTTGCCGGCGGTGATCGTCGTGGTCGCGGTGCCGCTCGCACCGAGCGGGTCGGTGACCTTGAGCAGGGCGGTGTAGCTTCCGTCGCTGCCGTACGTGTGGGTCGCGGTCACGCCCGTCGCGTCGAACGTGCCGTTGCCGTCGAAGTCCCACTGGTACGTCAGCTGGTTCTGGTCGGCGACGTCCTGGTCGGTCGAGCTCGAGGCGTCGAAGCTGACCGTCAGCGGCGTCGTGCCGCCGGTCGGGTTGGCCGCGAACGAGGCTATCGGCGGGCGGTTCGTCGGGAAGTACCGGATCCGCCGGACGGTGCCGCCGCCCAGGTCGACGTAGTAGAGGTCGTTGCCCGGGCCGACGGTGAGGTACACCGGAGTGGCCGCGCCGGCGGTGAAGGTCTGGATCTGGGCCGGGTCGGGCAGGCCGTTGCTGCCCTTGAACATCGCCCAGATGCAGCCGCGGGCGTAGTCGGCGAAGAACAGTGCGCCGTTGTAGGAGGCCGGGTAGGAGCCGCCGGAGCCCGGGTAGAAGGCGAGCCCGGTGACCGAGGAGCCGCCCGTCGGGCAGGACTCGCCGGGCACGATCTTGTTGACGTGGTTGTAGGTGAAGTACGGCGGTGTGTGCCCGCCGCCGCTGTACAGGCTCTGGCACATCGGCAGTGCGGCGCTGGAGTACGCCGGCTGGGCCGCGCTGCCCTCGTAGCAGGGCCAGCCGAAGTTCGCCGGCGCGGCGGTCGGGTTGGCGATCCGGTTGATCTCCTCCCACGTGTCCCAGCCGACGTCGCCGGCCCAGACCTCGTTGGTGCCGGGGCGAAGCGTGAACCGGAACGGGTTGCGCAGGCCGTATCCGACGATCCGCCGCGTGTTGGGGTCCGGCGATCCACCGAGCGGGTTGCCGGCCATCGCCGCCCCGGTCGCCGGGTCCAGGCGCAGGATCGCGCCGTCGAACGAGGCCGGGTCGCCGGTGCTGCGCACGTCCTGGGCGCGCAGCGCGCCGCCCTCGTCCGCCGGGTCGCCGCACGGGTTGACCGGGGTGCCGAACTGGCCGTAGTCGGTGCCGTAGAAGCTGGCGCCGTCGCCGCCGGAGACGTAGAGCGCCCCGTCGGCGCCGAAGTGCAGGTCGCCGAGCGAGTGGCTGGGGAACTGCTGGCACCAGTCGTTGATCAGCGGCTGCTCGACGCCGGTCCACGCGTCGCCGGCGGCGGTCAGCCGGGACAGCCGCCCGCTGATGACGCAGTTTCCGCCGGTGCCGCCGCCGTCGACGGCGCAGTCGTCGTGATACACGGGGGCCGTGCCGCCCAGCGGGGCGTCATAGCTGTACAGCACGTAGACCGACGGGTCCGCCGGAAACGTCGGGGCGAGCGCGAACCCGAGCAGCCCGCGGTCCCAGTAGTCGTGCACGCGGGAGGAGAGATCGGCGAAAACGGCGGGGGAGGGGTCCGACAGGCTGTCGTACACCTTGATGACGCCGTTCTTCTGCGCGACGAACACCCGCCCGTCCGCGGCGAACTGGATGCTGGTCGGCTGCGTCAGTCCGCTGAAGACGATCTGCTCCTGGAACCCGGTCGGCAGCGTCGCGGCCGTCGCCGTCGAATGACCGGCGCCGATCCACACGGCGGCGCCAGCGACCACGACGGCGGCGGCCACGACGGACGACAAACGACGACGCAGCGACATTGCGCGCTCTCCCCTGGGATGGCCGTCCCGAAAGTGGCGCAAGCGTAACGCTGGTTGTCGAATTGGTTAAGTGCCCGCAAGGAGGAGGTGGAGATGCCCGTTGCGGCACCGCCCCCGCCGTGCCCCGCGCCGGCGGCGGGTTACGCGGCGGTCTGCTGGTAGACGCGGATGTAGTCGACCTCGAGCTGGCGGGTCAGGGTCGGGTCGGCCAGGCCGGCGCCGGAGCGGCGCTGCCAGTTGTTGTCGACCATCAGGTGCAGGATGATCTGCATCGGGTCCTTGGCGATGTTGGCGGCGTCGGTGAAGCGGGCACACTCGACGCCGTCGATGTACCAGGCGATGTGGTCCGGCTGCCAGTCCAGGCCCATCCGGACGAAGTCCTTCGAATAGTCCTTCACCGGGCATTTGCCGTTGTTGTACATGCCCTTGTTGCCCGAAAACGCCGTGTCGCGGTTGTTGTAGTGATACGTCATGAACATCGTTGACGGCTCGTTGCCGAGCTGTTCGAGAATGTCGATCTCGGTCTTGTAGTTGTACGTCGGATCCGTCGGCAGCATCCAGAACGCGGTGAAGAATCCGCGGGCGACCGGGAACTTGAATCGCGATTCCACGTAACCGTACGTGAACGAGTAGAGGTACTTCGAGCCGTCGGACGCGTTCGGGCGCGAGGTCGACACCAGGCCGGCCTTGTAGGTGCAGGAGCCGTTCTGGCAGGCGCTGCTCGGATACGCCGGGCTCAGCGGCGCGGCGATCAGCTTGGCGGTGCCGCCGGAGACGACGACCTGGCTGGGCTGGTAGTGCTCGCGGCCCTCGTTGAACGTCGAGGTGCAGTCGCCGGAGTTCCAGTCGAAGCACGGGCTGAGCTTGGACTTGTCCAGCGACGTGCCGTTGAACTCCTCGCTGTAGCCCAGCGTCCAGCGCTTGCCGGCGGCGGCCGCGATCGGCGGGGCGCCCGGGCCCGAGCCGGTGCTGCCGGCCTTCGTGCCGGTCGCGCTCGGGCGGGCCGAGGCCGACGGGCCGGTCGAGGCCGAGGCGGACGCGCCGGCGCCGAGGCCGGCCGAGCCGCCCGCGTCGCCGGACTCGCCGGTGACGCCCGGGGAACCGGCCGCGTTGACGGCGTCGCTGTTCGTGGCGGGGGTGTCGTGCCCGAGATAGGTGAAGGCACCGGCACCGGCCACGACGATCAATACGGCCGCGGCCGCCAGGACGATGACCCAGAGCTTTCGGCGCCGGGGCCGCTCCATATGGTCGAATTCGTCGCTTTCCGGGGTGCCGATCCTTGTCTCACGGAAACGCATCTGCCTACCAATCGGCTCGCGTATTTCGGTTGACCGGGAACTGCCCGACCGCATTGCCGTCGGCAACCCTATCAGCGAGGTGGGTGCAGTTGTATGCCTGACCGGTGGAGCGGTCAAGGTCGTGGATCTCGCCGGGGGCGGCTAGCTTCGAGATCGATACCCACAACGGGAGGTAGCGATGGCATGGAGAGCCGCACGCTCGTTGCTGGTCCTCCACCAACAGTTGAGAGCCGGCGCGCCCCGCGCGGCACCCCCGGGGACCGGGACCGACGAGTGGGGCCTGATCGGCGACGCGGCCCACGACCCCACCTCGGACCACACGCCGCACAACTTCGCGGGCTGGGGCAACCAGATCGTCACCGCGGCGGACTTCCCCAACCGGCCCGGCCTGGGGCTGGACGCGCACAAGGTGCTCGAGGACATCCGGCGCTCGCGCGACGCACGGGTGAAGTACGGCATCAGCAACGGGCAGATGTTCTCCAGCTACGGGGTGCGCGGCTACAACGCCTGGACCTGGCGGCCGTACAACCCCGCAAACGGCGACCGGCACTTCACCCACGGCCACCTCTCCGTCGTCGGCGACGCGCGGGCGGACGGCACACAACCCTGGCAGACAATCGGCGCGGCACAGGCCCGCGGCACGGAGGATGACGACGAGATGGGCGCTTCGTTCGGACCGATCAACATCGAGCGCGAGGGCGCGACCTCGCTGACCATCCCCCCGGTCAGCGCGGGTCTCGCCGACCCCCGCCCGGCCTGGCTGAACTTCTGCAACGACACGCTGGGCCAGGTCTACGGGCTGCGCATCTGGTACACCTCCGGCAACGAGAACTTCGCCCCGCTGCCCGGCACCAACGGCGGCCTGCTCGCCCTGCGCTCCGGCCAGCGCTTCTCCCAGCAGATCCCGAGCGGCACCTCCTGCCTGTCGATCTCCCGCAAGGCGATCGACCCCGCCGGCAACGTGGTCGACCCGACCGACACGCTTCGCCCGTACCCGGGCCACCTCACTTGCGCGATCGAGCGGGGACCGGTAGGCACCTGATCCGTGGATCTGGACCGGCTCATCGAGCACGCCGCGGCGGCGGGGGACTACGAGGAGATCGCCCCCGCCGCCGCGGCGCTCGCGGCCTCGGGGGACCTTTCCCTCGTACCGCGGCTGCTCACCGCCCTCGAAGCGTTCCTCGCCGAGGAGAACTTCTACGGCCGTGACCTGGTCGCGACCGTCCTCGCGGGCATCCAGGGCCCGGCGGCGCTCCCCGCGCTGCTGCGCGCGTCGGCCCGCGACCTCGGCGACGACCAGGACGGCCTGTCCACCGAGATCGCGAGCCTGCTCGAACAGGACCCGGACGCGGCCCGCCCGATCGTCCTGGAGTTGGTGGCGTCCCCGGACGCGGCCCTGCGCCGCACGGGCCTGTGGGCCCTGGGTTTCATCGCCGGCCCCGCCGACAACGCGATCTGGGCCGAGGCGGCGCTCGACCCCGACCCGCGGATCCGCGCCGAGGCGATCGACGCCATCGACGACCCGGGCAGCGACGAGCGCGCCTTCGCCGTCCTGATACGCGCGGTGCGCGACCCGAGCCCCGACGTCCGCACGGCTGCCGTCTCCCGCCTGGGCGCGATCCGCCGCCCCGATGCCGCCGCCCCGCTGTCCGAGGCGGCCGGCGACCCCTCCGCGCAGGTGCGGGCCCGGATCGCGTACGCCCTGGGCCGCCTGCGTACCCCCGCCGCGACCCCGGCCCTGCGCCGCCTGCTCGACGACCCGGACGAGTTCGTGCGCCGCTACGCCCTGGCCGCCCTCGGGACCACCGGCGGCGAGGACGCGGTCGACACCCTGCTCACCCTGGCCGCCTCCGGCAACCCGGAGCACCGCGAGCGCGCCGCCAAGGCCCTGCCGGCGGCGGCCGGCACCGACCCGCGGGTGGCCCCGGCCCTGGCCGCGCTGGCGGCCGACCGCGAACATCCGGTCCGCGCCGCCCTGGCCAGCGGCCTGGCGAGCACCGGCACCACCCGGCCGGACTGGCCGCCGCTGCTGCTGGCGCTGGCCGACGACCCGCAGAGCTCGGTCCGCGAGCGCGTCGCGGTGGCGGTCCGCCACGTGGCCCCGTCGGTCGCGCCGGACCTGCTGCGCCGCTACGCCGACCACGATCCCGACCCGGCGATCCGCCGCACCGCCACCGTCCAGCTCACCCGCCTGCCCTGACCGGACGGAGTCGCGCTCGCGTTTTACGCGTTATACGCTGGGAGGCTACGCGATTCTTGCCGTCCGGCCGGCGACCCCGCACGAGATCAAGCTGTGGTTGGAGGGAACTCGATGAGCGAGCACCGGGACCCCCGGACGATGAGCCGGGACGAGCTGATTGCTTACTTCAACGGGGGCGGCGACATCTCTGAGGTGCTGCGGGGTGGCGTCCGGGGGCCCGATCTCGGGCCGGCGCCGGCGGAGATTCCCATGATCGTGACCGGGGTGCGGCTGCCGGCCGCCGTCGTTGAGCGGCTCGACGCGCTGGCCGGCAACGACAAGGGTGGCCGGTCGGGGCTGATCCGGCGGGCGATCGACGAGTTCCTGCAGCGCCACGCGGGTGAAGCGGCGGCCTGAACCGGCCGGCCGTGACGGCGGTCGCTGACAATCCGGGGGGCCGGTTCGACATGATGGAAGCGTGAACTTCCGGTCGATCTACGCGCACGGTTTTGCCCGGGTGGCCGCCTGCACCGGCCTGACCTCCATCGCCGACCCGCCCGCCAACGCGGCCGAGATCCTGCGGCAGGCGCGAGCGTGCTCGGACGAGGGCGTCGTGCTGGCGGTCTTCCCGGAGCTGGGGCTCAGCGGGTACAGCATCGAGGATCTCCTGCTGCAGGACGCCGTGCTCGACGGGGTCGAGGACGGGCTCGCCGCGGTGGTCGAGGGCTCCCGGGAACTGCTGCCCGTGCTGGTCGTCGGGGCGCCGCTGCGGCATCGGGGGCGCGTGTACAACTGTGCCGTCGTGGTGCACCGGGGACGGGTGCTCGGCGTAGCCCCGAAATCGTACCTGCCCAACTACCGTGAGTTCTACGAAGCCCGGCAGCTCACCGCCGGCGACGCCGAGCGCGGCGGGGTCATCCGGGTGCTGGGAAGCGACGTGCCGTTCGGCACCGACCTGCTGTTCGCGGCCGCGGACCTGCCGGCGTTCGTGCTGCACGTCGAGGTCTGCGAGGACATGTGGGTGCCGGTGCCGCCGAGCGCGGAGGCGGCCCTGGCCGGGGCGACCGTGCTGGCCAACCTGTCCGGCAGCCCGATCACCGTCGGCCGGGCGGAGGATCGCAAGCTGCTGTGTCGCTCGGCGTCGTCGCGGTGCCTGGCCGCGTACGTCTACTCCGCCGCCGGCGCCGGGGAGTCCACGACCGACCTGTCGTGGGACGGGCAGACGATGATCTACGAGAACGGGGTGCTGCTGGCCGAGACCGAGCGCTTCCCCGACGGCGACCGGCGCTCGGTCGCCGACGTCGACCTCGACCTGCTGCGCCAGGAGCGGCAGCGGATGGGCACCTTCGAGGACAACCGGCGCACGCACGAGGCCCGCACGGGCGGGTTCCGGCGGATCGCGTTCACGGCCGCCCCGCCCGAGGGGGACCTGGGGCTGCGACGGGTTATCGAGCGCTTCCCGTTCGTGCCCGCCGACGTGGCGCGGCTGGAGCTGGACTGCTACGAGGCGTACAACATCCAGGTCGCCGGCCTGCGGCAGCGCCTGGCGGCGATCGGCGAGCCCAAGGTCGTCATCGGCGTGTCCGGCGGCCTCGACTCGACCCACGCGCTCATCGTCGCGGCCCGGGCGATGGACCGGGCCGGGCGCCCGCGCACCGACATCCTGGCGTACACGATGCCGGGGTTCGCGACCTCCGGCGGGACCCGGGACAACGCCCACGCCCTGATGCGCGCCCTCGGCGTCAGCGTCCACGAGCTCGACATCACCCCGACCGCGCGCCTCATGCTCGCCGAACTCGGCCACCCCTTCGCGGCCGGCGAGCCCGTCTACGACGTGACGTTCGAGAACGTGCAGGCGGGCCTGCGCTACGACTACCTGTTCCGCATCGCCAACCACCGCGGCGGGATCGTGCTGGGCACCGGGGACCTCTCGGAGCTGGCGCTGGGCTGGTCGACGTACGGCGTCGGCGACCACATGAGCCACTACAACGTCAACGGCGGCGTGCCGAAGACCCTGATCCAGCACCTGATCCGGTGGGTCAGCGGCAGCGGGCAGTTCGACGACGAGGTCGCCAAGATCCTCGACGTCATCGTCGAGCAGGAGATCAGCCCGGAGCTCGTGCCGGGGGAGGAGCTGCAGTCCTCGGAGTCGAAGGTCGGCCCCTACGCGCTGCAGGATTTCACGCTCTTCCACGTCCTGCGATACGGCATGCGCCCGTCGAAGATCGCCTTCCTGGCCTGGCACGCCTGGCGCGACCCGGACGCCGGCGCGTGGCCGGTCAACTTCCCGAAGGAGAAGCGGGTGGCGTACGACCTGCCGGCGATCCGGCACTGGCTGGAGGTGTTCTGCCGCCGCTTCTTCGGCTTCGCCCAGTTCAAGCGCTCGGCCCTGCCCAACAGCCCGAAGGTCTCGGCCGGCGGCTCGCTCTCCCCGCGCGGCGACTGGCGCGCCCCGTCGGACGGCAACGCCAACGCCTGGCTGCGCGACCTCGACCGGTGGGACATGTCATGAGCCGGCCGGGCGCTGGCCGAGCTACCGCGCTGAGGCGAGGGCGTCGTGCAGGGAGCCGAACCGGTGCGCGAGCGCGACCCGGCCGCTGCGGACCCGGAACAGCGTGGCGACCGTGGCGGCGGCGCCCCCGTCCCAGCTCGCCTCCTGCTCGACCACCATCGCGTCGGGGCCCACGGGGTGCCAGGACACCGGCCGCAGCGTGATCCCGGACCGGACGATCCAGCCGGCGAAGTCGGCGGCGGGAATGGGTCCGGCCCCGCGGGGCCCGGACACGTCGACGGGATCGGTGACGGCGGCCTGCGCGGCGTCGAGGTCGCGCCGATTGACGGCGTCGTGCCAGGCGTTGATCGCGTCTTCCAGCATGACGGCTACCGTATGCGTTTTGCATACGTAATGACAAGGGGTTCGAGGGCTCATGGAGTCTGGCGGCGGGCAGGCGTTGTTCGCGTTCGTGCGGTACTGGTCGCGCCGCTGGACCGGCGCGGACCCGGACCGCGGCCGCGACGTGCTGGCCCTGGAGGCGGTCCGCGCGCTGAGCGCCCGCCTCGGCGCCCCGCCGTCGGTGAACGACGTGGCCCATGAGCTGGGCCTGGACCAGTCGGGGGCGAGCCGGCTGCTGAGCCGGGCCGAGCGGCTCGGCCTGCTGGCGCGCCGGTCGGCCCGCGGGGTCGGCGCGGCGACGACGGTCACCGTGACGCCGCCGGGTGAGGAACTGCTGCGCCAGGCGCACGCCTGGCAGGACGAGGTGCTGGCGGAGCTGACCGCGGGCTGGCCCGACGAGGACGTCCGGACGCTGGTCGCCCTCATGTCCCGCCTGATCGAGGGCCAGTCCGGCTACGGGCGCGGCTGGGAGCCTTCCGCGGACTCGGCGCGCAGCAGCGAGTAGATGTGCAGGTCGCGCCACCGGCCCTGGCGGAACTGGGCCGAGCGGATCGTGCCCTCCCGGGTGAACCCGGCCTTGGCCAGCGCGCGCTGCTCGGCGAAGTTCTCCACGTCGGTGTACGCCTCGATGCGCTCCAGCGGGCTGATGTCGAACAGGTACGCGACCAGGGCCCGCTGCGCCTCGGTGCCGTGCCCCCGGCTGCGGAACTCCGGTAGCAGCGAGATACCGATGTTCCAGCAGGCCCAGGACGGGGCGCCGTACGTCAGCCGCCGCCACGCCACCGTCCCGGCGATCCCGTCCGGCGCCTCGACGATCAGGCACCCGTTGTCCGCGCTGATGAGCCGGTCCTCGTCGAAGCGGCGGCGCAGCGCGGCGATGTCGCGGTAGCCGGACCAGTTGAACCGCCCGCCGGCCTCGGGCTCGTCGGCCTGTCGTTCGAGCAGCCAGAGATCGGCGGCGGTGATCGGCCGCAGCACAACGTCCACGGCAGCAGACTACCGGCGGCAACGCCCATGTCGGCGTTCGGTTGCATCGCCGGAGCATGTGTCGAGAACCCGTCGCGGCCCGGCCAGGGGCGCCGCGATCGACCATGATGGTTACGGGCAGAGGTTGGAGAACCGTATGTCGTCGGGTTCCGGCGCGCAGGGGTGCGTCGAGGCTGACTTCGCAACTGACATTGAGCCGATCGCCGCAGGGCTGCGCGCGCTGCACGACCACGGGGATCTGCGGACCGCCCGGGCGTGCTTCGACGCCGCGTTCGTGCGGGCCGAAGCCGCCGGGGACGTGAACGCCATGGCCGAGGCGGCGCTGGGCTTCGCCGGCGTGTGGGTGCACGAGCACCGCGTCGGCGCGTCGGCCGCCGTGCTGGAGCAGCGGCTGGTCCAGGTGCTCGGGCTGGTCGACCCGGACGGGTCGTTCGCGGTGCGGCTGCGCGCCCGGCTGGCGGCCGAGCGCGACTACCGCGACGGGTCCAGCGACGCCGTCCTGGCCGCGCTGGAGGAGGCCCGCGGGCACGGGGACCCGGTCGCGCACGCCGAGGCGCTGAGCCTGGCGCACCACTGCGTGCTGGGCCCCGAGCAGCGCGTGCTGCGCCGGGAGATCGCCGTCGAGCTGCTCGGCGTGAGCTCCCGCACGCACCGCCGCGGCGACCTGCTCATGGGCCTGCTGTGGCGGACGTCGGACCTGCTCCTGGACGGCGACCGGCACGCCGAGCGGCGCTTGGCGGAGCTGCGCGGGATGCTGGCGGACACCCCGCACCTCGCGGTCGGATACGTCGTGGACGCCATCGACGTCATGCGCGAGATCCGGGCCGGGCGCTTCGCCGAGGCCGAGGCGGCCGCGAAGCGCGCGTTCGAGCACGGCGAACGGGCCGGCGACGCCGACGCCACCGGCTGGTACGGCGCGCACCTGGTCGCCATCCGCTGGTACCAGGGGCGCCTGCAGGAACTGCGCCCGATGCTCGAGCAACTCGTGCACTGGCCGACGCTGTCGGTCGTCGACAACGCGTACTTCGCCGTGCACGCCGTCGCGGCGGCCGAGGCCGGCGACCTGCGCACCGCCGCCGGAGCCCTGGCCCGGCTGCGCGGCCCGGCGCTCAAGGAGCTGCCGCGCTCGGGCAGCTGGCTGGTCACCATGCACGGCATCGTCGAGGCGGCCCGGCTGCTCGGCGACGCCGACCTGGCGGCGGAGGCCTACGAGCTGCTCCGGCCGCACGCGGAGCGGCCGGCGATGGTGAGCCTCGGCATCGCGTGCTTCGGCTCGGTGCACCACGCGCTCGGCGTGGCCGCCCACACGTCCGGCCGCCGGGACCTGGCCGTGCAGCACCTGACCCGGGCGATCGCGCACAACCGGGCGCTCGGGCACTGGCCGGCCGCCGAGGAGTCCCGCCGCGCCCTGGAGCGGCTCGGCCCGGCGCAGCCCGACCGGGCCGTCTGCGTGCGGCAGCGTCAGCACTGGCGGCTCGAGTGGGGCGAGCGCTCGGTCGTCGTCGAGAACAGCGTGGGGATGCTGCATCTGGCGGTACTGCTGGCAAATGCCGCAACCGAGATCCCCGCGGTCGAGCTCGCGATGGGCGTCACCGGTCTGGCCCAGGCGGCCGGGGCGCGCAGCTCGCCGCAGGCGGTCCTCGACCACGAGGCGATGCGCCGGTACCGCAGCCGCGTCGCCGAGCTGCGCGAGGAGATCGAGTCCACCTCCGACGACCGGCGCGCCGCGGTGGCCCAGCGCGAGAGCGACGCGCTGCTGGCGGAGCTCGCCGGCAGCGTCGGCATCGGCGGGCGCAGCCGGCGCTTCGTCGACAACGCCGAGCGGGCGCGGGTCGCGGTCGGCAAGGCGATCCGCCGCGCCATCGCCCGGATCGAGGAGGCCGACGCGGACCTGGGCCGGCACCTGCGCGAGACCGTCCACACCGGACGCCAATGCTCCTACCGGCCGGTGTGACCCGTCAGGCGTCGCACGGCACGACCCGGCCGGACCGCCGAGCGCGAGGCCGGGCAGCGGCCCCGCCCGGCACGACCCGGCCGGACCGCCGAGCGCGAGGCCGGGCAGCGGCCTCGCCCGGCACCTGGCGGCGCGCCGCGTCAGCCGGTCAGCCGGTCAGCCCGAGCGTGCGGGCCACCTCGGCGGTGGCGGGGCCGGACGGTGCCGGGTCGTAGTCGTCGCGCAGGGCGGCGTCGGGGTCCTTCAGGCCGTTGCCGGTGAGCGTGATCGCCACGGTCGAGCCCGGCGTGAGGCGGCCCGCGCGGTGCTCGGCGAGCAGCCCCGCCACGGCGGCCGCGGACGCGGGCTCGGCGTAGACGCCGTCGAGGCGGGCGAGGTCGCGGTACGCCGCGAAGATCTCGGCATCCGTGACCGCCCCGATCAGGCCGCCGGACTCGTCGCGGGCCGCGACCGCCGGCGCCCAGGTGGCGGGCGAGCCGACCCGGATCGCGCTCGCGTCGGTGCGCGGCTCGGCCACCGGCGCGCCGTGCACCAGCGGCGCGGCGCCGGCGGCCTGGAAGCCCCACATGCGCGGCCGGCCGCGGCCGTATCGGCAGTATCCCTGCCAGGTGGCGGTGATGTTCCCGCCGTTGCCGACCGGCAGGCAGTGCACGTCGGGCGCGGCGCCGAGGGCGTCGACGATCTCGTAGGCGACCGTGCGCTGCCCGGCCAGCCGCAGTTCGTTGCCGACCGAGTTGACCAGCGCGACCGGGTGGTGCGCGGCGAGCTCCCGGGCGGCGCGCAGGCAGTCCTCGAAGGTGCCGGCGACCTCGACGATCCGCGCCCCGAAGCGGGCCGCCTGGCCGAGCTTGCCGCGCGCGACGCCGCCCGTGGGCACGAGCACGGCGGCGCCCAGCCCGCCGCGGGCCGCGTACGCGGCGGCGGAGGCGCTGGTGTTGCCGGTCGACGCGCACACGACGAGGCGCACGCCGGCCTGCGTGGCGCGGCTGATCGCGACGGTCATGCCGCGGTCCTTGAACGACCCGGTCGGGTTCGCGCCCTCGACCTTGAGCCAGACGTCGCAGCCGGTCCGCGCGCAGAGGTGCGCCGAGCGCAGCAGCGGGGTGTTCCCCTCGTGCAGGGTCACCGAGGGAGTCTGCGGGGTGACCGGCAGCCGGGGCCGGTATTCGCTGTCGAGCAGTCCACGCCAGGGAGCAGCCATGCCTGGGACCATAACACTCGTTTCGCCATTTGTGATTGCTGGCATTTGACGTAACATTCGTTTCATGGATCTCGAGGCGCGCCTGAGCGGCGTCTACGCCGAGCTGCCGCCGGGGGAGCGCGCGATCGCGCGCGCGATCCTGGACGACTACCCGTATGCCGCGCTCGGCTCGCTGCGTGCGCTGGCCCAGCGCGCCGGCGTCAGCGCGCCCACGGCGTCGCGGCTCGTCGCCCGCATCGGCTTCGCGAGCTTCGCCGACTTCCAGGAGGCGGTCCGTGCGGGCGCCCGCTCGGCGGCCGCCCCCACCGCGGGGGGCCGCTCCCGCCTGCACACCTTCGTCGCCGAGCCGGCCGGCCTGGCCGAGGCCGCCCGGAGCCTGCGAGCGGGGCTCGACGGCTGCCTCGCCGCCGTGCCCGAGGCGCTGCTGGACACGGTCGCGGAGCGCCTGGCGACGGCCGGCGCGGTGTGGGCGCTGGGTGGACGCCTGAGCGAGTTGGCGGCCGAATACCTGGTGCGCCAGCTCGCGAGCCTGCGCCCCGGCGTCCGCCACGTCCCCGGCCCGGCGCCGCAGCGCGCCCGGGTCCTGCTCGACCTGCGCCCGGGCGACCTGCTGGTCGCGTACGACTTCCGCCGCTACTCCACCGCCAACGCGCGCTTCGCCGCGGCCGCCACCGCCCGCGGCGCCCGGCTCGCGCTCGTCACCGACGCCTGGGAGTCCCCGCTGGCCGGCCGCGCGGACGTGCTGGTCCGCCTGCCGCGCGAGGCGTCGGGGCCGATCGACCCGATCACGCTGGAGATCGCGGTGACCGAGCTGATCCTGGTGACGGTCGCGGCCCGGCTGAGCCCCGCCGACCGCCTGGCCGACCTGGAGCGGCTGACCCGTGACCTGGCAGGCTGAGCCGGGCAGCGGTTTGGGCGTTTTGTTCAGTTTCGGCCGTGGCTGGCCGATCGGGGGCGTGTGAACCATGCTGCGGCCGTTCGGCCGGGGGCCGGCGAGGTCGGCGTCGACGCGGCGGGCACGCGCGCCCGGCGGACGGTTGCGGTCGAGGGTTTGCGGGAGCCACGCGTGCGGTACGACTTCGGGGTGGTCACGATCGGCATCGGCGTCGCGTCCGACGTGGCGCCGTACGAGGCGAAACGCGAAGGGCGTGACCGGGTCGCGCCGCTCCGGCGGCCACCGGTAATCTCAGCGGTTTGAGGGAGCATGCGACGGCCATGGCCGACCATCGAGCGGACCGGCACACCGGCGACGCGACCGGCGCCCCGGTGACGCTGACGTTCGCGGAGCTGGAGTTCGTCCTGCGCTGCGCGGCCGAGCGGGGCGTGGACGTGGATGACGTACGCCGCCGCCTCAACTTTCAGCCCGGCGTCTCCACCGGCATCGTGGTCGCCTCCGGCGTCGCCTCGCTCGTGGCCCGCGACCTGTGCCGCATCGACGGCGCCCGGGTCGTGCCCGGCGAGTTCGTCCAGTGCGCGATCGCGGCCCTGGCGACCCGGCACACGAGCACCGAGGCGGCCGGCTGGCTCGACGAGCGCCCGGTGGTCGTGCACCTGTTCTCGGGCGTGACGGGGCGGCTCGCGGTGTACCCGGGCTCCTTCGGCCTCTTCTCCGTCGAACTGATCGACGCCGCCGAGCCGCTGTCGGCCCCGGTCATCCGGTTCCTGGACATGTGCACCTCGGGCGACGGCGCCGCCACCGTGCTGATTCGCACCCAGGCCGGCGCGGCGGACGAGTCGGGCGTGGCGGTGGCCCGCAGCGCGGCCGGTGCCTGGTTCATGTCCGACTCGCTGGAGCGCCCGGACCCGGGCCGCCCGCTCGCCCGCGCGGCGGTGGTGGCCCGCCTGCTGTCGCTGCTGGCGCAGCCGGTGGGTGTCCGATGAAGTCTTCTCGGAGCCCAGTGTCCGTTCGTTCCACCGATGGTGCGATCTTGACAATGGTGAGATCTTGATGGCGGTTCGTTGCTGTCGGCGTAGTCGCGTGTCTGGCGGTCCCCCTGGCCGCCGGCATGGTTGTTGCTTGTCCGGCGGTGTTTCTGCGATGGCGGTGGAGGGCTGATGGCGAACATCCGGGCCGGCGTGGCGAGCGACGTCGGCAAGATCCGCCGCCGCAACGAGGACAGCGCCGTCGTCGGCACCTGCATCTTCGCCGTGGCCGACGGCATGGGCGGCCACGCGGCCGGCGATGTCGCCAGCCGCCTCGCGGTCGCCGCCCTCAAGCGCCTCGACGACGTGGCCGGCCCCGGCCCGCTGGACATCCGCGACGAGATCGTCCAGGCCAACGCCGACATCCTTTCCGCGGCCGCCGCGGATCCGGCCCAGGGCGGCATGGGCACCACCGCCGCCGGACTCTGCCTCGGCCGGGTCGACGGCGACGAGTGCTGGATCATTTTCAATGTCGGCGACTCGCGGGTGTACCGTTTCGCCGCCTCCGCCCTGGACCAGCTCACGGTCGACCACGTGGCCCCCGAGTCCGTGACCATGCGCCGCGGCGTGATCACCCGCGCCCTGGGCACCGATCCCGGCCCCCGCCCCGACCTGTGGGTGCGCACCGCCGAGCCGGGGGAGCGCTACCTGGTCTGCTCCGACGGCCT
Source organism: Dactylosporangium sp. CA-233914 (assembly GCF_050942935.1). Taxonomy (NCBI): domain Bacteria; kingdom Bacillati; phylum Actinomycetota; class Actinomycetes; order Micromonosporales; family Micromonosporaceae; genus Dactylosporangium; species Dactylosporangium sp. CA-233914. Next base: position 10,624,277 of record NZ_CP192030.1, on the reverse strand, counting down.
GCCGCTGGAGCTCACCGACGCCGAGATCACGGATGTCCTGGCCGCGGGTCAGGAGCCGCAGGCGGCCGCGGAGGAGTTGGTCCGGCGGGCGGTCCTGGCCGGCGGCCGGGACAACGTGACGGTGGTCGTGGTCGACTACCTGTCGGTCTGATCGCGCCGGAAGCGCAGCCCGGTCTCGTCCGCGGGATGCACCTCCTCGACGTCACCGATCCTCACGACCAGCACCGGCACCCCTTCGGGCAGGTCAAGCTCCGCCCGCTCCCGCGGCGTGGGCATCCGCGCCCGCACGACTCCGCAGGGCGGGACCTCGACCAGGTTCGCGGGCGGCACCGGCCCGACGCCGTTGCGCCGCTGCATGGGCCCGGCCCGCACGACGCAGTCCCGTCCGAGCACGGCGATTCCCTCGTTGCGCAGCAGCCGTACAGCCTTGAGCGCGGTGTCCCGCCCGACCCCGAACTCCCGCGCCAGCTGATCGGCTCCGGGCAGCGCCTGCCCCACGACGTACGCACCGGAGAGCACCCGCTCCCGGAGCACATCGGCGATCAGTCGATACCGCACCACGCGCTCAAAAGTAGCCAAGTGGCCACACCGTCCGAAAGTGCCACGCCGTGGGTATTCGGAGATGCCTGCCATTAGCGCCAAGCTTGTGGCGCTTAAATCCGATAAACCGGACACCTAGCCGTACGACTTGCCAGATTTATGTCCATATTTCGGATTGGTGAGATCTGGCGCGCACCGGATCTTCCGGTATGTCCGGCGGTGATGCCCGCCGCCGACGGATTCGTGAAACGTGAGCGCGGCGGAAGTGTTCCGCGAGCCGCCCCGTCGGCGCGCGCGAGCCAGCCCGGAGGGCGGGCGGCCCTTCCGGGTGGGCGGGAACCTCAGGCGACGCGGGCGGAGCCCAGCAGGTTGCCGTCGTGATCGGCGACCGTGACCGAGTCGACGTTGGCCAGCTGGATCGAGCTGGCCCCGGTCACCCGGGCCTGGGCCGTGCGGGTCCGGCCCCAGCAGGCGGCCTGCTCGGCCTGGCCGCCGCGGCCGAGCACGTTCATCGTGAACGGCCCGTCGCCGGGCAGCCCGGCCAGCTCCAGCGAGACCGAGACCCCCCACTGCCGCGGGCTCAGGGTGGCCCGCCCCGACAGCCCGCTGCCGCCGGCCGCCACGAATTGCACGACGGTGCCGGCGGAGACCGACGGCGACGCCTGTGCCTGTGGAGCCGGTGTGCCCGCCGGCCGCAGCGCCAGGACGCCGGCCAGGACGGCGAGCGCGACGCAGGCCGCGGCGAGCACGACGACCGGCAGGCGGCGGGGGCGGGCGCGGCGCAGGAAGGCGTCGAGGCCGGCGCGGGACGGTGGTTCGAGGGGCTCGCCGGGGGAGGATGAGGGCAGGCGCTGCAGCAGCTCCGGCACGGACGCCAGGCGCCCCACCTCGGCCCGGCACTGCGCGCACGAGCTCAGGTGGGCGTCGAGCGTGGTCTGGTCGGTGGTGTCGAGGCCGCCCAGGACGTACGCCCCGAGCAGCCGGCGCACCGCGTCGTGATCGGCGGTCACCGTAACACCCCCATCTCCTCGAACACCGCCCGAAGCGCGCGGACCGCGTAGTAGGCGCGCGACTTGACGGTACCCTCCGGTACCGAAAGCCGTTTCGCCGTGTCGGCGACCGTGCGGCCGTCGTAGTAGACGGAGCGGATCACGTCGCGGTGCTCCGGGGAGAGGCGGTCGAGCGCGGCGCGGATCAGCCAGCCCTCGACCAGCTCGTCGACGTTGTCGGGGTCGGCGACGGCCGCCACCGCGTCGGGGTCCGAGACGAGCCGGGGGCGGCGCTGCTCGGCCCGCCAGTTGTTGCTGACCACGTTGCGCGCGATCGTGAGCAGGTACGCCCGCGTGGTGTCCCGGCTCACGTCGATGCGCTCGATGTGCCGCCAGGCGCGCAGGAGCGTGTCCTGCACGAGGTCCTCGGCGCGGTGGCGGTCCCGCTCGTAGCGTGAGACGAAGGCGAGCAGCACACCGTAGTGCTCGGTGTACAGCGCGGTCATGAGCTCCTCGTCGCGCGTCACGCACAGCCCCTCTCGACGGCCTCCCGGTGACATCTACACCACGAGGCTGTTCAGGGTTCAACCAACTCCGCGGTTAGGGTACGGGCGTGAATCCGTACTTCGTCTGGGAGCCCTACGACGGCGGCCCCGGCTGGCGGCCGTTCGCGCAGTTGCTGGAGCCGGACGTGGTCGCGCAGCGGGTCGCCGTGTCGCGGCGGGCGCTCGTGGGGATGTTCGGGCTCGACGAGGCGGCGGTGCCGGAGCGGGTGGTCGCGTCGGTGCTGTTCCTGGGGTGGGCGTCGCGGCTGGTCTCGCCGCCGCTGGCGGATGCGCTGACGGGGACGGTCCGGGGCGCGGGGCCGGGCGACCTGTGGTGGCGGGAGGTTCCCGGCGGCCCGCTGCCCCTGGCCGTCCGTGATGTGCCGCCCCGGCCGGCGGACGACCTCTTCGACGTGGCGGTGCTGGGCCTGGTCGCGCCGCTCGCCGAGGTGTTCCGGGAGCGGTTCCGCCTCTCGCCCCGGGTGCTGTGGGGCAACGTGGCCTCGGCGCTGGGCGGGGCGGCCGGGCAGTTGCCCGGGGGCGCCTGGGACGTCGTGCGGGGGCTGCTGGCGCGCCCGCCGCTGGCCGGGACCGCGGTCGTCGGCGCGCGCTCGCTGCGGCGCAACAACTGCTGCCTGTACTACCGCATCCCCGGCGGCGGGACCTGCGGCGACTGCGTGCTGCGCAAGCCCTAGTGGCAGGGGAAGCCGAGGAAGTGGCGGCCGTCGTGCAGCAGTTCGTGGACGTGCGAGTCGTTGCCGAAGACCGACACGGCGCCCTGGTCGATGCCGACGAAGTAGTAGACGAGCAGGGCCAGCAGGGCGGTGCCGCCGAGCCAGAACAGCGAGCGGGAGATCGGCAGGACCAGCGGGGTCGTGATCGCCTGGGGTGACTCGGCGCCGGACACGGTGCTCATCGGTGACCTCCCTCGATGTCTACCCGTACGACACTATGGGCCCGGCGGTCCTTACGTCAATCAGGCGCCCAGGACCTTTCCAGGACCTTCCCAGGACTTTCGCCCCTGACCGGTCGGTAGCCACTCCCATACGATCGGTCGTCGGCAGGGTGATCTTCGGTGGGATCGGGAACTGGACGCCCCGCCGCGTGCGACTACTGAGTGACAGGATGACTCGTTCCGGGAAGGTGGCCGCGTGTCCAAACGGCAGCGCGACTCGCGTGAGTACGCGCGACGAATGCGCATGATCCAGGAGCGGGCGCAGGCCCGGCACGGGCGGATGAGGCTGGCGTATTCGTCCATCGCCGCCGTCCTGCTGGTCTTCGTCGTGATGGGCCTGGTCAAGCTCGGCAGCGCCGGTGGAGGCGGCGAGAAGCCCAGCGCACTGCCCAGCCCCGCCGCGGCCGCCGAGATCGTCGCCGGCGTGACCTCGGTGCCGGCCGCCACCCTCGACGCCGTCGGCGCCGGCGCGAAGCCGTCGCTGCCCACGCCGCTGACCGGCCAGCCGGCGCTCACCGCCGACGGCAAGCCCCTGATCCTGTACGTCGGCGCCGAGTACTGCCCCTTCTGCGCCGCGCAGCGCTGGCCCGTGGTCGTGGCACTGTCGCGGTTCGGCACCTTCCAGGGCCTGTCGCTGACGACGTCGGCGGCGGACGACTCGTTCCCCAACACGCCGACGCTGTCGTTCCACGGCTCGACGTACACGAGCCAGTACCTCGCCTTCCAGGGCGTCGAGACGACCACGAACGTGCGCAAGGGCGGGCAGTACCAGCCGCTGGACCAGCTCACCGCCGAGCAGGCGCAGATCGTGCAGAAGTACAACGCCCCGCCGTACGTCCCCAAGGACTCCGCGGGCGCGATCCCGTTCATGGACTTCGCCAACAAGGCCCTGCAGGCCGGCGCCTCCTACAGCCCGGAGCTGCTCGCCGACCACACCCACCAGCAGGTCCTCGACGCCATCAGGAATCCCGACAGCCAGCTCGGGCGCAGCATCGGCGGCAGCGCCAACGCGCTGACCGCGCTGCTGTGCCGCATCACCGGCAACCAGCCCGGCGACGTGTGTTCCAGCGCGGCCGTCAAGGCCTACCAGGGGGAGTTCGCCAATGTCGGCCAGTGAGATCGAGATCGACCGCAGCGTGGTGCAGCACTGGGTGCCGCTGACCTCGCTGGTGCTGGCGGTGTGCGGGCTGGCTGTCTCGGTGTACCTCACGATCGAGCACTTCACCTCGTCGAGCACCCTGGCCTGCCCCGACACCGGCGCGCTGAACTGCCTGAAGGTCACCACATCGCAGCAGTCGGCCGTGTTCGGCATCCCGGTGGCGGTGCTCGGGCTGGTGTACTTCGTGGCGATGCTGGCCCTCTCGCCCGCGCCCCTGTGGCGCTCGGCGCTGCCGGCGATCCGCTACGGCCGCCTGGCCCTCGCCGCGATCGGCGTGCTGTTCGTGTTTTACCTGGTCTTCGCCGAGCTGTTCACGCTCGACGCGATCTGCCTGTGGTGCACCGGCGTGCACGTGCTCGCGGTGGTGCTCTTCGCCGTCACCGCGATCGGCACCGCCTACGCCGACCCGGGCGACCTGAAGCGCTGAACGCGGGAACTTCGCGGGGGTGTGTGGCGACTATCAGCGCGACACATCCCCGGATCCCCGAGAGGACCTCCCCGTCATGCGCCTGGCCCGTGTGGTCCGCGCCGGTGTCGCCGCCGCGGCGGCGCTCACCGCGGCGCTCGCCTTCCCCGTCGCCGCTTCCGCCCACGTCACGGTGAACCCGAACACCGCCGTGCAGGGCGGATACACGAAGGTGACGTTCCGTGTCCCGACCGAGCGCGACAACGCCAGCACCACGAAGGTCGAGATCGCGATCCCGACCGACAAGCCGATCGCCTCGGTCTCGCTCAAGCCGGTGCAGGGCTGGACGGCCGCCACGGAGACCAGCAAGCTGGCAACCCCGATCAAGACCAACGACGGCGACGAGATGACCGAGGCGGTCTCCAAGATCACCTGGACCGCGGACGAGAGCGCGGCGATCAAGCCCCACCAGTTCCAGGAGTTCGACGTCTCCCTCGGCCCCCTGCCGCAGGTCGACCAGATCGTCTTCAAGGCCCTGCAGACGTACTCCAACGGCGAGGTCGTCCGCTGGATCGACGAGCCCGCCCCGGGCGCCGAGGCCGAGCACCCGGCCCCGGTCCTGAAACTGTCGAAGAAGACCGACACCACGGCCGCCTCGACGACGACCTCGGCCGGCCCGACGGTCGCGGCGAGCGACTCGAAGTCCGGCGGCAGCGACGGCACCGCGATCGGCCTGGGCGTCGCCGGCCTGGTCCTGGGCCTGGCCGGCCTGGTGGTGGGCATCCTGGCGTACCGCCGCGCCCCCGCCCCCACCGCCTGACACACGCATCCCCGGCGCCGCGCCCCGCCTGGGCCGCGGCGCCGGAGCGTGTCCGGCGTTCGCCGCCCGTTCGCCGCCGCGGCACCGGTCCGCAGCGCAAGCGCGGTCGAATCGTCGGCATGCGTCGGTTGGTCAGGATCGTGGCGGTGGCCCTCCTGCTCGCGCCCGCGGCCCTCGCGCCCGGTGCCGCCGCGTGGGGCGCGCCGGCGCACGCCCGGATCGAGGGCACCGCCACGGCGAGCTGAGCGGGATCTCGGTCACCGACACGCGCCCCGGCCAGCCCGGCTGGACCCTCACCGGCCAGGCGACCGACTTCGTCAACGGCGCCACCACCGCCCCCGCCGCTGACTTCGGCTGGATTCCGGCGCTGCTCGCGCCCGGCAGCGACGCCGAGGGCGCCCCGCTCGCGGGCCCCGCCGTGCCGCCCCGGATGCAGTCCCCGCAAAGCGGCGGCCTCGCCGTGCCGGGCGCCACGCTGGCGTCCGCGCCGCCGGGCAGCGGCCTGGGCACCCAGCACGTCGGCGCCGCGATGGCGCTGTGGTTGCCGGACACGGCCCCGACCGGCACCTACACCAGCCTGTTGACGATCACCCTCATCGGCCCCTGACGCGAAATGCCCGCGCGCCGCCCGCGCCGGCTAAGGTTGCGGTTCGGGTGGCCGATGGTTGCGATGTGGAGGCCACAGGCATAGCCGGCATCGCGAACCGCATGGCGGAGATTCGCACGCAGATCGCCGCGTTCCGGTCGCCCGCGACGACGCCGGCGGCCGCGGGGACCGAGTCGTCCTCGGCGGCGTTCGCGCAGGCGCTCGACGGGACGCTGCGCACGGCGCGCACGTCGGCCGGGGTGCCGGTGGAGCTCACGAAGTACGGCAACGGGCGCATCCCCGAAAGTGCGCTGCAGCGGGTCGGGACCACCGGGCACCGCCTGTGGGCGCCGGCCGCCACGTCGCTGGAGGCGCTCATGTGCGCGGCGCGGGAGCAGGGCGTGAACATCGGCATCACCGACTCCTACCGGCCGCTCGCCGAGCAGGTCGACCTCGCCGAGCGCAAGGGGCTGTACTCCCAGGGCGGGCTCGCCGCGAAGCCCGGGACCAGCGACCACGGGTGGGGCATCGCCGTCGACCTCGACCTCGACAGCCGCGCCCAGGCGTGGATGCGGGCGAACGCCGGGAGGTTCGGGTTCGCCGAGACGACCCCGCGCGAGCCCTGGCACTGGGCGTTCCGGCCGGCGAAATGAGTGGGTGACCGCCCTCTTCGTGACCCTGCACCTCGCGCTGCGGGCGCGGGCGTGGGCGATGACCGTGATCGCCGGTGGCGCGTTTCTGACAGGGCTGGCGGCAACCAGCGGACTCATCTGAGCGGCCCGCTGCGGTTAGGGTCATCGGCAACGCCCGCCCGCGGTAAGGAGAGGACAGCGCAGTGACCGGTTTCCGCCACGACCTGGCGCAGCTGTTGAAGGCCAGGTTCCCGGTCCTCTACGTCGAGTCCTACGAGGAGCACCGGGTGCTGGGCGAGCTCGCCGCGGTCGCGGCCGACGCCGCGCTCGTGCGCACCCCGCGGCCGGTGTGGACCTGGTCGGCGACCAGCGGCCTGCTGCAGCCCGACGGGGTCGCCGTGCAGTACACCACCGAGCCCGACAACGCGCTCGAGGCGGTGCTGCGCATCCAGCAGCCCGGCCTGTTCGTCTTCCGCGACCTGCACAACTCGCTCGGCGGCGACGTGCCGGTCCTGCCCAGCGTGGTGCGGCGGCTGCGGGACATCGCCGCGGCGTTCAAGGCCGGCGCGGCGCCCCGGACGCTGGTCGTCGTCGCCCCGGTCCTGCGGATCCCGCCGGACCTCGAGAAGGACGTGACGATCGTCGACTTCCCGCTGCCCAGCGAGGCCGAGATCCGCGGGGTGCTGGAGGCGATGATCGCCGGCAACGCCAGCAGCGGCCGCATCCGCATCGAGCTCGACCCGATCGGCCGCGAGAAGTTCGCCAAGGCCGCGGCCGGGCTCACGCTCAACGAGGCCGAGAACGCGTTCGCCCGGGCGATGGTCAACGACGGCGTGCTGAACCTGGGCGACCTCGACATCGTGCACGAGGAGAAGCGGCAGGCGGTGCGCAAGGCCGGCGTGCTGGAGTACGTCGACGCCGACGTGCGCCTGGACCAGGTCGGTGGCCTCGAGAACCTCAAGCGCTGGTTGGCCAAGCGGGACAACTCGTGGCTGGCGGCCGCCGCGGAGTACGGGCTGCCGGCGCCCAAGGGCGTGCTCATCACCGGCGTGCCGGGCTGCGGCAAGTCGCTGACCGCCAAGGCCGTCGCCGCCGCGTGGGGGCTGCCGCTGCTGCGGCTGGACATCGGCCGCGTCTTCTCCGGCCTGATCGGCTCCAGCGAGCAGAACATGCGCGCCGCGCTGCGCACCGCCGAGGCGAGCGCCCCGTGCGTGCTGTGGGTCGACGAGATCGAGAAGGGCTTCTCCAGCAGCGCGAGCAACGACGGCGGCACCACCAACCGCGTCTTCGGCACGTTCCTGACCTGGATGCAGGAGAAGACCGGCTCGGTGTTCGTGATCGCGACCGCCAACGACATCGAACGGCTGCCCCCCGAGCTGCTGCGCAAGGGCCGGTTCGACGAGATCTTCTTCGTGGACCTGCCCAGCCGCGCCGAGCGGGCCTCCATCTGGGGCGTCCACCTGCGGCGGCGCCTGGCCCGCCCGGCCGTCCAGGGCGCACTGCGGCTCGACGAGGCGCTGCTGCGCGAGGTGTGCACGCTCTCGGCCGGCTACTCCGGCGCCGAGATCGAGCAGGCCGTGGTCGCGGCGCTCTTCGACGCGTTCTCCGAGCGGCGCCCTCTGCACCGCGAGGACATCCTGCGTTCGGTGGCGGGCATGGTACCGCTGAGCGTCACCCAGGCCGAGAAGCTCGGCGCGCTGCGCGAGTGGGCCCGCACCCGCGCCGTCGCCGCGACCGCCCCCGAGGACTGGGACGCCGACGAGGAGCCGCCGACCGCCCCGATGCCGGTGATCGGCTTGCGCGGACGAACGATCGAGGTCTGACGATGAGCGTTTCCCTCATTCTGGTACCGCTGGTGATCGCCGCCACCGCGGCGCACGCCGGCCTCACCAAGGGCAAGGACTCCACGGTCGTCAAGGTGGAGACCCGGATGCGCGACGCGGCCCTGCTCGCCGCGGCCCTGCGCGACACCCGGGCCGCCGTGACCACCGAGGACGCCGATCTCGTCGCCGACTGGGCGGGCGTGCGGGCCCGCTTCAGCCGCGACGAGCGGCACATCTGGACCGCCCACTTCACCGGCGACGTCGACGAGGCGCGCGCGACGGACATCGTCCGCGCGGTCGACGCCGCGTACGGCCGGCAGGTGCAGCGGGCGGTCCTGACCAGGCTGACCGAGCGCGCCCCGGCCGCGGGCCTGCGGCTGGAGTCGCGCTCGGTCACCCCGGACCGCGCGGTGCGGCTGGTCTTCGCGGTGGAGCGGTCATGAAACGCATCGTGGTCACCGTCGCCGAGGACGGCACCGTCTCGGCCGAGACCCTGGGCGTCACCGGCTCCAAGTGCCTCGACTACGTCGCCGTGCTCGAGGACCTGCTGGCCGCGCAGACGGTGCACAGCGAGTACACCGCCGACTACACGGCGGCGTCGAACTCTGTGACGGTGAGGCGGGAGCAGTACGATGGCGGGTAATGCGGTCGGCTTCGGCTGGCGGCTGCGCAACAGCTGGTGGGTCCTGCTGGTGGTGCTCGGCCTGGGCTGCCTGAGCGGCACCGGCTTCCTCTACATCGGCATCACGGCTCGCCGCCCGGCCTGGTGGGGCCTCGGCATCGCCTATCTCGTCCTGCCCTGGGCCGGCCTCGTCGCGATCAACCGCCTGGGGGACGCCCCGGCGAGCACGGCGATCGCGGTCGCCTACTTCGTCCTGTGGTTCGCCGGCATCGTCCACGCGCTGCTGCTCAACGGCTCCTGGCTGCGCTGGCGCGCGGCGAACCGCCCCTGGTTCGAGCAGCAGCCGCCCGCCGCCGCTGCGCTCGCCCCGCCACCGACCTTCCCCGCACCGCCGCCTCCCAGCGTCGCGCCCGCCGCTTTCGGTGCCTACCCGCCCGGTGTTCCGGGTGCCTACGCACCCGCGGCTTCCGGCGCCGATGTGCCTGCGGTGCCAGGTGCCTACGTGCCCGCGGCTCCCGGCGCCGATATGCCCGAAGTGCCGGGCGCCTTTGCGTCCGCGGCTCCCCGAGCGTGGGGAACCGATAAGTCGGGCGCTCCGCGCCACGACTTATCGGATATTTCGGGTATGCCCGAATCTCGGCCCGCTGCGCCTTTCGGCGCGATCCCGGCCCCGCCGGGCCCGAACGCCGCAGCCCCGGGCATCGCCGGGATGCTCGACGTCAATGCGGCCACCGCGGCGCAGCTGGTTCAGCTCGCCCGCCTGGATTCGCCGCGGGCCGAGCGACTCGTCGCCGATCGCGAGGCGTGGGGCGGTTTCCAGACCGTCGAGGAGTTCGCCGCCGCGGCCGCCCTCGCCCCGCACGAGTACGCCCGCCTGCGCCCGGTCCTCACCTGCACCCCGCGCCCCCGCGCGCCGCAGCACAACCCGGGCGGCGGCCGTGTCCTCGACTTCTGAGCCAGGCCCGCCCATCCCCGCGGACGTCCTGCGGCTGGGCCGGTTCGTCGAGCGGACGGTGGCGGAGGGGCCGGGGGAGCGTACGGCCCTGTGGGTCCAGGGCTGCACCATCCGCTGCCCGGGCTGCTTCAACCCGCACCTGTGGACCTTCCGCGGCGGCGAGCCGGCCCCGACCCGGGCGGTCCTGGACCGGGTCCTGGCCGCGGGCACCGAGGGCCTGACCCTGCTCGGCGGCGAACCGTTCGACCACGCCGCCCCGCTCGCGGTGATCGCCGCGGGTGTGCGGGCGGCCGGCCGCTCGGTCATGACCTTCTCGGGCTACACCACCGCACAGCTGAACCGGGCCGTCCACAGTGGGCGAACCGACGTGGCCGCGCTGCTGGAGGCCACGGATCTGCTCATCGCCGGCCCGTACGTCGCGGCCCTCGTCGACCGCCACCGCCCTTGGGCCGGCTCGACCAACCAGGAGTTCGTCCAGCGCAGCGACCGTATCCGGGTGGCCGAGGCCGTCGCGACCCGGGACCGGCTGGAGATCACGGTCGCGCCCGACGGCGTCCTGTCGGTCAACGGCTGGGCCGACGACGAGACGCTGGACGCCCTCCTGCACGACCTGGGCCGCCCGCAACGGTCACGCACCGCTTTATCACGATAAAGGCGATATATCCGGCGCCGGAGGCGCCGGATATATCGGAAAAGCCAGTCACCGAACCAGGAACACGACCAGGGTCCGCGGCCCGTGCACGCCCTCCACGCGGTTCAGCTCGATGTCGCTCGTCGCCGAGGGGCCGCTGATCAGGGTGAGCGGCCGGGTGGGCGTGAGCCGGGCCAGCAGATCGGGCACGGACTGCACGACCTGGTCGGCCCGGACCACGCAGAAGTGGCGGTCGGGGACCAGCGATATCGCCCGGCGGCCCTGGTCCGGGGAGCCGTCCAGCGCGATCGTCCCGGTCTCCGCCACGGCCGCCGCGCAGCACGTCACGACGCCGGCGAACGTGTCCAGGCCGGGGGCGGACAGTGAACCGTCGTCCACCGTGGCGCCTGGAACCGCGAAGGGCAGGGACGGCGGCACGATCAGCGGGGACAGGCCGGCCACAGCGGTGGCCAGGTCCGTGGCGAGGGCGTCGGCGGAGGTCGGTACGACCGTCGCCTTGTAATCGAGCAGGCGATCCGTGAACAGCGCCAGCAGTTCGTCGGACCCCGGCGCCAGCGGGCCCGAGCGCCGGTAGTCGCGCGGCACCGCGGGCACGGTGGGGGAGGAGCCGAGGGCCGACCGGATGCGGGCCAGGACCACGGAGCGGGCGTCGGGTTCAGTCATCGCGCGCGCCACCATTCACGGAACGTCTGGGCCGGCGGCCGGGGCAGGTCCCGGCTCGCGGTCCACGCGGACAGCGGCGGCGGCAGCGACCCGATGCGGTCGCGGCGCCGGCCGAGCAGGCGCCCGAGCCGCATCAGCCGCTCGCCGGCGCGGAACCGGGCCGGGCGCCCCATCACCCACGACATCGCGGCCATCGCCACCGCCTCCGCCGACGGGCCGTGCTCCTCGACGTGCCGGGCCCGCAGATGCACGAGCATGGACGGGATGTCGATGCGCACTGGGCAGGCGTCGAAGCAGGCGCCGCAGAGGCTGGAGGCGTACGGCAGCGAGGCGTTGTCCTCCACCCCCGTCAGCTGCGGGCTCAGCACCGCGCCGATCGGGCCGGGGTAGACGGATCCGTACGCGTGGCCGCCGGTGCGCTCGTAGACCGGGCACACGTTGAGGCACGCGCTGCAGCGGATGCAGTGCAGGGCCGACCGGCCGGCCTCGTCGGCGAGGACGGCGGTGCGGCCGTTGTCGAGCAGGATCAGGTGGAAGTCCTGCGGGCCGTCGCCGGGGGTCACGCCGGTCCACAGCGACGTGTACGGGTTCATGCGCTCGCCGGTGGACGAGCGCGGCAGCAGCTGGAGGAAGACCTCCAGGTCGGTCCAGGCGGGAACGAGCTTCTCGATGCCCATCACCGTGATCAGCGTCCGCGGCAGGGTCAGGCACATGCGGCCGTTGCCCTCCGACTCGACCACGGCCAGGGTGCCGGTCTCGGCGACGGCGAAGTTGGCGCCCGACACGGCGACCTTCGCCGAGAGGAACTTGCGGCGCAGGTGCTCGCGGGCGGCCATGGCCAGCCGGCGAGGATCGTCGGTGAGATCCGGGGGCGCGCCCTGCATGGAGCGCAGGAAGATGTCGCGGATCTCGGTGCGGTTGCGGTGGATCGCCGGGACGAGGATGTGCGAGGGCCGGTCGTGGCCGAGCTGGACGATGAGCTCGGCGAGGTCAGTCTCCCAGGCGGCGATGCCCTGCGCCTCCAGGGCCTCGTTGAGCCCGATCTCCTGGGTCGCCATCGATTTGACCTTCACGACCTCGTCGGCGCCGGCCGCGCGGACGAGGCCGGCGACGATGGCGTTGGCCTCGTTGGCGTCGCGGGCCCAGTGCACGGTGCCGCCGCGGGCGGTGACCTGCTCCTCCAGCTGGGCGAGCAGCTCGGGCAGGCGGGCCATGGTCGAGGCCTTCAGCGCCTCGCCGGCGCGGCGCAGCTCCTCCCAGTCCGGCACCTCGCCGACGACCGCGGCCCGCTTGGCCCGGATCGTGCGGGTGGCGTGGCCGAGGTTGCGCCGCAGCTGCTCGTTGCCCAGCGCCGTGCGGGCGGCGACGGGGAAGGGCTCGTCGCCGCGCAGCTGCCCGACCCCGCGCGGGGCCACTTCGGGCATTCCCAGAAAGGTGCTCATGTCGAGGCCAGAATCTCCGCGAGGTGTACGGGACGAGCCTGCACCGACAGCCGCGACAATCCGCCGCCGATGTGCATCAGGCAGGACGAGTCCCCGGCCGAGACGACGTCGGCGGAGGTGGACAGCACGTTGCGCAGCTTGTCGGCGAGCATCGCGGCCGAGGTGTCGGCGTTCTTGAGCGCGAAGGTCCCCCCGAAGCCGCAGCACTGCTCGGCGTCGGGCAGCTCGACGAGGTCGATGCCGCGGACCGCCCGCAGCAGCCGCAGCGGCCGGTCGCCGACGCGCAGCATGCGCAGCGAGTGGCAGGTCGGGTGGTAGGTGACCCGGTGCGGGTAGTGCGCGCCGACGTCGGTCACCCCGAGCACGTCGACCAGGAACTCCGACAGCTCGTAGGTGCGCCGGGCGACCTCGCCGGCCCGGGCCGCGAGCTGGCGCTTGCCGGCGCGCTCGGCGACCGCCGCGTGCTGGTGGCGCACGGAACCCACGCACGAACCCGAGGGCGCCACGATCGCGTCATAGGGCTCGAACGTGCGCATGTGGTGCTCGACGAGGCTGAGGGCCTGTTTCTGGTATCCCGTGTTGACGTGCATCTGCCCGCAGCAGGTCTGCGCCTCGGGGAACACGACCTCGTTCCCCAGCCGCTCCAGCAGCGTCACCGTGGCCTTGCCGACCTGCGGGAACATCGCGTCGGCGAGGCAGGTGACGAACAGCGCGACGCGCACAGGTCATCGCCCCTTCCGGGCCGGTCCACGCCGGCCGCGCGGGCGGGCGCTGGACTCGCGGACGATCAGTTCGGGCTGGAAGACCACGTGCCGGTGCTCGTGGCGGCCGTCGTCCTCGATCTCCTCGAGCAGCAGCGCCGCCGCCGTGCGGCCGAGCTGTTCGCGGGGCTGCCGCACCGAGCTTAACGGCACGGCGGCGGCCGCGGCGAACTCGATGTCGTCGTAGCCGACGATGGCGACGTCCTGCGGCGCCCGCAGGCCGCGCTGCGTCATCTCCTGCAGCACGCCGAGGGCGAGCAGGTCGTTGGCGCAGAAGACGGCCGTCGGCCGTTGCCCGGGTGGTCGGGAGGCGATCTGCGTGGCGGCCGCGCGGCCCGAGGCCACGGTGAGGTTCGGCGTCGGTACGACGGACAGCTCGGCCTTGCCCTCGACGGCCTCGGCCACCCCGGCGTGCCGGTCGTGGACCTGGGCGATCGACATGGGGCCGCCGACGAAGGCGATGTGCTGGTGGTCCTGCTCGACGAGGTGCTCGCCGGCGAGCCGGCCGCCGAGGACGTCGTCGACCGCCACCGAGCAGCGGCTGTGCCGGCCCGAGCCGCGGTCGACCAGCACCACCGGGGTGCCGCGCTGGATGAGCTGCTCCAGCCGCGAGTTCGGCGACTCGTCCACCGGTGTGATGAGCACGCCCCGCACCCGCTGCTCCTCCAGCAGCTCCAGGTGCCGCTGCTCGCGGTTGGCGTCCTCGCCGCTGTTGCACACCACGACCATCACGCCGTGGTCCTCGGCGGCGGCCTCCGCGCCCCGGACGACGTCGGTGAAGAACGGGTTGGTCACGTCGAGCACCACCAGCGCGATCTGCCGGCTCTGCCCGGCCCGCAGCTGCCGCGCCGAGTCGTTGCGCACGTAGCCGAGCTCGGCGATCGCATCCAGGACGCGCTGCCGGGTGGTCGTGGCGACGAGCTCGGGGCGGTTGAGGACGTTGCTGACGGTGCCGATGGAAACACCGGCCCGTCGCGCGACCTCTTTGATGCCGGTGGTGGACATCTATCTCCTGAAACGTGTAAAGCCCGGGGCGCGGGCAGGCGCCGCGTCCGGTGTATCAAATCGGTAACGCGATGCAAAGCCTTGACGGGGTCAAGGCTTTGCTTCTACCGTCACTCTAACCAGTCCATGAAACGTTTCACAAGCAGTGCGCAGTCGCGAACCGTCAAGGGAGGTCCGGTGCTCGTTCTCGAGGGCATCAGCAAGTCCTTCGGCGCCGTTGCCGCGCTGCGCGACGTGCACCTTGACCTGCGCGCCGGCGAGGCCCACGCGCTCGTCGGCGAGAACGGCGCCGGCAAGTCCACCCTGGTCAAGATCCTGGCCGGGGCGCACGCGCCGGATGCCGGGACGCTGCGCATGCACGGCGAGCCGCTGGTCCTGGGCAACCCCGCCGACGCCCGCGCGGCCGGCATCGCGGTCATCTACCAGGAGCCGACGCTCTTCGCCGACCTCTCGGTCGCCGAGAACATCTTCATGGGCCGCCAGCCGCGCAAGGGGCTGCGCCGCATCGACACCGCCGAGATGCGCCGCCGCGCCGCCGAGCTCTTCGCGCGCCTCGGCGTGCAGCTGGACCCCGACCGCCCGGCCCGCGGCCTGTCCATCGCCGACCAGCAGCTGGTCGAGATCGCCAAGGCGCTGTCGTTCGACGCCAGGGTGCTCGTCATGGACGAGCCGACCGCGGCCCTGTCCGGCGTCGAGGTCGAGCGCCTCTTCGCCGTCGCCCGCTCGCTGCGCGACGCCGGTGCCGCGGTCCTGTTCATCTCGCACCGCTTCGACGAGGTGTTCGCGCTGTGCCAGCGCATCACGGTCATGCGCGACGGCCGGTGGGTCTCCACCGACCCGGCCGGCGACCTGACCGTTGAGGAGGTCGTACGCCGGATGGTCGGCCGCGAGGTCGGCACCTTGTTCCCGAAGGAGCCGGCGACCATCGGCGAGCCGCGGCTGCAGGTGCGCGGCCTGACCCGCCAGGGCGCCTTCCACGACGTCGGCTTCACCGTCCACAGTGGAGAGATCGTGGCCCTGGCCGGGCTCGTCGGAGCCGGGCGCTCCGAGGTCATCCGGGCCGTCTTCGGCGTGGACCGGTACGAATCGGGCGAGGTCCTCGTCGACGGCAAGCCCCTGCGCCGCGGCAGCGCCGGCGCGGCCATCGCCGCCGGCCTGGCGCTGGTGCCGGAGGACCGTCGCCAGCAGGGCCTGGTGATGGAGTTGTCGGTCGAGCGCAACGCCACGCTGCCGCGGCGCTGGTCGTTGGCGAGCCTCGGCCTGCTCTTCGGCGCCGCCGAGCGCCGCTCCGCGAGCGAGTGGTCCGAACGCCTGCAGGTCAAGGCGGGCCGGCTCGGCGATTCGGTCTCCACGCTGTCGGGCGGCAACCAGCAGAAGGTCGTGCTGGCCAAGTGGCTGGCCACCCGGCCGCGCGTGCTCATCGTCGACGAGCCCACCCGCGGCATCGACGTGGGCACCAAGGCCGAGGTCCACCGGCTGCTCAGTCGCCTCGCGCAGGAGGGTGTCGCGGTCCTCATGGTCTCCAGCGAGCTGCCCGAGGTGCTCGGCATGGCCGACCGGGTCCTCGTGATGCACGAAGGGCGGCTCGTCGCCGACATCCCCCGCAGCCGAGCCGACGAGGAGTCCGTGATGCTCGCCGCCACCGGGCAGGGCGATCGATGAGCGCCGCAGCCACCGCCGCCCCGCCGCGCACGGCCCGGGCCACGCGCCTGACCCATCGGGTCTTCCTCGTGCGGGAACTGGGCATCCTCGTCGCGCTCGCGCTGCTCATCGGGGTCACCGCGATCACCAACCCGCGTTTCCTGTCCCAGCAGAGCGTCAAGGACCTGCTGCTCGGCGCGACGATCCTGGCGATCCTGGCCACCGGGCAGGCGATCGTCGTCATCACCGGCAACGTCGACCTCTCGGTCGGCTCGGTCCTCGGCCTGTCGGCGTTCGCGACCGGCACGCTGTTCCTCGACCACCCCGGCATCCCGATCCCGGTGGTGCTGGTGGCGGGCGCGGCACTCGGCGCGGTGTGCGGCGCGGTCAACGGCGCCCTCATCGCCGCCGCCCGGGTGCCGGCGCTCGTCGTCACGCTCGGCACGCTCTACGTCTTCCGCGGCATCGACTACCAGTGGGCCACCGGCAAGCAGATCAACGCCAAGGACATCCCGGTGTCGTTCCTGCACATGGGGACCTCGACGATCCTCGGGGTGCCGCTGCTGACGCTCTTCGCCCTCGTCGTCGTGCTCGCCGCCGGCTTCTTCCTGCGCTCCTACCGCAGCGGCCGCGAGCTGTACGCGATCGGCTCCGACCCCGCCGCGGCCCGCCTGTCCGGCATCGCGGTCGGCCGCCGCGTCTTCTTCGCGTTCGTCACCTGCGGCGCCCTGGCGGGCCTGGCCGGCGTGCTCTACGTGGCCCGCTTCGGCACCCTGGACGCCAACGCCGGGCTCGGCCAGGAGCTCAACGTCGTCGCCGCGGTCGTCGTCGGCGGCGTGGCGATCTTCGGCGGCAGCGGCTCGGTCTACGGCGCGGCCCTCGGCGCGATGCTGCTCAGCACCATCGGCAGCGCCCTGCCGGTGCTCGGCGTCACCCCGTTCTGGCAGCGGGCCGCGGTCGGCGCGCTGATCCTGGCGGCGATCGGCCTGGACCGCGCGCTGTCGGTTCGCGTCACGAAGAGCCTGCAGCGAGGGGTACACCAGTGAATGTCATCCGGCGGATCGGCTCCTGGGACCTGATCGTCCTGCTGGCACTGGTCCTGGTCGTGGTCATCGGCGCGGCGAGCATCGACGGCGTCGCCAGCCCGCGCTTCTGGCGGTTCGTGACGCTGGAGGTCATCCCGATCGCGCTCGTGGCCATGCCGCTCACGCTCGTCGTCATCACCGGCGAGATCGACCTGTCGGTGGCCAGCGTCATGGGCCTGACCTGCGCGGTCATGGGCAGCCTGTGGGCGCACGGGGTGAGCTCGCTGCCCCTGCTCATCGCTTTGTGCCTGGTGCTCGGCGCGGTGCTGGGCGCGGTCAACGGCCTGTTCGTGACCGTCTTCGGCCTGCCCTCGCTCGCCGTCACGATCGGGACCCTGGCGCTGTACCGCGGCCTGGCCTACGTCGTGCTCGGCGACAAGGCGGTCGCGGACTACCCGATCTCCTGGACCAGCAAGGCGATCAGCCCGATCCCGGGGCTCACCATCCCGTGGGCCGTCATCGTCGTCGCCGTCCTCGCGGTCGTCTTCGCCGTGGTCCTGCACGCCACGCCGATCGGCCGCGGCCTCTACGCCATGGGTAACAACGCCGAGGCGGCCCGCTTCGCCGGGGTCGCCGTCGGCCGCACCAAGTTCTGGCTCTTCGTCACCACGGGCGCGATGTCCGCGCTCGCCGGGGTGTTCTGGACCTTCCGCTACGCCAGCGCCCGCGCGGACAACGCCAACGGCCTGGAGCTCGCGGTGGTCGCGGCGGTGCTCCTCGGCGGCGTGTCCATCTTCGGCGGCCGCGGCGGCCTGCTCGGCGTCATCGGCGCGGTCGTGCTGCTCAGCACGCTGCGCAACGCGCTGCAGCTGGCCTCCGTGCCGCAGAACACGCTCACCATCGTCACCGGCTCCCTGCTCATCGCCTCGGTCGTCGGACCGAACGTCGTCGCCATGGCGCGCGAGCGCCTCCGCCGGCGACGGCCAGCATAAGACGTTCTGCCCGACGCCCTTTCTGCCCGCACCTCACTGAAAGGATTCAACCCCGATGAGAGGTAAGATCCTTGCGGCCGTCGTCGCGACCGCGCTCGCGTTCAGCACGACGGCCTGCGCCGAGGACTCGTCCACGTCGACCGACAACGGCGGCGGGGACTCGGGTAACGGCACCATCAAGAGCGGCCTCAAGGTCGCGTTCCTGCCCAAGCAGGTCAACAACCCGTACTTCGACACCTCCGACAACAAGGGCGGCAAGGTCGCCGTCGAGGAGTTCAAGGGAACGTACAGCGAGACCGGCCCGTCGGAGGCGAGCCCCTCGGCGCAGGTCAGCTACATCAACACGCTGTCGCAGCAGGGCGCGAAGGTCATCGCCGTCTCCGCCAACGACAAGGACGCCATCTGCGGCGCGCTGAACGAGGCACGGCAGGCCGGCGCCAAGGTCGTCACCTACGACTCCGACACCAAGCCCGAGTGCCGCGACCTGTTCATCAACCAGGCCAGCACCGAGGGCATCGCGAAGATCCAGGTCAAGCTCATCTCCGACGCGATCGGCCCGGACGGCGGCGAGATCGCGATCCTGTCGGCCACGGCGAACGCGACCAACCAGAACGCCTGGATCGAGCAGATGAAGACCGAGCTGGCCAAGCCGGAGTACGGCAAGCTCAAGCTCGTCGACACCGTCTACGGCGACGACGACGACCAGAAGTCGTTCCAGGAGGCCCAGGGCCTGCTGGCCAAGCACCCCAACCTCAAGGGCATCATCTCGCCGACCACGGTCGGCGTCGCCGCCGCCGCGCGTTACCTGTCCGGCTCGACGTACAAGGGCAAGGTCCAGCTCACCGGCCTCGGCACGCCGAACCAGATGAAGGCGTACGTCAAGGACGGCACCGTCAAGGCCTTCGCGCTGTGGAACCCGGCGGACCTGGGCTACCTCGCCGCGTACGCCGGCGCCTCGCTCGCCTCGGGCCTCATCAAGGGCAAGGAGGGCGACAAGTTCAAGGCCGGCAAGCTCGGCGAGTTCACGGTCGGCAAGGACGGCACGGTCCTGCTCGGCGACCCGTACACCTTCAAGGCCGACAACATCGACCAGTTCAACTTCTAGAAGTTCTTCGCTGAGGAGTATGGCGTGCGCCGCGTCTGTTTCACGCTGCAGGTCAAGCCGGAGCGGCTGGAGGAGTACCGGCGCCGCCATGCCCAGGTCTGGCCGGAGATGCTCGTCGCCCTGCGCGACGCCGGCTGGCACGAGTACCAACTCTTTCTTCGCGACGACGGCCTGCTGGTCGGCACCCTGCTGACCGACGACCTGGCCGCCGCGCAGGGCGCCATGGACGCCACCGAGGTGTCCGCGCGCTGGGAAGCGCAGATGGCGCAGTTCTTCACCCACGGACGGCATCCTGCCGTCCTCGACGAGGTGTTCAACCTGGAGCACCAGCTTGGAGCAATGCAATGACTGAGCTCGCGCCGCAGACGCGGGCGCGTGTCGCGGCGGCACTGCGCGACCAGCGGATCGAGACCGCGTCCTGGGCGTTCGGCAACTCGGGCACGCGGTTCAAGGTGTTCGCGCAGGAAGGCGTGCCCCGAGACCCGTACGAGAAGCTCGCCGACGCCGCCCAGGTGCACCGCTTCACCGGCGTCGCCCCGTCCGTGGCGCTGCACATCCCGTGGGACCTCGTCGAAAACTACGCCGACCTGGCCCGGCACGCCTCCGAGCTCGGCGTGCGGGTCGGCACCATCAACGCCAACGTGTTCCAGGACGACGACTACAAGCTCGGCAGCGTCACCAACCCCGACCCGGGCGTGCGGCGCAAGGCGATCGGGCACCTGCTGGAGTGCGTCGAGGTGATGGACCGCACCGGGTCGCGCGACCTGAAGCTGTGGTTCTCCGACGGCACCAACTACCCGGGCCAGGACGACGTGCGCACCCGGCAGGACCGCCTCGCCGCGGCCCTGGCGGAGACCTACGAGCGCCTCGGCGAGCACCAGCGGATGCTGCTGGAGTACAAGCTCTTCGAGCCGGCGTTCTACCTGACCGACGTGCCCGACTGGGGCACGGCGTACGCCCACTGCACGGCCCTCGGCGAGCGCGCCCAGGTCGTCATCGACACCGGTCACCACGCCCCGGGCACCAACATCGAGTTCATCGTCGCGATGCTGCTGCGCACCGGCAAGCTCGGCGGCTTCGACTTCAACTCCCGCTTCTACGCCGACGACGACCTCATGGTCGGCGCCGCGGACCCGTTCCAGCTCTTCCGCATCATGCACGAGATCGTCCTGGCCGACGCGCTGTCGGGGCAGGGGATCGCATTCATGCTCGACCAGTGCCACAACATCGAACCCAAGATCCAGGCGGTGATTCGCTCCGTGCTCAACGTCCAGGAGGCGACAGCCAAGGCGCTGCTCGTCGACCACACCGCGCTGCGGGCCGCGCAGGACGCCGGTGACGTGCTCGGCGCCAACGAGGTGCTGATGGACGCGTACAACACCGACGTGCGGCCGCTGCTGCGCTCGGTACGCGAGGATATGGGGCTCGACCCCGACCCGATCGGGGCGTACAAGCGCTCCGGGTACCTTGCCGAGATCGTGGCCGAGCGCGTCGGCGGCACCCAGGCCGGGTGGGGCGCGTGACCTCCCCACAGGATCTCATCGCGCGGTCGAACCGGCTCGGAGCGGACCCGCGCAACACCAACTACGCCGGCGGCAACACGTCGGCCAAGGGCACCGACACGGACCCGGTCACCGGTGGCCCGGTCGAGCTGCTGTGGGTCAAGGGCTCGGGCGGCGACCTCGGCACGCTGCGGCCCGAGGGCCTCGCCGTGCTGCGGCTGGACCGGCTGCGGGCGCTCGTCGACGTGTACCCGGGGGTCGAGCGCGAGGACGAGATGGTCGCCGCGTTCGACTACTGCCTGCACGGCCGGGGCGGGGCGGCCCCGTCGATCGACACCGCGATGCACGGCCTGGTCGAGGCCGCGCACGTCGACCACCTCCACCCCGACGCGGGCATCGCCCTGGCCACGGCGGCGGACGGCCCGGCGCTGACCAAGGAGTGCTTCGGCGACCGGGTCGTCTGGGTGCCGTGGCGCCGCCCGGGCTTCCAGCTGGGCCTGGACATCGCCGCGGTCCAGCGCGCGAACCCGCAGGCCATCGGCGTGATCCTCGGCGGCCACGGCATCACGGCGTGGGGCGCCACCTCCGAGGAGTGCGAACGCCACTCGCTCGAGATCATCGCCACCGCGACGCGCTTCCTCGCCGAACGCGGCCGCCCCGAGCCGTTCGGCGCGAGCGTCGTGCCCGTGCTGGACGCCGCCGCCCGGCGGGCTGAGGCCGCTCGGCTGATGCCCCTGCTGCGTGGGCTGGCGTCGACCGACCGGCCCCAGGTCGGCCACTTCCGGGACGATGACGTCGTTCTGGACTTCGTGGGATCGGCGCAGATGCCCCGGCTGGCGGCGCTCGGGACCTCGTGCCCCGATCACTTCCTGCGGACCAAGGTGCGCCCCATGGTGCTGGAGCCGGGCCGCGGCACCGAGGAGTCGATCCGGGAGTTGCACGCGGCGTATCGGGCCGACTACGCCACCTACTACGACCGGCACGCCACCCCTGACTCGCCGCCGATGCGCGGCGCGGACCCGGCGATCGTGCTCGTCCCCGGCGTCGGGATGTTCTCCTTCGGCGCCAACAAGCAGACCGCGCGGGTCGCGGGGGAGTTCTACGTCAACGCGATCAACGTGATGCGCGGCGCCGAGTCCGTGTCGAGCTACGCGCCGATCGACGAGGCGGAGAAGTTCCGCATCGAGTACTGGGCCCTGGAGGAGGCGAAGCTGCGGCGCATGCCCAAGCCGAAGCCCCTCGCCACCCGGATCGCGCTGGTCACCGGCGGCGGGTCGGGCATCGGGCGGGCGATCGCCCTGCGGCTGGCCGCCGAGGGGGCGTGCGTCGTCGTCGCCGACCGGGACGCCGACGCCGCCGCGCGTGTAGCCGGCGAGATCGGCGGGGCCGATGTCGCGATACCGGTGACCGTCGACGTCACCGACGAGAACGCGGTGCGGGCCGCCGTCGACGCGGCCGTGCTCGCGTTCGGCGGGGTCGACCTCGTCGTCAACAACGCCGGGCTGTCGGTGTCCAAGCCGCTGCTGGCGACCAGCGTCGCCGACTGGGACCTGCAGCACGACGTGATGGCGCGCGGCTCGTTCCTGGTCGCCCGCGAGGCCGCCCGGGCCATGATCGCCCAGGGGCTCGGCGGGGACATCGTGTACATCGCGAGCAAGAACTCGGTGTTCGCTGGGCCGAACAACGTGGCGTACGGCGCGACCAAGGCCGACCAGGCCCACCAGGTCCGGCTGCTGGCCGCCGAGCTCGGCGAGCACGGCATCCGCGTCAACGGCGTCAACCCCGACGGCGTCGTGCGCGGCTCCGGCATCTTCGCCTCCGGCTGGGGCGCCCAGCGCGCCGCGGTCTACGGCGTGCCGGAGTCGGAACTCGGCGCCTACTACGCGCAGCGGACGCTGCTGAAGCGCGAGGTGCTGCCCGAGCACGTGGCGAACGCGGTCTTCGTCCTCACCGCCGGCGAGCTGTCCCACACCACGGGCCTGCACATCCCGGTCGACGCCGGCGTCGCGGCGGCGTTCCTGAGATGAGGATCGCGGCCGTTGACCTGGGTGCGTCGAACGGGCGCGTGATCGTCGCCGACGTGTCGTCCGGGGCGATCACGTTCTCGGAGGTCGCGCGGTTCGCCAACGAGCCGGTGCGCGTCGGCGGCACGCTGCACTGGGACATCCTCGCGCTGTTCCGCGGCGTGCTCGACGGGCTGGCGGCCGCCGGACCGCTCGACTCCGTCGGGATCGACTCGTGGGCCGTCGACTACGGGCTCCTCGACGCCGACGGTGTGCTGCTGGGCAACCCCGTCCACTACCGCGACACGCGGACGGACGGGGTGGCCGCGCGGTTCGACGGCTACGCGCTGTACCAGGCCTCCGGCATCGCCACGCTGCCGTTCAACACGATCTTCCAGCTGGCCGCGGCCCGGGGCAGCGCCCAGCTGGAGGCGGCGCGCACGCTGCTGCTCATCCCGGATCTGCTGTCGTACTGGCTGACCGGGACCCTCGGCACCGAGGTGACGAACGCGTCGACGACCGGCCTGCTCGCCGCCGGCGGCGCGGGCTGGTCGCCGGCGATGCTGGCGCTGGCCGGGGTGCCGCAGTCGCTGCTGGCACCCCTTCGCGCGCCCGGCTCCTCCGCCGGGACCGTCAAGGCTTCACTCGGGGTGTCCGCCGGCACCCCGGTCACCGTCGTCGGGTCGCACGACACGGCGTCAGCGGTGGCCGGGGTGCCCGGCGAGGGTGACTTCGCCTACATCTCCTGCGGCACCTGGTCCCTCGTCGGCGTCGAGCTGTCCGCGCCCGTGCTGACCCGCGACTCCTACGAGGCCGGGTTCACCAACGAGATCGGGGTCGACGGGTCCGTACGATATCTGCGCAACGTCATGGGCCTCTGGCTGTTGCAGGAGTGCATGCGCTCCTGGGACGTGCCGCTGGCCGACCTGCTGGCGGGGGCCGCCGCGGCGCCCGCCGGGCGCAGCGTCATCGACGCGACCGATCCGGTGTTCCTCGCTCCCGGGGACATGCCGGCGCGGATCGCCTCCGCCTGCCGGGCCCTGTCGCAGCCGGTGCCCTCCAACCCGGTCGAGATGACCCGCTGCATTCTCGACTCCCTGGCGCTGGCCTATCGGCGGGCCATCGACGATGCCCGGCGGCTGGCCGGGGTGTCGGTCGACGTGGTCCACATGGTCGGGGGCGGGGCGCAGAACTCGTTGCTGTGCCAGCTCACCGCCGACGCCTGTGGGCTGCCGGTGCTGGCCGGGCCCGTCGAGGCCGGGGCGTTGGGGAACATCCTGGTGCAGGCGCGGGCGCTGGGGGTGGTAGATCCGGATTTGTCGGGCATGCGGGGGTTGCTGCGGGCGACTCAGCCTCTTGTGCGGTACGACCCGCGCGTTTAGGCGTTCTTGTCGTACGCGTGCGGTACGGTGGCCTCATGGTTAGAACGGATGTTCTAGATCATGAGCGTTTTTCAGATCGGGAACCGGTTCTGAAAGGCCAGCCGCTCGTCGGCCCCGTCGGCGAGCCGGGTCAGTTCGTCGTCGAGGCGCATGTAGACGGCCCAGACCGGCTCGCCGAGGGCTCCGGCGACGACCTGCGCGACCTTCTCCTCGAGGCCGGCCTCGCGCCGCCCCTTCCAGACCTTGTCGGCGAGCGTGACGAGCAGTTCGTCGAGGGTGGCCTGGTCCCGGTCCCATCGCGCGTGCAGGGCGGTGAAGCGGGCCAGCCGCCGCTCGACGCCCAGCTCGGCGAGGAGCCGCTCCCCGGCCGGCTCGTGCTGTGCACCGGCCCCCGACAGCTCCTGGGGGAAGTGGACCTTGCCGACGTCGTGGGTGGCCGCCCCGAAGAGCACAGCCTCCCGGTCGACCTGGACGCCCTGACCCTCGACCCAGACGACGATCTCTACGGCGACGTCGTGCACGGCCCGCAGATGGGCACCGAGCCGCGCCGGCGCGGCCAGCCGCCGCAGCAGCCGCGCCACATCCCCCGGCAGCGCGCGTAGCCCCGGCTCGGCCAGCGCCCGCTCCAGCGCGTTCCCCGCGCTCAAGCCGTCACCACCCCCGCACTGCGGACCAGGCCGGGGGCCACGTGAAACCGTCCCTGGAACACCTCGGGCGCTCCGGGCGTCCGGGCCAGCCGCTTCGCCCCGATCCGCGCCTCGAACGCTCCCGCCTCGACGTCGATCGTCAGATGCGCGTCGTGGAAGTCGAGCCAGGTCCCGACGATCGGCGACCACAGCTTGTAGACGACCTCCTTCGCGGAGAAGAACACCGCCGGCCACCAGTCCTCGCCGGGCCGCTGCGCGCACCACGCCAACTCCTCCGGCAGGCAGATCGTGGCCCGGATGTTCTGCGGCAGAATCGTCCGCCGCTCGGCGTCGATCCCGACGGCCTGCACGCGCGCGCTGAGCCCGACGGCCGCCGCGCAGTAGCCGGCGGTGTGCGTGATGCTCCCGGTGACCCCGTCGGGCCAGCGCGGCGCCCGGTTCTCCGCCGAGGTCAGCGGCCAGCCGTGCACCCCGACCCGCCCGAGCGCCCGGCGCGCGCACGCTCGCCCGGCGGCGAACTCCCGCCGCCGGCTGGCCACCGCCCGGGCGCTGAGTGCCGCCTCCTCCTCGGGCAGCAGCGCGGCGGTGTAATCGTCTTCTTCCGCGACCTCGACGGCCACCCACTCCGGCAACAGGTCCCGCACCCGAGCGACTCTAACCGCCGGTTCGTGTCGCCGGTAGGAACAGCCCGCCGAGCACCGCGCCGGCGAGCGTCGTCAGCACGACGACCCCGCTCCACAGCTCCAGCGACCAGGCCACCCCGAGCGAGAACTCGATGCCGAGCAGGTGCGTCGCCCAGACCAGCGACGGCACGACCGCCCCGGCGGCGACCGGCACCAGACGCGCCTGCCGCACGGCGACCCACTGCACCACCAGATCGGCCACGACCGCCCCGACCAGCGGCCAGAGCTGCGCCGGAAGGTTCTCGAAGTCGTCGAACACCCCGTCGGGAACGGCCGCGGCGGCGACCACGAGCGTCACGAGCCCGACCGGCACCCGCCCGAGCCGGCTGCGGACGAACAGCACCGCGGTGACCATCAGCACCGTGAACGCCACGTACTGCGCCAGCCCGAACGACTGCGCGTTCTCGTATCCGCTCAGCGACGCGGGCGCATCGGTGAACGGCGAGAGATAACTGAGGAAGAACGCCGCCACCGCGGTGGCGCTGGTCGCGCTGATCAGCACCGGCCACGACCCGGCCATGACGTCCGTGCGCCGTCCGGCCTCGTCGTCGAAGCGCTGCTTGGCGGCCGCCGCCCGGATCGGCGTCGTGATCATCAGCATGCCCGCGGTCAGCAGCACCAGGTGCGGCGGGCTGAGCAGCGCCTCGAGACTGGCCTCGATCCCGAACGCGATGTGCCACGTCATGTCGCACACCCCGCCGACCGCGAACAGGATCGCGCCGAGCAGCCCCAGCCCGTACCCGGCCGGCATCCAGCCCGCCACCGGCTCCTCGGGCCGCCCGCGCCACAGCCGCCCTGGGACGAGCGCGATCGCCAGCGCGGCGTATCCGCTGTACAACACCCCGTGCCACGGCGTGAAGAACGTCTCGAGCTGGGGCACATGCGAGTGCGCCCACCCATCGAGAAAGAGCCCGCCCGCAAGCCAGACGGTCGCGAGCGCCACAAACAGGTCCCGCCGGTCGCTGGAGACCGGCCGGCCCACGGTCGTGCGGCCGGTGACAATGGCAGCCATCCATCGATCGTGGCGCATCAGGCCCGGGAACACAGCCCCGTTTCCCCGAACTGCCCCACCCGGGCGACCACTCCCACACCGCGAACAGCGGCACCGGGGTCCCCATCGACAGTGCGATTACGTCAAAGCCTCATGACCCGCGCAATTCGGGCGGCCCGTCTAGGGCGTCCGGCGTTCCCGGTGCGGGCGGTTGTGTCGGGGTGCCGCGATCCGGCCGCTCGGGCGGCCGGTCTTTGGTGGTCCGGGCGGTTCGGTCCGCTTGGGCGCCCGCCGTTCCCGGTGCGGGCGGTTGTGTCGGGGTTCCACGATCCGGCCTGCTCGGGCGACACTTCTTCCGGCCGCGGGTGGTGGCGTTGCCTTGGCCGCCCTCGCCGTGCTGCGCAAGCAGGCCGGGCTGACCTTCCATGCGGCGCAGCAGGTGGGCCCGGGCTTCAGCGTCCATCGGCCCGCCGCGTCGAGGTTCGGGCGTCAGCTCGGGAGGCTCGCGCCCTGCGCGCGCAGGACGCGCTGGACCTGCTCCGGTGGGACCTCGCGGGGCGGCTTGCCCAGGCGGGCCGCCAGCGCCGCGCAGACGCCCGCGGCCTGGCCGGTCGCCATCGAGATGGGCATGATGCGGTACGAGCTGTGCGCGACATGGTCGCCGGAGATGCATCGGCCCGCCACCAGCAGGCCGTCGGTGTCGCGGGGGAGCAGTGCGCGCAGCGGGATGTCGTAGGAGCAGCCCTGCGGCAGCCGGCGCAGGATCGTGCCGGGGCCGTTGGGATTGTGGATGTCGACCGGGTAGGCGCCCCGGGCGATCACGTCGTCGAACGAGCGCGCGCTCAGCACGTCCTCGCCCGTCAGCTGGTAGTCGCCCAGCACCCGGCGCGTCTCCCGGACGCCGATCTGCACGCCGCTCTGGATGACGTACGACTCCGCGAAGCCCGGCACCCGGTCGTGCAGGAACCGCGCGATCTGCGCCAGCTGCCGGTGGGTCGTCAGCTCCGCCCGGGTCAGGTCCCACACGCTGATGCCGAGCCCGCCGACGCGCGTCGAGTTGACCGAAACCTCGTCCGGGTGCGGGGTCGCGAAGAACAGGATGTCCTCGCGCGGCAGGTCCAGCTCGCCCGCGTCGCGCGCCTGGCGGATGAGGTCCCACAGCCCGTGTACTCCTCTCCACTGGTCGGGGTTCTCGTGCACGTATTCGAGGAAAGCCGCCCGGTCGAAGTTGCCGACGCGGAACATCAGCGTCATCGGCTGGGTCAGGCCGTCCTCGGGGCGGCCGATCTCGTAGGGCGCGCCGGACGCCGCCGCGAGATCGCCGTCGCCGGTGCAGTCCACGACGACGTCGGCGTCCAGCACGACGGGGCCGGACTTGGTCTCGAACACGCAACGTGAACCCCCGCCGGGCAGCGTCGCGCGATCCGAGGCGAAGGCGTGCAGCAGGAGACGAACACCGCAGCCGTGCAGCATGTCGTAGGCGACAAGCTTGAAGAGCTCGGGATCGAAGGGAACGGTGTAACCAGTGCTCGGGTCCGGTGGGATGGCGCCCCGGACGCGGACCAGTCGGTCGAGCAGGGTCCACAGTACACCCGCCACAACCGGCTCACCTTCCCCATGATCGGTCGGTAGCAGACGGTTATCTTCGCCGGCCACGGCCTGCTTGACCTCGTTGTGGAAGCTCATCAGCGGCATGACCAGGGCGGCCGTGGCGTTGCCGCCGAGGAATCCGTAGCGCTCGACGAGGATGACCTCGGCCCCGGCCGCCGCGGCGCCCATCGCCGCGCCCAGCCCGGCCGGCCCGCCGCCCACGACGAGCACCTCGGTCCGCCCGCCGTGCGTGGCCGTTCGCGGCGGAAGCTGTACCCTGTCCAGCTCGCTCATGCGCTCACCACCGGCTCGGGCACGCCCACCGGGGCCAGGCGGTCCAGCTGCGCGCCGAGGCGTCGCCCGGTCTCCGTCGCGCGCTGCCGCAGCCCGGCGACCCGCGCGGCGATCTCCTCGCGGCGCTGTGGCCGTTCGTCCCACAATCGGTCGACCTGGGCGATCAGCGGCCCGGCGGCCTCCCGCACGACGCCGCGGGGCACGGGCGCGCCGATGCGCTGCGCGAAGTCGAAGACCTTGCCGGCGTACGGCAGCGCCAGAACGGGTACACCTGATAAGGCCGCGAACATGAGGAAGTGCAGGCGCATGCCGACTGCCATGTCCAGATGGCGCATGAGGTCGAGGATCTGTCCGGGCCGGAACTGCCCGTTGAGCACCCGGCAGTGCTCCGCCGCCGTCATCCGCGACAGCACCGCGTGCGAGTGCCGAATGTCCGAGCGCTCCATCGGCACGAAGAGCAGCGCCGCGTCGAGCCGGTGCACGATGAAGTCGCCGACCTGGGCGAGCAGTTGGTGGTACTCGTCGGCGTCCAGGTGCTGCGCCGCGCGGCCCGGCTCGCGCACGCTCATCCCGACCACCCGCCGCTCGGGCGGCAGTGAGCCGTTCAGCACGGCCGGGTCGAACTCCTCCGGCTGCAGCAGCAGGGCCGGGTCCGCGGTCACGGTGACCGGCGCCGTCACCCCGGCCTCCTCCAGCGCGACCTTCGACTCCTCGTCGCGGACGGTCACTTCGACGGCCGCGGCGAGCGTCTCACGCGCCATCGTGCAGTCGAGATCCTCGGTCAGCGGGCCGGCGCCGAGCGCGTAGGCGAAGACGGGGACGCGCTGCTCCTGAGCGGTGCGTACGACGCGCAGATATCGGCGCGCCTCGGTGTCGTACAGGATGCCGCCACCGCCGAGGACGAGCAGGTCGAGGCGGGAGAGGGCCTCCGCGGTACGTTCGCGTCCGACGCCTTCCCACGGCGCGACCGCAACGTTCGGGTGCTCCCGGGCCGTGTGCTGCGGGTCACGCGAGAAGACCAGCACCTCCGCGTCCGGGCGCCTGATCTGAAGATCGGCGAGGATGCTGGCCAGGATGGCCTCGTCGCCGAGGTTGCATCCGCCGTACGAGCCCAGGACGCCGACCCGGGGACCGATTTCGGACATGACGCGCCTCCCGTTCGCCGGATGGCGGGCACTACCCACGAGCGAAACTGTCACACCCGAGCCTTATGGTGGATTTCGTGATCCACCTTCCGGCTGTACGGCGCGGGCCGCTGCGAGCCATCAGTGCCCGCCTCGGCTTCGCCGTCGCGCTGGTGTGCGCGATCGTGGTCGTGATTTTCATCGACCGTGACGGATATCGTGACGTCAACGAGGACGGCCTGTCGCTGCTCGACTGCTTCTACTACGCGGTCGTGACACTGTCGACGACCGGCTACGGCGACATCACCCCGATCTCGCAGTCGGCCCGGCTGGTCAACATCCTGGTCATCACACCGGCCCGCGTGCTGTTCCTGATCATCCTGGTCGGCACCACCCTCGAAGTCCTGACCGAGCAGTACCGCACCAACCTCAGGTTGCAGCGGTGGAGGAAACGCGTGAAGAAGCACGTCATCGTGTGCGGCTACGGCACCAAGGGCCGTGCGGCCGTCAGCACCCTGCTGGAGAACGGATTCGACAAGACCAGCGTCGTGGTCGTCGAGAACGACCGCGCGGCGCTGCGCCAGGCGACCTCCGACGGCCTGGTCTGCGTCGAGGGTTCGGCCACCCGCTCGTCCATCCTGGTCGAGGCCCGCGTCCAGGAGGCCAAGGCCGTCATCATCGCCACCGACAGCGACGACGCGTCGGTCCTGGTCACCCTGACCGTCCGCCAGCTGACCGCCGGCAAGGTGTCCATCATCGCGGCCGTGCGCGAGGCCGAGAACGCGCCGCTGCTGCGCCAGTCCGGCGCCCACCACGTCATCGTGTCCTCCGCCACCGCCGGTCGGCTGCTCGGCCTGTCGACCACAGCCCCGCCGCTGATCGAGGTCGTCGAGGACCTGCTCACGCCCGGCCAGGGCATGGCGCTGGCGATGCGCTCCGCCCGCCGCGACGAGGTCGGCTCCTCGCCCCGCGAGCTCACCGAGCTCGTGATCGCCCTGTTCCGCCGCGGCAAGGTCCTCTCCCTGGCCGACCCGGAGGGCACCGCCATCCAGACCGGCGACATGATCGTCTATGTCCGCGACGACCGTCCGGAGTCGATCCCGGCCATGCCGTAGGGTTGCCGAGCGTGGCGGCGCGCATCGGAACCCTCCTGGCCACGGTGGCGCTGCTCCTGCTGCTGACGCCGACGGCCGCCCAGGCCCACGGCGGCGCCGACGTGACGATCCACACCGACGGCCACGGCTCGGTGTGGATCACCGCCCAGTGGCAGGACGGCCACCCGATCAGCGAGCCCACCCAGGTCACCCTGACCGCGACGGGCGACACCACCACACTGCCCGCGTCGGCACTACGCCAGACGGGCGACGAGCGCGGCACCCAGACGTACAGCGGCACCCTGGCCCCGGGCGCCTGGCGCGTGTCGATCGACCTGGCCGCCCCGGTCAACGGCCACTGCCAGGCCCTGATCCAGTCCGCACCCGAAAGCGCGCCCCCCCACCCGGCCGAGATCGCCTGCCTGATCCCAGCCACGGCGCCAACGCCAGCCGAGCCCCCCGAACCGGCCTCGAACGGCAGCCTGACGCCCTTGTGGTTCACCCTGGCCGCCCTGGCGACAGCCGCCACGGCCATGGCGGTCTACCTACACCGCCGCCGTCGCCCCTGACCCACCGCCACGTCCCGTAGCCGCCATCACCGCCGGCCGTTTCCCCAGCTCAGCGGTTTTTGTCGTACCCCTGTTCTAGGTTCTTGTCATGGGCGAGGTGCTGACCGGGATCTCCGATTCGGAGCGGCGTGTTCGGTTGGATGCGATGCTGGCCGAGAGCCGTCGTCGTGTGGCCCACCGTCGCGCGGTTCGTGCCGAGTTCGCTGAGGCTCGCCGTCGTGGTTTGGAGGCGCGTCATGCCGAGCGGCTGGCCCGCTTGGACGCCGAGGCCCGCACTGCTGAGATCAGCGCTCATTGGGCTGAACAGGATGCCCGAGCCGCCCGCCGCCGTTCTCTAGCCACCCAACCCGGGTCGGGCCGTCTGCCGGCTCAGCCTGATTCGGGCTGTCCGCCGACCCAGTCCGACTCCCGCCGTCCGGCCACGCCGTCCAACCCCCGCTGTCCGGCCGCTCAGCCCGACCCGCGCTCCGATCCGTCCGCGTCCACCCCGCCCAGACCGTCTCGCCCTCTCGACGTTGCCACCCCACCGGCACAGCCCCCACCGCCGACAGTTCGTACGCAGTCGCCGAGGCCATCACCGCCGCCGATGTCCCGCGCACCATCACCAGAGCCTTCGCCAAGGCCTACGCCGTCGCCGCGTTCCCAGCCCGCACCGACGCCACTGCACCCCCGACCGGACCAGTCCCCGCACCCTCAGCCGGACCAGTCCCCGTGCCCCCAGCCGGTCCAGTCACCGCGTTCCCGGCCTGTCCAATCAGCGTGCTGCCGATCCGTAGCGTCACCACCATCGCAACGACCGAGCCGTTGCGGCGCCGCCGCGCCACCCCCGCCGCAGCGGCGATCGAGTCGTTGCAGCGCCGCCGCGTCGCCGCTCACCGCTCCGGCATCCGCCACCGGGAGGGCCGCCGCACCGGCGAATTCTTCGCCAGCCCCGCCGCAGCGGCGATCGAGTCGTTGCAGCGCCGCCGCGTCGCCGCTCACCGCCCCGGCACTCGCCACCGGGAGGGCCGCCGCACCGGCGCATCCCTCGCCCCCGCCGAGCTCCCCTCCGGCCCGGTGGCCATGTGCTTCACCCTGGCCGCATTCACCGCGTCATCCGCACGCCCAATCTCGCCGGTCGTCGCCGTCGCCCGCCAGACGACCTGAAGGCGGCCGCTGGACACGCGGCTCGACAACATCACCACGACCGACCCTGGGCCTGGAGATCCCCGCGTTCGTCGCCACGGGTGGCAGGAGCCGAGCAGGAGCGGGAGCACGGTCCCCGCCGACGTGACCGTAATGTCGCCACCGGGCGGAGCCGAGGCCCCGCCGTCGCCCTGGTCGCCGAACCGGCCACCCGGCGCCGCCCGTCACCCGGCGCCGCCCGTCACCCGGCGCCGCCCGCCACCGGCGTCACAGACTAGCCACTTGGCGTCACGGACCGATGTGAGCCCAGACCATGCTGCGAGCCCAGACTGCGTGGTTCGGCCCTGGATGGGGCGGCTTGTGGCCGGCGGAATGGGTCCGGCGGAGCCGGGTGGTTCGACAGGGCCGAGTGTGCTGCCTGCGACTCCGTCTCGGCTCGCACGGTCGGCGGGGCTCGGCAGGCGCTCGCCTGCGGGCGGCTGCCGCTGGCCCGGCCGGGCCCGCCTGTTTCCTGTCCCCGAGGACTCGACGGTCGTGGCTTCGGCCCCGGGGGTCGGTGCCGCGCGGGGACCGCCTGGCGAGGCGGAGGGAGGCCTCTCAGGGTGGGACGCTAGGCTCGCTGCCGTGACTGGTGACGCCAACGGCGAGGTGGATGCGGCGACGCGGGCGTTGCTGGCTGCCCGGAGCGGCGATGAGCGGGCCGCGGCCGCGTTCGTGCGGGCCACCCAGGCGGAGGTTTGGCGGTTCGTGGCGGCGCTGGTGGGGGTGGCGCTGGCCGATGACGTGACGCAGGACACTTACCTGCGGGCCTTCCGGGCGCTGCCGGAGTTCGCTGGGCGGTCCTCGGCGCGCACCTGGGTGCTGGCCATCGCTCGGCGGGCGTGTGCCGACCAGGTGCGGGCGGCCGTGCGGGCCCGGCGGCTCGAGGCGCGGGTCGTGGCCGAGCCGGCCCCGCTCACCGACCAGGACCACGCCGGGCTGCATGCCACGAGCGCGTTGGTCGCGGCGCTGCCGGCCGAGCGGCGGGTGGCGTTCGTGCTTACGCAGGTGCTCGGTGTGTCCTACGCGGAGGCCGCCGAGATCGAGGACGTTCCGGTCGGGACCATCCGGTCGCGGGTGGCGCGTGCCCGGGCCGACCTGGTCGCGGCGATCGCCGCCGCCCGGGCCGGCTGAGAGTGCCTGCCTACGGGCCGAGGTCACGGCCGCAGGCGCGACCGGTGCGCGGTCGGGACTTGGCGCCGCGGTTGGGGGCGGCTGACGGCCACGGGCCGCGGCCCTGTTGACGAGCGCGAGCCGAGCAGCAGCGCTCCCAACGGCCGTCCAGCCTGATGGCGGCTGCCCGGCCTGATGGCTGCGCCCAGGCCTGATGGCTGTTGCTCGGGCCTGATGGCTTTGCTCGGGGCTGATGGCTGTTGCTCGGGCCTGATGGGTACCGCCTCGGGTTGCGAACGGCTGTCGCTCGGGCCGGATGCCGCCCGGAGAGTGAGGGAATGTGACTGGTCGGGGCTGGCGGTGGGTTGTCGCGGTCGGGGTCGGGGTGCTTGGCGTGCTGTTGTACGGCGGGCCGGTCAGTGCTCACGGGGCCGATGCGCCCGTCGCCGTCGGGTACGTCGTGCGGGTTGAGTCCGTTTCCGTGCCGGGGGTTTCGGTTCGGGCCGTCGAGGGCGGGGCTCGGCTTGAGCTCGTGAACCGGTCCGGCCGCGAAGTTGTCGTGCTCGGGTTGCAGGGTGAGGAGTTTCTCCGGGTCACCGGCGATGGTGTCGCGGAGAACCGGCGGTCGCCCACCTGGTTCTCCAGCCGGACCATCAGCGGCAGCGCTGCGGGAGGAGACGCCGCCGCGGCGCCCGAGTGGCATCGGATCGCCGATGAGCCGCGGGTTCGGTGGCATGACGAGCGGGCCCGGGAGCTGCCCGCCCGGAGCTGGAGCGTTCCGTTGCTCGTCGATCAGCGGGAGAACGGGATCGTGCGGGGGAGCATCGTCGCCGCGCCGGGGCCGGCTATCGGGTGGTGGTGGGCCGGTGGGGTACTGGGGGCGGTCGGCGTCGCGCTGCTGTGGCGGTGGCGGTTCGCGCTCGCCGGCGTCGCGCTTGCCAGCGGGGCGATCAGCGGGGCCTGGGTTGTCGGGTCCGCCGTGCTCGCCGCCTCGCCCGCCGACGGGGTCGGGGTGCAGCTGCTGGCTCGGCTGTGGGCGTTGCTGACCGCGGCCGGGGTCGTGGCCGCGGGGGTGTTGGTGCTGTTCAAGCGGGTGGACGTCGTTGTCGGGATCGTCGGGGCCTGTCTGGCGGTCATGATCGGGATCGGTGACTCGGCCGTGTTCCGGTACGGGACGCTCGCCGGGCCCTCGTGGGGGCGGTGGGGGGTCGTGGCCGCGTTCGCCGGCGGGATCGGGCTCGCCGTCGCCGGGGGATTGCGGTGGTACCAGGCCGCCGGGGAGCACGAGAACGCACATGCGGTACACGTGAAATAAACAAAGTTAAACGGGTTCTTTCATGAACGACCGTTTCTTTGCATAATCGGGCTTCGATGTTCCCCGCCAGGAGCAAAGGAGTCCGATCGTGGACCGTAGGACGTTCGTCGCGCGAGGGGCCGTCGTCACCGGCGGAGCGATCGCGCTCACCGCGGGTGTGGCCGGGGTCGCCGAGGCCGCCGTGCGGACCTCGAAGACCGTCACCGCCGGGGCGCGTGGCGGACAGTACGCGCCCAACCTCGCGCCGCTCAAGGCGACGCCGTTCCTGAAGCTTCCGCCGGGGGCGGTCCAGCCGCGCGGGTGGCTTCGCAACCAGCTCAACATCGAGGCCGACGGGCTGTGCGGGCGCATGACCGAGGTCAGCGACTACCTGCAGTACAACAACTGTGGCTGGGTCGACAAGACCAAGGGTGCCTGGGAGGAGTTGCCCTACTGGCTGCGAGGCTTCGGTGACCTCGGGTACGTCACCGGCAACACCCGCATCCTCACGCTCGCGCGGCAGTGGATCGACGGGATCATCGCCAACCAGGCATCCGACGGGTTCTTCGGCCCCAGCAGCCTGCGCACCAGCCTGGAGAACGGTCCGGACTTCTGGCCGCACATGCCGCTGCTGGACGCGCTGCGCTCGTTCGTGGAGTACAGCGGCGACACCCGCGTCGTGCCGTTCATGCGCAAGTACTTCCAGTTCCAGAACGCGCAGCCGGCGGCCGTGTTCAACCGCAGCTGGGCGGCCCTGCGCTGGGGCGACAACATCGACAGTATCTACTGGCTGTACAACCGGACCGGCGAGAGCTGGCTGCTCGACCTGGTGCGCAAGATCCACGCCGGGTCGGCCGACTACACCAACGGTATCCCGGACTGGCACAACGTCAACCTCGCGCAGGGCTTCCGCGAGCCGGCGCAGTTCGGGCTGCTCGACGCCGACCCGAAGTATCCGCAGGCCACGTACAACGACTACAACACCGTGATGGGGCTCTACGGCAACTTCCCCGGCGGCGGGTTCGCCGGCGACGAGAACTGCCGCACCGGGTACACCGATCCCCGCCAGGGCTTCGAGACCTGCGGGATCGTCGAGTTCATGCACTCCCACCAGATGCTCGCGCGCATGACCGGTGACTCAGTGTGGCTGGATCGCTGCGAGGACCTGGCGTTCAACTCGCTACCCGCCGCGCTCGACCCGGCACAGAAGGGCATCCACTACATCACGAG
This sequence comes from Dactylosporangium sp. CA-233914, assembly GCF_050942935.1. Taxonomy (NCBI): domain Bacteria; kingdom Bacillati; phylum Actinomycetota; class Actinomycetes; order Micromonosporales; family Micromonosporaceae; genus Dactylosporangium; species Dactylosporangium sp. CA-233914. The sequence continues at coordinate 10,588,279 of NZ_CP192030.1, read as the reverse complement.
CGCGAACAGCATCGCGCTGACGGACCGCACGCTCACGCAGGGGCAGTTCCAGAACGGCTTCCCGATGCTCGCGTACATGCTGGGCATCCACAACTACCGTTGCTGCCCGCACAACTACGGGATGGGCTGGCCGTACTACGCGCAGGAGCTGTGGTTCGGCACGTGGGACAACGGGCTGTGCGCGGCCATGTACGGCGCGTCGCAGGTGACCGCCAAGGTCGGCGCGAGCGGCACCACCGTCACCGTCGTCGAGGACACCGACTACCCGTTCAGCGACACGATCACGCTCACGCTGAGCACGCCGGGGCCGGTGGCTTTCCCCTTGTACCTGCGCATCCCCGGCTGGTCCACCGGCGCCCAGGTCCGCGTCAACGGCACCCTGGTCACCGGCGCGCTGCAATCCGGCTCGTTCGTCATCGTGGACCAGACCTTCAACAACGGCGACAAGGTCACCGTCACACTGCCGATGCGCACCACGGTGCGTACGTGGGCCAGGAACGGCAACGCGATCAGTGTCGACAACGGCCCGCTCACGTTCTCGCTGTCCATCGCCGAGCGCTGGTCGCGCATCGGCGGCACCGACGCGTGGCCGAGCAACGAGGTGTACACCGACTCCGCCTGGAACTACGGCCTGCTGCTGGACCCGAACAACCCGGCCGTCGCCGTGACCAGAAGGTCCGGACCTTTGGCCGCGAACCCGTTCACCCGGGACGGGGCGCCGATCTCGCTGAGCGTCACCGCCCGGAAGATCCCGAACTGGCAGGCCGACGCCGAGGGAATCGTGCGCACCCTGCAGCAGAGCCCGGCCCGCTCGACCCAGCCGAACGAGACCGTACAGCTGCTGCCGATGGGCGCGCAGCGGGTCAGGATCACCACGTTCCCGCGCATCAGCGACGGCTCGGACGCGATCGAGTGGTCGATCCCGGCGACCGCGTCCGCGTCCTGGTGCTGGGGTGGAGACAGTGTCGGCGCGATCAACGACGGCAAGGTGCCGAGCAGCTCCGGCGACCCGAGTATCCCGCGCCTGACCTGGTGGGATCACCTCGGCACGAGCGAGTGGGCGCAGCTTTCCTACGCGACGCCGATCAATACCGGGGCCGTTTCGGTGTACTGGTTCGACGACACCGGCGTCGGGCAGTGCCGGGTGCCGCAGTCGTGGCAGGTGCAGTACCTCAACGCCGCCGGGCAGTGGACGGCGGTGAGCGGAGCGTCGGCGTACGGTGTCGCGCTGAACACCTTCAACCGGGTCACGTTCAACTCGGTCACCACGTCGGCGCTGCGCGTGGTCGTGCAGCTCAACTCCGGCGTCTCCGGCGGCATCCTGGAAATGCGCGTCGAGGGCACCACGGCACCGATCTCGTGGAAGCGGATCCAGAACAGGAACAGCCTCAAGGTGCTGGGCGTCTCCGGAATGTCGACGGCGAACAGCGCCAATGTCGTGCAGTACGACGACAACGGCACCGCGGACCACAACTGGCGCCTGATCGACGCGGGCGGCGGCTGGTGCAAAATCCAGAACCAGAACAGCGGGAAGCTCCTCGCCGTGCAGAACATGTCGACGGCGAACAGCGCGCCCGTGCAGCAGTACGACGACAACGGCAGCGCCGACCACCTGTGGCGGCTCATCGACAACGGTGACGGTTGGTATCGGATTCAGGTCCAGCACAGCATGAAGGTGCTGGGCGTCTCCGGAATGTCGAGCGCCAACAGCGCGCAGGTCGTGCAGTTCGACGACAACGGGACCGCCGATCACCTTTGGAAACTGCTCTAGATTTGGCCGTACCGCATGAGCCGGCGCCTTTTTCGCAAGGCGTCGGCTCACGCCTTTCGGTGGCGTGGGCGTGGCATCAGCCTTGTGGTGGGCAGGCCCGGGGCCGGCAGCGGGTCCTCGCCGCCGGGGACGGTGCCGAAGCGGTCCGAACCTTTCATCCAGTCCGCGCGGGCCTCGACGATCTCCTCGTGCGAGCGGCCGACGAAGTTCCACCACATCACGAGCTCCTCCTCGAACGGCACGCCGCCGAGCAGGAACAGCCGCGCCTCGCCGTCGGCCTCGAGGCGGAGGTGGTCGCGGTGGGCGCCGAGGTACAGCAGCGATCCCGGCGTGACCTCGACCCCCTCGACGCGGGCGCGGCCGCCGGTGACGACGACGGCGTGCTCGAAGTCCTGTCGCACGCGGATCCCGGCACCGGCTCCTGCACCCAGCTCGATGTCGGCGCCGAGGAGCTCGCTGTGCACCTCGGCCGGCGATGCGGCACCCTCCAGCTCACCGACCGCGACCGTTATCTTTACCGACTTATCCGAAATTTCGGGCAAATCGGAAATGTGGGAGAAGGCCGGGGCGCGGTCACGGTCCGGGGACGGCAGGGCGACCCATAGCTGCAGGCCGTGCAGGATGGGCGGCTTGGCGGTGGGGGAGTTCTCGGAGTGCGCGATGCCCCGCCCGGACGTCATGATGTTGAGCTGCCCGGGCCGGATGACCTGATCGGAGCCGAGGCTGTCGCGGTGGCGGACCTCGCCGCTCAGCAGCCAGCTGACGGTCTGCAGCCCGATGTGCGGATGCGGCGGCACCCGCATGCCGGGTCCGCCGGTCACGTCCTCGGGCCCGAAGTGGTCGAGAAAGCACCAGGCCCCGACGGTGCGCCGTGACTTGTTCGGCAGGCTGCGCCGCACCACCGTGTATCGCCCGAGCGGCACGTCCCGCCCCTCGAGCAACTCCGCGCACGGCCCGGCCTCGGTGTCCACGGGCAGGTCCACCTCGGCCGGCTGCCCCTCCAGGTTGCTCACGCGCCCGATTCTCCCAGTGCCCCGCCCTCATCGCCCACCCCGCGCCGGTCCCGGCCGGAACTGCGACGCGGCGTGAGGGTGGATCGGGGCTGGGCTGGGGCTGTGACGCGGCGTGAGGGTGGGTCGAGGACGAGCGGGGGTTGCGGCACAGTGCCGGGATGGGAATGTCGGACCGGGAAGCCGTCCGGGTTCGCCGGGGGAGGCCGTCGTTGACAGCTTGAGTCGAATGCCCGGTCTCATACGAAATTTCATGACAACATGGGCGGCGTGGGGCTTCTCGTCGCCGCGATGCTTGCCGTGCTCGTGGCCGGTGCGGGCGTGTACGTCGGCTGGATGGCGTTGCAGGCCGCGCGGCAGGGTGTGGTCGCCGCCGCCGGGCTGGTGGCCGCTTACCGGCTGGCCGAGGAGCGCAAGGACGCCGAGCGGGTGTGTGCCTGGGCCGTGAGCGAGCGCGAGACATTCGAGAAGATCATCACCCGGGGCGTGGTCGGGGCGGCGGTGCGCAACGCCGGGCAGGCCCCGGTGTACGACGTCGAGATCGTCTTCCGTGACCCGCCCGCGGCCTGGACCGCCGTGCGGAAGGTGCGCATCGTTCCGCCGGGGGAGCAGCCCGAGGTGTACGCCGGGTTCGATCAGGAGGAGACCAGCGGGCCCGTCGAGCGCGACCGCATCAACGAGGACGGCACCATCCGGCTGGCGCCGTCGGCCGACATGCACGTCGAGCTGCGCTTCACCGACGCCGCCGGGCGGCGCTGGCAGCGCGACGACAAGGGGCAGCTCAACCTGCTCGGCGAGAACGTGGCGAGGGCCCCGGCGCCGGTCGAGACGGCCTGAATCCGAAAGGGCCCAGGAAGAACCTACGCCACGACCGTGCCCGCCGCGGCGATCGCGGCGCCCCGGGCGCCGGCCATGTCGCGGTCCGGGACCAGGGCGAACTCGGCGACCGCGGTCTGCTCCTCGCGCAGCAGCGTGTGCTCGCGGACGCGGGCCAGGAACCAGTCCCGGAAGTGGGGTGCCGCCTCCACCACGCCGCCGCCGACGAAATAGCAGTCGGGGTCGGTGAAGTTGGCGGCGATCGTGAACAGGCGGCCGAGCCCCATCGCCTGCTGCTCGAAGATCCTCAGGGCCAGCGCGTCGCCCTGCTCGGCGTAGGAGCGGACCTGCTTGGCCGCGGCCTTGACGGATTCGGCGGCGTGCAGCGGGTGGTCGGGGAAGCGCGTGAGCCAGTACGGCAGGAGGTTGCGCACGATCCCGGTGAGCGAGGTGATGCTCTCCACGTCGCCGAGGAAGCCGCAGCCGCAGCTGGGCAACGGCTGGCCCTCCTCGAGCAGGCCGTGCATCGGGATGTGCACGTGGCCGAGCTCGCCCGCCATGCCGGCCGCGCCCTTGACGATCTTGCCGCCCTCGACGACGCCGCCGCCGAGGCCGGTGCCGACGATCGCCGAGACCGAGGACCTGGCGTCGGCGTCAGCGCCGAAGTACACGTGATGGGCGTAGAGGGCGGCCGCGTTGCCGTCGTTGTTGTAGACGACCGGCAGGCCGAGCCGCCGCTCCAGGCCACCGCGGAAGTCGTAGCCCCACCAGGCCGGCTGCGAGAAGTTCGTCGCGCCCTTGGAGGAGATGACCCCGTCGGCGCTGGCCGGGCCGGGGGTGTCGAGGCCGACGGCCACCACGTGGGAACGGTCGACCTTGGTCACCGCGAGGATGTTGTCGAACGCGGCGGCGAGCGCCTCGATCGCCGCCTCCGGGCCGTCGAGCACCCGGCTGGGCACCTCGACGAGGCCGTCCACCAGGAACGTGCCATCGCGGTCCAGGACCGTGGCATTGTTCGCCGTGCCGCCGTTGTCGAGCCCGACAACGACCCAGTCCTTCGCGTTCACCATCGTCGACTCCCTGAGTACTCGCCGCGCGGCATGCACGCTACCGCATCGACCACGACCGCGCTCAAGGCCACAGCGCCGGGTGTTGACCTCAAGCGCGCTTGAGGTCGCAGAGTCGAGCCCATGAGAGCTGCTGCCTTCGCCGAGCCCGGCCCGCCCGACGTCCTGCGGACCCTCGACCTGCCCGAACCCCAGGCGGGACCGGGACAGGTGCGCGTTCGGGTGCGCGCCGCCGGTGTCCAGCCGTTCGACGCGGCGCTGCGCCGGGGCTGGGTCCCGCCGTACGCGACCGTCACGCTCCCGCAGATCCCGGGCAACGAGTTCGCCGGCGTCGTCGACCAGGGCACGCCGCAGGTGCCGGAGGGGACGCAGGTGCTGGGCTTCAGCGTGTTCGGGGCGTACGCGCAGTACGTCGTCGTCCCCGCCGACCAGGTCACCGTCAAGCCGGCGGACGTGCCGTGGGAGGTCGCCGGCGGCTTCACGGCCGGATGGCAGACGGCCCGCCTGGCCCTGACGGCGATCGGCGCCGGGCCGGGCGACACCGTGCTCGTCAACGCCGCCGCGGGCGGCACCGGCACGGCTGGCGTCCAGCTCGCCCGCCTGCGCGGGGCGAGCGTCATCGGCACCGCGAGCGAGGCCAACCAGGACTACGTGCGTTCTCTCGGCGCGATTCCCGTGGTGTACGGCCCGGGCCTGGCCGCCCGCGTCCGCGCCCTGGCCCCGCAGGGCGTCACGGCCGCGATCGACGGCGCCGGCGGTGCGGCCCTCGAGACGTCCCTCGAGCTGGTGGCGGACCGCCGGCGGATCATCACCCTGGTCGAGCATGCCCGCATCGAGGAGCTGGGGCTCGGCAGCATCCAGGGCCGCCGCAGCGCCGAGGCCCTCGCCGAGCTCATCGACCTGTACGCGGCCGGCCGCACGCAGTGGCACGTCCGGCGCGCGTACCCGCTGGAGGAGGCCGCCGCGGCGCACCGGGAGATCGAGACGGGCCACGGGCGGGGGAAGATCGTGCTGCGGATCGAGTAGCCCGGGTCCTCAGGCGCCCTGCAGGTGGGCGAGCACCGCCAGCACCCGGCGGTTGTCGTCGCCTGCGACCGGCAGGTTCAGCTTGCCGAAGATGCTCGCGATGTGCTTGTTCACCGCGCTCTCGCTGAGGAACAGCTGCTTGGCGATGGCCGCGTTCGAGCGCCCCTCCGCCATCAGGGTCAGCACCTCGCGCTCGCGCGGGGTGAGGGCGCCGGTCTGCGGGGTCGGGCGGGCGACGAGCTTCGCGATCACCGAGGGGTCCATGACGGTGCCGCCGGCGGCCACCCGGCGTACGGCATCGACGAACTGTTCGGCGTTGAACACGCGGTCCTTGAGCAGGTAGCCCACCGACCCGGTGCCGTCGGCCAGCAGCTCCCGGGCGTAGAGCTGCTCGACGTGCTGGGAGAGCACCAGCACCGGCAGGCCGGGCACCTCGCGGCGGGCGGACAGGGCGGCCTGCAGCCCCTCGTCGGTGAAGCTCGGCGGGAGCCGCACGTCGACCACGGCCACGTCCGGGCGGTGCTCCAGCAACGCCGCGAGCAGCGCCGGTCCGTTGTCGACGGCCGCCACGATCTCGAAGCCGTGGCTGCGCAGCAGCAGGACCAGGCCGTCCCTCAGGAGGTAGAGGTCTTCGGCGAGGACAACGCGCACGGCAGCTCCAGCGTCGCGACGGTCGGCCCGCCCACTGGGCTGTTCAGGGCGAGCGTCCCGTCGAAGGTACCCAACCGCCGCTCGATCCCGCGCAGCCCAGTGCCGCGCGACGGGTCGGCGCCGCCGTCGCCGTCGTCGGTGACGGTCACCCGCAGCAGCCCGTCGCGGTGGCGGAGGTCGACGGTGACGTGCTCGGCGTGCCCGTGCCGGACGGCGTTGGCCAGCAGCTCGCTGACCGCGAAGTACGCCGCCGACTCGACCGGCGCTGCCAGCCGCCCCGCGAGCCGCCCGGTGACGGTGACCTCGGCCCCCGTGTCCAGGGCCAGGGCCCGCACCGCGTCGGGCAGGCCCCGCTCGGACAGCACCGGCGGGTGGATGCCGCGGACCAGGTCGCGCAGCTCGGACAGGGCCACCTTCGAGGTCTCCCGGGCCTGCGCGACGAGCCTGCGGGCGGCGTCGGGGTCGGTGTCCATGAGCCGCTCGATCGCGCCGAGGGTCAGCCCGACCGAGATGAGCCGCGCCTGAGCGCCGTCGTGCAGGTCGCGTTCGATGCGGCGTACCTCGGCCGCCTGCGCGTCCACGGCGTCGGCCCGGGTCCGGGTGAGCCGCTCGACCCGCCGGCGCAGCTCCTCCTTGGCGGTCGGGCGCAGCAGCAGCGCCGTCCAGCGCGACGCCAGCCGCAGCGCGGGGTGCGCGGTCGCCAACGCCCCGGCCACCAGCAGGACACCGACCGCGAGGCCGGCGGTGCGGTTGCCGGCGACGGCGCCGTACCAGCGGCCCCACTGTGCCCCGAACGCCCGGGTCCACACCCACGGCAGCACGAGGCCCCACCCGCCGTACACCCCGGCGAGCACCGGCAGGCCGGCGATGACCCCGGTGACGGCCGCGTCGGTGAACAGCCACACCAGGTCCCGCCAGGACGCGGCGTCGTGCCAGACCCACTGCCAGCGGGCGTTGAACTCCGCCATGCCCTCGGTCTTGTACAGCGAGCGCCCCACCCGGTACAGCCCGTCGTCGCGCAGCTCGGGCCGCAGCTGCCTGGTGTAGGGCCGTTCGACGGCGACCCCGCCCCAGGCCGCGTACGACCGGCGCAGGTTCGCCAGCCACCGGAAGTGCGTGAGCCCCACCGGGATCAGGAACACGATGCCGAGGCCGAAGCCGAGCAGGAAGCACGCCACCGTGACCGCGAACAGCCCGACCTGCAGCACGGCGCTGAGCGACAGCAGCCCGCAGCGCGCCCAGGCGAGCAGCACCTGGTTGGTGCGGCTCGGCTGCGTGCGGCGCGGCGCCGACGACGACGGGCCCAGCCGGCGCTCGCTCCACCGGGCGACCGTGCGCACCGCGCGGGGCGCGACCGGCAGGCCGAGCGGGATGACGAGCAGCACCACGAACGGGAACGTCAGCTGCCACCGCAGGTCGCGGCCGAGCGCCGGATCGTGGGAGAACCAGTCGACCCGCCGCAGGTAGTTCGGCACGCGCGGCGAGCGGTACAGCTGCGTGTCGTGCTGGTACAGCCCCTCGGAGTCCGGCTCCGGCGGCGGGGGCGGCGGCAGGTAGGGCGCCGGGATCTCCCGGCCCAGCCAGCCGCCGAACACCGCCCGCCAGCGGTTCGTCAGCCACCGGGCCAGCACGGCCACGTGGATCAGGCCGACCATGAGCGGCACGACGGTGAACAGGAGCTGGCCGAGGGCGAGCACGGCCATGCCGAGCAGTGCCGCGCTGCGGGCGAGGGCCCTGAGGTACGTCATGCCAACGAGCCTCGCTTCCCCCGTCCGCGCCCACATCGGCCCTGGCTGCCGGGCGGGGGTGCAGAAAACTCCACCCCGCGCCGGCATCCAGCGCCATTCTGCCCGGTCGCGGAAATCGAGAGAGTTCTCGGCATGACAGTCATCGACGTGCAGCAGCTGCAGAAGCGCTACGGCGACCGCGCCGCCGTGCGGGACGTGACCTTCTCGGTCGAGCGCGGCGAGATCTTCGGCATCATCGGCCGCAACGGCGCCGGCAAGACCACGACGGTCGAGTGCGTCGAGGGCCTGCGCCGCGCCGACGGCGGCCGCGTGCGGGTCCTCGGCCTGGACCCGGGCGACCCGGCGGTGCGCCAGCGCCTCGGCGTGCAGCTGCAGGAGTCGCAGCTGCCCGACCGGATCCGCGTCCGGGAGGCGATGGAGCTCTTCGCCTCCTTCTACTCCCGGCCCGCCCCGATCGCGCCGCTCCTGGAGCAGCTCGGGTTCGCCGAGCACGGCGCCCAGCAGTACAGGAGGCTCTCCGGCGGCCAGAAGCAGCGGCTGTCGATCGCCCTGTCGCTGGTCGGCTCGCCCGAGGTCGCGGTGCTCGACGAGCTCACCACCGGCCTGGACCCGCAGGCCCGCCGCGACACCTGGAAGCTCATCGGCGACATCCGTGACCGGGGCGTCACGGTCCTGCTCGTCACCCACTTCATGGACGAGGCCGAGCGGCTGTGCGACCGGATCGCGGTCATCGACCGCGGCCGCACGGTGGCGATCGACTCGCCGGCCGGGCTGATCCGGCGGGTGCCGAGCGGGGTGACCGTGACCTTCCAGCCTTCGGTTCCCATCGAGAAGTGCGTTCTGGCAGCGGTACCGGGGGTGCGTTCGGCCAGCGCCGAGGACGGCATCTGGACCGTCACCGGCAGCGGCAACCTCGCCCACGAGGTGTCCACGGCCCTGGCCGCCCGCTCGGTGGTCCCCCTCGCGCTGAACATCGTCCAGGCCGATCTCGAGTCGGCCTTCGTCGCCCTCACCGGCGAGGAGTCCTGACCATGGGCGCCCTGACCCGCCTGGCCGTCATCGAGACGAAGCTGATGCTGCGCGAGATCGCGGCCCCGATGTTCACCGTGCTGCTGCCGGTCGCCCTGCTGGTCGTCTTCGGCCTGCCGGCGAGCGTCCACCGGCCCGACCCGGCCCTCGGCGGCCACCGCGGCATCGACACGCTCATCCCGTCGATGTCCGTCATGGTGTCGATGGCGATGGTGGCGTTCTTCATGCTGCCGACGGTGCTGGCCGGGTACCGCGAAAAAGGCGTCCTGCGCCGCTTCGCCACCACCCCGGTGAAGCCCGCCGCCCTGCTCGGCGCCCAGCTGGTCATGAACGCCGGGGTGGTGCTGTTCTCGACGTCGCTCACGCTGGTCATCGGCGTCGCCGCGCTGGACATGCACCTGCCGGACCCGCTGCTGGTGATCCCGGTGCTGCTGCTGGGCCTGCTCGGGCTGTTCCCGATCGGGCTGCTGGTCGCCTCGATCGCCGGCAGTGCCAAGGCGGCGACCGGCTACGCGCTCGCGCTGTGGTTCCCGTCGGCGTTCTTCGCCGGGCTGTACGTGCCGGTCGAGTACCTGCCGCGAGTGATCCGCCGCATCGGGGACTTCACCCCGCTGGGCGCGTTCCGCCAGGCCATCCAGGCGGCGTGGGCCGGCGACGCCCCGCACCCGCAGCATCTGCTCGTGCTCGGCGTGAGCTTCCTCGTCGCCGGTGGCCTGGCGGTCCGCTACTACCGACCGGCCTGAAGCCGGCCGGCGAAGTCGGCCCCGGACATGGGCGTGGAGAACATCGGGAAGTCGTACTTCAGCGCGTTGTCGTGCTCCTCGGCCGAGGTGGCCGCGACGCAGTCCTGCAGGGTGATGACCTGGTAGCCGTGCTCGTAGCCGGTGCGCATCGTCGACTCGACGCAGCAGTTGGTCAGGAACCCGCCCAGGGCGATCGTGGTGATGCCCTTGCTGCGCAGGATGAAATCGAGGTTGGTGCTGGCGAACGTGTCCAGCCCGCGCTTGCCCTCCACGACGATGTCGCCGGGCTGGGGAGCCAGGTCGTCCACGATCTCGGCGCCCCACCCGCCCTTGACGAAGGCGTTGCCGTCGACGACGCCCTTGAGGATGCCGTACGGATGGGAGGTGATCTCGTTGTATCCGGGCGCGAACGTGATCGGCGCGTGGATGACGGTCACCCCGGCGGCGCGGGCGGACGCGACGACCTTGCGCGTGTTGGCCATCATGTCGGTCTTCTCCATCACGCCCTGCACGGCGCCGTGGAACGCGCCGCCCTCGGAGACGAAGTCGTTCTGATACTCGATGAGCACGATGGCGGTCTTCGCGGGATCGATGGTCATACCGACCTCCTCAGGCTGGGTGTGGCGTGTTTCACCCTACGCGCCGACCAGTAGGCTCTGCGGTGTGAAACTCCTGCACTCGGGCAAGGTCCGTGACGTCTACGCCGACGGTGACGACCTGATCCTGGTCGCCTCGGACCGCATCTCCGTCTACGACGTGGTGCTGCCGACGCCGATCCCGGACAAGGGCGCGGTGCTCACCCGGCTCTCGCTGTGGTGGTTCGAGCAGCTCGCCGACCTCGTGCCGAACCATGTCATCTCGGCCACCGACGTCCCCGCCGAGTTCGCCGGCCGCGCCATCCGCTGCCGCCGCCTGGCCATACTGCCGGTCGAGTGCATCGCGCGCGGCTATCTCACGGGCCTCGGGCTGTCGCAGTACAACTCCCGGGGTGAGGTCTCCGGCGTTGCGCTCCCGCCCGGCCTGGTCGAGGGCTCCCACCTGCCCGAGCCCGTCTTCACCCCCACCACCAAGGCGCCGATGGGCGAGCACGACGAGCCCGTGACGCTGGACGAGGTCCGCGAGCAGATCGGCAAGGAGCTCGCGGAGGAGCTGCGCGACCTGACCCTGCGGGTGTACTCGCGCGGCGCGGCCCTGGCGGCGGAGCGCGGCATCATCGTGGCGGACACCAAGCTGGAGTTCGGCCGCACCGCCGACGGCTCGGTGCTCCTCGCCGACGAGGTGCTGACCCCGGACTCGTCCCGCTTCTGGCCGCTGGAGCAGTGGGAGCCGGGCCGGACGCAGTTCTCCTTCGACAAGCAGCTGGTCCGCGACTGGTCGCTGAGCAGCGGCTGGAACAAGACCGCCCCGGGCCCGGAAGTCCCGCCGGACGTGGTGGCCCTGACCCGCGCCCGCTACGTCGAGGTGTACGAACGCCTGACCGGCACCGCCTGGTAGCGTCGCGCTCACGCTCGGCGACGGACTTTTTCGGGCACGCTAGCATAGCAATTAGATGAGCGCGCGGCCCGCCGAGGACCGCGCGCAGCTCGTATCGACAGGCCAGCTTCTATCGGCAAGTTAGCTCGTGGCGACAAGGCGGCGGCAGGCGGGCCGTGGCGCGGCGCGGCGCGGGCCGCGCGCAGGCGCGGCCGCGGTCCCCCGACGCGCTGGTAGCCTCGTCCGTTCCCCGCCGCCGAGCCGTGGCGGGATCAGCCGATGGGTGGCTCGTCGCCGCGGCTGTGCTCGGCCAGGAAGCGCTCCAGCTCGGCGCCGATCTCGTCCGCCGTCGGTAGCGGGGCGGGCGACTCGGCCAGCAGGTTGTTGTTGCCGACGCGGCCGCGGGTGAAGGCGTCATACTGCTCCTCGAGCGCCCGCACCAGCGACGCCGCCTCGTCGGCCTGGGCGATCTGCACGTCGATCTCGGCGCGCACCGAGTCCGCGGCCGCGTGCAGCTCGTCCATCGGCACGCGCAGGCCGGTCGCGTCGGCCAGGCAGGACAGCAGCTTCTCCGCCGCCGCCGGGAACTCGGCCTGGGCCACGTAGTGCGGCACGTGCACGGCGAAGCCGAACGCGTCGCGGTCCTGCTGGCCGATGCGATACTCCAGCAGGTTGCCGACGCTGCCGGGCACCTGGACGCGCTGCAGCCACGGCTCGAAGCCGGCGATCAGGTCGCGGCTGGTGCCGTGCGCGGTCACGCCGGTGGGGCGGGTATGGGGCACGGCCATCGGGATCGCGGTCAGGCCGACCGTGGCGCGCACGTCGAAGCGCTCGATGAGCTCCAGCACGGCCGCGGTGAAGCGTTCCCACTGCAGGTCCGGCTCGGGGCCGTCCAGCAGCAGGAACTCGGTGCCGGTGGCGTCGCGCAGCACGCGCAGCAGGAGCGCGGGCTGTTCGTAGTGCTCCCAGTGATCCTCCACGAACAGCATCGCCGGGCGGCGGCTGCGGTAGTCGTAGAGCTGGTCGAGGTCGAACCGGGCGATCGTGCGCGGCGAGCCGACCGACAGCAGGTGCTCGCGGGCTAGGCGGGCGGCGTTGCCGGCGTCGACGAAGCCCGTCAGCGCGTGCACGAGCACCGGCCGGTCGGCCGCCGGCAGTTCGTCAGTGAGCTCGTAAAGTCCGCTGGGGTTCAGCACCGCAACGAGTCCCTTCCTCTGTTTTAAGCCTGCAACCCGTCTGTACGCCCGATCATTCCATCCGCCGTCTGCCACGGATTCGTAAGGATCGCGTAGACGAGTTCGTCCACGGCGGGCGCGAGTGTGGTGAAGGACGGTCCGGCGCCGGTGTACGGGTCCGAGACCTGCAGCATCATCTCGTGCACGCCGCCGACCAGCGCGACGGCCAGCAGCGGCGACAGCCGGGGGATCGCCGGGTCCCGGGCGTGCGCGGCCTCCACGACCTCGACCAGCGCGTCGGCGAAGCGCCGCTGCATCTGCTGGCGCAGCCGGAACGCCCGCGGCCCGGCCGCCTGGACCTCGACCAGCAGCGTGCGGGTCGCCGCGGGCATGCTCTCCAGCGCCGTGAGGTACGCCGTCACCCCGTTGTTGACCATTTCCTTCCACGGCCGGCCGCTGCCGCCCTCGGCGGCGGCGCTGCGCACCACGGCCAGCAGGTGCCCGCAGCCCTGCTCGTAGAGGGCCATGAGGCAGGCTTCCTTGTCGGCGAAGTGCTCGTAGAACGTGCGCTTCGACACGCGGGCGTGCATGACGATGTCGGCGATCGTCGTGGCCGCGTAACCCTTCGCGGCGATCGCCTCGCCCAGCCCGCCCGTGAGGTCCTGCCGCAGCTCCTCGGCGGTCCTGGTGCTCGTCATGCGGCTGCCCTGACCTTTCGCGACAATGTCCCGGATGTTATTTTGCCTGGTACTGAACGGTACCGCCGATGGGAGGAGCCCCGCGGGTGAAGCGCAGCTTGTCCGGCCAGGTGGTGCTGATCACGGGCGCCGCCCGCGGTATCGGTGAACACACCGCGCGCGCGGCCGCCGCCCGCGGTGCCCGGCTCGCCCTGGTGGGGCTGGAGCCCGAGCGGCTGGAGCGGCTCGCCGGCGAGATCGGCGCGGTGTGGTTCGCCGCCGACGTGACCGACCAGGCCAGTATGGCGGCCGCCGTCGAGGGGGTGCTGGGCGCGTACGGCCGCATCGACGCCGTCATGGCCAACGCGGGCGTGGCCAGCCGCGGCACGATGGCCACCGGGGACGTGGACGCGCTGGTGCGCACGGTCGAGGTCAACCTCATCGGCGTCATGCGCACCGCGGCGGCCTGCCTGCCGCACCTGATCGCGGCCCGGGGATACCTGCTCATCGTCGCCTCCGCCGCGTCGTTCGTGGCACTGCCCGGGATGGCGCCGTACTGCGCCTCGAAGGCCGGCGTCGAGCACTTCGGCAACGCCGTGCGCCTCGAGGTCGCCCACCACGGCGTCGCGGTCGGCACCGCCCACCCGAGCTGGATCGACACCGACCTCGTCCGCGACGCCCAGGACGACCTGCCCGCGTTCAAGGACTCCCTGCGCCGCCTGCCGCCGCCGCTGGGCTCGACCACGTCCGTCGAACGCTGCGCGGCCGCGTTCGCCGACGCCCTGGAGCGCCGGCGCCGCAAGGTCTTCGTGCCCAGGAGCGTCATGCTCCTGTACTGGCTGAGAACCTTCCTCAACAGCCGCCTGACGGAGAAGGTCGTCGAGTCGCAGGCCCGGCGCAGCGTGCCGGCCATGGAGGAGCAGGTGCGCACCCTCGGGCGCGGCTTCGGCGCCAGCACCGCCGCCGCGCTCCCGGCCCCGGCCACGCCGCCCAAGGCCGAGCCGGGATTCATCGCGGACCGCTATCACCGCTGATCCCGCTGCACGGCAGATTTGCCCAATGCCCACGCCGCCCGCGCGCCATCGCGGCCGCCGCGCTGGAGCTCGCCGCCGCCGAGGGCATCGACGTAGTGTCCATGCGTAACGTCGCCGCGCCTCGGCGCCAGCACGATGACGCTGTACAACTACGTCGAGACGAAGGACGAGATCTTCGCGCTCATGGACGACCTCATGGCCGAGGCGGTGCTGGTCGGCGGCTGGCTGGGCGGTGCTGTCGCGGCATCCGTGGGCGATCGCGCTGCGCCAGGGCCCGGCGATCGGCCCTACACGCGATGCTGCACTTCGAGCAGAGCCTCGCGGTGCTGGCCGGCACCGGGCTCTCCGCGCCGGCCAGGTTCGAGGTGCTCGCGGTGGTCGACGCGTACGTCTTCGGCAGCGCCCTGCGCGCCGCCGAGTCCCGCGCCGAGACTGACCCGGAAACGGTGCGGGCCATCACGGCGTACGGCCTGCGGCGGCTGGCCACCGGCCGCTTCCCGCACACGGCGGCGCTGCTGGCGAGCCACGAACCCGGCTCGCAAGAGGTCGCCGGCCGGGCGATGGCCGCGGAAGCGATGGCGGCCCAGTTCGAGCGCGGCCTGCAGGCGGTCCTCGACGGGCTGGTGGCGCTAGGTGCGTATCAAGGCAGAGCCACTCGTTGATCGCGGCGATGCGCATGGTGGCTTCGTAGCGCACGGCGAGCCCGATTGCGCTTGAGGCGGTGATGCCGCAGTCCACGGCGTGACGCTGTTTGTGGCGTTCTGGGTCGAAAGCCGCGCCCACGTCCCGTCTCGCTACCACCGGCGAAACAGCGCATAGGCCGCGGACCAGGACCCAGAGCAGTCCGGCACGTCCCGCCACGGCGTGCCGACCCGGACCCGCCACCGGATTGCGTCGATCAACTGCCGCCTGCTCCACAACGACGAGCGCCCGGCCGCTTCGGTGCGGGCAGTAACGGCTCCCCCTCACCCGCTACGCGCGAGACATTCTCGATGTCGACCTGAATGGCCCGACTCGCATCACCGTTGTGGGGTCGGTCGATCTGGATGCTTTGGTCCAGATCGACCGGCCCTTCAGCCGCCCGTCAGTGTCCGAAGTTGAGCTTCATTTTGGCGAAGAAGTCGCCCAGGAGCAGCCGGCTGTCGATGGTGTCGTAGACACGGATACTCCGGCCCGATGGGTTAGCGGTGTAGGTGCCGTTGTTGTTGATGGTCGGCGCGTTGACCGTTTGGAAGGTGGCGCTGCTGGAGTTCACGCCACCGAAGGCGGACGACAGCGCGGTCACCATCACGAGCGGACTGTCGCCCATTACATACGTCTCGCCGAGGTTTGCCCATGCAAGACTCTTCTTCCGTTCAACGAGCTTCGCCCAGAGGTAGGCCCCGATCGAGCCGCATGGAGCAACGTTGAGCTGGATCTCGGTATCCGACGTCACGATCTGGGCATATGCATTTGACGGAATCTGCCAGATCGACACATTTGAATCATTGAAGAGCACCTGCGCGGCCGTCGTGTCCTGGGTCATGTTGAACTCGGCCCCACCGGCCGGGTAGCGGCCGCCACCGATCCAGACCAAGGTGAACTTGTTGGCGATCGCCGGCTCCATGAGGACCGCGCTGGCGACGTCGGTCAGTGTGCCGCCGACCGTGACGAACAGGGGCAACGTTGTGTCGGTCCGCATGGCCTCGGCGATCAGGGCCCGCGCGGCAGCCGACGGTTGTGGGGTCGTGCGGTTGGCGAGGACTGTGTCGGACCCGGCGAGCACCGGCACTTTGCCTGTCAGCCCCATCCTCTTGACGACCTCGTTGAGGATGGCGACGCCGTCGGTTGCGGGGGTCTTCGACTGCTGGCCGCTGGCCTCTCGTCCGGTCCTGTTGAGGCAGGACACGACACCAGTAACCTGCGTGCTGCTGCACATCAACGCATGCGCATAGGCGAAGAGGCCGTCGGGATCGCCGAATGCATCGTTGAAGACCATCACGCGAGCACGCGGGCCCCTCGGCACCTGGAATGCGTCGTGCTGGGGCGTCGTGCTGGGGTTTGTCGAGCCAGAATCTGCGGACCCTGACGCGGCTTCGGCTGAAGCGGCTGAGGCCGTGGCGGTGGTCGCCAAAGCGCCGGCGGTGGCCACGCCGATCCCTTTGAGCATCATTCTACGATCGATCACGTCATTGTCCTCTCGAATTCGTTGCCTGATTCGCCATTCCCGCCACCTCCGCCCAGGGGTGGTCAGTCTTGTGGCAAT
This sequence comes from Dactylosporangium sp. CA-233914, assembly GCF_050942935.1. NCBI lineage: Bacteria > Bacillati > Actinomycetota > Actinomycetes > Micromonosporales > Micromonosporaceae > Dactylosporangium > Dactylosporangium sp. CA-233914. The sequence goes on along the minus strand of NZ_CP192030.1, from coordinate 10,571,814 downwards.
CAAGTGCACTGAGGCAAATAGATGGTGAGGGCGGCCGTTGTCGGAGACGGCGGCGCCGATGACGGTGCGTTGGCCGGTGTGGGTGGTCTTGGGGATCTGGACGCGGATGTCGGATCCGTAATGAGCTGGGGCGTGCCGTTGGCGGACCATGCGGTGGTGAGCTTGTTGCCGTCGGGGTCGCTGGCTTCGACGCCGAGGGTGACGGTCTGATCGGGCTTGCCGGTGGTGGGGACGGGAGGTTACCCAAGCGGCGGGGTAGTGAATTTCTATTCAGTACCCGTTAGGCATGCATACATCCTGGAGCGGCCCACCGGGCTTTGTCAACGGCTGGACACGCCGCTGTTACCGGCCGGTGACGCGCCCGATCGCGCCGCGACTACGAATGGGTTGTCCCCTATCGCGAGGCGATCCCCAACGGGCTGTCGACGCGTTCTGCGCCCCGGCCGACCCGCTCGCCGACCAACCCGCCCAGCAGGGCGATCCGCGACACCGCCATCCGCCACACCCGCGCGCCAAAGCCCTCCCATCGGAAGGCCATGCGCGCCCCCGCCGGGGTCCCACCTCGACGCGATCCGCGCCCTGCGGCGCAACCTCACCCGCGCCCTCGCCAGATCGACGCCGAACCCGACGACCAAAGCCTGGCCCTCGCCGACCAACGCACCGCCGTGAGCGGCCCGGCCCATCTCGCTGGCTCAGACCTGGGGATCGTCGACGTTGGGCGTAGTCCTGTATGGCTTCGCGGCGGCGGAGTCTACTTAGGGCGGGGACAGCCCGCAGTTCGTGCCGGTCCTGGACGGGATCCCGGGTCCCGCGGTTGGGTGGTGGCCGGCCCCGCACCCGCCCGGACCGGGTTTCTGGTTGACAAGGCCTACACGTCCCCGGGCCAACCGCCGCTACCTGCGCCGGCGCGGCATCCGGGCAACAGTCCCGTCCAAGGCCGACCAGGACGCCAACCGGCGCGAGCGGGGGTCCAGAGGCGGCCGGCCACCGGCCTTCGATCCCGAGGCCTACAAGCAGCGCCACGTGGTGGAGCGCGGCATCGTACAGGCGTTAGTCGAGGCGTGACTCGTGGACCAGGATCGCCACCTGGACCCGGTTCGTGCAGTGCAGCTTCGCCAGGATCCTCGACACGTACGTCTTGACGGTCGCCACGCTCATGTGCACCGCCGCGCTGATCTCCGCGTTCGAGCGGCCCTCGGCGACGGCGTCGGCGACGTCGCGCTCCCGCGGTGTGAGCACCGTGAGCGCCCGCCGGGCCGCGTCCCCGCGGTCGTCGGCGGCCACGTGCGCGATGAGCTGGCGCACCACGGACGGGGAGAGGATCTGCTCGCCGGTGGCGACGCGGCGTACGGCATCCAGGATGGCCAGCGGTGGCGTGTCCTTGCGCAGGAAGCCGTGCGCCCCGAGCCGCAGCGCGCGCAGCACGTGCGCGTCGGTGTCGAACGTGGTGAGCACGACGACCCGCGCCCTGTCGGCCTGCAGCGCCTCGAGCGCGGCGAGGCCGTCCATGCGCGGCATGCGGATGTCCATGAGCACCACGTCGGGGCGCAGCGCCCGCACGCTGCGCACCGCCTGCGCCCCGTCGGCCGCCTCGCCGACGACCTCGACGCCCGCGCCGCCGCCGAGCACCATGCCCAGCCCGGCCCGCACGAGCGCGTCGTCGTCAACCACGACGACCCGGATCACCTCAGCCACGGCAGCCACGCCTCCAGCGTGAACGCCGGCCCGTCCGCGCCGCGCCGCACCCCGTGCTCGATCCGCCCGCCGGCCAGCGCGACCCGCTCGCCGAGCCCGACGAGCCCCGAGCGCGCGCCCGGCAGCCCCGGCGCGACCGGCCCCGCCGGCAGCGGGTTGCTGACCCGCACGTGCAGCTCGTCGCGCTGCTCCAGCCGGACCGCCACCTCGGCTCCCGGCGCGTGCTTGCGGGCGTTCGTCAGCCCCTCCTGCACCAGCCGGAACGCGGTCCGGTTCACCGCCGCCGGCAGCGCCCGCGGATCGCCGAGGCCATTCTCCAGCCGTACGGCCATGCCGGCCTCCCGCGCCTGCGCCACGAGCTCGTCGAGGTCCTCGAGCCCCTGGCGGGGCCGCAGGTTCTCGCTCTCGCCGGCGCGCAGCACCCCGAGGATCTCCCGCAGCTCCTCCATCGCCTGATGTGCGCTGGCCCGGATCGTGCCCCCGGCCGCGGCGACCTGCTCCCGGCTGAGGTCGTCGCGGATCTCCAGCGCCCCGGCGTGCAGGCTGATCAGCGAGATCCGGTGCGCCAGCACGTCGTGCATCTCCCGCGCGATCCGCTCGCGCTCCAGCCCGCGCAGCACCGCGGCCCGCTGCCCCGCCTCGGCCTCGGCCCGCGCCGCCCGCTCCCGCAGCGTGGCGACGAGCTCGCGGCGGGCCCGCACCGCGCTGCCCCAGGCCACGACGATCGCCAGGACCGTGAACCCGAACGTGCTGGCCCAGATGGTCCCCAGGTCCGGGTCCGGATAGCGGACGCTGAGCGGAACCTGCACCAGCAGGTGCAGCCCCGCCACCCACAACGCCGTGCGCAGCCGCCGGTGCACGGTGACGGTGAACACGGCGATGGCGGTGACCCCGCCCACCATGTCAGTGACGGCCCCCGGCGCGAGCAGCACGAGCGCCACGCCGACGGGGTACTTTCGCCGCCACCACAGCACCACCAGACTCGGCACGGTCACCGCGAGCGAGACCAGCAGCCGTTCGTCGCTCAGCGTCTCGGTGTCGAGTCCGGCGGCCGCGGCCACGAGCGCCACGAAGACCCCGATGAGGGTGGCGGCGACCCCGACGGCGACGTCGCGGGTCCGTCTCACGGCTTCACCAGCGGCCGCCAGTGCTGGACCTTGCCGACGTCCCGGACCGTGTACCCGAGCTTCTGCACCTCGTCCCGCAGCTCCTCCGCGTCGGCGGCGCTGCCGGCCTCCAACGCCTTGCCGCGGGCGGCCAGCACCGCGTTGACGGCGGCCGGAAGATCGGGCAGGTCGGGCACCCACCGCCGGTAAAGTTCACGGTACGGATCGTGGTCGACCCACGGATACCCGTGCGCGAGAAATGCCCGTGCCACGTCCGGGCTGTCATGATTCTCCAGCGAGTCCCGGATCACCTGCCGGGATTCCCGATCGAGCACGACGAGCAGCCTGCCGTCCATGAAGACGGCGTCGACACTGCTTCTGGCCACCGTACGCCGAGCCTCCCCGCGAACGACCGTCAGCAGTTCGTCCCCGACCGTGACCCGCAACGACTCGTGCACGGCGCCGGCCCCGAGCAAACCCCCGGCGACCAGGCCGGCCGCGAGGACCCCGGCCCGCCCCCACCCCGAGTCGAGGTGCGCGACCAGCCGCAGCGGCCCGGCGAACGGGACCCAGTCGAGCGAGATCAGCCACCGAGCCACGACGGGCAGGAACCACCCGGCCAACCCCCCGGCAAGCGGAAACCCGCCAAGCATGACGAGCCGATCGCCCCGCGAGAACCCCAGCTCGTGATCAGTCATACCCTCACGCTAAGCACCCCACAGACGTGAACCCAGTCGCCAAAAGTCGACGACCGCAAGCGATACGAAGGTCCCTGCCGACCCGCCGCTGCAGCTGGTCGCGATGCACAAGCGGACAGTACTGCCGGGGTATGACATTTTCGGGCGTCCTGGCGGCACGGCCCAGCGCATGGTTTGTGCCCTGCCGGGGCACGCTGTCGTCGGCCCGCGCGACGTGCGCCGCGGCCCGCAGCCCCGCCCGACCGCGGTGGTCGGGTCAGCCTCCTGCGCCCACCGTCGAAACGGACCATCGACGGCGCTCGAGTCATGAGCTGGGGCGGGCGGCGCGGGGGGTGTCGGTGATGTGGACGGACTCGATCCATGGTGGCACGGACGGGGGGTTGGGGCCGATCAGGCCGGCGATGACGCGGCACGACGAGGTCTCGTCCGGCCAGGGGGTTATGCCGTCGGTCAGCACGACGATGATGTTGGGCGGCTCCGGGCTGGACCGGGCGCGGGCGATGCCCACCCTCATGTCCGTGCCGCCTCCGCCGCTGAGCTGGATCTGCTCGGTCTTCGTCACGCGGGTCACGGCGTGGACGTCGGCGTCGCAGGCCAGGACGGTGACCCGGTTGCCGCGGATGCCCACCGCGCGCAGCACGCCCGTCACCTCGCCGAGTGCCGCGGCCAGCTCGTCGTCGCCCATCGAGCCGGACGTGTCGATGACGATGGCGACCCGGGGGAGCGGCTGGCGCAGGCTCGGCAGCACCACACCGCGGAGGGCGGCGCTGCGCCGGCCCGGGCGCGCGTAGGTGTAGTCGACCGCGCCGCTCGCCCACGCCACGGCCTGGCGCAGCGCGCCGGTGAGCAGGCGGCGCCAGTCGATCACGGGCTCGGCGATCTCGTCGGCCCAGCGTTTCCAGCCGTGCGGCACCAGGCCCCGGGAGCGGGCGTGGCCGCGGATCGCCTCGGCGGTCTGGCGGCGGATGGCCTCGGCCTCGACCGAGCGCACCCCGGGCGCCCCGTCGATGTCGAGCTCGCCGGGCACCGGGACGCCGTGCGCGCCCGAGCCGCACTGAACATGGACGACCGGCGTCGGCGGAATCCCCGGCAGATACTCCTCGAAGAGCCGCCCCGTCGGCAGCGCGAACGTCTTCGGCTCCACCCGCGCGGCGGGCAGCGCCAGCCCGTCCTCGATCAGGTCGTCGTTGATCTCGCAGTCCTGCGCGAGATTGACCCGGTGGGAGTCGTCCCGGTCGGCGTCGCGCAGCCGCTCGGCCCGCCCGTGATGCTCGCGCAGCACGTGCGCCACCTCGTGAATCCACACCCCGGCCAGCTCCTCGACGGGGTGCCCGGCGACGAAATCCGGGTTCACGTAGAGCCGCCAGTGCCGGTCCACCCCCATCGTCAGCAGATGCCATGAGGGAACCACCGACAACGCGTAGAGCGCCGTCGCCAGATACGGCCGATCCTTGGCGGCCCGATACCGCGCCGCGAGCAGCTTCGTGCGATCCAGCGCCGTGCGCGCGGACACCGGCGGCGCGGCCGGGCCGGCGGTCGTCACAGGGCCCCCGACAGGCGCAGGATGTCGAGGAACGCGTCGATCGTCTTCGGCACCGGCCACGTCTTGTCGCGCATCACCGCCAGGTCCGTCGCGGCCCGCGCCGCCACGTCCGGCACGCCCGCGTCCACCGCCTTGGCCAGGACCGCCCATGCGGCCTCCCACCGGGCGCGGCTCGTGTCGGACTGCACGGCCGAGACGATCGCGGTGAGGAAGGCCAGCTGTCGGTCCCCGCGCTGGGGCAGCGCGAACGCGTCCGGGTTGGCCAGGACCCGGTTGGGGTCGGGCAGGTCGAGCTCGTCGAGGTAGGTGATCAGCTCCAGCCCCGCCCCGTCGCCGATCGCCCCCACGATCGCCGTCGACAGCGCCTCGCGGCTGGCGTCGCTGGCCAGGCCGAAGGTGAGCAGGCGCAGGGCCATCTCCCAGGTGCGCGGGGACGGCCACGCGCCGCCGCGGGCCTCGGCGTCGGCCGGCAGGTGGTGGGACAGGCCGGGGCGGGCGGTGAGGAAGCCGGACAGGGTGCCGCGGGCGCGGGCCAGGGCCGAGGCGGTGCGGCGGGGGTCGACGCGCGGGATGTCGGCGGTGGGCCAGGTCCCGGCCAGGCCGCGGGCGACGACGGCCGGGTCGTGGGTCCAGCGCAGGTGGATGAAGCGGTTGGCCAGCGGCGGGCTGAGATGCCAGCCGTCGGCGGCGGAGGCCGGCGGGTTGGCCGCGGCCACGACCCGCACGCCCGGCGGGAGCTCCAGGCTGCCGACCCGGCGCTCCAGCACGACCCGCAGCAGGGCCGCCTGCACGGCCGGCGGGGCGGAGGAGAGCTCGTCGAAGAAGACCAGCCCGACGCGGTTGCGGGTGAGGCGGACCGCCCAGTCCGGCGGGGCCATCGGCACGCCCTGGGTCGCCGGGTCGTCGCCGACGACGGGCAGCCCGGCGAAGTCCGACGGCTCGTGGATGCTCGCGATGACGGTCTCCATCGGCACCCCGAGCCGGTCGGCGAGCTGCTGCAGCGCGGAGGACTTGCCGATGCCCGGCTCGCCCCACAGCAGCACCGGCAGGTTGGCCGACACGGCCAGCGCGAGCGCCTCGAGCTGGACGTTGTCGCGCCGCTCGACGCGGGTGGCGCGGGTCGCGGCGAGCAGCTCGTCGGCCGCGGCGAGCAGGGTCAGTGCCTCCGTCATGCCCGCGAGCGTAGCCGTGAGGTCTGACAAAAATTCACGAGAAGAATCCGCGCAGCTGGGGTAGGTCGTCCGCGCGGCGGCGATCGTACAGGTCCGCCAGGCTCCACCCCTGCGCGTCCTCGGCATGCGGGTCCGCGCCCGCGTCGAGCAGCGCCCCCACCACCTGCGGCGACCCGTCCTGGTGGACCGCCAGGTGCAGGGGAGTGCGCCCGGCGTGGTCGCGCGCCTCGAGGTCCAGCCCCGCGGCGAGCAGCCGGGCGAGCAGGTCCGGCCAGCCCTCGCACCAGTCCACGCCGGCGATGAGGTGCAGCAGCGTGCGCCCGTGCACGTCCCGGGCGCGGGGGTCCATGCCGGCGTCGAGCCGCTCGACGACCCCATCGAGGTCGCCGTGCATCATGCGCAGCAGCAGGTCGCGCCGCTGCTCCTCGAGCCTGCGTGGCAGCCGGTCCGCCCGGTCCGCCCACCCCTCGGCGGCCGCGAAGCAGCCGTGCAGCGTGCCGCCGAGTGCCCGCAGCGCCTCCTCCCGCCGCCGCTCGTCCGCGTCGTGCGGGATCGCCAGCCGCGCGGACTCCCAGCCGACCGCGTGCCACTGCCCGCCGCACCGCACCCGCACGACGTCGTCCCGGCGAACAACGGGAATCCGAGCCGCAGCGGCGAAGGGCGCCAGTTGCGGGCCGACGAGCGGGTGCAGGTCGGCGGGGGAGAGCAGGCCGGTGCGGACCAGGTGCAGGTCGACCGGGCGCTGGACCGCGAGGTAGTCGAGCCGGTCGGGGGAGGCAGGCCGCGTCCACGAGCGCGCCCGCACCCACTCGGAGTGCACCGGCCCGCCGTTGACGAGGTGCAGCCGCAGGTCGAAGCGCCCGCTGACGGTGACCGAGAACGTGGCGGTGCGGCCGGCCCGGGCGGCGGCGAGCACCCGGTGCGGGTCCGCGTCGAACCGGGCGAAGTCCTTCCGGGCGGCGTCGGGCGGGTCGGGGACGTCGATCCCGGCATCGGCCCACGCCTGCTGGGTCTGCCCCGCGTCCTGCAGGGCCAGGATCTGCGTGGCGTTCGGCCCGCAGGTGCGCTCGGCGAGCCGGTCGGCCTCCCGGGCGTCCCAGCGGTGCCGGGCCGCGCTCCAGTCGTACGACCCGGGGAAACGATCCTCGTCGATCTCTTCGCAGGCGACCAGCACGAGCCGCTGCGAGCCGAACCCGACCCGCGGCGTGCCGACGCCGAGCAGGGAATCGCCGCGGCGGGCCAGGATGACGAGGTTGCGCGGGGCGATCGTGGTCTCGCCCCGGCCGGGCCGGCGCGGCAGGTGCCAGCGCAGCAGATCGGGCGCGAAGTGCAGCAGATCGTCGGCGAACGGCGCCAGCTCGGCCTCGCCGGGCTCGACGACGACCCCGGCGGCGGCGCAGGCGGCCCGCCAGTCGCCGGCCAGCCGCGCGGCCGTGGCCCGCTCGATCATGCGGCGCGGCACCGCGTACTGCCGCACGCGCCGCCAGTTGCCCAGCGCCTCCTCGCCGATGAGCGCGCTCACCGGTACACGCTCAGGATCTCGCTCGAAAGCGGCGGCTCGCCCCCGGGCAGCAGGCCGGCGAGGACCCGCTTGACCCGCCGCGGCACGTCGGGGCCGAGCGTGAGGCGGCGCAGCGCGGTCCGGCCGGTCTCCACCGCGGCGAGCAGCGCCTTGGCGCCGCGGCCGCGCACGCCCGTGTGGCGCAGGTCGAGCCGGCGCAGCGGGCTGCCGGGCAGCGCCTCGGCGAGCCGGAACGCGCCCGCGTCGCCGATCGTGTTGTCGGTGGCGCCGAGGACCCGCAGCGACAGCGGCCGGCTCAGGTCCAGGCCGTCCAGCATGGACAGTCGCGCGGCGAGCGGGGCGGCGTCGGTCAGGCCGTTGCCGCCCAGGCCCAGCGTGGTACCGCTGCGGGAAATGGCGTCCGCGAGCGTTGCGATGCCGTCGTCGCCGAGGCGGTTCGCCGCCAGGAACAGCCCGGTGACGCCGCCGTCGGCCAGCAGCCGTCCGAGCAGCGGCGCGGCGGCCGGGCCGAGGCCGTTGCCGCCGAGGAAGACCCGGGTGACGGGGCGCGGCCGGGCCACGAGCGCGTCGACCAGCTCGCCCAGCCCGGCCTGGGTCAGCCCGGTGTTGACCAGGTCCAGGGTGTCGATCGCCGTGTTGGTGCGCAGCATCGCGGCGAGCGCGGCGACCCCCGCGTCGCCGAGGGGGTTGCGCTTGAGCCACAGCGCGGTCACCGTCTCGTCGCCGGCGAGGCGCTCGAACAGCGGCTCGGCGCCGCCCGCGTCGATGGCGTTGCAGCCCAGGTAGAGCGTCCGGACGCCGTGGCCGGGGGCGAGCGCCGCGGCCAGGGCCGCGGTCCCGGGCGCGGCCAGAGCGTTGGTTCCAAGCAGCAGGTGTACGGCATGAGCCGACCCGACCACACGGTCCAGCACCCGCGTCACCCCGTCCGGGCCGAGCCCCTGCTTGCACAGGTCGAGGCGGCCGTCGGCCTGCAGGGTGCCCAGCGGGAAGCGCTCGGTCCCGGCGACGTGCGCCGGGTCGGACAGGCGGGCCAGCAGGGGCTCCAGGAGCGTCAGATCCGCCGGCGGTACGGCCGGAGCCGCCATGACGGGACACGCGATCTCGATCTCTACCACTGCACCACCCGGTAGTCCTTGAGGAACACGCCGTGCACCGGGTCGCCGTGCACGCCGCGCACGATCGGGTCGTAGACCCGCGCGGCGCCGTCGACGACGTCCAGCGGCACCCGGAAACCCTTGCCGTGCAACGCCTCCCGGGTCGCCTGGGGCCGCTCGTCGGTGACCCAGCCGGTGTCGACGCTGGTGACGTGGATGCCCTCGGCCGCGTACTCGCCCGCGATCGTGCGGGTGAGCATGTTCAGCCCCGCCTTGGCCATGTTGGTGTGCGGGTGGTCGGCGGTCTTGTTGCGCCGGCTGAAGCTGCCCTCCATCGCCGAGACGTTGACGACGTAGCGGTCCGGGAACGGCGAGGCGTGCAGCAGCGGGCGCAGGCGGGCGGTCAGCAGGAAGGGTACGAAGGCGTTGATGACCTGTACCTCCATCCACTCCCGCGGGGTGACCTGGTGCACCTTGAGCATCCAGCTGTTGACCGGCCGGAGATCCAGCGGCTCGCCGGTCTCGTCGAGCGCGCCGGCCGGGAAGAACAGGTCGGTGGCCGAGGCCGCCAGTGCGGGGCGGCCCTCGGCGGCGGCGAGCTCGCGGTAGTACGACGGCGGCCTCTGGATCGTCTGCGCGGCGTTGTTGACGAGGATGTCCAGGTGGCCCCATTGGGCGGCGACGGCGTCGGCGAGACCTAGGACGCCGGGCAGGTCCAGGAAGTCCACGCCGTGGATGTGCAGCCGGTCGCGCCAGTCGGCGGCGTCGGGGACCCCGGCGTAGCGCCGCTCGGCGTCGCGCGGGAAGCGGGTGGTGACGACGACCTCGGCGCCGTCGCGCAGCAGCTTCAGCGCCGTCTCGAAGCCGATCTTGATCCGGCCCCCGGTGAGCAGCGCCCGCCGGCCGGTGAGGTCGGCGCGGGCGTGGCGGCGCGCCGTGTTGCCGGCCGCGCAGTCGGCGCACATCTGCGGATACGTCGCTGGTACGGCGCGGTAGGGCGCCTTGCACACGTAGCAGTTGCGGGCCCGTAACAGCTCGGCGCCCTCGGCGGGCCGGGGCGCGGTCAGCAGCCGCCGGTCGTGCTGGGCGACCGCGGCCCGGCGCTCGCCCTTGAGACGCTTCTTGCGGATCTTGTACGCCTTGTCGACCGCCGCCCACACCGCTGCGGCGCCGGTGTCGTCCGCCTCGTCGAGCGCGTCCAGCACCCGCAGGCAGGTCTCCACGTCGGCGGGATTCAGCGGCGGCACCCGAGGAATGGTACTGGCGGACCGGCCGGAATCGAACCGGCGTCCTCCCGAATTATGAGTCCGGGCGCGACGACCTCTGCGCTACGGCCCGCGCGCGGGCATGGCACCGCCCCGATGCAGGCCGACCGGATTCGAACCGGCGTCCTCCCAGATTTGGAGTCCGGGCGCGACGACCTCTGCGCTACGACCTGCGCGTGGGGCATGCTGCCCGCAAGGCAAGGCCGGCCGGATTCGAACCGGCGTCCTCCAGTGTGTTGTACCGGCGCGACGACCTCTGCGCTACGACCTTGCCGCGGCGAAGCTTACCGGTCGCGTCCGCGGCTGGTAGAGCTGGTGCAGCACGAAGGTGTTGCCGTCGGGGTCGGCGAACGAGGTGACCCGCGAGAACGGGCCCTCCTCGATCGGCGTCTCGAAGACGATCCCGCGCTCGGCGAGCTCCTCGTAGGTCCGCTCGATGTCGTCGGTGTCGAGCACGACGCCGCGCAGCGAGCCGGGCGGCATCGTGTCGAACCAGGTGACGAGCGCGAACGAGGTCTGGCCGTGCTTCGGCGCGACCTCGACCCAGCGCCGGTCGCCCTCGTCGTTGTCGCTGATCAGCTCCCAGCCCAGCGCGTTGAGGTAGAAGTCGCGGGCCCGGTCCTGGTCGGTCACGGGAATGGACACGATCTGCACGTGGTCGATGGGCATGGCCGGCTCCTCGCAACGTGGGGGCACCTTTCGTGCACGGTACCCCGGCCGACCTGGCCGTTTTCCCGGAACTTCTACAACTGCACCCATTCTGTGCGGACTGGTACGAATGCCCCCTCGTCCACGGGTTCGCAGCGCAGCCGCACCGGCCCGGGCGTCACGCCCTCGACCCGGAAGCGCCCCTCGTCGTCGGCGGCCGTCTCGTGCGTCCCGCCGGGCGACTCGACCACCACCTTGGCCGGGATCACCGGCGCCAGCTCGCCGACCACGTCGACGGCGCCGGCGCGCGTGGTCACCTGGACGTCGATCGTCAGCGCGCCGCCGAGGAACGTCAGCACCCGCGGGGTGCCGCCACGGACCCCGCCGCGCACGGCGATCAGCTTGTCCAGCGAGTCGCGCACCAGCTCGGCCAGGGCCGCGTCCGGGTCGCGCCACGCCAGGCTCGCCCGGGCGGCGGCCAGGACCGCGAGTGGCACCGGATCGTGCCGGCCGGCGATCTCACGCAATGAGCTCAGCACCTCTTCCTCCCCGATCATCGGGTCGGCCCTGCCCAGCCGCGGTGGGTCATATCGAAGCCGCCAATCGTCGGCGCAGCGTGCCCAGGCAGCGCTTGCGAGTCGGACCGATACTGCCGATCGGCACGTCGAGCGCGGCCGAGACCTCGGCGTAGCTCGGCGGCGGATCGGCGATGAGCACCCGCAGCAGCTGCTGACACTGGCCGGACAGCGCGCGGAACTCCTGCCACAGCGTGGCGTCGCGCTCGTCGCGCAGCACGCCGGCGTCCGGCTCGTCCTCGACCCGGTCGAGGCCGGCCTGCACCCCCAGGTGGCCGACGAAGTCGCCGGCCGAGCCTGCGGGGACGTCGCGGCCGCCCTTGCGCAGCAGGGCGATCGCCTCGCGCCGGGCGGTGGTCGCCAGCCACGAGCCGAGCTTGTCGGCGTCGCGGACGTCGTCGACGTGCTCGACGAGCCGCAGCCAGGTCGCCTGGCTCACGTCGGCGGCGTCGGACTGACCGAGCTGGAAACTGCGCGCGACCGACCAGACGAGGTTGGCGTATCGGTCCACAATGGACTCCCACGCCTGCTGGTCGCCGGCCGCGGCCGCCCGCAGAAGTGCGGCGTTTCCGTGCTCACCGGGACTTTCGGGGTCGGCCATGGCTCCGAAGGGTAGCATCGCGGCCACCGGACGACGGGGTGCGGCGACCAGTGCGCCGCACCCCGTCACCCCCCTCCCCCTGATGTACTGCATGGCCTACGCCACCCCCGCGTAGCGGCCGTAACGCAGCCGTGCCCCGGCCACCACGGACTGCGCCGCGAGCCCGGCCGATCCCGACCCGGGCAGCGCGTCGGCGATGGCCGCCGCGACGAACGGCGCGGCGAACGACGTGCCGCTCCACCGCGCCCAGCCGTCCGGGAAGTCCTCGTGGTGCACGAACGTGCTGTGCACGTCAGCCCCCGGCGCCGCGAGCGTCACCCACGGGCCGGTGTTGCTCCACTCACAGATCCGCCGGCCGTCGTGGGCGGCGACCGCGACGACGCGCTGGCGCCACGGCGCGCCCGTCCCGGCGTACGCGGCCGGCCAGAACGGCCGGTCGTGCTGGCCGTCGTTGCCGGCCGCCGCCACGACAACCCGGTCCCCGCTGGTCAGCAGCCCCGCCAGCGCCGCCGTGAGCAGGACCGGTGGCCGGTCGTCGAGCGTGTATCCCCCCAGCGAGAGGTTGATGATCGGATCGTCGCCCGCCTGCCGGAGCGCGGCGACCAGGTCGCTCTCCCGGCAGATCCCGAACGTGTCCACGATCCGCACCAGCCTCGGCCGTACCCGCCCTGACCGGCCCAGCATGACCCCGGCGACGAAGTTCGCGTGACCGGCGTCGCCGTGCGCCACCCCGTCGCCGGACGAGTCCTCCCAGTCCTGCGTGACGTAGCGCTCCTTCGGCAGCGGGCTGTTGAGCAGCACCCCGCTGTCGAGCACCAGCACGCCCACCTCGCCGGTCGCCTCCGGCGGGGTCAGCGTGCCGGGCGGCGCCGGGCGCGGCGCCCCGTACGCCCCGGCGTGCGCCAACGGTGTCGAGACGAACACGTGGTTCGGACCGGCGGCCACCCTCGTGTCACCCGCCGCCTCCGCCTGCACGCGCACGCGCCGGGCGGCGCGCGCGACGTCCAGACCGGGCAGGCGCACCCGCCGGAAGCCGTCCGGGACATCCCCCTCCTCGATGATGTCCCGGGCGGTGAAGCCCTGCTCGGCGAACGCCTGCCGCGCGGTGGCGAAGTGCTCCTCGAGCACCACCAGCTCGTCGGCGACGAAACGCACCGGCGTGCCGTCCGTCCGGTCCTCGCGGCGCACCCACGGCAGGCCGGCCAGTCGCCGGGCGCGCCGGGAGCGCCACTGATCCGAACGGGCGTGCGCTGCCATCGGGGGCTCCTCCTCACCGTGTCGTCCTCGTCTCGACACACAAGAGGAGCCGGGCGGCCGTCCTGATACATGGATCTTCGCGGTTTCCGCCCCCCGGCTGTTTTCTGTCGTACCCCCACGGCATGATGAGCCCCGTGGCGAGCATCGATCAGCAGACGGTGACCCGAGAGCTCACCGTGCTCGAGGTGATCAGCGGCGACAAGAAGGCGGTCGTCCGCCCGGACGACACGGTGACCCTCGGCCGCGACGCCGCCAACGACCTCGTGGTCGAGGGCAACCTGATCTCCCGCCGGCACGCCGAGGTGATCTGGAACGACGACGGCTGGTTCCTGCGCGACCTGGACAGCCGCAACGGCACCTTCGTCGGCGGCGAGCGGGCGGCCTTCGTCGCCGCGACCGACGGCGGCGAGGTCCACCTCGGCTCGGCCGACGGCCCGGCGGTGACGTTCAAGGTGATCACCATCACGGAGCAGCTGCCCGTCCAGCCCTCACCCCCGCAGCGGGAGGCGACCCAGCACGAGTTCGGCGCCGGGCGCATCCGCATCGGCCGCGGCGCCGACAACGACATCGTGCTCACCGACCTGCGCAGCTCCCGCAACCACGCCGAGCTGCGCCGCACTCCCACCGGCGGCTACGAGGTCGTCGACCTGGGCAGCCGCAACGGCACCTTCCACAACGGCAAGCAGGTCGCCCGCCAGGACATGAGCCCCGGCGACCTGATCTCCATCGGCCGGCACGAGTTCATCTTCGACGGTGCCCGGCTGCACGAGTTCGAGGACGCGGGCCCCTCCTCGCTCATCGCCGACGACCTCACGGTGCGGATCAAGGACTCGGTCCTGCTCGACGACGTCAGCTTCGCCCTGGCCGAGGGCAGCCTGCTCGCCGTCGTCGGCCCCTCCGGCTGCGGCAAGTCGACCCTGGTCAAGGCGGTCGCCGGCCTGCGCCCCGCGACCCAGGGCGCGGTCCGCTACGACGGCCGCGACCTCTACGCCGACTATGCCGAGCTGCGCTACCGCATCGGCATGGTGCCCCAGGACGACGTCCTGCACCGCCAGCTCACCGTGCGCCGCGCCCTGCGCTTCGCCGCCGCCCTGCGCTTCGCCGACGACGTGCCGCGCAAGGAGCGCCGCGCCCGGGTCGCCGAGGTGCTCAAGACCCTCAACCTCACCGAGCGGGCCAAGCAGCGCATCGACAGCCTCTCCGGCGGCCAGCGCAAGCGGGTCTCGGTCGCCCTGGAGCTGCTCACCGAGCCCTCGCTGCTCTTCCTCGACGAGCCCACGTCCGGCCTCGACCCGGCGCTGGACAAGGAGGTCATGGAGGAGCTGCGCGAGCTGGCCGACAGGGGCCGCACCGTCGCCGTGGTCACGCACAACGTCATGCACCTCGACCTGACCGACCGCGTGCTCGTGCTCACCGTCGGCGGCCGGATGGGTTACTTCGGCCCGCCCGATGAGCTGCTGGGCTTCTTCGGCGCCGAGGACTACGCCGAGGTGTTCCGCGAGGTCACCAGCAACGCCGAGCACTGGGTGCGCAAATATCGCTCGTCCGAGCTCTACACGCGCTACGTGACCGACCAGATCGCCGAGGCCCCGCCGCCGAAGCCGGAGGCGGTCGAGCAGGTGACGATCCCGGCCCAGCGCACCGCCACCGCGTCCGCTCCCACGGGCGCTCCCACGGCGGTCCTGGGCGAGTCGACCGCCGAGCAGGAGATGCCGCCGAAGCCCGCCACGCCCGGCGAGTCCCCGACCGCAGAGCAGCGCGTGCCCGCCCGGCCCGGCACCGCCGCTCCCGCCCCGGCCGGTCCGGGGACCGGCGGCGGCTCCGGGGCGGCGCAGTCGGCCAAGATCGTCGGGCGGGCCCGGGTGAGGCTGGGCGGGGCGTCGCTGCGCAGCCGGGCCCTGCACCCTGCGGCCCCGATCCGGCAGTTCCTCACGCTGTGCCTGCGCATGCTGTGGGTGATCGGCGCCGACCGTGGCCTGTCCGTGTTCATGGTCGGACTGCCGCTCGCCCTGGCGCTGCTCACCCGCACCGTGCCCGGCGAAAACGGCCTGGCCCCGGCGACCGGCCTGCGCTACAGCCTGGAGGCCCAGCGCCTGCTCGTCGTCCTGGCCGTCGGCGCCGCGTTCCTGGGCACCGCCGCCGCCATCCGTGAGCTGGTCAACGAGTCGACGATCTACAAGCGCGAGCGCGCGGTGGGCCTGTCCGCCGGCGCCTACCTGGCCTCCAAGGTCTTCGTCTTCGCCGTGATCATCGTCGTCCAGACGGCCCTGTTCACCTGGCTGGCCCTGCTCGGCAAGAACCCGCCGCGCGACCCGCTGATCTTCTCCGAGCACTGGCTGGTCGAGATCACCATCCCGGTCGCTATGGTCGCCCTGGCGTCGATGGCCTTCGGCCTGCTGGTCAGCGCCCTGGTCAAGACCACCGAGCAGACCACCCCGGTCCTGGTCGTCGTGGTCATGGCCCAGCTGGTCCTCTCGGGCGGCCTGTTCGAGCTCGACGGCCAGAACGTCCTGGAGCAGATCTCCTGGCTCTTCCCGACCCGCTGGGGCCTGGCCGCCGGCGCGTCCACGGTCGACCTGCAGTCGATGATCCCGTTCAAGGACGCCCTGTGGGAGCACACCACGGGCGCCTGGTGGCGCTCAGTGCTGATCCTGCTCCTGCAGATCGCCCTGCTCACCGGCCTGGCCCGGCTGGCCTTGCGCCGCTCGGAGCCCGGCCGCCAGTAACCGGCCCGGGCCCACCCGTCCCGCCGCGTCCACCCACACCGCCACCGCCTGAGAGGGAGACAGCCGACTTCCTGGCCGAGATCCGGCCCCGCCGTCAGGCCCGCAGGGTGATAGGGCGGGACGGAGGATCGTCATGGCTGCACGGGACGACGCCGGCCGCGGGAGCCGTTGCCGGTGGCGCGGGCCGGCGTGAATCGTTCGTGCGCGGACTGGCGTGTGATGCCGAGCACCGCGCCGATGTCGGCCCAGGAACTGCCCGCGTCACGGGCCCGCGCAACGGCCTCCTCGGTTGCGGTGCGCTGCCAGCTTTCCAGGTGCGCGAGGACTCCCAACGCCTGCAACGGCCACGTGCCGGCGAGCTCGGTGACGCTTTCACGGAGCGAGTCGGATCGGTTGAGTAGCCAGCCCGGTGGTGCGGCCGCCCACAGCGGCCGCATGTGCGCGATCCAGTCCGAGATCGCGGACATCCGGCCCACTTCGTCGGGCCGGTGCTCGGTCGGGCTGGTCCAGCCGCATGAGCACCGCGCGAATACCCCGACCGGCGAGGGACGCCGGCCTGAGCGGTCGCCCTCGCCACGGCTCAGGTCAGCATCGACCTCGGCGAGCGAGCCGTCGGGCAGACGCTCGACCGTCGAGCCGGAGTGTCCGGGTAGGTCGTCCAGCGCAATGTGCACGTCCGCATCCTAATGATGTCAGGATCTCCTGACAAATAATGTAAGGGTTGCCTAACGGACACCGTCGTTCTAGCCTGACGCGCGTTCCCGTGTCACAGGAGGAGAACAAGTGGAGATCCACGGCGTCACCGAGCCCAGCTTCACGGCCGTCCGGAAGGCGTTCGCACGAAATATCGAGCGGTACGGGGAGGTCGGCGCGGCGGTGTGCGTCTACCACCACGGCCGCCCGGTCGTCGACCTCTGGACCGGCCTGGCCGATCCAGACGTCAGCCGGCCCTGGCAACGCGACACGCTGCAGATCGTCTTCTCGGCGACGAAAGGCGTGGTCGCAGCGTGCGCACATCTGCTCGTCCAGCGCGGCGACCTGGACCTGGACGCTCCGGTCACCCGGTACTGGCCGGAGTTCGGCGCCGCCGGCAAGGACCGAATCCCGGTGCGGTGGGTACTCTCGCACCGGGCCGGACTGGCAGCCCTCGACCGTCCACTGACACTCGCCGATGTGACCGCGTGGAACCCCGTCACCGAAGCCCTCGCCATGCAGGCACCGGCCTGGGAGCCCGGCACAGCGCACGGCTACCATGCGTTCACCTACGGCTGGATCGTCGGTGAACTGGTCCGGCGCGTGTCCGGCCGCAGCATCGGCACGTTCTTCCGGCAGGAGATCGCCGACCCGCTCGGCCTCGACATCTGGATCGGGCTACCCGGCGACGAACAGCACCGGGTGAGCCGGATCGTGGCGCCGCCGCTGGACCTGTCAACCGTCGACCGCTCCTCGCTGACGCTCCGGGCGATGCTGCCCACCGAAGAGCCGATGGACTTCAACCGGCCGGACCTCCGCGCCGCCGAGATCCCGGCCGTCAACGGCGTGTGCACAGCCCGCGCACTCGCTCGGTTCTACGCCGCGCTGATCGGCTCGGTCGACGGCCACCGGATCCTCGACCCGGCAACACTCGCCACCGCGACTGCCGAGCAGGCGGCCGGGGCCGACCGGATCCTGCAGGTGCCGACCCGTTGGGCGCTCGGCTTCGGCCTGCCCACGCCGGACCTGCCATGGTTCACACCGACGTTGTTCGGGCACGCCGGTCACGGCGGATCGCTGGGCTTTGCCGACCCGGCCAGCGGGCTGGCGTTCGCCTACGTCATGAACCGTGTGCACGCCGCTATGGAGCCCGACCTGCGGGCCAACGACCTGGCCGTGGCAGCCATCGAGGCCGCAGAGCGACCGGGTGATCGGGTGGCCGGGTGACCGGTGCACTCTCTTCCTAGCGCTTTGGGCGTGCTGGAAGCAGCTGTTCGAAGATCGTGATGGTGGTCTTGACGGTGTAGGTCTGGGTGCCGTGTGGTCCTCTGGTGCGGGCTTGGTGCTTGCTGGTCCTGCTTTTCCGGGTGCGGGGCTTGATGCGTCGGCGATGTCGAGCGGGCAGGAGATTGGCCAGGGCGGAGCGTCAAGACCGGATTCAGTGAAGGCGGCGTCGGCAGCGGCGCGGGTAAGTGCCCGACAGGTCGTCAGGAGCGCCCAGATTTCTTGCCCGAGGCCGTGGGTGCTGCGGGAGCGTAAGACGCGTCCGTCGAGGATGATGGCTTTGATCGAGGCGTAGGCGATGGTCGGGCGGCGGTTGGCATCGCCGCGGACGAGAAACCGGGCACCCGTGGTGGTGACCTGCTGCGGGAACGTGTCTCGAACAGCGGCCGCAGCGGCGCAGCATCAACCCGGCGCCGTACCCTGGCCAGCGACGACACGTTCGGCTGCGCCAGCCGCAGACCGGTCAACGCCGCGGTCAGCTTCGTCCACGTGGCCCGGTGGGAGCAGTGCCAGCTCGCCGAGATGACCCGGGGCAGGACGCCGCCGGCCACGGTAACCGCCCGGGCGACGCCGGACTGCTCCTGGAACAGTTCGGCCGGCCCCTCAACGCGACGGCGTTGTAGGCTTTGGGCATGCGTTGACCCCTGCCCGGAAGCCGGGCGCCGCCACCGTCTCCTTCGTCTCACGCGATCGAATCCGGAGTCCACGAAGGAGACATTCAACATGAACACGTCGATCCGCATCGACGTCCCCGAGGCGCTGGCCGCCTCGCACAGCAAGCACGGCGGTGCGGCTGGCCGTGCCTGGATCGCCGCACTGCCCGCACTGGCCGCCGGCTTCCTGGACCGCTGGACACTGCGGTTGGACGGTCCAGGACGGCACGGCATGGCATCGCTCGTGCTCCCGGTGACCCGCGCGGACGGCACGCCCGCCGCGCTCAAGCTCCAGCCGGTCAGCGATGAGCACGCCACCGAACCGATCGGCCTGCGCACATGGGACGGCGATGGAGCCGTACGCCTGCTCGACCACGACCCGGACACCGGCACCATGCTCCTGGAGCGCCTGGACGCGACCCGGCCGCTGTCGGCGGTGGCCGACGACAGCACCGCCGTACGGATCCTGGCCGAACTGCTGGTACGTCTGGTCGCGGTACCCGCGCCGAAGGGCCTGCGCCGCCTGGCCGACATCGCCGCCGCCATGCTCGAGCAGGTGCCCCGCGCTGTGCCCGCGCTGGGAGATCCGGCCGATCGGCAACTGGTGCGGACCTGCGCGTCCGCCGTGGCCGAACTGATCGGCGAACCCGGCGACCGCCTGCTGCACTGGGACCTGCACTACGACAACATCCTCACCGGACAGCGAGAACCATGGCTGGCCATCGACCCCAAACCGCTCGCCGGCGACCCCGGCTTCGACCTGTGGCCGGCACTGGACAACCGGTGGGAGGAGGCAGTGGCGACCGGTGACGTGACCCGCGCGGTACTGCGCCGCTTCGACCTGCTGACCGAAGCCCTCGGCCTGGACCGGCAGCGGGCGGCCGGCTGGACGCTCGGCCGCGTGCTGCAAAACGCGTTGTGGGACATCGAGGACGGCGAGACCGCGCTGGAACCTGCCCAGGTCACCATCGCCACCACCCTTCTGCGCCATCGGGCGCGCTGACCCTGCGGACCTGTGAGGAGGTTGTGATGCCTTTCGCCGAAACGCCGCTGACCGCCCCGATACGAAGTGCGGTTCAGGACGCCTGGGGACTGCGCGTCGGCGGTGAGCCGGTGCGGCTGTACGGCGGCGAGGAGTCGGTGGCCTACCGGGTCGATGACCTTGTCGTACGCGTCGGTCCCGCGAGACGTACGAGCGCCGAGGCCGAGTGGTGCCACTCGATCGCAGTCCATGCCGCCTCCACCTTCGCGGAGGCGGTGGCCCCGTTGCGCGCACGCGACGGGGCCACGGTCATCCGGGTGGACGACCGGCCCGTGTCAGTGTGGCCTTATGTCGAGGGCGAGTGGCCCGATGCGGATCAACCCCAGGTGCGCACGCAAGGCGCGCGGCTTCTCGCGCAGCTGCACCGTGCGCTGGTCTCCCACCGGCCACCGCCGCGCCCGGTGGCCTCGTTCGCGCAGACCGGACTGTACGGGGAATCGCCGCACGATGTTCCCGCGCTGGCCGATCAAGGACTGGACCGCTGGCTGGCGGACTTTCATCGTCGAAACCCCGTCCGCCAGCCACTGCACGGGGACTTCTACACGGGAAACACCCTCGCCCGGGACGGTCGGTTGGTGGCCGTCCTGGACTGGGACGAGGCCATCGTCGGAGCGCCTGAAATGGAGGTGGCGTCCGCCGCGCTCGAATGGGCCGATGAGTACGGCGACAGCCCGGCCCGACGTCGCCGCTTCATCGCCGACTATCACGAGGCCGGCGGGACCGCGGGCGACCTGGACGATGAGACGGTCGTCCAGCTGATCAGGCACCGGCTGCGCCGCGAGGCGGCATATTTCGAGCATGCCCGGCGCCAGGGCGCCGAGCATGACGAGGACGATCTCGAACACCACGAGCGCCGCGTGAAGGCCTTCTTCAATCTCAGGCCGTAACGAGCCCGTTCAGCGGTAGCCCGCCAGACCGTCCGCCAACTCCTTCTCGTCACCGTCCCGGTACGCGGCGAGGGCCTGCTGCAGGGCGAACGTTGCGCCGATCGTGGTGACGCGGGTGATCGTCTCGTGATCCGCCCAGCCGCCCAGCGTGAGTACGCGCCTCAACTGGTCCGCGCCGTAGCCGGCACCGATGGCCGCGAGATCCTCGGCGGGGTCGCCGAGCGTGATTTCGTCCCAGTCGATCACCCCGCTCAGGCGCGGCAGCCCATCGGTGCTCTCCCAAAGGACGTTCTCGGGGCCGAGGTCACCGTGCACCACCGCCGCGGTGAGGTCAGGAAGGTCGCCGAGCGCAGTGAGTTCCCGTTCGGCTCGCCGGCGCCCGCCGGCGGACATCAGCCCGAACAACTCGGCGCGGACATCCACCGCGAACCGCCGCCACCGATCTTCCGGAGTCGGCAGTGTCGCGCGCACCCTGTCGTCGGCGCCGGCCCTGGCCAGACCGGTCAGCAGACCGACGTACTGGCCGGCGACCGCATCGGCCACCCGCGGATCACCGATTGCATCGGCCGTCAACGGTGTTCCCGGTACGCGGCTCAGGACCAGGAACGGCGGGTCGCCGGCGTGGTCCGCGCTGCTTTCCATCAGTGGCTCTGGCGTATGGAAACCGAGGTCGAGCCGGGCGAGGACACGCAGGATGGCCGCTCGCCGCGGTAGCCGGGCCGCCGCCGCCTCGGTGCGGGGCAGGCATACGACACGGTCCGGGCCGATCACCACCAGATGGAACTGCCCTTCGCGGACGGTGACATCCTCCGGTTCCACATCCGGCAGCAGCCGGCTCAGCAGAGCCCGATGCGTCCGAAGCACCATCTCCACGACGCGAACACTCCTCTCTCGCCACCGGGCAAGTGTCTCGCTACGGTCGTTGCTGCCCTCCCGGGCATGCGCGCCGCGATATATCCGACATTTCGGTTATGCCAGGTTCGTGGGAATGTGGCGGGTCCGGGGTGATGCGATCCCGGGTGGTGATGGCGGGCCTTGGATCGGCGCGCGCCGGACGGGGATATTGTTTGCCCGGCTAAGTAAACCTGCCGCGCGTGGTGACCGAGAACGACGGAGAACAGAGCATGTCAGACGCGATCCGGGCCGAGACCGTGTTCATCGGTGAGGAGCAGATCCAGGCGTACCAGGCCCGCCCGCTCGACCCGGGGCCGTTCCCGGGCGTCGTGGTGATCCACCATCTGCCCGGGTACGACGAGGCCACCAAGGAGATGGTGCGGCGGTTCGCCGTGAGCGGGTACTCGGCGATCTGCCCCAACCTGTACTGGCGCGAAGCCCCGAACGCCTCGCCGGACGACGCGTCGGCGTTCGTGCGCGGGCAGGGCGGCATCCCGGACGAGCAGATCATCAAGGACGCGGCCACGGCGGCGGCCGCGCTGCGCGCCCTGGACAACGCCAACGGCAAGGTCGGCGTGATCGGGCACTGCTCGGGCGGCCGCCAGGCGCTGCTGGTCTCGACCGCGGTCGACCTCGACGCGGCGGTGGACTGCTACGGCGCGTTCGCGCTGGAGGCGCCGCCGACCGGGTTCCCGCTCAAGGCCACGTCGATCAAGGACCGCCTGCCGGACGTGCGCTGCCCGGTGCTGGGGCTGTTCGGCGACGACGACAAGTACCCGGCGCCGGACGAGGTCGCGCGGCTGGCCGAGCTCATGGCCGAGCACGGCAAGACCTTCGAGCACCACAGCTACGAGGGTGCGGGACACGCGTTCTTCGCCGTGGACCGCCCGTCGTACCGGCCGGCCGCCGCGGTCGACGGCTGGCAGCGCATCTTCGCGTTCTTCGGAAAGCACCTGGGGGCCTGACATGTGCACGTACGAGACGGAGACCGTCGACATCGAGGGCGCCGGCAAGGGCGCCGCGGGCTGGTTCGACCTGACCCGCGCCGCGGTATACATCGACCACCCGCAGCACGCCCTGTTCGGCCACACCGTGAACATCGACTTCGCCAACCCCGCTCTGGGACCGTCGGCCCGGGTCGCGGTGGAGTTGACCGAGGAGGCGGCCCTGGCCCTGGTCGCGGCGATCCAGCAGGCCCTGGCCCACGCCCCGGCCGGCCTGGCCAGCGCCGACGCCCCGGTGTAGCCGCCCTGGTCCGGCCCATGCCCCTGCGGCCACGTAGCCGCAGGCGGAACGCCGATTTGTCCGACACTGCGAGCCGATAAGTCGGGCGCTCCGCGCCACGACTTATCGGACATTTACCCTGTCCGGGTATAAATGCGATATGTCGGAATCGGAGCGGCGCTGACGCGGGCCTACCGCGCAGGCGACGCCGGGAGCAGGATCGAGGCATGGGCAGCTACCACGACACGTACCAGCGCAGCCTCACCGATCCCGAGTGGTTCTGGCGTGACGCCGCCGCCGGTGTGGACTGGACCCGGATGCCCATCCGCATCCTCGACGCCGACAACCCGCCGTTCTACCGCTGGTATCCGGACGCCGAGCTCAACACCTGCCACAACACGCTCGACCGGCACGTCGCGGCCGGGCGGGGGAACGATATCGCGCTGGTGTACGACTCGCCGGTGACGGGGAAGCTTCGGCGGTACACCTTCCGGGATCTGCTCTTCGAGGTTGCCACGTTCGCGGGCGCGCTGCGGCGGCTCGGCGTGGGCCGGGGCGACCGGGTCGTGATCTACATGGCCATGGTCCCCGAGGCCGTGATCGCCATGCTCGCGTGCGCGCGGATCGGCGCCGTGCACTCGGTGGTCTTCGGCGGCTTCGGGTCCAAGGAGCTCGCGGCCCGCATCGACGACGCCCGGCCCAAGGTCGTGGTCGCGACGTCGTGCGGGATCGAGGCGAGCCGGGTCGTGCCGTACAAGCCGCTGCTGGACGCCGCGCTGCGGGAAGCCTCGCACACCCCCGAGCACCGCGTGATCCTGCAGCGCGAGCAGGCCCCGGGCGAGCTGCGCGACGGCGACGTCACGTGGGCCGACGCGGTCGCGGGGGTAATCCCGCACTACGCGACGGTGCCGGTGGCGGCGACGGATCCGCTGTACGTCCTCTACACCTCGGGCACGACCGGCCGTCCGAAGGGGATCGTCCGGGACAACGGCGGGCACGCCGTCGCGCTGACGTGGTCGATGGCGAACATCTTCGACTGCGGCCCGGGCGACGTGTTCTGGGCCGCGTCCGACGTGGGCTGGGTCGTCGGCCACTCGTACATCGTGTACGCGCCGCTGCTGGCCGGGGCGACGACGGTGCTGTACGAGGGCAAACCCGTCGGCACCCCCGATGCCGGCGCCTTCTGGCGGGTCGTCGCCGACCACGGCGTGAACGTCTTGTTCACCGCGCCCACCGCGATCCGCGCGATCCGCAAGGAGGACCCGGACGGCGCGCGGATCGACCGGGCGCGGATCGGCTCGCTGCGCGCCCTGTTCCTGGCGGGGGAGCGGCTGGACCCGCAGACGTACGAGTGGGCCGGTGAGCGGCTCGGCGTGCCGGTCGTCGACAACTGGTGGCAGACCGAGACCGGCTGGCCGATCGCGGCGAGCCCGCGCGGGCTGGAGCCGTTGCCGACGAAGCCCGGCTCGCCTTCGGTACCCGTGCCGGGCTTCGACGTCCGCGTGCTCGCACCCGACGGCCGGGACGCCGCCCCAGGAGACGACGGCGCGATCGTGATCCGGCTGCCGCTGCCGCCGGGGTGCCTGCCCACGCTGTGGGGCGACGACGAGCGTTTCATCCGGTCGTACCTGTCCGCCTACCCCGGCCACTACCTCACCGGCGACGGGGGACGCTTCGACGAGGACGGGTACCTCTTCGTGATGGGCCGCACCGACGACGTCATCAACGTCGCCGGCCACCGGCTGTCGACCGGCGCCATGGAGGAGGTGCTGGCCTCGCACCCAGCGGTCGCCGAGTGCGCGGTCATCGGGGTCGACGACGAGCTCAAGGGGCAGGTGCCGCGCGGCTTCGTGGTGCTCAAGGCCGGCGTGTCCACGCCGCCGGAGACGGTCGCCGGCGAGCTGGTGCGGCTGGTGCGGGACCGGATCGGGGCCGTGGCGAGCCTGCGCAGCGTGCAGGTGGTGGCGGCGCTGCCGAAGACTCGCTCGGGCAAGATCCTGCGCCGGACGATGCGGGCGATCGCGGACGGCCGCGAGGAGCCCGTGCCCTCGACCATCGAGGACCCGGCGGTGCTGGACGCCCTCCGGCCGGCACTGCGGGCCCGGGGCGGCACGCTGTGAGCGAACACGCTCAGGGCGAACGGGGGGTCACAGATCACCGGCGCCGCCATACCGTCGAGGCATGGCCGACCTTGAGATCCCCTTCGACAGTGCCGTCTTCGAGCGCCTGCTCGCCAAGCGCATCATCGTGCTCGGCAGCGAGGTCAACGACGAAATCGCCAACCGCATCTGCGGCCAGCTGGTCCTGCTTGCCGCCGAGGACTCCGAAAAGGACATCAGCCTCTGGATCAACTCGCCGGGCGGGGCCGTGCACGCCGGGCTCGCGATCTACGACACGATGAGGTTCATCCGCAACGACGTGTCGACCGTGGTCATGGGCATGGCGGCGTCGATGGGGCAGTTCCTGCTCAGCGCCGGCACGCCCGGGAAGCGTTACGCGCTGCCGCACTCGCGGGTGATGATGCACCAGCCGTCGGGCGGCATCGGCGGCACGGCGGCCGACATCGCCATCCAGGCCGAGCAGATGCTGCACACCAAGAAGACCATGCAGCGGCTGATCGCCGAGCACACCGGCCAGACGCTCGAGCAGATCGAGGCCGACTCGGACCGCGACCGCTGGTTCACGGCGCCGGAGGCGTTGGAGTATGGCTTCGTGGACCGCGTGGTGGAGGGCGCGCAGCAGCTCGCGCTGTCCTGAGGCCTGACCGCGCCGAGCGGCCGTCCGCGGGCCGCTTGTTCGCGGGCCGCTTGTTCGCGGGCCGCCTGTTCGCGGGCCGCCTGTTCGCGGGAGCTACCTTTTCGCGGGCCGCTTGTTCGCGGGCTCCCTTTTCGCGGGGCGCCGTGAAGATCTACAGTCCGGATGTGAGCATCGAACGCGAAGTGGCGCCAGAGCAGGCCGGTTTCGACGCGCGGCGGCTGGCCCGCCTGGACGCCCACTTCGCGCGATACGTCGACGACGGGCGCCTGGCCGGCTGGCAGCTCACCGTCGCGCGCGACGGCCGCGTGGCGCACAGCAGCGTCTACGGCCACCGTGACGCCGAGGCCGGCCGGCCGGTCGAGCCGGACACGCTGTGGCGGCTGTTCTCGATGACCAAGCCCATCACCTCGGTCGCCGCGATGCTGCTGTGGGAGGAGGGCCGCTTCGAGCTCACCGACCCGATCGGCGAGTGGCTGCCCGAGTTCCGGGACATGCGGGTCTACGACAAGGGCTCGGCGACCCAGCCGTTCACGGTCCCCACGGTCGAGCCGATTCGGGTCTGGCACCTGCTCACGCACACGTCGGGCCTGACGTACGGCTTCCTGAACACGTCGGTCGTCGACGCGCTGTACCGCAAGGCCGGCTACGACATGACCACCAAGCCCGGCGCCGACCTCGCCGAGGTGTGCCGCGACTTCGCCCGGCTGCCGCTGCTGTTCCAGCCCGGCACCGCCTGGGGCTACGGCGTGAGCACCGACGTGCTCGGCCGCCTGGTGGAGGTCGTCGCGGGCATGCCGCTGCCCGACTTCATCCGCACGCGCATCCTCGAGCCGCTCGGCATGCACGACACCACCTGGTCCGTCGCGCCGGACGAGCCGCGGATGGCCGCACTCTACGTGCCGGGCCCCGACGGCCACCGCCTACGCTTCGACATGATGGGCCGGCAGGCGTTCGAGGAGCCCAAGGCCCCAGCGGGCGGCGGCGGCCTGATCTCGACCGCGGCCGACTACCAGAAGTTCATGACCATGCTCCTGCGCCGCGGCGACGGCCTGCTCGCCCCGCGCACGGTGGGCTTCATGACCCGCAACCACCTGCCCGGCGGCGTCGACCTGGACCGGCTGCAGACCGGCGGCTTCGCCGAGACCACCTTCGAAGGCGTCGGCTTCGGCCTGGGCTTCGCCGTGGTCCGCGACCCGGTCCCGGCCCGCGTGTTCAGCAGCCCCGGCACATACTATTGGGGCGGCGCGGCGAGCACCGCCTTCTGGATCGACCCGGTGGAGCGGCTCACCGTCGGGTTCTACACCCAGCTCGTGCCGTCCAGCACGTATCCGATCCGCCCCCAGCTCCGCCAGCTCATCTACAGCGCCCTGACCGACTGAACGCCCCACCCGCGGCGCCCAGGTCGGACGCATGATCGCCGGCCTTGCCCCACCTGGCCAGCGCCGTGTCCGCCGTCGGGGCCGCCGCGGCGAGCCCGGCCCCTACGTCGTCGGCCAACTGTATGACCCCCGAGCCAGGCTGTCGACCGGGGCGTCTCAGCGGCCTTGCGTCGGGTCCGGTTCTACGTCGCTGGCCGGGCCGTGTGACCGCCGAGCCAGGCCGCCAGCTGTGGCGTGTCTGTGCCCCAGCCCCGGGTCGGCCCCCGGGCCACGGCGCATCGACCCCGCTCGCACCGACTGATCCCGACCCGACTCGTCGACGCCGCTGAAACAACCGTGTCGCTCGACGCCGCTGAACAATCGCGCCGCGGAGCCGACACCGTCGCCGAAGCTCGAATTCAAGCGCCGACAGGATGTGCAGGCGAAACGATGAGCCTTTTCAACCATCAGTGATGGCCGTCTTCGACGTGCTCGAGCACGAAGATCGCTTTGGGGGATCGCGATGGCGCAGAGTGGGTGCGGTATCGGCGATTTCCGACGCCAATCACCGGAAAGGTGACGAACGCTACTCGCCGTGCTCGATCCACACGCCGAGGCGGGCGAGCCGCTGGATGGTCGTTGGTCCGTAGAAGACCAACGCCCTCGCCGCACGGTCCGGACTGTCGTTGACAACCCTGATGCCGGCCTGCAGGCCGAAGGCCCGGCAGGCAGCGGCGATGCCGTCGGCGAATGGGGGCTCTTCGAACTTGGCGGGGGTCTGAGGGTTGGCTGAAGTTCCACTGTGGACCCGGTGATAGTGCCCGTAGCTCTCGTAGATCATGTTGTTGTCGAAGCAAGATGATCACAACCGAAGAGCTACGGGCGTGGTTCACGATACGACGCGGCTGCTGGGCCTTGACGGCCTGGCCGTGGTCGGGGTCGCCGACGACCCCAAAGGACCGGTAGTGCACCTGGTCACCGCCGATGAACAGGCACGACACTGCCCGGACTGCGGCACCCGGGCGCGACGGTCCAAAGGCCGGCGGGTGACCCGGCCTCGTGACCTGCCGGTCGGTGGCCGCCGGCCGCGGCTGGTGTGGACCAAGCGCCGCTGGCGCTGCGACGAGGCGGCGTGCCGGCGTCGTTCGTTCACCGAGTCGGCGCCGGCGGTGCCGCCGCGTAAGCGGTTGACCAGCCGGTTGAGGCGCCTCGACCGGTCGTGCGTACGATCCGATGATCACCCGGTCGTTGCCTGCGGTGTACTTCCCCACATCGACGCCGGCTGACGGCGCCGCGACGCCGAGAAGACCGCCGCCGCCAGCGTGGCGAGCAACGCGATGTTGCTCGCCAGGGCCAGGCGTTCGGTGATGCCGCTGTACTGCCGTGCTCCGATCAGCCAGACGGGCTGACCGGTGGGGACGAAGGTGCTGACAAACGCGGCGATGCCCAGCAGACTTACGGTGGAGCACGCCCGGACGACGGTCGCCGACCGGCGCCACCACGCATGCGTCCGGAAACGGCGGGCCAGCCGGATTCCGGCCAGCGGGAGGCAGACGAAGCCGACCAGCGCGGCGTAGCGGTGCAGTGTGTCGTACCAGACTGCCGGCGTCCCTACCGGCGTCGGTGGGAAGATCGCGGCCACCACCAGCGCGCCGCTCCAGACGCCGATCAGCATCCGGTCGAGCCGGCCGGTCGGTGCCAGGCAGGCGATCAGCGCGAACATGATGCAGATCGATGCGAAAGAGAGCATGACCATGCTGACGCCGACCAAACGCGCGCCCAGCGTCGTGAAGATGAGTTCGCTGAAGGTCGGGTGGATCAGGTCGATGCCGCTCGGCCGGCCGAGTTCGCTGGCGAGCGCGATGGCGACGGCGCACGCGATCCACAGCGAACCGGCGCCGGCGAGTGGCCGGGCGAGCCGGAACGGGGATGTCCGGTCTGCATTTCCCATGAGCGAAAGCCTGGACATCGTGAGAGGTCATCCGCCTCAGCGCGCCGAACGATTGCCCGCCTCATCCTCGCGGCCGATCGTCGGTAGGTCTGCGGAGCGATGGCGAGAGCCGCAGCTGTCCCGTAAGGTCTGGCCCTCGAGTTATCCGGGGAACTTCACGATGCGCGGCGGATCTTTGCCGGGCTAGCCTGCCCGGCATGGACAGTGCGGCCGGCGGGCGCGGCATCGGCAGACTCCTGGGTCGGGTCTGGTCCGCGCTGTGCCACGTGCTGATCACGGGCCGGGACCGGGAGCTCCCGCCGTCCGGCTGGGGGACCGCTGGGCGGCGCTACGCCCAGCGGGCGCTGCTCGCGGTGGCCGTGGCGGCGCTGTTCGTGGGCGAGGTCGGTAACGGATACCCGTATGACCACGCGGGCCCGGTAGTCGCGGTCGTCGTCCTGCTGCACATGACTCCGGTGTTCCTCATGCGGCGCCGGCCGTTCACGGCCTGGCGGCTCGCCATCGCCGGCACCCTGCTGACGCTGGTCGTCGCTGCGATACTCACCGACTGGGGCCAGAGATACCAGCTCGGCACGCCCTGGACGCCCGGGATGCTGCTGTACCTCCCGGTCATCATGATGACGGTCGCGCGCTGTCCCCCGCCCGGCGCGACGGCCGTCGCCGGGGTCAGCCTCCTGCTCGTCGTCCCGGCTGGGCTGGTGGTCGGCGCGGGGCCGCTTTCCGGGGCCACGGTGTTAGGGATTCTAGCGGTGGGCGCCGCGGTACTGGCCGGCCTGGGCCTCGGCCGGCAGGACCGGATGGAGCAGCAACTCGACATGGTGAACCGGTCCGTGGCCGAGGAGCAGACCCGCCGGGCCGTGCTGGAGGAGCAGGCCCGCATCGTCGGTGAGCTACACGACATCATCGCCCACCACCTGTCCCTCATCGCGGTACGGACCGAGACCGCGCCGTACCGGCTCGCCGCGCTCCGGTCCGCACCGGAGGATGATCCGGTACGGGCTGAGTTCGCCGCGATGGCCGACGCGACCCGGCAGGCCCTCGACGAAACCCGGCAGCTCCTCGGTCTGCTGCGGCGTGATGAGGCCGAGGCCGACGACCTGGCTCCGCAGCCGGGCCTGAACGACGTCGAGGCCCTGGTGGCCGACGGACGCGCTGCCGGCGTGCCCGCGACACTCACGGTGCACGGACACCTCCGCCCGGTGCCGCCCACCGTCGGCCTGGTCCTGTATCGGGTAGCGCAGGAGGCCCTGAGTAACGCACGGCGGCACTCGCCGGGCGCGCCGGTGCGGGTCGAACTGTGGTATGCGGTGGACCGGGTGCGGATCAGGGTCGAGAACTCGCCGCCGCCCCGGCCCGCCCGGTCGACGTCGACGGCGGGGCCCGGGCTCGGCCTCGCGGGGATGCGGGAACGGATCGCCGTCGTGCGCGGCGAACTGGCCGTCGAGCCACGACCCGACGGAGGGTTCGCCGTCGACGCCGCGGTGCCGGTCACCACCGCCCGCGCCGGAGCGCCGGCACTGTGGTGACGCGGGTGTTCGTCGCCGACGATCAGGCCATGGTGCGGGAGGGATTCACCTACCTGCTCGATGCCCAGCCGGACCTGTCGGTCGTCGGGACCGCCGGCGACGGCCTGGACGCGCTGGCGACGATCGCGGAGCTACGCGAGCTGGGCGAGGGGCCGGACGTGGTGCTCATGGACATCCGGATGCCGAAGCTGGACGGGCTCGAGGCGACCCGGCGGCTGCTCGAGGATCCGCATCCGACCGCCGGAGCCGAACAGCCACCGCGAGTGCTCGTGCTGACGACCTTCCACCTCGACAGATACGTCTACCAGGCGCTCCGGGTCGGCGCGAGCGGGTTCCTCCTCAAGGACGCCACGGCGACCGAACTCATCGCGGCTGTCCGGGTCGTCGCCGTGGGCGACTGTCTGCTGGCCCCGGCAGTGACCCGTCGGCTCATCGCCGACTTCGTCCGGGCCGACCGGTCGGCGCCGCCCGTTAGGCCGCAGCGGCTGGCCGACCTCACCACGCGGGAGACGGAGGTCCTCGCCCTCATCGCCCGGGGCCTCACCAACGCCGACATCGCGGTGGACCTGTTCGTCTCGGAGTACACGGTCAAGACCCATGTCGCGCACATCCTGAGCAAGCTGAGCCTGCGGGACAGAGTCCAGGCCGTCGTCCTGGCGTACGAGGCCGGCCTCGTCACGCCGGTCCGGACGCCGGTCGCGCCGCCCTGACCGCCTGCGGCGCCGCTCGCACGAGCAGGGCCCAAACCCAAGGCGTACCTGATCCGGCCGATCACCCCCCGGACCACTCGGCCGTCAGCGCACGACCACGGCCGCACCACCCGGACGCCCACGTTTCCCCAGGTCACGGCGCGTTTGCCAAGGCGGTTCGCGTACTGCCCGTCCGGTTTCGCGTTTTCCCAGCCCACGTGCCATGGGTGGAGTTGAGGGGACTCGAACCCCTGACCCCCTCGATTCGAATGAGGGTGGTTGCGCGCCGGCACAAAGTCCTTAGCGGCTCTTCGAAGTTAGCGGGGGTCGAGATGCCCGCGGGCTTGCGGGTGGTGGCGGTTCGGGTTCGTAGTCGCTGGTTGACGGGGTTACGGAAGCCGTAGGCGTCGCGGGCGATGGTCTTGATGACCCGGTTTGGTGCCTTCGGAGCCCGCGTTGGTGATCCCGGTGTGCAGGAACGCCAGGATTTCCGGCCACCACGTCTCGACGGTCGTGGCCAGGCGCTCCAGTTCGCGGAGGCCGGCGTCGGCGCTGCGGCGGTAGAACCGGTGCAGCAGGTCGCGGACCTGTTCGCGGTCCGGGTGGGTGCGGGCGGTGGCGAGCAGGTCGAGGAGGTCTTCCTTGGCGTTCCACGCGGCGGTGATCGGTTTGCCGATCGCTGGCGGCAGGCCGGCGAGTTCGTCGAGGAGGGCGTCGCGCCAGGCCTGGTCACGGTCGGTCAGCCAGTCGATGACCGTCTGGGCGGTGCGGCCTTCGACCTGCCCGAGCAGGCCCTGCCGGCCGGACAGGTCGACGAAGCCGACGTGCCAGCGGTCCACCGTGGTCTGCCAGGCACCGGTGGCCTCGTCGCGGATCCATCTCGGCCGGCCCCGGCGAATTTCGTCGATACCGAGCGCCTGCACCGGCTCGGACTGGGCCGGCAGCATCGACCGGGCGTGGGCGGTGAACGCCGCCGCGACCACCGGCCAGGAGACCGCATGGTCGCGGGCCGCCTGGACCACGGTGCGGCCGGCGTCGGCAACCGCCGCCCCGGCCGCAACCCTCAACCGGCTGGTCAACCGCTTACGCGGCGGCACCGCCGGCGCCGACTCGGTGAACGAACGACGCCGGCACGCCGCCTCGTCGCAGCGCCAGCGGCGCTTGGTCCACACCAGCCGCGGCCGGCGGCCACCGACCGGCAGGTCACGAGGCCGGGTCACCCGCCGGCCTTTGGACCGTCGCGCCCGGGTGCCGCAGTCCGGGCAGTGTCGTGCCTGTTCATCGGCGGTGACCAGGTGCACTACCGGTCCTTTGGGGTCGTCGGCGACCCCGACCACGGCCAGGCCGTCAAGGCCCAGCAGCCGCGTCGTATCGTGAACCACGCCCGTAGCTCTTCTGTTGTGATCATCTTGCTTCGACAACAACATGATCTACGAGAGCTACGGGCACTATCACCGGGTCCACAGTGGAACTTCAGCCAACCCTCAGACCCCCGCCAAGTTCGAAGAGCCCGAATGGGTCGATCCGGTCGAGCAGTGCCGTCACCACGTCGTCGGTGATCATGGTGTCCATCACCGGCGTGCTGTACTCCCAGCCGCTGGATCGTCGTGCCAACCCGTCCGGCTCGCCCCGCCGGTAGCTGGTTGTCGGTGCCAGCCCTGCCAGCGCGGTGACCTCGTCCGGGTCGAACGCCATCGCGTCGAGTTCTGCGTCGCTGTACGACGACACGTCTTTCGTGACCGGATGCTGGAGAACCAGGTAGGCCCGTTGCGCAAACGTCTCATCCATCAAGGCGAAGAGTACCGAGCCAGGCGCCACAGCCGAGGCGCCGATCTGGGCCGCCGCGGCCACGTGTGACGGTGCCAAGAAAAAGGCGATCATCGATTTCCGTGGACGGTGATCGAGCCGTGGCGCATCGGCGTCAGATGAACGACAGGCTGCCGCCGCCCGTGGCGATGCGGACCTTGTGCGTCGAGGCGTTGTCCGTCTTGATTGTGCCCGTCTGCTTGCCGCCGTCGAGCTCGGCCTGCAGTGCGTAGCTGTCGGTCGTCAGTCGCAGGTTGACGTTGCCGCCGCCGCTGTCGATGTCGACGCGGTCCGGGGCCTGCGCGATCTTGATGTCGACCGGGCCGCCGCCGGTGCGGGCGTTGAGCTCCGGCGGGGCCAGGTTCTCGCCGCTCACGCCGCCGCCGTCGGACTGCACGTCGATCAGGCCGGTCAGGCCGGTCAGCATGATCCGCCCGCCCGAGCTGTCCAGCCGGACGCTCAGCGTCGAGGGTATCTCCACCTCGTACGATATCGAGCAATCGCTGTTCGGGCACCCGGCCGAGCCCAGGATCAGCTCGCCGCCGTCGAGGCTCTGCTTGCGGCCGGGCTTGTCGCTCTTGTACTTCGCGGTCTCCGTCACCTTGATGGTGGGGCCGCTGCCGGCCTTGATCGAGATCGTGCCGCCCTCGCTGTCGACCTCGACGACGCTGACGTCGTCCTTCACCTCGAACGCGTTCGTGGCGGTCTGCTCGGGGCCGTTTTTGGCCGGGTTGCTCGGCGACTGCGACGGGCTACCGCAGGCGCCGAGGGCGAGCAGGACGGCGGCGGCGGGCGTGAGGACCCGCGAAGGCAGTGACTTCACGGGGCACAGCTTTGCACGCGGAGCGCGACGATCTTCGGTAGGGTCGCCGCCGTGAACTCAGCCCAGATCGACGGCGATGCTCTCGTCGCCGCCGCCTACGCCCGGGCCACGGCGAACGGCTTCGGGCAGTCCTGTGAGCCGGCCGTCGGACGGCTGCTGGCGACCCTGGCCGCGGCACTGCCGCCGGGCGCGCGGGTGCTGGAGATCGGCACCGGCGCCGGCGTCGGCACCGCGTGGATCGTCAGCGGCCTGCTGCCCCGCACCGACGTCAGCGTCGTCTCGATCGAGTCCGACCCGGCCAGGGCGGCGCTCGCGGCGACCGGGGACTGGCCGGCGTTCGTGGACCTGCGGGTCGCCGAGGCGCTGGAGTTCCTGGCGGCTGGGGGCGATCAAAACGGTGACGGGGGGTTCGACCTGATCTTCGCCGACGCCGTTGGGGGCAAGATCGACGGACTCGACCGTACCGTCGCGAAATTGAACCATCGAGGGACCCTTGTGGTGGACGACATGACCCCGGTCGAGGGATGGCCGGAGGAGTTCCGGGTGAAGCAGGACGGGGTGCGCCGTGCCCTGCTGGGTGACCCCGGACTGGTCGGCGTCGAGCTGGCCTGCGGTTCGGGCGTGATCATCGGCGTCCGTCGACCCCCGGCGGGCTGAACGGCGCAGGAGGGGTCGGCCGCCCGGCCGCTGACGCGCAGGAGCCGGGGTCGGTACCGTCAGCAGCGATGAGTGCGGTCGTGCTGGCCCTGCACGGGCTGCTGGTGGAAGGGACCGTGGCGACCATCGAGCCGGTACTCGCCGGGCTGCTGGTCGCCGACGAGCCCCGGCTGGTGCTGGACGTGTCGCAGGTGACGGTGTGCGACACGACCGGCGCCGGGCTGCTGGTCAGCGTGGCCGGCGCGGCCCGCGACCGGGGCGGCGAGCTGCGCCTGGCCGCGCCGTCGCCGGCGATCCGCTCGTGGCTGGGCGTCGCCGCGGGCATGAGCGGCATCGCCGCCTTCGCCACGGTCGAGGGGGCGATGGAGGCCGACCCGCGCGACCTCATCGGCCCGGTCGCGACGCCCGCGGCCGAGTGCGTCGAGCCGCCGCCCGCCCGGACGTTCCCGCACGGCCGGCCGCGCTGGCGGGTCAACCCTTCGGGCCGCGCACGATCACGCCGAGGTCCCGCATCACCGCGTCGGTGAGCCCGGGCAACTGCGCGGGCTCGATCGTCACCCCGCGCAGGCTCGTCATCCCGCTGACCTCCGACAGCTGGTTGCCGCGCAGGTCGGCGCCGCGCAGGTCGCAGCTCTCGAACGACATCTGGCGCAGCCGGCAGCCCTGCATCGCCGCGTAGGGCAGCGCGCAGTCGCGCAGGTTGGTGTTGACCAGCACGCAGCCCACGAAGCCGGTCGGCCCGGCGGTGCTCACGTCGTCCAGCGAGGCCCCGTCGAGCCGGCAGCCCTCGAACAGCACGTCGGACAGGCGCGACTCGGCGAGGTTGGCCCAGGTGAGCTTGCAGTTGACGAAGTGCACCCGCTCCAGGGTCAGGCCGGTCAGCCGCGCGGCGGTGAAGTCGACCTTCTCGAACCGGCAGCCACTGATCGCCACGTCCTCCCAGGTGACCCCGTTGAGGTCGAGGTTCTCCAGGTGGGAGCGGCGCAGCCGGGCGTCGATGAGCGTGGTGCGGATGGCGCGGCCGGTCTGTACGTGCGCCTCGTTGAGGTTGCCGCCCCAGGGCGCGCTGACCGGCTCCAGCTCGCCCGGGTCGAACACGGGAAGCTCGATGTCGATGTCGTGCACGTTGCGCACTGCCACGCCCTTCACCGTAGAGGGTCCCGCGAACGTGTGGCACGTAGGCTGTCACGTCATGAACGATTCGGGGGTGCGCCAACGGGTGGACGGGCGCACGTTACGGGCCGAGCGCACCCGGCGGGCGATCACCGACGCACACTTCGCGCTCCTGGAGGAGGGGGAGCTGCGCCCGACCGCGGAGCGTATCGCCGAGCGGGCCGGGGTGTCCCTGCGCGCGCTGTGGACCAACTTCAAGGACATGGAGGGCCTGTTCGCGGCGGCCGGCGAACGGCTCATGGAGCGCATGCGGGCGGACTACCGCCCGATCCCGGCCGACCTGCCACTGCCGCGGCGCATCGACGAGTACTGCGAGCAGCGCGCCCGCCTCCTGGAGCTCGTCGCCCCCGCCGCGCGCGCCGCGCGGATCCGGGAGCCGTTCTCGGCGCAGCTGCGCAAGAATCGGGCCGGGCACTTCGACTTCGCCCGCGAGGAGATCCAGGCCCTCTTCGCCGCCGAGCTCGCCGCGGCCGGTCCGGCCCGCGCCGAGATCCTCGACGCGCTGACGCTCGCCACGACCTTCGCCGGCTGGTCGATGTGGCGCGACGAGCTGCACCTGGACGTGCCCGCCGCCACGGCCGTGCTCCGCCGGGTGGTCAGCAGCCTGTTGACCGGCAGCAGCACCGCACCCGCAGTGTCGGCATAAGTTTGGCTTAGACCGCCGTTAAATCGGCTTCCGTGAGCGAATCACGTGTCCAACGCCTTCTAGTGTCTGTGGCGGCTGTGACGAAACGTGACCATGGAGGCCCCGGTGTCAGCGTTCGGTGAGGACTACCCGGACCGGTACGACCCCTACGGCGCCGAGCGCGGCTACGAACGCAGCCCCGGCTACGGCGAGCAGCAGGGATACGGCGGCCAGCCGGGGTATGGCGAGCGCCAGGGGTACGGCGAGCAGCAGGGATACGGCGGCCAGCCGGGGTATGGCGAGCGCCAAGGGTACGGTGAGCACCAGGGGTACGACAGCCGCGGTTTGGGCGAAGCCGACTGGGCCGCCGGGGAAGCCCCCGAGCCGCAGCACCGCCGCGGGTCGAAGATGCTGCTGGCCGCCGGTATCGGCACCGTGGCGCTGATCGTGGTCGGCGCGGTCGCGTTCGGCGGCTCGGTGCTCATGTCGAAGTCCGCCAACTCCTCGCCGGGGCAGTCGAAGGTGGCGGGTGCGGCCTCCTCGACCAGCCCGGGCAACGACCTGCTCGGCAGCGCCGGCGGCGACCCCGCCGCGGCGGCCTCGAGCCCCGCGGCCGAGAACGCCACCGCCTCCACCGCGCCGAGCCCGACGAAGGCGACCACGACGGCCGCGGCGCCGAAGACGACCCCGCCGGCGAAGCCGAAGACCACGGGCGCCCCGGCCGGGGGGACCGGCAATACCGCGTACGAGTCGCAGGTCCTCACGATCGTGAACACCGAGCGGGCCAAGGCCGGCTGCCAGCCCCTCGCCTACAACGCGAAGCTGCGCGCGGCCGCGTACAAGCACTCGGCCGACATGGCGGCCCGCGACTACTTCTCGCACGACACTCCCGAGGGAGTCTCCTTCGCCACCCGGATCAAGAACGAGGGATACAGCTGGTCCGGTGCGGCCGAGAACATCGCCAAGGGGCAGCGCACCCCGGAAGAGGTCATGAACTCCTGGATGAACAGCTCCGGGCACCGCGCCAACATCCTCAACTGCAAGCTCAAGGACCTGGGCGTGGGCCTGGCCTACGAGGGCAAGACCGCGATCTGGACCCAGGACTTCGGCACCCCGATGTAAGCCGGTCGATCAAGACATTGATTCGTACCGAAGGGTAATTTGCCTCGTCCGGACGGACGTTGTGCCGCAGCCCAGCGTCGGGCACCGTACACACGCCGCGATGATCCCTGCCCAACACGGGTAGCGCGTTGCTCATTGACGTGCCAGACTCACCGCGTTCAGTGCTGACGGTGCCCGCGCGGATTACTCATGTCGACCCCCGCGGGTGCGTACGACCCGCTCAGAAGAATCGCTGTGTTCCAACAGCAGGGGGTACAACGTGTTCGCTGCTCCCCAGCGGCGGCGGCTCGCGGCGCTGTCCGCCGCGGCACTGCTCGGCCTGGGCCTGACGATGGTGGAAGCCTCGCCGGCCGCGGCGGCCGGGGTGGGTTACGTCCGTCTCGCGCACCTGTCGCCGGACACTCCGGCGGTCGACGTCTATCTCAGCTCCGTCACCGGTGCCATCCCGCAGCAGAAGTTCGACGCCGTCGGGTACGGCACGGTTTCGAAGTACCTGCCGCTGCCGCCCGGCACCTACGCGGTGGCGATGCGCAAGAAGGGCGACCCCGCCTCCGCGGCGCCGGTGCTGAGCACCCAGGCGACGGTCGAGGAGGGCAAGGCCTACACGGTGGCCGGCACCGGCAAGTTCGCCGACCTCGGCCTGCGCGTGATCCCCGACGACCTGGGCCTGCCCGCGGACGGCAAGGCGAAGGTGCGGGTCGTGCAGGCTTCGGTGAAGCAGCCGGTCCTGGACGTCGCGGTCGCCGGCGGCGCGCAGATCGCCCAGGGCGTGCAGTTCGCGACGACGAGTCCGTACCAGACCGTCGATCCCGGCCGATGGACGCTGCGCCTGTCCCAGCCCAGCTCGACCGGAGCGGCGACCACGGTGACCGCCCCGCTGAAGGCCGGCGCCGTGTACTCGCTGATCATCCTCGACGGCAGCGACGGCCTGACCGCGCAACTGCGCACCGACGCCTCCAGCAGCGGCGTGCCCGAGGGCGGCGTCGACACCGGTGGCGGCGGCACGGCGGGGGAGCGGCCGGGCCTGAACCCGCTGCTGCCGATCGGCGGCGGCGCGGCCCTGGTGCTGCTCGCGCTGGCCGGCGGCCTGTTCTGGCGCGGTTACCGCCGATCCCGCATCAGCGCGGCGGCGGCTTAGGGCAGCCGGCCGTACGCTCGGGGCGATGAGCAGCAGGGATCCGGCCGCGGGCGGGCCGGGGGATGCGCCGGCGGACCCGGCCGCGGGCGTGCCGGCGGACCCGGCCGCGGGTGCGTCGGCGGCCTCGGTGGGTCCCGCTGCTGACTCGCCAGGGCCGGCCGTGGGTGAGGCCGGACCGACCATCGGCGCGGCGGAACCGGCGACGGGCAACGCCGGATCGGTGCCGGGATCGACCGGGCGGGCCGCGGAACCGGCGGGTCCGGCCGAAAGCTCGACAGGACCGGATGAAGGAAAGACGGCGCTGGTCGGGGGCGGGACGGCGCTGGTTGTGAGTAGGACGTCGCCGGTCGAGGGCAGGATGTTGCCGGCGGTGAAGACCGGGACGGTGGTCAGGCATCGGGCGCTGGGGGGTCAGCGACCGGGCCTGGCCGCCTCCCGCCTGCGCCGGACCGAGACCCCGCGCCCGAGCGGGACGCCGAGCCAGACCGGGACGCCCCGCCTGAACGAGACCCTGCGCCGGACCGAGATCCTGCGCCCGAGCGGGACGCCCCGCCAGACCGGGACGCCCCGCCAGACCGGGGCTCCGCGCCCGAGCGGGACGCCGCGCCTGAGCGAGACCCTGCGCCTGGCCGCGACGCGGCGCTTGCGTCTGACCGCGACCCGGCGGCGGACGCTGATGCTCATCGGGTGCGTGCTGGCCCTGGCCGCGCCGCTGATCGCCGGCGCCGCCACGCTGGTCGGCCGGCGTGTCGACATCGACGCCGGTGACGCGACCTGGATCGTGCCGCACAGCATCGACCTGCCGGTCGCCAACGCCGCGCCCGACACGCCGCCGACGCAGCTGCGCATCGCCCGGCTCGGCGTGGACACCCCGCTGGAGGATCTACGGATGGACGGGGCCGGGGTGCTGGAGAGCCCGAAGGAGTACGCCGAGGCGGGCTGGTTCGCCGGCGGCACGTACCCCGGCGATCCGGGCCCCGCCGTGGTGGTCGGCCACGTGGACTCCAAGACCGGGCCGGCGGTGTTCTACCGCCTCCACGAACTCAAGCCCGGCGACACCGTGGACGTGCGGCGCGGCGATGGCTGGCTGACGTTCCAGGTGACGGCGAGCGAGCACTACGCGAAGGCGCAGTTTCCCAGCGCGAAGGTCTACGGGCCAACGCCGGTGCCCGAGCTGCGGCTGATCACGTGCGGCGGGACGTTCGATCAGGCCCGCCACTCGTACCGCGACAACCTCGTCGTCTACGCGGTGCTCACGTAAGCGGGTGCCGCGCCGCCGTTCCGAAGCCCTACGCTACCTCACGCCCACAAATCCCGGCCCAGTCCGACCGCGGACCGTAGTTTCTCGTCACGCTGGGGAGTGCTTTTGGGTCGGTGTGCCAGGTCGCCTCGCGGCGATAGGCGCGACACGGCTCCAGCCGAACGGTATTCCGTGAAGGCAGTGTGGTGAGGCCCGGGGACACACAGCACACCGACTCACTGAACAGTAGCGCGCCCCGGCGCCATCGTCCCGCGATCGCACGATGCGAGAAATCACAGCAACGCCGCGGCCCGCCACACCGCGTGCGCCGGACCTTCGACCAGGCGGAGATCCGAAAGGTTCGCTCCCCGCGCCTCGGGGAGCTCAACCGTGGGTGAGATCCGGGTGACCGGAACGGGACCCCGCCGGGCCGGCCCGGACGACAGCAACGGGCGCCACACGATCCCCTTGGCGGTGGCAGGGGTCGTGTCGCGCCCGGGTGCGCCGTCTGTCATGCCGGTGCAGCGCCGGCGGGAAGCGTTTGGCTGCTGTGCTGTGCCGTGCTGCTGGTCGCGCTCGGTGGCCGGGTCGGCGGGTGGTGCCGCGGTGGTCGCCGGCGAGGGCCGAGCGCGACGGTGGGCTCAGCGGCCGGCTAGTAGCCGGTTCACGGCGCTGTCGACGTCGAGGTGGTCGGTCTCGTGACCGCGGGGCACGACGCTGTACGTGCGGCGCAGGAAGCGCACCAGCACGCTGCGTGGCACCTCGAACAGCGCGTTGCCGTCCGGTGAGGACAGCGCCAGGGCGACGAAGTCGCCGCGTGGCCCGTTCCATGGCCAGACCCGCACGTCGCCGATGCCCGCCGGCTCGTCCAGCCCGGTGAACAGCAGCTCACGAGCGAAGGACCAGCTCACCGGCTCGCCCCCCGCCGACTCGGCGTGGAAGAGCACGTGGACCGCGTACGGGTCGTTCGGGTCGTAGCGCAGGCTGGCTCGCACCGGCAGCGCGGTCGCGTCGGGCGCGACGAGTCGTAGGGATGTCTCGACCTCGACGGTCGATGGTCGGATAGCGCTCATGTCGTACTCCCCCCGGCACCGCTTGCGGAGCATGCCGTGCCCCGCCTCTCCTATGTTGAGGCGATTCCCAGTGTTACGCGTAGTGATTCTACGATCTCACTCTGTAGTGTTTCTGGGCCCGATTTGCCGTCAACCGAACATCCTGCGTGCGATGTCTGGTTTTTCGGGCGCGTTCGGGGTCCATGACGTGACGAGTGGGCCGTACGTCAATTCATTCCGGTAACGTCCCGTGGTCCATGGGAGTGACGGCTTATCGAGTGATGGGAACGAGAATTGCGCGGTAGTGAGGTGGACGGGTCGGGCGTTACGCCTGATACCGGACGTCCCGCCGCCCGCGAGAGTGACTTCCGGCGTGTCGCTGCCGGGGACGTATCCTCCGATCGCATCGTCTATGCACTGACCTTGGACGATTAGTCCGTTTATGTCCGAAACTCGCGGCCCGGTTGCCGGACCGTGGACCATGGAACCGTGTCTGAGCAGCCGAGCAGCCCCGTTGACGTGACCGAACGACCGGCGCCCGGGCGGGCCCGACGACTCCGTGCCGCGTTGCTGCGGGCGCGGCAGCGGGCGTACGCCACCCCGCTCGGCCGGCTCGGCGTGAAGATCGCGGTCGCCGTGACCGGCACCCTCGTCATCGCCGTGGGCGTGGTCCTGCTGCCCCTGCCCGGCCCGGGCTGGGTCATCATCCTGGCCGGGCTGGCTCTGCTGGCGATGGAGTTCGCCTGGGCCCGCCGCCTGCTGCACTTCACGCGCGAGCAGTTGCTGCGCTGGACCCGGCTGGTGCGCGAGGGTTCGTGGCTGGTGCGCGTCGCCTCCGTCGGCGGCCTGCTCCTGGTGGTCGGTGGCGCGTTGCTGCTGTCGCTGCGGATGCTCGCCTGACTCCACAACCGCGATCGTCGGGATCGCGCGGGTGAGTTCTCGCCATCCGGCTCGGGTGGCTCTCTCGGTGCGTGATCCTGGCTCTTTAGGCCGGTTGGTCTTTACCGATCGTGTGCGTTTCGTGTTGTATGCGTTTCGTGACATGCTGATTTCGGTACCCGGCGCGCGAAAGGGCTACCGTGGAGGTATTCTCGCCCGAGTCACCGAGTAGCATGTAGCCAAGTATCTTGTTTGTGTCCGAATGATACGGCCGGTGCGCTCAGTGCCGAGATCCGGATCGGTTCCGTACACATCGGTTCTGTACACCTGGGTACCACCGAGGAAAGGCCACTCATGGCAAAACGCGTCATCCACGAGCTGATCGACGACATCGACGGCAAGCCCGCCGCCGAGAGTATTGTCTTCGCGCTCGACGGCGTGCAGTACGAGATCGACCTGTCCGCGACCAATGCAGCCAAGCTGCGCGACGCGGTCGCGCCCTTCGTCGCCGCCGCGACGAAGATCGGCCGCGGTGGCGTGGTCGCCACGTCGCGCGGCCGGGAGGCCCGCGGCCGCAGCGTGACCCGAGGAGACCGCGACCAGAACCGCGCGATTCGCGAATGGGCGCAGGCCAAGGGCATCGAGGTGTCCGACCGGGGCCGCATCAAGCAGGACATCGTCGACCGCTACCACGCCGAGGCCGGTCGCTGATCCCCGGCGCGACGGCGGTGTGAACCCATCGCCGGTTCGACGCGACGCAAAGCGGGCGGGCCCGGGCACACGATTCGTGTGCCCGGGCCCGCCCGCTTTCCATTGCCGGGGCACAGTGCCCCATTGCCGATCGGTCCGGTCGCCTTTCGCCGCCGGGCAAATGCGCCGGACGATCACCGCGGGCGCATCGAGAATGACCGGCTGTGGCGACGCCGATCGATTTCGAATGGGCGCGGAAACGCGACGGCCGCGGCCCGCACGGGGCCGCGGCCGGAACGCGATCGCGGATCAGTCCTCGTCAGGCGCTTTTCGGGGCGCCACCGGTGGATTCGGCCGGGCGTTTACCGCGCGGCGGCGAGCTCGTGCTGCGCCGTGCTGATCTCGATCTTGCGCGGACGGGCCTTCTCGGTCACTGGGATGCTCAGCGTGAGCACGCCGGCGTCGTAGCTGGCCTGCAGGCCCTCGGTGTCCAGGGTGTCGCCCAGGACCAGGCGGCGGGTGACGGTGCCGGTCGGGCGCTCGGCGATGACGCGGCGGACGCCTTCACGATCGGTGCGGGTGCGCTCGGCGCGCACCGTGAGCACGTTGCGGTCGACGGTGGCGTCGATGGTGGCCGGGTCCACGCCGGGCAGGTCGATCTCGACGAAGAAGGTGTCCCCGTCGCGGTAGGCGTCCAGCGGCGCCGTCGTGCGGGTGCCCGCGGTGTTGAAGAGCTGGTCGAACGCATCGAAGGTCCGGAACGGAGCGGTGCGCAGCAACATGATGTAGTCCCCTCCAAGGTTGAGCCCGTGTCGCTCAAGTCGTACAACCGGAGAGGTGCCCAGCCCGTTCCCCTCCCGGACGTGACCTGAGTCACCCTGACTCAACTTTAGGGGAGCCAGCCGTTGGACTGGGCGACGCCGATCGCCTCGATCCGGTTGCGGGTGCCGGTCTTCGTGATCGCCGCCGACAGGTAGTTGCGCACCGTGCTCTCCGACAGGTGCAGCCGCGCCGCGATGTCGGCGACCGTCGAGCCGTCGGCCGCCTCCCGCAGCACCTCGCGCTCGCGATCGGTCAGCGGGTCGGGCCGGGCGGCCAGCGCGGCGGCGGCGAGGTCGGGGTCGAGGACCCGCTCGCCGGCGAGCACCCGGCGCACGGCCGCGGCCAGGGACTCTACTGGCCCGTCCTTGACCAGGAAGCCGCTCGCGCCCGCCTGCATGGCCCGCCGCAGGTACCCGGGCCGCCCGAACGTCGTGAGGATCAGCACCCGGCACCCGGGCAGCCGCCGGCGCAGTTCGGCGGTGGCGGCGATGCCGTCGCCGCCCGGCATCTCGATGTCGAGCAGTGCCACGTCGGGCCGCGCCTGCAGGGCCGCGGGCACCACCGCGTCGCCGCTGCCCACCTGGGCCACGACCTCGATGTCGGGCTCGAGGTCGAGCAGCAGCGCCAGCGCGCCGCGCATCATGCCCTGGTCCTCGGCGAGCAGCACCCGGATCGTCATATGGGCAGCCTCGCAGTCAGCGCGAAGCCGCCCTCCGGCCGGGCCCCCGTCTGCAGGGTGCCGCCGGCCGTGCGCAGGCGCTCGGCCAGCCCGCGCAGGCCGTTGCCCGGCGGGGGCGCCGCCGACGGTGCGAGGTCCCCGTCGTCGGTGACCCGCAGGACCGCCGCCCCGTCGCTCAGGCCGACGGCGATGTCGCAGCGGGCCGCCCCGCTGTGGCGGATCACGTTGGTCGTCGCCTCGCGCACGACCCAGGCCAGCAGCCGGTCGGCGGCGTCGGGCAGCGGGTCAGCGGTGCGCAGCACGCCGGCGGCGATGCCGGCCGCGGCCAGCGCGCCCTTCGCGCGCGTGAGCTCGGCCGTCAGGCCGGTCTCGCGGTAGCCGGTGACCGCCTCGCGGATCTCGACCAGGGCGCGCCGGCCGACCTGCTCGATGTCGGCGGCCTGAGCGGCGGCCGCGGCCGGGTCGCGCTCGGCGATGCGGCGCACCACCTCGGCCTTGACGACGATGACCGACAGGGTGTGGCCGAGCAGGTCGTGCAGGTCGCGGGAGAAGCGCAGCCGCTCCTCGGCGACGGCGGCCTCGGCCAGCGCCTCCCGGGTGCGCTGCAGTTCGCCGATGAGCCGGCCGTGCTGGCGGACCGCGCCGACGAGCAGCGACGACAGGGTGGTGCCGGCCATGACCGCTGCGGCCTGCCACCACGGGACCGCGTGCGCGAACCCGATGACGGCCGTGGTGGCCAGCGCCGCCAGGAGCACGCGGAGCGCGATGACCG
This sequence comes from Dactylosporangium sp. CA-233914, assembly GCF_050942935.1. Classification (NCBI taxonomy): domain Bacteria; kingdom Bacillati; phylum Actinomycetota; class Actinomycetes; order Micromonosporales; family Micromonosporaceae; genus Dactylosporangium; species Dactylosporangium sp. CA-233914. The sequence continues at coordinate 10,527,476 of NZ_CP192030.1, read as the reverse complement.
GGCGCTCCTGGCCGGCGTACACCGCCATGCCGGCGCACGCGACGAACAGCATCAGCACGAGCCAGTGCCGGCCGTAGACACCGGCCAGTCCGGCGCCGAGCGCGGCCACGCACGCGACGAGGACATGGTGGCGCCGCGTGAGCCGGCCCGACTCGAAGCCCAGGGCGGCGGTGTACACGTAGACCACCTCGAACAGCCCGAGCCCGACGGCCCCGACCGGCGACGTGAGCGCGCCCAGCGGCTCGGCGAGCGGGAACGTCCAGACCGCGACCCAGATGAGCCCCGGGATCGTCGGGCGCGGCCGGCGCTTCACGGCGTTCACCATGTCACAGCACCGCGACGCTGCGCACGCTGCGGCGGAACCCCAGCACCGCCAGGCCCGCGAACGCGGCCATCCACCCGGCGAGCGTCACGACGTCGGTGACGCTCGGGGCACCGCCGAACGCGACCCGCCAGGACATGTCGGCGTAGGCGTGGGTCGGCAGCAGCCGCCCTGCCGAGGCGAGCCAGTCCGGCATGACGTCCAGCGGCAGCCACAGGCCGCCGGCGATCGACAGCCCGAAGTACACCAGGAAGTTCAGCGGCTGCGCCGTCTGTGCCGTGGCGAGGTACCCCATCCCGATGCCGAGCAGTGCGAACGGCAGCGAGCCCAGCCACAGCAGCGGCAGGATCGCCAGCCACTGCCCGGCCCGCAGCTGCACGCCGTTGACGAGCACCGCGGCGCCGCACAGCGCCAGGACGGGCAGCAGCGCCGCCGCCATCGCGGCCAGGCCCTTGCCCAGCACCACCTTGACCGGCGGCAGCGGGGTCAGCCGCAGCTGGCGCAGCCAGCCGATGGAGCGGTCCACGACCAGGCCGGAGGCGTAGTTGAGCAGGGCGCCGATCGCGCCGTAGCCGGCCATGGAGACCATCGTGTACGTCGCGGCGGTCCCCTTGTCCTGCCCGGTGATGGTGTTGAGGTTGGTGAAGAGCAGGTAGCTCAGCAGCGGCATGACCACGGCGAAGATGAGCAGGCCGGGCGTGCGGGCGAGCCGGCGCAGCTCCAGGCGGACGTAGGGCAGCATGTCAGGCCTCGCTGTTCGTGAGCCGGGTCAGGGTGAGGTACGCCTCCTCGAGGCCGGCCCCGGCGACCTCGAGGTCGCGCAGCAGGCCGGCGGCGGCGAGCGCCAGCACGGTGGCGTCGGAGTCGGTGCTGGTCATGACCACCCGCTCGGGCAGGTGCTCGACGGCGGCGACCCCGGGAAGTACCGAATAGTCGTGCTCCTGGGCCGCCACGCTCACGGTGCGCACGCCGACCCGCCGCTTCACCTCGGCCGCGGTGCCGTCGGCGATGACCCGCCCGCGGTCGAGGACCACGATGCGGTCGGCGTTGGCGTCCGCCTCCTGCAGGTAGTGCGTGGAGAACAGGACCGTGCGGCCCTGGTCCGCGTAGCGGCGCATCGCGGCCCAGAACGCGCGGCGGGACTCGACGTCCAGCGCCGCCGTGGGTTCGTCGAGGATCAGCAGGTCGGGCCGGCCGACGAGCGCCATCGCGAAGCGCAGCCGCTGGGCCTGGCCGCCGGAGAGCCGCTCGACGGTCCGCCCCGCCAGGCCGGTGAGGTCGGCGAGCCCGAGCGCCTCGGCGACGGGCATCGGGTGCGGGTACACCTCGTGGAGAAACCGCAGCAGATCACCGACGGTTGAGCGGGGCAGCAGCCCGCCCGCCTGCGGCATCGCCGCGACCCGGCCCGCCGCCACGGCCGTCCGCGGGCTGTCCCCGAAGAGCCGAACGGTGCCGGTGCGCGGCGGTAGCAGCCCCAGCAGCATGAGCAGCGTCGTGGACTTGCCGGCCCCGTTGGGCCCGAGGACCGCGACGACCTCGCCGGCCTCGACGGTGAGCGTGACGTCCTCGACGGCCCGCAGGCTGCCGTACGCGTACGACAGGTTCTGAAGTTCGACGGCGTTCATGGACGTGACGGTAGGTTCGCGGGCCGGCCGCGGGCAGATGCGTCCGTATCGGCTTCGCGGTGACAAATGTCCTGCGGATCCCGGACTCGCTACGATCGGGCGCATGGCACCGACCCCGCAGCCGGGCATCTTCGCGGCGGCCCTGGCCGAGCACGCGTATCTCGAGTTCGACCGGCGCCCGGGCGTCGACGCGCGGGAGCTGTTCGCGGCCCTGACCGCCGTCGGCGAGCCGATGCCCGCCGCCGGCGCGATCAACGTCGTCGTCGGCGTCCGCCCGTCGCTGTGGGAACCGGTCGTCGCCACCGACTTCACCGAGCCGGTGGCCGGCCCCGACGGGTTCACCATGCCGGCGACGCAGCACGACGCGTGGCTGTGGCTGTCCGGCGCCGACCGCACCGCGCTGTTCGACTACACCCGGGCCGCGCTCGCCGTGCTCGACCCGGTCGCGATCTGCGCGAGCGAGGTCTCCGGCTGGGTGTACCACCACGACCGCGACCTGACCGGCTTCATCGACGGCACCGAGAACCCGCCGCGCAGCCTGGCCCCGACCGTCGCCGCGGTCGCCGAGGGCCCGGCCGCCGGCTGCTGCGTGGCGCTGATCCAGCAGTGGCGCCACGACTCCGGCGCGTTCGAGGTGCTCAGCGTCGCCGAGCAGGAGGCCGTCATCGGCCGGACCAAGGCCGACTCGGTCGAGCTCGACGACGCGCACAAGCCGCCGACGTCACACGTGGCGCGCACGGTCATCGAGAAGGACGGCGAGGAGCTGAAGATCTTCCGCCGCAACACCGCCTACGGCTCGGTGCGCGAGCACGGCACGATGTTCGTCGGCTTCTGCGCGCAGCAGTATCCGCTCGCCGAGATGCTGCGCCGCATGGCCGGCGTGGGCGACGGCGTCCGCGACGCCCTGACCCGCTACACCGCCCCGGTTACCGGCGCCTACTACGTGATCCCGCCCGTCGAGGCCCTCGCGCGCCTCGCCCCGTAGCAGCTCATTCCCGCGCGGCGGACAGCAGCACGGCGGGCGTGACGGGCAGGCTCCGCACGCGGATGCCCGTCGCGTGGAACACCGCGTTCGCCACCGCCGCCGCCGCGCCCACGATCCCGATCTCGCCGATGCCCTTCGACCCCATGGGGTTGAGGCGCTCGTCGGTCTCGGGCACGAACTCGACGTCGGCGCGCGGGATGTCGGCGTTGACCGCCACGTGGTACGAGGCCAGGTCCGACGTCACGAAGTCGCCGGTACGCGGGTCGAGCACCGTCTGCTCCAGCAGCGCCATCGACGCGCCCATCGTCATCCCGCCCAGCAGCTGTGAGCGGGCCGTCGTCGGGTTGATGATGCGGCCGGCCGCGAAGACGCCCAGCAGCCGGTCGATGCGCACCTCGCCGGTGGCCGGATCGGCGCGCAGCGCGCAGAACTGAGCCCCGAACGCGTGCCGGGCGTACGCCTCGCGGGCGGCCACGTCGGCGGTGGTGTCGGCGCGCACGCCCACGCCCTCGGGCGGGACCCGGCCGCCGTGGACCTCCTCGATCCGCTCGCGCAGCAGCCGGCACGCCTTGGTGACCGCCCAGCCCCACGACGACGTGCCCATCGAGCCGCCCGCGACCGGCGCCGGGCCGATCGCGCTGTCGCCGACCGTGATCTCGACGCGGTCCTCGGCGACACCGAGCGCGTCCGCGGCGATCTGGCGCATCACCGTGCGGGCGCCGGTGCCGATGTCGGCGGCGTTGACGGCGACCTCGAAGCGGCCGTCGGCCAAGGCCCGCGCGGTCGCCGTCGACGGGAAGGTGATCGCCGGGAACGTGGCCGCGGCGACGCCGGTGCCCAGCAGCCACCGGCCCTCGCGGCGGGCTGCCGGGCGGGGGTCGCGCCCGGCCCAGCCGAAGTGCTCCGCGCCGGTGCGCAGGCACTCGACGAGGTGGCGGCTGCTGAAGGGCAGACCCTCCGCGTCGTGGGTGGCGTCGTTGTCGATGCGCAGCTGTACCGGATCCCAGTGCCCGGCCACCGCCAGCTCGTCGATCGCCGACTCCAGCGCGAACGAGCCCGGGCACTCGCCGGGCCCGCGCATCCAGGTCGGCGGCGGCACGTCGAGGGCGACCACGCGGTGGCTGGTGGTCAGGTTCGGCGGGCGGTACATCACGCGGCTCACCACGGCGCACTGCTCGGTGTACTCGACCAGCCGCGACGTCTGGGTGATCGACTCGTGCCCGAGCGCCATCAGCCGGCCGTCGGCGTCGGCGCCGAGGCGGACGCGCTGGATGCTCGGAGTGCGATACCCGGCCAGCGCGAACGTCGCCGGCCGGCTCAGCGCCAGCGTGACCGGCCGGCCGACGACCCGGGCGGCCATCGCGGCCAGCACCGCGTTGGGCTTCGGCGCCCCCTTGGCCCCGAAGCCCCCGCCCACGTGCTCGTTGTGCACCCGGACCAGCTGCGGTGGCAGCTCGAAGAGGGCGGCGAGCGTGTCCTGCACGTCGGAGGAGGCCTGGGTCGCGTCGAACACGACGAGCCCGCCGCCCTCCCACAACGCCGTCGTCGCGTGCGGCTCCATCGCGTTGTGATGTTCGGTCGGCGTGCGGTACGTCGCGTCGACGCGCACCTCGGCGGCGGCGAACCCGGTGTCGAAGTCGCCGGTGTCGACCCGCCCGGGGTAGCCGGCGTTGACGACCGCGGGCTCGTAGAGGCCGGGATGCCCGTCGCGCAGCACGGTGTCCGATGCGGACACCTCCGCCCGTACGTCCACCAGGTCCGCGCCCTCCCGGGCCCGCTCCAGCGCCGTGGCCACCACGAGCGCCACGACCTGGCCGTAGTAGGCGACCTCCGGCGACTGCAGGACCAGCAGGGCCGGGTCGCCGCCGCGAGCCAGCCGGGGCGCGTTGGCGTGCCACAGCACCCCGAGGACGCCGTCGACGGCGAGCGCGGCCGAGGTGTCCACCGTGGACACCCGGCCGCGGGCGAACGCCGCGTGGACCGGCCAGGCGTAGACAGTTCCGGGGAAGTGGCGGTCCGCGGCGTAGCGGGCCTGCCCGGTCACCTTCTCCCGCGCCTCCAGCCGCGGCTGGGCCGCGCCGGCACGGGTCGTCGGCTGCAGCATCGTCATGGCGTCATCTCCAGCAGCACCTCGACGGTCAGGTTGCGCAGCAGCGGCACCTTGTACGCGTTGTCGCGCAGCGGCCGCGCCCCGGCGAGCTCGGCCTCGGCGGCCCGCGCGTAGCTCTCGGCGGTGGCCGGCGCGCCGCGCAGGGCCCGCTCCGCCGCCCAGCACCGCCACGGCAGGTGCGCGACCGCGCCCCAGGCGAGCCGCACGTCGTGCACGACCCCGTCGCGCACGTCGAGTGCGGCCGCGACCGAGCCGGCCGCGAACGCGAACGACGCCCGGTCGCGGACCTTGCGGTACCTGGAGGCGGCCGCGATCGGCAGCTCCGGCAGCGCGACCGCGGTGATGAGCGCCCCGTGCGGCAGGTTGGTGTCCCGGTCCGGCCGGTCGCCGGGGCGGCGGAAGAAGTCGTGGACGCTGATCGCGGCTGGGCCGTGCGGGCCCAGGTACTGCACCGAGGCGTCCATGATGGACAGCGCCACCGCCAGGTCGGACGGGTTGGTGGCGATGCACTGCGGCGAGGCGCCCAGGATCGCCAGATCGTGATGCTCGCCGTCGCGGGCCGCGCAGCCGGTGCCCGGCACCCGCTTGGCGCACGCCTTCGTGAGGTCCTGGAAGTACCGGCACCGCGTGCGCTGCAGCAGGTTGCCGGCGACCGTGGCGCGGTTGCGCAACTGCCCGGACGCGCCGGCCAGCACGGCCTGCGACACGGCCGGGTACGCCGCCTCGACCGCCGGGTGCACGGCCAGGTCGGTGTTGGACACCAGCGCCCCGATGTATAGCCCGCCGCCGGGCGGCTCCTCGATGTCGCGGTACGGCAGGCCACCGAGGTCCACCAGGACCTCCGGCGTCGCCACGCCGAGCTTCATGAGGTCGACGAGGTTCGTGCCGCCGGCCAGGTACTCGGTGCCGGGCCGGGCCATGGTCGCGAGCGCCCCCTCGGCGTCGGCGGCCCGTTCGTAGCCAAATGGTTTCATGACGCCGCCGCCACCTCGTAGACGGCCGCGGCGATGTGCACGTAGGCGCCGCAGCGGCAGATGTTGCCGCTCATCGCCTCCCGCACCGCCGCCGGCGACGCCGTCTCCTGCGGGGTGAGCCCGACCGCCGAGCAGATCTGGCCCGGCGTGCAGAAGCCGCACTGCATCGCGTCGAAGTCGATGAACGCCTCCTGCATCGGGTGCAGTCCGTCCCCGGCGCTGAGGCCCTCCACCGTCGTCACCGCCGAGCCCTCCACCGAGCAGGCCAGCAGCAGGCAGCTCACCACCCGGCGGCCGTCCAGCAGTACCGTGCAGGCGCCGCATTGGCCCTGGTCGCAGCCCTTCTTCGCCCCCGGCAGGTCCAGGTGCTCGCGCAGCGTGTCCAGCAGTGTCGTGCGGTTGTCCAGTCGTAGCTTGTGCTCTTCGCCGTTGACGCGCAGCGTCACGTCGGTCTCGGTTCGTGTCGTGCCCACGGCGCCGCGTTACCCGCCTTGACATGAACCATGCTTGAGGTTCGAGGGTGGTTTCATGCGCGCGATAGAGGTGGCCCGCTTCGGTGGACCCGAGGTGCTCGTCCCCGTCGATGCCCCGGACCCGTTCCCCGGCCCCGGCCAGGTGCTCCTCGACGTGACGGTCGCCGACACCCTGTGGCTGGAGACGATGGTGCGCGCGGGCACCGGGGGCGCGCACTTCCCGGTCGAGCCGCCCTACCGCCCCGGCGTCGGCGTCGCCGGCACGGTGTTCACGGTGGGCAGCGGCGTCGCTCCACAGTGGATCGGCCGGCGGGTGCTCGCCCGCACCGGGCACGCCGGCGGCGGATACGCGACCCGGGCCCTCGCCGCCGCCGAGGGGCTGGTGCCGATCCCCGACACCGTCGAGGACCTCGCCGCCGCGGCCGTCCTGCACGACGGCGTCACCGCCCTGGCGCTGCTCGACGTCGTCCCCGTCCGCGCCGGCGACCGGGTCCTGGTCACCGCGGCCGCCGGCGGCCTGGGCGCGATCCTGGTCCAGCTGGCCCGGGCGCAGGGTGCGACGGTGGTGGCCGCGGCCCGGGGCGAGGCCAAGCTGCAGCGCCTGCGGGCGCTCGGCGCCGATGAGGTCGTGGACTATTCGCGGCCCGGCTGGGCCGATGCCGTCGAGCCGGTCGACGCGGTCTTCGACGGCGCCGGCGGCGACTACGGCCGGGCGGCGTTCGAGCTGGTCAAGCCCGGCGGCCGGTTCTCCGGCCACGGCGCGCCCGGCGGCGGCTTCGTCGCCGAGCCGGACCGCGCCCGCGCCCGCGGGATCACCGCGACCGGGATCGCGGACGTCCAGCTGCGGCCCGAGCGGCACCGCGCCTACCTCGGCCGGGCGCTGGCCGCCGTGGCCGAGCGGCGCTTCACGCCGCTGATCGGGCAGGTGTACCAGCTCGACGAGGCCCCCGCCGCGCACCGCGGGATCGAGCAGCGCACCGCGATCGGCAAGACGCTCTTAGCAGTCGCATGAGACCGTCCACCGCGGGGCGGTGAGCTCGTCGGCGGGGCGGCGCTGCGGGCCGGCCGGCGTCTCGAACTCCAGGCCCTCGCGCACCCAGTACTCGAACCCGCCGAGCATCTCGCGCACCCGGTAGCCGAGCTTCGCGAACTCCAGCGCGGCCCGGGTCGCGCCGTTGCAGCCGGGGCCCCAGCAGTACGTCACCACGTCCGCGCCCGCGGGGACCAGCTGTGCGGCACGGTGCGCGATGTCCGCGGTCGGCAGGTGCAGCGCGCCCGGGAGGTGCCCCTGCGCCCAGGCCCGCGCCCCGCGCGAGTCGACCACGACGAGGCCGCCGGCACCGGCGCTGAGGGCGGCGTGCACGTCGCTGACATCGGTTTCGAAGGTGAGGCGGGCGGTGAAGTGCTCGATCGCGTTCGTCATGCCGTGCAGCATGAGCCGGATACGGTACCGCATGACAGTGGCGAAATCGCCGCTGTTCGCTAACATCTCGCCATGCACGTCGCGGTCCTGGCCTTCGACGGCATGTCCCTGTTCGAGAGCGGCATCGTCACCGAGGTCTTCGGGCTGGCCCGCCCCGAGCTGGACGTCCCGTGGTACACCCTGACGATCTGCGCCCCGACGCCGGACCCGGTCCCGGTCCTCGGCGGCGCGACGCTCACCGCCCCGGCCGGCCTGGCGGAGCTGGCCGCCGCCGACACGGTCATCGTCCCCGGCGTGCAGAGCGTCCACGCCGACCCGCCCCCGCCGGTCCTCGACGCCCTGCGGTCGGCTCACGCCCGGGGCGCGCGCGTGCTGTCCATCTGCTCCGGCGCCTTCGCCCTGGCCGCCGCCGGGCTGCTCGACGGCCGCCGGGCCACCACCCACTGGCGCTACGCCGAGGTCTTCCGCGCCCGCTTCCCGCACGTCGACCTGGACCCGCGGGTGCTCTACCTGGCCGAGGGCGACGTGTGGACGAGCGCCGGCAGCGCGGCGGGCATCGACCTGTGCCTGCACCTGATCCGCACCGACCACGGTGCCGCGGTCGCCAACGCGGTGGCCCGCCGCCTGGTGGTCCAGCCCCACCGCGACGGCGGCCAGGCCCAGTTCATCGAGTCCCCGATGCCCGCGTCCGGCGGGACCGACGACCGGATCGCCGCGAGCCTGGCCTGGGCCCTGGCCCACCTGCGCGACCCGCTGAGCCTGCCCGTGCTGGCCCACCAGGCGCACATGTCGCCGCGCACGTACCTTCGCCACTTCACCCGGGCGACGGGCACCAGCCCGATCCGCTGGGTCCTGCACCAGCGCATCCAGGCCAGCCTGGCCCTGCTTGAGACGACCGACACGCCGATCGAGCGGATCGCGGCGGCGGTGGGCTTCGACACCGCGGTGACGTTCCGTCACCACTTCACCAACGCGATGCGTACGTCCCCGTCGGCCTACCGCCAGGCGTTCCGGGCCCGCGAGTAGCCGCGCCGGGAGCCGCGTCAGCCGCGTTCGGCGAGGGGGCGGCCGTCCCAGCGCCACGTCGTGGGCGTCGCGTGGCCGGGCAGCTCGATGCGGCCGGTCGCCCACAGCAGGACCTGCCACGGGTCGTCGTGCGCCGGGAGGCGATCGGGCACGCCGGGGAAGAGGCGGTCCAGGACCGCCCGGCACAGCTGCGCCGGCGGGTTCCAGGGCCGCTCCACGGTGTCGGCGACGTCCCAGGCGTGGACCAGGACCTCGACCACGCCCATGGCGGCGAAGCCCTCGGGGTCACTGACGCCGTACGGGTGCCAGCCGCGGCGGGCCGGCGGGGCCGCGTCCACCACGCCGGCCAGCATCGCGCCGCAGGCCTCCAGGGCGCGCAGCAGGGCCAGGGTGCCGCCCTTGCGCTCGACGAAAATGGTGTTCGGCGGGCCGCCCTCGCGCAGCGCGCGGTAGACGAACGGCACGTAGGAGTCCCGGGGGCTGTCCTCGGCGGCGATCTGGCCCGCGTAGGCGAACAGGTCGTCCGCCGTGTGCTCCATCGTCTCCCAGCAGGTCCAGGACAGGGTGCCGGCCGGGCGGTCCCAGCCGTCGTCGGCGACGTCGGCGAACGCCGTCCGCACCAGGGACACCGCGCGCAGGACATCCGAGCCGTGCATCGTCACGCTTCCGACGCTACTAGCCCGGAGCCGGTTTTCGAACGGCATTCTGGCGGGTCTGGAGGTCTTGGGAGTACAGCCGGCGCACCACCGCCTCGATGTCGGGCTCCTCGATGGTCAGGTCGTGCACGCCGGCGGTGGGCGCGACCGACGCCAGGATGGCCGCCACCGTCGTCGTGCCCGGCGCGAACGACAGGCGCTGGCGCAGGCCGCCCCCCTCCACGCCGACCAGCCGCGTGCCGGGGACCGCGTCCAGGGGCGGGGCCTGCTCGGTCAGGTCGAGCACCAGGATGCGCTCGGCGCCGACCTCGCGGGCCAGGCCGTCGAGGGTGCCGTCGAAGGCGAGGCGGCCGTGGTCGACGACCAGGAGGCGGTCGGTCAGGCGGCGTACGTCGCCCATGTCGTGCGTGGCCAGCAGCAGGCTCGTGCCGGCCGCGGCCCGCTGCTCCAGCAGGAACGCCCGCAGCCGCTCCTTGCTCAGCACGTCCAGGCCGATCGTCGGCTCGTCGAGGATCAGCAGCTCCGGCGCGTGCAGCAGCGCCGCCGCGACCTCGCCGCGGATGCGCTGGCCCAGGGAGAGCTGGCGGACGGGAGTGTCCAGAAAGGACGTCAGGTCCAGGCGCTCGGCCAGCTCGGCCAGGCGCGGGCGGTGATCGAGGCGGTGGATCGCGCCCAGCGCGCGGTACGAGTCGCGCAGCGGCAGGTCCCACCACAGCTGGCTGCGCTGGCCGAAGACCACGCCGATGCGCCGGGCCAGGCGGCGGCGCTGGCGCATCGGCTCCAGGCCGCACGTGCGCACGCGGCCGGCCGTGGGGCGCAGGATGCCGGTCAGCATCTTGATGGTGGTGGACTTGCCGGCGCCGTTCGCCCCGATGTACCCGACCGCCGCGCCCCGCTGGATGCCGAACGTGAGCCCGTCGACGGCGACGACCTTGCCGAAGCTCCGCCGCAGGCCCTCGACCTCGATGATCATGACCCCGCCCCCCTGTAACGCCGCAGGCCCGATCGCCAGCCCAGCAGTGCCACGACCCACAGCGCCGCCGCGGCCGCCGGCGAGCACCAGCCGATCCACTGCGGAAGCCCGTCCGGCACCGGCAGCCGCAGCAGGGTGAGCGCCGGCAGATACGCGACGAACGCCGTCGGCACCACGAACGTGAACAGCACCCGCAGCGGGTCCGGGTAGACGGTCGCCGGGAACTGCGCCGCGTACTGTCCACCGTAGACGAACGACGAGGTGATGTCGGCGCCGTCGACGAGCCGGAACTGCACCGCCGCCGCGAGGGTGAACAGCGCCGCGAATATGGCCGCGCCCGAGAGCACCGTGAGCGCGAGCAGCGCCGCGTTCGCCGCGCTCCAGTGGATGCCGAGCCGGGCGAGCAGCACCGCCGCGATGACCGCGCCGGCGGCGGTCCGCCCGAGCCGGCGCAGCGACAGCTCCGCGGTGATGAGCTGTGGCAGGACCGGCAGCGGGCGCAGCAGGAACGCGTCGAGCGTGCCGGTGCGCAGATACGCCGGCAGCGCGTCGAGGTGGCCGAAGAACAGGTCGGCCAGACTCATCGACACGTGCCCGAGCGCGAAGACGAGCAGCCCCGCACGCAACGTCAGCCCGCCCAGCGCCGGCACGTTGGCGAACACGACGTACAGCTCGCACACGCCGCTGACCGTGGCGCCCACGCTCGCCAGCAGCTCGATGGCGAACGAGCCGCGATAGACGGTCTGCGCCCGCATGTGCAGGCGCGCCAGCACCAGATACGGCTCAGCCACCCTGGACCACCAGCTTTCGCGCGCCGAGGGCGAACCCGGCCCGCCCGAGCGCGAGCAGGCCGATCAGCCACAGCAGCTGCAGCAGTACCGCCTGTGCCCCCGCCCGTCCCATCAGCACGTCGATGGGCGCCTGCAGCATCGACGGGAACGGCGTCGCGGCGGCGAGCGCGGCCAGCCAGCCCGGGAACCAGTGCACCGGCACCACGAGTCCACACAGGACACCGCTGAGCACCAGGTACAGCGTCATCGGCCCGCGCAGGTCCAGCAGCCAGAACGCGCTGAGGTTGACCAGCCACCGGCACGCGAACGACAGCGCGGCGGCCAGCACGACGCTGGCCAGCCCGAGCGCGTACGGCGCCACGGCGTGCGGCAGGGCCAGCCCCGTCGCCAGCAGCCCGACGGCCATCGGCGGCAGGCCCCGCGGCAGCAGCGAGAACGCGGCCCGGCCGAGGTCCGCGGCGAGGTAGGACAGCAGCGGATCGGCCGGGCGGGCCAGGTCGATCGCGATGTCGCCGGTGCGGATGCGCTGCGCAAGTTCGGTCCATGTGAACAGCTGGACGGGGCCGATGAGGGCCTGGCCCAGCCACACGTACGTGGCCGACGTCGTCGCGTCGTACCCCGCGAGCGCGCCGCCGGCGCCGGCGACGACCGCGGCCATGACCGCCGAGCGGATCAGCCCGAAGACGCAGTTGGTGAAGGCGCCGCCGAGCGCCGCGGCGCGGTACGCCGACCATCGCCGGAAGCCCAGGACGAACAGGGTCGCGTACACGAGTACGGCAGCCTAGCGGCCGGCCGGGGCCACGGCACCGGATTTCGGCCGTCCGGTGCCCGCGCGGGCCGCGCGGGCCGTCCGGTGCCCGCGCGGCCCGCGCCGTCGAGGTCGCCTTCGCCGTCGAGGTCGCCTTCGCCGGTGAGCCGGCCCGGTCCCGCCGCGCTTCGTGAAGCCGGTCAGGCCGTTCAGCTCGCCAGCGGCAGGTCGGTCCGCGCGGGGGACGCCTCCTGCCAGCGGCGCAGCATCGGGGTGACCGGCCAGCCCAGCTCGCGCTCGCGATACGCGGCATCGACACAGCGCGCCGCCCAGCTGCGCGCGGCCCGGTGCAGCGGCAGGTCCTCGCCGAGCAGCTCGTCGCGCAGCCCGAACAGCACGGCGGCGGCGTGCTCGAAGGCGGGCACCTCGCGCTCCCGTTCGCCCAGGCCCGCCATCCAGTCCAGATCCCGGCCCGCGCAGACCGGGCAGTCGCAGGCCCAGAGCCGTCGGTCCGGGCGGGCGCGCCGGCCGCGCTGGATCGCGCTGATCCGGCGGTACGACATCGTGGGTCTGAAGATCGTCGACGGCGGGCGCGGCCCCGGCGGCGGCCGGCCACCCTCGGCCTCGCGGGGTGCGAGGTGCCGCAACGCGCCGACCGTGCCGACCGCCGCCGCGGCCGCGCCGTGGCACAGTGCGCCGAGCGAGGAGAGATCGGAGCGCAGCAGTACGGTCGGCACGCCGCAGCCGAGCACCTCCAGCAGCCCCGGCACGCATCCCGGCAGCCCGAACGGGTCGCCACGGGCCTCCAGCACCAGCGCGACGGGCACACCGGCGTCGCGGACGTGGTTGGTGAGCGCGGTCAGGTGCAGGCGGTCGCGCAGCCAGGCCGGGTGCAGCGGCAGTACCGCGATCGCCCCCGGGATCGCCATGGCCCGGCGCAGGATGCTGACCAGGCCGGGCTCGTCGCCGCCGCCGACGTATCCGGAGTCGGTGAGCACCGGCAGCCCCAGTTCCCGCTGCCGCCGAAGCCAGCGCGGGTTGAACGGCGCGCTGGCCGGCAGCCGGTTCGCCCCGGCGTAGCGGGCCGCGTCCAGCAGCAGCGGTGCGTCGAAGCCCCGCTGGCGCAGCAGGTACGCGGCGGTGGCGAGCAGGCCGCGCTCGTCATGCCGGTGCGGCGAGATCACCAGCCCCGCGTGCGGCCGCCGGGCGATCGGGGCGCAGCGCAGGGCCTGGTTCGCCGAGCAGTGCACGAGCAGCCGGCGTCCGTCGAGCCCTCCGACATGCATGACCGATCGATCCCGTCACGTTGGGTGAATCGATCGTAACCAATCGTGCGGGATTCACGAACATTCATCTTCCGCAGTCGACCTCGATGCTGGTCGTCGCGCTCGCCGGGCTCGGCTGCGACACGGCGATGCGCACCTCGTGCTCGCCCCGGGAGGAGCCGACGGTGGCCTGCGTCGTCTCGCTGAACGAGGTGCCCGACGCCGTCCTGCGCACGGTCGTCGACTCGTTGATGGTGTATCGCACCGGGAGTCCCGGCTGGCTCAGCGTCATGCGCACGGTGATCCGGGTGAGCATCATCCCGCGGCAGCTGGTGAACTGGTCCGGGTCGGCCGTCACCGACACGGTGAGCACCCGCGGGCCGGTGTTCGAGGGGGAGCCCGAGGGCTTCGCCGTCGCGGTCTTCGTGGCCGAGGGGCGCGCCGACGCCGTGGTCCGCAGCACCGCGGTCGCCGGCGGCACGAGCGTCGCCACGGTCTCCTCCGGCACCACCGGCTGCGGGGTGTTCGGCACCGCGGCCGGGCGTGTGCTCCGGTCGCCGCCGCCCGTGCTCAGCGCCACGAACGCGATGCCGACAACGAGCACGATCGCCAGCCCGCCACCGGCGAGCAGGGCCATGGTTCGCCGCGACGGCCCGTCCGGCGGCGGCGCCGGAAAACCGTGGGTCCGCCCGTCTAACCCGTCCTCCGCTGAGCCGGGTTGTTCGGTCATTGGTGACCCGGGATTGTCGGCCTCGGCGGGAAGGTCGGATTACCCTTGGTCGGCTTCGTGGTCGGCTTGGTCGTCTGGGTCGCCGGCGGCTTGGTCGTCGCGGTGGCCGTCTTCGTCGCCTTGGTCGTGGTGTTGCTGATCGGCACGCCGTCGGTCGGGGCCATCGGCCAGGACGTGGTCGGGGCGGCCTCCTGCTCCCCGGTCGGCGACGGCGGCACCGAGGCCGAGCTAGCCGCGGTGGACTCGGGGTTGGCCGCGGCCGGCGTGACGTCCGGCCCGCCGGTGCTCAGCGCCGCGACGACCAGCCCGATGATGAACAGCAGCGCGACCCCGCCGCCGGCGACGAGCATCTTCGTCCGCCGGTCCATCGGCCCGGCGGGCGCGTCCTCGTCGTCACTCTCGGGCCGCGGCGGCAGGGGCATCTCGCCCGTGTACTCGCCGTAGATGAACCTGGGCAGCCCGTCGCGCGTGTCGTCGTCGGTCATTCGACCACCCTCCAGCAGTGACGGCGCCGCACATCCCGTCTCGTGCCCTCGCCGTGCCCCTGCGCCGTCGCGGGTCCTGTCGCCATGGCCGTGCCCGTGCCCGCGGCACCCAGGCATCCTAGACGAGCGCGAGCGGTTCGCTAGGGCTTGGTGCAGTCGTTGGTGATCGTCGCGGTGCTGCTCATCGAGTTCGGGCTGGTCACGCTCAGCGTCATCGGGAACGAGTACCTCCGGCTGTTATCGACGTGAATGCTGTACGTATCGGTGTATGTGCCATCCGTAGCCGTCACCGTCTTGGCCGACTTCCCCGTCGTCGTATACGTCACCTTGGTGTCCGGTTGGTTCGTGGTGATCGTCACGACGACCTGGATGTCGACCCCGTTCATCGTGCACTTCCCGGTGATCGTCGACGGGTTCACCGCGATCTTGGCCGCCGTGACCGCAGCCGGCTTCGGCGGCGAGGGCGACGGCGACTTCGTCTTGGACGGCCTGGTGGTCGTGGCCGCCACCACCGGCGCCGACGACGACATGCTCGCCGCCGGCGACGGCGACGGCGACGGCGGGTCCGAGGCGATCGGGCTGACCTCGGCGGCCGTGCTGGGCTGCCGGGACGACTCGGCGGGCGCACCCTGGGCGGCCTGGCCACTGTTGCCGCCGCCGCCCAGCGTGCCGATCGCGATGAGGAAGACGAGCACGCCGGCCCCGACGAGCGCGGCCACCTTGAGCTCCGAGCGCATCCGCGGCGGCGCCACCCCGGCCGCGGCGCCCTTGGCCCCGCCGCCCGTACCACCCTCGCTCTGCGCACCCGCCGTTCCGGCCTGTGCTCCCGAACCCGTCGCGGTGGCCTGTCCTCCCGCACCCGCCGCGGTGGCCTGTCCTCCCGCACCCGCCGCTCCGGCCTGTGCTTCCGCACCCGCCGCGGTGGCCTCGGCCTCCGCACCAGCCGTGCCGATCTCGGCCCCGGCACCAGCCGCGGCGGCCTCGGTCGTTTCTGTGCTTCCGTCCCCGGCCGCCGGGGCCAACGCGGGCTGCTCCTCGGTAGGGTCCTCGCTCTGCGTCTCCGCGCGACCACCCACCTGCCCGGGCGCGGCCCACGCCTGCGTGGCCGAGTGCCGGGCCCGCCGGGGCCGGGGATGCTCGTCGGTGTCGACATCCAGGTTTGCGCCCACACCCGTTCCGCCGGCCACGCCCGCTCTGACTGCGGCCTCGGCGTGGGCGTCGTCGGCCACGCCCGCTCCGGCCTCCGCCTCACCCTGCGGGTCGTCGGTCACGACCGGCAGCTCTTCGGTGATGGCCTGCTCAGCGCCCGCCGCCGATCCGGTCGCCGCCTGTCCGGCAAGCCCGCCGTGTTTCTCGGCGCCAACCTGCCCGTAGCCCGAACTGACCGGCATTCCCGGGCTCAGCGCGGCAGCGATCGCGGTTCGGGCGTCGTCGGCTCCGATCTCCTCGATGGACGCCGGCGCCAGGACCTCGACGGGCGCGGCGAGTTCGTCGACCGCTGCCAGCTCCCCGATTGACGCGCCGGCGTCATCGGCGGCTGTGAGGTCGTTGGTGGATGCCGGATGCTGGCCGTCGGCTGCGGGGTCCTCAGTGAGTGCGGCGGCTTCGTGGGCCGCTGCTGGTTCCCCGGTTGACGTGGCGGCCACGTCGGCGGCTGTGAGGTTCTCGGCGGGTGCCGGATGCCGGCCGCCGGCTGCGGGGTTCCCAGTGAGTGCGGCGGCTTCGTGGGCCGCTGCTGGTTCCCCGGTTGACGTGGTGGCCTCAGCGGCGGCTGTGAGGTCCTTGGTGGGCGCCGGATGCCGGTCGGCGGCTGCGGGGTCCTCAGCGAGCGCGACGGGCTCGTCGGTCGCTGCCGGCTCCCCGGTTGGTGCGGCGGCCTCAGCGGGCGCGGCTGGTTCGTCGGTCGCTGCCGGTTCCCCGGTTGGTGCGGCGGCCCCAGCGGCGGCCGTAGGACCCCCGGTGGCTGTGGGCGTCTCGTTTACGGCTGCGGCGGCCTCGTCGGCGGCTCCCGGGACGCCGGCGGGCGGGGCGGACTCGCCGAACGCGGCCGGAACCTCCGCGGCGGCGGCCGCGACAGCCTCATAGGGCACGGCGGGTTCGCCGGAGTCGGCCGGGGCGGCCTGCGCGAGAGCCTGGCTGGGCGCGCCGGGTTCGTCGGGGTCGGCGGGGGAGGCGGATGCCGGGAGTGCCGGGTCCTGGACGTGGGCCGCGGCCGCGGACAGCGCCGCCCGTACGGCCTCCACCCCCGGCCTGGCCTGCGGGTCCTCGGCCATGAGGGCCGCCACCGTCTCGGGCGCCAGCTCGGGCGAGGCGAACGCGAGGGTCGCCCCGAGCGAATAGAGGTCGGCCTCCACCCCGCCCTCGCCCGGCTGGCGGCGCTCGGGCGCGATGAACGCCGGGTCGCTCATCGGCATCCCGTTACCCAGCGTGGCCGCCACGGCGAAGTCCGTGAGCAGGGGAGCGCCGTCGGTGGTGAACAGGATGTTGGCCGGCTTCACGTCGCCGTGCGTGATGCCCGCGGCGTGGGCGGCCTCCAGCGCGGCGAGCAGCGCCAGGCCGAGCTCGGCGCCCGCGGTGGGGTCGAGGGGGCCGTCGTTGCGCACGCGCTCGCCGAGCGAGGAGCCCTCGATGAGATCCATGACGATCCACAGACCGTCGTCGGTGACGACGACCTCGTGGACCTTGACGATGCCGGGGTGCTCCAGCCGGCCGGCGGCGCGCGCCTCGCGGATCGCCCGGTCGCGGTCCGCGGCGGACATGGCCTCCGGCAGGCGTACCTCCTTGATCGCCACCATCTGCGGTCGTCGCAGGTCCCGGGCGCGCCACACGATGCCCATGCCGCCCGCGCCGATCGCGTAGTCCAGCCGGTACCGGTCCACCAGCGTCTTCAAGATCTAACCCCAGCCATTGCCGTGAAAAGGACATCCCAGCATGCCCACACCGGGTGATGCGGTCGGGCAAACGGTCGGTTTCACTCTGTCGTACAGCTGCCCGCGAGTCGAACCTCTTCAATGTTGACTTTGGCCTGCAGCCTCCAGAGTGCAACATCGTCAATCCTGCGTTCATCCCGCAGCCAGCCCGCGTGCAGGCTCGCGAGGTGCTGCCCGTCCTTCCTGCGCAGCCGCGAAACCACCAGTTCCTCCGTTCCGAGCCGCGCGCCGAGCCCGGGCAGCGCGTCGCGCCTCCTGCGCCGCCGTGGTCTGGGCGAGCAGCGGCTCCTGCCGCGGCCCGTCGTCGTCGGGCAGCCGCGCCCACCTTACGACCGCGGACATGAACAAACCCAGCAGGAGGGTCAGCACGATGACGCCGGCGGTGGTGAAGACGATGAGATCGTGTTCGGTGACCGCGGAGGGCACGGCCAGGGCCACGGCGAGTGACACCGCGCCGCGGAACCCGGCGCACGCGTGGACCAAGCGGGCGCCTGCTGGGGCGGCGGTCAAGTGCGCGGATGATGTACGGCGTGGTGCGGGTCCACACGAACCGTAGCCCGGCGACGGCCACGTGCCCGACCGCCGCGTGCTCGAGGGTGCCGTCGGTGAGCCCCCGCACCGAGTCTGGCAGTTGCCGGTCGAGCGCCCCCCGTCGAGCACCAACGTCGTGAGCGCCCAGAACCCGGTTGCCCGCATACGGGTGCCGGCGGGACGGTGAGTGGCCTGGAGCGGTTGAGCATCGGGCCGCAGACGACCACGGCGAGCACCCCGGAGGCGTGTACGGCCCAGGCGAGCAGGAAGGACGCGAACGGCGTCACGAGGCTGACCGTGTTGGCCAGCAGCGGTTCGTCGCCGATGAGCCGCCGCGTCTGCGCCGCGAGCCAGTCGGTGACCAGCCCGGCGAGCACCCCACCGCCGTACGCGAGCACGAACCGCCCCGCCGCGAGGCCGTTCCGGTCGACCGGCACGCTCATCGCGAGCCCCGAAGATCACCAGCGCCGTCGACAGCAGCACGATCACGCGCAGGTTGCCTCGGATCTCGCGCAGCGAGGTGGTGAGGCTCGCCGGCGCGGCAGCACCGGCGGCGTCACGTGCGGCCGCTGCGCGATCATGCCGACCGGCAGCGGCGCGACACCGGGTGCCACGACGAGCTCAAGGCGCGCCCAGGGCCGCTGCATTGTCCAGGGCGCTGCGGGTCGCCGCCCGCAGCGCCCCGGAGCATCGGCCGGAGGGCGCCGACCGGTCAGCGCAGCGAGGGGAACCCGCCCAGCGGCTGCTGCGTGGCCTCCGCCTTGACCTGCTCCGCGGCCGCCACGACGGAGCCGGCCGCCGCCACCCGCTCGACCAGCGCCGCCACCACCTTCGGCGCCGCGAACGAGGTGCCGCTCCAGGCGGCCCAGCCTGAGGCGAAGCTCGGGTGGTTGATGAACGTGCTCACCACGTCTTCCCCGGGCGCGACCAGCGAGACCCACGGACCGCGGTTGCTCCACTCGCACACGGCGTTGCCGTCGTGCGCCGCCACGGCCAGGATCTGCGGGGCCCACGGCGAGCCGCTCGCCGCGAACGCGGCCGGCCAGAACGGCCGCTGCTGGATGCCGTCGTTGCCCGCCGCGGCGACGACGACCCGGCCGGTACCGGTCAGGAAGTTCGACAGCGTGGCGGCCAGCACCGCGGGCGGCTCGTCGCCGACCGAGAACCCGCCGAGCGACAGGTTGAGCACGTCGACGTCGGTGAGACCGTCGATCGCGGCGGCCAGGTCGGCCTCGGTGCACACGCCGAAGGTGTCGAGGACCTTCACGATCCGGATCTGCGCCGCCTCCGTGGCCTGGACGACGACGCCCGCGATGAAGTTCGCGTGGCCGACGTCCGAGTCCAGCTCGCCGTCGTTGTCACCGTCGATGACGGTCTCGATGTTCTCCGGCGTGGCCGAATAGCAGCCGGCCGGCAGGGGGCTGTTGAGATATACCCCGGTGTCCATCACAACCACCCGGACGGACGATGCCCCGGTGGCCGAGGGGGCAAGCTTTGCCGGCGGAGCGTCCGCCGCCACCGGCGGGCCGAACGGGCCGCCGTGCTCGTGCGGGGTCGACATGAACACGTGGTTCGGGCCGACGACGGCGTCCGGCATCTCTTCGCGCAGCCGTCGCACAGCGGCCGTCACGTCCAGGCCACGGGCCTTGAGCCGGCGCAGGCCGGTGTGCGGCTCGTCCTCCGAGATCTCGCTGTTGCGGTGCCCGAGCCCGTTGAGGGCGCGGTGCGCGGTGCCGACGCCCCGGTCGGTGACCAGGATCTCGTCGGCGACGAACCGCACGGGGCGGCCGGACTGTACTTCGGTGCGCAACCACGGCAGGGTTGACAGGCGGGCGGTGCGGACCCGCTCCCACCTCTGACGACGATCGTTTGGTACGGACATGTGTGCTCCCCAAAACGGATCAACAATGAGGCCGGTGACATGAGTCGCGTCCCGGACCCCGTGATACACATCCGAGCCTTTGGCAGGATGCAATCATGACGGCAGCGTCCGTGCTCCCCGCCGCCGATGAAGCTCTGGCGCAGCGGCTGCTCCCGATTGTCATGGCCGACCCCGGCAAGGCCAAGAACCTCGCCGAGTCGGCGTTGCGCGACGCCCGCCGCGACGGCGACCCCGGCCGCGAGGCGGTTGCCCTGCGCGCCCTCGGCCTGGTCGCCCGAGCCCGTCACGACGCCGCCGCGGCCGCCGAGCACCTGCGCGCCTCGATGACCGTCGCCCGCCGGCACGGGCTCAAGGTTCACGAGGCCGAGGCTCGCATGAGCCATGCCCTGATCCTCGACGATCTCGGCCGCCCCAGCGCCGCGCTGAAGGAGATCGACCGCGCGGTGGCGGAGCTCCACGGCCACCGCCGCGCCCGGGCGACCATGCAACGGGCGCTCATCCTCCGCAGGCTCGGCTTCGATCATCAGGCCATGGAACTCTACCGCGGGGCGCTGCGGTCGTTCCGCAGCTCCGGCGACCAGGTCTGGGAGGCTCGGACACTGACCAACCGGGGCGTGCTGCACGGGTACCGCGGAAACCTCAAGCAGGCCGAGAACGATCTGCGCGCCGCTCAGGCCCTCTACAACCGGCTCGGCATGTCGACCGCCGCCGCGCAGGTCGAGCACAATCTCGGCTTCGTCGCCGCCCAGGCTGGCGACGTGCCCACCGCACTGGCCCGCTACGACCGGGCCCACGACCGCCTGTGGAGCACCGGCGTCGACGCGGTGAGCCTGCTGGACCGGGCCGACCTGCTGCTGTCGGTCCGCCTGCTGCCGGAGGCCGAGTCCGCCATCCGCGCCGCCATCGACGCGTGCACCGACGGCCACCTCGACTCGGTGCTCGGCCAGGCCCACCTCATGCTGGCCCGGCACGGCCTGGCCGCCGGCACGCCCAACGAGTCGAGGGACGCGGCCGCCGCCGCCCGCCGCGTCTTCCATCGCCAGGGTCGCAGCGTGTGGAGCGCCCGCGCCCGGGTCGCCGAGATCGCCGCCGTGGTCGCGCTCGGCCGGGCCAACCGCGGCACCCTGCGCGAGCTGCGCTCGGTCGCCGCCCACCTGCTCGAGGCGGGCTGGCTGCAGCCCGGCTGGGACGCCCTGCTCGACGCCGCCCAGCTGGCCGTCGACCTCGGCGAGCTCTACACCGCCCGCGAGCTGCTCACCGAGGCGGGCGGCGCGGCCAAGCTCGGCCCGGCGCCCCTGCGCGTGCGCTGGTGGCACATCCGGGCCCGGGTGGAGCTCGCCTCCGGCGCCGTGGCCGAGTCGGTCCGCGCGGCCACCGCGGGCTGCGCCAGGCCGACGCGTATCGCGCCAGCCTTGGCGCCACCGAGCTGCGCGTTCGCGGCAGCGCGGAGACCGCGGCCCTGGCCGGGCTGCGCCTGCGGCTGGCCCTGCAGCACGGCGGCCCGGCCTCCGCACTCGCGTGGGCCCAGCGGTGCCGTGCCGCGGCGCTGTCGCTGCCGCCGACGCACCCGTCGACCGACCCGGTCGTGGCCCGGCACCTCACCGAGCTGCGACGGATCAACGGGGAGTTGGCCGCGGCGCCCACCGGTCCTCAGCGCACCAGCCGGCTGCTGCGCCGGCAGCGCGTGCTGGAGGCCGAGATTCGCCGCCGGTCGTGGCGGGCGCCTGGCTCCTCACCCAACGCTGTGGAGTTGTCCCTCCCCGCGCTCGCCGCCACGCTAGGGGAGCGGGTGCTCGTCGAGATGCTGGACATCGACGGGCGCCTGCATGCCCTCGTGGTGCGCGGGCGCAGGGTCACGCATCGCATCGTCGGCGAGATCGACGCGGTGCGAGCCGAGCTGGAGTCGCTGAGGTTCGCCCTGCACAACCAGGTGCTCGGGCACGCCGCAGGTGGCGAGCGACTCGAGCGGCGCGCCGAGGTGCTCGACCGGCTGTTGCTCGGCCCGCTTGCCGACCTGCTCGGCGACGGGCCGCTGGTCCTGGTCCCGACCGGGGCCCTCCACGCGCTGCCGTGGGGAATGCTACCCCGGCTGCGCGGGCGCTCGCTGACCGTCGCACCCTCGGCGACGATCTGGTTGCGCTGCGCAACCTCGTCCACTGTGGACGGCAAGCTCGTGCTGGTCGGGGCCCATTCGGCGGAACAGGCCGCCGACGAGGTGCGCGAGATCGCCGCGGACCGGCCCGGCGCGACCGTCCTCGCCGGCGAGCAGGCCCGGGTCGACCGTGCTCTCACCGCGCTGGACGGGGCCGCGATCGGGCACATCGCGTCGCACGGGGAGTTCCGCGTCGACAACCCGCTCTTCTCATTCCTGATGCTCGCCGACGGGCCGCTCACGGTGTACGACCTCACGGCGCTGCGGTGCCCGCCCGGCCTGCTCGTGCTCTCCGGCTGCGACACCGGCCTGGCCGCGGTCCACCCCGGCGACGAGCTCATGGGACTCGTCGCCGCACTGCTCAACATGGGTACGGCCACCGTGATCGCCTCGACCGGGCCGGTCGACGACGGCGCCACCCGCCACCTCATGCGCTCCTTCTACGGTCACCTCGCGACCGGGCTCGGGCCGGCCGCCGCGCTCGCCGCCGCGCAGGCGTCCGCCGATCCGCGTGACCGCGCGAGCACGGACAGTTTCGTATGCTTCGGCGCGGGATGATCATTCTCGGAATTGTCAGACCCCGGGCCTACGATGCCTCCCGTGACCCGACGACGTGCCCGCCTCCCGCTCACCGCCCTGGCGGTGCTGCTGGTGCTGGGCGCGTTCGTGGCCTGGGGCGTCGGCGGAGCGCTGGGCCTGCGCTTCGACCGCGCGGCCATCCCCGTGGAGCGCCCGGGCGTCGCCGACGTCGGCCCGCCGGCGCCGGTCGCGATCGGATCGATCTCGGTGCCTTCGTCGCCTCGCCTGGCGCTCGCGGCCACGACGGTCTCCGACGCCCTCGTCACCCGCGGCGCGCCCCGGCCGGTGATCGGTCCGGAGGCCCCGGCCGATTTGGTCGTACATGTTGATCAGTCGATTCCCGCCGGCTCTTACCGCCTCGACACGCCGCTCGTGCTCACCGCGGGCGACGACGCGGGCGCCGCGGCCGGCCTGTATGCCCTCGCCGATCGCATCCGCTCCGGCGAGCCGCCGCTGCCCGACGACCAGGCCGGCGAGATCATCAAGCCCCGGCTCGGACTGCGGCTGACCGACGCCGGCTCGGTCGGCCGCGAGCCGGACGTGGCCGCGTTCGCCGCCGGCACCGACTACTCGCTCAACACCGACGTCGTCGGCGCAGCGCTGCTGCCCGGCGCGCCGTGGGTCGACCCGGTCGCCGTCGAGCGGATCTCCCAGCAGTTCCACCAGTTCGTCGAGCACGCGCTCGCGCAGGGGTACAACGGCGTGGTCCTGCCCGGGTTCCTGGAATACGTCACGTTCGTCGGCGTCGGCGACGGGCACCGGGTCTACCCAGCCGGCGACTCGCACATCGCCCGGGCCGAGGCGCTCACCGCCGCCTTCGCGCCCGTGTTCCGCTACGCCGCGGACATGGGCATGCGGGTCTACCTGCTCACCGACATGCTCGCGCTGTCGCCGCCGCTGGAGCGCTACCTCGACGACACCTACGGCGGGCTCAAGGTCGAGGATCCCCGTTTCTGGCAGGCGTATTCGTCCGGCCTGGACGAGCTCTTCCAGCGCATGCCCTTCGTCAGCGGCCTCATGGTGCGCATCGGGGAGGGCGGCGACGTCTACAAGCAGCCCGGCTGGGACTACTCCTCGCGCATCGCGGTCACCACCCCGAAGGCCGTACGCACGATGCTCACCTCGCTGCTGGCGACCGCCGGCGCGTCGGGCCGCGACGTCATCTTCCGCACCTGGACCGTCGGCGTCGGCGCGGTCGGCGACCTGCACACCGACCCGGACGCCTACGAGAAGGTCCTCGGCGGCCTCGACGACCCGCACCTGATCGTGTCGACGAAATACTCGCTCGGCGACTTCTACAGCCACCTGCCGTTCAACTCCACCCTCGAGGTCGGCACGCAGCGGCGGATCGTGGAGTTCCAGTCCCGCCGCGAGTTCGAGGCGTTCGGCTCGCTGCCCAACGACCTCACCGGCCTGCACCAGCAGGCGCTGCAGCGGTTCCTTTCCGCCAACCCGCACGTCGAGGGCGTGTGGACCTGGACGCAGGACGGCGGCCCGCTGCGCGCCGGGCCGATGACGCTGCTGCTGCGGACCGGGTTCTGGCAGCTGTACGACCTCAACTCCTATGCGCTCGGCCGCCTCGCCTGGGATCCGGCGACCCCGCCGGCGCGGATCACCGCCGACTGGGCCCGCCAGACGTTCTCCGACGACCCGGCGACCGTCACCGCCGTGTGCCGCATGATGGCCATGTCCCGTGAGGCGATCACCAAGGGCCTCTATCTCGGCCCCTACGCGGACGAGAAGGTGCGCGCACTCGGCCTCGAGCCGCCGCCGATGATGTGGATCTTCGAGTGGGACATCGTCACCGGTGACTCCGCGGCCTTGGACAGCATCTACGCGGTGAGCAAGGACAAGCTCGAGCTCACCATCGCCGAGGGCGACCGCGCCGTGGCCCTGGCCGCCTCGATGCAGGAGACCATCGCCGCCACCGACCCGGCCACCTGGCGCGACACGACGCTGCGGGCCAAGCTGGTCGACACCCTCGCCTACGAGACGGATCTGCTGCGCACCCTGGGGGCGTATCGCGGCATGGTCCTGCGCCACGCCCAGTGGCTCGACACCGGCTCCCCGACCGCTCGCGTCGCGTGGCAGGAGGCCGAGGTGCGCTACCGCGAGGCCCGCGACGAGCACATCGCGCGCTACGGCGGTGACGTGGACCTGCCGGCGTACAACTTCACGGCCGCCGACCTCGGCGCCGCCCGCGCCGACCGCGACCCCAGCATGGCCGTGCTGGCCCGCGTCCTGCTCGGCCTGGTCGTCCTGCTCCTGCTGGTCGGCGCGGTCGGCCGCTCCACCGCCCTGCGCGCCCTGTGGCTCGGCGCGACCCGCCCGTGGCGCCTGGCCGACCTGGCCCCGCTCCCGGGCCGCCTGGACCGGGTCCTGGTCATCGCCGCCCCCGTCCTGGCCCTGGTCCTGTCGAGGCTGGTCTACACGTGGTTCGCCGCCCCGGCCCACCTGATGGTCTCGCTGGGCGGCTGGCTGCTGTTCGCCCTGACCGCTCGCATCGTGGCCGGCCGCCGCGACCCGTTCCACCTGTGGGCCGCGATCGGCGGCGTGGCCCTGCTTCGCACCGTGATCCTGCTGGCCGCCCTGGTCACCCGCGGCCCGGGCGGCTACTGGTTCGCCTTCTGGAGCGACCCGGTCCGCCGCTCGGCGTACATCTGCGTCGCGTTCGCGGCCTTCGCCTGGCTCTTCGTCGCGGTCGCCCTGGTTTTGCGCGACCGCTACCGTCTGCCGCGCCGGCGCGCTACGTCCGTCGTGCTGGCCTCCCTCGGCACGCCGCTGGTCGTGCTGGGCGGCCTGATCGCGGTGCTGGGCCTGGAGCGGTCCCTGACGATCTGGAACGACCAGATGGCCCTGCTGCCATGGGGCCTGTCGCGGATCCTGGGCATTACGGTCTACCTGGGCATTCCCGCTGAGCTGCCGTATGCGGCGATTCTCCTGGGCGCCCTGCTGCTGGCCGGGTCGGCCCTGCTGCCCCTGCGCCGCCGCACCAACCGCCGCCCGTTCCCCGGCCCGGTGGCCGCACTTCCCGCCGGCCCGTCCGTGGCGCTCGACGGCGACGCCGATCCGGACCACACCTCCTCGTCGGCGACCGCGACCCGCCCGGCCCCGCCGCTGCCGACCCGCCCGGCCCTGCCGCTGCCGACCCGCCCGATACCACTGCCGTCCCAGCCGCCGCACCAGGAGGCCGACCCGTCCGACCCGAAGTTCCCGCACCGTCCCCGCCACTCCGCCTGACCCGGCCCCGCGACGGGCGATGAGGACGCCCGCCCGGGCCATGTATCGAACGTGCGCCGAGGAACCGATCCCGAGGCGGCGCGGGCTATCGCGGAACAGTCGCACGCGGTCGGGTCCGCAGTGGACGGCGGCTGTCGCGGGTCCGAGCCCGGCGCCGTCGGCGAGAGCGGTGTGGACGGCGGTCGGCCGGTGGGCGTGCGTCAGCCAGCGCTGGCGGGGTGGTCGTCGTTCGGTGGTGGGTGGGGGTTGTGGCGTGGGAGTTGTGGCGCTGTGGGTGAGAACGGCCCAGACGGCGGTGGCTGCTGTGCGGGTCTGGGCACTGGGGGCCTCGCTGAGAGCGGCCCTGATGGCGGGTGCCCGCGGGCAGGGTGAGTGGTGAGGGTGGTGCTGACAGCGCGGAGCGGGCGATCAGCCACATGCGGCCGTCGGTACCCGTCGGGCGCCCGGAGCGAACGGGGGACATGGTGGCGATCCGGCTGCCGTCGGAGGTCGTTAGGCGGCGGTGGGTGGCGGGTATGCGTGCCGGTATGAGGCATCAGGGCGTCCGTCAGGTCGTTGTCGTCACCGGGGCGAGTGGAGGAATCGGGCGGGCCACCGCGCGGGAGTTCGCGCGGCGGGGGGCCGCCGTCGCGCTGCTGGCCCGGGGGGACGCCGGGCTCAAGGCGGCGGCCGAGGACGTCGAGGCGGCCGGGGGGACGGCGCTGCCCATCGAGGTCGACGTGGCCCACCAGCAGGAGGTCGACAGCGCCGCCAGCCGGGTCGAGGAGAAGCTCGGCGCGATCGACGTGTGGGTCAACGACGCGTTCACGTCGGTGTTCGCGCCGTTCATGCAGATCGAGCCGGAGGAGTTCAAGCGGGTGACCGAGGTGTCCTACCTCGGCTACGTCTACGGCACCCGGGCCGCGCTGCAGCGGATGATTCCCCGCGACCGCGGGGCGATCGTGCAGGTCGGATCGGCGCTGGCATACCGCGGGATTCCGCTGCAGAGCGCCTACTGCGGCGCCAAGCACGCGATCCAGGGCTTCAACGAGGCCGTACGCGCCGAGTTGCTGCACGACAAGCGTAACGTGCACGTCACCATGGTGCAGATGCCGGCGGTCAACACGCCGCAGTTCGACTGGGTGCTGTCGCGGCTCGGCCGGCATGCGCAGCCGGTGCCGCCGATCTACCAGCCGGAGATCGCCGCGCGGGCCGTGGTGTACGCGGCCGGCCATCCGAAGCGGCGCGAGTACTGGGTCGGGGCCTCGACGGTCGGCACGCTCATCGCGGACAAGATCGTGCCCGGGCTGCTCGACCGGTACCTCGCCCGCACCGGCTACGACTCGCAGCAGACGCGACAGCCGCGCGACCCGAACCAGCCGCGCAACCTGTGGGAGCCGGCCGACGAGCGGCGCGACTTCGGCGCCCACGGCGACTTCGACGACCGCTCGGCCCGCCGCTCGCCGCAGTTGTGGGCCTCCCAGCACCACGGCCTGCTCGCGGCCGCCGCCGGCGCGGGCCTGGCCCTGGTCGCGGGGGCGGCCATCGCCCGCCGCCGATAGCCGAGTAAGCGTGCCCACCGGGGGAGGCGGACCGCGCAGGTAGTGCGCGGTCCGCTCTTTTTCAGCGGTACTGCGGGTACTGCGGCTGCGGCGGTGCCTGGCCGTACTGCAGGGCCTGCTGGAAGCGCGGGTCGGGCTTGGCCACCTCGACGAAGTTGCCGTCCTGCGACACGAACGCGCCCGCGACCGCCTGGTAACCGGAGCGCGCGGCGAAGACGATGCCGACGATGAGCACCACGAGGCCGAGCAGGAGCAGCATCGGCCCGGCGTCGCCGTCGATGGTGGCGATGCCGACGACGAACAGCAGCAGGCCGAGGGCGAGCACGCCGAGGCCGATGCCGAGGTTGCGCGAGCGGTTCGCCTTGCAGGTGGCGCACCAGGGCCACGCCGCCGCGTTGACGGTCTTGCGCAGCGCCATGACCACGATGACGTACACGATGCCGCCGAGGATGATCAGGAAGGCCGCCCACGGCGGAGGCTTCGAGATGAGCCGCAGCTTCTTCATCTCGAGCGCCGGCTCGCCGTGGCGGGGGCAGACGGGCGGCAGATGACCGGCCGCGACCTGCCCGGCGGGTAGCTGGAGCATGCTCAGGGACTCCCCGTTGTCGAATGGACAGATGTGACGGGCGAGACTCTCACGGACGTGGGCGGTGTGACGTCCTTCGATCGGTCAGAGCAGGGTGGCCCGGTCGGCCGCGTCCCGCCCGGACTCCCAGCCCTCGCGGCTGTCGACCCGGCTGCCGCGCCCGCGCACGGTGCGCGGGAAGACCCGGGCCATGGTCTCGCGCACTTGCTCGTCCCGGGAGCGCAGCACCGGCAGCAGGTCCGAGCGCTGCGGCGCCTCGGCCAGGGCCAGCTCGCTCGCGCGGGCGAGGCGCTCGCCGATGCGCACCGCGTAGGCGACCAGGAACGATTGGCGGAAGGCCTTGAGCCGGGCCCGCCCCGCCTTGCCGCCCGGCGGCTCGGCCTTGGCCATCGCGCGCCCGGCCTGCACGAGCAGGGAGGTGTACAGCAGGTCGACGGCGTCGATGTCCGCGTCGAACCCGAACACCGTGGTGAAGCCGTAGTCGGGCGACCACACGGTGTGGCAGCGGTTCGCCTCGGCGACGGCGCTGAGCAGCGACGCCTTCTCGCCCTCGTACGGGTGGTCGACCCCGATCCGGCGCGCGAACGGCACCAGCTCCGCCGCGGAGTCCAGCCCGGCCAGCAGCGCCTCGTCGATCGCGTGCCGGGCGATGAGCTCCTGGGCCTTGGCCGTGTACGTCTCGGCCTCGGCCGGATACCCGGTCGACTCCGCCTTGGCCAGCAGCGCCCGCACCCGCTCCAGCAGCCGCTCGTCGACCGTGCTCTTGCGGGAGCGGCGCGGCGCGGTCCCCGGCGGCGGGACGAGCACCTCGATCTTCGGCAGGTGCACGAGCACCGTCAGCAGCTCGAGGAGGTCGTCGATGGCCGAGATCCGGTCCCGCCGGTGTTTCGCGGCCAGTTCGGTGACGTATCGCTCGTCGGCGCTCCACCACACCGTGGCGTCCAGTTCGCCGGCCTGGGCCAGCCAGCGCTCGTCGACGCCGCGGCGGGGGAAGTCGCGCAGGTGGGCGGCGACCGCGTCGATCACGGCCCGGCCGAGCAGGGGCCGGTCGGTGCCGCCGCGGCGGACCACGGCCCGGTGCAGCTCGACCGGCTGCCAGCCGCCGCCGAACAGCCGCGCGGCGGCCTCGTTCAGCGCGGCGAACAGCGCCGGGTCGACCTGCGCGGCGGGGGCGACGGCGAGGCGGTCCAGGCCGTCCTCGTAGGCCACCGCCCCGCGGACGAGGGCGTCGATCTGCCGTTTCACCGCGCCAAGGCTACTTGGACAGTTTCGCGGGCTCGTACGCGTACAGCCACGCGGTCGCCTTCTCGTAGAACACTGGCACGAAGATCCGCATCAGGCCGGCCTGGAGCCGTCGCCGGACCGGCCCGGCCTTCTTGGCGTTGCGGTTGTCCTCGGCGGTGCCGAGCACCTTGGTGATCCGCGGCCGGCGATCGGTGTCGTACCGCTGGAGCGCCGACGGTACCGAATCCTGGTTCTGCAGCGCCGCGGCCAGCGCCAGGGCGTCCTCGATCGCCATTGACGCGCCCTGCCCCGCCCCGACGGGGTGCGCGGCGTCGCCGATGAGCACGACGCGCCCGCTGTGCCAGGTCCTGACCGGGTCGACGACGTGCATGAGCGTGAGCGGCTGCAGCGCGGTGGTGCCGGTGAGCACGGCCGACGGCGTGACCTCGTCCCGGAACAGCCCGGCCAGCTCCCGCAGCCGGGTGGCGTCGTCCACGCCCTGGCGCACCGGCGTCGCGGGCGAGTTCACCTGGGCCGACCACCACACCTCGGCGCCGGCGCGCAGGTGCAGGAAGGCGCCGTTGCGGGCGAAGGTCATGTTGAACACGCCGGGCTCGACGCCCTCGACCCGGGAGACGCCGGAGACGGAGTACAGGCCGGCGTACTGCGGCACGGGCGCGGCCGGGTCGAGCAGCCCGCGCACCGTCGACCAGATGCCGTCGGCGGCCACCAGCACGTCGGCGGTGTCGGCGGTGCCGCCCTCGAACGTGGCGAGCACGCCCCGCTCGGTCTCGCTGACCCCGGCCAACCGCGCCCCGGTCACGATCCGCGCCCCGGCCTCGGCGGCGGCCGTCCGCAGCGCGGCGACCAGCCGCCCGCGCATCATCGAGACGCCGTGCAGGGTGTCGCTCTCCCGCCGGCCGCGGGCGACGTCACCGATGAGCATGCCGCCGGCCGACCACATGCGCTGCCGGGCGACCTCCACCCCGGCCGCCCGCACCGCCGCCAGGCAGCCCAGCGCGTCGAGCGCCCGCAGCCCGTTCGCGGCCAGGCTGATCCACGCGCCGACCTCCCCGGCGGGGTCCTCGTACGCCTCGTAGACGGTCACGTCCGCCCCGATGCGCCGCAGCGCCAGGGCCGCCGTCGAGCCGCCGACCCCGCCGCCGATCACGATCGCTCGCATCTCCCCGCTCCTTAACTGAATCAGAATTCACCGAACTTGTATTCGGTGAAAGTATGTTCGGTAGGATGGTGCGCGTCAACCTGTGGTTCGGAGGGGCGGCCCGCATGGCCCGAAGCAAGATGGACGGCGTGCGCAAGGCGAAGGCCGCGCAGACCCGGGCCGCGCTGCTGGACGCGGCGCGCCGGCTGTTCGGCGAGCGCGGCTACCTCAACACCAAGGTCACCGACATCACCGCCGCCGCCGGCCGCGCCACCGGCTCGTTCTACGAGCACTTCGCCGACAAGGAGGAGCTGCTGCGGACGCTGCTGGCGGACATCGAGGACGCGGCCGACGAGCACCTCGTGGCCGTGGAGCACCCGCGTGAGCACGACCTGACCGACCGCGAGCAGCTGCACGCGCACCTGCGCATCGCCTGGACCGTGATGCGCGAGCACCGCGCGGTGCAGGTGGCCCTGTTCCAGTCGATGGTCGCCGACGACCCCGGCTCCGGGCGGGCGTGGCGCGACCTGACGAGCCAGACCACCGTGCTGCGCGAGCACCTGGAGTGGCTGCGGGAGCGCGGCCACGAGCTGCCCGGCGAGCCGGAGCTCATCGCCGCCGGCATGGGCGCGATGCTGGCCCTGACCAACTACGCCCTGCCGCCGGGCGGCGCCTACGACGACGAGGCCGTCGTCGAGGCCTTCACCGGCCTGATCCTGAAGGGCCTGACGGGGTAGCCCGGTCCGCCGCCCAGGGAACCGCCATCCCTGGTACAAAAGCGGCGTGAAGATCGTGTTGGCCGGGGGCACGGGCGCCCTGGGGCGCCGGATCGCGGCCGATCTGGCCGGTCGCGGCGACGAGATCGTGATCCTGACCCGCATGCCGCGCGAGGACCTGCCGTATCGCCAGGTCGCCTGGGACGGCGTCACCGTCGAGGACTGGGCCGCCGAGCTCTCCGGCGCCGCCGTGATCAACCTGGCCGGTGAGCTGGTCGACCGGCGCCCCACCCGGCGCAACATCGAGCTGCTGCGCCTGTCCCGGGTCCGCCCCACGTACGCCCTCGTCGAGGCGGCCGCCGTGATCGCCGAGCCGCCCGCGGTCTGGCTGCAGGCCAGCACGCTGGCCATCTACGGCGACGCCGGCGAGGCGGAGCTGGACGAGACCGCCGAGCCGGCCGAGGCCCCGCCCCAGATGGCCGGCGTGGCCCGCGCCTGGGAGTCCGCCGCCGCCCTGCACGAGGCCGCCACCTTCCACCGCGCGATCGTCGAGCAGACCCGGCAGAGCATCCTGCGCATGGGCATCGTCCTGGACCGCGGCACCCCGGCCCTGAACCGGCTGGTGACCCTGACCCGCTGGGGACTCGGTGGCCGGGTCGCGAACGGCCGGCAGTGGGTCAGCTGGATCCACGTCGAGGACCTGCTGGCCGCGGTACGCCGCATCCTGGACGATTCCTCCCTCAGCGGCGTCATCCACGTGACGTCCCCCAACCCGGTGCGAAACGCCGATCTCATGCGGGCCCTGCGCGCGGTCCTGCGCCGCCCGGCCCTGCCCACCCCGGCGTTGCTGGCCCGCGCCGGCGCCTTCCTGCTGGGCACCGACCCGGCCCTGGCCCTGACCGGCCGTCGCTGCCTGCCGGCCCGCCTGCAGGAGGCCGGTTTCGAGTTCGGGCACCCGCGACTGCGCGGTGCGCTGGAGGAACTGCTGTCTTAGGGGCGTCACCCGATCGGGGTGCGGCGGGCTGAGAGCTTCCTGAAATCCGGCTTAGCCGGCCGTGACCCGCCCTCGGCCATGGTCAGATCTGGCCCATGCAACTGACTCGCAGGCTGGTCGGGATCGGAGCGGTCGCCGCCGCCGGGGCGCTCGCCGCCGTACCGCTGGTCGTCCGGGCCGACGCCGACGCCGAGGCCGCCACGGACAGGCTGCTGTCGAGGGGCCGTCCCGCGCAGGCGTCCTCGGTCGAGACCGACGGCCTGGGCCCGCGGGCCGCCGTCGACGGCGACCCGAGGACCCGCTGGGGCAGCGAGGAGGGCGTCGACCCCCAGTGGATCTCGATCGACCTGGGCGCCCGCCACACCGTCACCCGGGTCCGGCTGCGCTGGGAGACCGCGTACGGCAAGGCGTACGACATCCAGGCCTCGCCGGACGGCAACACCTGGAGCACCGTGGCGCGGACGGCGGCGGGCGACGGCGGCATGGACGAGTTGACCGGCCTGTCGGCCGAGGCGCGCTACGTGCGCCTGTACGGCACGGCCCGCGGCACGAAGTGGGGGTATTCGTTGTACGAGTTCGAGGTCTACGGCACCGGCCGGCCCGCGGGCGACGCTCCGTCCGCCCGCCGCCCCGCCCGCGGCTCCCAGGCGGCCCCGGTCGTGACGTCGGGCGACCCGCGCCCCGCGAAGCCCACGGCGATCGCCTCCCGTGTCACGGAATCGGCGGCCTCGGGTCTTGCGGATCCCGCGAAAAAAGACATCGCTCTGCAACTCGTGTCCTCGGCGGAGAATTCGTCGCTGGACTGGCGGGCCCAGTACCGGTACATCGAGGACATCGGCGACGGCCGGGGCTACACGGGCGGCATCGTCGGCTTCTGCTCCGGTACCGGCGACATGCTGGAGGTGGTCGAGGCCTACACCCAGCGCGTCCCCGGCAACCCCTTGGCCAAGTACCTCCCGGCCCTGCGCCGCGTCGACGGCACCGCGTCGCACGACGGCCTCGACCCGGGCTTCACCGGGGCCTGGCGCGCCGCCGCGTCCGACCCCGAGTTCACGAAGGCCCAGGACGACGAGCGCGACCGCGTCTACTTCGACCCGGCGGTCGCCCAGGCCAAGGCGGACGGCCTCGGCACGCTGGGCCAGTTCGCCTACTTCGACGCGATGGTCATGCACGGCC
This sequence comes from Dactylosporangium sp. CA-233914, assembly GCF_050942935.1. Taxonomy (NCBI): domain Bacteria; kingdom Bacillati; phylum Actinomycetota; class Actinomycetes; order Micromonosporales; family Micromonosporaceae; genus Dactylosporangium; species Dactylosporangium sp. CA-233914. The sequence goes on along the minus strand of NZ_CP192030.1, from coordinate 10,494,177 downwards.
CCGGCCCGGACGCGGACAGCTTCGGCGGCATCCGCACGGCCGCGCTCGCGCGGGCCAAGCCCCCGGCCCTGGGCGGCGACGAGGTCATGTACCTCAACGCGTTTCTCGATGCCCGGGCCGCCGCGATGCGCACGGAGGCCGCCCACAGCGACACCAGCCGCGTCGAGGACGCCCAGCGCCAGTTCCTCAGCGGCGGCAACCTGGATCTGCACACCCCGCTGACCTGGAAGGTCTACGGCGAGACGTTCAGAATTCCCTAGTGGGCGCGCAGAACCAAGTCGGGGGCGGCCCTTTGCACAGGTGCGTACGATCGGCGGCGTGGCGCTGGCGATCTTCGATCTCGACAACACACTCATCGACCGGGAGGCGGCCTTCCGGCGCTGGGCAGAGACCTTCGTGAGCGCCCACAACCTTCCCGGCGAAGCCCTGCCGTGGCTGGTGGAGGCCGACGGCGACGGCTACACACCCCGCGCGCAGTTCCTGGCCGCGGTGGCCGCCCGATACGGCGTCGACAAGCCGGCCGGCGACTTCCGCGCGGAGCTGGTCGACGCCATCGACCTGGACCCGCGCGTCCCGGCACTGCTCGACGCCCTGCGCCGGTCGGGCTGGAAGGTGGCGATCGCCACCAACGGCACGACGGCCCAGCAACACGCCAAGCTCCGCCGGACGGGCCTGATCGACCACGTGGACGCGGTGGCGGTCTCCGAGGAGGTGGGCGCGCCGAAGCCCGACGCGCGCATGTACGAGGCCGCCGCCAACCGCTGCTCCATGACGTTGACCGAGTCCGCCTGGATGATCGGCGACTGCCCGGCCCGCGACATGTCCGGCGCCAGGTCGGCGGGCCTGCGCACCATCTGGCTCCACCGCGGCCGCACCTGGGATCGGCGCTCCCCGTCCCCGGACGCCGAGATAGCCCACATCACCGAGGCCTTCGCGATCCTGTCCGCCGCCGAGCCCGGACCGGCCCCGCGATGAGCGCCCCCGACCCCGTCGAGCTGTGCGTCGAGGCCCTGGCCACCGCCCGGGTGCAGGGCCTGAGCGCCGACGCGCCCATCCACGCCCTGGCCTCGACCCTGGGCGCCGAGTTCACCGAGCACGGCACCTCCGGCGGCATGTACCGCGACTTCGGCCGGGTCGAGTGCCACTATGAGCGCCTCGGCCCGGACGAGCCCTGGCAGGGCCGTTTCCTGGTGGTCCGGGCCGACCGGCTCCCGGCCCGGGTTTGCCTGGACGACCTGCAGGAGGAGCTGCGCCGGGTCGGTCAGAGCCTGGTCCCGCTTCCCCCCGCCCGGCACGACTCCCCGGACACGATCCTGCGGGCCCCGCTGAGCGGCTCGACCCTGACGGTGACCGACGACGGCACCGTGCTCGCCATCGCCGCCCCGGTCTGGCCGGTCCCCGAGTCTCCGGCGCTGCCGGAGGCCCGCTGGCGAGCGGTCTGCGACAGTCTCCATCACCTGCTGCCCCTGATCAGGACCGAACGCTCCGAGTGGCTGGCGGTCCGGGTCCCGGACAGCGCCGAGGCCGCCGACTGGTGGACCTCCCTGCTGCACCCCCTCCCGACGCTGCGCTTCGGCGACCCCCAGCAGGCCGCGGCCTGGGCCGGCCTGGAACTGTGGCTGCTGGACCGGGCCGGCGACGCCGCGGCCTGGCCCCGGGACGAGTGGGTCTGGCGCTGGATGTGGTTCGTGCGCAGCCTCACCCCCAGGGCCGCCGCCCCCCACGCCGCCGACCTGACGAGGGTGAGCCTCGCCGCCCTGCCGATGACGGTCGCCCAGCTCCACGCCCTCCCGCCGGACTGGCGCGCGCTGACGGCCGCCGACCTCCGACGGGCGCGGACCGCCCGCGCCCTCCTCTCGGTGGCCACCGCCTACGGCGCCCGGGTCATGGGCTGAGCGCGCGGGCCGGCCGGCGCCTCACCCGCGCGCGGGTGAGCCGCGATCTGTCAATCTCTGACGTCCCACATCCACAGGCCGCCGGTGAACGTGCCGGGGCCGTAGAGTTCGGTGAGGGTCTCGCGCACGGCGGCCCACTTCGGGCCCTCGGGGGCCAGGATCAGCGACGTATGCCAGTACCGCAGGTCCTCGCGGGCCTGGGCACGGTCGGCGTCGGTGATCAGCGGCACCGTCCGGCCGTACATCGCCGTGGTGAACAGCTTGTCCGTGGGGCGGGGCACCGGGCCGACGAAGGCGTGGTGGCCGTCGACGCCGTCGGCCGGGCCGAGGAAGTATCCGTGCGAGATGCGCATGTCCGCGTTCGTGGCGGCCGCCCAGAACATCCCGGTCGGGAAGTCCCACTGCGGCAGCGGCACGATGAGGACCGTCCGGTCGCCGGTGACGTACGGCTTCCATTTCCCGGAGGAGATGAACGCGGGGATCTCCACCCGGTTCACCACCTTGATCGGCATCGGCGCGGCCGGCACCAGCGCCGCGGCCAGCACCCCGACGAACAGCAGCCGCCGCGTGCGGATCGGCAGGCCCTTGATGTCGATGAGCCGCTGCAGCCCGAGCGCGAGGATGGGCACGACCGCCCAGTTCGTCACCTCGCCGAGGCGGGTCGGCAGCAGCGTGTCGAACAGCGGCAGTTCCTTGAGCAGCCCGTACGGCGCCGGGATGTCCGTGTCGCGGCCCTGGAACTGCAGCGGGCTGCCCCACGCCATGATCTGGAACCCCAGGCCGGTCATCGCCAGGCAGCGGATGAAGACGTCGCTCCACTGCCAGATCACGAGCGCGGCCAGCAGCAGCACCAGCGCCCAGCCGAGGAAGCCGTGCTCCTCCGCGCCCAGCGGCGGCGGGGGCTCGCCGAAGCGGCCCAGGCGCTCGGCCACGCTGTTGCTGCCGTACGACGTCAGTCCGAGCACGTCCATGCGGAACGTGGTCATGTACGACTCGCCGCCGTGGTAGTGGCCCGGGCCGAGGAACTGGAAGTACAGCGGATAGGCGAGCACCACCACCGACACGCCCGCGGTGACGCCGAGCCCGGCGGCGAGCGGCCGGAGCGCGGCGCGGACCCGGTCGCGGCGCTGCACCGCGTAGAGCAGCATCACGGCCGCGATCGACAGTGCGACCAGGAACAGCGTCTCCTCGTTGATGAAGACCTGGTAGACGATCAGGGCCGCGAGGATCAGCCCGTTGCGCACGCTGCGGCCCTCGAGCAGCTTGAAGGAGCGCCAGGCCAGCAGCGGTACCATGAACTGCGCGGCGAGGTTCGGGTGGTAGGACGCGTGCGAGGCGACGGTCGGCGCGAACCCGCCGACCAGGCCGCCGACCCACGCGGCGGTCCGGCTCGTCACGAGGTGACGGGAGAGCAGCCAGTACCACGCCGCGGCCGTCCCGGCGATGCTGAGCACGATCAGCAGGTCGAACGTGACCTGGGCGCCGAACAGCAGGGTGATCGGCGAGAGCGGGATCGCGAAGCCCAGCACGGTCGTGTTCGCCATGCCGTTCACCCCGAAAGGGGCGTTGTACTGCATGATGTGCAGCGGGTTCTCACCATGCGTGACGGCGTGGGCCGCCCAGCTCAGGAAGTACTCCGACAGCGCCCGGTCCCCGGGGCTCACCGGCATCCGCTTGCCGTAGTGGGCCAGCAGCGGCGAGACGATGAACAGCGCGCCCAGCAGGTAGCTGCCGAGCGCGAGCAGGTCCGCCCGGCGGCCCGGGCGCGGCCCGGCCGGGGCCTCAGCCGTCTCGGTGTTCTCGGCGATCTTGTCGAATTCCTCGCTGCGCCGCTGCTTGACGATCCTGCTCGTGGTGGCCGGTGCGGTCATGTCGCCCTGGTCGGCCGTACCCGTCAACATCGCGTGACCATATCAGCGAACGGGTCTCGCCTTCCGGGTGACCATCACGTGCGACGGGGCGGATCCGCCCCGGATCCGCCCCGCCTTCGTAGCCGGTGGAAACTACCGGCCGCGCTCGGTGAACGTCATCGTCGGCATGGGTGCCGGCGCGATCACGGTGTCGGTCGGCGTCGGCGCGGGGTTACCCAGCGTGTCGCTCGGCAACGGGATCGGCAGGGTGTCGGTCGGCACCGGGACCGGCAGGGTGTCTGTCGGCACCGGGATCGGGTTGCCGAAGGTGTCGGTCGGGGCCGGCGCGGCGGTGGTGCAGTTCGCGGTCGGCGTCGGCGTCTCGGTGCCGCCGAAGGTCGGCGTCGCGCCCGGGGTCTCACCCGGGGTCTCACCCGGGGTTGCGCTCGGGGTCTCGCTCGGGGTCTCGCTCGGCGCGCCGAAGGTCGGGGCCGGGCTCGGCTCCTGGGTCGGCAGCGTCGAGGGCGACTCGCTCGGCGTCTCGAACATCCCCGGCGGGATGATGACGGACTGGCCCGGCGCGGGAACGCTCGGCGGCATGACGATCGTCCCGCCCGGCGCGGGCGGCGTGGTCGTGTCGGTCGGGCAGGGAATCCCGAGCGGGCCGCCGGTCGGCGGCGCGGTGGTCGTGGCGGTGGGATTCGGCGGCCAGGCGGTGGTCCACGCGCTCAGATCCGGATCGGGCGCCGTGGTCTCGGCCGCACGCGCCCCGCCGTTGACCGTCTGCGCGTCGGCGCTGGTCTGGTGTAGGACGCCGGCGGTCAGCACGGCGAGGAAGCTAGCGGCCCCAATTGCAACCGGCAGGCGCCGCTTGCTTTTGCTGGCAGGCATTGGGTGAAACCCCCGTTGGTCTCGACAGCAGTCACCCTCATGTTCACTCTCCGTAGGACTGAACGGTCCTAAAACGGGAAATTTCAGGATGTTCTCAGGTTCTTCGCATATGTCGGTTTATTCGCGGTACCTCCGGCCGACACGACCCGGTTCCGCCCGCGGATCTTCGCGTCGTAGAGCGCCCGGTCCGCCGCCGCCAGTAGCCCCTCCGGCCCGGTTGCGGCCGGGTCTGCGGTCGAGGCCAGCCCGATGCTGAGCGTCGGCAGCCCGTCCGGCAGGTCCGAACCGGCGGCGACCGCGGCACGCACGGATGCCGCCACGGCCAGCGCGTGCTCCTCGCCGCCGTCGACCACCACCGCGAACTCGTCGCCGCCGAGGCGCACCGGATGATCGCCCGGCCCGGCGCACGACCGCAGGGCCGCGCCGACGCGGGCGAGGACGGCATCGCCGGTACCGTGGCCCCAGGTGTCGTTGATGGTCTTGAAGTGGTCGACGTCGACGATGAGCAGGCAGCGCTCGGACCCGGCGGCCAGGGCCCGGCCCAGTTCCAGGTCGAAGGCGCGCCGGTTGGCAAGCCCCGTGAGCGGGTCGGTCAGCGCCTGCTCCTCCAGCCGGGCCACCAGCGCCTCGCTGCGGCCGCGCAGCTTCGAGACCACCACGGTCGAGACGGTGAACGCGGTCAGCAGCGCCGCGATGTCCGTGGCCGCCTCCGCACCGGGCCTGAGCCAGAAGGTCACCGCGGCGTCCGTGCCGCCGGCGGCGACGAGCAGGCCGTACATCAGGTCGCGCCGGACGAACGTCGCGGTGTAGAGCAGGGGCCAGAGGAAGTACAGGTGCGCGCTGACGCTGACGTCGTGGGTCATCAGGTTCAGGCTGCCGATGAGCAGTACTGCCAGGAACGGCACGGTGACCCAGAACGGCTCCGGCACCCGTCGCGGGGACAGCCGGCACACCGCCCCGCCAGCACCATCGTCCCGGCGACCGCCTCGGTGATCAGCTCGCCGGGCGTCGAACCGCCCGCGAACCCGGGCACGAGCAGGGCGCACGCGCCGACGACGGAGCCGCCGGCGATGAGGAAGTACGCCACCGCGCGCGTGGCCGCCAGCAGGTCGCGCGCGTGGATCAGAGGCCGGTCCGGCGCGCGCCACACCAACCCACGTTCGGCCGCGCGGGCGCGAAGCTGAGCCTTCGGACGTGACACGCACCGCCAGGAACCGGACAGCACGCCCAGCGTAAAGCGACTATGCTGCCCCGGGTCTTCCGTGTGCCGAGGAGCTCTCATGTCTGACCCGTACGGCCCGCCGCCCAACTACGATCCTTACGGCCAGCAGCCGTCGCCATACGGACAGCAGCCGTCCTACGGCCAGCAGCAGCCGCAGCAGCCGTCTTACGGCCAGCAGCAGCCGGCCTATGGCCAGGATCACTACGCCCAGCCGCAGCCCGCGTACGGGCAGGATCCGTATGCCCAGCCGGCGTACGGGCAGGACCCCTATGGCCAACAGCAGCCCGCCTACGGCCAGCCCCAGCCGTCCTACGGCCCGCCGCCCCAGCAGGACTACAACAACTGGCCCGCGGCCGCGCCCGTGCCGCCGCCGAAGAAGAAGGGCAACGGGCTGGTCCTGAGCCTGGTCTTCGGTGCGCTGGCGCTGGTGCTGTGCGGCGGCATCGGCGCGGTCGCATACGTGTACACCTCCGGCGACGACGAGAAGGACGACACCCCGACCGCCACGTCGTCGAACAACCCGACCACGAGCAGCAAGCCCACCGCAGGCGCGACGAAGACGACGGGCGCCCCGCCCGGCACGAAGTTCACGCTGAACGCCCCGGCGGCGATCGGCACCTGGAAGAAGGCGGCCGACCAGTCGCAGGCCCAGAGCATGAGCCAGCAGCTGTCGTCCGCCGGCGTTGCGAACCCCTTCGCCGCGCAGTACCAGGACTCGGCCAAGTCCACGCGCATCGCCGTGGTGTGGGGCGGCACCGGTTCGGCCTTCAGCGTGGGCGGCCCGGACAAGCAGCTGACCGCGTTCTTCGACAGCGCGATGAAGTCGGTCGGCGGCACGCCGGGCACGCCGACCACGGTCGACCCGGGCAAGCTGGGCGGCAAGGCGGAGTGCCAGAAGACCGACGCGAACGGCATCACGATGTCGATCTGCGCCTGGGTGGGCACCGACGTACTGCTGGCCTTCATGTTCAGCACCCTGCAGCCGTCGGAGGCCGCCACCCAGATGAAGAACATGCTCCCGGCCATGGTCGTGGCGTCCTAGCTCACATCTGGCTCGAACGGCCGGGGCGCTGCGGCGCTCCGGCCGTTCCCTATCGCCGCAGCGCCGCCTCGGCGATCCGCAGCCCTTCCTCCGCGTCGAGCCCCGCGGCCGCGACGACAGCGGCGTACTCAGCGGCGGCGGCCCGCACCCGCTCAAGCGCGGCGACCCCGGCCGCGGCGACGAACGACCCGCTGCGCCCACGCGTCTCGATGAGCCCCGCGTCCTCGAGTTCCCGGTAGGCCCGCGCGACGGTGTTGACGGCCAGCCCAAGCTCCGAGGCAAGACTGCGAATAGTGGGCAGCCGAGCCCCGACCACGAGCGACCGATCCTGGATCCGCCGAGCCACCTGAACCCGCAACTGCTCGTAAGGCGGCACGCCGGACCCCGCGTCGATGACGAACATGCCTGAGTATCCCGCGCCGCCCCACCACATCGAAATCCCGCCGATGCGGCCGGCTTCGGGTCGCCTTCAAACCCGGTATCGCCCACCAGCTATACCAGCAGGTCAACTGGCCCTTTGCTGAACAACCGGTAACGGGTCTTTTGCTGAGCATCGGCCGTTCCCAGGGGGTGACAACTTCCGTTGCCCGCGGGGGCAGCGGGTCGGCGCCATGAAGTAGGGCCGGCTCTCGGTCGTCCGCTCCGCCGGCTGACCGAGGATCAGCCGCGGAAGTCGGGCGATGCCGCGAGGTCGGCCAGCTCCTGGTCGGTGAAGACCGGCTGGTCCAGCATGCCGCCGCCGGGCTGGCCGCCCGTGCCGTGGGGCATCTGCTCCACGGACACCGCCCGGTCGTCGGCCACCCAGGTCGCTCGGACGACACGCGGCACCTTGCCGCTGCCGCCCCGCCAGGACACCGCGACCAGGGTACCGGTGACCGCGGTCAGCACCGTACAACCGTCGTACGAGCCGGCGGCCTGGTAGGCGGCGGCGCACAGATCATTGGTGCCGGGCGGGCCGTAGTCGGTGAACGAGCTGACCCGCACCGCGCCGACCTTGCCGTCGCGGTAGACCTCGGTACTGACCAAGTAGAGCCAGCCAGTCTGTTGCCAGCCCTCCACACGTGCGGAACGGGTGCGTGGGTCGCCCGCCGCCGGAGTGGTGTATCCGGCCGGTACCGCCGCAATGAGCGTGGCCAGCATCTGGTTGGCGCGCTGCTGCTGGGCTTCCGGAATCTTCGACACCGGACGACCGGTGGGCGACTTGTCCACCCCCGGGCTGCGTGCGCCGGAGGTGCCTGGCGTGCCGGAGGTGCCTGGCGTGCCGGAGGTGCCTGGCGTGCCGGAGGTACCTGGCGCGCCGACGGTGCCTGGCGCGCCGAGTACCGGTACCACCTGGATTGTGGCCGCCACCGCGGCGACCGCCGCCAGCGCGACTGCGCCGGCCCGCCACCAACGCCGGTGGTTTCTGGCCCGCCGCCCGGCCGCCACCATCTCCTCCCGGCTCGCCGGCGACGGCCCGGCCTCGCCGAGCACCCGCACGAACAGGTCCCGCACGTCGTTGTCGTGCATCGTCACTCCTTACCTATGGAAGCGGTGTCGGGCGCGCCGAGCAGGCGGCGTAAGGTTTCCAGCCCGCGGGCGGCCTGGCTCTTGACCGTGCCGGCCGAGATCCCGAGCAGTTCCGCGGTCTCCTCGACCGACAGGTCCTCCCAGAACCGCAGCACCAAAACGGCGCGCTGGCGCGCAGGAACGGCCGCCAGGGCGTGGTGCAGGATCAGGCGGTCGTCGACCCGGTCGGTCCCGGCTGGGGAACCCGGGTCGAGGTCGACGAACTCGGCCGTCGGCCGCTCCCGGCGCCACGGCCGGCGGCGCTCGTCGAGGAAGACCCGCACGAGGATGCGCCGGACGTAGCGGTCGACGGGCTCCTGACGCCCGAGCCGGGGCCACGCAAGATAGAGCTTGATGAATGTTTTCTGGGTGAGATCGTGCGCCAGGTGCCAGTCGCCGCACAACAGGTAGGCGGTCGCCCGGACCGCCGCGCCCCGGGTGGCGTAGTAGTCGCCGAACTCCTGATCGCGGCTCATGCTCGATCCCATGCAACCTCCCTCGTCCCTGACGCCAATACTCACGTAGGCAACGGGCCGGCGGGTTGCACGGATTACGAGGCGATCGGCCACCACGTCGCCCACCACCTCCGAGTCCTTCACGATCCGCCGGTGCCCAAGCCCGTTGGCGGGTCGCAGGCGCGCGCCGGTCCAGGTGCCGGCGTCCGCGTAAGGGATCTCGGCGTCCTGCCCGTCATGGACGAGCAGTGCCGGGGTCTTCGGCGTTCTGGCGGACCTGGGGCTACGAGGCCGAGTCCGACATCCTCGTCCTGGCTTTCAAGGCCCGCACAACGTCAGCCTCTGGCCGCGGACGATCGGCGACATTGTGGCCGCCGCCCTCGTCCTCCTCCACGTCGAGCACGGCCGCACGACGTGATTACCGAACGCTACAAGCCGTTAGTCCGGCTTGGGGCAGCCGCTCCTTCTACGAGTCGCCTTGGTCGAGCGTCGTTGCTCGAGACGGGCCGTTGCCCGCAATCGCTTGCGCGTGCCGGCGTTTGACACGTAGCCAGGTGACCCAGATCGCGGCTACGCCGCCCACCCATCCAGCGAGTGCGTTGCTGAGGAAATAGGCCCACGCGGGCTGCAAGTAGAGGGGCCGGATCTGATCAGCGACGAGCAAGACCACGGATGCGACCAGCAGTACGACCGCGGTGCTGATCAGCCAACCCCGAGACCGCGCTGTAGGGCCGAGCATGATGCTGAGCAACCCCACGGGCGCTGCGAACGGCACCCTCGGGAAGCCGGTGGGTGTCCCCGGCCAGACAACATCGAGGAGCAACAACGCAGTGCTCATGGCGAGGATGACCACCGTGATCCGGACAACGTCCGACTTCCACGCATAGTCCTCAGCAGTAGCCACGCCAACACGATAATCAGCTACCACGCCTCGATCACGTACGGGCTGCGGCTGGCCGGCGGCGCCACCGTCGTGCTCACGCTCGTCGCCGTCTACCTGCTGACCATGCTCGTCGCGGCGATCACCCGCGCGCTGCAGTCCCGGAGGTCCGGCCGTGTCGTGGCTTGACGTCGCGTTCCATCGTGCCCTGGTCGAGGCCGTCCTCGTCGGTACCGTCTGTGGCCTGATCGGCGTACACGTCGTGCTGCGCCGCCAGGCGTTCTTCACGATGGCCATGACCCACGCCACGTTCCCCGGCGTCGTCGTCGCCGCCGTCACCGGGCTCAACCTCTACCTCGGGGGCGCCGCCGCCGGGGTGCTCGCCGCGCTCGCCGTCACCGCGCTGGCCCGCCGCCGGGGCCACGACTCCAGCACGGCCGCGGCCGTGGCGCTCGCCGCCGGGTTCGCGCTCGGCGTCGCGCTGATGTCGGCGCAGAACGGGTTCACCAAGGATCTCACGGCGTACCTGGCCGGCAGCATCCTCACCGTCGGCCCGCCGGACCTGCTCGTCGCGGCCGCCGTCACCGCCACCGTCGCGCTGGTGCTCGCCGTGCTGCACAAGGAGCTACTGTTCACGGCGTTCGACCCCGCCGGGGCCCGGGCCGTCGGCTACCGTACCGGCGCGATCGACCTGCTGGTGCTGGTCCTCATCGAGGCGGTCGTCGCGACGGCGGTCCCCGCGGTCGGCACCATCCTGACGCTCGCCCTCGTCGTGGCCCCCGCCGGCGCCGCCCGGCTGTGGACCGACCGGATCGGCGCCATGACGGCCCTTTCCACCGCGGTCGCCGTGGGCAGCGCGATCGGCGGCCTGTACCTCTCCCGCGCCTTCGACGTCGCCGCCGATGGCGCGATCAGCCTGCTGGCAGCCGCCTGCTTCGTGGTGTCCACCGTCGCGGCACCGCGGCTGGGCCTGGCCGCGCACCTGCTCCGCCGGCGCACCCGGCGCCCGGCGCCCGCGCCCGCCACCGGCTGAGCGGCCCGGGCCCGGTCAGCCCCCACAGGACGAACGAGCGCGGCGATCTCACCGCGCCGAGATTCCGGCGAGCACCACCTCGGTCAGCCGCCCGATGGCCCGCCCGGCGCGTTCCGGGGGCAGCCCCCGCAGCCCCGCGATCCCCATCAGCCCCGCCCGCACGTCCTCGACGGTCACCCCGGCCCGCACGACCCCGGCCTGCCGTCCCCGCTCGACGAGCGCCGCCAGCTGCCGCGAGTGCGCGTCCCGCTGCGCGGGAAACCCCTGCAGCAGTACCGCATTGAGCCCCCGGTCCCCGGCCTGCCAGGCCGCGAACCCGCGCACGATGACCGACAGCCCCACCCAGGGGTCGACCTCCGCGAGCGCGGCGGCCATCGTGGCCTCGCACTCCGCGACCCGCTCGGCCAGGACCGCGTCCACGAGGTCGGCCCGGGACGGGAAGTGCCGATACACCGTGGCCACCCCGACCCCGGCCCGCCGCGCCACCTCGCGGGTCGGCACGCCGGTCCCGTCCGCGGTGAACGCCGCCCGCGCCCCGGCCACGATCCGCTCCCGGTTGTCCAGCGCGTCGCTGCGCCGCTTCCGAGTCAGTTCGCCGGGCTCGGCCCTCAGTTCCGTCACGCGACCACCCCTCGCGCCTACGGTAGCCCGCATGCTAGCCGTACAGTTCGACCGGTTCGGGCCGCCGGAGGTCCTCCACCTGGCCGAGGCCGCGGACCCGCACCCGGGCCCCGGCGAGATCCGCATCCGCGTGCGCGCCGCCGGCATCAGCCCGGTCGACCTCGCCATCCGCGCCGGGAAGTCGCCCACGCCCCGGCCGCTGCCGCACATCCCGGGCGTCGACGCGGCCGGGGTCGTCGACGAGATCGGCGCGGGCGTGACCGGGTGCTCGGTGGGCGACGAGGTCTTCGGCACCGTGCCGCTGACCCGCCTCGGCGGCGCTACCGCGGAGCTCGCGGTACTGAGCGCTTGGATCCGCCGACCGGCGTCGATGCCCTGGCCCGAGGCCGGCGCCGCCGGCACGAGCATCGAGACGGCGACCCGGGCACTGGACCGCCTCGACGCCGCCCCGGGCGCGAAACTTCTGATCACGGGCGCGGCGGGCGGCGTCGGCAGCGTCGCCGTGCAGCTGGCGGTGGCCAGGGGGCTCATCGTGTACGGCACCGCGCGCGCCGAATCCCACGAGTTCGTGGCGTCGCTGGGCGCCACGCCGCTGCCCCGCGAGCTCGGGTCCCAGCGCCCCGGCGCGTTCGATCACGCGCTGGACACGGCCGGTGGCGGGCTGCTGCCGGATCTGATCGCACTGACTGGTACGGCTGCGAAGGTTTTGACCTTGGCCGACTTCGGCGGCCCCGCGCTCGGCGTGGCGCTGTCCATGGGCGAACTGGCCGGCGAGCCGTCGGGCCGGCCCGGCCTGGCGGCGGCCGCGGCACTGGCCGAGCGGGGCCGGTTCCGCGTGCCGATCCAGGCGGCCTACCCCATGGCTCGCGCGGCCGACGCCCACCGGGCGGTGGAGTCGGCGCCGCGCCGCGGCAAGACGGTGATCACTACAGCTGGCTGATCCGCACCAGGTTGCCGGCGGGGTCGCGCACGGCGCAGTCGCGCACGCCGTACACCTGGTCGGCGGGCTCCTGCACGATGTCGGCCCCGCTGGCCTGCACCCGGTCGAACGTCCCGGCGAGGTCCGAGGTGGCCAGCACGATCGTGGCGTAGCTGCCCTTGGCCATCATCTCGGCGATCGTGCGCCGCTCCTGCTCGGTCAGGCCCGGGTCGACCGCCGGCGGGTGCAGCACGATCGAGGTCTGCGGCTGGTCCTTGGGACCCACGGTGACCCAGCGCATCGAGCCGTACTTCACGTCGTTGCGAACCTCGAACCCGAGCGCGTCACGGTAGAACGCCAGCGACTTCTCCGGGTCGTCGGCCGGCAGGAACGTCTGGTGAATGATGACACTCATGCCGCTCACCGTATGCCGGAGCGCCCGGCGGCCGCTCCCCGAACCCGGATCGGCCGCATGAACTGTTTCGCCACGCAGCCCGGTATCCCGGCGGCGTCCTCGCTCGCGAGCTTCTTGTACGCACTCGGCGACATGCCCACCAGCTCGGAGAACCGCGTGCTGAAGGTGCCCAGCGAGGAGCACCCGACCGCGAAGCAGACCTCGGTGACGGAGAGGTCACCCTGGCGCAGCAGCGTCATGGCCCGCTCGATCCGCCGCGTCATCAGGTAGCTGTACGGCGACTCACCGTACGCGGCCCGAAACTCCCGGCTGAGATGCCCGGCCGAGATGTTGACCCCGCGCGCGAGCTCCTGCACATCGAGCGGCTGCGCGAACTCCCGATCGATGCGATCTCGCACCCGCCGCAGCATGGCCAGGTCCTTCAGCCGCGCCTCGCCCTTCCCACCCACGCCGACCAGCCTGCCCTGTCACCCCCGCCGCGGCAACGCCGACCCCCCAAATCGCCCCCCGTCGTGCGGCCGGCGTCAATCTTGCCACCGATCGGTCCCCGAATCACATCCTCCTGAACCGTGCGGCCGGGCCGGCGAGTGCCAGTGCGAGGCGAATTCTCGGCCCGGTTCACGCGGCGGCGTTCCCGCTTGCCCAACCAGATCGTGTGAACCCGGCACCGCTCGTCACCGTTCTACGGACCGGCAAGTACAGCCCTGCCTTGTCGGCACCTGACGCCTCTGAGTGCAGCTCGAGGTGTGCTCGTTGATTGGAGCCTCGTATGTCTGAATTGATGGATCGGCTGGCCCGGTCGGGCACCGACCGCACGCCCCGGTCCGGGTGGCGCTCCCGCCGCCTTCTCGCGGTTCTCATCACCGTCGTCACGATTGCCATGTCCGCGGTGGCCTTCCAGTCGCCTGCCCAGGCATACGTAGGCACGAACATCCTGCGGAACTGGGAGACCGGGCGATGCCTGGACAGCGACTGGAACGGCGACGTGTACACGCTGCCGTGCGACCTGCCGGTCGGTAGCAACGACCATCAGATCTGGGAGCCGATTCGTCGGGCACATGCCGAGTTTGACGTCGTGATACTCAAGAACAAGGCGACCAGCCGATGCCTCGGCTGGCTTCCGGGCAAGCCCAATGTGATCAGGACGACCGTCCAGTGCGGCTACGACGGCAGGGCCACCGACATCCGCGTTCTGTGGTCCGCGGTCGGCACCGGCTGGGCGAACGTTCTCTTCCGCAACAATGTCGGCGGTGAGGTTCTCGACAGCAACCGCGCCGGCAACGTCTACCCGCACGCCTTCAACGACGGCGGTTTCCAACATTGGAAGTTCGGTTTCTGAGCCATTTCGGATAACGATACGGAGCCCCGCTATGAAGAGGTTCTTCATCGTCATTGGGGCTCCGCGTCGAGCGACGGTCGTGACGGCGGGGGTATATCGGCACCAACTGAGGCAGGTCTTCAAACACTGGCGCGATCTGGCCACACGCTGGTCGTGGTCTGGTCGAGGCGGAGCAGTTTGCCGTCGAGGATCGTCCACGAATACGACCATGCTGCCTAACCTGCGCGGACGGGTTTCCGCACCCGCAGGATCGTGTGGCCGTCCGCTGCGTCACAGATGCGACGGACCGGTCGCGCTGCAAGGCGTGACCGGTCCGTCGATGACAGTGCTCGTCCGCGTCAGCAGGTCAGGTTGCCGCCTGCGGGCACGCCCAGGATGGCGACGAACTGGTTGTAGAGGTTCACCCGGCTCTGTACCTGCGCGGGGTTTCCGCCGTTGCACTCGATGCTGTTGATCGCCCGGATCGTGGTGCCGAAGCCCTGGCCGTTCACCATCGCGTTGTGCGACGTCGTGCCCGCGTTGCCGGTGCCGGTCATCCAGTACCACAGACCGGTCTGCCACGAGATCGACGAGTTCGTCGCCACCAGGTCCGGGTTGTTGAGCAGGTCGACGCCGAGCGCGTCACCCGCCGCCTTGTAGTTGAAGTTCCAGCTCAGCTGGATCGGGCCGCGGCCGTGGTACGCCGACTGGCCGGCCGGGCAGCCGTACGGCTGGCTGGTGTCGCAGTAGTGGGGCCAGTTCGCGGTGTTGATCTCGTTGATGTACACCAGCCCGCCGGTCTCGTGACTGACGTTGGCCAGGAACGCCGCGGCCTCCTGACGCTTGACCGTGTCACTGCCGGTCGTGGCGAACGCGGGGTACTTCTTCATCGCATCGGTCAGCCCGGCGTACGTGTAGAAACCGTTCCGGCTCGGGAACATCTGGTTGAACTGGGCTTCACTGACCACGAAGCCGGTCGTGCCCCCGCCACCACCACCGCCGCCACAGTTGTACGGCGACCAGAACCAGGTGCTGATCGTCGGGTCGTAGCCGGGGTTCTCGTGGGTCGCCTGGTAGTACAGGCCGTTGGTGTACCGCACGATCGCACCGACCGCGTACCACTGCCCGGCCACCCAGTTCGGGTAGCTGCACGAGCCCGTGCCGCCGCTCGGGGCCGTCCATTTCTGGTTGGCGCCGCCGTGGCAGGACCAGATCAGCAGCGGTGTGCCGTCGGTCGAGCCCCAGCCGGCCGCGTCGAGGCACTTGTTGGCCTGGGGGTTGACGATGTCGTTGGCGGCGCTGACGACCCACTGCTGGGCGCCGGTGCCGTTGCAGTCCCAGAGCTGGACCCTGGCCCCGTCGGCGGTGGAGCCACCGGAGACGTCGAGGCACTTGCCGAGGGCGCGGATCGTGCCGTCGGTGCCCACGGTCCAACTCTGGGCGCCGGTGCCGTTACAGGTCCACAGCTGGACTGTGGTGCCGTTCGCGGTGTTGGCGTTGGAGACATCGACGCACTTGCCGCCGTAGCCGGTGATCGCACCGGTGCCCGCGGCGGCCGCGGTGCCGGGGCTGAACGGAATGAGGACGAGGATGCCGAGGACGGCAGCGGCTGCCGCTCCCAGCACCCGGCGCAGGCGCGCCAGTCGTGATCTGTCCATGGGATTGCTCCTGGATGGGGGAGTGTGGCGGAACATGGACCCGGATCTCTATGGGGGACCTTTTCATACCGCAAATGCAGCTAACTGTAAAGAGTCCTTCCTTTTTCTCGACGCGTCGTGACCGGATCCGTCGACGTCCACGCGTGACGCATCGACGCCGGAGAGCCAGAGCCCGCTGACCACACGCGGCGACGTCGGCGCACACGGACGATGAGCTGCGGGCCAAGGCGGCGGCCGTTGCGGCCGGCGCCGGCTGGTCGACAACGATCGCATCTGGGGCGAACGGGCGAAGTACACCTTGCGGTGCTTCGCCGAGGTCGGTCTGTCCCAGGACCGGGATGCCTGCCACGCTCCTTATCGATGCCGGCAACGCCGGGCGGCCGTGACGCCAGTGATCAATTTGTTACGGCTGGTACGGCCGCCGTCACGGCACCAGCTGCGAGTCACCCGATGCGAAGCGAGGTCTGGGGGGGGTGTGGGGTGGCGAAGCCCCCCACTGGGGAGCGAGCGCGAGGAATCCACCGCCGAAACGGCGAAAGAGGGCGAAGCCCTATGAGCAGGCTTCGCCCTCGGCGGTGGACCATACGTGGCAAGAATCAGTGGCGTCCGGCCAGTCGGAATCCGGCGGTCATAGGACTGGCGGGGCGCTGGTTCGAATCTCCGGCGGGGCCCCAAGACCATGGGAAACGGCCGTGACTAGGGGCGATACCGACATCCTGGGCATCGACGGCTGCTGGCCGGTGCCGCCACGCGGACAGTCCGCCAAGCCGAGACGGCCGGCCTCCCTGTCCAGGCCGGCGACCAACACAACCGGACCGTCACAACAACCTGATCAACTCATCGTGAAAGGTAGGGGCTAAACCATCTACCGGAGACCTCTTCGGTTATCGATCACCGTCACGCCGGAACCCAGCCCTCACGAAACACCGCCTAGTGGAAGTGGGTCACATCGACCCTCTGGGGTTCGGCGTGCTGCAGTGCGATCCGCTGGAAGACCTCGGCCTGTGTCGGGTAGCAGTGAACCGTGTTGGCCAGCGCCACCAAGCGCATCTGGTTCGTGATTGCCAGCGTCAGCACGCTGATCATCTCACCGGCGTGCGCCGCCACAAGCGTCGCTCCTGCGATCTCGCCGCTGTCACTGCGCGTGTAGATCACCCCGAATCCGTTCTCCTCGCCGTCGATGAACGCCCGCTCCACCTTGGCCAAGTCGAGCCGATAAGCGTCGATGGCGACACCTTCGTTGCGGGCTCGGCGCGGTGTCAGGCCCACCTCGGCCACCTCGGGATCGGTGTAGGTGCAGTGGGGAATGACGAGCTCCCGTACCGGGCGATGCGCTCCATCCAGCGCGTTCGCGATACAGAGCCGCGCTGTCGCATTGGCCGCGTGCGTGAACTTCTGCGGGAAGGTTGCATCGCCAGCGGCATAGATGTCGGGGTTCCTGGTGCACAGGTATTCGTCTACCTCCACGCCGTCTCTGGCGACGTGTACCCCTGCCACGTCCAGGTCCAGGTGCTCCACGTTCGCCTTGCGGCCGGTGCCGAGCAGCAACGCATCATAGGGCAGCTCGCGTGTCTCGTCGGGGCCCTGCACCAGCAAACGGCCGGCGCCCGCCCGTACTGCCATGAACCCCAGATGGAGCCTTATCCCCTCCTGCTCGAACCGGCGACGGATCAGCTCACCGACCTCCGGCTCATCATGGGGCAGCAGGGTCCTGGGGTGGCTGACCAGGTCCACCTCGCTGCCGAGACGGCGGAAGGCCTGGGCCAGCTCGCATCCCATCGGGCCGCTGCCGATGACGACCAGCCTGGCTGGCAGCTCGGTCAGTGAGAAGACGGTCTCGTTGGTCAGATACTCGCCGGTCCGCAGTCCCTCGATGGGGGGAACCACGGGGTCCGATCCGGTGGCGATCACAGCCTTTCGAAATCGCAGCATCCGGCCCTCGACCTCCACGGCATTCGGCGCGGTGAAGCGCGTGTGCCCGAGGTAGACCTCCGCTCCCGCTTGCTCGGCCATCTCGACCGCATCGCCTGAGCTGCTCATGGAACGCATCCTGCGGACCCGATCCATGACCGAGCCGAAATCAGTTTGGGGCGGGGCGTCGAGCCGAAAGCCGAACTCGGCCCCGCGGCTCGCATCGTGTACCGCACGTGCGCAGCGAATCAGCGCCTTGCTCGGCGTGCATCCGAAGTTGACACAGGTGCCCCCGGTAAGTCGCTGCTCAGTCATAGCGACGCGGTGCCCGCTTGCAGCGGCAGTCGTGGCGGCGGTGAGGCCGCCCGGTCCGCCGCCGAGCACCACCAGGTCGTAGTCACCACCTTCGCGGTTGACCCAGTCAGGTGGGTGGCCTTGGCGGATCGTCCGCTGGTTGTGAACGTCGTCGGGGTACAGATCGACAGTCGTCATGGCGCATCCTCCGTTCGCCGAGAACTGCCGTGGCGCACATGTGTCAGGCGGGCTGTCGCACCGCCGTCCCAAGACGATTGTCGATCAGGTACCGCCAGAGTCCATCCGCGCCGCGGCGTGCGACATCGCTTGCCGTGCCTTCGACGTGCACGTGCTTGCCGTCGGGACCTGTGCCATCAATTGACCAGTCCACCACGATCTCGGCGATATCGCCGGCAACGAACACATGGCGCGCCTTGGCCTCCAGCGGCAGGCCGAGGCTGAGATCGCGCTCGAGTTCGGCAGCGATCTCGGCGCGATCGGTGACGGTTCGCCCGTCGTCCGCAACGAGCACGGCTCCTTCGTACAAGGTCATCATCTCGCTGACCTTGCCGGAGTTAAATCGCTCAATCAGCGACGGGATGACGCCTTCGGGTCCAGTGGGCAGCGAATGGGACTCGGACATCGCGGTCTCCTGTTCGTGTTGGTTGAACTGCAATGTGTCTCACGCTATAGCCGGGTGATGGCCTGGCCGGAGGAGAACGCGGGTGAGGCCTGGCTTGAGGAGAGTCCGCAGGTCATCTTTCATTTCACTCCGGTCGGGTCGGGCTGGATCAACCAGATCGAGACCTGGTTCGGTATCCTGACCCGCCAGTCGATCCGCCGCGGCACCTTCGGCTCGATCAAGGTCCTCCCACTAACGGTTGTCAGGGGCGTTGAACGCACGATGCCCGCCAACTTGCGGGACTGCTGCACCGAGAACCCGGAATGCCGACCTACCGCCCGACGATCGCGTCCCCGAGTCCTCACGGACGAACACGGATGATCGTCTTCCCCTTGATCCGCCCGGTCGGGTTGAGGGCGGCGACGGCATCGTCGAGGGTTGCGATGTTGCCGATGTTTGTCCGCAGTCGTCCGTCCCGTACCCGGTGAACGATCTCATGCAGTTGGGTGCGATCGGACTCGACGACGAAGTCGATCGCCAAGCCGTCCGCGGGCCGCGCCTCGGGCGGCCCGGCGATGGTCACCAGTGTTCCTCCGGCGCGAATCATGCCTGCGGATCGCCTCTGGATGTCTCCGCCGATGACATCGAACACCAGGTCGACGCCGCCGACGTCTTCCAGCGCGTCGTTCTCAAGGTCGACGAACTCCAGCGCGCCGAAGTCGAGCGCCTTCTGACGGTGGGCAGCGCGCCCCGTACCGATGACATACGCGCCAGCCTCGCGCGCGAGTTGCGTCACCATCGTCCCGACTGCGCCGGCCGCGCCGTGCACGAGGACACTCTGCCCCGCCTGAAGACGGCCATGCTCGAACAGCCCTTGCCACGCAGTTAGACCCGGCATCGGCAGGCTCGCGCCCACCGCGAAGTCGACGTCGCCCGGCAGCGGCGCGAGGTTGCGCGCCTCGATCGCCACATACTCCGCCAGCCCGCCGCCGCGATACGAGTCCGTGAGGCCGAACACCCGCTGTCCCACCGACAGCCCTGTCGTGCCATAGCCGAGAGCGGTGACCACTCCGGCCAGCTCCTGCCCGGGAATCGACGGTGTCCGGTCACGGTGGAGGCGATCGGTCCAGGTCGAGGGCCACGTCAGCTCACCCGACGTGAATCCCGACGCATGAACCTCAACGACGACGTCGTTTATCGCCGGTTCCGGCTCGGGCCGCTCCACCAGCGTCATCCCGGCCGTTCCGGCAGCCTCATCTGTCACCACAATCGCCTTCATCGGGCACCTCCCTTACCCAGTCCTCGCCTGCACTGCATGTTCGGTTCACCACTGTTAGCCATGGACGAGACATTCCCCGACGAGCCGTAGTCACTCAGGTAGTCATGCAGGGCATGAAAGACGCCGTTTCCGGCAGGAGTCCATCGGCGGGGAACCTGGCACGGCCGAGAAGTAACACCTCCAAGGCGGCGGCGAGCGCCCAGATCGGGATCATGAACCCGACTAGGAGGTATGTGCGACGAATGTGACCATCAGACGCAGAGGCGGTGGTGCCCCCACCGGACCCGATGGACGATCCAGGCGCCGTGGCCTCCCTGGGGCGTACCGTGAAGGGGAGAGGTCGGCCGGAAGGCCAGCGGTGGTGAGGGTGTCGTACGGCCGGCAACGCGATGGGGCAGCCTGTACTGGGCACCAACCCGAAGGGCCTTGCTCGGGTCGCCCCCAGTGGTTGTGGAGGTGCCTCCGTGCAGTTCTCGGCTCCCACGCAGGGATTTCGGTTGGCGTATGAACACCATGGTTCGGGTGCCCCAGTGGTCCTGTTGCACGGCTGGCCGGGTGACCATACCGACTACGACGAACTGGTCGCGGCCCTTGCCGGCGAGGCGGATGTGATCGTTCCTGATTTGCGTGGTTTCGGGGATTCCGACAAGCATCCGGCCGACCCGCAGGAGGTGTACTCCAGCCGCGGGCAGGCTGCCGGGGTCAGCGCAATGCTTGGACGAACTGGGCGTCAGCAAGGCGGTGGTGTGCGGGTATGACATCGGTAGCTACGTCGCGCAGACCATCGCCCGCGACCGGCCCGACCTGGTGAGCGCTCTGATCGTCTCGCCGCCGCTGCCGGGTGCCGGCGCCCGAGTGCTGGAACTGCAGGCGGTGAAGGAGTTCTGGTACACCTCGTTCCACCAGTTGCAGCTGGCGGAGCAGCTGATCGACGGCCGGCCAGCGGCGGTCCGCGCCTACCTTGGGCATTTCTGGGAGCACTGGTCGGGCCCCGGTTACACGGTCGGTGACGACCGGCTGGACCATCTCACCGAGAAGTACGCGGCGCCCGGCGCCTTCACGGCCTCAATCATGTGGTACCGGGCTGAGGGCAACCCCGTGACTCATTACTCCGGCGAGGGCGAGCCCAGGGCGTCGGCCCGGCTCACCACGCCCACGACCGTGCTCTGGCAGGAGTGCGACCCGATTTTCCCCTTGGCGTGGTCGGACCGGCTGGACGAGTACTTCACCGACCTCCGGTTCCGGCAGCTTGACGGGGTTGGCCATTTCACCCCGCTGGAGGCCACCGACGCCTTCGCCGCCGCCGTCCGGGAACGGCGGGCTGTCCTGGCGTAGCCATGCACCGTCCCACCGGAAGGAGCGGGTCGGGATGGTGTCCGGCAGTGTGCCCAGCGCGGAATGGCGGACGTCATCGCCGCCGGCGCCTCGCTCGACCCGGTGATGGGCGGCTGCGACTGTCAGGGCGTGCCCGTCAGCCGGTGCCGGCCGGCGTTTGACCGTGCCCGGGCGGGTAGGGGACGGGCTGCTGTAATGCCCACCCGCGACCGGGGGACCTGATGGACGTACACCATCACCGTGCCATGACCAACGGCGTCCAGCTCCACTACGTCACCGCCGGATCGGGGCCGGTCGTGCTCTGCCTGCACGGGTGGCCCGAGACGCACCGCGAGTATCTGCCCATCATCGAGCGCTTCGCCGACCGGTACCGTTTCATCGCGCCGGACCTGCGGGGCTTCGCCGACAGCGACAAGCCGTTCAGCGGCTACGATCCGAGGACGATCGCCGCCGACATGCTGGGCCTGCTCGACGTCGAGGGCGTGGACCGGTTCCACATCCTGAGCCACGACCTCGGGGGACCGCCGGCCGTCGCGCTCGCCTACCTGGCGGCCGGCCGCGCGTTGTCGCTCGCGACGATCGAGACACCGTTCTTCGGCCTCGACTACCCGGGGTACGTCGATCCACAGGCCACCTACTGGCACCTCTGGATGCACATGAACATGGACCTCGCCCGCTTCCTGTTGGAGGGGCGCGAGGAGGAGTACCTGCGGCACTTCTTCCGTGACTTCGCCTACGATCCGGGCGCGGTGCCGGAGGCCGAGATCCAGGCCTACGCCATGCAGATGCGGCAACCGGGCAACCTGCGCGCCAGCCTGAACCTGTACGGATCCATCCCGCAGACGACCGAGCAGACCAGGCAGCTGACGGCGGGCCGGCTGACGGTGCCGATGATGGCCTGGGGCGGCCGGTCGTCCTTCGCCTCGCACTGCATCGACAGCGCCAACGCCATCGCGACTGAGGCGCACGGCGGCGTCATCGAGCAGTGCGGCCACTGGGTTTTCCAGGAGCGGACCGAGTTCATCTGCGACCAGCTGGACCGCTTCTGGGCCGGGAAAGCGTGAAAGGCATGGGACAAGATCCGTGGGAAGGCCCGGACCGGGTTTCCTACCCGCGGTGGCCCCGGGGAAGCTGACGGATATGAGCCGCAAGGTCGCGTCCTGGCGGCTGCATCGACGCGCGACCGGCAAGCGACTCAGACGCAGCGAAGCCCGAGCGCGGGCCTGGCTACAGGGCGTCCGGCACCGGTCGCCCGGCCTGTTCGCGCACTGGGCACTGCGGTATACGACCTGACACCTGAGCGGCACGAGCCGGATAAATCGAGAGATTCACGTCCGGATCTGTGGGGGCCTGGGGGTGAGATTCCCCCGGGCTGCCCGGCAATGGGGGGCAATGAAATCGCCCCAAAGTTCCACTAGAGTTCTGTCAATACTGGAAGCGCTTCGCTAGTTCAAGCCGATAGTGGGGCATGCGCCGCGCCGCGTTCCATGCGATGACACCTACCACTTCCTTACCTATCGACGCGGCCGCGATAAAGGAATCTGAGTTGGCGTCTCCCTCGATAACATCGACGGACGCGTCCTTCGGAATGGTTCCCGCTACCTGGATCGTCGCCCCGTGTTGGGTGGTCCAGAAGAAGGGGATTGGAGTATAGGGGTTCCCGACGCCGAGGATGTCGAGGGCTACCGCCCGCCCCTGCTCAGTCGCATTTGTGCGATGTTCCAGTCGCACGTGGCGGCCGAGACCGACGTGGAGCCATCTAGCGATGTCGCCAGCGGCCCACACTCCGGGCGCTGCGCGGCAGTATTCGTCGCAAACAATCCCATCGTCAAGGTCAATGCCGCTGCCCACGAGCCATTCGAGTTGCGGGACGCATCCAATGGAAACGAGAACACACTCGGCTTCCAACTGCGTACCGTCGACCAGTCGAACCTCCCGGACAGCGCTCGGTCTGCGGGGCTCGCCGCTCGACCCAAGATATGGCGGAGGTGGCGGTGGATCTTCACCGACAATGCTCTCGACCTCGCGACCCGTCAATATGCGCACGCCCGCCTTACGGTGAAGCTCCAGGAGCCTCGTCGCACACAGCGGTCCAACACGGCTGGCTAGTGGCGTCAGCGTGGACTCGACGACCGTCACATCGACGCCCATCGCGCATGCTGTCGCCGCCGCTTCCAAGCCAAGGAACCCTGCACCCAGAATCACAAGTCGTGCGCCCGGCCGGAGGTCTTGCTGCAATCGCAGGGAGTCCTCAAGGGTCCGAAGAACGTGCACCGAGGCCAAATCTGGTGCAGGGAAGACCCGCGGCTGAACGCCTGTCGCTATCACGAGCGCGTCGTACGAGTGCTTCGCGCCGTCGTCGGTCGTCACAGCCTTGGAAGCCATATCCAGCTCCCTGGCGCGCCGTCCAGTGAGTAGTCGGGCACCTAGGCCTTCGAGCCGACGCTCCGAAAGCAGCCGCGCCTTCTCTGGTGCCCACGCGCCCGACAAGACGTCCTTGGACAGTGGCGGGCGATCGATGGGCGGCCCAGGTTCGTCGCCCAGGATCGTCACGCTGGTCTCCGGCGCGCGGTGACGGAGAGTCTCAGCCACCGTGAGGCCAGCTGCACCAGCACCGATGATGAGCACAGAGTTGCTAGTCACGGACATCGTCGGCGCATCTCCCGGCTCCCCACCGACAATAGTCGTGGACCGAAGATTTAGTCATCGGCTTCGATGGCGCCAGCAGGGCAGGCGCGTACAGCCTCTATGACGCTTTCATGCAACTCCGCGGGCGCCTCGCTCTGTAAGAGTTGCACTATGCCGTCCTCGTCTTGAGTGAACACCTTGTTCGACGCCAGTACGCACATGCCGCTCGCAACGCACCTCTCGCGGTCCACCAACACGCGCATGTCTCCTCCTTCGCGGTTAAGAGCTGCCCAGCCTGATCCAAGACGTGCAGCTTGGCCAACTGTCCGTGACATCGGCCGACGAGCACGTCGAGTCGCGCGGCTCTTCGAAGGGCGCCACCCGTCCGATGACTGTGATCAGCGATACGGAAGCGTACGCGCGTACGAGTATTGCGTCAACCCGAATGGAACACGCGCATATCCACAAGCACCGAGTCAAGCGCCGATGGTCCCGATGGGGCGTTCCCCGGCTCCCACTTGCTGGTCTTGTTGACTCGCACGCACGTACGGTATCGTTCGGGATGATGTAACGCTGGTCACACGACCGCAGATAGCAGGAGGGCCAATGCGCTGCTTGAAACCCACCGCACAAGCGCAGGCCGGGCTGATCCTCGGCCCGCCGGCAGTCCCGACGGCGGCGAGCACCAATGGGGTCAACGTGGCAGCGATGTGGGCTAGCGTCAGCGAGCGCATGACGCGCCTAGTTCGCATCGATTCTCCGGCCACCGATACTGCCCAGTCGCCGGCCCAGGCAGGTCCTCGGGTCGGCGGACTTGCGACGACGACGGCATTCACAACCACGCATCGGATTTCCAGGGCCCCCCTCGACGGCGCCGTGGGTTGTGGCAGTGATTTTGTGTACGGCGTTTGCGATCCATCACCGGCACGTCAGCCCGTCAACAAGGAGCTGGCGTGGAGGTGACGGGCGATGCTTCGGCTGACGAGCCATTGATGGAGGTCATCTGTCCGGCATGTGGCGGAATCGTCGAGGCAATCGGCGCTGAAGAGCTGGTCGCCGTCGCGACGGAGCACACTCGCGACGTACATGGATACGACGTACCGCGCGAGCACATACTCAACTCGGCCCGCAGCATTGATTGACAACAGGCGGCAAGGCAAGGTTTCCCTTTTGCGCTGCTATCCCGCCAAAGGTGCCGATCGGTGGCAGTCGCGCTCACGGCGGTAACGTGCGAGCACAAGTAGCCAGGAGATATCCAGCAACCATGACATCAGCCAAGTCAACCCAGGTTCCCTTCGTTTCTCTGGACTATTTTACGGCCGAGTTCAACGCAAACCCCTATCCCAAGCTCGATGAGCTTCGGGAGATTGGCCCTGTCGTATACAACGAATATTTGGATCACTGGGCCATTACATCGTTCAAGATTGGCTCGCGCGTCCTGGCGAATCCCAGGGAATTCCGAGCCGACCGGCAACTCGAGTCGGTCTTCGGTGGCGCCACCATGCAGGTTGAGGACTCAGCCCTCCATGGTGAGATCCGAGGTGTCTGGGCACGCGACTTCCAACGGGACACCCTTGACGAGCAGCGCGCCGTGGTCGACGAAGCCGTCCGATCTGCAGTCGACCCATTCGTCGAACGGCTCCGCGCCGGTGAGACTGTCGACGCCGTCCGGCATATGACGCGCGGAATCCCTGTGCAGGTTATTGCTCAAATGCTCGGTATCGGTCTCGACCCACAGACGTTGCGGCAAGTCGCGGAGTGGAGCGACCTCATGGGCGCGATCCCCTCAGGCCTGCTCGACCCGTCCCCGGCTGGAGAGGTAATTCTGCAAAAGGGAGCCGAGGCCACTCGAGCACTACATGAATTCATCGGCGCTGAGATGGATAAGCGGCGCTTGGATCCAACAAGCGACCTTATCTCGAAGATGACGAATTCGTCGGTAGCCAACCAGCTCAGCGAACGGGATCTCCGAGCGGGGAACAGTCAGTTGATCTTCGCCGGCAACGAGACAACAGCGAAACTGATGGCCAATATTATCGTTGCACTCGGGGACCACCCGGATCAACGCCGCGCTGTCGGGATCGACCACTCGCTCATCCCCGCAGTCATCGAGGAGGTCCTCCGCTGGCAAAGTGTCTCCCAGGTTGCGCGGCGTGTGGTTCGTGGTGACGACGTATTCGTCGACGGCATTCAGATTCCGGACGGCGCCAGAGTGGTCGTTCTCTTGGGCGCCTGCAACCGGGACCCTGACAGATGGGACGAACCAGACAAGTTCGATATCCGGCGTGAGCGCCGACAGCATCTTGGCTTTAGTTTTGGCATCCACACTTGCTTGGGCCAGAATCTTGCGCGCCTGGAATCGGCGGTTTGGCTAGAGCAATTCTTGGAACGGCTGCCGGACTACGAATTGGCCGGAGATATCGATTACGGGCCAGGTTTCGCGGTACGTGGGCCCGAGGCGGTTCCTATCCGGCTGTGACGACCCCGTCAATTCGGCGAGTGGGTGCGGTCTTGGCCCGGAGTGGCGCGTTGGAATGAATCGGTAGCGCTTGACCGCGATTCGTGCCGCTGCCGCCTTCCCGGCGTGGGTGACCGGCCCAGGCGGCTGGATGGTGGTGACGTCCCCGGAAGTGGTGTAGGTCTTCGCCGTTGAGTCTCGTCGTGTTGACGGTGACGTAGGCGGCCAACGTGCGACGGTCGGAGCAGTCCCTTGCGTGGTCTCAGCCATGATCCACCGATGGTGAATCAGGGCTGAGACCACGCCTCACTCGTCAGGCTCCTGGCTCTGCGCGGAGCCGTTGAGGCAGAAAGAGTTACGCCTGCATCCGTTTCACCGCAGCTTGGCTCGATGCGTCAGGGGGATAGAAGGGCTCGAGAACGCTTGTTAGAGAGCCGAAGAAGGACAGCAGTCGCCGGGGAGCAAAGCGGTCGCCATGCTCGGACTTGGCGCACAGGCCTCGGAGAGTGTTCGATGCGAACTCGGCCGAGACGTCTTCGACGGTTGCGGGCTCATCAAGCCGGAGCCAGGTCCAGACGTAGTTACATGTCCCGAAGATCTGCATAGCTGTAACGGTGAGATCAGTAAAGCCGAACGCTCCAGTCAGCTGTCCCCTGCGCAAAATGCCCGTCATGATCGCGGTGAACTCGTTCCGGAGCGTGCGCATCGCCTGGACATCGCCACCAAACGGGAACCGGGCTTGTTCTCGCAGGAACGAGATGGTCCCAGGCCTGTCATCGCGATGCGCGCGGACGATGGCGTACATCATGGCGGCGAGTTGGTACTCAGGCTCCGAGACCACCTCTAGGACTCGGTACATCTCGCGCACGCGACGTTCCATGTACTGCATATGGGCCTCGGCCATGATCAGGTTCTTCGCGGGGAAGTGGTGAACCACCGTTCCCTTGCTGATGCCGAGAGCAGTCGACAGCATCGAGACGCTGGCTATCTCGAAGCCATGCTCGGCGACGAACTCGCTGAACTTGTCGATGATCTTTTGTCGGGTCTCGGGACCGTTGCGACTGTCGGGCACGGTTCCCCTCATGACGTGGTCAAAGTATCCGCCGCGAGCATCTCACGGATCCGGAACTTCTGGATCTTATGCGAGGGTGTCCTCGGCAGCTCGGACACGAAGACTACCTGTCGGGGCTTCTTGAAGCTGGCGAGGTGTGCCCGGCAGTGCGCGATCAGCTCTTCGGCGGTCACCGGTACGTCCTCTTTTGTCACGACAACAGCGCAGACCGCCTCGATGTACTCCGTGTCGGGCACGCCGATCACTGCTACGTCGACGACAGCGGGGTGGCGCAGGAGGACGTCCTCGACCTCGGCTGGGGAGATGTTCTCTCCGCCGCTTCGAATCATGTCCTTCTTGCGTCCGGCGATGCTGAGGGTGCCATCGGTGACCACGCCCAGGTCGCCGGTGTGGCACCAGCCGTCGGTGAAGGTTGCGGCTGTCTCGTCTGGCTTGTTCCAGTAACCGAGGGAGTTGGCTGGACTGCGGGTCCAGATCTCGCCGATTGTTCCTGGCGGGACCGGGTCGCCCTGGTCGTCACGTAGAGAAACCTCGACGAACGGAAATGCTCGGCCGACACTGGCCGGTCGCTCGTAGCCCATTCCGGGTGCCGAGCATGTCGCGATCGGTGTGCCCTCGGTGAGGCCGTAGACCTGGATCAGGTCCGCACCGGGTAGGGCTGAGTTCAGTCGTTCGCATACCGATGGCAACAGCGCGTCGCCACCGGTGAAGACTCGCGTAAGGCTGCTGAGGTCGAACTGGTCGAGGTCTAGTCGCTCAACGAGCTGGTTGATCATGACCGGGAAGAGCAGGAGATCGGTGATGCGCTGATCTTCGACGATCTTCAGAGTGCGGGTCAGGTCGAAGTTTGTGCTCCGCTGCATCACACCGTGGCCACCCATGGCGAGCGTTGGCAACACATAGTTCTCGAGTCCGCCGATGTGGTAGAGCGGCCCGGTCACCATCGTGACAGAGTTTTCGTCGAACCCCCACTCCATGACTTGGAGTGCGGCCCACCAGGTCGTGGTGCCGTGTGACCAGAGCACTCCCTTGGGTCGGCCGGTGGTGCCGGAGGTGTACATGATCATGGCGCCAACCTCAGCGGCCGGCAGCGGGATGTCGAGTGAGTGGGTGTCGCCCCGCTCAAGTTGCTCCCATGGCTTCGCCCAATCAGGACGCCCTGCCTCTGGTCCAAGTGCCAAGTAGTGTTGAACAGGGACGACGGACCGGAGCTGGTCCAGCGGCGCGAGCAACTCGCTGTTGGCGAGGAGAACCGTTGAGCCCGAGTCGTTGAGGACGTACTTGAGCTCCTCGATGCCGAGCCGGAAGTTGAGCCGCACTGCAATCGCGCCGATACGCGTGATCGCGAAGTAGGCGATCCAATACTCGACGCTGTTGTACATGAGGATGGCGAGCCGGTCGCCTGGCTTGACGCCCAAGTCCAGGAGTTGTCGTGCGTAGGCGTTCGTGCGTTCGCCGAGCTGTCGGTAGGTGACTGGTTCGTCGTTCTCGAGGCTCAACGCCGGCCGGTCGGAGTCGAAACGGGCAACGTCGTCGTAGACGTGGCGCAGGAAGAAGGAGATATCCATGATGCGCGTCAGCCCTCGATGTGAACTAGACGGGTCATACCGTCGCCGACCCTAGAGCACACCGCGGCCAGGTTGACCCCACTGGTGCTCGGCGTCATCGAGACTGCCGGCGAGCCGAGGATCGGCCCAACCTGTGCTTGTGCGGTGGGTTTCAAGCAGCGCATAGCCCTCCTGTCAGCTGCGGTCATGTGACCCGCGTTACATCACCAAGGAAAATACCGTACGTCCGTGCGAGTCAACAAGGCCCGGTCGTCGTGGTCGGTCAAAGCTTGGCCTGGTGAGTTTCCCCGTGTCAAAGCGCGCCTTCTGCCATGATCCCGGCACCGGCAGTTGACGACAGAGCCGTACGCTCGTACGCTTCCGTGACGCCGATCACGCGACATCGCCTGTGACGCTGGTCGCTAAGTCAGGAGGAGCTTGTGCGCAAAGCCACGGCAGCCGTCGTTGGCATCGGTGAGGTGCCGTCCGGACGATTCCCAGACCGCTCAGAGGTCGAGGCTGCGGTGCTCAGCGCAGCGGCCGCCCTCCGAGACGCAGGTCTCTCGCCGCGCGACATCGACGTCGTCATGCCGGTTGGTGCTCTGGCATCGCCGCAGTTCAACGTCGATCTGGTGTTCTCGCGGATCTGCGAAGAGCTCGGGATGCTCCGAAGTGTTGCAATGAACGTGCAGGTCATGGCGGGAGGGGCGAGCAGCTCAAGCATGCTCGCCGTGGCTGAAGCCCTCGTCACCACGGGGGCCGCGCGCCGGATTCTGGTCCTGCACTCGGACAAGGTGGGGTCGCTGCCCCCGCAGCGGGGCGTGGACCTGTTCGCCACGACTGGCGTCTCCGAGGAGTGGGAGCGCCCGTTTGGCCACAATATGAACGCTGTCGGCGCGATGATCTCGCAGCGCTACATGTACGAGACCGGCACGACCGACGAGGAGCTCGCGTCAGTGTGTGTGTCTCTGCGCAAGTGGGCCATGCTCAACCCGCATGCGATGTACCGCTCGGAGTTGACCCTGGATGACGTGCTCGGGAGCAAGATGGTTGCCACGCCACTGCGCTCGCTTGAGTGCAACATGCTGGCCGACGGCGCCTGCGCCTACGTCGTGGCTCCTGCCGACGACGCTGCATCGATCACGGAGGCCCCGGTTTACGTGCGTGGCCACGGCTCGCTAGTCACCCACTACTCGATGTCGCAGGACGTCGATCTGGCCAAGCTGGGCTTTCCGGAGGCAGCCAAGCGCGCCTATGAGCAGGCTGGCATCGGACCCGACCACATCCAGGTCGCCGCCTGCTATGACGCTTACCCGGTCTTTCCATTGATCGCGATGGACGCGCTCGGCCTGTGCCGTGGCGAGCGGGCCGGCGCGTTCGTGGCCGCGGGGCACACCAGCCCCGGCGGCGTGATGCCGATGACCACCAACGGCGGCATGTTGTCGCAGGGCCACACCGCCGCCGGTGGCGGCATCGCAGTGCTCGTCGAGGCATTCCGTCAGCTGATGGGCAAGGCCGGGCAGCGACAGGTCGAAGGTGCAGTGAACGCCGTTGAAACTGCATCCGGCGGAACTTGGATGGATTCACACGTCACGGTGCTTTCGAAGGAGCGTTGAGCATGACCGCCACCACTCGTCCCGTCCCGTCGCCGTCCGATTGGAGCGCGCCGTTCTGGTCGGCAGCGCGGCAGAAGCGACTCGTCTACCAGGTATGCGGCCAATGTGGGGCGGCCACGCTGTACGCCAAGCGGATTTGCCCCAACTGCCTGGCAGACGCGCTCAGTTGGCGAGACGCGTCTGGTCAAGGCGAGGTCTACACCTATACCCAGCAGGTGGCCGGCGCTCCGAGCGGATTCGCGGATCTCGTTCCGTATGTCATCGCCGTCGTCCGTCTGGACGAGGGGGTTCAGCTCATGTCGAACATCGTGGGACCCGAGGCGTCCAGCGTTCAGTGCGGCGACCGGGTGACGGCGGACTTCTATACGGTGCCTGGCACCGACATGGTGCTGCCGGTGTTCACCCTCGACCGGGCACACGTCAGTGCCTGAGTTGGAGATCATTCACTGGTGAGCAAGATGCGACGTGATGCCCCAAGCGAAAGCGATATTCGCGACCAGTTGTGGGCACGGAAAAACTGGGGACGGTGGGGCGAAGGCGATCAGCTCGGCACCGTCAACCTGATTACGCAAGAGAAGCGGATCGAGGCCGCCCAGTTGGTGCGGGACGGTGTCACCATCTCTTTGAGCATGCCATTTCCGACCTCACACTCAGAGGTGAACCCGCGCCCCGCCCAGCACCTGATGTTGCAACGAGAGAGCCGCAGAGGCGGCGGCCATGCGAGCGACTACTACGGGATTGCCTACCATGGCCTGACAAGCACTCACATCGATGCGCTTTGCCACGTGTGGGACCGAGACGGGATCTATGGGGGTCGGGATCCCGACCAAGTGCTCACCGCTGGGCGCGCGCAAGCGTGTGACATCGATCAGTGGCGCAATGGACTCGCGACTCGGGCAGTGGTCTTCGATGTGCCCGGTTTCCGCGGGGTGGACTTCGTTGAGTACGACCAGCCCGTCCACGGTTGGGAACTGGAACAGATCGCCGAGTCCAAGTCGTTCGAGGTCCGTGCTGGCGACGCACTGGTTGTGTACTGCGGCCGAGACCGTTGGCCGGCCGAGCTGGGAGAGTGGGGGCGGCGCGGCCATGACCGCCCGGCCTACGAGTCGCCCCGTGCTGGCGTACACGCATCAGTCCTCGAGTTCATCCGCGATACGGACGCATCCATGCTCGTGTGGGACATGCAAGATGCCTATCCGACCGGATGCGTAGACATCGCGTGGACCGTGCATGGCGCCATCTGGGCCTACGGGTTGGCCGTAGTCGACAACGCGAGCCTCGGACCACTCGTCGAATACTGCCGCACGCACGACCGTAGCGACTTCTTCCTCGTCACTGCACCGCTCCGGGTCGAGGGAGGCACCGGCTCACCGGTAAATCCGATTGCAATCCTGTGAATTTGACCAATGTCCGACAAGCAACGAATGGCGGACCCGAATGAATACCCGGCTCAGACGAGACTAGAAGACTAGAAGGAGTTTCTGCGGATGTTGATCAACGACGTAAGCGTGACGATCTTCCCCTGGGTTGTGGACCCGCCGACGGACCCGCTGGGCCGAGGACCCTTTGACCCAACCGGATTGCCACCCATGACGACCAGCCTCGGCCTCGTGCGAATCGAGACCGACGAGGGCGTCGAGGGTTATTCATTCCTGGGAGGCCGGACTCGACCGGCTGGCAGCGACTTCCGCGCCCTTCTCGACAAACTTAAGCCCGCGCTTCTAGGACGCGATCCCATGGATCGCGAGGCACTCTACCAAGCGATGCTGGCCGCCCGGATCCCGGTCCAGCCGTGGGTGATCGGCGCCGTCGATATCGCCCTTTGGGATTTGGCTGGAAAGGTGACCGGCCAGCCGATCTACAAGCTACTCGGCGCTTACCGAGATTCCATTCCCGTGTACGCCAGCTCAGAGCGGTTGGACTCGATCGAGAGTTACGTCGCGGAGGCGGTGGAGTTTCGCGACATGGGCTGGCACGCATACAAGATTCATCCCTTCCGTGTGTGGCGAGACGACATCGAGCTCGTCCGAGCGGTTCGTGAAGGCGTCGGCGACTCCTTCACGCTGATGCTCGACGCCGCATGGGCGTACAACTATCCGGCTGCACTGCGCGTCGGCAAGGTCGTCGAAGAACTCGACTACTACTGGTATGAAGACCCGCTCGTCGAGACCGATATGTACAACATGGCGAAGCTCCGTGAGCTCCTGAGGATTCCTCTCATGGCGACCGAGATGCCTGGCGGACTGTTGACAAACTACGCGCCCTGGATCACCGCTCGCGCTACTGACTACCTTCGAGGGGATGTGGCAATCAAGGGGGGAATCACCGGCTGCATCAAGGCCGCGCACCTTGCTGAAGCATTCGGCATGAACTTCGAGGTCCACCACGGCGGCAACTCTCTGAACAACGTCGCGAATCTCCACGTGGAGTTGGCGGCTTCAAATTGCGAGTTCCACGAAGTAATGCTTCCCAGGAAGGCATTTGATGGCGGTCTCGGTCTCGTCGAGAACGTCAGTGTCGACAACAACGGGATCATCCACGCGCCGACAGGACCAGGTCTTGGCGTGGAAATCGACTTCGCCTGGATCGAACGCAATAAGACAGGTGTTCACCGCTGACCTTCTGCTCACGTCCGTCAGCTGATCTGTGACACCGGCCGTGATAGGCACCGTGGATCGCGACGTCTCCGTGGGGCGTCCCGGAGTCAGGGAGGCTGGGCCCGGTACTGGTTGTCTTGTCGCTGGTCGAACAGCGCCTGGATGCGGTCCGGACTGTGTTGTCGGGCATGGGATGTCGTCGAGGCCGCCCGCGCGGGTGGTGTCGTACCGGTCGACGGTGCACCACTGGATGGTTCGGTATCTGGACGAACAGATCGGCGGGTTGGGCGGTCGGTCGCATCGGCCGCTGTCGTGTCTATGTCGGGCGGTGAAAGCGGCCGAGGTCGCGGCGGTCGAGATGCGGCACGAGCATCCCCGATGGGGGTCGGGTCGGACCCGGCTGGAGTTGTTGCGCGAGCCGCTGCCTGGCACGAACGAGGGCCTGCCAATGCCCCGGAACGCACCATCGACCGGATTCTGAGCCGGCACGGGCTGTCGCGGCAGCGGCCGAAGTGAAATCGCCCCAGGTCTGACAGGAGGCATCCACGAATCCCGGGGCGATTCGCTCGAGGTCGCCGAGCCGGTCGATGAGACGTCCGCTGTGCGCGGTGCCGCCGGTGATGCGCGGCTGGCGTCCAGGCCGGCACCGGCGGCCGCGCCAGCGGGACGATCGTTGGAGGGGAGCGCACCGTGGCCCGCAACGTGGTGTTCACTGCGACAGCGGATCATGCTGGCCGCCGAGCTCCTTGCTGGCGGTCGAGTCGGAATCACATGGAGGAAGGCGCGCCGCGCTTGTTCTTCGATGCCGAGACCCGCGAGCTGCTGCGGACCTCGGCCGAACCTGCTCGAGTCCGGTGAAGCTGCGCGGTTGCAGCGAGCCCGCCCGCCCGGTCGGGTCGGTACGCGTCGGTCGACCGAGCCGATCTGCGTGCAGCGACGGGCGTCGAACACCGGCGTGATCATGGTCGTCAGGCAGAAGGTCGCACTCGGCCGCGAGCACCATGACCGGACCGTGACCGTGCTGTGCCGGGGGTCGCACATCAGGTGGCGGACATGTAGCGCGCACCTGCCGTCGGATCACAGAAGCGCTCGACGGTGAGGGTGGCGTGCAAGGTGCGGCCGGCAGTGCTCGTCAGTCCTCTTCTTGCCGTTGTCCGCCTCGTTCCCGTATCGCGGTCTCGCGAAGCAGTTCCTGGTGCGACGTCGAGCCGCAGAGAGCAACTGTGTGTGCACGCCATCTATGCGCCTCATGTCCATTTGTGACTCAGATCATACATATCGAGCAGGATACCGTACGGACGTGCGAGTCCGTCAGGCCCGTCGGTCGGGCCACCGGGCGCGTCCTTCGGTCCCAAAGGAGCCGCGCATCGGGTACTTCCGGGGGCTATCGCCGAAACGGTGGTTGACGCCCGAGCCGTACGCCCGTACGCTTCCGTGACGTCGATCACATGGACCGCTCTGTGTCGGCGGCAACTAGTCAGGAGAGGGCTTGTGCGCAAGGGCACGGCAGCGATCGCCGGCATAGGTGAGGTGTCGTCCGGACGATCCCCGGACTGCACATGTCTCCACGACCGAGAACGGATCATCCGCACGTCGACAGGACCGGCCTCGGCCTCGGCATCGACGGCGACTTCGACTGGATCGAACGCAACAAGACCAGCATCCATCGCGACTCACACTCCGGACCTGCGCGCCGCCACGAATGACCAAAGCCGACCGCCGTCGAAAGAAGGGATGCTATGACCCCCACTCGCTCACTGCGTGAGGCTCTTTCGTCAGGGTCACCGCTATTCGGAGCTTGGCTGCAAATGCCTAATCCGGTCGCCGCCGAGGCGGCTGGTCGCGCGGGTTTCGATTGGATAGGCATCGACACTCAGCACGGCCTCATCGGCTACGACATGCTCCTGCACATGCTGCAGGCGATCGCCGTCTCAGGCACGCCCGGGGTCGTCCGAGTCTCGGGCAACAGCCTCCCGGAGATCGGTCGCGCCCTGGACTCCGGGGCCCAGGGAGTGATCGTGCCGCTGATCGAGACGGCCGAGCAGGCGCAGCAGGCTGCCTATGCGTGCCGGTACCCACCCAGCGGCGGCCGCAGCTGGGGGGCTATGCGGCCGATGCTCGAACACGTGCCGTACAGCCCATCTCTCGGTGATGAGCTGGCCGTGTGCTTCGCGATGGTCGAGACCGAGACCGGCGTGAACAACATCGACGAGATCGTGGCGGTCGACGGCCTCGACGTGGTCTACGTCGGCCCGAGCGACCTCGCGGCCTCGGCCGGACTTCCGCCTCAACTAGCCGTTCAGCCGGGCCGCCACCAGGAGCTCGTTGAGCGGATCGCTGTGGCGTGCCGAAAGGCAGGTCGCTGGAGCGGCATCCACCCGTCGAGCGCCGACGTGGCGTGGTATCGCGATCAGGGTTTCAGTCTCTTCCCGATCTATCGGGATCTGGCCGCGTTCCAGGAGGGGTGCACAACTTCCCTGGCGCTGGCCAGAGCCTCGTTGGCGCGACAGGACCCCGGCCTGCAGCGGGTCGGGTCGGCTGACCTTTTCTATTGACTCAATCCAAATTTCACTAGACGAAAAGATAAGAGGTGAAGAGATCGTGGCCCAAGATGTGGTCAACATCCTGGTGCTCGCTGCCGTCTATCTCTTGTTTGCCCTGGGAATGAGCCTGGCGTGGGGGACGATCGGCATTCTGAATTTCGCCCACGGTTCGGTCTTCATGTTTTCCGCGTTCGTTGACTATCTCATCGTGCGTGATATGGAGTTGCCGATCCTACCAATGATCCTGGTCGGGATGGCGGTCGGTGCGGCCCTGTCGGTGGCCGCTCAGGTACTGGCGTTCGAGCCGATTGTCAAACGGGCGAAGGACGTACATGCCGCCAGTCTTCAGATCCTCATCGCAGGCATCGGCATCGCCATCATCCCGTTGGCCATCGCCCAAAAGGTCACCCTGAACACCCCATTCGGTTTCAGTGGCAGCAGCTTTCGGATTGACACCTTTGCGTGGGGAGGTGACGTGCGGATCTCGAACGCCCAACTCCTCATCATCGCCTGTGGGGTCGTGTTCGGCGGGGGTACGGCGCTGTGGCTACGCAAGTCACGGTCCGGTTTGGCGCTTCGTTCTATCGGTGTCGACGCCGAGACGGCGTCGATGATGGGCATAAACCGACGAGCGCTGGCGATTGGCGCGATGGCGCTCGCTGGTGCCTTGGCCGGTCTGGCCGGCGTGCTGCTCACATACAACCTCGGTGCCATCGCGCCGCAAACCGGTGACGCGCTGCTGCTGAAGGCGTTCGCCGCAACGGTGCTAGGCGGTGTCGGAAGCATCGCGGGGGTGATGGCCGGAGCGACGATCCTGGCGATCGCGGAAACGCTCGTGCTCACGCACACGTCCGGAACGTGGGTCGATGCGGTTTCGTTCGGCCTCATCTTCATTGTGCTGCTGCTTCGACCGCAGGGGCTCCTCGGCCGCCGGGAGGTGCGGCGAACATGACGGACTGGTACAACGCGCACATCATTCTGGTACAGGGAACCTTCACCAGTCTGCTTCTTGCGCTGAGCATCCAGATCCCGCTGCGAATGGGCGTCTTCTCTTTCGCCGGGATCGGGTTCTACGGCATCGGGGCGTACACCGCGGCCATCGTGACGATCCGCTTCCACTGGCCGTCCTATCTCGCGATCGGCGCCGGCATGCTGCTCGCCGCGCTAGTCGGCTATCTGCTCGGCCTCGTCGTGCGGCGTCTGGACGGCTTGTATCTCGGTATGGCCACCATCGCGTTCGCGCTGATTCTGGCCGTCGCGGTCAACAACGGGGGTTCGCTCACCGGTGGAGCCAGCGGCTTGTACGGGGCGATCGCCTCGATTCCGATGTACGCCGTCGTCATCGTCGTCGTCGTGCTGATCGCATTGATTGCCTACACCGAGCGCGGCAAACTTGGGCGCCGGATCGAGGTGTTGCGCGAGGATCCACAGCTCGCGATGTCCGTGGGCATCAACGTCAAGCGTCTCCAACTGCTGTCCTTCATCGCCAGCGGCCTGCTCGGCGCACTCTCCGGCGGTATCCACGTGCTTCACCGCACGACCGTGTCACCGGAAGACATTGGATTCCCGGTCGTGGTTACGGCGCTCACGATGATCGTCGTCGGCGGCGCCCAATCGTGGTTGGGAGCAGCAAT
This sequence comes from Dactylosporangium sp. CA-233914, assembly GCF_050942935.1. Classification (NCBI taxonomy): domain Bacteria; kingdom Bacillati; phylum Actinomycetota; class Actinomycetes; order Micromonosporales; family Micromonosporaceae; genus Dactylosporangium; species Dactylosporangium sp. CA-233914. The sequence goes on along the minus strand of NZ_CP192030.1, from coordinate 10,456,894 downwards.
CGGTGCCGTCACCTTCACCTGGCTGCCAAGCGTGCTGACCATCGTTGGCCAGTGGCAGGCCGTGATCTACGGCTCGATCGTCGCTCTGGCGGCGGTCTGGGTGCCAGGCGGTCTTGTCGGCTTGACGACCGACACGTTCCGGAGCGTCCAGGCCAAACGCCGACGCGGCAGCCTTCCGGCCGCCGCATCCACGACCGAAAGAGATGACCAGGCTGGGCCCACCGGGCTCGAGGAACTCAGATTCCACACCGCGGGTGGAAACCCGTCATGACCGACACCACAACGATGACATTCGAGCAGCGACCTGCCAATCCTTCGAGCGAGGTGGTTCTGGAGGCCTCGGGCGTCGCAGTCCACTACGGCGGCATCAAGGCCGTGGATGGCATGTCCTTCCAACTCACCCGAGGCAAGATCTTCGGGCTCCTCGGGCCCAACGGCTCGGGCAAGAGCACTCTGCTCGGCGCCATAACGAGGATGACCAACCTGACGCGCGGCTCGCTCTCGTTCGAGGGCACTGCCTATGACCGATCGTCCGCGTCATCGCTCGCTCGTCGAGGCATCGCCCGAACGTTCCAGACCGTGCGGCTCTTACCAGGCCTGACTGTGCGGGAGAACATTATGTTGGGGGTCGATGTCGGACGGAGCCCCCGGTCGACGTCGTCGAACGTCGTCAGCGACGCTATGGAACGGACCGGGCTCCTCGGTTTGGAGCGAACTCGGCCCGGCGAGCTGCCCTACGGAATTCAGCGTCGCGTCGAGATCGCCCGGGCCATTGCGATGGATCCGATCCTGCTCCTCCTCGACGAGCCGACCGCCGGGATGAACCAGAACGAGCGGCACGAGATAAGTGAGCTGCTTCGCAAGCTTCGCTCAGAGGGCCTCACCCAGCTACTCGTTGAGCATGACGTGCAGATGATGGTCGACACGTGCGACCACCTCTTCGCAATGAACTTTGGTCAGCTCATTGCTAGTGGTGCGCCGGTCGACGTAGTGCGGGAGTCCGCGGTCCGCGAGGCGTACCTCGGTAAGCGATGGGGGACCGATGCTCGAGGTCAGTGATCTGCACGTGTCCTACGGGGCGGTCGAGGCCGTTCGGGGCATCAGTCTGTCCGTCACGCCAGGTCGGGTCACCTTGGTGCTGGGCGCGAACGGAGCAGGAAAGACGACAACTTTGCGTGGGATCTGTGGCCTGCTCCCCATCCGCAGAGGGGTGGTGACGCTGGACTCCAACCAGATCGGCGGGATGTCACCACATCGAATCGTGCGACGAGGCATGGTGCTTGTCCCCGAAGGGCGTCGCGTCTTCGCGCCACTGTCGGTCTTGGAGAATCTTCGGCTGGGGGCTTACACCGCGCCGCGGTCCCAGTTCGACGCCGATCTGGCCCGAGTCTTCGAGCTGTTCCCGATCCTCAGTGATCGGCGCTCGTCGGCGGCCGGCCTGCTGTCCGGCGGTGAACAGCAGATGCTGGCGTTCGGGCGCGGCATGATGTCGCAGCCCCGGGTGATGTTGATGGATGAGCCGTCGATGGGTCTGGCGCCCGCCATGGTCGATTCGGTCCTGAACAGCGTCCGGCAGATCGCGGACTCCGGCATGGGCGTGCTCATAGTCGAGCAAAACGCCGATGTCGGCCTCGAAGCGGCAGACGACGTCGTCGTCGTCGCGCGTGGCGAGGTTGTGTTCAGCGGCCCAGCGGACGTTGCGCGCTCGCATTCCTCGGTGGTCCGGGCGTTTCTCGGCGAGGCGGCACTGGCTGAAACACAGCCGCGAGCAGAAGGCCGTTGATGTTGACCCATCAGTACCGCCAAGGGATTTCACGCGCGCCGCCGGCGCGGGGCGGTCCAAAGTGCTCGACAGATCGAGTTCTGCTCGCCTGCACATGTATCAGGTCGATCTACGTGCTATTGAGCTAAGTCGCCCAGCAGTTCCTGGTCTTCATCCCGCAACCAGTACGCCAATTCCCTGTGAATGTTATCTATTGTCATACATCTATTATGTTCACGCAGGTCAGAATATGGGAGTGTTCATGAGATCCGATCGAGCGCGTGTGAAGGTGGCTATCGTGGCCGCTGTCGCGGTCCTTCTGGCTGCGTGTGGTGGCGAGAACAATAACTCGAGTCCTTCCGGTGGCGCTGGCGGCGAGTTGCCGGCGAAGATCACCATCCCGTCGATCACTGACCTTACGGGACCCTCGTCCTTCGCGGGCACTGCTGGCGAGAAGGGCACCCAGCTGGCGCTGGACGAGATCAACAGCCAGAAGTTCCTCGGGCCCAACACGACGCTGTCTATCGAGACCAAGGACACGACCACGAACAACCAGACGGCCGCAAGCCTATTTACTGCAGCCGCCGCCGACAAGAGTATTCCGGCTGTTCTCGGGACGATCACGAGCAGTCAGTCCCAGGCAATCGCGCCTATTGCCACGCAGTCGAAAGTGCCCGTGGTTTTCACGCAGTCGGGCAGCACTGGCACGGTCCTCGGCAAGTATACCTTCCGAGTGACTGCACCGTTCACCACGTATTTCGACAGCGTGCTCAAGCCGTTCATTGCCGGCAAAGGAGTGAAAACCGCGAGCGTTGTCTATGCGACGGCGAATCCGACGATGACCCAGTTGGCCCGGGAGGTGGTGCCACAGATGGGAAAGGAGCTCGGCTTCACGGTCGCTTCCACTACGGGCGCGGAGACCAATACCGTCGATTATTCGGCGACGGTGTCCAAGATCGTAAGTGGCAAGCCGCAGGTGGTGTTCCTACTGATGATTGGTACGCAATTCGCGACGATCATCCCCCAGCTCCGTACCGCCGGATACTCCGGTCCGATCGCTGCATTGTCGACGGCCTGTTGTGGGAACCTGAAGACGGTCGGCTCCGACGGCGTCGGCGTCGTTTGGCCGGCCGATTTCTTCTACGATCAGAGCGGGGCGTCGAGCCGGGCCTTCACCACCGCGTTCAAGGCCAAGTACAACGAGGATCCGTCCTTTTACGCGGCCGAGCGATATGACGCCCTTTGGTTCATCGCGCGCGCGATCAAGCTGGCCGGAAGTGCGGACCGGGACGCCGTCCAGAAGGCGTTGGACACCGTCGCGGCTGAGGGCTTCGACGGAGCGATGGGCAAGCTCACCTTCAAGGACCGCGACTTGCGGGTTCCGGGCGTCCTCGTGGAGTGGGATGGCACAGCCGAGAAGCTCGCAAAGATCGACTGACCGGACGAGCCAGAGCATTGGCGCCGTTGCAAGTGCGGTGTCCACCAACGGTCGCTGGTTTGTTGCGCATCGATCTTGCAGTTGTGGTGCCAAACCGGGGCATTCAGGGAGTGCCTCGGCACCACAACTGCAAGATCGACAAAAGGTGAACCCGGTCAGCGTTTGGTGGACGCCGCTGACCTGAGGGCGTCGCCTGCGAGCGTTCCAAGTCGTTGATGAGTTGATTAAGGCTGGTGCCGTAGTTGACGAGGTTGTCGAGGACCCGGTCGGCGGTCTTGACCCAGACGAAAGGTTTCGGATCGACGTTCCACGCCGCGATCAAGGCGGTGACGCCGGTTTCGAGGTCTTTGACGCTGCGGTGGATGCTGCGGCGCGTAGCCTGCGGCGGGTGAGTTCGGCGAACCATCGCCGACGGGGTTGAGCCAGCTGCCGGAGGTGGGGGCGAAGTGCGGGTGGAAGCGGGGATACGCGGCCAGCCAGGTCTTGATCGCTGGGGTCTTGTGGGTGGCGTAGTCGTCGCAGATGAGGTGCCGGTCCAGTTCGGATGGGGGTGTTCGCTTCGTGAGGGTTTCGCGGTCGACTCGGACCGGCCTGTCCTGGAGCGGCCGGACGATGTCATCGGCGGCGTCCTGGAGTTTGAACAGGTCACAGCCGTGCTGGATGTCGGAGAGGTTGGCCACGGCGATGAACGCCTCGATCGGGCAGTTGCCAGCACCAGCCCCGTGTCCCGCCAAAGAGGCGTCGACCCGGTACACGCCGTTCTCGACCGCGGCGACCGAATTGGCCACCGACAGCGAGAGGTTCTCGTGTGCATGGATGCATGAGCTTGGCTTGCCGCGAGAGTTCCTCTGGTGGTGCCGTGTGGGAGAGCATCAGGAAGCCGGACACGTCCATGCCGATCTCCCGGGCCGCGGCGATGTGCTGCGCGGAGATGTCCGCCTCTGTGCAGTGTGTCGCCACCCGCACCGACCGGACCCCGTGGTCCCAGGCCGTCCTCAGCTCGTGGGTGGTACCGATGCCCGGCAGCAGCAACGTCGTCAGCCTCGCGCGCTCGAGCACGTCCGCGGCCGCCTCGATCCATTGCCAGTCCGAATGCGAGCCGGGTCCGTAGTTGACGGAGCTGCCCGCCAGGCCATCACCGTGGGCGACTTCGATGGCGTCGACACCGGCCTGGTTCAGGGCCACGACGATGCGTCGCACATCCGCCGGTGTCATGCGGTGCCGGACGGCGTGCATGCCATCTCGAAGCGTCACGTCTTGGATGAAGACGGGAATACTCATACCGGCACCTGCTTCCCGGTGCGGGTCGCCAACTGTTCGGCCACTCGCAGCGCGGCGGACGTCATGATGTCCAGGTAGGTCGCGCACTGGCGCGCAGGGGCGTCGGTCACGAGCCGCGGCCCGGAGGCGGGCCGCGGCTCGCTGCACCGCGGCCGTCGGCCGCGCACGGGAGTCAGGCATGCCACCACCCTGGCCGGAGGGCGGCGCCGGGTCAGCTGGTCGATCCGCTGGACGACACACTCTCTGCCCGGAGACATCGCGTCGGCCCGCACCGAACGACTCACGTTCCCGGGACGCGGTCGAGGTACATGTCCACGCGGGTCACCGACGCCGGCTCGCGCACCAGGAGCGACAGCTCGAGGGCGCCGCCGTCGTCGGGCACGTCCACGTCGACCACGTAGCGGAAGCCGGCCGCCTCCGCGGCCACCATGGCGTGGAGGTCGCCGACGTGCGTCGCGAACACGACCTTGCGGCAGCGGGGGTCGCTCGACAGCACCCGTTCCGACGCGTCCCGGAGCACGTCCTCCAGGTCGTCCGGCGCAACCCCGTCCAGCCGGATCTCGACGTCGTGCGTGGCCACGGGGTAGACCGGCCGGAGCCGGCCCGTCAGGCAGCTCTCGACCCGGATCATGTCCGCTCCTTCGAGACCAGATCCATGAGGTGATCGCCGCCGGCATCGTGCTGGAAGCCGCGCACGCCCATGCCTCCGTCCACCTGGATCGCGTGGCCGGTGATCGGGCCGCTCTGCTCACGCGATGCCAGCAGGACATAGGGCGCGGTGAAGTCGACGGGGTCGACGCTCGAGTCGTAGAGCGGAATCGGCGGAGGCGGCGCGCTCTGGGTGCGCTTGGCGAAGGAGGCGGCGATCGACCGATCCTCAAGGGCCAGCGCCACTGGACCTCGCAGGTCCGTGTTCATGCCACCGCACGCAACGCCGTTGACCCGGACCCGTGGCGCGAGTTCGTAGGCCAACTCCTTCATCAGGCCTAGGCACGCGTGCTTGGCGGCGGTGTAGACGGGTCCGCCGCCGTTGACGTAGAAGGACGCGTTCGACAGCGTCATCACGATGCTGCCGCGGTTGCGGACGAGTTCGCGCCACGCCGCTTCGGCGGCGAGCAGGTAGCCCTTCACATTTACGGCGAACAGCTCGTCGAAGGTACGGTCGAGTTCGTCCACCGACAACCGGGTGAGCTGGCGCTGGAAGTCCCACACGCCCGCGTTCGCTACCAGGGTATCGAGCTTCCCGAATCTGGCGACCGACTCCCCGACGGCCGCGTGCAGCTGTTCGGAGCTGCGGACGTCCGCCTCGACGGCGTGCATTCGGGACGGGTCGGCGGAACTCTCGACGACGGCGTCGAGCCTGGCCCGGTCGCGTCCCACGACCGTGACGCAAGCACCTTCCCCGACGTACCTCTGGGCGACCGCGGCTCCGATCCCGGAGCCGCCGCCCGTGATAAGCGCGCTGTAGCCTTGGAGCCATCCCGTCATCGTGGCGTCCTCAGGAAGTCCGCGACCAGACGCTCGAACTCGGCCTGACGCTCGAGCTGGACCCAGTGGCCGCAGTTGCCAAAGACGTGCAGTTCGACGTCACGAAGATACTTGAGCAGGATCTGCGCGCCATCGAGCGTGATCGTCCGATCATCGCGCCCCCACAGCAGCAGGGTCGGCGCCTTCACCCTGTCCAGATCACGCCACAGCGGGTCCATCCCCCGGCGCCGCGCAAACGACGTGTTCAGCCGGTGGTAGAACTCGATGTGGCTGGGATCGCGGGAGGCCTCGTAGCGCGACCTGACCACGTCCGCACCGAACCGCCGGTGATCGGCGACCATCACCCGGATGAAGTTCGCCATCTTCTTCTCGGTGGGCCCGTCTCCGTTGAAGTAGCGAAACATTTCCTTCTGGCCTTCCGTCGGCGTCGGCCCGAACGGCAGCCAGCCGCCGCCGGGCGCCATCAGCACAAGCCGGCTGACACGGTCCGGATGCTGCTGCGCCAGCGCGATCGCCGCCGCTCCCCCGAGGCTGTTGCCGAGGGCGTGGACGGTGTCGCAGCCGAGTTCGTCCAGTACGGCGACCAGCGCGTCGACGGTGAGCTGCGTGATCGATCGCGCTTCCAGGTCGTCGTCGGCCGGCCGGTACGACGTGCCGAACCCTGGCTGGTCGGGCAGCAGAACCCGGAACTGCTTGGTAAGCGCGGGCAGGTTCTGGTGATAGTTGGACACCCCACTGGCGCCCGGACCGCCTCCGTGCAGCATGACGAGGACCGGGCCGCTGCCTGCTTCGGCGACGTGCACGTCGCCGTCCGGGGTCGCGATCTGGTGATGGGTGAGCTCCGGCTCGGCGACGGTCACGGCGTGCCTTTCTCGGGTGGGTCGGTCAGAAGAAGGTGGAGATGTTCTTCGCCAGGAGGACGTTCTGGTCGAGCAGGATCTCCCGCCTGGCCACCTGCAGGCGGCCGTCGGTCAGGCGCCGGAGAACGTCGGCACGGCGCCCGGCATACACGCCCTCTTCACGCTGGAGCCGGTTGCGGTAGAGCAGGAACGCGCTGCGAGCGACCAGGTCGTCGGCGGTGAAGCCCTCCTGGAGCGCCGGATCGGCGTGGCGGACGCGCACGTTGGTGACGAGGTGTCGGGTCCGCGACGGCGGGTCTTCGGCCCAGGCCATCCCGGAGTCGAAGCGGCGGATCCGCCAGGCCAGCGACTCCTTGGTCTCGTCGTAGAACGCGGCCTCGCCCCGGCCGGCGACCGAGAACGCCTCCTGGCGGCGCAACCGGTTGGTGCGGGTGGGCATCCAGTAGTCGAGGTCGTCGGCGAACAGCTCGAGCCAGTCGACATAGCGTCCGTCGTCGAGCAGTTCCGCTTCCTCGTAGTACAGCTGCTCCACCTCGAAATGGACGTCCCGGCTCGCCGGTTGCCCGGCCTGGAGGGCAGGGCCGGACCAATCCGCGGATGTCTGCTGGTCAACGGTGTCCATGTCATCCCCTCAAGAGCTTCCGCAGGTCGGTGCCGGTGTCGGCGAGGCGCGCCGGGTCGACGGCGACGGCACGGTCGATGAGGCGCCGGGCGGCCCGCAGGGCCTGGGAGTCGTCGATGGCGACTGCGCCGACGATCCGGTCGTCACGGACGGCGAACACGGCGAAGGGCGCGGGGCCGATCTTGCCCCGGACGATGTGCCTGATCCCGGCGTCCGGCCCCGTCAACTGCCCGACCCCTTCGACGTGGCGTCCGTATCGATCGCTCCACCACCACGGCGCTGTCGGCGCCGGCGCGGCGACGCCGAGAATGGTCGCGGCGGCGCGCCGGCCGTCGAGCTGCGCCGCTTCCCAGTGCTCGCTGCGGTCGTGGCCACGCATGCGGGCGCAGTCGCCCACCGCCAGGATCCGCGGGTGGCTCGTCACCTGCGCGTTGTCGACCAGCACGCCACGATCGACCTCGAGCCTGGCGGCCGCCGCGAGGCCGGTGTGCGGCATCATGCCGACCCCGACGAGGACGGCGTCGAACTCCCGGTCAGCGGACTCGCCGCGCAGCCGGGCGGCGACCCCGCTGGACGTCGGTCGCAGCGACTCCAGCACGGTGGTCACCGTGTCGACGCCGTGGTCCGTGTGCTGGCCGTGCAGCCACTGCGCGACCGCAGGGCCGAGCGCACCGATGAGCGGGGGATCCACCGGGTCGACCATCGTGACGTGGCACCCGAGTTCGCGCGCCGTGGACGCGGACTCGGCACCGATGAGGCCACCGCCGACCACCAGCAGACGCGTGCCCGGCCGCAGCGCCGCCCGGAGCCGGTCGGCGTCGTCGGCGTCCCGGAGAACGTGCAGGCGTCGCGCGTCACGGGTGGCGTCGATGCCCGGGATGGGCGGTACGGCCGGGCGGCCTCCGCTTGCGAGAACCACCTGGTCGGCGTCCGAGACCGTGCCGTCGGCCAGCTGGATCCGTACCTGGGCGTCGGAGGGTTTGAGGTCGACGACCTCGGCCCGCCCCACGAGTGTGACCCGTTGTTCGACGTACCAGTCCGGCCGCTGCAGGGCGATCTGCTCGAGGTCCTGGGCACCGGCGAGGTACGCCTTCGACAGCGGCGGCCGGTCGTACGGGAACTCGGATCTCTCGACGAGGACCAGGTCACCGGCGTAGCCGCCCGCGCGGAGCGCGGCCGCGGTCGAGACGCCGGCGACACCGCCGCCGACGATCACCACCCGTCCGGGGGCGGTCACGGCTGCTCGCCGGGGAACAGGTAGACCTCGCCGTCGCGGACCTCGACCCGGTGCGCGACCGTGTCCCGGGTGGCGGGCAGCCCGTCCACCTGGCCGTTCTTCAGGCAGAACCTCGACGAGTGGAGCGGGCACTCGACGTGTCCGTCCTCGACCCACCCGTCGGCGAGCGACGCCCTCTCGTGGGTGCACGTGTCGTTCAGCGCCCACACGGTGCCGTCCTCGTCCTTGAGCAGCGCGATGTCGTCCTCGGTTCCGGTCTGATCGCGGGAGACGACGATGCCCTCGCCCTCGGGGATGTCGCCGGCGGCCGCGACGCGGATTCCCGTCATCCGGCGTCCTTCCCGCAAGCCCCCGGCTCGTGCCAGGCGGGGGTGTTCATGAGGGTCTGCCAACGGCGGTAGAACGAGCGGCCGGCGGCGTCGGAATAGAGCTCGGAGGTCGCGCCGGGATACGTGCCGTCCTGACGCTCCGACCCCAGGCCCATCTGGTAGTTCAGCGGGACGCTGTTGGTGATGAAGGCGTGCGAGATGGCCTGGACCTCGCTCCAGTTCTCGCCGTCGTCCTGCTCGAAGATGCCGCTCGGCCCGAAGGTGCGCAGGTTGTACAGCCGCTGCGCCCCCTTGACCTCTGCCGGCCAGGACCGGTCCACGACGGTCCACGCCCACACCTCTACCCGGTCCGGGCCCTTCGGGTGCCATACCCGGATGGACCCGTTGACGGGCAGATAGGAGAAGTTGGGAAAGACGGTGGCGTGCCCGTTCGTCAGCGGCCCCTCGACGCGCTCACGGCCCAGACGCTCACGCAGGGCGTCGTAGTCGACGGCCTTGTGGACGGTCGACGCGTCGAACCGGTTCTTGGGATGCACCGGGAAGCCGGCACCGTGGCCCAGCGGATCGACGTACTGGCGGCCGGTACGGTGGACGATCTCGTCCTTGGGCTTCTTTCCGGTAGGCGACATCAGCATGAGCGCCGACGCGTGGCTCATGTTGACGTGGTACCAGTCGGTCGCGAACTGCTCAGCGGACAGCTTCCAGTTGCCCTCCAGCACCCACTTGTGGACGCCACCAACCACCTCGGTGCCGGCTTCGTCGTGGTCAAGCATCGCGTCCATGTACCAGGCCATGTCGCCCAGCGCCTCGCGCAGCGGCACCGGCTCGGGATTCCAGGTGCCGAAGATCAGTCCCTTGTACGACTCGATATGCGGTACCTCGACCAAGCCCCAGTCGGCGACGGAGAAACCCGCCGGGTAACCGTCGAGGTTCGGGACACTGACCAGCTTGCCCTCGAGGTCGTAGGACCAGCCGTGATACGTACAGGTGAAGTTGCGGGTCTGGCCGAGGTCGGCACGGCAGACGCGGGCGCCACGGTGGCGGCAGGAGTTCAGGTAGGCGCGGATCGTCCGGCTCTTGTCCATGGCCACGATCACGGGGTCTTCGCCCATGGACGTCGTAAAGAAGTCGCCCGGCCTGTGGAACTGGTCGGTGTGAGCGAGGAACAACCAGCTGGGCGCGAAGACCCGGCGCAGCTCCTGCTGGTAGAGCAGCTGGTCGGTGAAGATCGCCCGGTCGACGTACCCGCCGTCGGCATCGACCATCCCGGACACGTCGACGTTACGCGTCAACCCCTCCGGCCGCCGCAGCCGCCCGCGGGGAGAGCCGGTCGCCGGCGTGCAGTCGTCCGGCGGGGTCGGCCACTGACCGGTCGTCGTCATGTCACCGAATCTCGCGGGGAGGTGGCACCTGGAACAACGCGGCGTTCCGCTCGACGGCACGCGTGCTGTCCCGCGCCGGACGCGTCAGGAGAAGGTCGCACCGTGCTTGCCGCCGTCGCCGTCGCCCAGAGCGAGACCGACCCTCTCGCCGGCCTCGAGCTCCGCGACCTCCCAGTGCCCAGGACCGAGCCCGGGTGGTCCCGGGTCCGCGTCGCCGCGTCAACGATCAACATGCACGACCTGTGGACCCTGCGTGGCGTCGGCCACTCGGCGGACCAGCTGCCGCGCATCCTCGGGTGCGACGCCGCGGGCTACGACGAGTCTGGGCGTCCCGTCGTGGTGTACCCGGTGATCGGCTCCGCGGACCGCGGCCGCGGCGACGAGACGCTCGACCCGCAGCGCGCCCTGCTCTCCGAACGCCACGACGGGGCCTTCGCGGAGTACCTCGTGGTTCCGACCCGCAACCTCCGGCCGCTGCCGGACGGCCTGAGCCTGGACGAGGCGGCCTGCCTCCCGGTGGCGTGGGGAACGGCCTACCGCATGGTGTTCACCCAGGCCGGTGTCCGGGCCGGCGACCGGGTCCTCGTCCAGGGTGCGGGTGGCGGCGTCGCGTCAGCGGCGATCAAGCTTGCCGTCGCGGCCGGCGCGGTCGTGTACGCGACCTCCCGCTCGGCCGACAAACTCCAACTGGCCGAGCAGTGGGGCGCACGCGGTGTCGAGACCGGAGGCCGGCTCCCCGAGAAGGCGGACGTCGTCATCGAGACGGTCGGCGAGGCCACCTGGTCACACTCGCTGCGCTCCCTTCGTCCCGGCGGTGCCGTGGTCGTCGCGGGCGCCACCTCCGGGTTCAACCCGCCCGCTGATCTCGGCCGGGTCTTCTACCTCCAGCAACGCATCCTCGGCTCCACCGGCTGCACGCTGGCCGAGATGGACGCGCTCCTGCGGATGCTCGCCGCCACCGGCGTCCGGCCGGTTATCGACCGGTCCTTCCCTCTCGAGGACATCCATAAGGCCTTCCAGCTCATGATCGACGGCGAGATCGCCGGCAAGATCGTCGTCCGCCCGCCCGAACCGCGAGTAACCCGGTCATGACCTCTGCCGCTGTCGGCCTCTCCCACTCGCCGCTCATCGGGAAGAACGACCCCGCGCCCGAGGTCCTCGCCCGGGTCGACAGGGCCGTCGCCGTGGCGCGGGAGTTCGTGCGCGCCTTCGCGCCTGACCTCGTCGTGCTGTACGCCCCCGACCACTACAACGGCTTCTTCTACAAGCAGATGCCACCGTTCTGCCTGGCGACCGGCGCACACGCAGTGGGCGACTTCGGCTCGGCGTCCGGCCCGCTCTCGGTTGACACCGAGTCCGCCAGGGCGTTGGCGTCGAAGGTCCTCGATCGTGGCATCGACCTCACAGTGTCGGCGCGGATGACCGTCGACCACGGGTTCGTCCAGCCGCTGGAGGTGTTGTTCGACGGCATCGACCGCGTCCCCGTCGTCCCGGTCTTCGTCAACGGCGTGGCCACGCCGCTGGGGCCGGTGAGCCGGATCAGGGCTCTGGGCACGGCGATCGGCTCGGCTGCGGCCGAGCTTGACCGGCGGGTGCTGTTCCTCGGCTCCGGGGGGCTGTCCCACGACCCGCCGGTACCGGCGCTCGAGGGCGCACCGCCACGCGTGGCCGACGCCCTCATCGAGGGTCGTCCCCCGACGCCTGAACAGCGAGAGCGCGGCGAGCAGCGGGTGATCCAGGCCGGCCGCGACTACGCCGCGGGATCGACCGCGATGATCCCGATCAACCCCACATGGGACAACGAACTCCTCGACATCCTGGAGGCCGGCACCCTACCTGATCTCGACTCCTGGACGGTGGAGTGGATGGGCGAGAACGGCGGCGGCTCGGGCCATGAGGTCCGCACCTGGATCGCAGCCTTCTCCTCGCTCGCGGCGACCGGCGGTTACCAGATGGAGTCGCGCTTCTACGAGGCGATCCCGGAATGGATCGCCGGTTTCGCCGTCGCCACCGCCAGCCAGCGCTGATCGGGCGGACCCGGCGGCCGGGTCACTCCGAGGCCGGCCGCGTCGTGCGCGGGCGGACCTGCCGGACCTGGGGCAGCGTGGTGACCATGTGCGCCACCACCCGATCGCTGAGGCAGACGTGCTGGTGCTCGACGTCGCCGGGGAACCGCACGAAGTCTCCGGCCGAGACCTCGACCGGATCCGTCACCGGGCCGGTGCGCAGACGTCCCGTGATCACGTAGACATGGTGCAGGGTGCCGGGGGCGTGCGACGCGATCAGTCCTTCGCGCGTGGTTCCGCGCTCGAGTCTCAGCAGCAGGGTGCGCACGTACCCGGAGCCGAAGATCTCGTCCAGCATCCGTTCCGACCGGCCGTCGCGGGAGCGCCACTCGGCGTCCTCTTGGCGCTGTACGACGACGGGGCTTCCCCACTCGGTCAGCAGGCGCCGCAGGGTCAGGTCCAGGGCCCGCGCGAGGGCCGCCATGGTCTCGACGGTGGGATTCCCGATGCCTTGCTCGACCTTGGACAAGGTCTGTTTGGACAGGCCCGACCGGCGCGCGAGCTCACCGAGGGACATCCCCCGTTCCTGGCGGAATCGGCGAACGTTCCGGGCTACCAGCTGGTTCTCGTCACTCATGCATGCCGTCACTTATAATGGTCGATTGTCACTGTTGACTGACGAACTGCTCATGGTCACCATGTCACGTAGAAGTGACTAGAGAAGTATTCTAGGTGACGGAAGGTGGCGGATCGTGACCACCGACATGAGGCGAGCAGTCAAGGACGATCGGGCTGCGATCGACAAGGCCATCAGCCTGCTGATCTCGTTCGGAGGCGACGCGGCTACCGGGGTCGGGGTCAGCGAGCTCGCCCGGCGCGCCGACCTCAGCAAGTCGACGGCCTTCCGCATCCTCGGGTTGCTCGAGCGAAACGGCGTGGTCGAGCGGATCGACCGTCTCTACCGCCTCGGGGGCCGGCTGCACGAGATCGGCCGTCACGTGTACTCCCCTGAGCACGACTCCGTGCGAGACTTGCTGATCCCGTTCTTGACCGATCTCTACGAGCGGACCCACGACACCGTCCACCTAGCAGTGCTGCACGGCACCGATGTCATGTACCTGGCCAAGCTCCACGGGCACCGGCCCGTTCCGTGCCCCTCGCGCATCGGCGGTCGCGTGCCGGCCCACTGCACCGCCCTGGGCAAGAGCCTGCTCGCCCATGACCCCGACGCGCAGGAGCGTGTGCTCAGCTCGGGGCTGCGGCGGTACACGTCCGCGACGATCTCAGCACCGGAGGACTTCCTGACACAGCTGGCGACGGTGCGGCGCGATGGCGTCGCGCGTGACGACCAGGAGGTCCGCCTCGGGCTCTCCTGCGTGGCGGCGCCAATCCTCGGGCGCAACGGCCGGCCGGTGGCCGCGCTGTCGGTCTCGATGCCGAGCGGCCGGCCGGCCGAGCTGGTCGCCGCCGAGAAGACACTGCGCCAGATCGTGGCTGCCGCAACGCCTGCGGTGAGCCGCTACGACCTCACGCGTCGCGCACGGAGCGCCTGACGGGACGACCGATGAGCTGCCGCCCGGGGAACAACCCTGGCACGATCACGCCGTCGGTCACGACGCGGTGACCTCCCACGAGCACCCGATGTGCTCGATGTCCCGCGGCCCCGGCGCTGGGAGTGCACGATCTGCACCGCCCGCGCCCGGACGTACGCCACGACGACACGACAGGACTGACCTGTTTTGGTGCGTACCTCCCGCGCCGAAAACCCCAGGTCACAGCATCACCGCCCGCCGAATCTACGATCTGTGGCCCAGGTCGGGTTACGAGGTGATCGAGCCTCTCGCCCAAGCTTGGCCGGGGCCCGACGTCGAAACACACGGGGTCACCAACTTTCGCAACGAGCCTTGACGAAGAACGCTGGTCAACGCATCCTGTACGGGGTTACAGGGATTTGGGCCAGCGTTCAAGGCCCGTTCAGCCCCCAACACATCCGGAGGGATGCGTAACCATGTCCAATCCATCGAGGTTTCGTGTGCAGGGGCTCGGACCCTGCTCCCTTCTCTTGGTCTCCGCACTTGTCGCTGGCTGCACGACCACCAGCAGCGACGAAGACGGCAACAAGTCGAACGCGCCGACCGACGGCACTTTCACGATGGCGATGGCTGCGGACCCGCAGTCACTGGATCCGCAGATGACGCTCGACGGGACGAGCCTCACCATGGCTTCGTTCGCGTACGACGCCCTCGTCAGTCAGAAGGCCGACGGGACCTTCGCCTCCCAGCTCGCATCCTCTTGGGAGACAAAGGGCAAGGATTGGATCTTCACTCTCCGCAAGGACCTGAAGTGCGCCGACGGATCGACCCTCACGCCCCAGGACGTGGCTGACAACTTCAGCTTCATGGCCGACCCCAAGAACGCCAGTCCGCTCAACGGCACCTATCTGGCCGCCGGCGTCAAGGCGAAGGCCGACGACCGTGCCGGCACCGTCACCCTGTCCGTTCCCGCGGATACGCAGTTCTTCCTCAACGGCCTGGCCCTGGTCCCGATCGTCTGCAAGAAGGGCATCGAGGACCGCAAGTCACTCGCCACCACGACCAACGGCACGGGGCCGTACAAGCTGGAGAGCTCGGCGTCTGGCGACCGGTACACCTACGTCCGCAACGAGGGCTACAACTGGGGTCCGGACGGAGCCACGAACAAGGAGCCGGGCTCGCCCGCCAAGGTGATCGTCCGTATCGTCCCGAGCCAGTCGACCACGGCGAACCTTCTGCTGTCGGGCGAGGTCAACGCAGCAGCCGTGAGTTCCGCGGATCAGAAGCGCCTCCAAGCCAAGCGCCTCTACTCGGCTGGTTACGTCTCTCCGCTCGGAGAGATGTTCTTCAACCAGGGCAACGACCACGTAACCTCGGACGACGTGGTGCGAAAGGCGCTCACCGCCGCGTTGGATCTGAACCAGATTCGCAAGGTCTACACGAGCGGGAACGGTGAAGCGCCAAGGACCTTCACCCCCGGCAACCCGCCGGCCTGCGCGGGTGACTCGATCACGAGCGCCCTGCCCTCAACCTCCGTCGAGGAGGCCAAGTCCATCCTCGAGCAGGCTGGATGGACAGTCGGCTCAGACGGGATCCGCACTAAGAACGGTCGCAAGCTCACCGTATCCTTCCTCTACCTTACGGATCTGATCCCGGGGGCTGCCTCGGCGTCCGAGCTCGCGGCCGAGGCTTGGAAGCAGATTGGTGTGGACGTCAAGCCCAACGGCGTGGCGGTGAACCAGAGCAACGAGATCCTCTTCGGAACCGGGGCATGGGACGTTGCCTGGACCGGCCTCGGCGTGGCGGCGCCGAACCAGCTCGTGTCGGTCTTCCAGGGCGCTGCCCCTCCGGACGGGTCGAACTTCGCCCACCTTGCGAACAGCACTTACGACTCTGAGGTCAAGCTCGCCCAGGCGTCGAACGACAACAACGGCTGCGAACACTGGCTCAAGGCCGAGACCGCGCTCGTCAAAGATGCGGATGTCGTTCCGTTCGCCGCGGTCGAATACCTGACGTACGGTTCGCGTGCCCAGTTCGGCTTCGTCGCGGGACAATTCGTGCCGACCAGCGTCCGGCTGAAGGGCTGAGGTCACATGAGTGCCATCGCGTCGTCGCCGAGAACCGAGGTCACGGGTCGGCGGCGCTCGACCGCTGGGCCGTGGGGCGGATACCTGGGCCGGCGCGTTGGCCGCCTCGTCGTTTCGATGTTGGCAATCGTTACCGCGTCGTTCGCGTTGGTCGCCCTGGTACCCGGCGATCCTGCGCGGAACTCACTTGGTCCGACCGCCTCACCTCAGGCGGTTGCCGAGCGTCGACACGTCCTGGGGCTTGACCAGCCCCTGGTTCCGCATTTCCGCGATTACCTCGTCGGTCTCCTACATGGTGACCTCGGCATTTCCACATCGCTCAATATGCCGGTGGGCGCGATCATCGGGCAGCGATGGGCGGTGAGCGTCAACCTTGCGCTGCTGGCGTTCCTCATTGCCGTGGTCACCGCCGTCCCTGTCGGGGTGGCGGTGGCCGCGGCGACCCAAGGGGGGCGCCGGAGAGCACTTGACCTAGCTTTCACGGTCATGACTGGCTTGTTGTTCTCGGTGCCCGGCTTCCTGCTTGCGGTCGGTTTGGCATACGCATTCGCGGTGAAGCTCGGTTGGTTTCCCATCGCCGGCGTCGAGAGTCCAGCGGGATACGCCCTCCCTGTGGCAGCACTTGCGGTAGGACCAGCCGCAGCGATGGCCCGGCTTGTTCGGCTCGAGGTACTTCGTGTGCTCGATCTCGACCTCGTCCGCACGGCGAGGGCGAAGCGGATGCCGGCCACGCGCCTCTACCTCCGGCACGCGTTGCCCAACACTCTCACCGCGCTGCTGAGCTTCGGGGGGCTCCTGCTCGGCGGGCTCCTAGCGAGCACCGTGCTCGTTGAGACAATCTTCGCGGTGCCAGGGCTGGGCAGCCTGCTGACGTCCTCGATCCTCCATAAGGACTACAACCTGGTCCAAGCCCAAGTGATCTTGTTCGGCGGTGCCGTTCTCGTCATCAACCTGCTCGTTGACGTCCTGATGGCGATCGTCGACCCACGAACCTCGATCCGAGAGCGGTAGCCGTGAGTACTGAGACCCCGAGCACGCCGGGGGGCCGAGGCCGGCCGGCCGTCTTCCGTGACCCATTCGCGCTCTCAGGAATGTTGGGAGCCGTCCTGCTGGTCTTGATCGCCGTGGTCGGCCCCTACCTGCTGGGCGACGCCGCAAGCCACACGGACCCGGCTAATGCGTACGCCGACCCGTCTGCCAGCCACCTGCTTGGCACAGATGCCCTCGGGCGGGACATCTTGGCCCGCATCGTTGTCGCAACACGACTGTCCTTGGTGCTGGCTTTTGTGGCAACGCTCATCACGGTGACGTGCGGGGTGTTCTTGGGGGCACTCCCGCTCTTTGCATCCAGGCGCGTGTCGCGATTCCTTGTTGGGTTCGTAGACTTTCTCGTCGCGTTTCCCGGCCTGCTACTGGCGTTGTTTCTGGTGGTGCTCTTCGGGACCGGCGTTCGGGGGGCCGTTTTCGCCGTCGGCGTGGCTGGCGTCCCGTTCATCGCACGGCTCACCTACACGCTCGCGCTCGGCATCATCGAACGTGACTACATCACGGCATCGAGGATGCTTGGTGTCCGGCGTACGCGCGTGCTCCTACGCCACGTCATTCCAAACATCGCTGAACCGCTCCTGCTCAACGTCGCTATGCAGACCGGCGCGAATCTGCTCGCCTTCGCGGCTCTCTCGTTCCTCGGCCTCGGTGTCCAGCCGCCTTCCTACGACTGGGGGCGTCTACTGAACGAAGGGCTCGAACGGATCTACGTGTCCCCTGCGCAGGCACTCGGCACGGCCTTCGTGGTGATGGTCGCCGGCATGACCTTCTCGACCGTCGGCGAGGCCTTCGCGAACGTCGCGAGCGGTAGGTCCTCAAGCGCTGGAGCGGCGAGGAAGCGGGCGGGCAGGGCCGTTGTCGGTACGCCGAGCGGGCGCGTCGAGACGACGGCTTCGGTTGTTCTGAGCGTTGATGAGCTCCGTGTGGTTGTCCGCGACCACGAAGGCCCGGTCGAGGCTGTGCGGGGAGTGTCGTTTCGGATTGGTGCTCACGAAAGCGTCGGCCTGGTGGGCGAGTCGGGGTCGGGCAAGAGTTTGACGGCGATGGCGGTCGCCAACCTGTTGCCCGTTGGGGCTGAGGTCTCGGGCGGCCGCATCGAGCTCAACGGCGCCGACCCGGCCTCCCTACGTCCTCGGGAGCGTTTCGCTCACCTTCGGCGGTCGGTGTCGGTGGTCCTCCAAGACCCGATGAACTCGCTGAACCCGGTCACGCGGGTCGGAAAGCAGTTGGCTGAGGTTGCGCTCTTGAATGGCGAAAGCCGCTCGGCCGCCACGACGGGGGCCATCGCGCGCCTCGCAACCGTGCGGATATCTGCACCTCGTGTCCGGGCGCGTCAGTATCCACATGAGTTCTCCGGTGGGATGCGGCAGCGCGTCATGATCGCAATGGGCCTGATGGTCACACCGCGTCTCATTGTTGCGGACGAGCCCACCACGGCCCTCGACGTGACGGTGCAGCGGCAGGTGCTCGACCTTCTTGACGATGTCCGCCGTCAAGAAGGCACGGCTCTGTTGCTGATCACCCACGATATGGGGGTCGTCGCCGAGCGCTGTGACCGGGTGCTGGTGATGTATGGCGGGCATATCGTTGAGGAGTTGCCGGCGCATGCGTTGGCGGCCGATGCCGTGCATCCGTACACCAGGGCTCTTCTCGCCAGCGTGCCCGACGTCTCGGACAGCCGCGAAGGTCCGATGCCGACGATCCCTGGCCTGCCACCGCGTCTGCGCTCGGTTCCCGTCGGATGTCCGTTTGCGCCGCGTTGCGAGTTTGCAGACGAACAATGCCACTCCGAACGGCCGCCGATGGTGACATACGGCCAGGGCCAGCGCGCGGCCTGCTGGCACCCGGTGCTCCAACCGAAGCCGAACAACGCCCGCGAAGAGGAATTGTCGCGATGAGCACGCTTGAAGTCCGAGGCGTCACTGTCGAGGTCGGACACTACCGCCGCCCGTTCACTGCGCTCGACGGGGTCAGCCTCAAGGTTGGTGCTGGGCGGGTCATGGGAATCGTGGGCGAATCTGGATCCGGAAAGTCCACGCTGGGCCGAGCTGTCGCAGGATTACAGCCCCTGCGGTCGGGGAGCATCGTTATCGACGGTCAGGTGGTCGCCACTCCACGACGGAACCACCGGCCCGTTCCGGGAGTGCAGATGGTCTTTCAGGATCCGTTCGGCTCCCTTGACCCCAGGATGACGATCGGCGATTCCGTGATCGAGGGCGTCGCGGCAGCTGGTGTGCGGCGCCGCTCAGCCCAGCGCGAGGAAGCGCTGCGCATGCTTGACCTCGTCTCGTTGGACCACAGCTATGCGACCGTTCGGCCGGCCAAGTTGTCGGGGGGCCAGCGCCAGCGCGTCGTGTTGGCACGCGCTCTAGCGGCTCGTCCGCGGATCTTGATCGCCGACGAGATCACGTCAGCGCTCGACGTATCGGTGCAGGGTTCGGTCCTGAACGTCGTGAACGCGGCAGTCCGCCAAGACAACCTCACGACGCTGTTCATCTCTCACGACCTCGCAGTGATCAGTGCGATCTGCGACGACATCGTGGTGATGTACGCCGGCGAGGTCGTCGAAAGGGCACCAACTGCTCAGCTCATTCACGACCCCCAGCACCCGTACACGCGGACACTGCTCGATGCCGTGCCCCGCGTCCGCCCGGTGGAGACGGGATCAACCCGCCGTGGAGAAGCCGGCGCCCGGTCCAGCAACGGCACTCAGGTCGTCTCCGCGCGCGCTGCCCGAGAGGTCTTGGACGCAGACCCGCCCGACATGCACGAGCCGCCCGCAGGGTGTCGATTCGCGGGCCGCTGCCCGGTCGGCCCCCGGGTGCACGCTGAGCGTTCCGACTGCACGAGTCTGAGACCGCCTCTCCTCACGATCGGTGACAGGCACACATCGGCGTGCCACTACGCCCCCCACATCGACGGGTAAGTCGCTCCCGCAGCGAGTGTCAGATGGAAGGAAGAGCAGCGCGATGAAAAGCCGCCCTTTCGGGCTCGACGACCTCTACAACCTGGCAGTGCCGAGCGACCCGCAGTTTGCGCCTGACGGAAGTGCCTACGCGTTCGTCCTGACCCAGGCGGACCGAGACATCGACCTCCGTGCATCAAGCATCTGGATCGGAACCTTCGACGGTGACCGGCGACAGCTCACTGCCGGTCCATCCGATTCAGCCCCCCGCTTTTCCCCAGACGGATCGCGACTGGCCTACCTCGGACTCGACGCCGACGGCCGAGCGCAGGTGTACGTCGTCACCCTGGAGCCAGGCGCAGCGCCGACCAAGCTCACCGAACTGCCATGGGGAGCAGATCCCGCCGCGTGGTCGCCGGATGGCAACTTCCTCGCATTCTCGGCGTACGTCGACACAGCCGCATCCCCGGAGCCGAACAACTCGCCCATCGCGGCCAAGGCGCCCGTCGTTGTGGAGGAAATGGGCTACAAGCTCGACGGGTTCGGGCTCCGCCGCGGCCTTCGCAAGCACGTCTTCCTCATCGACCTCGCAGCCGGAGGGGTCCGGCAACTGACCCACGGCGATCGCGATTGCAGCGGACCGCTTTGGTCCCCAGACGGTGCCGCCCTCGCCTACACCACACACGACTACAAGACTGTCGGGTCAGTTCTCTGCCCTGAGATCGTCGGCCTCGTATCTGCGGCTGGCGAGGACCACGGCTACCTAACCCCATCCGACGCCCGACTCTGTCCGGTCGACTGGTCTCCCGACGGGACGACTCTGCTGTGCATCGGATCCGACCGTTGGGGGCTGGCGGAGCCACACCTCTGGAATGTCCGAGTCGAAGACGGACGAGTCAGCGAACTTCTGCCCAACCATCGAAGCAACCACATGCCGGGCTGGGAGAGTCACCTTCAGGCACACTACTCACCGGACGGGACGACCATTCTTTTCGGCGAGTGGCGCAACGCTCGCACGCGACTTCTCCAGGTGGACGCGCGCGGCGGCACTCCGGTCGAACTCGTCGGCGGAGACCGCGACGTCCGGGCCGCCCGGTACTCAGACTTCGGCGTCCTGTTCATCGCTGGTGACGCGCACTCGATCGCCGACCTCTACTTCGACGACGGCACAGCTGAGCGCAGGCTGTCCGACTATCTCAGCGAGCGCCTGCCAGAGGTGACCTTCGTCCAGCCGAAGGTGCGTACGTTCACTGCGCCGGATGGCCGCCAGCTTCAGGGCTACGTGATGCGCCGCGACGACGTGACTGGGCCGACTCCGGTGGTGGTCGACGTGCACGGCGGTCCGTACAACTCCTGGGCTCCTCGGCTCAACGAGCACTTCCTGCACCAACAGGTGCTGGCGGGCATGGGATGGACCGTGCTGTGCGTGGATCCGCGCGGCAGCGCCAGCTACGGCGAAGACTTCATGCTGGGATCGGACGGCAACTGGGGGTTCGCCGACGAGGGCGACATTCTGGCGCCGCTCGACACATTGATCGACGAGGGCTTGGTTGACCCCGCGCGCCAGACGGTAACCGGCTTCAGTTACGGCGGCTACCTGTCTTCCTGGCTGACCAGCCGCACGAAGCGATTCAGCGCCGCCGCCTGCGGCGTGATGATCTGCGACCAGGTCGCCGCGCAGGGCAGCGATGCCGGATCGGTCTACAGCTACTGGGCAGCCGGAGGCCCCCTGTGGGAGTCGTACGACCGACTAAGGGATGTCTCCCCAATCAGTCGCTGTGGAGACGTTGAAACTCCGACGCTCATCCTGCAGGGCGAGGACGACCTGAGGTGCCCCATGGGGCAGGGCGAACAGTGGTTCCAGGCGCTGCATTCTCGCGGCGTCCCAGTCCAACTGGTCAGGTACCCGGACGCCAGCCACTTCTTCCTGCTCGCAGGGTCCCCGTACCAGGCGCTCGACGTGTACCAGCGAGTCGTGGACTGGCTTCTCAAGTACGTCGGACAACCGGTGATCGACCGATGAGCAACCTGCTGCGCGAGCACGGCATCGTCATCGGCCGACTCCAGCCAGGACCACGCAACACCATTTCCGATGTCGAGGGTTGTCGAGTCGGCCACGCCACGATCGTTCGCGGGTCCGGCGACCTCACCGTGGGCGAAGGACCCGTGCGGACGGGTGTCACCGCTGTGATCCCGCATCCAGGTGACGTCTGGGAGGAGCCCCGATTCGCTGGCGTCTTCGCTCTGAACGGCGCTGGTGAGTGGAGCGGAACGTCCTTCGTCCGCGAGACCGGATGCCTCTACGGCCCGATCCTGACCACCAACTCCCACAGTCTCGGAACCGTCCGAGACGCGGTGATCAAGTTCGAGGTCGCACGCCGGGGAGCCATCGAGCGGCTGCCCGTCGTCGGCGAGACGTTTGACGGCCTCCTGAACGACATCAGCGGCATGCACGTCACCGACGAACACGTCCTCGAAGCTCTCCAGACGGCGTCCTCTGACTTTTCCGAGGGAAGTGTCGGCGGCGGAACAGGCAACGTGTGCCACGGATTCAAGGGCGGAATCGGCAGCGCGTCGCGCAGGGTCGAGATCGCCGACCAGACCTACACGGTCGGCATTCTCGTCCAAGCGAATCACGGAGGGCGCGAGGAGTTCCAAGTCGCAGGCGTGCCCGTCGGACGTCTGATCCCCACTGACGAAATCCCGCTGGGTCCGACCGGGTTCGACCGGGCCGAGTCCCCGCACAAGAACAGCGTCCTCGTAGTCGTCGCGACAGACGCCCCGCTCCTGCCGGGACATCTTGAGCGTCTCGCGCACCGGGCAACTCTCGGCATTGCCAGGAACGGGGCGTACGCACACAACCTCAGCGGTGACATGGCGCTCGCCTTCTCGACAGCTCCGCAGCCACCGGCAGGCTACGACTTTGGAGACCCTCGAACTCCGGTCACGATTCAAACGCTGACGAACGCCGCGACCGCACCCCTGTTCGAAGCCGCGATCGAGGCGACTGAGGAAGCGATCGTGTCTGCGTTGGTCAACGCCGAGACTACCGAAGGAATCGACCGATGGACCGCGTACCGTCTCGACGTCGAACGCCTCGCCCGCTGCATCGAAGACTACCGGGGCAACAGGCCGCCATTGGCGAAACACAAGGGGCTCCACAGCGAGCCGAGGAGCCAGCGATGACGACAGCAGAGCCCACCCGAAAGGCCGCACGACAGAAGGCCGGGAGGCGCTCAAACCTCACGCGCAACGACGTTGTCGTCGCTGCCATCGAGCTGATCGATGAAGACGGCCTCGATGGCTTCACCATGAGAGCGCTGGCCGAGCGGCTCAACGTCTACCCGACAGCTCTGTACTGGCACGCAGGGTCCAAATCGGAACTGCTTGCAGCAGCATCATCTCGAGTACTCGACGATGTCCGATTGCCGGACGAGCACCAGATGGCGTGGGATGAATGGGTCAAAGAAGTCGCCCATCGCTGTCGTCACGCCCTGCACCGACACCCTGAAATCGCGATGGTCGCCGGAAGCAAGATGGTGGTCGCTGCGACCGCGATGCCAATGGTCGAGCGACTTCTAGGTGTCCTTGAGCGCGCGGGTTTCCAGAAGACGGGCCTCCTCGATGCCTACAACACGATCATCGGATACATCCTTGGCTGGACGACGCTCGAACTGTCCGCGGAGCCGGCGGGTGTAACCGCGGCTTGGCGTGAGGAGTTCGCGAGCGAGATGCGCGATCTCGACCCCAACGCGTATCCAGCCGTAACACGAAACCAGGAGACCTTCGAGAACAACGCGTTCATGATGCGTTACGAATCCGGACGCACACGACCCATGGACCGCAGCTTCACCGTGGGCCTGGACGCCGTCATCCGCGGCCTCGCGACTCAACTCGAGGAGAGCAGCGACACATGAGCGCCCCAAACACGACGGCCAAGGTGCCGTCCCATCTCACCGAGTTCCCGGGCGCAGTGGGTCTCGAGTTCGTCGGCGACTGGGTCCAGATCGAACCAGAACGAGCGGAGCAGTTCTACCTCGGCACCTATCTGGACCGCTCGTACGGCGAGTCACTCGGCGACGGCTACCCCGACGGCCTGATCGAAGGCTTCAACGTACTCGGGCTGCTGGATTGGATGTCGTCCGAGCTGATCGGTCGCTGGTACGGCTTCAACTACGGGCTGGACCGTGTCAGGTTCACCAAGCCCATAACCCTCCACGACCGCATCCGACTGCGCCTGCGCGTCGCGGACGCCCGAGAGCGCGGGTACGGATACCTGGTGACGTACGAGGCCACGGTCGAGCTCGAAGGGTCGGAGAAGCCGGGGATGGTCGCGACGTGGCTGGTCCTCCTACTTCCCGAACCCCACCCCTACGACGAGAATTAACACAAATGTCTCTGGAAACTGACGTGCACGGCGCCTGGGATTCAGGCCCAGCCGAACTCCTTCCCACACATGACAAGGCGCTGACAAGAACTGAGATTGCGCGAGGATGGCAACGTCGTCGCGCAGACATCGAGAGCACTCATGTTCCATCGACGGTGATCGAACTGTTGGAGACGGCTGCAGAAGCGCACGGCGACCGGATGGCCTGGTCCTTCTTCGAGGACGAAGATAACTGGTCATTCCGGCAGGTGCGAGACGGCGCCCACCGCGCCGCGAACGCGCTCCTCGAACTCGGAGTCCGGCACGGTGACCGGGTCGCTGTCATGGTCCCCAACGGCTCGCTCTACCTCCAGACGTGGCTGGGACTCGCCATCATCGGGGCGGCAATCGTCCCGGTAAATGCCCGATACACACCGCGAGAAGTCCTCCACGTGGTGGAGACATCTGCAGCAGGCCTCCTCATCTTGGATCCTCAGCACGATGCCATCGCGACGGCGGTGACGGAGCGCCACGAACGTGGTGACCTCGCGTGTGTGACGGTGTTCTCCGAGGGGATGCGCAACAGCTTTCGCGATCAGGTCACACGTCAGACCACCGGTTGTCGTCCAGGATGGACAGCGCGGCCCGACGACCTTCTGAACGTGCAGTTCACGTCTGGCACTACTGGTCTCCCCAAGGGCTGCATGTTGACCCACAGGTACTGGACGATCGCAGCCGTCAGTTGGGATGGCTATCTCGACGTTCCGGTGGACCGAGTGTTGGTCAACCAGATGCTCTTCTACGTCGATGGTCAGTTCCTCGCGATGTTCGCTCTCCGACGCGGGGCGACCCTCTTCTGCGCGCGCCGGCCAAGCGCGAGTTCGTGGCTCGGCTGGGTGCGCGAACATCGGATCAACGCGGGCTTCTACTTCGACCCAATGTTCAAGACGTCAGAGACCGACGTGGATGCTGACAACGAACTGGCCGTTCTTACGACCTTTGGTTTCCAGCCAGCCCGACACAGCGCGCTTGAGACACGCTTCCGGACCAGAGTCCGTGAGAGCTACGGAATGACCGAGCTTGCCCCGGCCCTGGTGATGCCGCTCAACGCAGACGTCACGGTGGGTTCGGCATCGTGCGGCTTGCCAGCTCCCTTCTGCGAAGCCAAAGTCGTGGACGCGAACGGCGTCGAGGTTGCTCCCGGAGTGACCGGGCAGCTAGTTCTGCGTTCGCCTGCCCAGATGACGGGCTACTACGACGATCCCAACGCGTCCGCCGAGGCGATTCGGGACGGATGGCTTCACACCGGCGACCTGTTCCGTCGCGACGAAGACGGGTTCTTCTACATGGTCGGACGGATGAAGGACATGGTGCGCCGTAACTCGGAGAACGTCGCCTGCGCTGAGGTCGAATCGGTGCTGCGCCTGTCTGACCTCGTCGCCGAGGCTGCCGTGGTCGGCGTGCCCGACGACCGAGTAGGCGAGGAGATCAAAGCCTACCTGCAACTGCGGCCCGACGTGGAGCCCGCATCGGTCGACCTAGACGAGCTCCTGGCGTTCTGCCGGCGACACCTCGCCGTGTTCAAGGTTCCGCGGTACTTCACATTCGTCGACCAGCTCCCTATGACGGAGTCCGCTCGCGTATCCAAGTCGGCTCTGCTCTCCGCAAGCGGGGTCACGGGGGCGAAGACGTACGACTCCGTGACGGGCTGTTGGGCGGCGGGAGTCACCTGACGACCGCTGGCGCGTGAGACAGGCGAAGTATCCATTGGTTGGTCAGTCGAGCACTGCGCGGTGAGCGTCTTGCTCATGATTGCGAGGTATAGGCATGGTTGACGCCAACACGATCTTGGGCCGCGCCCTTGGCGGCGAGCACGAGCAGGTCGTGCTCTGCCACGACGCGGACTCGGGCCTGCAGGCTGTGATCGCTATATACTCGACGGCTCTCGGGCCGGCCTTGGGAGGCACCCGGTTCTATCCGTACGCCTCCCAGTCCGACGCTCTCTCAGACGCCCTCAACCTGTCGAAGGGAATGGCCTACAAGGCGGCGCTTGCCGGGCTCGACCTGGGAGGTGGCAAGGCTGTCATCATCGGCGACCCGTCGCGCGACAAGTCGGAAGCCCTCCTGCGGGCATACGGCCGCTTCGTCGAAACCCTCGGAGGCCGCTACTACACGGCGTGCGACGTCGGCACGTACAGCCCTGACATGGACGTCGTGTCACGAGAGACGGCCTATGCGACGGGCCGGACCGAGGAGAACGGGGGCTCCGGCGACTCCTCCATCCTCACGGCAGTCGGGGTTTTTCACGGTATGCGTGCGACCGCACAGCACGTGTGGGGTAACGATTCCCTCGAAGGCCGGAAGGTGGGCATCGTCGGGGTCGGCAAGGTCGGCAAGCACCTCACCAAATTGCTCCTCGAAGCAGGCGCCTTCGTGGTCGTCACCGATGTCAGTAGCAAGGCTCTAGCCAGCCTGACGACTCTCCATCCGACCGCGCAGGTGGTGAGCTCTGAGCAAGAGCTCGTGAGGTCGAACCTCGACATCTACGCTCCGTGCGCCCTCGGCGGCTCCGTCAACGACGATCTCGTCCCCGAGCTCGCATCCAAGATCATCTGCGGGGCGGCGAACAACCAGCTGGCCCACCCTGGCATCGAGACGCGACTGTCTGAGCTTGGGATCACCTATGCACCCGACTACTGCGTGAACGCAGGTGGCGTCATCCAGGTGGCGGAAGAGCTGACCAACTTCAACTTCAAGCGCGCCCGTACCCGTACCGTTCAGACCTATGACCGAACCCTGAAGGTGCTCACGAGCGCAGTGGAGAACGGAATCTCAACCACGGCCGCCGCCGACCGCATCGCAGAACGTCGAATCAACGAGATCAGCCGACTACGACGAATCCGCGTAGCCGGCCGACAGCTGAATGGGCCATCCGGTGGAAGGCCGGCGGCCTAGTTAGAACGGTACACCGACATCCGCACTCACGTATTGACGGCTTCTTGAACCACCTCAGCGATCTCGTCGGCGATCTCCGCCACCGTGCTTACCGCGGTGTTCCGGGCGATTTTGTCGACGAGCGACGGCGACTGTTTGGCGATTCCGTCGCGGGAGATCTCGTGCCAGATGGGCAGCATCCTCGGTCGCCGTTGACGCTCATCCCGACGATCCCGTCGAACTCGTACTGCGGCCAGCCCTTGGCGAAGACGACTTGGACAGGATGCCTACACCGAGGCGCCGGGGGCAAGACTGCGGTTGATCTTGCGGCGCAAGCCGTCCTATCGTCCAGGCCGGCACTCGCTTCCGCACCAGACGATGTGGTGACCTGTGCCACCGGCTGGGGCTGGGTCCACGGTCAAATGACGGTCGAATGATCTTGAGGCCAGATCCTTGATCTCCGGATCTGGCCCCTGACCTGGTGTTGCGCGGTGGGCGATACTGGGATCGAACCAGTGATCTCTTCGGTGTGAACGCCATTGCGTCCGCGCCTGACCGGTCGAAACCTGTTGTGCCGCAACGGTTCTAGGTCCGCAAGCGTTCGTAGTCGTACGCCGCCGTTCGCTCCCGTGACCCCACTGTTAGCCCCCCATTGAGGGCTGGAACAGGGGGTGCGTTGAACGGGAGCGCTTGGTACCGTCGGTCACGGTGATCGATCTCGATGTGAGCCCGCGTGATGCGACGCGGCGGTCTGGCCGGCGCTGGCGGGGGTTTGGCCTGCTCCTCGCCGCGGTGCTGGGGCTGGCCGGGGGCGCGCGGCCAGGAATGTCACTGGACCCGGCGGTGGTCCTGCGCGGCAACGGGGTGAGCGCGGTCGACGGCGACGGGTCCGCGATGTACGTGCTGTCGAGGGATTCCCTGGCGGCGTACCGGATGCCGGACGGCGCCCGGCGGTGGGCGGTGCCGGCCGCGACCGGTACGCAGTTGCTCGCCGTGGGCGAGGCGCGGGTGGTCGTGGGGGTCCAGGACAGCACGAGCAAGGCGGCGTCGACGCTGCTCGGGCTCGATGCCGCCACCGGTGCGCCGGTGTGGCGGACCACCGGCTACGTGCCGGCGGTGTACGGCTGCGCATGCGCGGCTGGGGTGGTGGTCGCCGAGATGTACCCGCCGGGCGTTGACCCGGAGCTGGAGCGGCAGCGGTCGACCCCCTATATGGCCGGCATCGATGTCCGCTCCGGCGCCGTGCGCTGGTCGCTCGTCACGCCGCTGGGCGGCCGGCGGAGAGTCGTGTCCATACATGACGATCGCGTCCAGATCGCGATGCTCGACGCCGAGGGCACGCTGTGGCTGTACAGCGCCGAGACGGCCGAGGTGGTGCGGACGGTCCACCTGGAGGATCCCGGGCAGGTCGACGAGCTCACGATCTCCGGCGACCGGCTGCTGGTCTACCGCGCCGGGCTGGGGAGCATCGTCGGCACCACCGTGTTCGACCTGGCCACCGGCCGGCGGCTGTGGCAACGCACGGCCGAGCCGGACGGCGAGATGCTCTGGTGGTGCGGGCGGGCGGTCTGCGCTCGGTCGAAGGACGGGCCGACCGTGCTGCTGGACCCGGACACCGGCCGCGAACGATGGCGCCTGGACGGGCGGACGGATCTGGGCGGCCTCACCGATCGGTACATGCTCGCCACGCCGCCCCCGCCGGACGGCCATCACCTCGTGCTCGACGCGTCCACCGGCCGGGTCGTTCGCCGCATCGACGGCTGGGAGCCCGCCGGCGACCTGACGGGAACCCGGTTGCTGGTCGCGGGCCGCGGCGCCGCCGGCGGCTCGCTGATCGCACGCCTCGACATCGAGACCGGCGCGGTGACGGTGCTCGCGCGGGCGCCGCGCTGGTCCGCCCCGCCGGAGTGCTTCACCACGGGGCCGCTGCTCGCGTGCCGGCTGGACCAGGAACGCATTCCAGTCTGGCGGCAGGCTGCGGCGCCCGCCGGGTGGGGCAATAGTTAGACCCCTGAACGGATCACAAGGCCGCTTCCAGCGATCGGAAACGGCCTTTGACCTGCGGTGGGCGATACTGGGATCGAACCAGTGACCTCTTCAGCGTGAACTGTCGGCAAGGCGGTCTGTTGAGGTGCCGTTCGAGGTCAGTCGGCGTGCGGCGAATCCGTGTAGGTCGGTTCTGTGGGTACGGCTGCTGCACTTTGCTGCTGTACGTCGATGCCTGGCGCCGGTCGACGGCCCAGACGGCCCAGGGGAGTAATTTGCCTGGCATCGTTGGCCGACCTTCGACGGCCGAAAGACGGCCTGACAGCCTTGCGGGGGCGGTCTGGCTGGGGTTTGGTGGAAGTAGCACGCAACGCCCGACACGCAGACGACTCGTCCATTGTCTTACCTTCGTCGATGAGGGTGTGTAGGTTGTGGCGGTGGTCGGCCGAGACCGGCGGACATGGCGTGGAAGCTCAAGGGGACGGCATGGAGCAGCGCGACCAGTTCGACGCCGGTCGGCCTCTGGCACTGCTGGTGGTCTTGGCCGACCTCCTGCTGATCCCGGCACCGCTCGTGGCTCTCTATGACCTCGTCGTCGAGGATTCGCCGGAATTGGCGACACAAAATCGCTTCAACCTCGTCGCCTGGGCGGTCGCTGGGGTACCGCTTGTTGCGGCCTTCGTGTGCGCGGTCAAGGTTTTCCGTGACGAGCGGCAACCCCAGACCCGTCGACGTGCAGCTTGCGCTGGGAGTTTGTTCGTCGCCGGGCTGGCCATGCTCGTCGCGGCAGTGGTCGTTCGAGAGACTCTCTTGCCGACGTCGTGACCGGTCACAGCGCGGCCGTTCGCGAGCGCTCGTGGGACACCCGGGTCCGGCGGGCGGCGCTTGCGCAAGGTCACGGTGCACGATGCTCGGCGGACGTGTGCGAGCCTGCTGGTTGACCTGGACGTGCACCCCCGGGTGATCATGCAGATTCTCCGGCATGCTGACTTCAAAGGTCACGATGGAGATCTACTCGCAGGCATCGTCGGCGGCCACGCGCGACGCGCTGAAGCGGCTGGGGGCTGAGTGCCCCGCTGCTGTACGGGTCGGAAAAAGGCCGCCTCCCGAGGTGGGAAACGGCCGCTGACCTGCGGCGGGCGATACTGGGATCGAACCAGTGACCTCTTCGGTGTGAACGCCATGGTATCGGCGCCTGACGTGCCGAAACTCGTTGTGCCGCAACGGTTCTAGGTTCGTGAGCGTTCGCCGGTGTGCGTGGCTGTTCACCCCGGTGACCCCCACGGTTGACCCCTCGGATCGGCGCAACGAGCTGCCCCCGTTGCTCTAGCCATCGTCACTCGGATAGCTGGGGCGGGTATCGAGTCGCGATCATTCGCCCTGTCCGTCTTCCTGGATAGGGTCACTACATGTTGCGAACGCTCCCGCCCCCGATTACTGAGGCGGCGGCACTGTCCGTCGCCGGAGCCGGGCTTCGCCGGTACGAGATGGGCCCAGCGCTAATCGGCGTGGGCGCGGACGCGACCGTGGTGATCGTCGCGCCCGGGGATGATCCGAAGGGCAGCGGCGTTCAGGACTCCACCAAGGTGCTCCTGCGCGGTGACAGGATTCCGGACCTTCTCTCACGATTCTGGGGCTCCCTGCCCATCCACGTCTTCGCCCGCCTGGATCGGGGCTGCATTCCGCTGGGCACCGCGCTCTGTAGGGGAGGGGCGACGGAACCTGCCAGTTTCAACCGCGCCGAATTGGAGCTCGACCAGCCGCTGACCCGCGAGATGCTGGACGCGGTCCGATCGATCCCGGCACCCGGGCCGGTGCCAGGGGTGGAGTGGGTCGACCTCGTGGAAACCAATCCGATCCAGGCCCTGGAGTCATTCGTCCTCGGCTGGTTCCCCGCTGAGGAGCATGAGCCGGCCGAGGAAGAGAGTACGGCGGGCGAGCTGGACAACCTGCCGGAGGCGTTGGCCGCCTTCCACCGCTTGGCCCGCTTCCGCCCGGCAATCCACAGATTCCACGACCCAGTACTGACGGAGCCCCACCGCGTTTCCGGACCGCTCGGCGACCGACTGGTCGTTGCCGTGTGGAACGGGGCCGGGATGGACTGGTCCATCCCGTGGCCACCGACGGAACCAGGTGAAGTCGACCCCCGCGTATGGCTCACCGAAGACCCCTACGCTGCGGAACCGGAGACGATCCTCGAAGAGGAGCCACTCAGCCGCTTCCTCCTGCAGTTCACCCTCAACGAAGCCATGATTGCCGCCCCCTTTCACGCATCGACCTACTGCATGCTGACCGCCCACCTCAACGCGCTGTGGAGCATGCTGCGTTCCGTACCCCTGAGTCCGTTCCTGCCGACCTACACGGCCGGGCGGTTCTTCGTGGCCCCGGGCCTGCTCACGCAGGTCATCAGCGACGAGAACGAGGCTGTCGTAGGCTTCGGCGCGGTCCACCGCGGGACCCTGACGCCGTTGCTCGAACACGGATTCCGCTGGTCCCGCTTCGACGGGTGAGGCATAGGCCCGGGCGAGATCGCATACCTGCTCATGATCAAGTGCTGCCCGCAGCGGCCAGCGTGATGGAGCGGGTCGGTCGATGGTCGGGGAACGCCGGCACGGCCACCGAGCGCTGCGCCCGCGCCGCCCATAACCCGCCCGCGGAACGAGCCCACGATCCCGCAGCTGTCAATTCGAACGGAGACAACGTTCCGGCGTGGTATCCGCTACGAACGGCAAAGGCAATGACGCCACCAACTGCGCCCGGCCCTGACACACGGCACGGAGGCGATGGACGGCCTGTGAGCAGCGCCCACCAGAAGGTAAAGCCAGGTGAGCCCCGATAACCGGATCAAGGCCCCCCCAACGACCGAAAACCCCCCGCGAGCACCGCACAGTCCTCGATGTCGGCGATCTAATCCTCACGCGAAGCGCAGTAGTCCCGATGCGAAGCGAGCCGATCCGATGCAAAGCGAGGTATCGGGGGGTGCGGGGTGGCGAAGCCCCCCGCCTGGAGCGAGCGAAGCGAGCGCGAGGAATCCACCGCCGACGGCGAAAGAGGGCGAAGCCCTATGAGCAGGCTTCACCCTCGGCGGTGGGCGATACTGGGATCGAACCAGTGACCTCTTCGGTGTGAACGAAGCGCGCTCCCGCTGCGCCAATCGCCCCCTGTCGTGGAACTCTACATCACGCGGGGCGGCGGATGCACATCGGTATCGGGCGTGTCGGTAGGGTGGGGGGTCTATGGCACTGTATGCGCTGCTTATCCTGCCCTCCGCCAATCGGGTCTATGCCGACGCGTCCGTCGAGCTCACGCGGGCCGAGTTGGTCGCGTTCGACCGGGGGGTGCTCGGGGGGCGGCTTGCCGAGGTCGGGACCAGGGTTGTCGGCGGGGTGTCGTATGTGACGTTCGAGGCGGATTCGCTCTCCGCGGGGGATGTCGCCGTGCTCGGGAACCTCTCGTCGGTCTACGCGCTGTTCGAGGTCGTCGGGGAGTTGCTGCGGCCTGTGGAGGTGGCGCGGCTGGACCGGTTCGACGATGATCTCATCACGATCCAGAAGTATCAGGGTAAGACGAATGAGCAGTTCACGAAGCTGCTGCTGAATGTCACGCTGCTGGCTTCGGAGTTTGCGCCGCAGATGCTGCAGCGGCGGTTCCGGGTGCTCGACCCGCTGTGCGGGCGGGGGACGACGCTCAACCAGGCGCTCATGTACGGGTTCGACGCGGCCGGCGTAGATCGGGACCAGAAGGACTTCGAGGCGTACGCCACCTTCATCCAGACCTGGCTCAAGCGTAAGCGTATCAAGCACAAGGCCGAATTCGGGCCGGTGCGGCGGGAGCGGCAGGTGGTCGCGAAGCGGCTGCGCATCGAGCTGGCCGCCGATCGGGACGACTACAAGTCGGGCGCCGTCCAGCTGCTCGACGTCGTCAACGCCGACACCGTGCGGGCGCGGGAGTTCTTCAAGGACGGCACCTTCGACCTGATCGTGACCGATGCGCCGTATGGCGTACAGCATGGCAGCCGCACGGCGGGCAAGGGTCTGGTGCGCAGCCCGGAGGACCTGCTCGCGGAGGCGGCGCCGGTGTGGGCGCGGCTGCTGCGGCCCGGCGGGGCGATGGGCGTGGCGTGGAACACGTTCGTGGCCAAACGGGAGCTGGCCGCCGGACTGCTGGCCGCCGCGGGGCTCGAGGTCGTGCAGGATGAACCGTACCAGTCGTTCAAGCACCGGGTCGACCAGGCGATCCTGCGCGACGTGCTGGTCGCCCGGAAACACTGAACCCGGAAGCACTAAACCCGGAAGCGCTAGTCCCAGGAAGCGCTAAACCCAGGGGATCTCCGGGTCCGGGTGGAAGCCGATCCCGCGCAGCGTCCACCGTGGACCCTGCGCGGCCAGGCGGGAACGGAACGATGTCCAGTCGCGGGCGGCCTGCGGCGACCACGCGACCTCGGCGACGGCCGCCAGGCGCGGGAACGTGAGCAGGTCGATGTCGGCGACGGTCGCGACGGTCTCGGTCCACAGTGGAGCCTCGACGCCGATGACGTCCGGCCGGCCGGGCAGCAGGGTGCCGGGATCCCAGTCGTACGCCGTGCGCGTCGTGATGTGCCCGGCCCAGTCCACCCCGATGCGGGTCCCGGCGTCGTACTTCATGTCCAGGTACACGCGGTCCGCCGGCGACAGCAGCACCCGGTCGCCCGCGGCGAGCGCCGCGCGCAGGTCCTCGTCCGGCTCCGGCTCGTGGCCCCAGTACTGCACGATCCGCCCCGGCTCCCGCCGCGCCGAGCCGATCTGGTGCCACCCGACGACCGTCTTGCCCAGCGCGGTCACCATCGGCTGCACGCGGCCCATGAACGCCAGATAGTCCTCTGTGGACGTGCTCTTCGCCTCGTCGCCGCCGATGTGCAGGTATGGCCCGGGGGTGAGCGCGGTGACCTCGGCGAGCACGTCGCGCACGAAGTCGTAGGTCACCTCGCGGTCCACGGCCAGCGTGCTGAAGCCGACGTCGACGCCCGTGTACGCCCCGGGGGCGACCCCGTCCGCGTTGAGCTGCGCATACGCGCTCAGCGCCGCGTTGGTGTGGCCCGGCATGTCGATCTCGGGCACGATCGTGACGTGCCGCGCGGCCGCGTGGGCGACCAGCGCGGCGAACTCGGCCTTCGTGTAGCAGCCACCGGCACCGCCCCCGACCTGCGTCGCGCCGCCCACGGTGGCCAGCCGCGGCCACGCGTCGACCGCGATCCGCCAGCCCTGGTCGTCGCTGAGGTGCAGATGCAGGACATTGAGCTTGTACCGCGAGAGCTCGTCGACCAACCGTATCAGCGCGTCGACGCCGAAGAAGTGCCGCGAGACGTCCAGCATCGCGCCGCGGTAGGCGTATCGGGGCGCGTCGAGGATCCGTCCACCTGGGACGGTCCACGGTCCATGCTGGACGGTGCCGCTGTCCACGGCGGACGGGAACAACTGCAGCAGCGTCTGCACGCCGTGGAACAGCCCGGCCTCGGTTCGCCCCCGAACGACAACGCGACCGCTTTCCACGACGATCTCGTACCCCGATTCGGGAGCTTCGGAAATGTCCGCGAGCGCGGGGTCGGGCTCGCCGAGGCGCAGCTCGATGTCCGGCTCCGTGTGCCGCTCGACGACGGGCAGCGCGAACCCGGTCGCGGGTCGCAGCGCGGTGGCGAGGGCCTCCCCGGCGGCGGCCGAGTCCGACCGGATGACCGCCCGGGGCGGGAGGGTGAAGGTGACGCCCGGCGCGGGCTCGACCCGGGCGGGGACGGGAACAACCGCGATGCCGTTCATGCACCGATCATCGCAGGAACGCGGGTCGCCCGCTCGCCCCGAAGTCCGTGGCGAGTCGATCATTGGGCGCGGCGAATGCGTCGAGGATGGCATGACGCGAATCGACCGTTTTGGCGGATTTCGAGTGGTCGTCGATGGGCGGGGGGTTGCGCCGGCCGCGTTGGTCAAGCGCTCGCGCCGGGGCATCTGCTACATCGAGTTCGGTCACGACGAGATCGGCCGGGTGGAGGTCACCTTCCGGCAGAGGGAGCGCCCGGTCGGCCGGTTCGACGACGCGTCCGGGATCTACCGCGCGGACAAGTCAGCCTTCGGGGCGGGCCTGGGTTGGCCGGGATCGGAGCAATCCCTGACGAAGTTCGCCGGCGTCAGCGGGTGCGCTGCGGCGGGCGGCGCTGGACCTGCGGGGGCAGGCCGGCGCCCGGCTGCTGGCGGTTCTGCCGCGCCTTCACGGCCAGGCGGCTCAGGTAGATGAGGGCGCCGCCGAGGACGCCGACGTCGTCGAGGTAGATCGGGTCGGGTAGCAGGTCGATCGGGAAGATCGTGTAGATGATCGCGCCCCAGAAGACCCACCGGCCGCCGACGCCCATCGCCTGCAGATACTTGCCCGTCTTCCACACCCGCACGGCCAGGACGACGGCCAGCACGAGCACGGCGATCAGCAGCGCGGCGCCGATCACGAAGAGCGCGTAGAACCAATCGTCCGACGACATGGTTCGAGTTTACGGGCGATACTGCCCCAATGCGTACCGAGCCATCCGTCATCCTCAGTAACGAGCCGGGGTCGTTCCCGCAGTCGGTGCTGCGCGACCGGCACCCGAAGATCGTGCGGCGGGTGCTGGCGGATCTTCCGTACGCACATGACGTACAGGCGCGGCTTGAAATGCTCTTGCAGGAGCGGGTCGTGACACCGCTGGATGCCGGCGCGCACGACGCCGCGGCGTGGGCGGTGTGGGGCGCGGACCTGTTCGGGCGGTCGTGGTACGACGTGCCGTTCCTCTTCGCCGAGAACTTCTTCTATCGGCGGCTGCTGGAGGCCGTGGGCTACTACGGTGAGGGTGCCTGGCGGGGGATCGACCCGTTCGGGCCGCAGAAGGCCGCCGACCTGCCGGGGGAGCGGGAGCTGGCCGAGCTCGACGCGCTGCAGGAGCTGCCCGAGCCGGAGCAGGCGGCGGGGCTGGTGCGGGCCGCGCTCTGGGGCAACCGGGCCGACCTGGGTTTCCGGCTCGTCGCGGGGCACACCGAGCGGGTCGACGAGCTGCTCGTGGACGACAGCGAGCGGCTGTGGGAGCTGGCCCGGGGCGGGGCGGTGATCGTGGTCGCCGACAACGCCGGGCGGGAGCTGCTGCCCGACCTGGTGCTCATCGACTTCCTGCTGCGCACCGGGCGGGCATCGCGGGCCGAGCTGCACGTCAAGCCGGCGCCGTACTTCGTCTCCGACGCGCTCACCGCCGACGTGCTCGCCGAGCTGCGCCGGTTCCCGCCTGGCAGCGCGGTCGGCGGGCGGCTCGACGCGGCCCTGCGCGCCGGCACACTGCGACTGCACACCGAGGACTTCTACTGCGCGCCGCTGACGTTCCACGACGCGCCGGCGGGGCTCGCGGCCCGCTTCGCGGCGGCGGAGCTGACCATCCTCAAGGGGGATCTCAACTACCGCCGCCTGGTCGGGGATCGGGCGTGGCCGGCGACCACGCCGTTCGAGGAGGTCAGCGCGTACTTTCCGGGGCCGGTCGCCGCCCTGCGGACGGTGAAGTCCGACGTGGTCGCCGGGCTGGCCGCGGGCGCGGAGCGAGGCCTGCCCGCGTCATGGCGTACCAGCGGCGCTTTTGCCCTGGTCCAAGCGCGCGGCTGAGCCGGCGGCAGCGGTCGGGGTGAAGGTCGGTCCGGCCCAGGACTTGCAGGAGTTCGTCATGCTCCGCACTCTGCCGTCAAGGACTTGGCGAGCACTTGCGGTCGGCTTGCGAAGAGCCTCAAGCGTGGCGCCGGTCACGCCGGGTCACCCTGGAGAGTGGCTTTTGTCCCGGTACCCCGGGGTAGCGCGCGAGTTCCCGATGGAGAGGAACGCGCGCATGCAACCTGAAGGCGACGAGCTGGCGCCCCAGGCTGACGAGGATGTCCCGCCCGCGGAACCACCCAGCGTTTCCCCGGAGCCGGCCTCGGGCCCGGCCGCAGCCTCGGGCTCGGTCTCGGCCTCGGCGCAGGTTCCGGCCTCGGGCCCCGCCCCGGTCTCGGCTTCGGCCCCGGCTCCGACCGGCGGCTCGGCCCGGCCGGGCTCGGGCTCGCTGGCCGGGCTGTGGAACGAGTCCGACCGGCAACGCATCCGGGGCCGGTGGCAGGAGCTCCAGCTGCGCTTCATCGACGACCCGCACCTGGTCGCGGGGGAGGCGGAGCGGCTGGTGCAGGAGGCGGTCACCTCGCTGACCGCGTCGCTGGACGCCCGCCGCGGACAGCTGCACCAGCAGCGGGCCGCCCGGGGGCTGGACACCGAGAACCTGCGTGCCTCGCTGCGCGACTACCGCGAGTTCCTCGACCGAATCCTCGGACTGTGAGGAGGAGCGCATGAACTCCACGACGATCACGATCGGCCTGGTGGTGCTCGCCCTGGCGGTGGGCGGATGGATCCTGCTGCGCGGCGGCAAGGAGGAGGAAGAGGAGGCCGAGGTCGCGACGTCGGTGCCTCCGGTACCCGCCGCCCCGGCCGCCCCGGCAGCGGTGCCGGCGGCGCCGATGGCTCCGGGCGCTCCGGTGGCCCCCGCCGGACCGATGGCCCCGGCGGGTCCGGCCGCCCCGCGTCCGCCCGCGGTGGCGGCGGTGCCGCAGGCCGCGCCGATGTCCTCGGTCCCCTACGGCGGCAGCCCCGGCTACCTCGCGACCGCGCCGCTGACGAGCGAGGCGCACGCGTACGAGGTGCGGACCCGCTGGCAGGAGCTGCAGCTGCGCTTCGTCGACGATCCGCAGACCGCGGCCGGGGAGGCCGAGCGGCTGGTCGACGACGCCCTCGCCGGGGTGACCGCCTCGCTCAACGCGCGCAAGGACCAGCTCAGTACCTGGCGCGTGTCGGGGCGCGACGACACCGAGCAGCTGCGGGCGGCGGTTTACGGGTATCGCGACTTCCTCAACCACCTGGTCGGTTCCTGACACCGTTTGAGGGGCGGCGCCGCGCGGAATACCTCCATTGAAGGAGGACCGCCATGACAGCCACCCAAGTATTGGTCACGATCATTTTTCTGGTCGTGATCGCCGCGATCGGCTACGGCATCTGGTTCGTCACCCGGCGCCGGGCCCTGCGGAACCGGTTCGGCCCCGAGTACGACCGGGCCGTGGCCGACCGGGACAGCCGCCTCGCCGCCGAACGTGAGCTTCGTGAGCGCGAACGGCGCCACGCCGAGCTGGAGATCAAGGAGCTCGACCCCGCGGCGCGGGCCCGGTACACCTCCCAGTGGGAGGAGATCCAGGCCCGCTTCCTCGACGACCCGCACGGTGCCGTGCGCGACGCCGACGCGCTCCTCACGCGGGTGATCGGCGAGCGTGGTTACCCCACCGGTGACTACGAGGACCACCTCGCCCACCTGTCGGTCGAGCACGCCCGCACGCTCGGTCACTACCGCGACGCCCACGAGATCTCGCGGCTCTCCGAGCGCGACGAGGCGACCACCGAGCAGCTGCGCCGGGCCGTGGTGCACTACCGCACCCTGTTCGCGGAGCTGCTCGGCACCGGCGACGACCACGCGGGCGTCCCCGCACAACGCGTCGGCCGCGCAGCGCCCCACGACACCGGCAGCCGGTCGTAGGGCCGGGGGAGGACACCGCGATGACGCACCAGGAGCAGCACCAGACGCACGTTCCCGGCCAGCGCGACGGCGAGCACGAGGACGTCGCGGTCGGCACCGCCCGGGCCCCGCACCGGGAGGAGCCGGACGGGGAGCGGTACCCGGCAGGCACCTACGCCTCCGGCTCCGCCGGCCCGGACACCGCCGCCTCCCACGACGACGTCGACGTGGTCGACCGCGACACGGTCCTGGCCGACGACCGCGAGGACGAGGCCCGCGCGGGGTCGGTGGACGTCGCGGACGGTCCGGACGCCATCGAGCAGCCGGTGACCGAGGAGGTCGACTCGGGGGAGAGCGGGTCGCGTCCGGGGTCCGTCGACGTGGCGGCCGTCGGGGCGGTCTGGGCCGACGGCGCGGTCGACGGGCTGCGCGAGCGGTGGCGGGAGCTGCAGCTGCGCTTCATCGACGACCCGCGCGCGGTCGCCGGCGAGGCGGACGCGCTGGTCGGCGAGGCCGTTGGAAAGATCACCAACGCCCTGCAGGCGCAGCGGCGCGAGCTCGCGGCGTGGCAGGATCACCAGGGCGAGGACACCGAGCGGCTGCGCGCGGCCGTGCGCGGCTACCGCGACTACCTGGACCGCCTCCTGGGCATGTGAGGCACCGCCGGGCAGCAAGGGGCCCTCCCTGTGCCGGGGCGGGCTCCGTTGCGCCCCGCGATGGTAACGTGCCTTGGTACCAGATAGTACCAAGGGGGTCGCCAGTGCATACCCGGATCGCGATCATCGGCGCGGGCTTCGCCGGCCTCGGCGCGGCCATCCGGCTCCGCCGGCGCGGCCACGACGACTTCGTGATCTTCGAGCGCGCCGGCGAGCTGGGCGGCACCTGGCGCGACAACGCCTATCCGGGCTGCGCGTGCGACGTGCCCTCCCAGGTGTACTCCTTCTCCTTCGCCCTGAATCCGGCGTGGTCGAGCACCTACTCGCCGCAGGCCGAGATCTGGGCGTACCTGCGCGAGTGCGCCGAGCGCTTCGGCGTGCGCCCCGCGATCCGCTTCGGCACCGAGGTGCGCCAGGCCGCCTGGGACGCCGCCGAGGCCCGGTGGCGGATCGCCACCTCGCGCGGCGAGTGGACCGCGGACGTGCTCATCGCCGCCGGCGGCCCGCTCAACGAACCGGTGATCCCGAAGCTGCCCGGCCTCGAGACGTTCCGGGGCGAGGCGTTCCACTCCTCGCGCTGGGACCACGGCGTGCGGCTGGCCGGGCGGCGGGTCGCCGTGATCGGCACCGGCGCGTCCGCGATCCAGATCGTGCCGGCGATCCAGCCCGCCGCGGGGCGGGTGACGCTGTTCCAGCGCACCCCGGCGTGGGTGGTGGCCCGCGGCGAACGGCCGCTGCGGGCGTGGGAGCGGCGGATGTACCGCAGCGTTCCCGGCGCCCAGCGACTCGCGCGGACACTGGTGTACTGGCGGACCGAGGCGACCGTGATCGCCTTCCTGCGCCCGGCGCTCATGCGGTTCGCCCAGCGGGCCGCCGTGCGCAACCTGCGCCGCGGCGTCAAGGACCCGGCACTTCGGGCCAAACTCTCGCCGCAGTACCGCATGGGCTGCAAACGGATCCTCAAGTCCGACGACTACTACCCGGCGCTCGCCCGCGACAACGTCGACGTCGTCACCGACCCGATCGCCGAGATCCGCCCGCACGCCGTCGTCACCCGCGACGGCACCGAGCATCCGGCCGACGTGATCGTCTTCGGGACCGGCTTCCGCGTCACCGACCTGCCGATCACCGAACGCATCCGCGGCCGCGACGGGCGCAGCCTGGCCGAGCACTGGCAGGGCAGCCCGAAGGCGTACCGCGGCACGACGGTCGCCGGCTTCCCGAACCTCTTCCTGCTGCTGGGCCCGAACACCGGACTCGGCCACAACTCGGTCGTGCTGATGATCGAGGCGCAGATCGCGTACGTCCTGTCGGCCCTCGACACCATGCGCCGCAAGGGCCTGCGAGCCGTGGAGCCCCGCCCCGAGGCCCAGGCGCGATTCGTCGCCGCGCTGGACAAGCGGACGGCGACGACGGTGTGGATGACCGGCGGGTGCAGCAGCTGGTACATCGACGCGACGGGCCGCAACTCGACCATGTGGCCGGGCTCGTCGTGGGCGTACCGTCTCCGCCTGCGCCGCTTCGACCCGGCGGCGTATCGCGAGGTGACCGCGTGATCGCCTTCGAGCGCACCGGCGCCGGTGAGCCGCTCAGGCGGCGGGTGATTGGAAGCGGACCAGGGTGCGGGCGCCCTGGCCGGAGCGCATCCGGGTGAACGCCTCGCCGATGCCGGACAGGTCCACCTCGTCGGTGACCAGGGCGGCCAGGTTCAGGCGGCCGGCGCGGTAGTGTTCGAGCAGGATCGGCACGTCGACCGCGGGGTCGGTGTTGCCGTACATGCAGCCGACAATCCTGCGGGCGAAGAACGCGACCTCGAGGGCGTTGAACGTCACCGGGTCCTGGGCCGAGCCGAGGCCGACGACCGTTGCCGTGCCGCCGCGGCGGGTTGAGGACCACGCCGCGCGGATCGTCTCGCCGCGGCCCACGCACTCGATCGCGTGGTCGGCGCCCAGGCCGCCGGTCAGGGTGCGAATCTCCTTCGGCAGGCCGGCGTGCGGGGGCACGAAGTGGGTGGCGCCCAGGGAGCGGGCCAGGGGTTCCTTGGCCGGGGACGGGTCGACCGCGATGATCTCCGAGGCGCCGGCGATGCGGGCGCCCTGGATCGCGGCCAGGCCCACGCCGCCCAGGCCGATCACGGCCACCGTCTCGCCCGGGCGGACCCGGGCCGCGTTGGTGACCGCGCCCACGCCCGTCAGCACCGCGCAGCCCAGCAGTGCGGCCTCGGCCAGGGGGATGTCGGGCGGGACCGGGATGCAGGCGTGGGCGCC
The DNA here is from genome assembly GCF_050942935.1 of Dactylosporangium sp. CA-233914. Classification (NCBI taxonomy): domain Bacteria; kingdom Bacillati; phylum Actinomycetota; class Actinomycetes; order Micromonosporales; family Micromonosporaceae; genus Dactylosporangium; species Dactylosporangium sp. CA-233914. The sequence goes on along the minus strand of NZ_CP192030.1, from coordinate 10,415,150 downwards.
GACGACCGTTTCGGACGCGAAGGCGCCGGTGCCCAGGCCGGCGTAGACGGGGGTGCCGGCGGACGTGGCGAAGGGGACCGCCCGGGCGTCGTCGGCGTGCGCGCACAGGTACGGCTCGCCGTGGTCGCAGAACCAGCATGCCCGGCACGGTGGGGACCAGTTCAGGACCACGTGGTCGCCGGGCCGCACGCTCGTCACGCCCTCGCCGACCTCGGTCACGACGCCGGCGCCCTCGTGGCCCAGGACCGCCGGCAGCGGCTGGCGCAGGGTGCCGTTGGCCAGCGAGAGGTCGGAGTGGCAGACGCCGGCCGCGGCCAGGCGGACCCGGACCTGGCCCGGGCCGGTCGGGTTGAGGTCGATCTCCTCGACCGTCAGGGGGCCGTCGAGGGTACGCATGACCGCCGCGAGAGTCATCGCCGGAACTCCTTGCATCAGGGCGGGGGTGCGGGTCAGAGCTGGATCGCCTTCACCGCCGTGAACTCCTCGTAGCCGTACCTGCCCAGCTCGCGGCCGTACCCGGAATGGCCGACGCCGCCGAAGGGCGCCGACGGGTTGAACGCGCCGCCGTTGATGTCGACCTGGCCGGTGCGCAGCCGCCTCGCCACCGCCAGCGCGTGCTCCCGCGACGCCGACCAGACCGCGCCGGCCAGGCCGTACTTCGTGGCGTTGGCGATCCGCACGGCGTCGTCCTCATCGTGGTACCGAATGATGGACAGCACAGGCCCGAAGATCTCCTCCTGGGCGATCGCCGCGTCCGGGTCGACGCCGGTGAAGATCACGGGGGCCACGTAGTAGCCCACCGGCGGGACCGCCCCGCCGCCGAAGGCCATCGTCGCCCCGTCGGCCAGGCCGCGCTGGACGTAGCCGAGGACGCGGTCGCGCTGAGCCGCCGAGGCGAGCGGGCCCAGGCGGGTCTGCGGGGCGGACGGGTCGCCCACGGTGTACTTCGCCGCGGCCGCCACCGCCAGCTCCACGGCCTCGTCGTGGCGGGACTCGGGCACCAGCATGCGGGTCCAGGCGGTGCACGTCTGGCCGGAGTTCAGCAGGCAGTTGCCGACCCCGACCTTGACCGCGGCGGCGAGGTCGGCGTCGGGCAGGATCACGTTGGCCGACTTGCCGCCGAGCTCGAGCGCGACCCGGGTGACATTGGCGGCGGCGAGGGCGGCGACCTTGCGCCCGGCGACCGTGGAGCCGGTGAAGGAGACCAGGTCGATGCCCGGGTGCCCGGCCAGCTGCGCGCCGGTCGGGTCGCCGTGGCCGTGCACGACGTTGTACACCCCGTCGGGGATCCCCGCCGCGCGGACCAGTTCGGCGAGGCGGTCCGCCGACAGCGGGGCGACCTCGCTGGGCTTGTGCACGACGGTGTTGCCGGCCGCGAGGGCCGGGGCGACCTTCGCCACCGTCTGGTGCAGCGGATAGTTCCAGGGGGTGATCGCGCCGACGACCCCGACGGGCTCGCGGTAGATCTCGGAGTTGCCGACCCGCTCGGGCTCCTCGGGCTTCTCCAGCAGCTCGATAATCGAGGCGAGGGTCGAAAGCGGCAGCCCGACCTGGACCTTGCGCGCGATCGGCAGCGGCGCGCCCATCTCGGCGCTGATGAGCTCGGCGAGCTCGGGCGCGGCCGCGCTCAGGCCCTCGTGCAGTGCCCGCAGCCGGGCGGCGCGCTCGGCGCGGGGGAGGGCGGCCCAGCCGGGCTGGGCGGCGCGCGCCGCGGCGACGGCGGCCGCGACGTCGCCGGGCGAGACGGTGCCGATGACCTGTTCGGTGGCGGGATTGATGACGTCGATCACGATGGCTTGGCCCCCTACGCGAACGCGCTCACGCCGGTGAGAGCGCGGCCGATGATGAGCTTCTGGATCTGGCTGGTCCCCTCGTACACCGTAGTGACCCGCGCGTCGCGCAGGTACTTGCGATGAGCTGCTGGACGAGCTGGAACGAGGCGATCTTCCGCCCGAACTGCTCGCCGCGCGGAGGCGCCCCTGGACGATCCCGTGTTTCTAGGATCGTACTCATGGCCCGTCCCCGAACGCCTCTGCTGAGCCGCGACCGCATCGTCGAGGTCGCGACCGCGATCGTCGACGCGGAGGGACTCGACGCGCTCTCGACCCGGCGCCTGGCGCGTGAGCTCGGGGTGCAGGCGCCGTCGCTGTACAACCACTTCGCCACGAAGGAGGAGATCGTCGACGCCATCGGCGACGCGATCGTGGCGGAGGTCGACCTGTCGATGCTCGGCCGCGACCCGTGGCCGGCCGCCCTGCGCGCGTGGGCCCGCGCCTACCGGGCGGCGTTTCGCGCCCACCCGAACGTCGTGCCGTTCCTGGCCCGCGGCCCGGCCCGCCGCCCGGCGTCCCTGCGCCTGGCGGACGCGGTCTACGGCGCGCTGGTCGACGCGGGCTGGCCGCCGGCGCAGGCGACCCGGATCGGCGCGGCGATGCGCTACTTCGTGGCCGGCTCCGCCCTCGGCTCGTTCGCCCTGGGCTTCGTCGACGACCCGCAGCTGTACGCCGCCGACTACCCCCGCCTGCGCGACGCCCACCGCCTGGCCGGCCGCCACGCCCAGGTCGACGACTCGGCCTTCGAGCTGGGCCTGGACGCGCTGGTCGACAGCCTGGAGCGCAAGTTCGCCGCGCTACCGCCGACCTGACCCGCGTCGCGCCGCCCCGTGGCGAGGCGCGCCGGAGCCCGCGCGACCCCGGGGGAAAAGGACCGGCGAGGGAAAAGAAAGCGAGCGTTCGCTCTAAGATCGGGGCGTGCCCCGTGTATCCGAAGCCCACCTGGCCGCCCGCCGCGAGCAGATCGTCGAGGCGGCCACGCGCTGCTTCATCCGCAACGGGTTCCACCAGACGTCCATGCAGGACGTGATCAAGGAGGCCGGGCTCTCGGTCGGGGCGTTCTACCGCTACTTCTCCAGCAAGTCCGAGCTTATCCGCGCCATCGCCGAGGAGAAGGTCGGCAGCATCCTCGCCACCCTCGACCAGCTGCTCGTGCAGGAGCCGGTCCCGCCGCTGCACCAGGCGTTCGGCGAGCTGCTCACCCAGATCGACGCCAACCTCGCCGAGGACGGGCCGGTGCGCATCGCCGTGCAGGTGTGGGGGGAGGCGGCGCACGACCCGGCGTTCGCGGAACTGGTCGGGGGCATCTACGGGCGGATCCGGGCCAGCGCCACCGCACTCGCCGCGCGGGCCCGCGACGCCGGGCAGCTCGGGCCCGAGGCCGATCCGGTGGCGGTGGCCGCCGTCGTGGTGGGGCTGGTGCAGGGGTACGTCATCCAGCGCGTCCTGGCCGGGCGCGTCGATCGGGACACGTATCTGGCGGGCATCGAAGGATTGATCGGCCGTTACGATGCTCGGGACGCCCACGAGGCGTCCTGAGCACCATGACCTGCGCGTCGGCATCCTCGGCCTCACCAACCCCGGCGTCGCCATCTGGGACCGGGCCAATGTCGAGGGCAAGCTGCGCTTCGAGGACATGGTGGCCACGGCCGCGAAGTACGTGCCGCAGATGCGCCGCCGCGGGGCGGACATCGTGCTGATCTCGGCGCACGGCGGGGCCCGAACGAGAACCCGTCGGCGCTCATCGCCGCCCAGGTGCCGGGCATCGACGCGATCCTGTTCGGCCACGCCCACAACGACATCCCGCAGCGGTTCGTCACCAACACCGCCACCGGCGCCCAGGTGAGGATCAAGGACGTCGCCGGCCTGTACATCTATGACAACACCCTCGAGGCCGTCGTGCTGAGCGGCGCCGAGGTGCGGGCCTACCTGGAGTACTCGGCGAAGTACTCGCCCCGGTCGACCCGGCGACGATCAGCGACCCGTCCGTGCCGGACTACAACTACGACACGATCTCGGGCGTCGAGTACGACATCGACATCAGCAAGCCGGTGGGGCAGCGCATCACGCGCCTGAACAACTACCGGCGCTCCGGCGGCGTACGCAAAGCAACGCCGGTGTTCTAGACCGGCACGACGATCCGGTGCGCCTTAGGGTGGACTCCATGCAGGAGAGGATTCTGGGGCGCACCGGCGTCCCCGTCGGTGTCGTCGGGCTCGGCGCATGGCAGCTCGGCGCCGACTGGGGCCGCGTCGACGAGGACGAGGCGCTGGCGACGCTGACCGCCGCCCACGAGGCCGGCGTGACGTTCATCGACACCGCGGACGTCTACGGCGACGGGCGCAGCGAGCGCATCGTCGGGCAGTTCACCCGCTCGCTGCCGGAAGGCCGCAAGGTCACGGTGGCGACGAAGATGGGGCGCCGGGTGCCGCAGGAGCCCGAGCGGTACAACCTCGACAACTTCCGCGCCTGGAACGACCGCTCCCGCGAGAACCTTGGCGTCGACACCCTCGACCTGGTGCAGCTGCACTGCCCGCCGACCCCCGTCTACGCCTCCGACGCCGTCTTCGACGCGCTCGACGGGATGGTCGGCGAAGGGCGCATGAAGGCGTACGGCGTGAGCGTCGAGACCACCGCGGAGGCCCTCGCCGCGATCGCCCGGCCCAACGTGGCCAGCGTCCAGATCATCTTCAACATGCTGCGGCTCAAGCCGCTCGACGAGGTGCTGCCGGCGGCCGAGAAGGCCGGGGTCGCCATCATCGCCCGGGTCCCGCTGGCCAGCGGGCTGCTGTCGGGGCGCTACGACGAGCGGACCACCTTCGCCGCCGACGACCACCGGACGTACAACCGCAAGGGTGAAGCCTTCGACCAGGGTGAGACCTTCTCCGGGGTCGACTACAAGGTCGGGCTGCGGGCCGTGCGGCGCCTGGCGGCGCTCAAGCCCGGGGGCATGACCATGACGCAGTTCGCGCTGCGCTGGATCATCGACCACCCGGCCGTCAGCGTGGTCATCCCCGGGGCGCGCAACGGCGAGCAGGCTCGCGGCAACGCCGAGGCGGCCACGCTGCCGTCGCTGACATCGCAGACGCACGCGGCGGTGGCCGAGGTCTACGACGAGCTCGTGCGCGATCCGGTGCACCAGCGGTGGTGAGCGTCGGGGACACCATCGGCGTGGAGGAGGAGTTCCACGTCGTCGACGCCGAGACCGGCGAGCTGAAGCCGGCCGCGCGGCGGGTGCTGCGAGGTGTCGACGCCGAGCCGGAGCTGCACCGCTCGATGGTCGAGACCGCCAGTGCCGTGCGGACCGAGCTGACGGCGCTGCGGGCCGATCTGGTGGACAAGCGCCGGGCGCTCGTGGCGGCCTCGGGGCGCCTCGGGCTCGCGATCGTGGCGGCCGGGACCGTGCCCGGCTCCGGGAGCACGCCCAGCCGGGTGTACCCCGACGAGCGCTACGAGCGCATGGCCCAGGAGTACCGGCAGCTCGTCGACGAGCAGCAGGTCGCCGCGTGCCAGGTGCAGGTCGGGGTGGCGGACAAGGACCTGGCGGTGCGCATCACCCGCCGGATCCGCGAGTGGCTGCCGACGCTGCTGGCGCTGAGCGTCTCCTCGCCGTACTTCGCCGGCCTCGACACCGGGTACGCCTCCTACCGCACCGTCGTCAGCTCGCGCTGGCCGACCGTCGGGCCGCCGCCGGACCTGGACTCGGCCGCGCAGTACGAGCGGGTCGTCGCCACCCTCGTGGACAGCGGCGTGATCAGCGACGCCGGGATGGTGTACTTCGACGCCCGCCCCTCGGCGCGCTACCCGACCGTCGAGGTCCGCGTCGCCGACTCCTGCCCGAACATCGACGACGTGGTCCTGCTCGCCGCGCTCGCCCGCGGCCTGGTCACGGTCGCCGCCGAGGAGGACGCCGCCGGGCGGGCGCTGCCGGAGGCGCCGCAGGTCCTGCTCCGCGCGGCGACCTGGCGGGCGGCCCGCTCGGGGCTCAGCGGCCACCTCGTCGACCCGGCCACCCGCAGCGCGGTGCCGGCCGGCGTTCGCATCGACGCGCTGCTGTCGCACGTACGCCCGGCGCTGGAGGCGCGCGGGGAGTGGGACACCGCGCTGGAGCTGCTCGACGGCCTGCGCGGGCGGGGCACCTCGGCGACCCGGCAGCGCCGGGCGGCCTCGCACCGGGAGGTGGTGCTCGCCCTGGTCGATGAGACGGCCCGCGGGTGACTACCCTCGGGGTATGACTGCGCACCGGGGCTTGCTGGTGGACTGGGGCGGCGTGCTCACCACCGACGTGTTCGCGTCGTTCGACGCGTTCTGCGCGCGGGAGGGGCTGCCGGCCGGGACCGTCCGCGAGCTGTTCCGGACCGACCCGCGGGCCCGCGAGCTGCTCGCGGGCCTGGAGGACGGCACCCTGCCCGACGCCGGGTTCGAGGCCGGGTTCGCCGCCCTGCTCGGGCCGGGCGTCGCCGCCGAGGGCCTCATCGAGCGGCTGATGGGCGACGCCGGCGACGACGCGGCGATGCTCGGCTTCGTGCGGGCCGCCCGCGCGGCCGGCATCCGCACCGGGCTCATCTCCAATTCGTGGGGCGTCGATCGGTACGACCGCGTCCTGCTCGCCGAGCTCTTCGACGGGGTCGTCATCTCCGGCGAGGTCGGGGTGCGCAAGCCCAGCCCCGAGATCTACGCGCTCGGCGCCGAGGCGGTGGGGCTGGTGCCGGCGGAGTGTGTCTACGTCGATGACCTGCCCGGCAACCTCAAGCCGGCCCGGGCCATGGGCATGACGACCCTGCACCACCGCGGGTCCGCCGAGACCATCGCGGCCCTGGGCCCCCTGCTGGGCCTGGCCGCGTGAGGCGCCGGCCCCTGCTGACACTGGCCGCGGCGGCCCCGTTCGTCGCCGCCGCGCCCGCGCTGGCCGCCTGCGAGTCCGGCGGCGAGGAGGCCACCGCCACGCTGCGCATCGCCACCGGCAGCCCCGGGGCCGTCTACTACCGCTACGGCTCCGCGATCGCCGAGCTCGCCAAGAAGTACCTGCCCAACGTCCACGCCAGCGTCCTTTCCACGGCCGCCTCGCAGATCAACGTCGACTACCTGCTCAACGACACCGCCGACGTGGCCTTCACCCAGGCCGACATCGCCGCCGACAACGAGAAGGCCCACCCGCGGCAGCTCGCCGCCCTGGCCCGGCTCTACGACGACCACATCCACGTCGTGGTCTCCGCGAACGGCCCCATCAGCGGCCTGAAGCAGCTGCAGAACCACCGCGTCTCCGTCGGCGCCCAGGGCTCAGGTACCGCGGTCACCGCCGACCGCGTGCTGACCCTGTCCGAGGTCACCGTCGAGCGCGTCCAGCTGGGCCTGGACGACTCGGTGAAGGCCCTGCGCACCGGCGCGATCGACGGCTTCTTCTTCTCCGGCGGCCTGCCGGTCTCGGCCATCGCCGAGCTGGCCAGGCAGTTCCCGATCAGGCTGCTCAACCTCGCCGATCCGGTCCCGAAGCTGCGCGCCCGCTACGGCGACTACTACGCCGAGCGGGTCGTGCCGGCCTCGACCTACACGGGCATCCAGCCGACCGTGGCGATCGGCATCGCCAACTACCTCGTGGTGCGCGCGACGATGAGCGATCCGCTGGCGTACGGCGTGACGCGCCTGCTCTTCGAGGGCCGCGACGATCTCGCGAAGGCCCACCAGGCGGCGGCCCGGCTCAACATCCGCTCCGCCATCTCGACCCCGCCCCTGCCGCTGCACTCCGGCGCGATCCGCTACTACCGCGCGCAGAAGGCGTGACCCGAGCCGAAAAGTCGGGCGCTGCGCGCCGCGACTTTTCGGATTTTTCCCCTGACGGGGCATAAACAGCGACTAGGCCGCGGAGGTGGCCGGCATGACCAGCAGCAGCTGGCCGCCCGGACGAGTGCTTATCCGCACCGGCAGCGCCATCATCCGGCCCGCGCGGACCAGGACCGTCGCCGTGGCCAGGTCCGCGACGCGCAGCCCCGGCGAGCCGTTGCGGGCCGGCCCCGAGACCATGAGCACGCCCCGCCACGCGGCCTCGGCCAGCCGGCGGGAGTGGCGCACCTGGCGGGTCGAGCGCGGCTCGGTCACGGCGACGCACAGGTCGCCGTAGCCCTGCGCCCAGGCGCGGTCCAGGAAGGCGGCGGCGCCCTCGTCGGAGAAGACGCGGAAGATCTCGTACCGGTGCCGGTTGCCGGCGGTGTACCGGTGCACGCTCGCGCTGTAGCCGGCCGCGTTCAGCAGCTCCGCCAGGCGCTCGGCGGCCACCCCGCGGTTGAACTCCGCCAGGACGCCAGCCGGCGACGATGAGACACGCGCCCGGGAGCCTCCCAGCGCCCGGGCACGGCCTCCTCCTCCACACACCCCCGTACATCGCACCAGCACGGCCGCCTCGAACGCGGCGACGGTCGAGGCCCGATAGCGCTCGCCGCTCGACACGATGTCCACCGCATTACCGTGGCAATCGCCGCCCCGCCCCGGGAACTGCCGCCGCCGTTCCTTGAGGAACTCTTGAAGGTGCCCCTCCCGTACCATGGGCGCACCATGCGGGTGATGTTGGTGGAAGACGATGCGCGGGTGGCGGCTGCCCTGGCCACGGCCCTGCGCCGGCGCGGCCACGAGGTCGTGCATTGCCCGACCGCCGAGGGGGCGCTGGGAACGTTCGCGAGCGAGCAGTTCGATCTCGTACTGCTCGATCTCAATCTCCCGGACGGCGACGGCATTGAGGTGTGTCGCACCCTGCGGCGTAAGGACGAATCGGTCGCCATCATCGCGGTCACCGCGCGGGCCGAGGAGCGCGACCGGGTGATCGGTCTGCAGACCGGCGCCGACGACTACGTCGTCAAGCCCTACTCGATGGCCGAGCTCAACGCCCGCATCGAGGCCGTCCTGCGCCGGGCCGCCCGGGCCGCGCCGATCCCCAGCGAGGTGCTCAGCGCCGGACCGGTCACCATCGACGTGGCGGCGCGGCGGGTCGTGGCCGGCGGGCGCGAGATCTCGCTGACCCGCAAGGAGTTCGAGATCCTCACGGTGCTGGCGCGCACGCCCGGCGTCGTCGTGTCGTACGACCGGCTGATCCTCGCCGTGTGGCAGACGAGCTTCGTGGGCCGGCACACGCTCGACGTGCACGTCGGGTCGCTGCGCGCGAAGCTCGACGTGACCGGCCTCGTGCAGACCGTCCGCGGCGTCGGCTACCGGCTCGCGCCGTGAGGGTCCGGCTCGGCACGGTCTATCTCGTGCTGCTGCTGCTCGTGCTGGCCGCCCTCGAGGTCCCGCTGGCGATGACCATCGCCGGCCGCGACACCCAGCGGCTGGTGGCGGACCGGCTCGCCGACGCGACGCGCTTCGCCACGCTCGCCGAGCCCGCCCTGCGCGACTCCGACACCGGCGAGCTGGCCGCCGAGCTGACCCGCTACGACGACGTGTACGGCGTCGGCGCCGTCCTCGTCGACCAGGACGCCCACCAGGTGCTCAGCTCCCGGCCCGGCCTGCGCCTGGCCGACGAGGCCGTGCTGCGCCAGGCCCGCCGGGCGCTGGAGGGCCGGGAGGCCAGCGACGACGGCACGATCTGGCCGTGGCGCACCGACCCGCTCGTGGTCGCCGTCCCGGTCGGCCGCAACGGCGAGGTGATCGGCGCGGTCGTCATCGTCTCGCCGACCCGCCGCAACGCCAACGGCGTCGGCACGGCCTGGAGCGTCCTGGCCGGCGGCGGTCTCGTGGTCCTCTTCGCCGGCATCGTGGCCGCCTGGTCCCTGGCGCGCTGGACGCTGCGCCCGGTCGCCGAGCTCGACGCGGCCGCCCACGAGCTCGCCGCCGGCGACTACGCCGCCCGGGTCCCCGCCGCCGACGGCCCGCCGGAGCTGCGCCGTCTTGGCACCGCCTTCAACGAGATGGCCGCCACGGTCGCCGACTCCCTGGAGCGGCAGCGCGCATTCGTGTCCCACGCGAGCCACCAGCTGCGCAACCCGCTCACCGCGCTGCGCCTGCGCGTGGAGGACATCGGCGTCGATCCCGCCGACCCGCAGGCGGTCGAGGGCCACCGGCTGGCCCTGGAGGAGGCCGAGCGCCTCGGCGAGGTGCTCGACAGCCTGCTCGCCCTGGCGCGGGCCGAGCGGGGCAAGCACGACCTCACCGAGTTCGACGCCGGCGAGACCGCCTGGGCCCGGGTGCTGGCCTGGCAGCCGGTGGCGGCGAAGAAGGACATCACCCTGCGCTACGTGCGCCCGGCCCGGCCCCTGCGCGCCCGCGCCGTGGGCAACGCGATCGACCAGGCCCTGGACGCCCTGATCGACAACGCGGTGAAGTTCTCCGGCCCCGGCACCACAGTGACCGTACGCCCCAGCGCCGACGACAACGGCGTCGCCCTCCACGTGATCGACAACGGCCCCGGCCTGACCGAGGAGCAGCGCGAGATGGCCACGGAACGCTTCTGGCGAGCCCCCGACGCCCAGAACGTCGACGGCAGCGGCCTGGGCCTGCCGATCGTCGCAGTCCTGGTCGACGCCTCGGGCGGCCACTTCGATCTACTGCCGAACACCCCGACCGGCCTGCACGCCCGCGTCTGGTTCCCAGCCGCCCCCTGACAGCGCGATCCCCACCCGCCCGTCGCGCGATCCGTGACCAAGCCGACGACAAATCGGACTTTCGCCTAAATCCGATCGAGATCGTGTTGTGGGCCCTTGGTGTCGGTCGGGCCGCTGTTTTCCCTGGTCGCCGGGTTTTGTCGTACCCTTGTTCTAAGTTGTTTTCATGAGCGAGGTGCTGACCGCGACCGCCGACTCGGAGTGGCGTAGCCGCTTGGATGCGATGCTGGCTGAGCACCGCGGTCGTGTGGCTCGTCGTCGTTCGGTCCGGGCCGAGTTCGCTGAGGCTCGCCGTCGTGGTTTGGAGGCGCGCCATGCCGAGCGTCTGGCCCGTCTGGATGCCGAGGCCCGCACCGCCGAGATCACCGCCTATTGGGCCGAACAGGACGCCCGAGCCGCCCGCCGTCGTTCTTTGACGACTCAGGCCAACCCGGGCCGTCCGCCGGCGCAGCCCGATTTCGGCGGTCTGGTGGGTCAGTCGGGCTCCTGTGGTCCGGTGAGGCAGTCGGACGCCCGCCGTCTGTCGGTTCGCTCCGACTCGGGCTGTCTGTCAGCCCAGCCCGACTCCGGCGGTCCGGTGGCTCAGTCAGGCTCCCGTGGTCCGGTGACGAAGTCCGACGCCGGCTGTCCGGTGACTCAGCCAGACCCCCGCCGTCCGGAAAGCCAGCCCATTCCCCGCCGTCCGCCGACCCAGACCAACCCGGGCCGTCCGCCGGCCCAGTGCGACTCCGGCTGTCCCGCCGCCCAGCCCAACCCTCGCTCCGATTCGTCCGCGCCCGCCCTGCCCGGACCGTCTCGCCCGCGCGGCCTTGCCGCAGCACCGTCGCAGCCGTTCCCGCCGCCGATATCTCGGGCCCGGCCGTCGAGGCCACCGTCGCCGCCGGTGGCTCGTGCACCTTCGCCAGAGCGTTCGCCAAGGCCTTCGCCGTCGTCGCGTTCCCAGCCCGCACCGACGTCACCTCGCTCCGGGCCCGTCCAGTCATCTCGCCCTCGGCCGGTCCAGTCGCCGCGTTCCCGGCCTGTCCAGTCGGCGTGCTGTCGATCCGTGGCGTCACCTTCGCCGCACCGGCCAAGCCGTTGCGGCGACGTTGTGTCAGCACCGCAGCGACGGCCGAGTGGTTCCGGCGATGCCGTGCCACCGGGGTCCTCCCCGGCACCCGCTACCGGTGGGCCCGCCGCCGCATGGGCGCGTCCCTCGCCACCGTTGAGCCCCGCTGCGGCCCGGCCGTCATGTGCTTCTCCTGGGCCGCGTCCACCTTGTCATCCGCGCACCCGATCTTGCCGGCCGTCGCCTTGGACCATCGGACGGCCTGGAGGCGGCCGCTGGGCGCGCGGCTCGACGAGATCATCATGGCCGACGCCGGGTCGGTCGCTCCCCGGGCTCACCGCCTCGGGTGGTCGGGGTCGAGCGAGAGCACGGTCGCCGCCGACGTGACCGTGGTGTCGTCACCGGGCGGAGTCGAGGTTCCGCTGTTGCCCTGGTTGCCGAGCCGGCCACGGGGCGTCACCGGCCGCGATGCGAGTCCAGGCTGTGCTGCGCGGTGTGAACTGGCGCGACGCGGGCGCACCGGTGGGTGGGCAAGCGCATGCAGGGCGCCTGGTCGTCGAGCTCCAAGTTGCAAGCCGAAGCGGTCGAGTTTGTCGTGTGCGAAGTCGTTGAGACGGCCGACTTTTCGGGAGGGGGCTCTGGCTCGGCGGACTTCAGCGGTCAGAGGCGGGTGGCGCTGAAGATCATTGTGGTCATCACCATGCCGCTGGTTGCTGCGTTGGTCAGGACCAGGCGGGGGCTCAGTGACGTGAACGGGTTGTCCTTGTCCACGAAGGTTGCCTTGCGGTTGCCGGTGGAGAATGCCGTCAGCTCGATTCCGCCGTCCGCGGTCGGCTTGCAGGTTACCTGGAGCGGAGTCGAGGCCGTGGTCGGTGGGCCGGCGTTCTTGGGCTTGGCGGACGTGGCCAGCTTGGGGTGCTGGTCGCCGCCGTGCTTGTAGATTTCGATGACTCCGTCGGCGTTGACCTCGAAACTGTACCCGTTGCCCAGGTTCGCGCCGTCGAAGCAGCCGGCACCGATGCGTGCGCCGCCGGCTGACTTGCCGATCGCGGCGAACTCCAGGTCGATGTTGAAGCCGGCGCCGGGCACGCTCAGGCGCTGCTCGGGGCCGGGCGCCAGGCATCGTACGTTGGGCTGCTCCGCCGTGATGCGTAGCGCGTCGGGCACCTCGACCTTGCAGCCGCCGGCCGGGCCCCAGGCGGTCTTCTGCTGCAGGGCCGCCACGGTCCGGGTGCCCTTCAGCGGCCAGGGGCCGACGGAGCCGAGCCAGCAGGCGATCACCGGCTTGGCGTGCCAGGCCTTGTCGAGGCCGGGCGGCAGCAGCGGGGTCTCCAGCGGCAGGAAGGACTGGCCGAACGGCACGCCCAGGTAGTCGCCGTACGACTGCTCGCACATCGCCCGCGAGGCCGCCGTCACCGCCTTCGCGCCCGGGTCGACGGTGAAGGGCAGGTGCCCGACGAAGGTGACCTCGCCGACGTGGGCGGCGTTGCACTGGGCGACGTAGCGCAGCTGCGACGATCCGCCGATCCAATCGAAGCACTCGCCGGTCTTGAGGTCGAACTGCTCGCCGGCGAAGCTGTCGGCGGCCGCGGTCGCGGGGCTGGCCAGGACGTTGGCGATCCGGTCGCCGTCGGCGTAGTCGGCGACCGGCAGACCGTCGGCGAAGAGTTGGCGCAGCGACGGCGAGAGGCCCTCGACGGTCAGCTTCGTGTCGTGTACGGCCTGCCGGTGCGTCGGCGACAGGCCGGCGACGACCACGACGTGCCCGTTGTCGGTGCGCAGGTAGTACTCGAAGCCCCACCAGTGTCCGGCCCCGACCGCGCCGAGCGGCACGGCGACGGCGACGGCGAGGGCCGCGTAGCCGGTGACGGTGCCCCAGGCCCGCCCGGCCGAGGCGGCGGTGACGGCGGCGGCCCCGGCGAGCACGCCGCCGAGCAGCGCGATCGCCCCGCCGTCGGCCAGGGCCAGGCGCAGTGGCTCGGCGATGAGGAAGCCGAAGAGGCCGCCGGCCCGGGCCGCGCCGCCGTCGAGCACGTCGGGGTTGCCGCGCACCAGGTGCAGCAGGCCGAGCGCGGCCACGACGACGCCGGTGGCCCGGGTCAGCACCCGCTCGCGCAGGAACGCCAGCGTGGCGGCGCCGAGCGTGGCGAGCTCGGGGCCGCGCCACAGGCGCCGGTCGGCGACCGGCACCACGAGGATCTGCCACGGCCAGGGCTCGCGGGGCAGGCGGGGCAGCGGCCAGGCCAGCAGCAGGGGCAGGACCGGCAGCGCGTAGGCGGCGTACCCGAAGAAGAACGACGTCACCTTCAGCGCCGGCGCGTGCACGGGCAGCTCGGGTACCCACAACAGCACTGCCAGCGCCAGCGCGGCCGCGACCGTGACGACCAGCCGCACCCAGGAGGGGCGCCGCGGTCGGCGGGCCTCGCCGGTGAACTCGCCCGAGCGGTCCAGCTCGCGCCGCTGCCGGACCTCGCCGGTGACCAGGTCGCGGCGGGGACGGCGGTGCACGCCCCACTCGGCGGCGGCTGCTCCCTGCCAGCCGGTCAGCGCGGCGCGGACCTGGTCGGCGGCGGCCAGCGCCAGCAGCAGCGCGACGAGCAGCGTCAGTGCGAGACGCCAGGCCGGCGGCAGCGGCGCGAACCCGAGCAGGGTGGACACGCCCAGCGCCGCCCCGGTCGCGAGGACCAGCAGGGCGGCCGCGGGCAGAGCGGCGCGGGCCCGCCGACCGGCCTCGGACATGGCTGGGAGCATGGCACCCGCCGTCACGAAGTCGCAACCGGCCTAAAGCTGGCTTAAAACTTGAGCGTCACATCCGCGTGTGGCCGGCCGCGCACGCGTCGATGACCGGCTTGAACGCGCCTATGTTGGCACAATCCACTGCAGCAGCGCACGGGCCGCATCCAGCACCAGGCCACGGTCGTAGGTCAGCGCGTAGGTGAAGCGGCGCTCGGCGTCCGGTCCGGTGTCGGCCAGGTCCCGGGCGACGAGGGCGCCCGCGAAGTGCGGGCCGACCACGATGACGTTCCACTCGCCGCGCAGCGCGTCGTCGCCGGCGAAGGCGATGCCGCGCACGCCCGGCGCCGGTGCGCTCGGCAACTCCGTGCCCAGCACCACGACCATGGCGGCCTCCCGGGCGATCTCGGTGTACCGCCGCAGCGTCGCCGGTGTGCAGTGCCGCCCCTCCTGGAACGAGGCGAGCAGCATCGGCGGCTCCGCCGGGTCCCGCGCCTTCGTCTCCAGGCAGTGGCTCAGCGGCAGCAGCATCCGCTTGGTCGCCTCGGTCGTCGGCCGCCGCGCCGCCACGATCTCGTACGGCGTGCGCCCACCGGCCGGCGCCGGCGCCTCGACGAACGGCACCCCGAGCGAGCAGCGCCGCGCCGCCACGTCGTCCGGCAGCGGCCCGGGCCGGCCGAACAGCCACCCCTGCCCGAGCGTGGCGCCCAATCCCAGCGCGGCGGCGAGGTGCTCGCGGTTCTCGACGCCCTCGGCCAGCACCGCGGCCCCGGCCCGCTCGGCGTAGGCGACGACGGCGTTGACCACCCGGGCCGCGTACCCGCCGTCGGGCTGCTGGGCCAGGTGCCGGTCGAGCTTGATCACGTCGGGGTGTACGAACGGCATGACCGACAGCGAGGCGGGCTCGGCGCCCACGTCGTCCAGCGCCACGCCCCAGCCGGAGCCGCGGCACGCCTCGGCCGCGGTGAGCAGCGCCGCCGGGTCGTCGCCGATGGCCCGCTCGGTCATCTCGACCACCACCCGCAGCCGCAGCTGCGCGTCGAGGATCGTCGGGGCGAGGTCCGGCGGGCACGTCACCCCGAGCGCGACGGGCTCGGCGTTGACGAAGAGCGTCAGCCCGTACGGCAGCCCGGCGTCCAGCGCGGCCCGGTATGCCGAGGCCCGGCACACCCAGTCGAGCTCGGCGAGGCGCCCGCGTTCGGCGGCCGCCCGCAACAGCGGCAGCGGCTCCTCCCACGGCGTGCCGAGCGGTCCGCGGGTGAGGGCCTCGTAGCCGACCACCTCGTGCCGGCGGTGGTTCCACGGGTCGAGCCGGACGATCGGCTGGAACACGGTGGTGACCGCACGCGTGTCGACGACGTCGTCGATGGTACGGATGATGGTGGTGCCGCCCTCCATGTCCAGCGATTCGGCCCCGGCGGCCGGGATCTGAGGGTTTCGCCACTTCGGGGTGGGTTGTGCCGCAATGGGAAGCTGGCGTGCGGGGTAGGTTGTGCCGCGATGGGAAGCTGGCGCGAGATCATCGACGGCATCGGCGAAGCCTGCGACTTCGGCGCGGCCCGCCTGGTGCGAGACCCGCGGCGCAAGGGCGGCTGGACCCTGCTCGTGGAGGAGGTTCAGCAGTCGTACGTCGACACGCTCGACCCCACCCACCTGTACTTCGAGTACACCCGCCGCGTCGGCTCGGTCGTCGACACGGCGTTCCCGGCCGGGGCCCCGCTGCGGGTGCTGCACCTCGGCGGCGGCGCGTTCACCATGCCGCGCTACGTCGCCGCCACCCGCCCCGGCTCGACCCAGCTGGTCGTGGAGCGCGACCGCCGCCTGGCCGCGTTCGTCCAGCGCATCCTGCCCCTGCCGGCCGGCGCGGACATCACCCTGCGATTCGGCGATGCCCGCGAGACGGTCCTCGAGCTCCCAGCGGCCGCGTACGACCTGATCATCGGCGACGTCTACGACGCGGCCCAGATGCCCGAGAGCGTCTCCGACACCGTCTTCGCCGCGGGAGTGGCCCGGCTGCTGGCCCCCCGCGGGGTGTACGCCCTCAACGTCGCCGACCTGGCGCCGCTGGCCTTCTCCCGCGGCCAGGCCGCGACCCTGCGCACCGCGTTCGCGGACGTGTGCCTGATCGTCCGCCCGGATCTCCTGCGCGGCCGACGCTTCGGCAACGTGGTCTTCGCCGCCGCGATCGAGCCGGACCGGCTGCCGGTGGCCCGCCTGGCCGCGATCGCCGGCCGCGATCGCCAGCCGGCCCAGGTGGTGACGGGGGCGGCCCTGGACCTGCTGACCGCGGGAACCGCCCCGGTCCAACTGGACGCCGACCCCGACCCGGACCCGGACTGACGCCCGGTCCGCCACGGGGCCGGTGAGGGCGGCGTCGCCGGGCCCGAGGGACGGACGCGCTTGCGCAGCCTCGCCGCCGAGCTCGCGGTCAGGTCGGACGACCAGCACCGACCGGACCACGCCGCCGGGGCGGACCAGCAGGGTGGCCACCTGCGCGGTCTGGGCCGGCAACCCCTCGAACTTGCCGGCGATGAGCGCGACCGCGGTGTCGGCCTCCTCGGCGAGGTGCTCGTTGCCGATGCTGAGGATCCTTGCCCGGCCGCGCCGCGTCTCCTGCAGCCCGCATCAAGATGCGCGGGCAATGCCCAAGGCGACCTCCCAGGTCGCCGCCGAGCGTAGGGCCGCCCCGCCGCATCCTCCACGGCGTTGCGCCCGCTGGCAGCCGCCGAGGGCGTCACGGCTCCTTGCACTTGGTGGAGTGACGCGGATCACTCGGCGTGTGTGAAGATGCGGAAGTTTCCGCTTGGCTGTCTGGTTTGGTGCCCCGGGTGGGATTCGAACCCACACTGTCGGAGGTTTGAGCTCCGTTCCTCTGCCGATTGGGATACCGGGACGAGTACGCCGCACTAGGGTACCCACTACTCTGATCGCGACGGTAACCGCCGTCGGACGCGTCGGATCGGATCGGATCGGGAGAGGCTAGTGGCCGAGGCACAGAGCCGCCGGGTGCTCATCGCGGAAGATGAGGCGCTCATCCGCCTCGACCTGCGGGAGATGCTCGTGGAGGAGGGCTACGACGTCGTCGGTGAGGCCGGCGACGGCGAGACGGCCGTGCGCCTGGCCGAGGAGCTCAAGCCCGACCTCGTCATTCTCGACATCAAGATGCCAATCATGGACGGGCTCGCGGCGGCCGAGAAGATCGCCGGCGGGCGGATCGCGCCGGTCGTCATCCTCACCGCGTTCAGCCAGCGCGACCTCGTGGAGCGGGCCCGGGCCGCTGGGGCGATGGCCTACCTGGTCAAGCCCTTCCAGAAGAGCGACCTGGTGCCGGCGGTCGAGATCGCCGTCTCACGCTACGCCGAGCTGTCGGTGCTCGAGTCCGAGGTGGCCACGCTGACCGAGCGGCTGGAGACCCGCAAGGTGGTCGAGCGGGCCAAGGGCCAGCTCATGGCGACCTATGCCATGAACGAGCCGCAGGCCTTCAAATGGATCCAGCGCACGGCGATGGATCACCGCATGACAATGCGGGAAGTGGCCGACCGGATCATCGCGGAGACCGCCGGAGGTAACGGTTCGGTCACGGCGGAAATGTAGCGGTCCGACGCGTTGACCAGCGCCCGGGCGAAGAATTAGGCGAAGAACATCGACGCGACCCAGGCCTTACGCACTGGGTAACGGTCGGGTAAACCCCATATCGAAGAATCTACCGCGCGGACCGAACGTGGGATAACGTCCCGCCCGCAGGCCGCAGACAACGGTTTGGCCCTTGCGCCGCGTGGTCCCGCTCACCCGCGGGAACGAGCGCGAGGTCTTCGATGGAGGAGGGTTCGAAGCCTTGAGGCAACGACTGGTACGCGTCGTAGGTGGCATCGCCGCCGCTACGGCCTTGCTCGCCGGAGCGGCTGGGTGCAACAGCACGAGCAAGGACGACAGCAGCTCATCGGGCGGGGGCGACAAGTGCGGCCTCGAGCTTGCGTACTTCGGCGCGCTGACCGGCTCGTCGGCGAACCTCGGTGTGAACATCGAGCAGGGCGCTGAGCTCGCGGTCATTCAGTACAACGAGAAGCACAAGGACTGCCAGGTCACCCTGAAGAAGTTCGACTCGCAGGGCAGCCCGGACGTCGCGCCCGGACTCGCCCGGCAGCTGATCCAGGACAAGAAGATCGTCGGCATCATCGGCCCGCCGTTCTCCGGTGAGTCCGAGGTCGCCGACCCGATCTTCAACGAGGCCGGCATCCCCCTGATCACCCCGTCGGCGACCCGCACGTCGCTGTCGGCCAACGGCTGGAAGATCTTCCACCGCGCGGTCGCCAGCGACAGCGCGCAGGGCCCGGCCGCGGGCAACTACATCAAGTCGACCCTGAAGGCGACCAAGGTCTTCGTCGTCGACGACCAGTCCGCCTACGGCGCCGGCCTCGCCGACCAGGTCAAGACGGTACTCGGCAGCGCGGTCGTCGGCACCGACAAGGTGCAGGCGGACGGCAAGCAGACCGACTTCTCCTCGACCGTCACCAAGGTCACGTCGAGCGGCGCCGAAGCGCTGTTCTACGGCGGCTACTACCAGAACGCCGGTCTGCTGCGCAAGCAGCTCACCGGTGCCGGCTGGAAGGGTGTCCTGGTCGCCGGCGACGGCGTCAACGACCCCGGCTACATCAAGGCCGCCGGTAACGACGCCGCCGAGGGCTCGATCCTGACCTGCCCGTGCGCCCCGGCGTCCAAGGCCGGCGGCACCTTCGTCGCCGACTACAAGGCGAAGTGGAACGTCGACGCCGGCACCTACAGCGACGTGGCCTACGACGCGGCGAACATCTTCCTGCAGGGCATCGACGCCGGCAACACCACGGCGGAGAAACTCAACACGTACCTGAGCACCGTGAACTACAAGGGCATCGCGAACACCTACAAGTTCACGGACAAGGGCGAGCTGGACCCGGCGCAGATCATCGTCTGGGCCTTCAAGGTCACCAAGGGTGAGGTCGTCCCGGACGTCGAGGCGCCCAAGAGCTGACCTGATCGGCTGAGCACGTTTTTCAAACGCACGACGTCGATCGACCGGTGCGGCCGGAATCGCTTTCCGGCCGCACCGACCGTTTCCAGCCGGGAGTCGTACTTGCATTACCTCTCCGAACATTTCAGCAGCCTGTTCCGGGACTTCGGACAGCTGACCACCACCGGGCTGGCCCAGGGCGCCATCTATGCCCTGTTCGCGCTCGGCTACACCCTGGTCTACGGCGTACTGCGCCTGATCAACTTCGCGCACTCCGAGGTCTTCATGGTCGGCACCTTCGGCGCGGTGCTGACCTGGAGCGCGCTCGGCCTGGACCAGAACTCCCACATCAACGGCGTCGGCTCGATCGTGCTGTATCTGCTGCTGGGCCTGCTGGCCGCGGTGATCGCATCGGGCGGCACGGCCGTCCTGGTCGAGCGCACCGCCTACCGCCGCCTGCGGCGCAAGAACGCACCGCCGCTGGTCTTCCTGATCACCGCGATCGGGGCCTCGACCGTGCTGTCCGAGCTCGTCGGCGTCCTGAGCAATCGTAGCGTGCGCAGCAGTCCGATCTTCGTGCAACCGCACGACCTGATCAGGATCGGCAACACCTCGCTGACCAACGTGCAGCTGATCCTGATCGTCACGGCGCTGGTGATGATGGTCCTGCTCGACATGTTCATCAACCGCACCCGGCTGGGCCGCGGCGTCCGTGCGGTCGCGCAGAACCCGGACAGCGCCGCGCTCATGGGCGTGAACAAGGACCGGGTCTTCGCGCTGGTTTTCCTGCTCGGCGGGCTGATGGCCGGCGTCGCCGCGGTGATGTACCTGATGAAGATCGGTACCACCCGCTTCGACTCCGGCTTCTACCTCGGCATCAAGGCGTTCACCGCCGCAGTGCTCGGCGGCATCGGCAACCTGCGCGGCGCGCTGCTCGGCGGCCTGGTACTGGGTCTGGTCGAGAACTACGGGGCCGGGTTCTTCGGCACGCAGTGGCACGACGCCGTGGCGTTCGTCGCCCTCGTCCTGATCCTGCTGCTGCGCCCGACCGGCCTGCTCGGTGAGTCGTTGGGGAGGGCGCGAGCATGAGCGAGACAACCGAACGGACCAAGCGGGCCCGGCGCCTGTCGCTGCACGGGTGGTACGCGAACCTGCCCCGGCCGGCCAGGTGGGCGGTGCTCGCCGTCGTCGCAGCACTGGCCTATCTGCTGCCGTACATCAACCAGGTTCCGATCATCGGGCCGCAGATCGTCACGGCCGGCATCGACTGGTCCAGTGCCCTGTTCAACATGTCGTACTACGTGCTGCTCGCACTGGGCCTCAACGTGGTCGTCGGCTTCGCCGGCCTGCTCGACCTGGGCTACGTCGGCTTCTTCGCCGTCGGTGCGCTCACCGTGGCGGTGCTGACCTCGCCCGACAGTCAGGTGCACACCAAATGGCCCTGGCTGGCCGCGGTGCCGGTCGCGATCGCGCTGTCGCTCATCAGCGGCCTGATCCTGGGCTGGCCGACCCTGCGGCTTCGCGGGGACTACCTGGCCATCGTCACGCTCGGTTTCGCCGAGATCATCCGCATCTCCGCGGACAGCACCGAGTTCCTCCGGGGAGACCGGGGCTTCACCGGGCTGCCGCACCCGCCGGGCAAGGGCGCCGACGGCAAGCCCATCTTCGGGATCGTCGACGCCACGCCGTACTTCTGGCTCGGCGTCACACTCATCATCCTCGTGATCATCGGCGCGCGGAATCTCGAACGCAGCCGGGTCGGTCGCTCCTGGCTCGCCATCCGCGAGGACGAGGAGGCCGCCGAGGTGATGGGGGTGCGGACCGTCAAGTTCAAGCTCTGGGCCTTCGCCATCGGCGCCTCCATCGGTGGCTTCGGCGGCGTGCTGTTCGCCGGCGAGCAGGGCTTCGTGAACTCCTCGACCTTCCAGTTGCTGTTCTCGATCCTGGTGCTGGCCGGCGTGGTCATGGGCGGCTCGGGCAACATCGCCGGCGCCATCCTCGGCGGCGTGCTCATCTCCTACATCCCGGACCGGCTGCGCAACGTCGAGGTGTTCGGCAAGGACGCCTTCCAGTACCGCTTCCTGATCTTCGGCCTGCTGATCATGCTGATCATGATCTTCCGGCCGCAGGGGCTGATCCCCAGCCGTCGGCGTGCCGCGGAGTTCGAGGACCGGGCGAAGGAGGTGCAGGCGTGAGCGAGACCCAGTGGGAGGAGCACACCGCCGCCGGAGCGGAGACCCCGATCGACTCGCCGGTGCCGACCGGCGAACACCCGGGCGCGGCGCCGCTGCAGTTCCACGAGCGGCCGTTCAACTCGGGCAAGCGCGGCGACGACGTCCCCGACGGCGAGCCGCTGCTCGAGGTCGACCAGGTGACGCTGCGCTTCGGCGGTGTCGTCGCGCTCAACGACGTCTCGTTCACCCTGCGTAAGGGCGAGATCTTCGGGCTGATCGGGCCGAACGGCGCCGGCAAGACGACCTGCTTCAACGCGATGACGGGCGTCTTCCGTCCCACCTCGGGCCGGATTCGGTTCGCCGGCGAGACGGTCACCGGGCGCAAGAAGCACGAGATCACCCGGATGGGCATCGCGCGCACGTTCCAGAACGTGCGGCTCTTCCCGGAGATGACCGCGCTGGAGAACGTCATGGTCGGTGCCGACTCCAGGCACAAGACCAGCGTGTTCAGCGCGCTGTTCCGGCTGCCGCGGCACTGGCGCGAGGAGCGCGAAGGGCAGGCGAAGTCCATGGCGCTGCTGGAGTTCGTCGGCATCGCCGAGCGGGCCGGCGACCTCGCCCGGAACCTTCCCTACGGTGCGCAGCGGCGGCTGGAGATCGCCCGGGCGCTCGCCACCGAGCCGACCCTGCTCTGCCTCGACGAGCCGGCCGCCGGATTCACCCCGGCGGAGAAGGTCGAACTGCTCGCGCTGATCCGCGCGATCCGGGCACGGGGCGTGACCGTGCTGCTCATCGAACACGACATGCGCTTGGTCATGGGCGTCACCGACCGGATCGTGGTGCTCGAGTTCGGCAAGAAGATCGCCGAAGGCACCCCGGCCGAGGTCCGTGACGACCCGGCCGTGGTCGCGGCCTACCTGGGGGTGCCGGCAGATGCTGCTTGAGCTGGACAACGTCAGCCTGATGTACGGCCGAATCCAGGCGCTGCACGGCATCAGCCTGACCGTCGACGAGGGCGAGGTCGTCGCCCTCATCGGCGCCAACGGCGCCGGCAAGACCACCACCATGCGGGCCATCTCGGGGCTCCGGCCGATCCGCGGCGGGACGATCCGTTTCAACGGCGAGGACATCAGCCGGTTGCGCTCCGACCTGCGGGTCGTCCGGGGCATCGGCCAGTCGCCCGAGGGCCGGGGCCTCTTCCCGGGCATGACGGTCCGCGAGAACCTGGAGATGGGCGCGTATACGCGCCGCGACGCGGCCGGCATCCGGGCGGACATGGAGCGGGTGCTGAACCTGTTCCCCCGGCTGCTGGAGCGCATCAAGCAGCCCGGCGGCACGCTCTCCGGCGGCGAGCAGCAGATGGTCGCGGTCGGCCGGGCGCTGATGACCCGGCCGAAGCTGCTGCTGCTCGACGAGCCGTCGATGGGCCTCGCGCCGATGCTCATCCAGCAGATCTTCTCGATCATTACCGAGATCAACCAGCAGGGCACCACCATCCTGCTCGTCGAGCAGAACGCGCAGCAGGCGCTGTCCCATGCCCACCGCGCGTACGTGCTCGAGACCGGCCGGATCGTCAAGACCGGTGCCGGCACCGATCTGCTCCATGATCCCGCCGTCGCTGAGGCGTACCTCGGTGTCGCCTGACATCGATAGAGAAGAAAGTAGGCATCTCCGGATGTTTCTGACACCCTCCCGGCGCCGCGCGGCCGTCGGCCTCGCCGGTGCCGCCGCCCTCGTGCTCTCCATGGCCGCCTGCGGCGAGAAGAAGGACGAGTCCAGCACGCCCGGCGCCGGCGGGTCCGCGGCGGCCAGCGTTTCCTCCGACACGGCGCTCGCCGACAAGGTGCCCGCGGCCATCAAGGCCGACGGCAAGCTCATCGTCGGTACCGACTCGACCTACGCCCCGAGCGAGTTCCTCGACGCCGACGGCAAGACCGTCGTCGGCTTCGACGTGGACCTGTTCAGCGCCGTCGCCGGCAAGCTCGGGCTGAAGGCGGAGTTCCAGTCGGCCAAGTTCGACGACGTCATCCCCGGTGTGCAGTCCGGCAAGTACGAGGTGGGTGTCTCCTCGTTCACCATCAACGACGAGCGCAAGAAGCAGGCGCTGATGGTGAGCTACTTCTCCGCCGGAACGCAGTGGGCGGCCAAGAAGGGCTCCAGCATCAACCCGGACGACGCCTGCGGCAAGAAGGTCGCGGTGCAGACCGGGACCGTGCAGGAGACCGACGACCTGCCCGTCCGGCAGCAGAAGTGCAAGGACGCCGGCAAGCCGGAGATCAAGGTCGACTCGTACCAGGCGCAGAGCGACGCCACCGCGGCGGTCATCAGCGGCAAGGACGACGCGATGCTCGCCGACTCGCCGGTGTGCGCGTACGCGGTGAAGCAGACCAGCGGCCAGCTGGACCTCGTCGGCAAGATCTACGACTCGGCGCCGTACGGCTACGTCGTCAAGAGCGACCAGCAGGCCCTCGCCGAGGCGATCCGCGATGGGGTCAAGGCGCTCATGGCCGACGGCACGTACAAGACCATTCTCGCCAAGTGGGGCGTCGACGCGGGTGCGCTGAACACCGACCCGGCGATCAACCCGTAACCCCGCGCGGATGGCACCCGATTCCGTCCCGGCGCCGGCACCGCCCGAACCCATCAAGGCGGTGCCGGTCCGGCACCCCTGGCGCTGGGTCCTCATCGCCGTCCTTGCCGTGCTCGCGGCGATGTTCGTCCACCTGCTGGTCACCAACGATCACTTCCAGTGGGCGTTCATCGTCGACAACGCGTTCCGGCCGCCGATCATCGACGGGCTGCGCGGCACGATCCTGCTGACCATCTTCTCGATGGTCATCGGCGTGGTCCTCGGCGTACTCATCGCGATGATGCGCCTGTCACCGAACCCGGTGCTGCGCGGGGTGGCGTGGACGTACACGTGGATCTTCCGGGCCATGCCCCGGCTGGTTCTCGCCGTGCTCTTCGGCAACCTGGGCATCCTGTGGGAACGGCTGGAATTCGGCCTGCCGTTCGACACGCAGATCGGCCGGCTCTTCGGCATCGACGACCTGCGCGTGCGTATCTTCGGGTTGGACGCCCGGACCTTCCTGTCCGGCTTCGTCGCCGGCCTGCTCGCCCTGGCGCTGTCCGAGGCGGCGTACATGGCGGAGATCGTGCGGGCCGGCATCCAGTCCGTCGACCCCGGCCAGGCCGAGGCCGCCGAGGCACTGGGCATGACCCGTGGGCAGGTGCTGCGACGCATCGTGCTGCCGCAGGCGATGCGGCTCATCGTCCCGCCGACGGGCAACGAGACGATCGCCATGCTCAAGGACACCGCGCTGGTGGCGTACGTCCCGGTGACCGGTGAGCTGTTCTTCCAGCTGCAGGCGGTCGGCCACCGGACCTTTGTGGTGTTCCCGATGCTGGTCGCGGCCTGCGGCTGGTACATCCTGCTCACCAGCGTGCTGCTCGTGGCCCAGCACTACATCGAGCGGTACTTCTCCAGGGGGTACAACCGCAGCCAGAAGGCCCGCGCGCGCCTTCGTGACCTGGGCGCGGAGACGGGAGGCCGGGTGACCACGGTATGAGCGAAGCGATGGTGCGGGCGGAGAACGTCCACAAGTCCTTCGGCCGCCTCGAGGTGCTCAAGGGCATCGACCTGGAGGTCCGGCCGGGCGAGGTCTGCTGCGTGATCGGCCCCTCCGGCTCGGGCAAGTCGACGTTCCTGCGCTGCATCAACCACCTGGAGCGGCTCGACGCCGGCCAGATCTGGGTCGACGGTGAGCTCGTCGGGTACCGCGAGCACGGCGGCAAGGTGTACGAGATGCGCGACCGGGAGGTGGCGGTCCAGCGCCGGAACATCGGCATGGTGTTCCAGCGGTTCAACCTGTTCCCGCACATGACGGTGCTGGAGAACGTCATGGAGGCGCCGCTGCGCGTGCGCCGTGAGTCCCGGTCCGAGGTGCGGCAGCGGGCGCTGGCGCTGATCGACCGCGTCGGGCTGGCCGACAAGGCCGACTCGTACCCGAACCAGCTCTCCGGCGGCCAGCAGCAGCGGGTCGCGATCGCGCGGGCGCTGGCCATGCGTCCGAAGCTCATGCTCTTCGACGAGCCCACGAGCGCGCTGGACCCGGAGCTGGTCGGTGAGGTCCTCGACGTCATGCAGGACCTGGCCCGGGAGGGCATGACCATGGTGGTCGTCACGCACGAGATCGGTTTCGCCCGCGAGGTCGGGGATACGCTGGTCTTCATGGACGGCGGCGTGGTGGTCGAGGCGGGCAACCCGCGCGAGATCATCGCGAACCCGCAGCACGAGCGGACGCAGACCTTCCTGGCCAAGGTGCTCTGATCGCGCTCCGCAGGGCGGCGCGGCACCGGGCCGCGCCGCCCCGAAGGGTCTCCGCGGCGCGGGGCCGCGGAAAAATGTCAGAGGGGGCGACTAGAGTCGCCAAGCGTGACGGGTTCGACTGACACCAGGCTGCTGCTGCTCGACGGGCACTCGCTCGCCTACCGGGCGTTCTTCGCCCTGCCCACGGAGAACTTCTCCACGGCCACGGGCCAGGTGACCAACGCCGTCTTCGGCTTCACGTCGATGCTCATCAACATGCTGCGTGACGAGCAGCCCACGCACATCGCCGTGGCCTTCGACGTGTCGCGACAGACGTTCCGCCTGGAGAAGTATGCGGAGTACAAGGCGAACCGGGCCGCGACCCGCCCCGAGTTCGCCGGCCAGGTCGACCTGATCAAGGAGGTCCTCAACGCCCTGCGCATCCCGTTCGTGGAGAAGCCGGGCTACGAGGCCGACGACGTCATCGCCACTCTCGCCCGCCGGGCCACCGAGCTGGGCTGGCCGACCTCGATCGTCACCGGTGACCGGGACGCGTTCCAGCTCGTCAGCGACAACGTCACGGTGCTCTACCTCAAGCGCGGCGTCACCGAGATGGACCGCATGACCCCCGCCCGGGTCGAGGAGCGCTACGGGATCCCGCCGTCGCAGTATCGGGACAAGGCCGCTCTCGTCGGCGAGGACAGCGACAACCTGCCCGGCGTCCCCGGCGTCGGGGACAAGACGGCCGCCAAGTGGATCGTGCAGTTCGGCGGCCTCGACGGGATCATCGCCCGGGTCGACGAGATCAAGGGCAAGGCCGGGGAGAACGTCCGCGCCCACCTCGCCGACGTCATGCGCAACTACGAGATCAACCAGCTCGTCGACGACCTTGAGCTGTCGATCGACCCCGAGGACGTCAAGTGGAAGGGCTGGGACCGCGAGGCGGTGCACCAGATCTTCGACTCGCTGGAGTTCCGGGTGCTGCGGGACCGTCTGTATCAGTATCTCGACGCGGTCGAGCCCGAGGCCGAGTCCGGCTTCGACCTCGACGGCGAGGTCCTGCACGGCGGCGTCGCCGCCTGGCTCGACGAGCACGCCGCGCCCGGCGCCCGGGTCGGCGTCGCCGTCGCCGGCAAGTTCGGCCGCGGCACCGGCAGCCTGACCGGCATCGCCCTGGCCGCCGCCGACGGGCCGGCCGCCTGGTTCGACCCGGCCGAGCTCGACGCGGCCGACGACGCCGCCGTCGGCGCCTGGCTCGCCGCCGAGGACCGCCCCAAGGTCCTGCACGACGTGAAGCCCGCCCGCCTGGCCTTCCTCGCCCGCGGCTGGGACCTCGGCGGGGTGGCCAGCGACACCGCGCTGGAGGCGTATCTCGCCCGCCCCGACCAGCGCTCCTACGACCTCAACGACCTCGCACTGCGATACCTCAAGCGCGAGCTGCGCGTCGACGCCCCGGACAACGGCCAGCTCACCCTGGAGGGGCTCGGCGGCAACACCGGCGAGGCCGAGGAAAACCTGATGCTGCGCGCCCGGGCCACGCTCGACCTCTCCGAGGCGATCGGCGAGGAGCTGCGCCGCGACGGCGACTCCTCGTCCCGCCTGCTGGCCGAGGTCGAGCTGCCGCTGGTGAACGTGCTGGCCGAGATGGAGCGGGCCGGGATCGCCGCCGACACCGAATACCTCAGCGAGCTCGAGGCCCATTTCGCCGCCGGCGTGAAGGGCGCGGCCCAGGCGGCCTACGGCGTGATCGGGCGCGAGTTCAACCTCGGCTCGCCCAAGCAGCTGCAGGAGATCCTCTTCAACGAACTCGGCCTGCCCAAGACCAAGAAGATCAAGACCGGCTACACCACCGACGCCGACGCCCTGCAGAGCCTCTTCACCCAGACCGGGCACCCGCTGCTGGAGCACCTCCTGAGCCACCGCGACGTCGCCAAGCTCAAGACGACCGTCGACGGGCTGCTCAAGTCGACCAGCGACGACGGGCGCATCCACACGACGTATTTCCAGACCGTCGCCGCCACCGGCCGCCTCTCCAGCACCGACCCCAATCTGCAGAACATCCCGATCCGCACCGAGGAGGGCCGGCGCATCCGCCGCGCCTTCGTCGTCGGCGAGGGCTACGAGACCCTGCTGACCGCCGACTACAGCCAGATCGAGATGCGCATCATGGCGCACCTGTCCAAGGACGCCGCCCTCATCAAGGCCTTCAACTCCGGCTTCGACTTCCACGCCGCCACCGCGTCCTCGGTCTTCTCCGTCCCGGTCGACGAGGTCGTCCCCGACCAGCGCCGCAAGATCAAGGCGATGAACTACGGCCTGGCCTACGGCCTGTCCTCCTACGGCCTGGGCACCCAGCTCGGCATCACGCCGGCCGAGGCGACGGTCCTCATGGAGGAGTATTTCGCCACGTTCGGCGGCGTCCGCGACTACCTGCGCCAGATCGTCGCCCAGGCCCGCCGCGACGGCTACACCGAGACCGTACTGGGGCGCCGCCGCTACCTGCCGGACCTCAACAGCGACAACCGCCAGCGCCGCGAGATGGCCGAGCGCATGGCCCTCAACGCCCCGATCCAGGGCTCGGCGGCCGACATCATCAAGGTCGCCATGCTCCGCGTGGACACCGCCCTGCGCGGGGCCGGCCTCCGCTCCCGCATGCTGCTACAGGTCCACGACGAGCTGCTCTTCGAGGTCGCCCTGGGCGAGCGCGAGCCGCTGGAGGCGTTGGTCCGCGAACAGATGGGCGGCGCGTACCCGCTGGACGTGCCACTGGGCGTCTCGGTCGGCATCGGCAAGGACTGGAACGCCGCCGACCACTGACCCCATAACCCGTCCGTACACCTGCTCCACGACCGCGGGCCGCTCCGACCGCACCTGGGCCAGCTCGCCCCCGCGGCAACGCCGGCCGCTTCGGCGTGCGCTGCCTCGGGCGTGGT
The DNA here is from genome assembly GCF_050942935.1 of Dactylosporangium sp. CA-233914. Classification (NCBI taxonomy): domain Bacteria; kingdom Bacillati; phylum Actinomycetota; class Actinomycetes; order Micromonosporales; family Micromonosporaceae; genus Dactylosporangium; species Dactylosporangium sp. CA-233914. The sequence goes on along the minus strand of NZ_CP192030.1, from coordinate 10,386,546 downwards.
CCGGCACGGTCCGTGGCCGTCGTGCGCGGCCAGGCGTGTGTTCGCGGACCGCTGCAGCGCGCGGTCTGCGGCCGAGGCTCCGGCCGCCATGCCTGGCTGGTGTCGCCTGGGCGTGGGCTGTGGTCGTTGTGCGCGGCCTGGTGTGTGTTCGCGGCCCCGCGGTCGGCGTGGGGCCTGCGGCTCGGAGCGCATCGTTGGCCGTCGTGGCTTGCGCGGCTCCGGGTGCGGTCCGGCGTGAGCGGTGGTCGTTGTGCGCGGCCAGGGGTGTGTCCGCGGCCCCGCGGTCGGCGTGGGGCCTGCGGCTCGGAGCGCATCGTTGGGCGTCATGGCTTGCGCGGCTCCGGGTGCGGTCCGGCGTGAGCCGTGGTCGTTGTGCGCGGCCAGGCGTGTGTCCGCGGACCGCTGCAGCGCGGTCTGCGGCTGGGGCTCCGGCCGCCAGGCCTGGCTGGTGTCGCCTGGGCGTGGGCTGTGGTCGTTGTGCACGGCCTGGTGCGTGTTCACGGACCGTTGTGGCCCTGCGGTCGGCGTGGGGCTTGCGGCTCGGAGCGCATCGTCGGGCGTCGTGGCTTGCGCTGCTCGGGGTGTGGTCCGGCGTGGGTCGTGGTCGTTGTTTGGGGCCTGGTGTGTGTTCACGGACCGTTGCGGCCCCGCGGTCGGCGCGGGCCTGCCGTTCGGAGCGCATCGTACGACGCCGTCGTTCGTGCCGCGCTCCGTGGTCTGTGTCGCCCGCCGCAGTCCATGGTGGTCGTCGGCCGCCTGGCGTGTGCTCGCCGATTGCGGCGGCGGTCGAAGCGGGCCCGTGGCTGAGCGCGTCGCCGCGGTCGTGTGGCGGTCGCCGTCGACCGCACAGCATGTGTTCGCCCCTCCGCGGCCGCCGATCGAAGCTGGCGGCCGCAGCGGCTGGCTGGGGCAGCCCCTGGCAGGTTCAGGCCGCGGTCGGGTCGATCCATGACCGGCTCGACCCGGCCAGCCTCGACGCGCTGCGGCCCTGGCCCGCGGGTCAGGGCCGCAGCGCCGGGCAGACCCGGACTCAGCTCAGGGCGCGCCATCCGTCGCCCTTGTTGCGGACCTCTAGCTCGGCGCGAAAGGGGCTACGGGGACATTTCGGAAGTACGCCCTCGTTCGCTGTTGTCCGGGATTGCTGTGATGCGGCTGCTGGAGTGAGGTCGAGACGTGCTGTGATCCCCTCGCCGACGGGCGGCCGAGATCGGAAATTTCGGATATCAGCATGGTTTGGTGGCGACGAAGATCGCCGTGCCCGGGAAGATTCTGCCGCGCAGGGGGCTCCACTGGCCCCATGTCTTGTCGTGGCCGTCGGGCCATTCGGGCTCGATCAGGTCGTTGAGCACGAAGCCGGCGGCGACCAGTTCGCGGATGCGATCGCCGAGGGTGCGGTGCTGCTCGACGTACGTGGGGACGTGCCGCTCGTCCTCCTCGACGTAGGCGCGGCGGTCGAAGTACGAGTGGACGGCGACCAGGCCGCCCTCGCCCGGGTCGTCCAGGAAGACCCACCGCATCGGGTGGGTGATCGAGAACGCCCAGCGGCCGCCGGGGCGCAGGACGCGGAAGGCCTCGCGCATGACGTGGGCGGAGTCGGCCACGAAGGGTACGGCGCCGAAGGCGGTGCAGACGATGTCGAATACGCCCTCGGCGAACGGCAGCGCGTTCGCGTCGGCCTGCAGGAGGGGGACGCTCACGCCCGATCGGGTGGCGCCGGTGATGGCGTGGCGGAGCATTCCGGCGGACAGGTCGGACGCCACGACGGCGGCGCCCTGGGTCTTGAGCCACCGGGAGCAGGACGCCGCCCCGCAGCCGATCTCCAGGACGCGGCGGCCGGCGACGTCGCCGAGTAGGTGGGCGTCGGCCTCGCGCAGGCCCTCGGGACACCACACGAAGTCCACGTCGCCCAGGAAGGATCCGTGTTCCTCCTGGTAGGCGTCGGCGTCGGTGTCCCACCAGCGCCGGCTGGCCCGGCGGCTCTCGGCGGCGCTCACGGCGCGTCGTGTGACGCCTGCGTCAGGTGACGATTCCATGGGGTGCAACGGTAGGCCTGCGAAAGTCGGCAGATCGGGTATGGGGGAGGGTTGGACCATGTGGTATTGCGCAGGGTAGGCTGATCGGTGCACTCGTGGGTTTGTGCGGCCTCGGCATGGAGCAGGCTCACGGTCGCCGAACACATCCTGAGCTTCCAATGCACTGATCCTGCACTGCGACAGGCGGGTTGTGCCCGACGACGGGTCCGCGGGAGCGCGCAGGTTTACCAGGCAAATCCACCGACCGGAGCAACAGCCCACATGACGAGCAGCATCGAGGCCACCTCGAGCGCCAGCAGTAACAAGGTCACCATCGACGACATCGGTTCCGAGGAGGCATTCCTCGCCGCGATCGACGAGACCATCAAGTACTTCAATGACGGCGACATCGTCGAAGGCACCGTCGTCAAGGTCGATCGGGACGAGGTCCTGCTCGACATCGGCTACAAGACCGAGGGTGTCATCCCCTCGCGCGAGCTGTCGATCAAGCATGATGTCGACCCTGCTGAGGTCGTGTCGGTCGGTGACCACATCGAGGCCCTGGTTCTCCAGAAGGAGGACAAGGAAGGCCGTCTGATCCTGTCGAAGAAGCGCGCGCAGTACGAGCGCGCTTGGGGCACGATCGAGAAGATCAAGGAAGACGACGGCGTCGTCCGCGGCTCGGTCATCGAGGTCGTCAAGGGTGGTCTCATCCTCGACATCGGCCTGCGCGGCTTCCTGCCGGCCTCCCTGGTCGAGATGCGCCGGGTGCGCGACCTGCAGCCCTACGTCGGCCGCGAGCTCGAGGCGAAGATCATCGAGCTGGACAAGAACCGCAACAACGTGGTCCTGTCCCGCCGCGCCTACCTCGAGCAGACGCAGTCCGAGGTCCGGACCGAGTTCCTGCACAAGCTGCAGAAGGGCCAGGTCCGCAAGGGCGTCGTGTCCTCGATCGTCAACTTCGGTGCGTTCGTCGACCTCGGTGGTGTCGACGGCCTGGTCCACGTCTCCGAGCTGTCCTGGAAGCACATCGATCACCCGTCCGAGGTGGTCGAGGTCGGCCAGGAGGTGGAGGTCGAGGTCCTCGACGTCGACCTGGACCGTGAGCGCGTCTCCCTGTCGCTGAAGGCGACCCAGGAGGACCCGTGGCGTCAGTTCGCCCGCACCCACGCGATCCAGCAGATCGTGCCGGGTAAGGTCACCAAGCTGGTTCCGTTCGGCGCCTTCGTCCGCGTCGACGACGGCATCGAGGGTCTGGTCCACATCTCCGAGCTGGCCGAGCGCCACGTCGAGATCCCGGAGCAGGTCGTCCAGGTCGGCTCGGACGTCATGGTCAAGGTCATCGACATCGACCTCGAGCGTCGCCGGATCTCGCTGTCGCTCAAGCAGGCCAACGAGGGCTTCGTCGAGGGCGAGGAGCACTTCGACCCGACCCTCTACGGCATGTCGGCCACCTACGACGAGCAGGGCAACTACATCTACCCGGAGGGCTTCGACCCGGAGACCGCCGAGTGGATGCCCGGCTTCGAGAAGCAGCGCGAGGCGTGGGAGCAGCAGTACGCCGAGGCCCGCCAGCGCTGGGAGGCCCACACCAAGCAGGTCCAGACGGCCCGCCAGGCGGACGCGACCGCCGAGCCGGCCGCCGCGGCCCCGCAGGGTGGCTCGGTCTCGTCGTCCACCCCGACCGCGGCCCGCGCCCCGGAGGAGCCCTCCGGCACCCTGGCCACGGACGAGGCCCTGGCCGCCCTCCGCGAGAAGCTCGCCGGCGGCAAGAGCTGAACTGACCGGCCAGCCGGTTAGCCAGTCCTGAGAGGCCCCGGTCCCGCAAGGGACCGGGGCCTCTTCGTCTCCGGCCGGGGCCGCCACCACCGCGACGCCCGGGCGCGCGGTTCCCTGGGGGCCGCACGGGCCAGTCGAGGGGCCATCTCCGCCCGTGGCGACGACGATGATCACTGGGCCGACGGCCGCCCGAGCCGTTCGGCGGCTCGCCGCCACCGGCGTGCCAGGACCCGTACCCCTTCAACGGCGACGCCACCCCGGCGCAGGCCGGGTCACCGGCTTCCAGGACCTGGACGCCGCCGAACTGGCGTGGCCGCTGAACGAGCGGTCGACCACCCCAACGGCCAGGAACACGCCGCCTTCATGAGCCGGCGACCAGGCACCTGCGCGATCTGGCTGTCAGAGTAACCGCAAGTCCGCCGACCTGCCGGAGCTACGCGTCCGGGCGGCTGCGGTGGTTCCGGCCGCTGGAGGCTCTGGGCGTTGGTGGAGAGCCCGAGGCGGCAGGATGGCGCTCGGCCGCCAATCCGCCGCGGACCATGAGACGCGCCAGACGTCACACAGTCGATGATCGAGAGCTGGGGATCGCCGGCGGCCTCGGGCGGGTCCGGAGCTTGCGACCCCCACAGACTCCAGGATGCGGCGAGCGCTCATCGTCAACGATCTCGGTCGGCCCTCCGCGAGCCGGCCTCCGGCGACTGGTCGCTGGCCCGTTCGAGCCGGCCGACCTCGCGCAGCGCCGCCTCCTTGACCTTCTCCGGCAGCTCAGCGGCCTCGACCCGGGCAGCGCCTCGGCGCCGGCCGCCCGAGCCGGGGGTGGCGATCGTGCCGCGGCATCGCCAGGAGCCTTGGGCGAACCAGGAGCTCGCGATCTGCCAAAGGGTGCGGGATGCGGCATTCCGGGCCGGCGCTCCCCGGGCGTGGGGGAACGTCGGCCTGGCGCCGGCCGCCGTGCGGGGTGAGGTGAGGGGCGGGCTACTTCACCCCCGCCACGTCCATCGCACGCAGCTCCTTCTTCAGCTCCGCGACCTCGTCGCGCAGGCGGGCCGCCAGCTCGAACTGCAGCTCCCGCGCCGCGCCCAGCATCTGCTCGTTCAGGTCCTGGATCAGTGTGGCGAGCTCCGCGCGGGCCATGCCCGCGCGGGCCGGCGCCGACGGGGCCCCTGCCGCGCCCTTCGTGCCGCCGCCCTTCTGCCGGGCACGGATGTTCTCCGGCGACTTGCCGCGGCTCATCTGGCGGCCGCCGCCGATGACCACGGCGCCGCCCGGGCCGTGGCCGCTGACCGCGCCCGCGGTGTCCTCGGCCTCGCGGTAGATGTCGTCGAGGATGTCGCCGAGCTTCTTGCGCAGCGGCTGCGGGTCGATGCCGTTGGCCGTGTTGTACGCCTGCTGCTTCGCCCGCCGCCGGTTGGTCTCGTCGATCGCGTGGGCCATCGACGGGGTCATCTTGTCGGCATACATGTGGACCTGGCCGGATACGTTGCGGGCCGCGCGACCGATGGTCTGGATGAGCGAGGTGCCGGAGCGCAGGAAGCCCTCCTTGTCCGCGTCGAGGATCGCCACCAGGCTCACCTCCGGCAGGTCGAGGCCCTCGCGGAGCAGGTTGATGCCGACGAGGACGTCGAACTCGCCGCGGCGCAGCTCGCGCAGCAGCTCGACCCGGCGCAGCGTGTCCACCTCGGAGTGCAGGTAGCGGACGCGGATGCCGTGCTCGAGGAGGTAGTCGGTGAGGTCCTCGGCCATCTTCTTGGTGAGCGTGGTGACCAGGACCCGTTCGTCGCGCTCGGTGCGCAGCTTGATCTCGTGCATGAGGTCGTCGATCTGGCCCTTGGTGGGCTTGAGCACGACCTCGGGATCGATCAGGCCGGTCGGGCGGATGACCTGCTCCACGAACTCGCCGCGGGTCTTGTCCAGCTCCCAGGGGCCCGGGGTGGCCGAGAGATAGACCGTCTGACCGACCCGCTCCTCGAACTCGTCGAAGCGCAGCGGCCGGTTGTCCTGCGCGCTGGGCAGCCGGAACCCGTGCTCGACGAGGGTCCGCTTGCGGGAGGCGTCGCCCTCGTACATCCCGCCGATCTGCGGCACGGTGGCGTGCGACTCGTCGATGACGGTGAGGAAGTCGTCCGGGAAGTAGTCGAGCAGGCAGTGCGGCGGGCTGCCGGCCTCGCGGCCGTCGATGTGCCGGGAGTAGTTCTCGATGCCGTTGCAGAACCCGACCTGGCGCATCATCTCGACGTCGTAGGTGGTGCGCATCCGCAGCCGCTGCGCCTCCAGCAGCTTGCCCTCGCGGTCGAGATCGGCGAGGCGCTCCTCCAGCTCGGCCTCGATGCCGGCGATCGCCCGCTCCATGCGCTCCGGGCCGGCGGCGTAATGGGTCGCCGGGAAGATCAGCAGGGAGTCGGTCTGGCGGATCTCGTCGCCGGTCAGCGGATGCAGATACGACAGGCGCTCGATCTCGTCGCCGAAGAACTCGATGCGGATCGCGAGCTCCTCATACGCCGGGATGATCTCCAGCGTGTCGCCCCGCACCCGGAACGTGCCGCGGTTGAACGCCATGTCGTTGCGCGTGTATTGAATGTCGACCAGGCGCCGCAGCAGCTTGTCCCGGTCGATCTCCTCGCCGACGGTGACCTTCGCCGCCCGGTCCAGATACTCCTCGGGCGTGCCCAGGCCGTAGATCGCCGAGACGGTCGCGACCACGATGACGTCGCGCCGGGTCAGCAGGCTCATCGTGGCCGAGTGCCGCAGCCGCTCGACCTCCTCGTTGACCGACGAGTCCTTCTCGATGTAGGTGTCGGTCTGCGGGATGTAGGCCTCGGGCTGGTAGTAGTCGTAGTAGCTGACAAAATATTCGACCGCGTTGTGCGGCATCAGGTCGCGGAACTCCTTGGCCAGCTGCGCGGCCAGGGTCTTGTTGTGAGCGAGCACCAACGTCGGGCGCTGCAGCCGCTCCACCAGCCAGGCCGTGGTCGCGCTCTTGCCGGTGCCGGTCGCGCCGAGCAGCACGGTGTGCCGGTCCCCGGCCCGCACCCGCTTGGCGAGCGCGTCGATCGCCGTGGGCTGGTCGCCGGAGGGTTTGTACTCGCTGACCACCTCGAAACGACGGTCCAAGCGTGGGATGTCGAGCGCCATGCCCCCAACCGTACGCGGGGGGTATGACAACTTTCCGGGTCCTTGCCCTGGGTGGTCGTCCGTATTCAACCTGACGATTGTGTGGGGAACATCACCGGTCTACGGTAGACGTCGTAGGCCGCTCGCGGCGGCCGACCGGAGAGCAGGCCCGCCCATCACGCTGGCCCTCCCGGCGCCCGGTTGCAGCCCCGGCCCGTCACGGCCGGCGAGCGCACCGAGGCGGGATCGCGCGCACCGCGCGACCGGCCGCCGCGAGCGCCCTGAAACACCGCAACGAACCACCTGAAGACGGCAGATCAGCGCCGAATCGCCTCCCAAGCGGCGGCCACCGCCCGGTCCAGGTCCTCGGGCGTGCCGTCGTTGAAGATCTCGATGTCCGCCACGGCATGGCGCTGCTCATCGCTCGCCTGCGCCGAGATCCGCGCCATCGCCTCGTCCCGCGACATGCCGCGAATGCGGATGAGCCGGTCGAGTCGCGTCGAAAGCGACGCGAAGACGATCACGACCAGCGAGTACAGCCCGGCCATGTTCTTCTCCACGATCAGCGGCACGTCGTTGACGATGATCGAGCCGGGCGGGGCCGCCGTCACCAGCTCCGCTGTCCGGGCCCGGACCAGCGGATGCGTGATCGCCTCGAGCCGTCCGCGGGCCTCGGTGTCGGCGAAGACGATCCTCGCCAGCGCCGGCCGGTCCAGCGCCCCGGACGGGTCCAGCACGCCCGGCCCGAACGCCTCGACGACCCGCGCGAGCCCCTCGGTGCCCGGCGCGACCACCTCGCGAGCCAGCCGGTCGGCGTCGACGATCACCGCGCCGAGCGCCGCCAGCCGCTGCGCCACCGCGCTCTTGCCCGCCCCGATGCCGCCGGTCAGCCCCACCATCTTCATCGGATACCTCCGTGGATACTCCGGCCTTCAGGCCGGAGGGGAAACGGATCTCCTGCGGGTCAGGGCAGAAAAAGCCCGTTCGCCGCCACGGCGAATCTGGCGTCTACCACCCGGAGTGCGCAAGCGAACACATGTGCTAAGTTTGTGCGGCCCGGTCGGTGATGACCAAGCCAGTCGGGCCTACCGCCGGGCTGGCGGGAAGTGACGTCTGTGGAGACGATGGAAGACCGATGGGCGGTACACCGTCCCTTGCCGGTAGCCCGGGTCGGCTGTTGTCGGTGAAGCAGAACGCACAACCCGCGAGGGTTGAATCCCGCTGCTTCAGCTGGGGAGATATCAAGAACCCATCACACCTGAAGGTGAATCCGAGCCGGTGGCCGGGGCTCGACCGGCGTGGTCTGCATGGATGGCGTGGTTTGTCAAGATACCTTCCGACTCAAGCGAGATCCCGGGGGCGATCATGACAGTGGGGCGACACAGCCTGGGCCGGCCGGGCCTGGCGCGCCGCGATTGGGCAGGCTTCATGTCGGAGGGTAGCGGAAGGACGGCGTCCGGTCGCCGCCTCGTCCGCCGGGCCCGGCACCGCCGCGTCAGCATGCGCTGGCGCACCTCGCCGGAGCCGATGGGCCTCGTCGTCGCCCTGACCGTCCTGGGGATGCTGGTCGTGAGCGGCTGGTACACGGCCGCCGGCGCCAATGCGGTCGCCCAGATGCTGGCGCGTTAGAGGGGCCGTTCCGCCGTGGCGCGGGTCGTGGGCCGTCAGCGATACTCTGCCGGGCAACTGCACACTGCACATCTGCCAGGACCAGAAGGACACGCTGCATGGAGCCGGGACGCCCCCCACGGCAGGACCCACCGACGGAACACAGCCAGGACCAGGTCAACGGGTCGCCGCCGCCTCCGGCCAGAAGCCGCCGCGGGTGGATGTCCGACTCGCCGCTGGACGGCGGATCCGGCTGGCCCACGTCGGCGTATGCGATCGTGCCGCGCCAGCCCGCGCCGCAGGAGGAGGCACCGGCCCCGGCGGAGCCCGAGCCGGCGCCCGTCCGGGGCGAACCGGAGGCCGGCGAACCGGAGAGGATCGAACAACCCTCGCGTAAGGGACGGATCGCCGCGCTGGCCGTCGGCCTGATCGTCCTCGTCATCGCGGCCGTCGGTGGGGTGCTGGCGACGCGTGACGATTCCCCGAAGAGCCCCACCGAGGCCGCGGCGGCCACCACGGCCGCGCCGGCTCTGCCCGTCGCCGGTGACAGCGCGAGCGCCAGCGCCGGCGCGAGCGAGCCGGCCGGGGCGGGGACGAGCGGCTCGGCCAGCGCCGACCCGAGTGGTCAGCCCAGCGGGGCGGTCTCGGCCGACCCGAGCTCGGGCGCCAGCACGGTGCCCGCCGCCCCGCCGAGCACCGGCATCCTGCGCGCCGGCACGGCCCAGTTCGTCGTCCTCGCCGGGCAGCCCGACGACGCGTACGACCTCGACAGCGGCCTCAAGCAGAGCGCCGGCGCCGACATCACCGCGGGTGCGATCGGCCTGACCGCCGCCAACGGTGCGCGGTTCGCGGTTCTGCTGACCGCCGACACGCCGTCGCTGGCCGCCTGCACGGGCGTGCCCGACGCCGCCTGGGCCGGGCAGGTCGTGCTGGCGAGCCTCCTGCCCGGCTCGAAGGTGTGCGTGCGCACCAGCGACGGGCGCTACGCGTGGTTCATGACCCGCATCGGTGAGCCGGTCGCCGGCGCGCTGTGGACCTCGAACCTGGACTTCATCGTCTACAAGAAGGCCGGCGACTAGGGCTGGACGTCGGCGAAGTGCTCGACGCGGGGGGCTCCGTCGAAGTAGGGCCCGATGAGCCCCCGCCACTGCGTGAACCGGTCCGTGGCCCGGAAGTTGTCCAGGTGCGCATCGACGGAGTCCCACTCGACGAGCAGGACGAAGCGCGAGGCGCTCTCGATGCCCCGGGTCATGCGCACCGACCGGCAGCCGGGGGTGGTGACGAGGATTTCGTGGGCGTTACGGTATGCGGCGGCGAACTCGTCCTCGCGGCCTTCGACGACGTCGATCAGGGCGACTTCCAGAACCATCCAGCTAGGGTAGACCGTGCTTGACTGGCTGACCTCCGCGGCGCTCCATGCGTTCGGCGCGCCCACCACCTGGGCCGAGCTGCTCGGCTTCGCCAGTGGACTGCTCTGCGTCTATCTCGTCGTGCGCCAGCACATCGCGAACTGGCCGATCGGTATCGCCAACAACCTCCTGCTCATGGTCGCGTTCTGGCACGTCGGGCTGTTCGGCGACGCCTGGCTGCAGGTCGTCTACGTCGGCCTCGGCGCCTACGGGTGGTGGCGCTGGGGCACCGGCCGGGTCGAGCAGCGGGTGCGCTCGACGACCCGGGCCGAGTGGTGGTGGCTCGCGATCGCGGGCGTGCTGCTGACCGTGGCGCTGTGGTGGTACCTCGACCGCTGGACCGAGTCGACCGTTCCCGGGCCCGACGCGCTCACGACCGCGGTGTCCCTGCTGGCCACCTACGGCCAGACGCGTCGGCTCGTGGAGAGCTGGTGGCTGTGGATCGCCGTCGACGTCGTCTACGTCCCCCTCTACGGCTATAAGGATCTGTGGTTGACCGCCCTGCTGTATCTGGTCTTCCTCGCCCTGTGCGTGCTCGGCCTGCGCGCGTGGCGCGAGCAGTTGCGCACCGCACCGCAGGGGAGCCCCGCGTGGTCCATGGACTAGTCGTCGGCAAGTTCTACCCGCCGCACGCCGGCCACCATCACCTGATCGACACCGCGGCGCGCGCCTGTGACGAGGTGACCGTGGTCGTCGCACCGTCCACGGTGGAGTCGATCCCGCTGCAGGACCGGCTCGAGTGGCTGCGCGAGGTGCACGCCGGCTCCCCGCACGTGCGGTTCGTCGGCGTCTACGACGACACGCCGATCGACTACGGGTCGCAGCAGGCGTGGCGGGCGCATACGGCCGTGTTCCGCCGGGCCGTCGGCGATCGCCGGGTCGACCGGGTCTTCTCCTCCGAGGCATACGGCGAGGAGCTCGCCCGCCGCTTCGGCGCCGTCCACGTCCCGGTGGACCCCGCCCGGTCGGCCGTGCCGGTGTCGGGCACCGCCGTGCGCGCGGACCCCGCCGCCCACTGGGCGATGCTGGCCCCGCCGGTGCGCGCCTGGTTCGTGAAGCGGGTCGTGGTCGTCGGCGCCGAGTCGACGGGCACGACCACGATGACCCGCGCCCTGGCCACGCATCTTCGCCTGCGCGGGGGCGTCTTCGCCGCTACGGCGTGGGTCGAGGAGTTCGGACGCATGCTGACCTCCCTGAAGCTGGCCGAACTGGCGCCGGGCCAGGCGATGGCGGACCTCGAGTGGACCCGCGAGGACTTCGTGACCGTCACCCGCGAGCAGAACGCCGCCGAGGACGCCGCCGCCCGATCCGGCAGCCCCATTCTGCTCTGCGACACCGACAGTTTTGCGACGCGGATATGGGAGGAGCGATACCTCGGCAGCGCGTCGCCGCAGGTCCGGGCGGCCGCCAGAAAACCCGACCTGTACTTGCTCACCGGCGACGAGGGCGTGCCGTTCGAGGACGACGGCATGCGCGACGGCGAGCACCTGCGCGCCTGGATGACCGGGCGGTTCCGCGACGAGCTCGCCGTCCTCGGGGTCCCGTGGGTCGAGCTGACGGGGTCGTACCGCGAGCGCCTCACCCGAGCGATCCGGGCCTGCGACGATCTTCTCGCAGCGGGCTGGAATCTTGCATCGCCGCTGCTCCCGGCCACTGCGGCAAGAATTGTCGGAGGGTCCTGCTAACGTCCCGGGCCATGACGATCGGCAGCAACTTGACCACCTTCGCGGGCCTGCCCGTCAAGCGGTTCGACGTTCGCCAGCGCCACCGGCCACGGCACGGCGAGGCGGTCGCCTGGCGCATCTCCCACGGCGAGCACGAGCTGTCCGATGCCCTCGACAGGCTGCTCGACACCGTCGGCGGCCACACCGTCACCGCGCTGCTCATCGGCTCCTGGTCCGACGCCTACGACAGCGGCCCGCCGCTGCACCTGCTCGTCGCCGCCCGTGACCGCCTGCCCAACCTGCGCGCCCTCTTCGTCGGCGAGATGACCTACGAGGAGTGCGAGATCTCGTGGATCAACCAGACCGACTACGCGCCGCTGCTGGGCGCGTTCCCCGGCCTGGAGGTCCTGCACATCCGCGGCGCCGACGGGCTGCGGCTCTCTCCGGTGCGCCACCGCCGCCTCAAGGAGCTGTGCGTGGAGAGCGGCGGCCTGCCGGTCGGGTTCATCCGGGGCCTGTGCGACTCGTCGTTCCCGGCTCTGGCCGACCTGGAGCTGTGGCTGGGCGTTCAGGAGTATGGCGCCGACGCCACCGTCGAGGACCTCGCCCCGATTTTTAACGGCGCCGAGCTGCCGGCACTGCGCCGCCTCGCCCTGCGCAACGCCGAGATCGCCGACGACATCGCCACGGCCCTGGCCGGCGCCCCGGTCGTCGCCCGGCTGACCAGCCTCGACCTGTCGATGGGCGCGCTGTCCGACGCCGGCGCGGAGGCGCTGCTGCTCGGCCAGCCGCTGACCCACCTGCACTCGCTGGACCTGTCGCACCACTTCATGTCCCCGGACGTGGCCGCCCGCTTCGAGGAGGAGCTGCCCGGCGTCCGCGTCGACGTCTCCAACGAGCAGGAGGCCGAAGAGGACGGCTTCCGATACGTCTCGGTGACCGAATGAGACCGATCACCGTCGTCGGGATCCCCGGGCACCGGCGGGTCACGATGTTCCGGGCCGCCGCCGTCGCGGCCGGGCTCCCCGAGCCCGCGGTCGTCGGCTGGCGCGACGTGTGCGCCGGCGACTTCACCATCCCGGCCGGCACGGTGGTCCGCATCGAGTCACCGGGGGAGGACGCCGAGGTCGACCGCCTCCTGCGCGGTGCCGCCCGCCCGGCCGGGCACGGCGAGATCGTCGGCCTCGCCGCGTGGTATGAGGGCTTCGTCGCCGCCGCCCGCCGCGTCGAGCGCGCCGCCACCGGCCCGCTCATCACCCCCGTCGACGACCTCGCCGGCATGTTCGACAAGCGCCGCTGCCACGCCCGGCTGCGCGAGCACGGCGTCGCCGTCCCCGACGGCTTCCCCGCGAATAGCTACGCCGAGGTCCGCGCCGCCGGATGGCCCCGCGTGTTCGTCAAGCCCGCCCACGGCAGCTCCGCCTCCGGCGTCGTCGCGCTCGCCTTCGGCCGCGGCCGGGTCAGCGCCTACACCTCCGCCGTCCCCGACGGCGGCCGGCTCTACAACGAGCTGCGCGTGCACCATTACACCGACGAGCGCACCGTCGCCGCGATCGTCGACCGGCTCGGCGCCGACGGCCTGCACGTCGAGCGCTGGTTCCCCAAGGCTGCCCACGACGGGCGCGTGTTCGACCTGCGGGTCGTCGTCATCGCCGGCCGTGCCGGCCACGTCGTCGCCCGCACCAGCCGCACCCCGCTGACCAACCTCCATCTCGGCAACGCCCGCGGCGACCTGCCCGCGATCCGCGCGGCGGTCGGGGAGGAGCGGTGGGCGGCCGCGATGGCCACCTGCGAGCGGGCCGCCGCCTGCTTCCCGGGCAGCCTGCACGCCGGCGTCGACCTGATGCTCGCTCCGGGCCACGCCGAGCACGCCGTCGCCGAGGTCAACGCGTTCGGCGACCTGCTGCCGGGGCTGCTCGTCGACGGCCGTGACACCTACGCCGCCGAGATCGAGGCCCTGCAGAGGCTGGCGGTGGGCGTATGAAGTCGCTGCTCGGCTCCCACGACCTGCTGTTCGTCACGCTCGACACCCTGCGCTACGACGTCGCTGCCGCCCTGCTCGTGCGGGGGCGCACGCCCAACCTCGCCAAGGTGCTGCCCGGCGGGGCGTGGGAGCGGCGGCACACGCCCGCCTCGTTCACCTACGCCGCGCACCACGCCTTCTTCGGCGGGTTCCTGCCCACCCCGCTCACGCCCGGCCCGCACGAGCGGCCGTTCGCGGCCCGGTTCCCCGGCAGCACCACCATCGGCGCCGACACCTGGGTCTTCGACGCCCCCGACGTGGTCACCGGGCTGCGCGCCGAGGGCTACCATACCGTCTGCGTCGGCGGCGTCGGCTTCTTCGCGATGACCTCCGCCCAGGGCACCGTGCTGCCGGGCCTGTTCGACGAGGCGCACTGGACCCGCGAGTTCGGCGTCACCAACCCGGCGTGCTTCGAGGCGCAGCTCGCCCGGCTCGCCGAGGTCGTGCCGGCGAGCGGGCCGCTGTTCACGTTCGTCAACGTCGCCGCCCTGCACCAGCCCAACCGGCACTACCTGCCCGGCGCCGGGGAGGACTCGCTCGCCTCGCACGGGGCGGCACTGGAGTATGTCGACCGGCACGTGCCGACGCTGCTGCGGCTGGCGACGTCGCGGGGCCGGCCCTGCCGCGTGATCGTGTGCAGCGACCACGGCACCGCCTACGGCGAGGACGGCCACACCGGCCACCGGTTCGCGCACGAGGTGGTGTGGACGGTGCCCTACGCCGAGTTCACGCTGGAGGCCGGCGCATGGTGAGCCTCGGCCCGCCGTATCAGGGCTACCTCTACGCGTATCCGCACAAGACCGCCTACCGCCCCCTCGAGCCACGCCCCCGCCTCGCCGACGTGTGGGCCGGCGAGGACACGACGAGCCTGTTCCTCTACACCCACATCCCCTACTGCGAGATGCGCTGCGGCTTCTGCAACCTCTTCACCCGTGCCGCACCGCCCCACGAGCAGGTCACCGCCTACCTGGCGCAGCTTCGCCGTCAGGCCCGCCAGGTCGCCGCGGCACTGCCCGGCGCCCGCTACGCCCGAGCGGCGATCGGCGGCGGCACCCCGACATACCTCACCGCGCCCGAGCTCACCGAGCTGTTCGACCTGCTTGAGGCGGCGACCGGCGTTGACTTCCAACCCGTGCCGCTGTCGGTCGAGACGTCCCCGGCCACGGCGACCGCGGACCGGCTCGCGGTGCTCAACGAGCGTGGCGCGACCCGGATCAGCATCGGCGTGCAGAGCTTCCTCGACGCCGAGGCCCACGCCGCCGGCCGCCCGCAGCGCCGCGCCGAGGTCGAGCGCGCCCTGGACGCGATCCGGGCGGCCGGCCCCGCCGGGCTCAACATCGACCTCATCTACGGCATCCCCGGCCAGACCCGTGCCACCTGGGACGAGTCGCTGTCCGCGGCGCTGCGCTGGGCACCCGAGGAGCTGTATCTCTACCCGCTCTACGTCCGTCCGCTGACCGGCCTCGGCCGCCGGGAGACCGCCGACGGCTCGGACCCGGACTGGGATGCCCAGCGCCTGGAGCTCTACCGCCACGCCGTGTCCCGCCTCGCCGCCGAGGGCTACGAGCAGCTCTCGATGCGCCAGTTCCGCCGCCCCACCACGCAGAGCACCCCGCCGGACGACTACTGCTGCCAGGACGACGGCATGGTCGGGCTGGGCTGCGGCGCCCGCTCCTACACCACCGCGCTGCACTACTCGTTCGACTACGCCGTCGGGGTCCGGCACGTGCGCGGCATCCTCGATGACTATCTGGCCCGCCCCGCGGTGGACTTCGACGTCGCCGAGGTCGGGTTCGCGCTGGACGCGGGGGAGCGGCGCCGCCGGTGGCTGCTCAAGTCGCTGCTGCGGGCCGAGGGCGTGGACGCGGCGGCCTACGCGGCGCGGTTCGGCACCGCGGTCGACGACGACTTCCCGGCGCTGGAGTCGCTGCGCACCGCCGGCTACGCCGAGGGGCACCGGCTGACCGCGGACGGGCTCGCCCGCTCCGACGCGATCGGACCCTGGCTGATCTCCGGCGGTGTCCGAGCCGCCATGGCCGGGCACGTGACGCGATGAGGATCCTCTACCGCGGCCCGCTCGCCAGCTGCAACTACGACTGCCCGTACTGTCCGTTCGCCAAGCGCCGCGACCCGCCGCAGCGGCTGCGCGCCGACCGGGCGAACCTGGAGCGCTTCGTGGCCTGGGTGCGCGACGCGGACGAGCCGGTGGAGGTGCTGTTCACGCCGTGGGGCGAGGGGCTCACCCGCAGCTGGTATCGCGCCGCCCTCGTCGAGCTCTCCCACCTGCCGCACGTGGCCCGGGCCGCGATCCAGACGAACCTGTCCGCCCGGCTCGGCTGGGTCGCGGACGCGGACCCGGCGAAGCTGGCGCTGTGGTGCACGTACCATCCGGGCCAGACGGGCCTCGAACGCTTCCTGGCCGCGAGCGCGACGCTGCGCCGGCACGGGATCCGCCACTCCGTCGGCGTCGTCGGACTGCCCGGGCACCTGGCGGCGGCCGTCGAACTGCGGCGCCGGCTCGACCCGGGCGTATACCTGTGGGTGAACGCCGCCGACGGGCAAACCTACACCGCCGAGGAGGAAGCGGCGTGGACGGCGCTCGACCCGCTGTTCGGCTACAGCGTCCGGCCGCACCGCTCGCTCGGGCAGCTGTGCCGCACCGGCGACGACGTCATCTCGGTGCTCGGGGACGGCACCGTGCGGCGCTGCCACTTCGTGCCCGAGCCGCTCGGCAACCTCTACGACGGCTCGTGGACGGCCCGGCGCGGGCAACGCCCCTGCCCCAACCGCGAGTGCGACTGCCACATCGGATACGTCCACCTGCGCACCCTGCCCCTGCACGACGTCTTCGCCGGCGGCATCCTGGAGCGCGTCCCGCATGAGCTTCCGCTGTGGTCGGTCCCGCCGGCCGCGCTGACCGCCGCCGGGGCAGCAAAAGCTACGCGAGCGGGTCGCGGCCGATGAACGCCAGCAGACGGGTCTGCGGCTCGGCGTCGTCCGGCACCTCGACCCGAGGCCCGTAATGGCCGCTGGAGCGCAGTGCCGCATCCATCGGCAGCATCCCGGCGAGCATGTCAGCGCACCGCCGCGGGTCGAGCCGCTCGTCCTGCCCGGTCGCCCGGGCCAGGTCCCACGTGTGCAGGAACACGTCGGAGGTGTAGAAGGTCGCGATCGCCGCCCGCAGCGGCATCCGGCCGGTGTGCTGGTTGGCGAAGTGGATCTCGGCCGAGGCGGGGTCGTCGAGCAGCGCCTGCACGGCGTCGGTGTGCGCCACCCAGGCCCCGACCGGGTCGTCGTCGACGGACGGGCCGGCGGGGAGCGTCACGCCGGCCCCGGACGAAACAAACCCGGGGAGCCATTCGATGAGGTGACGTACGACATCACGGGCGGTCCACCCGGCGCAGGGAGCGGGCGCGGACCAGTCGGTCGTGCCCCGCACCAGCCCGGTGAACCGCCCGGCGGTCTCGCGATGCTCGGCGGCGCTGCTCACTGGAAGCCTCCGAATCGGCACAAGCCATACTGGTCGGCATGGGTTATCTGATCGCGTTCGCGTCGCGGCGGCTCGTGGAGGACGAGTCGCTGACTCCCGGATACGTGTACCACGATCCGGAGGACGCCACGCTGCCGCCCGCCCCCGACGGGCGCCGGGCCAGCGGGTGGAACCTGCTCGTCGGTGACGAGACCGACGAGCAGCTCGCCGACGCGGGGGAGTTGCTCATGCCCGACCTGGAGTGGCTCGTCGAGCGCTACCCGGCGTTCGGCAAGATCGTCGCCGAGGGCTCGGAGGGCCGGCAGTTCGAGTGGGACGCCGACGCGGGCCGCTACACCGACGTCGGCCCGTCGACGTTCCAGGACGATTAGTAGTTTCCCGCGCGGCTCGACACCATCAGGGCACGGACGTTCTGGACGTATTGCGGATTCGGATATTTCGCATTCGCGTAGTCCACGCCGCCGGTGCCCCAGTTGTAGGCTGAGATGACCGCGTTGAGCAGCTTCGTGTCGGTCATGTCGTAGGTGCCGAGCTTGGGCCCGTAATAGGCGATGAGCCAGGCCAGGTAGTTCGCCCCGAGCATCACGTTCTGCTGCGGAATCGTGCCGTCCCAGTCGGTGCCGAAGCGGTTGTTCACGAACGCCTGAGTGCCCGGCATGATCTGCATCACGCCCAGGCCGCCGTCGCAGGCCTTGATGTCGGTCTGCCAGCCGCTCTCCTGCTCGGCGATCGCGTAGAGCAGCCGCTGCGGCACCCGGATCTGCTCGTAGTCCGGGTCGGTCCTGGTGCCCCAGAACTGCGTGGTCGCGGCGGTGTCGAGGTACTCCTTGACTTTGGTCTTCGGCAGCTGGTTGGGGCCGCGGCTCGGCGTGCAGGCCGGCACGTCGTGCGGTGGCGCCGGCGGCTGGACGGTCTCGGTGACCTTCGGTGACGGCTTCTTGGTGGTCTTGCTCGGCGACGGGGCCTTCTTCGAGGGCGTCGACGAGGTCTGCACCGCGGCGACCGGGGCTTCGGAGGTCGGCGGCGGCGCGGAGTACGAGGCGATGGGGGTTGATCGGGTATCGCCCTGTTTGCCGGCGACGGGCTGGCGGTCGAGGTCGACGCCCTTGGCCAGGCCGACGAGCACCCCGCAGCCGATCAGCACCACCGCGACGGCGACGCTGAGCAGGACCACGCCGCCACGCCGTCGGCGACGAGGCGTTTCGAATTCGGCCGTATCGTCAAAATCATCCATTATTGCCGATTTCCTCCCCCGTGACGGCAAGCCTAGCCGTATAGACAGACGCCGCAGACCCCCTGGAGCGATGACAAGGGTGCGCGACAAGCCTGGAACAATGGGCTCATGCAGACCCGTTCAGACCTCCGCAACGTGGCCATCGTCGCCCACGTCGACCACGGCAAGACCACTCTCGTCGACGCGATGTTGCGGCAGTCCGGCGCGTTCCACGCCCGCGCCGAGCTCACCGACCGGGTCATGGACTCGATGGACCTGGAGCGCGAGAAGGGCATCACCATTCTCGCCAAGAACACCGCGGTGCGCTACGTCCCCCAGGACGGCGGCGACCCGGTGACGATCAACATCATCGACACGCCGGGCCACGCCGACTTCGGCGGCGAGGTCGAGCGCGGCCTGACGATGGTCGACGGCGTGGTGCTGCTCGTCGACGCGAGCGAGGGCCCGCTGCCGCAGACCCGGTTCGTGCTGCGCAAGGCGCTGAAGGCCCGCATGCCGATCATCCTGGTCATCAACAAGGTCGACCGGCCCGACGCGCGGATCAAGGAGGTCGTCGACGAGACGTATGAGCTGTTCCTCGACCTCGACGCCGACGAGGAGCAGATCGACTTCCCGATCGTCTACGCCTGCGCCCGCGACGGCATCGCCTCGCTGACCCAGCCCAAGGACGGCACGGTCCCCGAGGACAGCGACAACCTGCAGCCGCTGTTCCGCACGCTGCTGGACACCATCCCGGCGCCGGCCTACGACGAGGACGCCCCGCTGCAGGCGCACGTCACCAACCTCGACGCGTCGCCGTTCCTCGGCCGCCTCGCGCTGTGCCGGGTCCGCCAGGGCCGCATCCGCAAGGGCCAGACGGTGGCGTGGTGCCGCGAGGACGGCACGCAGACCAGCGTGCGCATCTCCGAGCTGCTCATGACCGAGGCCCTGGAGCGCAAGCCCGCCGAGGAGGCCGGCCCTGGCGACATCATCGCCGTCGCCGGCATCAACGAGATCATGATCGGCGACACGCTCGCCGACCAGGAGAACCCGATCCCGCTGCCGCGCATCACCGTCGACGAGCCGGCCATCTCGATGACCATCGGCACCAACACCTCGCCGCTGGCCGGCAAGGTCAAGGGCGCCAAGGTCACCGCCCGCCTGGTCCGCGACCGCCTGGAGCGCGAGCTCGTCGGCAACGTGTCGCTGCGGGTCCTGCCGACCGAGCGCCCCGACGCGTGGGAGGTTCAGGGCCGAGGCGAGCTGGCGCTGGCGATCCTGGTGGAGCAGATGCGCCGCGAGGGCTACGAGCTCACCGTCGGCAAGCCGCAGGTCGTGACCCGCGAGATCGACGGCAAGGTCCACGAGCCGACGGAGCGGCTGACGATCGACGCGCCGGAGGAGTACCTCGGCGCGATCACCCAGCTGCTGGCCACCCGCAAGGGCCGCATGGAGCAGATGGTCAACCACGGCACCGGCTGGGTCCGCATGGAGTGGCTGGTCCCGGCGCGCGGCCTGATCGGCTTCCGGACCGAGTTCCTGACCGACACCCGCGGCACGGGCATCCTGCACCACGTCTTCGAGTCCTACGAGCCGTGGTATGGCGAGCTGCGCACCCGCGCCACCGGCTCGCTCGTCGCCGACCGCTCGGGCGTGGCGACGCCGTTCGCGATGATGAACCTGCAGGAGCGCGGCTCGATGTTCGTCGAGCCGACCACCGAGGTGTACGAGGGCATGATCGTCGGCGAGAACTCCCGCGCCGACGACATGGACGTCAACATCACCAAGGAGAAGAAGCTCACCAACATGCGCTCCTCGGCGGCGGACGAGACCGAGAAGCTGATCCCGCCGCGGAAGCTGTCGCTGGAGCAGGCGCTGGAGTTCTGCCGCGAGGACGAGTGCGTGGAGATCACGCCGGAGGCGATCCGCATCCGCAAGGTCATGCTCGACCAGAAGGACCGCGAGCGCGTGGCGCGCAAGCGGGCGCACGCCTAGAGATCCCGCGTCACTTGCGGACCGCTGCTGCCGTCAGCGCCGGGTCTGGGTCGGTCTCCGCGAAGCGCCACCGAGCCAGACCCGGCGAAACGGGCCGGGGTGCCGAGAGAACGTAGCGCGCCAGGGCGCGACGGTGTTGTGCCGCACTCTTCGACTGGGTTGGACAGGCCGCATGACAGAGGCGTCAGCAGCCGGACACCCCCTGCCGCAGATCGCCGATCGGCGGACCTGGCAGGCGAGGATCGACGAACTGCGGGTCAAGGAGAAGGCCCACACCAGGGCCGGGGACGCACTGGCCGCCGAACGCCGTCGGCTGCCGATGGTCGAAGTCGATTCGCGGACTCCGCTGATCGCAGCCAACGGTCCGGTGCCGCTGATCGACATCTTCGACGGCCGGACCCAGTTGATCGCCTACTTCCAGATGTGGCATACCGGCAGGCCCGCGGCGCAGCAGTTCGAGGGCTGTACCTTCTCCACGACCCACATCAGCGAGTTGTCCTACCTGCACTCGCGGGACGTCAGGACTGCACGAGGAGAACTCGCGCTACCGCGAGTTTCATGGGCTGGACGATCCCCTGGTACTCGGTGCCGCAGGACTCCGCGGACCGTTTGATCGCCGGCCGGCACTTCGGCATCCTGGTCGCCTATCTCCGCGACGACGACAAGGTCTACGAGACGTATTGGACCACCGGCCGCGGTAACGAGCCGATGGCACCGTCGTATGGACTGCTGGATCTGATCGTCTACGGCCGCCAGGAGTTCTGGGAGGATTCGCCGGAGGGCTGGCCGCAGCATTGGAGTTCCCGAGGCGGCCAGTCCCGGCTGGACGACCGCCCAACCGCCCAGTGGTCACCAATCGAGCCGGGCCGTAACGACGACCTCGGCACCTCGTCGACGATCATCACCCGCCGCATAGCCACTGAACGAGCCCCCGAGAAGAACTCGGCAGGCGCAAGGTCGCAGGAAGCGAGCTCCTGGTAGATCCGCCGGTTCTGCTCCTCCTCGCCGCCGAGCGGGCGACCATCGAGCCGCCGCCGGGCGGCCGGAGAACGTTCCCGGCGCGGGCGGGACGACGTGGCGGCAACCGCCGGTCGGACTCCCGCTGCTGGTCCGGGCTTCTCATCGCGGGGGCCGATGAGAGGCCCTCCCGGGCTTTTCCGCGTGACGGGTGCACATTCACCGGGGCGAGTGCGGCCGGCGCGGCGCCACCATCTGGTCCGGCCGGGGAGACCGTTCCCGGCGCCGTAGTCGGGCACGGTCTGGTGAGGTGCGTCCCTGACGGGGCTCGGCTCGGGTGCGGTGTGCTCCCTTCGGGGTCTTCAGGTCTGGATCAAGGGGCGATACTCGGCCTCGGTGAGGCCGAACGTCCAGGCGACGCCCTCGCGGGCGGTGCGGGTGGCCGGGGGGACACGCAGCCAGTAGACGCGGCTGGTGCCGTCCGGCTCCGGGGTGCTGTTGATGACCTCGACCATGACCAGGGGCTCGTCGTCGGCGAAGTTCAGGCGCCACAGGGTGCCGGTCTCGTCCTGGGCGACGCGGTGGGCGCCGGCCTCGCGCAGATAGCGCTCGTAGCCGAAGTGCTCCAGCATCACGCGGCGCAGCTCGGCGTTGCGTTCGTCGGCGATCTGGCGATAGGTGAGGCTGGAGAGCCGGTCGACCAGGTCGGACGGGATGGGCATGCCGCGCCAGGCGTGCAGGGCGTAGCCGTCGCTGTAGTGCAGCGCCGGGGCGTCGGCGGCGTGGAGGCGGCCGATGTTGTCCCGGTGCAGGGCGTCGGGTCGGTCGGTGAGGATGGCGACGTTGGCGTAGGGCCACCACCACGATGCGCAGCGGGCCACGCCGGCCAGGCCGGCCAGGCGGGCGACCGCGTGCAGGGCGGCCTCGCCGCCGCCGGCGCCGGCCCAGACCGCGCCGACCGGGCCTGCGCTGTAGACCGGCTCGGGCTCCGGGTCCGGCGGTGTCTCGGGGATCGGGGCGGCCGAGGCGGCCCAGGCCGCGGCATATGCGGCGGCGGAGGTGACCCGGCCACCGCCGGGCGCGGCCGCCGGGGTCATCGGGACGCCCCGGGCGGCAGCCATGGCGGTCCCGCTCGCCGCGGCGTTGGGGCCAGGTGAGGTGGACCGTCCGGCCACGGCGGTGCCGGGTGCGAGGGGTGCTGCCGGGGCTGGCGGCGCCGCCGGGTCGGGTGTGGCGGTGCGGGTGGTGGGTGCGGTCGATGGTGCGGCGGCGTCGAAGGCGGACAGCCAGCCCGCGTCGTGCTGGCCGCCGATCGCGTCCAGCAGGACCGGGCGGGCGTGCGGCGGGAGCTCGCCGCGCAGGTGGGTGCGTAGCGGGGTGGCCAGGCGGTCGTTGACCAGGCGCCAGACGTCGGCTCCGCAGGCCGACCAGAGGGCCGCCCAGCCGTCCGGGCCCAGCAGTTCGTGAGCCTCGGCCCTGGCCGCGGCCCAGGGGTTGGTGCGCACGGCGGCCCGCGCGGAGGGGCCCGCGCTGCCGCGGACCGGGGGGCAGCGCTGCTCGCGCAGCTCGGCCTCGATGGCGGTGTCGGCCGGGTCCGGTGGAGTGCCGGGGTCCGGGCGACGGCCCGTGAGCAGGGCGGCCGCCCGCGCGCCGGCCAGGGGTGAGGCGAACCAGACGATGTGGCGGGGCTCGGGCAGGCCGGCGGAGCGGTAGGCCAGCCGGACGGCGTCCTCGGCGGCCCGGCGGTCGGCGGGGGCCGTGGACAGGCCCGCGGCGAGCCATTTGGCGGACACGGCGCCGAGCGCGGCGGCCCGGGTCTCGGTGGCGATGGTGGACGTCATGTCAGTCGGCCACGTAACGGTAGGCGCCGGGGACGTATTCGCGCTGGCGGACGATGCGGTAGGTGCCGGCCGGGATGGTGATGGTGCCGTGCTCCTCGTGGACGACCCGGCCGCGGGTGACGACCTTGACGAACAGGCGGTCGATGTCGTCGCGGTCGGCCAGCAGGATGGTGTCCGGTCCGACGATCACGTGGGCATGGCCGGTGGCCTCGCCGCGGGCCAGGACCATGCGCCCCGTCCGGTCGCGCGGGGCCGGGACCGCCGTGGCGGGCACCTCCGCCTGGGCAATGGGCACCAACAGAACGTCACCTTGCCGATACACGATCGCACTCCCCTCGACGGCCGGCCATGAGTGAGCGTTGAAAGAACTCCCCGGCTCACCGGAACTGACCAGCACGATAGACGCGGGGTACGACATTTTTTCGCCCCCCGCGCGTCCGGACCCCGCAGCCTGATGGACAATGGTGGAAGAGCAACAGGAGGGGAGTATTCCCTCGCGACGGTTGTCGTCAGCACGGTGTCCCACGGTGACGTGGGGATCACACCCGGCACCGTCGGTCATCCGGCTTCGGCGGATGGCGGAAGAGACCTCCGGTGTCAACTACACAGCCCGCGCGGCCCCTCTGGGGTGGGCGCGGTCTGTGGTGTGTCTACCGGAGGTTTCTGCACGTGGACGTTGCCGGCTGGATCTGGACAGTGACTCTCGTCGGGCTGGGTGCCATCCTTCTGTTCGACCTCGCGATCGTCGCCCGTCGCCCCCATGAACCCTCCATCAAAGAGTCGACGATCTGGGTCACGGTGTACGTCGGGCTCGCCCTCCTCTTCGGCCTGTTCGTGCTGGCCCGGTGGGGCGGCGGCTATGCCGGCGAGTTCTACGCGGGATGGCTGACGGAGTACAGCCTCTCCGTCGACAACCTGTTCGTTTTCGTGATCATCCTGTCGCGGTTCAAGGTGCCGCGGCAGTACCAGCAGAAGATCCTGCTCATCGGCATCGTTCTCGCGCTCGTCATGCGCGGCGGGTTCATCGCGGTCGGCTCGGCGGCGATCAGCCGGTTCTCGTGGGTGTTCTACATCTTCGCCGCGTTCCTCATCTACACCGCGGTCAAGCTCGCCATGCAGGGCGAGACCGAGGAGGAGGACTTCAAGGAGAACGCGCTCATCCGCTGGTCGCGGCGGGTGCTGCCGATGACGCCGCAGTACCAGGAGTCGCGGCTCACCGCGCGCGACGAACGCGGGCGCCTGCACATGACGCCGATGATCGTGGTGCTCATCGCGATCGGCACGACCGACCTCATCTTCGCGCTCGACTCCATCCCGGCGATCTTCGGGCTGACGGCGGAGCCCTACCTGGTCTTCACGGCCAACGTGTTCGCGCTGATGGGGCTGCGGCAGTTGTACTTCCTGATCGGCGGCCTGCTCGACCGGCTGGTGTACCTCTCGATCGGCCTGAGCGTGGTGCTCGGCTTCATCGGCGTGAAGCTGTTCCTCGAGGCGCTGGCCGACAACAACCTGCCGTTCATCAACGGTGGCGAGCACGTCGGCTGGGCCCCGCACATCGGCATCGAGCTATCCCTGGCGGTCATCATCGGCACGCTGGCCATCACGACGGTCGCTTCACTGGTCAAGTCGAGGCGCGATGCGCGTGCGGCGGTCGCGCAACCGGACAAACTTCACAATTAAATGAAATGCCTCGCCAGGACTCGCGCTGAGCGCGAATCAGCGCCAATATGAGGTACCACGGCCGGGCGGGTGATGCATCTTGCACGAAATGACGCACCGGGGCCAGATGTCGGCCCCGGTGGTGCTGTGCCCGTTCACGCCCCGGATCTCCCCGCACGCGGACGGGGTCCAGCGCTGGTCGCTGCACTGGGCGACGCGGCACGGCCTGCTGGACCGGCCGGGTGCCCGCGCGACGTTCGCGCGGGCGAAGTTCGCCAACCTCATGTGCCGCGCGCACCCGGACGCGGGCGAGTCGGAGCTGCGCCTGGCCACCGCGTGGCTGATCAGCATCTTCGTTCTCGACGACCTGCTGGAGCGGGCCCTGGTGCGCGACCCGGAGCCGGCCCGCGCGGCCGTCGCCGAGGTCGTGCGCCTCGTGCGCGACCAGCAGCCGGCGCCGATCCTCGGCACGGCGCTGGGCCGCCCGCTCGCGGCCGCGCTCGGCGAGGTCTGGCGGCGCACCGAGCCTCGGGTCAGCCCGGCGTGGCGGGAGCGGTTCGTCGGGCACGTCGCGGACTACCTGGCCGGCACGCTGTGGGAGGCGGGCAACCGGACCTCGGACTCCCCGCCGCTGCTGGAGGAGTACCGCCGGATGCGCCACCTCAGCGCGGCGACCGACATGTTCTTCGACCTCATCGAGCCGATGCACGGCGTCGAGCTGCCGCAGGCACTGCTGGACGACCCCGACTTCGCCATCGCACGGCGCACCGCCGGCACGGTCATCGGGATCTTCAACGACCTGATCTCGTGGCCCAAGGAGGCCGCGATCGGCGACCACCACAACATCGTCTTCTCGTTCCAGCGCGAGCAGCGGCTGCCGCTGGCGGAGGCGGTGACGGCGGCGGTCGCCGAGCACGATGCGCGGGTGATCGAGTTCCAGGTGGCGCGGGCCCGGCTGGAGGCCCGGTTCTTCGACGACCCGCCGGCGATGGTGGGCATCGCCGACCTGGTGCACTGGATCCGGGGCAACCTGGACTGGTCCATGGAGTCGGGGCGTTACACGCCTGCGGACTTACCGCCACCCCGGCGGCCGGTCGACTGAGTCCCTCACCAGCCGGCGTGACATGTTCATGCTCATGGCCTCATGGCCACGACCCATCCGGGGCCGGAGCGCGTGTCATCTGGCCAGGGGGAGTGTGACGAAGGACGGGGCGAGGATCTCCTGGCGGACCTTGCGAAGCTCGATCTCGTGGCCGAGCGGGGCGCCGGTGCCCGGGTTGCGCGAGAAGCGCGGGTGGGCGCCGCCGCTGACCTGGAGGCGCACGCGTCGGCCGGCGGCGAACCGGTACGCGGTCGGCCAGAGTTCGACGTGGACGGGGGTGTCCGGGGCGCGGTCGGGCAGCGCGCGGGCCAGGCCGTCGCAGATGTTCCAGGAGCGGCCCTGCTCGTCGACCTCGCAGAGCCGGACGAACACGTCGAAGTAGGGCGCCGCCGCGTCGTCGGAGCCGGTCGTGGCGGTGGCCCGGACGATGATGTCCGCCGAGACCGGGCCGACGACGTCCAGCGGCTCGGTCAGCGGCGCCGAGGTGAACGTCAGCACGTCCGGCCGGTCCTCGAGCGTGCGGTTGTCGCGGCGCCCGGCGATCTTGCCCACCAGGCGTGGCCCGCCCAGTGCCGGTGTCGGGTCCTTGGGGTCGTAGACGAACGACCCGACGACCACGTCACCGGCACTCGCGATGGCCACACCCGCGCCGGCGCCCGCCCGGGCGATCCCCAGCCCGCCCGCGTCCGCGCTTTGACTCGCGCCCGTTGCGGTGCCCGCCCCAGCGGCGCCGCCCGGGACCGTGCTCGCGTCCGCGGCCGGGTCCGGGATCAGGGTTTCGGGGGCGGACAGGCGCCAGCGCTGGAGGATGCTCTGCGGGGGTGGCCAGTCCTTCAGCTCCAGCCAGCCGTCCGCGCCGCCCACGTGGACGCGGACCGGGTGGTCGCGGACCTGCTCCGTGCCGCCGGTGTGGGCGCGGAACCAGGCTACGGCCTCGGCGGCGGAGTGCTGGAACAGGCCCGCGCTGCCGTGGTGCCAGGGGCCGATGGTCAGGTGGGGCTGCTGGCCCGCCACGCGCAGGGCCGTGTAGTCGGCCAGCTGCCAGGGCAGGAAGATGTCGTACCAGCCGCCGATCATCAGGACCGGGGCGGTGACGTGCGGCAGGCGGTGGGCGTGGCCGCGCTGGGTCCAGTACGGGGAGGCCGGGTCGGCCTCGGCGAGCCAGCGCTGGAAGAACTCGATCTCGGCGCCGACGGTGACGCGGTCGGCCTCGGCCATCGGGACGCGGGACAGGCCGCGCTGCAGGCGGGGCTGGCCGCGCAGGAGCTCGACCGCGTTGTCCAGGCGCGGGCCGCGCTGGGCCTCCAGGAGGGCCGACCACGTCAGGACGGTGTCGAGTGAGAACGCGCCGCCGGCGTAGGTGGGCGGGCCGAAGTCGGACGCGGTGACGATCGTCGCCATGGCCTTGAGCTCGTCGCCGGCCTCGGCGGCGAGGGCCCACTGGACGAAGCCGACGTAGCTCGGGCCGTAGGTGAGCAGGCGGCCGTCGTACCACGGCTGGCGCCGCAGCCACTCCAGCGTGTCGAGGCCGTCCTCGCGCTCCTGCAGCAGCGGCTCGAACGTGCCGCTGGAGTCGGCGGTGCCGCGGCAGGACTGGATGAGCACGTTGAAGCCGCGCTGGGCCACGGCCCGGCAGAGGATGCTGACCGGGGCGCCGCGGCCGTAGGGGGTGCGGACCAGCACCGTGGGCACGTCGGCGGACACGGCGGGCGCGTAGTGGTCGGCGCGCAGGTTGGCGCCGTCGCGCATGCGGATCGGGATGGCCCGCGTGACCCGGACCCGGCCCGTCACCGCGGGCGGGAGCTTCAGCAGACGACCAACCGGATCCAGTCTCATGCGTCCCGAGCGTAGCGTCAGCCCCGGCCGGCCATGCCCGCCACGACCGCTTGGCCAGGCCTCAACCGACCATGAGGTACGAAACCAGGCCCTAGCCGAGGCCTTTGACGTCTGCCTCCGCCAGGCCGCGGACGGCCGCGACGGTGTCCGCCTCCGCCCCGGCGGCCGTGCGGGTGGCGGCGGACAGCGGCACCCAGGGCTCGACGGTCAGCTCGAGCCGCTTGCGGACCGCCTTCGCCCGCCAGGTTCCGGCGATCTCGCCGTCCACCAGCAGTACGCCGGGATTGCCGAGCACCCGCCAGACCTCCTTGGCCCGGTCCTTCCCGGGCACCAGCACGGTGCGGTCGCGCGCCTGCAGGAACGGGTCGGACGGCGGCAGCAGCCGCACGCCGCGCACGTCAGGGGCGGCGAGCAGCACGTCCAGGCACTCGGCCGGCAGCCAGGTCCGGTGGCCGTCGACCGAGACCTCGGCGAGGTCCGCGGGCCAGATCGGCCTGAGGGCGGCGACGGTCGTCCCGAGGTACTTCGCGACGTCCCCGGCGGTGGCCGGCCCGAGGATGCGCAGGTAGGCGCGCACGAACTCGGTCGTCCCGGCCGCCTTCGCCGGCAGCGGCGGGCGGGGCTCGATCGGCGCCAGGACCGTCTTGGCCGCGTCCTCGTCGAGGCGGACCCCGCCGCCGAGGCCGGCCTGCTGGAGCAGACCGCCGGAAATGTGCCGGGCGCCACACGGCTTGCAGTCGTAGGTGAGCTCGGGTGGTACCCGCTCGCTGACCGCGCGGCTCACGTCGCCCTTCGCCGACGGCCGGCGTACGACATCCCGCAACGCCTGCGCCGTCACCCGGAACGCCTCGACGCCCAGCTCGAACGCGGCCGGCGGCAGCTGGCCGGTGGCGAACCGCGACGCGGCGTCGGCGTCGGCGAGCGGCCACAGCGCCCCGGCCAGGGCGGGCAGGTCGGCCGGGCGGTGCAGGTGCGGCGCGCCGCGGGTCGTCCAGGCCAGCACCAGGTCGCCGGCGAGCGGCTCGGTGCAGCGGGTGGCGAGCGCCTGGCGGGCGGTGCCGGCCGGGACGTTGGGCACGCCGAGGTCGAGCACGCCGAGGACTTCGGGGCCGCCGGCGCGGCGCTCGTGCAAGTCGTTGGTGACCGTCCGGTATGCCATGACCCGGGCCCGGCCGATCTGCGGCACGCTGCTCACGGTGGTCATTCTCGGCCCTTGCGGGAGTTCTTGCGCTCCCTGGCGGCGCGGGTGCACGATCGATAC
This sequence comes from Dactylosporangium sp. CA-233914, assembly GCF_050942935.1. Taxonomy (NCBI): domain Bacteria; kingdom Bacillati; phylum Actinomycetota; class Actinomycetes; order Micromonosporales; family Micromonosporaceae; genus Dactylosporangium; species Dactylosporangium sp. CA-233914. The sequence goes on along the minus strand of NZ_CP192030.1, from coordinate 10,357,586 downwards.
ATGACCGGCGAGCGCTTCACGGACACGGAGCTTGCGTTCCTGCGCCATGCCCGGTTCGGCGAGCTGCCGGCCCAGGTCCGGCCCGAGGACCGGGTCGAGATCGAGGAGACCGACCCGCCGCGGGCCTGGCTGGACATCGGGCCCAGCCCCGAGCAGATGCGGGCGACGCAGGCCGGAGCCGCCTGAGATACGCCGGGCCGCGGAATATCCCCCAAACGGGGCAAACACCGCACAAGCTGTCCGACCGGGACTGCCCCGCGGATGACTCAATCGCCGGGTGAGCACGGTAGAGCAGTTCGCATACGGCTGGCTGACGCCCGCGCTGGCTCTGGCGATGTCGATCCTCGGCTGCCTGCTCGGCACGTACCTCGCCGGCCGCTCCCGGGCCTCCACCGGCGCCAGCCGGGCGCGCTGGCTGACGCTGTCCGCCGTCGCGATCGGGGCCGAGGGGACCTGGGTTCCGCACTTCATGGCGATGCTGGGCGTCGACGTGCCGCAGACCGTCGTGCGGTACGACATCTTGACCACCGCCCTCGGGCTCGGCATCGCCATGGTCGTGTACTGCCTGGGGCTCTACATCGTCGGCTACGGCCGCCCGGGCGCCTGGAAACTCCTGCCGGCCGGCGTGCTCACCGGCCTCGGCCTGACCACGGTGTACGCGACCGGGCCGATGTCGATGCGGGTCGCCGGAATCGTCGAGTACGAGCCGCGGACGCTGCTCGTCGCCGCGGTGGCCGCGATCGTCGGGGCGAGCGTGACGCTGTGGTGCGCGTGCGTGGTGCGGGGGACCGCCGCGATGCTGTGCGCCTCCGTGATCATGGCGCTCGCCGTGTGCAGCACCCACTACGCGGTGATGGCGGCGGTACGCGTCCAGCCGGCCGCCGCAACCGCCGAGGTCCCCGGCGTCTCGCTCTTCGCGATGCTCGCCCCGGTCTGCGTGCTGGCCTGCCTGCTGCTGTCCGGGCTGGCGTACTGCACCGTCGGCTTCACCGTCCGTCAGGACACCGCGACGGAGGAGGCGCTGCTGCGCCGGGCCCGGGACATGTACTCCGTCGCCACCCTGGCCCGCGCCTGCGCCAACCGGCACCGGGAAACGGAAAGGGACCGCGGCATCGCCGCGGTCCCCTCCCATCGATAGCGCGGGCTACTTGAGCGCGGCGGCAGGGTCGGCGGCCACCTGGGCCAGCTTCTCCGGCGTCACCGAGCCGATGAGCACCCGGCCGTCGTCGGTGAACAGAACGCTCACCAGCTTGCTGTTGAACGTGCGGCCACCGTTGCCGGCGGGCAGTTGCCCGATGGCGTCCTGGGCCTTCTTCTGCTCCTCGGACGGCGCGCCCTGGCCCGCGTCCGAGGTCCGCATCACCAGGACCGACGCCCAGCCGGTACCGATGACGGCGGTCTTGGGCTTGTCGGCCGAACCCGGCTGCTGCTCGGCCTGCTTGCCCTGGTGCTCCTGCTTGGCCTGGTCCTCGGTCACGTCGGTGACCTTGGTGCCGGCCGGCGGGTTGAACGTGAACTCGGCGTCGTCGGGCCGGGCGAAGTTCACCGAGGTGAACGCCACCTCGAACGCGGGATTGGCGGTGCCGCGGGGCAGCACCTGCACCCGCAGCGGCAGCTTCTTCTCCGCGTCGATCGCCAGGCGCACCTCACCGACCAGCGACGCCGTGTCGCGCGGGCGGAGGACGAGCTCGTAGGCGTTACGGCCGGCGATCTTCGCCGAGTTGCCGGTCGAGACCTGCGTGGTCGGGTCGATCGCCTTCAGCGCCAGGTCGGCGGCCTCCTGCGGCGACTTCGGCAGGTCGCTCGGCGAAGGCACGGCGCCCGCCGCGTCCTTCTCCGGCGTGCCGGTGAAGTGCCTGGCCTCCTTGGCCTGGCTGTCCCAGATCCAGGTGTCGGAGCCGTTGTGGATGACGTCGCTCTGCCCCTGCGTGCCCAGCAGTGACACCCGCGCCCGGTCGGGGCCCGAGTACCACACGCGCAGGGTGTGCTTGCCGGACACCAGCGACGTCAAGTTGGCGCTCTGTTCGCCGGTGAGCAGCGGGATCGCCGGCAGGCCGAGGTCGGCACGTTCGACCACGGTGCCGGACAGCCCGTCGAGACTGGCCGTCTGCAGATCGACCAGCAGCTGTGCGGCGGTGCGCGGCGGCAGGTCGGGTTCGGCGGCGACGGCGAGGGTCTTCGCTGCCACGCCAGCACCGACCACAGCGACCGCAGCAGCCGCGGGCACCGCCCACCGAAGGACGGGTCGTGACGTGAAGTTGGACATTGGTTGCACCTCCTGCCAACCATGGTGCGTGGACCCGGCTGTGACATCGCTGAGACCGTCTGTGTCGTGCCACAGGCGAGCATGCCACGCTGGTATGCGTGCGGCTGCTGGTGGTAGAGGACGAGATTCGCATGGCCAACGCGCTCCAGCGGGGCCTGCAGGCGGAGGGCTTCGCCGTGGACGTGGCCGGCGACGGGCCCACCGGGCTGGAGATGGCTCGCCACGGAGGCTACGACGCCGTCATTCTGGACATCATGCTGCCCGGCTTGTCCGGGTATCGTGTGGTGCAGACCCTGCGCGCCGAGAAGAACTGGGTGCCGGTGCTGATGCTCTCGGCCAAGGACGGCGAGTACGACCAGGCCGACGGGCTCGACTGCGGCGCCGACGACTACCTGACCAAGCCGTTCTCCTACGTCGTGCTGGTCGCCCGCCTCCGTGCCCTCCTGCGCCGCGGCGCCCCCGAGCGCCCCAGCGTCCTGACCGTCGGCGAGCTGACCCTGGACCCCGCCCGCCGCCGCGTCACCAGCGCCGGCGACGAGATCGTCCTCACCGCGCGGGAGTATGCGCTGCTGGAGTACCTCATGCGCCGCCCGGGCCAGGTCGTGTCCAAGACCGAGCTGCTCGACCACGTCTGGGACGCCAGCGTCGACACCGCGCCCAACGCCGTCGAGGTCTACGTGGGGTACCTGCGCCGCAAGCTCGGCCGCGACCTCCTCGAGACCGTCCGCGGCGCCGGCTACCGGCTGCGCACATGAGGTGGTGGGCCTCCCTCTCACTCCGTGGCCGCCTGATCCTGCTCGGCACCACGGGGCTCGTCGTCGGTCTGAGCATCGCGGGCGCGGCGATGGCGATCGCGATGACGTACAGTTTCCGCGGCTCCCTCGACCGCTCCGCCGACAGCACTGTGACGGAGATCTCCGCCCTGCTCGACGAGGGCGGGAAGCTTCCCGAGACCCTGCCGGCCCCCGCCAACCAGGTCGTGCAGATCCTCGACCCGCAGCAGCACAGTGTTCTGGCCGGTGATCAGAACGCCGATCTGCTCGTACCCCTGCTGCGCGGCCCCGAGGTCGACCGCGCCCTGCACGGGGAGCGCGTCGAGGTCCCCGGCGACCGCGCCGTCCAGCCCGACAGCCTGCGGGTCACCGCCCACCAGGTCCCCGACGGCCGGATCATCCTCGTCGCCGTGCCGCTGGGCGACTACCACCGCAGCCTCGACCTGCTCAAGGACGCCCTCTGGGTGACGTATCCGGCGCTCATCGTCGTCCTCGTCGCCATCGCCTGGCGAGTCGTCGGCGCCGCCCTGGCCCCGGTCGACCGCCTGCGCCTCGGCGCCGAGCGCATCACCGGCGCCGCCACCGACGAACGCCTGCCGGTTCCCCCGTCCAGCGACGAGATCCAGCGCCTGGCGATCACCCTGAACCACATGCTCGACCGCCTGGCCGTGTCCCGCGCCCGGCAGCGCTCCTTCATCGCCGACGCCGCCCACGAACTTCGAAGCCCGCTCGCCTCGATCCGCATCCAGATCGAGGTCGCGCAGAAGCTCGGCGACTGGGCCGCGGTCTCCGACGACGTCCTGACCGACCTGGACCGCCTGACCCGCCTGGTCGACGACCTGCTGCTGCTCGCACGCGCGGACGCCTCGGACCCGAGGCGTTCGGCTGTGGAGCCGGTGGAGCTGCACTCGTTGCTGACGACGCTCGCGAAGCGGTACGACACTGTCACCGTCGACCCCGGCGAGCCCCTGTGGACGGAGGGTGACCCGGACGCCCTGCACCGCATCGTCCTCAACCTGGTCGACAATGCCGTGCGCCACGCCCGCGACCGCGTGGCCCTGGCCGTCGTGGCCGAGAACGCGACCGAGGTCCTGCTGACGGTCACCGACGACGGCAGGGGCATCCCGGCGCCCCTGCGCGAGCGCGTATTCGACCGCTTCGCCCGCCTGGACGACGGCCGCGCCCGGGACGCCGGCGGCAGCGGCCTGGGTCTGGCGATCGTCCTGGAGCTCGTACGCCGCCACGGTGGCACGGTCCGCCTGGCCGACGCCCGCCCCGGCGTGAGAGCCGAGGTCCGCCTGCCCCGCCTCCCCGAGGTCACCTGATCGCGTCTTCCGTCCCGGACCGGACGATTTTCGCCGCGTCCTGGACCTCTTCCCGTCCTGAACCCCATTCCGACCCCTCTCCGTCCCGACCCCTCTCCGTCCCGACCTTTCCGGTCCCGACCCTTTCCGGTCCCGACCCCTTTCCGTCCCGGAGCTTTTCTGTCTCGAAGCGGATCGGTTCCGTCCCGGAGCGGACTGTTTCCGTCCTGGAGCGGGCCGGACACCCGGCGTGTCAGACGTGCGTCCCGATCGCTGTCTGGCTCGGCCGGGCTCCGCCTGCTCCCGCCGGTCGCTGATCGGCGTCGCTCACTGTTGGTCGAAGCTGATGTCCTTCGTGTCGACGGTCCCGCCGCGGCGGCCGGGAGCGCTCTGCCAGTCCCAATACATGTTCGTGTGCGCGACGACCTGCTCGGGGGCGGGTGCGCCGTAGGCGGTGAGGTCCTCTGTTGTGTGCGCATCGCCGACGAGGGTGGCGTCGTAGCCGCGCACCATCGCGCCGTGCAGCGTCGAGCGGATGCAGGCATCGGTCTGCGCGCCGGTGACGACCAGCCGGCCGACGCCGTGCTCGGCCAGGTGCTTCTCCAAGTCAGTGTCTTCGAACGAGTCGAAGTAGTGCTTGTGCACCAGCGGCTCCGACTCCAGCCGGATTAGCTCCGGCACGTATTGCCAGTTGTCGCCGCCCTCCGGGAGGTTCTCGTCGGAGTGCTGCACCCACACGACCGGCACGCCCTCGGCGCGGGCCTTGTCGAGCAAGGTGTTGATGTTGGCGATGACGGTGTCCCGGTTGTGGGTGCCGTTCACGGTTCCGTTCTGCACGTCGATCACGAGGAGCGCGGTGTTCGGCCGGTCGGAGAGCGTCGTCATGGACCTCACCGTAAACGGCGACCTTGACAGTGTCAAGGTGACAGTGTCAGGATAGAGTCATGACCGCTACGGGATGGACACTGGATGAGCTGATCGGCGAGGTCGCCGCGCAGCTCGACAGCACGCCCTATGCGGGCGCGCCGAACGGGCGGGTGCGCGACGTACCCGACGCCCGGGCGGTGCGCTGGTATACGACCATCGGCCTGGTGGACCGCCCGCAGATGCGAGGACGGACGGCGTTCTACGGGCCGCGGCACCTGCTGCAGCTGATGGCGATCAAGCTGCGGCAGTCCCAGGGCTTCAAGATCGCCGAGATTCAGGCGGAGCTAGCCCAGGCCCCCGACGACGTGCTGCAGCGCATCGCGGAGCTACCGGCGACTCCGGTCCCGCCCGCGAAGCCGTCGGCCCCCAGCCCGGAGGTGAGGTTCTGGGCGGAGCCGCCGGCGGAATATGTGCGGCCGGCGCCGGTGCCGCCGCGGAGACTGGAATCTGGGGCCGCCACGTCCGGGCTGCTCAGCGGCGTTCCGCTGGGCGGGGGAGTGGTTCTGCTGCTGCCCGCGACGCCCACCGTCGATGATCTCGCGGCCGTCCGGAGCGCGGCCCGTGAGCTGATGGAAACGCTGGCCGCCCGGGGGCTTGTAGTGCCGGACGACGACGGGCCGGCCACCGGCGGGCGACAGGCCGACGCGCGACGACGAGTCCACCGCGACGAGCCGGACGAGCGGCAGCCCGAGCCGGTTACTCATGGGGGCGTGGCAACCGGCGAGGCGACCGACCACATGGCGAACGAGACGACGAAGGGGAGAGGAAAGGCCAGATGAGACTCGCGACGATGACCGACGACGAGGCGCGGACGTTCGCCGCACCCGCCGAAGATGCCGGGCTGGGTGCGCTGCGCACCGAGCGCGGCAACCTGCCGCTCGACCGGCTTGAGGTGCGGGCCTCGATCACCGGACTGGTCGCCCGCACCGATCTCACGCAGGAGTTCGTCAACGTCCACCGCGAACCGCTCGAAGCGACGTATATCTTCCCGCTGCCAGATCGGGCGGCTGTGGTCCGCATGACCATGACCGCCGACGGCCGGGTCGTCGAGGCCGAGCTTCAGGAGCGCGCCGCGGCTCGCCAGGCATATGACACCGCCATCGCCGCCGGGCAGCGCGCCTCGATCGCCGAGGAGGAGCGCCCCGACGTGTTCACCATGCGCGTCGGCAACATCCTGCCCGGCGAGCGCGTCAGCGTGCGGCTGTCCCTCGTCGGCCCGCTCGCGTTCGAAGACGGCGAAGCGACGTATCGGTTCCCGCTGGTGGTCGCGCCGCGGTACATCCCCGGCGGCACGCTCGACGATGACAGTGTCGGCGACGGTGTCGCACTGGACACCGACGCGGTCCCGGACGCCTCGCGCATCACCCCACCGGTGCTGCTGCCCGGCTTCCCCAACCCGCTGCGCCTGTCGATCGACGTCGACATCGACCCGGCGGGCCTGCCCCTCGGTGGCGTGCGCTCCAGCCTGCACGCGGTCGAAGAGGCGGAAAACCACGTGTCCGTGCTGCCCGGGGACCGCGCCAACCGCGACTTCGTCCTTCGCCTGGCCTACGGCTCCGGCGCCCAGAGCCTCGCGCTCGTGCCCGACGCGGAGGGCGACGAGGGCACCTATCGCCTCACGATTCTCCCGCCCGAGCCCGACGCCCCGCCGCGCCCCCGGGACGTGGTGCTGCTCCTGGACCGCTCGGGCAGCATGGGCGGCTGGAAGATGGTCGCCGCCCGCCGGGCCGCGGCCCGGATCGTCGACACCCTCGACGCCCAGGACCGCTTTGCCGTCCTCGCCTTCGACGACCGCGTGGAGACGCCGGAGTCGCTGGGCTCGGGCCTGTCCGACGGCACCGACCGCAACCGCTACCGCGCCGTCGAGCACCTGGCCCGCGTCGATGCCCGCGGCGGCACCGAGCTGCTGGAGCCCTTGCTGGAGGCCTTGCGCCTGCTGACCCCGGAGTCGGCCCGGCCCGGCCCGGGCGCGGCGGACACCGGCTCCGGCACGGCACGCACCGGTCCCGCCACGTCGCACACGGGCGGCGGGTCCAGGAGTGTCGCGCGTGACCGGGTGCTCGTCCTGGTGACGGACGGCCAGGTCGGCAACGAGGACCAGATCCTGCGCACGGTCACCGCGTCGCTGCAGGGCGTTCGAGTCCACACCGTCGGCATCGACCAAGCGGTCAATGCCGGGTTCCTGGGCCGCCTCGCCATAGCCGGCGGCGGACGCTGTGAACTGGTCGAGAGCGAGGACCGGCTCGACGAGGCCATGGACCACATCCACCGCCGGATCGGCGCACCGGCCATCACCAGCGTGTCCATCGCGCCCGCCGGTGCCTCGACCGCTACGGCCACCGCTGCAACGGCTGCTGGTTCGGCCGGCTCCGCGTCGTCGCTGGAGCTGCTCGACGACACCCGCACGCCGGCCCGACTGCCGGACGTCTTCCCGGGCGTGCCGTTCGTGGTAACCGGGCGATACCGCGGTCCGGCCACCGGCGCCCTGGTCGTCACCGGCACCACCCGCGACGGCCGCGCCTGGTCGGCGACGGTTCAGGGCGAGCACCACGACGCTGCGGCCCTGACCTCGGTTTGGGCGCGGGCGCTGCTGCGGGACCTTGAGGACCGTTATGTTGCCGGGACGCACGCCAGCGGCCCGCTGGAGACCCAGATCACGGGGATCTCGCTGCGCTTCGGCGTGCTGTGCCGCTTCACCGCCTTCGTGGCGGTCGACAGCCGGGTCGTCACCGAGGGCGGGGAGCCCCGCAAGGTCACCCAGCCGGTGGAGACACCGGCGGGCTGGGAGCTGCCCAAGGCCGTCGCGCCCCCGCCGCTGCAGCCGGTGTCCGCCGTGACGCACCTTGGCTCCGCCGCGGGCTACGGCGGTGGCGGCGCGTATCCGATGGCGGCTCGCCCGCTCGCGATGCCCGCTCCGATGCCCGGTGCGCCGGCGGCCGCGCCCCCGCCGGCTCCGGTCGGCGGCGTCGTGAGCCGCAAGCGGGGCTCGTCCCGCCGGGCCTTCATGCAGGACGTGGATGCCGAGGACCGCTTCGCGGGCGTCGATGTCCGCGAGCTCGCGGCCCAGGAGGCGGCGCGGTTGCGCGAGGCGGAGGATCGCCCGGAGTTCGAGCGGCGCGAGCTGCTGGAGGACCTGGGCTCCCGCCTGGCCGCCCTGGCCATCCCGGCGCTGCGCGCCCTGGCGGAGGCCCTGACCCCCGAGGCCATCGCCGCCCGGCCCTTCGAGGAGGTGTGGCAGTTCGTGCTGACCGAGCTCGACCGCGCGGCCGGGGGCGGCCGTTCGGAAACGTCCCGCGCGACGTTCTGGAGGCGCTGACGAGCGAGCGCCCCGCCGCACGTCGCCGCTCCTGAGCGCGTGCGGCGGGACGGGGCACGATGTGATGGTCAGGCCGGCGAACCGCGCAGCAGTTAACCGACAACGCAATGTCCCCTGCCCTCACCCGCACCAAGATCCGCGAGAAGGCAGCTACGACCGGCCCCGACCCACCCGACTACTGGCACTCCCGCTCGGACCGAGCCTGCCTCGCCGATCAACCAGGTCGGCGAACGCCAGCCGCTGGCGGCCACCGGGCGGCACGGTCAGTTACCGGGCGACGATTCGACGACCCCCGCTAAGTATCAACACCACCCCGGTCAAGAACCAAAGCGCCGCAATCACGAGCATCGTCCAATGACCGAACCTACGCTTGGATGAGACAACGGCACCATCGAGGACCCCGGATTCCGACGAACAACCTCCATGAGTTGCTCGGTTTGTCGCACCGTCTTCCGCCACCGCCATCTGCCCTGATCGCGCCGCGAATCCCGGGACAGGAATGCCTCGACATCGATGGCCCGGCCAGTGGACGTCTTCAGATAAACGCGTTCTCGTTCGACCCCGCCAGCCCCGACGATCGCTGCGCGCAGAATGGTGTGGGTGCTGAATGAGTTGTGAACAAACACCCAGTCACCGTCCACAATGACAGATACAGACGGTCCGATGAAGTACCCGATAGTCAAGACCAGGCGGCAGATCGACCCAGCCATGAACACCAGGATGTAGGCCATCCCGGCAGCGCTCACCGCCATGAGGATCATGGACGGCACTCCAACGCGTCGCTGCTTATATCGCAGCAACGCGGCGACGTGGAGCTTGGCGAATCAGGCGGTTGGCCAGGCTTCGGCCAGGAGTTTGCGGGTGTCGGTCAGGAGTTGGGGGAGGACCTTTGTACGGCCGACCACCGGCATGAAGTTTGTGTCGCCGCCCCACCTCGGGACGATGTGCTGGTGCAGGTGGGCCGCGATTCCTGCCCCGGCCACGGCGCCCTGGTTCATGCCCAGGTTGAAGCCGTGTGCGCCGCTCACCCGGCGGATTGTTCGCATCGCCGTCTGGGTGAAGGATGCCACCTCGGCTGTCTCGGCTTCGGTCAGGTCGGTGTAGTCGGCGATGTGGCGGTACGGGACGACCATGAGGTGGCCTGGGTTGTACGGGTACAGGTTCAAGATCGCGTAGACGACGTCGCCGCGGGCTACTACCAGGCTTTCGTCCGGCGGGGCGGCCGGGGCCCGGCAGAACGGGCACCCGGCCGGCTCGTCGTGGTCGTCGGCTCGATCCTCACCCCTGATGTACGCCATCCGGTGGGGCGTCCACAGGCGCTCCAGTTCGTCCGGCTCGCCGGGGTTGGTCACTCGGGGGTCCCGGCGGCGGGGGCGGAGGGGCCGGTGTTCGTGCGGGAACGGACGACGTCCGCCACGTGGGCGACCGCCTCGGCGAGGGGGACGCCGTTGCGCTGCGAGCCGTCGCGGTAGCGGAAGCTCACGGTGCCGCCGGCGACGTCGTCGTCGCCGGCGATGGCCATGAACGGGATCTTCTGCTGCTGGGCGTTGCGGATCTTCTTCTGCATGCGCTCGTCGGAGTGGTCGACCTCGACGCGGATGCCCTCCTTGCGCAGGAGGTCGGCGAAGTCGAACAGGTAGTCGGCGTGGTCGGCGCGGATTGGGATGCCGACGACCTGGACGGGGGCGAGCCACGCCGGGAAGGCGCCCGCGTAGTGCTCGGTGAGGACGCCGAAGAAGCGTTCGATCGAGCCGAAGAGAGCGCGGTGGATCATGACGGGCTGCTGGCGGGAGCCGTCGGAGGCCTGGTACTCCAGGCCGAAGCGCTTCGGCTGGTTGAAGTCGACCTGGATGGTCGACATCTGCCAGGTGCGGCCGATGGCGTCCTTGGCCTGCACGGAGATCTTCGGGCCGTAGAAGGCCGCGCCGCCCGGGTCCGGGACGAGATCCAGGCCGGAGGCCTCGGCGGCGGCGCGCAGGGCCTCGGTCGCCTCTTCCCAGTCGGCGTCGTCGCCGATGAACTTCGGGGAGTCGTCGCGGGTGGACAGCTCCAGGTAGAAGTCGTCGAGGCCGTAGTCGCGCAGGAGATCCAGGACGAACTGCAGCAGGGAGCGCAGTTCGCCGGGCATCTGCTCCTTGGTGCAGTAGATGTGCGAGTCGTCCTGCGTCATGCCGCGCACGCGGGTCAGGCCGTGCACGACGCCGGACTTCTCGTAGCGGTACACGGTGCCGAACTCGAACAGCCGCAGCGGCAGCTCGCGGTAGGAGCGGCCACGGGCCCGGAAGATCAGGTTGTGCATCGGGCAGTTCATGGCCTTGAGGTAGTACTCCGCGCCCTCCATCTCCATGGGCGGGAACATGGTGTCGGCGTAGTACGGCAGGTGGCCCGAGGTCTGGAACAGGTTCGACTTGCTGATGTGCGGGGTGTTGACGAACTCGTAGCCCGACTCGTGGTGGCGCTGGCGGGAATACTGCTCCATCTCCCGGCGGATGATCCCGCCCTTGGGGTGGAACACCGCGAGGCCCGAGCCGAGCTCGTCCGGGAAGCTGAACAGGTCGAGGTCGGCGCCGAGCTTGCGGTGGTCGCGCCGGGCCGCCTCCTCCAGCAGCTTCTGGTACTCCTTGAGCGCGTCCCGCGTCGGCCACGCCGTGCCGTAGATGCGCTGCAGCTGCGGGTTCTTCTCCGAACCGCGCCAGTAGGCCGCCGCGCTGCGCATGAGCTTGAACGCGGGGATCATGCGGGTCGAGGGCAGGTGCGGGCCGCGGCACAGGTCGGACCAGCAGACCTTGTCCGACTGGGCGTCGAGGTTGTCGTAGATCGTCAGCTCGCCGCCGCCGACCTCCATCACCTCGGACGTGTCGACATCGGACTTGACGTCGACGAGCTCCAGCTTGAACGGCTCGTTGGCGAGCTCGGCCTTGGCCTGCTCGACGGAGTCGAAGCGCCGGCGGCGGAAGCGCTGGCCCGCCTTGATGATCTCCTGCATGCGCTTCTCGAGCTTGTCGAGGTCGTCGGGCTGGAACGGCTTGCCGACCTGGAAGTCGTAGTAGAAGCCGTTCTCGATCGGCGGGCCGATGCCGAGCTTGGCCTCGGGGAAGACGTCCTGCACGGCCTGGGCGAGCACGTGCGCGGCCGAGTGGCGCAGCACGTTGAGCCCGTCGGGGCTGCCCATGTCGACCGCGTCGACCTCGGTGTCGATCTGCGGCACCCAGTCCAGGTCGCGCAGCCGGTCGCCGTCGCGGACCACGACGATCGCCTTCGGGCCGCTGGTGGGCAGCCCGGCCGCGGCGACCGCGGCGGCCGCCGTCGTGCCGGCCGTGACCACGATGCGCGGTGGGGCTTCGGTATTCGAGCGCACTGCGGACACGGGCTGCTCCCAAGCATCAAAGAGGTCGGTTTTCCACCCCGATGCTATCCAGCGCCCTACCGCAGGGCCGCGAACACCCCACCGGCCACCAGCGCGCCGACGATCGTGCCCACGGCGACCTGCGCGGCCGTGTGGTCCTTCAGCTGGACTCGCGACCAGCCCACGGCGGCGACCAGCGGCACGGTGGCGAGCATCTGCATGCCGTACACCATCGAAAGGATCACCACCGACCCCGCCGCCACCGCCGCGTGGATCGACATCTTCCACCAGTGGTTGACCAGCGCGGCGACGACCAGTCCGACCCCGCCGGCGCCGACCGCGGCCAGCAGCTCACGGTGCGCGCCGGCGAGCAGCAGCACGACGAGCCCGAGCACCACCGACCCCATCCCGACCAGCAGCGGGACGAGCCGCTGGCGCCGGTCGCCGATGTGGTGGTCGGTGATCCTTCCGGTCCGCACGCCGCGCAGGATGTAGAGGTACGGCAGGAGGCTTTCGAACAGTGCCGCCACCACGCCGAGCGCCAGGCCGCGCCCGAGGCGGCCGGGCTCGCTGTGGATGCCCAGCAGCACCAGCAGTACCGAAACCAGCACCGCGGGCGCGAACGCCTCGGTCAGCCATCGGGCGATCCGCTCCCTGATCACCGCAGCACCCTATCGGCTCCAGACCGCGGTCATGGCGCGCTGAACCCCACAGAAGCGGAGAATTCTCAGGGGTGCGTGAATCGGCGCGGGTCGCTACCGTGGGCGCTCGGTGACCACCTACTACCAGCCGCAGCCGGCGCGGTACCGCGCCCCCGCGCCCCGGCCGCGGCGCCGCCACGCGCCCGTCGCGGCCCGGCCCCGGCCGAAGGCCGACCGTTTCCGCCCCGACATCGAGGGCCTGCGCGCCGTCGCGGTGCTGCTCGTCGTGCTCAGCCACGCCGGGGTGACGGCGCTGGCCGGTGGGTACGTCGGCGTCGACGTCTTCTTCGTCATCTCCGGCTTCCTCATCACCCTGCACCTCTTCCGCGAGCTGCAGCAGACCGGCCGCATCCGCTTCGGCGCCTTCTACGGCCGCCGCATGGTCCGCCTCCTGCCCGCCTCGACCCTCGTGGTGCTCACCACCGTCGCCGCCGCCTGGGCCTGGATGTCGCCGCTGGCCGCCCGGGCCGTGAACTACGACGCGCTCACCGCCGCCGCGTATGGCATCAACGTCCGCCTCGCCGCCCAGGGCACCGACTACCTCTCCGCCGAGCGGGAGCCGTCGCCGCTGCAGCACTTCTGGTCCCTCGCGGTGGAGGAGCAGTTCTACTTCATCTGGCCGGTGCTGCTCGTGCTGGCGGCCGGGGCCTGGATGAAGGGCGCCCAGCGGCTGCGGGCCGCGATCGCGCTGAGCACGCTCGCGGTCGCGTCGTTCGCGGTGTGCGTGTGGCAGACGACGGCCGCGCAGCCGTGGGCGTACTTCGGAATCCAGGCCCGCGCCTGGGAGCTGGCCGCCGGTGCGCTCGTCGCCCTCGGCGCGGCCGCCCTCGCCCGGCTGCCCGGGGTCCTCGCCGCCCTGGCGACCTGGGTGGGGCTTGCCATGATCGTCGCGAGCGCGGTGCTGTACGCCGAGCAAACCCTGTTCCCCGGAAAGGCCGCCCTGCTCCCGGTCGCCGGGGCGGCCCTCGTCGTGGCCGGCGGCTGCGCGGGCCCGGCCGGCGGGGCGCGGCTGCTACTGGGCACGGCGCCGCTGCAGTTCTTCGGCAAGCTGTCCTACAGCTGGTACCTCTGGCACTGGCCGGCGCTCATACTCGCCCCGCACATCGCCGGCGGCGAGCTGAACCAGTGGGCGAAGCTCGCGGTCGCCGCCGGCACCCTGCTGCCGGCCTGGCTGTCGATGCGCCTGGTGGAGAACCGTATCCGGTTCAGTCCCGTGTTCAAGCGCCGGCCCGGGCGCGGGCTGCTGCTCGGGGCCACCACCACGGCCTTCGCCGTCGGCGCCGCGGTCATCCTGCTCGGGCTGCCGATGCGCGTGCAGGGCGAGGGCACCGCGCAGGACACCGCCGCCGTCGTCTCCGAGGCCGACCGGCTCGAGGAGGCCCGCAAGCAGCTGCTGCGGCTCATCCAGGACGGTGCGACGCTCACCGCGATGCCGCAGAACCTGACCCCGCCGGTGACCTCGGCCGCCAAGGACCTACCCCAGGGCGACAAGGGCTGCCTGGCCTCCCTCGACGACAGCTCCACCGCGGCCGCCCTGGCCCAGGGCTGCGACAAGCACGGCGACCCGGCCGGAAAATCGGTCGTGGTGCTCTTCGGCGACTCGCACACCGAGCAGTGGTTCGACGCCATGGACGCGGTCGCCAGGAAGCGGCACTGGCGCCTGGTGGTGCTGGCCAAGAGCGGCTGCACCCCCGCGGATGCGCTGACCATCAAAGTCAATTCGCGGCGGGCGTACAGCGAGTGCGCCAGTTGGCGCGAGGACGCCTTCAAGGTGATCACCCGCCTCAAGCCGGCCATGGTCGTGCTGTCGACGCGCACGTACACCGACCCGCCGGTCAACGCCCAGGGCGCCCCGACGGTCGAGAAGGCCAAGGCGGACGCGGCCTGGGCCACCGCGACGATGGACTCGGCGACCCGGATCGCCAAGCTCGGCGCCAAGCCGGTCGTGCTGCAGGACACGCCCGACCCGCACGGCGTGGCCGTGCCCGACTGCGTCGCCGCCCACCCGGCCGCGGTCGCGCAGTGCGCGCTGAAGGTGCCGACCGCGATCTACGCGGGCCGGACCGCGGCGATCGCCGAAGCCGCCCAGGCCGCGGGCGTCACGGTGGTCGACCCGACCGAATGGTTCTGCACGGCGCAGGTGTGCCCGGCGATCATCGGCAACGCGCTGGTGTACCGCGACGGCAGCCACGTCACGGCCAGCTACATCCGCCTGCTCACACCCCTGCTCCAGGCCGCTCTGCCGGTGTAGTCATGGGAGTACTACGCTGTGTGGTCGCGCGGAGGCCGAAATTTCGATGGGTGTTGTAGCGTGTGATTCAAGCGGAGCGGCGCCGCACGAGGCCCGCATGGCGCGGTCCGCCGACGTTCTGTCGCCTCGTTGGGTAGCAGCTGTGGGCAGGTTGGTCGGTCTGGTGGCGGTGTACGGCTCGGCGCCGGAGTCGTTGTCCGGGTTCGCGGTCGGATACGTGAGTGCGGACGGGCGGGAGCTGCGGGACGACCCGGCGGCTCCCACCTCGGCCGTTACTCATCTCAGGCGGGACGGAAGCGGATGAAGTCCACCTCGTCCGCGGTGGTGGCAAAATCAACCTGCCAGCGCCCGGCCCCAAGCGTGATGACGCCTACCCCGTCATTCGCCGGAATCTGCGCCGGATCCGCGGCCCCCTCGGCAGCGGAATCGAACATGAAAAGGCGACCGTCGGTCAGCGAGATGACGTCCACTCCGACAGAACGCCAGCTCCCTGTGGGAACCTTCGCGGGATCGTCATCGGCCGCACTGATCGACGAGCGCACGAGTACCCCGCCCTCGCCGTCCGCCTCGAACCACGTGAGGATCTCACCGTCCAGGATCAGGACCGGCTGACCCTGGACATCGACCCACCCGAAGCCACCGTACGGCGTTCCCTCGAAGACCGGCGGATCGCATGCCCGGTCATAGTCACACTCCGGGCCGTCCGCATTACCCCAGGTCCACCCGTCAGGGAGCGCAACGCCTGCGGGAGGCGACGTCCCCCGCCAGTGCTCGGCAATCTCTGCCGGGACCACGATGATTGGTCCGCCGCCTGAATTTGTCCACGGTCGGCCGCGTTCATCGATATTGGACCCCACGGCACCTCCAGCTGATCTTCCTGTGTCACACAACTTGCGCGACCTTGACGAGCGTTCCATGCGCAGGCAATGGATGAGCCAGCACTGGCGCGGCGCATTGAAGCAGCGCGACCTCCGTGCCGCGAAACTACGCGGTGTTGCGCAGCGCCGCTGACCAAGCTCTTTGACGACACCAGCAGCCGCGGCCCAGGCCACGACCGATGACCGACCGTTTCTCCGCGAATCTCTTCCGTCGCAGCTCATCGCCCCGTAGGGCGGATCAGATTCGCTGAGAACAGTGGACCGGCGCTCGCGTGCGCATCGGACCAGGCACCGAGCCGCCTCGGCAGCCTTCCCAGCCGCATGCCTGGCTGGGTTCGGCGCCTGATCAGCCGAGGTCGGCCGGTGTGGCGGTGAGGGTGATCGGCATCGCGGTGAAGCCCTTGAGGCTCAGGCTGTCGCGCCGCTGGGGCGCGCCGGCCAGGCTCAGGTCCGGGAAGCGGGCGAGCAGCGCGGGCAGCGCGATCTGGCCCTCGAGCCGGGCCAGGGGCGCGCCGAGGCAGTAGTGGATGCCGCCGCCGAAGGACAGCGGGGCGTTGTCGGGCCGGTCCAGCCGCAGCTCGTCCGGGTCGGCGAAGCGCTGCGGGTCGCGGTTGCCGGCTCCGAGGTACGCGACGATCCGCTCGCCTTCCTCGATCGTCACGCCCGCGACGTCGACGTCGGCCATGACCAGGCGGCTGGCGATCTGGACCGGGCTGTCGTAGCGCAGCAGTTCCTCGACCGCCGCCTCCGGGTGCTCGGCGAGGACGTCCCGCTGGCCGGGGTTGGCCAGCAGCGCGACCAGCCCGTTGGACAGCAGGTTGGTGGTGGTCTCGAAGCCGGCGGCGAAGAGCAGCGCGGCGCTGCTGAGGACCTCCTCGTCGGTGAGGCGGTCGTCGGCGGCCTGGGCCTGGGTGAGCGCGCTGAGCAGGTCGTCGGCCGGGTCCTTGCGGCGCTCGTCGAGCAGACCGCCGAGGTACTCCCGGATCGTCGCCGCGGCCGGGTCGGCCCGCGCCAGGACCTCGGGCGTGATCACCTCCAGCACCTGGGTCCAGTCGCGGACCAGGGTCTGGAACTGGGCGCGGTCCGCGGCCGGCACGCCGAGCAGCTCGCCGATGACCGCGACCGGCAGCGGGAACGCGAACTCCGCCACGAAGTCGACCGGCCGGCCGGCGTCGGCGGCCATGGCGTCGAGGAGGTCGGCGACCATGCGCTCGATCGCGGGGCGCAGGGCGGCGACGCGGCGGGCGGTGAAGGCCGAGCTGACCAGGCGCCGCAGCCGGGTGTGGTCCGGCGGGTTGAGGGCCAGCATGCTCGTGAACAGCTGGAGCAGCGCCGGGTGGTCGCGCCAGTCGGGGAAGCCGACGGCGGCCAGCAGGTCGGGGGGCAGGTGGCCGAAGCGGGCGTCGCGGACCACGGTCTGGCAGTCGTCGTAGCCGGTCACGACCAGGGCGCCGTCCTCGGCCCGCACGATCGGGGAGATCTGGCGCAGGCGGGCGTAGCGCGGATACGGGTCCTCCCGGCCCGTCATCGTGGTCAGTTCGTCCAGCAGCCTCAGCACTTCGTCGTTCTGCACGATTTCCGCCACCCGCCCACCATAGTTCGCATTCGTCGGCAGCGATGTCCGCGTTGGCCGCGGGGAGGGGTGAAGGGCGAGGTGAGGGTGGCCGGGGCGCGGAATTCGTCGGCAGCGATGTCCGCGTTGGCCGCGGGGAGGGGTGAAGGGCGAGGTGAGGGCAGCGCGGGGAGGGACGAGACGCGGTGGGGGACGTGGGTGGCGGGTGCGGAGAGCCCGGGAACGGCGTGATGCCAGGGGACGGGGATGTCGGCGCGGCGATCGGGGACGGGGGACCGTTACGGATCGGTCAGCGGAAGCGGCTGATTCGCTCGAAGGACGGGTCGAAGTGGCGCTCCACGCGGGCGCGGCCGTCCTTCCACCAGCCGGCCGCCTCCGCCAGGTCGTCGGCCGCCGGGGAGTCGGCGTCGACGTAGTAGTGCAGCGTCCGCGCGCCGCGGCTCGTCTCGTGGGCCAGCAGCACCCCGTCGGCGCCGGCGGCCGTGGACAGGGCGGTGTCCTCGAACTCGCGCAGGGCGGCCAGGGACTCGGTCTCCGGCAGGCCGCCCGCGTTCTGGTGCTGGTACGGCAGCGTGATCGCCACATGCGTGTCGAACCAGGGCCAGCGCACCGGCCGCAGCGGGCGCTGCACAGTGGCGAGCAGGGGGCTGCCGTCGGGCAGGTCGGTGCGCAGGAGGACCCACTGCGGCGTGCGGTGCTCGGATCGCAGCGCCTCCACCGCGGCGGCGAGCGCGTGCGGGTCGGCGGCGTCCGGCGGCTCGGCGGTCTGCCAGGAGATGGCGCCGATCCACTCCTCGACGCCGTCCTCGCCGAGCAGCCAGTCCAGGGTCAGGAACGTGACGCGGCCGCGGACCTCCTCGCCGAGCATGCGGAAGCCGGGGTGGTAGGCGACGACGTCGAGTTCGGGCGAGCCGGCGTCGCGGGTGAAGGCGAAGCGCAGCTGGGTCAGGTCGAGCTGGACGCCGTCGCCGAGGCCGATCGTGCTGCTGAGCATCTCCGGGTCGGGCTGGCGCGCGGTGTGATACTCCCAGGTGGCGTCGGCGGGCGGGGCGAGGGCGCCCCAGCGGGCGGCGACCGGGCGCAGGTCCGCGACGCCGGCGGCGGAGACCACGAGGGCGTGCCGGGCGGTGCTGCCGCGGGCGAACTCCCACTCCAGGCCGGGGTGGATCGCCTCGACGCGGCGGGAGAACTGCGGGGTGAGGGCGGCCCAGCCACCGCCGGAGATGGCCGCCTCGACGTCGGCGCGCACGGTCGGCCACCACGCCCAGAAGTCCACGATCGCGCCGCCGTCGCCGGCCTTCCGCTTCGATCGCCCGAAGATCACGGCACTCACCCTAACGGTGATCCCGGCAGGCCGGGATCACCGTGGGTGAAATCGGTCAGCGGGCCGCGGCGTGCTCCTTCTTGACCGCCTCCGCCAGGTGCGCCGGCATCGGGTCGTGCCGGACGAAGGCGCGGCTGAACGTGCCCGACCCGGAGGTCATCGCCCGCAGTTCGACGGCGTAGCGGACGAGCTCGGTGGCGGGGACCTCGGCGCGGACCAGGGTCCGCTCGTGGCCCTCGGGGTCGGGCTCGTTGCCCAGCACCCGGCCGCGGCGGCCGGACAGGTCGCTCATGACCGCGCCGACGAACTCGTCCGGCACCCGGATCGTCACCTCGTCGATCGGCTCCAGCAGGGTCGTCTGGCCCTGCTCGGCCGCCTCGCGCAGGGCGAGCGCGCCGGCGGTCTGGAAGGCCGCGTCGGAGGAGTCGACGGAGTGGGCCTTACCGTCGAAGAGGGTGACGCGCACGTCGACGACGGGGTAGCCGGCGACCATGCCGCGCTCCATCTGGGTGCGCACGCCCTTCTCGACCGAGGGGATGTAGTTGTGCGGGACGACACCGCCGACGATCTTGTCGACGAACTCGAAGCCGGCACCGCGGGGCAGGGGTTCGACCTTGATGTCGCAGACGGCGTACTGCCCGTGCCCCCCGGATTGCTTCACGTGCCGCCCGTGCCCCTGGCTCGCGGCGGCGAACGTCTCGCGCAGGGCGACCTTCACCGGCTCGGTGTCGATCTCGACCCCGCCGGCGCGCAGCCGGTCGAGGACCACGTCGGCGTGCGCCTCGCCCATGCACCACAGGACCAGCTGGTGCGTCTCGGCGTTGCGCTCCAGCCGCAGCGTCGGGTCCCCGGCCACGAGCCGGCCCAGGTTCTTGGCCAGGGCGTCCTCGTCGGAGCGGGTCCGGGCCACGATCGCGATCGGCAGCAGCGGCTCCGGCATCTCCCACGGGGCCATGAGCATCGGCGCGTCCTTGCCCGAGATCGTGTCGCCGGTCTCGGCCGTGCCCGACTTCGTCACCGCCACCAGGTCGCCGGCCACGGCGTGCGGCACCTCGCGCAGGTTCGCCCCGAGCGGGGAGAACAGGTGGGCGAAGCGCTCGTCGGCGTCGTGGTCGGGGTGGCCGCGCTCGGCCATGCCGTGGCCGGAGATGTGCACCGGGGTCTCCGGGCGCAGCGTGCCGGAGAAGACGCGGACCAGGGAGACGCGCCCGACGTACGCGTCGATCGTGGTCTTGACGACCTCGGCCACCAGCGGCCCCTGCGGGTCGCAGGAAAGCGGCGCGGCGGGCTCGCCGTCGAGGTCGGTGATCGGCGGCACCTCGTGCTCCAGCGGCGAGGGAAAGCCGCTGACCAGCACCTCCAGCAGCGCGTCGAGACCGACCCCGGTCTGCGAGCAGACCGGCACCACCGGGTAGAACGTGCCCCGGGCGACGGCCTTCTCCAGGTCCTCGACGATGATCCGGGTCTCGATCCGCTCGCCGCCGAGGTAGCGCTCCATGAGCGTCTCGTCCTCGCTCTCGGCGATGATCCCCTCGAGCAGGGTGTTGCGGGACTCCTCGATCGCCGGCAGGTGCTGCGGGTCCGGGTCGCGCACCGCGGGCGGGTAGCCGGCGGAGTAGTCGAAGACCCGCTGGGTGATCAGCCCGATGAGCCCCTCGACGCTGGCGCCGTCGTCGCCGAGCATCGGCAGGTACAGCGGCAGCACGTTGTCGCCGAAGACCTCCTGGCAGACCTGGAGGGTCTCGTCGAAGTCGGCCCGGTGGTGATCCAGGCGGGTGATCGCCACCGCCCGGGGCATGCCCACGTGGGCGCACTCCTCCCACAGCGCGCCGGTGGCCGCGTCCATGCCGTCGACCGCCGACACGACGAACAGGGCCGCGTCGGCGGCGCGCAGTCCGGCGCGCAACTCGCCGACGAAGTCCGCGTAGCCCGGCGTGTCGAGCAGGTTGACCTTCACGCCGTCGTGCAGCAGGGGCGCGCAGGACAGCGTGACGGAGCGCTGCTGCTTCACCGCCGCGGGATCGTGATCGGTGACCGTGGTGCCCTCCGCCACCGCGCCGGCCCGCGAGATCGTGCCGGTCGCGGCGAGCAGCGCCTCGACCAGCGTCGTCTTGCCCGAGCCGGAGTGGCCGACGACGACCACGTTGCGTACCCTGCCGGGGTCATCAACCACCGGCACGGCGCCGGTGACCCCCTTCTCCTGGACCTTCTGCGCCATCACGCGCCTCCCGAAAGTCTTGCGATGCCTGTGAGCAGTCTCACAGTCACGACCTGTTCACCGATCCCACACCCGAAACATCACCGACACAAGGGCCGTACGGCCCTCAAGACTCCGGTTTACTCAAGCATCGTGAGCAGTCCCACGTGCCGGTATCCGGCAAGCTTCGCCGCCGTTATCGTGAGAGCGCCATGGCGAAGATCCTCAGCGTAGTCAGCCGGGCCGGATTGGCCCGCGTTCTCGACCCCGTCGCCGCCGCGCTGCTGCGCGCCGGAGTGACGCCGAACGCGGTGACCGTCGCCGGCACCGTGGGCGTGCTCGTCGGTGCCCTCGGCTTCGCCACCCGGGGCCACCTCACCATCGCGCTCGTTATCGTCACCGTGAGCTGCTTCACAGACCTCATCGACGGCTCCATGGCCCGCCAGCGCGGCATCACGAACAAGTTCGGCGCGCTGCTGGACTCCTCGATGGACCGGATCGCCGACGGGGCCATCTTCGGCGCCATCGCCTATTACTACGCTACCCAGCACGAGCTGCGCCCGGTCGCCGCGGCGCTGCTGTGCCTGCTGACCGGGCAGGTGGTGTCCTACGTCAAGGCGCGTGCCGAGGGCCTGGGCTTCACCTGCAACGTGGGCATCATCGAGCGGGCCGAGCGACTCATCGGCATCGGCATCGGCGGGCTGCTGTGGACCTTCCACGTGCCCGACGGGCTGGAGATCGTCATGTGGCTGCTGGCCGCCCTGTCGATCGTGACGATCGGCCAGCGTATCGGCACCGTCTACCGGCAGGCCCACGCGCCCGAGCGGGCCTCGGCGCAGGCACCGGCCAAGTGAGCCTCGTCGAGCTCGGCTACGGCGCGGCGTTCAACCTGCTGCCGAAGCTGCCGCGGGGCGCGGTGTGGCCGCTGTTCGCGGCGGCGGCCTCGAGCGGGCACCGGGGGTACCGCCGCGGAAAACCGGGGAAGGGCACCGCCACGCTGGCGAAGAACCTGCGCCGGGTGGTCGGCCCCGGGATGCCCGAGGAGCAGTTCACGGACCTGCTGCACCGGGCCCTGCGCTCCTACGCGCGCTACTACCTGGAGGCGTTCCGGCTCCCCGGGCGCTCCCGGGAGCAGATTCTCGCCGGCTTCCGCCTGGAGCGCGGCGAGGAGCTCGGGCGCAACCACGAGGCCGGGATCGGCTCCGTGGTCGCCCTGCCGCACGCCGGCAACTGGGACGCGGCCGGCGCGTGGGTCGCCGCCAAGGGGTGGCCGATCACGACGGTGGCGGAACGGCTCAAACCCGAGAGTGTGTACCTCAAGTTCCTGGACTTCCGCCGCTCGCTCGGCATGGAGATCCTGCCCCTGACCGGCGGTGAACGCCCCACCTTCGACGTGCTCGAGGAGCGCCTGCGCTCCGCGGCGGTGGTCCCGCTGCTCGCCGACCGCGACCTCACCCCGCGCGGGATCGACGTCGAGTTCTTCGGCGGGCGCACCCGCATGCCCGCCGGCCCGGCGCTGCTCGCCCTGCGCACCGGATCCCCCCTGTACGTGGCCGACATGTGGTTCGATTCGGATTGGGCGGCCGGTCGCCTCGCCGGTCCCGTCGCGATGCCGGGCACGGACGAGGGCTCCCTCGACACCCGTGTGCGCATCGTGACGCAGCGCGTCGCCGATTTGTTTGCCGAGGGCATCGCGCGGCACCCGGAGGACTGGCACATGCTTCAGCGGTTCTGGCTCGACGAGCCGGCCGTCAGCACCGTGGCCTAGGGAGGGACGTTGCGCATCGGGATCGTCTGCCCGTACTCCTTCGACGTGCCCGGCGGCGTGCAGAACCACGTCCGTGACCTCGCCGAGACGCTCATCGCGCTCGGCCACCACGTCAGCGTCCTGGCGCCCGGCGACGAGGAGGGCATGACCCTGCCGTACGTCGTGCCGGCGGGGCGGACCGTGCCGGTGCCGTACAACGGCTCGGTCGCCCGCGTGTCGTTCGGCCTGATCTCGGCCACCCGCGTGCGCCGCTGGCTCGCCGCGGGCCGCTTCGACGTGCTGCACGTGCACGAGCCGCTGATCCCGAGCCTGTCGATGCTCGCCGTGCTCTCCGCGCGCGGCCCGGTCGTGGCGACCTTCCACACCGCGATGACCCGCTCCCGGGCGCTGGCCGCCGCCCAGGGCGTGCTCCAGCTGGTGCTGGAGAAGATCACCGGGCGGATCGCGGTCAGCGAGCTGGCGCGCAAGGTCCAGGTCGAGCACCTCGGCGGCAGCGCGTGGGAGATCCCCAACGGGGTGCAGGTGTCCAAGTACCGCGGGGCCGTCCCCCTCGACGGATGGCCGGGCGAGGGCGGCGCGCTGGGCTTCATCGGCAGGTTCACCGAGCCCAGGAAGGGTTTCCGGCACCTGCTGAGCGCCTTCGCGACCCTGGCGCCCGCGCGCCCGGACCTGCGGCTGCTGGTCGCCGGCCCCGGCGACTCCGACGAGGTCCTCGAGGACGTGCCCTCCCTCGTGAAAGACCGGATCGTCTTCCTCGGCAAGGTCTCCGAGGAGGACAAGGCGCGGATGCTGCGCAGCGTCGACGTGTACGTCGCGCCGAACACCGGCGGCGAGTCCTTCGGCATGATCCTCACCGAGGCGATGGCGGCCGGCACCGCCGTGCTCGCCAGCGAGCTGGACGCCTTCCGGCGAGTCCTCGACGGCGGCAGCGCCGGAGCGCTGTTCCCGGTCGGTGACGCCGGCGCCCTGGCTCGCATCGCCGGCGAGCTGCTCGACGACCCGGTCCGCCGCACGGCGCTGGCCGCCCGGGGCGCCGAGGTGGTGGCCGCCTACGACTGGCCGGTCGTCGCCGAGCGGGTGCTGGAGGTGTACTCCACGGCGATCGAGGTTGCCGGAGCCACCGTGCAGGAGTCCGTCCCGTAGGCTGCGCCGCATGTGGTGGGTGATCGCCGTCGTGGCCGTGGTGGTCGCGGTGGCCACCTATCTGACGTGGCTGGCGGCCCGGATCGACCGGCTGCACGCGCGCGCCGCCGCGGCGTACGCGACCCTGGACGCGCACCTCGTGCGCCGCGCGGCCGCCGCGGTCACCCTGGCCGAGGCCGCCCAGCTGCCCACGCTCATGTACGCGGCCAAGATCGCCCTGGACGCCCAGCCCGACGACCGCGAGGTCGCCGAGAACGACCTCACCCGGCACCTGCGGCTGGTCCGGCCCGACCCGAACGCGGTCCCGCCGGGCCGGGCCGGGCGGGGCGGCGGCCTCGGCGGCGCCGCGAACCCGCCGGACGAGGTGGTGGAGACGCTGGTACAGGCCAGCCGCCGGGTGGCGCTGGCCCGCCAGGTGCACAACGACGTGGTCCGCGACGCTCTGGCCGTGCGGCGCCGGTCACTCGTCCGGCTGTTCCGGCTCGCCAGAAAACATCCCGTTCCTGCCTATTTCGACGTCGACGACCCCTCGCTGCCGTGATCCGTGGGCCGCGGGGTTGCCATTGGCCGTCGGGACGTCGGGTGAGCCGGGCGTAAACTTGCGGGTGAATCCAGCTTTTCCTGTTAGGAGTGCGTCGTCGTGTCCTCACCCAGTTCGCCGGTCACCGGCACCGCCCGCGTCAAGCGCGGCATGGCCGAGATGCTCAAGGGCGGCGTCATCATGGACGTCGTCACGCCCGAGCAGGCCAAGATCGCGGAGGACGCCGGCGCGGTGGCCGTGATGGCGCTCGAGCGGGTCCCCGCCGACATCCGCGCCCAGGGCGGCGTGTCGCGCATGAGCGACCCCGACATGATCGACGGCATCATCAGCGCCGTGTCGATCCCGGTCATGGCGAAGGCCCGCATCGGGCACTTCGTCGAGGCTCAGGTGCTGCAGGCGCTCGGTGTCGACTACGTCGACGAGTCCGAGGTCCTCACCCCGGCCGACTACGCCAACCACATCGACAAGTGGGCGTTCACCGTCCCCTTCGTCTGTGGCGCGACCAACCTCGGCGAGGCGCTGCGCCGCATCAACGAGGGCGCCGCCATGATCCGCTCGAAGGGCGAGGCCGGCACCGGCGACGTCTCCAACGCCACCACCCACATGCGCAAGATCCGCGCCGAGATCCGCCGGCTGACCTCGCTGCCCGAGGACGAGCTGTTCGTCGCCGCCAAGGAGCTGCAGGCGCCGTACGAGCTGGTCAAGGAGGTCGCCGAGACCGGCAAGCTGCCCGTGGTGCTGTTCACCGCCGGCGGCATCGCCACGCCTGCGGACGCGGCGATGATGATGCAGCTCGGCGCCGAGGGCGTCTTCGTCGGCTCGGGCATCTTCAAGTCCGGCAACCCGCAGCAGCGCGCCGCCGCGATCGTCAAGGCCACCACCTTCCACGACGACCCGGACGTGATCGCCAAGGTCTCCCGCGGCCTGGGCGAGGCCATGGTCGGCATCAACGTCGACGACATCCCGCAGCCGCACCGCCTCGCCGAGCGGGGCTGGTGACCGCCTCCGTGATCATCGGCGTGCTCGCCCTGCAGGGCGATACCCGCGAACACCTGCACGCGGTGGCCGAGCTCGACGCGGTCGGCCGCCCCGTGCGCCGGGTCGACGAGCTCGACTCGGTCGACGCCCTGATCATCCCGGGCGGCGAGTCCACCACGATGAGCAAGCTCGCCGTCGAGTTCGGCCTGCTGGAGCCGCTGCGCAAGCGCATCGCGGCCGGCATGCCGGTCTACGGCTCGTGCGCCGGCATGATCATGCTGGCCACGACGATCCTGGACGGCCGCGCCGACCAGGTGCCCTTCGGCGGCATCGACATGACCGTCCGCCGCAACGCGTTCGGCCGCCAGGTCGACTCGTTCGAGGGTTCCGTGGACATTTCGGGCATTGACGGCGGCCCGTTCCACGCCGTGTTCATCCGCGCTCCGTGGGTAGAGTCTGTGGAAGACTCCGTAGAGGTACTGGGCCGCGTGAATGGTGGAGCCGGCGCCGGTAGGATTGTCGCGGTTCGGCAGCGGCACCTGCTCGCGACGGCCTTCCACCCCGAGCTCACCGGCGACCTACGCGTCCATCGGTATTTCGTGGAGATGGTGCGCGAGGCGGGTAAGACGACGGAGGGTTAGGCATGTCGGGGCACTCAAAATGGGCGACCACCAAGCACAAGAAGGCGGTCATCGACGCCAAGCGTGGAAAGCTCTTCGCCCGCCTGATCAAGAACGTCGAGGTGGCCGCGCGCACGGGCGGCGGTGATCCCGCCGGCAACCCGACCCTCTTCGACGCCATCCAGAAGGCCAAGAAGAACTCGGTCCCCAACGACAACATCAACAACGCGGTCAAGCGCGGCTCCGGCCTCATCGGCGGCGGCGCCGACTGGCAGACGGCGATGTACGAGGGGTATGGCCCCAACGGCGTCGCGATCCTCATCGAGTGCCTGACGGACAACCGCAACCGCGCCTCGACCGAGGTCCGGGTGGCCCTGACCCGCAACGGCGGCAACCTGGCCGACGCGGGCAGCGTCTCGTACATGTTCACCCGCAAGGGCGTCGTGATCGTCCCGAAGGCGGGCGAGCTGACCGAGGACGACCTGCTGCTCGCGGTGCTCGACGCCGGCGCCGAGGAGGTCAACGACCTGGGCGAGGCCTTCGAGATCATCAGCGAGGCCTCCGACCTGATCCCGGTCCGCACCGCCCTGCAGGACGCCGGCATCGACTACGAGTCGGCCGAGTCCTCGTTCGTGCCGAGCGTGACCGTCCCCCTGGACGAGGAGGGCGCCCGCAAGGTCTTCAAGGTGATCGACGCCCTGGAGGACTGCGACGACGTCCAGAACGTCTACGCCAACTTCGACGTCAGCGACGACGTGATGGCACTCATCGACGCCTGAACCGTTCGGCGTTCTCCGGCGCCCCACCCGTCACCGGGTCGGGGCGCCGTAGTCTGAGGTTGGCACACTCTGGATTCCATCGTGTGGCCCTATGATGGCAGAGTGGGGAGGTGACCATGACTGAGATCGCTGTGCGGAAGGGTTCCGGCTCCGGCGTCGATGAGGAGCTTCTGGCCGAGGCGCAACGCCACCTCGGCGGCGCTTCGGAGACGGAGGCTATTAACGCCGCGTTGCTGGAATATGTCGACCAGTGGCGCGTGCGTCGTTTGCGAGGTTTGGAACGGCTTCAGCAGATGGCTGAAGAAGGCGCGTTCAACTTCGACGCACTCGAAGCGGCTGATCAGTGAAGTACCTTGCAGACACCAGCGCGATGGTTCGCATCATCCGACGTCAGGTCGACCCATCATGGCACCAGTTGGTCGGACGTGGCCTGGTGGCGCTCTGCGAACCGGTGATCGCCGAGGCGATGTTGGTTGTTGACGCAAAACGGTATACCGCCGCCGAGAAGGAGTTCCGCGAGACATACGTCGTGGCAACGATCCCGGACGGCATGTGGGACCTGACCGTCGCGATCAGGCATGAACTGGCGCCACACAGCGCACATCTGGGCCTCGCTGTCACCGACCTGGTTGTGGCGGCGACGGCGATCCGGCTGAAGCTGGAGGTCCTGCACGAGGATGCCGACTTCGAGACGATGGCGCGGTTCGTGCCGGAACTGCGGCAGCGCCGGATCGGCACCGCGCCGGAGTTGTGAACGTCTCTCGTCCGAGGTCAGCGACGAGGTCATGGCCCTGGTCGAGGCCTGACGAACCAGCACTTCCCCGATGGCGCCCCCGCGAAAGCGGCGGGCGCCATCGCCGTAAACGGCCGTGTGTTCGTGTTCGTGTTCGTGTTCGTAGGCATCAACAGTCTTCGACGCGGACGATGCCCCGCAGGGTCGACGACACCCCGCCGTGGGCTGCGGCGCACCGGTCACGGCGGCAGCCTAACCTTCATCGACCAGAACGGCTGTCCCGAAGTAGGGCGTGTGCCTGTCGGCCCGTCCTTACGCCGGACAGGGTGAGCCCGAGGGGTCAAGGCTCCCGGTTGGCGTCGCCGGAGCCGGCCGAGGACCGCCTCGTCGGATACAACGCCGTCACCGGACCTTCTCTTCATATGCTGAAAAATGCGAGCTGAGACTAGGTTTTGGCCATGTGGCCACATGCATTGATCGAGGGAGGTGACCATGACCGAAACAGTCGCCCACATGGCGACCGAACCCCAGATCGACCAGGAACTCCTCGAAGAGGCCCAACGCCACCTCGGCGGCGTGACACCCAACGAGGCGCTCAACGAAGGGCTGTACCGATTGGTTGAGCAGGAACGCGGCAAACGCCGAGAGGCGCTCGAGAAGCTGAGACGCATGTCCGACGAGGGCCTCTTCGACTACCCCGCCATCGAGCAGGTGGACGAGTGAGATACCTCGCGGACACTAGCGCGCTCGTCCGCCTGCACCGTCGTCAGGCGGTGCCGGAATGGGACGCACTCATCGAACGCGGGCTCGTGACCCTCTGCGAGCCGGCGCTCATCGGAAGCACTGAAGATTGCCGAGGCCAAGCATTACGACGCGACTGAGCGGCACATCTGCGGTCTCTACACATGGACGATGGTCCCGGAGAACATCTGGGACGTAACGGAGTCCATCCGACGGGTTCTGGCGACCTACGGTGCGCACCAGGGGCCGTCGGTGGCGGACCTGGTCGTGGCGGCGACCGCGATCCGGTTGAAGCTGGAGATTCTGCACGAGGACGGCGACTTCGAGACGGTCGCCCGGTTCGTGCCTCAACTGCGGCAGCGGCGGATCAGCGCCGGGCCGGAGGAGTGAGCTGACGGTGGCGCCCCGTCGGTGCGGCGGCGGGGCGCCACCGCGTTCAGGCCGTCGCCGGTACCGCCGCCTCGGGCTGCGCGGCGGGGCGGGGACGGGAGAAGGCCACCGGTGCCAGGGCGGCCAGGAACAGGGCCGGGCTCAGCAGGCTCAGCGGGCCCACGCCCAGCACCAGGAAGGCCGCCACCGCCAGGGCGGTCAGCACCGGCGTCCACCAGCGCACCCGGCGGGTCACCGCCGCGGCCACCGTCACCGCGACCAGGCCCAGCAGCGTCAGGAACATGCCCGGCAGGACCCAGGCGAAGGTGAACAGGGCGTACTCGCCCAGGGCGGCGTCCACCCGCTCCGCCGTCGCGCGGTCCAGGGCCGAGGCGGCCGCGATCGTCGTGTAGTCGCCGGTCATCAGGCCCGAGAAGTTGACCAGGGCCAGGGCCGTGATCGCGCCGATCGCGCCGCGGGACAGGAACAGGGCCGCCGGGATGAACGCCACCCACGCCAGGTGCAGCAGCAGCGCGCTCGCCTGGGCCTGGGCCGGGTGGGCCAGGGAGCCGTCCAGGCCGGGGGAGAAGCCGGGCACGGTGGCCAGGCCGGCGGCGAACAGCAGCGGGGCCGCGACCAGGCTCGCCCGGCCCGCGCGGTCCACGAACGTGCCGTACGCGTCCCGCTCCTGCTCGGCCGGGCGGCGCAGGCGCAGCGCGGCGACCGTGTAGGCGGCCAGCATCACCGCCGGGCCGACCAGCGACAGCGGCACCGGGGAGATGGCGAAGAGGAAGTACAGCACCGTGCCGGCCAGCGCCGCCGACGCCGTCCACCAGTTGATCACCCGGGCGCGCGCGGCGGCGATCGGGGTCAGGATCAGCGCCAGCGCCCAGCCGGCCAGGCCCGGCACCTGCCACCCCCACTGTGCCCACCCCAGCGCCTCGAACGCCTCGTTGGCGCGGCGCACCGAGTCATCGGGCAGTTGCTGCTCCAGCGCCAGGATCCACAGGTCCACGGCCATCAGCGCCGAGAACGTCGTCAGGCCCACCACCGTCGCCACCCACGCGATGCGCGCCAGCACGGCGCCGCGAGCGCGGATGGGGGCCAGCAGCGCCAGCAGGCCGGGGACGAACAGCGCCCACGCCGAGTGCAGCAGGACCGAGTGCCACTGCAGCGCCTCCGGGTGCTGCCGGTACACGCCGTAGGGCTCGGTGTCGCCCAGGGCCGGGTCGACCGCCGTCGCGATCAGTAGGCACAGCGGGGCCAGTATCAACAAGAACCGCACGGGTCCTCCTTCGTCGTCATCGCAGTGAGCCCGCACGGTAGGAGCGGGCGGCGCGTGCGTAACCCCTACAGCGGGCGAAACCGGGTCCCTCGCGCGGCGGAGCGTCGGTCATCCGGCGGACGGGTCCGCGCGGGGGTGAGCAGGCCGTACCGTCTGGACATGCGCGGATGGCGGCTCGACCTGGTGGTGACGGCGGGGTTCGTCGCGTTCGCGCTGACCGAGGAGGCCGTGGTCCGGATGCCCGGCGCCTGGTGGCCCTTCGCGCTGGCCGTCTTCACCGGCCTGGTCGCGGTGCGCCGGCGCGTGCCCCTGATCGGGCTGGTCGCCAGCTGCGTGCAGCTGTTCTATCCCGACGTGGCTGTCTCGTACCGGCTGTGGCAGCTCGTTGCCATGATCATTTTCTCCTTCACGGCCGGGCGGCGGTTTCCCCCGCCGCGCCGGCTCGGCTGGGTGGGGCTGGCGCTGGTGCTGGCCACCGGGGCCACGTACTGGAGCGTCGCCCCCGCCGACCCGATGGGGTCCTTCTTCTTCCCGCTCGCGCCGTGGGGGCTGGGGGTGGCGCTCGCCGTCCAGCAGCGCCAGAGCGTCGAGGCGGCCGGCGCGCGGGCCGCGATCCGCGAGCAGCGCGCCCGGGAGGCGGTCATGGAGGAGCGGGTCCGCATCGCCCGCGAGCTGCACGACATGGTCGCGCACAGCGTCACCGTGATGGTCATCCAGGCGGGCGTGGTCCGCCGGCGGCTCGACGCCGGGCTGCCCGTCGACGGGGACCTGCTGCGCAGCATCGAGTCGTCGGGGCGCGACGCGGTCGGGGAGCTGCGCCGGACCCTGGGCCTGCTGCGCGGCGAGGGTGCTGCCGACCCGCCGGTGGGCCTGGAGCGCCTCGACGAGCTGCTCGCCCAGATGCGGGAGGCCGGGCTGGAGGTCGAGCTGCGGCGGGAGGGTGAGGCCGTGCCGCTGGCGCCGGCGGCGGACCTGTCCGCGTACCGGATCGTCCAGGAGGCCCTGACCAACGTGCTCAAGCACGCCGGCCCGACGGTGGTGACCGTCGTCGTCCGCTACGCCGACGACGGCCTGCACCTGACGATCGTCGACCGGGGGGCCCGCGCGAACGCGGGCGGCGGCCCGATCGCCGGCGCCGGGCAGGGGCTGATCGGCATGCGCGAGCGGGCGGCGCTGTTCGGCGGGCAGCTGCGGGCGGGGCGGCGCCCGGGCGGCGGCTTCGAGGTGCACGCGACGCTGCCCGTGCCGCCCCGTGCGCTCGAGCGGGTCTGACCGGCGTGGGCCAGATCAAGGTCGTCGTGGCCGACGACCAGAAGATGGTGCGAGCCGGGCTGCGGATGGTCATCGAGACCGAGCCCGACATGGCCGTCGTCGGCGAGGCCGGAGACGGGGTCGAGGCGGTCGCGCTCGCGCGGCGGCTGCGGCCCGACGTGGTGCTCATGGACATCGCGATGCCGCGGCAGGACGGGCTGGCGGCGACGCGGGCGCTGCTGGCCACCCCGTCGCCGCCGCGCATCGTCATGCTCACCACGTTCGACACCGACGAGAACCTGTACAACGCCCTGCGCGCCGGGGCCAGCGGCTTCCTGCTCAAGGTCTCCTCGCCCGAGCACCTCATCACCGCGATCCGGGTCGTCGCCAGCGGTGAGGCGCTGCTCGACCCGGCCGTGACGACCCGGGTGATCGCCGCGTTCGCGGGCGGGCCGGGGCCGCAGGCGCCCCCGGAGCTCGCCGAGCTGACCACCCGCGAGGCCGACGTGCTGCGGCTGATGGCCCGGGGCATGTCCAACGGCGAGATCGCCGCCGCGCTGACCCTCGGCGAGGCGACGGTCAAGACGCACGTGGCCCGGGTGCTCATGAAGCTCGGCCTGCGCGACCGGGTCCAGGCCGTCGTGTACGCCTACGAGTCCGGCCTGATCCGCGCCGGCGGCCCGCACTGAGCCCTCAGTCGAGGGCGACCCGCAGATGGCGCGGGCCGCGCAGGACGGCGCTGAGGCGGTACACCGGCGGGTCCTGCAGCAGGCGGGCGCGGGCCAGCACCGGGGCCAGGGCGCGCAGCGCGGTCTGGGCCTCCAGGCGGGCCAGCGGCGCGCCGAAGCAGTAGTGGATGCCGTCGCCGAAGCCCAGGTGCTGGGCGGGGCGGCGGTCGGGGTCGAAGCGGTCCGGGTCGGCGAACTGCTCCGGGTCGCGGTTGCCGGCCGCCAGGACCAGCGTGATCGACGCGCCGCGCGGGATCGTCGTGCCGGCGACCGGGATGTCGTCGAGCGCCGTGCGCCAGGGCAGCATCTGCACCGGCGGGTCGTAGCGCAGGACCTCCTCGACGAACCGCACGACGACGTCCGGCTCGGCGCGCAGGCGGTCCAGCCACAGCGGCTGGCGCAGCAGGACCAGGGCGCTGTTGGCGATGAGGTTGACCGTGGTCTCGTGGCCGGCGATGAGCAGCAGCATCGCGGTGCTGACCAGCTCCGGGCGGGTCATGCGGCCGTCGGGCCCGTCGTCGGTCGCGAGCGCCGAGAGCAGGTCGTCGCCGGGGTCGGCGATGCGGCGGTCGACGAGGTCGCCCAGGTACCGCGCCAGGTTCCCCAGCGCGGCCCGATCCGGCCGCACGGCGATCAGCGCGGCGTCGATCCAGGCGCGGAAGCGCGGCTCGTCCTGCAGCGGCACGCCCAGCAGCGCGCAGGTGACGCGGACCGGCAGCGGATACGCGAACCGGTCCACGAGGTCCACAGTGGACGGCGGGAAGTCGCCGATGAGCTCGGCGGTCAGCGCCTCCAGCGACGGCTGCAGGTCCGCGACGAAGTGCGGGGTGTGCGGCGGCCCGAACGGCCGGGTCGCCAGCCGCCGCAGCCGGTCGTGCGCCGGCGGATCGAGCCGCAGGAAGCTGGGCGGCAGACTCACCAGATCGGAGCCGACGCCCGCGTCGGCGACGTCGAGGCTGCTGACCCGCGGGTCGTGCAGCAGCGCGGTGATCGCGTCGAAGGTGCTCACCACGCGGGTGCCGTCGGCCTCCACGGTGACCGGCGTCCGGCGCAGCGAGGCCAGCAGGGGGTACGGGTCGTGGCGGTTGACCGGGTCCAGCACGGCGCTGAAGGTCGAGCCGACCGAGGTGGTCACGCGGTACTCCTCACGAGGGTCGGGCGGTGCCCGGTGACGACCGCCGTGGCGTCGCGGGCCAGCGCCTCGTGGTCCGGCACCCCGGCCGGCACCGGCAGCACGTCGCCGGGCCGGTCCACGGCGTTGAACTCGGGCGGGAACGGCGCCGCCCGCTCGATCAGCCGCTCGTAGAAGGGCAGCCACTTGGCCTGGTCGAAGGCGACCGCGCCGGTGAGCCGGCCGTTGAAGCCGTAGGCGGCGACGAAGCGCCGCTCGGCCACGCTGCCCTGGACCACCACGACCTCGTCGGCGAAGGTCGGTACACCCACGGACTTGATGTTGTGCCCGAACTGCGCGGACCAGAACCGCGGCATGTGCAGGTGCGGCCACCGGTCGGACTCGTCGGCGACCATGTTGTGCGCGGCCACCTCGGCCTGGCTGACCGCGTTGGCCCAGTGCTCCAGGGCCAGGAACTGGTAGCCGAACATGGCGTTGGGCGAGCGGGCCACGTCCCCGGCCACGAAGATGTCGTCGGTGACGACGCCGTTGACGTCGAACGCGCGGCAGCCCGCGTCGCAGGCCACGCCCCACGGCCCGACCGCGAGCCCGGAGTGCTCCAGCCACTCGACGTTGCGGATGCCGCCGAGCGCGGCGACGACCACCTCGACGTCCAGCGCCGAGCCGTCGGACAGGTACGCGCGGCGGACCCGCCCGTCGCCCTCGATACGCCGCACGGTGACCCCGCAGCGCAGGTCGACGCCGTTCTCGCGCTGGATCTCGGCGGCGATCTCGCCGATGGCGCTGCCCAGTGCCCCGGCCAGCGGCGTGCCGGCGGCCTCGGCCACGGTGACGTCCAGCCCGAGCGAGCGGCAGCTGGAGGCGACCTCGCAGCCGGTGAAGCCGGCCCCCACGACGAGCACCCGCCCGGGGCGCCCGCCGTCGCCGGGTCGCAGCCGCCGCCGCAGCCGCACGGCGTCGTCGCGGGTACGCAGCACGAACATCCCGTCCAGCGCCGCCTCCACCGGGTCGGGCCACGGCCGGGCCCGCACGCCGGTGGCGATGAGCAGCCGGTCGAACGGCAGCCAGGAGCCGTCGCTGAGCCGCACCCGGCGCCCGGGCAGGTCCAGCGCGTCGGCCCGCACGCCGAGCCGCCAGCCGGCGTCGAGATCGGCGCGGTGCGGCAGGCCGGTCCCGTCCGGGCGGATGCGGCCGCCGAGGGCCTGCTTGGACAGCGGCGGCCGGTCGTACGGGCCGCACGGCTCGTCGTCGACGAGGGTCAGCGCGCCCGCGTATCCCTCCTCGCGCAGCGCCTCCGCGGCGCGCAGCCCGGCCAGCGAGGCGCCGACGATGACGATCCGGGCGGGGCCACCGCCCGCCGCCGGCTCGGCGCGGGTCGCGGTGCGGACCGGGGGCATGTCCTGCGTGGCGAGGCGGTCGATCTGGATCGCCTGCACCGGGCAGGCGGCGGCCGCACGCCGGACGTGCTCGAGCTGCTCGTCGCCGGGCTCCGGGTCGTAGAGCAGTGCCTCGTCGCCCTCCAGCTGGAACGCGGCCGGGGCCAGGAAGGCGCACTGGGCGTACCCCTGACACTTCGTGAGGTCGACAACCACGCGCATGCGTCCAACGTGCCCCGCACGGCCCCCCTGCGGGTCACCCGGTGGGGAGGGCCGCGCGGACCACGGTCCCGGACCCCGGCGCGCTGCGGATCTCCAGGGTGCCCCCGAGCAGCTCGGCCCGCTCGCGCATCGAGCGCAGCCCAAGGTGGCCCGGCTGCGGCTCCTGCGGGTCGAAGCCGGCCCCGTCGTCGATCACCTCCAGCACCACCTGCCGCTCGTCGCCCGCCAGCCGCACGGTGACCTGCGAGGCCTCGGCGTGGCGGGCGGCGTTGCCGAGGGCCTCCAGGGCGATGCGGTACAGCGCCTCCTCGACCTGCGGGCTGACCACCGGATCGGCGTCGAGCTCGAGCCCCCAGCCGGCGCGGCCCGGGTCGACGTGCAGGGTCTCGAAGACCCCGCGCAGCGCGGTCGCCGGCCCGGCGCCGACGAGCGTCTCCGGGCGCAGCCGCAGGATGATGCCGCGCAGGTCGGTCAGGCCGGCCGCGGCCGTCTCGCGGATCCAGGCGAGCGACGCCTCGGCGTGGGCGGGGTTGCCGTACAGCAGCTCCGCGGCGGTGCCGGCGCCGAGGCTGATGCCGTAGAGCGTCTGTACCACCGAGTCGTGCAGGTCCCGGGCCAGCCGGGCGGGCTCGGCCGCGGCGGCCAGCAGCAGTTCGGCGAGCGGGATGTACGGCGTCAGCACGGCCGGCCGCGGCGCGCGACGCCCGGTGGCGGTCAGCAGCCCGCCCGGCACCGGCTGGTACAACACCCGCCGGTCCCGGGTCGCCCGGCCCCCGGCCATCGCCTTCGCCGCCGCGGCGAGGTCGAGCGGGGCGGGGTCGCCGGCGTGCGACAGCACCGTGGCGGACGCGTCCAGAACGTGGACCGCCCGGGCCCCGGACGTGTGGCGGGCCAGCGCGCAGAGCGCGTCGAGGGCGGGGGTCAACTCGGGGCCGCCGCGTGTACGGGGACCAGGCCGACCCGCATCGCGTAGAGGGCGGCCTGGGTGCGGCTCTGCGCGCCGAGCTTCTGCAGGATGTTGCTCACGTGCGTCTTGACCGTCTGCGGCGCGATGTGCAGCTCGCGGGCGATCTGGCCGTTGGCGCGCCCGCGGGCCAGCAGCGTGAGAACCTCCTCCTCGCGCCGGGTCAGCTGCGGCGGGGTGGCCGGCACGTGCACGTCCCGCACGAGCCGGGCGGCGACCGCCGGAGACAGCTGCACCTGCCCCGCCGCGGCGGCCCGCACGGCGCGGTGCAGCTCCTCGGCGTCGGTGTCCTTGAGCAGGTACCCGACCGCCCCCGCGTGCAGCGCGTCGGCGATCAGCTGCGGCTCCAGGTACCCACTCAGCGCCACCACCTCGACGCTGGGCAGCTCCCGGCGGATCACAGCGATCGCGCTGATCCCGTCCAGGACCGGCATGAGCAGGTCCATCAGCACGATGTCGGGGCGCAGCTCATGGGTCAGCGCCACGGCCTCCCGGCCGTCGGCCGCCACGCCGACCGTCTCCAGGTCAGTGCTGAGCGCCAGGAAGCTGCGCAGGCCCTCGCGGACCATGGCGTGGTCGTCGGCGATCAAGATCCTGATACTCATCGAGCCGCGCTATACCCCGTTGATCGAGGGCATACCGCGTGTGACGGAGCCAACCGGCGTACGCCGAATGGGGGAGACCGAAGGTCGGCACCGGAGCCGATCCGCAGCGTGATGTGCCGGGTGCGGCGGCCTCGGCACGGTTGTGAGCGTGACGCCCTACTTGCACCGGCTCAGCCGGTTCTCCCTGGTGGGAGTCAGTGGCGTTGTGGTGAACAACGCCGCCCTGCTCGTGCTGCACGGGCTGCTCGGGCTCGCGCTGTTGCCGGCCACCGTGGCCGCGGTCGAGCTCGCCCTGGTGTCCAACTACGTCCTGCATGAACTGTGGACCTTCCGTGGCCGCGCCGCGCCCGGTGGCCGGCGCCTGTCGCTGTCGCGGTTCGCCTCCTACAGCCTCGCGGGTCTCGCCGCGATGCCGGTCAACGTGGTCGTCGTCCAGTTGCTGGTCGCCCTCGGCCTGCACTATCTGCCCGCCAACCTCATCGGCATCGTGGCCGGCTTCGGGGTCAACTTCGCCGTCAGCTCGAAGTGGATTTGGAGTGAACGCACCGATGGAGCAGATGGTGTTGGCCGTCCTGACCATGGTTTCGGTGGTGCTGACGGTGCAGGCGGCACACGCCCTGTATCTCATGATCTACACGTGGGACCAGCCCGAGGCGGACGCGCGGGCGCGGGTTCCCGATCAACGTGCTATGCCGGAACTCTCCTTCACCGCCATCCTCCCGGCACGCCACGAGGAGGAGGTCATCCAAGCCACCATCGCCCGCGCCGCGTCCGCTGACTACCCGCCGCACCTCGTGCAGATCCTCGTCGTGTGCTCGGCGGACGACACCGGCACCATCGCCCAGGCGCAGGCCCAGGTGGGTGCGCTGCGCGCGGCCGGGCGGGTCAACGTGGAGGTGGTCGTATTCGACGACGGACCGATCAACAAGCCGCACGGGCTCAACACGGCGCTGCGCCACGCCACCAACGACATCGTGGCCGTCTTCGACGCCGAGGACGAGGTGGAGCCGCAGCTGTTCGACATCGTCAACACCATCATGCTGGGCGACGACGTCAGCGTCGTGCAGGCCGGCGTGCAGCTGATGAACTTCGACTCCAACTGGTACTCGACGTTCAACGTGCTGGAGTACTTCTTCTGGTTCCGCAGCCGCCTGCACTACCACGCCAAGAACGGCGCGATCACCCTCGGTGGCAACACGGTCTTCTTCAAGCGCGAGCTGATCGAGCGCCTCGGCGGCTGGGACGAGAGCAACCTGACCGAGGACGCGGACATCGGCCTGCGGGTCTCCAGCATGGGGGAGAAGGTGCGCGTGGTGTACGACGACCGCTACGTCACCAAGGAGGAGACTCCGCCGACGCTGCAGAGCTTCATCAAGCAGCGCACCCGCTGGTGCCAGGGTTTCATGCAGACCCTGGGCAAGGGGACCTGGAAGCTGATGCCCAACCGGCGGCAGCGCTTTCTGGCCTGGTACACCCTGGCCTTCCCGCACGTCCAGGCGATGCTCGGCTTCTACCTGCCGGTCGCGCTGCTGAGCGCGTTCGTGCTCAGCGTCCCCGTGCCGGTGGCGATGCTGTCCTGGATGCCGGTGCTGCTGCTCGGCGCGCACTTCCTGATGTCGGTGGTCGGGCTGTACGAGTTCACCGGCGCGCACGGGCTCAAGGCCGGACCCGGGACCGTGGTGAAGATGGCGGTGACCTGGTTCCCGTACCAGATGGTGCTGTCCTACGCCGCCGCCCGGGCGCTCTACCGCCAGCTCAAGGGCGCGACCAACTGGGAGAAGACCGCCCACGTCGGCGCCCACCGCACCGAGGCTCCGGAGCTGACCAATGTCGGCTGAAACCCTTACCAAGCCCAGGCCCCGGCCCGGGCCGGGCACCGCCCGCAAGCCGGAGCGGGCGCCGAAGACGATCATCGCGCTGTGCCTGCTCATCGGGCTGGCGAGCCACGGCTGGAACATGTTCCGCTATCCGCTGTACCTCACCGACGAGGGCATCTACATGGAGCAGGCCTGGTCGGTGCTCAGGGAGGGCAAGCTCAGCCCGTACACCTACTTCTACGACCACGCCCCGATGGGCTGGCTCGCGATCGCGGGCTGGGTCAGCGTCCTGCCCGGTGGCTTCTCGGCCTTCGGCAACGCCAT
The DNA here is from genome assembly GCF_050942935.1 of Dactylosporangium sp. CA-233914. Lineage (NCBI taxonomy): Bacteria > Bacillati > Actinomycetota > Actinomycetes > Micromonosporales > Micromonosporaceae > Dactylosporangium > Dactylosporangium sp. CA-233914. Next base: position 10,319,354 of record NZ_CP192030.1, on the reverse strand, counting down.
CAACACCGGCCGGGTCCTGATGCTCATCGTCCACCTGGCGTCGGTGTTGCTGATGTTCGAGATCATCCGCCGCTTCACCGGCAGCAAAGCGGCGGCGTTCCTGGCCACGTTCGTGTTCAACCTCTCGCCGCTGGGGGTGTACTACCAGCGCCAGGTCCTGCTCGACAACCTCATGATGTTCTGGATCCTGCTCGGGCTCTACCTGCTGGCCCGCCGGGACGGGCGGATCGTCACCGCGATGGGCGCCGGCTTCTGCTTCGGCCTGGCCCTGGTGACGAAGGAGAACGCGCTGTTCGTGCTGCCGGGCTGCGCGTACCTGCTGCACCGCACGATCAAGGAGCAGCCGAACCGCCGCTTCGGGGTCAGCTTCTGGTGGTTCGCCGCGCTGGCGCCGGTGATCGGGTACCTGCTGTTCGCCCAGATCAAGAACGAGCTGTTCCCGGAGAACTTCAACTTCAGCCTGGGTGCCACCACGCCCGGCGACCACGTGTCGCTGCTCTACACCGTGTGGTGGCAGCTGCACCGCAACTCCAGCAGCTCCAACGGCCTGTCCTTCACCTATCTGCTGCACGCCAGCTGGCTGTTCAAGGACCGGTACATCCTCATCGGCGGCGTCGTGGCGACCGTGCTCACGCTCCTGTCGGGCCGGCGCAACAAGCGGCTGCGGCCCCCGATGCTCGCCTGCGCGCTGATGGCGTTCGGCTACGCGTTCTACCTCAGCCGCAGTGCGCTGCTGGACTTCTACATCGCACCGATGGTGCCGCTGTTCGCGCTGAACCTCGGCATGTTCTTCGGCTGGCTGACCCGGCGCACCGGGCAGGGCGGGGCGGCGGTGCTCGTCGCCTGCATCCTGGTGCCGTTGCTCGTGATGCCGGGTGGGTTCCTGGTGAAGTACAACGCCAAGGGTGAGCTCGAGTTCAGCGACGCCTACCGGCTGCCGCTGACCCAGCTGCAGGAGCAGCAGGTGGCCTGGATCAAACAGAACATCCCGACCACCGCCCGGCTCATCATCGACGACGACGTGTGGGTGGCGCTGCACGACAGCAACCCGCCGTACCGCTACGCGCATTCGCACTACAAGGCCACGTCCGACCCGGACGTGCGGGACAAGGTCTTCCACTCCAGCTGGGAGAACGTCGACTACGTCGTGATGTCGAACAAGATGCGCGACGCCCTCCAGCGCGGCGGCGAGACCTGGATCATCGAGGCGATCGACCAGCACGGGCAGACCGTCTGGCAGGCCACCCGCGGCGACGTCTCGCTGTCCATCGTGAAGATCGGCAATACGTCCTAGGTGGAGTCGCAGATGCAGACGCTCAAACACCGCCCGGCGGCCCGCCGCGGCCGCGGCCGGGGAAAACGACCCAAAATCTCCCGTAAGCGGCTGCTGCTGGCCGGCGTCGCCGCGGTACTGCTCGTCATGCTCGGGCGCTCGCTGCTACCGGCGATGGGCATCAAGGCGCCCGGTCTCGGCGGCGGACAGCCCGGCGCCGAACCGACGCAGGTGCAGACGAAGGCGCCACCGCCGCCGACGATCGACCTGAACGGGGTCCTGGTGCAGGGCGGCGGCTCGCCGATGATCACCCTGAACCCGGGCCTGGTCCGCCTCGGCGGGACCGTCACCGTGCAGGGCTCGGGCTTCGACAAGGGCTCCATGGTCGACGTCTACCTCGGCCCGTCCTCGGCGCCGGGGCAGAAGAAGCCGGCCAAGACGGCCGGCCCGGCCGCCAAGCCGCAGCAGGTGGCCACGGCGAAGGCCGGCAAGTGGGGCCAGTTCACGGCCAACTTCTCCTTCCCCAACAAGATGACCACGCCCGTGCTGGAGGTGACCGCCCAGGCACGCGGCAGCGACAAGGTGGCCAAGGCCGACGCCTCGGTCGCCCAGGGGGCGGGTCAGGCGACACTGTCGGCGATCGTCGGCAAGCCCGGCGACACGGTCAACCTGACGGTGAAGGGCTTCGCGCCCGGCGAGCAGCTCAACGTCTTCTGGGGCCGGATCACCGGCGATCCGACGCTCACCCTGAAGGCCGACGAGGGTGGCTCGGTGGGTAAGACGCCGATCAGAGTGGGCGTCACGGCGGTCGGGACGACCAGTCTGGTGGTCGTGGGCAAGACCAGTGGCGCGGCGGCGAGCGCGCCGTTCCAGGTGCTGCGGCTGTACCCGTCGATCAAGCTGGCGCCGTACGCCGCGAAGGCCACCCAGAAGATCACCTTCTCGGGCTCGGGCTTCGCGCCCAGCGAGCGGGTGCTGGTCCGGCTCAACGCGGCCGGGGGCCAGCCGGTCATGGCGCTGCAGACCAACGACGCCGGTGGGTTCAAGGGCGCCAGCCTGGTGATGCCGTACCAGCTCAAGGGGGCCCAGGCGCTGGTCTTCACCGGCGAGCAGAGCCGCGCCGCGGTCTCCACCGGCTTCACGATCCTGCCGTTCACGCCGCAGGCGCGCACGAACGCGTACGGCGGCCTGCCCGGAACCGTCGTGAACTTCTACGCCACCCAGTTCGCCCCGAACGAGGCCGTGCACGTGACGGTCAGGACCGCCAAGGGCGCCAAGCCGCAGCTCGTGGCCGCGTTCCGGGTCGATCAGAAGGGCACCGCGCGGGCGGTCGGGCAGTACACGATCCCGGGTGACACCGAGGACACCGTGGTCTTCCAGCTGCACGGCCAGCGCAGCGACGCGACCGCGACGGTGAACTTCAAGGTCGACAAGACCGGCGGACCGGTCGACATCCCGCCGGCCAAGCCGTACGTGGTCCCCAAGGGCCTGGAGAACTGAGGACGGTGTACTGGCAGGCCTTCCGAGCCGCCCCGGAGGCGCTCCTCGTACTCGACGCCGCCGGGGTGGTCCGCTCGGCCAGCAGTGCCGCCGAGGCCCTGTTCCAGCGGGCCGGCGCGGACCTCGTCGGGCGCCGGGTCGCCGAGCTCTTCGCCGGCGACCCGGTGTTCCGCCCGGACGAGCCGGTCGCGGCGGTGATGCTGCGGCCCGGCGGGGACGACCTGGCCGTGGACGTGCGCACGAGCACCCTCGCGGGCGACCCCAGCGGCATGCTCGTGCTCGCCGTGGAGGACCCGGTCGCGCCGGGCCGCAGCCCGGCCGTCGCCGAGCAGCGCGAGCTGCTCGGCGACGTGATGATCACCCAGGAGCGGGAGCGGGCCCGCATCGCCGCCGGCGTGCACGACGACAGCCTGCAGGTCATCACCGCGGCCACCCTGCGCCTGCAGCACCTGCGCCGGCGCCTGAGCGACCCGGACGACCTGGAGGTGCTCGACCGGCTCGAGGCCTCGCTGGTGCAGGCCGCCGACCGGCTGCGCCGGCTCATCTTCGACTTCCGCCCGCCGCGGCTGTCCGCCGACGGGCTCGCCGCGGCCGTGGAGGACCTCCTCGACGGCCTCGCCGAGGACCACGGCCTGCAGGTGAGCGTCGAGGACCGGCTCATCGCCGAGCCGGCCCTGCCGACGCGGGTGCTGCTGTACCGGATCCTGCAGGAGGCGGTGGCCAACGTCGGCAAGCACGCCGGGGCCGACCGGTGCACGGTGACCCTGGGCGAGCAGGAGGGCGGCTACCTGGTCCGGGTCGTCGACGACGGCGTCGGCGCGGAGAACCTCGTCACCGACCCCGGCCACCTCGGGCTGCTGCTCATGCGGGAGCGGGCGGCGCTGGCCGGCGGGTGGTTCCGCATCAGCAGCGTCGCCGGGAGCGGTACCACTGTCACGTTCTGGGTGCCGCGCGGCGCCGACCTTGAATCGAAGGGAGTCGCTCCGTGAGCCGTCCGCCGTACCGGGTGCTGATCGTCGAGGACCATCAAGTGGTCGCCGAGGGGCTGGCGGCGCTGCTCAACGAGCATCCGGAGCTGCGCGTGGTGGCGCTGGCCGGCAGCGTCGGCGAGGTCGAGCACCTGGCCGACGTGGAGCGGGTCGACGTCGTGCTGTGCGACTTCTGGCTGCCCGACGGCACCGGGGCCGAGGCCGTGGCGGCCCTGCGCGCGCACCAGCCCGAGGTCGCCGTGGTCTTCCTCAGCGCCGACCAGAGCGACCAGGTGATCCTCACCGCGCTGGAGGCCGGGGCGGCCGGGTACCTCGTCAAGAGCGCCGGCGGCGCGGACGTCGCCGAGGCCGTGCGCCGCGCCGTCGACGGTGAGATCCTGGTTCCGGCGCGCCAGCTGGCCAAGCTCCTGGCCCGCCGGCGCGAGCGGGCCCAGCGCTCGCAGGAGCACGCCCGGCGCCTGGACAGCCTCACGCCCCGCGAGCGGCAGATCCTTTCGCTGATGGCCGAGGGCATGGACAATCGCGATATCGCGCGGGAGCTGAGCATCAGCTACACCACGGTCCGCAGCCACGTGCGGCACCTGCTGAGCAAGATGGGCGCCCGTTCGAAGCTCGAGGCGGTGGTCCGCGCCGCCGAGTGGGACGCCCCCTCGATCGGCGCCTGACCCGGTTCTCGACCTATGGTTCGCGCCGGTTCGTTGGACGGTCCTCCCTCAATTGGCGTATACACAAATCCGGCATTTGTACGCTGACCGCATATTCCCGATATCCGTAACGTGTTGACCTGCCCCGCCGTCGAACCGGAGGACAGGTCAGCTCAATGGGTCGTACGCGCCTCTACTGGATTTCCGCACTGGTCGCGCTCGCCGTTGCCGCCGTTGCCACCGTGGCACTGGTGCCACTGCTCGACAGTAAAAAGGTCCACCCGACCATGACAGAGTCCGGCCAGCGGCTGCAGATGCCGCTGCACGCCGAAGGCTCGAAGATCGTCGACGCCCGCGGCGAGACCGTGACGTTCACGGGCGTCAACTGGTTCGGGCTGGAGACCAACACGTTCGCCCCGCACGGGCTGTGGTCCCGTGGTCTCGGCGACATGCTCGACCAGATGGTCGCCCAGGGCTTCAACTCGATGCGCCTGCCGTTCAGCAACGAGCTGTTCGACGACGCGTCCAAGCCCAACGGCGTCGACTACGCGCTCAACCCGGACCTGAAGGGTCTCACCGGAGCGCAGATCATGGACAAGGTCGTGGAGGGCGCGACGAAGCGCGGCCTCATGGTCATCCTCGACCGGCACCGCCCGGACTCGCAGGGCCAGAGCAACCTCTGGTACACGGAGAAGATCAGCGAGGACCGCTGGATCTCCGACTGGGTGATGCTCGCCAAGCGCTACAAGGACAACAAGCTCGTCGTCGGCGCGGACCTGCACAACGAGCCGCACGGCGAGGCCACGTGGGGCGACGACAACGCGAAGACCGACTGGCGCGCCGCCGCGCAGCGGGCCGGTGACGCCGTGCTCAAGGCCAACCCCAACTGGCTCATCATCGTCGAGGGCATCGAGAACTACAAGAAGGCCGACGGTCAGTCCGACGGCTACTGGTGGGGCGGGAACCTGCAGGGCGCCAAGGACAAGCCGGTGCAGCTGTCCGACCAGTCGAAGCTCGTGTACTCCGCGCACGACTACAGCCCCAAGGTGTGGTCGCAGCAGTGGTTCAACGACCCGGCCTTCCCGTCCAACATGCCGGCGCTGTGGGACAAGCAGTTCGGCTACCTGGTCAAGGACAACACCGCCCCGGTGCTCGTCGGCGAGTTCGGCGGCCGGTCGGTGGCCGAGAAGGACGCCCAGGGCAACAAGGACCTGGAGGGAATCTGGCAGCGCAGCCTGGTGGCCTACCTCAAGGACAACGGCCTGAGCTACACGTACTGGGCCTGGAACCCCAACTCCGGTGACACCGGCGGAGTCCTCAAGGACGACTGGAAGACGGTCGACGCCGACAAGGCCGCGCTCCTGAAGACCTACCAGGCGCCCCTCGCGGCGGACAGCCAGTAAGGCTCGCCGCACGCCGACACGGCCCTCCCCTCGCTGCTAGATTTCGCGGGGGGAGGGCCGATCCATGCCTGAGACAGAAACGGTCGTCGATACTGCGGCCGGTCCGCTGAATGCGATCCTGCGCACCCCCGAGGGCCCGGCCCGCGGGGGTCTTGTGCTTGCCGACGGGTCCGGCCCGGCCACCCGCGACGCCTGGCAGGGCGTGCCCGGCTGGCTCGCCGAGCGCGGGATCGCCACCCTGCGCCACGACAAGCCCGGCTGCGGCGGCTCGCCCGGCGACTGGCGCGGCCAGAGCTTCGCCGACCGCGCCGCCGAGGCCCTGGCCGCCCTCGCCGTGCTGCGCAAGCAGGCCGGGGTCGAGCGGGCCGGGCTGATCGGCTACAGCCAGGGCGGCTGGGTCGTGCTGCTCGCCGCGGTCACCGCCCCCGAGCAGGTCGACTACGTCGTCACCCTCGGCGGCCCGTTCGTCGGCATCGAGGAGCAGGAGCGCACCCTGCTCGGCCGGGTCATGCGCCGGCGGGGGCTGGGCGAGGACTCCGTCGCCGCGGGCCTGGCCTGGGCCGACGAGCGCGCCGCCCGGCTCGCCGCCGGGGAGGACCCCGCCGGAGTCCTCGCCGAGCAGGGCCGCCTCGCCGGGCGCGACTGGGCCGCCGTGGTCTGCGACCGGCCCTACGCCACCGCCGAGGAGCTCGGCTTCTTCGCCCGGAACCTGAGCTTCGACCCGCCCGGGCTGCTGCCGTTCCTGGCCTGCCCGATCATGGCCTTCTTCGGCGCCGACGACGAGCACGTGCCCGTCGAGCGCAGCCTCGCGGTGCTGGGCGAGCGGCTGCCGGCGCGGCACCGGGGCAGCAACGGGGTCGCGGTGCTGCCGGGGGTCGGGCACATGCTGTATCCGGTTCCCCCGCGCGCCGACGCCCCACCGTTCGAGCAGCTGTCGCCGGGTTTCCTGCCCCTGCTCGGGGCATTCATCGACCGCGTGGCCTGACTCGACCCATAGGATTCCGCCGATTCTGTGTGGCCCGACCACATAGCGACGTGCCCGACGCCACTCCTAGCGTGTGCGAACACCGCCAGCAGGCGCTGGCCTTAACACAGCGTTCACACGGAGGAAGCGTTGATCAGGCAGACAGGCGCGCCGCGGCGGATGTTGTTCGCGGCGCTTGGAATCTCGCTCGCCGCGGCGTTCGCGTCGGCGTGCAGCAGCCCCCAGGAGGCCGCGCAGGAGCCGGCCGGCGACGGCGCGCCGATCAAGGTTGGGCTGGTCTACTCGCAGACCGGGCCGCTGGCCAGCTACGGCAAGCAGTACATCGAGGGCTGGAAGGCGGGCCTCGCCTACGCGACCAAGGGCACCGGCAAGGTCGGCAACCGCCCGATCGAGGTCAAGGAGGCCGACGACGCCGGCGACGCGGCCAAGGCGGTCTCGGCCGCCAAGGACCTCATCGGCCAGGGATACAAAATCCTCGCGGGCAGTACCTCGTCGGGCGTCGCCAGCCAGATGGCGCCGCTGGCCGCGCAGAACAAGATCCTGTTCATCTCGGGCCCGGCCGCCACCGACGCCGTGACCGGCATCAACAAGTACACCTTCCGCTCCGGTCGCCAGTCCTACCAGGACGTTCTCGCGGCCAAGTCCTACCTGAGCGCCCCCTCGGGCAAGAAGGTCCTCGTCTTCACGCAGGAGGGCGCGTTCGGCAAGTCCAACGCCGACGCCGTCAAGGCCGTCATCGGCGGCGCCGGCGCCACCGTCGACACCCTGTCGGTGCCGGCCAACGCCACCGACTTCACCGGCTTCGCCGTGCAGGCCAAGAACGCCAAGGCCGACATGATCTTCGTCGCGTGGGCGGGCACCACCGCCACCGCGATGTGGCAGGCCCTCGACCAGCAGGGCGTGCTCGGCTCGGCGCTGGTGGTCACCGGCATCGACCAGCGCGCGTCCTGGCCGACGTTCGGCGCCGCCGGCTCGAAGATCTCGCTGCTGGCCCACTACTTCGACGGCGCCAGCGACAACGAGGCCACCACGGCGCTGCGCAAGGGCGTCGAGGGCGGCAAGGTCGACCTGTTCCACCCGGACGGCTTCACCGCCGCGCAGATGGTGGTCCGCGCCGCGCAGGAGGGCGGCGACGACGTCGACAAGATGGTCACCGCGCTGGAAGGCTGGTCCTTCGACGGCGTCAAGGGCAAGCTGACGGTTCGCAAGGAAGACCACGCCCTGCTCCAGCCGATGTTCCAGGGCAAGTTCTCGGGCTCGGGCGCCGACCTCAAGCCCGACCTGGTCAAGGCGATCGACCCGGCCGACGCCGCACCTCCGGTCGCGCAGATGAAGGGCTGAGCCGGTGTCGGATGCACCGGCACCGATGGTCGGCGGCGTCCTCGCGGACGCCCCGGCCACCGGCCTCCTCTCGACCCGGCGCCTCGCCTGGAAGGTCGGCGGGGTCGCCATCGTCGACGGGGTCTCCATCGACCTCGCCGAGGGCGAGTTCCTGGCCGTCATCGGCCCGAACGGCGCCGGCAAGACCTCGCTGTTCAACCTCATCTCGGGGCTGCGCAAACCGTCGGACGGCTCGATCTCGCTCGACGGGCACGACGTGACCCGGCTGCCGCCGTACCGGCGCGCCCGGCTGGGCCTGGGCCGTACATTTCAATCGTCCTCGGTCTTCGCCTCGCTGAGCGTCGCGGCCAACGTGCGCCTGGCCGTCCAGGCCCGCCGCGGCGGCTCGATCCGCCCCTTCCCGCTGTCCGGCCGGGACCGCGACATCGCCGAGCGCGCCGAGCGGGTGCTGTGGCGGGTCGGCCTCGAGGATCGCGCCGGGGCGCTCGCCGGCACCCTCGCCCACGGCGAGAAGCGCAAGCTCGAAATCGCGCTGCTGCTCGCCGGGGAGCCGCGGGTGCTGCTGCTCGACGAGCCGATGGCCGGGGTCAGCGCCGAGGACGTGCCCGGCCTGGTGGCGCTCATCCGGACCCTGACCCGCGAGGAGAAGCGCAGCGTGCTCATGGTCGAGCACCACATGGACGTCGTGCTCGACCTGGCCGACCGGGTCGCCGTCATGCACCACGGGGCGCTGCTGGTGTGCGACACCCCGGACGTGGTCATGGCCGACCGCACGGTCCAGGAGGCGTACCTGGGGGAGAAGCTGTGACCACCGTCCTTTCCATCGCGGATCTGGACGTCCGCATCGCCGGCTCGCACATCCTGCAGGGCGTCACGTTCGGCGTCGCGCCCCAGGGCGTGACCGCGCTGCTCGGGCGCAACGGCGTCGGCAAGACCACCACGCTCAAGGCGGTCCTGGGCCTGCTGCCCCGCGGCGCCGAGCTCGCCGGCACCGTCCATCTCGCCGGCGCCGCGGTGACCCGCCAGCCCACGCACCGGCTCGTTCGCGACGGCCTGGGCTACGTGCCCGAGGACCGCGGGGTCTTCGCCGGCCTCACCGTCGCCGAGAACCTGCGCCTGGCCGAGCGCTCCGGCACCGCCCCGGACTACGAGCGCGTCTACGGCCTCTTCCCCGAGCTGCAGCGGCGCGGCAAGCAGCGGGCCGGCACGCTCTCCGGCGGGCAGCAGCAGATGCTCGCGATCGGGCGGGTGCTGCTCAACCCCAACCGGCTGCTGCTCATCGACGAGCCGACCAAGGGCCTGGCTCCGAAGGTTGTCGGCGAGGTCGCGGCGGCCCTGCACGCGGTCGCCCAGGTCGTGCCGATGCTGCTGGTGGAGCAGAACCTCGCCGTCGTGCGCCGCCTCGCCCGCGACGCCGTCGTCATCGCCGCCGGCCGCGTCGCCTACACCGGGGCCGCCCCGGACCTGCTGGACTACACCGAGAAGACCAAGGCGCTGCTGGGCGTCGGGAAGGGGGAACAGGCATGAGCGGTACGGAGCGGAGCGGCGCCCGGTCTGGGTCGATCGGCGCGCAACATCATCGAGCCAGACTGGGCGGAGTGGCCGCTCATCGGAGGCTCAGGGTTTCAGGCCTGCACCGGAGCGAAGCGGAGGGGCTGGCATGAGTACGGTCGTTTTGCTCACGCTGACCGGGCTGGGGCTCTCCGCACTGTACTTCCTCGTCGCCTCCGGCCTCGCGCTCGTCTTCGGCCTCGCCGACGTGCTGAACTTCGCGCACGGGCTGTTCCTGTCCGTCGGGGCCTACGGCACCTGGTGGGCCGCCGGGCACCTGCCGGGCGCCGGGGCGAGCGGCTGGGGCTTCGCGCTCGCCGTGCTCTTCGGCGTGGTGTGCGGCACGGTCGTCGCGGCGCTGGTCGAGCTGGTGCTGATCCGGCCGCTGTACCGCCGCACGATCGAGCAGGTCCTGGTGACCGTGGGGCTGTCGCTGGCGGGCGTGGCGCTGCTGCAGGCGTCGTGGGGCAGCGATCCCCGGCCCTACCCGCGCCCGCAGTGGACCCAGCGGCTGACCTCGATCGCGGGCGCCCGCGTGCCCAACGACCGGTTCCTGCTCATCGGCGCGGCCGTCGTGGTGCTCGTGGGCTTGCTGGCGTTCCTGAAGTACACCCGGATCGGTCTGGTCATTCGCGCGGGCGTCGAGGACCGCTCGATGGTGACCGCCCTCGGCATCGACGTGCGCCGCGCCTTCACGCTCGTGTTCGCCATCGGTGGCGCGGCCGCGGCCCTGGCCGGCGCGCTCGGCGGCGTCTTCACCGGCGCGATCTCGCCGACCGGCGGCAGCTCGCTGCTGATCTTCGGGTTCATCGTCGTCGTGATCGGCGGCATGGGCTCGGTCACCGGCGCCGCGTACGCCGCGGTCACCGTCGGCCTGCTCCAGCAGTTCGTCAACTACACCTCGTCGGGCCTCGGTGACATCTGCGTCGTCGCGCTGCTCGCGGTCGTGCTGCTCGTCCGTCCACAAGGGATCACCGGGAAGGTCGCCACCTCATGACGACACAGACGGCGCCGCCCGTGCGCACGGCCCCGCCGCCGGCCCGGACCCGGCTTCAGCTCGGGCGCTTCGGCCCGCTCGTGGCGCTCGTGGTCCTCATCGCCCTGCCGTACTGCGGCCTGAAGATCCCCGGCGTGTTCGACTCCGCCCTCAACGCGCCCGGCACCCTGCAGCTGCTGGCGCTGTGCCTGGTCTTCGGGGCCCTGGCGCTGGGCTACGACCTGCTCTTCGGCCGCACCGGCCTGCTCTCCTTCGGCCACGCCCTGTACTTCGCGGCCGGCGTCTACGGCACCGACATGCTCGTCACCAAGGCCGGCTACGGCCTGTGGACGTCGATCCTGCTCGCCGTCGTCGGCACCGCGACCCTGGCGGCCCTGCTCGGGGCGATCGCCCTGCGCACCGGCGGCATCGCCTTCGCCATGGTGACGCTGGCCTTCGCGCAGGTCGCGGCGATCACGATCGGCCGCAACCCGGGCGGGGCGACCGGCGGCGAGGAGGGCCTGCCGATGGCGTCCGAGCGCGTGCCGTCCTTCCTGGTCGGGGTGGCGAACACCGTCAACCTGTACTGGCTGGCCCTCGGCGCCCTGGTCATCACCGTCCTCGTGGTGCACTCCATCGCGGACTCGCCGGCGGGCCGGGTCCTGGCGGCGATCCGCGACGACGAGCGGCGCGTCGGCGTCCTGGGCCTCGACCCCTACCGGTACCGCCTGTTCGCCTTCACCGTCTCCGGCGGCCTGGCCGGGCTGGCCGGAGCCATGTACGCGCTGCTCATCGGCGGCGCGACGCCCCACATCGCCACCTCCGACCAGACGCTGACCCTGCTCGTGATGGTGGTGCTGGGCGGCCCGGGCTCCCGCTGGGGCCCGCTGCTCGGCGGCTTCCTCTTCACATACCTGGACTACCGCCTGGTGGCCCTGGGCGACTCGGACGCGGTGGCGGGCCTGCCCGGCTTCCTGCGCGGCCCCCTGTCACAGCCGCTGTTCATCCTGGGCACCGTCTTCATCCTCGCCGTGTACTTCTTCCCCGGCGGCCTGGCCGGCCTGCGCTCGCGGCTCGGACCGCTGGCGAAGTGGATACCCGCGCGCCGCTGAACGCCGCCGTCCGAAGCATCCCAAAGAATCCGACGCATCCCAAGAATCCGGGCAGCCTGCTGCCCGGATTCTTGGTGTTTCAACCAGTATCCGGGCGAGACATAAGCACAGAGGTAAATGTGTGGATCGGCTCCGTAGTGACGCGGGGGAGGGCGGCCATACCTTGTGGCGGCCGTCACCTTCAACCGCCAGAGGGGGGTGTGTCCCACATGGACGGTTCCGCGCTCACCGCGCGCGGGCTCACGCGCGATTTCCGGGGATTCCGCGCCGTCGACGAGGTCGACCTGGACTTCGCAGCCGGCCGCGTTCATGCGCTCGTCGGGCCCAACGGGGCCGGCAAGACGACGCTGTTCAACCTGCTGACCGGGTTCCTCGCACCGAGCGCCGGCCGCATCGAGCTCGAGGGGCGCGACATCACCGGGCTGGCCCCCGAGCGGATCGCCCGCCTCGGGATGGCCCGCTCCTTCCAGATCGCGAGCCTCTTCCCGCAGCAGACCGTGCGGGCCCATGTCGAGCTGGCCCTGCAGGGCGGCACGTCGCTCGGCTGGGCCTTCTGGCGCTCCGAACGGCCGCTGCGGCGCTTCCGCGAGCGCGCCGGGGAACTGCTGGAGCGGGTCGGGCTCGCCGGGGCGGCGCAGGACGCCGCGGGCAGCCTCGCCTACGGGCGCAAGCGGGCCCTGGAGCTGGCGATCGCGCTCGCCCTCGACCCGAAGGTGCTGCTGCTGGACGAGCCGACCGCCGGCATGGGGGTCGAGGACGTCGAGCGGACCGTCGAGCTGATCGCGCAGGTCCGCGACGGGCGGACCGTGGTGCTCGTCGAGCACAATATGAGCGTCGTCGGCCGGCTCGCGGACCGGGTGACCGTCCTGCAGGCCGGTCGTGTCCTGGCCGAGGGCTCCTACGAGCAGGTGCGCGCCGACGAGCGCGTCGTCGAGGCCTACCTGGGCAGCGCCGATGTTGCGCATTGAGGGCTTGTCCGCCTGGTACGGCGAGGCGCACGTGCTGCGCGACGTCGGCCTGCAGGTGGCCGAGGGCGAGGTCGTCACCCTGTGCGGGCGCAACGGCGCCGGCAAGACCACGCTCCTGCGCTGCGTCATGGGGCTGCACGCCGGGCAGTCGGGGACGGTCGAGCTCGGCGGCCGGTCCGAATCGGTCTCCGCGAAGCGGCCCGCAGCCGACATCTCCCGCTGGCCGGCGCACGCCCGCGCCCGCGCCGGGCTGGGCTGGGTGCCCGACGACCGGGGCGCGTACGCCACGCTCAGCGTCGCCGAGCACCTGGCGCTGCCGCCGGTGGTCGGGCCGCGGCCGTGGAGCCTCGAGGAGATCCACGAGGCCTTCCCGAACCTCCACGAGCGGCGCGCCAGCCCGGCCACCCGGCTCTCCGGGGGCGAGCAGCAGATGCTCGCCCTCGCCCGGGTGCTGCGCATGGGCGCCACCCTGCTGCTGTGCGACGAGCCCACCGAGGGCCTCTCGCCGCTGCTGGTACGGCGGGTCGGCGAGATCCTGCGCCGCGCCCGCGACCACGGCGTCACCATCCTGCTCGTCGAGCAGAACCTGCGCTTCGCCACCACCGTTGCCGACCGCCACTACCTGCTCGCCGAGGGGCGCATCGCCGGCACGTTCGACAACGCCGACGTGCGCTCCCGCGAGGACGAGTTCCTCGCGCTCCTCGGCATCTGACCGGAGGTACACCTGATGAAGCAATCCCTCGCCATCGGCGCCGCCCTGTGCGTCCTGCTCGCCGGCTGCGGCGGCGGTGGTCCCCGCACGTCCGGCGGCGGCGGTCTCACCGGCGACAAGATCGTGCTGGGCGTGCTCAACGACCAGTCCGGCGTCTACGCCCAGCTGTCCGGCAAGAACTCCGTCGTGGCCGTGCAGATGGCCATCGAGGACTTCAAGGCCAAGTACGGCGACCGGGCGATCACCAAGAACATCACCGTGGAGTCCGCGGACCACCAGAACAAGCCCGACGTCGCCAACACCCGCGCGAGCGAGATGTACGACCGCCTCGGCGTCGACGCGATCCTCGACGTGCCGACGTCCTCGGCCGCGCTGAAGGTCGCCGACGTCGCCAAGCAGGCGAAGAAGTTGTACTTCAACATCTCCGGTGCCACCACGGACCTGACCGGCAAGTCCTGCAACAAGTACACGTTCCACTACGCCTACGACACGGCGATGCTCGCCAACGGCACCGGCACCGCGGCCACCGTCGCCGGCGCCAAGAACTGGTACATCGTCTACCCCGACTACGCCTTCGGTCAGGACATGCAGAAGTCCTTCGCCGCGGCGGTCACCAAGGGCGGCGGCACGGTCGTGGCCAGCGACCCGACGCCGTTTCCGAACGACAACTTCTCCACGTTCCTGCTCAAGGCGCCGACGCTGAACCCGAAGCCGGACGTGCTGGGCACCATGCAGGCGGGCGCCGACCTGGTGAACCTCGTCAAGCAGTACAACGAGTTCAAGCTCAAGGACAAGGGCATCGGGCTCGCCGTGGGCCTCATGTTCCTCACCGACATCCACTCGCTGACGCCGGACGCCCTGGCGGGCACCACGTTCACCGACGCGTGGTACTGGAACTTCGACGAGCGCAACCGCGCGTGGGCCGACAAGTTCGCCGCACGCACCGGCGGGCAGCGCCCCACGTTCGCCCACGCGGCCAACTACTCCGCGGCGACGCAGTACCTCGAGGCCGTCCAGGCGGCCGGCACCGACGACGCCGACGCGGTCGTCAAGCAGCTGGAAGGCCGCAAGGTCGACGACTTCTTCCTGCGGGGCGGCGAGTTCCGGGCGGCCGACCACCGGGTGCTGCACGACGCGTACCTGGCGAAGGTCAAGCCGAGCTCCGAGGTCAAGGAGGCGTGGGACTACGAGCAGATCGTCAAGACGATCCCGGCCCAGGAGGCCTTCCGCGCCCCGTCGCCGGACTGCCGGCTCTGATCCGCGATGGGTCTGCTCACGCACACGGTCAACGGTCTGGTCGGGGGCGGCTTCTACGCGCTGCTCGCCCTCGGCCTGGCCGTCATCTTCGGCATGCTGCGGGTGGTCAACTTCGCGCACGGGGCGTTCTACATGCTCGGTGCGGTCGGTGCCTTCTTCCTGCTCGACTCGGCCGGGCTCTCCTTCTGGGTCGCCCTGGCGGTGGTGCCGGTCGCGCTCGGGCTGCTGGGCATGGCGCTGGAGCGCACGGTCGTGCGGCGGCTGTCGGCACTGGACCCGCTGTACAACTTCCTGCTCACCTTCGGCCTGACGCTGATCCTGCAGGACGCCGTGAAGTCCCGCTACGGCACCCAGTCCAAGCCCTACGACGCGCCGGCCGGGCTGCGCGGGACGCTCGACCTCGGGGCGTTCGACTTTCCGGCGTACCGCGTCTTCGTCCTCGCCGTCGCGCTGGCGCTGTGCGCGCTGGTGTGGTGGCTGCTGGCGCGCACCCGGGTCGGCATGGTGGTGCGGGCCGGCATCGAGCGGCCGGAGCTGACCCGGGCGCTGGGCATCGACGTCGGGCGGTGGATCGGGCCGGTGTTCGGCGCCGGGGTGGCCCTCGCGGCGCTGGCCGGCGTGCTGGCCGCGCCGGTGCGGGCGGTCAACCCGCTCATGGGCGGCGATCTCATCATCGGCGTCTTCGCGGTCGTGGTCATCGGCGGCCTCGGCTCGGTCTTCGGCTCGGTGGCCGCCGGGTTCGGCATCGGCCTGCTGCAGGCGTGGAGCGAGGCGTACGCCCCGCCGCTGCTGGCCCAGACACTCATCTTCCTGGTCATGGCGCTGGTGCTGCTGGTGCGCCCGGCCGGGCTGTTCGGCAGACAGGAGGGCTCGGCGTGAAGTGGGCACTACTGGCCGCGGGTGCGGCCGTCGCGCTCTGGCTGCCCAACGGGATCTACCCGGCGGTGGCGGTGGACATGCTCTGCTGGGCGCTGTTCGCGATCGCGATCGACCTGCTGCTGGGCTACGGCGGGCTGCTGTCGTTCGGCCACGCCGCCTTCTGGGGCACCTCGGCGTACACGGCCGGGCTGATCGCGGCCCGGCTCGGGGCGCCGTTCCCGGTCGCGGTGCTCGGCGGGGCGCTGACCGCGGCCGCGCTCGCGGTGCCGATCGGCTGGCTCGCGGTGCGCCGCACGGGCATCTACTTCGCGATGGTCACGCTGGCGTTCGCCCAGATGATCTACTACGTGGCCAACGCGTGGTCGTCGGTCACCGGCGGCGAGAACGGCCTGCAGAGCGTGCCGCGCGAGCTGCTCGGGCTGGATCTTTCGGACCCGTACTACTTCTACTACGCGGCGCTGCCGGTCGCGGCGCTGGGCCTGCTGCTGGCCTGGCGGATCGTGCACTCGCCGTTCGGCCGGGTGCTGGTCGCGGTGCGGGACAACGCGAACCGGGCGCGGGCGCTGGGGTACGCGGCCGCGCGGTACAAGCTGCTCGCCTTCGTCCTCTCGGCGTTCCTCGCCGGGCTCGGCGGCGGCCTGTTCGCGGTCGCGCACGGCTTCGTCTCCCTCGACGTCGTGCACTGGACGACCTCGGGCAAGGGCGTGGTCCTGGTCGTGCTGGGCGGCATCGGCACGCTGTGGGGCGGCGTTCTCGGCGCGGGGCTCGTGGTCAACCTGGAGGACCAGCTCTCCCAGGCCGGCTTCGACCTGGTGGGGCTGGTGACCGGGGGGATCTTCGTGCTGGTGGTGCTGCTGTTCCGCCGCGGCCTGTGGGGCAGCGCCGCGGATTTATTCCGCCGATGGCGACGGGTGTGATCGGAGGCACTTTTCAATACGAGACGGTTCCGTATCGCCGCCGTGGTCGTTAGGTTGATACGGAACTGTTCCGTATCGTAAAAGCGTTCCGACCAGGGGGAGCAACACCGTGGACGCAGCCACCCGACAAGCAACACCCAACACCGGACATCCCCGCCGCTGGGCGATCCTCGGCGTGCTCGTCATCAGCCTGCTCGTGGTCGTGCTGGACAACACCGTCCTCAACGTCGCCATGCGCACCATCGCCGACCCGCAGCACGGCCTGGGCGCGTCCCAGAGCCAGCTCGAGTGGGCGATCAACTCCTACACGCTGGTCTTCGCCGGCCTGCTCTTCACCGCCGGCATCATGGCCGACCGGCTCGGCCGCCGCATCATGCTCACCGTGGGTCTGGCGTTGTTCGGCATCGCGTCGCTCGTCTCGGCGTACTCCGGCTCGGCCGACCAGCTGATCTGGGCCCGCGCCCTGATGGGCCTCGGCGCCGCGGCGGTCATGCCCTCGACCCTGTCGATCATCGCCAACGTCTTCGACCCGCGTGAGCGCGGCCGCGCCATCGGCGTGTGGGCCGGCGCCGTCGGCCTGGGCGTCGCGATCGGCCCGATCGTCGGCGGCCTGCTGCTGGAGCACTTCTGGTGGGGCTCGGTCTTCCTGATCAACGTGCCGATCGTGGTCGTGGGCCTGATCCTGGTCAACACGCTCATCCCCGAGTCGCGCGACCCGAAGCCGGGCCGCATCGACGTCGTCGGCGTGCTGCTGTCGATCATCGGCCTCACCCTGCTGACGTACGGCGTGATCGAGGGCGGCGACCACGGCTTCGGCAAGCCGCAGGCGTGGGGCACCCTGGTCGCGTCCGTGGTCGTCCTGGCCGCCTTCGCGATCTACGAGCGGCGCATCGAGTTCCCGTCCCTGGACGTGCGGCTCTTCGCCAACCGCCAGTTCAGCGCCTCGACAAGCATGATCGGCCTGGTCTTCTTCGCGGCCATGGGCATCATGTTCATCAGCGCCTTCTACCTGCAGCTGGTCCGCGGCTACGGCCCGCTCGCCTCCGGCGCCCTGTTCGTGCCCTTCGCGGTCGCCCAGATGGTCTTCGCCCCGCGCAGCGCCGCCATGGTCAAGCGCTTCGGGCCCAAGGCCGTCGGCACCGTCGGCCTGCTGCTCGTCGCGGCGGGCCTGTCCGCGTGGATGTTCATCCAGGCCGACACGCCGATCTGGATCGTTGGTGCGCTGTTCTTCGTCATGGGCGTCGGCATGGCCAACGTGATGCCGCCCGCGACGGAGGCGATCATGTCCGCGCTTCCCCGCGAGAAGGCCGGCGTCGGATCGGCCGTCAGCAACACCATCCGTCAGGTCGGCGGCGCCCTCGGCGTGGCCGCCCTCGGGGCCGTCATCTCCTCCGTGTACCGCGACCACATCGAGTCGGCCACGACCGACCTGCCGGCCGCGGCGCGCACCGCCGCCGACGAGTCGATCTCCGGTGCGTACGGGGTGGCGCCGCACGTCGGGTCCGCCGGGCCGGCGCTGATCCAGCACGCCAACGACGCCTTCCTCACCGCCATGCACGGCGCGGCCATCGGCTCGGCGATCTTCGCGATCCTCGGTGCCGTCGTCGCCCTGGTGTGGCTGCCCAGCAAGCGCCCGGCGGACGCGCCCGCCCCGACCAGCGCCGAGGGCCTGGCGGAGGAGCAGGGCGTGGAGCTGGTGACGGTCGGCGACTGAGAGGCGGAGGAAACCGGTGGGTAGCTTCGGTGTGAAACCTCGGTAACAATGGAAACCATGACGCTCAGCGTGGACGCGGCGCCTGACCAGGACCGGAAGGGTCCTGGCCGGCCCCGCAGCGCCCGGGTCGACGAGGCGATCGTCGAGGCGGTGTTCGAGCTGCTCAGCTCCGGCCAGAGCGCGGACGCCATCTCGATCGAGGCGGTCGCGGCCAAGGCCGGTGTTGGCAAGGCGACGATCTACCGCCGCTGGCCCAACAAGGAGGCGCTGCTCATCGACGCCGTGCTGGCGATGAAGGGCCCCGGCCCGGAGCTACGCGGCGAGTCGGTGCGCGACGACCTGGTCACGCTGATCGCCGCGATGCGCAACAAGCGCATGGAGCACTACGGCAAGGTCACCGCCTGCCTGCTCCCGGAGCTGTTCAAGAGCTCGGAGATGACCCGCGTCTACCAGGGCGTGGTGGAGCCCCGCCGCGAGATGATGCGCGCGGTGCTGCGCCGCGGCATCGCCACGGGCGAGCTGCGCGCGGACCTGGACGTGGAGATGACCCTGCTCGTGCTGTCGAGCCCGACGCTGGCCCAGAACATGCTCCGTTGGAATCTCAACGTGCCGGACGAGAACTTCGCGGAGAACCTGGTCGACTTCGTCCTCCGCGGCGCCGGCGCCTGACGCTCCCACCGCGCCACAACGGCCCGGCCGCGCCCGCCAAGGCGCAGCCGGGCCGGAGCGTTCAGCGCGTGGCCCCGGCCCGGGACATCGGACGACCGGCCGCCGCCGGCGGCCGGTCGCAGCAGCTCAGGGGGACTGGAGGCGGTGCAGGCGCAGCGCCAGCTGGACCTCCAGGGCGCGTTCGGGCTTCTGCCAGTCCGGGCCCAGCAGCTGCGCGATGCGCTCCAGGCGCTGGGTCACCGTGTTGACGTGGACGTGCAGGAGCTCGGCGGCCCGGGCCAGGCTGCCGCCCACGCCGAAGTACGCCTCCAGTGTCTTGACCAGCGCGGTGCCGCGGCGGGCGTCGTAGTCGAGCACGGGGCCGATCGTGGCGGTCAGGAACGTGCGCACGTCGTGGTCGCGGCCGTCCGGGGCCGAGCCCAGCAGGAGGCCCACGAAGCCCAGCTCCGCGGTGCTCGCGCCGGTGCCGGTGCGGCCCAGGGCCGTCAGGGCCGTCACGCACCGGTCGGCGTCGCGGTAGGCCGGCGCGATCGCCTCCGGGGCCGTGGCCGGGCCGCCGGCGCCGGCCGTCACCGAGCGGCCGAGCAGCTTGCCCAGGTCGCGGGCGACCAGGCGGGCCGCGGCGCCGGGAGCGTCGCCCGGCAGCAGCAGCACCACGTGACCGTCGCGGGCCGCGGCCAGGCCACCGCGGCTCTGCGCGTACGTCTGGGCCCACGACACCGCGCGCTGGCGGGTCGAGCCGGCGGTCAGCACGTCCGCGCCGACGGCGACCACGACGTTCGGGGCGTCCAAGTCTACGCCCAGGCGCTTGGCCCGCGCGCGCAGGGCGTCGGCGTCGCGGACCGGGCGGGTGATGACGTCGTCGAGGAGCTCTCCGCGGACCCGGCCCTCGGCGTCCGCGACCGTACGGCGGAACAGCTGCAGCAGCGCCGTCACCACGGCCGCGCGCTCCAGGATGCGCTGGTCGGCGTCGACGAGCGGGCCGCCGGGGCGGAAGACCAGGGCCCCCAGGTTCTCCGCGCCGGCGACGACCGCGGCGACCCACAGCTCGCCGCGGTGGACGCTGCGGCCCTCGGTGCGGGAGGCGGCCAGGGCCTCGGCGATCGCGCTCGGGTCCGGCGGGGCCAGCTCGCCGACCAGTGCCAGGGTGCGGTTCTCGGCGTCGAGGACCAGCAGCGAGCCGTCCAGGACCTCGACCACGACCGCGGCCACGTCCTCGACGCCGGCGCCGCGCAGGACCAGGGCGGTCATGCGGTCGTGGGCGGCCGCGGCGCGCTCGACGGAGTCGCTGTGGGCCCGGATGACGCCGTTGGCGGCCGAGAGTTCCTCCAGCGCGGCCCTCGTCTCGCCGAGCAGGCGGGCGGTGTCGATCGCGACCGCGGCGTTGGCGGCCAGGGAGACCAGCAGCGACACCTCCTCGCGGGCGAAGGGGCGGGCGGAGCGGTTGGCCGCGTACAGCACGCCGATGATGCGCGAGCCGAGCCGCAGCGGCACCCCGAGGATCGCCACCAGGCCCTCCTCGCCCACGCCGGCGTCGATGTCGCCGGTGTGGTGGAAGCGGGCGTCGCGCGGGTAGTCGGCGGTCACGTACGGGCTGCCGGTCTGCGCCACCAGCCCGCCCAGCCCCGAGCCCATGGGCAGGCGCAGGGCCTGGAACCGGGCCGAGATCGACCCGTCGGTGACGCGCATGTAGGTGTCGCCGCGCTCCTCGTCGGTGAGCGTCAGGTACGCCACGTCCGCCCCGAGCAGCGTGCGCGCCCGGTGGACGATCGCGGCGAGCACGGCGTCGACGTCGCGCAGGCCCGCCAGGTCGCTGGCAGTGTCGAAGAGGCCGGACAGCTCCTCCTCGCGGCGCCGGCGGCGCTCCAGCAGGGCCCGCACGCGCAGGGCGACGAGCTTGGCCTGCTCGAGCTCGGCGATGCGCTCCGGCGGCAGGCCGGCGCTGCGGGCGGCGACGAGCGGGCCCTCGAACTCCACGGCGGCCGCCTCGCGGGCCAGCAGCTCGAGGTACGGAAGCATCGTCACAAGCCCTAGTGTGCGGTCCAGCCGCCGTCGATCGACAGCGAAGTGCCGGTGATGAACCCCGCGACGTCGGTGCACAGGTAGGCGACGAGTTCGGCGACCTCGGCCGGCTCGATGAGGCGCTTGATCGCGGCGCTGGTCAGCATGATCTTCTCCACGACCTCGGACTCGTCGATGCCGTGGGTGCGGGCCTGGTCGATGATCTGGTTCTCCACCAGCGGGGTGCGCACGTACGCGGGGTTGATGCAGTTGGCCGTCACGCCGTGCGGGGCGCCCTCCAGCGCGACGGTCTTCGACAGGCCCTCCAGGGCGTGCTTGGCGGTGACGTACGCGGCCTTGAACGGCGAGGCGCGCAGCCCGTGCACGGAGGAGATGTTGACGATCCGCCCCCAGCCGCCCGCGTACATGTGCGGAAGCACGGCCCGCACCAGCCGGAACGGCGCCTCGACCATGACGGCCTGGATGTAGGCGAAGCGCTCCGGCGGGAACTCCTCCAGCGCGGCCACGTGCTGCAGCCCGGCGTTGTTGACCAGCACGTCGATGTCGAGGTGACCGGCCAGGGCCGCATCCAGATTCTCGGCGTCGGACAGGTCGGCCACCAGGGGTACGACATCCGGGTGCTCTTTGGCCAGGGACTCGAGCGGCTCCGTGTCGCGGTCGAGCGCCACCACGCGCGCGCCGGCGGCGGCCAGCCGCGCGGCGACGCTGCGGCCGATGCCACTGCCGGCCCCGGTGACCATCGCGGTGCGGCCCCGCAGGTCCAGGGCGACCACCGGCTGCGGGGAAACGGGGTGTGGCGTCGTCATGGGCGGAAACGTACGAGCCTTCGCGCCGCCGTCCCATGGGGGTGGACCACATACCTTCGGCCCACTCGATGTGTGTGTCGGTCGGCCGGGCCGGCCCGGCGGTCGGCTAAGCTGTCGAACACACGTTTGAGGGGAGCGGCGGTGCGCGTGCTGGGGGTCGACCCGGGCCTGACCCGGTGCGGCGTCGGGGTCGTCGAGGGGTCCCCGGGGCGCCCGTGCCGGCTGGTGCACTACGAGGTCGTCCGCAGCGACCCCGACACCGACCTGGCGCTGCGCCTGCTCAACCTCGACGAGCGGCTCACCGCGCTCGTCGCCGAGCACCGGCCGGAGAGCGTCGCGGTCGAGCGGGTGTTCAGCCAGCACAACGTGCGCACGGTCATGGGCACCGCCCAGGCCGGGGCGGTGGCGATCCTCGCGGCCGCGCGGGCCGGGCTCTCCGTGCAGCTCTACACGCCCAGCGAGGTCAAGGCCGCGGTCAGCGGCAACGGCCAGGCCGACAAGGCCCAGGTGACGGCGATGGTGACCCGATTGCTGCGGCTGGAGGTCGCGCCTCGCCCGGCCGACGCCGCCGACGCCTTAGCCTTGGCCATCTGTCACGTGTGGCGAGGCGGTGCGCGGGAGCGCATCAGCGCGGCGATGAGGAGGACGCGGTGATCGCGAGCGTTCGCGGGAGGGTGGCGACGGTGTCGCCCGACGGTGCGGTGATCGAGGTCGGCGGGGTGGGCCTGGCCGTACAGTGCTCCCCGCACACCCTGGCGGACCTGCGGGTGGGGCACGAGGCCCGGCTGGCCACCTCGCTGGTGGTGCGCGAGGACTCCCTGACGCTCTACGGCTTCGCCGACGAGGACGCCAAGCAACTCTTCGAGCTGCTGCAGACGGCCACCGGGGTCGGGCCGCGGCTGGCCCAGGCGGTGCTGGCCGTGCACACCCCGGAGGTGGTCCGGCGGGCGATCTCGGCCGGCGACACCTCCACGCTGACCCGGGTGCCGGGTATCGGCAAGAAGGGCGCCGAGCGGCTGGTGCTGGAGCTGCGCGACAAGATCGGCGCGCTGCCCGGCGACGGCGCCCCGCTGGCCGGCGTCGGGGCGGGCGCGGTCTGGCCCGAGCAGGTCCGCCAGGCGCTGGTCGGGCTCGGCTGGAACGACAAGCAGGCCGACCAGGCGGTGGCGGCGGTCGCCGAGCAGCTCGACGGGCAGAGCGCCCCGCCCGTGCCGGTTCTGCTCAAGCAGGCGATCCGGATGCTGGGCACGATTCGATGACGGATCCGCTGGTCAGTGCGTTCGCCTCCGACGAGGACACGGTCGCCGACCAGTCGGTGCGGCCCAAGCGCCTCGCCGAGCTGATCGGGCAGCACCGGGTCCGCGAGCAGCTCGACCTGCTGCTGCGCAGCGCCCTGCGCCGCGGCAGCCCGCCCGACCACATCCTGCTGTCCGGCCCGCCGGGGCTGGGCAAGACGACCATGGCCATGATCGTCGCCGCCGAGCTCGGCGCCGGGCTGCGGTTGACCAGCGGCCCGGCCATCGAGCGGGCGGGTGACCTGGCCGCGGTGCTGACCAGCCTCACCCACGGCGACGTGCTGTTCATCGACGAGATCCACCGCATGGCGCGGCCGGCCGAGGAGCTGCTCTACAGCGCCATGGAGGACTTCCGCGTCGACGTCGTGGTCGGCAAGGGCCCCGGCGCGACCGCGATCCCGCTCGACGTGGAGCCGTTCACGCTGGTCGGCGCCACGACCCGCAGCGGCCTGCTCACCGGCCCGATGCGGGACCGCTTCGGCTTCGTCGGCCAGCTGGACTTCTACGACCCCGAGGAGCTCGAGCAGATCATCGCGCGCTCGGCCCGCATTCTGGACGTGCCGATCACCGAGGACGGGGCGGTGGAGATCGGGCGGCGCTCCCGCGGCACGCCCCGGATCGCCAACCGCCTGCTGCGGCGGGTGCGCGACTACGCGGAGGTGCGGGCGGACGGGGTCGTGGACGTCGCCGCCGCGCGGGCCGCCCTGCGGGTGTACGACGTCGACGAGCTCGGCCTCGACCGGCTCGACCGGGCCGTGCTGCTGGCCCTGGTGCGCCAGGGCGGGGGGCCGGTCGGCCTGTCGACCCTGGCGGTGGCCGTCGGTGAGCAGCCCGACACGGTCGAGGAGGTGTGCGAGCCGTTCCTGCTGCGATCGGGGCTCCTGGCGCGCACCCCCCGTGGCCGGATCGCCACGGCGAGCGCATGGCGACATCTGGGAATTCCAGCCCCCGCTGGTACCGTCGGGGGCGGAAAAGCCACGGGTGGCTTGTCCCAAACGCCCGATCTGTTCAGTTTGGAGCCGTAGCTCCCAGCCTGTCGTGATCGGCGCCTACTCTGAATCGATGTCTCGGAACGGATCGAGCCAGACTGGGCATAGTGCGGATGCCGGGCTACGTGGTTTCCGACACACCGACTAGACTCGCCGCGATCCGCTGCGCGGACGTCTGACACATCAACCGGGAAGGCACCAATCGTGTATTACGCCGCGGAGACCTCGGGCGGCAGCTCGGCGCTCCCGCTTCTTGTTGTCGTCGCCTTCGCCGCCTTCGTGTACTTCCTCATGATCCGGCCCCAGCAGAAGCGGCGCCGCGAGGTCGAGAACATGCAGTCCGCGATGGGGATCGGTGACGAGGTCGTGACGGTCGGCGGGCTCTACGGCATCGTCGCCGGGATCGAGGACGACACCGTTCTGCTGGAGATCGCGCCGGGTGTCACCGCCAAGTACGCCCGCGCTGCCATCGGCAAGGTGAACAAGAAGGCGGCCGTCGAGGACGACTCCGCCTCCGACGAGGAGTCCACCGGGACCACGGACGCCGACTGAAAGCCCCGTTCGCACCCGCTATGTGAAACATTCACGCCGCGCGGACTCCGCCGGCGTCATGTAGGGAGACCCGACAGCCGTGGCACAACCTCAGGCACCGATGCGCCCGAGCCGCCAGCTCGCCGTGCTTGCCGCCATCTTCATCGTGCTCGCCGCCCTCGTGTGGTTCGGCGGCAGCGGTGGTTGGCGCGACCGGCTCGAGCCCAAGCTCGGCCTTGATCTGATCGGCGGGACGACGGTCACGCTGCAGGCCCAGAACCTGGAGGGCAACAAGCCGCCCACCCAGGACCAGATGGAGACCGCCCGGCGCATCATCGACCAGCGGGTCAACGGCCTGGGCGTCGCCGAGGCCGAGGTCGTGGTCGAGGGCAGCAACAACATCGTCGTCTCCCTGCCGGGCAAGAGCGACGACCGGCTCAAGCAGATCGGTCAGACCGCGGAGCTGCGCTTCCGCAAGGTGCTGGGCCAGACCGGCGACACCGGCGCGACCGACCCGTCGGCCTCGCCGTCCGCCTCCCCCACCCCGTCGGGCTCGGCCCCCGCGTCGCCGTCGGGCACGCCGTCCGCGACCCCGTCGGCCACGCCGTCGGGCTCGGCCGCCGCGGCCGGGGACGCCTCGGCCGCACCGTCGGAGTCGCTCGCCCCGGACACCGCCACGCAGCGGGCCGCGGTGCAGAAGAAGCTCGGCGCCGACGTCTGGGCGGCCGCGCTCGCCGAGCAGGCGCCGGTCGACCTCACCCAGGACGCCGCCAAGGCCCAGGCGTACAAGGGCTTCAAGGACCTGAGCCCGGCCGAGGTCGCGGTGCTGCCGGCGTCGATGCAGTACAACATCCCCTACGTCACCTGCGACAAGCTCAACCACCGGCCGGTCGGCTCGATCAGCAAGGCCGAGGAGCCGGCCGTCGCGTGCGGGCCGGGCGTGAAGTACCAGCTCGACGTGGCCAAGGTGCTGGGCACCGACGTGTCGAGCGCGGACTCGGGCATCAACTCGCAGAACGGCAAGTGGACGGTCAACCTGTCCTTCCACAGCGCCGGGCAGAACCGCTGGACGGACCTGACCCGCGAGGCCTACAACAACGGCCAGGACAGCAAGCAGGTCGCCGTCGTGCTCGACAACGAGGTGGTCTCGGCCCCGACGATCCAGAACGTCATCCCGGGCGACGCCGAGATCAGCGGCACCTTCACCAAGGCCGAGGCCCAGCTGCTGGCCAGCCAGCTGCAATACGGTGCCCTGCCGCTGTCGTTCACCTCGCAGGACGCGCAGAGCATCTCCGCCACCCTGGGCAGCTCCCACCTGGAGGCGGGCCTGCTGGCCGCCGGCATCGGCATGCTGCTGGTCGTGCTCTACTCGTTCTTCTACTACCGGCTGCTCGGCGCGGTCATCATGCTCAGCCTGGTGCTGTCCGGCGTGCTGGTCTTCATGTCGCTGATCCTGCTGGGCCGCTGGATCGGCTTCACGCTGAGCCTCGCCGGCTTCGCCGGGTTCATCGTCTCGCTCGGTGTGGCGGCTGACTCGTTCGTCATCTACTTCGAACGCCTCAAGGACGAGATCCACGACGGCCGGAGTCCGCGCAGCGCCGTGCCGCGCGCCTGGGTCCGGGCTCGCCGCACGATCATCTCGGCGAACACGATCACGCTGCTCGCGGCCGCGATCCTGTACTTCGTGTCGATCGGCTCGGTGAAGGGCTTCGCCTTCGCCCTGGGCGTGGCGACGATCCTCGACCTCGTGGTCGTGTTCCTGTTCCGCCATCCGATCATGACGCTCTTCGCCCGCAGCAAGGCATTCTTGTCACCGAGGGTCAGTGGCCTCGGCCGCGTGCTCGAGCAGCGTTCCAACACCGACGCGGCGCCCACCAGCCGTCGTAACCGCCCGAAGGAGGCCTGACGATGAGCGCCAGTGGCATCGCAGCCCGGCTCTACCGCGGTGAGGCCGGCGTCGACATCGTCGGCCGCCGCAAGCTGTGGTTCACCGTCGCCGGCATCGCGATCGTCATCGCTATCGCGAGCATGCTGGTCCGCGGCTTCACGCTCGGCATCGAGTTCGAGGGCGGCAACCAGTACAACATCCCCGTGAAGGTCGGCACGCTCGACGAGGTCGAGAAGGCGTTCGGCGACGCCGGCGTGTCGGTCAAGACCGGGCAGACCGTGGGCGACAGCCAGTACATCATCAAGACCGAGCTGATCACCGACGCCGCCCGGCAGACCGAGATCAAGGACTCGGTCGCCAAGCACTTCAACATCGACGCGGCGCAGATCAGCGACAGCGCGGTGAGCACCTCGTGGGGCGGCCAGGTCACCAGCAAGGCGGCGCTGAGCCTCGCGATCTTCCTCGCCGCGGTGCTGGTCTACCTGATCGCGCGCTTCGAGTGGCGGATGGCCGTCGCGGCCATCGCCTCCCTGCTGCTGGACCTGGTGCTGACCGGCGGCGTGTATTCGCTCGTCGGCTTCGAGGTCACCCCGTCGACCGTCATCGGCTTCCTGACGATTCTCGGCTTCGCGCTGTACGACGTCGTCGTGGTCTTCGACAAGGTGCAGGAGAACACCCGGGGCATCACCGGCTCCAGCACCTCGACCTACTCCGAGGCGGCCAACCTGGCGGTCAACCAGACCCTGATGCGCTCCATCAACACCGGCCTGGTGGCGCTGCTGCCGGTCGGCGGCCTGCTCTTCATCGGCGCCGGCCTGCTGGGTGCCGGCACGCTGAAGGACCTCGGCCTGGTGCTGTTCATCGGTATGGGTGTCGCGGTGTACTCGTCGATCTTCTTCGCCACGCCGGTGCTCGCCGAGCTCAAGAGCCGCGAGCCGCGCCTGCAGCAGCACGCCAACCGGGTGCTCAACAAGCGCGCGGCGCAGGCCAAGGAGGCGGCGGCCCGGGCGGCGAACCCGGCCCGCGACTCCGACGGCGTGCCGATCGGCGGCGCGGCCAAGAGCGTCGAGCGCTCCGAGCTGGCCGGTGCGGCGCCGCGCCCCGGTGCCCGCCCGTCGGCGCGGCCCGGCCAGGGCAAGCGCCCGCGGGCCGGCGGTCGCCCCGGGGCCGGGGGACGCCGGTAGTTCTTCTCGTTCTGCGACTGCAAAAATCAACGGGCGCCGCGGTCGCGGCGCCCGTTGATCTTTTTGTTAGGAGCCCCCGGTGGAGATCGCCGACCTCGTCGCGAGCAAGGTCCTCGACGTGCCCGACTTCCCGAAGCCGGGGATCATGTTCAAGGACCTCATGCCGCTGTTCGCCGACGGCCCGTCGTTCGCCGCGGCCGTCGACGCCATCGTGGCCGAGCAGGGCGCGGACAGCTTCGACGTCGTGGCCGGCATCGAGGCGCGTGGCTTCGTGATCGCCGCCGCGATCGCCTACGCCACGGGCAAGGGCGTCGTCCCCGTGCGCAAGGCCGGCAAGCTGCCCCGCACGACCGTCGCGGCGACCTACGCGCTGGAGTACGGCGAGGCGACCCTGGAGGTCCACGCCGACGCGTTCATGGCGGGGGAGCGGGTCCTCGTCGTCGACGACGTCCTGGCCACCGGCGGCACCGCCGAGGCGACCCTGAGTCTCGTCGAGCGGGCCGGCGGGCTGGTCAGCGGCTTCAGCGTGGTGCTGGAGCTGTCGTTCCTCAAGGGGCGGGAGCGGCTGACGGGACGTCCGGTTCATGCCCTGTTGACCGTCTGAGGGGCGCTTTCCGAGTCGCTTACCGGGCGTTCTGATGAGGAGAAATGTCGGTGGGGACGGGTAAGCTTGCGGTTCGGAACGTTGTCGGCGATGAGGAGCGGCCGGTGACCGGCGACATCGCACCCCCCATTGAGGGTACGGTCGACCACGTGCAGGATGAAGGCGCACGCCCCGCAAAGGCGACTGAACCGCGCGATGTCCGCGACGCGACCGCGCCGGAGACGGCGGAGGCCGGCGGCGTGGTGCTGCAGTTCCCCACGCCGCCGAGCACGCCCCAGCGCCGCGCGAGCGACCAGCAGCCCCAGCGACGCACGCCGGAGGAGATCCTCGGCGAGGACACCGAGGATCTCACCGACGCCGCCGGCGGGGTTACCGGCGCCGTGGCGGGGTTCGTGGGCGCCGCGCCGACCGGCCGCCGGGTGCGGGCCCGCCTGGCGCGGTTTAACGCGCCCTGGCAGAGCCCCTCGGTCAGCGAGGTGCTGGAGCCGCTGATCGCCCAGCACAAGGCGAGCCACCCCAAGGCCGACGTGCGGTTGCTGCAGCGCGCCTACGACATGGCGGAGCACTTCCACAAGGGGCAATACCGCAAGTCCGGCGACCCCTACATCACCCACCCGCTCGCCGTGGCCACGATCCTCGCCGACCTGGGCATGGACACCACCACCCTGGTGGCCGCGCTGCTGCACGACACGATCGAGGACACCGAATACACGATCGAGCGCATGCAGGTCGACTTCGGCGGCGAGGTCACGCTGCTGGTCGACGGCGTCACCAAGCTCGACAAGGTCAAGCTCGGCGACGCGGCGAAGGCCGAGACGATCCGCAAGATGGTCGTGGCGATGGCCAAGGACCCGCGGGTGCTGGTGATCAAGCTGGCCGACCGGCTGCACAACATGCGCACCCTGACCTTCCTGCCCCGCCCCAAGCAGGAGCAGAAGGCCAAGGAGACCCTGGAGATCCTGGCGCCGCTCGCGCACCGGCTGGGCATGAACACGATCAAGTGGGAGCTGGAGGACCTGGCGTTCCGCACGCTGTTCCCCAAGCGCTTCGACGAGATCAGCCGGCTCATCGCCGAGCACACGCCGCAGCGTGACTCGCTGCTGCGCACCGTGACCCAGAAGGTCGCCAACGACCTCAAGGCCGCCAAGATCAAGTCGGAGGTCACCGGCCGGCCGAAGCACCTGTACTCCGTCTACCAGAAGATGATCGTCCGGGGCCGCGACTTCGGCGACATCTACGACCTGGTCGGCGTGCGCATCCTGGTCGACACCGTCCGCGACTGCTACGCGGCCCTCGGCGTGATCCACGCGAACTGGCAGCCCGTGCCGGGCCGGTTCAAGGACTACATCGCCATGCCGAAGTTCAACATGTACCAGTCGCTGCACACGACGGTCATCGGACCCACCGGCAAGCCGGTCGAGCTGCAGATCCGCACCTACGCGATGCACCGCACGGCGGAGTATGGCATCGCGGCGCACTGGCGTTACAAGGAGACGAAGAACGCCACGATCGCCGGGCCGCCCGCGCACATCGACGAGATGACGTGGCTGCGGCAGCTGCTGGACTGGCAGCGCGAGGCGAGCGACCCCAGCGAGTTCCTCGACGCGCTGCGCTTCGACCTGTCCAGCCAGGAGGTGTACGTCTTCACGCCGAAGGGCGACGTGATCGCGCTGCCCACCGGCTCGACCCCGGTCGACTTCGCCTACGCCGTGCACACCGAGGTCGGCCACAAGTGCATCGGCGCGCGCGTCAACGGCAAGCTCGTGCCGCTGGAGAGCACGCTGTCCAACGGCGACGTCATCGAGATCTTCACCTCGAAGTCGGAGACCGCCGGGCCGACGCAGGACTGGCTGGGCTTCGTCAAGAGCCCCCGGGCCCGCACGAAGATCCGGCAATACTTCAACAAGGAGCGCCGCGAGGAGGCGATCGAGGCCGGCAAGGAGGCGATCGTCAAGGCGATGCGCAAGCAGGGCCTGCCGCTGCAGCGCCTGCTCACGTCCGAGTCGCTGATGACGATCGCCCGCGAGCTGCACCTGGCCGACGTGGCCGCCCTCTACGCCGCCGTCGGCGACGGCCAGGCCTCGGCCCAGTCGATCGTCCAGCGCCTCGTGCAGGGCTACGGCGGCGAGGAGGGCGCGGTCGAGGACATCGCCGAGACCGCGATCCCGACCCGCCCGGCCCGCGCCCGCACCGCCGCCACCGACCCCGGCGTCGAGGTCCGCGGCGTCGACGACGTGTGGATCAAGCTGGCCCGCTGCTGCACCCCGGTCCCGGGCGACGCGGTCTTCGGCTTCGTGACCCGCTCCGGCGGCGTGAGCGTCCACCGCGACGACTGCGCCAACGCCGCGGACCTCAAGGAGCAGCCGGAGCGAGTCCTGGAGGTCAGCTGGAAGCCGACCAGCGCCTCGACGTTCCTGGTCGCCATCCAGGTCGAGGCCCTGGACCGCCACAAGCTCCTGGCCGACGTCACCCGCGTCCTGTCCGACGAGAAGGTCAACATCCTCTCGGCGACGGTGACCACGACCCGCGACCGGGTGGCGATCAGCCGCTTCAGCTTCGAGATGGCCGACCCGAAGCACCTCAACCACCTGCTGGCCGCGGTCCGCCGCATCGACGGCGTCTACGACGCCTACCGGGTGACCTCCGGCGCCTGATCCCCCTTTTGTGGCTGGTGCCGCGCGCTGCCGCTGAGCGCAGTGGCGGCGCTGTCGTCGTCGGCCTGGTGGTGGCCGTGGCTGCTGTGGTCGCACGACAGGCCGCTCGACGTCATGGCGGTTGCGGTGGTGCTGGCCGAGGAGGGCCGGCACGACGAGGCCGTCGAGTTGGCGGCCCGCATGGTGTCCGCGGACCCGTTCGAGTAACGGGCGAGGGCCGCCCACCGGGTCGGTGGGCGGCCCTCGTTACGGGCTTTGAGCTGGACTACGGGGTCGGGGCGCTCATCGTCAGGGTCTTGATGCGCACCTCGGTCTTCGGCTTGCCCTCGCTCGGCGCGGCGGACGGGTCGCCGCTGGCCTCGGGGACCACGCCGGCCTCCGCGACCTTCTTGATCAGATCCAGGCCCTCGGTCACCTTGCCGATGACCGTGTAGTTCGGGTCCAGCTGCTCGATGTCCTTGTACACGATGAAGAACTGGCTGCCCGTCGACGCCGGCTGGCCGTTGTTCGCCATCGCGACCACACCCTCGCCGTAGGCCGGGCGCTTGCCGGTCGGGAGGTTCTCCTCCGCGTAGCGGTAGGACGGGCCGCCGAAGCCCGTGGCGAACGGGTCGCCGCACTGCAGGACGTAGATGCTCTGCAGGACCAGGCGGTGGCAGGTCGAGTCGTCGAAGAACTTCTTGCTCGCCAGATACGTGAAACTTTCCGCGGTGCACGGGGCGTGGGCGGTGTCGACCTCGATCTTGATCGTGCCGACGCTCGTGTCCAGGGTCATCGTCTGGGTGCCCGTGCGGGCCTCGCCGGAGGCCGGGGGCTTGCCCACGTCCTTGGTGTTCTTCGCCAGCTCCGGGTCGGGGGAGGCGCTGGCGCTCGGGTCGACCACCGGGTGCCACACGCAGCTGGTCGGGGAGGCCGAGGACGACGGGTCGGCGCCGGCCTGCTCCTTCTTGTCGCCGTCGCTGGTCAGGGCGACCACCACCCAGGCCGCGGCGAGCACCACGATCAGGGCGCCCGCCCCGGCGGCGATCGTCGTGTTCCTACGGCGCCGGAGCCGGGACTGCTCGGCGCGATCGGCCATCTCCCGCTCCAGCCGCGCACGCGCCGCGGCGCGCTGACGGTCCCGGTTGGTGGTCACGGTCGGTACTCCTTGCTCAACAGGGATGGGGTGGACATCACGACTTGCTGGACGAGCTGGCCGAAGGGGCGCTCGAGGCGGACGCCGAGGCGTCGGCCGACGCGCTGGTCGTGGGGACCGGCTCGGCCTGCGGCGGAGCGGTGTCGGTGACGGTCAGCGAGCTGATCTTCACCTCCTGGTTGGGCTTGCCGCCGCCGGCCTGGTTGGAGCCGTCGTTGCCCGCGGCGCCGATCTTCTGCAGCACGTCGAGGCCGCCGGTGATCGTGCCGAAGACCGTGTAGTCGGCCGGGTACTGCACGTCCTTGAAGACCAGGAAGAACTGGCTGCTGTTGCTGTCCGGCTGCGAGGAGTGCGCCATGGCCAGGGTGCCGGCGGGATACAGGGCGTTGCCCGTGGCCGGGGCGTCCGCGGGCGCCGAGGCGCTCGGGTCGCTCGACGGGGCGGTCGGCGAGGGCACGTTCTCGTTCGGGAAGCGGTACGCCGGGCCGCCGCTGCCGGTCTGGGACGGGTCGCCGCACTGCAGGATGGCGTCGGTGAGGCGGTGGCACGTGGTGTTGTCGAAGAACTTCTTGCCCGCCAGGTACGTGAAGCTGTTCACGGTGCACGGCGCCTTGCTCGGGTCGAGCTTGGCGGTGACCGTGCCCTGGCCGAGCGCGATCGTCATCGTCTTGACGCCGTTCTTGACCACGTCCGTCGTCGGGGGCTTGCCGACGTCGGTCACGCCGCTGCCGGCGTCTACGCTGGTGTACGCACAGTCCTCGGCCTTGGCCGGGGCGGGAGAGAAACCGCCGGTCTTCCAGACCACGACCACGACCAGCAACGCGAGCACCACGGCAGTGCCGATGCCCGCCTGCCACTGGCGGCGTCGCCGCGCCGCGGCTGCCCTCCGGGCGATCTGCCGCTCGGTCTTGGCCCGCGCCAGAGCGCGCTGCCGGCTCTTACTGGAAGCCACCGGTGCTCCCCTCCAGGAAAATACATTTGGGTGCCACGTCACACGCCCGCCAGAGTGTACGGGTAGAACCCGGAATGCGGGTCGCCGCCCGGTCACGGTTCGCTGTGCCTGACCTCCGGATAGGGTCTACGTGCTGCCCGCTGTGCTTTGTTGGCAACCAGCGCAGCCGGTCGTCGTCGGGACATCGACAGGGAGGAGCGCCCCCCGTGCTCGTTGCCGGATTCCCCGCCGAGGCGTTCGGGACCAACTGCTTCGTCGTGGCCCCCGCGCCCGGCGAGCAGTGCGTGGTCATCGACCCCGGGATCGGGGTGACGGACCGGCTGGACGAGGTGCTCGCCGAGCACCGGCTCCAGCCCGCGGCGGTGCTGCTCACCCATGGTCACCTCGACCATACGTTCTCCGTGACCCCGGTCTGCGGCGCGCGGGGCATCACCGCGTACATCCACCCGGACGACACCGAGATGCTCGCCGACCCGGCCAAGGGCCTCAGCGCCGACCTCACGGCGCTGTTCGGCGGGCGGCTGTCCTGGAGCGAGCCCGAGGACGTGGCGCCGCTGGAGGACGGCCTGGTGCTCAAGATCGCCGGGCTGGAGCTGACCGTCGACCACGCGCCGGGGCACACCCGCGGCTCGGTGATGTTCCGCGGCGACGGCGACGAGCGGCTGTGCTTCTCCGGCGACGTGCTCTTCCGCGACTCGATCGGCCGCACCGACCTGCCGGGCGGCAGCATGGCGCAGATGATGGCGAGCCTGCGGGACAAGGTGCTCACGCTGCCCGACGAGACGATCGTGCTGCCCGGACACGGCCCCGAGACGACCATCGGGCGTGAGCGGGCCCGCAACCCTTATCTCCGTGAGGCGCTCGAGGCGCCGCGTAAAGGCTGGTAGAGACCCATGACCCGACCCACGCCGCTGTCCGGCTTCCCCGAGTGGCTGCCCGCGCAGCGCATCGCCGAGCAGCAGGTCCTCGACCGGCTGCGCCGTATCTTCGAGCTCTACGGCTTCTCGTCGCTGCAGACCCGGGCGGTCGAGCCGCTGGACCAGCTGCTGCGCAAGGGTGAGACCTCCAAGGAGGTGTACACGCTGCGCCGCCTCCAGGCAGGGGAAGGCGAAGAGGAGCAGACGCTGGGGTTGCACTTCGACCTGACCGTTCCGTTCGCCCGCTATGTGCTTGAAAATGCCGGAAAGTTGCAGTTTCCCTTCCGGCGGTACCAGATCCAGAAGGTGTGGCGGGGCGAGAAGCCACAGGCCGGACGCTACCGCGAGTTCCTGCAGGCCGACATCGACATCGTCGACCGCGACACCCTCCCGCCCCACTATGAGGCCGAGATCCCGCTGGTCATCGGCGACGCGCTGCGCTCGCTGCCGATTCCGCCGGTCCGGATCATGGTCAACAACCGCAAGCTCTGCGAAGGCTTCTACCGCGGCCTCGGCCTGGCCGAACCGGAGGAAATCCTCAGGATAGTCGACAAGCTGGACAAGATCGGCCCGAACGCCGTCGCGGAGCAGATCGTCGTGGCCGGCGGCACCGAGTCCCAGGCCAAGGCCTGCCTGGCGCTGGCCGAGATCCGGGCCCAGGACGCCTCCTTCGCCGACGCCGTGCGCGCCCTCGGCGTCGAGCACCCGCTGCTGGAGGAGGGCATCGCCGAGCTCACCGCCGTCGTCGAGACCGCCCGCGAGCACGCCCCGGGGCTGGTCGAGGCCACGCTGAAGATCGCCCGGGGCCTGGACTACTACACCGGCACCGTGTACGAGACGGAACTGGCCGGCTTCGAGCAGTACGGCTCGATCTGCTCCGGCGGCCGCTACGACAACCTGGCCAGTGCCGGCAAGGACGTCTTCCCCGGCGTCGGCATCTCCATCGGCGTCTCCCGGCTGCTGGGGCTGCTCTTCGACGCCGGGCAGCTGGCCGTCAGCCGCCCGACGCCGACCGCGGTGCTCGTCGCGCTGTGGAGCGAAGAGGAGCGCGCGACCAGCAACCGCATCGCCGCCGACCTGCGCGCCCGGGGCATCGCCACCGAGGTCGCGCCCGTGCCGGCGAAGCTGGGCAAGCAGATTCGCTACGCGGAGCGGCGGGGGATCCCCTACGTCTGGTTCCCGGCCAGCGCCTCGGCGGAGGGCGGCGATCAGGTCAAGGACATCCGCTCCGGCGAGCAGGTGGCCGCGGTGAGCGCTGAGTGGAACCCCCCGGCCGCGGACATGGCGCCGACCCTGCAGTGAAAGAATAGGGCCGTCTTGCGTAGTTCGCCGAAGGAGATCTTGTGATCCGATCCCATGAGTCCGGCACCCTGCGTGGCGCCGACGCCGGAACGACCGTGACGCTGGCCGGCTGGGTGGCCCGCCGCCGCGACCACGGCGGGGTCATCTTCGTCGACCTGCGCGACGCCTCCGGTGTGGTCCAGGTGGTCTTCCGGGAAGAGATGCAGGCCGCGCACGCGCTGCGCAACGAGTACTGCGTGCTCGTCACCGGCGAGGTGCGCGCCCGTCCCGCCGGCAACGAGAACCCCGACCTGCCCACCGGCGAGATCGAGGTCGTCGCCACCAGCCTCGAGGTGCTCTCGGAGGCCGCGCCGCTGCCGCTGCCGATCGACGACGAGGCCGCCAGCGACGACGTGCGCTACCACTACCGCTACCTCGACCTGCGCCGCTCCGGCCCGCACCGGGCCATGAAGCTGCGCAGCCGGGCCAACCAGATCGCCCGCAACCTGCTCGCCGGGCGCGACTTCGTCGAGGTCGAGACCCCGACGCTGACCCGCTCGACCCCGGAGGGCGCCCGCGACTTCCTGGTGCCGGTCCGGCTGCAGCCCGGCACCTGGTATGCGCTGCCCCAGTCGCCGCAGCTGTTCAAGCAGCTGCTCATGGTCGGCGGCCTGGAGCGCTACTACCAGATCGCCCGCTGCTACCGCGACGAGGGCTTCCGGGCCGACCGCCAGCCGGAGTTCACCCAGCTCGACATCGAGATGTCCTTCGTGACCCAGGAGGACATCATCGAGCTCGGTGAGTCGATCGTCCGGGCACTGTGGTCGGACCTCGCCGGCCACGAGATCGTGGGCGACATCCCGCACCTGACCTGGCACGAGGCCATGGCGCGCTACGGCTCCGACAAGCCGGACCTGCGCTACTCGGTCGAGCTGACCGAGCTGACGGAGTACCTGCGCGGCACCGAGTTCCGCGTCTTCGCCGGCGCGATCGACGCGGGCGGCTACGTCGGCGCGGTCGTGATGCCCGGCGGTGCCGCGCAGACCCGCAAGGAGCTCGACGGCTGGCAGGACTGGGCCAAGGCGCGCGGTGCCAAGGGCCTGGCGTACGTCGTCCTCGACGCCGACACCGGCGAGGCCCGCGGCCCGGTCGCGAAGAACCTCTCCGCCGAGCACCTGGGCGGCCTCGCCGACGCGGTCGGCGCCAAGCCCGGCGACGCGGTGTTCTTCGCCGCCTCCACCGAGCGGCGCGAGGCCCAGGAGCTGCTCGGCGCCGCCCGCATCGAGATCGCCAAGCGCGCCAAGCTCGTGGACGAGAGCGCGTGGGCGTTCTGCTGGATCGTCGACGCGCCGATGTTCGAGCCCACCGACCCGGAGGCCGGCGGAACCGGGGGCGGCGCGAAGGGCTGGACGGCCGTGCACCACCCGTTCACCTCACCCAACCGGGACTGGATCGACCGGTTCGAGGAGGCTCCGGGGGAGGCGCTGGCGTATGCGTACGACATCGTCTGCAACGGCAACGAGATCGGCGGCGGCTCCGTCCGTATCCACCGCGGGGACGTGCAGCGGCGCGTCTTCGACATGCTCGGCATCACGCCCGAGGACGCCGCGGACAAGTTCGGCTTCCTGCTCGAGGCGTTCAAGTACGGCCCGCCGCCGCACGCCGGCATCGCCTTCGGCTGGGACCGCATCTGCATGCTGCTGGCCGGCGCGGACTCGATCCGCGAGGTCATCGCCTTCCCGAAGACGGGTGGCGGCTACGACCCGCTGACCGGCGCGCCGACGCCGATCACCGCCGAGCAGCGCGCCGAGGCCGGCGTCGACGCCAAGCCGAAGGCCCCGATCCCGGCCGACGTCAAGGTTCCGGTCGAGCGTTCGAACTGATCCCCGGCCTGTAGGGTCGGGGGCCGTGGACGGCTTGTTTGAGGTTCAACCATCTGGTGACGGCGAGGGCTCTTCCGCACAGGGCCCCGCCGTCACCGGTGGTTTCACCGACGTGACAGCGGACGCGCCGCTCGCGGTGCGGATGCGCCCCGTCAGCCTCGACGAGCTGGTCGGCCAGCAGCACCTGCTGGCCCCGGGCGCGCCCCTGCGCCAGCTCGTCGGCGGCGCCTCGCCGATGTCGGTCATCCTGTGGGGCCCGCCCGGCTCCGGCAAGACCACCATCGCCCACCTGGTCGCCGGCGCCACCGACCGGCGCTTCGTGGCGCTCTCGGCCCTGTCCGCCGGCGTGAAGGACGTGCGCGCGGTCATCGACACCGCCCGCAAGGAGCGCCGCCGCGGCGGCCCGCCGACCGTTCTGTTCATCGACGAGGTTCACCGCTTCAGCAAGACCCAGCAGGACTCGCTGCTGGCCGCCGTCGAGGACCGCACCGTGACGCTGCTGGCCGCCACGACGGAGAACCCGTACTTCTCGGTCATCTCCCCGCTGCTGTCGCGCTGCGTGCTGCTGACCCTCCAGCCGCTCACCGACGACGACGTGCGCGCGCTGCTGCGGCGGGCCGTCGCCGACTCCCGCGGCCTGGACGGCGCCGTGACGCTGGACGAGGACGCGGAAGCTCATCTCGTACGTCTTGCCGCCGGCGACGTACGAAAGGCGCTCACCGCTCTTGAGGCGGCCGCGGGTGCCGCGATCGCGCAGGAGATGCCGAGCATCGACCTGGCCACCGCGGAGAAGGCCGTCGACGTCGCCGCACTGCGTTACGACAAGGACGGCGACGAGCACTACGACGTGGTGAGCGCGTTCATCAAGAGCATCCGCGGCTCCGACGTGGACGCCGCCCTGCACTACCTGGCCCGCATGATCACCGCGGGGGAGGACGCCAGGTTCATCGCCCGCCGCATGGTCATCTCCGCCAGCGAGGACATCGGCATGGCCGACCCCACGGCGCTGCCGATCGCGACGGCGGCCGCGCACGCGGTCGAGTACGTCGGGCTGCCGGAGGTCCAGATCGTCCTCGCCCAGGCCGTGATCCACCTGGCCCTGGCCCCGAAGTCCAACGCGGTGGTCGCCGCGATCGGCGCGGCGATGGCCGACGTGCGCGCCGGGCACGGCGGTGGAGTACCCGCGCATTTACGCGACGCGCACTATAAGGGGGCAAGCTCGGTGGGGCACGGAAAGGGGTACAAATACCCACACGATGACCCCCGGGGCGTGGTCCAGCAGCAGTACGCGCCGGAGGGGATCCGCGACAAGGAGTACTACCGCCCGACGGGCCATGGCGCAGAGCGCGCAGTGGCGGAACGATTGCCGAAACTGCGGCGTATCGTGCGTGGAACCGGGGCCGGTGACGCTCCGGAATCGACCAACATGGCGGAGGAGCGGCACCGGTGACATCGGGTCGGGACGAGGCCAGGAAGCGGCGCGGCCGCGGCAAGGCCCAGCAAGGCCCGAGCGGCGAGGAGGAACTCGGCTGGCTCGCGGAGCTACGCAGCGCGGGCAACGACCCGGATGACCTCGCCGCCCTGGGCGGCTCTCCCGCGCCCGCGGACGTCCTCGATCAGGTGCCACCCCAGTCCCGTGGCGACGCCGGCCCGGTGGTCTCGGGCCCGGTGGTCTCCCGCTACGCCGGCCCCGGCTTCGGCGACGCGGGCCCGTCCGGCTCACGCTCCTCCTCCCCGGCCCGCTCCTCCTCCCCGTCACGCTCCGGCGCCCCCGAGCCCGGCCCGATCGCGCCCGGGTCGTCCGCACCCCGCGGGGCGGCCGAGCCCACGCAGGCCTGGCGCGTGCCGCGCAACGAGTCCCCGCCGGCCGCGAAGCCGCCGGTCGGCCCACCCGCGGAGGCCATGCCGACGTGGCGCCCGCCGCGCGACGTGCTCCGCGAGTCCGGCGAGCAGCCCGCCGCCGCCCCGGCGACCCCCGTCGCGCCGGAGCCGACCCAGGCCTGGCGCGTGCCCCGCGGCACGGCCCGCCCGGCCGAACCCCGGCGCGACGCCGCACCGGGCGCCCGCTCCGAGCCCCCGCCCGGCTCCCGCCCAGCCTCCGGTGACGCCGAGCCGTGGCGTGAGTCGCCGTCGGGTTCGCGTCCGGCGTCGGGGCGTGCTGCGGCTGGTGATGCGGAGGCGTGGCGTGAGTCGCCGTCGGGTTCGCGTTCGGCGTCGGGGCGTGCCGGGGCTGGTGATGCGGAGGCGTGGCGTGAGTCGCCGTCCGGGTCGCGTTCCGCCTCTGGGCGGGCCCCGGGGGAGGGCGACCCGCGTTTGCGGGCCCAGCGGGCGGCGCATGACGAGTTCACGGCGGCCTGGGAGGCCTCGGCCGCGGCCAGCGACGCCATCTCGGAGATCACGGGCCGCCGGCGTGCGGCCGATGTCGTGCCGGAGCCACCCACCGGCGGGCAGCGGACGGCCCACTCACTGCCCGAACCCCGCACCGGCGAGGCGCCACCTCCCACCGGCGGGCGCGCCTCCGTCCCCGGCGGCCCTGGCGTTTCGGGCGGCGGTGGTCCTGGCGGCGGCATGCCTGGGGGCGGTGGCCCCGGGGACGGCGGCCCGGGTGGCGGCCGCCGCCGTCGCCGCGCGGCCGAGCCGGCCGAGCCCGCCGCGTTCCGCACCGGACAGACGCCCGACCCTCGGGAACCGGATCCGCGTGGCACTGATCCGCACAGCAGTGACATTCGCGGCGGCGACCAGCGCGGCGCCCCGGTCCGCGATGGTGACCGCCGAGGCGGCCCGGCCCGCGGCGCTGACGTCC
The DNA here is from genome assembly GCF_050942935.1 of Dactylosporangium sp. CA-233914. Taxonomy (NCBI): domain Bacteria; kingdom Bacillati; phylum Actinomycetota; class Actinomycetes; order Micromonosporales; family Micromonosporaceae; genus Dactylosporangium; species Dactylosporangium sp. CA-233914. The sequence goes on along the minus strand of NZ_CP192030.1, from coordinate 10,279,520 downwards.
GCGGCGGAGACCCGCGCGGTGGCGATCCCCGCGGTGGCGATGTCCGTGGCGGAGATCCGCGTGATGGCGATGTCCGCGGTGGCGATCCCCGCAGTGGCGATGTCCGTGGCGGAGACCCGCGCGGTGGCGTTGTCCGCGGTGGCGATCCTCGCGGTGGTGGCGTTCGCGGTGGTGATCCGCGCAGCGGGGACTTCCGGGGCGGTGAGGGTCGCGGTGGCAGTGCTCGCGGGGGCGACCCGCGGGTCCCGGATCCGCGTACGGGCGATGCGCGTGGCGGCGAATCCTCGACTGCTGCGCTTCGTGGCGGTCGTGCGACGACCCGTCCCGCCGATGGGCCCGGTGGTGCCGGAGGTCCTGGCGGTCGCGGCAGCGGTGGACCCGTTGAGGCCGGTGGGCCCGGTAGCCGCGGCGGTAGTGGCCCGGCCGGGCCGGGCGATCCGAGTGGCCCCGGCGGACCTGGCGCGCGGTCGACCGGTGGACCTGACGGGCCTGGCGGGTCTGGTATGCGAACTGCCAGTGGAGCTGACGGGCCCGGCCGGTCCGGTGGGCCCGGCATGCGAGCCGCTGGTGGACCTGAGGGGTCTGGCCGCGCTGGTGAGTCTGGTATGCGGGCTGCTGGTGGACCTGAGGGGCCTGGCGGGTCTGGCCGGGTCGGTCGGCCCGGCGCGCGGGCGGCTGGTGGGCCCGGTGGCCCTGGCGAGGCTGGGCGGCCCGGTGGGCGGTCCGGTGGGCCCGGCGCGGGCGGGGCCGGTGGTCCTCATGGGCCGGGGCGAGGCGGGCCGTACGGAAGCGGGCGCCCGGCCGGGGACGGGCCGGCGCCGAAGCCGTTCGTCGACCTGGCGCGGTTCGATCCCAACCCGGTGACGTACCGGGGCACGGCCAGCTCGCCGATGGCGTTCGACTGGGAGTCGACCACGCAGATCGCGCCGTTCGGGCTGCTGCGGCAGGCGCAGGCGAAGCGGGTACGGCAGCTGCGGTTCGCCACGATTATTTTTGTCGTGCTGGCCGTGGTCAGCGCGCCGGCGGCGTTCTTCGTGATCCGGGAACTGTCCAAGGATCCCGTCTTCGTCGAGCTCGACGAGCTGGACCTGCCCGAGTGGGCCGCGCAGAATCCGACCGACGGGGCGGTCGGCAGCCGGTGGTGCATTCGCGAGTGCCGGTCGCGGCAGCGTACGTGGGAGTCGGCCCGCAGCCCTGAGGAGACCAACCGCGCGTTCGTCGGCAAGCTGCGCAACGCGGGCTGGGTCGAGTGGAACATCCCCGACTGCCAGGCCGAGGGCGTCGACGGCATGGAGACGTGCTGGCAGCGCGACGAGTACGTGCTCGACCTGTGGGTACGCGCCGCCGTCTGCGACGTGAAGGGCGCCCGCCCGACGGTCAGCCCCGCGCCCGCCCCGTCCGGCAAGTCGCCGACCGCCAAGCCCCCGTCGAAGGCCCCGTCCGCGGCGTCGTCCGACTCACCGCCGGGCGAGGGCGACCCGGGCCCGGCCCCGACGGCGATCTGCCCCCTCGCGGTCACGACGATCAAGGTCTTCAACCGGATCAGCTACGACCCGGGCGGCGGCGGCCAGCCCGGCCCCTGACGCCCGGCCCAACCGGTGGGCGGCGCGGCCCGGCTTGTAAGCGGCGCGATCCGGCCTGGTAGCGGTCCCGTGTCGGCTCGCTGGTGGTGGGAGCGGTGGGGCGTGGTCGGCTGGCTGGCGGTGGGAGCGGTGTCGTGTGGCCGGGGTCGGGCCCGACAAGGACGTTCTCGTCCGGCGGGCGGTGGCAGCGATGAGATGGGGGACGGGACCGATCTGCTTCGCTCCCGGCGAGCGGGGCTGCGGTCGCCGGAGACGGGTGCGGATCGGCGGGTGGAGGGCGCGGAGGTGCGGTAAAGCCGGCCGCCGCAGGTCGAAAAGCGTGTGGAGCGGCCGGTCGAAGCGCGGCGATGCATCACGGAGGGTAGGGTTCGTCCGTTGGAAATGCGCTTCCACACGGGTGAACCTCAATGCGGGTGAAGGAGGAACGGCGTGACCGTGTCCCTGGGCGGTATCGCGGCGCTGGTGGCGTCGGGTGGGTTCTTCGTGCTCGTCCTGGTGCTCGCCGTGCCGATTCTGCGTGTGCGGCACACGATCGACGCGGCCACCGGGGCCCTGCGGGACGCCGCCAATCAGACCACGCCCATGCTTGAGCGGGTCAACAGCACGATCGACAACGTCAACACCGCGCTGACGCAGGTGCACACCACGCTCGACGGGGTCAACATGCAACTCGCACGGATCGACACCATCACCGAAAACGTGTCGCACGTCAGCGCCAACGTTGCGAACCTGTCCACAGTGGTCAGCGCGGCCGCGGCCAACCCGCTCGTGAAGGTGGCCGCGTTCGGGTACGGCGTGCGCAAGGCCGCCGCCAACCGCCGGCGCGAGGCCGACGAGGCCGAGGTTCGCGAGCAGATCAAGCTGCGCCGCAAGCGCGGCTGAGCACATAGCCAGACACACGAAGTACAACTAAAAGAAAAGTACCAACCAAAAGATAGAGGGAAGGGTTGAGCCATGCGGCGTCTGCTGTGGCTCGGAATCGGACTCGCGGTCGGGGCACTGGTGGTCCGGGCGGTCGCCAAGAAGGCCCAGGTCTTCACCCCGCAGGGCATCGCGGCGTCGGCGCGCGACTCCGCCATGGGCGTCGCCGCCGGTGTGCGCAACTTCGTCGACGACGTGCGTGACGGGATGGCTGAGCGCGAGGCCGAGATCCACGCCGCGTTCACCGATGGTCTGACCCTGGACGAGGATCTATACCCGGAAGGCCGGCAGCACGGATGAGAACCGCCGAGATCAAGCGACGTTTCCTGGCCCACTTCGAGGGGGCGGGCCACACGGTGGTGCCCTCCGCCCCGCTGCCGGCGGTCGACGACCCCAACCTGCTGTTCATCAACGCCGGCATGGTCCAGTTCGTGCCGTTCTTCCTGGGGCAGCGCACCCCGCCGTATCCGCGCGCGACCAGTGTGCAGAAGTGCATCCGCACCCCCGACATCGACGAGGTCGGCAAGACCAGCCGGCACGGCACGTTCTTCCAGATGAACGGCAACTTCAGCTTCGGCGACTACTTCAAGGAAGGCGCCATCAAGCTGGCCTGGGAGCTGTCCACGAAGGCGGCCGAGGACGGCGGCTTCGGGCTGGACCCGGAGCGTATCTGGGCCACCGTGTACCTCGACGACGACGAGGCCATCGACATCTGGAAGCGTACCGGACTGCCCGCCGAGCGGATCGTGCGCCGCGGCAAGAAGGACAACTTCTGGTCGATGGGCATCCCGGGCCCGGCCGGCCCGTGTTCGGAGCTGTACTACGACCGCGGCGACGCCTACGGCAAGCCGGGCGGCCCGGAGGTGGACGAGGACCGCTACCTGGAGTACTGGAACCTCGTCTTCATGCAGCACGAGATCGCCAACGTGAAGTCGAAGGAGATCTTCGACATCGTCGGTGACCTGCCCGACAAGAATATCGACACCGGCATGGGCCTGGAGCGGATCGCCTCCATGCTGCAGGGCGTCGACAACCTGTACGAGATCGACGAGGTCGCCCCGATCCTGGCCAAGGCCGCGGAGCTGACCGGCAAGCGCTACGGCCAGAACGTCTCGCACATCGCGGCCGAGTCGCACCCCGATGACGTACGCCTGCGGGTCATCGCCGACCACGTGCGCACCGCGCTGATGGTCATCTCCGACGGCGTGATCCCCTCCAACGAGGGCCGCGGCTACGTGCTGCGCCGGATCCTGCGCCGCGCCATCCGCTCGATGCGCCTGCTGGGCTGGGCCGAGGGCCCGGCGCTGCCGCTGCTGCTGCCGATCGCCCGCGACTGCATGGCCCCGTCCTACCCGGAGGTCGCCTCCGAGTACGACCGGATCTCGCAGTACGCGTACGGCGAGGAGGAGCGCTTCCTGGCCACGCTCAGCGCCGGCACCACGATCCTCGACCTGGCGGTGACCGAGACCAAGGCCAAGGGTGGCACGCTGCTGGCCGGGGACAAGGCGTTCCAGCTGCACGACACGTACGGCTTCCCGATCGACCTCACCCTGGAGATCGCCGCGGAGCAGGGCCTGCGGGTCGACGAGGACGGCTTCCGCCGGCTCATGGCCGAGCAGAAGGCCAACGCCAAGGCCGACGCGAAGGCCCGCAAGACCGGCCACGCCGACCTGTCGGTGTACCGGGCGGCGCTGGAGGAGGGCGGCGCGGTCGAGTTCACCGGCTACCGCGAGGTCTCCCGCGAGTCCCGGGTGCGTTCGCTGCTCGGCGCCAAGGCCGCCGGCGAGGGCGAGGAGGTCTCGATCGTCCTCGACGCGACGCCGTTCTACGCCGAGAGCGGCGGCCAGCTCGCCGACTCGGGCTTCATCACGCTCGGCGGCGGCCGGGTCGAGGTGCTCGACGTGCAGTCGCCGCTGCCCGGCCTGATCGTCCACCGGGCCCGGGTCGTGGCCGGCGAGGTCCACCCCGGCGACACCGCGTTCGCCGAGATCGACGTAGACCGTCGCCGCGCGGTCTCGCGCGCCCACACCGCGACCCACCTTATCCACCAGACGATGCGCAACTTCCTCGGCGAGTCGGCGACCCAGGCGGGCTCGCTCAACGCCCCGGGCCGGCTGCGCTTCGACTTCAACACCCCGTCGGCGGTCCCGGCGAGCGTGCTGCACGACGTGGAGCAGCAGGTCAACGAGGTGCTCCTGCGTGACCTGCTGGTGAACGCGTTCGTCACCACGCAGGAGGAGGCGCGCAAGATCGGCGCCATGGCGCTGTTCGGCGAGAAGTACGGCGACGAGGTCCGCGTCGTCGAGGTCGGCGACTACGCCCGCGAGCTGTGCGGCGGCACCCACGTGGAGCGCTCCTCGCAGCTCGGCCTGGTGAAGATCCTCTCCGAGGCGTCCGTCGGCTCGGGCGTGCGCCGCGTCGAGGCCTTGGTCGGCCTGGACGCGTTCAGCCACCTGGCCCGCGAGCACCTGCTGGTCTCCCGGCTGGCCGAGCTCTTCCGCGTCCCCGGCGACCAGGTCGCCGACCGCGTGGAGCAGACCGTGGCCCAGCTGCGCGACGCCGAGCGCGAGCTGGAGAAGCTGCGCACCCAGGTCGTCCTGGCCGGCGCCGGCGCCCTGGCCGAGGGCGCCCGCGACGTGCGCGGCGTGGCGTTCGTGGGCACCGAGGCCCCGGAGGGCACGTCGGCCAACGAGGTGCGCACACTGGTCCAGGAGATCCGCGGCCGCATCCCGGCCGACCGCCCCGCGGTGGTCGCCGTGACGTCCCGCGCGGGCGGCAAGGCGTCACTGGTGGTCGCGGTCAACGCGGCGGGCAAGTCACGCGGCCTGGCCGCGGGCGCCCTGGTCAAGGGCGCCCTGTCGGGCCGCGGCGGCGGCAACGCGGACCTCGCCCAGGGCGGCGGCGTCCCCGCCACCGAGGCGGCGAACCTCCTGGCCGCGGTGGAGAAGGCCCTGTAAGAGAAACGCGTCCGTAACGGCCGGCCCGGGTCAAGGTCCCCTTGACTCGGGCCGCCTCACTTACAGACCGCTCCTCCCGCGAGACACCGGGCCGGGGCCCAGCTCCGCTGGCCCTGGCCCTGCCAGGCCCGCGTGGCCAAGACCCCCGGCGAAGTCCCGGGTGTAGTGCCAAGTCTCGTGTCGCATCAAGGGTCTCGTGGCCTGCGCCCTGTCGTGCGTCGCCCGTCGCGTGCCTTGCGTCGTTGTCTCGCGCCGCCGCGTCTCGCGCCGCGTCCTGCGTTCCGGCTTACGCCGCCTCTCGGGTCTCGTGCCTTTGCGTCGCGTCTCGTGCCGTTGTGCCGCCGTGTCTTGTGCCGCGTCTGGCGTCTGGCCGTACGCCGCCGCTCGCGTCTCGTGCCTTGCGTCGTTGTCTCGCGCCGCTGTGTCTCGCTTCTCGTGCCGCGTCTCGTGTTCGGGCCTTCGTTGTCTCGTGTCCTGCGCCGTGTCTCGTGCCGTTGTGCCGCCGTGTCTTGCGCCGCGTCTGGCGTTTGGCCGTAAGTTGCCTCTCGGGTCTCGTGCCTTTGCGTCGCGTCTCGCGCCTTTGTGCCACCGTGTCTTGTGCCGCGTCTGGCGTTTGGCCGTACGTCGCCTCTCGCGTCTCGTGCCTTGCGTCGCGTCTCGTGCCGCTGCGTCTCGCGTCTCGTGCCGCGTTCTCCTGTTCGGGCCTTCGTGTCTCGTGTCTTGCGTCCTGTCTCGCGCCGCTGTATCTCGCGTCTCATGTCCTGCGTCGCGTCTCGTGCTGCTGTGTCTCGCTTCTCGTGCCGCGTCTCGTGTTCGGGCCTTCGTGTCTCGTGCCTTGTGTCCTGTCTCGCGCCGCTGTATCTCGCGTTTGGCCGTACGTCGCCTCCAGCGTCCCGTGTCTTGCGTCGCGTCTCGCGTTGCCGGCGGTCCCGGTGCGCGCAGGCTCGTTCACAGCCCGCGACATGCCGATTCCGTTGCCGGCCTTCGCTGAAACCGCACCCTCCGCATCTTCGCCCACACCCGAAATTTCGGATAGGTCGCCCGAGCAGGTGACACGGAGGGCAATCGGCGTGTCTGACGGTGACGGGGCGCACACGGGGCGGAAAACCCCAGCGGGCCAATCGATGCACGGGCCTGGACGACCCGGCGCGCCGACCCCGGGTGCCGGACCGGGGGAGCGGGGGTGAGCGCACCAGGATGCCGAAAGCGGTTATCGTGCGCGTGTGGAGCAGTGGACGCGGGGACGGCGCCTCGGCATCGACGTGGGCTCGGTGCGGGTGGGCGTGGCCGCTTGCGATCCGGACGGCATTCTCGCCAGCCCGGTCGCCACCGTCGCCCGTGACCAGCAGCCGAAGCCGGACGCGGTGCCGTCCGACATTTCGGAGATTCTCCGTTACGCCGCCGAATACGAGGCAGTGGAGATCGTCGTCGGGTTGCCGATCAACCTGGCCGGCAAGGAGGGTCCGGCGGCCACTCTGATCAGGCAATACGCGGACCGTCTGGCCGAGCTGGCCGCTCCGGTGCCCGTCGTGCTGGCGGACGAGAGGATGTCCACGGCGGCGGCAACACGTAGGCTGTCGGAGCGCGGCGTCCGAGGCAGACGCCAGCGCGCGGTCGTCGATCAAGCGGCCGCGGTGGAGATCCTGCAGGGTTGGCTCGACGCCAGACGTGCCGGAGCAGTTCGTGGCTGAGCGCCCAGGAGGCAGAGTGCAGATGAACGAGCTGGATCTGGCGTGGGAGGATGAGCAGCGGCCGCGTCACCGGCGCCGCGCCGCCTCCGGGCCGGCCCGGAAACGCAAGAAGGGCCGCGGTGGAAAGACCTTCCTCGCCTTCTTCATCAGCCTGCTGGTCGTCGGCGGCCTGGCCTTCGGTGCGTATATCGGCATCGACAAGGTCAAGGACATGTTCAGCGCCCCCGACTACAACGGCGGAGGCACCGGCGAGGTGACGGTCGAGGTCATCCAGGGCCAGCTCGCCGCGGACATCGGCAACACCCTGGTCCAGAAGGACGTCGTCAAGAGCGCCAAGGCGTTCGTCGAGGCGGCGAAGAGCGACGAGCGCAGCCGGAAGCTCCAGGCGGGCTTCTACAACCTTCGTAAGCAGATGAAGGCCTCCGCCGCGCTGTCGCTGATGCTCGACCCGCGCAGCCGCGCCGTCAACAAGGTCACCCTACCCGAGGGCCTGACCTGGCAGGACACGTTCACGAAGCTGTCCCAGGTCACGAAGATCCCCTACGCGGACTTCGAGAACGCCGCCAAGGACCCGAAGGCGCTCGGCGTCGGTGAGGTCTGGTACACCCGCCAGGACAACAAGCCCCGCGACCCCGGCATCGAGGGCTTCCTGTTCCCGGCGACCTACGACCTCCCGCCGAACGTCGACGCGACCGCCATCCTGAAGATCATCGTGGCGCGGTTCAACCAGGAGATCGACAAGATCGGTTTCATCGACACCGTGCAGAGCGCCCTGCACATCTCGCCCTACGAGGCCCTGGTCGCGTCCTCGATCGCGCAGGTCGAGGGCCTCGACAAGGACCAGCCCGGGATCGTGCGGGTGCTGTACAACCGCGTCTACAGCAACAAGTTCCCCTGCAACTGCCTGCAGGTCGACAGCACGGTCAACTACTTCCTGCGCATCACCAACAAGGGCGCCAAGCCCTCCACGGAGCTGCTCAACTCCGAGATCCACAACAAGAACAACCCGTACAACACCCACGACTTCCCCGGGATGCCCCGCGGCCCGATCAGCAACCCGGGCACCAGCGCCCTGACCGCGGCCACCAACCCGCCGAAGAGCGACTACTACTACTTCCTCGCCATCGACACCCAGGGCAACACGGCCTACGCCAAGACGTATCCGGAGTTTCAGAACCTCTGGACGCAGGCGCAGAAGAACGGCGTGAAGTAGCGTGCGTGCCGCCGTGCTCGGCAAGCCGGTGGGCCACTCGCGCTCACCGGCGATCCACAACGCCGGATACGCGGCGGCCGGCCTGAGCGACTGGTCGTACAGTGCGATCGAATGCGACGAGAACGACCTCGCGGGGCTGGTCGCCGGGCTCGGGCCGCAGTGGGCGGGGCTGTCGCTGACCATGCCGCTCAAGGAGGTGGCGCTGACGGTCGCCGACCTCGTCGACCCGTTCGCGGCGGCGATCGGCGCGGCGAACACGCTCGTGCGCCGGCAGTACGGCTGGCACGCGTACAACACCGATGCCCCCGGCATGGTCCGCGCCCTGCTGGAGGCCGGCGTCACTCGCACGCCGCGGCTGGCCCTGCTCGGCGCGGGCGGCACCGCCCGCGCCGCGATCGCCGCGGCCGCCAGCCTGGCCGCGGACGTCACCGTCTACACCCGCCGGCCCGAGGCGGCCGAGGAACTGCGCCCGGTCGCCGAGGCCCTCGACGTGGAGCTCACCGCGGCCCCGTGGTCCGCGGCGGCCGAGGCGGCGAGCGCGCCCGTGGTGATCTCGACTGTGCCGAAGGGCGCCGCCGACCACCTGGCCGTGGCGGACTTCTCGGCCCGGCCGGTCGTGTTCGACGCGATCTACGACCCCTGGCCGACGCCGCTGGCCGCCGCCGCGCAGGATGCCGGCTGTCGGATCGTCTCCGGCCTCGACCTGCTGCTGTGGCAGGCGGTCGATCAGTTCGAGCTGTTCACCGGGGTCAAGGCACCCGTCGCGGCGATGCGCGAGGCGCTGCACACCAGAGGGTGAGATGCGGGCGGCCCCGGACCGGGCTCGGGCGAGGGCGTCGTGACAGACTGGCGGGGTGCTGCGCTGGTTGACTGCTGGGGAATCCCATGGCCCGGCGCTCGTGGCGATCCTGGAGGGCGTGCCCGCCGGGGTGGAGCTCACGAGCGCGTCCGTGGCGGCTGAGCTGGCCCGTCGACGCCTCGGCTACGGCCGCGGCGCCCGGATGAGCTTCGAGCAGGACGTCGTCGAGTTCATCGGCGGCCTCCGGCACGGGCGCACGCTCGGCAGCCCGGTGGCGATCCAGGTCGGCAACAGCGAGTGGCCCAAGTGGGAGACGGTCATGGCCGCCGACCCGGTGGACCCGGGCATGCTGGCCGCCCAGGCCCGCAACGCCCCGCTGACCCGGCCCCGGCCCGGCCACGCCGACCTGGCGGGCATGCAGAAGTACGGGCACACGGACGCCCGCCCGATCCTCGAGCGCGCCAGCGCCCGCGAGACCGCCGCCCGCGTCGCCGTGGGCACCGTCGCCAAGGCCATGCTGCGCCAGGCCCTCGGCATCGAGATCGTCTCGCACGTCATCGAGCTCGGCTCGGTCGCCGCGAAGGCGGGCCTGCTGCCGACCCCCGACGACTTCGAGCGCATCGACGCCGATCCGCTGCGCTGCCTCGACCCGGAGGCGAGCGCGCGGATGGTCGAGGAGGTCGACGCGGCCAAGAAGGACGCCGACACGCTGGGCGGGATCGTGGAGGTCCTGGCGTACGGCGTGCCCCCGGGCCTGGGCAGCCACGTGCAGTGGGACCGCAAGCTCGACGCTCGGCTGGCCACCGCCCTGATGTCGATCCAGGCCATCAAGGGCGTGGAGATCGGCGACGCCTTCACCCAGGCGCGCTCCCGCGGCTCCGTGGCCCACGACGAGATCATCAACACCCCCGAGGGCGTCCGCCGCGTCACCGACCGCGCCGGCGGCCTGGAGGGCGGCATCACCACCGGCGAGCCCCTGCGCGTCCGGGCGGCGATGAAGCCGATCTCCTCGCTCAACCGGGCCCTGCAGACCGTCGACGTCGCCACCGGCGAGCCGGCCACGGCCATCAACCAGCGCTCGGACGTCTGTGCGGTCCCGGCCGCCGCGGTGGTGGCGGAGGCGATGGTCGCCCTGGTCCTGGCCGAGGCGGCGCTGGAGAAGTTCGGCGGGGACTCGGTGCCGGAGATCCGCCGCAACCTCGCCGGCTACCTCGACAACCTGGTGATCCGATGAGCCCTCGCGCGGTGCTCGTGGGCGCCCCCGGCGCTGGCAAGTCCACCGTCGGCGGCCTGCTCGCCGAACGCCTCGGCGTCGAGTTCCGCGACGTCGACGCCGACATCGAGGCGAGCGCCGGCAAGCCGATCCCGGAGATCTTCTTCGACGAGGGCGAGGAGCACTTCCGGGCCCTGGAGCGCGCCGCGATCGCCACGGCGCTGCGGGAGTTCGACGGCGTGCTGGCCCTCGGCGGCGGCGCGGTCCTGTCCGAGGAGACGCGCAAGGCCCTGGTCGGCCACACCGTGGTGTACCTGTCGGTCGAGTTCGCCGACGCGGTGTCCCGGGTCGGCCTCGGGGCGGGGCGCCCGCTGCTGGCGATCAACCCGCGGGCGACCCTCAAGCACCTGCTCGACCAGCGCCGCCCGCTCTACGAGGAGGTGGCGAGCGTGACCGTGGTGACGGACGGCCGCACGCCGGAGGAGATCGCCGAGTACCTGGCGGGGCAGGTATGAAATTCGTCGACGTTTCCGGATATTCCGTACAAATCGGGCGAGGGGCGAGCGCGGACGTCGCCGACCTCGTCAAGGGTGCGAACCAGGTCGCGGTGATCTTCGCCGGCCCGGTCCGCGAGCACGCGGCCCGGATCGAGGCGGCCCTGACCGCGGGCGGCGCCCGGGTGCTGCCCATCGAGGTCCCCGACGCCGAGGCCGGCAAGGACATCGCCGTCGCCGCCCGCTGCTGGGACGCCCTCGGCGAGGCCGCATTCACCCGCTCCGACGCCGTGGTCGGCGTCGGCGGCGGCGCGGTGACCGACCTGGCCGGCTTCGTGGCCGCGTGCTGGCTGCGGGGCGTGCGCCTGGTGACCGTGCCGACGAGCCTGCTGGGCATGGTCGACGCCGCGGTGGGCGGCAAGACGGGCGTGAACACCGCCGCGGGCAAGAACCTGGTCGGCGCCTTCTACCCGCCGGTCGGCGTCCTGTGCGACCTGGCCGCCCTGGACACCCTGTCCCCGGACGACCTGCTCGCCGGCCTGGCCGAGGTCGTCAAGTGCGGCTTCATCGCCGACCCGGCCATCCTGGACCTCATCGAGGCCGACCCCGCCGCGGCCCTGGACCCGGCGGGCGCGGTGCTGGCAGAGTTGGTCGAGCGCTCGGTGGCGGTGAAGGCGCGGGTCGTCTCCGAGGACCTGCGCGAGAGCGGCCTGCGCGAGATCCTCAACTACGGCCACACACTGGGCCACGCGATCGAGCGGCGCGAGCAGTACCGCTGGAAGCACGGCCACGCCATCAGCGTCGGCCTGGTCTACGCCGCCGAACTGGGCCGCCTGTCCGGCCGCCTGGACGACGTGACCGCAGACCGCCACCGCGCGATCCTGCAGCGTCTGGGCCTCCCGGTCGCGTATCCGGCCGACGCCTGGCCGGACCTGCACGCGGCGATGCGCGTGGACAAGAAGGCCCGCGGCGCGATGCTGCGCTTCGTGGTCCTCGACGGCCTGGCCGCCCCCGGCACGCTGGAGGGCCCACCGGACGGACTGCTCCAGCAGGCCTACCGCACGGTGGCCCGCTAAGAACCGGACAAATCCCGAAAAGTCCGGCGAGCCACTGGCTGGCCGGACTTTCTCGTCGGTGGGAGCGAGTGCGCCATGGGGCGCCCGGCGAAGAGGCGCAGGCTGCTCGCCTCGGCCGACACGCAGCCGCACGACCTTGACCCGCCCGGGCGGGGGCTCGTCGCCGTCGGCCCTGGCGGGCGCCGTCTGGAGGGCGGCGAAGTCGGCGCGATTCGTCGGCGCCGCGCTGCTCCTGCTGCTCCTGCTCGCCTCCCACGGGCGCGCCGCCGCCCAGGGGGTGCCCGCATCTCGTGCACCCCCGCGGCGACGGAGTTCACGACGGCGGCCGGCGCGCCTGCGAGGGGTGGATTGCGGGCATGGCTGCGATCGCCGACGGCCGCATCTTGTGCACCCTTGGGCGGCGACGGAGTTCACGACGGCGGCCGGCGCGCCTGCGAGGGGTGGATTGCGGGCATGGCTGCGATCGCCGACGGCCGCATCTTGTGCACCCCCTGGGCGGCGACGGAGTTCACGACGGCGGCCGGCGCGCCTGCGAGGAGTGGACTGCGGGCATGACCGCGATCGCCGACGGACGCGGCTCGTCCAGCGCCCGTCGTCGCGGAACGAGCGTTCGGCCGGGGTGACCTGCTCGCCGCTGAGGCTGAGCCCGCCGGATGCGGATCCCGGCCTGGTGCCGCACCCGCGCCGCCGAGATCCTTGCGCGGCGCGGAGCCGGAACAGGAACGCCGAGGCCTACCGCTTCCGCCCCGCATACGCCGCTCCGGTTGCCGCGCACCCGCGTCGCGGCGGGTCCGAGCGCCAAGACGCCGACGCAGCGGGTTGCCTGGGAACGTGGCGGATTGGTGTGCTGGGGTGCGGCCGGCTATGACGGGGCTGGCGCTGGCGCTGGAGCTGAGGTCGGGGCTGGGGTCAGGGTCGGGACCGGGGGGCGCATCCGCAGGTAGAGCAGGCCGGCGACCGTGCCCACCGACGCCGCGACCACCGCCGCCGGGTAGCCCGGCGCTCCCGTGGGCAGCAGGAACAGCGACAGCCCCACCGAACCCCACACCGCCGGCGACGGGACCCGGCGCAGGCCCGCCGCCAGGGGGACGAAGGCCCACAGCAGGTACCAAGGGTGCACGACGGGGCCGAGCAGGATGATCGAGCTCAGCGCCAGGCCCAGCCCCGCGACCGGGTTCGGCGCGCGCAGCAGGGCCCAGCCGGCCAGCAGGCAGCCGGCCACCGCCACCGTCGTGCGGATGATCTGCATCGGCTCCGGCCAGCCCACCGCGCCCAGCAGCATGCCCAGGTCGGTGCTGAACGACAGGCCGTTGCGCACCGAGGTCGGGGTGCGCATCGCGCCGATCCAGCCCGTGCCGAGGCCGGACGCGAGTTGCAGGCCCAGGGCCGAGGTGGCCGCCGCCAGGCCGGTGCGCAGCCAGGCACGCGGGCAGAGGACCAGGACCGTGAGCAGGGCCAGGGCGGCTGGGGCCTTGATCAGGGCGGCCGCGCTGATGAGGGCCGCGCCGATCGCCGGGTGGCGGCGGACCGCGGCGTAGATGCCCGCGGTCATCAGGCCGACCATCAGGGCGTCGTTGTGCATGCCGGCGACGAGGTGCAGCAGGAGCAGCGGGTTCAGGGCGCCGAACCACAGGGCCCGCTGGACGGGCACGCCGAAGCGCGCCGCGATGCCGGGCAGGCACAGCACGATGAGGGCCACGCCGATCAGGGCGATCGCGCGGAAGGCGAGGACGCCGACGACCACATGGTTACTGGTGATGTTGACCACGGCGGCGGCGCCGCGCAGGAACAGCGGGCCGTAGGGGGCCGGGGTGTTCTGCCAGATCGCGGGGACGTCGGCGGCGAAGCGGCCGCCGAGCAGGGACGGGCCGAACTTGTACGCGTCGAGCCCCTCGTGCACCATCGCGCCCTGGGCGAGGTAGCTGTACACGTCCTGGCTGAACATCGGCGGCACGAGCACCAGCGGCGCCGCCCAGCACAGGAACGTGCGGACCAGGTCGGACGGGCGCTGCTCGTCCAGTGTGCCGCGCAGCCGCAGCCAGGCACCGCACAGCAGCGCCAGGCCGACATACGTGCACGCGATCGCCACGAGTGGGAGGGAGCGCAGCTCGCGGATCACCGGCCAGTGAGCGAACGGGTCGCGCTCGGGATCGGGAAGCGCCCCGGCGGCCATCCCGCCCACCGCGATCGCGACGGAACCGGCAAGGCCCAGGGTACGGTTGAGGAGGTCCGGTCTTCCCACCCCGGCACGCTGGCAGAGTCAGGTGTCTCGATGGATACGGCAAGATGAACACGGACCCCACGGCCCGGTACACTGCTTCGGGCCATTTCTGCTTTCCCGGTACACTTCTCCGGGCCTTTTCCCGCCAACCGTCGGGACCAACTCTTCCCGGTCTGCGGGCCGGCCGCGACGAAAGCGACGTTAAATCACATGGCATCCACGAACGACCTGAAGAACGGCCTGGTGCTCAACCTCGACGGCGACCTGTGGACCGTCGTTGAGTTCCAGCATGTCAAGCCGGGCAAGGGCGGCGCGTTCGTGCGGACCACCCTCAAGAACGTGCTCTCCGGCAAGGTGGTCGACCGCACGTTCAACGCCGGGACCAAGGTCGACACCGCCACGGTCGACAAGCGCACGATGCAGTACCTCTACGCCGACGGCGAGGACTACGTGTTCATGGACCTGGACACGTATGACCAGATCACGGTCCCCGGCGGCACGGTCGGCGAGGCGAGCAAGTTCATGCTCCCCGAGGCCGAGGTGATCGTGGCCACGCACGAGGACGCCCCGCTCTACGTCGAGCTGCCGACCTCGGTGATCCTCGAGGTCACCTACACCGAGCCGGGCCTGCAGGGCGACCGCTCGACCGGCGGCACCAAGCCGGCCACGGTGGAGACCGGCGCCACGGTCAACGTTCCGCTGTTCATCTCGACCGGCGAGAAGATCAAGGTCGACACCCGCGACAGCCGTTACCTGGGCCGGGCGTGACCAACTCCGCTTCCGGAAGCTCATTCCTGGGCGGGGACGTCACCGCCCAGATGACGGCGCGGCGCAAGGCGCGCAAGCGGGCCCTGGACGTGCTCTACCAGGCCGACCTGCGCGGGGAGCCGCGCGGGTCGGTGCTGGCCGCCTACGTGGCCAACCTGGAGGAGCCCCGCCCCGGCTACCTGCCGTACACGGTCCGCCTGGTCGAGGGCGTCGAGGACCACGCGGCGCGCATCGACGAGCTGCTGTCGAGCTACGCCGAGGGCTGGACGCTGGAGCGGATGCCGGTGGTGGACCGCAACCTGGCCCGCATCGCCGTCTACGAGCTGCTGTACAACGACGAGATCGACAACCCGGTGGCGATCACCGAGGCGGTGGAGCTGGCCGAGACGCTGTCCACCGACGACTCGCCGCGCTTCCTCAACGGCATCCTCGGCCGCATCGCCGACTACGCGACCTGATCCGAAGCCTCGCCCGAGAACGTGAAAGGGGCCACGCCGGCGGGCGCGGCCCCTTTTCAAGAACCCGATCAGCTCTGGAACAGGCTCCGCGGGTCGGTGACCAGCACGCCGTGCTCGTTGAGCTTCTCGACCAGGCCCGACGGCGAGGCGTCGTAGACGATCGCCAGGGCGCGCAGGTCGTCGGCCCGGATCGACAGCACGCGGCCGTTGTAGTCGCCGCGCTGCTGCTGGATGGCGCGGGCGTAACGGGCGACGTAGGCGAGGTCCTCGGCGCCGGCGTCGTAGAGCCGCTCCAGGTCGAGGACGATCTTGTTGGTGGGCTCGTGGCGCACGCCACTGCCTTCGGGCAGCAGCTCGGCGACGGGCACGCGGTAGAACTCGGCCAGCTCGGCCAGGCGAGAAACGGTGACGGCACGGTCGCCACGCTCATACGACCCGACGACGACGGCCTTCCAGCGCCCGGCCGACTTCTCCTCGACACCCTGCAGAGACAGCCCCTGCTGCTGTCGGATGGAACGCAGGCGAGCACCAAGAGACTTGGCGTACTCAGACGGCATACGGACACTCCCAGTCACTGGCCTGAGGGGTTTCCCCAGCGATCGCTACGGAGCGTGACCGTAACTGGCTCACGACGCGCGGTCAAGTGGTCGAGACCCTTCCGTTGCCCTGGTCAGGACGGTTGTTAGGGTAGTCGGCGTTCGACGTCCTTTAACGACCCGTCCGGTGAGGCGGGGAAGGAGGTCCGGTTTTGTCGTCCCCGACAACCGGCACTGAGCTGGGCAAAACCATCCTAACGGCGGCGGATTTCGCCCGTGTGGTGGACCGGATTGCCCACCAGATCCTGGAAAAGACGTCCGGCGCGGCCGAAACGGTGCTGCTGGGCGTACCTACGCGCGGTGTGCCTCTGGCCCGCCGCCTGGCCGCCCGGATCGCGGCTTTCGAGGGATTCGACGTCCCGGTGGGTGTGTTGGACATCACGCTCTATCGGGACGATCTGCGCCTGCAGAAGACCCGTGCCGTGGGTCACACCGAGATTCCTCCCGGCGGCCTCGACGGGCGCCGGGTCATCCTCGTCGACGACGTGCTGTTCTCCGGCCGGACCGTGCGGGCCGCGCTGGACGCGCTCAAGGACCTGGGCCGGCCGCGCGCCGTCCAGCTGGCCGTCCTGGTCGACCGGGGCCACCGCGAGCTGCCGATCCGGGCCGACTACGTGGGCAAGAACATCCCGACCTCGATCGACGAGAGCGTGCGGGTGCTGACGGCCGAGATCGACGGCGAGGACGCGGTCCGGATCAAGAGCAGAGGATCGAGCGGAAAGGGGGAGCGGGCGTGATCAAGCACCTGCTCAGCGTGGCCGACCTCGACGCGCCCACCGCCACCCTGGTGCTCGACACCGCCGGGGAGATGGCGAGCCTCGCCGCACGCGAGGTCAAGAAGCTGCCGACCCTTCGCGGCCGGACCGTCGTCAACCTCTTCTACGAGGACTCGACCCGCACGCGGATCTCGTTCGAGGCCGCCGCCAAGCGTCTGTCCGCCGACGTCATCAACTTCTCGGCGAAGGGCTCCAGCGTCTCCAAGGGTGAAAGTCTCAAGGACACGGCGCTCACCCTGCAGGCGATGGGGGCCGACGCCGTCGTCATCCGGCACCCGGCCAGCGGCGCCCCGCACCGGCTCGCCAACTGGGTCGACGGCAGCGTGGTCAACGCCGGCGACGGCACCCACGAGCACCCGACGCAGGCGCTGCTGGACGCGTACACCATGCGCAGCCGCCTGGGCCGCCTCGCCGGGCTCAACGTGACGATCGTCGGCGACGTGCTGCACTCGCGGGTCGCCCGCTCCAACGTGCAGCTGCTGCACACGCTCGGGGCGAAGGTGACGCTCGTCGCGCCGCCGACCCTGCTGCCGGTCGGCGTCGAGGCGTGGCCGGCCGACACCTGCTACGACCTCGACGCGGTGGTTCCCGGCACCGACGTGGTGATGATGCTGCGGGTCCAGCGGGAGCGGATGAACCAGGCGTACTTCCCCTCCGAGCGCGAGTACTCCCGGCGCTACGGCTTCGACGTCCCGCGCATGCGCCGCCTGCCCCAGCACGCGATCGTCATGCACCCCGGCCCGATGAACCGCGGCATGGAGATCGCCCCCGAGGTGGCCGACTCCGCCCGCTCCACGATCGTCGAACAGGTCGCCAACGGCGTCTCCGTGCGCATGGCGGTCCTCTACCTGCTGCTGGGAGGCAAGCCGTGAGCGAGCAGCAAGCAGCGAGCCGGCCGGCCCCGCAGTTCGTGAGCGAGGAGCGAGCTTGCGAGCCCCGCAGTCCACGACCAGGAGGAACATTGTGATCATCTCCAACACCCAGCTCGGCGAGATCACGGTCGAGGACGGGATCATCGTGCGGATCGACCCGGACAAGACCGGTGAGAAGATCGCGCTGCCGGGCCTGGTCGACCTGCACACCCACCTGCGCGAGCCGGGCCGCGAGGACGCCGAGACCGTCGAGTCCGGCTCCCGCGCGGCGGCCCTGGGCGGCTACACGGCGGTGTGCGCGATGGCCAACACCTCGCCGGTCGCCGACACCGCCGGCGTGGTCGAGCAGGTGTGGCGGCTCGGGCGCGAGGCCGGCCTGGTCGACGTGCAGCCGATCGGCGCCGTCACGGTCGGCCTGGCCGGGGAGCAGCTGGCCGAGCTCGGCGCGATGGCCGACTCCGCGGCCCGGGTCCGGGTCTTCTCCGACGACGGGCACTGCGTGCACGACCCGCGGCTCATGCGGCGGGCGCTGGAGTACGTCAAGGCCTTCGACGGGGTCATCGCCCAGCACGCCGAGGAGCCGCGGCTGACCACCGGCGCGCAGATGAACGAGGGCGAGGTCGCCGCCCGGCTGGGCCTGACCGGCTGGCCGGCCGTGGCCGAGGAGGCGATCATCGCCCGTGACGCGCTGCTGGCCGGGCACGTCGGCGCGCGCCTGCACATCTGCCACGTCTCCACCGCCGGCAGCGTCGAGCTGATCCGCTGGGCCAAGTCCAAGGGCTGGCGGGTCACCGCCGAGGTCACCCCGCACCACCTGCTGCTCACCGAGGACCGCGCCACGCAGTACGACCCCGTCTTCAAGGTCAACCCGCCGCTGCGCACCGAGGCCGACGTGCTGGCCCTGCGCGAGGGGCTGCTCGACGGCACCATCGACTGCGTCGCCACCGACCACGCCCCGCACAGCGTGGAGGACAAGGAGTGCGAGTGGGCGTACGCCCGGCCCGGCATGCTCGGGCTGGAGACCGCCCTCGCGATCGTGGTGGCGACCATGGGCCCGAAGTGGGACCGCATCGCCGAGTGGATGTCCGCCGCGCCGGCCCGCATCGCCGGGCTTGCCGGTCACGGCACCCCGCTGGCGGTGGGGCAGCCGGCCAACATCGCGATCCTCGACCCGAACGTGCGCTGGAACGTCGACCCCACGGCGCTGGCCAGCCGCTCGCGGAACACCCCCTACGCCGGAATGGAACTGCGCGGCCGCATCGAGGCGACCTACCTGCGCGGCGAGCCGACGGTGCTGAACGGAAAGGCGACACGGTGAGGCGCAGAGAGGCCCTGCTAGTCCTCGAGGACGGACGCACCTTCCGGGGTGAGGCCTTCGGCGGCGTCGGCGAGACGTTCGGCGAGGCGGTCTTCAACACCGGCATGACGGGCTACCAGGAGACGCTCACCGACCCGTCCTACCACCGCCAGGTCGTCGTGCAGACCGCCCCGCAGATCGGCAACACCGGCATCAACGGCGAGGACGACGAGTCCGACCGCATCTGGGTCGCCGGCTACGTGGTGCGCGACCCGTCCCGCGCCTACTCCAACTGGCGCGCCGAGCGCAGCCTGCAGGAGCGGCTCGAGGCCGAGAACGTCGTCGGGATCAGCGGCATCGACACCCGCGCGCTGACCCGGCACCTGCGCGAGCGGGGCGCTATGCGGGTCGGGGTCTCCAGCGTCGAGACCGACCACGAGGCGCTGCTGGAGCGCGTCCGGCAGCAGCCGCAGATGCTCGGCGCCGACCTGTCGGCGCAGGTGAGCACGGCGCAGCAGTACACCGTACCGGCCCAGGGCGAGCACCGGCTCACGGTCGCGGCGATCGACCTCGGCATCAAGCGCAACGTCCCGCGCCGGCTCGCCGCCCGCGGGGTCACCACCCATGTGCTGCCCGCCTCGGCGACGCTCGCGGACATCAAGGCCCTGGGCGCCGACGCCGTGTTCTTCTCGCCCGGCCCGGGCGACCCGGCCACGGCCGACGGCCCGGTGAACCTGGCGAAGGCCGTCATGTCGCAGCAGATCCCGCTGTTCGGGATCTGCTTCGGCAGCCAGATCCTCGGCCGCGCGCTCGGGTTCGGCACCTACAAGCTGGGGTACGGGCACCGCGGCATCAACCAGCCGGTGCTCGACCGGAGCACCGGCAAGGTCGAGGTGACCAGCCACAACCACGGCTTCGCGGTCGACGCGCCCCTGCAGGGGCGGGTCCAGACCGAGTTCGGCGCCGTCGAGGTGAGCCACGTCTGCCTCAACGACAACGTGGTCGAGGGGCTGCGCTGCCTCGACGTGCCGGCCTTCACCGTGCAGTACCACCCGGAGGCAGCAGCGGGGCCGCACGACGCGGATTACCTGTTCGATCGATTCGCGGAGCTGATGCAGAGCAATGCCTAAGCGCACCGACCTCCGGCACGTCCTCGTCATCGGCTCCGGCCCGATCGTCATCGGCCAGGCCTGCGAGTTCGACTACTCCGGCACCCAGGCCTGCCGCGTGCTGCGGGCCGAGGGCCTGCGGGTCAGCCTGGTCAACAGTAACCCGGCGACCATCATGACCGATCCCGAGTTCGCCGACGCGACCTACGTCGAGCCGATCACGCCCGAGTTCGTCGAGCAGGTCATCGCCAAGGAGCGCCCCGACGCGCTGCTGGCCACGCTCGGCGGGCAGACGGCGCTCAACACCGCCGTCGCGCTGCACGAGGCCGGGGTCCTGGAGAAGTACGGCGTGGAGCTCATCGGCGCCGACATCGACGCCATCCGCCGCGGCGAGGACCGGCAGCTGTTCAAGGACATCGTCGCCCGCGCCGGCGGCGAGACCCCGCGCTCGCGGGTCTGCCACTCCATGGAGGAGGTGCACGCGACCGTCGCCGAGCTCGGCCTGCCGGTCGTCATTCGCCCCTCGTTCACCATGGGCGGCCTCGGCTCCGGCATGGCGCACACGCCCGAGGACCTGCAGCGCCTCGCCGGCGGCGGCCTGGCCGCGTCCCCGGTGCACGAGGTGCTCATCGAGGAGAGCGTGCTGGGCTGGAAGGAGTACGAGCTCGAGCTCATGCGCGACAAGCACGACAACGTCGTCGTCGTGTGCTCGATCGAGAACGTCGACGCGATGGGCGTGCACACCGGCGACTCGGTGACCGTGGCGCCGGCGATGACGCTCACCGACGTGGAGTACCAGCGGCTGCGCGACCTCGGCATCGCCGTGCTGCGCGAGGTCGGGGTCGACACCGGCGGCTGCAACATCCAGTTCGCCGTGCACCCGGGCACCGGCCGGCTCGTCGTCATCGAGATGAACCCGCGGGTGTCGCGCTCCAGCGCCCTGGCCTCGAAGGCGACCGGCTTCCCGATCGCCAAGATCGCCGCGAAGCTCGCCATCGGCTACACCCTCGACGAGATCCCCAACGACATCACCCTCAAGACGCCGGCCGCCTTCGAGCCGTCGCTGGACTACGTGGTGGTGAAGATCCCGCGGTTCGCGTTCGAGAAGTTCCCCGGCGCCGACGCGGAGCTGACCACCACGATGAAGTCGGTGGGGGAGGCGATGTCGCTGGGCCGGACCTTCGCCGAGGCGCTCGGCAAGGCCATGCGCTCGATGGAGACCAAAGCAGCGGGCTTCTGGACCATTCCCGACGCATCGCTGCTGTCGGATCTGCGCATCCCGCACGACGGCCGCCTCTACACCGCGGAGCTGGCCCTGCGGCAGGGGCACACGGTTGCCGAGGTCGCCGAGGCGTCCGGGTTCGACCCGTGGTTCGTCGACCAGCTCGCCGCGCTCGTCGAACTGCGCGCGGAGATCATCGAAGCCGCGGTGCTCGACGCGCCGCTGCTGCGCCGCGCCAAGCGTGCGGGGCTGTCCGACCGGCAGGTCGCCGCGCTGCGGCCCGAGTTCGCCGGCGAGGACGGCGTGCGCTCGCTGCGCCACCGGCTGAGGCTGCGGCCGGTGTACAAGACCGTGGACACGTGCGCGGCGGAGTTCGCCGCCGGCACGCCGTACCACTACAGCACCTACGAGGACGAGACCGAGGTCATCCCGTCCGACCGGCCGAAGGTGATCATCCTCGGCTCCGGCCCGAACCGCATCGGCCAGGGCATCGAGTTCGACTACTCGTGCGTGCACGCGGTCATGGCACTGCGGGCCAAGGGCTTCGAGACCGTGATGGTCAACTGCAACCCCGAGACCGTCTCCACGGACTACGACACCGCCGACCGGCTGTACTTCGAGCCGCTGACCTTCGAGGACGTCCTCGAGGTCGTGCACGCCGAGGACAGCTCCGGCCGGGCGGCGGGCGGCCCGGGCGTCGTCGGCGTCATCGTGCAGCTGGGCGGGCAGACCCCGCTCGGCCTCGCCGAGCGCCTGGAGGCGGCCGGGGTGCCGATCGTCGGCACGTCGCCGGCCGCCATCGACCTCGCCGAGGACCGCGGCCTGTTCGGCAAGCTGCTCACCGAGGCCGGGCTGCGCTCCCCGGCGCACGGCACCGCGACCACGTTCCCGGAGGCGAAGCTCATCGCCGACGAGATCGGCTACCCGGTGCTGGTGCGCCCCTCCTACGTCCTCGGCGGTCGCGGCATGGAGATCGTCTACGACGAGCCGACCCTGCGCGACTACATCGGCCGGGCCACCGAGATCTCGCCCGCGCACCCGGTGCTCGTCGACCGCTTCCTCGACGACGCCATCGAGATCGACGTGGACGCGCTGTGCGACGCGACCGGGGAGGTGTACCTCGGCGGCGTGATGGAGCACATCGAGGAGGCCGGCATCCACTCCGGCGACTCCTCCTGCGCGCTGCCGCCGATCACCCTCGCCGCCGTGCACCTGGCCGAGGTGCGCCGCTACACGGTCGCCATCGCGCGCGGGATCGGGGTGCGGGGGCTGCTCAACGTGCAGTACGCGCTCAAGGACGACGTGCTGTACGTGCTGGAGGCCAACCCGCGTGCCTCGCGCACGGTGCCGTTCGTGTCCAAGGCGACCGCGGTACCGCTGGCCAAGGCGGCCGCCCGCATCGCGCTCGGCGCCACCATCGCCGAGCTGCGCGCCGAGGGGCTGCTGCCGGCCGAGGGCGACGGCGGTTCGCTGCCCGGGCACGCGCCGATCGCGGTCAAGGAGGCGGTGCTGCCCTTCAAGCGGTTCCGCACCATCGAGGGCAAGGGCGTGGACAACCTGCTCGGCCCGGAGATGAAGTCGACCGGTGAGGTCATGGGCATCGACCCGTCGTTCGGGCACGCCTTCGCCAAGTCGCAGGCGGCCGCGTACGGCTCGCTGCCCACCTCGGGCACGGTCCTGGTCACCGTGGCCAACCGGGACAAGCGCGGGATCGTGTTCCCGGTCAAGCGCCTGGCCGACCTCGGCTTCGCGATCGTGGCGACCGCCGGCACCGGCGAGGTGCTGCGCCGCTACGGCGTCGCGTGCGAGATCGTGCCCAAGCACTTCGAGGAGGGCGGCGGGCGCAACGCCGTCTCGCTCATCGCGGGCGGCGAGGTCGACCTCGTGATCAACACACCGCAGGGGTCGTCGGGGCGGCAGGACGGGTACGAGATCCGCAGCGCCGCGGTGGTCGCGGACATCCCGTGCATCACGACCCTGCCCGGCGCGGCGGCCGCGGTGATGGGTGTGGAGGCCCTCATCCGCGGCGAGATGTCGGTCCGGCCGCTGCAGGAGCTGCATGCGGCCCTGCGGGAGGCGCGGTGAGCCTCTACACGCGGGTGGTCCGCCCGGTGCTGTTCCGGCTCGGCGGCGGCGACGCCGAGTCGGTGCACGAGCGGACCCTGCGGATGCTGGCGCGTGTGCCCCGGGCTCGGGTGCCCTACAGCCCGCCCGGGGCGCGCCGGAGCGTGTTCGGGGTCGACTTCCCCAACCCGGTCGGGCTCGCCGCCGGCATGGACAAGGACGGCCGGGCGCTGGGCGCCTGGCCCCGCCTGGGCTTCGGCTTCGTCGAGGTCGGCACGGTCACCCGGCACGCCCAGCCGGGCAACGACCGGCCGCGGCTGTTCCGCCTGCCCCAGCACGAGGCGATCGTCAACCGGATGGGGTTCAACAACGCCGGCGCCGAGGCGCTGGCGGCGCGGTTGCGCGCGTTCGGGCCGCTGCCGGTGCCCCTGGGCATCAGCCTGGGCAAGTCGAAGGTGACCCCGCTGACCGGGGCCGTCGAGGACTACGTGCACAGTTTCCGGCAGCTGTACTCCCTGGGCTCCTACTTCGCGATCAACGTCAGCTCGCCCAACACCCCCGGCCTGCGCGAACTGCAGGACAAGGCGCACCTGTCGGCGCTGCTGGGCGCCCTGCGCGCCGAGGCCCAGGCGCTCGGCGGCCCCGTGCCGATCCTGGTGAAGGTCGCGCCGGACCTCACCGACGCCGCCCTGGGCGACCTGCTCGACGTCTGCCTCGGGCTGGGCGTGGCCGGGCTCATCGCGACCAACACGACCGTGGAGCGGCCCGGCGTCAGCACCCCCGAGGCGGGCGGGCTCAGCGGGCGGCCGCTCGCGCCGCGGGCCCTGGAGGTCGTGCGGTTCGTGACCAAGGAGAGCGGCCTGCCCGTCATCGGCGTCGGCGGGATCACCCGGCCGGAGGACGCCCAGCGGATGCTCGAGGCCGGCGCCTCCCTCGTGCAGGTTTACACCGGACTGATCT
Organism: Dactylosporangium sp. CA-233914; assembly: GCF_050942935.1. NCBI lineage: Bacteria > Bacillati > Actinomycetota > Actinomycetes > Micromonosporales > Micromonosporaceae > Dactylosporangium > Dactylosporangium sp. CA-233914. The sequence continues at coordinate 10,255,230 of NZ_CP192030.1, read as the reverse complement.
ACCACGGCCCCTCGCTCGTGCGCGGGGCCGTGGCGGCGACGAGGAGCATGACGTGACCGAACCGTTCGGGGCCCGCCTGCGGGCCGCCATGGACGCGCTGGGGCCCCTGTGCGTGGGGATCGACCCTCACCCCTCCCTCCTGGCCGCCTGGGGCCTCTCCGACGATGTCAAGGGCCTGGAAGCGTTCGGCCGGACGGTGGGGGAGGCCCTGGCCGGACGGGTCGCGGCGCTCAAGCCCCAGTCCGCCTTTTTTGAGCGTTTCGGCTCCAGGGGCATAGCTTGCCTCGAGTCGGTTATCCGACAGTTGAGCGGCTCCGGCACGCTGGTGATTCTCGACGTGAAGCGCGGCGACATCGGCTCCACGGCCGCCGCCTACGCCGACGCGTACCTCGATCCGTCCTCGCCGCTGTGCGCCGACGCGGTCACCGTCAGTCCCTACCTCGGCTTCGGATCGCTGCGCCCGATCATCGACAAGGCCCGGGGCAACGGGCTCGGCGCGTTCGTCCTGGCGCTCACCTCCAACCCCGAGGGCGCGGCCGTCCAGCGGGCCGTCGCGGCCGACGGGCGGACCGTCGCGCAGACCATCATCGACGAGATTTCGCAGGTCAACGCGGGTATCAGCCCGATGGGTGACATTGGCGCCGTGGTCGGCGCGACCGTCGGGCCGACCGGCCACGCGCTGACCAGCCTCAATGGACCGATCCTCGCGCCGGGCCTCGGCGCGCAGGGCGGGCGGGCCGAGGACCTGCGCGCCGTGTTCGGCGACGCGCTCGGTCTCGTCCTGCCGTCGTGGTCCCGCGAGGTCCTCTCGGCCGGCCCGGATCCGGCCGCTCTACGGGCCGCCGCGGACCGGGCGCGTGATTCCTGTGCGTCCGCAATTGCGATCACTGCGTGATCATCAAATTTTCACAAGGCGTCGATCTTGTCTTCCGACGTTGCCGAAATGGCTTCTGACCGCTAGTTTTCCCGGCGCTAGACCATCAACACTTTTTTCAAGGGACCTGAGGAGACCTGGTGCCGCTCCCGTCACTGAGCCCGGAACAGCGCGCGGCCGCTTTGGAAAAGGCGGCTGAGATCCGCAAGGCTCGCGCTGAGCTGAAGGAGCAACTCAAGCAGGGCAAGACGACGCTTGCCGCCGTAATCGACCGTGCGGAGTCCGACGACGTCGTCGGCAAGCTCAAGGTCTCGGCCGTTCTCCAGGCGATGCCCGGCATCGGCAAGATCCGCGCAACGCAGATCATGGAGAAGCTGAAGATCGCCGAGAGCCGCCGCCTGCGCGGCCTGGGTGACCAGCAGCGCAAGGCCCTGCTCGGGGAGTTCGCCGGCGGCAAGTGACGCCCCGGCGGTCCCCCGGACCGGTATAACGACCCCGACGCGCCCGGACCTCACGGTCCGGGCGCGTCGGTGTTCTTGCAGCTTGGTGTAAGGTTGTTCAGTTCGTGAGCTGTCCATTGGGAAGTGTTGAGGTTTTATCCGTGGCCGGAACCGTGGCAGACCCGCAGGGGATCACCAACCCGCCGATCGACGAGCTGCTTGAGAAGACGACGTCGAAGTATGCCCTGGTGATTTTCGCGGCGAAGCGTGCCCGCCAGGTCAATGCCTACTACAGCCAGCTGGGTGAGGGGCTGCTCGAGTACGTGGGGCCGCTCGTGGAGACCACGCCGCAGGAGAAGCCGCTCTCCATCGCCCTGCGCGAGATCAACAGCGGGCTGCTGACCGCCGAGCGCATCGAAGAGACGCCCTGAGCGACGCGATGCCCGACCAGCGCGCCGAGGACCGCCCGCCTCGGGTCATCCTCGGCGTCGCCGGTGGCATCGCCGCCTACAAGGCCTGCGAGCTGCTGCGGCGGCTGACCGAGTCCGGTCACCGGGTGCGGGTCGTGCCCACCGCCGCGGCGCTCACCTTCGTCGGCGAGGCCACCTGGGCGGCGCTGTCCGGCCAGCCGGTCAGCACCGACGTCTGGACCGGCGCCCACGAGGTGCCCCACGTCCGCCTCGGCCGCGAGGCCGACCTGGTCGTCGTCGCCCCGGCCACCGCCGACCTGCTCGCCAAGGCCGCTCACGGCCTGGCCGACGACCTGCTCACCAACACGCTGCTCACGGCCCGGTGCCCGGTGCTCTTCGCGCCGGCGATGCACACGGAGATGTGGGAGCACCCCGCCACCCGGGCCAACGTGGCCACCCTGCGCTCGCGCGGCGCCGTGGTCCTGGAGCCCGCCGTGGGCCGGCTCACCGGGGCCGACACCGGCAAGGGCCGCCTGCCCGAGCCGGCCGAGATCTTCGCGGTCGCGACGCGCCTGCTGCGCCGCGGCACCGTCGAGTCCGACCTCGCCGGACGGCACGTCGTGGTCACCGCGGGCGGCACCCGCGAGCCGATCGACCCGGTCCGGTTCATCGGCAACCGCTCGTCGGGCAAGCAGGGATACGCGATCGCCCGTGCCGCCGTCGCCCGTGGCGCCCGGGTCACCCTGGTCGCCGCCAACGTCGCCCTGCCCGACCCGGCCGGCGCCGACGTGGTGCGGGTCGAGACCACCGAGCAGCTGCGCACGGCCGTCGTGGCCGCCGCGAAGGGCGCCGATGCCGTGGTCATGGCGGCCGCGCCCGCCGACTTCCGCCCCGCGAGCTTCGCCGCCAGCAAGATCAAGAAGGTGGACGGCGTCGCGCCCGTGCTGGAGTTGCTCACCAACCCCGACATCGCCGCCGAGCTCGGCGCGGCCAAGGCCGAGGGGCAGGTCCTCGTTGCGTTCGCGGCCGAGACCGCCGACCTGGATCGGGCCGTCGCCGCCGGTCGCGAGAAGCTCCTGCGTAAGCAGGCCGACCTGATCGTGGTCAACGAGGTCGGGGTGGACAAGACGTTCGGCGCCGAGCGCAACCAGGCGGTCATCCTGGGGGCCGACGGCAGTCGTGACGCATTGCCCGAACTGTCCAAAGACGACCTTGCTGATAGGATTTTGGACCGGATCGCCGATCGTCTGCCCTGATCACGCGCCCGGTCCCGCAGTGCCGCGGCGCAATGTCGCACCAAAAATCCCGCCAGTCCCGCGACCGCCGCAGCACGCTCAGGTCGTACACTCTGGCCAAACTTCCTTGTCGACCGCCGAAGCCCCCTGAGGAGCACCATTGGCACGCCGCCTGTTCACGTCAGAGTCGGTTACCGAAGGTCACCCGGACAAGATCGCCGATCAGATCAGTGACGGCGTTCTCGACGCGCTCCTCTCCCAGGACGCGCGCAGCCGGGTGGCCGTGGAGACGCTCATCACGACCGGCCAGGTCCACGTCGCCGGCGAGGTGACCACGACCGCCTACGCCGACATCGCGAAGATCGTCCGCGAGACGATCCTGGGCATCGGCTACGACTCGTCCAAGAAGGGCTTCGACGGCGCGTCCTGCGGCGTGAGCGTGTCGATCGGGTCCCAGTCGCCCGACATCGCGCAGGGCGTGGACTCGGCGATCGAGGTTCGCGAGGGCGGCAGCGGCGGCGGTGACGCGCTCGACCTGCAGGGCGCCGGCGACCAGGGCATGATGTTCGGCTTCGCGTGCAACGAGACCCCGGAGCTCATGCCGCTGCCGATCGCACTGGCGCACCGCCTGGCCCGCCGGCTCTCCGCGGTGCGCAAGGACGGCACGATCCCCTACCTGCGGCCGGACGGCAAGACCCAGGTCACGATCGAGTACGACGGCCTGCGCCCGGTGCGGCTGCACACCGTCGTGGTGTCCAGCCAGCACGCCCCGGACATCTCGCTGGACTCCCTGCTCACCCCGGACGTGCGCGAGCACGTCATCGCCCCCGAGCTCGAGGGCCTGGGCCTGCAGACCGAGGGCTACCGGCTGCTGGTCAACCCGACCGGCCGCTTCGAGATCGGCGGCCCGATGGGCGACGCTGGCCTGACCGGCCGCAAGATCATCGTCGACACGTACGGCGGCTACGCGCGCCACGGCGGCGGCGCCTTCTCCGGCAAGGACCCGTCCAAGGTGGACCGCTCCGCGGCCTACGCGATGCGCTGGGTGGCCAAGAACGTGGTCGCCGCCGGCCTGGCCGACCGCTGCGAGGTGCAGGTCGCCTACGCCATCGGCAAGGCGCACCCGGTCTCGCTGTTCGTGGAGACCTTCGGCACCGAGGTCGTGCCGGTCGAGCGCATCGAGAAGGCCATCAACGAGGTCTTCGACCTGCGCCCGGCCGCCATCATCCGCGACCTGGACCTGCTCAAGCCGGTCTACCAGCAGACGGCCGCCTACGGGCACTTCGGCCGTGAGCTGCCCGGCTTCACGTGGGAGCAGGCCTCCCGCACGGCCGAGCTGAAGTCGGCCGCCGGCGCCTGACGCCCGCCCCCCGCACGCCGACGTTGGCCGATCAGCCCGAACCCCGGATTGATCGGCCTTCGTCATTTTCTAAACCCGGACCTGATCGGTTGAAGTCTATTCATTCCACTCCGGAGGACGCCCCCGCGGCGTCAAATGATCGATCAGAACCTATTGAATCGGCGTTGTTCCCGGAGTCGGAGTTGCAACCGCGCGCGGCCGCGGAGCGCATTGCCGGAAATGCCGGCGGGAAGGCGCGCGCGGCCCGTGCGGCCGCCCCGCCGAAACGCGCCGCCGACGATTCGCCGATCGCCCGCGTCTGCGTCGACAGCCCCCTGCCGCACCTCGACCGCCCCTTCGACTACCTGGTGCCGCACACCGCCGCGGACATCGCCCGGCCCGGCACCCGCGTGCGGGTCCGCTTCGGCGGCCAGCTCGTCGACGGCATCGTGCTGGAGCGCACCACCGAGACCGAGCACGGGGGCCGGCTGTCGTTCCTGGATCGCGCGGTCTCGCCCGAGCGGGTGCTGACCCCGCAGGTGGCGCGCCTGGCCCGGGAGATCGCCGACCGCTACGCCGGCACGCTCTCCGACGTCCTGCGCCTGGCGATCCCGCCGCGGCACGCCAGGACCGAGGCCGCCGCGCCCGAGCCGGCCCCCGCGCCGTTCACGCTGCCCTCGACGGCCGGATTCGGGGCCGGCTGGGAGCGGTACACCGCCGGCAGCGCCCTGCTGCGGGCGCTCGCCACCGACCGGGCGCCCCGGGCCGTGTGGACCGCCCTGCCCGGCGAGGACTGGCCGGCCCGGCTCGCCGAGGCCGCCGCGACGAGCCTCGCCGCGGGCCGGGGCGCGCTCGTCGTCGTCGCCGACGCCCGCGACCTCGACCGCCTCGACGCCGCCCTGCTGCACGTCCTTGGCGGCCCGGGCCACCACGTCGCACTGTCGGCGGCGATCGGCCCGGCCGAGCGGTACCGCCGCTTCCTCGCCGCCGCCCGCGGCACCGCCCGCATCGTCATCGGCACCCGCGCCGCGGCGTTCGCCCCGGTCGGCGACCTCGGCCTGGTCGCCATCTGGGACGACGGCGACGACCTGCACAGCGAGCAGCGCGCGCCGTACCCCCACGCCCGCCAGGTGCTGCTGGCACGCGCCGAGCAGGAGCGCTGCGCGGCGATCGTCGGAGGCTTCGGGCGTACCGCGGAGGCCCAGCAGCTCGTCGAGGCCCGCTGGGCGATCGAGGTCGGCGCCGCCCGCGACGAGCTGCGCCGCGCCATGCCCCGGGTCATCACCGTCGGCGAGCACGAGCGCGCCCGCGACCCGCAGGCGGTCGCGGCCCGCCTGCCCACGATCGCGTGGCGCGCCGCCCGCGACGCCCTGAGCGGGGGCGCCCCCGTGCTCATCCAGGTGCCGCGCCGCGGATACCTGCCCGCGGTGTCCTGCGCCGACTGCTACACGCCCGCGCGCTGCGTGCGCTGCTCCGGCCCGCTGTCCCTGCCGGCCGCCGACGGCGTCCCGGCCTGCCGCTGGTGCGGCCGCCCGGCCGCGGGGCACGCCTGCCCCGAGTGTGGCGGCCGGCGCCTGCGCGCGGCCGTCGTCGGGGCCCGCCGGACCGCCGAGGAGCTGGCCCGCGCCTTCCCCGACACCAAGGTCCGCACCTCCGGGCGCGACGAGGTGCTGGCCTCGGTGCCGCGCGGGCCCGCCCTGGTCGTCGCCACGCCCGGCGCCGAACCCGTCGCCGAGGGCGGCTACGGGGCGGTGCTGCTGCTGGACACCTGGGCCTTCCTCACGCGCGCCGACCTGCGGGGGACCGAGGAGGCGCTGCGGCGGTGGTTCGCGGCCGCCGCCCTGGCCCGGTCCGGCGCGCCGGTCGTGGTCGTCGCCGACGGGGGGCTCGTGGCCGTGCAGGCGCTGCTGCGGTTCGACCCGGCCTGGCTCGCGGCGCGGGAGCTGGCCGACCGGCGCGAGCTCGGCTTCCCGCCGGCGGTGCGCATCGCGGCCCTGACCGGGGTCCCCACGGCGGTGGCTGAGCTGCTGTCACTGGCCGAGCTGCCCGAGGGGGCCGAGGTGCTGGGGCCCGTACCAGCGGCGGAGGGGCAGGAGCGGATGCTGGTGCGCACCGCCCGGTCCGCGGGCAAGGCGCTGGCGCTCTCGCTGAAGGCGGCGGCGGGGGCGCGGTCCGTGCGCCGGGCCGCCGACCCCGTGCGCATCCAGATCGACCCCCTGGACCTGCTGTAGCCGCGACCCGTTGCCGCCCCGGACCATGAGCGATCTTGGCCCATCCGCTGGTCGCCCTTATACCCCGCCGGGTGAAAAATCCGTTATGTCGTGGCGCGGCAGCGCCCGACATAACGGGCAAAACGCTTGATGCTGGAGAAGTTGGTGCGGAATTCGGCTCATCCGAGTTTCTCCGCCTTCAGGGCCGCCCGCAGCGACTGGAGCAGCGGCGGCGCCCCGGCGCGGTTGTCGATCTCCAGGTGCGGCACGGCCGGCGGGCGCTCCGGCGGGATCGCCGCCAGGAACTCCGGCCAGCGGGCCAGTTTCTGGCCGTCGCGGTGGGAGCCGCGGGCCAGCATCCGGGACCGCAGCGTGGCGGCGTCCGAGCGGACCCACACCAGTGTCACCGGGTCGCCGCCCAGGGACGTCACGAACGCCGACCAGCGCGACGGGTCCGAGATCTGGCCGGTGAACGGGCCGGACAGCAGGACCGGGCAGCCGTGGGAGCGGATCTCGCGGGCGGTGGCGGCCAGCCCGGCGTACTCGTGGAGCTTGATGTTCGCGTCGTACCAGGGGCCCTCGCGCTCGCCCGGGGGCCGGCCGGCCGCGGCCAGCGTGGCGGCCACGAAGTCGCCGTACACCGTGTCCTTGTCCAGCAGGGCCGGCGTCGGCGACAGCAGGCGGAGCAGGAGGCCCGCGACCGTGGACTTGCCGGCGCCCGGCGGGCCGGCCACGACCCAGGCCGGCGCGCTCACGCGACCAGGAGCTGGTTCGTGGCCAGCTCGCGGTACAGAGGGCTGCTCGACAGCAGCTCGTCGTGGCGGCCGATCGCGGCGACCCGGCCCGCCTCCAGGACCACGATCTGGTCGGCGTCCACGACCGTGGAGAGGCGATGGGCGACGACGATCATCGTGCGGTCGCGGGCGACCGTGTCGATCGCGTCGCGCAGGGCCACCTCGTTGCGGGCGTCCAGGTTCGACGTCGGCTCGTCCAGCAGGAGGATCGGGGGCGCGGCCAGCAGGGTCCGCGCGATCGCCAGGCGCTGGCGTTCGCCGCCGGAGAGCAGGACGCCACCCTCGCCGACCTGGGCGTCCAGGCCCTGCTCGGTGCGGGCGACGATGTCGGTCAGGTTGACCGCGGCCAGGACCCGCAGCATCTGGGCCTCGGTGGCGTCGGGAACGGTCAGGCGCAGGTTCTCGCGCAGGGTGCCGGCCAGCACCGGGGCCTCCTGCTCGACGTAGCCCAGCTGGGCCCGCAGCGCCGCGCGGGGCAGGTCGCGCACGTCGACGCCGGCGACCCGGACCACGCCGCCGGTGACGTCGTAGAAGCGCTCGACGAGCTGCAGCAGGGTCGACTTGCCGGCGCCGGACGGGCCGACGAGGGCGGTCCGCGTGCCGTACGGCACCGTGAACGACACGCCCGTCAGCACCGGCTGGGGCGCGGCGGCGTAGCCGAACGTGACATCGTCGAAGACCACGGCCGCGGGGCCGCCCGCCGGGGTCGCGGTGCCGGTGTCGGACTCCAGCGGCACGGCCAGGATGTCCTCCATCCGCTGCAGCGCGCCGAGGCCGGTCTGCAGCTGGGTGTACGCGTGCAGCGCCTGCCCCAGCGGCATGACCAGGAAGAACAGGTAGAGCACGAACGCCACCAGGTCGCCGACGGAGATCGTGCCCGCGGCGACCCGCGCGCCGCCGACGCCGAGCAGGAGCAGGAACGCGCCCTGGATCGCCGCGACGCTCGCCGGGCCGACGAGGGCCTGCAGGCGGGCGATGCGCACACCCGCGTCGTACGCCTCCCGCGCGCTGGACTCGACGGTCGCGATCTCCCGGTCCTCGGCGTTGCTGGCCCGGATCGTACGGGCGGCCGACAGCGCGCGCTCCACGGCGCTGGTCATCTCGCCGATGCGCGCCTGCGCCACCTCGGAGGCCGGGCGGACCCGGCGGGAGAAGACCACCGCGATCGACAGGCCCAGGGCCAGGCCGAGCCCCGAGGTGAGGAACAGGACCGGGTCGAGCAGCACCATCGCGACGGCGGCGCCGACCACCATCACCACGCCGGTGACCGTCTCGAACAGCCCGGAGGTGACCACGGCCCGCAGCAGCGTCGTGTCCGCCCCGACGCGGGAGAGCAGGTCGCCGGTGCGGCGCTGGTCGTACTCGCCGATCGGCAGCCGCAGCAGGTGCCGCGTCAGCCGCCGGCGCGAGCTGAGCACGAGCCCCTCGGCCGTGCGCTGCAGCAGGTAGTCCCGCACCGCGGTGAGGACCGCGACCGCGGCGAGCACCACGACGAGCAGGGCGACCGTGCCCCACACCGCGCGCGCGGCCTGCAGGGAGTCGAGAACCTCGCGGGTGAGCAGCGGCTGAGCGAGGGTGGTGACCGAACCGAGGAGTGAGAGGACCCCGACGACGACGAGGGTGGCCCGATGATCACGAAGGTAGGGCAGCAGCGACCGCAGCGAGACGCGAGGCGAATCGGACACGGATCAAAGCTAGCCTAGACTTGACAGGCCCGATTTCAGCCGTAGTTCAGATGAGGTGCCGCTTGACCGTCCAGTCCGTCCGCCTGTTCGGGGACCCGGTGCTGCGCACGCCCGCCGACGCGGTCGTCGACTTCGACAAGGAGCTGCGCAAGCTGGTGGCCGACCTGCTGGACACCATGCATCAGCAGAACGGCACCGGCCTCGCCGCCCCGCAGATCGGCGTCGGGCTGCGGGTGTTCTCCTTCGACGTCGACGACGTCGTCGGGCACCTGGTCAACCCGGTGCTGGAGTTCCCCGACGAGGAGGAGCAGGACGGTCCCGAGGGCTGCCTGTCCATCCCGGGGGTGTACGTCGACACCAAGCGGCGGCAGAACGTCATCGCCAAGGGCTTCAACGAGCACGGCGACCCGATCCAGATCGTCGGCACCGGTCTCATGGCTCGCTGCACCCAGCACGAGACCGACCACCTCGACGGCGTGCTCTTCGTCGACCGGCTCGACGCCGAGCGGCGCAAGCAGGCGATGAAGGAGATCCGGGCCGCGGAGTGGTACAACCCCGAGACGCCCCCGGTCGTCAAGACCAGCCCTCACGGCCTGTTCGGCATCCGGTGAGGGTCGTCTTCGCGGGCACGCCGGCCGTGGCCCTGCCCTCCCTCGACGCCATCGCCGCCAGCGAGCACGAGCTCGTGGCGGTCGTCACCCGCCCGGACGCGCCGGCCGGCCGCGGCCGCCAGCTGGTCCCGTCCCCGGTCAGCGCCTGGGCCACCGAGCGCGGGATCCCCGTGCTCACCCCGGCCAAGCCGCGCGACCCGCAGTTCCAGGAGCAGCTCGCCGCCCTGGAGCCGGACTGCGCGCCGGTGGTCGCCTACGGCGCGCTCGTGCCCCGCAGCGCCCTCGACATCCCCCGCCACGGCTGGGTGAACCTGCACTTCTCGCTGCTGCCCGCCTGGCGGGGCGCCGCGCCCGTGCAGCACTCGGTCCTGCACGGCGACGAGATCACCGGGGCGAGCGTCTTCCTGCTGGAGGAGGGGCTGGACACCGGCCCGGTCTACGGCACGCTGACGGAGCCGATCGGCCCGCGCGACACCTCCGGCGACCTGCTCGAGCGGCTCGCGAAGTCCGGGGCGGAGCTGCTCGTCCGGGTCCTGGACGGCATCGGGGCCGGTGCGCTTTCCGCCGTACCGCAGCCGCAGGAAGGCATTTCGATCGCCCCGAAGCTGGCCGTCGAGGACGCCCAGGTGCGCTGGGGTGATCCGGCCTTCGCGGTCGACCGGCGGGTGCGGGCGTGCACCCCGGCGCCCGGTGCGTGGACGACGTTCCGGGGCGAGCGGCTCAAGCTCGGCCCGGTCACCCCGCTCGCCGCGGCCACCGTCATCGCCGGCTCGCCCGCCCCGGCGCCCGGCGTCATCACGGTCGAGCGCAACCGGGTCCTGGTCGGCACCGGCACGGTGCCGGTCGTCCTGGGCTCCGTCACGGCCCCCGGCAAGAAGGCGATGCCCGCCGACGCCTGGGCCCGCGGGGCCAGGGTGGAGTCGGGGGAGCTCGTCTCTTGATCCGCCCGGCGCCCCGCCGCGGCCCGGGGCAGCGGCCCGGCGGCGGCCGCGACGACCGGCTGGCCCGCCCGCCGCGCGGCGGCCGCCCGGCGATCGACCCGGCCCGCGAGGCCGCCTACGAGGCGGTCGCCGCCGTCCACCGCGACGACGCGTACGCGAACCTGGTCCTGCCGGGCCTGCTGCGCGAGAACGGGGTGTCGGGGCGGGACGCGGCGTTCGCGACGGAGCTGACGTACGGCACCCTGCGCCAGACCGGCACCCTCGACGCGATCGTCGCCGCGGCCGCCGACCGGGCGATGGACCGCATCGACCCGCCGGTGCGCGACGCGCTGCGCATCGGGGCGTACCAGCTGCTGCACATGCGCGTCGGCGCCCACGCCGCCGTGGCCACCACGGTCGACCTGGTCCGGTCCCTGGTCCCCGGCGCCGCCGGCTTCGCCAACGCCGTCCTGCGCCGCGTCGGCGAGTCCGACCGCGCGGCCTGGCTGCAGCGCCTGGCGCCCGCCGACCCGGTCGCCCGCGCCGCGCTGGTCCACGCCCACCCGGCCTGGATCGTCAACGCGTTCGCCGACGCGCTCGGCTCGCTCGACGAGGCGGAGCTCGCGCTCGACGCCGACAACCTCCCGCCGCCCGTACACCTCTGCGCCCGCCCGGGCCTGATCGACCCCGCCGACCTGGCGGCGAGCCTGCACGGGGCGGCGGTGGGGCGCTACTCGCCGTACGCGGTGGTGCTGTCCGGCGGCGGCGACCCGTCGTCCATCCCCGCGATCCGCGAGGGGCGCGCCCACGTGCAGGACGAGGGCAGCCAGCTCGTCGCCGCCGTGCTCGCCGACGCCGACCTGGACGGCCCCGACGAGCGCTGGCTGGACCTGTGCGCCGGACCGGGCGGCAAGGCCGGCCTGCTGGGCGCGCTGGCCGCGACCCGCGACGCCCACGTGACCGCGGCCGAGGTCGCCCACCACCGGGCGGCGCTGGTGGCCAAGGCGACGCAGGGGCTGCCGGTGTTCACCATCAACGCCGACGGCCGCGACGTGGGTAAGGACCCGGACCTGCCCGAGGCCTCGTTCGACCGGGTCCTCGTCGACGCCCCGTGCACCGGCCTGGGCGCGCTGCGCCGGCGCCCGGAGGCCCGCTGGCGCCGCCAGCCCTCGGACCTGCCGCCGCTGACCCGGCTGCAGCGGGAGCTGCTGCAGTCGGCGTTCCGCGCGGTGCGCCCGGGCGGCGTGGTCGCCTACGTCACCTGCTCCCCGCACCAGGCCGAGACGGAGGTCTCGGTCACCGAGGCGGCGCGGCGTTCGTCGATCGAGGTGGACCTGGTCGATGCCCGCCCGTATCTGCCGGCGTCGCTGCCCGAGACCGGCACCGGCCCGACGGTGCAGCTGTGGCCGCACCGCCACGGCACGGACGCGATGTTCGTGGCCCTGCTGCGGCGGACCGCTTAGCTCTGCGGCGAGTGCTCGCGGTCGCGTTGCAGCGGCGGGCGCAGGTCGGGGATCAGCGCGGCGACGGCTTCCCGCCGGCCGCAGCCGTCCGCCATCAGCCGGTCGCGCTCGGCTACCCAGGTCACGCCGAGCGCCTCGCGGGTGGGGGCGTCCAGTTGCAGGCGGGCGTCGTTGAGCAGGGTGCGCTCCTCCTCGTCGACGTGGTGCGCCAGCGAGTTGGCCAGCTTGCCGACGGCCCGGTCGAACTCGGGCGCGAGGACGTCCTCGACGTCGAGCAGCGCGAGCAGCTTGCGGTGCCCGTCGATGTGCTCGTCGGCCCCGTGCTCGACGTGGGCGCCGCCGCCGGACAGCTCGCGCAGCTTCGGGTAGACCTCGGACTCCTCGGCGGTGGCGTGCGCCACGAGCAGGTCGGCCAGCTCGCGCCGCGCGGCCAGGCGCCGCCCCCGCACCGCCTCGCCGTCGACGTCGCGCGTGCGCAGGACCCGCAGCAGCGCCTCGAACCGCACGTGATCGCCAACGATCGCCTCGACGACATCCATGCTGACCATTCTCGCAGCCGTGCGCCCCGAACCGCCGTACAAAGCCCCGATCGGGCACGAACTCGCGGATAACCCCGAACAACACCCCCACCTGGGCAACGTTCGTGGTCACAGCACTAGCATCACGCTGTGTCGGACAACGTGGTGATCGCGCCCTCGATTCTTGCCGCTGACTTCGCTCGGCTCGCCGATGAGGCCCGGGCCGTCGAAGGAGCCGCGGACTGGCTGCACGTGGATGTCATGGACTACCACTTCGTGCCGAACCTCACGATCGGGCTGCCCGTGGTGCAGAGCCTGCGCAAGGCGACCACGCTGCCGTTCGACTGCCATCTCATGATCGCCGACCCCGCCCGGTGGGCCACCGGCTACGCCGAGGCGGGGGCGTACAACGTCACCATCCACGCGGAGGCGGCCACCGATCCCGTCGCCGTCGCCAAGGACCTGCGGGCCGCGGGCAGCCGGGCCGGGCTGGCGATCGACCGGGACACCGCCGTCGAGGGGTACCTCGAGCTGCTGCCCCACTTCGACCTGCTGCTCATCATGACCATCAAGGCCGGCTTCGGGGGGCAGGCCTTCCTGCCCGAGCTGCTGGACAAGGTGCGCCGGGCGCGACGGCATATCGACAGTGGCCATCTTGAGCTGCGCATTGAAGTCGACGGCGGTGTGGCCGAAGATACGATCGCGGCCTGTGCGGAGGCGGGGGCCGACACGTTCGTGGCCGGGACCGCCGTGTACGGGGCGGAGGACCCCGCCGCGGCCGTGCGCAAGCTGCGGGGGATCGCCGCCGCTCACTGAACGGGCGGCGGGGCAACGCAACATCCGAGCGGAACGGGACGGCTGTGGGCGAACGCGACCTGATTCTCGTGGTCGACGACGATGTGGACATCGCCCGGTTCATCGAGGTGAACCTGACCCTGGAGGGGTTCGACGTCCTGCTCGCCAACGACGGGGCGACGGCGCTGGCGCAGATCCACCAGTACAAGCCGGCGCTCGCCGTCGTGGACTGGATGATGCCGCAGCTCGACGGGCTCGAGCTGACCAAGCGGCTGCGGGCCGACCCGATGACCGCCTCGATGCCGGTGATCCTGCTGACCGCGCGCGGGCAGACCGCCGACAAGGTGATCGGGCTGCAGGCCGGGGCCGACGACTACCTGGTCAAGCCGTTCGACACCATGGAACTGGTCGCGCGGGTGCGCTCCACGCTGCGGCGCAACCAGGAGAACCGGGAGGTCTCGCCGCTGACCGGGCTGCCCGGCAACACGCGCATCCTGCGGGAGATCACCGACCGGGCTCGGGCCGGGAGTGACTTCGCGGTGTCGCACGTCGACATCGACCGGTTCAAGCCCGTCAACGACGTGTACGGGTTCCAGCGCGGCGACGAGTTCATCATCGCGCTCGCGCGGGCGCTGCACCGGGCCGTCGTCGAGGTCGGGCTGCCGCCGGCGTTCCTCGGGCACATCGGCGGCGACGACTTCCTCGTCGTCTGCACGCCGGAGCAGCTCAAGGAGCTCACCACCAAGGCGATCCTGGCGTTCCAGGCCGCCTCCGACGCGCTCTACGACCCGGTCGACGCCGAGCGCGGGTACATTGAGGTGGTCTCTCGCGCCGGCGAGGTCCAGCAGCCCAACCTGGTCACGCTGTCCATCGGGGTCGCCATCGGCACGCCCGAGAGCGGGCGCTTCACCGACCCGCGGGAGATCATCGCGATCGCGACCGAGATGAAGAAGGTCGCCAAGAAGCACAACGGCAACTACGTGGCGGTCGACCGGCGCAGCGCCGTCGAGCTGTGACGTACATCCCGCAACACGTCCGGTAAGGACCGGCGGTTCTGTGTAAAACTCAAGGTACGTACCCACCACGCGCTGGCGGGGCTCGGTGAAATTCCGAACCGGCGGTAACCGCTCCAAATCGGACGCGGAAGCCCGCGACCCGGTCGAAGCCATCGGCCGGTGGACCTGGTGTGAGTCCAGGGCCGACGGTCAAAGTCCGGATGGGAGTTCAGCGCGCGGGATCCGGTTCGGCCCGTTTTCGGGCGGTTCCGGAAGGGTCGCTGCGCGCTCCCCGGCGCCTCACCAGCCGGGTTCGACGGCGTCCCCCCGCGTGTGATCACGAACCACGCGGGAGAGGGCCATGGCAGACGACGAAGCGTTCATGCGACGCGCCATCGCACTGGCGCGCCTGAGCCTCGGCGAGACCAGCCCCAACCCCAATGTCGGCTGCGTCATCGTGAGCCCGGGCGGCGAGGTCGTCGGCGAGGGCCGCACCGCGCCGGCCGGCGGGCCGCACGCCGAGGTCAGGGCCATCGCGGCGGCGGGGGAGCGGGCCCGCGGCGCCACCGCCTACGTCACCCTGGAGCCCTGTGACCACACCGGGCGGACCGGCCCCTGCTCGCGCGCCCTGGTCGCGGCGGGGGTGGCCCGCGTCGTGGTCGGGGTCGCGGACCCCAACCCGCTGGCCGCGGGCGGTGCCGAGACGTTGCGGTCCGCCGGGGTCGTCGTCGACATGGGTTCCGTACTGCACGAGCTCGCCCACGACGCCATGGAGGGCTGGCTCACCGCGGTCTCCCGGGGCACCCCTTACGTCATCTGGAAGTTCGCGGCCACGCTCGACGGCCGCTCCGCCGCCGCCGACGGCACCAGCAAGTGGATCACGTCCCCGGACGCCCGCGCCGACGTGCACCGCCTGCGCGCCGGCGTCGACGCGATCATCGCCGGCATCGGCACCGTGCTCGCCGACGACCCGCAGCTCACGGTCCGCTCACCCGAGGGTGAGCCGGCGCCCCGCCAGCCGCTGCGGGTGGTCGTCGCGGGCCGCCGCGGCGCCGGCCTCGCCACGGCGCCGGTCGCGGGGGCAGGAAGTCTCGCCGCGGCGCCGGTCGCGGGTGCAGCGGCGCCGGTCGTGGGCACGGCGGTGCCGGTCGTGGGCACGGCGGCGTCGGTCGTGGGCACAGGGGGTACCGAATCCGGATTGAAGGTCTTTGATCTTTCCGCTCCGACCTGGGTCGTCTCCCCGGGGGCGGACGGGCGGGCCGACCTGCCCGCGATGCTGCGGGAACTCTATGCGCGCGGGGTGCGGGTGGCGCTGCTGGAGGGCGGGCCGACGCTCGCCGGGGCCTTCCTCGCGGCGGGGCTGGTCGACCGGGTCGTGGCCTATCTCGCACCCAAGCTGCTCGGGGCCGGGCCCGCGGCGCTGGGGTTCGCGGGCATCGAAAGCATCGGCGGGGCGATCGGCCTCGACGTCGTCGACCTCGCCCGGATCGGGCCCGACGTGCGCCTGACGGCGACTGTGAAAGGTGCGTGAGCAGTGTTCACCGGCATCATCGAAGAGCTCGGGACGGTCGTCGCGATCGACGAGCTGGGCGACTCGGCGCGGCTGTCGATCCGCGGGGCGACCGTCGCCTCCGACGCCGCCCACGGCGACTCGATCTCGGTCAACGGGGTCTGCCTGACCGTCGTGGACAACGCCGACGGCGTCTTCACCGCCGACGTGATGGGCGAGACGCTCAAGCGCTCGGCGCTCGGCTCGCTGCGCGCGGGCTCGGCGGTCAACCTCGAGCGGGCCGCGACCGTCGCCACCCGGCTCGGCGGGCACATCGTGCAGGGCCACGTCGACGGGGTCGGGCAGATCCTGTCCCGCGAGGCCGGCGACCAGTGGGAGACGGTGACGTTCTCGCTGCCGGCGGAGCTGGGGCGCTATGTGGTCGAGAAGGGCTCCATCACCGTCGACGGCATCTCGCTGACCGTCATGGCCGTCACGGACGACACCGTCGGCCCCCCGCCGCGCTCCGCGCGATTCTCGGTCGGGCTGATCCCGACCACGCTCAAGCTCACCACGCTCGGTGCCAAGGGCGTCGGCGAGCGGGTAAACCTGGAGGTCGACATCATGGCGAAGTACGTGGAGAAGCTGCTCGCGAAGGCGCCGCGGTCATGAGCGCGCCGATCACGGGCCTCGACCCGATCGAGAAGGCCGTCAAGGAGATCGCGGCCGGACGCGCCGTCATCGTCGTGGACGACGAGGACCGTGAGAACGAGGGCGACCTGATCTTCGCCGCCGAGTTCGCCACGCCCGAGCTGGTCGCGTTCATGGTGCGCTACACGTCCGGCTACATCTGCGTGCCGATCACCGAGGCCGAGGCGGACCGGCTCGACCTTCCGCCGATGTACCGCACCAACGAGGACCGGCGCGGCACCGCCTACACGGTGACGGTCGACGCGCGTTTCGGCGGCACGACCGGGATCTCCGCCGCCGACCGGGCCAATACGATCCGGCTGCTCGCCTCGGCCGACACGCAGCCGCACGACCTGACCCGCCCCGGGCACATCGTGCCGCTGCGGGCCAAGGACGGCGGGGTGCTGCGCCGCGCCGGGCACACCGAGGCGGCCATCGACCTCGCGACCATGGCCGGCCTGCGCCCGGCCGGCGTGCTGTGCGAGATGGTCAACGACGACGGCACCATGATGCGCCTGGACGACCTGCGCGAGTTCGCCGCCGAGCACGATCTCGCGCTGGTCAGCATCGCGGACCTCATCGCGTACCGCCGCGACGCCGAGACCCAGATCGACCGCGTCGCCGAGACCCGGCTGCCGACCGAGCACGGGGTGTTCCGCGCCGTCGGCTACACGCAGAGGTACGGCACCGGCGAGCACATCGCCCTCGTCTACGGCGACCTCGGCGACGGCGAGGACGTCCTGGTCCGCGTGCACTCCGAGTGCCTGACCGGGGACGTGTTCGGCTCGGTACGCTGCGACTGCGGCCCGCAGCTGCAGGCGTCCATGAAGATGGTCGCCGACGAGGGCCGGGGCGTGGTGCTGTACATGCGCGGGCACGAGGGGCGGGGGATCGGGCTCATGCACAAGCTGCAGGCGTACCAGCTGCAGGACCTCGGCCGCGACACCGTCGACGCCAACCTGGACCTGGGCCTGCCCGCGGACGCGCGCGACTACGGCACCGGCGCGCAGATCCTGACCGAGCTGGGCATCAAAACAATGCGACTGCTCACCAACAACCCGGCCAAGCGGGCAGGCTTGGAAGGGCACGGACTTTCCGTGCTGGGGCGTGTGCCCCTGCCGACCCGGCCTCACCCCGAGAACGTGCGCTACCTGCGCACCAAGCGGGACCGGATGGGTCACCTGCTGGACGAGCTCGACGAGGTCGCGGAGGGACTTGCGTAATGGCTGGGAGTGGGGCACCCGTCCTGCAACGGGTGGACGGCACCGGGTTGACGCTGGGCATCGTCGCCACCCGGTGGCACGGCGAGCTGGTCGAGCACATGCTGAGCCGGGCGATCGAGGCCGGCGAGTCATCCAACGTCGACCACATCACGGTCGCCCGGGTCGACGGGGCGGTCGAGCTGCCGGTGCTGGCGCAGGCCCTGGCCCACCGGTTCGACGCGGTGGTGGCCCTGGGCGTGGTCATCCGGGGCGACACGGCCCACTTCGAGTACGTCTGCCAGTCCGTCACCGACGGCCTGACGCGGGTCGCCCTGGACGAGTCGACGCCGGTCGCGCACGGCGTACTGACGGTGGACAACTACGAGCAGGCGCGGACGCGGGCCGGGTTCCCGGACTCGGCGGAGGACAAGGGCTGGAGCGCGACCCTGGCCGCCCTCGACGCCGCAGTGGCGCTCCGGCTGGTCGCCAAGTCCTGACCGCAGCCGTCGGGCGGGCATCATGGCGTTCGTCTACCTGCGCCGCAGGTCGGATAGATCCGAGCACTCCGTGCCGGATTTATCCGACTTTCCGGACATGCCTGGCCCGCGCGGAGGGCCGCGCCAGCGCTCGCGGAGGGCGCGCCAGCGCTCGGGGAGTGGCGTGCAGGCGCTCGGAGGAGGGCGTGCAGGCGGGATGCAGCGTTGCTGTGCCGGCGCGACGGAGCAGTTCCCTGCCCACTGTCGGTGCGCTCTGGAGACTCCGACAAGGAGCGCCCATGTCGGCGATCCGGACTTGTTGTCATCGAAGCGCCCGGGATCCATCGTCCATGCGCTTGCCGGCCTGCCGCTCGCCCGTGTTGCGGCGGTTCAGGCCGTACACCCATGGTCTGGGCTCGCTTGGGTCGGTGACGCTGGGCGCCGACTCGGCGGCCAGGGCAATGGCGGAGCGTCGATTCCGACTGGTGACGACACTGCGGTCACGTCGGCGGGGAACGTTCCCCCGCTCCTGCTCGACTCCTACCAGCCGAGGCGGCGAACGCGGGCAGCGACAGACCCGGCGTCGTCGGCCGTGGTGATGTTGTCGAGCCGCGCGTCCAGCGACTGGCCTCAAGCCGTCTGGTGGTCCAAGGCGACCGCCGGCGAGATCGGGTGCGTGGATGACGCGGTGGACGCGGTCCGGGAGAAGCGCATGAGGGCCGGGCCGAAGCGGGGCTCAGCGGTTGCAGGGCATGCGCCGGCGGAGCGGCGGGCCGACTGGCGGTGGTCCGACAGGTGACGGCCTGACTGGCGACGGTTCGACGGGTGGCGGACCCACGGGGTCGACGGGTGGCGGGCCGACGGGCGGCGGGTGTCGCGGAGGTGGGCGGTGGCGCGGTGTCGCCGGAGCGGATCGGCCTTTGCTGCGGCGGTGGTGATGCCACGGATCGACAGCACGACAACTGGACCGGTCGGGAACGCGGTGACTGGACGGGCTGGGGGTGGGGTGACGTTGGTGCTGGCTGGGAGCGCGGTGACGGCGAAGACCTTGGCGAAGGCTTTGGTGATGGTGCACGGGACGTCGGCGGCGGGGGTTGCGCCGGTGGGGCGGCAAGGTCATGAGGGCGAGGCGGTCCGGGCGGGGCTTCCGCGAACGGATCGGAGCAGGGCCTGGGCCGGGTAGCCGAGCGGCGGGAGTTGGGCTGGGTCGGCGGACAGCCTGGGTCGGGTTGAGTCGATGGGCGGCGGAGCGCGGGCTGGGGTCCGGGACGGCGGAAGTTGGGCCGGGTTGGTGGACAGCCCAGGTCGGGCTGGGTGGCTGGACCGTGGGAGTCCGGCTGAGCCACCGGACCGCGCGAGTCGGGCCGAGCCATTGGGCCGAGGGAGTCGGGCTGGGTTGGCGGACAGTCTGGGTTGGGCTGGGTCGCTGGGCGGTGGGGGCTGGGCTGGGGCGGCAGGGAGCGGCGGCGGGCGGCTCGGGCGTCCTGTTCGGCCCAGTGGGCGGTGATTTCGGCGGTGCGGGCCTCGGCGTCCAGGCGGGCCAGGCGTTCGGCGTGGCGGGCCTCCAAGCCGCGGCGGCGGGCCTCGGCGAACTCGGCGCGGACCGCGCGACGGTGGGCCACACGACGACGGTGTTCGGCCAGCATCGCATCCAACCGAATACGCCACTCCGAATCGGCGGTTGCGGTCACCACCTCAGTCATGGGAACAACTTAGAACACAGGTACGACAAAAATCCGTGAGCAGGAAAAACGGGTCGGTCGGCGGGCGTTCGGAACCATGGAGCCAGCGCGGGGACGCCGTTGGGTGGGCGACGTCCCCCGGTGGCCGGCGGGGGCCGGGTGGCGACGGGTCAGACCTCGAGCGCGGCGGCCAGCTCGTCGCGGAACGAGCGTTCGGCCGGGGTGACCTGCTCGCCGCCGAGGCCCAGGACGCCGCCCGTGCGGGCCGCGCCCACGACCTGCTCGGCGACGGTCACCACCCAGAAACGATAGGCCTCGGCGTCGGCGGGCTCGGCCTTGGCGGCCAGGAGTTCGTGGGCCGCCTTGGCGCGGGAGAGCACGTCGGCCAGGCCGGCGTCGCGGTCGGGGAACTCGATGACCGGGGGCTCGTCGCCATCGGTGACGTCGCCCTGGCGGGTGACCACCTCTGCGGCGACGGCGTTCACGAGGGCGCTGGACGAGCCGCGGCCGTCGGCGATCGCGGTCATGCCCGCGGTCCACTCCTCGCGGGTGCGCCGGGCGCCGTCGTGCTCGGCCTGGGACGCCGCGATCAGGACGGACTGGGGGAGGCCGACGAGCAGGCCCCACTCTTCGTCGGTGTACTTCCGCTCCGTATCCACGACGCACAGGGTAACCAGGTGATCAGACCGGTAAACCGATGGGCGCACTCGCGCGTCGTGGAGGTGTGATGGCCGACGCCGCGGCAGCGGCATGGGACGGTGGGCCGGTGCAGGCGGCGAGGACCCCCGGCGGACCCGGGCGCGACCCGGCGCTCGGGCGGCGGCGGCCGGGCGAGGACGTGCGCGGGTGGAGCGCCGACGACGCGATCGGGGCGCTCTTCGGCGCGCACTACCGGGCGCTGGTCCGCCTCGCGGTGCTGCTCCTGCGTGACGAGGGGGTGGCCGAGGACGTGGTGCAGGACGCGTACGTCGCGCTGCATCGCCGGTGGTGGCGCCTGCGCGATGCGGACAAGGCGCTGTCGTACCTGCGCACGAGTGTGGTCAACGGGGCACGTTCGGCGCTGCGCAAGCGGGGTGTGCAGGAGCGGCACATCGCCCGCGGGCCGGACGGGCCGCAGGTGGTGGCGAGTGCCGAGACCGGCGCGCTGAGCCTGCTGGCCCACCGGGAGGTGCTGGCCGCAGTACGCCGGCTGCCGGCCCGCCAGCGCGAGGCGATCGTGCTGCGGTACTACGCGGAGCTCTCCGAGGCCGAGATCGCCGACGCCATGGGGGTCAGCCGCGGCGCGGTCAAGAGTCACGCGTCGCGCGGGATGGCGGCGCTGCGGCAGAGTTTGGAGCAGGCGCGATGAGGCCGGGACAGGCTCCGGAGGAGCGTCTGCGCGAGGCGCTGCGGGCCCGGGCGGACGAGGTGGAGGTCGCGCCGGACGCGCTGCCCCGCATCCGCATGCGCACCGCGGGTAACCGCCGCCGCGGGCGGTGGGCGGCGCTCGGCGCGGTCGTGGCCACCGCGGCGGCGGTCGGCGCGGTGGCCGTCGTGGTCCAGGCGACCCGCGACGGCCAGCACAATCCCCCAAGTACCACTATTTCCGAAAAATCGGACACACCGCCGAGCGGAGGCCCGCAGGCCCCGCACGCGGTCAACCTGCCGGTGTACTTCAGCCGCGGCGGCCGCCTGTACCGCGAGTTCCTCCCCGCCGCCCTGCCCCAGGACACGGACACGGCCCGAATCCGGGCCGCTGTCGAGATGTCCCTGACCGGCCGGGCCGTCGACCCGGACTACCACACGCTGTGGCCGCAGGGCGTCACCGTGCGCGCCGTGTCGATCGCCGGCAGTGAGGTCACCGTCGACCTCGGCAACGTGGGGACGGGGCCCGCGAACGGTGGCACGCCGGGCCTCGCCGCGCAGCAGCTGGTGTACACCGTGCTCGCCGTCTCGACGTACACCTCGATCAAGCACAGCGACGGCGTCCGCCTGCTCGTGGACGGCGCGCCCGTGGCGAAGCTCTGGGGCAGTGTGGACACCGGCCGGCCGCTGCGCCAGGCGGCCATGGCCGACGTCCAGGCGCCGGTCTGGGTCATCGAGCCCGAGCAGGGGGCGGTGGTCGGCAAGACCTTCACGGTGTACCTCGCCGGGATCGTCTCCGAGGGCACTGTCAGCCTGCGCGTCCGCGACAGCGCCGGCAACCCGGTCGACGAGCGGGTCGTGCAGCTCAGTGCGGGGGCGCCGGCGCTCGGGGAGGCGCGGGTGACGCTGACGCTGCCGTCGGGACGGTACACCGTGGAGGCCTACTTCATCTCGCAGAAGGACGGCAGCGTGCAGTGGGTGGACGACCACGAATTCACCGTGGCGTGAGGCGCGACACGCCTGTCATCAATCGGATTCCGTTTCGGGGGCAAGGCCTGCGAGAATTCCTGCCCGTGAAGACCTTCGAGGAGCTGTTCGCCGAGCTGAGTGCCAAGGCGGCGGCCGGCACGCCCGGATCCGGCACCGTGGCGGCGCTGGAGAAGGGCGTGCACTTCATCGGCAAGAAGGTCGTCGAGGAGGCCGCCGAGAGCTGGATGGCGGCCGAGCACGAGGGGCCGCAGCGCACCGCGGAGGAGCTGTCGCAGCTGCTCTACCAGGTGCAGTGCCTGATGCTGGCGACGGGGCTGTCGCTGGACGACGTCTACCGACATCTGTAGTTCGGTCCCGTCGTTGCGTTAGATCCCTCACCCGTCAGGAGACCAGACCAGCCATGCTCCGCATCGCCGTGCCCAACAAGGGCACTCTCGCCGTGCCCGCCGCCCAGATGCTGCAGGAGGCCGGCTACCGCCAGCGCTCCGACCCCAAGGACCTGCTGTGCCGCGACGAGGCCAACGGGGTCGAGTTCTTCTACCTGCGCCCGCGCGACATCGCCACCTACGTCGGCTCCGGCGACCTCGACCTCGGCATCACCGGCCGTGACCTGCTCATCGACGCGGGCAGCCCGGCCGTGGAGGTGCTCGACCTCAACTTCGGCCGGGCCACGTTCCGCTTCGCCGCCGTGCCCGGCTCGGTCAAGGGCGCAGCGCCCGCCGACCTCGAGGGGCTGCGGGTGGCCACCGCCTACCCGGGCGTGATGGAGCGCTACTTCGCCGAGCACGGCGTGCGCGCCGAGGTCATCCGGCTCGACGGCGCCGTGGAGAACGCCATCCGCCTCGGCGTCGCCGACGTCATCGCCGACGTGGTCGAGACCGGCAAGACCCTGCGCCAGGCCGGGCTGGAGACGCTCGGCGAGCCGATCCTGAAATCGTCCGCGGTGCTCATCCGCCGGGCCGGTGAGGAGCTTCCTGCGGGCGTACCGCAGCTGCTGCGCCGTCTCCAGGGTGTCCTCGTCGCCCGGCAGTACGTCATGCTCGCCTACGACGTGCGGGCCGACGTGCTCGACGCGGCCGTCGCGCTGACCCCGGGCATCGAGTCGCCGACGATCTCCCCGCTGCACCGCGAGGGCTGGGTCGCCGTCCAGGCGATGGTGCCGCAGGCGGACGTGCACCGGATCATGGACGAGCTCTACGACGTGGGCGCCCGGGCGATCCTGGTGACCGGAATCCACGCCTGCCGGCTGTAGTGGCAGACTGGGGGCCGTGAGCAGCGTGCAGACCACGGTCACGGCCCCAGTCGTCGCCCGCCCGCAACGGGCGCGCATCATCGCGTATGTCCTCGCGCTCGTCGTCGTGGTGGTCTTTACGCTCATCGCGTTCGGGCTGCACGGCAAGACCGGCGACGGCCCCGGATACTTCCAGCGCGGCGACCAGGCGGCGATGATCGGTCTGGGCCTGTGCGCCGCCGCCGGCATCCTGCTGATGACCCGTCCCCGGGTCGACGCCGACGAGCACGGCGTGCGCGTGCGCAACATCATCGGCTCCTACGACCTGCCCTGGGACTCGGTGCGGCGGGTGACGTTCGGCCGCGGCGCCCCGTGGCTCACCCTCGACCTGCACGACGACGAGCGGGTCGCGGTGATGGCGGTGCAGATGGCCGACAAGGACTACGCCGTCCGGGTCGCCCGGGGGCTGCGGGCCCTCCACGCGGCGAGCTTGACACCGGCCGTGGTAGAGTAGTCCGCGTCGACCGCATCCCGTCCCAAGCGGGGTGTCCGAAGCGGGACCAGCGCCAAGACTAAGAGGCAAGGTCTCCACCCGAGCAGCTCAGGGCAGCCGGGTCCGGTCCGACTGCGGTGCCCAGCAGAGTCTGGGCACTCGGTCGAACGGCCCTCGCCTGCGCATGCGCGGCGGGGGTTTTTGGCGTTGCCCGGCGGGGGATGCGATCGGCCACATGAGTTGAAGCACCTATCGAGGAGGCCACATCAGCGTCGAGCCACGCGTCAACGAGCAGATCCGGGCACGTGAGGTCCGGCTGGTCGGCCCGGAGGGTGAGCAGGTGGGCATCGTCCCGCTCGAGCGCGCACTCCAGCTGGCCGCCGACGTGGACCTGGACCTGGTCGAAGTTGCGCCCATGGCACGCCCGCCCGTCTGCAAGCTCATGGACTTCGGCAAGTTCAAGTACGAGAGCGCGCTCAAGGCCCGGGAAGCCCGGCGTAACCAGCAGCAGACCGTCATCAAGGAGATGAAGCTCCGCCCGAAGATCGATCCGCACGACTACGAGACCAAGAAGGGTCACGTGGTGCGGTTCCTGAAGGCGGGCGACAAGGTCAAGGTAACGATCATGTTCCGTGGCCGCGAGCAGAGCCGCCCGGAGCTTGGTTTCCGGCTGCTGCGCAAGCTCTCGGAGGAGATCTCGGAGCTGGGCTTCGTCGAGGCCGCGCCCAAGCAGGACGGCCGCAACATGATCATGGTCTTGGCACCGCACCGCAACGTGAAGGCCGCCGCGACCGAGCGGCGTGAGGGCAAGGCGGACGGCAGCACGGGCCCGGAGGGCGAGCCAGTCGCCGACCTGCCCGAGCCGGTCACCGCTGATCAGGCCTGAGCGCTTGAGCGGCGGGCCCCAGTTCAAGCACTAGCGCCCACCAGTCGTCACCACGACCGGGCGTCGCGATAACGCCCGGTCCGTGACCGACGGACCGGCGCGCTGCTCCACCATGTCAACCACCGCGTCGTGCGGGCGGGACCCGCACAATGCGGCGTTCCCGGCTGCGCGCCGGAGCGCTCCGGCACTGGGCCGCCTGACGGCGGCCCGCGGTGCCGGCGCACCCGATGAATGAAGGGCAACATCAGCATGCCGAAGTTCAAACCGCACTCCGGGATGAAGAAGCGCGTGAAGATCACCGGTCGCGGCAAGATCCTCAGCGAGCCGGCGGGCAAGCGGCACCTGCTCGAGGTCAAGTCCAGCCGGCGGACCCGGCGGCTGAGCGGCAACGTCGAGCTCGGCCAGTCCGAGACCCGCAAGGTCAACAAGCTCCTCGGCCGATAAGACGGCGCTGCTCTCCCCCCTTTTCGATTTTTCCGACCGGCCTATCGGCGGGCATCGCCCCGGGCCGGTCTCGCATGAGGAGTAAGAACCGTGGCACGCGTGAAGCGGGCAGTGAATGCCCAGAAGAAGCGCCGCACCGTCCTGGAGACCGCCAGCGGTTACCGTGGGCAGCGCTCGCGGCTCTACCGCAAGGCCAAGGAGCAGGTGCTGCACTCGATGCAGTACGCCTACCGCGACCGTCGCGACCGCAAGGGTGACTTCCGCCAGCTGTGGATCACCCGCATCAACGCCGCGGCCCGCGCGAACGGCCTGACGTACAACCGCCTCATCCAGGGCCTGCGCCTCGCCGGCGTCGAGGTGGACCGCAAGATCCTCGCCGAGCTCGCGGTCAGCGACGCGAAGGCGTTCAGCGGCCTGGTCCAGGTGGCGAAGACGGCCGTTGCCGCAGCCTGACCCGCGCGCTCAGCGTTCACGACCCGGGGTGTTCACCGTACGGACGCCTCGGGTCGTCGCCGCTCGGCGCCTGCACCGCCGCCGCGACCGTGACGAGACCGGTCGCTTCCTGGCCGAGGGGCCGCAGGCCGTCCGCGAGGCGCTGCGCACCGGCGCCGTGGTCGAGCTCTTCGCCACCGCCGAGGCGGCCGGCCGCTACCCGGAGCTCACCGCCGACCACACGCTCGTCGACGCCGCCGCCCTGCAGGCCCTCGCCGACACCGTCCAGCCCCAGGGGATCGTCGCCGTCTGCCGGCAGCGGGGGGTGTCCCTCGACACCGCGCTCGCCAAAAGACCCCAGTTGGTCGCCGTCTGCGTCGACATCCGCGACCCCGGCAACGCCGGCACCGTCCTGCGCACCGCCGACGCCGCCGGCGCGTCCGCCGTCGTCTTCGCCGGCGACTCCGTGGACCCGTACAACGGCAAGGCCGTGCGCTCCTCCGCCGGCAGCCTCTTCCACGTCGACCTGGTCCGCGCCCGCGACACCGCCGCGACCGTCGCCGCGCTGCGCGCCGCCGGTATCCAGGTGCTCGCCGCCGACGGCTACGGCGACACCGACCTGTTCGACCTCGACACGCTGGGCCGCCCCACCGCGTGGCTGTTCGGCTCCGAGGCCCACGGCCTGCCCACGGACCTCGACGCCGACCGCCGGGTCCGGGTGCCGCTCTACGGCGGCGCGGAGAGCCTCAATCTGGCCGCAGCCGCGGCTGTATGCTTGTACAGTTCCGCGAAGGCATTCCGCGGAGCGCATTGAAGCGGCAGAGCTTGAAGCGGTAGAGCTTGAGGGAGTGACGTGGTGATCCTGTTTATCCGGCCCGCCGGCGACGGTGGGCGGACGGGAACTCACCCCTCCTGACACCTTCCCACGGCCGGCGGGCGGACCTCACCCAGAGTGTCCTAACTACAATGTCCGAGGCCAATCTCCCGTGGGAAGAGTCCGATGACGTACCGCAATGATCCGTACGACCCGAAACAGGCCGCGCTGCTCGACCAGAGCGCGCTCGACGACGCGGTCACCGCGGCCGACAAGGCGTTCGCCGCGGCGGGCGACCTCGACGCGCTCGCCGCGCTCAAGCACCAGCACCTCGGCGACCGCGCCCCGGTGTCGCTGGCCCGCCGCGAGATCGGTTCGCTGCCCCCGGCGGCCAAGGCCGACGCCGGCAAGCGCGTCAACCAGGCCCGCGTCGCGATCCAGACCGCGTTCGACGCCCGGCTCGCGGTGCTCACCGCCGAGCGCGAGGAGCGGGTCCTGGTCGAGGAGGCCGTGGACGTCACGCTGCCGACCGCGCGCCGCCCGGCCGGGGCCCAGCACCCGCTGACCAAGATCATGGAGCGGGTCGGCGACCTGTTCGTGAGCATGGGCTACGAGGTCGCCGAGGGGCCCGAGGTCGAGTGGGAGTGGTACAACTTCGACGCCCTCAACATGCACCCGGACCACCCGGCGCGCACGATGATGGACACCTTCTTCGTGCAGGCCGGCGCGCCGCATGAGGACAATGACTCGCGGGTGGTGCTGCGCACGCACACCTCGCCGGTGCAGGCGCGGACGATGACGAGCCGCAAGCCGCCCATCTACATCGTCTGCCCCGGGCGGACCTACCGCACCGACGAGCTCGACGCCACCCACACCCCGGTCTTCCACCAGGTCGAGGGCCTGGTCGTGGACAAGGGCATCACGATGGGCCACCTCAAGGGCACCCTCGACAACTTCGTCAAGGGCATGTTCGGCGACCAGGCCCGCACGCGGCTGCGCCCGTCGTACTTCCCGTTCGTCGAGCCGGGCGCCGAGATCGACCTGTGGTTCCCGCAGCACCGCGACGGCCCCCGCTGGGTCGAGTGGGGCGGCTGCGGCATGGTCAACCCGCGGGTGCTGCGCGCCTGCGGCATCGACCCGGAGGAGTACTCCGGCTTCGCGTTCGGCATGGGCATCGAGCGGGCGCTGATGTTCCGCAACGAGGCCGGCGACATGCGCGACATGGTGGAGGGCGACGTGCGATACGCGCGGGCGTTCGGATGGGAGGCCTGAGGTGCGCGTTTCGCTTTCCTGGCTGCGCGAGCACGTCGACACCCCGGCGGACCTCGACGGCGACGGGCTGGAGAAGGCCCTGGTCAAGGTCGGCCTGGAGGTCGAGGAGCTGGTCGACGCCGGCGCCACCGTCACCGGGCCACTGGTGGTCGGCCGGGTCGAGTCGATCGAGGAGCTCACGGGGCTGAAGAAGCCGATCCGGTACTGCCTCGTCGACGTCGGCAACGACCAGCCCCAGGGCATCATCTGCGGCGCCCGCAACTTCGCCGAGGGTGACCTCGTCGTCGTCGCGCTGCCCGGCGCCGTGCTCCCCGGCGACTTCACCATCTCCGCGCGCAAGACCTACGGCCACGTCTCCAACGGCATGATCTGCTCCGGCCAGGAGCTCGGCGTGAGCGACGACCACGCCGGCATCATCGTGCTGCCGGAGGGCACCGCGAAGCCCGGCGACGAGGCGCGGCCGCTGGTCGGGCTCGACGACGTCGTGGTCGAGATCAACATCACCCCCGACCGCGGGTACTGCTTCTCCGTCCGCGGCATCGCCCGCGAGCTGTCGCACTCCTTCGGCAGCGCCTTCCGCGACCCGGTCGCGGCGGTGGTGCCGCTCGCGGGCGACGGCTCGGACGCGTACCCGATCGAGGTCCTCGACAGCGTCGCCTGCGACCGCTTCACCGCCGTGGCCGTGCGCGGCGTCGACCCGGCCGCGGCCACCCCGCAGTGGATGAAGCAGCGGCTGGCCACGGCCGGCATCCGCGCGATCTCGCTGCCGGTCGACATCACCAACTACGTGATGATCGAGATGGGCCAGCCGATGCACGCCTGGGATCTCGGCCGGCTCACCGGTCCGCTGGTGGTCCGCCGGGCGCAGGCGGGGGAGAAGCTGACCACGCTCGACGGCGTCAACCGGGTGCTCGACCCCGAGGACATCGTCATCGCCGACGGCACCGGCGTGGTCTCGCTCGCCGCGGTCATGGGCGGCACGACCACCGAGGTCGCGGCGGACACGGTCGACGTGCTCCTCGAGGCCGCGCACTGGGACCCGCGCTCGGTCGCCCGCACGATCCGCCGGCACAAGCTGCCCAGCGAGGCCGGCAAGCGCTACGAGCGCGGCGTCGACCCGCAGATCACCGCGGCGGCCTGCGCCCGGGCGGCTGCGCTGCTGGCCGAGCACGGCGGCGGCACCATCTCCGCCGGGGTCACCGACGTCTACGCGGTCGTCCCGCCGGAGCCGGTGACCATGTCCGTGCAGCGCCCGTCGCAGCTGGCCGGGGTCGACTACACGCCGGAGCGGGTGCTGGAGATCCTCGCGATGATCGGCACCCAGGTGGTGGCCGACGGCGACCGGCTCACCGTCACCCCGCCGAGCTGGCGGCACGACCTCAACGACCCGGCCGACCTCGCCGAGGAGGTGCTGCGCCTCGACGGGTACGACCGCATCCCCAGCGTCCTGCCGATCGCCCCGCCCGGCCGCGGCCTCACCGCCACCCAGCGGCGCCGCCGCACGGTCGGGCGGGCCCTGGCCGACGCCGGTTACGTCGAGACGCTGTGCTGGCCGTTCGTCGGCACCCCGGCGCTTTCGGCCATGCGGGTGCCGGACGACGACCCGCGGCGGGAGATGCTGCTGCTGCGCAACCCGCTCTCCGACGAGGAGCCGGGGCTGCGCACCACGCTGCTGCCCCCGCTGCTGGCCGCCCTGCGCCGCAACCTCGGTCGCGGTTTGCGCGATCTCGCGCTGTTCGAGATCGGGCCGGTGTTCCTCCCGGACGGGCCGCTGCCGGTCGCGCCGGCGCACGGGGTCGACGGGCCGCCGAGCGCCGAGGAGTTCGCGGCGGTCGAGGCACTGCTGCCGCACCAGCCCTGGCACGTGGCCACCGTCATCGCCGGCGAGGCCGACCCGGCCGGCTGGTGGGGCGGTGGCCGCCCGGCCGACTGGGCCGACGCGGTCGAGTCCGCCCGCACGGTCGCCGCGGCGGCCGGCGTCGAGCTCACCGTGCGCAGCGCGGCCGAGGCGCCGTGGCACCCGGGTCGCTGTGCGGCGCTGCTCGTCGGTGACACGGTCGTGGGGCACGCGGGGGAGCTGCACCCGGCGGTCTGCGCCGACCTGGACCTGCCCCGCCGGACCGTCGCCATGGAGCTCGACCTCGACGCGCTGCCGATCCCGGGCGTGTCGATCGCGCCCCGGCTGTCGAACTTCCCGACGGCGCTCATCGACGTGGCGCTCGTGGTCGACGCGGACACCCCGGCCGGGGAGGTCGAGGCGGCGCTGGCCGAGGGGGCCGGGTCGCTGCTGGAGTCGGTGCGGCTCTTCGACGTGTACTGCGGGGAGCAGCTCGGCGAGGGGCGCAAGTCGCTGGCCTACAAGCTGACGTTCCGCGCGCCGGACCGCACGCTCACCGGCGAGGAGGCGCTGGCGGCCCGCGACGCCGCGGTCGCCGTCGCTTCGGACCGGTTTGGTGCGGTACTGCGCGGAGCGTGACAATTCGATAACGACATACATTGACGGCGGTCACTTCCTGGATGTGGCCGCCGTCACGTACATCCGATATCGGACTCATCACTGGCTCCCCGTGAGCTGCAGGATCAGGTCCGGGTTCGGCGAAGGTGGTACCGTCACGGCGCCGAGCCGAACTTTCCACGCAGCCAGCGGCGTTCAAATACAAGGACACGGTCCGTGCCAGTCGCCGGGCCCGACCATGACTTTCCTGAAGGGGCAACGCGTGTCAGACGTCAGTGCATCGGCGGGGTTCACCACCGACGTCGTGGTGATCGGTGGTTGCGGCCGGGTGGGGCTCCCCCTCGGCATCGCCCTTGCCTCCCGTGGCCTGCAGGTGACCCTGTACGACATCAATGAGGCCGCCGTCGGCGTGGTCAACAGCGGCACCCTGCCGTTCGACGAGGAGGGCGCGGCCGAGCCGCTGGCCCGGGCCGTCGCCGAGGGCCGGCTCAAGGCCAGCACCGACCCGGCCACCGTCGCCACGGCCGAGCACCTGGTCGTGATCGTCGGCACGCCGGTCGACGAGCACCTCAACCCCAACATCGCCGCGGTGCCCAAGGCGATCGAGCGCTGCGCGGAATACCTGCGCGACGGGCAGCTCATCGTGCTGCGCAGCACCGTGCACCCGGGCGTCACGGCGCTCACCGAGAAGCTCATCCAGAAGCTCGGCGTCAACGCCGACGTGGCCTTCTGCCCCGAGCGCATCGCCGAGGGCAAGGCGATGACCGAGCTGTTCGAGCTGCCGCAGATCGTCGCGGCCCGCACCCCCGAGGCGACCGAGCGCGCCGAGAAGCTCTTCCGCAACCTGGCCAGCCAGATCGTGATCCTGGAGCCGGAGGAGGCGGAGCTCGCCAAGCTCTTCACCAACACCTGGCGTTACATCAAGTTCGCCGCCGCCAACCAGTTCTGGATGATGTCCAACGACTTCGGGCTGGACTTCGAGCGCATCCGGCACGCGATCCGCTTCCAGTACCCGCGCGCCGCCGACATGCCCGGCGCCGGCTTCGCGGCCGGGCCGTGCCTGCTCAAGGACACGATGCAGCTGGCGGCGTTCAACAACAACAACTTCGTGCTCGGCCACAGCGCGATGCTCATCAACGAGGGCCTCCCGCTCTACGTCGTGTCCAAGCTGCAGGAGCGCTTCGACCTGTCCGAGATGACGGTCGGCATCCTCGGCATGGCCTTCAAGGGCGGCAGCGACGACATTCGCGAGTCGCTGGCCTACAAGCTGCGCAAGGTCGTCATGCTGCGGGCCAAGGAGACCCTCTGCACCGACCCCTACGTCCGCGACGACCGGTTCGTGCCGCTCGACGAGGTCCTCACCCGCGCGGACCTGCTCATCATCGCCGCGCCTCACCCGGAGTACCGTGACCTGGAGACCGAAATCCCGGTTGCGGACATGTGGGGCGTGACGAACAAGGGCGTGCGTATATGAGTTTGGCGCCACAGATCTCTGTGGTCATCCCGGTCTACAACGAGGGCGAGGCCATCGTCCGCTGCCTCGACCGGATCCTGCGCGAGGTGATGATGCCCGCCGAGGTCCTCGTGGTGCACGACATGCCCGAGGACACGACGGTGCCCTTCGCGATGGAGGTGCGGGCCCGCGATCCGCGGGTCCGCCCGGTGCTCAACACGTACGGCCGCGGCCCGGCCAACGCGATCCGCTTCGGCATCGACGTCGCCCGGGCCCCCGTCGCCGTGGTCACCATGGCCGACGGCTCCGACGACCCGCGTCAGATCGAGGACCTGGCGCGGCTCGTCGACCGCGGGGTCGTGGTCGCGGCCGCGTCGCGCTACATGCCGGGCGGGCAGCAGGTCGGCGGGCCCAAGTTCAAGCGGTTGCTGTCCCGCACCGCCGGGCGGACCCTGCACTGGTTCGCCCGCGTCGGCACCCGGGACGCGACCAACAGCTTCAAGGCGTACTCGACGCAGTTCGTGCGCCAGGTCGGCATCGAGTCGAAGACCGGCTTCGAGATCGGCATCGAGCTCACCGCGAAGGCCACCCGCCTGCGGCTGCCCGTCGCCGAGATCCCGACCATCTGGCTCGACCGGCAGCTCGGCGAGTCGCGCTTCGACGTGGGGCGTTTCATGCCGAGCTACCTCAAGTGGTACCGATTCGCGTTCGGTCCCAAACTGACAATGGAGAAGCTGGCGAAACGCCCGGCGTCCACGGCCGCGCGCGACGACGCGCAGGCCGCCCGGGCGAGCTCGTCGGCATCGCAAGGCTAGGCATTCGAGGCTAAAAGGAGCGTTTGTGGCAAAGGTCCTGGTCACCGGCTCGGCCGGCTTCATCGGTGGATATGTCGTCGAGGAGCTGCTCGCCCGCGGCTACCAGGTCGTCGGCCTGGACAACTACTCGAAGTACGGGCCGGTCACCCGCAGCTACGACTCCCATCCGGACTACCGCTTCGTCGAGGGCGACGCGCGCGACGTCGACCTCGTCACGGAGCTGCTGGACGGCTGCGAGCACTTCATCGCCGGCGCGGCGCTCATCGGCGGCATCTCGTACTTCCACGCGTACGCGTACGACCTGCTGGCCAGCAACGAGCGGATCATGGCCTCCTCGTGCGACGCCGCGATCAAGGCGCACCAGTCCGGCACGCTCAAGAAGATGACGTACATGTCCTCGTCGATGGTCTTCGAGTCCACGACCACGTGGCCGTCGAAGGAGGGCGACGAGCGCCAGGTGCCGCCGCCGCTGTCGTCGTACGGCTTCCAGAAGCTCGCCGTCGAGTACTTCGCGAAGGCCGCCTGGGACCAGTACAAGCTGCCCTACACGATCGTGCGCCCGTTCAACTGCGTCGGCGTCGGCGAGGGCCGCGCGCTGGGCGAGATCGAGGTGCTGTCGGGCAACGTGAAGCTCGCGATGTCCCACGTCGTGCCCGACCTGGTGCAGAAGATCATCAAGGGCCAGGACCCGCTGCACATCCTGGGCACCGGCGAGCAGGTGCGCCACTACACCTACGGCGGCGACCTGGCCAAGGGCATCATCGCAGCGATGGAGTCCGACGCGGCGCTCAACGAGGACTTCAACATCTCCACCGCCGAGTCGACCACGGTCATGGAGCTGGCCGAGGTGATCTGGCGCAAGATCAAGGGCCCGGACGTGCCGCTGCGCGTGGTCTCCGACGACCCGTACGAGTATGACGTGCAGAAGCGCGTCCCCGACTGCGCCAAGGCCAAGGAGGTCCTCGGCTTCGAGGCGACGACCTCGCTGGAGAAGATGCTGGACGAGGTCATCCCGTGGGTGACCGAGGCGGTCAAGGAAGGCCGCCTGTAGATCGGGCTTCCCGAGAAGGGCTCCGCCGCCAGGCGGGGCCCTTTCTCGTTGGGTAAGCGTGAGCATCGACCAGCATCACGAAATTTCGGACATATCGGGCGAGCTGGCGCCGGGCCTGCCCGCCAAAGTGCGGAAGGACCTCAAGGGCCGGCCGGGGGAGAGTCCCGAAGGGTGTGAGAACCACGGAGGGCGCGAGGGCCCCGAGAGATTCGCGGACGCGCAGAGTGGCCAAGGGTGGGAGGGCCGCGGAGAGCTTGAGATTTCCGAGGCGCGGGAGTGTGGCGGGGAGGCGGAGGGGTCCGAAGAGCGGGGAAGGGAGTCGGGGCGAAAAGTCCGGCGCGGGCGCCAGATTTTTCGGATATATCCGCATTTAGCGGGGCGTGGGGTCGTGTTTGGGGCCGGGGCGGTGGCGGCCGGGGCGGTTGTTGGGCTGGCGCGGACGCGGGAGCCGGGCGCGGTCGACTCCATCTGGGCCGAAGATGGGCAGAACTTCCTTACCGACGCGCTCAATCTGCCCTGGTACGAGGCGATTTTCACGCCCTTCAACGGCTACTACCATCTCGTCGCGCGGGGCTGCTGGGCGCTCATCGCGCTGTTTCCCGTTGAGTGGGCCGCTGCCCTGAACGCTGTGCTCGACGCCACCATCACCAGTTTTCTCGGGCTGGCCGTGTTCTGGGCCGCTCGCTCGCGGGTCGATCGCCTTCCGGCTGCCGCGATCGGGATCACCGCCGCGTTGCCGATGGGGTTCGTGCCCAACGCGCTCGCGCAGCTGCAGTTCCCGCTCGTGTACGCGGGACTGTGGATGCTGCTGTGGCGGCGTACCGGCCCGCTGACCGTGGGGCTGCCGGCGCTGGCCGTGCTCAACTCCATGCTCGGGGTGCTGCTCGTGCCGGTGGCGTTGGCGGGGCTCGTGCGGTACCGATGCCGGGAATGGCTCTTGAAGTCTCTCTGCCTCGTGCCGGGCACGCTGCTGCAGGTCGTCCCGCTGCTGGCCGGGACCACCCGGCGGGGCCTGGGGGAGCGGCCCCAGCACGACCCGGTCGCGGTCGCGGGCATGTACCTGCGGTGGGGCGTGCCCCGCTCGTTCCTCGGCCCCGCCTGGCTCGCCCCGCCCTACGACGACGTGTGGGGCCACCGCGCGCTCGTCGCCGCCGGTCTGCTCGTCCCCGCCGTGCTGGCCGGCATCGCGCTGTGGCGGCGCGCGTATCCCCAGTTACGCCTCGCCGCCGCGCTCGCCGGGTTCGCGGCGCTCGCCGGGGGCGTGCAGCTGGCCGCGCACGGGTTCGGGGAGGACCGCTACCTGGTGCTCGTGAGCCTGCCGAACATCGCAGCCGCAGTGTGCCTGGTGGCGGGCCCCGAACGCTTCAGCCGCGTCCCCGGTTGCTCCTCCGGTCGCATGCCGTTTGTCATATTCGCGACACTTCTGGCCGTCGTGTCCGCTGCCAACCTGCGGCCCGCGCAGCCTCGCGACGGTGGGCCCCGCTGGAGCGCCGCGGTGGCCCAGGCCCGGCAGGAATGCCTTGTCCAGCCCGGTTTGGCGGGCGTGAATGTGCACATCGCGCAGTGGCCCGTGCTCGGCTGGGAG
Organism: Dactylosporangium sp. CA-233914; assembly: GCF_050942935.1. NCBI lineage: Bacteria > Bacillati > Actinomycetota > Actinomycetes > Micromonosporales > Micromonosporaceae > Dactylosporangium > Dactylosporangium sp. CA-233914. The sequence goes on along the minus strand of NZ_CP192030.1, from coordinate 10,220,137 downwards.
GCGGTGCTGCCCTGTTCCCGGCTGCGATGATCGTCGGTCGCTCCGGCTTCACGCGGGTGTACCGCTTCGTTCTCCGGCCGTTGCGACGGACGGTCGTTCGTTAGAGACTCGGCGTCGTGGTGAGCTCCTCGTCGGCGCCCATCGGCCGGGCCGATCTGCTGAACCACGCCCGGGAGCGGCTCGCGGCGGGGGGCAGCGTCGTGCTCTGCGGGCCCGCGGGCATCGGCAAGTCCACGATTCTCGATGCGCTCGCCGTGGCCGAGACCGAGGCCCTCGTGCTGCGGGCGGCGGCCGCCGAGGCCGAGGCCGACCTGCCTTATCTCGCGCTGGTCGACCTCTTCGACGGCGCGCCCGACGCCTCCGACCTGCTCCCGGCCCACCTGCGCGCGGCGCTGGACGGCGCCCTGCTGCGCAGCGCGCTCCCGGCGACCCCGCATGACCAGCTCGCGGTGCGCCTGGCCGTGCTGGAGCTGCTGCGCGCGCTCGCCGCCGACCGGGCGGTGCTGCTCATCCTCGACGACGTGCAGTGGATCGACGAGCCCAGCGCCGGCGTGCTGCGGTTCGTCTCGCGCCGCCTCGGCGAGGTCCCGGTGCGGGTGCTCGCGGCCGAGCGCGTCCCCGACGGCGGCGCGCCGACCCGCCTCGACCTGTGCCCGCCGCCGAGCGTCACCCTGCCCGTGCCGCCGCTGCCCCAGAGCGACGTCGCCGACCTGCTGCGCGCCCGCTTCGGCGCCGAGGCCGGCCGGGCGCACGTGCAGCGCATCTACGAGGCGAGCGCCGGCAACCCGCTCTACGCCGTCGAGCTCGGCCGGGCCATCGGCAGCAGCTCGTTCCCGGCCACCGACCCGCTGCCCGTCCCCGACCGCCTGCGCGAGCTGCTCGCCGCGCGGCTGGCCACGCTGCCCGCCGAGGACTGGCCGGCCCTGCTGGTCATCGCCGCGGCGGCCCGCCCCAGCCTGGCCCTGCTCGGCGCCTGCGGGCTCGCCGAGGCGCACGTCGAGGCCGGGATCGCCGCGGGTGTACTGCATGTGGAGCCCGACGGTGCCATCCGCTTCTCGCACCCGCTGCTGCGCGAGATGGTCTACGCCGACGCGACCGTCCCCGCCCGCCGGGAGACCCACGAGCGGCTCGCCGACACCGTCACCGACCCGGTCGACCGGGCCCGGCACCTCGCCGCCGCCCGCCCCGAGCCCGACGAGGGCCTGGCCGAGTGCCTCGCCGACGCGGCCTCGGCGGCCCGGCTGCGCGGGGCGCCGGCGATGGCCGCGGACCTGGCGGCGCTCGCGGCGGACCGCACGCCGCGGGACACGCCCGGTGTGGCGGCCGTACGCCGGCTGAGCGCCGCCCAGTACGCGTACTCGGCCGGATCGCCCGCCGACGCCCGCCGGCACGCCGCGGCGGCCCTGCGCGACGCCGCCGACCGGCGCACCCGGGTCGGCGCGCGGCTGCTGCTGGTCGAGATGTCCGGGGAGGACCACTCCAACTCCGGCCCGCTGCTCGACGCCGCGTTCGTCGAGGCGGTCGACAGTCCCGACCTGCTCGCCCACGTGCGGCTCTACAAGGGCATCAAGGCGAACTGGGACGGCGACAGCGAGGCGGCCCTGGCCGAGCTGAAGCGGGCCGAGGAGGCCGCCGAGCTCTGCGGGGACATGGAGCGGCTCGTCGAGGTCCTCAGCTGGCGCGGCAACATCCTGCTCGGCACCGAGGGCGACGAGTATCTCGAGCGCGCCGGCAAGCTCGCCCGCGGCCTGTCGCTCACCCCGGCCACGGTCGCGGCCCGGCAGGTGGCGGCGATGAGCCGGCTGTTCAAGGGCGAGACCGCCGAGGCGGTCCGGCGCATCGAGGCGCTGCGCATCGCCGTCGAGCGGTCCGGCACCGTGCGCGACCTCGCCGCCGTGCTCGTCTCCGTCGCCGGCATCTACTGGCGGTCCGGGCGGTGCGCGGACGCTCTCGCCGCCGGGCGCGACTGCGTGCGGCTCTACGTCGACGTCGAGACCACCCCGGGTCCCGGATACCTGGTGGCGGCACTGGTCGAGTACGCGGGCGGCACCGCCACGGCGGCCGCCGGCCACGCCGAACGGGGCGTCACGGCGTGCCTGGCCGCCGGGGACGAGGACTGGATCAAGCTCGCGTACGCGGCCAGCGGCCTCGTGCACATGCTGCGCGGCGACCCCGTGGCGGCCGCCGAGGCGATGCGCGAGGCGTACGCGCTCGACCAGCGTCTCGGCCGGCTCGACCCGGGCGTGCTGCCCTGGCACGCCGACTTCGTCGAGGCGCTCGTCGGGGCCGGCGCCCGGGCCGAGGCCGCCGAGGTGCTCGAGGAGGTCGAGCAGCGGGCCAAGCACCTGGACCGCAAGGTTGTCTTTCTCGGCCTGGCCCGCGCCCGCGCCGTGCTTACCGCGGCCACCGGCGAGGCCCGCGAGGGCGCCGAGGCGCTGCACCACGCGATCGAGGACTGGGCCGACCACCCGTACCCGCTGGAGATGGCCCGGGCCTACTACACCCTCGGCGGCCTGGAGCGGCGCGCCCACCGCCGCGGGGCCGCCCGAGCCGCGCTGTCCGAGGCGGTCCGCCGCTACGCGCTCGCCGATGCCCACCCGTGGCGCGAGGTCGCCGCGGCCGACCTGGCCCGCCTCGACGGCGGCCGGGGCGCGGGGCTGTCGGAGACCGAGCGGCGCATCGTCGAGCTGGTCCGGGCCGGCGCCACCAACCGCGAGATCGCCCGGGCGCTGTTCCTGTCGATCAAGGCGGTCGAGGCCAACCTGACCCGGCTGTACCGCCGCCTCAACGTGCGCAACCGCGCCCAGCTGGCCCGGTTCCTGGATCCCGAATAGAAACCGCGGGATCCCGAATAACAGGCGTGGTTACCCTCGCCTGACCCGTGCGTTCACGCCTGCGTGGTTTTGTCATACATAGACTGCCTCCGATTCCTTCCACCGGAGGTAGCAGTGTTGAAGCGTGCCCTGCTCGCCGTCGCGCTCATGACGGCGGGCGTCACCTATCTCGCGGGGGCGTCCGCATCCGAGGCCGCCGCCGTCCATCGGGTCCTGTTCGACAACTCCAAGGCCGAGACTGCCGGGAACGCCGACTGGATCATCAGTACGTCGCAGCCTGACCCCCTGAACCAGAACGCCAACCCGACGAGCGAGACGTCCTGGACCGGCGCGCTGTCGGCGTGGGGCGTGGCACTGCAGCGCACCGGGCAGTACAGCCTCAAGACGCTGCCCGCCGGCAACACCATCACCTACGGCGGCACCGGGGCCCTGGATCTCAAGAACTTCGACGAGTTCGTGATGCCGGAGCCCAACTCGCCGCTCAGCGCCGCCGAGAAGACCGCGATCATGCGGTTCATCCAGGCCGGCGGCGGGTTCTTCCTCATCGTCGACCACACCGCCAGCGACCGGAACAACGACGGCTGGGACTCGGTGCGCATCGCCAACGACCTGCTGAGCAACAACGGCGTCGACGACACCGACCCGTTCGGCTTCAGCATCGACGTGAACAACATCGGCACCGAGAACCCGGTGGCGATCAGCAGCGGCACGGACCCGGTCATCAACGGGCCGTTCGGCAAGGTGCGGGGCAGCATCATCCGCAACGGCAGCACCCAGACGCTGCACCCGGCGAGCAACGCCTCGGTGAAGGGGCTGGTCTACCGCAGCGGGTTCACCCCCGGCGGCACGACCGGGGCGTTCTTCACCACGTCGACGTTCGGCGCGGGGCGGGTCGCGGTGTGGGGCGACAGCTCGCCGATCGACGACGGGACCGGTCAGTCCGGCAACACGCTGTACGACGGGTGGAACGACACCGCGGGTACCAACGCGGCGCTGGCCCTCAACGCCACGGCCTGGCTCGCCGGCTCCGGCGGCGGGACCACCACCCCGCCGCCCACGACGCCGGGCGGCGGCACGTGCGGCGGGGCGGAGCTGTTCGGCAACCCCGGCCTCGAGACCGGCTCGGCGAGCCCGTGGACCGCGACGCCGGGCGTGGTGTCGAACGACACGTCGATGCCGGCGCACTCGGGGTCGTGGAAGGCGTGGCTGGACGGGTACGGCTCGGCGCACACCGACACCCTGTCGCAGACGGTGACGATCCCGTCGGGCTGCACGCGGGCGACGCTGAGCTTCTGGCTGCGGGTAGACACCGAGGAGACGGGTACCACAGCGTATGACAAGCTCACGGTGGCCGCCGGGGCCACGACCCTGGCGACCTACTCGAACCTCGACGCCTCCACGGTGTACCAGCAGAAGACACTCACCGTGAACGCCACCGGCCCGGTGAAGATCACCTTCACCGGGGTGGAGGGGAGCAAGCTGGCCACCTCCTTCCTGCTGGACGACCTGAGCATCAAGGGTGCCTGAGTTATTACCTGCTTGAAACCTGCGCTTGCATAGCGATACAGTCGAACGCATGGGAATACGTGTCGCCGTTGCGGGGGCCTCGGGCTACGCCGGCGGTGAGCTGTTGCGGCTCATCGCCGGCCACCCGAACCTCGAGCTCGCCGCCGCCACCGGGTTCGCGCAGGCCGGATCGACCATCGGGAGTGTCCACCCGCACGTGCGCTCGTTCCGCGACGTGGTGCTGGCCAGGACCGAGGCGGCCGCGCTCGCCGACGCCGACCTGGTCTTCCTCGCGCTGCCGCACGGCGAGTCCGCGGCCCTGGCCGCCCAGCTGCCCGAGTCGGTGAGGATCGTCGACCTCGGCGCCGACTTCCGGCTCAAGGACGCGGCGGCCTGGGAGAAGTACTACCCCGGCCCGCACGCCGGCACCTGGACCTACGGCCTGCCCGAACTGCCCGGCCAGCGGGACCTGATCGCGGCCTCGACCCGGGTCGCCAACACCGGCTGCTACGCGGTCACCACCGTCCTGGCCCTAGCCCCGCTCATCGCCGCCGGGGCCGCCGACCCCGACGACGTGGTCGTCGTGGCCTCCTCCGGCACCTCCGGCGCCGGGCGCTCACCCAAGCAGCACCTGCTCGCCTCCGAGGTGATGGGGTCGATGTCGCCGTACAAGGTCGGCGCCCACCAGCACGTGCCCGAGATCAAGCAGGCCAGCGGCGCGCGGACGCTGTCGATGACGCCGGTGCTGGCCCCGATGCCGCGGGGCATCCTGGCGACGATCACCGCCAAGCCGCTCGGCGACGCCGACGCGCACGCGGTGCTCGCCGCCGCCTACGAGGGCGAGCCGTTCGTGCACGTGCTCCCCGAGGGGCAGTGGCCGCAGACCGGCGCCACCTTCGGCTCGAACTCGGCCCACCTGCAGGCCACGCTCGACGTCGACAGCGGCCGGATCGTCGTCGTCTCGGCGACCGACAACCTGGTCAAGGGCGCGGCCGGCCAGGCCGTGCAGAACGCCAACATCATGCTGGGCCTGCCCGAGACCGCAGGCCTCGCCGTGGACGGGATCGCGCCGTGAGCGTGACTGCGCCCAAGGGGTTCCGGGCCTCGGGGGTCGCCGCGGGGATCAAGGCCGTGGCGGGGGCGCTCGACGTCGCCCTCGTCGTCAACGACGGGCCCGACACCACCGCGGCGGCCGTGTTCACCAGCAACCGCATCAAGGCCGCGCCGGTGCTGTGGAGCCAGCAGGTGCTGCGGGCCGGCATCGTGCGGGCCGTCATCCTCAACTCCGGCGGCGCCAACGCCTGCACCGGCCCCGCCGGCTTCCAGGACACCCACGCCACCGCCGAGCACACCGCCGCCGTGCTGTCCGGGCGCGCCTCGCGCTTCCCGGTCGGCGCCGGCGACGTCGCGGTCTGCTCGACCGGCCTCATCGGTGAGCGGCTGCCGCTGCCGAAGCTGCTCGCCGGCGTGGACGCGGCGACCCGCGCCCTGTCCCGCGACGGCGGGGCCGAAGCGGCCCAGGCCATCATGACCACCGACACGGTGGCGAAAACCGCGGTCCACAGTGGACAGGGCTTCACCGTCGGCGGGATGGCCAAGGGCGCCGGGATGCTCGCGCCGGGCCTGGCGACCATGCTCGTGGTGCTCACCACCGACGCCGTCGCCGACGCGACCACGCTGGACACCGTCCTGCGGGAGGCGACCGCGGTCACCTTCGACCGCGTCGACTCCGACGGCTGCATGTCCACCAACGACACTGTGCTGCTCATGGCCAGCGGCGCCTCGGGGATCGAGCCGACGCCGCCGGAGTTCGCCGAGGCGGTCACCGCGGTCTGCGCCGACCTCGCCCGGCAGCTCATCGCCGACGCCGAGGGCGCCACCAAGGAGATCGCGATCGAGGTGACCGGGGCCGCGTCGGCCGCCGACGCCGTCGAGGTGGGCCGCTCCATAGCCCGCAACAACCTCGTGAAGACCGCGTTCTTCGGCAACGACCCCAACTGGGGCCGCATCCTCGCCGCCATCGGCACCACCGCCGCGGCCTTCGAGCCCGACGAGGTCGACGTCGCCATCAACGGCGTGTGGATCTGCCGGGGCGGGGCCGCCGGCGAGGAGCGCTCCAGGGTGGACCTCAGCGCCCGCGCGGTCACCGTCACCGTCGACCTGCACGCCGGCGACGAGTCCGCGACGATCTGGACGAACGATCTCTCCCTGGGGTACGTCCACGAGAACTCGGCGTACAGCTCGTGAGCGGTCCGGAGCGAAGCGGAGGGCGCACGAACGGGCGGATCAACGGGCGGGATCTCGGGATCGCGCTGGGCAAGGCGAACACGCTCATCGAGGCGCTGCCGTGGCTGGAGCGGTTCTCCGGCTCGACCATCGTGGTCAAGTACGGCGGCAACGCCATGATCGACAACGAGCTCAAGCGGGCCTTCGCCGCCGACATGGTGTTCCTGCGCCACGTCGGCATCCGGCCCGTGGTCGTGCACGGCGGCGGCCCGCAGATCTCGGCGATGCTCAAGCGCCTCGGCATCGCCAGCGAGTTCAAGGGCGGCCTGCGGGTCACCACCCCGGAGACCGCCGACGTGGTCCGCATGGTCCTCGTCGGCCAGGTCGGCCGGGAGCTCGTCGGGCTCATCAACGAGCACGGCCCGCACGCCGTCGGCATGTCCGGAGAGGACGCGGGGCTGTTCACCGCCGTGCGCCGCCCCGCCATCATCGACGGCGCGCCCGTCGACATCGGCCAGGTCGGCGACGTCGAGCGGGTCAACGTCACCGCCGTCGCCGACCTCATCGCCGCCGGGCGTATCCCGGTCGTGTCCACCGTCGCGCCCGACGCCGACGGGGTCCTGCACAACCTCAACGCCGACACCGCGGCCGGGGCGCTCGCCGTCGCGCTGCAGGCGCGCAAGCTCGTGGTGCTCACCGACGTCGAGGGGCTCTACCGCAACTACCCGGACCCGGAATCGCTGATCTCGCAGCTGACCGCCGACGAGCTCGCGGAGCTGCTGCCGGGCCTGGAGTCGGGGATGGTGCCGAAGATGGAGGCCTGCCTGCGGGCGGTCAAGGGCGGGGTGCCGGCCGCGCACGTCGTCGACGGGCGGGTGCCGCACTCGCTCCTGCTGGAAGTGTTCACGTCGGAAGGATTCGGAACGATGGTGGTGTCGGAATGACCGGATCGCTCACGTCGCGCTTCGAGGCGTCGGTGATGAACACGTACGGCCCGCCGTCACTGGGCCTCGTCAGCGGCCGGGGCGCGGTCGTCGTCGACGAGGCCGGGCGCTCCTATGTGGACTTCCTCGGCGGCATCGCGGTGAACCTGCTCGGCCACGCCCACCCGGCCGTCGTCGCCGCCGTCACCGAGCAGATCGCCACCCTCGGCCACGTCTCCAACCTCTTCGCCTCGCCGCCCGTCGTCGCCCTCGCCGAGCGGCTGCTCGACCTCGGCGGCCGCCCCGGCGCGGTGTTCTTCGGCAACTCCGGCGCGGAGGCGAACGAGGCCGCGTTCAAGCTCTCCCGGCGCACCGGCCGTACGAAGATCATCGCGGCCGAGGCCGGCTTCCACGGCCGGACCATGGGCGCCCTCGCGCTGACCGGGCAGCCGGCCAAGCAGCAGCCGTTCCTGCCACTGCCCGGCGAGGTCGTGCACGTGCCCTATGGCGACACCGACGCGCTCACCGCCGCGGTGGACGACCAGACCGCGATGGTGCTGCTGGAGCCGATCCAGGGCGAGTCCGGCGTGGTCGTGCCCCCGGCCGGCTACCTCACCGCCGCCCGCGAGATCACCCGCCGCCACGGCGCCCTGCTCGCCCTCGACGAGGTGCAGACGGGCATCGGCCGGACCGGATACTGGTTCGCGCACCAGGCCGAGGGGGTGCGACCCGATGTCGTCACGCTCGCCAAGGGCCTCGGCGGCGGGCTGCCGCTCGGCGCGATGGTCGCCTTCGACGACGCGGCCACGCTGCTCGGCCCGGGCACGCACGCCTCGACGTTCGGCGGCAACCCGGTCTGCTGCGCCGCCGCTCTCGCCGTGCTGGACACCATCGAGCGTGAGCATCTCCTCGACGCCACCAAACGGATCGGCGAGCGGATCCGCCGCGGCGTCGAGGCGCTCGGCCACCCGCTCGTCACCGGGGTGCGCGGCGCCGGGCTGCTGCTCGGCATCGCGCTGCGCGGCCCGGCCGCCGGCGCGCTCGCCGCGGTCATGCGCGACAAGGGCTTCCTCGCCCAGGCCGTCCAGCCCGACGTGCTGCGCGTCGCCCCGCCGCTGATCCTCACCGAGGAGCAGGCCGACGCGTTCGTGGCCGCGCTCGGGCCCGCGCTCACGGCGGTGCAGCCGTCATGACCGTGCGGCACTTCCTGCGCGACGACGACCTGAGCGCGGCCGAGCAGCTGCAGGTGCTCGAGCTCGCCGCGGCCATGAAGGCCGACCGCACCGGCTTCACGCCGCTGTCGGGCAAGGCGGTCGCGGTCATTTTCGAGAAGCCGTCGCTGCGCACCCGGGTCTCGTTCGAGGTCGGCATCGCCCAGCTCGGCGCGACCCCGCTCATCATCGACGCGACCACCACGCACTTCGGGCGCGGCGAGACCATCGGGGACGCGGCGAAGGTCCTGTCGCGCTACGTCGACGCGATCGTCATCCGCTCCGGCTCGGACGCGCGCCTCGCCGAGCTGGCCGCGGGCGCCACCGTGCCGATCGTCAACGCGCTGACCGACGGGTTCCACCCCTGCCAGCTGCTGGCCGACCTGCAGACCGTGCGCGAGCGGCTGGGGGAGACCCGGGGGCGTGTCCTGACGTATCTCGGCGACACCGCCAACAACATGGCCCACTCCTACGCCCTGGCCGGCACGCTCGCCGGGATGCACGTGCGGCTCTCCGGCCCGGCCGGCTTCGAGCCCGACCCGGCCGTGCTCGCGGCCGCCCGGGCGCGCGGCACCGTCGACGTGATCGCCGACCCGGCCGAGGCCGCCAAGGGCGCCGACGTACTCGTCACCGACACCTGGGTCTCGATGGGGCAGGAGGGCGACGGGCTGGACCGGCTCACGCCGTTCCGGCCGTACCAGATCAACAGCGCCCTGCTGCTGAACGCGAAGCCGGGCGCGATCGTGCTGCACTGCCTGCCCGCCCACCGCGGCGACGAGATCACCGAAGAGGTCATGGACGGGCCGCACTCCGCGATCTGGGACGAGGCCGAGAACCGTCTGCACGCGCAGAAGGCCCTCCTCGCCTTCCTGCTGGAGTCCGGGTGAGCGCACCGACGACCAAGGCCGCGCGCCTGGACCGCATCTCCGCGCTCATCCGCGGCTCGGCCGTGCACTCGCAGACCGAGCTCGCCGAGCTGCTCGCCGGGGACGGCTTCCAGGTGACCCAGGCGACGCTGTCGCGGGACCTGGAGGAGCTGCGGGCGGTCAAGGTGCGCGGGGCGTATCTCATCCCGGAGGACGGCGAGCGGGCGCTGCGCCCGGCCGAGGAGGCCCCGACGCGGCTCATCCGGCTGCTGCGTGAGCTGCTCACCGGCGTCGACCACTCCGGCAACCTGGTCGTCCTGCGCACCCCGCCCGGCGCCGCGCAGTTCCTGGCCAGCGCCATCGACCGCACCGGCCTGCCCGACATCGTGGGCACCATCGCGGGCGACGACACCATCCTCGTCGTCGCCCGCGAGGAGCCGGACCCCTCCGGCCGTCCCGCCGCCGGCGACCTGCTCGCCGCCAAGCTCAGCGAGTGGGCCCAGCTCGGCTGATTGACCTGTGGATCGCCGCGGTGGCCGGGGCCACCGGCGGCGATCTTGCGCTATGGAAGGATCGTTGCGTGGCTTCTGAAACTCCTACCCGCCTGTGGGGCGGGCGCTTCGCCGGCGGCCCCGCCGAGGCCCTGGCGCGCCTGTCGGTGAGCGTGCAGTTCGACTGGCGGCTGGCGCCCTACGACATCGCCGGCTCCCGCGCCCACGCCCGGGTCCTGGCCCGCGCCGGGCTGCTGGACGCGGACGAGCTCGGCCGGATGCTCGCCGCCCTCGACGACCTCGAGTCCGCCTGCGCCGCCGGTGACTTCCGGCCCACTGTCGACGACGAGGACGTGCACACCGCCCTGGAACGGGGGCTGTTGGAGCGCCTCGGCACGCTGGGCGGCAAGCTGCGCGCCGGCCGCTCGCGCAATGACCAGGTCGCCACCGACCTGCGGCTCTACCTGCGCGACCACGCCCGCGGTGTGGCCGCCCGCATCGTCGAGCTCGCCGACGCCCTCATGGAGCAGGCGGCCCGGCACCTCGACACCCCCGCGCCCGGCTTCACCCACCTGCAGCCGGCCCAGCCGATCGCCTTCGGCCACCAGCTCCTGGCCCACGTGCAGGCCCTGCTGCGCGACCTCGATCGGCTGCGCGACTGGGACGCCCGCGCCGCGGTGAGCCCGCTCGGCGCCGGCGCCCTGGCCGGCTCGTCGCTGCCGCTGGACCCGAGCCAGGTCGCCAAGGAGCTGGGCTTCGCCGCGGCCGCGCCCAACTCCATCGATGCCGTCGCCGACCGCGACTTCGTCGCCGAGTTCCTCTTCGTCGCCGCGCTCACCGGCGTGCACCTGTCCCGGCTCGGCGAGGAGGTGGTCCTGTGGACCACGCCTGCCTTCGGCTGGGTGCAGCTCGACGACGCGTTCGCGACCGGCTCGTCGATCATGCCGCAGAAGAAGAACCCGGACATCGCCGAGCTGGCCCGCGGCAAGTCCGGCCGGCTCGTCGGGCACCTCACCGGGGTCCTGACCATGCTCAAGGGCCTGGCGCTGGCGTACGACCGGGACCTGCAGGAGGACAAGGAACCGGTCTTCGACGCCGTGGACACGCTGGAGCTCGTCCTGCCCGCGCTGGCCGGGATGATCTCGACGATGACGGTCCGGGTGGACCGGCTCGCGGCGCAGGCGCCGGTGGGATACACGCTGGCCACCGAGGTCGCCGAGTGGCTCGTGCGCCAGGGCGTGCCGTTCCGGGAGGCGCACGAGATCACCGGCAAGCTCGTGGTCATCTGCGCGGCCCGCGACATCGGGCTGGACGAGGTCAGCGACGCCGACCTGCAGACGGTCAGCCCGCACCTGACGCCCGCGGTGCGCGAGGTGTTCTCGGTGCCGGGCGCGCTGGCCGCCCGCACCACGCCCGGTTCGACGGGCCCCGGCCCGGTCGCCGACCAGCTCGCGGTCGCCGCGGACAAGCTGGACCGCTGGCGGGACTGGTCCGGCGAGCAGGTCATTCCGCGGGACTGAGTCCCTCGTTTCTGGACAATTCGGGCATGCGGACCGTGATGCGGAAGATCACGCAGGACGCCCTCGGCGGCCCCGACGAGCTCCGGCTCGTCGAGGCCGCCGTGCCCGCCCCTGGCGGTGCAGTTGGCAAAGGTTGCGGGGCGGCCGCGTTATCGCCACCGCGTCGGCCACCAAGCATGACCTGGCGGGGCGGGCGCGCGGCCGGCGCGTCCGCCGCGCCCGGGGCGAGGTCAGGGGGTGGCCCGGCGCAGCACGAGCCAGGAGCCGCCGCCCAGTGCGGCGGCCAGCAGCAGTGGCCAGCCCGCGATCAGGGCGACCGGGCTCGTGTGGGTCAGCCAGTGACCGATCGCCGGCCACTCGCCGGACCTGCTGATCAGGGCCGCCGCGCCGCCGAGGAGCAGCAGCAGGACGGAGCCGGCGGTCAGGATGCCGTTGGCGCGCCAGCGCAGGTACAGCGCCCCCGACGCGGTGCCGATCAGCGTCATCGTCAGCATCGGCACGGCGTAGATGACGAACTGGACCGGGATCGGATATTCGTGGATGAAGCCGACGCCGAAGAACCGCAGCCGCAGTCCCCATCCGCCGGTCGCTTCCTCGATCGACTGCAGGATGATCAGCAGCACCGAGTAGGCAATGACCTGGACGGCGGCGAACAGCGCCAGGGCCGCGGTGAACTCGCGGCGGGTCACGCTCATGCCGAGGGCGAACGGGAAGTTCTGGTTCACCGCGATCGTGCCGAAGGCCAGGGCCGCGATGTAGATGCTGGCCAGGGCGCCGGTGACCGGGTCGGACTCCAGCGCGTCGTCGGGCATGGTGGCGAAGAGCAGGACGTTGACGGAGAAGGCGATCGCGAGGACGCCGATCGGCCACAGGGCCGCGTCGCGGCGGCCCAGGGCCTGCAGGCGCGCGACCGCGAGAATGCGGCTCAGGCCAGCCCCTCCGCTGCGCTCCGGTGCAGGCCTGAAACCCCTGCGCTTCTGATGAGCGGCCACTCCGCTTCGCTCCGTACCGCTCATGCGGCTTGCTCCTTCAGCTCGGCGGTGGTGATGCGGACGACCAGCTGCTGCAGCGACACGGGCTGCAGGTCGACTCCGGCGGCGCGGGCCTCGCCGGGCTCGATCCGGCCCCGGACGGTGGCCCGGGTCAGCGGGCCCAGGCGCTCGCGGTGCAGCTCGTCGGCGTTGACGGCCAGGGCGTCGACCGCCGCGGCCGGGCCGGTCAGGGTCATGACCTGGCCGCGCAGGGTGTCGGCGGCCTCGTCGAGGACCAGGCGGCCGCGCTCGATGAGCAGCACGTGCTCGATCAGGTCGCTGACCTCGTCGATGAGGTGGGTGGACAGCACGATCGTGCGCGGGAACTCGGCGTAGTCGGCCAGGAGGCGGTCGTAGAACAGCTGCCGGGCGACGGCGTCGAGGCCGAGGTACGGCTCGTCGAAGAATGTCAGCGGGGCCCGCGAGGCCAGGCCCAGCGTCACGCCGAGCGCGGAGAGCATGCCGCGGGAGAGTTTCTTGACCGCCCGGCCCTGCGGCAGGCCGAAGTCGTGCGCCAGGGCGCGGGCGAAGGCGTCGTCCCAGTGCGGGAACAGCAGGCGCCCGGCGGTGAGGGCGTCGCGGACGCGGAAGCTGTCGGGGTAGCGCTGGCTCTCCTTGATGAACGTGACCTGCCGCAGCACGTGCTCGTTCTCGTAGGGTTGCCCGCCGAAGACCTCGACGGTGCCGGCGGTGGGGACCTGCTGGCCGGTCAGCACCTGCATCAGGGTGGTCTTGCCGGCGCCGTTGCGGCCGAGCAGGCCGTAGATGCCGTTGCGTTGCAGGTCGAAGGTTACGCCGTCGAGGGCGGTGACGCCGCGGAAGCGTTTGGTGACCCCCTCGGCGCGCACGATCGTGCTCATCGCTGCTCCTCGTAACGCTCGATCATCGTCTTCAGCTCGGTGACGTGGATGCCGAGCTTCGCCGCCTCGGCGAGCAGCGGCTGAAGATACTGCTCGGCGAACTGGTCGCGCCGCCGCTGCCGGAGCTTGGCCCGCGCGCCGGGGGAGACGAACATGCCGATCCCTCGCTTCTTGTAGAGGATGCCGTCGTCGACGAGCTGGTTGACGCCCTTGGCGGCGGTGGCCGGGTTGATCCGGTGGAAGGCGGCCAGCTCGTTGGTCGAGGGAACCTGGGCGTCCTCGGCCAGGCTGCCGTCGATGACCGAGTTCTCGATCTGCTCCGCGATCTGCAGGAAGATCGGCCGCCCCTCGTCCATCACCCGTCCCGGTTAGTGGGTTCATTACTCATGTAACTAACCATGCAACCGACGGGCCCGGGTGTCAAGGACTATGTTCTGTGGCATGGCGACAGTGGGCTTCGGGCCGAAGATGGCGTGGCTGGCCGTGCGGGCCGAGCCGGAGCACGTGATGGGCGCCCTCGGGCTGCGTGACCTCGGGGCGGTGGAGCCCCGCACGGGGCTCGACCTGGCGCACTTCACCGACGACCGGGTGGTGGTCGCGGTCGTCGACGCGTGGTGCCTGATCGCGGGGAAGTGGCTGTTCCGCTGGTCCGGCATCGCCGCGCTGTCGATGCGGCTGGGGGCCGAGGTGCAATACTTCGCCACCGACCGCAGCCTGGTGATGCACCGCTGGGTCCGGGCCTACGGTGCCGACGTGCAGATGTCCGACGAGGACGCGCTGCTGGACGAGAACGACGTCTTCCGCACCGCCGCCGAGTGGAGCGTCGACCCGCGGGTGCTGCCGATCGTGTCGTTACATATCGCGGCAGTACCCGTTCACGAGTGATCTTCCGCGGCGTCGATATTCATGCACGACGATGTCGTCACCTACCGCCTGTGAATCAACCGCCTGTCCAAAAAACTGAAGGGGTGGCCGCGGCGCGGCCACCCCTTCAGGAACGCTTGCCCTTACTGCGCCAGGAGAACGGCCCCGGAAGGTCGTAGCGGTGGGCGCGGGTGCGCGAGTTCCACGACCAGCGGCCGATCTTCAGTCCCCACGAGGAGAAGCCCTTCGGGGTGAAGTTCAGCACCAGCGGGCCGATGCGGAACGCCTTGCGGAACAGGATCGGCAACGGGGGTCCTCCTGTGGACGCGGCGGTTATCGGGCGGAGTAATGCAGGATCACATTGTGGATGTGCTGCGTTTTCTCGACGCCGCGGACATCCACCTCGTAGGTGTGGGTGCCGACGTGCACCGCGATGGTACCGCTGCTGAAGAAGCTGCCCGCCCAGGACTTGTTGCTGACCACCGAAACCGCGGTGACCTTGCCGTACGGGATCGAGGTGATCGCGACCCGCTTGCCGACGAACGACCGGTCCTGCATGATCACCCGCTTGTCGGTCAGCCCGATGAACCCGGTGCCGACCCCGACCGCGTCGTAGACCGCGATGATGGTCTCGCCGGGCAGGAGCCCCGAGGCGATCTGCTCGTACTGCTCCCGACGGTCGTATTTCGCCTGCTGTGCCATGCGCTCAAGGTAGCCGCCGGGTTCAACCCCGGACCGATTCTGTACCGCGCCCAGCAGCCCGGCGGTGTATCGTTTCGGCCTGGCTCGGTTCGATATACGGACCCGCCGTGACAGTGCAATCGCTATAGGTTGCTCTCAATCAACCGTTGGGGGGCGGCCACGGTGCGGGTGCGGCTTCTCGGGCCGATCGACGTGCTGGTCGGCGGCGAACCCCGGCCGGTGCAGGGCCTGCGCCGCAAGGCCGTGCTCGCGGTCCTCGGCCTGCACGCCGGCGACGTGGTGAGCACCGGCCGCCTCGTCGAGCTCGTCTGGGACGGCGCCGCCCCGCCCAACGCGGTCAACGCGCTGCAGAGCCACCTGAGCTACCTGCGCCGCACGCTGTCGGACAAGGCGGCCGTGCGCTCCCGCCCGCCCGGCTACGTGCTGGACGTCGGCGCGGACGGCACCGACGTCGAGGTCGCGGAGCGGCTCATCGCCGCGGGGCTGGCCGGCCGCGACGACGCCGGCCGGGCCCGCGACCTGCAGCGGGCGCTGGAGCTGTGGCGCGGCGAACCGATGGCCGACGCGACCGGCGTGACCTGGCTGGAGGAGCAGGCACAGCGGCTCGGGCAGCTGTGGCTCTCGGGCAAGCGCGCGCTGCTGCAGGCGCGGCTCGGGCTGGGCCAGCACGCCCAGCTGCTGTCCGAAGTGGAGCAACTGACCCGCGAGCACCCCTACGACGAGCAGCTGCACGGGCAGCTCATGCTCGCGCTGTACCGCATGGGCCGCCAGGCCGACGCCCTGAGCGCGTTCCAGCGCCTGCGCCGCACCCTGCGCGACGACCTCGGCATCGAGCCGGGCGCGGCGCTGCGTGAGCTGGAGTCGGCGATGCTGCGCCAGGACGAGCAGCTCGACCCGCCGAGCGCCCCGGTGGCCGGCACGGGCGGCGGCACCGCGGGCAGGAACCCGCAGCCCGCGGCCGTACCAGCGCAGATTCCCCTCGCCGTGCGCACCTTCGCCGGCCGGGACGGGCAGCTGACCCGGCTCGACGCGCTGCTGCCCGCCGAGTGGACCCAGCCCGGCAGCGCCGTGTTCGTCGCCGTCGTCAGCGGCACCGCGGGGGTCGGCAAGTCCGCGCTCGCCGTGCACTGGGCACACCGGGTCGCCGACCGGTTCCCCGACGGGCAGCTCTACGTCAACCTCCGCGGCTTCGACCCCGCCAACGCCCCGATGCCGCCCGCCGACGCCGTCCGCGCGTTCCTCGACGCGCTCGGCGTGCCGTCCGAGCGCGCCCCGGCCGACCTCGCCGGGCTCTCGGCGCTGCTGCGCAGCCAGCTCGCCGGCCAGCGGGTGCTGATCCTGCTCGACAACGCTCGCGACGCCGAGCAGGTCCGGCCGCTGCTGCCGGCCGCGCCCGGCTGCCTGGTCGTGGTCACCAGCCGCGACCCGCTCACGTCGCTGGTGGCGATCGAGGGCGCGGTGCCGGTGCCGGTGGACCTGCTCACCGACGCCGAGGCGCGCGAGCTGCTGGTGAGCCGGCTCGGGTCGCGCCGGGTCGCCGCCGAGCCGGACGAGGTCGAGCGGATCGTCGAGCGCTGCGCCCGGCTGCCGCTCGCGCTCGCCGTCGTCGCGGGCCGCGCCGCCACCCACCCGGAGCTGCCGCTCGGCGCGCTCGCCGACGAGCTGGGCGCGCGGCGCTCGACGCTGGACGCGATCGCCGGCGCGGACCCGGCTTCCGACGTGCGGGCGGTCTTCTCCTGGTCGTACCGCGCGCTGGGCCCCGCCGCCGCCGAGATCCTGCGCCGCATGAGCCTCGGGCCCGGGCCGGACCTGGGCATCGACGCCGTCGCGAGCCTCGCCGGCATTCCGGCCGCGGGCGCCCGCGCCGGCCTGGCCGAGCTGGACCGGGCCGGGCTCGTGGTGGAGCAGCGGCCGGGGCGGTACACCTTCCACGACCTGCTGCGCGCCTACGCCACGGAGCTGGTCGAGACCCACGACCCCGAGCCGGACCGGGCCGCCGCCGTGCATCGTCTGCTGGAGCACTACGTGGCCACCGCACAGGCCGCGGCCCAGCGCCTCGACCCGGCCCGGGACCCAGCGCCGCGGCCGGCCCGGCACCCGGCGATCGCGGTGCCCGCCCCGCCGCGCGAGCGGGCCCAGGCCTGGTTCGCCGACGAGCACCGGGCGCTGCTGGCCGCCGTGCGCCTCGCCGCCGACCTGGGGCTGGACGAGCACACCGCGCGCCTGGCCGCCGCGATGGCCACGTTCCTGGACTGGCACGGGCAGTGGCCGGAGCTCGCCGCGACCCAGGAGGCGGCGTTGCGGGCCCTGCGCCGCCTCGGCGACCGGCCGGGGCAGGGCGCCGCGTCGTGCGAGCTCGGGCAGGTCTACGCCCGGATCGGCCGCTTCGAGGAGGCGCACCAGTACCTCTGGACCGCCCTGTGCCTCTTCGAGCAGCTCGACGACGCGCCGGGGCTCGCCCGGGCGCACTACCAGCTGGGCTGGCTGCAGCACGCCCAGCGCCGCTACCGCGACGCGCTGAGCCACAGCGAGCAGGCGCTGGCCCTCTTCGAGCGCCTCGGCGACAAGCTGTGGCGGGCCCGCGCCCTCAACGCGACGGGCTGGATCATGGGGCAGCTGGGGGAGTACGAGCGGGCGCTGCGCCGGTGCCGCGACGCGCTGGTCGACAGCCGCGAGGCCGGCGACCGCCACGGCGAGGCCGGCACCTGGGACGCGGTCGGCTGGGCCCACCACCGCCTCGGCGACCCGCATCAGGCGGTCGCCTGCTACGGCCACGCGCTGCGGGCGTATCGCGAGCTCGGCGACCGCTCCGGCCAGGCCCACGTGCTGTGCCACCTCGGCGAGGCCCAGGCCGACCTGGGCGATATGGCGGCGGCCGTCGATGCGTTCACGCGGGCCGCGGCGATCCTCGACGACATCGATCCGGCCCACGCGGCCGTGATCCGGGCCAAGCTGCCGGCGGATTCGCCCGCTACGGTGAGGGGATGACGGCGCTTGACAACTTACGGGCCGGCCTGTCGGCCGCCGCCCCGCAGATGCGCGACGACCTGGCCGAGCTGATCGAGGTCGAGTCCCCGTCGTCCGACCTGGACGCCCTGGCCCGCTGCGCCGACACGGTCGCCGCGCTCGGCACCCGCTGCACCGGCACCGCCCCGGAGCGCGTCGTCGTGGCCGATCGGCCGCACCTGCGCTGGCGATTCGGCCCGGGCCCGGCCCGGGTCGTGCTCCTCGGCCACTACGACACCGTCTGGCCGCGCGGCACCCTGGCCCGCTGGCCGTTCTCCGTCGACGGCGACCGGGCCACCGGCCCCGGCATCGTGGACATGAAGGGCGGCCTGGTCATCCTCTTCCACGCCCTGGCGGCCCTGGACGACCTCGACGGCGTCGCGGTCGTCGTCAACGCCGACGAGGAGATCGGCTCGCCGACCTCGACCGCGCTCATCCAGGACACCGCCCGCGGGGCCGCCGGCGCGCTGGTGCTGGAGGGCAGCTCCCGCGGGCGGCTGAAGGTCGCGCGCAAGGGCATCGCGCATTACACGGTGCGGGTCACCGGCCGCGCCTCGCACGCCGGCAACGCCCCGCACCTGGGCGTCAACGCCGGAGTCGAGATCTCCCACCAGATCCTGCGCATCGCCGCCCTGGGTGACCCGCAGCGCAGCACCACGGTCACGCCGACCGACGCCGTCTGCGGCACCACCAGCAACACGGTGCCGGGCACCGCCCGGGTCAGCGTCGACGTGCGCTCCTTCGACGCCGCCGAGCTGCGCCGGGTCGACGCGGCCCTGCGCGGGCTCGAGCCGGTGCTGCCCGGCGCGCACGTCGAGCTCGAGGCCGGCGCGGCCCGCCCGGCGATGCCCGAGACGGCCGCGGCCGAGCTGTTCGCGCTCGCGCAGCGGCTCAGCGAGCGGCTGACCGGGCGCGCGGCCGAGGGCGAGGCGGTCGGCGGCGGCTCGGACGGCAATCTCACCGCCGACGTCGGCGTGCGGACCCTCGACGGGCTCGGCGCGATCGGCGGCAACGCGCACGCGGAGGGGGAGTGGATCCAGCTGTCCAGCCTTCCCGACCGGGCCGCCCTGGTCAGCTCGCTCGTCGCGGCGATCGGGCGGTCGCGGTGACGGACCTGGTGGCCGACGCCTGGGTCTGCGCCGCAGAAGCCGCGGACCGCGTGGGCGTGCAGGTCGCGGAGCTGGCCACGATCGGCGAACTGGAGGAGTGCTCGGGGCTGCTGCAGCGGGTGTGGCGGGCCGGGCACCCGGCCGAGATCGCCTCGCCGTCGATGCTGCGCACGTACGCCCACTCCGGCAACTACGTCGTCGGCGCCTACCGCGGCGGGGTGCTCGTCGGCGCCTCCGTCGGCTTCTTCGGCCGCGCCCACGAGCGCACGCACCTGCACTCGCACCTGGCCGGCGTGGAGCGCGGCGGGCACGGCCGGGGCGTCGGCTTCGCGCTCAAGCTGCACCAGCGCGCCTGGACGCTGGCCCGCGGGGTGCGGGAGGTGCACTGGACGTACGACCCCTTGATCCTGCGCAACGCCTACTTCAACCTGCAGAAGCTCGCCGCGGACGCCGTGGAGTACCTGCCGGAGTTCTACGGGCCGATGACCGACGGCATCAACAACGGTGACCTCTCCGACCGGGTGCTCGTCGTGTGGCGGCTGGACGGCCCGCGGGTGGCCGCCGCGGCGCGGGGCGTCCCGGCCGAGCCCGACCTGCGCGGCGCGGTGCCGCAGGTGTCGCGGGCCGGCGGCGACGACGAGCCGCCGGTGACCCACGATCCCGGGCCGGCGGCGGCGGTGACCGTGGCGGTGCCGCTGGACGCCGAGGAGCTGCGCCGGCGCGACCCGGCCGCGGCGCTGCGCTGGCGGGTCGCGGTCCGCGACGCGCTCATGGCCCGCCTCGCCGCCGGGTGCCGTATCGCCGGCATGGCCCGCGACGGGCGCTACCTGCTGGCGGGTGAGTGTGACGACCGAGACAGAGTGGCATAACTTTACAGGCGTTAGCTGACGGGTCTAACCTTACGGGCGTTAGTAAACGCCCGTAAGGAGTATGTGCCATGAACGATTACCCGCGTCGCTGGGCCGCTCTCGCGGTGCTCAGCCTGACGCTCGTCGCCGTCACCCTCGACAACTCCGTGCTCAACACCGCGCTGCCGTCGCTGGCCCACGCCCTGCGCGCCGGCACCGCCGACCTGCAGTGGATCACCGACGCGTACACCCTCGTCTTCGCCTCCGCCCTGATCCTGGCCGGCACCCTCGGCGCCCGCCTCGGCTCCCGCAACGCCCTGCTCGGCGGCCTGGCGGTCTTCGGCGGCGGCTCCGCGGTCGCGGCCCTGTCCGACTCGCCCGGTCAGCTCATCGCCTGGCGGGCGGTGATGGGCCTCGGCGCCGCGTTCGTCATGCCGGCGACGCTGGCGATCATCACCCGGATCTTCCCGCCCGCCGAGCGCCCGAAGGCCTTCGGCGCCTGGTCGGCCGCGGCCGGCGTCGGCGTGCTCATCGGCCCCGTCACCGGCGGCGCCCTGCTGGAGCACTACTCGTGGAGCAGCGCCTTCTGGATCAACGTCCCGCTGGTCGCCTTCGCCGTCGTCGCCGTGCTCGCGCTCGTGCCCGCCGTCCCCGCCGTGCGCGGCGACCGCCTCGACGTGCCCGGCGCACTGCTGTCCACCGCGGCGGTCGCGGCCCTGGTCGACGCGGTCATCCAGGCCCCGGCACGGGGCTGGGCCGACGCCGTGACGCTCACCGAGTTCGCCGCCGCGGCCGTGCTGCTCGCCGCCTTCCTGTGGTGGCAGCGGCGGGCGTCGTCGCCGCTGGTCCGGCTCGACCTGTTCGCCAACCGCACCTTCGCCGTCGCCGCGCTCTCCCTCGCCGTGGTGTTCTTCGTGCTCTTCGGGACGCTGTTCGAGCTCTCGCAGTACCTGCAGCTGGTCCACGGCTACAGCCCGCTGGTCGCCGGCCTCGGCGCGATGCCCTTCGCGGTGGCCATGGCGCTCACGTCGGCGACCTCGCCGCTGATCAGCCGCCGGCTCGGCGTGCGCGGCACCCTGGCGCTGGGCCTGTCGCTGGCCGCCGCGGGCCTGTTCGACCTCGCCACCACCGGCGTGCACACGCAGTACTGGAAGATCGCCGTCGGCACCGCGGTCATCGGTCTGGGCATGGGCATGATGATGGCCCCGGCCAGCCTGCAGATCAGCGGCTCGGTCCCGCCGCGGTTCGCCTCGATGGCCAGCGCCCTCAACAGCGTGATCCGCGAGCTGGGCGGCGTGCTCGGCATCGCTGTCCTCGGCACCGTGGTCTCCTCCGCCTACCGTTCCTCCGTCGGTACCGACCTGGGCCCGGCCGGCACCGACCTGCCCACCGCCCACGGCATGGCCGCGACCCTGCCGGCCCCGGCCGCGCAGCACGTCATCGCGGTCACCGACCAGGCGTTCACCGACGCGATGGCCCGCGCAACCCTGATCGCCGCCGGGATCGCCGCCGTGATGGCACTGACGGTCCTGCTCGTACGGCCCGCGCGGGCCGCGGCCCCGGCGATTCCCGCGCCGGAGCCCCAGCTGCAGAGGGCATGATGAAGTCCATGAAGTCGCACTCGCCGGATCCGGCCACGCCCGCCGCGGGCGCCGGCCGGGCCCGCAACCGGCGCGGCGAGGGGGTCCTGCTGCGCGACGAGATCGTGGCCGCGGCCGAGCGCCTGCTGGAGCGCGAGGGCACTGAGGAGGCGCTGACGCTGCGCTCGGTCGCCCGCGAGGCCGGCATCTCCGCTCCGTCGATCTACACCCATTTCGCCGACCGCGACGCGATCCTGGACGCGGTGCTCGACATCGCCTTCGAGCGCCTGCTCCGGCTGGTGACGCAGTCCACCGAGGGCGTGAGCGACCCGGTCGAGCGGCTGCTGGCCGGGTGCCACGCGTACGTGCGCTTCGGCATGCAGGACCCGGCGCGCTACCGCGTCCTCTTCGGCCGCCAGCGGGCCGGCCGCCCGGGTGCGGGCTCCCCGGTCGACATGTCCGACCTACCGGAGGTCTGGCGCCGCCGCCTGGACGCGTTCATGGTGCTGGTGAGCGGCGTGCGCGCGTGCGTGGAGGCGGGCCGCTCGGCCAGCACCGACCCGTTCGCCGACGCCAGCACCCTGTGGACGTCCCTGCACGGCGCGGTGACGATGCGCCAGTTCGTCCCCGGGTTCCCGCTCCCGCCGCTGGAGCGCACCGTCGACGACCTCGTCCACCGGATCGCCCTGATCCAGTCATGACGCTGCCGGATCGGCTGTCCGGTCCGGTCGAGGGGGCCGCCGGGCCCTGCTCGGCTGCCGGATCACCGTGGCCGGGGGACGGTGCGGCTCACCGAGGTCGAGGCGTACTCCGGCACCGGCGAGGACCCCGCCTCCCACGCCCACCGCGGCCGCACCCCCCCGCAACGCGCCGCCGGGTACGCCTACGTGTACTTCACCTACGCATGCACTACTCCTCGAATATGCCGCATGGTTCCGTGATGATGTGGCGCTGCGCGTCCGGGCCATCGCTGAGACGCTGCTGTACCGCACCGGGCTGAGTGACCGCGTGCTCGGCCGGGCCGCGCAGGAGGCTTGGGCACGGCGATCCGGTGCCGCGGCAAGCTGGCAACTCGAGCCGGCGCGCCAGCCGGGTGGGGCGAGTCCAGGAGCGGCTCAACACGTGGCGGGATTGGGCCGAGAGTTGTCAGGGCAGAGGCATCACGGTTCGGGCAGCGGTGCGAGCACCTAACGGACCTCGCGGATGGGGAGCCGCGGCTGTCGTCGAGCTTCCTTTGCTCAAAGTCCCGCACCGATCCGCGTGGTACCCGGCAGGTTGCGGGCCATGACAATGCGCTGGACCTGGTTCGTGCCTTCGTAGATTTTGGTGATCTTCGCGTCGCGCATCATGCGCTCGACTGCGTTGCCGTGGGTGTAGAGCGTAGCCGCCCAGTAACCGCACCGCGTCGATGGTCACCTCCATGGCGACATCGGAGGCGAAGGACTTGGCGGCGGCGCTCTGATAGGTGAGGTCGGGGTCGACGCGCTCGGCCGCAGCGCCCGGCCCGGAGCGTCGGCAAGGAAGTACGCGCTGCGGCGTACGGCGTCTTGTTGGTCTCACTTAGGTCGCGGACCGCCTCACGCACCGCACGGTGCTCCGCGAAGAGCGCGAACGGCAAGATGTCGCTCATGCGCCGCCGTAGGTCTCATGCCCCGCCGTAGGTGTAGAAACCGCGGCCGGACTTCCGGCCGAGCAGGCCGGCGTCGACCATTCGCCGCAGCAACGGGGGAGCGGCGTACAGCGGCTCCTTGAACTCCTCGTACAGAGACTCGGCCACCGCCTTGGTGGTGTCCAGGCCGATCAGGTCGGCCAAGGCGAGCGGGCCCTGCGGGTGGGCGGCGCCGAGGACCAGGCCGCGGTCGATGTCTTCGGCCGAGGCGAAGCCGGACTCGTACATCCGGATCGCGGAGAGGATGAAGGGGATCAGCAGCGCGTTGACCACGAAGCCGGCGCGGTCCTGGCTCTCGATGGCCTTCTTACCGAGTCCGTCCTGGACCCAGGCGCGGGCGCGCTCGGTGGTGTCCGGCGAGGTGAGCAGCGACGGCACCAGCTCGACCAGCTGCAGCACCGGGACTGGGTTGAAGAAGTGGATCCCGATGACCTGCTGGGGGCGGGCGGTGACCACGCCGAGCTTCATGATCGGAATGGAAGAGGTGTTGGAGGCCAGCAGTGCATTCGGGGCGGTGACGATGGCGTCGAGCTTCTTGAACAGCTCGACCTTGACGTTCACGTCCTCGACGATCGCCTCGACCACGACCTCCCGGTCCGCCAGCGCGTCGAGGTCCGTGACCACGTCGATGCGGGCCAATATCTCGGCGGCGGGACCGTCGAGCTTGCCGCGCTGCTCGGCACGCTGCAG
Source organism: Dactylosporangium sp. CA-233914 (assembly GCF_050942935.1). Taxonomy (NCBI): domain Bacteria; kingdom Bacillati; phylum Actinomycetota; class Actinomycetes; order Micromonosporales; family Micromonosporaceae; genus Dactylosporangium; species Dactylosporangium sp. CA-233914. Next base: position 10,196,201 of record NZ_CP192030.1, on the reverse strand, counting down.
GGAGGACTCCAGCCGCCCCACGCTCTCCTTGGCGGCTTCGTCGGTGGCCTCCACGACCACCACGTCCAACCCCGCGCGGGCGCTGACCTCGGCGATGCCGGACCCCATGAGCCCACCGCCAACGATACCTACTCTGCGCATCATGACTCCGTCTCTCTGCATACTCGGCCGCAAGGACTTCCCTGACAGAACCCTTTTCCCCCACGGTTACGGCTGGTTTCGCTCGGTGAACCCTTCGTCCGTCTCAGGCTTCAGGCTCGCTCAGTTGCCGGCGGGAGGCACCTGTGCCAGCGACTCAAGCGACTCCTGGCGGCCGAGCTCGATGTGCGCGAGAAGGGAGTTGTCGGCCAGTTCAATGATCTGGTCGTGGAACCGGGTGCTGCTTTCTGCGATGGCTGCGTCGTCTCCAGACTCCAGGGCATCCGCGGACTGCCGCAGCGTGGTGTCGAGCGCTGCCGTCGATCGCGCCGGCGGCGACGACCGAGTGCCGCAAATGTGCGCGCCTTGTCCTCACGCGTGAGCTTTTCCGAACCAACGACGAGAACGATCTCCGCCTCGCCGGCCGCAATCGACGTAGCGGCAAGATAGACAGCGGTGGATGCCGGGGCGCACGCGTTCTCCACGTTGACGACCGGCACCCATGCAGTCCGAGGTCCCTCGGCGCAACTTGCCCCACGAACCATCTCTTGTCCGCTCAACGGGCTGGCAGTCGCGTTGCTGAAGCAAGGCTTGGTCGATCTGATCCGCCGTCAGGCGCGCGTCGAGAAGGCCCGCTGAGCGGCGTCGTCAACCAACGAACGCACGGTCGACGCCGGGAACCTGCCGAAGGTCGTCATGTCGGCTCGGCAATCACAGGCTGTGTCATGGGGTGCCCTCCAGATGCTGACATTCACGTCAGTATCTGGAGCTCGCCTATGGGTGTCAAGCGCGCGACGAGGTCCGTGAGATGGGTGGTCGTGCCCGCGCCCGGCTGGGCCGCGGTCCTCGACGGTCGCGGCGAGCCCGTCGGCGGACAGTCGCGGCGGGCGGGCCCGGGTCGTCCGGTCGCAGGCCGGGTCGAGAAGGGGTGCGCTGCACTTGACAGCGCGGGCTCAAGTGGGCATGGTCACACTGGAAGTTAGTGATACCTGTGTCAGTAAGTGAGTTCAAGTCCTGCTCTCGAGCTTCACAGGCGTCGCGCTCCCAGCGGGCGAGTACGACGCCGCCCATCGTCTGACACCCCGCGAACTGGATGCGCCGCAAGGGGCGTGAGAAGTCGATCTGAATGAGAAGGAAGCTGGACATGTCAACGTTTGTGCTCGTGCATGGCGGCTGGCGCGGCGGATGGATCTATCGGCGAACGGCCGACCTGCTGCGGAGTTCGGGACACAGGGTGTTCACGCCGTCGCTGCCCGGTTGTGGCGAACACCGTCACCTGCTGACTGGCGACATCTCCCTGAGTACTCACATCACCGACATCGTCAATCTCGTCGAATGCGAAGACCTTTCGTCCGTCACTCTGGTGGGCCACTCGTACGGCGGCATGGTCATCACCGGGGTAGCCGACCGAGTTCCAGATCGCATCAGTGAGCTCGTCTACCTGGATGCCGTCGTCCCGACCAGCGGGCAAGCCTTCCTCGACGTCTATCCCGTCATGCGCGATTCCTTCATGGCTGCAGCGGCCAAGAACAGGGGACTCTTCATCGACCCTGTGCCTTCCGCGCTATTCGGTGACAATGAAGACGACCAGCCGGACATCGACCGGCTCTGCACGCCCTTCCCGCTCGGTGGCGCCACGGAGAAGCTGACTTTGAGCGGTCGCGTCGATCTGGCGAGCTTCAAGCGGACCTACGTGCTAGCCGAAGGCTGGGAAGCCAACCCCTATCGCGACAACCGCGAACGCTTCGCCAACGACCCGTCGTGGGACTTCTTCAGCATTGACTGCGGCCACGACATCATGCTCAACGATCCGCAGTTCCTTGTGGACACGCTGCTGCGCGCCAGGTAGTCGCAGCCGCAGGGGGTTCAGGGGATGAGGACTCCGGTCGAGAGCGGAGCCGACCAGGCTCTGCTGCTCGTCCGAGAGTTCTCAGTCTCCTGCGCTCATGCCGCACTGACCTCTACCCGAAGACTTCGCCCGATCATCGGGCCAATACCACTCGCGGAGCCGACGTGCGCGCAGCGTTGGGCTGCGAGCAGCGAGGTGCACACCATTGGCGGCTCGCGACTACCCCGATCGACACCGATCGGCACCTTTTCGACCACTTCCGCCCGTACGGACGGTGGTTGGTCACTCCCCTGGGCGGAGCGGCTGTAGGTCGCCGCTTTCCTTGCTGAACGTCCTTGACATCCGAAGTCCTCGTGGGCATAGTCACCACATCTTAATGACGCCGCTGTCAGTAAGTGCCGGGAAGCCGAGCTGGCGCCAGTGCCACGAGGGTCGAACGTGCAGGGCGTCTCGATGATCGGCCGGTCCAGTCAGGCCAAGTGGGCGGCGGTGACCGGCGCGCCGTTGCCAACCTTCCGGCGAAAGGAAAGAACTATGGCGAGATTTCCAAGCCACCATCCAATGCGCGTCATCTCGGTCGGAGCTGCCGCCGCGTTGATCGTTCTGGTCAGCGGATGCGGCTCTGGCGAAGGGTTGAGCGACGACACGAGCAAGCCTTCGAGCGGCGGCGGCGTCGCAGCCGACGTTCCGACGATGGAGCAGTTGTACAAGGGTCTCGGCGACCCGCCGCCGACGACCGGTCCGACTCCGCCGAAGAACAAGACCGTTTGGTGGGTGTCGTGTGGCGAGAAGATTCCGGCGTGTTCGGCCCGGACGGAATTCGGCCGTGCGGCCGCCGGGCTGCTGGGTTGGACGTTCAAAGTCGCCGACGGCAATCTGAACGCGAACGGCGGCTGGCAGACCGCGATGCGTCAGGCGATCGCGGCGAAGCCTGATGCGATCATCGCCTCCGCCATGGACTGCGCGACCATCGAGCAGCCGCTGAAGGAAGCCAAGGCCGCTGGCATCCCCGTGGTTGCCGATACGGCGAGTGACTGCGACAGTCCGATTGGCGGTAACGGTGGGACGTCGCTCTTCTCCGGCCCGACGAAGTTCTCGACCGCTGCGCCGACGGCTGGCGATTACCTCAAGTCATTGGGAACTGCGGGTGCGGCGTACATCATCAACAAGACCGGTGGCAGCGCGAAGATCATCACAGCGGTAATCCAGGCTCCGCTCGGCCTCGCGATCGACGAGGGCTTCCAGGCCGAGATCAAGAAGTGCTCGGGCTGTTCCGTCGTCGGGTCCTTCACCTTCAGGCCGGCCGATACGACGGCTGGCGGCCCGTTCGCTCAGGCCCTGCAGGCCGCGCTGGTCAAGCATCCCGACGCCAACGTGGTCTACATGCCGCTCGACTCGGAGCTGCAAAGCGCCGGAGGCGCCAGGATCGTGAAGCAGACCGGACGCGACATTCTGGTCGTTGGCGGACAGGGGACAGATCCGGCTGTCGTTGCGATGACGAAGAGCGGTGACATTGCGGCGATGACGTCGGTGACGTCGACGGAGTGGATCAGTTACGCCGCGATGGACACGGTGCTGCGCGTGCTGGCGAAGGCGCCCACGGTCAACCAGGGCGTCGGGGTGATTGTCATCGATGCCAAACACGGCATCGGCGAGGGCGACGCCGTGACGACTGCGGCGTACGACATCAAGGCGAGCTACTCGAAGCTGTGGGGCGTCGGCGGGTAGCCGACCGTGACCTCGCCCGACAACACCCTGAAGTCGATGCCTGCGGTGGACAAGTCGTCGTTCACCGCAAGCATCGGCTGACCGAAGGAGGCACGAATGACCGAGCCCGATGCTGGTGAGAATGCATCGCCACCAACCCCAGGCCATCGGACCGAGCCTAATGCCCTCACCGTGCGGGGTCTCTTCAAGTCGTTCCCCGGAGTGCAGGCTCTCAAGGGAGTCGATCTGACAGTCGCCCGGGGTGAGATCCACGCGCTGGCCGGGGGAAACGGCTCCGGCAAGTCGACGCTCATCAAGATCATCACCGGCGTCCAGCATGGCGATGGCGGAACGATCCGGTACGCGAGCGGGAGCGTGCTGGAGGCCGCTCACACCTCGCCGGAACTCGCTCACGACGGTGGCGTGTACGTCGTCCACCAGGACTTCGGGCTGTTCCCCGACATGACGGTCGCCGAGAACTTCGCGCTGGGCTTCGGCTTTCCGACGGGACCGACCGGCCGGGTTCGGCGGCGGCAGTTGCACGAGCGGGCGACGGCGCTCATCGACAAGTTCGAGATCAACACGCAGCCGCGATCGCTCGTGCGCGACACACCGCGAGCGGTGCAGGCGCAGATCGCCATCGCTCGCGCCCTGCAAGCCGAGGACGATCAGGGTGGCCAGGGCCTACTGATTCTGGACGAGCCGACGGCGGCACTACCGTCCCACGAGGTCGAGTTGTTGTTCGCCGCGCTGCGGCGCTACGTCGCCGCTGGGCGATCCGTGTTGTTCGTCAGTCATCGTCTGGACGAAGTCCTCGACCTCGCCGACAACGTCACGGTGTTTCGCGACGGAGCTGTAGTCGGCACCTATGACACGTCCACGCTTTCCGAAGCAGCGTTGGCCGAGTTGATTGCCGGCCGGCCGATCTCGCAGGCCGCGGACGAACGCCTTGCTCGCAGTACGGGCCCAGTTCTTCTCGAGCTCTCCGACGTGCACGCCACGCCGTTGCAATCGATCAAGCTGACCGTGCGCAGTGGAGAAGTTGTCGGAGTGGCCGGGCTGCTCGGGTCAGGGCGGAGCGAACTTCTGCGCTGCATCTACGGCGACCTCCCGGTCGAGTCGGGCACCGTACTGCTCGATGGCGTTCCTGTTCGCTTCAGGCACCCGCGAGACGCGATCGACGCTGGTATCGCACTGGTCCCGGAGAGCCGAACGAGTTCCGTCTTCTACGACCTGCCCGTGTCGATGAATCTCGCCATATCGAAGCTGCCGCACTACTCGAGACGGATGTGGCTCAGCGAGCGAACGGTGCGGACGCGGGCTAGGCAGGACATCGCGACGTTCGGTGTGAAGGCCGTGAGCGAACGCAGCCCGGCCAACGTGTTGTCCGGCGGCAATCAACAAAAGGTCGTGCTCGGCCGCTGCCTCGGTCTCAATCCGAGGGTACTGCTGCTCGACGAGCCGACCCAGGGTGTGGACGTCGGTGCGCGGCGCGAAATCTACGACATGGTCAGGCAGGCGACCGACGCCGGCATGGGGGTTCTCCTGGTGGCTTCGGACATGGAAGAGCTGGCCCGCAACTGCGATCGAGCGATCGTGCTGAGCGGTGGTCGGATCGTGAGCGAACTCGCAGGCTCGCAGCTCACCGCTCACGCGTTGGTGGCGGCGGCATACAGCGGGGCGAATCGAGGAAGGCAGGCTAGAAGGTAGTGGCTGCAACAAGTGATCGGGCGAGTGGCGACGGAAGAGCGTGGCGGGTCGCGACACGCTCGGCAGAGCAGTTCGGGTTGCCCGTCCTGTTCGTGCTGATGATTCTCTTCTTTGCGACGTACCCGAGCAGTCAGCGCGCGTTCACATCGAGCGAGAACATCAACAATATCCTGGCCGGGCAATCGGTCACCGGCATCATTGCTCTGGGAATGGTCATCCCGCTGGCGGGAGGGTACTTCGACGTTTCGATCGCAGCTATCGCCGGCGTGACGAACGTGGCGGCGGCCAGCATCATCGCCGAACACGGGCAGCCGATCTGGGTCGGGATGCTGGCCGCCCTGGTGCTGGGCGGATTGATCGGCGCGGTCAACGGCGTCTTCGTGGCCTACTTCAAGCTGAACGGCCTCATCGTCACGCTCGGCGTCTACACGGTGCTCGGCGGCCTCCTCACCTGGTACACGAAGGGCGCGAGCAGCAGTGGCGTGCCGGACTCGCTGGGCAACTGGGGCTCACTGGAGTGGCTGGGGATCCCACGGCCGTTCTGGTTGCTCATCGTGGTCGGGCTGATCATCTGGTACGGACTGATGCACACCCCGTCCGGTCGTCAGTTCGAGGCAGTGGCTTCGAACGAAGCTGCGGCTCGGCTGGTGGGTATCCGCGTCGAGCGCCTGGTATTCGGCAGTTTCGTGGTAGCCGGCTTGATCGCCGGGATCGCCGGGATTCTGCTCACTTCCCGCACCGGCGGGGCCGATCCGACCGCGGGACCGTCCTACCTCTTCCCGGCTTTCGCCGCCGTCTTCCTGGGGGCGACCACGATCCGGCCAGGGAAGTACAACGTATGGGGCACGATCGTCGGCATCTTCTTCGTCGCCGTCGGGGTCACCGGCTTCACGTTGATCGGTGCCGACGTATGGGTCACGCCGGTGTTCGACGGAGCTGTCCTGATCGCGGCGGTCCTCATCTCGACTGTCGTGGGTCGGCGTCGTGCCGGTGCCGCCTTCGCCGTGGTGTCACAACCGGACGAGTCGGTGCCGATCAGCAGCGAGGCCGACACGCGTGAGAGCGCGGGTAGTCAGTCATGACGGAGTCGTCGGAGTTGGCAGCTCGCGAGCATGCGGATGACGGCCTTCCTCCGCTGGCTGGGATCAAGGTGATTGATGCTTCCCAACTGATCGCCGGCCCGCTCGCGACCCGGGTGCTCGCAGATCTGGGCGCACAGGTGATCAAGGTCGAGCCGCCGGGCGGCGAGCACGGCCGCGCACTGGGTCGTTCGGTGCTCACCGCAGGATTCACTGCCGTTTTCGCGGCCGTCAACTCGGGAAAGCGAGCTATCTCGTTAGATCTGAAGTCGAAGGGCGGCAGAGAGGCATTCGATCGTCTGGCTGCGGAAGCGGACGTGTTGGTTCACAACGCACGACCGCGGATAGAACAATCGCTGGGCCTGACATTCGAGCGTCTCTCCGAGGTGAACCCGCGGCTCATCGTGGTCGGAATCACGGGGTTCGGTCGGCGCGGACCCAATGTCGACAAGCCGGCCGTCGACCTGGTGGTCCAGGGGATGAGCGGCCTGCTGATGATCAACGGGTACCCGGACGCACCGGTACGAGTGGCCACCACGGTGATCGACAATCAGGCGGCCTGGATCGCGGCCTGCGCGACGGTGTCCGCCTTGGTGCAACGTGCCCGGACCGGTCTCGGCGAGCAGATCGACGTCAACCTCTACGACGCGGCGCTCTCGATCCAGGCGTCGAACGTCACCGACTACCTGGCATCTGGCGTTCTTCCGAAACGTACGGGCAATGATGCTCAGCTCGGCGCGCCCGCTGGCGTATACGAGACGGCGACGACCTCGATCGTTGTCTCCGCCTACTTCCCCGACCATTGGCGAAGCCTTTGCCACCTCCTCGGTATCCCCGACATCGAGCATGATCCTCGGTTCAAAGACAACGACGCCCGATTGCGACATCAGGCCGAGCTCAACACCGTGCTGGCGCCGAGATTCCTTGCCGAGCCGGCGACGCTCTGGTTGGAGCGGTTCGAAGCGGCCGGGATCACCTGTGGGCCGGTCGCCGACTACGCCGAGGTGTGCGCGAGTGAGCAGGCCGCTGTGAGTCAGATCCTGGCCGATATCGGCACGGCCGCCACGGGACCGGTCAGAACGGTCGACTTGCCGATCACGATCCGCGGCGAGCGCGTAGGAACGTCACGCCGCCTCCCCGTCCTGGACGCGTGTCGTGAGCAGGTTCTCGCGACTGGATTCGAGCCTGACCAGGCAACTACGTCGACGCGGTGACCCGCCATTGGGTCAAGCGAGGCAGAAGCACGATGAACCAGACCGATCCGCTAGAGACATCACTGAAGGAGGGAAATCATGCCCCTTTTCACGACGGACCATTGGGACACGAAAATCGCGAAGGTCGAGGCGGACGATGTCATTGTCCGAGGCGAGCGTGTCACTGACCTGATCGGTCGCATGTCGTATGCGGAGATGATGTACCTGGTTCTGACCGGACGCCGTGCGACACCCGGACAAGCGAGGGTGCTCGACGGGCTGATGGTCTCGGTGATGGACCACGGGATCTCCCCATCCACCACTGTGACGCGGATGCTGGCGTCTTACGGCGTTCCTATCCAGGTGGGTGTCGCTGCCGGGGTCCTGACGTTCGGGGACATCCACGGGGGCGCGGGGCAGCAGTTGGCCTACCAGCTGCACGGGATTGTCGAGCAGATCGCCGCCCAGGGAGAGGTGGACGAGCAGCACATTCGCGAGGCCGCGCGCGAGTTGGTGGCCGAGAGCCGAAGGTTGCGCCGCCCGCTCGAGGGATTTGGACATCCGCAGCATGGCGCCGATCCGCGCACACAGATCCTTCTGAAGTTGGCCCGCGACCAGGGCGTCTATGGATCGTACTGCACCTTCCTGACCTGTCTTGAGGAGGAGCTGAGGACGGCCACCGGCCGGCCGATCGCAGCGAACATCGACGGGGCCGCCGCGGTGCTGCTGCTGGATCTCGGTCTTGCCCCGCAGTTCGCGCGGTTGATGCTGATCGCGCCTCGGACCGTCGGACTGGCCGCCCACTACGCGGAGGAGTTGGAACAGGGCGGCGCCTGGCGTTTCGTTCCCGGCGACCAGGTCCAGTACACCGGCCCCATGCCCGGCTAGGCATCGACCGCCAAGGTCGACCTGGATTCTCCGCGAATACAGAACGAGCCAGAGAGCTATGAAAGGACGAGCCACCAACATGGAGTTGGGCGAGACGGAAGATCAGCGGGCACTGAGATCGGCGGTCAGGAAACTGATCGACGAGCAGGCTCCTCAGAGCCTGGTCAAGGAGTGGGACGAGCAGGCCCGGTACCCGGCAGAGTTCTTCGCGCGCATGGCCGAACTCGGCTATCTGGGCCTACCTTTTCCTGCTGAGTATGGCGGCGACGATCTCGGCGTGATCGAGATGCTGATCGTTGCAGAAGAACTGGGGCGACGGGGCATCGACTTCGTCAGTTGCTATGGACTGACGATGTTCCTTGGCCTGAACATCCTGCGGAATGGCACGGCGAGGCAGAAGGAGCATCACTTGCCGCGAGCCATCCGGGGACTGGAGCGGTACAGCATCTGCATGACCGAGCCCGATGCGGGCAGCGATGCCGCCGGCATTCGCACAGCGGCTCGCTCTGCCGGCGAGGGCCGTTGGTTGCTCAACGGACACAAGCACTACATCACAGGCGCGGGACTGCCTGACACCGTCCTGCATGTGACGGCGCGGACCAGTCCTTCTGATGACAAGCATTCCGGCATGACGGTCTTCCTGGTGCCGGCGGACAGCGAAGGTGTCGAGATTCGCCGTCTCCGGACCGTGGGACGCCAGCTGCTCGGGACCTACGAGGTCTACTTCGACAACGTCGAGGTCGTCGACGACCAGGTGCTCGGTGAAGTCGATGCCGGCTGGGCCGTACTGCAGTCGAATCTTGAGCTCGAGCGGATGTTCAACTGCGGCGGATACGTCGGAGCGGCGCAGACAGTCCTGGACATGACCATTGAGCACGTCAACAGTCGAACCCAGTTCGGCCGTTCGATCGGTGCCTTCCAGGCGGTGGCCCATCCGATCGCCGACATGTATTGCGACATCGCCGCATCTCGCCTGTTGACCTACCACGCAGCCCGTCTTCTCGATGCTGGTGTGTCCGCGTTCACTGAGGTGACGGCGGCAAAGCTGTTCGGCTCTGAGGCGTTGCAAAGGGCGACGAACACCGGCATGCAGCTCATGGGCGGTGCCGGATTCATGGCTGAGTACGACATGCAGCGGTATTGGCGTGAGGCGCGAGCAGCGACCATCACCGCCGGGACGTCGCAGATACAGCGGAGCGTCCTCGCGAGGCGAATCGGTGTTGCCAAGTAAGGCCGTCCGACGGGGAGCGCCCGCAGGAAGGCCTCCCTCGTCGGATGCGGCATCAACGAACGACGCAGGCAGGGGACATGAGCAGGAACAGTGACACCTCCCGAGTGAACGATGAGGTGCCGGTCGCATACAGCACTGTCGACGGGGTGGCTCACATTGTCCTCCAGCGACCGGAGAAGTCGAATGCCTTCGACCTGCAGATGGCTGAGAGTCTGTTGCTCGCTGTCCGCGAGTCGGAATCGGAGAGCGTACAGTCCGTGATGATCCTGGGCGCTGGTCCTCGGTTCTGCGCCGGCGGTGATGTATCGGCCTTCGCGGGCCACGCCTCACCGTCTACCTATTTGTTCGAACTTGCGAGCCTGCTGGGCGAGGTCACGCAGCGGCTGTGCGCATTGCCGAAGCCTGTGATCGTCGGGGTGCATGGTGTGGTGGCCGGCGGAGGTCTGGGGCTCATGCTCAGCGCTGACGTTGTGCTTGCGGCAGCAGACACCAGGTTCACTGCCGGCTATCCCGGGATCGGGCTCAGCCCGGACTGCGGCGTGTCGTACTTGCTGCCGAAGGCGGTCGGAGACAGGCGTGCATTGGACTTCTTTTTGACGGGACGCGTGTTGTCCAGCGAGGAGGCTCTCGCTTGGGGCATGGTCAACTACGTTGTCCCGGATGCGGAGCTGCGCGTCGAGACGCTGCAACTCGCGGACCGCCTGGCGAGGGGACCGGGGCGCGCTCTGGCGGCCGCGAAGCGGCTTGTGCGTTCAGACGCCTCCAGCGCTGCGCTGGCCGTGGACGAGGCCCACACGATCTCGGCGCTCATGCGAGAGCCCGACGCGATCGCGTTGACCAAGCGCTTTCTGAAATGAGGGGCCCGCCAGGCGCGCCGACATGACCGCAACGCCCATGTGACCTGCTTGAGCCGGACGATCGGACAACGATCAAGTCCGGTTCCGAAGGGGCCTCGGCGCAGCAATGCGCCGGGGCTACCTGACTGGTCTCGCCGTTGCTGGCGAACGTCTACCTGCACCGCATTGATCGGGCATGGTCGACGCGCGAGCATGGGGTTCTGGTTCGATACGCCGACGACGCGATCGTGATGTGCTCGTCCCGGCAGCAGGCTGAAGCCGACCTCGGGCGGTTGACGCAGCTGCTGGCCGACCTTGGGCTGGAACCCAAGGCGGCGAAGGCCCGCATCGTGCATCTGCAGGTCGGTGGGGAGGGCGTGGACTTCCTCGGCTTTTCACGACCGGCTGGTGCGCGCGTGGGCGCGGACCGGGACCAAGCAGGTCACCTTAACCTGGAGGACCCCGGGAGACCGCGCCCGCCGCCGCGACAGACGGCCCTTTACCCTGCCTGGAATCGCGATCGCATCGATCAACAACGGTCAGCGTGCCGGGTCGAACGAGCCGGCGTCAGGCGCGAATCATCGAGGCTAGGTCAGACCACCCATTCCTTGAGCTGGCGTATGAGCCCGGCCGGGTCATTGCTGACGGGAGTCACCTGCAGATTGGTTACTCCCGACTCGCGGAACGCCTCGATGCGCTCCTTGACGTACGACTTCGGGCCGACGAGGTTCACCTGCTCCATCAGTTCGAGCGGAACCGTGGCCTCAGCCTCCTTCTTCTTGCCGTCGAGGTACAGGTCCTGGATCTTCTTGGCCTCGGCCTCGTAGCCGTACCGGCAGGCGATGTCGTTATAGAAGTTCTTGCCACGAGCACCCATGCCGCCGATGTAGAGGGCGAACATGGGGCGCGTGAGGTCGAGCAACCCCTTGACGTCGTCGCCGACGGCGACGACGCCACCTGCGGCGATCTCGAGCGGCGCGAGATCTTCTGAACGTTTCGCGGTACCCGCGGCGAGCGAGTCACCCCAAATTTGGGCGGACCCCTCGGGGGAATAGAGGAAGGGCAGCCAGCCATCGGCGTACGCGGCTGCGCTCTCGACGGACTTGGAGCCAAGCGCGGCGATGTAGAGCGGCACCGAAGGTCGCTCAGGGCGAGTCAGCAGCTTCAGCGGTTTGCCGAGGCCGGTGCCCTGGTTGGCTGGCAGAGGCAGGTCGAATGAGCGGCCGTGGTAGTTGATCACCTCGCGTCGCAGAGCGGCGCGGATGATGTCGATGGCTTCTTTCGTACGGCCTAGCGGCTTGGCGTAAGGCATTCCGTGCCAACCCTCGACCACCTGCGGACCGGAGGCGCCGAGGCCGATGATGGCGCGCCCCCCGGACACGTTGTCGAGGCCCGCGGCGGTCTGCGCGAGCAGGGTCGGTGTTCGGGAGTAGACGTTCAGGATCGCCGAGCCGATCTCCACTGTTGACGTCCGGGCCGCAAGGTAGCCCATCAAAGTGGGCGAGTCGAAGCCGTAGCCCTCGGCCACCCAAACGGTATCCAGCCCGGCTGCTTCGAATCCGACGACCTGGTCGGCGGCCGAGCGTGGGTCGCCGCCGTACGTCAGCATCGTCGAGAGCTTCACGAGGTGGACTCCTGAGCGCCGGGGCCCGTCGCGAGCGGCACCCTTCCGCCGAGCTTCAGTAGTTCGAACATGGGACTCCTTGCGGCTGGACAGTTAATGATAGCCGTGTCAGTATGTCGCCTAGGCCGAGGAGCTGGCAAGTCTTCGCCGGTCGAGACACTGGAAGACCGGAACATCCGGTTGTTCCATCAGACCGACTGCTGGCGCAGCAATCGCCCGCCGCCCCCGGGGCCGATCAACACCCCAACGCAACACAAGGACGGAACAATGTCGATATACCTCGTGCTGGGGGCCCGTGCTCTCGGCTCTCGTGGCTTTGTCCGGACGTCAACAGGAGCAGATCGCGCGAGCGGAAGCGCAGGGCGGCCGACGGCGCCGCGGTGGGGAGATCGCAGATGAGTGGCGCGTCCTCCGGTGCGACGCTGGGCGACCTGATCGTCCAAGCCCTGACTCGGCACAGCTCATCCGAGGCGTTCGTGGCCGGTGACCGGCGCCTGACGTACGCGCAGGTCAACGACCTCGTGTCGCAGTACATGAGCGCGTTGGCCGGTCGGGGGGTGGGGCCTGGAGTGGGCGTCACGATGCTCAGTCCAAACATGCCCGAGTCGTGGATCGTCCAGGCTGCGACCTACCTCCTGGGAGGGCGCTTCACTGGCCTCCAGGCCTTGGCGTCGATCGAGGATCACGTCGTCGTCTGCGAGGACGCGGAGGCCACCGTGCTGGTCGTCACCGCTGCTCTTGAAGAGCACGGGCGCGAGGTCCTCGAGCGGGTCGGCTCGCTCAGGCACCTGATCGTCATTCCGGTCGGAGGTGGGTTACCCGCCGGCGAGTCCTACGGAGCTCGATCACTCGACCCTGGTCCGGCAACCGAGGCGGACGTCGCGTGGCTGCAGTACACCGGGGGGACGACCGGAAGGCCCAAGGGCGTGATGCTGCCGCATCGGGCGATGGTGCACAACGTCCTCACGCACCTCGCGGATCACGAGATGCCCCACCTGCCGCGATTCTTGGCATCAGCGCCGCTGACTCACGCCACGGGGCTCGGCGTTATCCCGACGCTCCTTCGCGGAGGCACGGTCGTGATCGAGCAGGGCTTCAACCCCAGCCGATTCCTCGACGTCATCGAGTCGGAGCGTATCAATTGCATCAGCGCCATCCCGACGATGATCTACGCGGTGCTGGACCATGAACGTCCAGAGACGCGAGACGTGTCCAGTCTTGAGGTGATCTGGTATGCCACCGGGCCGATGTCCCCGGTGCGTCTGGCAGAGGCTCGTGAGCGCATCGGTCCGGTCTTTGCTCAGATCTACGGTCAGACCGAGTCGACCGGCGTGGGAACGGTCCTGCCGAAGGCAGCGCACGAGACCGCGAGTCTGGAACAGCTGGCGTCCTGCGGCCGTCCCGTCGTCGGGAACCGCATCAGACTGATCGACGACGATGGCAACGACGTTCCCGTTGGCGCGGTGGGCGAGATCGCCATGCGTAACAGCGGCGTGATGCTCGGCTACAGGAACCTGCCCGAGGAGTCGGAGGCGGCGCTCAAAGGCGGTTGGCTGCACACGGGAGATCTGGCCCGTCAGGACGACCAAGGACTGCTGTACGTCGTCGACCGCAAGAAGGACATGATCATTTCCGGTGGCTTCAACATCTACGCGAGCGAAGTCGAGAGCGCACTGACGGGACACCCTTCGATCAGCTCCGCTGCCGCCATCGGTGTGCCCGACGAGAAGTGGGGCGAGATCGTCACTGCGTTCGTGGTCGCGCGCCCAGGGCAGGATGTCGACGTCCTCGCGCTCCAGTCCTACGTGAAGCAGGTCAAGGGCTCGATGTATTCGCCCAAGAAGGTCGTGGTCGTTGACTCGCTCCCCATGACGACGGTTGGAAAGGTGGACAAGAAGGCCCTGCGCGCCCCCTACTGGGGCGACTCGACGCGCAATGTCAGCTGATCCTCCCCACGTCACTTCCCAACAGCCCACCAAGAGAGGTTCTTGACCTTTGAGTGCATCGCCACCCCGATTGATCGACTTCCACTCCCACTGGGGGACCGAGCAAGGTTGGAAGGGGAGTCCATACGAGAGCGCCGAGGATCGACAGGCGCTGCGGGGCTACTTCAAGTGGGACATGAGATTCGTCAGTGAGGAAGAGCAAGCGGCCCAGTTTCGCCGGGCCAACGCCAAGGTGATGCTCGACTTCGCGTTCACCCCGAAGATGGATGTCGGAGCGGTACGAGAGCAGCACGACTACGCGTTCGACTTCGCTCGAAAGTACCCCGACGTCGTACTCGGCAACTGGATCGGAATCGATCCGACGCGGCCAGATCATGTCAAGGAGCTCGAGCGCTGCCTGAGCGACGGGCCGGGACTGGTCGGGTTGACGCTTAACCCGACCACTCCGGCCGGCACGCCGGACCAGCCGGAGTGGGAGACCTGCCTCAATCTGTGCATCGAGGCCAACCGGCCGGTATTGATCTTCGTGGGCATGTCTGCGACCGGCGCCGGAACCCGCGGGGGCATGGGCATCACGCTCGAAAGCTGCCACCCCCGCTACGTCGACCGCGTCGCGGCCAAGTACCCCGACTTGAACGTCATCGCGGCTCGGGTTGCGTGGCCGTGGCAGTCGGAGATGATCGCAATCTCACTCCACAAGTCCAACGTGTGGATGGAGCTCCACGGTTGGTCTCCGCGCTACTTCTCCGACGAGCTCAAGCGCGAGATCGGGAAGCGGCTCCGAAAGCGGGTGTTCTTCGGAGCCGACTATCCGATGCTCAGCCACGAGCGGCTCGTGGATGAGTGGCGTGAGCAGGGCTTCACATCAGACGTCCTGGACGACGTGTTCTCGGGAAATGCCGAATCGTTTCTCGCGTCGATTGGAGTCGAGTGATGGACTTGGGACTGACAGCGAAGGTCGCCATCGTCGGCGGGGGCAGCGATGGCTTGGGCTTCGCGATTGCCGATCGTCTCCTGCGAGAAGGTGCATTCGTCACGATCTTTGCGCGACGTGCGGAGAAGGTCTCGGCCGCGGCCGAAGAGCTTGCCAGGAAGTACGGTGAGGAGAAGGTCCTCGGACTGGCCGCCGACTGTTCAGACGCAGCGGACATCGACCGGGTCACTGCCTCGACAGTCGACCGGTTCGGCCCAGCCGTCCATGTCCTGGTCACCAACGATGGCGGACCGCCGATCCGACGGATCGCGGAGCTCACCGACGACATCTGGGAGCAAGCCCTCGCACGCCACTTCTTCTACGTGGTCAGGTCCGTGCGAGCCACGTTGCCATACATGACAGCCGAAGGTGGCAGCATTCTCAACGTGGTGTCCGGCGTCGTTCAGCGTCCGGCCGTCGGCATGGCAGCGTCCGTCGCGGTGTGGTCCGCGGTGATCGGTTACGCCAAGACCCTCGCGCTGGAGGTCGGCAAGCACGACATCACGGTCAACACACTCATGTCCGGATACTTCGACACCGCGCTTTTGGGCAAGACGATCGAGAGGCAGCCAGAACTCTCGAAGGAACGTCTTGGAAGCGGGCTGCCGATGGGGCGGATCGGCGAACCGTACGAGTTCGCCAACCTGGTCGCAACGCTCGTGTCGCCGCATTCGAGATTCATCACTGGAGTTGCAGCTCCGGTAGACGGCGGATCCAGCATCGGGATGGGCGCAAGCTTCGACTCGCCGCGCACTTCAGTGTGAGGTCACTGCCGACGCCCGGGTCGACGACACCAGTAGTCTGCGACGACTCGGGCGCGACCGCCATTGAGGTGCGGTAGGGCTGGATCCGCCGTGCCATCAGCGGACGCGCGTGAACCGGGCGCTCGGCGCAGGCCAGGATGATCTTCGCGCGCATCGCGAGGACCTGCGCCGACTTCGCCCGCCGGCGCACCAGCGGATGGGGGCGGACGCCCGGCCCTGGGCATCTCGCCACCCTGCACCCATCTATGAGGCGAACTTCTGGTGCAGCACCTTAGCGGGACGGATGAGTCACTCCACCCGCCGTCAAACCCGGGTTCGGCGGCCGCAGAATTAGCGCGAGTCGGGCCGCGCGCCGGATGACGGTAGCCTGACGGTCGTGCCCACGCAGAAAGAGCGCAACGCCGAGACCCGGCGACGGTTGCTGTCCGCGGCCCGAGAGGTGTTCGCCGAGAACGGCTACGCTCAGACCAGCGTGGCTGACATCGTGAAACGCGCCGGCCGCTCACACGGTTCGTTCTACCTGCACTTCGTCAACAAAGAGGCAGCCTTGCAGGCCCTGCTCAAGGACGCGATGGCTCAGTTGTCGCTCGAGCTGGAGACGATGTGGCGATGGGACGAACCCGGGACGAGCGTGCACAAGACCGTCCGCAGGTTCATCGAAGAGTACGGTGCGAACCGCGATCTGTGGCTGCTCCTCGATCAGCGCAGCAGCCTGGAGCCAGCCTTCAAGGAGCTGAGCGACCAGTGGTTCCAGCAGCTCGCCAGCAGCATCATGCGCGGCATGGTCTCCACCGAGACCCCTGGATTGCTGCCCGGTCTCGAACCAGAAATTCTCGCGCAGGTCTTCGCTGCCATGCTGTCGGACAGCACCCGCGCTGCGCATCAGGAAAGCCACAGCTGGACGATCGACGAGATGGCGGATGAGATCTCCGCGATCTGGTCCCGCACCCTCGGATACACCGACGACGTGACCATCGGACATGCCGACGTGATCGCGTCGCCCCAGGATCCCGTGTGAACGCGGCTCGAGGCGTCGTAAACCGCTACGACGCCGGCAGACCGCCATCGACGGCGAAGACCTGACCGGTGATATACGAGGCGGCGTCCGATGCCGGGAACGTGATGAGCGGCGCCACTTCCTCGGGCTTACCGAACCCTTCCCGCAGCGATCGTTCGGACGTCGGCAATATGCTGCCGCGCCCGCCCGGCCACGAACGCGCCCACCGACCGTCCTGACAACTCGTCCCGCTGTTCCCGCCAAACCCAGCAGGCCCAGGAGACCTGGCCAACTAATCCGCCGCGAACATGTCGCGCAGATTGTCGAGATCTGCTTTGGTTATCGGCTGCCCAACAGCGTTGCACCACACGACTGTCATGTGCAGTGCGGTGACGTCCGGGGAGGCCGGAAGGTTCCCGGTTCTGGCGAAGTGCAGAGCCATCGCTGTCACAAGGTCTGCCAGCAGTTCGATGTTCGGCGCGGGAGAGACGAGTTCGTCGGGGCGCGCCTTGAGACCTCGCAGGATCGGCTCGACGTAGAGGTGTCGGAGTCTGGACCTCAATGGCGCCGCATCCTCTTCGAGCGCGACCACCTCCTCGAGCAACGACCATAGACTGCGCTCAGGTGTGATCCGTGCGAGAAAGGCTCGAAGCCCCAACCAGATCGCATCGACCCGTGGCGCCGTACGCCAGATCTCACGAACATTTCGTCGCGCCTCTTCGGCCATCTCGTCGAGCAAGACCGAGACGAGCTCTCGCTTGTTCTCGAAGTGAAGGTAGAACGTGCCATGCGCCCGATTCGCTCGTTGAGTGATCTGAGCGACAGACGTGCGCGCGTAACCCACTTCGCGCAGCAGGGAACCTCCCGCCTCTAGCAAAGCTTGACGAGTCTGCTCGTTTCGTTCCTGCTGGGTGCGCGCCACCGTTCTGTCTCCTACGTTCTGAGTCGCCCGGCTTTGTGGAGGCCCGATGACTGTCCAGCCGTCGCAAGGACGGATGCTCCAGGGCAGTGGTGGCCATCTGAAATGCCCAGTGCCCGCGCTTCTGAACTCGGCTGGGACGTCACCGATCTCGCCGTACCGGCGGCGACAAAGGTACCATCCGACCTATCGGCCGAGGCGGTCTCGACATCACAGACGCTCTCTGAAGGCCGGCGACGGCCCGGCTGGCGACGGATGCGGCGCCGTGACGGAGGTCGCGGAGCCGTGTCGGGAGCAGGTCGGCAGTGCGGCGGAGCAGGCAGAGGCGGTCGGTGACGTAATTGGGGGTACAGAGCGCGGCCGTGCGGGTGAAGAACGGTGTCCGGCCAGTGACGAGCTGTTCGGAGCGTTGCTTACGGGCGTGCTCGCACAGGACCTCGACGGTGTGCCGTGGAGGCGGGCCGTTCGGCCAGCACCGACCCGTTCGCCGACGCCAGCACCCTGTGGACGTCCCTGCACGGGGCGGTGACGATGCGCCAGTTCGTCCCCGGGTTCCCGCTCCCGCCGCTGGAGCGCACCGTTGACGACCTCGTCCACCGGATCGCCCTGATCCGCTCCTGACGGTGCCGGATCGGCTACACGGTCGCGGAGTTGACGGTCATCGACGGGTTCCCGGGTCGGTCGGCGGCGTCCAGCGGCACATTCCTGGGCGCGCTTCGGCCCTTGCGCGCGGCGAGGAGTGCCAGGAGCACGGTGGCCGCCGTGCACAGCCAGGCGAACCAGTCGCCGATCAGTGCGTACAGGGTCCGTCCGGTGCCGGTCGGCACGTCCGCGACGATCGCGGTGTCCGGATCGTGGACGGCGTCGGCCTCGGCCACCACGTCGCCGGTCGGGTCGCTGATCGTCAACAGCCCGTTGCGCCCGGCGCGGGCCACCGATGTGCCGCTCTCGATCCCGCGGACGATCGCCATCCGTCCGTGCAGCCATCCGTCGGATCCCATGTCCCAGGCCGGCGCGAGCAGGATCGACGCATCGGCGTTGCGGTCCTGTCGGACCAGGCCGGGAAAGTCGAGGTCCTTGCAGACGATGAGACCGAGGCCGCCCGGCAGCACGACGGGCGGTCCGTCGCCCTCGGTCAGGTCGCTTTCCAGCCCCGGAATGAGATGGTGCTTGGTGTAGGTCACCGCAGCGCCGCCGGTCGCGGGAAACGCGACCGCCACGTTGGTCGCGGTGCCGCCCTGCCGCACGGTGGCGCCGACGACGATGGTGACGTGCCGCTCGGCCGCCAGCTTCGCGAGGGGATCGGCGAGCATCGGCCAGGTCCGCTCGTCGGTGTCGAACACCTTCTCCGGAAGGACGACCACCGACGCACCCGCGTCCGCGTAACGCCCGATCTGCTGCTGGTATGTGGTGAGCTGTGCCTGGCCGTCGGCGGTATCGGGGCCCAGTTCGGCATCGATCGGTCCGCCGAGCACCGCGACCCGGATCGTGGGACCGGTCTGCGGGGCGAGGAGCCGGACCCCCCAGTACCCGCTCGAGACGGTCAGGATCACGGCCGCCGTCCCGATCACGCGCAGCCGCCGGCCGCTCGCACCGGGCGCCGCGAGTGCCGCGATCGCGGCCGGGAACCAGGTGATCAGGAAGGTCACCCCCCATACGCCGGTGACGGCGGCGACCTGCAGCACCGGTCGTACGTCGGCCTGGGTGTAGCCGAGGCTGAGCCAGGCGCCGTGCGGCTGACTGACCGAGATCAGGTACTCGCCGGCGACCCAGACGACCGGTACCGCCAGCATCGCCGATATCGGCCGGTTGCGCCGTACGAGCGCCCGGAACAGGACGGTCGAACCCGCGGCGAGCTGCGGGTAGAGGGCGAGCACACCGATCAGGACCGGCAGCGGCATGCGCAGCGGACCGGCGAAGTACGACCACAGTCCGCTCTGCCCGGCGATCCACGCGACCGCGGCCGCGCCGGCTGCCCAGCCCCAGCGCACCCGGGGCGCCAGCAGGAGGACGGGCAGCAGCGCGAACCAGGTCAGCGGGGCGATCGGATGGAGTCCGGTGCCGAGGTACGCGCACACGCCGGAGCCGAGTGCGGCAGCGGCTGCGAGGAGCGCGGATCGGGTACGGGACGCCGGTTCACTTGCTGATGCCATCGAAGATCCTCCTCAGGCTGTCGTGGCACAACGCGCGAAACGCGTCGTCGGGGATGCCGATGCGGCCGCCGTGCCGCAGCGCGACGAGTCCGTGCAGCTGCGCGGCGAGGGTGAGGGCCAGGCCGACCGGATCGTCGTCGCGCAGCACGCCGCAGCGCATCCCGTCGGTCAGCGCCTCGACGATCAGGTTGACGGTCGGTGACTTCCCGGCTGCGAAGTCGCCGGGAAACTGTCTGGCGCCGGGCCGGGGCGCGGTGAACATGTAGTCGTACAGGCGCGGCCGGGCCAGCGCGAAGTCGATGAACAGGTCGGCGATCGCGACCAGGTCGGCCAGCGGCTCGGCCGCGCGTTCCCGGCCCCGCCACTGCTCGGCGACTTCGTCGAATGCCACCGCACAGACCGCCTCCAGCAGCGCTTCGCGGCTCGGGAAGTGCCAGTACGGCGTCATCGGGCTGATCCCGCACGCCGCGGCGATGCTGCGCATGCTGACCGCGCCGGCCCCCTTGCTCTCCAGGATCTCCCTGGTCGCGGCCATGATCTTCGCCCTGGTGCCAGACACTTTTACACCGTAAGAGCGGCGGCGCTGCCGATCACTCCGGCTGGCCCCCGTAGCGATGCTGAGGCTGGCCGGAGATCGCCCTACCGCAGAGCTCGCCGTCTATCGATCAGCGACCCGCCGCGGCAACTCCGGCTGGCGGGAAAGGGGGCTTGTGGCGTTTCCTGGTCCGGTGACGTATCCGTGGCTCAACGCGCCGGCCGCCGACATCCCGAACACTGCCCGATCCCTGCTTGGCTGGCGCGTCACGGGAAACGGGGTCACGATCCGCCTGACCGAGGTCGAGGCATACGCCGGAACCGGCGAGGACCCGGCGTCGCACGCCCATCGCGGCCCGACGCCACGGTCCAGGATCATGTTCGGGCCGCCAGGGCACGCCTACACCTACTTCGTGTTCGGAGTCCACTGGTGTCTGAACATCGTGTGCGCGCCCGAGGGGGAGGCCGCCGCCGTGCTGCTGCGCGCCGGCGAAGTGGTCGAGGGGGTCGATCTGGCCCGCAGCCGGCGCGGCGACGTCGCGGCGCGCGAACTCGCTCGGGGACCGGCGCTCCTGGTCATCTCACTGGGAGTCGGCCGCGACGCGTACGGCACTTCGATGATCGATGGCACCGGGCCACTGATGCTGCGACCACCAGCCGAACCGGTGCCGGACGAAGCGATCTCGGCAGGCCCGCGCGTCGGTGTCGCGAGCGCGCACGACATGCCGTGGCGGTTCTGGCTCACCGGCGACCCGACCGTCAGCACGTACCGCCGGCACGTGCCGCGCCTGCGCCGGGCGTGACCGGCCGCTCCGCGAAATCCGCCGGTGCCGGGCGCGAAACGCCCGGCACAAGCGGATTCGAGCGCGTCACCAGCAGGCTTCGCGGGACGGGACGCGGTCCTCGTCGGGGAAGCGGATGGCGGCGGACTGCGGTGGGCGGGCGTACTCGCTGTCGGTGACCTGGTCGCCCCACTCCGTCTCGGGGCCGTCCGGGTCGGTCTCCTGGGTCGAGACCATCGCCACGAAGGTCGTCGGGCCCGCGCCGTGCCAGTGCCACTCGCCGGCCGCGACGACGATGGTGTCGCCCGCGCGGACCTCGTGCACTGGGCCGCCGCGGCGCTGGACCCGGCCGATGCCGTGCAGGACGTGCAGGACGCGGCCGTACGGGCAGCGGTGCCAGGCCGTGCGGGCAGCGGGATTGAACTGCGCGTGGAACGTGGCCATGTGGGACGGCTCCATGGCCGTCACGTCGCGGCCGATCCACGCCACGCCCGAGTAGCGCTGCTGCGGCGCCGGGCGGCTCGTGCTGGGAGTTCGGATGACCTCCACTGCTCATGCCTCCTTCTGGTAGTCGGGCCAGGACATGTTCCAGGCCGTCCACCCGTCGCCCGGGTCCAGGCCGACCTCGGTGTTGCGGGTGGTGACCGGGTCGCCGACCAGGACGTTCTCGTAGAGCCATCGCGCGTTGTCGGTGGAGACGTTGGTGCAGCCGTGCGAGACGTTGCGCACGCCCTGGTCACCCACCGACCAGGGAGCGGCGTGGATGTACTGGCCGCCCCAGGTGAGTCGCATCGCGTACTGCACCGTGGTCGTGTACTCCGGCGTTTTGAACAACGCCGTCGGCTCGCGGGACATGATGACCGTCGTGCCGCTCGACGACGGGGTCGAGGACTTGCCGAGGCTGACCGGCATCGTGCGGACGAGTTCGTCGCCCGAGTGCACCTGCAGCTGTTTCGTGGCGTTGTCGATGTCGATCGTGAGCTTGCGGCCGATGGTGACGGTCGCGGTGAGGTCCTCGTCCGCGTGCCCGTCGCCGATGGACACGCCGTTGAGGGCCTTGCGAGCGGTGATCTTCGTGCCGGGCTGCCAGTAGTGCTCGGGCCGGTACATCACCTGCTTGCCGCCGAACCAGTGCCACGCGCCGGGCTGCGGCGGATCGCTGGTGACGAACAGCCGCTTCACGACGCCCGCCCTCGACGCCTCCGGCACGTCGGAGCCGAACTCGACGACGATGGGCATGCCGACGCCGTAGGTCCCGCCGTCGGCGAGCATCAGGTCCGAGTTGACGGATTGCCCGGCCGGCTTCGCGACCGTGGTGAAGGTCGTCTCACGGGTGACGGGTTTCTTGTCGGCGCCGACGGCGGTCACCTTGGCGGTGTAGGCGGTGTTGTACTTGAGCGCCGCCGCCGGGACCCACGACGAGCCGTCCGGTCGCAGGGCTCCCGCGACCGGCTGCCCGCCCGATTCGGCGAGCGAGATGGCGGTGACGTTGCCGTCGGTCACGGTGGTACCGATCTCGGCGCTGATGGGGACCGTCTTGTCGCCCGCCGCCGGGGTGATCTGCACCGCCGCCGGTTTCGGCGGCGGTGCGGTCGTCCGGGCGCCGGTGCGCGGGGAGTCGTGACACGCCGACAGCGCGCCCGCGAGCGCGAGCAGCGCGACCGATGTTCGTAATGTGCGCATACGGGCATCGTCGGCCGCGGCCGGGCGAGGCCGTGGCGACTCTTGGGTGAACCCGCGTAGGAGCCCTTACATCGTGGCGTCGGCGATCTGGTTGGCGAGGCCCTCCCACTTGGCATACGCGTACGGGAACGCCGAGCGCTGCACCATCTGCGCCGCGACGGTCACCGCGTAGTCGCCCCAGCCGGGGATGCTCAGCAGCGCCGCGTAGAACCGGCGCGCGGACTCGTGCGGGTCCATGAGCTGCTTGACGGATCCCCAGTTCGGCCGCTGCTGGAACAGCCCGACCGAATCGTAGTCGTACCCGACCCCCTCGTTGGGGTGGTTCAGCGAGTCCGGCAGGTTCGCGTTCGCCAGGTTCCGCAGGTGGCTCTCCTGCAGTGCGGTGGCGAGCGCGACGACGGCGGCGCGCTTGGGCAGCCGCTCCCGCACGGCCACGTCGACGATCGCGATCGCGTTGTTCATCTCGGCCCGGGACAACCCGCCGACTGGATCGGCCCGCCGTGCGGCCGCCGGCGCCGGCACCGCCGTCGTCGCCGCCGGGGTTGGGGCGCTCTGCGCGCGTTCCCGGCCGCGGGAAGCCGCCCCGGGTGCGGACCGGCCGGCGCCGGGCTCGGCCGTGGCCGTGGCTGCGGCCTCGGCGGCCACGACCCCGGCGGGCCGCGCGCCGGTGCTCAGCGACGCGGAGACGCCGAAGGTGGCCAGCGCGAAGGCCGTCACCAGCGCGGCGCCGCGCAGCAGCGGCGGCGCGGCGGCTCCGCCGATGCCATCCCGGATCAGCGGCGGCCTCAGGACGCCCGGCAGGTTGCGCTGGAGGCTGAGCGGGACTGTGCGTGAGAGGGCGCGCTGGATGGAGCGTGGGAGGGCGCGCTGGCGGAACTGGTGCGCCCGCGAATGACGAGGTCCGCTGTTCGGCATCCGGCGACAGTAGGGCCGGGGTTAAACACGGGTGATTTTGGGCATGAGAATAGGCCCTCCGGCGCCCTGCGGGCGGGCGGCCCGGCGGCTCTCACCTCGGACACGTGCGAGTTGGCGGCTTTCGTCCGGAATGTGCGCCGCCCGGCGGCTCGCATCTGGGATTCGCACCAATTGCCGAAATTCGTCCGAAATGCGGGCGGGGTCGGCGGCCCCCGTCCGGGATGCGCACGCCTCGCCGAGCCGGTGGCGGCGACCGCGCACCGTGCCCGGGTCATCACGGAGAGCGTGCGAACGGCGAGGCGAACGGCGACGTCCAGGCGGGGTGCTTCCCGGCGGCTGAGGGCTGGGCGAGCCGCCCGCTGGCCGTTTCACCCAGGGGGTGAAACAGGCCCTGACCGGCACGTTTAGCTTCGTCGAAGCCGCCCGGACCGTGGTCGTCCAAAGGGATGACGCCGCGGCGGTACCGCTGAGTCGTGCGTGCGTACGAGCCGGGGACCCAAGTACCGCCGGGGTGAATCCGCGGGGCCGAACCTAGGCCCCGCGGTAGGACGAACTTCCCGTCCGAACCCGTCAGCTAACCCGGTAGGCGGCTTCGGAAGGAGGCGAGGTACGCCCATGTACCTCTACAGATCCCGCCACCTGCGCCGCATGGGCGCTCCTGGGCAGCGGCGCGTGCGCGTCGCCCTGGCCTCGGCCGCCGTCGCGGCCGCCGCCGGGATCGGCATCGCCGCGCTGCAGGAGTCCCCGCCGCCGGTCAACGCGCAGACGGTCGCCGCGGAGGCGACCGGCCTGGTCAGCGAGTCCTCGGGCCCCGTCAAACGCCAGGATCAGGCCGCGCAGGGCAACCGGCAGGCCCCGGGCCAGGTCACGCAGGGCAAGCAGGCCCAGGCCACGCCGGGGGCGAAGGCGACCCAGACCCAGAGCCAGGCGGCCCCGAGCGCGAGCCCGGCGACGCCGGCGGAGAAGGACCTGACGTACCAGTTCGCGTGGCAGGAGAACTACTACTTCTGCGGCCCCGCGGCGACCCGCATCGCGCTCACCGCGCGCGGGCTCACCCCCTCGCAGTCACAGGTCGCGCAGAGCCTCGGCACGACCGTCAACGGCACGAACTCGTCGCAGGACACGGCGCGGGCGCTCAACCAGATCACCGGCACCAGCTTCTACTCGGCGCACTTCATCGCCGGTCAGACCGCGACCGACGCCGACGTCGCCGCGCTCAAGCAGGCCGTCCTGCACGCGATCACCCAGGGATACGCCGTCGTGGCGAACATCGCCGGGTCCACTGTGGACGACTCCGGGCACTCGCACTCGTACTCGGGCGGGCACTACCTCACGATCGTCGGGTATCGCGACAACGGCGACACCGTGAAGATCGCGGACCCGGCCGACGCGATGGGTGTCGGCTCGTACACGCTGAGCACGAAGAAGATGGCGGACTGGATCGCACAGCGCGGGTACGCCGCGTAACCGTAGTTACGTCGAGCCGAGCGCGCGCGCCCGGCTCGGGGCCGGGAAGCCCTGCGCGGATTGACCGCGCAGGGCCGCGACCATCGTCTGCGCGACCGCCTGGTTGACCGAGGAGGACACGCCGCCGCCGACATAGTCGTTGGGGTTGTCGGCGTTGGCCGCGATCCCGGCGGCGGCCACCTGCGGGGTGAACCCGACGAACGTCTCCGTCGCGTTGTTCTCCGAGCTGCCCGTCTTGCCCGCGACCGGCCGCCCGCCGAGGATGCCCGACACCGCCTCCGCGGTGCCGCCGTCGCACTTGCCGTAGGCCGAGCCGCGCCCGACGGGGCAGCGGGCGGCGTCGGTCGCGGCGGCCGCCACGTCCGGGTCGACCACCTGCCGGCACTGGGGGTTGGCGGCGTTCACCGGGCGGCCGTCGGGGCCGGTGACGGACAGCACGGGCAGCGGCTCGCAGTACAGGCCGCCGGCGGCCACGGCCGCGTAGGCGTTGGCGAGGTCCAGCGGCGTGGTCGAGGAGGTGCCGAGGGTGAACGAGCCCCACTCGTCCTTCGTCGCCAGCCCCGCGTCGTGCTCGTCGCGGAACTTGATGCCGAGCTGCTGCGCCATGTCGATCACCCGCCGGAGGCCGACCTGCTCCTCCAGCCACACGAAGTACGTGTTCACGGACCGGCCGAACCCGGTCCACATCGTGCGCACGCCGTCCATCCAGCTCGGGGTGTCGTTGGCGGGGCACCATCGCCCGCCGCAGCTGGCGCCGGCGCTGCCCGGCCAGATGGTCGGGAGCCGGGCCGGCGCGTTGAACGACGTGTTGAGGGGCCGGCCGGAGTCGAGGGCGGCGAGCATCGTGAACATCTTGAACGTCGAGCCGGCCTGGTAGCCGGCGACGTCGGCGCCGCCCGCGACGAGCTGGTTGACGGTGTTGGGGTACTGCGGGTGCTCCGGCGGGTTGGCCTCCAGGCTGAAGTGGCGGTTGACGGCGAGCGCCTGGACCCGGCCGGTGCCCGGCGTGACGACGGCGATCGGCAGCGAGCGGGCGCGGTCGTAGCCGTACACCCCCAGCGACTGCGACAGGGCCGCCGCCTGCACGCCGGGGTCGAGCGAGGTGACGATGGTGTACCCGCCGGTGCGCAGCCGCTCGTCGCGCTCGGTCGGCGTGGTGCCGAACTCCGGGCGGCTGTTCCACCACTGGCGGAAGTAGTCGCAGAAGAAGCCCCAGTCGTTGTGCTCCGGTGCGACCGACGCGCAGTCGTTGGGCAGCCGGGTTTGCGTCAGCCGCAGCTCCTCGTGCTGGGCCGCGGTCGCCGCCTCGGCGGTGATGACGTGCATCTTCGCCATGGCGTCGAGGGTGTACGCGCGCCGCTGCAGCGCCGTCGCGCGGTCGCCGGTGATCGGGTTGTCGACGTCCGGCGACTGCAGCAGCCCGGCCAGCAGCGCCGCCTCGGGCAGCGTGAGGTCGGCCGGGGCCTTGCCGAAGTACGTCTGCGCCGCCGACGCGATGCCGTACGCGCCCGCGCCGAAGTAGGCGATGTTGAGGTACCGCTCCAGGATCTGCTGCTTGGTGAGCTGCTTCTCGATCGCCCGCGCGTAGCGCATCTCCCGCAGCTTGCGGTCGGGGGTGTCGGCCAGCGCGTCGAGGTGCTGCTGCGGCGTCAGGTCGGGGTCGTTCTTCATGACGTTGCGCACGTACTGCATGGTCAGCGTCGATGCGCCCTGCTGCGCCCGGCCGCGGCTGTTGGACACGAACGCGCGCAGCACCCCGCGTGTGTCGACGCCGTGATGATGGTAGAAACGCGTGTCCTCGGCGGCGACGACGGCCTGCCGCAGCACGTTGGCCACCTGGTCGAGCGGGACGTCGTGGCGGTTCTCGTCGTAGAACGTGGTGATGAGGGTCTTGCCGTCGTTGGCGTACACGTACGACGTCTGGGCCGGCAGCGGCGTCGCCAGCTGCGTCGGCAGGCTCGTCCACATGTCGCCGCCGGCCTTGGCCGCCCCGCCGCCGGCGATCGCCAGCGGCAGCGCGGCGGCGGCGAGCACCAGCCCGCCGAGCACCCCGCACAACAGCAGGCGCAGAATCTTGCGGACTCGGGGCATGTGTACTCCCAGGCACGGGCGGAAGGCTGGCGGGCGCCCCGCTACCCGACCCGCCTGCGGCTAACCTCCGGTGCCCCGGGATCACCCCGGTCTCCGGCACGGGCGAACGCCGGGATGGCCGCCCGGTAACCGAACCGCGCCCCGCCCCGAGGCTTGTTGGCTGGAGGTCATGTGCGGCTTCTTGATGTACACCGGCAACGACATCATCTCCGCGGACGTCCTCGGCGCCATGGAGCGCCGGCTCGCCCTCATCGAGCACCGCGGCCCTGACGACACCGTCCTTGCGCGGATCGGCCCGGGCACCGCCGCCGGCTTCGCCCGCCTCGCGATCATCGACCGGCAGGGCAGCCGCCAGCCGCTGCGGTATCCGCCGACCGGCCCCGACGCGGGCCGCTGGACCCTGGTGTTCAACGGCGAGATCTACAACTTCGAGGCCCTGCGCACCGAGCTGGTCCGCGAGCACAACGCCGTGTTCGCCACCGGCGGCGACTCCGAGGTGCTCGCCGCCGCGTTCCACCACTGGGGCGAGGCCGCGCTGGACCGGCTGCGCGGCATGTTCGCGTTCGCGCTGTGGGACGAGGTGACGGAGACGATCTACGCGGCGCGCGACCCGTTCGGCATCAAGCCGCTGTACTACGTGGTGACCCGCGACGGCGTGTGGCTGTGCAGCGAGAAGGCGCCGCTGCTGGACTGCGCCGGGCCGGAGCTCGACCCCACGGCGCTGTCGCTGTACCTCACGATGCAGTACGTCCCCGAGCCGTACACCCTCCACCGCGACGTCGCCCGCCTGCCGCCCGGCGCCCTGCTGGTGAAGGAGCTCGGCCGTGCCCCGATGATCCGCCGCTACGCCCGCCCGGCCTTCCGCCCCGACCCGGCGGCGCAGGAGACGGCGGTCGTGGAGGAGCTGCGCGCCGCCCTGCGCGACAGCGTCGGCGCCCACATGCGCGCGGACGTCCCGGTCGGCGCGTTCCTGTCCAGCGGCATCGACTCGACCGCGGTCGTGGCCCTGGCCGCCGAGCACCACCCGAGCCTGCGGGTCTTCACCGCCGGCTTCGAGGGTGCGCCGGGCGCCGGCTCGGAGCTGGAGATCGCCCAGCGCTCCGCCGCCCACCTGGGCGTCGAGCTGACCCCGTCGATCGTGCGCCCCGAGGACGTGATGGAGGCGCTGCCGCGCATCGTGTGGCACCTGGGCGACCCGGTCGCCGACCCGTCGATCGTGCCGCTGTACTTCCTGGCCCGCACCGCCGCCCAGCACGTGACGGTGGTCCTGTCGGGCGAGGGCGCCGACGAGCTGGCCGGTGGCTACACGATCTACCGCGAGCCGCGCTCCCTCGCCCCGGTCGCCCGCCTCGGCGCCCCGCTGCAGCGCGCCCTGCGCGCCGTGGCCCGCGCGATGCCGGAGGGCCTGCGCGGCAAGAGCTACCTGCAGCGGGCGACGACCCCGATGCGGCAGCGGTACTTCGGCAACGCCCGCGTCCTGTCCGACCTCGACAAGGCGCGGCTCCTGCGGGGCGCCCCGGCGGTCGGCCACGCGCACGTCACCGCCGCCCTCTACGCCGAGGCGGCCGCGGCCGAGCTGGACCCGGTGGCGACGATGCAGCACATCGACGTCAACACCTGGCTGCCCGGCGACATCCTGACCAAGGCCGACCGCATGTCGATGGCCCACTCCCTGGAGCTGCGCGTGCCGTTCCTGGACCGCGCGGTCTTCGAGGTCCTGTCCCGCGTCCCGGCCCACCTGAAGGTCCCGCCCCGCACCCGCACCACGAAGTACGCCCTGCGCCGCGCCATGGCGGGCATCGTCCCCGACTTCATCACCGACCGGCCGAAACTGGGCTTCCCGACCCCGGCACGCGCCTGGCTGCGCGGCGACCTGACCGAGTGGGCCCACCACATCCTGTCGACGTCCGGCGCCAAGACGCTGCTGGACCTGGAGTACGGCCACGAGCTGCTGAAGGCCCACGCGAATGGCGAGGCCGACCACGCCCGCAAGCTGTGGATCCTGCTGACCTTCTGCCTCTGGCACGGCATCTTCGTCGAGGGCTCGATTCCGGTGGCGGTCCCCGGTGCCGCCCGCGGAGGATTCACCGAGGCGTCCACCGGATGAGGGCAGCGGCATGGACCCGGACGGGTCGTTGCCCTGGCTGCCTGGCACGAGGCCCGGACGGGTCGTTGCCCTGGTTGCCTGGCACGAGGCCCCGACGGTCCGCTGCCCTGATCGCCCGGCATGAGGCGAGGACGGCCAGGGGAACTCGCGGCCCTCGACCCAGTCCGGGCCGACGGCGAACAGCGTGCGGCTGCCGTCGACGAGCAGCGGGCCCTCGTCGGACATCGCAACGGAGCGGTGGACGACCGCCCCCTCACCGCCGTCTGCTGTCATTCGTCGAGCTCGGCCAGCGCGTCCAGGATCTGCTGGCCGAACTTGGCCAGCTTGTTTTCGCCGACCCCGCTGATGTGCGACAGCTCGGCCAGTGTCCGGGGGCGATCCGCGGCGATCTGGCGCAGCGTCGCGTCGTGGAAGATGACGTAGGCCGGGACCGACTGCTCCTTCGCCGTCGCCGCCCGCCACGCGCGCAGGTGCTCGAAGACCGGCGCCGCGGCCGCCGGCATGTCCGCCGCCGCCTCGCGGGCCCGCGCGGTCTTCGCCACCTTGGCCGCCGAGATCGTGCGCTCGGGCTCGCGGCGGAGCATGACCTGGCGGCGGCGGCCCAGCACCTCGGCACTGGCGTCGGTCAGCACCAGGGTGCCGTAGTCGCCCTCGACCGACAGCAGCCGCTGGGCCAGCAGCTGGCGGATCACGGCGCGCCACTCCTGCTCGCGCAGGTCGGCGCCGACGCCGAAGACCGACAGCTCGTCGTGGTGCCACTGCACGACCTTGTCGGTCTTCTTGCCGAGCAGGATGTCGATGCACTGGCCGGCGCCGAACTTCTGGTTGCGCTCGCGCTCCAGGCGGTAGACGGTCGACAGGAGTTTCTGGGCGGCGATCGTGCCGTCCCAGGACTGCGGCGGGGCCAGGCACGTGTCGCAGTTGTCGCAGGGCTCGTCCAGCTTCTGGCCAAAATATGCCAGCAGCTGCCGGCGGCGGCACTCGACCGTCTCGCACAGGGCGAGCATCGCGTCGAGGTGCTGGGAGAGGTTGCGGCGATGGGCCAGGTCGCCCTCGGAGGTGTCGATCATCTTGCGCTGCTGGACGACGTCCTGCAGGCCATAGGCGAGCCAGGCGACCGACGGCTCGCCGTCGCGGCCGGCCCGGCCCGTCTCCTGGTAGTAGCCCTCGATCGACTTGGGCAGGTCGAAATGGGCGACGAAGCGGACGTCGGGTTTGTCGATGCCCATGCCGAAGGCGATCGTGGCGACCATGACCAGGCCGTCCTCGCGCAGGAAGCGGTCCTGGTGCTCGGTGCGGGTCCGGGCGTCGAGGCCGGCGTGGTAGGGCAGGGCGGCGACGCCGTTGTCCTTGAGGAACTCGGCGATCTTCTCGACCGAATTGCGGGACAGGCAGTAGACGATCCCGGCCTCGCCGCGGTGCTCGCCGCGCAGGAACTCCAGCAGCTGGCGGCGCGGGTCCTGCTTGGCGACGATGCGGTATTGAATGTTGGGCCGGTCGAAGCTCGACACGAAGTGGCGGGCCTCGGTGAGGCCGAGCCGGGTCCCGATCTCGGCGTGGGTCGCGGTCGTCGCGGTCGCCGTCAGCGCGATGCGCGGCACGTCGGGCCAGCGCTCGTGCAGCATCGACAGGTTGAGGTAGTCGGGGCGGAAGTCGTGGCCCCACTGCGACACGCAGTGCGCCTCGTCGATGGCGAACAGGGCGATCCGGCCGCGCTCCAGCAGCCGCATGGTGCCGGGGGAGGCCAGCGCCTCGGGGGCGAGGTAGAGCAGGTCCAGCTCGCCGCCGGCGAACTGGGCCTCGATCGTGCGGCGCAGGTCGTAGTCGAGCGTGGAGTTGATGAAGCCGGCCTTGACGCCCAGCTCGCGCAGGGTGTCGACCTGGTTCTGCATGAGGGCGATGAGCGGCGAGATCACCACCGCGGTGCCGGGGCGCACGATCGCCGGGATCTGGTAGCACAGCGATTTGCCGCCGCCGGTGGGCATGAGCACGAGCGCGTCGCCGCCGCCGATCACGTGCTCGATGATGTCCCGCTGGCTGCCGCGGAACTCGTCGTAGCCGAACACCCTGCGTAACACGTCGAGCGCATCGGACCCGACGGCTGTGCTGGTCTGCATGGCGGTGATTCTACGGAGTACCCCCGACAAAATCATGATGGCCGATCCGTGTGGTGACGGACCGGCCATCATCGCGTCACGCAGCGTCAGGCTTCCTGTGTGTACTCGATCGGCCGCACCTCGATCGCGTTCCATTTCGCGTCCGGGATCATCGCGGCGAGCTCGCAGGCGCGCTCCTTCGAGGCGCACTCGACCAGGTAGAAGCCGGCGAGGAACTCCTTGGCCTCGACGTACGGCCCGTCGGTCACCGTCTGCGCCCCGGCCCGCACCCGTACGACCGCGCTCTCCTCCGGCCGGCCGAGCGCGTCGGTGCGGATCATCTCCCCGGACTCGGTGATGGTCTTGATGAACCGCTCGTGCCCGGTCATCACCTCGTCGATGTCGGCCTGGGTCAGCGTCGACCACACGTCGGGGTTCATGTGGATCAGCAGCAGGTACTTCATCGCGGAATGTCCCTTCCAAGTAGGCGTCACTGATGGTCGGAGCCGTCCGGCCCATCTCTACACGAGCCGGTAGCGTTGTGCCGTGGACTTCCGCGAGCTGTTCGATCGGCACCGGCGGGAGCTGCACGTGCACTGCTACCGGATGCTGGCCTCGTTCACCGACGCCGACGACGCCGTGCAGGAGACGTTCCTGCGCGCCTGGCGCCACCGCGACGACTTCGAGCCCGGCACCAACGTGCGCGCCTGGCTGTATCGCATCGCCACCAACGCCTGCCTCGACGCGATCCGGCACGCGAAGCGCCGGCCCCCGTCGGCCGGCGCCGAGGTGTCCTGGCTGCAGCCCTACCCCGACCGGCTCCTCGACGAGATCGCCCCGCCCGACGAGCAGCCCGACGCGGTCGTCGTCGCCCGGGAGACGATCGAACTGGCCTACCTCACGGCGATCCAGCTGCTGCCGGCCCGCCAGCGCGCGGTGCTGCTGCTGCGCGACGTGCTGGACTGGTCGGCGGCGGAGACGGCGCAGGCGCTGGAGCTGACCGTAGCGGCGGCGAACAGCGCCCTGCAGCGCGCCCGCGCGACGCTGAAGTCGGCGCCGGAGCGCGACTCGATGCCCGCCGCCCCGACCGGGCCGGAGCGGGAACTGCTGGAGCGGCTCATCGCCGCGCACGAGCGCGCCGACGTCGGCGCCGCGGTCGCGCTGCTGCGCGAGGACGTGCGGGTGACCATGCCGCCGCTGCCGATGCGGTACGACGGCCTGGCGGAGTTCCTGCCGCTGCTGCACCGGGCGTTCGACGCGCCGGTGATGGGCGTATGGCGGCTGGTGCCGACCAGCGCCAACCGGCTCCCGGCGGCCGCGAGCTACCTGCGCGAGCCCGGCGGCACCGAGTTCCGCGCGTTCAAGCTCGACGTGATCCGTATGGAGGGCGGCCGGGTCGCCGAGTTCACCACGTTCGACGCGAGGCTGTTCCCGCACTTCGGCCTGCCGGACGTGCTCCGGGCTTAGCCTCGATCCGTGGACCGGATTGCTCCGCCGTGACCAGAACCGGTGTGGAGATGTGACGAGAGTGCCCTGCCAGCTGGGATGATCGGGTTTGTCTAGGACCCTGACCGGACCAGCGTGGAAGGACACTCTCGGTGCAAGCATCTCATGCCTGGCGCGGTGACAGCGCGGTGTTCGATGAGGGCAACCTCGTGTCGCACGCGGGCCTGGTGCCGCTGCTGGAACTGGCCGAGCAGACGGGACTGTCACAGCTGCTGGACGAGCACGTGCGGTTCGTCGACGAGCGGGTCAAGTCCGGGGCGGCCAACGCGACACCGAAGCTGACCTCGATCGTCGCTGGGATGGCCGCCGGCGCGGACAGCATCGACGACCTCGACGTCATCCGCGCCGGTGGGACGGGCAAGCTGTTCAGCGGCGTCTACGCCGCTGCGACGCTGGGGATTCTGCTGCGGGAGTTCACCCACGGCCACACCCGGCAACTGTCAGCGGTCCTGCGCCGGCACCTGCTCGCCCTCGCCGCGCGCACCCCGCTGCTGGCCGGCATCGACGAACGCGTGTTCATCGACATCGACTCGCTGCTGCGCCCGGTCTACGGCCACGCCAAGCACGGTGCGTCGTTCGGCCACACGAAGATCGCGGGCAAAACCGTGCTGCGCCGGGGCCTGTCCCCGCTCGCCGTCACCATCAGCACCCCGAACGCGGCGCCGGTCCTGGCCGCGGTCCGGCTACGAGCCGGACGCGCCGGCTCCGGCAGGGGCGCGGCGAGCATGGTCACCGAAGCCCTCAACACCGCCGTATCAGCCGGCGCGGACCCGGCGAACATCCTGGTCCGCGGCGACTCCGCATACTGCTCCGGCAAGAACGTCACCGCGGTCGTCAAAGCGGGAGCACAGTTCTCGTTCACGATCACCCGCAACCCCGCCGTTGACGCCGCCATCGCCACCATTCCCGATGAGCAGTACACACCCGTGCGCTACCCCGGCGCGGTCATCGACCCGGACACCGGGCAGCTGATCTCCGACGCCCAGGTCGCCGAAGTCCCGTACACCGCGTTCACCGGCACCCGCCACGAAACCACCGGCCGGCTCGTCGTGCGCCGCGTGCTCGACGCCAACACCCAGGACCCGCTGTTCCCGGTCTGGCGCTACCACCCGTTCTTCACCAACACCACCACACCGGTCACCGACGCCGACCTCACCCACCGCCAGCACGCCATCTGCGAAACCGTCTGGTCCGACCTCATCGACGGCCCCTGGGCCCACCAACCCTCCGGCTCCTTCCCCGCCAACGCCGCCTGGACCATCCTCGCCGCGATCTGCCACAACCTGCTCCGCGCCGCCAGCACGCTCACCGGCACCACCCGCTACACCAAAGCCCGAGGCGCCACCCTACGCACCCACCTGATCACCATCCCAGCCCGGCTCGCCCGCCCCCAACACCGCCCCACACTGCACCTACCCGCACACTGGCCCCGCGCCGCAGCCTGGCTCACCCTCTGGAACGCCGTCTTCGCCACCTGAGACAGACCACCCCCTGCCGCACGCACCACCACGCAACACCCCACCCGCAACCAACCCGACGGGCAGGAAACGATCTCATCCAAACACCCACGCAAGCGCCGATCCACGGATCGAGGCTTAGAGCCTGGTTGAGGCCGGCAGCGGCAGCGCCCTGGTGATGTTGGTGAGGTTGGCCGCGGCCGTGGCGAACCGCGAGCCGTCCGGGTGTACCGAGAGGACGGCGACGATGAACCGGTCGTCCTCCCCGACGGTCCCGGTGGTGTGCAGGACCTCACCCGTCATGTCCGGGCTGTTGGGCTCCGCGGCGGGCACGAACGCCAGGTGCTGGGCCGCGGGAAGGTCGGCGCCGGCGACGCACGGGGTCGCCGGGTTGTCGCCGAAGCCGGACCAGCCCTGCTTGGCGGCGCGGGGCTGCTGGAACACGCTGGGGATGCCGAACGACTGGTCGTAGTGGTCGGTGCCGCACTTCGTGGTCGCGTGCAGGTTGCCCATGATGAACTCGCGCACCGGCTGCGGCGCCTTGTCGAGGATGTACTGGTAGATGCGGACCAGGTCGCCAGCGCTGACGGCGGTGTATCCCCAGTAGCCCGGCTGGCTCGCCGGCGGCGGCGCGGTGTCGGTGAGCCCGAGGCGCTGCACCATCCGGCTGACGATCTGGCGCTGGCCGTCGGCCTTCCAAAACCCGGTCGCGGCCGCGTCGTCGCTGCTGCGCAGCATCACCTGGAGCTTCGGCTGCTCGGCCGCCGGCACCGAGTACGACGGGCCCTTGTTCCAGAAGTAGTCCAGCGCGATGAGCAGCTTGACCAGCGACGCCGACCGGAAGCGCCAGGACGGCTTCTGCTGCAGCACGTAGGAGCGGGCCTCGCGGTCGTAGATCACGATGCCGGCGGTGACGCCGGCGGGCACGGGTACGGCCGCCGCCGAGGTCGCCGCCGCGGCGGGTGACGGGACCGCGCTGGGCGAGTCCGACGCGGCCGGGGAGGTGGCCGACGGCGAAGCCGTCGAGGCGAACTGCGGCGTCGCCGCCGGGCCCTCCTTGCCGCCGCAGCCGGTCAGGACCAGGGCGGCGGTCACGAACGCCAGGAGCAGGCGGACGGGACGCACGGTCGGCATGGCCCCCATCCTGTCAGGCCCCGGCGGTCCTGCCCACGTAGCCTTGAGGGGGTGCGATGGCGTCGCGGCGAGGCCGGGGCGCAGCGGTGGTCGGCCCGGGTGCCGCTGCACCGGGCCGCGCTCATCTGGGAGTTCGGCGCCGGTTTCGCGCTGCTGTTCGGCGGGGGTATGCCGGTAAGTATCACGGCCGGCGACGACGGGCTGACGCTTCGCCCGCGCTGGCCGGCCGCCCCGCGTCACCCCTGCGTGACGGTGCTGTGGAGTGACATCGCCGGGGTCCGGGCCGTGCCGGCCGGGCGCTTGACCGACCACGGGCGGGTCGCGCTGCGGCCGCTGACCGCCGTGGTCCTGGATCTACCAGGCGATACGGGCGGGCCGCTGACGGTCACCACGCACCAGGCCGCCGGGTTGGTCGAGGCGGTGGCGGCACGCAACATAGCGCAGGAGCGCGATCACCGAGGGTGAAACGGTGCACGGGTGATGGACGAGGCACGGTACGAGGCTGGGTTGCGCCGGTTTCTTCCGGTTCCGTACGGTGGTCTTCCATGGCGGAGTTGATCGAGGTCGGTGCCTGGTACGAGGCCCGGCCGATCACGGTTGACCAGGGTGTCGACCGATACGAGGCGCTGCGGCGCGGCGACAGTGAATGGGCGGTCGTCGATCCCGGCGTGGAGCGGTTCGATCGCGAGGTACGGGCGGGCGTCGATTCCGCACTGTGGGTCGAGCCGGTCGTCGGCGAGGGCACCCACGTGCTGCTGGTGCTGCACCGCGACGCGCCCGCCGAGACCCTGCACTTCATCCACAAGCTGGCCGACGAGTGCGAACTGCTGTGCTTCCAGCGGCCCGGTCGCCATCAGCCCGCGGCACTGTGGCAGCCGCGCCGGCTGCTGCGGGTGCCGGTGCCGCGGATGACCACCGAGGACGGTTCACTCTCGCACCACCCGACCGGCGACGACATCCGCGACTTCATCCGCCGGCTCGACGGGGACAACACCACCGCCGAGCTGTGGCGCGAGGACGGCGCCTCGATCCGGGTCGCGTTCGTACCCACGCAGCGGCGCTGGCGGGTCTCGACCACGGTGGGGGAGGAGCGCTCGGAGTCCGAGCAGGACGACCTGGCCGGCGTGGCCGAGCGGTTCGAGGCCTTCGCCGCCGCGACCTGACGCTCCACGATCCCCGCGGCAATCTGCTTGGGGCTGCACGTTCTGGCGACGCTGTACGAGCGCCCGATGCACCCGATCCAGTGGGGTTCGCTCCATACCGTGGTCGCCAACCTCACCAAGCACGGCTTCGTCGAGGCGGGGGCGGCGACCCGGGAAGGTCGCCGCCTCGAGCGCACCGTCTACCGGCTCACCGGCGCCGGCCGCGACGAGATCATCGACTGGCCGCGGGGAGCTCGTCGGCGACTACTGCGCTCATGGCCCGGGACGGGGCCGGCGAGTCCCCCGTGTGGACCGTCAGGTGTGCGCGGACACCCGCGGCGACCGTGGTGGGTGATACCGGCGGACGTCGGCGTGTCGCGCCGGGTGGCGGCGAACGTGTCGGTGATGCGGCGGACGCCGGCGCAGTACGGTGGGGCGATGCGCGAGCCGCTGCCGCCGGACCCGTTCGACCCGGCCTGCCCGTCCTCGGTGACCCCGTTCCAGATCGGCGACAAGTGGACGGGCACGGTCCTGACCTGCCTGCGCGACGGGATGATCACGCGGACGGCGTACGGCGAGATTCCGCCCCGCGTCGAGCACGCCATCGGCCGGACCCTTTTCCCGGCGATGGACGCCTGCCGAGCCTGGGCCGAGCGGCACCTGCCGGTGCTCGAGTCGGCCCGCGCCGCCTACGCGCTGCGCACACCATGAGCGCCGACCTGTCCCGGACCACCACCACCGGCCCGGCCCCGGCCGCCCGGACGTATCGCCGCTACGTCGCCATCGGAGACAGCACCACCGAGGGCATGGACGACCCGGACGGCGCCGGCGGCTACCGGGGCTGGGCCGACCGCTTCGCCGAACACGTGGCCCGAGCCCAGTCCGGCCCTCGGCCCGCCGACGTCGCCGTCCTCGAGTACGCGAACCTCGCCATCCGCGGCCGCACCACCGCCCGCATCCGCGCGGAGCAACTGCAGCCCGCCCTGGCCCTGGAGCCCGACCTGGCCACGGTCGTCGCGGGCATGAACGACATCCTGCGGGGCCGGTTCGACGTCTCCGCCGTGGCCGCCGACATCTTCGCGATGCAGGGCGCCCTGGTCTCCGCCGGCGCCACGGTGCTCACCTTCACCCTCCCTGACCCGGCGCCGGTGATGCCGATCGTGCGCCCGCTGCGTGGCCGGGTCCTCGCCCTGAACGACGCGATCCGCAAGGTCACCGCGGACAGCGGCGCCACCCTGCTCGACCTCGGCGCGTATCCGGTGGCCTCCGACCCCCGCCTCTGGAGCGACGACCGCCTGCACGCCAACAGCGCCGGCCACGAACGCATCGGCGCCGCCCTCGCGTACGCCCTGGGCCTCCCCGGCTTCGACGACTCCTGGGGCGCCGAGCTACCGCCCCCGGTGCGCCGCCCCCGCCACCGGACGATCGCGGCCGAGCTGGCATGGTTCCGCCGCCACCTGCTGCCGTGGGCGGGGCGCCACCTGCTGGGCCGCTCATCGGGCGACAACCGCGTCTGCAAACGCGCCACCCCGACCCCGGTCGTAGCCAACCCCTGACCCTTGCTCGCAGCCCCTTGCTCGCAGCCCCTTGCTCGCAGCCCCTTGCTCGCAGCCCCTTGCTCGCAGCCCCTTGCTCGCAGCCCCTTGCTCGCAGGTCAGAGGGCCAGGACGATCTTGCCGCGCACGTGGCCGGACTCGCTCAGGTCGTGTGCCGCGGCGGCCTCCTCCAGCGGGAACGCGCGTTCGACCGGCATGGCGAAGCGGCCCTCCGAGTAGAGGGCGGCGACCTCGCGCATGGTTGCCCAGGCGCGGCCCTGCGAGCCGTCCGTGACACGGGCGCCGTGCTTCGGGGCGTCGAAGTCGGTGATGCTCACCACGTCGGCCGGGGTCGGGGTCAGGGTGACGAGCTCGGCGACAGCGCCGCGGCCCGCGGTGTCCAGGGCCACGTCGATGCCGGACGGGGCCAGAGCACGGACGCGGTCGGCGAGGCCAGCGCCGTAGGTGACCGGGGTGACGCCCAGGCCGCGCAGGAAGTCGTGGTTGCGCTCGCTGGCCGTGCCGATCACCGCGGCGCCCCGGGCGACCGCGAGCTGGACGGCGGCGATGCCGACGCCCCCGGAGGCGCCGTTGACGAGCAGGGTCTGGCCCTTTTCGAGACCGAGCAGGCCGAACGCGCGGCCGGCGGTCTCCACGACATTGGGCAGGCCGGCGGCCTCGGCCATCGACATGGCGGCCGGCTTCGCCGTCCATTCGTGCAGCACGGCGTGCTCGGCGGCCGACCCGCCCACGGCAACCCCGAACACCTCGTCGCCGATCGCG
Source organism: Dactylosporangium sp. CA-233914 (assembly GCF_050942935.1). Lineage (NCBI taxonomy): Bacteria > Bacillati > Actinomycetota > Actinomycetes > Micromonosporales > Micromonosporaceae > Dactylosporangium > Dactylosporangium sp. CA-233914. The sequence goes on along the minus strand of NZ_CP192030.1, from coordinate 10,156,962 downwards.
ACCCCCTCGACGCCCTCACCGATCGCGTCCACGACCCCGGCCGCGTCCGAGTGCGGCACCATCGGCAGCCGGCTGGGCGTCGTGTCGCCGAACGCCCCGCTGCGTACCTTCCAGTCGAACGGGTTGACGCCCACGGCCCGAACCGCGATGCGGATCCGCCCCGCGCCCGGCTGCGGCTCGGGCAGCTCCACGATGCGCAGAACGCTGGACGGCCCATACTCGGAATACTGCAACGCCTTCACGATCGGCTCCGGATCTGTCGGATGTGCGGACGGAAACCGGGCCTGGCCCGGTTCGGCGGATGGATGGAACAGGCGCCGGGCCCGTCAGGTGTTGAGCGGGCGACGGGCGACCAGCAGGACGTGGGTGTCGGGCCAGTCGAGCGGGGTGCCGTCCACTGTGGAGAGTTGGGCGTAGGGGCGGATGCGGTTGTCGACGATCCAGTCGTTGCGCCAGGAGTGGGAGGCGCCGTCCACCTCGAAGCCGATGTCGGTCAGCAGGGCCTTCCAGTCGGCGAACTCCAGGCCGCAGAACTGCTCGTGGGCCTCCGAGAGCCAGTTGTCCGGGTAGTCCTTGTGCGTGAGAAACTCCATGGCATCGCCAAGGGCGATCTCGACGGCGCCGGGGTCGGCTGAGTCCTCGAGATCCTTGTACGGCAGCGGAAAGTGGAAGTCGGCCGCGAACCGGTCGAGCCGGGCGCGAGTGGACAGGCCCTCGACGAGCGCCGCGATCTCGTCCCGCGACAGCCCGTCCAGCGACGGCGCCAGAGAGCCGCCCAGTGCCGTGGCGCCAGAGGCGGCGCAGTTCGGGACGGTGCCGCTCGGAGCGGTTCCGCCGAGCATGGTTCCAATAGACATTGTTTCGCCCGGAACCGCGCCGCTTGACGCCGCTCCGCTGGGAGCTTTGCCGCTTGACGTCGCACTGCTGGGAGCTTTGCCGCTTGGCGTTGTATCGCTGGGAGCTGTGCCGCTTGAAGTTGGGCCGCTGGGGGCCGTATCGCCTGGTGCTGTGCCGCTCGAAGCTGTGACGCTCGGTGCTGTGCCGTTTAGCGTCGCGCCGCTCCGATTCGTGCCGCTGGGAGCTGCGCCGCTTGAAGCTCTGTCATTTGGTGCTGAGCCGTTCTGGGCTGTGCCGCTCGAAGCTGCGGCGCTTCGAGGTGCGCGGCTTGGAACTGTGCCGCTCGGAGTCGTGCCGGTCTCGGGTGTGGCGTCCGGGGATGAGCCGGCGAGTGGCGGGGTGTTGAGCGCCGGGCCGGTGGGCGACTGGAGCGGGGTGCCCTGCAGCGTGAGGCGGACCTGGCAGGCACGATTGTCCGGGCCGCACACGTCGGAGTTGATCCAGACGCCGCCGGGGACGGTGTGGTCGTAGATGGCCTGGGCGAAGGCGCGCAGCGAGGCCATGCCGTCGCCGTAGGACCAGATCTCGTGGGTGAGGGCGAACGTCAGCGTGGTGTCGATCGAGCGGGTCGGGAAGACAGCGCCGCCGAGGACGTTGCGGCAGTAGAAGTACACATTGGGGTTGGCGAACCAGCCCTGGGCCTTGCGGTGCACGCACTCCTCGTAGAGGTGGCGGGCGACCTCGACGCCGATCAGGTCGCTCTCGCGCAGCGCGGGCTCGCGGTCGGCGAGGCCGAGCACGGCGCCGGCGCCGCAGCCGACGTCGACGATCCGGCCGGGCCGGACGTGGCGCTTGACGAGGTCCCACTTGCGCTGGGCGCTCGCCTCGAACGCCTCCGCGTAGGTGCGGTAGTCGCGGGTTGTGGTCAGGCCGCCCTCCTCGCCGACCACCGGGTCGTTGACCACGAGCGTGACCTGCTCGTCGAGGCGATAGCGGTCGTACACATCCAGCGTCGCCGGGTGCGCCAGCTCCCGCCAGGCCGGGTCGCCGGCTGCCAGCCGCAGCAGCACGTCCCACGGCCGCTCCGGCGCCGCACCCGCACCCGCACCCGGCGAGCGGTCGGCGGCAGCATGGGCTTGGCGTCCGGAACCGGCGCTCGGTGTGGTGGCCGGCGAGAGGGCCGCGGCCGGCTCGGTGTCGTGGCCCGGGCCCGCGGTCGCCGCGCCGGCCGATGCGGAACCCGCACTCGGCCCGATGGCCGGTGGCAGGGGGTCGGGGTCCGCTGCGGGAACTGGATCGGCCAGCGGGAAGTCAGCGACGGGCATAGGGGCGGCTGGCGGCTGGCCAGCTGCGGGAACGGAAGCGGCCGGTGGGGGGTCAGCTGCTGGGACGGGAGCGGCCGGTGGGAGGTTAGCCGGGGGAATGGGGGCGGCTGGGCCGGCCTGGGGCGAATCGAAGGCGGCCGGGGCGCGGCTGGGCGCCGTCGTCGGTGTGGCGGCTGCGGGAGCGGCGGCGAGGGAGGAGTGGGTGGCGTCGGTCGGCCCGCTGTCTCGGGCCTCGCTCGTCGGCGCCGCGGCGCGGAGGCTGCGGCTGTGGGCGGGGTCGGCCTCGACGGGGGCTATCTCGAAGCCCAGGGCCGAGTAGAGCGCGGCGACCTCGGGGGTCGAGCAGGCCACGACGGTGTCCTGCGGGGTGAGGCGGTGGCCCAGGACCGACTCGACGCTCTTCAGGGTCACCTCGGCGAAGCGGTCGGTGTGCGCCGTGTCGAAGACCGGGACCACCAGGGAGCGCAGGCCCTCCTGGACGCTGAAGCGCTCGATGGCGGCCTCGCGGCGGTCATACGCCACCGGGTTGCGCTTGGTGTTCTGATGGTTGGCGCTGGTGACGGCCCAGACGATCGTGGCGCCGGGATTCGACGACGCACACGTAGTACGAAATTCGGGGCTTTGCTCTTGTGCTTCTTCGTCCTTGACCAGACCGCGCAGATAGACCGCCTGGAAGCGGGTCAGCAGGTGATGACGGCCGGGGAAGAGGACGAAGCGCGCCATCGTCAGGCTCGCGGGTCCGCTTGCTGGACGACCTCGAACTCCAGCAGGCTCGCGCCGGAGGCCACCGGGCGGCCGTGCTCACCGGCGTGGGCCTGGCGGGCGGGGCCCTTCGCCCAGGCCTGGAAGTGCTCCTCGGACTCCCACTTCGTGTAGACGAAGTAACGCGTCTCGCCGGCGACCGGGCGTAGCAGCTCGAAGCCCAGGAAGCCCGGCTGGCCCTCCACCGCGCCCTGCCGTGCACCGAAGCGACGCTCCAGTTCGGGGCCAGCGCCCTCGGGGACTTCGATCGCGTTGATCTTCACAACTGCCATGCCCCAACCCTAGCCGCCGGGTACGACAAAACCTCACCACCTGCTCGGACGTAATGCGGTGGGAGGTCGGCGAGGGCGAGTGGGACAATCGCGGCCATGACCGATGTGCTCGAAGATCTGCAGTGGCGCGGCCTGATCGCGCTCTCGACCGACCTCGACGAGCTCCGCAAGGAGATGGCGAAGGGGCCGATCACCTACTACTGCGGCTTCGACCCCACGGCGCCGAGCCTGCACATCGGCCACCTGTTCCAGGTCCTCACGGTGCGCCGCCTGCAGCTGGCCGGCCACCGGCCGCTCGCCCTCGTCGGCGGCGCGACCGGACTGATCGGCGACCCGCGCCCCTCCTCGGAGCGGCAGCTGCACTCGCGCGACCAGGTCGCGGAGTGGGTCGACAAGCTGCGCGGGCAGATCGAGCCGTTCCTGGACTTCACCGGCAGCAACGCGGCCCGGATGGTCAACAACTACGACTGGACCGCGTCGATGTCGGCGATCGACTTTCTGCGTGAGATCGGCAAACACTTCCGGGTCAACAAGATGCTCACCAAGGACGCGGTGAGCGCGCGGCTCAACTCCGATGCCGGGATCAGCTACACCGAGTTCAGTTACCAGATCCTTCAGGGGATGGACTTCCTGGAGTTGTACCGCAGGTACGACTGCAAGCTGCAGACCGGCGGCAGCGACCAGTGGGGCAACCTGACGGCCGGCACCGACCTGATCCATCGCGTGGAGGGGGTGTCCGTACACCTCCTGGCGACGCCGCTGCTGGTGAACTCCGCCGGGGAGAAACTCGGCAAGTCCACCGGCGGCGGAAGCCTGTGGATGGACGCGGAGATGACGAGTCCGTACGCGCTGTACCAGTACTTCGTGAACCTCGAGGACGCGTTGGTCGGTGGGCTGCTGCGCAAGCTCACGTTCCTCGAACGCGAGGAGATCGAGGCGATCGAGAAGGAGACCGCCGAGCGGCCCGCGGCGCGGATCGGGCAGCGGCGCCTCGCGGAGGAGATGTCGAAGCTCGTACACGGGCCCGAGGAGACCGCCCAGGTGATCGCCGCCAGCCAGGCGCTGTTCGGCCGGGGTTCACTGGGCGAACTGTCGGGGTCGACGCTGCGGGCGGCGCTCAGCGAGGCCGGCCTGGTCCAGGCGTCCGCGGGCTCGACCGTCGCCGACCTGTTCATCGCGGCCGGGCTGGTGTCGAGCCGCAATGAGGCGCGCCGGACGGTGGCGGAGGGCGGCGCGTACGTGAACAACGAGCGGGTGTCCGACGCCGAGGAGGTCGTGCCGGCCGAGCGGGCCCTCGCGGGCGGTCTTCTGGTGCTGCGGAAGGGAAAGCGCACGTTCGCGGGCGTCGAGCTCGCCGGCGCGTGAGGCTCGATTTGACTCCCGCGCCGGGCGCCGCGTAGCTTTTGTCCTCGCTACGGCGCCCGGCGCGCCCGAGCTCAACCCGGTCTCGGCCGGGGGCCACCAAAGAGAGTGATCGATTTGGTGGAGATCGGAACCCCGGGTAATGTAGATGACCGGCAGGGAAACGGACGAGATAGCGGAGCGCAAGTCGCGCCGCGGCGGTCGGCCTGTCGATCCCAAACGATCACGAAGCCGGGTGACCGGTTAGTGATCATGCCCAGAAAGCGCACGACGGCCATGATTTGGACGCCGGGCGCGGAGCGGGTAAAGTAGACAGTCGGCAGGGAAAACGGACGAAGGAAGCGGATCGGAAACGAGCCGCTGCGGACGTCCTGCCGATAGCTTACGACATTCGGCCGGGTAACCGGAAGAGTGTCATGCGTTCGCAAAACTGGACAAAGTACGGCAAGCCGGACTTGACCGAGTAAAGCGGACCTGCTAGACTAGAACGGTACGAAACGCCCCGGGCGGGCTGAACCGGAAACGGTGAGGTTCGGCGGTGTGTGTTGGTTGTTTGAGAACTCAACAGGGTGCTTGTTAAGCCAGTGCCAATTGAAATTTACCCCGTGGCACGGGCTCCGTGAGGAGTTGCGTGTCTAGGATTCCTTTGGTGACAACATGTTTGTTGCCGGGTGATTGATTCACCAGCATAGGTTTTGTTGGAGAGTTTGATCCTGGCTCAGGACGAACGCTGGCGGCGTGCTTAACACATGCAAGTCGAGCGGAAAGGCCCTTCGGGGTACTCGAGCGGCGAACGGGTGAGTAACACGTGAGTAACCTGCCCTAGGCTTTGGGATAACCCTCGGAAACGGGGGCTAATACCGAATATTCATATCTGGCGGCATCGTTGGGTGTGGAAAGTTTTTCGGCTTGGGATGGGCTCGCGGCCTATCAGCTTGTTGGTGGGGTGATGGCCTACCAAGGCGACGACGGGTAGCCGGCCTGAGAGGGCGACCGGCCACACTGGGACTGAGACACGGCCCAGACTCCTACGGGAGGCAGCAGTGGGGAATATTGCACAATGGGCGGAAGCCTGATGCAGCGACGCCGCGTGAGGGATGAAGGCCTTCGGGTTGTAAACCTCTTTCGACAGGGACGAAGCGCAAGTGACGGTACCTGGAGAAGAAGCGCCGGCCAACTACGTGCCAGCAGCCGCGGTAAGACGTAGGGCGCGAGCGTTGTCCGGATTTATTGGGCGTAAAGAGCTCGTAGGCGGCTTGTTGCGTCAGCTGTGAAAACCCGCAGCTCAACTGTGGGCTTGCAGCTGATACGGGCAGGCTTGAGTTCGGTAGGGGAGACTGGAATTCCTGGTGTAGCGGTGAAATGCGCAGATATCAGGAGGAACACCGGTGGCGAAGGCGGGTCTCTGGGCCGATACTGACGCTGAGGAGCGAAAGCGTGGGGAGCGAACAGGATTAGATACCCTGGTAGTCCACGCTGTAAACGTTGGGCGCTAGGTGTGGGGGGCCTCTCCGGTTCTCTGTGCCGCAGCTAACGCATTAAGCGCCCCGCCTGGGGAGTACGGCCGCAAGGCTAAAACTCAAAGGAATTGACGGGGGCCCGCACAAGCGGCGGAGCATGCGGATTAATTCGATGCAACGCGAAGAACCTTACCTGGGTTTGACATGTTCGGTAATCCGGCAGAGATGTCGGGTCCTTCGGGGCCGTTCACAGGTGGTGCATGGCTGTCGTCAGCTCGTGTCGTGAGATGTTGGGTTAAGTCCCGCAACGAGCGCAACCCTTGTTCGATGTTGCCAGCGGTTCGGCCGGGGACTCATCGAAGACTGCCGGGGTCAACTCGGAGGAAGGTGGGGATGACGTCAAGTCATCATGCCCCTTATGTCCAGGGCTTCACGCATGCTACAATGGCCGGTACAAAGGGCTGCGATACCGTGAGGTGGAGCGAATCCCAAAAAGCCGGTCTCAGTTCGGATCGGGGTCTGCAACTCGACCCCGTGAAGTCGGAGTCGCTAGTAATCGCAGATCAGCAACGCTGCGGTGAATACGTTCCCGGGCCTTGTACACACCGCCCGTCACGTCACGAAAGTCGGCAACACCCGAAGCCGGTGGCCCAACCCTTGTGGAGGGAGCCGTCGAAGGTGGGGCTGGCGATTGGGACGAAGTCGTAACAAGGTAGCCGTACCGGAAGGTGCGGCTGGATCACCTCCTTTCTAAGGAGCACCTTCAGCCGAAAGGCTGTAAGGAGCCCGCACCAGCCGAGTGTGCTGGTGGGGTGCTCGATGGCGGAGACACTGGCGAAGGTCCTGCGGACAACGGTCCCGGAATCTAGTACTGCCGCGGAAGTGGCGTGGAACGGTTTGGGATGCGGTTCGTGGCGATCGTATAGGCACCCTGTTGGGTCCTGAAACAACCAACGGTTTGTTTCGGACGTGAATCCAGGCCGGCGGCCAAAACCGGGCACGGAGTGTGCTGAGGTTGGTTCGCGGATACGGTTTGGGTTTGGTGTTGGTTGAGAATTGCACAGTGGATGCGAGCATCTTTATTGCTTTGTGGTCAAGTTGCTGAGGGCGTACGGTGGATGCCTTGGCACCAGGAGCCGATGAAGGACGTGGGAGGCCGCGATAGGCCTGGGGGAGCTGTCAACCGAGCTGTGATCCCAGGGTGTCCGAATGGGGGAACCCGGCACCAGTCATGTGGTGTCACTCCTGCCTGAATACATAGGGCAGGTAGAGGGAACGCGGGGAAGTGAAACATCTCAGTACCCGCAGGAAGAGAAAACAATAGTGATTCCGTGAGTAGTGGCGAGCGAAAGCGGATGAGGCTAAACCAGGCATGTGTGATACTCGGCAGGGGTTGCATGTTTGGGGTTGTGGGGCGTGTCTTGTCTGGTCTGCCGGCTGGGCGCACAGTGAGAAAACCGAGGGTTAGTCGAAGTTCGCTGGAAAGCGGCACCGTAGACGGTGAGAGTCCGGTAGGCGAAAATGTTCGGTCTGTGTTGGCGTGTTCCCGAGTAGCGGCGGACTCCTGTAATCTGCCGTGAATCTGCCAGGACCACCTGGTAAGCCTAAATACTCCCTGGTGACCGATAGCGGACGAGTACCGTGAGGGAAAGGTGAAAAGTACCCCGGGAGGGGAGTGAAATAGTACCTGAAACCGTGCGCCTACAATCCGTCGGAGCGTCCCGCCTTTGGGCGGGGGTGACGGCGTGCCTTTTGAAGAATGAGCCTGCGAGTTAGTGATACGTGGCGAGGTTAACCCGTGTGGGGGAGCCGTAGCGAAAGCGAGTCTGAATAGGGCGTCAGAGTCGCGTGTCCTAGACCCGAAGCGGAGTGATCTAGCCATGGGCAGGCTGAAGCGCGGGTAAGACCGTGTGGAGGGCCGAACCCACCAACGTTGAAAAGTTGGGGGATGATCTGTGGTTAGGGGTGAAAGGCCAATCAAACTCCGTGATAGCTGGTTCTCCCCGAAATGCATTTAGGTGCAGCGTCACGTGTTTCTTGCCGGAGGTAGAGCACTGGATGGCCTAGGGGGCCTACAAGCTTACTGAAGTCAACCAAACTCCGAATGCCGGTAAGTGAGAGCGTGGCAGTGAGACTGCGGGGGATAAGCTTCGTAGTCGAGAGGGAAACAGCCCAGATCACCAGCTAAGGCCCCTAAGCGTGTGCTAAGTGGTAAAGGATGTGGGGTCGCATAGACAACCAGGAGGTTGGCTTAGAAGCAGCCACCCTTGAAAGAGTGCGTAATAGCTCACTGGTCAAGTGGTTCCGCGCCGACAATGTAGCGGGGCTCAAGCACACCGCCGAAGCTGTGGCATTCACACGTATACTAGGCTTTTGTGGTCCAGGTGTGTGGATGGGTAGGGGAGCGTCGTGTCACCGGTGAAGCGGCGGAGTGATCCAGCCGTGGAGGTGACGCGAGTGAGAATGCAGGCATGAGTAGCGAAAGCAGGGTGAGAAACCCTGCCGCCGGATGACCAAGGGTTCCAGGGCCAGGCTAATCCGCCCTGGGTGAGTCGGGGCCTAAGGCGAGGCCGAGAGGCGTAGTCGATGGACAACGGGTTGATATTCCCGTACCCGCGTAGAAGCGTCCATGCTGAACCTGCTTGTACTAACTTCACAATGGTCTGAACCTTTCGGGGGGATGGCTGGCGTTTAGGAACTCGGGTGGTAGTAGGCAAGCGATGGGGTGACGCAGGAGGGTAGCTGGACCCGGCCGGTGGTTGTGCCGGGGCAAGCGTGTAGCCCGTGCTGTAGGCAAATCCGCAGCACATGTGGGTGAGGCGTGAAGCGGAGCCGTTCAGGTGAAGCCAGTGATCCCATGCTGCCGAGAAAAGCCTCTAGCGAGTTTCGAGCGGCCCGTACCCCAAACCGACACAGGTGGTCAGGTAGAGAATACCGAGGCGATCGGGCGAACTGTGGTTAAGGAACTCGGCAAATTGCCCCCGTAACTTCGGGAGAAGGGGGGCCACCGATGGTGAGACCACGTGCTGGTGGAGCGGTTGGTGGCCGCAGAGACCAGGGGGAAGCGACTGTTTACTAAAAACACAGGTCCATGCTAAGTCGTAAGACGACGTATATGGACTGACGCCTGCCCGGTGCTGGAACGTTAAGGGGACCTGTTAGTCTTTCGGGGCGAAGCGGAGAACTTAAGCGCCAGTAAACGGCGGTGGTAACTATAACCATCCTAAGGTAGCGAAATTCCTTGTCGGGTAAGTTCCGACCTGCACGAATGGCGTAACGACTTCCCCACTGTCTCAACCACAGGCCCGGCGAAATTGCACTACGAGTAAAGATGCTCGTTACGCGCGGCAGGACGGAAAGACCCCGGGACCTTCACTATAGCTTGACATTGGTACTCGAATTCGATTGTGTAGGATAGGTGGGAGCCGGTGAAGTCCTCACGCCAGTGGGGGTGGAGGCAAGCTTGAAATACCACTCTGTTGGATTTGGGTATCTAACCTTGGGCCGTGAGCCGGTTCAGGGACAGTGTCTGGTGGGTAGTTTAACTGGGGCGGTTGCCTCCTAAAATGTAACGGAGGCGCCCAAAGGTTCCCTCAGCCTGGTTGGCAATCAGGTGTTGAGTGCAAGTGCACAAGGGGGCTTGACTGTGAGACTGACAGGTCGAGCAGGGACGAAAGTCGGGACTAGTGATCCGGCACTGGCAGGTGGAAGCGGTGTCGCTCAACGGATAAAAGGTACCCCGGGGATAACAGGCTGATCTTCCCCAAGAGTCCATATCGACGGGATGGTTTGGCACCTCGATGTCGGCTCGTCGCATCCTGGGGCTGGAGTAGGTCCCAAGGGTTGGGCTGTTCGCCCATTAAAGCGGTACGCGAGCTGGGTTTAGAACGTCGTGAGACAGTTCGGTCCCTATCCGCCGCGCGCGTAGGATACTTGAGAAGGGCTGTCCCTAGTACGAGAGGACCGGGACGGACGAACCTCTGGTGTGCCAGTTGTTCTGCCAAGAGCACGGCTGGTTGGCTACGTTCGGAAGGGATAACCGCTGAAAGCATCTAAGCGGGAAGCTCGCTTCGAGATGAGGTATCCCACCCCTTGAGGGTTAAGGCCCCCAGCGAGACCACTGGGTTGATAGGCCGGAAGTGGAAGCCTGGTAACAGGTTTGAGCTGACCGGTACTAATAGGCCGAGGACTTGACCTACATTCGAGTTTTGAAGATGTTTGCATCCACTGTGTGATTCTGAACCAACACCGAACGCACCCCCAAAAACTAGGGGTGTGCGGGGTTGACAGGTTCATAGTGTTACGGCGGCCATAGCGGAGGGGAAACGCCCGGTCCCATTCCGAACCCGGAAGCTAAGCCCTCCAGCGCCGATGGTACTGCACCCGAGAGAGTGTGGGAGAGTAGGACGCCGCCGGACAAACTTTCGATCAAGGGCCGCCCCAGTGGGCGGCCCTTGAGTCGTTTGCCGGGGCGAACGCATGCGGCGTACCCCGGTCGGGAAGGATGAAAGTCGTGAACGCGATGCCACACGACGGCGATGGTCAGGACGGGGCGCGACGGCCGCGTCGGGAAGACGGGCCGGGGCGCGATGACCGGTCGCGCGGGGAGGACCGCGGGGATCGGTCGCGCGGGAACTTCCGCGGCGACCGCGAGCGTGGGGATTTCCGGGGTGATCGGCCGCGGGGCAACTTCCGGGACCGCGACGGCGGGCCGCGCCAGGACCGGGCGGACCGCGGTGAGCGCGGCGGGGCCGGCGGCTACCGGGGTGGAACTTCGGGTGGTCCGCGGGACCGTGACGGGGCTCCCCGTGGGGATCGGCCCTTCCGGGACCGGGACGGCGGGCCTCGTGGCGAGCGTTCCTCAGGCTTCCGGGACCGTGATGGTGGCGCCCGCGGAGATCGGCCGTTCCGGGATCGGGATGGCGGGCCTCGGGGTGACCGGCCGTCCGGGTCGCGGGATCGGGACGGCGGACCACGTGGGGATCGGCCGTCCGGCTTCCGGGACCGCGATGGTGGCTCCCGTGGGGATCGGCCGTCCGGGTTCCGTGGGGACCGGGATGGCGGGCCTCGTGGTGACCGGCCGTCCGGCTTCCGGGACCGCGATGGCGGGTCCCGCGGGGAGCGAGGCAGCGGTGGGTTCCGGGATCGGGACTCTGGTGGGTACCGGGGCGATCGTGACGGTGGGTTCCGTGGGGATCGGCCGTTCCGGGATCGGGACGGTGCGCCCCGGGGTGACCGGCCGTCCGGGTTCCGCGACCGCGATGGCGGGCCTCGTGGTGACCGGCCGTCCGGATTCCGCGACCGGGACGGCGGACCGCGCGGTGACCGGCCGTCCGGGTTCCGTGGGGACCGGGACGGTGGGCCTCGTGGTGACCGGCCGTCCGGATTCCGCGACCGGGACGGCGGACCGCGCGGTGACCGGCCGTCCGGGTTCCGTGGGGACCGGGACGGTGGGCCTCGTGGTGACCGGCCGTCCGGGTTCCGGGATCGGGATGGTGGCGCCCGTGGGGATCGGCCGTTCCGGGATCGGGATGGCGGGCCTCGTGGGGATCGGCCGTCCGGGTTCCGCGGGGACCGCGATGGTGCGCCTCGGGGTGACCGGCCCTCGGGCTTCCGGGGCCGCGATGGTGGCGCCCGTGGTGATCGGCCGTTCCGGGATCGGGATGGCGGGCCTCGTGGAGATCGGCCGTCCGGATTCCGTGGGGATCGGGACGGTGGGCCTCGGGGTGAGCGTGACGGTGGGTTCCGCGGCGATCGATCCGGTGGGTTCCGGGATCGGGACTCCGGTGGGTACCGGGGGTCGCGTGACGGTGGGTACCGTGGCGACCGCGATGGCGGGCCTCGGGGTGACCGGCCGTCTGGCTTCCGGGATCGCGATGGCGGGTCTCGTGGGGATCGGCCGTCCGGGTTCCGTGGGGACCGGGACGGTGCGCCTCGGGGTGACCGGCCGTCCGGCTTCCGGGATCGCGATGGCGGGCCTCGCGGCGAGCGGTCGTCCGGCTTCCGGGACCGGGATGGTGGGCCTCGGGGAGAGCGGGACGGTGGGTTCCGTGGCGAGCGGCCGTTCCGGGATCGCGATGGTGGGTCTCGTGGGGATCGGCCGTCCGGGTTCCGTGGGGACCGGGAACGTGACGGTGGGTTCCGCGGCGGGGATCGGGAGTCCGGATTCCGTGGAGAGCGGGGCGGCGGCTACCGGGACCGGGATCGCGGGGGGAATCGGGCCGGGTTCGGGGATCGTGATCGGGACTCGCGCGGTGGGGGGTTCCGGGATCGGGACTCCGGTGGGCGCGGGGCCGGGTTCCAGCGGGCCGAGGGGCTGCGGCGCAGCGACGCCGGCGGGTATCGGCCGCGGAGCAGCGACCCCGGGTTCGTCAGCAGTGACGTTGAGGGCGAGGAGGGCGTCAGCCGGGTCGCCGATCCGGTGCTCGCCGACGACATCGACCCGTCGGAGCTGGATCGGGAGGTTCGCGCCGAGCTGAGCTCCCTTGCGCGGCCCGTGGCCGAGGAGGTGGCTCGGCGGCTCGTCGCGGCCGGGCAGCTCATTGACGACGACCCGGAGCTGGCGCTTGCGCATGCGCTCGTGGCCCGGCGTAAGGCGTCTCGGATCGCGGTGGTACGGGAGGCCGCCGGGATTGCGGCGTATCACGCGGGCGAGTGGCAGACGGCGCTGGGGGAGCTGCGGACGTACCACCGGATGACCGGGAAACAGACGCACATCGCGGTGATCGCGGACTGCGAGCGGGCGCTCGAACGGCCGGAGAAGGCGATCGATCTCTTCCGGACCGCTGATCGGGAGAAGCTCTCCGCCGAGGAGATCGTCGAGCTGCTCATCGTCGCGGCGGGGGCGCGTGGGGATCTGGGGCAGCATGACGCCGCGGTGGCGATGCTGCAGGTTCGGGAGCTCACGTCGGCGCCGGACGCGCCCTGGGCGGCCCGTCTGCGGTACGCGTATGCCGACGCGCTGCTGCGGGCCGGGCGCCGGGAGGAGGCCCGGGAGTGGTTCGCGCGGGCCGCGGACCTCGACGAGGACCTGCGTACGGACGCGGCGGAGCGGCTGCTCGAACTCGACGGGATCGTCCTCGACGGGGACACGGACGACGAGGACGAGGACGACGAGCGCGAGGGCGACTACGACGACGAGGACGATGACGACGACGTAGACGACGACGAAGACATCGACGATGACGACGACGTAGACGATGACGTAGACGACGACGAAGACGACGATCTCGACGAGGACTCGGACGACTACGACGACGAAGACGACTATGACGACGACGAGGATGATGACGACCTCGGCGACGACGAGGACGACTACGACGACGAGCCTGACGGGGCTTATGACGACCGCGACGACGACTCCGAGGACGACGACGAGCCTGATGGGGCTCATGACGACCGCGACGACGACTCCGAGGACGACGACGAGCCCGACGGGGACTACGACGAGCGGGGCGAAGGGGCCGAGGACGACGACGAGGACCGGCCGCGGGACGTGGCCGCGGACGACGAGGTCGACTCGGATCACGACGACGCGCCGGTGAGCGCTCAGGGCACCGGGGGCGCGGCCCAGGACGATGACAAGGACGGGAAGGGCCGGGCGTGAGCGCGGCTGGTGGCGCCGGTGATCTGGTCGGTCAGTACGACCTGGTGATCTTCGATCTCGACGGGGTGCTGTACCTCGTCGACCAGGTCATCCCGGGCGCGGCCGAGGCGTGCGCGAAGTTGCGTGAGCGGGGGATTCCCAGCGCGTACGCGACGAACAACGCCTCGCGGCTGCCGGGTGACGTGGCGGCGCTGCTGACGCGCCTCGGCATTCCCGCCGAGGCGCGGGAGGTCGTCACGTCGGCGCACGCGACCGCGCTGCTGATGGCGGAGCGGTTCGAGGCCGGCACCCCGGTGCTGGTCCTGGGGGCGCCGGCGCTGCGCGAGGAGGTCGTCTCGGTGGGGCTGACGCCGGTGACGGAGGCGGAGCAGGCGCGGGTCGTCGTGCAGGGGTACGGGCCGGATGTGCGGATGCGCGATCTCGCCGACGCCGCGGTGGCGATCCGGGGCGGGGCCGCGTGGATCGCGACCAACGCCGACCGGACGCTGCCGTCGCCGCGGGGGCCGGTGCCCGGCAATGGGTCGCTGGTCGCAGCCATGGCCACGGCGCTGGGGCGGCAGCCGGACACGATCGTCGGCAAGCCCGACCCGGTGCTGTTCCTGGAGGCGGCGCGGGAGCGCGGGGCGAAGCGGCCGATCGTCGTCGGGGACCGGCTCGACACGGACATCGAGGGGGCGAATCGCTCGGGGATGGACAGCCTGCTGGTGCTCACCGGGGTGTCCGGCGCCGCCGAGCTGCTCGCGGCCCCGGCCGCGCGGCGGCCCACGTTCGTGGCCGAGGATCTGGGTGGGCTTTTCCAGCCGGCACATGCGGTACTGACGCCGAAATGGCACGTGAACGAGCTGGACGGTCGGTGGGAGCTTTCGGGCGACGGGCGTCGCGCCGACGCGCTCATGGCGCTGTGCCAGCTCGCCTGGGCCGCAGGTGAGGTGCGGCCGATCGCCGCCGCGGGGGAGGCCGCGCAGGCCGCGCTGGACTGGCTGAAGCTCGCCTGAGTCAGAGCAGCTTGCGCAGCTTCAGCAGGTCCATCATCCCGGCGTCGATCTTGATGCGACCGCTGGTCCAGGCCGACATCACGTTGAGCCGGCCGTTGACGAGGGCGACGAGGTCGTCGCCGGTCGAGGTCAGCTTGATCTTGGCGCGCGGGTCGTCGCCGTCGGTGAGACCGGTGATCTGCCCGCCCTCCAGGCGGCCGTGGAAGGCCACGCCGAGGTCGGTGACGCGGCAGGCGAGGGTGCGGTCGAAGTCGAGCTTCTCCCGCGCCTCGGCGGCGTTGGCTGCCAACCGCTCCGCAAGCTTCTGCAGTGCGGCCCGGCACTCGTCAACGGTTGCCATCGTGCGATTCCCCGTCTTTCTGCGGTTCCGTCGTGGAATGTGACGGTACCGTACGGCGTCGCGGCACGCCCGGTAGCGTGATGGTGTACACCACTTGGAGGAGAGACGCAATATGGCGCAGGAAGCATGGCGGGCGTACCTCGAGCTCGCCTATGGCATGACCGAGGCCACCACGAAGAAGGCGACCAAGACGGTCCGGCGCCTGGTCGGCAAGAGCGGCGCGACCGCGGAGCAGCTGCAGACCATGGCCGAGGACCTGCTCAAGGCCGGCTCGGCGAACCGTGACGCGTTGACGAAGCTGGTGCGCTACGAGCTGGACCGCGCGCTCGGCGCCGTCGGCCTGGCCACCGCGGACGAGGTCGCGGCGCTCACGTCGCGCGTGCACGAGCTGGAGGCGCAGCTGAAGGAGGCGACGGTCAACGCCGTCGCGCCGCCGCAGGAGCACGCGCCGCCGGTCGGCGCCGAGGCCATCACGGAGACCCCGGCTCCGGCACCGGTGAAGAGGACCGTGGCGAAGAAGGCGGCGGCTCCGGTGAAGAAGGCGGCGCCGACCACGCCGGCCAAGAAGGTCGCGGCCAAGAAGGCCATCGAGACGGTCGCGGCCGCCTCCGAGGTCGGGCCGGCGTCGGACAGGCTGCCCGTGAAGAAGACCACTCGCGCGCCCCGTAAGAGCGCGTCGTGACGAGCCCCGTCCCTGGTCCGGGCCCCGCGCCGGTGCCCGGACCGCCCGGCGCGGGCGTGCTCGGCCGGGTCGAAGCGGCGGTTGCGGCGCTCGGCGAGGTAGCGTCGCTTCCGCTGCGGCAGCAGGTTTCGGTCTACGCCGATGCCCACCGCACGCTGCAGGAGACGCTGGGCACGATCGAGGAACGCTGAGCTTTCAGGGAGCTGCTGGCAGATGGCGCGCCGGAACCGACTCGACGCCGAGCTGGTGCGGCGTGGGCTGGCCCGCTCCCGGGAGCACGCGGCGGCGTTGATCGAGCAGGGCCGGGTGGAGGTGCGGGGCACCCCCGCGGGCAAGGCCGCGGCCCAGATCGACCCGGCGGACCCGGTGCGGGTGCTGGAGTCGGGCGAGGACGAGTACGTCTCGCGCGGCGGGCACAAGCTCGCCGGGGCGCTGGACGCCTTCGCGGCACTGCCGGTAGCCGGGCGCCGCTGCCTCGACGCGGGCGCCTCCACCGGCGGGTTCACCGACGTGCTGCTGCGCCGGGGCGCGGCCGCGGTCGCCGCCGTCGACGTCGGCTACGGCCAGATCGCCTGGTCGCTGCGGACCGACGAGCGGGTGCTGGTCATCGAGCGGACCAACGTGCGCACGCTGACGCCGGAGCAGATCGGCGGGGTGTGCGAGCTGACGGTGGCCGACCTGTCGTTCATCTCGCTGCGGCTGGTGCTGCCGGCGCTCGCCGCGTGCACGGCCCCGGACGGGGACCTGGTGCCGATGGTGAAGCCGCAGTTCGAGGTCGGCAAGGAGGCGCTGGGTGAGCGCGGTGTCGTGCGCTCGCCGCGGCTGCGGACCGAGGCGGTGCTTGACGTCGCCGCCGCGGCTGCCAGGATCGGGCTCGGCGTGGCCGGCGTGGCGCGCAGCCCGCTGCCCGGCCCGCAGGGGAACGTGGAGTTCTTCCTGTGGCTGCGCCGGGACGCCCCACCGGTCGACCCGGACGCGGTGGCGCAGGTCGTCGAGGGAGTGGTGGCGCAGTGAGTGGTCCGGAGCGCAGCGGCGCCCGGTCTGGGGCGATCGGCGCGGAGCCTAATCGAGCCAGATTGGGTGTTGGGGCCGCTCACCGTAGGTTCAGTTTCCTCGCGCCGGCGCCGGAGCGTCTGGGACGGTCTCCGCGAAGCGTCATCGAGCCAGACCAGGCGGAGGTTCCGGCGTGAGCGGACGTGAGGCGCTGCTGGTCGCCCACACGGGCAAGGCCAGCAACAACGACCACGCCCGGACGGTGGCGGCGGACCTGCTCGACAACGGGTTCACCGTCCGCGTGCTGGCCGACGAGGCGCCGCAGCTGGACATCCCGCGGGCGGTGCCGGTCAGCGGCGAGGCGGCGGCGGAGGGCGTGGAGATCGTCTTCGCGCTCGGCGGCGACGGGACGCTGCTGCGCGCCGCGGAGCTGGCCCGGCCGGCCAAGGCGCCGCTGCTGGGCATCAACCTCGGCAAGGTCGGGTTCCTCGCCGAGGCCGAGATCGGCGACGTGGACAAGGCGGTCCGGGAGGTCGTCGAGGGGACGTACACGGTCGACGAGCGCCTGACCCTCGACGTCACGGCCGAGCACGCCGGGCGGCTGGTCGGCACCTCGTGGGCGCTCAACGAGGTGACCGTCGAGAAGGGTGCCCGGGAGAAGATGCTGGAGCTGCTCGTCGAGGTGGACGGGCGGCCGTTGTCGCGGTACGGCTGCGACGGCGTGGTGTGTGCCACCCCGACGGGCTCGACGGCCTACGCGTTCTCCGCGGGCGGGCCGGTCGTGTGGCCGGAGCTGGAGGCGTTGCTGCTCGTGCCGATCTCGGCGCACGCGCTGTTCAGCCGCCCGCTGGTGATCGCGCCGTCGTCGACGATCACGGTCAACGTGGAGCCGTTCACCAGCTTCGCGCTGCTGTCGTGCGACGGCCGGCGGGTGATGGACCTCGCGCCCGGTGCCACGGTGACGGTGCGCCGCGGAGCGCTCCCCGTCCGGGTCGTACGCCTGCGTGAGCGGCCGTTCACCGATCGTCTCGTGGCGAAGTTCGGGCTCCCCGTGGAGGGGTGGCGGCACAACAAGCAGCACGGCTGAGGCCACCGCAGGCGCGACATTTCATGCGGCCGAGTGGAGAACTGTCGCACCCCGCGGCTAGTGTTCCTCACGTGCTGGAGGAACTCCGCATTACCGGACTGGGCGTGATCGAAGACGCCACCCTGCCCCTGGGCCCGGGCCTGACCGTCATCACGGGCGAGACCGGCGCGGGCAAGACCATGGTCGTGACGAGCCTCAGCCTGCTCTTCGGCGGACGCGCCGACGCTGGGCGGGTGCGCGCCGACCCGGGCCGCGCCACCGTCGACGGCCGGTTGACGCTGCCCGTCCACGTGCGGGCGGCGGTGGAGAGCCGCATCGCCGAGGCCGGGGCGGAGGTCGACGACGACGGATCGCTGCTGCTGAGCCGCACGCTGACCGCCGAGGGCCGCTCCCGCGCCCACGTCGGCGGCCGCACCGTGCCGGTGTCGCTGCTGTCCGAGGTCGGTGAGCGGATCTTCGCCCTGCACGGCCAGTCCGACCAGCTGCGCCTGCTGCGCCCGGCCGAGCAGCGCGCCGCCCTGGACCGCTACGCGGGCCCGGAGCACGAGAAGCTGCTGGGGCAGTTCGCCGAGCTCTACACGCGCTGGCGGGCCGTCGAGGACGACCTCGCCGACCGGCGGGCCAACGCCCGGCAGCGCAACCAGGAGGCGGAGCTGCTCAGGCTCGGCCTCGACGAGATCAGCCGCGTCGACCCGCAGCCCGGCGAGGACGAGCTGCTGCGCGAGGAGGCGCAGCGGCTGGAGCACGTCGAGGGGCTGCGCTCGGCGGCGCAGCTGGCGCATGTGGCGCTGGCCGGCACCGGCGACGGCGACGACATCGCCGACGTGCTGAGCCTCATCGCGACCGCGCGGCGGACCCTGGAGGCCCAGGCCGAGCTCGACCGGGTCCTGGGCGAGCTGGCCGCCCGCCTCGACGAGGTCGCCACCCTCGCGGGTGACGTCTCCACGGAGCTGGGCACCTATCTGGCGTCGCTGGACGCCGATCCGGGGCGGCTGCAGGAGGTCTACGAGCGGCGGGCCGCGCTGCGGGCGCTCACCCGCAAGTATGCCGAGGACGTCGACGGGGTCGTGGCCTGGGCCGAGCACGCCCGCACCCGGCTCGGGGAGCTCGACAGCTCCGACGAGCTGCTCGAGGAGCTCGACCGGGAGCGGCAGCGGCTGCACGGCGAGGTCGCGGAGCTGGCGGCGGTGCTGTCCGCGGCCCGGCAGGAGGCCGCCGGGCGGTTCGCCGCGGATGTGACCGTGGAGCTGGCCGGCCTGGCGATGCCGCACGCGCGGGTGCAGGTGGTGGTGGTGCCGAAGTCGGCGGGCAACGGGCCGAGCATCCCGACGGCGTCGGGGACGGACAGCGGGGTCGGGCCGGACGGGGCCGACGACATCGAGCTGCGGCTGCTGCCGCACCCGGGCGCGCCGGCGCAGCCGCTGCAGAAGGGCGCCTCCGGTGGTGAGCTGTCCCGGGTGATGCTCGCGATCGAGGTCGTGTTCGCCGGGGTCGGCGGGCCGCCGACGCTGGTGTTCGACGAGGTCGACGCGGGTGTCGGCGGGACGGCGGCGGTGGAGATCGGCAAGCGGCTGGCCCGGCTGGCGCGGGACCACCAGGTCCTGGTGGTGACGCACCTGCCGCAGGTGGCGGCGTTCGCGGACCGGCACCTGGTGGTGGCCAAGGACACCGGCGGGGCGGTCACCACCAGCGGGGTGACCGTCGTGGAGCACACGGATCGGGCCCGGGAGCTGGCGCGGATGCTGGCCGGCCTGCCGGACTCGGACCTGGGGATCGCGCACGCCGAGGAGCTGCTGTCGGTCGCGGACCGGGAGAAGACACGGGGCTAGGTCTTGATGTTGGGGCGGGGGACGCCTCGCGTTTGGATCGTCGCCCTACGTTGAGATCGTGGTCGATGCTGTCGCCGGGTCGCCGTGGGTGCTGCTGGTGGTGTTCGTGGTGGCCGGGCTTGACTCCCTCGTGCCGCTGTCGCCGAGCGAGTCGACGCTGATCACCGTGTCGGTGCTGGCCGGCACGACCGGGGAGCCGAACATCGGGCTGGTCATCCTCGCCGGGGCCTCAGGGGCGTACGCCGGGGACACGGTGTCGTATCACATCGGCACCCGGCTGCAGCGCAAGGCGTCCGGGCTGGCCGCCTACGGCTGGGCGCGGCGCACGCTGAGCTCCCGCGGGGGCCAGGTGCTGGTGTTCGCGCGATACCTGCCGGGCGGGCGGGCCGCGTCCGCGCTGGCCGCCGGGGTGGTCGGATACCCGGCGGGGCGCTTCGCGGCGTGGACGGCGCTCGGGGTGAGCCTGTGGGCGACGATGGCCGGGCTCATCGGGTACGGCTGCGGGCTGTACTTCGACGGCACGCTGTGGAAGGCGTTGGTCGCCGCCTACGCCGGGGCGGGGCTGCTGCTGCTCGTCGCCGAGGTCGTGCGCCGGTTCTCAGCGCCGGCCGACCAGGAGGTTGACCCGGGTGCCGACGGGGGCGACGGTCAGAGCCAGGGTCGACTGCTCCAGGACGATCATGGAGCCGGCCGGTCCGATCTCGCGGATCACCCCGAGTTCGAGTCCGGCGGTGCGTAGCGCGGCGGTCGCCTCGGCCGGGGTCTTGCCGGCGAGGTTCGGCACGCGGGTCAGACGGATCGACGATAGTGTCTCCATTCGGCGACTCCCTCGTGGTGGGACCTGGTGCAGACGTGAGGACGCCCCGGACGTCGTAAATACGCGCACCTGGTGTCGGGTGGGCGACACAGCGTAGGCCCGTTTCGAGTGACCGCGGTCACGCCGAAATGTGAAATGGGGCGTACCACCTGCTCGGGGACATGTCGCACGCGGCTTTCGGCGTCCGTCCATGCCAGGATGGTTGTGATGCGACTTCCAACCTTGCGCCGCACCCGGCCCGCCGAGCCGGGTGTCATCGCCGGCGTCGTGAGGCTCGATCGGCGGACGAAGCGCCTGGTGGGGCGGCTGCGGCCGGGTGACATCGCGGTCATCGACCACGTGGACCTCGACCGAGTGGCGGCCGACTCGCTGGCCGCCTCGGGCGTGGCGGCGGTGCTCAACGCCAAGCCGTCGGTGTCGGGGCGGTATCCGAACCTCGGGCCGGAGGGGCTGATCAAGGCCGGCGTCCCGCTCGTCGACGACCTCGGCGAGGACCTGTTCGACCGGCTGCGCGAGGGCGACTCGGTGCGCGTCGAGGGCGACACCGTGTTTCTCGGCGAGGAGGCCGTCGCCAAGGGCGTGCGGCAGGACGCCGACACCGTCGCCGAGTCGATGGCCGACGCCCGCGAGGGGTTGTCGGTGCAGCTGGAGGCGTTCGCCGCCAACACGATGGAGTACCTCAAGCAGGAGCGCGCCCTGCTGCTCGACGGCGTCGGCGTGCCCGAGGTGCAGACCCAGATCGCCGGGCGGCACTGCCTGATCGTGGTGCGCGGCTACGACTACAAGGCCGACATCGATGTGCTGCGGCCCTACATCCGGGAGTACAAGCCCGTCCTCATCGGCGTCGACGGCGGCGCGGACGCCCTGGTCGAGGCCGGTTACACCCCGGACATGATCATCGGCGACATGGACTCGGTCAGCGACGACGTGCTGCGCTGCGGCGCCGAGGTCGTCGTGCACGCCTACCCCGACGGCCGCGCGCCGGGCCTGGCCCGGGTGCAGCGCCTCGGCGTCGAGGCGATCACCTTCCCGGCCGCGGCGACCAGCGAGGACATCGCGATGCTGCTGGCCGACGAGAAAGGCGCGTCGCTGCTGGTCGCCGTCGGCACGCACAACACCCTCATCGAGTTCCTCGACAAGGGCCGCGGCGGCATGGCCTCGACGTTCCTGACCCGGCTGAAGCTCGGCGGCAAGCTCGTCGACGCCAAGGGGGTCAGCCGGTTGTACCGCCAGAGCCTGTCGGGCTCCTCACTGGTGCTGCTGCTCGCCTCGGCGATCGCCGCCATGGCCGCCGCGCTCGCGGTGACCACGATCGGCCGGGCGTATCTGAGCGTCATCGCCGAGTGGTGGGACAACCTGATCTTCACGCTGTTCTCCTAGACGGGTCGCACCTGTGATCAATTTCCGGTACCACGTGGTGTCGCTGGCCGCGGTCTTCCTCGCGCTGGCCATCGGCCTCGTCGTCGGCACCGCGGCGGCCAACGGGCCGCTCACCGAGAACCTCAACGACCAGGTCAACACGCTGACCGACGACAAGCAGCAGCTGCGCAACGACCTCGAGCAGACCCGGGCGGAGCTGAAGAAGAACGCCGACTTCGCCACCGAGACCGCCCCGATGCTGCTGGCGAACCGGCTGCTGAACAAGAACGTGCTGCTCATCAAGCTCGACGGCAACGACAGCGGCGACGTGAACACCGCCACCGACGGCGTGGCCACCGTGCTCGGCACCGCCGGCGCGAAGGTCGTCGGCACGGTCACGATCAAGGAGAAGTTCACCGCCCCGACCAACAGCCCGCACCTGCTCGACCTCGCCGAAACCGCGGTACCGGCGGGCATCTCCGGCGCCCTGCCCGGCCAGTCCGACGGCGCGGACACCTCGGCCGCGCTGCTGGCCGCGGTCCTCGTCGGCAAGGCCGGCACGCCGCAGGTCGAGGGCACCCGCACCGTGCTGTCCGCCTACGAGTCCGCCGGCTACATCGGCCTCGACGGCGACTTCAAGGCCCCGGCCGAGGCGGTCGTCATCGTCGCCGGTGCGCCCGCCAGCGGCAAGGACGCCAAGGACCGCAACGCCGCCGTGCTGACCCTGGCCACCCGCTTCGACCTCGCCGGGCGCGTCGTCGTCGCCGGGCTGTCGGCCAACGGGCTGGTCTCCGCGGTGCGCGGCGACACCACCGCCGCCAAGTCCATCTCCACCGTCGACAACGCCGTCACCGCCTACGGGCAGGTCGCGGCGGTCATGGCCCTCGTCGAGCGGTTCGGCGGCAAGTCCGGGCACTACGGCAGCGGCGACGGGGCGACCAGCCTGCTGCCGAAGACGGCGAGCGTGACCAATGGCTCGTAGGTTCATCCTCGGCGCGCTGGCCGGACCGGTCGGCGGTGGCGTCGCCCGCGCGGTGCTGCGCGCCCTGCAGGGCCACCCGCGGCTGGCGCGGACCAACTTCCGCGGCCGGACGGTGTCGCTGGCCGGCGGGCCCGCCCTGGCCGCCGGCGCCACGGCGGGCGCGATCGTGCACCGGCCCGAGCACGCGGCCGCCAGCGCCGTCGCGGGGCTCGGCTCCGGGGCCGTCGGGCTCTACGACGATCTCGTCGGCGGTCGCCCCGAGCACGCGGCGAAGGGCTTCCGCGGGCACCTCGGCGCGCTGCGGGAGGGGCGCGTGACGAGCGGCCTGGTGAAGATCGCCGGGGTCGGCGCGGCCGGGCTCGCCGCCGCCGCGCTGCTGCCCCGCAAGCGCAAGGTGGACGTGCTGCTCGGGGCCGGGGTGATCGCCGGGGCCGCGAACCTGTTCAACCTGTTCGACCTGCGGCCGGGTCGGGCGCTCAAGGCCGGGATCGCCGTCGGTACCCCGCTGGGCGCCTCCGGGCCCCTCGGCGCCTCGAGCGCGCTGCTGCCCGCCGACCTCGACGAGGAGATCATGCTCGGCGACGCCGGGGCGAACGCGCTCGGTGCCCTGCTCGGGGTGGCGTACACGGCGCGGACCGGGACGTTCGGCCGGCTGGCGGCGCTGGCCGGGATCGCGGCGCTGACCGCGGCGAGCGAGAAGGTCAGCTTCACCAAGGTCATCGAGGGCAACCCGGTGCTGAACGCGGTCGACCAGTGGGGCCGCCGCCCGGCCGAGCCGTCTTGTCGGGATGCTGCCCCGCAACCGAAAACCCGTAAACCGTCGCCGTATCCGCGCGGGTGACGAAGGGGCGGATCTTCGGGGCGGCGGTGCTCGTCGCGGGCCTCACGATACTGAGCCGGATTGCCGGATTTGCCCGCATTCTCGTCTTCAACTCGTCGGTCGGCACCACCCAGCTCGGGGACGCGTACCAGGCCGCCAACACCATCCCGAACATCATCTTCGAGCTCGTCGCCGGCGGGGCGCTGGCCAGCCTCGTCGTGCCGCTGCTCGCCGGGCGGGACAAGGCGACGGTCGAGCGGACCGTCGGGGCGCTGCTCACCTGGGTCGTGCTCATCCTCGCGCCGATCGCCGTGCTCGTCGCGGTCCTCGCGCACCCGCTCGTCGCGCTGCTCACCAGCGGCAAGCCCGCGCCCGTCATCGACGCCGGGGCCGACATGCTGCGGGTGTTCGCGCCGCAGCTGCCGCTCTACGGGGTCGGGATCGTGCTGACCGGGGCGCTGCAGATGTATCGCCGCTTCGCCTGGCCCGTCATCGCGCCGCTGCTGTCGAGCCTCACCGTCATGGCCGTCTACATCGCCTTCGGCGTCGTCGCCGGCCGCGGCGTGGCGCTCGCCGACGTCACCGGCGCTCACCTGCTGCTGCTGTCGGGCGGCACCACGCTCGCGGTCGCCGTGCTGTCGCTGTGCCTCGTCGCCCCGGTCGGCCGGCTCGGACTGCGGATCCGGCCCACCGTGCGGCTCGACGTCGGCGCGATCGCGACGCTCAAGCCCCTCGTGGTCGCCGGGATCGTCACCGTCGGCACCCAGCAGCTCGTAATCGGCCTCGCCATCAACCTGGTCAGCTACGGGCAGAGCGACGGCGTCATCGTGGTGTACTCGCTCGCCCAGACGATCTTCCTGCTGCCGTGGGCGGTGCTCGCGGTGCCGGTGGCGACCACGACGTACCCGGCGCTGGCCGAGCGCGGCGCCGCCGGGGACCGGGCCGGGTTCGCCGCCGCGCTCGCACCCGCCGTGCGGGCCGTGATCCTGCTCAGCTGCCTCGGCGCCGCCGCGCTGATCGTGCTCGCCCGGCCCGTGGCGGTGCTGCTGGCGGCCGCCTCCTCGCACCCCCCGGCGGTCGGCCCGCTCGCCGACGGGATCGCCTGGTTCGGGCCGGGGCTGCTCGGGTACGGTGTGTTCGCCCTGCTCTCCCGCGCCCTCTACGCCGGCGGCAACGCCTACCCGGCCGCGCTCGCCACCGCCGCCGGCTGGGGCGCCGCCGCCGTCGCCGCCGTGTCGCTGGCCACCGCGCTGCCGGTCGGGCACCGCGTCGCCGCCGTCGCCGCCGCGAACTCGATCGGCATGCTGGTGCTCGGGGCCGCGCTGCTGGTAGCCGTGCGGCGGCGGGCCGGCGGGGAGGCGCTCGCCGGCGCGGTACGCACGGCATCGGTCTGTGTCGTTGCCGCGGCCGCGGCGACCTTTGCGGGACTGTTCGTGCGGTCGCACCTGACAACCCCGGGTGCGGGCGGGGCCGTCGTGCAGGGCATGCTGTGCGGAGTCGTGGTGGCGATGGTGTTCCTCGCCGGGGCGGCGGTCGCGGACCGCGGGACCCTGCAGCGGCTCATCGGGAGAAGGGACGGGTAGTGGGCGCGCGCATCGCGTTGGTCCTGGCCTCGACCACGGGCGGCACGGGGCGGCACGTCGGCATGCTCGCCGAGGGCCTGGTCGCGCGCGGCCATGAGGTCAGCGTGCACGGGCCCGCGGCGACGGAGGAGCAGTTCGGCTTCACCGCCCGCGGCGCACGGTTCCTGCCCGTGGAGATCCCGGCCAGCCCCCAGCCCAGCGACGTGCTCGCCGTGCGGGCCCTGCGCCGCGGCGTCCGCGACGCCGACGTGATCCACGCCCACAGCCTGCGCGCCGGGTTTGTCGCCGCCCTCGCCCGTCCCGCCGGCATCCCGCTCGTCGTCACCTGGCACAACCTGGTCCTCGCCACCGGCCTGCGGGCCAAGCTTTACCACCCGCTGGAGCGGCGGGTCGCCCGCGCCGCCGACGTGACCCTCGCCGTCTCCAGCGACCTCGTCGCCCGCGTCCAGGAGCTCGGCGGCCGCGACGTGCGCCTGGCCAAGGTGCCGGCGCCGGTGCCGAAGCCGGTCCGGCGCGACGCCGGTCAGATCCGCGCCGAGCTGGGCATCGAGCCCGGCCAGCCGTTCGTCTTCGCCTGCGGCCGGCTGCACCCGCAGAAGGGCTTCGAGACGCTCGTCTCCGCCGCCGCCCGCTGGCGCGACCGCGACCCGGAGCCGTTCACCGCGATCGCCGGGGCCGGCCCGTCGTACATGTCGCTGGCCCAGCGCATCTCCGAGGAGCACGCCCCCGTCCACCTGCTGGGCAACCGCGACGACGTGCCCGACCTGCTCGGCGCGGCCGACCTGGTCGTGGCGACCAGCGTCTGGGAGGGCCAGCCGCTGTTCGTCCAGGAGACGTTGGCAGCAGGTGTACCGCTGGTGTCGACCGCCGTCGGCGGCGTCCCCGAGCTCGTCGGTGACGGCGCGCGGCTCGTCGAGCCGCACGACGTCGACGCGGTGCACGACACGGTCCTGGCCCTCCTCGACGATCCGGTTGCCCGGGCCGAGCTGGCCCGGGCCGGCCGGGAGCGGGCCGCCACCTGGCCGACCGAGCACGACACCGTGGATCAGGCCGAGGCGGTGTACGCGCAGCTGCGCGGCGGGTCTCGCGCGAAGCGCGGCGAGGGGCCGGCGGTGGGCTGATGCGGCACTGGCTGCATCGGTTCCTGCCCGGTCTGCTGGCGCTGGTCGCCGGGCTCCTCGGCGTCGCCGCGCTCATCCCGCGCCCCGCCGCGGCGCCGCCCCAGCCCAGCGCCGACTACGTGCTCGTCGTCGGCGTCGCCGGGCTGCGCTGGGACGACATCAACGCCGCCGACACCCCCGCCATGTGGCAGATGGCGCAGGGCGGCGCGATCGGCGCGCTGTCGGTGCGCTCCGCGCGGCGCATCACCTGCGCCGGCGACGGCTGGCTGACCCTGGGCTCCGGGAACTTCGCCGTGTACACCACCGGCCCCGTCACCTCGACCTGCCCCGACCTGTCCGTGCCGATCAGCCAGGATTCGTCAGCCGGGGCCACCCTGCCCGACCAGGCCGACATCGTCGCCCGCAACCGCGAGCTGCACTGGGGTGCCCAGCCCGGCGCCCTCGCCGAGGGCGTGCGCTGCACCACGGCGATCGGGCCGGGGGCGGCCATCGCCGCGGCCCGCCCCTACGGCCGGGTCGACCGCTACTCCGAGGGCCTCAACGACAACCTGCTCTCCGCCTGCGCCCTGACGCTCATCGACCTCGGCGAGATCGCCGGCGACGACCCCGTGGCCCGCGCCTCCGACGCCCGCAGCGCCGACGCCGCCCTCGCCGGCATTCTCGCGGCCCGCCCCGAGCGCTCCGTCGTGATCCTCGCCGGCCTGTCCGACCTCGACGCGACCAGCCGGCTGCACGTCGCGATCGCGCAGGGCCCCGGCTTCACGGGCGGCTGGCTCACCTCGCCGTCGACGTCGCGGCCCGGGTACGTCCAGGTCGTCGACCTCGCCCCGACCGCCCTGGCCGCCCTGGACCGGCCGATGCCCGGCCGGCTCTTCGCCGGCGGCGCCGCGTCCACCAGCGGCAGCGGCCGCCCCGCCGACGTCACCGCGGCCGTGAGCCGGCTCGCCGACGCCGACCGCGAGGCGAGCGTCCAGCGCCGGGTCGGCACCAACTTCTTCACCACCCTCGTCGTCGCCGAGCTGCTGCTCTTCGTGGGCGTCGTGCCGCTGCTGCGGCGGGCCCGCCGCCCCGCCGGGCCGCTCACCCACCGCCCGGTGCCCCGCCCGGTCGTCCGCGCCGCCGAGCTGCTGCTCATCGCCGCGTCCCTCGCCCTGCCCGCGGCCCTCGTCGCCGACCTGGTGCCGTGGTGGCGCTGGTCCCGGCCGGGCCTGGTCTTCGGCGGCATCACCCTGGCCGTTCTGGCCGTGGCGACGTTCGTGATCGCGTACCTCACCCGGCGCAGCCGCGCGATCGCGCCGCTGGGCGGGGTCGCGGCGATCGCCGCCCTCGCCGTCGCCTTCGACGTGCTGACCGGCTCGCGGCTGCAGCTCAACGGCGTCGCCGGCTACTCGACGGTCGTCGGCGGCCGCTACGCCGGCGTCGGCGTGATCGGCCTGGGCCTGCTGGTCGCCGGCGTCCTGGTCGGCGGCGCCGCGCTCGCGCAGCGCTTCGAGCGCCGCTGGCGCCCCTTCGTCATGGCCGTGATCGGCGCCGTCGGCATGGTCGTCATCGGCAGCCAGTATCTCGGCGCCGACGCCTCCGGCGCGGTCGCGCTCACCGCCGGCGTCTGCGTGGCCGCGGCGATGGCGGTCGGCGGCTGGCTCACCATCACCCGGCTGCTGTGGGCGGCGGGGGCGGCGCTCTTCGTCTCGTCCGGCTTCGCGGTCCTGGACCTGTTCCGGCCGGAGGAGCAGCGCAGCAGCGTGGGCCGCATGCTCGTGCGCACCCGGGAGGGCACGGCCGGCTTCATCGCGCGCCGCATCGCCGAGGCCGACGTGGTGACGACGGTGACCAGCCCGCTGACGGTGCTGGTGCTGGGCTGCGTCGTCTACGCCACGTTCGTCCTGCTGCGCGACTGGGGCGGCCTGCGCCGGCTGCTGGGGGTGTTCCCGCCGGTGCGCGCCGCCCTGTCCGGCCTGGTGGTGGCGTGCCTGCTGGCCGGTGTCGTGGAGGGCGTGTCGTTCAACGTGCTCGGCGCGGCGCTGGCGACGGCCCTGCCGCTGGTGGTGCTGTCGTGCCTGCGGGTGCGGGAGCACGCCGACGACCGCACTCCGGCCCCTCGGGTGCCGGAGGAGGCCCTGGAATCGTAGCCGCGACTGTGTGGCTGCGGATCTCGGCGGTGCGGCGTTCCGCTTGATCACACCGTATCACACGTGCAAAAGTTCGATCTTTGAATATTGCTGTCCGTGACCATCGCGTCGCCATGCTACCGCCCGAGGATCGGGGTGTCCAAACTGCGGGAGCGGCCCCGGAACTCGGCCAGGACCACGCCGTCGGCGCGGGTCACCGTCACGTCGTAGAGGCCGGAGCGGCCACGGCGGGAGCGCTCCACCGCCGTGGCCGTCAGCGTGTCGCCCGCCCGGGCCGGTTCCAGGAAGGTCACGTCCGCGCCGGCGGCCACCGTCACGCGGCCGTACGTGTTGCAGGCGAACGCGAACGCGGTGTCGGCCAGCAGAAAAACGTAACCGCCGTGGCCGATCGCGTGGCCGTTGAGCATCTGCGCGGTCACCGTCATCGTCGCGGTGGCCCGGCCCGGGCTCACGTGCGAGATCGTGATGCCCAGCGACCTCGAGGCGGTGTCGGCGGCGTACATCGCCTCCGCGCAGGCCTCGGCCAGGTCCTGCGCCTGTGCCGAGGCCTGGGCGGTCATACGGCGTCGGCGGCCGGGCGGAGGTTCTTCCAGTCGCGGGCCTTGGACTGGGCGGTGGCGAGCACCCCGATGACGCCGGCGGCGTTGGTGATCTCGCCGGACAGGGCCATCGTCACCGCCTCGTCGAGGGCGACCCAGTGCAGCTCCAGCTCGGCCTCCTCGTGGGTGCGCTCGTGGCGGTCCTCCTGCGGTACTGACGCGATCTCCCGGGCCAGGAACAGCCTGATCTTCTCGTTGGAGCAGCCCGGCGTGGTGTGGACCTCGGCCAGCAGGTCCCAGCGGGCCGCGACCAGGTCCACCTCCTCGGCGAGCTCCCGGGCGGCCGCGTCGACCAGCGACTCGCCCGGCACGTCGATCAGGCCGGCCGGCAGCTCCCACAGGACCTGGCGGACGGCGGGGCGGTACTGCCGCACGAGCGCTATCCGCTCGTCGGCGTCCAGGGCCACCACGCCGACCGCCCCGACGTGGACCAGGTAGTCGCGGTCGACGACCTCGCCGCCGGGCATCTCGATCTCGTCGGTGACGACCGAGAAGACGCGATTGCGCAGGCGCTCCGTGTGGGAGCGCACGTCGTAGGTCGTCACGCGTCCACCGTCTCGAGCTCGACCGGCAGGCGGTCGGCCGCGTTGTAGGCGACCGCGGCGCCGACGAACGCGGCGAACAGCGGGTGGGCCCTCGTCGGGCGGCTCTTGAGCTCGGGGTGGGCCTGGGTGGCGACGAAGAACGGGTGCAGCTCGCGGTCGAGCTCGACGAACTCGACCAGGCGGCCGTCCGGGGAGGTGCCGGAGATGCGCAGGCCGGCGGCGGTCATCGCCTCGCGGTAGGCGTTGTTGACCTCGTAGCGGTGACGGTGGCGCTCGGAGACCTCGCTCGTGCCGTACGCGTCGGCGGTCAGCGTCCCGGGGGTCAGCACGGCCGGGTAGGCGCCAAGCCGCATGGTGCCGCCGAGGTCGCCCTTGCCGGCGACGATGTCGTGCTGGTCGGCCATCGTGGAGATGACCGGCTCGCTCGCGTCGGGGTCGAACTCCAGGGAGTTGGCGCCGGGGATGCCGGCGACGTGGCGCAGGACCTCGATGGTCATGCACTGCAGGCCGAGGCACAGGCCGAGGGTGGGGATGCCCCGCTCGCGGGTGTACTGCGCGGCGCCGATCTTGCCCTCGATGCCCCGCACGCCGAAGCCGCCGGGGATGATGACGCCGTCGACGCCGGTCAGGGCCTGGGCCGCCCCGGCGGGGGTGGTGCACGCGTCGCTGGGGACCCAGCGGATCTCGACGCGGGCGCGGTGGGCGAAGCCGGCGGCGCGCACGGCCTCGGTGACCGACAGGTAGGCGTCGGGCAGGTCGACGTACTTGCCGACGATCGCCACCGTCACCGTCTGGCGCGGGTGGTGCACGCGGTCGAGCAGGTCGTCCCACTTCTTCCAGGCCACGTCGCGGAAGGAGAGCCCCAGGCGGCGTACGACGTAGGCGTCGAGGCCCTCCTCGTGCAGCACGCGCGGGATGTCGTAGATCGAGGGCGCGTCGGGGGCGGAGACGACCGCCTCGGCGTCGACGTCGCAGTACAGCGCGAGCTTGTTCTTGGTCTTGTCCGGAATCTCCCGGTCGGAGCGGCAGACCAGGGCGTCGGGCTGGATGCCGATGCTGCGCAGCGCCGCGACCGAGTGCTGCGTCGGCTTCGTCTTCAGCTCGCCGCTCGGTGCGAGGTAGGGCACCAGCGACACGTGCAGGAAGAAACAGTTGTCCCGGCCGATGTCGTGGCGGACCTGGCGGATCGCCTCCAGGAACGGCAGCGACTCGATGTCGCCGACGGTGCCGCCGACCTCGGTGATCACCACGTCGGGCGCCAGGCCGTCGGCGCCGGGGGCCGACATCGCGCGGATGCGGGCCTTGATCTCGTTGGTGACGTGCGGGATGACCTGGACGGTGTCGCCGAGATACTCCCCGCGCCGCTCCTTGGCGATGACCGCGGAGTAGATCTGGCCCGTGGTCACGTTCGCGTTGCGTGACAGATCCTGGTCCAGGAACCGCTCGTAGTGGCCGATGTCGAGGTCGGTCTCCGCACCGTCTTCGGTGACGAACACCTCACCGTGCTGGAACGGGTTCATGGTGCCGGGGTCGACGTTGAGGTAGGGGTCGAGCTTCTGCATGACGACCCGCAGCCCGCGGGCACTGAGCAGGCTGCCCAGGCTCGAGCCCGTGAGGCCCTTACCGAGTGAGGAGGCGACGCCCCCGGTGACGAAGATGTGCTTAGCCTGTCGGCTGGCACCGGTCCGTGCTGAAGACAAAGCCTGCTCCCGTGGGGTCTGTCACGCTGCCGAGTCAGCGATCCACGGGAGTTCAGCCTAACACCAGGTAAACGGCGGTGCAGAAGACACACCTGCCGTCACGCACGTCACACGTCGGTGCGTGCCTCACCGAGCACTGTCAGCAGTTCCAGGCGTTCGTGACTCTCCGTGCCGGGCTTGGCGGTGAGGACCAGCAAGATCTGGCCGTGGTCGGGGTCGAGGAGCGTCTGGCAGTACAGCTCGAGGATCCCAGCCTCCGGGTGGCTGATGCGCTTGCGGGTCTCGCGGGTCTTGCCGACGTCGTGGGCCGCCCAGAGCCCGGCGAACTGCGGGCTCTGGGCCTTGAGCAGCTCGACGAGCTCGGCCGCGCGGGAGCCCGGTCCCTCGTGCGTGTAGGTTTCGCGGAGCTGGGCGGTGAACATCCTCGCGTGGTGGGCGTGGTCTTCGCGCGGGTAGACGGCTCTGGACTCGGGGCGGGTGAACCAGCGGTACGCGACCGCGCGCTCCGGGCCGGTGAAGCGGGTCTCGTCGCCGAGCAGGGCCTTGGCCGGGCGGGTCTGGACCAGGGTCTCGCCCAGCGTGGTCATGACCTGGGCCGCAGTGTCCTCCAGGCGGTCCAGGATGCGCATCATCCCCGGGGCCACGTGTTCGGCCCGGACCGCGCGGCCCGGCGTCGCATGGCCGGCCAGGCGGAACAGGTGGTCGCGCTCCTCCAGCGTGAGGCGCAGGCCGCGGGCCAGCGCGGCGACCATCTGCTCCGACGGGCGCGGGCCGCGCTGCTGCTCGATGCGGCCGTAGTAGTCCGCGGACATGCCGCTGAGGGCGGCGACCTCCTCGCGGCGCAGGCCGCCGGTGCGGCGGCGCGGGCCGCGGGGCAGGCCGACGTCCTCGGGCTGCAGCGCCTCGCGCCGGGTGCGCAGGAAGTCGGCCAGTTGAGCGCGATCCACGCCGCCATTCTCCTCTCCGCCGTGGTCTGCGCGGTTGCTGGACGCCGTTGGGCTCCTCCGCGCCGCTGCCCAGATCCGGCGGCCTTGCCGGGCCGCGGGTCCGGGCAGCTGAATGCCGCTGGGCTCCGCCTCCGCGCCTCCGCCCAGACCAGGCGGGCCTACCGGGCAACGGGTTCGGGCAGCCGAACGCCGCTGGCGCTCAGGGCCGACGACTTTGCCAGGCAACGCTTTCGGGCAGCCGGGTTCCCCGTTGCGGTCAAGGGTTGACGACTTTGCCAGGCAACCAACGCTTTCGGGCAGCTGAGCTCCCTGTCGCGGCCGAGGGTCGGCGGCCTTGCCAGGCAACGCTTTCGGGCGGCTGGACGCCGTGGGTTCATGCTCCGCCGCTCAGGCGACGGATTCGCGCAGCTGAATGCCGCTGAGGTCCTCCGCCGCCGACCAGAGCCGGCGGGCGGCGGCGGTGTCGCGGGCCGTGCGGTACATCCGCTGCTCCCGCGGCGCCCCGGGCCCGTAGAGCGCCCCGCCGCGGGCCCGCGGGTCGGCCGCCGCGAACAGCACCGGCAGCGCGCCCGCCTCGGGCGTGCGGACCAGGATTCCGGCCCGCGCCAGGCGTCTGAAGGCCCGGTCGAGGCCGGGCGCGCCGGCCTGCAGGTTGGTCGAGGCCAGCCCGGGATGGGCGGCGTTGCTGGTCAGCCCCCAGCCGCCGGCCGCGCTGCGGCGCTGCAGCTCCAGCGCGAACAGCAGGCCGGCGAGCTTGGACTGGTTGTAGGCGCGCATCGGGGCGTACGAGCGGCGGCTCTGCAGGTCGTCCCAGGCGAGCCGGCCCGTCCGCGCGCCGAAGCTGCTGACCGTCGTGACCCGCGCGCGGGCGGCCCGCAGCAGCGGCAGCAGGTGCGCGACGAGCGCGAAGTGGCCGAGGAAGTTCGTGGCGAACTGCAGCTCCAGGCCGTCGGGGCTCTCGCGGCGCGACGGCGGGGCCATGATGGCGGCGTTGAGGACGAGCAGGTCGATCGGGCGGCCCTCGGTGCGCAGGGTCTCGCCGAGCGCTCGCACGGAGGCGAGGTCGGCCAGGTCCAGCGCGCGGGTGGCGACGGGGGCGAGCGGCCGGGTCGTGGTCGGGGTCGTGGCGCGGATTCGGGTCGCGGCGGCCGCGCCCTTGGACGGGTTGCGGACCGGCAGGATCAGCTCGGCGCCGGCCGCGGCGAGGCGTTCGGCCAGCCGCAGGCCGATGCCGTCGCTGGCGCCGGTCACGACCGCCAGGCGGCCTCGCAGGTCGGGCAGTTCGTAGGACCTCATGCCGTCGAGCATCGGGGTCGCCGAGGGGCGGATGAAGGCCGAGAAGATCCCGGGACTGGTTGTCCCTGGGTGCGCGTCGCGGTTCCGGTGGTGCCGTTCCGCTTCCAACACCTTACCCCACCCGGCCAAATCTCCAAGATCGGAGACTACCCACGGTGACATTCCATCACACTAGGTCGCCGACGCTATCAGCCTGGAGGGCCAGACCCGCTCCTCTGGGCGGGTGCGGGCGACGATCAGCATGGCGCGGCCCAGCTGGGACGTGGTGGTGGCCATGCCGGGGGCGAAGCGGACCAGCAGCGCCGACAGGGGAGTGCTCACGGTGTAGATCCAGTGGTACAGGCGGACCCTGGACCGTGCGCCGTGCTCCGGGCGGATGAAGCCGGGGCGGAAGGCGTACGCCCGCAGGTTCAGGGCCGCCACGTCCCGCTCGGTGCGGGCCTTCACCCTGGCCCACATCTGGCGGCTTTCGGAGCTGGTGCCGGCGCCCGAGACGTAGACGAAGACCGCGCCGGGGGACTGGCCGGCCAGCCGGGTGGCGGCGGCCATCGTGTAGTCGTGGGTGATGCGGGTGTAGTCCCGCTCGTTCATGCCGACGGAGCTCACGCCCAGGCAGAAGAAGCAGGCATCGTAGCCGGCGAGGTCCACGCCGGCGAAGTCCGTGAAGTCGGCGTGCGCCACCTCGCGCAGCTTCGGGTGCTGCACGCCCGTCGGCGTCCGGGTCACCACCAGGACCTCGTCGACGTCCGCAGCCAGCAGCGACTCGCGCAGCACGCCCTGACCGACCATGCCCGTCGCGCCGAAGACGATGACCCGCATGGCCATCATTGTGCCCGTACCGCCGACAGCGTCGCGTTCTCCAGTGTGGTGTACAGGTCGGAGTCGGTGAAGTCCCGGCCGGTCTCCTCGCCGATGTACACGTCCACGTGCCGGCTGCCGCCCAGGCCCGGGGTGAACTCGTCGACGATCGTCCACGTCGGGGTCTTCAGCTTCGCGCAGACCTCGGCGGTCACCTCGGCCGTGCCGCAGCGCTGGATCGTGAAGCGGCTGCCGGCCCGCAGTGCGTCGCTGTCGGCCGCGGCCGAGATCCACGGGCGCAGCGGGCGGCCGGCGGTGTCGCGTGGGGCGGTGTCCATCCAGTAGCCGGTGTCGTAGGACCAGTTGAGGTACCGCCCGTCGCGCGTGCGGCCCGTGCCCTCGTCCTTCACCGCCTTGACGAACGAGGCGGGGAAGCTGCCCAGTCGCTGCTGGTCGCGGCCCTTGCCGCAGTCGATCGTCGGGCAGCCGGTGACCTCGGTCGCGGCGTCGGTGTGCAGGGTCTCCACGGCGGTGTAGTAGACGGTCACCTCCCAGCCCGTCAGCTCGACCGGGCGGCCGGAGACGCCGGGAACCGGAGTCCGGGACGGCTCGCCCGGGTAGGCGCCGGTCTCGGGCGGGTGTCCGGGGGCCTCGCTCGGCAATGCCGCGGGCTGCTTGTCGCCGCCGCATGCGCAGAGCATGAGCACCGCCGCGAGGAGGGCGAACGTTTCACGTACCATATCCGGATTTTGTACGAAATAACCCTCACTCGTCCGGCGGGCGGCGTTGTTGCTTGCGCAAGGCGGTACGGCGCTTGGACTCCAGGCGGCGCTCGACGGCGCCCTTGGAGGGCTTTGTCCGTTTCCGCGGCCGCGGCGGCGGGGCGATCGCGGCCGCGATGACCTCGGCCAGGCGCAGTTCCGCGGCGCGGCGGTTCTGCAGCTGCGAGCGGTGCTCCGAAGCGGTGATCGACAGGACCCCGTCGACGAGCCGGCCGGCCAGCCGCTGCAGGGCGCGGGCCTTCAGCGGCTCGGGCAGCGCGCCCGTCCCGGCCAGGTCGAAGCGGAGTTCGACGCGGGAGTCGGAGGTGTTCACCGACTGGCCGCCGGGGCCGCCCGAGCGGCTGAAGCGCCAGGTCAGCTCCGCGCGCGGCAGGGCGATGCCGTCGGTCACCCGCAGGTCGTCATCCATCCGTTCAGGATGCGGGGCGCGAAATGCACATTGCACCCCAGGGTGACTTGACGTCGGCCCGCCGACCGCTGGGGGTACGCTCAGCGAGGCGAGACGCAGCGGAAAGGTGACACCGTGGCTGAAGCCGTTCAGACGACGGCGCTGCTGGTCGAGGACTTCGACGTCGCACGAATCACGCCCGTCCGCCACGCCGTGAGCCGCGGGGCCGCCGGTGCGGGGCTTTCCGGGCAGCGGCTCGAGGACTTCGTCCTCGCGGTCAACGAGATCGTCACCAACGCCGTGCGCCACGCGGGCGGCCACGGGACGCTGCGGATGTGGCTGGCCGGGGCCACACTGGTCTGCGAGGTCGTGGACCGGGGAGCCGGCATCCCGCGGGAGCGGCTCAACGGGCAGGGCCTGCCGCCCAGCAGCGCGATCAGCGGGCGCGGGCTGTGGCTGGCCCGGCATCTCGTCGACGAGGTCACGGTGAGCACGGGCGAGGCCGGGACAATTGTGCGGCTGGGCAGCGCCCTGCCGGATTGGCAGACCTGAGCACCCCCGCCCGTCAGACCTCGTCCACGTAGCGCCACGCCCCGTCGACCTTCACGAACCGGCTCCGGTCGTGCATGGTGCCCGGCCGGCCGTCGGCGACGTAGCGGGCCCGGAACTCCACGATGCCCTCGGCGTCGAACAGGCCGCCGCCCTCGCGGTCGAGAATCGTCAGGCCCTGCCAGTTCTGGTTCGCCTCCAGGGTCAGGGCCCGGGGCCGGGTCTTCTCGTGCCAGGTGCGCAGCAGGAACTTCCGGTCGGCCGCGACGTACGCGCTGTAGCGGGCCCGCATCAGCAGCTCGGCGCTCGGCGGCTCGGCGCCGCGGTGATACTTGCCGCAGCACTCGTCGTACGGCTCGCCGAGGCCGCAGGGGCAACTGTCTGTGCCGTTCATGCGGTGCATTGTTCCCGATGGGCCTGGGGCGAGACCCCGCGGACACGCTTGAACGCGGCGCTGAGCGCGAACGCGCTGCCGTAGCCGACCTGGCGGGCCACCGCGGCCAGCGTCGCGTCCGGCTCCAGCAGCAGATCGGCGGCGAGTGCCAGGCGCCAGCCGGCCAGGTACGCCATCGGCGGCTCGCCGACGAGCTCGCCGAAGCGGCGGGCCAGCAGCGCCCGGGACACCCCGACCTTGGCCGCGAGGCCGGCGACCGTCCAGGGCAGGGCCGGGTTGTGGTGCAGCAGCCGCAGGGCCGGGCCGGCGACCGGGTCGGACTGGGCGCGGTACCAGCCCGGCGCCCCCGACGCCGGCCGGGCCAGCCAGGTGCGCAGCGCGGTGATGAGCATCAGGTCCAGCAGCCGGTCGAGCACCGCCTCCTGCCCGGGCCGGTCCTTGGCGATCTCGTCGGCCAGCAGTTCGACCAGCGGCGCGTCCCACTCGGCCCGCGGCACCACCAGCACCCGCGGCAGGGCGGTGAGCAGCCTTCGGCTGACCTCGCCGGCGAGCTGGTAGGCGCCGGTGAGGATGAGGGTCGGGCCGTCGGGGTCGGTGCCCCAGGTGCGCACCCCGAGGTGCATCACCTCGGCGAGGTCCTCGCCGTCGGGGGTGGTGCAGCGCTGGCCGGGGTGGATGACGATCTGCGGCGGCGTGCCGGGCGGCTCGGCGACCGTGTACGGTTGCGGCCCCCGGATCACCATCACGTCCCCGGGGCCGGCCGCCACGGTCTCGCCGTCGTCGCCGACGTAGGCCGCGGTGCCGCGCACCACCGCGGCGATCGCCAGCGCCGCCTCGTCGCGGATGCGCAGCGACCACGGCGGGGTGAGGACCGAGCGCAGCAGGAACGCGCCCCGGGCGCGGGGGCCGTCGAGCAGGGCGGTGAGGGCGTCCATCCGTACACCGTAGACGCCGGCGTATGCATCGGCGCTTTCTGGCCATGGTGCGTCTCAGTGTCAGTCGATTCACTGGGATGCATGAGAAACGTCGTCCTCGCCGTCACCACGCTGCTCGTCGGCCTCTCCGCCGGCGTCTTCTTCGCCTACTCCACGTCGGTCATGCTGGCCCTGCGCAAGGTCGAGGACCGCACGTTCATCGATGTCATGCAGAAGATCAACACGGCCATCCTCAACGGCTGGTTCCTCACCGCCTACGTCGGCGCCCTGCTCGCCGCGGTCGTCGCGGTGCTGCTGCACCTGCCGGCCGGGCACCGGGCGCCGTTGCCGTGGCTGCTGGCGACGCTCGTGCTGTACGGCATCGTCTTCATCGTCACCGCGGCCCTCAACGTGCCGATGAACAACACCCTCGACGCCGCCGGCCCGGTCGCCGCGATCGCCGACCCGGCCGCGGTCCGCCAGGCGTTCGAGGGCCCGTGGGTCGGCTGGAACACCGTGCGCACGCTGGCGTCGGCCGGCTCGCTGCTGACCCTGGCGATCGCCCTGATCAGGGCCTGACGCGCGGCGGGCCTACAGGGGCTGGAAGACGAAGCGCTGGTCGGGGGCGCCGTTGCAGTCCCAGATCCGGGCCAGCGCGCCGGGCTCCTGGCGGGCCGACTCGATGCTCATGCAGCGGTTGCTGTTCGGGTTGAGGAAGCGGTAGCCGTCCTGGTCCGCGACCATCCTCCAGGCCTGGCCGATGTCGGCGTGGCAGTCCCACAGCCAGACCTCGGCCCAGTTGTCCTTGGAGTTGTCGCGCACGCTCAGGCAGCGGCTGTCGGCGGCGTTGATCAACTGGAACGTGTCGGTGGAGTTGACCATCGCCTGGGGTATCCAGCGCATTGTGGGGTTGTTGGGATCGCACGGCTGCTGGGCCGCGTTGGCGCCGTTGCCGCCACCCGCCTGCAGGCACTGGCCGGAGTGGCGGGCCAGCACCAGCGACGGCTTCTCGGCGAGGATCGCGGCCTTCTTCGGCGTGGGCGTCGGGCTCGGGGTGGCCGAGGGCGAGAGCGAGGGCGCGGCCGAGGGTGGCGGCGAGGCGGGCGCGGACGGCGGGGCGCTCACCTGGTGCTGCACCGCGGGGGCGCCGGACGCCTGCGGATCGCCGGACATGAACGCCTGTGCCCCGAAGACGATCCCGGCGACGACCGCCAGCACCGCGGCGCCGGCCGCGCCGAGCAGCAGCTTGTCGGGCTTCGGCGCCGGGGGCGTGGGGCGGGGCCCGCCGTAGACGGTCATGGCCGCAAAGCATAGATCAACGGCGTTGACGCTCCAGGGGCGACAGAGTGTCAACCCGGCCGCGTAGGAGTTCACAGTGTGCAGCCAGCGCGGGCAGGTCGGCGGCCATAAACTCCGGCTTGTGCACACAGCGTAATGTCGCGCTGAGTGGAGAGGGGTCCACCGTGAAGGTCGCAATTCCGCGCGAGGTCAAGAACCACGAGTACCGCGTGGCGATCACACCCGCCGGCGTCCACGAGCTCGCCGCGCTCGGGCACGAGGTCTACATCGAGGCCGGGGCCGGCGAGGGCTCGTCGATCGCCGACAACGAGTACCGCGAGGCCGGCGCCATCATCCTGCCGACCGCCGACGACGTCTGGGGCGAGGGCGAGCTGGTCCTGAAGGTCAAGGAGCCGGTCGCGCAGGAGTACCACCGGATGCGCCCCGATCAGGTCCTCTTCACCTACCTGCACCTGGCCGCGTCCCGCGACTGCACCCAGGCGCTGGTGGACCGCAAGGTCACCGGCATCGCCTACGAGACCGTCGAGCTGCCGGACCGGTCGCTGCCGCTGCTCGCCCCGATGTCCGAGGTCGCCGGGCGGCTGGCCCCGCAGGTCGGCGCGTACCACCTCATGCGGGCCGGCGGCGGGCGCGGCGTGCTGCTCGGCGGCGTCTCGGGCGTGTACGCGGCGAAGGTCGTCGTCATCGGCGCCGGCGTCTCCGGCCTCGCCGCCGCCGCGATCGCGCTCGGCATGCAGGCCGAGGTGCTGCTGCTGGACAAGAACATCGCCCGGCTGCGCGGTGCCGACGCCATCTACCAGGGGCACCTGCAGACGATCGCGTCGAACGGGTACGAGATCGAGAAGGCGGTGCTCGACGCCGACCTGGTCATCGGCGCCGTGCTGGTGCCGGGGGCCAAGGCGCCCAAGCTCATCAGCAACGACCTGGTCAAGCGCATGCGGCCCGGCAGCGTGCTGGTCGACATCTCCATCGACCAGGGCGGCTGCTTCGAGGACTCGCGCCCGACGACGCACGCCGAGCCGACCTACCGCGTGCACGACTCGATCTTCTACTGCGTGGCGAACATGCCGGGCGCGGTGCCGCACACCAGCACCTACGCGCTGACCAACGTGACCCTGCCCTACGTGATAGAGCTGGCCAACCGCGGCTGGCGCGAGGCCCTGCGCCGCGACCCGGCACTCGCCCTCGGGCTCAACACGCACGACGGCCACGTCACCTACGGCCCGGTCGCCGAGGCGCACGCGATGGGTCACGTTGCCCTGGACGACATCCTGGCATAGAACACCATGGTGGACGTCGGCCGTATCGTGGACAGCTACCTCGACCACCTGACCGTCGAGCGCGCCCTGGCGGCGAACACCCTCGTGTCGTACCGCCGCGACCTCGACCGCTACGCGGACTGGCTGGCGGCGGCGGGCGTCACCGACCTGCGCGGCGTCACCGCCCGCGACATCGCCGCGCACGTCGCCGACCTGCGCACCGGGGACGCCGAAACGCCACCGCTGTCGGCGTCCTCGGCCGCGCGCGCCGCCAGCGCCGTGCGCGGCCTGCACCGCTTCGCCCTGCTGGAGGGGCACGCCCCCACCGACCCGTCGCGCGAGGTCAAGCCGCCGGCGCTGCCGAAGCGGCTGCCGAAGGCCCTCGACGTCGACCAGGTGTCGCGGCTGCTGGCCGGACCTGCCCCGGCCGCCGCGGGCCCGCTCGAGCTGCGCGACGCGGCGCTGCTGGAGTTCCTGTACGGCACCGGCGCCCGCATCTCCGAGGCGGTCGGGATCGCCGTGGACGACCTCGACCTCGACGCCCGCCCGGCGATGGCGGTCCTGCACGGCAAGGGCGGCAAGACGCGGCTCGTGCCGATGGGCAGCTACGCGCGCTCGGCGCTGGACGCGTACCTGGTCCGCGCCCGCCCGGCCCTGGCCGCCCACGGCACCGGCGTGCCGAACGTGTTTCTCAACGCCCGCGGCGGGGCGCTGTCGCGGCAGAGCGCCTGGACGATCCTGCGCAAGGCCGCCGACCGGGCCGGGCTGCCCGTCGACGGGCCCTCCGGGGTGTCCCCGCACACGCTGCGGCACTCGTTCGCCACGCATCTGCTCGACGGCGGGGCCGACATCCGGGTCGTGCAGGAGCTGCTCGGGCACGCCTCGGTGACCACGACGCAGGTGTACACGCTGGTCACCGTCGACCGGCTGCGCGAGGTGTACGCGACCGCCCACCCGCGGGCGCGGTGACGTGACCGCGCTGCCGCCCGAGAGGCTCGGGGAGGACCTGGTCCGGCCAACCCCGCAGCGCTACCTCGGGCCCGGCCGCTGAGGCACGGCCGGGCCCGGGGCCGCGTCACTTGTGGCGGTTGTACATCCTCGGCGCCTTCGGGCTGCTGCCCCTACCGACGCCGCCCTTGCCGCCCCGGCCGCCGGAGCCCGGTGGCAGCGAGCGGTTGGCCTGGGCCTGGCGGATCGCCTCGAGCGGGTTGGCGGGCTTCGCCTGGTCGGGCGTCGCCTCGGTGGTCTCCTCGACGGCGTCGCCGGGGTTGTCTGCGGCAGGCATGAGCGTCTCCTTCGCTGTGGACACGGCTTGCGGACAGGCGTATGCCGCGCGGAACGCGAAGCGGGAAGGATGAACCCACAACGGGGCCGGCCGGAGTCACTCACGGCGGCACGCGCGGCGTTGATGGGCTCAGAAACGCATGCCTGAACAGTAACAGCACCCCGGCCCCTCGCGCACGCGAGTTTCCCGGCCGGGGTGCTGCGGTACTACGGGAAGGCCTTCGTCGCCGGCGGCCAGTCGCGGCTGTCGGCGGGGTCCTGGGCCCGGATGCCCAGCGTGATCTGCGACAGCTGGGTCACCACGCCGTTCTTGACGCCGCCGCCTGCCTCGGCCGAGACGTAGGTGGTGCCGTCTCTGAGGAACCGCGTGCACAGAGTCGTCGCCGTGCAGTCGAGCACCCCCGCCATCTTCGCTCCGGCATCGGTGCGGCCCAGTGCCAGCGTCACCGCCGGGAGTTCGTCGAAGTCGTACGGCTGGTAGAGCGGCAGCGACGGCGTCTCCGGCGACAGCCGCACCGCCGACACCACCAGCTTTCCCGTGCGCAGGTCCGAGCCGGAGCTCGCCGACAGCAGGTGGTAGCCGCTGGGGATGTGCGTCGCCTGCAGCCCGACCTGGAACGGCCGGGGCGCCGCCGGTGTGAGGCCCTCGGCGATGCTCAGCAGCTCGTCGCGGCTGGGCACGGTCTCCCAGGCCGACCAGTAGATCGCGGCCCAGGCGTCGCCGGTGTACTGCCACGCGAGCGCGGGCACCATCCGGCCCAGCTTCTGGTACAGCGCCCGATCGTTCGGCGACATCGTCGGCTGCGCCCCGTTGCCGGAGGCGGCCAGCAGCAGCCCGACGGCGCCGGAGCGCAACTGGATCTTCTCGCTGGCCTTGAGGAACATCGCCGGGTCGAACGCGTCCGGGCGGTACACCACCAGGGTTCCGCCGCGCAGCAGGCCCGGCACCGTGGTCATCGGCGGCTCGGCCGTCGCCGCCGGGTGGGCGGGCAGGCTCGGGTTGCCGTTGCCGTTGCCGGCCCGGGACGCCGGTGACGCCGACGGCTGCGGGTCGACCACGAAACCGGCGTCGATCGAGGACTGCTGGTAGGCGGCGGTGACCAGGTCCGGGTCGCTCACGATGTATCCGCCGGCCTGGTAGGCGCGGTAGGTCGCGACGAACGGCTCCGCCTCGACGAACGCGGTCGGCACCGGCGACGCGGCGGGCAGCGCGCTCGGGTCGACCGCCGGGGTCACCACCCGCGGCGAGCCCAGGAGCACCAGCGCCGCCGTCACGGCCGCGACCGCCGCGACCGCGCCGCCGCCGACCGAGGAGAGCAGGGCCAGCCGCCGGCGGCGCCGCACGAGGTGGCGGCCCGCGGCGGTGATGTCGTCAACGCTGAGTCGCGGCGGCGGCGCGTCGTTGCGAGCCGACGTCAGCAGCGTGCGCAGATCCTGTTCCATGCCCTTCCCTCCCATCCCGGTCGTGACCGATGCCGATCCCCGAGGTCCCAGCCGGGCCGCCGCCCGCAAGGTCGTCGCTGACGCGGAGCTCGTCCGTGCCGAGCAGCGCACGGAGGGCGGTGAGCCCCCGGGCGGTCTGACTCTTGACGGTGCCCGGCTGGCGGCCGAGCACCTCCGCGGTCTCCTCAACGCTCAGCCCCTCGTAGTACCGCAGCACGAGCACGGCTCGCTGGCCGGGTGCCATCCGGGCGAGGGCGGCGCGGATCCGCAGCCGCTCGTCGACCTGATCGGCGTGGTCGGGCCCGGGCAGCTCGGGCAGCGCGTAGCCGGCCGAGCGCTCCCGGCGGCGCCACGGCCGGCGGGACTCGTCGACCAGCGCGTGCACGATCGCCCGGCGTACGTACGCCAGCGGCGTGTCCACCTTGGTCCAGCGCACGTACAGCTTCGCCAGCGACGCCGCGACGGCGTCCTCGGCGGTGTGCCAGTCCCCGCACGTCAGGTAGGCGAGCGAGCGCAGCCCGTCGAATCGCGCCGTGACGAATTCGCGGAAGTGCGCCTCGTCGTCTTGGTTCACCCGTTCGGGCTCCCTTCGTCCGGGGTAGACGGACCCGCCCGGGGAAGGGTTGCACACGTCAGCGGGAATTTTCGTCGGGCGTCTCGATGGGGTTTGCGGGCGGAATGTCGCCCTTCGGGTCAGTTGCCGGCCCCGCCCTGGACCACGCCGGTGGCGCCGACCGAGCCCGGGGGCGGGGTCGGTGCCTGCGTCGTCGGGGTGGGCGGTGTGGTGGTCGTCACGGGCGGTGGGCCGGACGAGGCGGGCGGGGTGTCGTCCGGCGCCGGGGAGCTCGGGTGCACGCTGGCCTGGGCGCTCGTCGCGTTGGTCGACGGGCCCGAGGTCGGGTTGCGCGACGCGGCCGGGGTGCTCGCGCCCTTGACCGAGGCGGAGGCGTCCGCCGTGACCGTCACCGTGGGTTTGCCGCCCGAATCCGGCGGGCCGACGACCTTGCGGGTCAGGGCCACCACGGCCAGGATCACGCCGGTGATCAGGGCGAGGACGGCGACCGTGGCCGCGACCGGGACCCAGACCGGCCGGCCGGCGGGCTCGTCGGGGTCGTCGCCCGCCGGGGCGGCGACGACGGTGGTGGGGGCGGAGGCACGCACGGACGGTACGACATCCGGATCCTCGGCGGTGCCGTTCTCCGCCGCGCGGGCCGCGGCCGCCATGACCGCGGCGGTCGGGAAGCGATCCTGCGGATCCTTGGCCATGGCCCGCTCGATCAGCGCCCGCGTGGCGGCCGGGAGCGTGTCGGGCAGCGGGGGCGGCTCGTCCTGCAGGTGCTTGATGGCGATCTCGAGGGGCGAGTTGCCGTTGAAGGGCGGGGCGCCGGTGACGCAGTGGTACGCCACGACGCCGAGCGCGTAGATGTCCGTCGACGGTGAGATCGGATTGCCCGACGCCTGCTCCGGCGACATGTAGAGCGCGGTGCCGATGACCGCGTTGAGCTTCGTCACCGCGGTGACGGACGACGAGCGGGCCACGCCGAAGTCGACCAGCGTCACCGCGCCGTTCTCGCCGACGAGCAGGTTGTTGGGCTTGACGTCGCGGTGGATGATCCCCCGCTCGTGGGCGGCGTGCAGGGCGTCGGCCGCCTGCGCCACGATCGCCAGGGTCTCGTTCACCGGCAGGGGGCCCTCGGCGTTGATCCGCTCGCCGAGCGGCCGGCCGTTGACGAACGCCATGACCAGGAACAGGGTGCCCTCGGGGGTCTCGCCGTAGTCGTACACGCCCACGACGCCCGGGTGGCCGATGGAG
This sequence comes from Dactylosporangium sp. CA-233914, assembly GCF_050942935.1. Classification (NCBI taxonomy): domain Bacteria; kingdom Bacillati; phylum Actinomycetota; class Actinomycetes; order Micromonosporales; family Micromonosporaceae; genus Dactylosporangium; species Dactylosporangium sp. CA-233914. The sequence continues at coordinate 10,112,591 of NZ_CP192030.1, read as the reverse complement.
GCCATGATTCGCGCCTCGGAGCGGAACCGGCTGCCGAACTCGGCGTTGCTCACATGGCCGGGCAGCAGCACCTTCACGGCCACGGTGCGCCCGAGCGTCTGGTCGGTGGCGCGGAACACCTGCCCCATGCCGCCGCTGGCGACGAACTCATCGAGGCGGTACCGGTCGCCGAGAACGTCCCCTGGTCCCAACACGGCAATGAAGGTACCCAACGATGAGCTTCGCGACACGCCGGGCGGGGCTCGCGCTATGTACCCTGCAGTGACGTACAGTCGGGCAACGGCTGACTCGTTCCCCCCAAAAGGCCGGCGCCGATCCGGGCCTGGCGGGTGGAGACAATGCCGCCGGGAGGGGCGAAGACAGCGATGACAGGCATGGGCGACCAGGCGGAGTCGTGGACCACCACGATGCGCGCCGAGCAGGCCTCGCTTGACCTCGGTGCGGAGCTCGGGCCGGCCGACCCGACCGCGTACACGATGCGCAAGCCGATCCCCGAGCCGATGCCGATGGACCGGCACGGCCCGGCGCGGATCATCGCCATGGCCAACCAGAAGGGCGGCGTCGGCAAGACCACGTCGACCATCAACCTCGGCGCGGCGCTCGCGGAGTACGGGCGGCGGGTGCTGCTCGTCGACTTCGACCCGCAGGGCGCCCTCTCGGTCGGCCTCGGCGTCAACCCCCACAACCTCGATCTCACGATCTACAACGTCCTGATGGACTCCGACGTGACGGTCGAGGACATCCGGATCAAAACGGACATTACCGGCCTGCACCTGCTGCCCGCGAACATCGACCTCTCGGCCGCCGAGATCCAGCTGGTCACCGAGGTCGCCCGCGAGATGGCCCTGGCGCGGGTGCTGCGTCCGGTGCTCAAGGAGTACGACTTCATCCTGATCGACTGCCAGCCGTCGCTGGGCCTGCTCGCGATCAACGCGCTGACCGTCGCCCACGGCGTCATGATCCCGCTGGAGTGCGAGTTCTTCTCGCTCCGCGGTGTCGCGCTGCTGCTGGACACGATCGACAAGGTGCGCGAGCGGCTGAACTTCGACCTGGAGCTCGAGGGCATCCTCGCGACCATGTACGACAGCCGGACCACGCACTGCCGGCAGGTGCTGCAGCGCGTGGTGGAGGCGTTCGGCGACAAGGTGTACCAGACCGTCATCACCAAGACGGTGAAGTTCCCGGAGTCGACCGTCGCGGGCGCGCCGATCACCACCCTCGACCCGTCGTCGTCGGGGGCGCGCAACTACCGCCAGCTGGCGCGCGAGGTCATCGCGCAGCAGGCGGAGCGGCGGCTGTAGTCGGGGATTTTCGCTGTTCGTGCGCTAGGTTCTTGGCGTGACTGAGCCGGTTGTCGAGTCGGCGTCCTCCCCGGCGGTGTCGTCGCCCGCCGACGCCCCGTTGTCCGCTTCGCCCGCGGATACGGCTCCGTCTGCCGCCTCGCCGCCCGCCGCCGCGCCGGCGGCGTCCGGGTTCCAGGTCAAGCTCGCGAACTTCGAGGGGCCGTTCGACCTGCTGCTGCAGCTCATCGGCAAGCACAAGCTCGACGTCACCGAGGTCTCGCTGCACAAGGTGACCGACGAGTTCATCGCCTACATCCGGGCGATGGGCGACGCCTGGGACCTCGACGAGGCCTCGGAGTTCCTCGTGGTCGCGGCGACGCTGCTCGACCTGAAGGCGGCCCGGCTGCTGCCCTCGGCGACCGTCGAGAACGAGGAGGACCTCGCCCTGCTCGAGGCGCGGGACCTGCTGTTCGCGCGGCTGCTGCAGTACAAGGCCTTCAAGGAGGCGGCCGCCCACATCGCCGGCCTCGAGGCCGTGGGATCGCGCCGGTACCCGCGCTCGGTCTCCCTCGAGCCGCAGTACGCCGAGGCCCTGCCGGACCTGGTCCTGGGCATCGGCCCGAAGCGGCTGCTCAAGCTCGCGATCAAGGCCTTCACCCCGAAGGTGCCGCCGGTGGTCTCGATCGCGCACGTCCACCAGGTCCGGGTCAGCGTCCGCGAGCACGCCAACATCGTGCGCGACCGCCTCTTCATCCTGCGCGTGGCGACCTTCTCCGACCTGTGCAGCGACTGCGAGTCGACGCTGGAGGTGGTCGCGCGGTTCCTGGCCCTCCTGGAGCTGTACCGCGAGAACCTCATCAGCTTCGAACAGGTCCAAGCCCTGGGCGAGCTCGTGGTCCGCTGGACGGCCGCTGACGACGCGAACGTCAACATCGACGTCGAGGAGTACGACGGCCAGCCGCAGCCCCCCGACGCCTCCTCGCCGCCGGCCCCGGACGGCGCCGTCAATGGTTCGGACCTTTCACCCGAAGGTGCGGCGGAGGCTCCCGAATTGGCGGATTCCGCGAGTTCGGTAGATGCTTCGAATCCGCCGATGCGCGGGGATGCTGCGGCGGACGTGGACAACGAGGTGGACCAGTGAGCCAGGACGACAAGCCGACGGGGTCGGGGTCGGGGTCGCTCGCCGACCAGGCCGCGAACTGGATACCGCCTTGGGCCCGCCCGAAGCCGGAACCCCAGCCGCAGTCGTTTCCCGAGCTGCAGTGGCAGTCCGACGCCGAGGAGGAGTCCCCGGCCGCCGCGAATGTCTCGGCCGATGTCCCCGCCGCCCGGACGCCGGTCGACGAGGCCGTGCCGGTCGCCGGCGATTCTGAGGCCGTCGTGGCCTCGGTCCCGGCCCGGCCGGAGCTGGCCGCCGTTGCCGAGGATGTGCCGGTTGCTGGCGATTCTGAGGGCGTCGTGGCCTCGGTCCCGGTCGAGCTGGAGCTGGCCGCCGTTGCCGAAGATGTGCCGGTTGCTGGCGAGTCTGAGGGTACCGTGGCGGAGGTCCGCGTCGAGCCGGAGCCGGTTGACGAGGCCGTGCCGGTCGCTGGCGAGTCTGAGGGCGCCGTGGCCGAGGTCCCGGCCGAGCCGGAGCTGGCCGCCGTGGCCGAGGGCTCGGTCGAGTCGGAGCTGGCCGCCGCGGACGCGTCTGCGGACGCCGATGCGCCTGGCGCAGCCGAGGCTCTCTCCACTGCCGAAGGGCCCGCAGTCGAAGGACCTGCTGTCGAGGTCGAGGAGCTGACGCCGGGCGATGAGCCGGCCGCGTCGGACGAGCCGGCGGCCGTGGCGGAGTCCGGGCCGGTGGCTCCGGACGAGCCGGCGGGCTCGCAGGAGCCGGAGCCGGTTTCGTCGGATGCGGCGGTGGGCTCGGTGGCGGCTGTGCCGGTCGCGGTGGGCTCAGGGGAGTCCGACCAGGCGATGGGCCTGGCGGAGGCTGAGCCAGCCGCCGCCTCCGCGGAGCCCGTGCCCTCACCAGACGCGACCGGCTCCGCCTCGCTCACCGCGATGGGCTCAGCCTCCACCGAGCCCGACACCGCCCCAGACGAAACCGGCCCAGTCTCCGCCGAGTCCACCGCGACCGGCTCAGCCTCCACCGAGCCCGACACCGCCCCAGACGAAACCGGCCCAGTCTCCGCCGAGTCCACCGCGACCGGCTCAGCCTCCACCGAGCCCGACACCGCCCCAGACGAAACCGGCCCAGTCTCCGCCGAGTCCACCGCGACCGGCTCAGCCTCCACCGAGCCCGACACCGCCCCAGACGAAACCGGCCCAGTCTCCGCCGAGCCCGCCGCGACCGGCCCAGCCTCCACCGAGCCCACTTCCAAGCCCGACATATCCGGCGTTGAGTCTGGGCGGTTGTTCGATCTTCAGGGCGAGGCGGGGGCGGCCGGTGCTGGTCAGGAGGCTCCGGCCGGGAGTGTTCGGGCGGAGATGTCCGACTCCGAGCTTCGGGGGGCCGTCGAGGCGATTTTGCTCGTGGTCGACGAGCCGACCAGTGAGGTCACGCTCGCTCAGGTGCTCGAGCAGCCCGTGGAGCGGGTGCTGGCGGCGTTGGAGGCGGCTTCCGCGCAGTACACGTCGCTGGGGTTTGGGTTTGATCTTCGGCGGGTCGCCGGGGGCTGGCGACTCTACACCCGGCCGGAGTATGCCGCGTATGTGGAGAAGTTCGTTCTCGACGGGCAGCAGATCCGGCTCACGCAGGCGGCGCTGGAAACACTGGCGGTGATTGCGTACAAGCAGCCGGTAACCAGGTCGCGAATCTCGGCCATCCGCGGTGTGAACTGTGACGGTGTTGTACGTACGCTAGTTACGCGGGGTCTGATCGAGGAGATCGGCAGCGAGCCCGAGAGCGGCGCGTTCCTCTACCGGACGACCACGCTGTTCCTGGAGAAGCTCGGCCTGGACAGCGTCGATCAGCTGCCCCCGCTCGCCCCGTTCCTGCCCGACGACATAGATGAGATCGCCGATGCCCAGCGTTGACCCGTCCGTTGAATCCGAATTCGAGCAGTTCGCGCGCTCCTCGTCCGCCGGTGGGGCGTCCCCCGGGGATGCGGGTGCCGCCCCCGGGCGGTTCGCCGGCGTGGAGTTCGAGGGGTCGGCCTTCGACGCTCCGCCGGATGCCGAGCCGCCGCGCAACGAGGAGCGGCTGCAGAAGATCCTGGCCGCGGCCGGGCTCGGGTCGCGGCGGGCCTGTGAGCGCATGATCGACGAGGGGCGCGTCACGATCAACGGCAAGGAGGCCACGCTCGGCGACAAGGCGGATGCCGTACGCGATGCGATCCACGTCGACGGTCAGCGGCTGGTGACGGACACGCGGCTGGTGTACCTGGCGCTGAACAAACCACAGGGCGTGGTCTCGACGATGGACGACGAGCGCGGCCGCGACGCGATCGCGGACTTCCTGCCGAACATCAGCACCCGCGTGTTCCACGTGGGCCGGCTCGACCAGGACAGCGAGGGTCTGCTCCTGCTCACCAACGACGGCGGGCTCGCGCACAAGCTGATGCACCCGTCGTACGAGGTCGCCAAGACGTACCAGGTCGAGATCCCGGGGCCGGTCCCGCGCGCGATGGGGCGCGAGCTGAAGTCGGGCGTCACGCTCGAGGACGGTCCGGTGAAGGTGGACTCGTTCCGGGTCGTGGATGCCTACGGCAAGGTCGCCCTCGTCGAGGTCATCCTGCACGAGGGGCGCAACCACATCGTGCGGCGCATGTTCGACGCGGTCGGGTTCCCCGTACAGCGGCTGATCCGCACGCAGATCGGGCCGATCCGGCTCGGTGACCTGCGCCCCGGCCGCACGCGTCACCTCTCGCAGGCCGAGGTGGGCGCCCTGTTCAAGGCCGTCGGCGAGTAGCGCCCAGAACCAGGGAGCGCGGGGGAGGCGGCGCGGCGGGCCAGACTGCTGGCCACCGTCGCGGACGTGACGGCATGTGACGGCCGCCTTCCGTGGCGGGCGTCATCGGCGGGTCACGGGGTCGCCCCGGCGGTCGGTGAAGACCGAAGCCCGCCGCCGGTCCCCGCGCTCGAACAGCGCGGCCGGCCCTGCCGCCGAATTCGGGTACCTCCGTCCTGGCGCTCGCATCGCGTGGCCGGCGCTGTGCTGGATGTGTGACCATCTCTGTGCTGGCGCTTGCATCACGCGGGCCGCCCTCCGCGGGATGCGGACAGCTTTTGTCCTCTTCTCCGGCGATACTGTGCCCATGCTCGAAACCTCGGCCCGCCTGCTCGCCCTGCTGTCGCTGTTGCAGGCTCGGCGCGACTGGCCCGGGCGCACCCTCGCCGACCGGCTCGAGGTCAGCCCGCGCACCGTCCGTCGCGACGTCGACCGGCTGCGTGAGCTCGGGTATCCGGTGCAGGCGACGCGCGGTCCGGAGGGCGGGTACCGGCTCGACGCCGGCTCCGAGTTGCCGCCGCTGCTGTTCGACGACGACCAGGCCGTGGCCGTCGCGGTGGCGTTGCAGACCGCGACGATCTCGGTGCAGGGCGTGGAGGAGGCTGCGCTGCGGGCGCTGGCCACGGTGCGTCAGGTGATGCCGGTGCGGCTGCGGCACCGGGTCGACGCGCTGCGGGTCACGCGCGTGGTGAAGAGCGGCTGGCGCGAGGGGGACATCGACGCGCAGCACCTGCTGGCGATCGGCACCGCGGTCCGCGCGCGCGAGGTGTTGCGGTTCGACTACGCGGGGCGACGGGAGCTGGCGGAGGGCGTCGGGCAGCAGCGGGCGCCACGCCGGGCGGAGCCGCACCACCTCGTGACGTGGGGCGGGCGGTGGTACCTCGTGGGCTGGGACCTCGACCGCAAGGACTGGCGCACGTACCGTGTCGATCGCATGACGCCGCGTACGCCGAACGGGCCCCGGTTCGCGCCGCGGGACCTGCCGGCGGCCGACGTGGTGGACTTCATCGCCGAGCGCTTCGAGCGCCGGGATCCGCTGCCGTGTAAAGGGACGGTGATCCTGCATGTGCCGGCGGAGGCCGCGAACGAGTGGATCCGCGGGCAGGCCCTCGTGGAGGACATCGGGCCGGACCGGTGCCGGGTCACGGCCGGGTCCTGGTCGTGGACCGGGCTGGCCTCGTGGTTCGGCATGTTCGACGCCGACTTCGAGCTGGTGGGGCCGCCGGAGTTGCGGGCGGCTGCGGAGGCGCTGGCGGAGCGGTTCGCCAGGGCGGTGCATCAGCCGGCGGGCTGAGGGGTGGCGGTGGAAGTGCTGGTTGCGGAGGTTGCCGGGGTGGTGCATCGGCCGGCGGCTGGGGGAGTGGCGGTGAAGGGTGCTGGTCGCCGCGGTTCGCCGGAGCGGTGGGGTTGGCCGGCGGGCTGGGGAAGTGGCGGCGGAAGTCTGGTCGCGACGGTTTGCCGGGGTGGTGCGTCAGGCGGGCTTGCTGGTCGGGGTGGTTTGGTCGACCGGCGGGCTGGCACGGTAGCCCGCCGGTCGGGGTGAGGTGCCCGGTGGTGTGGCCGGGGAGCACCGGTGGTACGAGGGAAAAGGATCAGGCCTTGTTGCGCACCGTGGCCAAGGCCTTGCCCCACGTGACGGTCTGGTCGAGGACCGTGTTCAGGGTCGCCTCGTGCTGCTGGCCCGGCTTGAAGACGCTGAAGTTCTCGAAGTCGGTGAAGAGCGACAGGGCGACCTGGGCGCGTACGTCGGCGATCTGCAGTTCGCCGGCGATCAGTCGCAGGTGCTCGACGGCGCGGGTGCCGCCCGCGGAGCCGTAGCTGACGAAGCCGGCCGCCTTGTTGTTCCACTCCGTGTAGAGGAAGTCGATCGCGTTCTTCAGGGCGCCGCTGGTCGAGTGGTTGTACTCGGGCGTCACGAAGATGTACGCGTCGAATTCGGCGATCTTGGCCGACCACTGCTTGGTGTGCTCGTTCGCGTACTGGCCCATGGACGGCGGGATGGCCTCGTCCAGGTGCGGCAGTTTGTAGTCGAGCAGGTCGATCAGCTCGAACTCCGCGTCCGAGCGCCGGCTCGCGATGTCGTACACCCACTTGGCCACGGCCTCGCCGTTCCGGCCGGGGCGCGTGCTGCCGAGGATGATTCCGACCTTGGTCATGTAGCGGTTCCTCTTCCTGGAGTCGCCACCGGGGAAGGGTGACGTGTCACCGAGACGATAGCGCAGACCGACGGTGACGTGTCACCCATACCCGTAGACTTCACTCCGTGACGGATCCGGACTGGCTCGGCGAGCGGGAGCAGCGGGCCTGGCGCGGGTTCATTGCCCTGAATGCCGAGATTCAACGCCGCGTGGCGCGGCAGTTACTTCGTGAGACAGGGCTCACGATCGCGGAGTACGCGGTGCTGGCCAGCCTCTCCGAGGCCCCGGGCGGGCGGCTGCGGGTGTTCCAGCTGCGCACCGCCGCCGACTGGGAGAAGACCCGGCTCACGCACCAGATCACGCGGATGACCGCCCGTGGCCTCGTCGCGCGGGAGCCCTGCGCGGACGACCCGCGCGGCGCGTTCGTGGTGCTGACCGAGGCCGGGTGGGAGGCGGTGGCGGCCGCGGCGCCGCGGCACGTCGCTCACGTGCGGCACTGGTTCTTCGACGCGCTGTTACCCGAGCAGGTGGACGCGCTCATGGACGTGGCGAAGACGGTGCTGGAGCGGCTGCCGGAGGCGGATCGGGAGATGGGCGAGCCGTGCCTGCCGCCCGGGGCGGTCCGGAATGCGGCGTGTTCCGCGGATGGCGTCGAATGCAACATTCCGGAAATTGGCGAAATATCCGAAATGTCGGAACTGGCGGGGCCGTGTGACGGGACCACGGCCTGCTGAGGGAGCGCCGGGTGCGGGCCCGGCCGTGCTGGGAGCGCGGCGAGGGGTCGGTGGCGGAGAACGGCCCGCGGTGTGGTGAGGGATCGGTGGCGGAGAACGGCCCGCGGTGTGGTGAGGGATCGGTGGCGAAGACCGGCCCGCGGTGTGGTGAGGCCGCAGCGGCGGTATGGCGCAGCGCGGTCTGTGGCGCGGCGAGACCTGTAGTTGGGGGTATGGCGGAGGGCGGCGTGTGGCGCGGCGAGGCCAGCAGCGGCGGTGTGGCGGAGTGCGGCGTGCGGGTGCGGTGGAGCCGGTGGCGGCAGTGTGGCGGAAGGCGGGCTGTGGTGCGGCGAGGCTGCGGTCCGGGGTGCGGCGACGGCGTGCCATACCATCCGTGACGGCATGTGACGGCCGCCTCCCGTGGGCGGGCGTCATCGGCGGGTCAAGTACTGTTTTGAAGGGCTTCATCGAGTCATCTGCGTGAGGAGACGGGCGTGCACGACGAGGGCCGGCAACTGGTGGTTGCCGTCGACGGGCCGTCCGGCTCCGGCAAGTCCACCATCTCCCGCCGGGTCGCCCAGGCGCTCGACGCGCGCTACCTGGACACCGGCGCGATGTACCGGGCCGTCACCTATGCGGTGCTGCGCGACAACGTCGACCTCGGGGACGCTGTCAAGATCGCGGTGGTCGCCGAGGGGGTCGAGCTGAGCATCGGCACGGACCCGGCGGCGCCGCAGATCAGCGTCGACGGCGCCCCGGTCGACCAGGAGATCCGTGGGGCCGAGGTCACCCGGGCGGTGTCGGCGGTCGCGGCGGTGCCGGCCGTGCGCGCGCTGCTCGTGGCGCACCAGCGGGCGATCATCGCCGAGGCCGGGCGGATCGTCGTCGAGGGGCGCGACATCGGCACGGTCGTGGCGCCGGACGCGGACCTGAAGGTGTACCTCACCGCCGACGCCGAGGAGCGTGCCCGCCGGCGCAGCACCGAGAACGCGAGCAGCCATGCGGCCACCGCGGCCGACCTCGCGCGGCGCGACCGGCTCGATTCGACCCGCGCCGCCGATCCGCTGCGCCAGGCCGAGGATGCCGTCGTGCTCGACACCACCTCGCTCGGCATCGACGAGGTGGTCGAGCGGCTGCGAGGCATGCTCGACAAGGTGACGGCATGAACGCAACGCCCATGGACGTCTCCCGGGAGGCCGTCGATGGCGAGCCGGACGACGTCGAACTGAGCCTGCCCATCGTCGCCGTCGTCGGCCGGCCGAATGTCGGCAAGTCCACGCTGGTCAACCGGGTGCTCGGGCGCCGCCAGGCGGTCGTCGAGGACGTCGCGGGCGTGACGCGGGACCGGATCGCCTACGACGCGGAGTGGACCGGCCGGCACTTCACGATCGTCGACACCGGCGGCTGGCTGCCCGACGCGCGCGAGCGGGCCAAGGCCATCGCCACGCAGGCCGAGATCGCTGCCCAGACCGCTGACGTCGTGCTCTTGGTCGTCGACGCCACGATCCCGCCGACCTCCGACGACGAGGCGGCCGTGCGCATGCTGCGCCGCTCCGGCCGCAAGGTCATCCTCGTGGCGAACAAGGTCGACAACGACCGCATCGAGAGCGAGATCGCGAGCCTGTGGGGCCTGGGCCTGGGCGAGCCCTTCCCCGTGTCGGCGCTGCACGGTCGCGGTTCCGGGGACCTGCTCGACAAGATCCTGGAGAACCTTCCCGAAGCCCGACCGGTCGAGGTCCGTGAGGCCGGCCCCCGCCGCATCGCGCTCGTCGGCCGCCCGAACGTGGGCAAGTCGAGCCTGCTCAACAAGCTGGCCAAGGAGGAGCGGGCGGTCGTGGACTCGGTCGCCGGCACGACCGTCGACCCCGTGGACAGCCTCGTCGATTTCGGCGGCGAGACCTGGCACATGGTCGACACCGCCGGGCTGCGCAAGCGCGTGTCGCACGCGAGCGGCACGGAGTACTACGCCTCCCTGCGCACCAACGCCGCCATCGAGGCCGCCGAGGTCGCGATCGTCCTGCTCGACGCGAGCGAGGTCATCTCCGAGCAGGACCAGCGCATCATCTCGATGGTGATCGAGGCCGGCCGGGCCCTCGTCATCGCGTTCAACAAGTGGGACCTCGTCGACGAGGACCGGCGTTACCAGCTGGGCAAGGAGATCGACCGCGAGCTGCGCCGCGTCCCGTGGGCGGTGCGGGTCAACGTCTCCGCCCTCACCGGCCGGGCCGTGGACAAGCTCGCCCCCGCCCTGCGCACCGCCCTGGCGAACTGGGAGCGGCGCGTGCCGACCGGCCAGCTCAACCAGTGGCTGACCGCGCTCGTGCAGGCCACCCCGCACCCGGTCCGCGGCGGCCGGGCCCCGCGCGTGCTGTTCGCCACCCAGGCCGGCGTGTCGCCGCCGAAGTTCGTGCTGTTCACGACGGGCGTGCTGGACCCCGGCTACGTCCGCTTCGTCGAGCGCCGGCTGCGCGAGGAGTTCGAGTTCACCGGCACGCCGATCCACATCACGGTCAAGCCGCGCAAGAAGAACAAGAAGTAGCCGGCGCGCCGGTGCCGATCCGGTCGGCGTTGTGCGCTTGCGCTCGCCGAGGATCTCCGCGCCCGGTGCATGCCCGTGAACATGATCGCGAGTGACCCGCACGAGCTCAGTGGTGTTGCATCACCTCGCTGATCGTCCGGTACAGCTCCGGTCGCCGGTCCTCGAACAGGTATCGGGCCGGATCATCGGGCTCGCCCTCGTAGGAGCGCAGGCGAGCCGGCGGGGCGGCGGTCGGCACGTCGAAGTAGAGCACGCCCTCGCGTACGCCGAGGTCGGCTACCAGCCTTCCCTCCCAATCTGCCACGCAGGTGCCGCCCAGCGTGATGCCCTGCCGGACGGCCGCCTGCGCGGGATGGCCGAATGCCGAGCGCACCACGAACACGCAGTTGTCCAGGGCGCGTACCCGCACCTGCAGCTGGATCGTCTCCAGTGATTCGGCGCGTTGCAGGGCGGGGAAGAAGATCGCTCGGGCCCCGGCCAGGGCCAGCACCCGAGCCGTCTCCGGAAAGTACATGTCGTAGCAGCTGGCGATCCCGAACCGTAGTCCCGACGCCTCGAACACCGACAGCGTGTCTCCCGGGACCAGCCGCCGGCGGACGCGTTCGCTCTTGGTCAGGTGAGTCTTGCGGTACAGGTCGGCGCGGCCGTTTCCGTCGAGCACCCACGTGGTGTTGTACCGGTGTTCGCCGGCGAACTCGACCGTTGGGCACAGGATGGTCACTCCAGCGGGACACAGTTCGCGGCAGCGCTCCAGCACCGCGTCCGCCAACCGCATCTGCTGCGCGGGATCCCGGCGGTCGAGCCCGATCACCGCGAAGTACTCAGGCAGGCACACGATCTGGGCGCCGTGCTCGATCGCGTCGACGACGAGCGCCAGGCCGCGCTTGATCGTCTTGTCGTGGGCCAGGTCGTCGTCAGGCTCCAGCGGCGGCTGCACCGCGGCCACTCGTACCGTCATCAGCCGAGGCCCTTCCGCACGGCGATGAGGACGTCGGGCCGGTTGGTGAGGATGGAGTCCACGCCCATCGAGATGAGCCGCCGCATCTCGGCGGGTTCGTCGGCCCAGAAGACGTTGACCTCGACGCCGGCCTCGTGCGCGGCCGTGACCATGTCCTTGGACACCACCGCGTGCCCCGGCTGGATCAGCTCGCAGCCGATGGCGACGGACCGCTTGAGCAGCGTCGCGGCGGGCTCGACGTCGAGGTTGCACAGGCCGGCGTCCAGGTTCAGCTGCCGGGCCAGGCGCAGGCTCTCCTCCTCGCCGGCGATGTACGCCGTGTCGGCCAGGTCGCGCTGGCCGATCGCCTTCACCACGCCGTCGATCAGGCGCTTCCGCGTGCTGTTCTCCGGCTTGACGTTGATGTTGAGGCGGGTCCGGCCACCCAGCAGGTCGAGCACGGCGCCCAGGGTGGGCACTGGTTCGGCCGGCAGGTCGAAGCCGGCCGCCGCGTTGTGCCGCTGGATGTCCTCGAGCGTCAACTGGCTGACCGCACCGGTGCCCGACGTCGTGCGGTCGAGGGTGTGATCGTGGATCACGACCAACTCGTCGTCCGCGGTCAGGTGGACGTCGAACTCGATCGACTCCACGGCCAGCTCCATCGCGGCGCGGAACGCGGTGAGGGTGTTCTCGGGGTAGACCGCCGAGAAGCCGCGATGAGCGATCACATTGACCACTGGTGATTCTCCTGACTGTGCTGGTATTTGACTGCGGTCTTACGAGGTGGGTCTGAGTCTCGGGTCGCTCCGGTCGCGCAGCCGGTCCCCGAGCAGCGTCAGCTGGGCGATGACGAAAACGATGACCAGCGACGGCGCGACCGCCAGCCACCACTGATCGATGAGGTAGTCGCGGCCCTTGCTCGCCAGCAGTCCGAGGGACACGTTCGGCGGCTGCAGGCCCAGACCGAGAAACGACAGCCCGGACTCCAGGAGGATGAAGCTGTTGAGCTGCAGCGTCGCGTTCACGATGAGCAGCGACGAGATGTTGGGCAGCACGTGCTCCACGAGGATCCGGCCGCGGGAGGCGCCCATTGATCGGCTCGCGACGATGAATGTGAGCTCCCGCAGGCGAAGGATCTCACCGCGAACGATCCGGGCGAACCCCGCCCACCCGGTCAGGCCGATGATGAGGATCAGCGACTGGGGCGTGGATCCGAAGAATGCCGCGCACGCGGTCGCGATGACGATGGAGGGTACCGCCAGCCGGACGTCGACGAGGAACGCCAGCAGCGCGTCGGCGATCCCGCCCCACAGGCCCGCGACGATGCCGATGAGGGTGCCGATGACGGTGGCGATCAGCATGCCGGCCACCGAGATGCCCAGCGAGTTGCGGGTGGCGTAGATGAGCTGCACCAGGTAGTCGTGGCCCAACGGATCGGTGCCGAGCGGGTGTGCCCAGCTGCCGCCGGGTTCGAAGACGGGTGGCTTGAGGCGGTTCAGCAGGTCCGTCGCGCCGAGGTCGACCCGGGCGATCATCGGGAAGACGGCCGCGCACAGGGCGATGAGCGCCAGGAGGACCGTCGAGATGACGGCAGGCAGCCGGCGCAGCACCGACCGGCGGCCCGGGGCGTTCGCGTCAAGCATGGATGCGGATCCTGGGGTCGAGGAGGGCGTAGCTGAGGTCGACGAGCAGCGACGCGAACACGACGGTGCCGGCGACGACGAGCACGCCGAACTGGATGACGGGCAGGTCTCTGCTCTGCGCGGCGGCGACGATCAGCGAGCCCACCCCGGGCCAGCCGAAGACGGTCTCGACGACCACCGCGCCGCCGATCAGCGTGCCCAGTTGCAGGCCGAGAACGGTCACGACGGGGATCAGCGAGTTGCGCATCGCGTGCTTCAGGACCACCCTGACCTCGCCGATTCCCTTGGCCCGGGCCGTTTCGAGGTAGTCCTGGCCCAGCACGTCGACCATGGCGCCGCGGGTCCATCGGGCCACACCCGTCGTGGCGCCGGCCGCGAGGGTCACGACCGGCAGGATGTAGTGCTGGGGCGAGGAGTAGCCGCCGCTGGGCAACACGTGCAGCGTCAGGCTGAACACCAGCACGAGCAGGATGCCCAGGGCGAAGTCGGGGATCGCCTCGCCGCCTACGGCCGAGGTCATGCTCAGCCGGTCGATGACGGTGCCACGCTTCGTCGCCGCGAGTGTGCCCAGGGCAATCCCGGCGACGACGGCGACGAGCAGCGCGAGCCCACCCAGCGCGACCGTGTACGGCGCCCGCTGCAGGAACAGGTCCGAGACCGGGCGATGGTACGCGTAGCTGGTGCCCATCCGGCCATGGCTGAGGCCGACCAGGTAGTCCCAGTACTGCTGCCAGATCGGACGGTCCAGCCCGAGCGAGGCGCGCAGCGCGGCCCGGTCCCGTGCGCTCGCGTCGTCGGGCAGCAGCCACTGCGTCGGGTCGCCCGACAGGTGTGACAGGAAGAATACGATCGTCAGAACGACCCAGATCGTCATGATCGCGCGCAGAACCCGGGCGAGCAGGTACGCCTTCATGCCGCGTCCCCGATGGACGCCGGATCGCCGTTGTCGAGGTGGCACGCGACGTGATGCCCGGTGCGGCGCGGCTGCAGCGGGGGGATCTCCCGGCGGCACACCGGCATCACCACCGGGCACCGGGTCTGGAACCCGCATCCGGGCGGCGGATCGGCCGGGCTCGGGACCTCACCGGCGATCGGCGCGGGGGCGCTACGGTCGTGCCGGCGCAAGCGCGGCGCGGCGGCCAGCAGCCCACGGGTGTACGGGTGTTCGGGCCGCTCGAACAGGTTCGACCGGCTGCCGATCTCGACCACGCGGCCCAGGTACATGACGGCGACGCGGTCGCTGACGTGGCGGACCACGCCCATGTCGTGCGAGACGAACACCGTGGTCAGGCCGAACTCGGCCTTCAGGTCGAGGAGCAGGTTCAGGATCTGTGCCTGCACCGACACGTCGAGCGCGGAGACCGGCTCGTCGCAGACGAGCAGCTGGGGACGCAGGATCATCGCGCGGGCGATGGTGATGCGCTGCCGCTCGCCCCCGCTGAACTGGTGGGGATACCTGTCCAGGGCCGTCACGTCAAGACCGACGTGGCTGAGCACCTCGGCCGCGGCCTCCGACCGCTGCCGACCGGTGAGCCGCGTATGGATGCGTAGGGGCTCCTCGACGCTACGCCGGACCGTCATCCGCGGATCGAGCGACGAGTAGGGATCCTGGAACACCATCTGCGCGTGCCGCCGATACTCCTTGAGGGTTCTGCCACGCAGGAGTTGGGCGCGGTAGCGGACCGTGCCCCCCGTCGGGGTGATCAGACCCATCAGCAGGCCGGCGAGGGTGGACTTGCCGCAGCCCGACTCCCCGACGACGCCAAGGGTCTCGCCGGCGTCGATGGACAGCGTGACCCCGTCCACGGCCCTGATGCCGACGCCCCGGCGCCCCAGCCGCCGGCCGGAGAGGTAGACCTTGCTCGCGCCGGCGAGTTCGACCAGCGGGACACTGTCAGGCGCCGGCATGCTCCGCCTCCCGGGCAGCGCCGGACAGCCAGCAGCGGACCCGCCGCCCGTCGGGCTCGGTCAGCAGCGGCGGCTCCGCGGTACGACAGCGCTGCACGACATGTTCGCACCGGGCGGCGAACCGGCAGGCCGGCACGGGCCCGGCCGAGGTGGGGGTGGTCAGCCGGCGGACCGCTCCGGGGATCGTGTAGAGCCGTTCCTGCACGGAGTCGACGCTCGCGACCGACCGCAGAAGTCCCTGCGTATAGGGGTGGCGCGGCGTGTCGAACAGGTCGTCGGTGGGTCCCTCTTCCATGACGACCCCGCCGTACATGACCAGCGTCCGCGTGCACACCTGCGCGATGACGCCGAGGTTGTGGCTGATGACCAGCACGCCCATGCCGGTCTCCCGGCCGATCTGCGTCAGCAGGGCCAGGATCTGGGCCTGGATGGTCACGTCCAGGGCGGTGGTCGGTTCGTCGGCGATCAGCAGCCGGGGCCCGCAGGCCAACGCGATCGCGATCGCCACCCGCTGCTGCAGGCCGCCGGAGAGCTCGTGCGGGAATTGGCCGCGGCGCAGGTCAGGGTCGGGCACCCCGACCTGCGCGAGCAGTTCTGTCGTGCGTCGCCTGATCTGCGGCCGGGTCAGCTCCGTGTGGGCGCGCAGCGACTCCGCGATCTGGTTCCCGATCGTGAACACCGGGTTGAGCGCCGACTGCGCGTTCTGGAACACCACGCCGATCCGGCCGCCGCGCACCCGGTCGAGCTGCCTGCGCGACAGCCGCAACAGATCGACGCCTTCGAAGCGGACCGATCCGGCGACGATCCTTGCCCGCCGGCCGTCGACCAGCCGCAGCATCGATCGGCCGAGCG
Source organism: Dactylosporangium sp. CA-233914 (assembly GCF_050942935.1). Lineage (NCBI taxonomy): Bacteria > Bacillati > Actinomycetota > Actinomycetes > Micromonosporales > Micromonosporaceae > Dactylosporangium > Dactylosporangium sp. CA-233914. Next base: position 10,096,644 of record NZ_CP192030.1, on the reverse strand, counting down.
TGCTCTTGCCCGAACCCGACTCGCCGACCACGCCCACGTTCTCGCCCGCACCGATGGTCAGGTCCACGCCGTCGACCGCCCGCGTCACCGCGTGCTTCGTGACGTAGTGCGTCCGCAGGTCGCGCACCTCGAGCAGCGCCATCAGCTCACCGAGAAGTTGGCCGCGGTGAAGTCCATCATCTGCGATGCGTAGGGCCACCAGTTGAGCCCGTCGCGTACCGCGGTCGTCTCGAACGGGTAGTACAGCGGGATCCCCGGCACGACGGTGTCCCACGTCTGCATCAGCTTCTTGGCCAGCGACTTGCGCTGCGAGTCGTCCATGGTCCGCGCCATCTCCTCACCGGTCGCGGTGAAGTCGGGGTCGCCGCCCTTCCACCACGTGTTGCCAGCGGCCGGGCTCCACAGCAGCCACAGCCCGCCCAGCGGGTCGGGGAAGCGCATCGAGTTCGACCAGGTGCCGATGCTGTTCCTGGTCTGGGTCTGGACGTTGGTGACGCGGCACTTGACGCCGATCTTCTGCCACATGCTGACCACGGCCTGGGCGGCGACGTCGGCGTTGGTGTAGTACCCCGGTGTCAGCTCGTAGACGAGTTCTTCGCCCTGGTACGACGACGCCTGCACCAGCGACTTCGCCTTCTCCAGGTCGTAGGGGTACAGCGGGTAGTCGTCAACGTACAGCTTGCCGTACTGCGGGAACTGGTGGCCCCGCAGCACCTTCGCCTGGCCGCCCCACAGCGTGTCGACCAGCAGCTGCCGGTCGATGGCCAGGCTCAGGGCCTGTCGCAGCTTCGGGTCGGACAGCCCGGGCGCCGACGGGTTGACCGTCAACAGGTGCATGTTCTCCAGTACGACGTTCTTGGCACTGAAGCCGGGGCGGTTGGACACCGCGGAGAGCTGGTCGGGCGGAATCTGGGTGGCGATGTCGACCTCGCCGTTGAACAGCGCCGTCATCCGGGGAGCGACCTCCGGGTAGAGGACGTACTCGATCCTGTCGGCGACGGGGCGCGGCCCCCAGTAGTCCTCGAACCGCGTCAGCACGACGCGCTGCGCGGTGAACTCCTGCACCTTGTACGGCCCCGTCCCCACCGGCTTGAGGCCGAACTGGTTCGTGCCGACCTTCTCGTAGTAGGCCTTCGGGATGATCCAGGAACCCCAGGCCGACGACAGCCGCTCCTCGAGGATGGGATCCGGGGCGTTCCCGGTCACCCTGACCTTGCCGGGATCGACGACGTCGACCGTCTTGATGTTGGCCATCAGCGACGCGGTCAGTTGCATGCCGGGGATGTTCTGCTTCATGCGGTCGAAGCTGAACTTGACGTCCTCGGCCGTCAGCGGGCTGCCGTCGTGGAACTTGGCCGCCGGGTTCAGCGTCAGTTCGAGGGTCCGATCGTCGACCCTGGTGTAGCTGCTGGCCAGCATCGGCTTCAGCGCGTAGTTCTCGCGCTGGTCGGCCAGGACCAGCATCTCGAAGGCGTTGCAGTGGATCCGGATGCTCGCGTTGCCCGGCGACAGGCTGGGATCCATGGTGGTGGGCAGGCTGGCCACGCCGATTTTCAGCACGGGCAAGTTCTTGCCGTTCTTGGGCACGGGCGGCAGGACTCCGCTCGGCCCCGCGCTCGCCGCGGCGCTCGGCGACGAGGCGTCGCCGCCGCAGGCCGCCAAGGCCGGCCCCAGAGCCGCCGCGCCGGCCCCCAGGGCAGCCCATCGGAGAATCCGCCGCCGACTGATCAGGTCGGCGCTGTCGGTTCGAGGAGTATCCACTGTCGTCGGCTCCATCCAGCAAACGTCGTGAGGTAGTTGACCCGGCGAGTCGGCCGCCGGCCGGCATCAGGCGCGCTTTCGGGCGCGGCTTGAGTCTGTCCGAGGCCGGCCTTCGGCCATACCGACGCGTTTGTGATGCGGGTATAACGCAGCCGAATGCGCGACAAACACGTATAGCCGGGGCTGTTGACGCGCGGGTCGTGGAACGGAGACGGTTGTGTCGCCTCGCGCTGAACGCCCGGTGGCGTGTGCCGAGGCTGTGGATCGGTCACCTCACCGTGTGCCGATCTCCACGCGAGCGAAGGCGAGGGTTAACGCCGGCTTGCGGGGCCCGTCAATCACGCCTGATAGGCGTTGATGATGGCCATATCCATCCAGATGCTGGAGATGTTCTGCGCGGCCGTCCGCAGCCAGTCCTTCTCCGCGGTGGCGAAGGATCGTTTCGTCTCCCAGCCGCATGTGTCCACGCAGATCCGACGCCTGGAGCAGCACTGCGGCTTTCCACTGTTCGTTCGCTCGCAACCCCGCATCCACCTGACCGAGGCCGGTGAGGTGCTGTACGGATACGCTCAGCAGGTGCTGCACGCGCTCGCCGAGCTGGAGGAGGCGGGCCGGCAGTTCCGCACGGCCGAGCATGGCGTGGTGCGGGTGGGCGCGGTCGACAGCGCCGGCAACTTCGTCCTGCCCGAGGTCATCTCGAAGTTCAACCGCCGATACCCGCAGGTCGTCGTCGAGGTCCGCATCGGCAACACCACGGAGCTGGCCGGCTGGATCGAGGCGGGCGACATCGAGATCGCGGTCGGTCCGCGGCCGCGGAACATTCCCGGACTCGCGTCGGACCTGCTCTACCGCGAGTTCCTCATCGTCGTGCGCCCCGCCGGAATGGAAGTTCCGGAGCCTGTACCTGTCGAGACCCTCGCTCGCCTGCCGAAGGTCATCCGCGAGGAGGGTTCTTTCTCGCTGTCCGTGATGCGGAACCTGGTAGGCGGCTTACCAGGCGGGTCGCAGTACGTTGCGCAGTTGCGGGGCAGCACGGCGGTGAACGAGGCGGTCGCGGCCGGTCTCGGTGTCGCCCTCGTCCCGGCGACCACGGCGCGGCCGTGGCTGGCGGCCGGAGCGGTTCGGGCCTGCACCCTGGCCGGAGATCGCGCACTGTTCAACGATTTCTTCCTCAGCTGGCGATCGAACGGGCTGGCGCCGTTGGCGAGGGCGTTCACCAGCTATCTTCAGACGGTCAAGGAAGAACTCAAGCAGCGTGCGGGTGACCGGGACCTCGGCCGCCACGCCACGTCCACCGCGTACACCGCGGCGTGAGTGCGTACCGCGCGGCCGTACCGCGCCATCTAATCGGCCATCGCGAAGATCTCCGCGTGCTGCTGGATGCGCGGCACGCCCAGCTTGCGCAGGGATGCCAGGACCGCGTTCGTCATGGCGGTCGGGCCGCAGACGTACACGTCGCGCCGGCGGATGTCGGGGACCAGTTTCTCCAGGTGCTCCGCGCTCAGCGGGGGCGGCGTCGTGTCCCGGGTGCGCCCCACGACCAGCAGCAGCTTGGCCTGCTTGGTGTGGGCCAGGTCCCGCAGTTCGCCCAGCAGCGCCGCCTCGGACTCGGAGCGGACGCGGTACAGCACCACGAGCGAGCCGTCGAGATCCTCCATGAGCGACCGGATCGGCGTGATGCCGACGCCGCCGGCGATCAGCAGCGTCGCCGACTTGGTTCGGTGCTGCCCGGTGAACGCGCCGTAGGGGCCCTCGGCGAACACGCGGGTGCCGACGCGCAGGTCGCGCAGGCGTGCGGTGCCGGCGCCGACGGCCTTGGCGGTGAGCCGCAGGCCGCGTCCGTCCGGCGCCTTCGACAGCGAGAACGGGTTGACCTGCCACCAGCGGCCCGGGGTGAGGAAGCGCCACAGGAAGAACTGCCCGGCGTGTGCCGGCATCTTGTCGAGGGCGCGGCCGGTGACGTACACGGAGACCACGTCGTCGGACTCGGGGACGACGGCCGAGACGCGCAGGTTGTGGCGGAGGTTGCGGTACAGCGGCAGCAGCATCCGGCCGAGGACGAACAGCCCGATCGCGACCGTCCACAGCAGCCACCAGTACACCTTGGCCCAGGTGGCCGGCTGCGAGATCGGGTTCTCCACGGTCTGGTGCACGATCGCGAACCCGACGACCGCGTAGGTGCCGATGTGTACCGCGTGCCAGAGCTCGTACGGCATCCGGCGGCGCATCGCCCGGGTCGAGGCGAGCACGACGAGCAGCAGCAGCGTGCCGGAGATGATGCCGGCGAGCGTGCCCAGCGAGCCGAGCCACTTCTCCGCGAGCGTGCCGAAGGGCCAGTGGTTGATCCGGGCGTACGCCCACGACGCGAGCGTGGCGTGCACGATGATCGTCCACGCCAGGGCGATGCCGACCCAGCGGTGCCAGGCGGTGAGCTGGCCCATGCCGAGCCGCCGGTCCAGCCACGGCACGCGGGCCACGAGCACCAGCTGCAGCGCCAGCAGTACCGCGGCGTGCAGGCCGAGGAACCGCCCGACCGACAGCATCGTGTTCGGCGCGTCGGTGGCGGTGAAGAACAGCACCTCGACCACGGCGGCGTTGGCGAGCGCCACGGCGAGCAGCGCGACCGTCGCGCGCTGCGGCCCGGTGCCGCCCCGCGGCCGCCGGTGGCGCTGGACCCGCTCCGAGATGGCGGGCCTGGGATCGGGGATCCGGACCGGGGCCGCGGCGGGGCTCGTCGACGGGGTCACGACGCGCCGAACCGATCGGAGAGGGCGTAGCGCAGCAGCACCACGTCGTCCATCTGTCGTACCTCCACCATCGTCGCGCGGTGCCCGGAGTGCCAGGGAAAACGGCCGTCGCCCACGAAGCGCGGCGCGCGCCCGTCGCCGACGAAGAACGGAGCGATGACCAGCTGGAGCTCGTCGACGAGCCCGGCGGTGAGGAACATCGTGTGGATGGTGCTGCCGCCCTCGACCAGCAGCCGGCGCACCCCGCGAGCGGCGAGGTCCTGCAGGGCGAGGCCCAGGTCGACAGGCTCGCCGCCGTCGACGACCTCGGCGCGCCCGCCGAGCCGGGCGCGGTGGTGGCAGGCGGTCTTCGTCGCGCAGTACACGATCTTCTCGGTGTCACCGTCGGTGAAGAACCGTGACTGCGGGTCGACGTCGCCGTGGCCGACGATGGCGACCTTGACCGGCAGCGGCGGCAGCCCGTTCTCGGCCCGCCGCTCGCGCCGCTCCGGGGCGCGCACCATGAGCCGCGGGTTGTCGCGGCGGATGGTGTTGGCGCCGACCAGAATCGCGTCGCACGCCGCGCGCGTCGCGTCGACGCGGTCGAGGTCCTCGCTGTTGGAGAGCACGAGGCGCTCGTCGGTGGCGTCGTCGAGGTAGCCGTCCAGTGACATGGCGCAGCTCAGCAGGACGTAGGGCCGCTCACGGGGGGTCGTGACATCGGTCTGCACGGCCGTATTGTCGCGCTGCGCGGTCACCGCGTCGCTGTTCGTCGCCGCTCGGTCACCCCCCGTTCCCGCGCTGTTGCGCACCTCCGTGGCGGGTCTCGTGCCCGCGGCGAACGGGTTGTTGCTGATCGTGGTCAGGGCGTCACGCAGCGGCGGCGCCATCGTCGACTCACCGGGCCGCGGCACGGCTCGCCTTTGCCGCCAGGTAGCCCGCGTTGGCCGGGCTCAGGAACACGCCGGTCGGCACCACGCTGGCCACGGTCACGCCGAGCCGGTCGAGCTGGTCGGCCTTGTCGGGGTTGTTGGTCAGCAGCGCGATCCGCGACGCGCCGAGGGCGTCGAGCATCTGCGCCGCCGCGGAGTAGTCGCGCGCGTCCTCCGCGTGACCGAGCGCGACGTTGGCCTCGAAGGTGTCCAGGCCGGTGTCCTGCAGCGCGTACGCGTCCAGTTTGGAGTACAGCCCGATGCCCCGCCCCTCCTGCCTGAGGTACAGCAGGAATCCGCCCGCCTCCGAGATCCGCTCGATGGCCTCGCGCAGCTGCGGCCCGCAGTCGCACCGCTCGCTGCCGAAGATGTCGCCGGTCAGGCACTCGCTGTGCAGGCGCACCAGGGGTGCGGCGCCGCCGCCGGCGCTGCGGCGCAGCGACTGCGCCCAGTCACCGAGGCCGAACGCGACGTGCTCACGCCCGTCGACCAGGCCGTTGAACGAGAACAGGCGGGCGGTGGCGCAGTACCCGTCGAGGAGCCGCAGCGGCACGGTCACCTGCGTGCGCATCGTCGCCCCGGGCAATGTTTCGAACATCCCTCTCCTTCAGCTGGCCACGGCGCGTCGGCGGAACAGCAGCACCGCGACGCCGGGAAGGCTCGACACCAACACGAGTACCCCGTAGACCGTCGCGGTCGCGACACCCTGCGCGGCGGTCAGGCCCGCGGCGCCGAACGCCCACGCCGCGACGCCCTCCCGCGGCCCGAACCCGCCGATGTTCGCCGGCACCCCCATCGCGAGCAGCGCCAGCAACGTGAGCGGCAGCAACTGGCTCGCCGGGGCGGTCAGGCCAGCGGTCCGCGCGGCGACCAGGAACGTGAGCAGGTGACCACCGACCGCAACGGCGGAGCAGAACACGACACCGGGCCAGATCCGCCGGGCCAGCAGCACCTCACGCACGTCGGCGCGGGCCGTGCGCACGAACCGGCGCCACACCCGCGGCCCGCGCCGCCCGGCGACCAGTGCCAGCAGCGCCACGACCAGGGCGAACCCGGCCGCGACGGCGGCGATGCGCGGCACGTAGGCTCGCACCGGCGACGGCAGCGCCCACAGCAGCGCGACGGCGAGCACGCACTGCACCAGCTGCCCGGCCGCCCGCTCCCAGACGACCGCCCGGATGCCGCGCCCGACGTCACCGTCCTCGCGCCCGTGCCCGACCGCCCGGTCGACGTCACCCAGCACGCCGCCCGGCAGCGTGGAGTTGATGAGCACCGCGCGGTACAACTCGGCGACCGCGGTGCGCAGCGGCAGCCGCATCCCGAGCCCGCGCGCCACGAGCCGCCACCGCCAGGCGCACGCGACGATCGTCGCCGCGCCGACCCCGACCGCGGCGGCGACCGCCCACAGGTCGATCATCCGCAGCCCGGCGAGGAACGGCCCGCTGCCGAGGCGCCACACCAGCATGGCGAGCACCGCCAGCCCGCCGACCGTCCGGATGAGACCCCAGTGCGAGCGCCGCCGCTGTACCGCCGGTTGCGACCCCTCGCCGCCGGTGCCCGGCACCGGCTCGGCCGGCGCCCGGTGGCGCACCGGCGCTTCGGTGCTCGGCATGGCGACTCCTTCGAACGATCTCTCCTGTCATACGCCCCCTGGCCCGATCAGGTTCAGTTCCGCGCCAGGCCCGCTCCGCAGTGTCCGGAACCCGCCGCCCGATCCGGCAGGCCGCGCAGCGTGTCGGAGATCGTACGGGCGGTGACGTCCCAGCCCGTGAGCGTGCCCCGCCGCTCGAGTGCCGCCACGCGAAGCCGATGCCGTAGCGCCCCGTCGCCGAGCCAGTCGCGGAGGGCCCCGGCGAGCGCGCCGGCGTCGCCCGGCGGCACCAGCAGCCCCGGGCCGCGGCCGACGGCCTCGGGCAGGCCCTTCGCGGTCGTGCCCAGGACCGGGATGCCGCGGGCGAGGGCCTCGGCGGCGACCATGCCGTAGGTCTCGCCGAGCGACGGATGCACCAGCAGGTCCGCCCCGGCGTAGAGATCGTCGAGCTCCGTCCTGGTCTTCGGCCCGGCCAGGCGCAGGCGGTCGCCGAGCGCGAGGGCGTCGACGCGGGCGGTGAGCGCCGCGACGAACGCGGGGTCGCGCTCCAGCGAACCGGCGCACACGCACGTCCAGGCCAGGTCCGCGACCCGGGCCAGGGCCTCGACCAGCACGTCGTGGCCCTTGTGCCGGCCGACCACGGCCACGCAGAGCAGCGCCGGGGCGCCGGAGCGCGCGCCGTCCGAGCCGGCGGCGACCGGCGCCGGGTCAGCACCCGGAGTGGCCACGTGGATACGGCCGACCGGCAGGTCGTACAGCTCCAGGAGCCGCCGCCGCGTCCAGTCGCTGGTCGTGACGATCGCCTCGGCGGCGTGCAGCGAGCGGTGCTCGGCCGGGCGCGCCGCCGGGTCCGTGTCACCGAAGGGCATGTGCACCAGCACCACGAGCCGCAGCCGGGCCGCGTGGGCCGCCAGCACGCCCGGTGAGCAGGAGGCGACCAGCCCGTCCACGAGCGTGAGGGCGCCGGCCGGCAGCCCGCTCAGCAGCGCGCCGAGCGCCGCGAGATCGGCGCCGTGCGGGCCCGGCCACGCACCGTGCGCGGCGAGCTCGCGGACCGCCCAGCCGAGGGTGGTCAGGCCGGTACAGACCTCGCGGTCGTACCGGTTGCCGCCGCTGGGCGCCGCGGCGTCGTCGATGTCGTTCGGCAGGACCGCGAACAGCTCACCCGGCGGGCCGGTCACAGAGGGCGCTCGTAGGTGGCCCGGGCGACGTGGGACTCGCGCAGGGTCACCGACAGCCGCTCCAGGCCCGCCGCGCCCGGGCCCAGGGCGCCCGAGCCGACGCGGGCGGCCAGGCGATCGGCGACCACGGCGGCGAGCATCTCCGTGGACGTGTTCACGCCCGAGAAGTCCGGCTCGTCGTCCAGGTTGCGGTAGTTCAGCGCGGCCAGCACGTCCTTGAGCTCCTGCGACGCCAGGCCGATGTCGACCACCAGGTTGTCGGCGTCGAGCTCGCGGCGGAAGAACGTCACGTCGACCACGTACGTCGCGCCGTGCAGGCGCTGGGCGGGGCCGAAGACCTCGCCGCGGAAGCTGTGGGCGATCATCATGTGGTCACGGACGGTGAGGCTGTACACGCGGTGCGCTCCTGTCAGTCGTTGTCGTAGGTGATCACGTGGCACAGGGCCGGCCGGGTGCCGTCGGCCAGGTCGCGCAGGACGGCCGGCAGTTGCGCGAACGGGGACGAGCCGGTGATGAGCGCGTCGAAGGCCGGGTCACGCAGCAGGCGCAGGGCCAGGGCCATCCGGTCGGCGTAGGTGCGGGTCGCGCGGCGGGCCGGCGACACGGTGCCGACCTGGCTGCTGCGGATCGTGAGCCGGCCGGAGTGGAACGCGCCGCCGAGCGCGACGGTGACGGGGCGGTCGCCGTACCAGCTCAGCTCCAGTACCGTCCCCTCCGGCGCGAGCAGGTCGAGGGAGCGCTGCAGGCCACCCTCCGTGGCGCTCGCGTGCACGATCAGGTCGCGCCCGGCCGAGGCGGAGAGCGGGCTCGTGTACGTCACGCCGAGTGCCTCCGCGATCGCCGCGCGCGACGGGTCGGTGTCGATCAGCTCGACCTCGGCGCCGGGGATGCGGCCCAGCAGGGCGGCGACGCTGCAGCCGACCATGCCGGCCCCGACGACGCTGACCCGGTCGCCGATCAGCGGGGCCGCATCCCACAGGGCGTTGACCGCGGTCTCGACGGTGCCGGCCAGCACGGCGCGGCGCGGCGGGACGCCGTCAGGCAGCGGCACGACGGCGTCCCGCGGCACCACGTACGCGCTCTGGTGCGGGAACAGGCAGAACACCGCGCGGCCGAGCAGGTCGTCCGGCCCGGCCTCGACGACGCCGACGTTGAGGTAGCCGTACTTGACCGGGTACGGAAAGTCGCCCTCCTGGAACGGGGCGCGCATGACCTCGCGCTGGCCGGCGGGGACCCGGCCGGACAGGACGAGGGTCTCGGTGCCGCGGCTCACACCCGAGTACAACGTCCGGACCAGCACCTCGTCCTCACCCGGCGTGGGCAGCGCGGCCGGGCGGATCTCCCCGCCGTCCGCGGTCGTCCAGAACGCGTGCGCCTCGCGCAATGGTTGCTCCTTTACTCTCAGTGGCGACCGGATGCTCTCGGTGGCGGTCGAACCGGCGCGGCACCGCGCGCGTATGCACTGTCGGGTCCATGGTCGAAAGCACAGCCACCGATACGGAGCGACGATGCCGCGGGTTCGAACCGGTCCACTCACCGGACTGATCTTCCACTGCGCCGTGCTGGGCGTCCTTTCCGGGACCGTCGGGCTCGGTACGGCGGGCTGGCTGATCGGCCTCGCCAGCGGGATCGTCACATACCTGGCGCTCGGATACGCGCTGCAACGCTCCGGCGCCGAGGTGTTCGGGGCCGCCAACTGGGTGACGATGACCCGGGCCGGGCTCGCCGGCGGGGTCGCGGCCCTCACCGCCGACTCGTTCACCCGGCCCGTGTCGATCCCGACACTGTGCGTGCTCGCCGCGGTCGCGCTCGCGCTGGACGCCCTCGACGGTCACCTGGCCCGCCGTACCGGCACCGTCACGGCCGTGGGCGCGAAGTTCGACATGGAGACCGACGCCTGGCTGATCCTCGTGCTCAGCGCGTACGTCGCCGAGGTCGTCGGGCCGTGGGTGCTGGTCATCGGGGCGATGCGCTACGTGATCGGGGTCGCGACCTGGCTGGTGCCGTGGCTGCGCGGGCCGATCCCGCCCAGCTACTGGCGCAAGGTGGTCGCGGCGATGCAGGGCGTGACGCTCGCGGTCGCGGCGTCGGGCCTGCTGCCCGCGGCGGTGACGACGACCGTCGTGGCGATCTCGCTGCTGTTCCTCGTGGAGTCGTTCGGCTCCGAGGTGCTGTGGCGGTGGCGGCAGCAGTCGCTCACGGTGGCGGTGTCGTCCTGATGTCCGTATCGTCGCGGTCCGTGAGCGCCGCCGCGGATCAACCCGCCGTGCTGGAGCCTGAGCCGGCGGTGACCCCGCCTGCTGCGAAGCGGACTGGCGCCGGGGCGCTCGTCCGGCGCGTGGCGGTGTGGGTCGGGACGGTGCTCGGCGCGGCCGTCGTGCTGTTCACGCTCATGGCGCCCGACCGGCTCACGCAGTTCAGCGCCGGGGCGTTCCTACGGATCCCGATCGAGGGGCTGCTGCTGGTGGCGCTCTTCCTCGCCGTGCGGGGACGGGCGCGGTCGCTGGTGCTCGGCGGGGCCGGAGTCGGGCTCGGCCTGCTGATCGTCATCCGGCTGTTCAACCTCGGCTTCTACACCGCGCTGTCCCGGCCGTTCGACCCGGTGCTGGACTGGGTGCTGCTGCGCCCGGCGTTCGAGCTGGTCGAGTCGTCGCTGGGGAAGGCCGCGGCGCTCGGCGCCACGATCGTGCTCGGGATCGTCGTGCTCAGCGTCCCCGTCGTCATGACGCTGGCGCTGCGGCGGCTGGGCCGGCTCGCGGTGCGCCACGAGCAGGCCACCGCACGGGGAACCGCGGTGCTGGCCGGGGTCTGGGCGCTGTGCGCGGTGCTCAACGTGCAGATCGCCGACGGGGTGCCGGTCGCCTCCGACGGGGCCGTCGGGGCCATCGGGGTGCAGGTCGGGCTCGTCCGGCGCGACATCGACGACGGGGCGAAGTTCGGGCGGCAGTCGCAAATCGACGCGTTCCGCGACGTGCCGGGATCGCAGCTGCTCACCTCGCTGCGGGGCAAGGACGTGCTGCTGACGTTCGTGGAGAGCTACGGGCGGGACGCGGTGTCCAACCCGCAGTACGCGCCGCAGGTCAACGCCACCCTCGACGAGGGGACCCGGCGGCTGGCGGCGGCCGGGTTCTCGGCGCGCTCGGCGTTTCTGACCTCGCCGATCACCGGCGGCGGGAGCTGGATGGCGCACGAGACCCTGCTCTCAGGGCTGTGGGTCGACAACAACCAGCGCAGCGCGACGCTGCTGGCCGGGGACCGGTTCACGATGAACGCCGCGTTCCGGCGGGCCGGGTGGCGCGTCGCCGGGATCATGCCGGCCAACGACCGGGACTGGCCGGAGGGGAAGTTCTTCCAGTACCACGAGCTGTACGACTCGCGGAACATGGGCTACAAGGGGCCGAAGTTCAGCTACGTGCCGGTGCCGGACCAGTTCACGCTCGCCGCGTTCCAGCGGCTGGAGCGCGCGCCCGGTCACCAGCCGGTGTTCGCCGAGATCCCGCTCGTGTCCAGCCACGCGCCGTGGACGCCGATCCCGCAGATGCTCGGGTGGGACGAGATCGGCGACGGGACGGTGTACAGCACGATGAGCACCGCCGGCGACCCGCCGGACGTCGCCTGGCGCACGTCGGAGAAGATCCGCACCGCGTACCGCAACTCCATCGTGTACTCCCTGAGCAGCCTGATCTCGTACGTCGAGACCTACGGCGACGACAACCTCGTCGTCGTGTTCCTCGGTGACCACCAGCCGTCACCGGTGATCGTCGGCGACACCGCGAGCCACGACGTGCCCATCACGATCGTCGCCCGCGACCCGAAGGTGCTCGACAAGATCTCCGGCTGGGGCTGGCAGGACGGGCTGCGTCCCGGCGACGGCGCGCCGGTCTGGCGCATGGACCAGTTCCGCGACAAGTTCCTCACCGCCTACCGGTAGGCCGACACCGGCGGGTCCGGCAGGAGTCTCTGCCGGAACCGCCGAGGGGCGGGGCTGGGCCGCCTTGCGTATCCTCGATCGCGGCGCGCTGGACCACCGGCGCCGGAAATCGCGGGATGGAGCAACGGATGCCGAGAGGAACGCGCCGGACGTCCGAGCGCGGGAGGATCGGGCCGTTCCCCGTATGGGGGGTCATCGTCGCGGCCGTCGTGCTGGTCGCCGGCGGGATCGCCGTCGCGGTTGCCGGGACCGGCGATGACTCGGCACCGCAGAGCGCGGCCACGCCCGGCAGCGGGGCTCCCCGCGGCAGTGGCGCGGCGCCGCCGGCGTCCTCGGCCGCCGCCGACTGCGCCTCCTCGCTGGTGGCCAAGATGCCGCTGGAGGCGCAGGCCGCCCAGTTGCTGATGATCGGCACGCCGTTGAGTTCGCCCCTCGGGGCTGTGCAGAGCATCCAGAAGTACAAAATCGGGGGTGTCTTTCTCGCGGGGCGCTCCTCGGCCTCGGCCGCCTCGCTGCGCGAGCAGATCGCCCAGTTGCAGGACGCGGCCCGGCAGGGCGGCGGGCTGGCGCTGCAGATCGGCATCGACCAGGAGGGCGGGCAGGTCCAGACCCTCAAGGGCAACGACTTCCCGGCCATTCCGACCGCGGTGAGCCAGGGCAAGCTGGACAGCGCGACACTGAGCAGCCGCACCGGCGAGTGGGCCGGGCGGCTCAAGGGCATCGGCGTCACCATCGACCTGGCACCGGTGGCCGACGTGGTCCCGGCGGACGTGGGCAAGGCGAACCCGCCGATCGGGGGGTTCGAGCGGCAATACGGCTCGACGCCCGACCCGGTCGCGGAGGACGTGGCGACCGTCGTCACGGCGGTGCAGGGCGCGGGCGTGCTCACCACGATCAAGCACTTCCCGGGCCTCGGCCGCGTGCGCGTCAACACCGACACGTCGACCGGCGCGCGCGACGATCTGACCACTGTGGACGATCCGTCGCTCAAGCCCTTCCGCAGCGGCATCGCCGCCGGCTCCGCCGCGGTGATGATCTCCTCGGCGACGTACCCGAAGCTCGACCCCGACAACGTCGCCGCCTTCTCGGCACCGATCGTCACCGACCTGCTGCGCGGCAAGCTGGGCTTCGACGGGCTGGTCCTCTCCGACGACCTGGGGGCCGCCACAGCGGTCAGCTCGGTGCCGGTGGGCCAGCGGGCCGTGCGGTTCGTGAAGGCCGGCGGCGACATGCCGCTCAGCGTCCGGCTCTCCGACGCGGGACCGATGACCGACGCGCTGGTGGCCGCGGCGAAGGCCGACCCGGCGTTCGCGAAGCGCGTGACGGAGTCCGCGACCCGCGTGGTGCGCAGCAAGCTCAAGGCGGGCATCGCGTCCTGCGGCTGAGCGCCTGACAAGAACCTGGAAAGGCGACAGCCGGGCGTCACACCGCCGCTGCGGCCGGGGTGAAGGTGACCTCCAGGCCGTCGGGGACCAGGCCGACGTCGATTGTGGCGTCCTCCGTCACGGTGCTGGCCAGCAGCGCCCGGGCGATGCGGGTCTCCACCTCGCGCTGGATGAAGCGGCGCAGTGGTCGTGCGCCGAAGACGGGGTCGTAGCCGGACTCCGCGATGAAGGTGCGGGCGGCCGGCGTGACGTGCAGGGCGATGCGGCGCTCGGCCAGGCGGGTGCGCAGGTCGGACAGCATCAGCTCGACGATGCGCTCGATCTCGGGCTCGGACAGGGCGCGGAACGGGACGATGTCGTCGATGCGGTTGAGGAACTCCGGGCGAAAATACTCGCGCAGCGCCGCCAGGGCCGTCTCCGGGTCGGTGGCCGGCGAGGGGGAGCCCGCGTTGCTGGTCATGATGACCACGGTGTTGCGGAAGTCGACGGTGTGGCCCTGGGCGTCGGTCAGGCGGCCGTCGTCGAGCAGCTGCAGCAGGGTGTTGAAGACGTCCGGGTGGGCCTTCTCGATCTCGTCGAGCAGCAGGACCGCGTACGGCTTGCGCCGCACCGCCTCCGTCAGCTGCCCGCCCTCCTCGTACCCGACGTAGCCGGGCGGCGCGCCGACGAGGCGGGAGACCGTGTGCCGCTCCTGGTACTCGCTCATGTCCAGCCGCACGAGGCTGTCCTCGGTGTCGAACAGGGCGGCCGCGAGGGTCTTCGCGAGCTCGGTCTTGCCGACGCCGGTCGGGCCCAGGAAGAGGAACGAGCCGATCGGGCGGCGCGGGTCGGCGATGCCGGAGCGGGCGCGCAGGACCGCGTCGGCGACGACCTGCACGGCCTCGTCCTGGCCCACGACGCGCTCGTGCAGGATCTCGGGCAGGCGCAGGAGCTTGTCGCGCTCGGCCTCCATGAGCCGCGCGACGGGGATGCCGGTCCAGCGCGCGACGATGCCGGCGATCTCGTCGGGCGTGACGACCTCGCGCAGGAGGCGGTGGCCGGACTGTTTGGCGCCGAGGCGCTCCTCCGCGGCCGCGAACCGGCGCTCGAGCTCCGGCAGGCGGCCCAGGCGCAGGCGGGCGGCGTCGTCGAGGTCGTAGCGGCGCTCGGCGAGGTCGGCCTCCCGGCGCGCGGCCTCGATCTCGGAGCGGAGCTCCTGCACCCGGCGGATCGCCTGCCGCTCGGCGTTCCACTGGGCGCGCATCGCCTCGACCTCGCCGCGCCGGTCGGCGATCTCGCGTCGGATCTGGTCGAGGCGGGCGACGCTTCCCGGGTCGGTCTCGGGGGCGAGCGCCGCCTCCTCCATCTCCAGGCGCATCAGGCGCCGGGCCGCCTCGTCCAGCTGGGCCGGCTGCGAGTCGATCTCGGTACGCAGCATCGCGCACGCCTCGTCGACGAGGTCGATCGCCTTGTCCGGCAGGAAGCGGTCGGCGATGTACCGGTGCGACAGGCGCACGGCGGCGATGAGGGCGGTGTCGAGGATGCGCACGCCGTGGAACACCTCCAGCCGCTCCCGCAGCCCGCGCAGGATCGTCACCGCGTCCTCGGGTGTCGGCTCGGGCACCAGGATCGGCTGGACGCGCCGCTCGAACGCCGCGTCCTTCTCGATGTAGCGGCGGTACTCCGCGAGCGTCGTCGCCCCGATCATGCGCAGCTCGCCGCGGGCCAGCATCGGCTTGAGCAGGTTCCCGGCGTCCATCGCGCCCTCGGTGGCGCCGGCGCCGATGACGGTGTGCAGTTCGTCGACGAAGAGCAGGACCCGGCCCTCGGCGGCGGCGACCTCGTCGAGCACGGCCCGCAGCCGCTCCTCGAACTCGCCGCGGTACTTCGCGCCGGCGATGAGCGCGCCCATGTCGAGCGCGAAGATGACGTGGTCGCGCAGGCCCTCCGGGACGTCGCCGTCGACGATGCGCTGGGCCAGCCCCTCGACGATCGCGGTCTTGCCCACGCCCGGATCGCCGACCAGCACCGGGTTGTTCTTCGTCTTGCGCGACACGATCTGCACCACGCGCCGGATCTCCTCGTCGCGGCCGATGACGGGCTCGAGCCGCCCGGCGCGCGCGTCGGCGACGAGGTCGCGGCCGAAGCGCGACAGCGCCTCGAACTCCTCGGCGGGTCGGTTCATGTTCACGGCCGCCTCCTGAGCTGTGCTTCGAGTTCGTCGATGCGCGCGAGCAGGTCCAGGACCACGCCGACGGCGGCGTAGTTGAGCGGCAGCTCCGCGTGCAGGCGGCGGATGCGGGCCAGGCGGGCCAGCTGCGTGCCCGGGAAGACCGGCTCGCCGCCCGGGCCGATCACCGGTTCCAGCAGGCCCAGCGCCACGAAGCGGGTGACGAGCCGCGGATGTACGCCACCGGCGGACGCGAACGCCTCCAGGGACATGAGCGGTCGGCGGACCAGGGCGGGGGTCATGGGCTGCTCCGCGGGTCGTACGCCGACGTGCGCGCCAGCTCCTCGAAGAGGCGCCGCTCGCCGGGCGTGGGACTGGGCGGGACCACGATGCGGATCTCGGCGTAGAGGTCGCCGGGCTGGCCGCGCGGGTTGGGCAGGCCCTGGCCGCGCAGCCGCAGCCGGCGCCCGGACGAGGAGCCCGCGGGCACGTCGAGGCGCACCACGCCGGCGGGTGTGCGCAGCGGGACTGTCGCGCCGAGCGCCGCCTCCCAGGGCGCGACGGGCAGGCGCACGGTGATGTCGCGGCCGTCGACCCGGTACCGCGGGTCCGGCGCGAAGCGCACCACGAGGTACAGGTCGCCGCGCGGCCCGCCGGCCAGCCCGCGCGCGCCCTGGCCGGCGAGCCGGATGCGCTGCCCCTCGCGGACCCCGCGCGGGATGGTCACGCCGAACCGGCCGCCGGGGACCGTGACGGTGCGGTGCCCGCCGCGGTAGGCGTCCTCGAGCCCGATCGTGATCTCGGCCTCGGTGTCGGCGCCGCGGACCTTCCCGCCACCGAAGAGACCCCCGATCAGGTCCTCGATGTCGAAGCGCTCGGCGCCGCGGCGGCCCGGGCCGGTGCGCACGGCGCCCGCGCCGTCGTAGGCGCGGCGGGACTGCGGGTCGGACAGCACGTGGTACGCCTCGGCGATCTCCTTGAACCGGTCCTCGGCGCCCGGCTCCTTGTTGACGTCGGGGTGGCTGCGGCGGGCCAGCGTGCGGTACGCCCGCTGGATCTCCTCCGCCGTGGCGGTCCGCGGCACGCCGAGCACCTCGTAGTAGTCACGCGCCATGGCCGGCCGGCTCCTCGTCGGGGCGGATCGCCACCGCCACGGTGGCGGGGCGCAGCAGGCCGTCGGGGCCGCCGTAGCCGGGGCGAACCACGCGCAGGACCGTCCCCGGCTCGGCGACGAGGTCGGGCACGGCCTCGGCGGCCTCGTGCCGTTCGGGATCGAACGGCTCGCCCTCGGCGCCGACGGGGGAGAAGCCCAGCCGGGCCAGGGCCGCGCGGGCCTCCTCGCGGACGTGCTCGACGCCCTCGACGATCGCGGCCGGGTCGGCGCCGGCGTGGCGCAGCGCCAGGTCGAGATGGTCCAGCAGCGGCAGCCACGCGGCCGCGCACCGCACCCGCTCGGCCGCGGTGCGCTCGGCGACGAGCCGCTCGCAGCGCTTGCGGGCATTGTCGGCGTCGGCCTCGGCCCGCCGCCACCGCTCCTGCCAGTCGACGTCCTCGGTCATGCACCCCTCCTCGCTGCGCTCGCATCCGATGACCGGCAGCGCATCGCTGCGGACCGGTCACGGGCTCAGCCGTTGCGGAAGTCGGCGTCGACGACGTCCTCGTCGGACGGGCCGGCCGAGGACGGACCGCCCGGGGACGAAGCGGCCGCGGCGCCGGAGGACAGGGCGTAGGCGAGCTGGCGCAGATCCTGGGTCAGGCCCGGAATGCGGGTCTCGTCGGCCTCGGACGCCTGCTGCAGCAGCATCTCCGCGCGGGCGCGCTCGTGCTCGGGCACGCCGTCGCCGCGCTCGTCCAGCAGGCGCCGGACCTGGTACGCGGCCCCGTCGAGCTCGTTGCGCGCCTCGACCGCCCGCCGCGCGCGCTCGTCCTCGCCGCGGTGCTGCTCGGCCTCGTGCACCAGCCGCTCGACCTCGGACTGCTCCAGGGTGCCGCTCTCGGTGATGGTGATCTGCTGCTGGCGGCCGGTGTCCTGATCCTTCGCCGAGACGTTCAGGATGCCGTTGGCGTCGATGTCGTACGTCACCTCGATCTGCGGCGCCCCGCGCGGCGCCGGCCGGATGTTCTCCAGGCGCAGCCGGCCCAGGATCCGGTTGTCGGCCGCCCGTTCGCGCTCGCCCTGCAGGACCACCACCTCGACGCCGGGCTGGTTGTCCTCGGCGGTCGTGAACGTCTCGGTGCGCCGCGCCGGGATGGTCGTGTTGCGGTCGATGATCCGGGTCATGAGCCCGCCGAGCGTCTCCACACCGAGGGAGAGCGGGGTGACGTCGAGCAGCACGACGTCGCGCACGTCGCCCTTGAGCACCCCGGCCTGGATCGCGGCGCCGAGCGCGACGACCTCGTCCGGGTTGACGCTCATGTTCGGGTCCTTGCCGCCGGTCAGGCGCCGCACGAGCGCCTGCACGGCCGGCATGCGGGTCGCGCCGCCGACCAGGATCACCTCGTCGAGGTCCTGCTCGCCGACCTTCGCGTCGCTCATCGCCTGGCGCACCGGGGCGAGCGTGCGCTCCAGCAGGTCGTGCGTGAGGTCCTCGAACACGGCCCGGCTCACGGTCGCCGTCAGGTGCTTGGGTCCGTTGGCGTCGGCGGTGATGAAAGGCAGGTTCACCTGCGTCTGCGGTACCGTCGACAGCTCGATCTTGGCCCGCTCCGCGGCCTCGATGAGCCGCTGCAGCGCCTGTGGGTCCTGGCGCAGGTCGATGCCCTGGTCGCGACGGAACTGCTCGGCGAGGTGGTCGACCAGGCGGTGGTCGAAGTTGTCGCCGCCGAGGTGGGTGTCGCCGGCGGTCGCGCGCACCTCGACCACGCCGTCGCCGACGTCGAGGATGCTCACGTCGAAGGTGCCGCCGCCGAGGTCGAAGACCAGGACCGTCTCGTGGCCCTTCTTGTCCAGCCCGTAGGCGAGCGCGGCGGCGGTCGGCTCGTTGATGATCCGCAGCACCTCGAGCCCGGCGATGCGCCCGGCGTCCTTGGTGGCCTGGCGCTGGGCATCGTTGAAGTACGCAGGCACCGTGATGACGGCCTCGGTGACCTTCTCGCCGAGGTACTTCGCCGCGTCGTCGGCGAGCTTGCGCAGTACCAGTGCGGAGACCTCCTCCGGCGAGACCGTCCGGCCGCGCACGTCGAAGCGGACCGCGTCCTCGGGCCCGGGCACGACCTTGTAGGTGACGGTCTGCGCCTCCTCGGCGATCTCGTCGAAGCGCCGCCCGACGAACCGCTTCGCGGAGGTGATGGTGCCGTCGGGGTTGAGCGCCGCCTGGCGCCGCGCGAGGTGCCCGACGAGCCGGTCGCCGCCGGCCGTGTACGCGACGACCGACGGCGTGGTGCGGCTGCCCTCGGCGTTCGTGATCACGGTCGGCTGCCTGCCCTCGAACGCGGCGATCACCGAGTTGGTCGTCCCGAGGTCGATGCCTACTGCCCTGGCCATGGCGGGAAGTCCTTCCGGCGCGGAGACGCTTTGCCGGATCCAGCATTCCGCCGGTGTACGGCACGGGCGTCGCACCGCCGGGGTGAGCCCTGGCCGCGACCGGGGCCCGGGGCTCAGTCCAGGTCCACCACCTCGCGGCCCAGCGGCCAGAACGCGACCGGGACGAGCTTGAAGTGGGCGATGCCGAACGGGATGCCGATGATGCTCAGGCACAGGGCGATGCCGGCGCTGATGTGGGTCAGCGCGAGCCACCACCCGGCGACGATCACCCACAGCACGTTCGCCACGCCGGTGACGACGCCGGACCCGCCGTTCTTGGCGCGCACGGTCCGGCCGAACGGCCACAGCGAGTAGACGGCCAGGCGCCACGAGGCGATCGCGAACGGGATGGTCACGATCAGGACGAAGCAGATGACCGCGGCGAGGGCGTAGCCGAGGAACAGCACGAACCCGCCGCCGAAGACGACCCACAGCACATTGAGCACGAAGCGAACCACACCTCGATCATCCCCCACGGCCGCAACCGGCGCCGCGCCGCGGTGAGCACTCAGCGCCAGAACTCCGCCGGAAGGGCCGCGAACGCGAGGTCGAGGTCCCTTGTGGACGGTCCCGCGACCTCCCGGCCGACGAAACCGGTGGTGGTGGCGGGTGGGGGCCATACCTCTATTCGTGCTGGAAAGCAACCGTTGCCCCGGCCTGATCGAGCTTGCCTCACCTATTTCGATCGAATTTCGCGCCAGGCCCGGACAAATAGCAAGGTCAACGCATTGTCGCCCTGGGCGCGTGGAATGTGAATTTCGACGCACCGATTTCAGGTAGGTGGTGTGTGATTCATGCCGATAAGCTCCGCGGCGTCATTTATTGCATTGACTGCCGTGGTCGGCGGCAATTTGGCCCCAGTCAGAAACCGGAGAACGCGCCGCGATGTGTCCCAATCATGCCATCAGTCCTCCCCTTTTCCGTTGTGGACGGTGGTCCCCGGTGGCGACGACGCGGGGACTGATCCGCCGCGAGGCGCCGCGCTGCTGGTCAGGGCGCTGAATCTGCTTGGGCCTCACTACTTGGAGCTGTTTTCGATGACGCGATCCAGGCGCCCCAGGGCGCTTGTTGAGCCGTACGCATGCTGGGCGGCCGGAGGTGGCCCCAGATGATTTCTCGACGTCAATTCGGTCTGCGTGGTCTCGAGCGCCCCCGGCGTCTTGCGCGTCGATGCTGCCACCTCCGCGTCACCGGCATTGGTGCGATGATGAAGGCGGGACGGCTGTGAATAGACAAGCCACCCGGCGTCTCCGGCCGCCGGCTCGTCGGCGCTGGCTGCGTGACCGTCGCATCAGCACAAAGCTCGGGCTGATTCTCATGCTGCCGGTCGCGGCGATCGTGGCGCTGACAGGGTTCAACGTGGCCGCGGCGGCAGGCCGGGCCATCGACGCCGAGCGTGCCCGTGAACTCGTTGGGGTGGGTGGCGTCGCCGCACAGGTCATCGCGGCGCTGCAGCGAGAACGAGCGGCAGCTGCGCTGACGTTCGTCGTGCCCGGCAGCGCATCGGCGGTCGCCGACTACAAGGGCCGCGGCGCGGACACGGATGCCCTGGTCGCCGCGTTCGAGGATGGGTTGGCCGCGACACGGCTCCCGGCCAGTCTGGAGCCCCTTGTCGGACGGATCAGGACGGAGCTGGGCGGCCTGCCGGGGCTGCGGCAGAGGGTCGCTGCGGCCCCCGACGCGGTGCTGAGTGCGGTGGCGTTCCGTTACCGCTCGATGATTTCCGACCTGATCAGCTACCGGCAGGCGCTGGGGCAGGTCGGTGTGTCGCCGGCGACGGCGAACGGTCTTCGGGCGGTGGCCGCGCTGTCCGAAGCGATCGAATCAGCGTCGCGGCTTCAGGTCGCGGCGGTGCGTGCCCTGAGCGCCGGTCGGCTGACGCCGGCCGGGCAGCAGGAGATCGTGGGTGCGGACAGCGCGGCCACCGAGGCGCTGCGGACGTTCGCGGACCTCGGTCCGCAGACCTGGCCGGCGCTGCTCAACGGCCGGCTCGGCGGTCCGGAGATTGTGCAGGCGGAGCGGCTGCAGAGCCTGGTGACCCGCAGCCAGCCGGGCCGGGAGTTGGCGCTGGGCACCGATGCGCAAGGCTGGTCGACTGCCATGGGGGCCCGCATCGACCTGATGCACGCGGTGGAGGCCGACCTCGACACCGGCCTGCTGCGCACGGTCACGGCTGAACGCGACAGCGAGCGGCGGGCCGTCTTCACCGCGCTCGGGGCGGTCGCTGGTCTGCTGCTGGTCGTCGTCGTGGTTGGAGCCGTGGTGGCCCGGTCGCTGACGCGTTCGCTGGTCCGGCTGCAGCATGACGCCATCGACGTCGCGGAGAACCGGTTGCCCGAGATGGTGGGCCGGCTCGACGTCTACAACGCCGATCCGGCCACGGTGCAGCGGCTGCTGGCGCAGGCGGGCGAACCGATCCCGGCAGACGGCGCCGACGAGGTCGCCAGTGTCGCCGCCGCGTTCAACAAAGTCACCAGATCCGCGGTGCGGATCGCCGGCGAGCAGGCCGCGACACGGGCGGGGGTCGGCGCGATCCTGGTGGCACTGTCACGGCGCCTGCAACTGCGCGCCGACACGATGATGGCCAGCCTGGACCGCCTGGAGCGCGACGAACACGATCCGGACCGACTGGCCATCCTGTTCCAGCTCGACCACACGGCCACGCTGATTCGCCGGCTCATCTTCAACCTGCGGATTCTGGCCGGCGGCCGGGGCGACCTCTCCCGGACCGACGCGGTCAGCCTGAGGGATCTGCTTCGGGCGGCAATGGCAGAGACCGATGACTACCGGCGCGTTGACGTGGTCGCAGCCGACGAAGGCGTCCAGGTCGACGGCGAGGTCGCCGCCGAGCTGATCCACATGCTGGCCGAACTGCTGGACAACGCCACCGCGTACTCCCCGCCGGAGTCCTCCGTCGAGATCGAGGCACGACAGGTCGGTGATCAGCTGCACATTCAGGTCCGGGACAACGGTATGGGCATGACTGAGGCCGCCTTGGACGCGGCACGCAGCCGGATCGCCCATCCGCCGATGGACCATCAGACCGCCGAGCGCATGGGCCTGCCGGTGGTCGGCATGATCGCCCAGCGACTCAACATCAAGGTCGAGATCCGGACCGAGGCACGCTTCGGAACCCGCGTCGACCTGACTGTCCCGCGCGCGCTGTTCAGGGTTCAACCGGCCGTGACGCACACGCCGCCCGTGCTTGCGCCGGCGATCCCTCCCGGGCCACCGGCCGGGTGGCCGCTTGCCGCCGGGGTGAGCGCGGCGACCGTCGAGCCGGTCATCTATCACGAGCTGACCGCCCGCAGTGCATGGTTCCACCCCGAGGCCGAGCCTGATCCGGGCGCCGTCACCGCCGAGCTCGTGCTGGTCCGTGCCGCTGACGACCGGCACGCCGCGACGGGTGCTGACTTCGACGTCCACGGGCGGACTACGGACGGGGGCCTGCCGGTGCGCCGGCCGGGGCAGCACGTCGGCGAGAACCTGCGGCCCCAGCCACCTGAGGAAAGCCCGAACCCGGTTCCGGTTCAACGGGATCCGAACTCGCTTCGCCAGCGGATGTCCGCGTTCCAGGCCGGCCTCAGCCAGGCGGGCCGGCGCACGCCCACCATTCAGTGAAGGACGACACGCCATGACGGACATGGGATTCCTGCTCAAGAAACTCTGCGAGGTCAGAGGGATCACGCATGCCCTGGTGGTCTCGGGTGACGGGCTGCCGGTGGCCCACAGCCGGGGCCTGCCCAACGTCGATCAGCTGGCGGCGGTCGTCGCGGGCCTGGCCTCGCTCACGACCGGGGCGGGCAAGTTCATGGACGCCCTCCCGGTGGAGCAGATCGTCGTCGAGATGCACGGCGGTTTCTTGATCACGATGGTGATCGACAACAACTCGATCCTCGCCGTCCTGGCCAAGAAAGACTGTGATCTCGGTCAGGTCAGCTACGAGATGGCGGTGACGATCGACCGGGTCGGGGGAATCCTCACCCCGGAGTCGCGCCACCCGCAGAAAGCCTGACCGCGGACCATGGCCCCGCACACCACCGGCCTGCGGGCCTCAGCCGCCGGCCACCCGGGACAGACCATCGCGGTTCCGCGCGTCACGTCGGTGAAGATCGTTGTCGCCGGCGGATTCGGCGTCGGCAAGACGACCTTCGTCGGCACGATCTCCGAGATCACGCCGCTGCGGACCGAGGAGATCATGACCGCGGCGAGCGCCGGCGTCGACGACCTGTCCGGGGTACCGGACAAAATCACCACGACGGTGGCGATGGACTTCGGCCGGATCGGTATCGACGAGACGCTGATCCTGTATCTGTTCGGCACCCCGGGCCAGGACCGGTTCTGGTTCATGTGGGACGAGCTGTGCAGGGGCGCCATCGGCGCGGTCGTGCTCGCCGACACCCGCCGCCTGGGCGACTGCTTCGCCGCGGTGGACTACATGGACAGCCGCGGGCTGCCCTACGTCGTCGTGCTCAACGTCTTCGACGGCGCGCCCCGGCACGACCTGGCCGAGGTGCGGCACGCACTGCGCGTGCCCGACCACGTGCCGGTGCTGCGCTGCGACGCCCGCAACCGTGACGACGTCCGGCACGCCCTCGTCGAGCTGGTCCAGTACGCGCTCAGGCTGCGCGACAGAAGCACCGCCGATGGATGAAGACCACCGGCCAGACCCGGCCGGCTGGGCGCACAGCTCAGCTTTCCCTTCAACCGCACCGCATTGAAAGCGAGGACCATCCCGTGATCCGACGACGAGCGCTACCCGCCGCGCTGGCTGCGGCGGCCGCCATGGCGCTGGTGGCGGGCTGTTCGGGCGCCAGCCTGGGCAGTGACGCCGCCACGAGCGGCGGCCCGATTCACATCGGACTGATGTGGCCGCAGACCGGTGTCTACAAGACCGTCGGCGACGACTTCGCCCGCGGCTGGCAGCTGTATCTGGACACTCACGACGGCAAGCTCGGCGGGCACGAGATCAAGACCACCGTCGTCGACGAGGGCGACGGCAAGCAGACCGCGCGGACCGGGATCAAGAAGCTCATCGAGCAGGACAAGGTCTCCGTCGTCGTCGGCACGATCAGCTCCGACGCCGTCCAGGAGGTCCAGCCGGCCGCCACGGAGGCCAAGATCCCGTTCGTGGCCACCGGCGGCCGCCCGGACAACCTCAAAGACCTGGCCTACACCTGGCACACGTCCTGGCAGAACCGCGACGCCGGGGCCGCGATCGCCGACTACATCCGCGCGAACGTCAAGGGGCCGGTGTACGTGATCGGCCCGGACTACAAGGGCGGCTGGGACCAGATCGCCGGGTTCGTCGACCCGTTCGTGGCCGGCGGCGGCAAACTTGCCAACCCCGACGGTAAGGCGACGTTCACCCCGTTCCCGACCACGACGAACTTCCTGCCCTACCTCAACGCCATCCCGGCCGAGGCGAAGGCCGTCTTCGCGTTCTACGGCGGCGCGAACGCGATCGACTTCGTCAAGTCGTACGCGCAGGCGGGGTTGCCGGCGAAGGTGCCGCTGTATGCGGGCGGATTCACCGTCGAGGGCGCGGTCCTGACCGCGCAGGGCTCAGCGGCAGACGGGATCTACTCGTCACTGAACTACGCCCCGGACCTGGACAACCCGGCCAACCGCTCGTTCGCCACCGCGTTCCAGCGCAAGTACGACGGCATTCCGGACCTCTACAACGTCACCGCCTACGACGCGGCACTGGTGCTGGACGGGGCCATCGCCGCCGCGGGGCCGAACCCGACCAGCGCCTCGATCAACGCCGCGATCGGCAAACTCGGCCGGCTCGACAGCCCGCGCGGCCAGTGGCGCTACGGCGAGCAGCACGCACCGATCCAGCCCTGGTATCTGCGGCAGGTCCGGCTCGACGGCCGCGGACGCGCCAACGTCGTCGTGCAAACCCTCACCACCCTCGGCAAGTAGCCCCGTCCATCGAACCTGGAGGACCGTCCGTGACCACCACAGCGCCCGACGCGTCGGCGTACACGTTCCGCAACGCCGACCAGCAAGGCCCCAACCAGCTGCAGATCCTCGCCGAGATCCTCGACGAGCACACCACCGACATGCTCGTGCACGCCGGCATCGCCGACGGCTGGCACTGCCTGGACGTCGGCCCCGGCCGCGGCACCATCACCACCTGGATGGCCCAGCAGGTCGGCCCGGCCGGGCACGTCACCGCCCTGGACCTCGACCCGCGCCACGTCATCGGCGGCGACACCATCACCATCCAGCAGGGCGACGTGCGCATCGTCGACCTGCCGGACGGCCACTACGACCTCATCCACACCCGCCTGGTGCTGCTGCACCTGGCCGAGCGGCTCGCCGTGCTCGACCGGCTCGTGACCGCGCTCAAGCCCGGCGGGGTGCTGGTCGTGTCCGACTGGGACGCCACCGACCGCAGCATGCTGGTGCACGCGCCCACGCCGCAGGCCGCCGCCGCGTTCGACACCTTCCAGGACGGCCTGCTGGCCATCCTCGAGACCAACGGCGCCGACGTCGGCTGGGCCCGCCGCGCCCCGGCCGCGGTACGCGCCGCCGGAATGGTCGACGTGGAGACGATCGTGCACAACCGCCTGTGGCCCGGCGGCGGCGCCGGCAACCTCCTGCACGTCAGCAACTCCTACCAGCTGCACGACGCGCTGCTGGGCGCCGGGCTCAGGGTCGAGGAGCTGGAGCTGCTCCGCGAGGCGATGCAGGACCCGCAGACCCTCGCCTACTGCTACTGGATGTTCACCACGATCGGCCGCCGCCCGAAGCGGTAACGACAGGGCCAGGACTTCACCCGAGGGGGTCAGCGTGAGGACAAGAACGATGCCTCGGCACAGCTATGTCTGGTGGGGCGCGCGGTGACGGCGTACGCGGTCACCGCCCTGGACGGCCTGGCCTACGGGCTGGCGCTGTTCGTCGTCGCGGCCGGCCTCACGCTGATCTTCGGGGTGATGGACGTACTCAACCTGGCGCACGGCAGCCTCTACCTCGCCGGCGCCTACCTGACCTATCTGTTCAGCCACGGGAGCCTCGCCGGGCTCGCGGTTGCGCTCACCGCCGGCGTCCTTGTCGGCGCCGGCGGCGGTGCGGCCCTCGCCGCCGCGATGCGGCCGCTGACCGGCTCGCAGCAGAGTCAGGGCCACCTGCACCAGGCCCTCGCCACGCTCGGCATCGCCTACCTGGCCGCCGACGGCTACACCACCGTTTTCGGTGGTGCCCCCGTCCCCGTCAATCCACCCGACATCCTCGCCGGCAGCCTCGATCTGGGCCGGCATGGCTACCCTGTCTACCGCCTGCTGTTCATCGTCGTCGCCGCCACCGTTGCGCTCGCCCTGCACCTGGTGATCACCCGCAGCCGGTCCGGGGTGCTCCTGCGCGCCACCGTGGCCGACCTCGGGATGGCCGCGGCTACCGGGGTCAACACCCGCCGCGTGCAGACCGCCGCGATGGCCGCGGGCAGCGTCCTCGCCGTCACCGGTGGCGTGCTGGCCGCACCCCTGATGGGGCCCGCCCCTGGCGCCGACACCACGGTGCTGGTGCAGTCCCTCATCGTCGTCGTCATCGGCGGCACCGCCGGAGCCGGCTCGATCCCCGGCACCCTCGGCGCCGCGCTGCTGGTCGGTCAAGTCCAAACCGTGGGCGTGCTCGCCGCCCCCACCCTGGCCCCGTTCGCCCTGTTCGCGGTCCTGTTCACCGTCCTCGTTGCGCGTAGCCGCACGGCGGTGAGGCCGGCATGATCACCACTCGACTCCTGACCACCCCGGCGGCGTCCGTCCGTCGGGAGGCCCGCTCGCGCCGCCGTCAGCTTCTGCTCGGTGCGGTCGTGATGCTCGCCGCGTTCGCCTTGCCGTTCATCGCGGACGCCTACATCGTCTCGATCGCCTCCACCGCGATCGTTCTCGCGGTCCTGGCCATGAGCACCCAGCTGCTCACCGGTATCGCCGGGCTGCCGTCACTGGGGCAGGCCGCGTACCTCGGCGTCGGCGCCTATACCGCCGCGCTCCTCGCGAGCGCGGGGCTCACCAACGGGCCGGTGCAGCTGGCCGCCGCGGCCGTGGCCGGGGCCGCCGCCGCGGCGGTGACCGCTGTGCTGCTGCTGCGCACCCGCGGCGTGCTGTTCCTCATGGCCACCTTCGCCGTCGCGGAGCTGACCCGCACCATCGCCACCCAGTGGGCATCCGTGACCGGCGGCGACGACGGCCTGCACACCCCGCCGGTCACCGTCTGGCCCGGCACCCCGCCGCTGCGCGGTGACGGCTACACGTACCTGTACCTGCTCGGCTGTTTCCTCGTCCTCGCCGCCGCGGTCGCGGTGCTGCTGCGCAGCCGGCTGGTCCTGGCGCTGCGTGCCGCCGCCGACCACGAGGCCCGGCTCGCCGCGCTGGGCCACCACGTCAACCGCCACCTGCTCGCCGGATTCGTCACCGCGGGAGCGCTCGCCGGCGCGGGCGGGGCACTCCTCGTCGCGGCCCACCGCTACCTGTCCCCGGCCGACCTGGGCCTGGACCTGTCCGCCATGGCGCTGCTGGCCGCCGCGATCGGGCTCGGCACGATGCGCGGCGCCGTTGCCGGTGCCGTGCTCGTCGTCGCCGTCCGCGACCTGCTCGGCACCCCCACCGGCGGCCACGCGGCCGCCCTGCTCGGCCTTGCCTTCCTGACGGTGGCGTACCGGCCTGCCATCACCGCCCGGCTGGCCGACTGGAAACGGAGTCGACGGCCGTGACGACGAGCATGCTGCGCCTGGACGGGGTCAGCCGCCGCTTCGGCGGACTCACCGCCCTGCACGAGATCAGCCTGGACCTGCCGGCCGGGGCCCGCCACGCCGTCATCGGCCCCAACGGCGCCGGCAAGTCGACCCTGCTCAACCTGATTGCCGGCACCTTGGCGCCGACGACCGGGACGATCGTCGTCGACGGACGTGACGTCACCCGCCTGCCCGCCCGGCTGCGGGCCCGGCATGGCGTGGGCCGCAGCTTCCAGCACCCGGCCGTGTTCCGGCGGCTCCCGGTGGTGGCGAACCTCGCGCTGGCCGTCATGCCCGGTCCGGACGACATCCCAGGGCCGCGGGACGCGGACGGCGGGGCGCGGGTACTCGACGCGGTCGGGCTCACCGAGTACCACAGCGTGCCGGCCGGACAGCTGCCCTACGGGCTGCAGCGGCGGCTCGAGCTGGCGATGGCCCTCGCCCGCCGGCCGCGGCTGCTGCTGCTCGACGAGCCCTCCGCCGGGCTCGACCCCGGCCAGATCGACCGGCTCACCACGCTGCTCGCCAACCTCGACGCCCAAACCACCGTCCTGCTGGTCGACCACCACCTCGACCTGATCTGGTCCCTCGCCCAGACCGTCACCGTGCTGCACCACGGCCGCCACCTCGCCACCGGCACCCCGGACCAGGTCCGCGCCGACCCGGCCGTCCGCGACGCCTACCTCAACCCCGGCGGCCACCCCGCCGCCACCGCCCGGCCGGCGCCGCGCACCGCACCTGGTCCGGTCCTGCTGCGGGTACGGCAGTTGCGCGCCGGCTACCACGGCGCGCCCGTCCTCGACGGCATCGACCTCGACGTGCACGACGGCGAAGCGGTCGCCGTCCTCGGCCGCAACGGCGCCGGCAAGACCACCCTGCTCGACACGATCGCCGGGCTGCACCCCGCGCAGGGCCGGACCCGGATCGAGTGGGCCGGCCGGCCACTGCCCACCCGCCGACCACACCTACCCGCCCGCGCCGGGATCGCGCTCGTGCCCCAGGGCCGGCGGATCTTCACCGGCCTCACCGTCCGCGAGCACCTCGTCTGCGCCTCCGGCGCCGGTGGCCGGACCGCCGCTACCCCCGGCCAGGGGTGGACCGTCGAGCGAGTCCTGGACCTCCTGCCGGGCCTTGGCACGCGACTGCACCACCCGGCGCAGCGGCTCTCCGGCGGCGAACAACAGATGCTCGCCCTCGCCCGCGCGCTGCTGACCCAGCCACGACTGCTCATCCTCGACGAACCAACCGAAGGCCTGGCCCCCGCGATCATCGCCCAGCTCACCGACGCCCTCCTCCAACTCGTCGGCGACGGCCTGGCCATCCTGGTCGCCGAGCAGAACCTGGCCATGGCCACCGCACTCGCCGACCGGCTCGTCGTGCTCGACCACGGCCGGATCGCGATGACCGCCACGGCCGGCGACCTGACCCAGGACGGTCCCCGCCAGCGCCTGCACGCCCTGCTCGGGGTCGCCGGCCCGGTCACCCCGTCGTCGGCTCCCGCGCCGCGGCCGACGCGCGCCACGCAACCGAGGCCGCGATGACCACGCCGCCGCCACCGAAACCTGCCGGGTCCAGCCCGGCAGCACCGGACTGTGCTCCGCACGGAGTACCGAGGTGCGCGCTGCGGTCGCTGACCGTCACGGCCCGCCTCCAGCTGGCGTGCGGTGACCGGCGATCAGCCGTCGCCATCATGCGGGCCGCGCTGCTGGAGCTCGACCCGGCCACATCGCCGCCGCGGGACGACCTGATCGCCGCGGCCACGATGTACGCCGGCCTGCTGCGCCCGCATGAGGTCGCGGAGTGGCTCAGCCTGCGATGGGCCCGGTACGCCTACCGCAGCGCCACCGCATGTTTCGGGCCCGTTGACGAGCGGACATTCGCCGCGGCCGCGGTGCTGTCCACCGTCATGGCCGCCTACCGGCTCGAGGATGCCGCTGTCGAGCTGCGGGAACAGATCGCCGCCCGGCTGACGGACCGCTTCGGGCCGGCGCACCCGCGCGTGCACACCGCACGGGTCGAGATCGCCGTGGCCCGGCACGCCGCCGGTCACTGCGTGCAGGCGATCGACGAACTCGCCGAGATCTGTCTGAGCTGGGCGCGACGGCACGGCGGTTCTGACGTCGTCACCGTGACCACGCGGCTGCAACTCGCCGCCCTGCACGACGCCTGCGGCCGCCACAGCGGCGCCGCCAGGCGCGCCGCACTGGCGATGCGTTCCTACCACCCGCCGCAGGCCGACAGCCCGGCCGCCGATCGGCCGGACCTGACCTGGATCACCGACCCGGATCACACCCACGCCGTCCTGTGCCAGCACGAGTACCCACGCCGGCTCCTGCGGCGACTGCGGGATGCAGCCCGGAATCCGTTGAACCGCCGGCACCTGCCATGAGCCGCGAACCGCAGACCCGGGCTGCGCCGCCCGGGCGCTCGCCGGCCTGAGGGGACGGACCGCCGGTCCGCCCCCTGTTGTCCTCAGAGCAGCTGGGTGATGCTGCGGCGGCTCGCGACGACGAGGTACCGGCCGTTGCGGAAGGTCCCGTCCGCGAGCCTGGAGAGGGCGCAGTTGGTGAAGTCGACGATCGCCGCCTGCTCGGGCAGGGTCTCGACGTACTGCCCGAGCTCCGTCCACATCGCCGCCTGCACCGCCTGCTCGTTCCTCATGAACCCGATCAGGTAGCCGACGGCGTGGCCGGAGTGCCGGTCCTGGCGCAGGAACGCCGTCAGCGCCTGCTCGATCGCGGTGTTGTCCGCGGCGAGCGTAGCCGGCAGCGCGTTGGGTGCCGGCGCGGCCAGCATCGGGGCCTGGTTGAGGCAGAACGTGCGCACGGCGTTGACGAGCGCCCAGTCGTCCGGCTCCCCGAGCGGCCCCGAGTTCGGCTGGACCGGCCCGCCCAGCTCGCGGCGCTTCCCGGCGTTGTGCGCGTAGAACTCGTAGATCAGGTATCCCAGCGCCGCCCACCGCCGCCGCAGCGCCAGCGCCAGCCGCCGCTGCAGCTCCGCGGTGCTGATCACCGGCAGCAGGTGCGGCGCCACCGCGGGCCGCACCCGCACCATGATCTGGACGGGGTGTGTTCCGTTGTCGCGCCCGGTGACCGGGTTCCCGACGATGATCATCCAGGTCACCCGCCCGCGGGTGCCCTGGTCCGGCCGCAGGGGCGGCTCGCCCCGCCGGACGTTGCCGTCGATGGCGGCCTTCACCAGCGGCGACACGGCGAGGCGGCCGTCGATGTACGGGCCGGCCGGCGCGGGGGCGTGCTGGTCGTTGACGCAGCCCACGGGCAGGCAGACCAGCGCGCCGACGCCGAGCGGCCCCAGCCCGCCGGACAGGACTCGGACCAGGCACTTGGGCCCGGCGGGGTCGTTGATCACGTGGTGCACCTCGCCGGTCACCGGGCCGGCGGCGACGAGCGCCGCCGGCCCCACGAGGTCGACGAGCGCGCCCGGCGGCGGTACGGTCGCCGCGGGGGCCGGCACCGGCCCGAGGTCCTGGTACGGCACGCACACGATCTGCCCGACGTGCAGGTACGGGTAGGTGCTGTGCAGTACGTGCACGTCGCAGTCGAGCCGGGATTCGTCGGGCCGCAGCGCGACGACCATGCCGAACACGACACAGTTGAGCGGCTTGCCGTTCAGGCTGACGACCGTCACGATCTCGCCGATCTCGAGCACGCCCGTGGGGTTTGCCGTCACTGGCAACGCTGGCTGCATGGCTGACTCCGTCCTGTGGTTGCGCCGATTCGGCAATGGGACGGCCGGGCCCCACCCGGCGATACCGACGGTCGGGTTGCCGACACCACCTCACCCGATCGGCACCGCCGAGACTTCGGCGTGGCGGGTTACCGGAGTTGACACCTGCAATAGGTAACGGTTAGCTATTGCGGGTGCAGGACGTGGTGCTGGCGATGCTGGCCAAGGAGCCGGCGCACGGCTACGAGCTGCGCGGCCGGCTCCGCGACGCGCTCGGCCCGCTCGGCGACACCATGAACGGCGGGCAGATCTACGTGACCCTGGCCCGGCTGGCGAAGGCCGGGCTGGTGACCTCGGAGCGCTCCGACGGCCTTCCGGACAGACCGGATCGGCGGGTGTACGCGCTGAGGCCGGCCGGGCAGCAGCGGGTGTCCGCGTGGCTGGCCGAGGTGAGCTGGCCGCGGCCGGACCTCACCGAGTTCCACCTCAAGCTCGTGGCCGCGGCGGCCGCCCGACTCGCCGACCCCGTGAGCCTGGTCGACGCCCAGCGGCGCGAGCTACTGCGCCGGATGCGCGAGACCCAGCGGGCCGCGCTGGACCGCTCGGTGGACCCGGTCGCCGGGCTCCTGCTGGAGGGGGTCGTGCTGCGCCTGCGGGCCGACCTGGAGTGGCTGGACGCGTGCGAGCGCACATGGAAGATGGCGGGGGCATGACGACCGGAACGATGGTGCTGCAGGCGCGGGGGCTTTCGAAGCGGTACGGCGACGGCGACAGCCTGGTCCGCGCGGTCGACGAGGTCGACCTGGACGTGCCGGCCGGACAGGCCCTGGCCGTCATGGGTCCGAGCGGCTGCGGCAAGTCGACCCTGCTGCACCTGCTCGGCGGGCTGCAGCGCCCCACCGGCGGCGAGGTGTGGCTGGCCGGGCAGCGCATCGGCACGATGAGCGAGCGCGCCCTGGCCCGGCTGCGGCGCGACACCGTCGGCTTCGTCTTCCAGTCCTTCCACCTCATGGACGAGCTCAACGCGGTCGAGAACGTCGAGCTGGCCGCGCTGCTGGCCGGCCGCTCGCCCCGCCAGGCCCGCCGCCGCGCCCTGCACCTGCTCGACCGGGTCGGGCTGGCCGACCGCGCCCGCCACCTGCCCGCGGCGCTCTCCGGCGGGCAGCGCCAGCGGGTCGCGGTCGCCCGGGCCGTGGCCAACGAGCCGCTGCTCGTCTTCGCCGACGAGCCCACCGGCAACCTCGACAGCGCCGCCACCCTCGACGTGCTACGGCTCTTCGAGGAGCTGCGCACCGCCGGGCAGACGCTCGTCGTGGTCACCCACGACACCCGCATCGCCGCGGTCGCCGACCGGATCATCGCCATGCGCGACGGGGCCTTCGCCGACGCCGTCCACGCCGGAGGGCGTTGAGTTGGCCGGCCGGCTGCGCCTCGTCCTGCGGCTGCTCGCCCGCGACCTGCGCCGCCGCCCGATCGAGGTGGTACTGCTGCTCGTCGCCATCACCGCCGCGGCCGGCACGCTCACCCTCGGCCTGGCGCTGCACGACCTCGCCGACCGGCCGTTCGAGCAGACCCGGGCCGCCACCGCCGGCCCGGACGTCGTACTCCGGCCCCGGGCGACCGGCCCGGAAGCGCGGGGCGCGCTCGAGCAGTACAAGAGCGGGCCCGGCATCGCCGCCGCCAGCGGGCCGTTCCCGACCGCGTTCCTGACGATGACCGTGGCCGGCGGCGTGCAGGCGCACGCCGTCGTCGAGGGGCGCGACGACGCCCCGGTGGCGCTGGACCGGCCCGCGGTGACCGAGGGCACCTGGGTCCGCCCCGGCGGCGCGGTCGTCGAGCGCGCCTTCGCCGACGCCCTCGGCGTGCGGGTCGGCGACACCGTGAGCATCGAGAACCACCCGCTGCGCGTGCTCGGGATCGCGGTCACCGCCGCCCGGGCCGCGTACCCGTACGCCGGGTGGCACTACCCGGGCAGCATCCTGGTCGAGCGGGGCGGCCTGGTCTGGGTCGACGCCGGCGACATCGCCGCGCTGGGTGGCGACCGCCCGCTGTCGTACGTGCTGAACCTCAAGCTCGCCGACCCCGCCACGATCGGGGACTACCGGGAGGGCGACGAGCTCTCGACCTGGCAGAGCATCGCCAAGTCCGACGCCGGGCTGTACCGGGACGCGCGGATCGTGCTGAACATCGGCAGCTGGCTGCTCACCGCCCTCGCCCTGGCCGGCGTGGCCGGGATCGTCGCCGGCCGCATCATCGCCCAGCGCCGCCGCGTCGGCCTGCTCAAGGCCGTCGGCGCCGGCCCGGCGATGATCGCCGCCGTGCACCTGGCCGAGTACCTCGTGATCGGCCTGGTCGCCGCCGCCCTGGGCCTCGCCGCCGGCTGGCTCAGCGCGCCCGCGCTGATCCGCCCCGGAGCCGGCCTCATCGGCTCCACCAACGCCGACCCGCCCGGCCTGAGCACCGCGCTCGCCGTCACGGCGCTCGCCCTGGCGATCGCCGTGGCCGCGACCCTGGTGCCGGTGGCGCGCGCCGCCACCACCAGCACCGTCCAGGCCCTGGCCGACGGCGCGACCCCGCCGCGCCGCCGCCGCTGGCGCATCCTGCTGTCCCGGCGGCTGCCCACCGTCCTGCTCATCGGGGTGCGCATCAACGCCCGCCGCCCCCGCCGCGCCCGGCTGCTCATGGTGAACGCCCTCGTCACGACGGTCACGCTGGTGGCCGTCCTGACGAGCCGGGTGCAGGTGCGCCGCTTCGACCTCGGGTACACGCAGCTGTCCAACCCGCGGATCGAGCGGGGGAACCAGGCCATGCTCGTCCTCTGCGTGGTCCTGTTCACCCTCGCCCTCATCAACGCGGTCGTGAACACGTGGACCGCGGTCCTCGACGCGCGGCAGCCGCTGGCGGTCGCCCGGACCCTCGGCGCCACGCCGGCGCAGGCGGCGGCGAGCCTGGCGGTGGCGCAGGTGCTGCCGGCCGTTCCGGGGGTACTCGCCGGGCTCCTGATCGGGACGCAGCTGTACTCGTCGAACTCGACCGGCGACGTGCGCTATCCGCCCGGGCCGTGGCTGCTCGCCGTGGCGCTCGGGATCCCACTGGTGATCGCCGCGCTGACCGCTGTGCCGGCGATGGCGATCGCGCGGCGCCCGGTCGCCGACAGCCTGAGCCCGGCCTGACGACGCCGTCCGGCGCGAGTCACTCGACCCGGCGGCGCCACCGGGCCCACAGCACCGTCGCGGCGAGCGCGAGCGCGACCGCGGTGATGCCCGCCTCCCCGGCGAGCAGCTGCCAGAACCGGTCCGCGCCGTGCTCCCACAGCGCGTCGGAGGCGAGCCCGGCCCGGCGCCGTTGCCCATCGAGCAGGCCGTAGTTCGCGGCCGCGGCGAAGCCCAGCCGCGCGGGCAGGACCGCGGTCACCGGGGCGAGCCAGCCGGGCAGCGTGAACAGCGAGCCGTTGAGCACCACCTGGCGCGAGCTGATCCGCGACCGCGTCACCTCGGACTCGGTGATCATCGCGCGGGCCGTCGAGCGCGGCGAGATCGACCCCGCGCGGATCACGCCCCGGGTCGCCGCGCTGCCCTTCGACCTGTTCCGGCACGAGGTACTGATGACGCAGGCCCTCGTGCCGGACGAGGTGATCGAGGAGATCGTCGATCGCATCGCGCTGCCGGCGATGACGGGATCGGCCGCGCCGCCGTGATGGCCGGGCCGGCTGCCTCAGTCGCGCAGGAGTTCGGCGGCGGTGGCCTGGTCGGTGATGAGCACGTTGAGCCAGCCGCCGCGCAGTGCGGCGCGGATGGCGCGCCACTTGCGTTCGCCGCCGGCCACGCCGATGCGGCGGGGTACTTTCTTGAGGGTTTCGGCGCTGATGCCCAGGACTCGGTCGTCCAGTTCGGAGTCGATGTGCTGGCCGTGTTCGTCGAAGAAGCGCATGCAGACGTCGCCGATGGCGCCGAGTTCGCGCAGTCGCTGCTCCTCTTGCGTGGCGATCGCGTTGCCGCTCTGCCGTAGCAGGGTGGAGGGTTCGAGGCTGCCCACGCCGACGAGTGCGACGGTCAGGTCCTGCCAGGCGTCCAGCACCGCCGCGATGCTCGGCTCGCGCACCAGTGCGTGGCGCATCTCGGCCGTCGCCACGAGTCCGGGGGCGACCAGGTAGACGGCCTCGGCGCGGGTGTGGCGGGCGAGGCCGCCGGTGAGCCGCGTCGCCTGGCTCTGCGCGGCGCTCGTGCCCACGCCACCGAGGATCTGCACCACCCGGTCGGCGGCCAGGCCGGGTGCCGAGTGCATGGCATCGACGGTGGCGAGCAGCGTCGCACTCCACGAGGAGATCCCGACCCGGTCACTGCGGCTCAGTGTCGTCTCCAGGTAGACGGCGGCCGCGGCGGCGATCGCCCGGGTCACCGCGATCTCGTCGGTCTGCCCGGTGCTGTCGGCGACGACGACCTCGCTCAGCCCGTATCGCTGCTCGACGGCGTCCTCCAGGTCCGCGTGGACGCCGCGCGGGGTGATCACCACGGTGCGGACGATGCCGGCGGCCACGGCCTGTTTGAGCAACCGTGAGACGCGTGGCTGGGAGATGTGCAGGAGCTCCGCGATCTGTGGCTGCCGTACACCGCGCTCGTGGTACATCCGGGCGACCTTGGTCAGCAACCGGATGTGTTCGGCGGCGATCGCGTAGGGCTCCGCGCCGTCGTTCGCGTCGAGCCTCGGGCTCACTGGTGCCTCCTCAACGTCGTCAACGAAGCGTAACCACGCCGACCGGACCGGGGTAGCCGGAGTTTGCCGCCGACGCACTCCCGGGCGATCAATTCGTTGACGAACCCGCAGAGGAAGTTCACACTACCTGAATGTCCAATCATAACTGAATGGACATTCATATCAGGGGTCGTCGGGTTCGATCACGCGGAGTCGCTGCCGTACGGGCGCGTGAGGATCTCCAGGTTGTGCCCGTTCGGATCGTCGAAGTACACACCACGACCGCCGTCGCGGTGGTTGATCTGCTCCGGCTGACCGTGGTGCGGATCGGCGTAGTAGGCCACCCCGGCTTCCCTGATGCGACCGAAAATGGCGTCGAACTCGTTCTCCGAAACCAGGAACGCGTAATGCTGAGCGGTGACGGACTCGCCACCGGTATCGATGAAGTCCAGGGTGACGCCGTTGCTCATCTCGACCGGGATGAACGGGCCGAAGCGAGCACCCACCGGCACCCCCAACATCGCCGCCAGGAACTTGGCGGATGTCTCCTTGTCACGGGCCGCGACAATCGTGTGATTGAGCTGAACGGACATCGCGATGCCTCCTGACTCATACGAAGGTGTCACACCTTGCTACCCCCGTACACCCGGAAAAACAGAACGAAGGTTCTGGGATCGGCGGCATGCTTCGTGCTCGAACGGGGAAGCCCATATGTCATGAACGGCGGGCGAGAGCTGAGCGCGGCATCCGGTTACCTGCCGATCGCCGAGCACGGCCTGATCGGCGACCTGCGCACGGTGGCCCTGGTGGGCACCGACGGCACCATCGACTGGTACTGCTGTCCCCGCTTCGACGCCCCGAGCGTGTTCGCCTCGATCCTCGACGCCGAGCGGGGCGGGCGTTTCGAGCTCACCGCCGACGCGCCGGCGACGACCAAGCAGTTCTATTTCCCCGACACCAACGTGCTGATCACGCGGTTCTTCACCGAGGACGGCGTGGGTGAGGTGCAGGACTTCATGCCGATCAGCGGCGACTCCGGCGACTCCGGCCGCCACCGGCTGATCCGGCGCGTCCTGTGCGTGCGCGGCACGATCCCGTTCCGGGCGCGGGTGGCCCCCCGGTTCGACTACGCCAGGCAGCCGCACACCGTGGGGTGGCACGCCGGGCAGACGCGCTTCGAGTCCGCCGACCTCGCGCTCGCGCTGACCGCCACGGTACCGGTGGAGCACGAAGCCCTGGACGCGACGGCGACGTTCAAGCTCCTCGAGGGCGAGTCCGCGGTCTTCGCGCTCGACCGGGTCGGCGACGACATCATGCCCCGCGGGTGCCCGCACGCCGAGGCCGAGGCCGAGTTCAACGCCACGGTGGCGTTCTGGCGGCGATGGCTGTCGGCCTCGCGGTACCGCGGCCGCTGGCGCGAGACCGTCCACCGCTCCGCGCTGACCCTCAAGCTGCTCACCTACGCACCGACCGGCGCGATCGTGGCCGCGCCGACGACCAGCCTGCCCGAGCGGATGGGCGGGGAGCGCAACTGGGACTACCGGTACGTGTGGATCCGCGACGCCGCCTTCTGCGCCTACGCGTTGCTGCGACTGGGCTTCACCGGCGAGGCCGAGGCCTTCATGACGTTCCTGGCCGATCGCATCGCCCAGCGGGTCACGAGTCCGTCCGGGCCACTGCAGATCATGTACGGCATCGACGGCCGCACCGACCTGCCCGAACTCGAACTGCGACACCTGGACGGCTACCGCGGCTCGGCACCGGTGCGCATCGGCAACGCCGCCGCCGACCAGCTTCAGCTCGACATCTACGGGGCGCTCATCGACTCGGTGTACCTCTACGACAAGTGGGGCAGGCCGATCTCCAGCGACCAGTGGGACGCGGTCTGCGAAGTTGTGAACTGGGTCTGCGAGCACTGGGACCAGCCGGACGAAGGCATCTGGGAGACCCGCGGCGGGCGCCGCAACTTCCTGTACTCGAGACTGATGTGCTGGGTGGCGATCGAACGCGCCATGCGCATGGCCAACCACCGCGGCCTGCCCGCGAACCTCCTGCACTGGGGGCGGACCCGGGACGAGATCTACCGCAGCATCATGCGCCGCGGCTGGTCCCCCGCGCGGCGGGCGTTCGTCCAGCAGGAGGACAACGACGTCCTCGACGCCGCGCTGCTGATGATGCCGCTGACCAAGTTCATCGCCCCCACCGACCCGAAGTGGCTCGCCACCCTCGACGCGCTCGGCGCGGAGCTGGTGTCCGACTCGCTGGTGTACCGCTACGACCCAACCAGCGGCCAGGACGGCCTCCACGGGGAGGAGGGCACCTTCTCCATCTGCTCGTTCTGGTACGTCGAGGCGCTCACCCGTGCGGGCCGGCTCGACGAGGCGCGGCTGGCCTTCGAGAAGATGCTCACCTATGCCAACCATCTCGGCCTCTACGCCGAGCAGATCGCCCGCACCGGCGAGCAGCAGGGCAACTTCCCGCAGGCCTTCACGCACTTCGCGCTGATCAGCGCCGCGTTCAACCTCGACCGGGCCCTCGGCTGACGGTCGTGCCGGGCAGAATGGACCCTGACACCCGGCCACCCGGCCGTGTGGGATGGAGGCACAGATGTTCGCGAAGACCAAGGCGTTCAGCGGCTTCGCCGTGCCCGACGTCGCCGCCGCCAAGAAGTTCTACGGCGACACGCTCGGCCTCGACGTGACCGAGCAGAACGGCATCCTCACCTTGCACCTGGCGACCGGCGCCACGGTGATCGTCTACCCGAAGCCGGACCACAGCCCGGCGACGTACACGATCTTGAACTTCCCGGTCGACGACATCGACGCGGCGGTCGACGAGCTGGCCGCGAAGGGCGTCACGATGACCCGATACGAGGCCTTCGAACAGGACGAGCGCGGCGTGTTCCGCGGCGGCGGGCCGTTCATCGCCTGGTTCACCGACCCGGCCGGCAACGTCCTCTCCGTACTTCAGCAGCGGTGAGGGCGGCCGGGCCGGGCCGGATCGTCAAGCCGCGACGCCGGTGAGCGTCGGTGCCATGGCGCGGGTGCACATCTCGCGCGCCCACTGGATGCGGTCGAGGGCGGTTTCGGGCCGGTCGCCGAACACCTCGGCGGCGCGGGCGTAGCACTCGTCCGGGCCGAGCTGATCGAGCGTGCGGCCGACCGTTTCACGGATCGTGGCGTCGTCCGGGTCGCTCGACCTGGGGGTGTCGGAGACGAACAGCGCCATGCACAGGACCGGATCAACCGGGAGTGTCGTGGTCGTCATCGTGGATCACCTGTTCAACGGGGTGTGTGGGCGATGGCTCCACGGTCTCTCGAAGCGGTGCGCGACCACCTCGGTGCCGACGGGATACTCCGGCTGCGGGTTTCAGCACCAGCGGATACCTGCTGTCCTGCATGGCGGCCTCACATCGCCTCACCCTCTTCGCAGGACCGCGCAGGACCGCGCGGACCATCACCGGGGCCGCCCCGCACCATCATCCCGCGGCTCACCCCTGCCCGCCCGGCCGCGGGAGTAGCTTCGGATGTGGGCCTACGAGACGTGCGGGAGAGCCCAACTGGATGACAGTTGAGCTGAGAGGCTGAATGACTGAGAGGTCGGCCGGCGATCCCCACTACCTGATCCAGGCAATGCTGGCGAAGGGAAACCGCCTCGTAGGTCTTTTTGCGTGCCCTTTTCGGGTGGCCGGGTCGCCCGGCGAGTGCCGCACGACCCGGCCCCGTGGTATTGCGGGTCGACCGT
The DNA here is from genome assembly GCF_050942935.1 of Dactylosporangium sp. CA-233914. Taxonomy (NCBI): domain Bacteria; kingdom Bacillati; phylum Actinomycetota; class Actinomycetes; order Micromonosporales; family Micromonosporaceae; genus Dactylosporangium; species Dactylosporangium sp. CA-233914. The sequence goes on along the minus strand of NZ_CP192030.1, from coordinate 10,056,605 downwards.
ACTCAGAGGTTGAAGCCGCCGGAGACCTCGATGTCCTGAGCGGTGATCCAGCGGCACTCCTCGCCGAGCAGTGCCGCGACGACCATGCCGATGTCGTCGGGTTCGCCGAGCCGGCCGAGGGCGGTCTTCGCCACGATGCCCGGGATCACCTCGGGGAAGCGCTCGAAGGCGTTGTCGGCGATGCGGGTGCGGGTGGAGCCGGGCGAGACGGAGTTGACGCGGATACCGCGGGTGCTGAGCTCCTTGGCCAGGTAACGGGTCAGCACCACCAGGCCGCCCTTCATGGTGCCGTAGGCGGAGTAGCCGGGTTCCAGACCGCAGTGCCGCGCCGCGCTGCTCGTGGTGTTGACGATCGCGCCGCCGTCGGCCAGCAGCGGCAGCAGCGTCTGGGTCAGGAAGTACGGGCCCTTGAGCAGGACCCGCATGAGCGTGTCGAACACGTCCTCGGTGGTGTCCTCGAACATCGCCATCCGGCCGAATCCGGCGTTGTTGACGAGGAAGTCGAAGGTGTCCCGCTGCCACGTGTCGCGCAGTGCCGCCGCGACGGACTCGCGGAAGGCCGCAAAGGCGGCGGTATTGCCGACGTCCAGCGGCAGCGCGACGGCCGTGCCACCATCCTTGTCGATCACCGCGACGGTGTCCCGCGCGCCGGCCTCGTTGCCGTGATAGGTCAGGATCACTCCCGTGCCGCGCCGGGCGAGCTGGACGGCGATGCTCTGTCCGATTCCGGAGCTGGCACCGGTGACGATGGCGATCTGCATGGTTGACTCACCTGTTCGTTCGTCGGGTGTGTACTGAATCGAGGGCCGGCAGCGGCGCGCGGGGCCTGCGGCAGTAGTAGACGAATGCCGGTGGCAGGTTCGCCCACACCGTCCGGCTGTGCACGACCTCCTCGAAGCGTGCGCGCAGCGTGCGCCGCAGCCGCAGGGCCGGCGGTGCCCATCGCGTGTGCGTGTACGCGAAGGTGGTGAACGCGCCGTGCGGGGCGAGACCGGCGGTCACGGCGTCGAGCAGGTCGTCCTGGCGGCCCGGCGTGAACGCCGCCCACGGCAGCCCGCTCACGATCGCGTCCGCGCGGCGGTGACCGCGTTGCGCCAGGATGTCGTGCAGGTCGCGGGCGTCGGCGACGGCGAGGTCGACCCCGGGGTAGCGGGCGGCCAGGCGTTCGGCGAACCGGGCGTTGATCTCGATGGCCAGGTGCCGCCCGCGGCCGGCGAGCCGGCGCTGGATGGCCGCCGTGAACGCGCCCGTGCCGGGGCCGAGCTCCACGACCAGCGGCTCGCCGGCGCCGGGCACGGTCGAGGTGACCGCCTCGGCCAGGGTCCGGCCGCTGGGTGTGACGGCGGCGACGGTGAACGGGTCGCGGAGGAACTCGCGCAGGAACGCGGTACGGTCGTCGCCGCCCGGCGCCGGTGACGGCGGCCGGGTCGGATCGGGTTGGGTAGCGGCGAGCGTGGTCATGGTGCGGTGCTCGTTGCGACGACGTGGCGCTCGCCGGTGGGCAGCGCGGCCAGCACACGGGTGAGCCAGTTGCTGCGGGTGCGGCGGGCCGCGGCGGAGACGCGGGTGTGCGGGAAGAGGGCGTCGAAGCCGTGGCAGCCGCCGGCCCAGACGTGCAGCTCGGCCTGGCCCCCGGCGGCCCAGATGCGGGTGGCGTAGGCGACGTCCTCGTCGCGGAAGACCTCGGCCGTGCCGGCGTCGATGTAGGTGGCCGGCAGGCCGGAGAGGTCCTCGGCCGTGGCGGGTGAGACGTAGCCGGGCACGTCGGCGCCCCGGAGGTCGCCGAGCACGCAGCGCCACCCGAACTCGTTCATCTCCCGGGTCCACACGCCCGGCTCGCCGGAGTACTGCCGGCTCGACGTGGTGGTGTTGCGGTGATCGAGCATCGGGCAGATGAGCACCTGCGCGGCGATCGCCGGGGTGCCGAGGTCGCGGGCCATCAGCGTGACCCCGGCGGCGAGGCCACCGCCGGCGCTGATCCCGGCGACGATGATGCGGGTGGGGTCGATCCCGAGCTCCGCGGCGTGCTCAGCGGTCCAGAGCAGGCCGTGGTAGCAGTCGTCGACCAGGGTCGTGCCGGTGGCCTCCGGCGCCAGCCGGTACTCCGCGGTGACCACGACCGCGCCGAACCGGTCGAGCCAGTCGAGGGGGATGTCGATCTGGGAGAAGCGGTCTCCCATGACCATCCCGCCGCCGTGCAGCCAGTACACGCACGGCGCCGCCGCGGCGCGTCCGGCCCGCTGGGGGCTGAGGATCGACAGCGGAAGCCGGACACCGTCCGGGCGGGCGACGGTGGCCTCGCGCCGATCGACGGCGCGCCCCTCGAGGAGGGTTTCGACCGGCGGCGAGGGGATCTGGCGGATCTGTGCGAGCAGTTCGGGGTTGAGCTCGCTCGACAGGGGCATGTCGGCGAGCAGCGCTCGCAGCTCGGGATCGATGTCGGGTCGGGTCGGGGTCATGCTCGGCTCCTGAGGTGTCAGTGGTCGCGGTGGAGGCTCAGAACGCGGGCTTGCCGCCGACGGGGACCGCGTCGCTGTACTGCGACTCGCCCGCCAGCAGCGGCTGCAGCTTCGCGACGAACGCCTGCGCCGGCTCGCTCGCGAAGAACGCGGTGTGGGCCTGCTGGCTGGTCCAGCCCTCGGCGAGCCAGATGACGTCCGGGTTGGCGCCGGAGCGGCTGACCAGGAAGACGACGCAGTCCTCGTTGGGCAGGGACGGCGCGTCGAGCAGCAGCGCGACCAGCTCGTCACCGCGGCCCGGCTGGGCGGTCATGACGGCGTGGAAGCCGTGGTTGACAGTCATGAAGGTACGTCTCCTCAATGTTGTGCTCGTGGTGCGCTCCACTCTCGGACGCGGCCCGGTCGTGCTCATCAGTCATCTGTCTGCGACTTAGCCGGCAGGTCCGGCCGCGCGGTCGTTAGGTCGTTTGACAGATGTGCGGCGGCGAGCGGCGTCCGAGGATCGAATCCATGACGAGGCCGGGCGGGCGGGGCGACTACCGGGGATCGGCGCCCGACGACAGCGCATCCCTGAGCCCGGCGCGCGAGGCGACGCCGAGCTTGGGAAAGATCCGGTAGAGGTGCGCGCCCACGGTGCGGTGCGAGAGGTACAGGCGCTCGGCGATCTGCTTGTTGGTCAGACCGCTGGCCGCCAGCTGGGCGATCTGGAACTCCTGCGCGGTCAGGGCGGCCGGCCCGTCCGGCGGAACGTCGGTGAGCCGGTACTTGGTGGCGCGCAGCTCGGCGTGGGTGCGTTCGAGCCAGGGCCCGGCGGACATGGCGGCGAATCCGTCGCGCGCGGCGAGCAGGTGCCGGCGGGCTCGCGACGCCGAGCGGGTCCGGCGCAGCTTCTCGCCGAGGGCGAGCCGGATCCGGGACGCCTCGAACAGCCACCGCTGCGTCTGCGGACTGTCCAGCAGTGCCTCCAGCCGCGTCGTCGCCGCGTCGTCGTCCTGGACGAGGACGTCCGCTCCCGCCTGGATGAGCGCCATCCGGGCCGACAGGGCGGCGACGCCGGCGGCCCGCATCGCCTCGGTGTGCGCCCTGGCCTCGTCCGTCCGCCCGGTCCGTACGGCCGCCTCGACCAGGTCGAACATCACCCAGGTGCAGTGCGGCACGTATGCGGCCAGCACGCCGGGCGGGCTCATCGCGGCGGCATGGCGGAAGGCGGCGTCCCAGTCGCCCTGGCCCAGGGCGGCCAGCGTGCGCGGATGATGGGCGAACAGGGCGGCGGCGGACACACCGCGGGGAAGCGCCCAGTACGTCATCTCGTCGGCGAGGGTGTACGCCTCGTCGAAGCGACCCCGGCCGGCGGCGATGATCGCCCGGTTGTACCGGAAGTACCACGCGAAGAACGAGAAGCCGCTCGCGGCACAGACCCGCTGCCCCTCGAGCGCGAGCTCTTCGGCCTCGTCCCAGTGGCCGACGAGGTAGTCGTCCAGGCACAGGTGCATCAGGGCACCGAGATGCCGACGGGGTGCTCCGCCGTCGCGTCCGTGCTGCACGAGCCGCCAGGAGGACTCCCGGCAGTCGCCCAGGCGGTCCAGGTAGACCGATGCCGTGCCGATCCGCATGATCCGGGTGGGATCGGCCTCGTTGGGCAGCGAATCGAGGATCGGGTCGATCCACGGCAGCGCCGACGCCCCGGTGCGTACGGGATCGGGAAAGGTCCGGCTCGCCAGCGCGAGAACGTCGGGCGGCTGCGGCCGCAGCCGGCCCAGTGCCTCGTGGAACGGTTCCCAGTACGCAGGGGCGCTGCCGTACCAGCACAGCAGCAGCAACGTGTGCATGGCCTCGATCAGCGCGGGATCCTCGGCCCGGTAACCGTGCTCGCCGGTCTGGATGGCACCGACGAGGAGACGGTGCGCGGTGTTCACGTCACCGTCGCCGTTGAGCATCAGAAAGGCGGCCGCGTTGGCCGCGTGCAGGGAACCGGCGCTGTCCGGCGCCGCCCGGCGCGCATCGGTCAGCAACGTCTTCGCGTCGTCGATGGCGCCGCTGGCCTCGGCGCCGATGTACGCGGCCTCGGCGAGTCGCCGGCCCCGGCCGGAGCTCGTCACGCTCAGCTCGGCGGCGCGGATCAGCGCCGCGACGGCGGCGAACGCGTCCCCGCGCAGCATGACGCGATGCGCCGCGTCCTCGAGCAGCTCGGCCACCGCCTCGTCCGGTCCGACGGCGGCCGCCGCCAGGTGCCAGGCCCGGCGTTCCTGGTCCCCGTGCAATGCCTCGGCGAGGGCGATGTGCGCGCCGCGGCGCTCCTCGTGCGTGGACATCGCCACGATCGCCGATCGGATCAGCGGGTGCCGGAACGCGATTCGGGCCGTGGCGTCGTCCACCCGTACGAGCTGCGCCCGCTCCGCCGGGGCGAGGTCGGCAAGGCCCGGCTGATCGCCGGGGGCGGCCTGCAGGACCCGGATGTCGCCGGTGCCCTCGAACGTCGCGAGCAGCAGCAGCCGGCGGGTCGGCTCCGGCAGCTCGCCGATGCGGGCGGCGAACATCGCCTGCAGCCGGTCACTGAGCGGCACCACCTCCGGTCGCGCCGCCGTACGGTGAACGACCCCCGCCAGCGTCGACGGCAACTCCATCAACGCCAGCGGATTGCCCTGGGCGAGGTCCAGCAGCCGCTGCCGCATCGGGGGCGTCAGCCGCGGAAAGGTGACGTCGACCAGGTGCCCGGCCGCCTCGTCGTCGAGCGGCTGGACGACGATCTCGGCAAGTCCCCGCGGATCCAGGAGGCTGCCTGTCCCCGTCCGGGCCGACGCCAGCAGGCCGGCCCGGCAACCGTCCAGGCGACGGGCGATGAAACCGAGTACGACGGCACTCGCGCGGTCGATCCACTGGATGTCGTCGACGAGCAGGACCACCGGTGCTTCGGCGGCGACCGTCTTGACCAGCAGCAGAGCGGCGTTGCAGACCAGCAGCGCGTCCGGCGGCGCTCCGGCGCCGAAGCCCAGGGCCACGGCCAGGGCCTCCCTCGGACCGGGCGGAAGGCGTTCGAGGTCGGCGAGGACCGGCAGGAGCAACTGGTTGAGGCAGGAGTAGCTGACGTCGGCTTCGAACTCCGATCCGGACGCCCGCAGCAGCCGCGTCCGCGCCGCGAGAGCGAACCGCGCCGCGGCGGCCATCAGGGCGGACTTGCCGACGCCGGGCTCGCCCCAGATCAGCCGCGCGGCACCGCGCTCGCGCGCGCTGACCACGAAATCGGAAAGCTGCTCAAGCTCGGCTCGGCGGCCGAAGAGTTCGATGGTGGCCACCTCCTCAGGCACAACCGGACACCCGAACACACATGAAACCAGCCCAGGACCCGTAGCGGCTTGCCCAGAAGTCGCGAAGTCTTGCTCGATCCTGCTTGATCCGCCTGGTGCCGGCCCGGGGCACCGCGGCGGTTTAATCGCAGGCATGGCCCTCGACGAGCTCCGCTGCCTGCTGGCCCGCCACGCCCGGCCCGACCTGACGACCGGGATCGACGACGTCCGGATCTTCCGGGCGGACCGGCCGTACCCGCCGACGCCGGCCCTCTTCGGCAGGGTGCTCGCAGTGGTGGCCCAGGGCACCAAACGGCTGGCGCTGGGCGATCGCGTCTACCACTACCGTGCCGGGCAGTACCTCATCTCATCGATCGACCTGCCTGTGAGCAGCCATTTCACCGAGGCCAGCCCGGAGCTTCCCGGCCTTGGAGTCGGCCTGGACCTCGACCCGGCCGCCGTCGCCGACGTGCTGCTGCAGGTGGCACCGGGCGATCTGCCGGACGTCGGCGCCGACTCGCCGACCGGCCTCGCCGTCAGTGCCGCGTCCGCCGAGCTCCTCGACGCCGTCGTCCGGCTCGTGCGCCTGCTCGACCAGCCGCGCGACATCCCGGTGCTCGCGCCGCTGGTCAAACGCGAGATTCTCTGGCGACTCGTCACCGGCGAGCAGGGCGCGATGGTCCGTCAGCTCGGGTTGCCCGACAGCAGCCTCAGCCACGTCGCCCGGGCGGTGCGATGGATCCGCGACAACTACATGCGGCGCTTCCTCGTCGAGGAGGCGGCACAGCGGGCAGGTATGAGCGTCTCGGCCTTCCATCGCAACTTCAACGCCGTCACCGCGATGAGCCCGATCCAGTTCCAGAAACAGATCCGGCTCCAGCAGGCGCGGCTCCAGCTCGCCGCCGACGCCGGCGACATCGCCGCGATCAGCCGCCGCGTCGGCTACGGCAGCCTTTCGCAGTTCAGCCGCGAGTACCGCCGCCAGTTCGGCGTCCCGCCGAGCCAGGACGCCACACGGTTGCGTACGACCGCCCGGACCATGCCCTGACAAGGGCCGTCGAGGGGTTTCACCCGTTCCGTGTACGTCGCCTTGACGGCGGCGGAGGTGTCGTCGAGGCGACGTACGGCGCCGGTACGCCCAGCTCGGCGAGGCCGGCGAGCGCGCGGGCGGCCTCGTCCGGGTCGCCCGTGCGCCTTGCCAGGTCCAGCGCGGCGCGGTACCCCTCCAGCGCGGCGTCGAGGCGGCCCATCGCGCGCAGCGTCGCCCCGAGACCGTTCAGTGCCTCGATGCGCAGGCCGCGCTCGCCTGTTTCGTGGCTGATCGCCAGCGCCCGGTCGAACTGGTCGAGCGCCTCCGCCGGCCGTCCCAGCCGCAGCTGCGCGGCGCCGAGCGCGGCGAGCGCGCTGCCCTCGCCACCCCGGTCGCGGCACGACCGGCAGGCCGCCAGCGCCCGCCGCAGCTGCTCCAGCGCCTCCTCGTGCCGGCCGACCAGGCTCTCCAGCACGCCGAGGTTACCCAGCGCGTAGCCTTCGAGCCGGGCGTCGCCCAGCTCCGCGAAGAGGGCCGCCGCCCGCCGCAGGTGCCGGCGGGCCAGCGCGTACCGGCCGAGGCGCCGTTGCAGGCCGCCGAGGTTGAGCAACTGGGAGCCCTCGCCGTGGCGGTCGCCGATGCCGCGATACCCGGCGAGCGCCCCGATCAGGCACGCCCGGGCCCGCAGGTAGTCGCCCAGCCGCTCGTGGGCCAGTCCCAGCCGGGCCAGCGCCCGCGCCCGGCCGGCGCGGTCCCCGCCGCGCTCGTGCCAGGCCAATGACCGCTCGAACCAGTGCCGGGCTCGGGTGTGCTCGCCGATCCACCAGTACGTCCCGCCGAGGTTGGCGAGCACCCGGGCGACCCGCTCCGGCGGTGCGGGCACCTCCCGCAGGGCTGCCCGTACGGCGGCGCCGTGCACGGCGAGTGCCTCCTGGGCGTGGCCGCCGACCTCGAAGTAGCGCCACAGCGCCTCGGACAGCCCGATGACGTGCGCGGCGAGGCCGTACTGGGCGGCGTGTCCGGCCAGCGCCACCAGGTTGGCCCGCTCCCGGTCCAGCGCGCGGTGCGCCGTTTCGGCACCGCCGGGCGCGGGTCGCACGCCCGGCTGGTCGTGGGGGTACAGCGCGGCCGCGGCCGCCGTCGCGGTGCCGACGTGGTGGTCGAGCAGCCGGACGAGCGCGGCCCGGTGCTCGTCGTGGGACAAGGCGCTGCGCGCGGACTCGGCCGCGTACGCCCGCAGCAGGTCGTGCATGCCGTACCGGTCGGCGCCCACCCGGGCCACCAGGTGCGCGCGGACCAGCTCGCTGACCGCGGCGCGGGCGGGCTCCATCGCGACGCCGGCGAGCGCGGCGACGGCCGGGCCGTCCAGGTCCGTGCCAGGGTGCAGCCCGAGCAGCGCGAAGAGCCGCCGGGAGGGCGGGCCGAGGTGCCGGTGCGACCAGGAGAACACCGCCCGTACCGCACTGCGTGGGTCGCCGGCGTCCAGGCGGTCCAGCGCGGTGGCCGCCGTCCACGGGTCTGCGCGGTGGTAGGGCGGGTCGGTCACGCACGCGCCGCCGTCGAGGTCGGCCACCACGTCGCGCAGGCGCAGCCCGTCGTGCCCGGCGGCGAACTCGGCGGCGATGCGCAGCGCCAGCGGCAGCCCCGCGCACCGGCGGGCGAGCGCGGCGGCGGCCGCCGGCTCCGCGTCGACCCGGTCGCCCAGCAGCGCCCGCAGCAGCCGGGCCGCCTCGGTCGCACCGAGCGGGTCGAGCCGGATCCGGCGGGCGCCCTCGCGGACGACCAGGCCGGCGAGGTCGTCGCGGCTGGTGACCACCACGAGGCAGGACGCGGTGCCGGGCAGCAGGGGCCGTACCTGGTCGGCGCCGAACGCGTTGTCGAGCAGCACGAGTACCCGCCGGCCGGCGACGAGACTGCGGTACAGCGCGGCGCGCTCGGCCACACCGCGGGGGATGTCGGCGCCGTCGACGCCGAGGGCGCGCAGGAAGCCGGCGAGCGCGTCGGCCGCGGCGACCGGTCGCCGGGGGTCGTAGCCGCGCAGGTCGACGTGGAGCTGACCGTCGGGGAAGCGGGCGGCGGCGCGGTGCGCCCACCGCACGGCCAGCGCGGTCTTGCCGACCCCTGCGGTGCCGACGACGAGCGCGACCGTACCGCTGGTGACATCGCAGAGCTGCGTGGCGTCGCGGCGCAGCAGCAGGTCGAGCTCGGCGAGTTGCGGCTCGCGGCCGGTGAAGCCGGCGCTGTCCAGCGGCAGCTGCCGCGGTACGACCGCCCGCGCCGACGCGCCGTGCGCCGGCGCGTGGCGCGCGTCCGCGACCCGGTCCCGCGCCGTTGCGAGGGCACCCTGCTCGGCGGGCGTCGCGCCGAGCAGCCGGACGAGCTCGTCGAACCGGTCGGTCGGCGGCAGGACCTGCCCGGCGAGATACCCGCCGATCACGCCGCGGGACCATCCCGTCGCGGCGGCGAGCTGGCGGTAGGTCAGCTCGCCGCCCCCGCCGGCCCGGGCGTGCCGCCGGCGCAGGTCGCGCAGTGCCCGGCCCAGGTCGGCGAGCGTCGCGATGCCGGCCGCCGGATCGCCGCGCGACCCGGCGGCCGGTGCCGATGCCGAGGGCTGCCCGCCGATGCCGGGAGGCTATCGGGCACCGGGCGGCGGGGCTACCAGCCGGACGTCGTACAGGGCGTCCCGTTGAGCGTGAAGCCGGTGGGCGGCGTGAAAGGTACAGCCGAACCTCCGAATCCCACGTTCGCCTGTCCACCGGGCTGGATCGTCGTGAACCACACCGCCGGCGTGATGGTGCCGGAGGAGCCGGCGCGGGTGACGGTCCCGCCGAAGGAGCCGGCGATCGTCGCCGTCGCGGCTATCTGGAACGTGATGTGCCAGCCGGTGACCGGGACGGCGGTGGTGTTGCGGACGGTCACCACGGTTTGGTACCCGGGCGCGAACTGGATCACCTGGGCGACGCAGGACGGAGCGGGTGCGGGATCGGCGGCGGACGCGGGGGTCTGAGTGACGGCGATCACGGCGGCGGACGCCAGTACGCACGCGAGCCGCAAGGGGAGACGATGTCTGTCCATGGTGGAATCCTGGCCACCCGCCGGCGTCGCCGCCCCGGATCCCGGACACGGCCGGACAGCGTCGGACAGGCCGACGACGCCGTGGCGGCGTCAAAGAAGCGTCAAGAAACCGGCGCCGGCCGTAGGGATTCTGTAAAGGCACCTGGGCAGGGCAAACCGCCGCGTCTTTCACTTGCATCGGGCCGGACGGAAGGCCCCTGGCGCGAATGTCGAAGCGGGTGCTCGATGAACGGGACATGGTGGTCGGTGCGGCCGCGGTCCGCGCCGACCGGCATCACCCTCGCTGCCGGCTCGGCCGCGGTGGTGGCCACGGCGCTGCTTGCCGCCGCGGTCACCGCAGCGTCGGCGCCGGTGGAGCGGCTCGTCGCGATGGCGGCGTGCGTCTGCGTGGTCGGGGCGTTCGGCGCGGACCTGGTCGCGGCGCTCGCCACGGCCGTGATCGCGTGGAGCGTGCTCAACGGGTTCCTGGTGGACCGGCTGGGCACGCTGACCTGGCACGGCACGGCGGACGCGATCCGCCTGACCGTGCTGTGCGGCGCGGCCCTGGCCGGGTGGCTCGCCGCCCTGGCACACCGGGTGGCCCGGCATCGACGGGACGTGGTCCGGATGCGCGTCTGGCTCTACGGCGACGGATTCGCGTCGTCGGTACGCCGATACAAGGAGGCAACCCCCAGTGGCTGATGTGGTGTTCGTACTGCTGACGATCGCGGCGTTCGCGATCCTCGGCCTGGCGGTGCGGGCGGTGGAGCGGCTGTGAACGCCGAGAACCTCGTCGGCCTCATCCTCGCGGTGGCCCTGACCGCGTTCCTGATCGCTGCCCTACTCTTCCCGGAGCGGTTCTGATGAGCCCCACCATGGCGGGCGTGCTGTTCATCGCCTCGCTGATCGCAGTCCTGGTGCTGCTGTACCGCCCCTTCGGCGACTACATGTACCGGGCGGTCACGGCGCCGAGGCACCTGCGCGCCGAGAAGGTCATGTACCGCGCTGTGGGCGTCAACCCCGAGGGTGAGCAGTCGTGGAGCGTCTACGCCCGCAGCGTGCTGGCCTTCTCCGCGGTGTCGATCCTGTTCCTGTACCTCTTCCAGCGCGTCCAGAACCATTTGTGGCTCAGCCTCGGCCTCGACCCGGTCAAGCCGGACCAGGCGTGGAACACGGCCGTGAGCTTCGTGACGAACACGAACTGGCAGTCGTACTCCGGCGAGTCGACGATGGGCCACCTGGTGCAGATGTCCGGCCTGGCGGTGCAGAACTTCGTCTCCGCGGCCGTCGGCGTCGCCGTGGCGGTTGCCCTCGTGCGCGGGTTCTCGCGGTCCAAGACCGACCAGCTCGGCAATTTCTGGGTCGACCTGGTCCGCATCTGTGTGCGGATCCTGCTGCCGGTGGCGGTCATCGGCGCCACGGTGTTCATCGCGGCCGGCATGGTGCAGAACCTGTCCGGCGGCACCGATGTGACCACCCTCGCCGGTGCCACGCAGCACGTCACGGGTGGCCCGGTCGCCTCCCAGGAGGTCATCAAGGAGCTCGGCACGAACGGCGGCGGCTTCTACAACGCCAACAGCGCCCACCCGTTCGAGAACCCGACGGGCTGGACGAACTGGCTCGAGATCTTCCTCATCCTGCTCATCCCGTTCTGCATGCCCCGCGTCTTCGGCCGGATGGTCGGCGACCGGCGCCAGGGCCTGGCGATCGCGGGCATCATGGCGATTCTCGCGCTGGGCAGCATCATCGCGCTCAACGCGTTGCAGATTCACCACGCCGGCACGGTGCCGACCGCGGTCGGGGCCGCGACGGAGGGCACGGAGACCCGGTTCGGGGTGCCGCAGTCGGCGACGTTCGCGGCGGCGACGACCCTGACGTCGACGGGCGCGGTGGACTCGTTCCACGACTCCTACACCGCACTCGGCGGCATGGTCACGATGCTGAACATGATGCTCGGCGAGGTCGCGCCCGGTGGGGTCGGATCGGGCCTCTACGGCATGCTCATCCTGGCCGTCATCACGGTCTTCGTGGCCGGGCTCATGGTGGGGCGCACACCGGAGTACCTCGGCAAGAAGATCGGTTCGCGGGAAATCAAGTTCGCGTCGCTGTACCTGCTCACGACCCCGGCCCTCGTGCTGGTCGGCACCGCGATCGCCATGGGTTCGCAGACCGCACGCTCGTCCATGGCCAACCCGGGCGCCCACGGCCTGTCGGAGGTGCTGTACGCGTTCACGTCGGCCTCGAACAACAACGGCTCCGCGTTCGCCGGCATCAGCGTGAACACGACCTTCTACAACACGGCACTGGGCCTGTGCATGCTGCTGGGCCGGTTCCTGCCGATCATCTTCGTCCTCGGCCTGGCCGGTTCCCTGGCCAAACAGCAGCCGGTCCCGGCCTCCGCGGGGACCCTGCGCACGCATCAGCCCCTGTTCATCGGCATGGTGGTGGCCGTCACGGTCGTCGTCGTGCTGCTCACCTACCTGCCGGCCGTCGCGCTCGGCCCCCTCGCGGAGGGCATCCAGTGACCATCACCGTCCAAGGCACGTCGCCGCAAGGAACATCGACGGGCTCGCCCACGCCGCCCCGGCGCATCGCCGGCGGCCTGCTGGACCCCAAGCAGCTGTGGAGATCCACCCCGGACGCGCTGCGCAAGCTCAACCCGGCCACCCTGTGGCGCAACCCGGTCATGTTCATCGTCGAGATCGGCTCGATCTTCACCACCGTCCTGGCGGTCATCCACCCGACCGGCTTCGCCTGGGCGATCACCGTGTGGCTGTGGCTGACGGTGCTGTTCGCGAACCTGGCCGAGGCGGTCGCCGAGGGCCGGGGCAAGGCCCAGGCGGACACGCTGCGGCGGGCGAAGCAGGACACGATGGCGTGCCTGCGCGACGGTGGGACCGTCAAGGCGAGCGAGCTCAAGCAGGGCGATGTGGTCGTGGTCGAGGCCGGGCAGATCATCCCGGGCGACGGCGACGTCATCGAGGGTATCGCCTCGGTCGACGAGTCGGCGATCACCGGTGAGTCGGCGCCGGTGATCCGCGAGTCGGGCGGCGATCGCAGTGCGGTGACCGGTGGCACGAAGGTGTTGTCGGACCGGATCGTCGTGAAGATCACCCAGAAGCCGGGGGAGTCGTTCATCGATCGGATGATCGGCCTGGTCGAGGGTGCGAACCGGCAGAAGACCCCGAACGAGATCGCGCTGAACATCCTGCTGGCGTCGTTGACGATCATCTTCCTGCTGGCCGTGGCGACCCTGCAGCCGCTGGCGATCTACTCCAAGGCGGTGCAGGCGTTCGCCCCGGACAGTGCCGCGCTCAACGCCGACGGCGTCACCGGTATCGTGCTGGTTTCGCTGCTGGTCTGCCTGATCCCGACCACGATCGGGGCGCTGCTGTCGGCGATCGGGATCGCCGGCATGGACCGGTTGGTGCAGCGCAACGTCCTGGCCATGTCGGGCCGGGCGGTGGAGGCGGCCGGGGACGTCAACACGCTGCTGCTGGACAAGACCGGCACGATCACGCTGGGCAACCGGCAGGCGGGTGACCTGCTGCCGGTCGAGGGCGTGGACGTGCGGGACCTGGCCAGTGCGGCGCAGCTGTCGAGCCTCGCCGACGAAACCCCCGAGGGCCGGTCCATCGTCGTGTACGCCAAGGAGCACTACGGCCTGCGCGAGCGCACGACCGGCGAGCTGTCCCACGCGGCGTGGGTCCCGTTCACCGCGCAGACCCGGATGTCCGGCGTCGACCTGGACGGCGACCGCCGGGTCCGCAAGGGCGCGGCCACGGCCGTGATGAAGTGGGTGCGCGAGAACGGCGGCCGGCCCACGGAGGAGGTCGGGTCCATTGTGGACGCCGTGTCCACCTCGGGCGGCACCCCGCTGGTGGTCGCCGAGCACGTGGAGGGCCAGCCGGCCCGGACGCTGGGCGTCATCCACCTCAAGGACGTCGTCAAGCAGGGCATGCGGGAGCGCTTCGACGAGATGCGGCGGATGGGCATCCGCACCGTGATGATCACCGGTGACAACCCGCTGACGGCCCGGGCCATCGCCGAGGAGGCCGGCGTCGACGACTTCCTCGCCGAGGCCACCCCCGAGGACAAGATGGCCCTGATCAGGAAGGAACAGGAGGGCGGGAAGCTGGTCGCGATGACCGGCGACGGCACCAACGACGCCCCCGCGCTGGCCCAGGCCGACGTCGGGGTGGCCATGAACACCGGCACCTCGGCCGCGAAAGAGGCCGGGAACATGGTCGACCTGGACTCCGACCCGACGAAGCTCATCGAGATCGTCGAGATCGGCAAGCAGTTGCTGATCACCCGGGGCGCGCTGACGACGTTCTCGATCGCCAACGACATCGCCAAGTACTTCGCGATCATCCCGGCGATGTTCGCCGCGGTGTACCCAGGCCTGGACAAGATCAACATCATGCGGCTGCACTCGCCGACGTCGGCGATCCTGTCCGCGGTCATCTTCAACGCGCTCGTCATCGTCGCCCTCATCCCGCTCGCCCTGCGCGGGGTGCGCTACCGGCCCGGCTCGGCGGCGGCGATGCTGCGCCGCAACCTGCTCGTCTACGGCGCCGGCGGTGTGATCGTGCCGTTCATCGGCATCAAGCTCATCGACCTCATCATCATGAACATCCCGGGGATCTGACATGCGACTCCCAGCCTGGCTCGCCCAGCACCTCGCCGCCCTGCGCGCCCTGGTCGCCCTGACCATCGTGCTCGGCCTGGCCTACCCGCTGCTCATGGTCGCCGTCGCCCGCATCCCGGGCCTGTCGGGTCACGCCGACGGCTCCCTGATCGACCGCGACGGCCAGCCGGTCGGCAGTGCCCTCATCGGACAGTCCTTCGTGGACAATCAGGGCAACCCGCTGAAGCAGTACTTCCAGCCGCGCCCGTCGGCGGCCGGCGACGGCTACGACCCGAAATCGACCTCGGCCGGCAACCTCGGCCCCGAGAACGTCGTGGACACGCTGCCGGACCCGAACGTCCAGGATGACGAGGGCAAGCAGAGACTGCTCACCCTCGTCTGCAGCCGCAGCAAGGCGGTCGGCGAGCTCGAGGGCATCGACGGGTCCCGGCCATATTGCACACCCGGCGGCGTCGGCGCGGTCCTCGCCGTCTACCCCGACCACGCCGTCAGCCTGAACGAGGCGTGCCCGGCCGAGCCGTTCATCCAGCAGTTCCAGGGCAGGCCCGTCGCGTGCGCCAAGCCCGGCGAGGACTACAGCGGCGGCGTCATCACGCCGGTTCGCGGTAACGCGCCCGGCAACCCGGCCGTGCCGGCCGACGCGGTCACGGCCAGCGGCAGTGGCCTTGACCCGCACATCTCCGTCGCCTATGCGAACCTGCAGATCAAGCGGGTCGCCGCGGCCCGCAACCGGTCCGAGGCCGACGTGCGCAAGCTTGTCGAGGAGCACACCGAAGGCCGTACGCTCGGCTTCATCGGGGAACCGGCCGTGAACGTGCTCGAGCTCAACCTCGCTCTGGATCGGAGCTGACATGACGGCGCGCGGGACGCTGCGGGTGTACCTGGGCGCGGCGCCCGGCGTCGGCAAGACGTACAAGATGCTGGAGGAGGGGCGGCGCCGGCTCGAACGCGGCACCGACGTGGTGGTCGGGTTCGTCGAGACCCACGGCCGCCCCTTCACCGAAGCGATGCTCGACGGCCTGGAGGTCGTGCCCCGCACGACCATGCAGTATCGGGGCAGCCAGTTCACCGAGCTGGACCTCGACGCGGTCCTGGCCCGCCGGCCCGAGGTGGCCCTCGTCGACGAGCTCGCCCACACCAACATCCCCGGCGGTGCCCAGGCGAAGCGCTGGCAGGACATCGAGCGGCTCCTCGACGCCGGGATCGACGTGCTCACCACGGTCAACGTGCAGCACCTGGAGTCGCTCAACGACGTCGTCGAGTCGATCACCGGGGTGCCGCAGCGCGAGACCGTCCCCGATGTGGTGGTCCGGCGGGCCGAGCAGATCGAGCTCGTCGACATGACCCCCGAGGCCCTGCGGCGGCGGATGGCGCACGGCAACATCTACAAGCCGGAGAAGATCGACGCGGCGCTGGGCAACTACTTCCGGGTCGGCAACCTCACCGCGCTGCGCGAGCTCGCGCTGCTGTGGCTCGCGGACAAGGTCGACGAGCAGCTGGAGCGCTACCGCACCGAGCACGGCATCGCCAAGACCTGGGAAACGCGGGAGCGGGTCGTGGTGGCGCTGACCGGCGGCCCCGAGGGCGACACCCTCGTGCGCCGGGCCGCCCGGGTCGCCGCCCGGACCAAGGGCGCCGATCTGCTCGCCGTGCACGTCGTGCGCGGCGACGGCCTGGCCGGCGCCGACCCGGCCAACCTGACCCGCCAGCGGCTGCTCGTGGAGTCCCTCGGCGGCACCTACCACCAGGTTCTCGGCGCCGACGTCCCGCGCGCCCTGCTCGACTTCGCCCGCGGCGTCAACGCCACCCAGCTCGTCCTCGGCGCCAGCCGCCGCGGCCGCCTCGCCCAGATCCTCTCACCCGGCGTCGGCGTCACCACCACCGCCGAATCCGGCGCCATCGACGTCCACCTCGTCACCCACGAGCAGGTCCGCCGAGGCCGGCTGCGCCTGGGGCGCTCCGGCGCCGGCCTGACACTGCGCCGGCGGCTGCTGGGCTTCGCGGTCGCCGTGGCCGGCCTGCCATTGCTGACCCTGGTGCTCGACACGATGCGCGGCGAGAAGGCCCTGCCCAGCGACATCCTCGCCTACCTGGTCCTGACCGTGGCCGTCGCCCTGCTCGGCGGGCTGCTTCCCGCCCTGGTCTGCGCCGTCGTCGGGTTCCTGCTGCTCAACTGGTACTTCACCCCGCCCCTGTACCAGTTCACGATCGCCGAACGGGAGAACGTCTTCGCCCTCGTCGCGTTCGTCTTCGTCGCCGTCGCCGTGGCCACCGTCGTCGACGGCGCCGCCCGCCGGGCCCGCGACGCCGCCCGAGCCTCCGCCGAGGCCCAGACCCTGGCCACCCTCGCCGGCAGCGTCCTGCACGGCGACAACCCCCTCGACGCGCTGCTGGAACGGGTTCGCGAGTCCTTCGGCCTGACCAGCGTGACGCTGCTGGAGCGCGATGCCGAGCACGCACCCTGGCGCATCGCCGCGGCCGTCGGCGGCCCGCCCTGCACCACGCCGTCCGACGGGGAGACGGAGGTCCCCATCGACGACGACGCCGCACTGGTCCTGCGCGGCCACCCGCTGCAGGCCGCCGACCGCCGGCTCGTGGAGGCGTTCGCCGCCCACGCCGCCATCGCGCTGCGCCAGCGCCGCCTCGGCGAGCAGGCCGCCGCGGCCGGCACCCTCGCCGAGGTCGACAAGCTGCGCACCGCCCTGCTCTCCGCCGTCAGCCACGACCTGCGCACGCCCCTCGCCTCCGCCAAGGCCGCCGTCGGCAGCCTGCGCAGCCCCGACGTCCACTTCTCGCCCGAGGACACCCAGGAGCTGCTCGCCACCGCCGAGGAGTCCCTGGACAAGCTCACCCGGCTCGTGGAGAACCTGCTCGACATGTCGCGCCTGCAGGCCGGCGCCCTGGCCATGACCCTGCAGCCGGTCAGCGTCGCCGAGGCGCTTCCCCGCGCCATCGACGACCTGGGACCGCTCGCCGCCGGTGTGCGCATCAGCGTCGCCGACGACCTCCCCGAGGTCCACGCCGACCCCGCACTGCTCGAACGCGTGCTGGTCAACATCCTGGCCAACGCGGTGCGGTACAGCCCGCCCGGCAACCCACCGCTGATCGGCGTCAGCGAACACGCCGGCCTGGTGGACATCCGCGTCATCGACCACGGCCCCGGCATCCCGGCCGCCGACCGGGAACGGGTCTTCCAGCCCTTTCAGCGCCTCGGCGATCGCGACAACGCCACCGGCGTCGGCCTTGGCCTGGCGCTGTCCCGCGGCCTGGCCGAGGCGATGGGCGGCAGCCTCGCCCCGGAACCCACCCCCGGCGGCGGCCTCACCATGACGCTCACCCTGCCCAGCGCCGACGCCGCCGGTTCCGACCGCGCCGATCCCGCGCTGCTCACGCATCTGGACACCAGGCCCGCCGGAAAGGTATAGCGATGAACCGCACCCGGATCCTCATCGTCGACGATGAGCCGCAACTCCTGCGCGCCCTGCGGATCAACCTGCAGGCCCGGCAGTACGACGTGGTCACCGCCGGCGACGGCACCAGCGCACTGCGCGCGGCCGCCGATCAGCATCCCGATGTGGTGGTCCTCGACCTGGGCCTGCCCGACCTCGACGGCATCGAGGTCCTGCGCACGTTGCGGGCGTGGACACCGGTTCCGGTCGTCGTGCTGTCCGGCCGGCTGGGCAGCACCGAGAAGGTGGCCGCCCTCGACGCCGGCGCCGACGACTACGTGACCAAGCCGTTCAGCGTGGACGAGCTCCTGGCGCGGCTGCGGGCGGTGTCGCGCCGCCGCGCCGAGCCCGAGGTGGCATCGGCCGTGCGCATCGGCGAGTACGAGGTCGACCTCGCCGCGCACGACGTGCACCGCGCCGACGACCCCGCCCGGCGCCAGCACCTGACCCGCACCGAATGGCGGCTTCTGGAGCTGCTGCTGCGCAACCCGGGCCGGCTCGTCGGCCACCGCGAGCTGCTGGCGCACGTGTGGGGTCCGACGTACGTCGAGGAGAACCACTACCTGCGCCAGTACATGGCCCAGCTGCGGCGCAAGCTCGAGACCGACCCCGCCCGGCCCCGGCACCTGCTGACCGAGCCGGCGATGGGGTACCGCTTCCAACCCTGAGTGCTTCGCGCGTAGAGATTGCGTCAGGACACCTTGGCGGCCCGCCGAGCCGGTGCCAGCGTTGCAGGCATGACCCTCACGGAAATCCTCCCCTCGCTGCGTTCATCGCTACCGGTCCAGCTGGATGCCGGCGTCTGGCCGGGGACCGCCCGCTGGGGCGCCGACGGCGACCTGCGGGTCGGCGGCGTGAGCCTCGCCGCGCTGGCCGCCGAGCACGGCACCCCGACCTACGTCGTGGACGAGGCCGGGGTGCGGGACCGGTGCCGGGCCTACGCCGCCGCGTTCGGTCCGCGCGACGTCGCCTACACGGCCAAGGCGCTGCTCAGCCGCGACGTCGCCCGCTGGATCGCCGAGGAGGGGCTCGGGCTCTACGCCGGTTCCGCCGGCGAGATCCGCATCGCCGAGCTCGCCGGCTTCGACATGGCCCGGGTGACGCTCTACGGCAGCGCCAAGGCCCCCGAGGACCTCGATGCCGCCTACGCCGCCGGGGTCGGCACCATCGTCGTGGAGTCGCTGGGCGAGATCACCCGGCTCGCCGCGACCGCGCCCGACGGCCAGCGGGTGCTGCTGCGGGTCCTGGCCGGGCCGGAGCCCGCCGGTGGCCACGACCGCCGCTTCGGCGTGCGCGTCGCCGGGGGAGAGGCCGCCGCCGCGGTCGCCCGGATCGCGGCCCAGGCCCGCCTGCGGCTGGCCGGGTTCGACTGCTCCCTCGGACACCAGCTCAACCGCTTCAGCCTCTACGAGCGGGAGATCGGCCGGCTGTGCGAGTTCGCCGCCGCGGCGCGCCGCGCGCACGGCGTCGAGCCGGAGCAGCTCAATCTCGGCGGCGGGCACGCCGTCGCCTATCGTCCGGCCGAGCTCGACCTGGCCCTGGACGCGTTCGCGACCCGGATGCGCTCGGTGCTGCACCTGGAGGCCGACCGGCACGGCCTGCCCGTGCCCGCGCTGACCGTCTCGCCCGGCCGCGCCGTCGTCGCCCGCGCCGGCGTCACCGTGTACCGCGTGCTGGCCGTCACCCGCACCCAGGGCGGTGAGCGCCTCGTCGCCGTCGACGGCGGCATGTCCGACTGCCCGGCCACCGCCCTGTGCGGCAGCCAGCACAGCGCGGTGCTCATCGGCCGCACCGGCCGAACCGCCCGCGGCCCGGCGGTCGTCGTCGGCCGGCACAACGACGCCGACGACGTCGTGGTCCCCGACGCGGACCTGCCCGCCGACGTGCACCCGGGCGATCTGCTCGCCGTCGCCGGCACCGGCGCCTACCACCATGCCCGCGCGACGAACTTCCACCTCGTCGCCCGTCCCGCCCTGCTCGCCGCCGCCGACGGCCGCGCCCGGGTGCTCGTGCGCCGCGAGTCCCTCGACGACCTGCTCGCACGTGACCTGGGACGGTGACATCCAGGCGGGTCAGCCCGCGTGCACGTGCGGGCGCCGGCTGCGGTCCGGCTCGTGCTGGCGGAGGATCTCCCGGGTCACCGGCGCCACCTCCCCCTGGCCGAACGCGAGGTAGCGCAGGAAGTTCAGCGCCGGATTGCCCTCGGTCCACTCGAAGTAGATGTGCGGCTTCCGGCCGGTGCGGTCGCGGATGTGCAGCAGCAGAGCCGCGAGGGCGTTGGGCACCGACGAACTCTCCATCACCAGCACCCGGAACCGCTCGTGCCGGACCTCGCCCCGCACCCGCAGCGCCTCCTCGAACTCCGACGGATCGGTGACCTCCACCTCGACGAAGATGACGTCGCGGCCTTCGGGGATGTCGTTGTCCTCGGTGATCTGGGCGAGCTTGGCGTGGTACTCCCCGGCGTCGCGGCGGTCGGGCTCGTTGGCGATGAGCCGGATGCCGCGCCGGGCGCACTCCTGGACGAACCGTTCGGCGACCGGGTCGGTGTCCACGTGCGTCACCCGTAGCTCGAACGCGCGGTACAGCCGCGACAGCAGCGACACGGCGATGACGGCACCGATGAAGCAGGCGGCGATCTTCACGCCGTCGGGGCGCTCCACCACGTTGGCCACCGTCGTGTACGCGAACACGGCCGTGATGACCGCGAACCCCGCGGCCTTGCCCCGCTCGCGGTGCCGGTGCGCGGAGAGGGTCACCGCGACCGCGGCCGAGGTGATGAGCACGAGTACGCCGGTGGCATAGGCGCCGCCCTGCGCGTCGACGTCGGCATCGAACAGCACGGTGATGAGGAAGGCGGTTGCGGTGAACACGAGCACCAGCGGGCGCACCGCCCGCGCCCACGTGGGGGCCATGCCGTATCGGGGCAGGTATCGCGGCACGAGGTTCAGCAGACCGGCCATGGCCGAGGCGCCGGCGAACCACAGAATCGCGATCGTGGCCAGGTCGTAGACGGTGCCGAAGCCGCCGCCGAGGTTCTGGTGCGCCAGGTAGGCCAGCGCCCGGCCGTTGGCGGCGCCGCCCGGCTCGAACTCCTTCTCCGGAATGAGCACCGTCGTGACGATGCTGCTGGTGATGAGGAACACGCTCATGATCGCCGCGGCCGTGGTCAGCAGCCGCCGGGTGCCCCGGATGCGGCCGGTGGGCCGCTCCTGCGTGTCGTCCCGGTCGCCCTTGACGTGCGGCATGACGGCGACGCCCGTCTCGAACCCAGACAGGCCCAGCGCGAGCTTCGGAAAGACGAGCAGGGCGATGGCGACCATCATGAACGGGTCGCCGTGCTGGGTGCTCAGCGCGCTCGTCCAGTCGCTCACCGCGGCCGGGTGGCTGATCACCTGCCACAGCGCGTCCGCGATGACGACGGTGTTGAGCGCCAGATACACCCCGACCAGTCCGACGGCGATACCGATCGCCTCGGTGAAGCCCTTCAGGAACACCGCGCCGAGCAGCCCGACGAGCACGAGCGTGACGATGACCTCGTGGCCCTTGAGGCTTTGCGGCCAGAACGGGTTGTCATTGATGTGCGCGGTCGCGTCGGCGGCCGAGAGCGTGATGGTGATGATGAAGTCGGTGGCGGCGAAGCCGAGCAGCACAAGGACGAAGAGTTTGCCCTGCCAGTACGACAGCAGCCGCACCAGCATGGCGATGGACCCTTCGCCGTGCGGGCTGTCGCCGGCCACCCGGCGGTACACCGGCAGCGCCCCGAGCAGCGTGACGAGCACGAGCACGGCGGTGGCGACCGGCGAGAGCACCCCGGCGGCCATTGCCGCGATGCCGGGCTGGTAGCCGAGCGTGGAGAAGTAGTCGACACCGGTCAGGCACATGACCCTCCACCAGGCGTGCGCCTTGTGCTCGGCCGGCCGGGCATGCGGCCCCGTGTGCTGCAGCGACTGGTCTGACAGGCCGGAGAGCAGCCAGTTGCGAACCGGCCGGTCCTTCGGGCGCTGCGGTCCGGCCGTCGTCGAGACGCTCAACCGGCCTCCTCTCGTCTCGTCGCGACTCGTTGCCCACCATTCAGCCACGAGGTGCTGTCCGGACGAGGCGCGCGAGGCATTAAGAACGCGTCAAGAAGTCGGCGGGCGGCTCGAGCCGGGCCGCCGGTCCTGCTCATCGTTGTCGATTGCTTCGATGTTTCACGGAGCCGGCGGCTCGTGGTGGCCGAGGCGCCGCGGTGGCGGGTGTGGCGCACTTGGCTTTTTCTGGCCCTTGTGGGATACCCGGGCAGTTCGGTTAGGGTGCCTTCCACGGCAGTGGGAGGGCCGTCTCATATTTCGGGCCAGTGTTGTCCCGTTGCGATCCGGATGCACCGCCAGGCAACGGAGGCCAGTCATGCCCGATCCGATGGGATTCATGAAGTATCGCCGGCAGCTGCCGCTGCTGCGCCCGGTGCCCGAGCGGGTCGCCGATTGGCGCGACGTGTACCAGCGCGTCGACGGACAGGTGATCCACGAGCAGTCCAGCCGGTGCATGAACTGCGGCGTCCCGTACTGCCACAACGCCTGTCCGCTGGGCAACCTGATCCCGGACTGGAACGATCTGGTGCGCGTCGGCGACTGGGAGCGCGCCGCCGAGACGTTGCACGCCACGAACAACTTCCCCGAGTTCACCGGGCGGCTCTGCCCGGCCCCGTGCGAGGCGGCCTGCGTTCTCGGCATCGGTGACGACCCGGTCACGATCAAGCAGGTAGAGGTCGAGATCATCAACCGTCTCACCGATGGCGGGCCGCTGCGGCCCTTCCCGGTCGCGACGCGCTCCGGTCGCAGCGTTGCCGTGGTCGGCTCCGGGCCGGCCGGTCTGGCCGCCGCGCAGCAGCTGGCGCGGGCCGGGCACGCGACGACCGTGTACGAGCGCAGCGACGCCGTCGGCGGCCTGCTCCGCTACGGCATCCCCGACTTCAAGCTGGAGAAGCGCCACATCGACCGGCGGGCCGCTCAGCTCGCCGCCGAGGGAGTGACGTTCGTCACCGGCTGTGAGGTCGGCGTCGACGTCTCGCTGGCTGAGCTGCGGGAGCGCCACGACGCCGTCGTCCTGGCCTGCGGCGCCCTCGACCCGCGCGACGTGCCGGGCACTCCCGGTCGCGAGCTCACGGGCATTCACCAGGCGATGGTGTACCTGGAGGGTGCGAACCGGGTCGTCGCCGGCTCGCTGGACGCACCGCCGATCGACGCGGCCGGCCTGAACGTCATCGTCGTGGGGGGCGGTGACACGGCCGCGGACTGCCTCGGCACCGCGCATCGGCAGGGTGCGGCCAGCGTGCAGTTGGTGGAGGTGGCACCGCTGCCTCCGCCGCAGCGGGACGGCGGGCGCGACCCCTGGCCGACCTGGCCGACCATGCTGCGCAGCGGCTCGGCGCACGAGGAGGGCGGCGAGCGCAACTTCGGCTGCGCGGTGCGCCGCTTCATCGGCGACGACGAGGGGCGGCTGCGCGCGGTCGAGTTGGTGGACGTCCTCGTCGGCCCCGGCTTCACGCTGAGCGAGGTTGAGGGCACGGTCCGCGAGGTGCCGGCCGACCTGGCTCTGCTGGCGATCGGATTCGCCGGCACGCAGCCCGGACCGCACCTGGCCCAGGCGAACCTCACCTGCAACGGGCGCGGCACGATCGACGCCAGCGGCGACTGGCAGACGCAGGCGCCGGGCGTCTTCGTGGCCGGCGACGCCCGCCGGGGACCGTCGTTGATCGTGTGGGCGATCGCGGAGGGCCGCTCGGCCGCCGCGGCGGTCCACCAGTACCTGGGCGACGGCGGACGCCTGCCCGCCCCGGTCACCCCGGCCTCGATGCCGCTCAGCGCGAAGTAGGCAGTGCCGGCGGGCCACCGGGTGCGGATGCGGGCTGCCGCCGCGGCCCGGCTCCGGCAGGTCATTGTGAGTTTAGGGCGATGTCGCGCCACCGCAGCAGCCCATCGCCGCCGGCGCCGGCCAGATGTCCGTCGTACCCGGCGATGACGGTGCGGTCGCCGGCCGGACCGAGGTCCGACCAGGTCGCCTCCGTGGCCATCGGCAGCCGAACCCGCAGCCGGTGGTTGCGGTCGATGGCGAAGAGCAGCCCGCCGGCGGCGGTGAGGCTGAGCGCTCCCTCGGCGCTCCCGGCGTCAGGCCAGGAGCGGTCCCCCTCGGCGAGCCGGGCCAGCGGCAGGCACCGGATCCGATCGTCGTCAGTGACGGCGAACAGGGTCCCGTCGGCGCTGGCGAGCGCCAGGATCCCGTGCGGGGCGGTGCCAATCTCCTCCCACCGCGCCGGCTCCCGGACCGGTGGGCGGTACAGCAGCCGTCCCCGCGGCGTGACGGCGTACAGCCCGACCCCCATCCCGCGGACGGCCTCGCGCGGCGCCGCGAGGCATACCGGCGGATCCTGGGAGGCATCCTGGGGCGCCCCGGCCGGGCGCCAGGGGAGGTTCTGGGCGCAGGCGGCGCGGACCAGGAGCGTGCCGTCCGCAGTCAACGCCCAGAAGGCGTGTTCGCAGGCGACCAGCGCGGCCAGCTGCGGGGCCGGTCCGATCGCGTCCCAGCGGGACGGGTCCGGCGGCGTCGAGAGGCGGTCCAGGACGTTGCGGGTGATCCGGTCGACCACCGGGTCGGCGAGCGTGTTGCCCCAGTTCACCGTGGCCGCGTTGAACACGGTGCCGGCGCCTGACCGGAACACGCCCATCGTCGCGTGGCCGCCCTGGCCGTATCGGCGCCAGTGGCGCAGGTCCGCCGTCGCCAGGATGACGAACGACGGCGGGGTGCCGTCGCCGCCGGTGATGCGCGGCACACCGTCGATGTTCTGGTACAGCGCGGCATCCGTCTCGTACCCGACCGCGCCGAGCGCGAACCGGTCCCCGTCGCGCAGGCCGGTGCCGGCGAACACCCAGTGCTCGGCGAAGCGGGCCGTGTAGTCGGTCTCCTTCATGACGTCCATGAAGTCACCCCACGCGCCGGCGCCGTGCCGGTAGCCGACGCCAGTCATCGTGTTCTCCGGGCGGTTTACCGGGGCCGCCGCCCACTCGACCGTCGTCCGCGCCGGGTCGAGCGCGGCGACGGGGTCGCGTACCGGGTCGCGGTAGCAGACCATGGTGCGCTCGGCATCCTCGAAGCGGACCTGCCAGAGCGCCGTGTTGGCGGCGAAGTACGCGACGTTGCCACCGGCCGCGGTGAAGGACTCGACGGCGTCGCGCATCTCCTTCGACCAGTACTCGTCGTGGCCGTTGACGATGAGCAGGCGGTATCCGCGCAGCAGCGCCGGGCCGTCGGCGTGCAGGTCGAGGTTGGAGCAGAAGTCGGCCTGGTAGCCGGCCGGACGAAGCCAGCGCAGCAGCCCGTCCTCCCAGCGTTCCGGGGGCGGTCCGCCGCCGGGCCGGTCGAACGATACATGGGACGCCCTGGTCGGCTCCTCGGCGTAGTAGAGGCTTTCGCCGGGGATGCCGGAGCGGTTGTACGCCTGCCAGGTCGCGAACGGCACCGAGACAAGCATGGAGGCGGACGGGTTGCCGGCCGGGCGGCGCACCGCGAAGTACACCTCATGGCCCCTGTTGCTGAAAACGGCCCGGTAGAGGGAGCTGGGCCAGTCCTCGGGAACGGCGAGTGTCCACATAGGATAGCTGACGTCGGCCGTCAGCAGGAGGCGATCGTCGGTGGCATCGTGGACCGTGACGGTGTCCGGGCCGGGGCCGAGCAGGGTGAAGCGCAGGATCCCGCCAGGGGTGCAGGAGGTGGCGTGAGCGTAGGCGGGCAACGGCTAAGCGGCCACGGTGAGAGCGCCGATCGCCTCGGCCACGAGCAGCGTCTCGATGCCGCGCAGGTGCTCCTCGACCTTCGCGCGGTCGAAGACGCTGGTATCGGCGAAGAGGGTGAGGTCGAGCACGCCGGGCACGGCGTTGACGTGCAGGAAGTAGCGGGCACCGTAATGCTCGACCGGCTCCCAGGTGAGCGCCGTGCGGGGCAGTGCGGCGCGCAGCCCATCGGCGCTGACGCTTACCGCGGCGGAGACGGGGGTCTGCATGTCGAAGCGGCGGTCGTTGAACGAGCAGGACAGGTCGACGTCGCCGAGTTGCGCGACGAGCGCATCGAGGGCGACCGGGTCGTACTGTGCGTGCAGGTACGCCTGCATCGAGGCCTGCATGGCCCGGCCGATGACGGGGCCGAGCTCGTCGTCGCCGACCTCGATGACGCACAGTCCGTCCTGCGAGGCGGGCCCGACCGAATCGGCGAGGCCGGGGCGGAACCGGTTGCTGACAATGACCTGCAGGACGGCCTCGCGGGCGCCGGTCTGGCGGGCGAGCTGCACCGCGGCGGCGGCGAGGATGACCGCGGACGTGCTGACCCGCTCACGGTCGGCGAGCAGGCTTACGGCTTGGTCGCCGGCGGGTGAGCTCAGGGTGGCGCTGACGAACCGGGGCTCGCCGTCGGGTTCGCCGAACCGGCTGCGGGGGACGGCGCGCAGCTGACGCTGCCAGTATCGCAGCGCCTTCTCGCTCTGCCGTCGCCCCGCGTCGGACTGCTGGTGCAGCGCCTGGTCGTACGGCTGCCGGTCGGGCGGATCGAGGTTGGGGCGGCCGGCGAGGCTGTCCAGGACGTCGCGCACGAGCGCGGTGAGCCCGCCCCGGTCGGTAACGAGGTGGCAGATGGCGAAGACGGCGTGGGTGACGACGTCGCCGACGCGCACCGCACCGACCCGTAGCGGCCACTCGTTCGGGTAGTCGAACGGCGCCTCGGTGAGCCTGCGCTGCAGTTGCCGGGCCGCAGCGGCGGCCCCGTCCCGCTGCGCGTCGACGACCTCCAGCTCGATGACGCCGTCCCGCGCCACCATCTGTCGCGCGTCGCGGACCTCGTCGAGCCGGACCCTCGTGCGCAACGACTCGTGGCGGGCCATGATGTACGCGACCGTGTCGGTGACCCTCGACAGCGGCGTGTCGACGGAGATGCCCTCGTCCTCGAGGGCGGTCACCCAGCTCATGTTGAGGCTCGCATCGTCGGGCACGAGGCGCTGGATCGCGCGCCAGATCGCGATCTGGCCCCAGCTCAGCCCGCATTCGCCGCCCCGCGCACCGGTGAACCCGATGGGGATCCGTTCCGTCATCGCTGCCCCGCTTTCGTCAGGGTGTGACTCCGGCGCCTCATTGAATCGGGGGCGTTCAACGCCTGTCAATACAGTGGCAACCCGACCATCGCGGGCGTCCCGCCCGGCTGCTCACAAGCGATCATCACGCCGCTGGGTGCGAACCCTTAGTTGGTCATCTGGATGCGCCGGCCGGGTTCTGGCCTGAATGATCGGGGCATCGACGCAGCAGCGCATGTCAGGTGCCTGATCACACGGGGAGCAGCGTGTACAACAGGAGAATGCGAGCGGTCGCCGTTCTGGCGGCGACGGTCATGATGTCGGTGGGCGTGTCCACGGCGGCCGAGGCACATTCGCCGGCTTCGCCGTCGAACCTGCGGGCGGAGTTCGACGCAATGGCACGCGCCGACATCGTCTCGGCGATCGCCGAGCTCCGCGACGGTGCTTCAGTGCAGCGTTTCAGCGCTGGCACCACCGAGCTTGGTGGCAGCCGCCCGGCGCCGCCGGCCGGCAGGTACCGGGCGGGGAGCGTCACGAAGACGTTCGTCGCCACCGTCATCCTGCAACTGGTCGGTGAGGGCCGAATCGCCCTGAGCGACCCCGTCGAGCGGTGGTTGCCGGGTGTACTGCCCAACGGGCAGGCCGTCACGATACGCGATCTGCTCGGGCACAGCAGCGGGGTGTACGACTACACCCAGGACCTCCTGCCCAGCGACCACGACGTGCTCCACATCCGGTCCACCACGTTCCCGGCCCGCCGGCTGGTCGACATCGCCATTGCACACGGGCCGCAGTTCGCACCGGGTACGCAACAGCAGTACTCCAACACCGACTACATCCTGCTGGGCATGGTGATCGGCAAGGTGACCGGACGCCCGTACGGCGAGGAGGTCCAGCGACGGATCATCAGACCGCTCGGCCTGACCGGCACCTCGGTGCCGGGAACCTTCCCGTTCATCATCGGACCGACGCGCACGTCTACGTCGGCGCCAGCGGTGCCGCCGACGCCCCACCGGTCGACGTCACCGTCATGAACCCGTCCATGGCCGGCGCCGCCGGTGAGATCATCTCCACCACCTCTGATCTCAACCGGTTCTTCCGTGCCCTGGCAACGGGTCGGCTCCTGCGCCCCGTGGAGCTGCAGCAGATGACCGACCCCGGCAGCTCCGGCTTCGGCCTGGGAGTTGAGATCGCCACCCTTGACTGCGGCGTCCGCATCATCGGGCACGGCGGTGGCGGCCCCGGCTTCGTCGGCCTGGCGTTCACCACCGCCGACGGTTCACGCCAGCTCAGCCTCACCGCCGCCGTGTGGGGCCCCGACCGGGACACCCTTACCGCACGGGTGATCGGCGCCGAGATGCGCGTGCTGTACGCCGCGTTTTGCCCAACACCACAATAGATGCGAAGGCCGGCGCCGGGCTCCGCGGTGCCAAGATCCCGGATCTGATATCACAAGCTCCGACGATGAGGCGGACGCCGGTGGCGTCCGCCTCACGTCCGCTGGCCTACGGCAGCCGCTTCTTGCCGTCCTTGCCATACCGGTAGAAGCCGGCGGCCGTCTTCCGCCCGAGCTGCCCGGCCTTGACCATCCTGGTGAGCAGCGGCGGTGCGATGTACTGGGGTTCCTTGAACTCGGCGTACAAGCAGCCGGCGATGGCCGCGACCGTGTCCAGCCCGATGTGGTCGCACAAGGCCAGCGGCCCCATGGGGTGGGCGCAGCCGCGGACCATGCCCTCGTCGATGTCGTCGGCGGTCGCGTATCCCGCTTCGAACATGCGCACCGCGGCGAGCAGGTAGGGAACCAGCAGGGCGTTGACGACGAAGCCCGCCCTGTCCTGGGAGACGATCACGTGCCGGCCCAGCACCTGCTCGGCGAAGCGGCGTGCCTGTTCCCACGTGGCGTCGCCGGTCGCCAAGGATCCGGTGAGTTCCACCAGGTCCATGACCGGGACCGGATTGAAGAAGTGCATACCGATGACCTGGTCCGGGCGACTGGTCGCCGCGCCGAGCGTCATGATCGGGATCGACGAGGTGTTGGACGCCAAGACGGCGTCGGGGCGCTGGACGATGGCGTCGAGGTCGGCGAACAGCCGAACCTTGAGATCCTCGGACTCCGAGACCGCCTCGATGACCAGATCCCGGTCGGCCATATCGCTCAGGCGGGTCGTGAACGACAGCCGTGAGGTGGCCGCCGCGTGAGCCTCGGCCGTGATCTTTCCCCGCTCCAGCGCCGTCCGCAGCGAGGCTGTCACCCGCGCTTGCCCTGCCTCCAGCGAGGCGACGTCTCGTTCGTGTACGAGTGTGTCCAGACCCCGGGTGGCACACAGTTGTGCGATGCCTGCGCCCATCAGGCCGCAGCCGACCACACCGACCTGGTGGAATCCGCCGTCGTCGCTCAAAGCCCCGCCCCGATCCGTGTGGTGCCCGGCAGGTTGCGGGCCATGACAATGCGCTGGACCTGATTCGTGCCTTCGTAGATCTGGGTGATCTTCGCGTCGCGCATCATGCGCTCGACCGGGTAGTCATGGGTGTAGCCGTAGCCGCCCAGCAACTGCACCGCGTTGATGGTCACCTCCATGGCGACATCGGAGGCGAAGCACTTGGCGGCAGCGCCCTGATAGGTGAGGTCGGCGTCGCCGCGCTCGGACGCGGCGGCGGCCTGGTAGGTCAGCGCGCGGGCGGCCGAGATCTTCATGGCCATATCGGCGAGCATGAACTGGATGCCCTGGAAATCGCCGATCGGCTTGCCGAACTGCCGGCGTTCGCGTACGTAGCCCGCGGCGTAGTCCAGCGCGCCCTGGGCGATGCCCAGAGCCTGGGCGGCGATGGTGATCCGGGTGTGGTCGAGGGTTTTCATGGCGGTGGCGAAGCCGGTGCCCTCGGCGCCGATCAACCGATCGGCCGGGATGCGGACGTTGTCGAGGTACACCTCACGTGTGGGCGAGCCCTTGATCCCGAGTTTCCTCTCCGGGGCACCGAAGGAGACGCCTTCGTCGGACTTCTCCACGACGAACGCGGAGATGCCCTTGGAGCGCTTCTCTGGATCGGTGACGGCCATCACCGTGTAGAACTCGGAGACGCCCGCGTTGGTGATCCAGCGCTTCACCCCGTTGAGGACGTAGTGGTCGCCGTCGCGCACCGCGCGGGTCGTCATGCCGGCCGCGTCCGAGCCCGCGTCCGGCTCGGACAGGCAGTAGGAGAACATCGCCTCGCCGCTGGCCAGCGGAGCCAGGTAGCGCTTCTTCAACTCCTCGGAGCCGGACAGGATGACCGGCAAGGAGCCCAGCTTGTTGACCGCGGGGATGAGCGAGGACGAGGCGCAGACCCGGGCGACCTCCTCGATCACGATCGCGACGGCCAGCGCGTCGGCGCCGGAGCCGCCGAACTGCTCAGGCACGTGCACGGCGTGCAGGTCGTTGGCGACCAGAGCATCGTGGGCCTCCTGCGGGAAGCGCGCCTGCTCGTCGACGACGGCAGCGTACGGCGCGACCTTCGCCTCGGCCAGCGCGCGAACGGCATCGCGGAGCATCTCGTGCTCCTCGGGTAGCCGGTACAGGTTGAACTCGGCCATATCGCTCCTACTCTGGATGGCACTCAGTACCCCAGTTTTGCATTCTTGGTGCCAGGAGTCGAGGGGTCGGGTACATTCCCTGCCATGACTGCCGATCACGAGGACCCGGACGGCACACCGGAGGCCGGCCCGCCGCGCGAGTCCGTACGCGGGGCCATCGTGACCGCCGCCTTCGAACTGTTCGCCGAGCGCGGCTACGACGAGGCGACCGTCGCCGACATCGTCAGCCGCGCAGGCGTGGGCAGGCGCTCGTTCTTCCGGTACTTCCCGACGAAGGAAGCGGTCGCGTTCCCCGACCACGAGGGCACGCTGGCCCGCATGGTCGAGTACCTGAACGCCAGTGCCCTGGACCCCGACCCGATCGGGCGCGCCTGCGGTGCGGCCCGCCTGGTCATGCAGATGTACGCGCAGGACTCGGAGTTCTCGGTGCGCCGTTACCAGCTGACCCGGCAGGCACCCGCCCTGAAGGCCTACGAGAAGTCGGTCGTGTGGCGCTACGAACGCGCCCTGGCCGTGTATCTGGAGCAGCGTCTCGCAGCCCAGCCTGACGGCGGCATCAAGGCCTCCGCCATCGCCGCCGGCATCGTGGCGGCTCACAACTACGGGCTGCGCCTCTGGCTGCGCTCGGGCGCCCATGGCGACGTGGCCGCCGTGGTCGACCGGGCCCTGGACGTCGTCCGGCGCACCTGGGCCGGCGGCGGCGACCCCATCGTCATCGTCGCTCGACCCGACACGCCGACCTGGCGGCTCGTCCAAGAGATCGAACAAGCGCGAGGGTCGGCAGTCCGGGACGCCCTGCACGAGTAAGGTACTTGAGGCCAGATTCTGGGGGCCCAAGTTCCCTCCGGAACGGCGCGGCGACCGGTCCCCTAGAGGCGCGGAATGTAGGCGACCTCGAACCGCGATCCGTCGGGGTCCTCGACGAACGTGGCATAGTACCCGTCCGCGTACTCGGGGTAAAGGCGCGGGCCGTGCACGATCGTGCCGCCGGCGGCGACCGCCGCGCGGTGGGCGGCGTCGACGGTCACGGGGTTGTCGACCTGGAATGCGAGGTGCTGTAGTCCAGGCGAACCGTGCCGATGCCGGCCGGTGTCGTCGCCCTCGACGACGTAGACGAGGATCTCCGGGCCGTCGCCGGCGTAGATGAGCGGGCTGCCGAGGCCGCCTTCGCGGTGGTAGCCGAGCTCGGCGAGGAACGGGTCGTGGAAGGCGGCGCTCGCCCCGAGGTCGGAGGCGGTGAGCGCGAGGTGGTGCAACCTGGTCATCGATGTGCTCCTGCCTGTGTGCGGATCGGGCGGGTCAGGGCGTCCGGGAAATCCCTAGTAAACCCATAGGCTTTCTGGTTATTATCGCGTCGTGCTCAAGGCAGCCCCCAGTCTCGTCCGCCGGCGATACCTCGACCTGTGTCGCCACGCCGGCTCGCGGGGTCGCTGTTCCTCCTGAGCTCCACCGCCCCATCGCTCCAGCGCCTCTCCGCGCGTCGCGGCCGCGACGCCGGGGAGACCGCCTGCCCTGAACGCGTCGCGCGGCGCCGATACGACGGCGGCCGCGTGCGCCCTTCCCCGCTCCCTCCGGTCGGTACATCGCCGTGCCCGGCGAGCCCCGCGCCGTGGGCTTGCCATGCCTTCCTTCGTCCCGCACCGCGCTGAAAGGTCTTCCACCGTGACCACAAAGGAATCCACATTGGCCGGCGGCGTCCAGCCGCCCACCGTCGACGAGAGCGGTGAGCTTCCCGCCGGCGCCGTTTCCGGCCTGGGCGTCTTCGCGCAAGGGCTGGCGGCCGCCGCTCCGAGCGTCGCGATCGCGAGCGTTCCCGGCTCGCTGTTCCTGGTCGCCGGCAAGGGGGCCTTCTGGGCAGCGATCATCGGTGGGGCTCTCGTCTACCTCATCGCAGCGCTCATCGCATTCCAGGCCAGGCGGACGGTCTCGTCGGGTTCGCTCGGGACGTACGCCGGCAACGGGCTCGGTCCGGTGGCCGCGTTCGTCACCGGCTGGGCGCTGATCATCGGGTACGTCGGGTTCGCGGCCGGCGGCGTGCTCGGGGCGGTGCTGTACTTCAACTCGTTCCTGCAGGAGATCGGTCTGCCCACCGACCATCTGGCGGTCAAGGTGCTCCTGCTGGTGCTCGCCTCGGCGGCAGCGTTCTATATCCCGTTCCGCGGGGTCAGCGTGTCGGTCAGGCTCGGGCTCGGATTCGAGGTCGTGTCGCTGGTGGCGATCTTCGTCATCCTGGTCGCGTCCTACATCCACTATGGACCGCACCTCGACTCCGCGCAGTTCAGCCTGCACCACCTGGGCGCCAGCAGCACCCTTATCGCCGCGGTCACCGCCGTCGGGTCGTATGCCGGCTTCGAGAGCGCCGCCTCCCTGGGGCACGAGGCGCGCGACGCCCACCGCAACGTGCCCCAGGCCGTTCTGCGGCTGGTCATCATCCTGTCGGCGCTCTACCTGGTCGCGACCTACCCGGAGGTGCTCGGCTTCCAGGGCCCGAAGACGCTCGACGCCGACAGCACGCCGCTGCCGGTCGTGGCCGAGAACGCGAATGTCCACTGGGTGACCTACGTCGTCACCCTCTCGCTCGGCACCGCGATGATCGTGTTCTCAGCCGCCGTGATCAACTCCGGTGCGCGCAGCCTGTTCACGCTGGCCCGTGAGCACGCCCTGCCGAGTGCGCTCGGTCGTGTCCACTCCGCCTTCCGTACGCCGCACGTCGCGATCACGTTCGTCAGCGTCGTCGGTTTCGTCATCGGCCTGATCGGAACGGTGAACTCGGTCGGCCGGTTCCAGTGGGACGTCTACGTCGGCATCGTCTCCAGTTACGCGTATCTGTTCGCGTACCTGTTGGTGGCGATCGCGACGCCGCTGTGGCTGCGCAAGATCAAGGCGTTGACGCCGGGGGCCGCTGTGGTGGCGGTGCTCGCAGCGCTCGGCATCCTCTACGTGATCTACAAGAACCTCGTCCCGGTGCCGGTCGGTGCCTACAAGTACCTGCCCTACGTGTTCCTCGCGCTGCTGCTGGTCGGGCTGCTCCGCTTCCTGCAGCTGCGGGCCACCCGGCCGCAGGTCGCGGCCCGGGTGGGCTCGATACAGACGCTGTCGGACGCCGAGCAGGAGCGCCTCGCCGAGCTCGGCATCCTCGACGCCGTGACGGGCGGCCACCGTGCTGAACGCGCGGTGGGCGACCTCGACAGCGGTTCCTCGCACTGACCCGCCCCCCGGCGGCCTCCGTAAAGGACAAACCCATGCCCTTCTTCACCAGTTCCGGCGCGCGCCTCTACTACCGTGCCTGGGAGGCGGAGCGGCCGGTCGCCGCGTTCGTCTTCCTGCACGGCGGCGGCGAGCACTCCGGCCAGTTCAGCCGGCTCGCCTCCCGCCTCAACGCCGCCGGCATCGACGTCTACGCCATCGACCACCGCGGCCACGGCATCTCCGACGGGGAGCGGGGGGTCGTCCGATCGCTCGACGTGCTCGCCCGGGACGCCTTCGCCCTGGCCGGCATCGTCCGCGGGCGCCGGCCCGGGCTGCCGCTGGTGATCGGCGGGCACTCGCTGGGCGGCTGGGTCACGGCGGCGGTGATCACCGCGGACCCGGCGCCGTTCGCGGGCGCGGTGCTCACGGGCGCCAGCCTGCGCGGGCGTACGGCACTCGACGCCTCTGCGCCGGGGCAGGTCTTCGCGTTCGACACGTCGGTGCTGGCCGCCGATCCCGACTACCTGGAGGAACTTGCCAAGGACCCGCTCGTGCAGTTGGTGCTCCCCGAACCGGAGGTCACCGCGGCGGCCCTCGCCGTCGCGGCCGACCGGCTCGCCACGACCTTCGTCGACGTAACGCTGCCGGTGCTGTTCGTCAACGGCACCAGCGACGCACTGGCCCCGGTGCAGGACGCGCGGCACTGGCGCGACACCCTCGCGGACGCCCGCCTGGTGGAGATCCGCGACGGCCGGCACAACGTGCTCAACGACGTCGATCACGTGGCGGCCATCGGTGCCGTGCGGGACTTCATCCTCGAGATCACCGCCGCGTCTCGGCCGGCCGCGGCAACCGCGTGAGCCATGCCGATCCATCTGCACTGGTACCTGCCCACCAACGGCGACAACCGTGACATCGCCGGCTCCGGAGACGGCTCGCAACGGACGCTGGCCGCCGTGCGGGGCGGCTTGCGCGCAGTACCACGACCTCGGCATCGATCACTTCATCCTCTCCGGGCAGCCGCACCTGGAAGAGGCCTACCACTTCGCCGAGGGCGCCGCCGCCGAGCTTCGCAGCCGGGGCCTGGTCGCGCCGCCGCAGCCACACCAGTCCGTCGACACGACCGGGAACGGAGCACAGCCATGACCAACGCCAGAATCGCGTCCTCCACGTCGCCGCTGTTCGAGAAGGCCGAGCCCTCGGCGTACTTCAGCGACGACGACTACCGGCGCTTCCACGCCCGCGCGGCCGGATACGACCGGGACAACCGCTTCTTCGCCGAGGACTTCGAGGAACTGCGGGCCAGCGGGTACCTGCGGGCTGCCCTTCCCGCCGAGCTCGGCGGCGGCGGGCTCGACATCACCGCCCTGTCCAGCGAGCAGCGCCGGCTCGCCTACTGGGCGCCGGCGACCGCGCTCGCGGTCAACATGCACCTGTACTGGACCGGCCCCGCCGCGGCGCTGACCAGCACCGGAGTCCTGGATCTGAGCTGGTTGCTGCGCGCCGTCGCTGACGGCCAGGTCCTCGCCGCCGGACACGGCGAGCGGGGCAACGACCTGGGCCTCGACGACTCCCTCACCGCTGCGGTCCCGCAGCCCGACGGATCGTACGTGGTGAGCGGCCGCAAGACCTTCACCTCGCTCTCCCCGGTCTGGGACAGGCTCGGTATCCACGCCCGTGACGACTCCGACCCCGAGCATCCGAGCATCGTGCACCTGTTCGTCGATCGCACCGCGGCGGGAGTCGCGACGGAGAAGACCTGGGATGCGCTCGGGGTGCGGGCCACCGCCAGCGACGACACGGTGCTTGACAGCGTCCGCGTCCCCGCGGATCAGGTCGTCGGGGTGTCCGAGATCGGGCAGCCGTACCCGCCGTATGTCGTCGGGATCTTCCAGTGGTACCTGCCGCTGGTCGCCAACGTGTACTTCGGGATCGCCCGCCGGGCGCTGGATCTCGCCGAGCTCGGGGCGCAGGAACGCAAGTCGCTCGCCCTGCCGGGACGCACGCACGCCGACAAACCGGCCGTCCAGCGGCAGCTCGCCCAGGGCGAGATCCTGCTCGACGCCGCGTGGTCACTGCTGGAGCGGGCCACCGCCGACCTCGACGCCGGGGTCGACCACGGCAGCTGGTGGACCCCGCGGTTGTTCGCGGTCAAGGAGTTCACCGTCACCACCGCCCGCCAGGTGGTGGACATCGCCGTCCAGGTCGGGGGCGCGGCGTCGGTGAGCCGGACGAACGAGCTCGAGCGGCTCTACCGCGACGTGCGCACCGGGAGCCTGCACCCGCCGAACACCGACCTCGTCCTCGACGTCATCGGCCGCACCGCTGTCCACCGGTTCCCGTGATCCCGGCCGTCCGAGCTTTCGCAGAAGGGGCAATTCATGAGCATCGAGATCAGGCCGCTGAGCACCCCGAGCGAGGTCAACGCCGGATTCCGGGTCTTTCTGCGGGCGATGGTGGGGCTGCCGTTTCGCGACCTCGACGCCACGCAGCTGACGGACCCGGGCCGTTACCTCGGCGCGCTGGACGGCGATGAGGTCGTCGGCAGCGCCGATTCGTACACCAGCTGGCTGGTCGTCCCGGGCGGCGCCCGGATTCCGCACGCGGCCGTCACCCACGTCGGCGTCCTGCCGACCCACCGCCGCCGGGGCATCGTCAGCGAGCTCATCGCCCGGCAGCTGCGCGACGTCGCGGCCCGCGGCGAGGTCGTCGCCTCGCTGCGCGCCTCGGAGGCCGTCATCTACGAGCGCTTCGGCTACGGCATCGCAACCTCGGCCCAGTCCGCCCGGGTGAGCGTGCGGCGGGCGACGCTGCGCGCGGAGGTCCCGCCCGGCGGCTCCGTGCGGCTGGTCGACCGGTCGGTCACCCCGCAGCTGCTCGACGGCATCTACGCGCAGGCGGCCTGGACCGGCGCGATCGGCCGGCCGGACGGCTGGTGGCGGCTGCAGCAGACGCTGCGGGAGGCCGATCCGGTCACCCACTACGTGGTCGTGCACAGCACGGACGGCGCCGACGACGGGTACGCGATCTACCGCCCGGAGGACACCGGCGGCTGGTTCACCAGCCCCGAGAAGACCGTGACGGTCACGGACTTCGTGGCGCTGACCGGCAGCGCCCGGGCGGGTCTGTGGCGTCACCTGTTCTCGCTCGACCTGGTGGACGTCGTGGCCTTCGACTCGCTGGCGCTGGACGATGCGCTGCCCCTCGCCGTCGCCGACCGCCGATCGGTCGTGCTGGGCTCTGCGCACGACGAGACATGGCTGCGGCTGGTCGACGTCGAGGCGGCGCTTCGGGCGCGCAGCTTCGGGGACGAGAACACCGTCGTGCTCGGCGTGCGGGACGCGCTGCTGCCCGCCAACGACGGCAGCTACGAGATCGGCCCGAAGTCGGTGTCGCGCACCAGCGCCGCGCCCGATCTGAGCGTCGACGTGGCGACCTTGGCCGCCGCCTATCTCGGCGGCACCAGGTGGCGCCACCTGGCCGAGGCCGGGCGGGTCGCCGTCCACTCGCCGGAGGCGGTACGCCGCATCGACGCGCTGTTCGCGGTCGACGCGCAGCCGTTTGCGGGCACCGTCTTCTAAGACCGGCCATGCGGCATGGCCCCTTGGTCCTCTCCCTTGACCACCTCACCGGACCCGCCGCCGGCGGCCCGCGACCATCGCTTCAGGAGCATCCCGATGACCCGTCAACTGCACCTCCTGGTTCTGGGCAATCCGAGGTTCGGCAGCTCGTGGCGCTATCCCGGCGTCGTCAACGGACCCGCCGCCGTGCTCGAGTCGGTGATCGAGACGGCCAGGACCGCCGAGCGCGGGACCTTCGACGCCATCTTCTTCGCCGACACGTTGAACTACGGACCCGAAGCTACGTGGCCGCACAAGGCGACCGAAGACTTCGAGCCGTTCACCACCACGGCCGCGCTGTCGCGGGAGACCGAGCGGCTGGGGCTGGTCGTCACCGGCTC
This sequence comes from Dactylosporangium sp. CA-233914, assembly GCF_050942935.1. Classification (NCBI taxonomy): domain Bacteria; kingdom Bacillati; phylum Actinomycetota; class Actinomycetes; order Micromonosporales; family Micromonosporaceae; genus Dactylosporangium; species Dactylosporangium sp. CA-233914. Next base: position 10,018,863 of record NZ_CP192030.1, on the reverse strand, counting down.
GGCGACCTTCCAGGCGCCGTACCACCTGGCACGGCAACTGATCTCGCTGGACCACCTCAGCGGCGGCCGGGCCGGCTGGAACGTGGTGACCAGCTTCGCCGAGGAGGCGGCCGCCAACTTCGGCGACGGGGGCGTGGTCGCCCATGACGAGCGCTACCGCGTCGCCGCCGAGACGCTGGACGTCGTCCAGAAGCTCTGGGACTCCTGGGGCCCGGACACGGTGGTCGAGGACCGCGCGGGCGGGGTGTACAACGATGGCCGGAAAATCCGCGTGCCCGGCCACAAAGGGGAGTTCTTCGCCGTCAAGGGTCCCCTCGGCGCCGCCCCCTCACGGCAGGGCCACCCGGTGATCTTTCAGGCCGGATCGTCGGCGGCAGGACGGGCGTTCGCCGCCCGGCACGCGGAGGTCATCTTCACCGGGCAGGGCGACTTCGACCGCGGGCGCGCCTTCGTGGAGCAGGTTCGTCAGCAGGCGGGCTCGTACGGCCGGCCGACGCCGCCGCTGGTGACCCCGTCGCTGGGATTCATCGTCGGCTCCACCGAGCAGGAGGCGAAGGCCGCGGAGCGTACGATCTTCGAGCACTTCATCCCCCAGTTCCAGATCGGGTGGCTGCAGGAGGTCGACATCGACCTGACCGGCGCGGACCTGGACGGGCCGGTGCCGCTGTCGGCCTTCGCGGCGTCGACGCAGACCCATCAGACGGCACTGGCCGGTTACCGGGCGCTGGCCACAGCGGGCAACCCGACGGTGCGTGAGTTTCTGTTCCGCACGGTCACGGCCTTCGGGGCGCGCGTCGTCGGCTCGCCGCAGCAGATCGCCGACGAGATCGAGCGCTGGTACGCCGGCCGGGCCGCCGACGGTTTCATCCTCGCGCCGTCTGGCCTGCCGGGGCAGCTCGACGCATTCGTGGACCATGTCGTGCCGATCCTGCGCGACCGGGGCCTGTTCCGGCGCGAGTACCGCGGCGACACACTCCGCGACCACCTTGGCGTGCCGCGGCCGCCGACCCGCTGACGTCAGGCCAGGTCGACGATGGTGATGACCGGGGTCTCGCGGTTGATGGTCTCGCGGGAGGCACACCGTACCTGATCGACAGCGAGGCGCTGGGCCTGCGCTCTGGCAGGAGCATGACTGACCCGGCCGGACTTCAGTTCTCCTTGAGTTCTTCTCGGAATGACCGAGATCTCAAGAGGTTGACTTCAGTTTGATCGACATGCCATCCTCAGGGCATATTCCTACTTCTCCGATATGTATAGCGGGTCTTCGGTGATGATCGGCTGACGCCGAGCGCGCGGCGTGATGCCGCCCGCTTGCCGGGCCTGCACAACCACTTCCGGCGCACTGCCGCCCCTCCCGGGACGTTGCCGACGATGCGTGCGCCCATGTCCGAAAGGATCGACCAGCCATGGCCTTGCCAAAGCGCTCATCGCTCGCCTGGATCGCCGCGACTGCCGGCGCAGCCCTGCTGCTGGCCGGCTGCGGGTCCAGCTCCGGCTCCGGGAGTGCGGCGGCCGCGGACTCGAAGCCTCGCGACGGTGGCACGCTCATCGTCGGGCAGTACCAGGAGGTCACGCAGTTCGACCCGAACCGCCAGTACTCCTGGGAGACCTGGCGGATCGACCGCAACATCTACGAGACGCTCGTCAACGAGGATCTGTCCTCGCCGGCCGGGGTTCCGAAGATCGTGCCCGGGCTGGCCACCTCCTGGACGGTCAGCCCCGACGCCACCACCTACACCTTCAAGCTGCGCCAGGGCGTCAAGTTCACCGACGGGACGCCGTTCGACGCGCAGGCCGTGCAGTTCAACGTGCGACGCTTCACCGACCCCAGCTTCCAGTACTACGACAAGGTCAGCGCCGCGACGATGGGGCTGGTCTACGCGGATCTCGCGTCGTTCAAGGTGATCGACGACTACACCGTGGAGTACGTTTTTAAGCACCCCTTCCTCGACTACCTGCGGCAGATCCCGAACAGCGGCAACGCGGCGTCAGGCATCTTCAGCCCGGCCGCCCTGCAGAAGTACGGCCAGGACGGGCTCGCCGAGCACCCGGTCGGCACGGGGCCGTTCAAGTTCCAGGAGCGGGTGCGCGGCGACCACACCACGCTGGTGCGCAATCCCGACTACTGGGGCGCCCGGCCGCACCTGGACAAGGTTATCTTCAAGCCGATCGGTGACGACCAGAGCCGGGTCGCCGCGCTACGCAGCGGCGCCGTCGACCTGATCAGCCGCGTCCCACCGGACTCGGTCGCGACGCTGGAAAAGGCCGGCTTCGCGGTGCCGGAGAACAAGAACGTTCCGCAGATCATCTACTACAGCTTCAACTACACGAACCAGTATCTGCAGGACAAGCGGGTGCGGCAGGCGATCATCCACGCCGTCGACCGCAAAACCCTGGCCGAGAAGATCTACAAGGGCTACGCGGAGCCGGCGACCTCGATCATCAACCAGGGTAACGAGGCGTACGACGTGTCCGCGGTCGACTATCAGTTCGACCCCGAGGCGGCCAAGAAGCTGCTCGCCGACGCCGGCTACCAGCCCGGCGAGGTGAAGTTCACGATCCTGAGCGACACCACCGGACAGCCCACGGCGGAGTTCATCCAGCAGCAGCTCAAGGCGGTCGGTATCGACGCCTCGGTGGAGTCGTTCGAGTGGATCACCTACGGGACGCGCTCGGCCAACCTCAAGCCGACCGACGGCGTCAACCTCGGCGAGTGGGGCTACATCGCCCCCAACTGGGTCAAGATCGCGCACAACTACACCGTGGTCAACCGGAACGGGGACAAGTACTCCGACACCAGCGCAGCGACGAACAGTGCGATCGACGCGGCCGCGCACAACCCCGACCCGGCCAAGTCGAAGGAGCTGTGGCAGGCGGCGGCGCAGGCCTGGGCCAAGGACGCCACGATCTTTCCGCTGATCTCGTTCAACCGTTACTACGCGGTCTCGCCGCGCGTCGGTGGGTTCGTCTGGCCGCAGCAGGACCACTACGACCTTTCGCAGATCTGGGTGGCGAGCTGACGATGGCGCGCCGGATCCTGTGGCGGCTGGCGAACCTGGTTCCGCTGCTGTTCGTGATCAGCCTGCTGGTGTTCTTCATCTCCAAGGCCGGCCCGGCGGACCCCGTCAAGGACGTACTGAGCGAGAAGATGTCGCCCGAGCAGATCGAGCAGATCCGCCAGGCGTACGGGCTCGACCAGCCCGCCTGGTCGCAGTACCTGCACTGGCTGCGGGACATGTTCACCAACGGCGGCGGCATCTCGCTGAGCGTGCGCAGCCCCGTCTCGGGCATCGTGTTCCCAGCCTTCCTGAACACGCTCATCCTCGGGGCGGCGACGACCGTGGTCGCCGTCGTGCTCGGGGTGCTGATCGGATTCGTCTCGGGGATCCGGCACGGCCGGCTCATCGACCGGGCGGCGATGCTGCTGGTCCAGATCGGCAGCAACCTGCCCATCTACTGGTTCGGTCTGATCATCATCTGGCTGACCGCGGTCAAGTGGAACTGGCTGCCCCCGGGCGGCATGCACGACCTGCGCGGCGACGGCGGCTTCGGCGATCTGCTGCTGCACCTGATCGCGCCCGCCTTCGCAGCCTCCCTGGTGTCGATGCTGATCATCGCCCGGTTCGTCCGGGCGGCGGCCATCGAGAGCGCAGGATCGGACTACATCCGCACCTACCGGTCACAGGGTTTCGGGCGTGCGGCGATCCTGGGCAAGCACATCGGCCGCAACATCCTGCCGCCCATCGTCAACACGACTGGGCTCACCGTCGGCTCGGTCATCACCGGCGTGGTGTTCGTCGAGACGATCTTCTCCTGGCCCGGTCTCGGCAGTGTGCTGCTCAACGCGATCGCCGGCAATGACTACCCGGTGATCCAGTCCGGCATCCTGCTGGTCGCCGCCACCTTCGTGATCGTCAACCTGATCACCGACGTACTGCTCGACCTGCTCAACCCCCGGCTGCGGCACGGTGGCGCATGACCACGACCACAGCCGAGGCCCGCGCCGCAACACCGCCACGACTGAGGCGGTCCGCGGTGGCCCGCTTCGTGCGCAACCGCGAGGCGCTGCTCGGGCTGGCCGTCCTGGTCATCGTGGTCGGCGTCTGCGTGCTGGCGCCATGGCTGGCCCCGCACGACCCGAACGCCGGCGATCCCGAGAACGTGCTGGCGCCCGTCGGCTCGGCCGGCCACCTGCTGGGCACCGACGACCAGGGCCGTGACGTGCTCAGCCGGCTGCTGTACGGCGGCCGGGGCGCGCTGGTCGTCTCGATCGTGTCGGTCGCGGTGGCGCTGCTGATCGGGACGCTGCTGGGACTGTACGGGGCGTTCGCCGGCCGGCGTATCTCCGGGGTGCTGATGCGGATCATCGACCTGATGTTCGCGTTCCCGGTGATCCTCGTCGCGCTTTCGCTCGCCGCGATCATCCACCCCGGACCGTGGGTGCTGATCGGCACGGTGGTCTTCGGCGCGGTGCCTTACGTGACCCGCATCGTGTTCGCGGAGGCGAAGATCGAGCGAGAGAAGGACTACGTGGAGGCGGCGCGCTCGCTGGGCGCCTCCGAGGCCACCATCCTGCACACTGAGGTCCTGCCCAACCTCCTCTCCGCGGTCGTGATCTACGGGACCAGCCTGGTCGGCGTCAACATCGTTTTCACCGCGAGCCTGAGCGCGCTGGGCCTCGGCATCCAGCCACCCAGCCCGGACTGGGGCCGGATGATCTCCGAGGGCGCCAAGGTCCTGGTGACCGGCAATCCCGGCGTCGCCACCTTCCCCGCCATCGCCATCCTGCTGGTCGCCCTGGCCTTCAACTGGCTCGGCGACGGCCTGCGCGACGTCCTCAACCCGTGAGGTGATCCGATGACAGCCGTGCTCACCGTCGACGGCCTGCACGTCGACTTCCAACTGCCCGGGGCGGTCGTGCACGCCGTTCGCGGCGTCGACCTCGAGATCGGTCCCGGGGAGGTCCTCGCACTGGTCGGCGAGTCGGGATCGGGCAAGAGCGTCACCGCGGCCGGCATTCTCGGCCTGCTGCCGCGCAATGCCCAGGTGACCGCGGGCAGCATCCGCTTCCAGGGAACCGAACTGGTGGGCCTGGGGGAGCGGCAGCTCAACGTCTTCCGCGGGGCCGGCATCGGAATGATCTTCCAGGACCCGGTGACCTCGCTCGATCCGTCGTTCACGATCGGCAGCCAGCTGGGTGACACCGCTCGCCTGCACCTGCGGGTGTCCCGGAGCGAGGCGCTCGAGGTGAGCCGGACCTGGCTCGACCGGGTCGGGATCGGTGAGCCGGACCGGGTGCTGCGGTCCTATCCGCACGAGCTCAGCGGCGGAATGCGGCAGCGGGTCATGATCGCCCTCGCGGGCCTGTCGGGCCCGAAGCTGCTCATCGCGGACGAGCCGACCACCGCGCTCGACGCCACGGTCCAGAAGCAGATTCTGGACCTGCTCCTCGGCCTCGCCGGCGAGGCCGGCACCGCGGTCCTGCTGATCACCCACGACTTCGGCGTCGTCTCGCACACCAGCTCACGCGTCGCGGTGATGAGCGAGGGGACGATCGTCGAGATCGGGCACACCGCGGCGGTCCTGGACGCGCCATCGCATCCGTACACCCGCATCCTGATCGACTCGGTGCCCGAGATCGGGCAGCGCCACCTCCAGGACGGCCGTCAGCGGCGACTGCTCGGCGCCCCGGCGGCCACGGCCCGTGTTCGTCTCAGCGACCGTACCGAAGCCCCCCGGCCGTCGGCCGACCGCCCGATCCTGGAGTTGCACGAGGTCACCAAGGAGTTCGCGATCGGTGGGCTCGGCACCGGGCGACACCGCTCGAGCGTCCGGGCGGTCAGCGAGGTCTCCCTCAGTGTGCGCCGCGGCGAGATCTTCGGACTCATCGGCGAATCCGGCTCCGGCAAGTCGACGCTGGCGCGGCTGTCCGGCGCGCTGCTGCCGCTCACCGCGGGCTCGGTCACCTTCGACGGTGCCGACGTCACCAGGGCCGGCAATCAGGGCCTTCGGGACCTGCGGCGCCGGTTCCAGTACGTCTTCCAGGACGCCGTCACCGCGCTGAACCCGCGGATCAGAGTCGGCGACCAGATCGCGCGGCCGCTGCTGCGGCTGGGAAAGGCGACCGGCCGCCGGGAGGCCACCGAACTGACCCATCGAGCCCTGGATCTCGTCGGCCTGAACGCCGGCTACGCGGACCGGTATCCACGCGAGTTCTCCGGCGGTCAGCGGCAGCGGGTGGGCATCGCCCGCGCCATCGCCCTGGAGCCCGACCTGCTGATCCTCGACGAGCCGACCTCGGCGCTGGACGTGTCCACCCAGGCGGCCATCATCAACCTCCTGCTCGACCTCAAGGACGAGCTCGACCTGACCTACCTGTTCATCGGCCACAACCTGGCGATCATCGAGTTCGTCTGCGATCGCATCGGCGTCATGCGCCAGGGCTCGCTCGTCGAGACGTTCCCCGCCGGTGAGCTGTTCTCCACCCACCGGCAGCCGGCCACCCGTGCCCTGCTCGACGCGGTTCTGCCCGTCCGGGCCTGCCGGCGCGCAGACCTCCTCGTTCCCTCCACCGTCAAGGACTGATCATGACCACGACCGACGTCTCCGCCGGGCTGACCTACCTGCGTCCCGCCACCGCCATCGCCGCCGAGCTCTCCGAGCGCTTTCAGCCGGTCTTCGACCGGATCGCCGAGGGCAACGTCGCCCGGGAGAAGGACCGGATCTTCCCCCACGACCAGGTGCAGTGGCTCAAGGATGCCGGATTCGGCCGGATCCGCATCCCGGTCGAGCTCGGCGGTTTCGGCGCCTCGCTGGAGCAGACCTTCGCATCGCTCGCGGATCTCGCCGAGGCCGACGCCAACGTCGCGCACATCTGGCGCAACCACCTCGCCTTCGTCGAGGACCGGCTCAACGCGGCACCCTCGCAGACCAACGACCGGTGGATCCAGCGGTTCCTCGTCGGCGAGTTCGTCGGCGGTGGGTGGACCGAGGCCAACAACGGCACGTTCGCCAACCTCAAGACGACGGTGCGCCGCAACGGCGACGGGTGGCTGGTCAGCGGCGCCAAGTTCTACGCCACCGGCAGCCTCTACGCCGACTGGCTCGACGTGCTCGGCAAGGGCGACGGCGACGCCGTGCTGACCGCCCTCGTGCGCCGCGACGACCCGGGGGTGCGGCTGGTCGACGACTGGACCGGCTTCGGCCAGCGGACCACCGCCAGCGGCAGCGCCACGTACACCGACGTTCCCGCGGCGGAGGGCGACGTCTTCCCGGCCGGGGAGCGCTTCGTCTACCAGGGGCACTTCTACCAGGCCGCGATGCTGTCCGTGCTGACCGGCATCACCCGGGCGGTGCTGCGCGACGGGACCAGCGCGCTGAAGGCCCGCGGCCGCAACTACCCCCAGGCGCTCGATCCGGACCCGACCCGCGACGGTCAGCTGCTGCAGGTCATCGGCCAGGTCTCCGGGTACGCCTTCACGGCCGGGGCGGCGCTGCGGGCGGCGGCGCACAGCATCGACCTGGTCGCGGCGGCCCACGCGAGCGGCGACGAGGCGCTGCGCAAGCAGCGGGTCCTTTCGGCCGAGGTGGCAACGGCGCAGGCGCAGCTGGCCATCATCGATGCCGCGCTGCAGGCCACGACGAGCGTCTTCGACGCCCTCGGTGCGTCCGGCGTCTCCGAGAAGCTGCTGCTCGACCGGCACTGGCGCAACGCCCGCACGCTTGCCTCTCACAACCCGCGGGTCTACAAGGCGCGCATCCTCGGCGACTGGATCGTCAACGGCACCGACCCGGTGCCCAACCTGGCCGCCATTCACCGCGGCGGCCAGGGCAACTGACCCGTGCCGCGCCACCAGCGAAGGGAAAACCGATGCCCGCCCCGTACCTCGCACTAGGCCTCGCCGGTCCGCACCTCATCGAGCTGACCGGCCGCGCCGACCTGCTCGCCCGATGGGACGCGCTGCCATTCGCGTTCACCGTCCTGGGGATCGACCGGATCGACGGCCGCGGCCCGGCGCCCTTGACGCTGGACAGCAGCGCCGTCGGCGCGAGCCTCGCCGGCCGCACGAGCCGGGCGCGCTTGCTCATCGTCGCCAGCCCGCAGCGCGACCACCCCTACAACCTGGCACGCCGGGTGGCATCGCTCGGGCACCTCTCCCGCGGGCGCAGCGGCGTGCTCTTCGCCGTGGTGGACGCATACGCGGCACCCGGCCCGGACGACACCGGCGCCTGGGGCGGCGCCGGGCTGGGCGCCGGCGCACCGCTCACCGCGGCGACGGCGCTCGACACGGTCCGCGCCGTGCGGGCACTCGAGCAGAGCTGGCCCTACGACTCCATTGTCGGCGATCGTGAAACCGGCATCCTGGTGCGGTCCGACCAGATCGTCCACATCGACCACGACGGCGCGTACCACATCGCCGGCCCACTGAACGCTCCGGAACCCGCCACCGGCGCCTCGCTCATCGCCTGGTACACCACCACGCCGGACGACATCGTCGTCGCCGAATCGGCGCCGGTCGACCTGGTCGTCGGCGCCGGCGGCTCCGTCGCAGTCGCGCCCCCGGGCCTGCGGCCGCCGGACAGCGATGCCGCGGGTGTCCTGCTACGGCCGACCCTCGACCAGAGCCTGGACGAGGTGCTGACCGCGGCCGAGCGGTTGCTCGCCGACGGCTTCGCGCCGGTGACGCCGGGCGGACCGCTGCGCGCGGCCCTCGGTCTGGCGGCCCCGGCCCGCCCGGCCGGCGGCCGTTCCGCGTTTCCCGTACCCGAACCCCACCCCTCCCTGTGACCCCGGAGAAGAGACCATGACCGATCGCCGTACGGGACACGTCATCCTCGGCATCAACGTGCTCGTCCTCGGCTATCTGCCGGCCGCGTGGCAGTCGCCGCTGCTGAAGAAGGACTCCTTCGTCGATCCGGACTACTGGGCGGGCATCGGCCGTACGGCCGAGCGGGGAACACTCGACGCGATCTTCCTGGCCGACGGGCCGGTGCTCGGCGATCCCGCGTACGACGCCAACCCGATCCGGCTCGAACCCACCGTGAACTGGGGCTACGTCGCCGCCGCGACCGAGCGCGTCGGCCTGGTGTCCACGGCGTCGACGACCTTCAACGACCCCTTCGAGCTCGCCGAACGGCTGCTCTCGTGGGACAGCCTCTCGGGCGGCCGTGCGGGCTGGAACATCGTCACCACCCGCGGCGCGGCGGCCGCCCGCAACTTCGGCCTGGCGGACGTGCCGCTGCGCGATGACCGGTACGAACGGGCCGCCGAGTTCGTCGACGTCGTCACGGCGCTGTGGGACTCGGCCGCGACCGGCCACGATGTCCACCACCACGGCGACTTCTTCGACATCGACGGCCGGCTCCGCGTGCCGCCGTCCGCGCAGGGCCGCCCCGTGCTGCTGCAGGCGGGCGGATCACCCAAGGGGCGGGCCCTGGCCGGCCGGGTCGCCGAGGGCGTGTTCGCGGCCGAGCTGACCAAGCAGAAGGCGATCGAGCACTACCGTCTCGTCAAGCGCCTCGCCCGCGACAACGGCCGCTCGCCCGACGACGTGAAGATCCTTCCCGGTCTGCTGCTCAGCCTCGGCAGCACCGAGGAGGAAGCCAAGCGGCGCAGCGACGAGCTGCACGACGCCGGCCCGGCCTCCTACTCGATCCAGTGGCTGTCCCAGTCGATCGGGTACGACGCCTCGAAGCTCGAGCTCGACGAGCCGTTCCCCGAGGAGGTCCTGGCCGCGCCCGCGGACCCGCAGACCTTCCAGGGCAGCATGGGGTTCCGCGAGTCGATCGTCACCCAGATCCGGCGCACGAATCCGACCGTGCGCGAGTACCTGAAGCAGACCCGCTACACCGGCTCCGGCCACGCCGGCTTCGTCGGCACGCCCGAGCAGCTCGCCGACCACATCGAGGACTGGTTCCACTCGGGCGCGATCGACGGCTTCAACCTCCAGCCCGACGTACTGATCGACGGCCTCGACGTGATCGCCGACGAGCTCGTGCCGATCCTGCGCAGGCGCGGCCTCTACCGGCACGAGTACGAGACCAGCACCCTCCGCGCGCATTTCCAGGCCGCCTCGCCGACACCCGACCTCGGCTGACCACTTGAGAGGGGATGGACATGAGCGGTCTTTCCCAGCCGTTCCCCACGAACCAGGATCTCGACCCGGTGCGCCTGCGCCAGGCGTTCGGCGTTTTCCCCAGCGGCGTCGTCGCGGTCGCCGCCCAGGTCGACGGCGCCCTCGTCGGTCTCGCGGCCAGCTCCTTCACGTCGGTCAGCCTCGACCCGCCACTCGTGTCGTTCTCCATCGCCAACGTGTCCAAGACCTGGCCTGACCTGCGGCGCGCGGCCCACCTGGGCGTTACGATCCTGGCCGACCGGCACGGCGGCCTCGCCCGCCAGCTCGCCGGCCCACCCGAGTCCCGCTTCGACGGCGTGGAGGTCCTGCTGAGCTCGCACGGCGCGGTGACGCTGCCCGACGGGCTCGCGCAGTTCGACACCACGATCTACCGCGAGGTGGAGGCGGGCGACCACACGATCGTGCTGCTCCGGCTGCACGCGGTTCAGCACGCCGACCACTCGCTACCCCTGGTCTTCCACCGCAGCGCCTTCGGTTTCCGCAGCGAACGGTGACACAGGCGACCGCGGCCCGGCACCTCACCCCGAGGTGCCGGGCGGCGGCACTTCAAGCTCACGATCGTGCGCGACAGCGACGATCATTCAGGTCCGGTCGCTGAATCGTCGCGGCCGGCGACGAAGGCGTGTCGCAGGGTGTCGGCGAGCAACTGGCCGGCCTGGTCGGCGGTCCGGCGTCCGACCAGCACCTCCTCGTTGGCTGCGCGGCCGAGTCCGTGGATCATCGCGTACATCCACTCGGGGGGCAGATCGGTGCGCAGCTCGCACCGCTCGGCGGCCTCGGTCAGCCACATCAGCAGCGGCTCGTCGGCGGCGGGGTGCCGCAGCGGCGCGTCGGTGACGCTGCCGGAGCGATTGTCGAGGAACCGGTAGCGTTCTCCGACCCGGATGATCCCGGGGCCGAGTCGATCGAAGACTTCCGCGGCCGTGGCGTCCGGTGTGATCGCGGTCGTGACGACGGCCCTTTCCTGCTCGACCACGAGGTCGATGAGCGCCTGGATGAGGTGCTCGCGGGTCGGGAAGTGCCGGTAGACGGTGATTCGAGCCACGCCGGACTCCGCGGCGATCTGCCGCATGCTCGCCTCCGGGTCGCTCGCGAGGATCCGGATCGCGGCGGCAATCACCGCGTCCCGATTGCGCCGGGCGTCCAACCGTAGGGCTTGCTCGTTCGCGCTGAGGTCGCTGGCGTCGCTCACCAATAAATGATACAACGTGTCACAACTGGTACAGCGTGTTTCAGTTGGAGGGCGCGTGAGCGTGATCGAAACGACGGGCATCAGCCCGTCGAGACGCAAGCAACGGATGACCCTGTTCGCGGTGGCGCTGGGTGTGGTGATGGTCAGCCTGGACGGAACCGTCGTCCACATCGCCAACCCGACGATCGCCCGCGACCTCGGCTCGTCGATGACCGGTCTGCAGTGGGTGACCAGCGGCTACCTTCTCGCACTGGCAGTGACGTTGATCGTCGGTGGCAGGCTGGGCGACAGGTTCGGCCGGCGCAGACTCTTCGTGATCGGCGTCGCCGGTTTCGCGCTCGCGTCACTCGGGTGCGGTCTGTCGCCGACGACTGCGGCCCTGATCGCCTTCCGCGTGCTGCAGGGACTCGCCGGGGCGTTCCTGGTGCCGAACACCCTCGCGATCTTGAGGTCGACGTTCCCGTCGTCCGAGTTGAACCGCGCCATCGGGGTGTGGGGTGCCGCATCGGCGTTCGCCGCTGCCGCTGGGCCGATCGTCGGCGGACTGCTGGTGGAGTACCTGTCCTGGCCGGCGATCTTCGTGTTGAACGTCCCGATCGGGTTGGCCGCCGCCGCGCTGGCGCTGCGGTGGGCCGACGAGAGTCACGCCCCGGGCGCCGACCGGTTCGACATCCTGGGCGCCGCTGTGCTGGCTGGGGCATTGTTCGTGCTGGTGTGGGCGTTGACGAGCGCACCCGGGCGGGGATGGTGGCACTGGGCCGCAGGGGTGGCCGCGGCGCTGGTACTTCTGGCAGGGTTCGTGCTTCGGCAGCGCCGTTTCCCTGCGCCGATTCTTCCTCTGTCGCTGTTCCGGTCCCGGGCACTGTCGGTGGGTGTCGTCCTGCTGGTGACCGGGAACGTCGCGCTGTACGGAGTGCTGTTCTCCATCGGCCTCTACATGCAGAACGTGCACGGCTACACGCCGTTTTCGACCGGAGTTCGCCTGTTGCCGCTGATGACGATGTTCATGGTCGGCTCGCCGCTGGGCGGACGCCTGACCGAGCGGCTGGGTTCGCGTTGGCCGTTGGCCCTCGGGATGGCGCTGCTCGCGGCGAGCTTCTTCGGTTTGGTCGGCCTGTCCGCGGACTCCCCCTACAACCGGCAGTGGCCGTGGTTGGTCGTGCTGGGCCTTGGCATGGGGATGGTGGTGGTGGCTGGGACCGAGGCTGTCGTCGGGACGGCTCCCGTACACCACAGCGGAGTCGCGGGAGGCCTGCAGACCACCGCGAATCAACTCGGCGGCGTGCTCGGCACCACGGTGTTCGGGATGGTGATCGCTTCGATCGTCGCGCGAACGCTACCGGCAGAACTGCACGGCGCCGGCGTTCCTGCCGCGCTCGCGGAGCAGGTCATCACCCACCTGGGCCGGGCCGAACAGGGGATCGCTCCACTCGGCGCGCGGTCGAACGATCCGGCCGCGGCGGCGATCGCCGGTGCGACGGAACGCGCATTCATGTCCGGCATGCACACAGTCATGTGGATCGGCGCCGGCATCGCGCTCCTCAGCGCGCTACTGGCGCTGCTGATCCCGGGCCGCCGCCAGGAAACGAGCGGTCTCTCCGCAACGTCGAGGTGAGAAGAACCTGTACATCTCGAGCTACTCCCCGATTCCTTCGAGACCACCCGCACGGCCGAATTCCGGGGCCCTCACGCCACCGAACGGCTGTGGGCCGCCGCCGCTCGCTGCAGAGCGGCCTGGACCTTCGCGATGTACTGCTCGTCCGACCGGGTCATCGGGACGACGACGGCCAGGACGCCGAGAAGGAGGTCGCCCCGGAACATAGGCGCGGCGACCGCCCACGATTCCTCGGTCGACTCGCGGCCGCTGTAGCCCATGCCACGTTCTCGGATGACGGCGCATTCGGCCCGCAGATCGGCCAGGGTGCGCACGGCCCCGGACTCTGTCTTGAACTCGTTGGTGCCTGGCGGCAGACCGAGGTAGCCGTGCTCGGCGTTGCTGAAGGCGATAAGGGCCTTGCCCGCGGCGCCCAGGTACACCGGCCCGCGCTCACCGGGGTGGCAAACCCTCCGCACGAGCCGGCCGGATTCCGCCGACTCGATGCAGACACGGTCATTGCCGGAGCGGACGAAGAACGCCACGGTCTCGTCGAGCTCGTCCCGGAGGCTGGCGGCGGCTTCTCCCACGAGCTTGCGGATACCCGACCACTGGTCGCCCGCGTACAGCAGCGCGGTCAGCTCGGGACCGGGGACGAACTGGCCATCCTCGTGCTGTTCCAGGAAGTCGGCCATCTTCAGCGTTGCCAGGAGCCGCGATGCGGTGCTCAGGCTGACACCGGCCTGACCGGCGAGCTCGGTGAGTGTCCGGCTCCCGCGAGCGGCCGCGGAGAGCAGGTTGAGCGCACGGATCACCGACCTGACGCCGCGCTGCTCGGTGGGCTCGTCCTCCAGCTCGGTCAATGAGTCCTCCCTTCATCGTTCGGCTGTCGAGCCGAAGACGTTCACATCACGTGTCCGCCAGATCATGCCTACTGTCTCGCCGGTGCGGTAGGGATGCTCGCCATCATCGTGCTGCATCTGCACGCGCACGGGGCCGAATGTCTCGGAGTGGACGGTGTACATCGTGTGTGAGCCGAGGTATAGACGGTGTGTGATCTTCCCGGTGCAGTGGCTGAACCCGGGAGGTGGGGCAGCCGCGATGTTCGTGAGCGCGATCCGCTCCGGACGCACCGCGGCCACGGACGCGTCGGCGGGCACGACCCGGCCGTCGTCGACCGGCAGCAGCCCGCCGTTCTCGACGCTCAGCCGCCCCGGGGCCTCGGGACGGACCGCGAGCATGTTGTTGGTGCCGAGGAAGTCCGCGACAAAGGCGGACCGGGGGTGCTCGTAGAGCTCCCGTGGCGTCCCCATCTGCTCGATCCGGCCGTGGTTCATCAAGGCGATGCGATCGGACATCGACATCGCCTCCTCCTGGTCGTGGGTGACGTAGACCATTGTCACCTTCAGCGCCTGCTGGAGCTGCCGGAGCTCAACCTGCAGACGCTGCCGCAACTTCCGGTCGAGGGCGCCCAGCGGCTCGTCCATGAGCAGGAACGCCGGGTCGAACACGACTGCCCGCGCCACCGCGATCCGCTGTTTCTGGCCGCCGGAGAGCTGGTCGGGCCGCCGGTCGGCCGCGGCGGCCATGTCGACGAGCTCGAGCGCCCGGTCGACCCGCTCGGTGATGACCTCGCGCGGCTCCTTGCGCATCTCCAGTGGGAACGCGAGGTTGTCGCGGACCGACAGGTGAGGAAAGAGTGCGTAGTCCTGGAATACGACCCCGATGTTGCGCTTGTCGCTCGGCACGTGCGCGATGTCGATGCCGTCGACCCGGATGGTCCCCGAGGTCGGCTCGGTGAAACCGGCAAGCATCATCAGGGTCGTGGTCTTCCCCGATCCGGATGGGCCGAGCACCGTGAAGAACTCACCAGGCTCGATCGTGAGGGTGAGGTCGTCGACGGCGACGTGGTCGGCGTACTCCTTGCGGACGTTGTCGAACTGGATCGCGCCATGGCGGGCGGTCATGAGTTGCTCCTCGAGGTCCGGGTGAGGCGGCGGAACAGCGCATAGCCGAGCCAGATGACAGCGGCGCACGCCATGACGAAGACGGAGATCACCGCCACGGTCGGGTTGGTCTCCAGCGAGAGTGCCTCGAAGATCCGCTTCGGGAGCGTCTTGACGTAAACGCCGGAGAGGAAGATCGCGACCGTCGACTCGTCGAACGAGGTGAGGAACGCGAAGAGGCCGGCGGTCACGATGGACGGGGCGATCAGCGGCAGCACGATTCGGCGCAGCTGGACCGCCCGGCTCGCACCCAGGCTGGAAGCGGCTCGCTCGTAGACCGGGTCGAGCGAGCGGAGCCCCGCGCTGACCACGCTGAACACGAACGGCAGAGCCAGCGTCACGTGGGCCAGGACGATCCCCAGCTCGGTGTCGACGAGCCCGATCCGCTCGAACTCCACGTAGAAGCCGGCGGCGGCGACCACCGTCGGGAACAGCAGCGGCAGCATCATCAGGGTCGAGGTCAGGGCTCCCCACCGGCGCAGCGTTCCCCGGACGACGCCCATCGCGGCAAGCGTCCCGAGCACTCCGGCGATGACGGTCACGAAGAGCGCGATCCGGACGCTGACCGTGAGCGGATCGAGCCAGCTCGCGGTGAAGAACTCCGAGTACCACTGGGTGGAGTAGCCGACCGGCGGGAAGACCAGCGCCTCGGTGGAGGCGAACGAGATCGGGATGACGATGAACTGCGGTGCCAGCACGAGGGCGCCGAGGACGGCGGCCACGACCTTCGGCAGGCTGCGGCTGCGGGTGACGCCGAGGCGGTCGAGTCCGCCGGCCGCGCGTCCCGCGAGCTTGAGGGCGCGTCCGCCGCCGCGCTTGGCGCGAGGGGAGCGGGTGGCCGCGGTGCCGGACCGCCCGGCGAGCTCGGTCGTCGACATCCCGGTCAGCCGCTGGAAGCCCAGGACGATGACCAGGACCAAAGCGCCGAGCACGAGAGCGGCGGCGGATGCGAGGCCGTAGTCGCCGCTCTGCTTGATCGCACTGTGGATCAGCGGGCCGAGCATGCTGCCCTTGGAGCCGCCGAGGAGCGCGGGGATCACGAACGCGCCGATGCCGTACACGAAGCACAGGACCGATCCCGCTTGGATGCCGGGCTTGGTCAACGGCAGATAGATCCGGACGAACGCCTGGGCCGGCCCGGCGCCCAAACTGCTCGCGGCCCGCATCCGCGAGTTGTCGACCGAGCGCATCGTGGCGGCCAGCGGCAGGATCATCAGCGGCAGCAGGTAGTGAGCCAGGCTGACGACGACCGCGATCGGCGTGAAGACCATCGCGATCGGCTCCAGCCCGAACTGCTCGATCAGCTTGTTGATCGGGCCCTGGCGTCCGAGGATCACCAGCCAGGAGAACGACCGCAGCAGGATCGAGGTCAGGTAGGGCGCCATGATCGCTACCGTCAGGAAGGTGCGCAGCCAGGTGCCGCCGTGGACCATCTGGTACGCGATCGGGTAGCCGAGGACCAGCGCCACGAATGTCGAGGCCGCGGAGATCAGGATCGTCCGCACGATGTTGTCGACGTAGCCGGAGTGCCCGAGGAGCCGGGTGAAGTTCTCCAGACCGACGGTCGGTTCCGTCACGCTGCGCAGGCAGAGGATCGCGACGGGAAGTACAAAGACCAGGGTCACGACGACGACCGCGGGAACCCCGCTCAGGTCCCAGCCGCGCCGGCGGCGGCGCCGGCCTCCCGCCGTGCGGGAGGCCGGCCCAGAACGGTCCACGTCTGGGGATGCCGGGGTGGCGGTCACGCGTTCTGCCAGTCCTGCCAGCGCTTGAGCACGTCCGCGCCGTTCTTGGCCCACCAGCTCACGTCGATGCGGAAGGTCTCGTCACTGGCGGTTTCCTGGGTGCCGGGAAGGTCGGCGCGGGTCTTGGCGTCGAGGCCGTCGAGCACGGACTTCAGCGACGGCGTGTAACCGAGCTTGTCCATGATCGCCTTCTGGACCTCGGGCTTCAACGAATACTCGATCGCCTTGTAGGCGTCCTGCTCGTCCGGCGCTCCCTTGGGAATGACGAGCTGCTGAACGGAGAGGACGGCGCCCTTCCAGGTGTAGTCCAGCGGCACCGCGCCGCTCTTGGCGATGCTCTTGATTCGCGCGAGGTTCCCGTAGCCCAGCGTGATCTCGCCCTGTGAAATGGCGTTCTGCAGGTCGCCGTTGGACCGGAAGAAGACGGTGTCGCCGCGGATGGTGTCGAGTTTGGCGAAGGCGCGCTTGAGGTCGAGTGGGTAGAGCTGGCTGGGCTTGACACCGTCGGCGATCAGCGCGCCCTCGAGGATGCCCCAGGGTAGCCCCACCATGCCGCGCTTGCCCGGGATACGCTTCGTGTCGAACAGGTCAGCCCAGGACTGGAGGCCACCGGCTACCTTGTCCTTGTTCCAGAACAGGTTGCGTGAGAATGTGTACCACGGCACCGAGTATTCGGTGACCGCGCTCGGGTCGGCGAACCCGTTGAGGCTCTTGGTGTCGATCGGCTGCAGCACGCCGGCGGCCATGAACTGGGCCAGCGAGGAGTCCTCGGCGTCGATCAGGTCGAGGTTCATCGAGTTGGACTTGGACATCTGCACCAGCTTGGCAACGTCGGAGCCGCTGCTGTCGTAGAGGACCTTGACCCCGCTGTCCTTCGAGTACGGGTCGAAGAGCGCCGTCTTGACGGCCTCCTGGTAGGTGCCGCCGAAGCCGGCGTACGTGATCGACCCCTTCTTGTCTGCGCCGCTCGAGCAGGCCGTGAGGCTGCCCAGGGCCACGACAACCGCGGCCAGCACGGCACCGACGCGACGCCGGCCCCAGGTCACGTCGAGACTTGTTCGCATAAGGGTTCCTTCTTGGTCAGAGCGGCCGGTTGGGTGCGTGAACCCACTCGGGTTGGACTTCCATACAATGAAAGTATGACTTCCATTGCAGAGATGCTGTGGCTCGAGCGGCAGCCTGTCAAGAGCTGTGGCCGGGCTTTCCCGCGATCACGCCGGCAAGTGATCCCGACCGCTCGTACTCATCCAGCACAGCGATGTACGGCGCCACGTTGAAGCCTTGCTCCGTGCGCCAGGTCGCGTCGTAGTACGTCGAGGCGTAGCGTTCGCCGCCGTCGCAGATCAGGCTCACCACGCTGCCTCGCTCGCCGTTGCGCTCCAGTCCGGCGATGAGCTGGAGGGTCGCCCACATGCTCGTCCCGGTCGAGGGCCCGACCCGCCGGCCCAGGCGGCGCGAGGTCCACAGCATCGTCGCGACCGACGCCGCGTCCGGCACGCGGACCATCTCGTCGATCACCTCAGGCATGAACGACGGCTCGACCCGTGGCCGGCCGATCCCCTCGATCCGGGAGCCTTGGGCCGACCGCAGCCCGCGCTCGCCGAGGCGCCAGGCGTCGAGGAAGACCGAGTGCTCGGGATCCGCCACCAGCAGCCGGGTGGAGTGCCGCCGGTAGCGAAGGTAGCGCCCGATGGTCGCCGCCGTTCCACCCGTGCCGGCGCTGGCGACGATCCAGGCCGGCACCGGTTGCGCCTCGCCGGACATCTGCTCGAAGATCGACTCGGCGATGTTGTTGTTGCCGCGCCAATCGGTGGCCCGCTCGGCGTAGGTGAACTGGTCGAGGTAATGGCCGCCGAGCTCGGCGGCGAGGCGCCGCGCCTCGTCGTACACCTGACCCGGATGATCCACCACCTGGCAGCGCCCGCCGTGCCACTCGATCAGCTCGAGCTTGGCCGGGCTGGTCGAGGCCGGGACGACGGCGATGAACGGCAGGTCCAGCAGGCGGGCGAAGTAGGCCTCGGACACCGCGGTCGAGCCGCTGGAGGCCTCGACAACCGTCGTGGTCGGGCCGATCCAGCCGTTGCACAGCGCGTACAGGAACAGCGAGCGGGCGAGCCGGTGCTTGAGGCTTCCGGTCGGGTGCGAGGACTCGTCCTTCAGGTAGAGGTCGATGCCGTGCCGGCCGGGCAGGTCGAAGGGCAGCAGGTGGGTGTCGGAACTGCGGTTGGCATCGGCCTCGACGCGGCGGATCGCCTCGTCGACCCAGGTCCGGTCGGCACGGGCCGGCTCGCGCATCGTCATTCGAGGTCTCCTTCGGGGTCTTCTTCCGACCGCTCTCGCGGATGCCGTGGTGGCGCTTGACCCTGTTCGCATCCGAGGGCATCCTATGGTACGGAAGTTGGACTTCCACTGTATGGAAACATTTGAAGGAGTTCAGTGATCAACCAGCCCGTGAGTCCGGCCGATGCCCGAGCGATCGAGGAAGTCCTCAATCGGGTCGCCTACCTCCTCGACGCCCATGAGTACGACCGGCTCGGGGAGGTCTTCGCGCCCGAGATCTTCTTCGACAACCCGGGCCGTCTCACGGCCAACGGGCTCGATGACGTGATCGCGGCCTTCAAGGCGATCGCGACGCCCGCGGTCAGTCACCACATCACGAATGTGGTGGTCGCCGGCGTCGGCGACGACACCGCGGAATGCCAGAGCAAGGCGCTCGCCCTGCGGGCCGGAGGGGCGGTCACCGCCGCGATCTACCGCGACACCGTGACCCGCACCGACGCGGGATGGCGCGTCTCGGCTCGCCGGATCAGTCCGCTGGGCTGACCGCAACGGCGACGTAACGGAAAGGAAGCGGATGGAGCAGGCGTACGACGTGATCGTCGTCGGGACCGGGCACAGCGGCCTGGTGGCCACCGGGTACCTGGCTCGGGCGGGGTTGAAGGTGCTCGCCCTGGAGCGGCGCGACATCGTCGGTGGCACCTGCGTCACCGAAGAGATCTTCCCGGGCTACCGCGGCAGCAGCGTGGCCAACGCGAGCCACAGCCTCGATCCACGCATCGCCGCGGAGCTGGAGCTGGAGAAGCACGGGCTCCGCTTTGCCCACCCGCCGCTGGGATCCCTGACCCTGTTCACGGACGGCCGGGCACTGCCGGCCTGGCCGGACCGGGCCAAGCGCCGGGCGGTCATGGAGCAGTTCGCGCACGGGGACGCGGACCTCGACGGCTTCGCCGCGGTCATCGAGCTGTACGCCTCGGTGGCCCGGCAGATGAAGGTCTCCTTCTACGACCCGCCGCCGTCGTTCGCCGAGGTGGCCGCCCGCTTCACCACCCCGCGCCAGCGCCGCGACTTCGAGTCGATCATGTTCGGTCCGGTCGCGGACATCCTCGAGGAGCGGCTCTCGTCGCCGCAGCTGCAGGCGTTCTTCGCCGGCACCGCGGTCGCGACCAACTTCGTCGGCCCGCGCACACCGGGCAGCGGCTACCTGCTGCTGCAACGGCCGCTGTGGGAGGAGTCGCTGCGCAGCGTCGGCAGCCACGACGACAACGAGCTGATGATGCGCAACGCCGCGCCGCTGGGCGGCATCGGTGCCGTGACCGGCGCGATGGCAGCCTCCGCCCGTGCCCACGGAGCCACGATCCTCACCGGCGCGCAGGTCGAGCGCATCCTCTGCAAGGACCAGCGGGTCGTCGGTGTCGTCCTCAGCGACGGGCGCGAGTTCCGCGCACCCCGGGTCGTCTCCAACGCGAACCCGAAGCTGACCCTGACCAAGCTGGTCGGACCCGAGGACATCGGGGAGGACCTGTACGACCTCGCCAAGGCGGTCAGCATGAAGGGCACCTCCGCCAAGGTCCACCTCGCGCTCGAGGGCACCCCACGGTTCGCCGCCGCGCAGGACGAGGAGGAGAACCGTCTCTTCCTCGGCACCAACTTCCGGATAGCGGCCAGCATCGACGTGCTCCAGAACGCCTACAACGAGGCGGTGCTCGGGCGCTGGAGCAAGCGGCCCACCGTCACCGCGATGGTCGACTCGGCGCACGACCCCTCGCTGACCCCACCGGGATGCCACTTCATGAGCCTCAGCGTTCGAGGAGTTCCGTATCACCTGGCCGAGGGCACCTGGGACGAGCAACGCGACGACCTGGGCAAGGCCGTGGTCAGCACGTTGGAGGAGCACATCCCGAACCTGTCCGAGATCCTGGCCGGCGTGCACGTCTACTCGCCGCTGGACCTCGAGCGCGAATTCGCCCTTGTCGAGGGCAACGGTGCCCACGGCGACATCGTGCCCGGGCACATCTTCGACTCGCGCCCGATCCCGGGCTGCGCCGACTACCGGACCCCGGTCGAGGGGCTCTACCTGACCGGGGTCGGCAACTGGCCGGGCAACTTCATGAGCGGCGTCACCGGCTACAACGCGAGCAACCGCGTGCTGAGCGACGTCCGCCGTAGCACCGACTGACCCCGACCCCACGAACCGGAGGAGCACGATGATCATCGGACGAGGTATTGCGGCGGACCGGGTGTCGGCCATGCGGCCGGCGACCACGACCGGACAGGTCTGGTCGGACATCGTCCTGGCCGGCGGCGGGACCCGCGCCCTCAACATGTTCTTCGCGCCCGGGTCGCGCACGCACTGGCACCGGCACCCGGGCGGCCAGATGCTCTACACCGTCTCCGGCGAGGGCTGGATCCAGGAGCGCGGCGGCGAGGTGGTGGTGATGCGCCCGGGCGACGTCGTCTGGACCGAGCCCGGGGTTGAGCACTGGCACGGTGCCACCGCGTCCGCCCAGCTGGTCCAGCTGGTGCTGCACTTCGGTGACGTCGAGTGGACCGGTGAGCTCGCCGAGGCCGAATACGCCGCCTGCGGTGCCGGGGACGCGCGATGAGCAGCCGGCCGGCCGATCTGGTCGCACGGCTCGTGGGTGACAGTCCGGGCTCGTGGATCGACGGCAGCTGGGTGGCTACCTCCCCGGACACGTTCGCGGTCCACGACCCGGCCACCGGGGCCACGATCTGCGCGGTCGGCGACGCCGACGCCGACCAGGCCGCCGCGGCGGTCGCCGCGGCGGCAGCCGCCCTCGACGGGTGGTCGTCGGCGACCGGCTGGCAGCGCTTCGAGGTCCTCAGCCGTGCGACCGACCTGCTGGGGGAGCGGGTCGAGGCTCTCGGTGAGCTCATCAGTGCCGAGACCGGCAAGCCGCTGGCCGAGGCGGTCGGCGAGGCCCGCAACACGGTCCGCTTCTTCGAGTGGTTCAGCCACGAGACGCTGCGTCTTCCCGGCGAGGCCTGGGCCGACGTCGCGCCCGGACGCGACGCCCTGGTGCTGCACGAGCCGATCGGGGTTGTCCTCGCGATCACGCCGTGGAACTTCCCGGCGTTCATGGTGGCCTGCAAGGTCGGCGCCGCGCTCGCGGCCGGCTGCACGGTCGTGCTGAAGCCGGCCCCGCAGACGCCGCTCACCGCGCTGGCCATCGCCCGCTGCTTCGGGGAGGCGGGTCTGCCGCCCGGTGTCCTGAACGTCGTCGTCGCCGGCGATCCGCAGCGGGTCAGCGACGCCTTGCTGGACGCCCCCGAGGTCGCGTGCATCAGCCTCACCGGGTCGCGCAAGGTGGGCGAGCTCGTCATGCGCAAGGCCGCATCGTCGATCAAGCGGGTCCTGCTCGAACTGGGCGGCAACGCAGCCGCGGTGGTACTCCCCGACGCGGACGTCGCCCGGACCGCGCGTGACCTGGTCCGGGCCCGGTTCCTCAACTCCGGGCAGGCGTGCATGGCCGCCAATCGGGTGTACGTCGTCGACTCGAAGGCCGGCGATCTGGTCGCCGAACTCACCGCGGCGGTCGACCAGATCGTCCTCGGCGACCCGCGCGACCCGGCGACCACGATGGGCCCGCTCATCGACCATGCGGCCGTGAGACGGATCGAGGCGCAGCTGGCCCAGGCCGTGGCGGGCGGTGCGACCGTCGTCGCGGGCGGTGCCAGGACCGCCGAGAACGAGGTGAGCGCGTTCCTGGCGCCGACACTGCTGACGGCCGAGGGGCAGAACCAGCCGGCCGTACTCGGTGAGGAGTTCTTCGGTCCGGTGCTCAGCGTCATCCGCTGCGCCGACGTCGACGAGGCTGTCCGGTTGGCCAATGCGACCGAGTACGGCCTGGCGGCGTACGTGTTCGGCGGTGACCAGGCCGCCGCGACCGCGGTTGCCCGCAAGCTCAAGGCCGGCTCGGTCGGCGTCAACACCGCGCTGGTCAGCGAGCCGGCCCTGCCGTTCGGTGGCATGCGCGGCAGTGGCCTCGGACGGGAGCGGGGGCGGCTCGGCGTCGAGGAGTACCTGGAAACCAAGACCGTGCAGATGCCTGCCGTCCGCTGATCACCTGCTGACCCGCCACCGCCGGCCTCACCCGCGACGGCGGCTTCACAACCATGCCCAGAAAGAGGTAGAGCAGTGCCAATGGAGACGGTGTGCTTCGTCGGTGGCCGGGTCCGCACCATGGACCGGGCCGGAACCGTCGCGGAGGCGTTTCGCGCCGAGGACGGCCGGATCGCGGCGATCGGGACGACGGAGGAGATTCTCGCCGGGGCCGCAGAGGCGCGGATCGTCGACCTGGCCGGCGCGACGGTGATCCCCGGGCTGGTTGACTGCCACTCCCACCTGGAGCTGCTCGCCTACGCCTGGGAGCTCGCCGTTGACTGCCGCTCGTCGCGGGTATCGAGCATCGAGGAGATCGTCTCCGTGCTCGCGCAGCGCGCCGGCTCCACGATCGCCGGTGAGTGGATCCTCGGTCAGGGGGAGCACTACCAGAATCTCAAGCTCACCGAGGGGCGCTATCCCGATCGGCACGACCTGGACCGGGTCAGCACCACCCATCCGGTGATGTACCGGGCGAGCTACCACCTCAACGTCTTCAACTCGCTGGGCCTGGAGCTGCTGGGGGTCGACGACGACACTCCGGACGCGCCCGGCGGCCGGATCGAGCGCGACCCGGCCACCGGCGTCGCCACCGGCCGCACCTACGACATGTTCGAGCCGCTGGGCGGCCCGCAGCCGACGGTCCCGGAGCTCGCGGCGGCGATCAAGCGAGTGCAGGACCGGTACCTCTCCGTCGGCGTCACCACGGTCGGCGACATCCCCCTGCACCGTGCCGGGCTGGAAGCGATCTGCTCGCTTGCCGCCGACGGTGACCTGGTGCTGCGCGCCGCGCTGTACCCGAAGCTTCAGGCCGTGGTGTCGGCCGAGGACGTGCGCACCGGCCGTACCAAGGACCGGATCGACGCCCTCGACCCCGACCATCTCGCGATGGTCGGTTTCAAGGTCTTCCTCGACGGCGGGCTCACCGCAGGGGCGGCAGCCCTCCACGAGGACTACCCCGGCCAGCCCGGCTACCGCGGCGAGCTCGCGTTCATCGACGAGCAGGTCGCCGCCCTGGTCGCCACCGCCGATGCCGCCGGGCTGCAGATCGCCATGCACGCGATCGGCGACCGTGCCCTGGACCAGGCCATCGACGGCGCGCTGGCCCTGCCGGCCGGGCGCCACGGCGTCGCCCGGCACCGCATCGAGCATGCGGGCAACATGTTCATGACCAACGAACGGATCAAGCGGCTGGCATCCTCCGGAGTCGTCCCCGTGCCGCAGCCGGCCTTCATCCGGACCACCGCGGCCGGATACGTCGCGCACCTGGGCAGCGACCGGATCGGGACCGTGATGCCGTTCCGCACGCTGATCGACCACGGCTTGCCGATCCCGGGCAACTCCGACGCGATCGGCATCACCGACGACCAGCACGACCCGTTCCCGGCGATGCAGGCCGCGGTCACCCGGCACACCAACGACGGCGCCGAACTGGATGCCCAGGAGGCGGTCACGGTCGAGGAGGCGCTGCGGATGTACACCGAGTGGTCGGCGTTCTCGATCGGCTGGGAGGACCGGGTCGGCTCGCTCGAGGTGGGCAAGTTCGCCGACTTCGTCATCCTGGCCGCGGACCCGTTGGAGACCGAGCCGGCGGATCTGGCCGCCCTGACCGTCGCGCAGACCTGGATCGGCGCGGCGCTGGTCTTCCAGAGGGGCTGAGCGCGAAAACGCCTGGCCCGAGTGGGCCAGGTGTCCTCGTACTGCGCGTTTAGTTGAACTCCTCCCAGCTGCCGATCGCGGTGCGGTTGGCGATCAGGGCCGAGTTGCCGGCGTTGTCCGCGGTGACGTATTTGCCGTTCGCGTTGGCCTGCAGGCTGGTGCTGCCGTCGGCGTTCTTGGTGATCTTGAACTTCTCCCAGGCTCCGACGGCTGTGCGGTTGGCGATGAGTGGTGAGTTGCCGCCGTTGTCCGCGGTGACGTACTTGCCGTTGGCGTGCGAGTAGAGGGCGACGTAGCCGTTGCCGGCGTCGACGAGGTCGAAGGTCTCCCATTGGCCGGGGGTCGTGCGGTTGGCGATCAGTGGTGAGTTGCCGCCGTTGTCCGCGGTGACGTACTTGGCGTTGGCGTGAGCCTTCAGCGTCACCGTGGCGTTGGCCTGGTCGACCACGCCGAACCGCTCCCACGGCCCGATCGCCGTGCGGTCCGCGGTGAGCACCTGGTTCGTGCCGCTGTTGCTGCTGACGTACGCCTTCTTACCCACCGACCAGAGGCTGATGTTGCCGTCGGCGTCGGTGGTCAGGTCGAACAGGGCCATGTCGTCCGTAACGGGGTCGCCCGCCGCGAGCAGGGGATCCGTGCCCCAGTTGACGGCGAAATACGTGCCGTTGAGCCGCGAGCGCAGCGCCACGTGCCCGTTGCCGGGCTCGACCACGTCGAACAGCTCGGGGGCGCCGATCGACCAGGAGTAGACGCTGCTGTTGAGCCAGTTGTACCCCTCGGCGCCGCTGGTGACGTAGCGGTTGTTCTCGTGCGCCAGCAGGGCGATCGTGCGGACCGTCGGCCAGAGCGACGCCGACCGGTTGGCGAGCCACTTGTGCCCGTTGGCGTCGGTGACCGTCAGGACCACGGTGTACGTGCCGGGCTGGGCGTAGTGGTGCGTGACGACCGCCGTCGACTGGGTCGTCGTGGTGCTGTCGCCCCAGTCGAACGAGTAGGTGACGATGGGCGAGAACCCGGGCGTCGAGCCGCTCGCGTCCGCGACGATCGAGTTCGCGGCGTGGTCGGGTCGCAGCTGGAGCGCCGCGAGCGGGCCCTGGACCGACTCCGTGGCGCCGCGGTCGGCGTAGGGGACCGGGCCCGCGCCGGTGTTGGGCTTGTTCGGGTTGTCCTCGCGCTTGTTGCCGCTGGAGTCCGTGCTCTGCCAGCCCGGCGCCGCCGAGTTCGCCGAGTCCTCGTTGACGTCGCTCAGCGCGGTCTCGATGTCGTGCGCGCTCTGGCCGGACGCGGCCCGGAAGGCGGTCAGGCTCAGCGGCGTGCCGTTCCATGCGTACGCGTTCGGCATCCCGTTCCCGCCGTGGAAGGTGGTGTTGTAGTCGACGACCGTGCCGGACCCGGCACCGATCTCGACCGCGCCCTGGATCGCCTGGTCGCATTGCTCCTTGTTCGACCAGGGCACGTTCTGGGCGGTGACGTTGTTCTGCACGGACACGCCCGAGGAGGCCCCGGCGACCCGGATGCCCCCGGCGCAGTGGTTGGTGATCGTGTTGTTCGTGATCGCCGTGCCGGTGGCGCCCGTGTTGTCGATGCCGACGCCCCAGCCGAAGTCCATGCTGTTGTTCGCCACGACAGTGCCGGTCGCCCCGGCCCCGATGCTGATCCCGGCGATCGTGTTGTTGCCGAAGGTACCGTTGAGGATCGTGTTGCGCGCGCCGAGCACCTCGACGGCACGGGCGCCGTTGGTGATGACGGGCCCCGTGACGACGACGCCGGAGGTGGCCGCGTCGAGCGCGATGCCGGTGGTCATCGCCCGGCCCGAGGCCCGGAGCGTGGTCAGCGCCGAGTCGGTCACGCCGGTCAGCTTCACGCCGGGGAGCGCCGCCGTGGTCCCGAGTTGCGCCAGGAGGTTCTCCACGGTGATGCGCGAGGAGTTGCGGATGTCGAACGCGGGCCCGGTCACGGCGTTGATGACCCAGACGCCGCTGATCACGATGTCGTGCTGGCCGTCGATGGTGAATCCGACGTCGGGGCCGCCGGCCAGCCGTGAGACGGCCGCGCCGGGGGCCGTGTAGCGCTGCAGCGTGATCGGCCGCCCCGGCTCGCCGGACTTGTCGATGGTGATGTGCTCGTTGTAGGCACCGGCGATCGCGATCGTCTGGCCGGCCGAGACCGCGGCGACCGCGGTGCCGAGCGTGCAGTACGGCTGGGCCTGCGTGCCCGAGCCGCCGTCGGAGCAGTTGGCGGCCACGTCGTTGTTGACGTACAGGACCGGCAGGTCGGCGGCCAGCGCCGGCGCGGCGCCCGTGAATAGCGCCGCGCCCGCGGCCACGGTGGCGACAGCCAGAACGGTGCGGCCGGGGAGGGGATGTCTGCCCACGCGTAGTACCTCGTCAGGAAGGGAAGCAAGGGGACGTGCAGCAAGGATCGATGCCTGCGCTGGCAGATTATGGCGTTCCCCGCACGTTCCAACAAGGTCCTGAACGTGAACGTAGCTCATAAAAGCCGGGAGGCGGCAAGGATCACCTGCGATCCTTGCCGCCTCCCTGGGCCCGGTCGACCTCAGTTGGTGTCGTAGCTGACGGTCAGGGCCTTGTTCACCGGTTGCTTCGCCGCGGTGACCGTGAGGACGTGAGCGTCACGGTCCCAGCTCCACGAGTCCGCCGACACTCGCTTGCCGTTCACCGACACGACCGTGGGTGCGGTCGCATTCGTGAACCGCACGGTCCAGGTACGCTGGGTGACCTGCCCGGCGAACGTGCCATGCACGGGATCGATCCGTACCTTGTGCCTGTCGTACGAGATTTCGGTGGTGGTGCCGGCCGCCGGCGTCGCGCTGTTGCCGTCGTCTTCGTACAGGACCGAGGACCCCGGATTCCCCTCGGTCACCGTCACGGTCGCGGCGGTCAACGGGTTCTGCTGGTCGTTGGCGACGTTGTCGGTGCGCGTGGTCACGATCCCGCCGGAGCGCACGAACACCGGCATGGTGGACAGGTCGGTGGTGATCTGTGCCGAAGTACCGCCGGCGTAGGTGCGGCCGGTGAAGTAGTCGGTCCAGCTGCTGCCGCTGGGGAACCACACCGTGGTGGTGGCGCTGTTCCCCGGCGTCGTCACCGGCGCCACCAGAATGTCCGGGCCGTACAGGTATTCGGCATCGGCCTGGGCGTAGGCCTCCTGCTGGTCCGGGTACTGCAGGTAGAGCGGCCGCACGATCGGCATCCCGGTGACGCTCGACTGCTGCGCCAGGGTGTAGGTGTACGGGATCAGGTTCTCGCGCAGGTTCAGGAACTTGTTCGCGGACTTGTTGGCCTCCGCGCCGTACTGCCACGGCAACCGGTCACCATGGTTGGAGTGCAACCGGTCGATCGGCTGGAACGTGCCGAACTGCACCCAACGCGCGTACAGATCGTCGGCCAGCTTGTTCGAACCCGGCTCGCTGCCAGGGCTCGTCGCTCCACCGGTGTGACCGCCGATGTCGTGGCTGACGGAAGCCATGCCGGTCGCCACCGACTCGCCCGGTGTATAGGCGACCTCGAAGGCCAGGGTCTGCCAGTTCGAGGTGGTGTCCCCGGTGAAGTGCAGCGTGGTGCGCTTGTCCGCCCACGGGCCGGTGGCCACCGGGACCGGGTTGCTGTAGCCGCCGGCCTGCAGCGAACCGTAGGCCCGGGAGAACGCGAAACCACGCGGCAGGCTCTGGCTGGTGTAGTCGGCGTACTTCTGGTTGATCCAGGCATCGCCGGTCACGCCGGCGAGGGAGGACCGAGTCTGGTCGCAGCACCAGTCCAGCCACCACAGATCGTTGCCGGCGGCACGGATCTGATCATGCAGGGACAGGTATGCGTTGAGCTGGTCCGGATCGCCGAAATCGAAGACGTAGCAGTCCTTGCCGCCACCGCCGCAGCCGCCGGGCTTCAGCTTGCCCTTGGCGATCTCCTGCGCCCGGGCGAACTGCGGGTCCGAGGCCAGGATGCTCGGATGCAGGTTCACCGACGTGTACAGCCCCTGGGCGTGCGCCCAGGCGAAGAACGCCGCGGGATCGGGGAACTTGGCGGTGTCGATTTCCCACCCGTTCCACAGGTTCGGCGACTTGAAGTCGGTGTCGACAACCAGCACATCCAGCGGTACCTTCTCGGCGCGGAACCGAGGCACGATGGTGTTCTGGAAATCGGCCGCCGTGCGGTTGTAGTACTCCGAGTACCAAACACCGTAAGCCCAGCGCGGCAGCAGTTTCGGCGGCCCGGTCAGCGTGGCCAGGTCCTGCAGGCCCCGCTGGTAGTCCTTGCCGTAGGCGAAGACGTACCCATCCTGGTACGGCTTGCCATCGGTTGTCTTACGCGGCGTCACGCCCCTGGTCTTCTGATCGAAAACCGCCGATGCCGTGTCGTCCAGCAGCGACCAGCCGTCCTGGTACAGCAGGCCGGGCGAGGTCAGGGCGCCCCCATTGACCCCGTCCAGGGCGCGCCGGTAGCCGCCCAGCGGTGCGTGCGGGTCCAGCAGCGCCGATGTGGTGCCGGTGAACGCGACGGTGTCCAGGTTGACGTTGCAGCTGGTGGCGGTCGGGCAGCCGAGGGTGACCTGGTTGGTGCCTTTGGACAGCTTGACCGGCGTGGACACGGTGCGCCAGGCGTTCCAGCTGCTGGTCGGTGCCAGGGTGAGGGTGCTGGCCGGGGCGTCGCCGACCGTCACGCTCATCGTCCTGGACTGCAGCGGCTGGGAACCGGCCAGGTAGTTGGCGTAGCGCACCTGCAGGGCGTAGGTGCCGTCGGACGGCACGTCGGTCACCGTGTAGGCAGCGGCGCCGCCGGCCTTCTCCAGCCCGGCGGCGAATCCCTTGCCGGAGTAGCCGTTGTGGTCGGTCGCGAGCCTGCCGCCACCGCTGAGCGCCCCCGACTCCGCCTCGCAGATCTTTGCGAAGCCGCACGGCGACGCGGTCGGTGGGGTGACCCCGGGGTAGGGGTCGCCGGGCTTGACCAGCGCGATGTTGTCGACGTTGATGTGGCCGGAGTTCCCTGGCGCCCGGGTGAAGGCGATGGTGTGCCGGCCGGCGGTCAGGTTCACCGAAGCCGTTGCGACGGCCCAGGTGTCCCAGTTACCCGTGGGCGGCAGCGACACGGTCGCCGGCGCTCCCCCGTCGACCGCAACGCTCATCGTACGGACGGTGTTCAGTCCGTCGCCACCCGTGCTGTTGGCGTAGCGCACGTCGAAGTCGTAGGCGCCCGCGGTCTGGACCGTGGTCGCGAACGTCACCGAGTCGCCGTCGTTCGCGAATCCCGCCGCGAAACCTGTTCCGGTGTAGCTCTTGTGATCGGTGGCCACTGTCGCCCCGGACAGGTCGAGACTCTCGACCTCGCAGCGGGTTCCGATCTCACACACCGGCGCGCCGGTCCACGGGGCGGCCGTGACCGTGTTGCCGGACGCTTGCCTTGTGACGACCAGATTGGTGGGGTTGAACGGCCCGGATCCCACCTTGTAGCGGAGGGTAACCGCATCGGTGGTGATGGTCAGCCAGCCGTCGGTGGTCCTGGTCTTGAAGTTGGTCCGGTTGAACGAGTCCCTGCCGATGGCGTTGAAGGTCGCCGCGTCCAGGAACTTTCCGTCCCCGGCGTACTCGGTCCGGATCAGGGTGGGCGAGAGGACCTCGAACCGCGCCTGGCCCGAGACCACCGCACGTTCGGCGGCGGGGCGAGTCTTGTCCGCATCGGCGGCGGCCGGTCCGGCGTGCGTCATGATCATCAGGTTCAGTGCGAGCACGGCCGCGGCAGCCGCGACGCGCCGGCGCCGCGACGTGGTGGATCGGCGTTTCACGAAGGACTCCTTTGGCCGCCGGCGGTGGCGGCCGACGTGAGCGCCAAACCAGTGACGCAGGCCGGCGCCGTGTCGGCGGTCAGCAGCGGGCGCAGTCGTGGAGGTGGTCTCATCTCACTCCTTGCACAAGACGGACCGCGAGGAGCCGCGGACGCGGTCCGGGCCGCCCAAATTGAAGCGGCTCAGTTTTGTTGTGTCCGGCAACGTATTCCCCGGGTGGATCATCGCGCAAGGTCACCGATTGATTTAAGTTTGTTGTCCGCGGTAACAATTCGGTAACACGGCGGTGGTGCGGCGGCCGCGGTGGCCGATTTGCGGGGGTATCGGGGAGAGGTTCGGCGGGATGATCGTCCTTTGTGGACGATGCTCCGCAGTGCGCGGTCCGGGTCGACCTGGGGTACGGAATCCGGCACGCCGGTACCCGGTGGCGGGGTGTGAGGGGTTAAACATCTAAATCATATAACTGCAATGGGGTGGACTCGGGTAGCATCGCGAACGTCGGAGACCGTATGACGCTGAGGAGCTCCCGGAATACGATGGCGGACTGGTATCTTCTCGCCCCGGACGAGGACGCGCGGGCCCTCGCCCAGGCGGCCGGCGCTCAGTTCCGATCGCTCAACGGTCCGGCGGACATGCGTGCCGCCATCGACGGCGCCGCTCTCGCGCCCGACGGGTGGGCGACCCTGGTGAAGGGCGGCTACCTGGACATCGGCGTTCCCGAGGCCCTCGGCGGGCTCGGCCGGATGATCGACCTGGTCGTCATGCTCGAGGAGGCCGGACGCAGCCTGTTGACGGCACCCCTCCTGGCGGCGGTGCTGGCGTCCCAGACGCAGATCGCGGCCGGGGTGCACCGCGAGGAGCTCCGGCAGTCGCCCGCGGGCTTCGCCACCGCCGAGGGCACCGTCGAGGACGGCCGGTGCTTCGTTGACCGGGCGCACGTGTTCGGTGGTCTCGACGCCGCCGCCCTCACCTTGATCGTGAAAGGGCCGGACCGCGCCTGGATCGCCGTGGTCGACCCGGACACGGACGGGGTCGAGCTGCTCGAGCGCGCGACGGTGATCGATCCTTCCCGGCCCGTCCCGGCACTGCGGTTGCGGGGTGCGGCCGCCGTCGAATCCCGCGCGCTCGCGCTCGACGACCTGGAACGGATCATGGCGAGCGCTCGTGCCTGCCTCGCCGCCGACCTGGTCGGTACCGCCGCGGGCGCCCTGGATGCGGCCATCGCGCACGTGCTGCAGCGCAAGCAGTTCGGTCGGGCGATCGGAGCGTTCCAGGCGGTCAAGCACCAGCTCGCGGACGCCTACGTGTCGGTCGAGAAGGCTCGTAGCCTCACGTTCGGCGCGGCCCTGAGCCTCGTACCGGGCGTCCCCGACGACATACCCACACGCGACTGCCTGCTGGCCAACGCGGTGGCGGCCGAGGCGGCCGTCCAGGTCGCGGCCCGGTTCACGCAGTTGATGGGCGCCATGGGCGTGACCTTCGAGGCGGACTGCCACCTGTTCCTGCGCCGCGCCCATCAGAGCGCCGGCCTGCTCGGCGCACCCGACGACCTGTTCATGGCGGCGGCACGGATCGAAAGGCGGGAAGCTCGATGACGGACCTGGGCGCGATGTTCGACGCGTTCCTCGACGACTTCCTGCCGGCCGACTACGTCGAGGACTATCAGCGGTACCGCACCGATGCCGAGCTTCGGAAGGCCTATCAGGCGGCCGCGTTCGACGAGGGCTGGCTGATCCCCGAGTGGAGCCGGCCCGAGGGCGGACGCGACCTGAATGGCGCCGACGCCTTGGCCGTCAAGCTTGTCGGCGCGCGCCGCCGGGTTCCCCGGTTCATGAACATCCAGGGCGTCGGGGTCGCGGCACCGGCCATCCGGGCCTTCGGGACCGCCGCTCAGCGGGACCGCCTCCTGCGCCCGGCCGCCCGCGGCGACGAATGGTGGGCCCTCGGCATGTCCGAGCCCGGTGCCGGCTCGGACCTGGCCTCGCTGCGGACGACGGCGACCCTCGCCGACGGGGTGTTCACGGTCAACGGCCAGAAGATCTGGACGACGCAGGGGGACGAGGCGCGGTGGTGCACGCTCTACGTCCGCACCGCCACCGGCGGCAAGCCGCACCACGGCATCTCGTGCCTGATCCTCGACCTGCGAAGCCCCGGGGTGGTGGTCCGCCCGATCCGCACCGCCGGCCCCGCGGTCGAGTCCTTCTGCGAGGTCTTCCTCGACGACGTGCAGGTGCCGGAGGATGCACTGCTCGGGCCGCTCAACGGCGGCTGGACGGTGGCCATGTCGAGCCTCGAGCACGAGCGGGACATGATCTGGATCAACACGTGGCTGGAGACCAGCCGGGCTCTGGGTCCCACGCTGCGGGCCCCCCACCTGGCTCAGCACCAGCTCGTCAAGCTCGGCCGGGCGCTGGCGGACGCGGAGAGCGTCCGTCTGACCGGCTTGCGTACGGCTGCCCAGCGGTTCGCGGACCTGCCATCCCCCGCGGCGTCGATCCTCAAGCTGCTCGGCTCCGAGTCGGTGCAGCGCGCGGCCCTGCTGTCGCTGGAAGTGGCCGGCGAGCGGGCATTCGACGACCCGGCGCTCTTCGATGAACGGCTCGAGTCGCTGGGCGCCACGATCTATGGCGGCACGTCTGAGGTACAACGGAACATCATCGCGGAGCGAACGCTCGGACTTCCGAAAGGCGGACTATGACAGCCACCCACGTCGTGGGCTCACTCTCCGGACGCTCTGCCCTCGTGTCCGGGGCCGGCCGCGGACTGGGGCGCGCGATCGCGGCATCCTTGGCGGAGGCGGGCGCCGTGGTGTGCGTCGTTTCCCGCAAGGCCGAAGAGCTCGACAGCCTCGTGGCGCAGATCGATGCCGCGGGCGGCCGGGCGCTTGCCTTTCCGGCGGACATTCGCCAACCTGGTGACCTGGATCGCCTCCGGGACGCCGTGCTCAATGATGTCAAGGTCATCGATATCCTCGTGAACAACGCCGGTAATCTGGTCAAGAAGCCGGTCGTTGCGCTGCCGGTGGACGAGTCGTCCGGCCAGAAGGTCGGACAGCCGGGATCCGGGCCGGCCGATGTCGCCATGTCCGACGAGGAATGGGACTCGGTGCTGGACACGCACGTCCGCGGATCGCTCCATCTGATCAGGTCATTCGTGCCGGGAATGCTGGAGCAGGGGCGAGGCCGGGTGATCAACATTGCGTCGAGCAGTGTCGCCAGATCGGCCAACTTGACCGTGAGCTACCAGGTTGCCAAGGGCGCCATGGGGCAGCTCACGCGAGCGCTCGCCAAAGAGTGGGCGGCGTTCGGTATCACGGTGAACGCCATCGCACCGGGGCATTTCCGCACCAGCATGACCCAGGCCCTGCACGACAGTCCCGAAGGCCAGGCCTGGCTCAAGGAGCGCATCCCGATGCGACGCACGGGCGACGCCGCGGAGTTGGGGGCCTTGGCCGTGCATCTGGCGGGCGATCTTGCCTCGTTCATCACCGGCCAGACGATCTTTGTCGATGGCGGTGAAACGCTGTAATGCCCGAACCCGAGAATCCCGCGCGCCCTCGCCGGGTACCGTTGCGGACACCCAGGGTGGCCGAGGCGATGGCGGCTCAGCTGCGGCTGCGCATCATGGAAGGCGATCTCGTCGACGGATCGGAGCTGCCAACGGAACCGGTGCTGCTCCAGAGCTATCCGGTCAGCCGTCCGAGCCTCCGTGAGGCGTTCCGCATCCTGGAGACGGAAGGGCTGGTGACCGTCCGCCGCGGGAAGCGCGGCGGCACCGTCATCAAGAGCCCGACGCTGGACTCCGCCGCATATCACATGGGACTGCTGATGCACTCGCGCGCGCTGCCCATGGCGGACCTGGCGGCCGCCCGTAACCTGCTGGAGCCGCTGTGCGCCGAGCATGCGGCGCTTCGCGAGGACCACGCCGCCGTCGGCGCCCGGCTCCGGCAGCTCGGCGACGAAGCCTTGCAGGTTGTGGCGGACGGACCGGCGTTCACCGGCGCGGCCGGCAAGTTCCACGAGGAGTTGGTCGACGCGGCCGGTAACCAGACGCTGCGGATCCTCGTCGGGATGCTGGAGAGCGTCTGGAGCATTCAGGAACG
The DNA here is from genome assembly GCF_050942935.1 of Dactylosporangium sp. CA-233914. NCBI lineage: Bacteria > Bacillati > Actinomycetota > Actinomycetes > Micromonosporales > Micromonosporaceae > Dactylosporangium > Dactylosporangium sp. CA-233914. The sequence continues at coordinate 9,984,230 of NZ_CP192030.1, read as the reverse complement.
GGGCTGGGCCCGGCAGGCGGCCGAGGAGGAAAGCTACCCCACGGTGGACCTGCGTCGCGCGGTCCTGCGGGCGCACGACTCCATCGTGGCTGCCATCGAGGCGGGCGACGCCGACCAGGCCGGACAGTTGATGCGGGCCCATCTGGAGGCGTCGCAGCTGTATGTCGCCTCGCAGAACGCTCCGCCCGTTCGGGTGCTCGACGAGTACGGCAACCCCCGTATGACCGCCCAGCACTGACGATGAACGACGCCCGGCCGGGTCGAAACCCGGCCGGGCGTCTGTCGCTGTCGGTCAGCGCCGCGCCGGCACCGGGTAGATGCCGTCGAAGCCCTCCCTGGCGACCGCCTGCGCCAGGAGATCCGTCGAGGCGATCAGCCCGGCCGGGCGGTGCAGGACGCTCTGGAGGTGACGGTCGATCACGGTGAGATCGTGCTCTTCGCACAGGCCCATCGCGCCGAGCACCTGATGAGCGTTGGACAGCACGACGTTCGCCGACTCCAGCATCTGCACCCGGAGGGCGAGCAGGTCCGCGGGCCTTGCCGCGGCCTGCCGAACGAGCCACCACCCGTGCAACGTCAGTTCCTCGAGCCCGTCGAGGGCAAGGGCGATGTCCGCGATACGCCACCGGATCTCACCGAACTTCCCGATCGGCTTTCCGAACTGCTGCCGCTCGCGTGCGTGGAGGACCGCCAGTTCGACGGCCGTGCCGAGCGCGCCGAGCACCCAGAAGGCATCGAGCAGCAGGTGCATCGAGACCGTCCGCGGCGCGTCGATGTCCAGTTCGGTGGCGCCGAGGACGACGCCCGAGGCGAACGGGTCCAGCGGCGCCGGCTGCGGCGGGCTCGCCGTGACCGAGGAGGCGCCGCCGCGTACCAGGTCGACGGCGACGGCGTGCTCGAACAGGTCGGCGTGGTCGAGTCGCCCGGTCGCGCCGGCGAACAGGTAGACGCCGTCGGCCTCGCGGCGCAGGTGCGGGGCCAGGGCCAGTTCGTGGACCAGCGGCCACGGAAGCACGACGGCGCCGGCCGCCTTGACCCCGAGTACGACGGCCGCCGACTCGTCCTGCTCGCCCCAGGGATCCAGGGTTCGCAGGTCGAGCTGGTCCAGGGCCGGCGCCACGAGCGTCCGCCGCCGGCCCGGGTCCGTCTCCGCGTCGCGCGCGATGTTGACGCCACCCAGCGCCTTGAGCGCCTTGGTGACGCTCTCCTGGTAGACGACCGCCGCCTGCGGCCAGTCACGACGCATGCCGGGCTCCTTCGATCGACGATCGGGCGACGAGCATCCGCTGGACCTCGATGGTCCCGGACGCGATGGTCGCCGACCGTGCGTAGCGGAACACGTCCTCGACGCGTCCCAGCAGACCGGCCGACGGGTCGGGGGCGAGGGCATCGGCACCGGCGAGGTCCAGCGCCAGCTGCGCCACCTCCTGGTCCAGCTGGATCGACGCCAGCCGCGCGATGGAGGCCTCGCGGTCCGTGAGCCGGCTGGCGTCGTTCAGCGCCACGGCGCGGTAGTTGAGCAGGCGGGCCACGCGGGCGTGCACCAGCGCGCGGGCGTAGGAATGCAGCGCCGTCGGCTCCTCGAGCGACGCGTGCCCGGCCAGCGCGGCGAGTACACGCTCGTCGCGGGCGTACCGCGGAATACCGATCCGTTCGTGCTTCAGCACCAGCTTGATGACGTCCCACCCGTTGCCGACGCCACCCAGAATCGCGTCGCCGCCGATCCGGACGTCATCGAAGAACACCTCGTTGAGATGCTGCTCGCCCATGATCGACTCGATGGGGACGACGGTGATGCCCGGTCGATCCATGGGGACCAGGAAGATGGTGATGCCGTCGTGTTTCCCGCCCGCCTTGCCGGTCCTTGCCGCCAGGAAGCACCACTGTGCCAAGCCCGCGTAGGAGGTCCAGATCTTCTGGCCGTTCAGCACCCACTCGCCGTTGTCGAGCCGGGCGCTGAGCTGCAGCGCGCCGAGGTCCGAGCCGGCCTCGGGCTCGCTGAACCCCTGGCACCACACGGCCTGCCCGGCCGAGATGGCGGGCAGGTGGGTGGCCCGCTGCTCCGCCGTGCCGACCTCCATGATCACCGGCCCGACCCAGTTCAGGCCCATGTACTGCGGGCCGCGCGGCTCGAAGTGCGCCCACAGCTCCTCCCGTAGCACGGTCTGCTGCCAGACGTCGGCCTCCGCACCGCCGTACTCCTTGGGCCAGCTGAGCGTCAGGAGCTTTTCGCGCGCGAGGCGTTCGGTGACCCCGGCCACCACCGACTGCACCGAAGGGTCGCGGGCGAAGGACGTCGTCCAGTCCTCGGGGAGGAGCTCGGCGAGCAGGGCCCGCAGGCGGACGCGCAAGTCGTCCGCCTGCGATCCCATCCGGAGATCGACTGTGGTCTCCTCAGGCATTCATCGCCCCGCGCTGACGGAGGCTTCGACGCACTTGCCGTTCGGGCACGGCTTGGCGGGCACGAACACGCCCAGCTGATCGGCGTCGAGCCCGATGCGCTTGTCGGCACCGAACTTGTACGTGCCGTTGGCGCCCTGGAGCGCCTCGCCGGAGACCAGCTGCTGCTTGATCTTGTCGGCGTCGGTCGACTTGACCTTCTGCGACGCCTGGGTCACCAGGAGCACCCAGTCGAAGGAGATGGCGCCCACCGTGTCGAGCGCGTTGAAGGAGTCCTTGCCCTTGGCCTTCAGGTAGAGCTTCACGAAGTCCGCGGTGATGCCCGTGGGGGACTCGCCCGCCGTGGACGACAGGAACGTCTTGGCCATGGGGCCGGCGGCGAGGGTGCCCTTCATGCCGTTCGGGATGAGCTCCGACGTCGCGGGATCGCCGATGCCCAGCACGCCGGACATCTGCGGGTTCCAGCCGATCTTGTTGAGGCTCGACATGGCGGCGACCAGCGGAGCGCCGTATGACCAGACGATGAGCGACTGTGCGCCCGAGTCCCGCAGCTTGGACAGCTGTGCGGTGACGTCCGAGGCGGTGGAGGGGAAGCTCTCCTGCACGATTTTCACGTTGGGGAACTGGCTCTTGGCAAGGGCCAGGGTGTCCTTCGACTGCGACGTGCCGTACGCCGACGAGTCGTCCAGCATCGCCACCGTGTTGCCGGCCGAGGCCGCGTACGAGAGCAGGGGCACGATCGAGGTGTCGCCCGAGGTGCCCGCGCCGGTGCTGAACGCGTACTTGTACCGCTTCGAGTCGCCGACGTCCGGCAGGATCGAGCCGATGCCGCCCGCCGTGTCGCCGGGCACCTTCACCTGGTTCAGGATGTCCTGAACCGGGGGAAACGCCTCGGTGGTGAAGTAGAAGGCGGAGACCCCCTCCTGCGCGAGCGACCGCGTCGCGGCGACCGCCGCGGTCGGCTCGCCCTTGGTGTCCTTCTGCATGATCTCGATCTTCGTGCCGGGGTTGTGCTGCTCCACGTACTCGGCGCCGGCCTTGAGCCCCGCGAGCGACACCTGACCGCTCGGTGCGAGCGAGCCGGTCAGCGCCCCCACGAACCCGATCTTGATGGTGGAGCCGGAGCCTTCATCCTTGCTGCCGGAGGACTCGCCGCCGCACGCGGCGAGGGCGACGAGCGCCGTGCACAGCGTCGCGGCGGCAACGCCTCTCGTTATGAGGGTGGCCATGCTTTCCTCGTACTTTCTGTGAGTTTGTCAGGAGAGATAGGCGGCATGCAGCAGGTCCGGGAGGCTGGGGTCGGTCCCGTGCAGGCGGTGCTCCACGCGCCCGTGTCGCAGCACCACGACATCGGCTTCGAGCTTCTGGGCGACTTCGATGCGCTGCTCCACCAGCAGCACGGAGAAGCCGGCGTCGCGCAGATCGGCAAGGATCTCGATCGTCCGTCCGACCAGCTTGGGCGAGAGCCCGTTCGTCGGCTCGTCGAGCATGATGGCGCGGGGAGCGCCCGCGACCGCTCGCGCGATGGCCAGCATCTGCTGCTGGCCCCCGCTCAGGCCGCCGGCCGGGCGCGGCATCAGCTCACGCAGTTCGGGCAGCAGTTCGAGCGGGTCGACCTCGGACGGCCGGGGTGCCCGGCCCGCCGCCACGCGGAGGTTCTCCGCCACGGACAGGCTCTTGAAGACGTGCCTGCCCTCGAGCACGTGGCCCAGGCCCGCACGGGCCCGTTTGCTCGCCGGAAGGGTGTCGAGGCGACGCTCGTCCAGCCAGATACCGCCGCCGGCCGCGGCGAGACCACCGATGCCACGCAACGTGGAGGTCTTCCCGGCGCCGTTCGCGCCCAGCAGGGCCAGGCACGTCCCGGGCTCCACCGTGAGCGACAGGTCCTCGACCGCGGTGACGCCGCCGTACCGCACGCGAAGGCCGTCCACCTTCAGCCGCCCGCCGTTCATGCCACACCCATGTAGGCGGCGCGGACGGCATCGACGGTGTGGAGATCCTCGGGCCGCCCCTCCCAGAGGACGGCTCCGAGGTCCAGGACGACGACCCGGTCGACCAGACGGCTGATCATCTCCAGGTGGTGCTCGACGATGATGACGGCGACCCCGGCCGCCGCGACGTCGCTCACGACCCGCTCGAATCCCTCGATCTCCGAGGCCGAGAGTCCCGCGGCCGGTTCGTCCAGGAGGAGGACCTGCGGACAGGCGCTGATGGCGGTGGCGGCTTCCAGGAAACGCAACTGACCGTGGCTCATGACCCTGCTTTCCCGGGTGACGGCGGCCGCATCGTGCGGGTCGAGGCCGCTCATCTCCAGCAGCGCGAGGGAGCCGCGGCGGCAGGCCTGGAGAAGTTCCGGTTCGCGGTCGCCGCGAGCGGCCGCGAGTGCGAGATGCTCCTCGATGCTCATGCCGGGGAACGTCTTCGGGGTCTGGAACGTGCGGGCGACGCCGCGCCGGGCGATGGCGGCCGGACGCTGCCCACCGATCTCCACCCCGTCCAGCTCGATCTGGCCGGCCGTCGGCGGGTAGTGCCCGCACACGACGTTGAGCAGCGTCGTCTTGCCCGACCCGTTCGGGCCGATGAGGCCCACGATCTCCCCGCGTGCCAGGTCGAACGACACGCCGCGGAGGGCGTTGACGCCCCCGAAGCTGCGCCGCAGCTGCGTCAGTCGCAGGATCGGCGCGCCGGGCGCGCGCTCGGGCACCTCGATGGGCGGCGTGCGGGCGATCTCCCGCAGCGCGTGCTTGGCGGGCGCGGCGGAGCGGCTGAACAGACCGCGGGGACGCAGCCGCATGAGGACGATGAGCAGCAGACCGTAGAGGAGGTTGTTGAGGTGCGGGTACTCGTCGAGGCGCAGCGGGATCAGGATCAGCAGCGCCGCGCCGACCACCGGTCCGAGCCGGGAGCCGCTGCCGCCGAGGACGACCATGACCAGGAACAGGATGGAGAGGTTCGGCGAGAAGGCATCCGGCGAGATGTAGGCGGACAGGATCGCGAAGAGCCCTCCGCTGAGCGCGCCCAGCGCGGAGCCGACCGCGAAGGCCGCGACCTTCGTGATGTAGCCCGAGATGCCCAGTGCCGACGCGCCGATGGGCTCGTCGCGAACCGCGACGGTGGCTCGGCCGAGCCGTGACACCCGGTACCGGGCGTGCAACCAGTAGCAGAGGGCGGCGACGACGACGATGACGGCGGGGACGACCCACGGCGTTTCCACGGGGTCGTCGTCGAACCAGAGGCCGGCGTCGATGCCGGACAGTCCGGAGTTGCCTCCGGTCACGTCCCGGAACTGGATGAGCATGTCGTTGACGACGAGCATCAGGCCGAGCGACAACATGGCCAGGCCGATCGCGCCGAAGCGCCCGGCCGGGAAGCCGATCGCCGCGCCGGCGACGAGCCCGCCCAGGACCGCGAGCGGGATGGCGGCCCAGAACGGCCATCCGTGCGATGCCACCAGGATGGCGGTGACGTACGCGCCGATGGCGAACGAGGCGCCCTGGCCCAGGGACAGTGCGCCCGCGTATCCGGTGGTGATGTTGAGGCCCAGGGTGGCCACGGCGTACAGGCAGATCAGCTGCAGGACGTAACCGTTGTACGACTGCGGGCCCCACGCGACGAGCAGGACCAGCGCCACGGCCGCCATCAGCAGGCTGTGCAGGCCCGGCGCCGCGAGCACGCTGCGGACGGGGGACGGCACGGCCTCGCGGGTTCGCTCCATGCCGCCGCGCAGCGCTCGCGACACGGGATCCAGCGCCCGGGCCGGCTTCTCGAGCAGCTTGTGCACCATCAGACCGCCCGCACCGGCGCGGCGCCGAACAGACCGTGTGGGCGGATCACGTAGACGACCAGCAGCAGGGCGAACACCGCGAGGTTCACGACGAGGCTGCCGACGTACACGCCCATCGCCTGGCTCAGGACGCCGACGATGAGGCCGCCGACCAGGGCTCCCCCGATGCTGCCCATGCCGCCGATCGCGGTGGCCACGAAGCCGTAGAACGTATAGGACAGTCCCAGCGACGGCGTGACGAGCTGGGTCGAGGCGACCAGCACGCCGGTGACCGCGGCGACCAGCGCGGAAAGCGTCATGGCGATCTGCGAGGCGCGGGCGCGGGAGATCCCGACCGCCTCCGCGCCGTCGAGATCGTCGGCGATGGCGCGCAGCTCGAGCCCGATGCGCGTGTACCGGTAGAAGCCGACGAGCAGCCCGGTCACGACGAACAGCGCGGCGATCGACGCGAGCTCGGCGGGCGACACGCCGATGCCCGCCAGGTCGAACCGGTGTGCGCTGACACCGTGCTTGAAGTTGCGGGACTCCCCGTTGTACGGGATGGCCAGCAGTTCGGCCAGAATCACGCTCACGGCCAGTGTCGAGAGCAGCCACGAGACGGACTGGCCCGACTGCACGAACGGTCGCACCGCGGACCACTCGACCGTGAGGGCCACCCCGACCATCACCACCAGCGCGACGACGTACGCAAGCCAGGTCGGCAGGCCGGCCTGCATCGCCACGAGCACCGACATGGGCATCAACATGACCATCTGGCCGTGCGCGAAGTTGATGACCCCGGTCGTTGAGAAGAGCGTGGCGAAACCCACCGCGACTAACCCATAGATCGCGCCGTCGGTCAGGCCCGGCACGAGGACCGACTGGAGAAAGTCATGCATACGGGGCCTCCCTCCGAGCGCTTGACGTGACGTCCCTCTTCCGCATGGCGCAAAAACGTATATATGATTTGGACGATAGTCAAGGGAAGGCGCGGGAAGCGCCGTGAGGAGGCGCCGGTGTCGAGCGAGCGGGACAGAGCGGACCTGGAACGCGCGGAGGGAGTGGTGCTCAGCAGGGTCATTGACGGCACGCTGCTGGTGACCCTCAATCGCCCGCAGGCGGCCAACGCTCTCAACGACGAACTGATGGATGCGCTGGCGAGCCTGTGGCGGGCCGCGGCCGGGACGCCGGGGCTGCGTTCGGTAGTGCTCACGGGCGCCGGCAAGGCCTTCTGCGGCGGCGCTGACGCGGGCATGCTCTCGGCGCCGCGCACCCGGGTGGGTGACACCGCGGCGGCCGAGCTCGACTTCCTGCCGGGGACGCACGTGGAGGTCCCGGTGATCGCGGCCGTGAACGGGGCCTGCGCCGGCGGCGGTCTGCACTTCGTCGCCGACGCCGACATCTGCATCGCGTCGTCCGCGGCCCGCTTCCTGGACCCGCACGTCAGCGTCGGGCAGGTTTCGGCGCTCGAGCCGCTGCAGCTGCGCCTGAGGATGCGTCCGGACATCCTGACGCGCCTCGTGCTGCTCGGGCGGTACGAATCGCTCTCCGCCGAGCAGGCCGAGCGGGCCGGCCTCGTCTCCGAGGTGGTCGATCCCGCGACGCTGCGGGACCGGGGCCTGGAGCTCGCCGGGATGATCGCGAAGAACTCGCCGGAGGCCGTGCGGCTCAGCCGGCGCGTCCTGCGCACGTTCGATGAGCGCCGCATCGCCACCGACCTCGACCTCGGCTGGGAGCTGATCCGGCGGCACCGTTCGCATCCGGACGCGCTCGAAGGGCCGGCGGCGTTCCTGGAGAAGCGCCCGGCGCGGTGGACGCAGCAATGAGGGTGGCTGACTGGAGCGGCCGGCGGCGAATCGTCGCACCCGACGTCGCGCAGGCGTGGCGCCGGCAGGGTTTCCTCACCGATGAGCGGATCGGGCACCTCCTGGAGCAGGGGGCGGCGCGATGGCCGGACCGACCGGCGGTCATCACGTCCGAGGGGGAGACGAGCTTCGCCGCGCTTGCCGCCGGCTCCGCCGCGATCGCCCGAACCCTCCTCGACGGCGGCGTGCAGCCGGGCGACGCGGTTTCCTGGATGCTGCCGACCGGCGCTGGGGCCGTCGCCGCCGCGGCCGCGATCTGGCGCATCGGTGCGATCAGCAGTCCGATCGTGCCGCTCTACGGCCCGCGCGAGATCCTCGGCGCGCTCGACCAGGTGCGACCGGCGGCCGTCATCGTCCATGCCGCCGATGCCCGCCGCGACTATCCGGACGAGTTCGACGAGGCGCTTCGCAGCATCGGCCATGAGCCCGCCGCCCGGCTGATCGTCGGTGGCCGCGCGGCCGGTTGGCGCTGCGCCGACTCGGCCGGCAGCGGCTCCCTGCCCTCGGGCGTCGAGCCCGCCGGGCCGGCGGATCCATGCCTCGTGCTGTTCACCTCGGGCACCGAGTCCGAGCCCAAGGGCGTGGTCCACTCCGTGGCGGGCCTCCAGCACGAGCTGCGCACGACCATCGCGGAGTGGGGGCTGACGTTCCGGGACCGCATGGTGATGGCCTCGCCCATGACGCACATCACGGGCCTGCTGCAAGGGTTCATGATCCCCGCCCGGGTGGGGGCCGCCGCGGTGCTGATGGAGCGCTGGGACCCCGCAGCGTGCGTCGAGTTGGCCGACCGTACACAGGCGACCTACATGGCCGGCGCCACACCATTCCTGCGGGAGCTGCTCGACGCCTACGCTTCGGCGGGGCACGATCGGTCGTCGCTGCGCCAGTACTGCTGCGGGGGAGCGGCCGTCCAACCCGCGCTCATCGCGCGGGCCGGGGAGCTCGGCATCGCGGCGTACCGGGCCTGGGGCATGACCGAACTCCCGACGGCGACGCTCGCCAACGAGCTGGATCCACTCGAGCACCGGGCGGAGACCGACGGCCACCTCGCCCCGGGCGTGCAGCTGCGGGTCGTGGACGCCGCGGGGCAGGCCGTCGAGCCGGGCGATGTCGGGGAGCTGCTGCTGCGCGGCCCCGAGATGATGCTCGGCTACGCCCGGGAGGAGCTCAACGCGCCCGCGTTCACGCCCGGGGGGTGGTTGCGGACCGGGGACCTCGGTTCGTTGGCACGCGACGGACAGGTGCGGATCTCGGGGCGCATCAAGGACATCATCAACCGCGGCGGGGAGAAGTTCAGCACCCGCGAGATCGAGGAAGCCATCGGCAAGCATCCCGAGATCGACGCCGTCGCGATCGTCGCGGTGCCCGGCGGCCGGCTCGGTGAGCGCATCGGCGCCGCCATCGTCTCGCGGCGCGACGACTGGACCCTCGAGGAGATCGGCCGGGCCGTGACCGGTCAGGGCCTGGCCCGCCAGAAGCAGCCGGAGCTGCTGAGGGTCGTACGGGCCCTGCCGACGAACCCGACCGGAAAGATCAACAAGGCGGCGCTCGCCGAGCTGTTCGGCCCGGACGCCGGCTGATGGCTCGTCTCCTGGACGGGCGCTGCGTCATCGTCACCGGCGCCGGAACGGGCCTGGGCCGCGCATACGCACACGCGTGCGCGGCCCACGGGGCGAACGTCGTCGTCAACGACGTGGACGAGCAGGCCGCGCTCGCCGTCGTCGAGGAGCTCACCGCCACCGGCGGCCACGCGGTCGCGGAACCCGGCTCGGTCGGATCGTGGTCGACGGCCGCCCGGCTGGCCGACACGGCGCAGCGACGGTTCGGTCGCCTCGACGGACTGGTGGCCAACGCCGGGGTCACCCATCACGCCGCGCCCTGGGAGGAGGACGAGTCGCAGCTGCGGCGCATCGTGGAGATCAACGTGCTCGGCGTGCAGTTCTGCGCGATCCACGCCATGCGTGCCATGCTCCGGCAGGGCACGGGCGGCTCCATCGTCACGGTCGTCTCGGGCTCCCGGTTCGGCATCCCCGGCATGAGCGCCTACGGCGCCACCAAGGGGGCGGTGGCCGCCATGACCGCGGGCTGGGCGCTCGAGTGCGCGCCCGCCGGAATACGGGTCAACGCCATCTCGCCGCTGGCGCGGACCGGCATGGCGGCGATCGATGCCCGGCCCGACCGCCCCGCGCTGGGAGCGCCCGAAGACGTGGCGCCGGCCGTCGTGGCCCTGCTGAGCGATGCCACGCGCGACGTCACCGGCAGGATCTTCCGCTTCGACGGAACACGACTCGGCCTGTACGCGCCGGAGGCCTTGTCCACGGTCGCCGACGAGGAGTCGCGTGCTGCCGCCGGTCGGGCGGCGTCGATCGCGCGGACGCTGGCGCGGCTCGCCGGCGCTGCCGTTGATACTGAATAGAGTACTGTAGTACTGTTTTTGGTATCACAGCCATTGAAGCGAAAGCCGTTCTCAACATGATCAGAACTGTCTTCACGGAGACCTTCGGCGTGCGGCATCCGCTGCTGTGCGGGGGCATGACCGGACTCGGCACGGCCGGCCTGATCTCGGCCGTCGCCGAGGCCGGCGCTCTGGGGTTCCTGACCGCGCTGACCCAGCCGACCCCCGAAGCGCTTGCGCTGGAGATCGAGCGCACGCGCGAGCTGACGGACCAGCCGTTCGGCGTCAACCTCACCATCCTGCCGACGATCCGCCCGGTTCCCTACGAGGAGTATCGGGCGGTGATCATCGAGTCGGGCATCGGCGTGGTCGAAACGGCCGGCAGCAACCCGAAGCCGCACCTGGAGCACTTCAAGGCGGCCGGCGTGAAGGTCATTCACAAGGCGGTCTCCGTGCGCCACGCCGTCAAGGCGCAGGCACTCGGGGTCGACGCGGTGAGCATCGACGGGTTCGAGTGCGCCGGTCACCCGGGCGAGGACGACATCGGCGGACTCGTCCTGATCGCGGCCGCGAGTCGTGCGCTCAGCATCCCCGTCATCGCCAGCGGCGGCATCGCCACCGGCGCCGGCCTCGTGGCCGCGCTGTCCCTCGGCGCGTGCGCGGCGAACATGGGCACGCGCTTCATGGCGACGACGGAGGCGCCCATCCACGACAACGTCAAGCAGCAGATCGTCGCGAACTGCGAGCGTGACACCACAATCGTCTTCCGCGAGTTCGGCAACTCCGCCCGCGTGGCGCGCAACGCCGTGTCGGAGGAGATCGCCCAGATCTCACGGCAGCCCGGCGCCGCCTTCGCCGATGTCGCCCATCTCGCCTCGGGGGCGCGGGGCCGCGAGCGCGTCCTGGCGGCGGGTGCCATGCAGGACGGGATGTGGTGGGCCAGTCAGGCGCAGGGCCTCATCGAGGACGTCGACAGCTGCGAGAACGTGGTGAACGGCATCATCGCCGGTGCCGAGGAGATCATCCGCGACCGCTTGCCGGGCCTCCTGGCGCCGGCGTCCGCCGCGATCTGACCGGTCGATGCTGAACCTACTGCTGGCCCTCGCCGACCTTCTGGCTCTTGCTGACGAAGGCGGCGAGCCGGGCGTCGGCGGCGGGGGACATGCTGGCCTCGGCGATCGACGCCGCCTCGACGTCCAGCTGCTCGGCCAGCGAACGCCGCGAGGCGTCACGCAGCAGGCGCCGTGTCCGGCCGAGCGCGGGGACCGGCCCCGACGCCAGGCGGAGCGCGAGCCGGCGGGCCGAATCCGTGACCTCCTCGTCGGGGCAGACGCCGGTGACCAGCCCCCAGTCGGCGGCCTCCTGCGCGCCGAGGCGGCGATCGGTCAGCGTGAGGGCGAGCGCCCGGCGCAGGCCCACGACCTGGGGCAGGAGCCAGGACGTTCCGCAGTCCGGCGTCAGCCCCGCCTGCGTGTACGCCGTCAGGAACCGCGCCGACTCGCCGGCGAGGACGACGTCGGCGACCAGGGTGAGGGCCAGCCCGGCGCCGGCGGCGGCGCCCTGGACGGCGGCGACCACGGGAACGTCCAGCTCGGCGAGGGCCAGCACGCTGCGGTGTGCCGTCCTGGCCAGGTCCAGTACGTAGGCGTGCCGATCCGCGGCGCCGCTCATCGCCGCGACGTCACCGCCGGCGCAGAAGTTCCGGCCCCGGCCGAGCATCAGCACGCAGCGGACGCCGGGATCACGCGAGACGGCTTCCACGGCCTCGCGCAGCGCCACCGCCATGGGAAGATCCAGCGCGTTGGCGGACTCCGGCCGGTTGAACTCGATCGTCGCCACGCCCTCCGCGATGTCACTTCGCACCGCAGGCGCCGGCGTGCCGATGGTCTCGCGCATCAGAGTGCTCTCTCCGTCCGCTCCGTCAGGCTGGTGATGACCAGGTCGGCAAGGTGACGGTAGGCCTGCGCCGCGTCGAGCCCGGTGGCCGCCTGGATCGCGCCACGCTGAATGGAGCTCATCACCTCGGCCACCGCGGCGCCCACGAACGAGGCGTGGATCGGCCGCAGCACCCCGGCCTTGACGCCCTCGGTCACGAGATCCTGGACCCGCCGTGCCGCGTACTGCGTGTTCTCCTGGTACACCTCATTGGCCGGACCGAACTCGGCCACGTCCGCGAAGAACACGGCCGAGGCCGGCTGGAGCTCCGCCGCCACGGCCTCCATGTAGATCGCCAGTTGCCGTGCGGGATCATCCGAGGCGCCGACCCTGGCCTCGATGCGCTCGGCCGCCGTCCTGAAGAACGAGCGAACGGCCGCCACCACGATCTGCTCCTTGCTGGGCGCCACGGCGTACAGCGTGGTCCTCGAGCAGCGCAGCCGCTCCGCCAGGTCGCCGACGCCGAAGGACGCGAACCCTTCGGCCAGGAACAACTCGCGGAGCTGGACCAGCATCTCCTCGCGACGGCGAGGTTTCTCGGACGATGGCATGGCACAGACCCTACGGCAGGGCATCATGTTGAGTACTGTATCTGATACCCTAGTACTTGTTCTCGTACTCCCAAGGATATTCGATGCCCGCATCACGTGTCATGCCCAGCAGCGAGAGCGCCGACCTGATCAAGGTCGCCCGTGACCTGGCCGACAAGGAACTGGCGCCAAGGGTCGCGAGGGCCGAGGCGGACGGGGAGTTCCCGCGCGACGTGTTCCGGACGCTCGGCGCGATCGGCGTCCTCGGCCTGCCATATCCGGAGCAGTACGGCGGCGGCGGTCAGCCCTACGAGGTCTACCTGCAGGTGCTCGAGGAGGTCGCCAGGGTCTGGTCCAGCGTCGGCGTGGGCACGAGCGTGCACGCGCTGTCCTGCTTCGGGCTCGTCAACTTCGGCACCCAGGAGCAGCGGCAGCGATGGCTGCCGGACATGCTCGGCGGGAGCCTCCTCGGGGCCTACTGCCTCAGCGAACCGAACGCCGGCTCCGATCCGGCCGCCATGACGACGCGCGCCGTGCGTGACGGCGACGACTACGTGCTCAACGGCGCGAAGGCGTGGACCACCCACGGCGGGCACGCCGACTTCTACCAGGTGATGGCGCGCACCTCGGACGAGCGCAAGGGCATCTCGTGCTTCCTGGTCCCGGCCGACGCCGCGGGGCTGAGCGCCGACCCGCCCGAACGCAAGATGGGCCTCACCGGGTCCCCGACCGCCACGTTGCGCCTGGACCACGTGCGGGTCCCCGCCGGCCGCCGGATCGGCGCCGAGGGCGATGGCCTCAAGATCGCGTTCGCCGCCCTCGACTCCGGCCGGCTCGGCATCGCGGCCGTCGCCACGGGCCTCGCCCAAGGTGCCCTGGACCTGGCCGTGGCGTACGCGAAGGAGCGCACCACCTTCGGCCGGCCGATCATCGAGCATCAGGGCCTCGCCTTCCTGCTCGCCGACATGGAGGCGGCCGTCCAGACCGCCCGCGCGATGACCCTTCATGCGGCACGCTTGAAAGACCAGGGCCTGCCGTTCAGCCGCGAGGCATCGATCGCCAAGCTGGTCGCCACCGACAACGCCATGAAGGTCACCACCGACGCCGTGCAGGTCTTCGGCGGCTACGGTTACACCCGGGACTTCCCGGTCGAGCGCTACATGCGCGAAGCGAAGGTCATGCAGATTTTCGAGGGAACCAACCAGATCCAGCGGATGGTCGTCGGCCGCGCACTCGCGACGAACGGCACCGCGACGATCACCATCGCCAAAAGGGAGAAGGACTGATGCAGGTCGCCGACACGGCAGCCATCGTCACCGGCGGGGCCTCCGGCCTGGGCGCCGCGACCGCCGAAGCGCTGGCCAAGGAGGGCGCGAGGGTCTTCGCGCTCGACCTCCAGCAGAGCATCGACACGGCGGCTCGGCTGCCCGGGGTCGAGTACCTCGCCACCGACGTCACCTCCCACGAGGAGGTCCGTGCCGCCGTCGCGACCGCCGGTGCCGGCCTGCCGTTGCGCACGGTCGTCAACTGCGCGGGCATCGGCCCGTCCATGCGGATCCTCGGCCGCGGCGGCGTGCACGACCTCGACCTCTATGCACGCGTCGTGCAGGTCAACCTCATCGGGTCCTTCAACGTCCTCGCCCTGGCCGCCGAGGCGATCGCCGGGACCGAGCCGGACGAGCACGGGCAGCGCGGCGTCATCATCAACACCGCCTCCGTCGCCGCCTACGAAGGCCAGGTCGGCCAGGCCGCGTACTCGTCGTCCAAGGGCGGCATCGTCGGCCTGACCCTGCCCGCGGCGCGCGACCTCGCCCAGCACGGCATCCGGGTCAACACCATCGCGCCGGGCATCGTCGAGACCCCGATGCTGGCCACCGTCTCCGAGGAGTTCCGCCAGGGGCTCGCCGCCGGCGTGCCGTTCCCGCGGCGTCTCGCCCGGCCCGACGAGTACGCCCAGCTCGCGCTGGCCATCATCCACCACGACTACCTCAACGGCGAGGTCATCCGCATGGACGGCGCCCTCCGGATGGCGCCGCGCTGATCCGCCGACCTACGAGGAGGACGTACCGTCATGAGAGACGCAGTCATCGTCGAAGCAGTCCGCACGCCGATCGGTAAGCGCGGCGGCGGCCTGTCCGGCGTCCACCCCGCCGACCTCTCCGCACTGGTACTGCGGGCGCTGAGCGATCGGGCCGGTATCGACCCGGGCGTCGTCGACGACGTGATCTGGGGGTGCGTCGGCCAGGTCGGGGAGCAGTCCTTCGACATCGCGCGCACCTCGGTGCTGTCCGCGGGGTGGCCGGAGCACATTCCCGGCGTCACCATCGACCGGCAATGCGGATCGTCCCAGCAGGCCGTCTCGTTCGCGGCGGCCGGTGTGATCGCGGGCCACTACGAGGTGGCCGTGGCCGGCGGGGTGGAGGTCATGTCGCGGGTACCGATGGGCGCCTCCCAGGCCGGAGGCTCCCCGCTCGGACGCCGCTACGTCGAGCGGTACGGCGCCGAGTTCCCCAACCAGGGCATCGGCGCGGAGCTGATCGCCCGGGAGTGGGGACTGTCCCGTACCCAGCTGGACGAGTTCAGCCTCGAGTCGCACGCCCGGGCCGCGGCCGCCACCGACGAGGGCCGGTTCTCCGGCCAGATCGTGCCGGTGGCGATCGAGGACGGCACCGTGGTCAGCCAGGACGAGGGCATCCGGCGCGGTGGCAGCATCGAGGCGATGAGCCAGCTGCGCCCGGCGTTCCGGGCGGACGGCGTCGTCACTGCCGGTAACGCCTCGCAGATCAGCGACGGGGCGGCCGCTCTGCTCATCACCACGTCGGACAAGGCCGCCGAGCTGGGCCTGCGGCCGGTAGCCCGGATACACACGTCCGTAGTGGTCGGGTCGGCACCCATGCCCATGCTGACCGGGCCCATCCCGGCGACCCACCGGCTGCTGAAGCGCACCGGCCTGTCGCTGGAGGACATCGGCGTCGTCGAGATCAACGAGGCGTTCGCGTCGGTGGTCCTGGCCTGGATGGCCGAGTTCGGCGCCCGGCCGGAGCGGGTGAACCCGCTCGGGGGTGCGATCGCGCTGGGCCATCCGCTCGGTGGCAGCGGCGCCCGCCTGATGACGACCATGCTCCATCACATGCGCGACAGCGACGTCAGGTACGGGCTGCAAACGATGTGCGAGGGTGGCGGACAGGCCAACGCGACCCTGCTCGAGCTGCTCTGAGACCGAACTGGCGGGTGCTCGACGACCCAGGCGCTTGGCGAGTCGCGTGTCAGCGGACTTCCATCCGGGTGGCGTCGTGGATCGCGGCCGAGGCGAGCAGGACGTCGGCGTCCTCGACGCCCCAGTCGGCGAGGATCTGGCGGCTGTGCTCGCCCGGCACTGGCGGCGGGGTGGTCAGCTCGGCCGGGGTGGCCGAGAAACGGGGCGCCGGTGCTGGCTGGAGCGTGCCGTGCCGCTCGACGAACGTGCCCCGGGCGGCGAGGTGCCGGTCGCGGGTGGCCTCGCCGGGGGTGAGCACCGGCGTGACGCAGGCGTCGCCGCCGGCGAAGTGCGCCGTCCACTCGTCGCGGGTGCGGGTGGCGAAGCGCTCGGCGAACCGGCGGCGCAGCTCGGGCCAGCGGTCGCGGTCGAGCTGGCCGGGCAGGTCCGGGTCGCCGTCCAGGCCGAGGCGGCGCACCAGCTCGGCGAAGAACTGCGGCTCGAGCGCGCCGACAGCCATGTGCCGGGCGTCCGCGGTCTCGTACACGGCGTAGAACGGGGCGCCGCCGTCGAGCAGGTTCGCGCCCCGCTGGTCCTGCCACAGCCCGGCCGTGCGCATGGCGTGCAACATTGTGGTGAGGTGTGCGGTGCCGTCGACGATCGCGGCGTCCACGACCTGCCCGCGGCCGGTCCGCTCGGCCTCGCGCAGCGCGGCCAGGATCCCGACGACCAGGTAGAGCGAGCCGCCGCCGAAGTCGCCAACCAGGTTGACCGGGATCTGTGGCGGGCCGCCGGCCGGGCCGATCGGGTCGAGCGCCCCGGCGAGGGCGATGTAGTCGATGTCGTGACCGGCGGTGGCGGCCAGCGGGCCGTGCTGGCCCCAGCCGGTCATCCGGCCGTAGACGAGCGCGGGGTTGCGGGCCAGGACCGTGTCCGGGCCGACGCCGAGCCGCTCGGCGACGCCGGGCCGCCAGCCCTCGAAGAGCACGTGGGCGCGGGCGGCGAGGGCGAGCACGGTCTGGACACCGGCGGGCTGCTTGAGGTCGACGGCGATCGAGCGCTTGCCCCGGTTGAGCAGGTCACCGGCGGCCTCGACGCCGACCGGCGAGGCGGCGCCGACCCGGTCGACCCGGACCACGTCGGCGCCGAGGTCGGCGAGCAGCATCGCGGCGAACGGACCCGGCCCGATGCCGGCCAGCTCGACGACGCGCAGCCCGTGCAGCGGGCCAGCCATGCGATCTCCTCCCGCGAGCGACGTCCGCCGCCCAATAGCTTGAGTTTCAATACTAATGGGCCGCTTTCGGCAGGAGGCGCCATGGCGCACAAGGCATCCGCTCGCTATCCGTCCATCATGTGAGTACGGAGCATCAACGTGTCTGCGGGAAACCGAGGTCGATTGTGGACGTCGCCGGATCCGGCCAGCGCGAGGTGACGACCTTGCCGCGGGTGTAGAAGTGGATCCCGTCCGGGCCGTACATGTGAGTGTCGCCGAACAGCGACGCCTTCCATCCGCCGAATGAGTGGTAGGCCACCGGAACCGGGATCGGCACGTTGACACCGACCATGCCGGCCTGGACCTCGTACTGGAACTCGCGGGCGGCGCCGCCGTCGCGAGTGTAGATCGCCACGCCGTTGCCGAACTCGTGGCTATTGACCAGGTCAATAGCCTCCGTGAACGACTTCGCGCGCACAACGCACAACACGGGACCGAAGATTTCGTCGGTGTACACACGCATGTCGGGCGTGACGTGGTCGAGGAGGGTCACGCCGAGGAAGAAGCCCGCCCGTGGCACATCGGCGGCACGACCGTCGACGACAACGGTCGCACCGGACTCAACGCCCTGCGCGACGTAGTCCCGCACGCGGTCGCGGTGCTCGCGCGTGATCAGCGGTCCCATCTCGGCGTCCGGGTCTGTGCCGGGGCCGATTCGCAGCTTCGGCAGCCGCGCCGCGATGGCCTCCGTGAGCCGGTCGCCGCAGTCACCCACCGCCACGGCCACCGCGATCGCCATGCACCGCTCGCCGGCCGAGCCGTAGGCGGCCGATACGGCGGCGTCAGCCGCCAGGTCGATGTCGGCATCGGGAAGCACCACCATGTGGTTCTTCGCACCGCCGAGCGCTTGGACCCGTTTGCCGTTGGCGGTGCCCGTTGTGTAGACGTGCTGCGCGATCGGCGTCGAGCCGACGAAGCTCACCGCGGAGATGTCGGGGTGGCTCAGGAGTCCGTCCACCGCCTCCTTGTCGCCCTGCAGCACGGTGAACACGCCGTCCGGCAGGCCTGCCTCCTGCCACAACCGGGCGAGGAACAGCGACGCGGACGGGTCTTTCTCGCTCGGCTTGAGGATGAACGCATTCCCGCAGGCAATCGCGTTCGCGCACATCCACAGCGGGACCATGGCCGGGAAGTTGAACGGCGTGATCCCGGCGACCACGCCCAGGGGCTGGCGGATCGAGTACACGTCGATGCCGGTCGACGCCTGCTCGGAGAAGTCCCCTTTGAGCAGCTGCGGTATGCCGCACGCGAATTCCACGTTCTCCAAGCCGCGCGCGATCTCACCGGCGGCGTCCGAGCGCACCTTGCCGTGTTCGTGTGTGATCAGCTCGGCCAGCTCCGCCGTCCTCGCGTGCAGCAGCTCCCGAAAAGCGAACAGCACCGCCGAGCGGCGCGACAGGGACGAGCGACGCCACGCGGCCGCCGCCGCCTTGGCTGAGCTCACTGCGAGCGCGATTTCGCCGGCGTCGGCGAGGTCGACCACGCCGGACTGAAGCCCGGTGGCTGGGTTGAAAACAGGGGCGGTGCGGCCGGAGGCGCCAGGAGTGAGTCGCCCGCCGATCCAATGCGAGATGTGCGAACTCATGCCAGTCACAGTACGTGTGATCTAGCGTGATACAAAGGCTCGTTTGATATGTTACAAACATGCCGGAGCCGCTGCTGATCAGCATCGAAGAGCGCCTCGAAGAAGCCTCGGCTCGAGGTATCGCCGACGCCGTGACCCGGGCCATGCGCGACGGGGTGCTCGCGCCGGGCACCAAACTGCCGCCGATCCGGACGGTGGCGGCCCAGCTGCAGCTCTCGCCGACCACGGTCAGCGCCGGTTGGGCTCTGCTGACGCGATCGGGGGTCATCAACACGGATGGTCGTCGCGGCACCACCATCGCCGCCATCCGCGCGCCTGGTCCTGCGCGTTACCGCCGCACGCTGCAACGACACACCGCCTTTGACCTCGATCTGTCCACCGGGGTGCCGGATCCTGACCTGCTTCCGGAACTCTCCACCGCGTTCTCGCAGCTGCGGGCCGCGCCCTTTCCCGGCAGCTACCTCGACGATCCGGTGCTGCCGGAGCTGGTCGAACTCCTCCACGCGGACTGGCCCTACAAGGCGGAGGGCATCACCGTGGTGGACGGAGCGATGGACGCGCTCGACCTCGCCGCGACCGCCCTGTTGCGGTTCGGTGACCGGGTGGTCGTCGAACATCCCTGTTTCCCGCCGCTACTGGACCTGCTGGAAGCGACGGGAGTCGAAGTCGTCGGGGTGCCCGTGGACGGCGAGGGAATGTCCGTCGCCGGGCTCACCCAGGCCCTCGCGGTATCACCCGCAGCCGTCTTCCTTCAGCCGCGGGCGCAGAACCCCACCGGTGTGTCGTTGACCACCGGGCGTGCCAGCGACCTGGCCGCCGTTCTCCGGACGGTCGGCACGTGTGTCATCGAGGACGACTCGGCCGGCGCTGTCGCCGCAACCGCCGACATCAGCCTCGGTCGTTGGATACCGCAGCAGACCCTGCATGTGCGAAGCTTCTCCAAGTCGCACGGACCCGACCTGAGGCTGGCCGCCGTCAGCGGCCCGGCGCCCCTGTTGACCAAGCTGGTCGGACGTCGCCAGCTCGGCCAGGGCTGGACCAGCCGGCTGCTGCAGCGCGTCTTGGCGACGTTGCTGGGGGACAAGCGGGCAATCCGGCGCGTGGCGCACGCGCGCGACGAATACGCCCGCCGGCGGGCCGCCTTCGTTCACGAACTCGCCGCACGCGGCGTCGAGGTCGGTGGCAGCGACGGGATCAACGTGTGGGTACCGGTGCGGGACGAATCCGCGGCTCTGCTGCGCCTGGCCAGTCAGGGCATCGGCGTCGCTCCGGGTTCCCCGTTCGGGGTCCTGCCGGGACCCGTCAACCACATCCGGGTCACCGTCGGCCTGTTGACCGACGGACATGCCGACGTCGCGGAATCCATCGCCGCGGCGGCCGGCACTGGTGCCTGGACCGGCGCGCGCTGACCGGACGCTGGGTTCGGCCAAGGGCCGGCGGCCGGCCTAATTAGCCGCGCCGAGGGGGTTCGTACTGTCAGCCCGCGCTGAGGTTGGTGCGGCGAACGATCAGCCAGACGGCGGCGAGGGCCACCGCGGTGAGGCCCAGGTAGCCGGCGCCGACGATCAGGTGGAAGTCGGGGATCCTGCTGCCCGGCTGATACTCGATGTACTGCTGGAGATGGTTGTCGACATAGCAGGAGAACGTCGTGCCGGCACCGTTGTCGGGCGGGCAGAGGCGTTCCAGTTCGGCGCCGGTGAGCTGACGCCGGGAGGCGTCGTACGCGCCCGACAGCTGCTCGCCGCCGTAGTTGATGATGCCGCCCTTGACGACGAGGGCGTTCTTGTCCAGCAGGCCGTCGTCCGGCGCGCCGACCTGCCGCCAGGCGGACAGCGGCTTCATGAGCGTGGGGTATCGGTACTGCACGAGCAGCATCAGCCCGATGAAGCCCGCGGCGACGCCGAACACGGCGGGAAGCGTGCGTTTGATGGCAGCGCCGAGTGCGACGCCGACCGCGAACCAGCAGATGCTGATCACGAGCGGGAGCATCCCGGTGTTCACGAACGTGTGGTACTCGAACATGCTTGCGTTCTTCGAGACGTTGGACACCACGTGTTCCAGGTGGTCGCTCGCGCCGGCGACGGCCGCGGCGACGGCTGCCACGAACAGGCCGAGCAGGCTCAGCTTGGTCCACAGCCAACGCACCGGGGAGATGTCCTGGCTCCAGGCCAGCAGCAGGGTTCGCTGCTCGTGTTCCCTGGACAGCAGCGGGACGCCGATGAACACGCCGATCAGCATCGGCATGTACTGCACCAGCCGCAACAGGGAGCCGATGGTCAGGGCCAGGCCGGAGGCCCCGCCGAGCCGGTGGCCCTGCGGGGAGTCTTCCGGGCACAGCGTGTTGTGGCACTGGTGCCACAGGTCCGTCACCTCCATGGACAGGTAGGTCATCCAGCCCACCAGCACGGCGGCCAGAACGAGCGTGCCGAGGACGGTCCAGCGGTGCTGGCGCCAGGTCAGCCAGATCAGACCGGAGACGCCCCCGTCCGGCGTGGTGGTGAGCTCGGTGCCGTCCTCGCGGTGCGCGGCGAGCCGTGGTCGGGTGATCGGGGTCATGCTGCCGCCTCCAGGTCCCGGTGGGTCTTGGCCGATGCCTTGAGGTACGTCAGGATCAGCTCGTCCAGGGTGATGGGTTGGGTGGTCCATCCGGGGGCGACGACGGCGTGCACAGCCGGTCCGGCGGGTCGGCGGACGACGAACGTGGACTGCCGGTCGGTGTGCTGCGCCTGGACGATCGTCCCTGGGCTCGGTGGCCGCTCCGCGCGGGGTCCGGTGAGCCGCAGGTGGCTGTCGAGCAGCTCCTCGACGTCGCCGGTGAGCAGTGGCCGGCCTGTGTCGAGCAGCAGCAGGTGGTCGCCGACGCCGCTGAGTTCGGCCACGATATGGGTCGACAGCATCACCGTCATGTCGCTGTCGGCAGCCTCGGCCATCAGCTCGCCGGTGACGTCGGTGCGGGCCACCGGGTCGAGGTTGGACAGTGGTTCGTCGAGCAGCAGCAGGGCGGGGCGGGATCCCAGGGCGACCGCGAGCGCGACCTGTGCCCGTTGTCCGCCGGACAGCTTGCCGCAGCGGCGGTCCAGGGGGATGTCGAAGCGTTCCAGCCAGGACAGTGCCCGTCGTTGGTCCCACACCCGGTTGGTGGCCCGTCCGAAGCGGAGCATGTCGGCCACGCTGAAGTCCCGGTAGAGGGGTTTGTCCTGGGCCAGGATCGCGACCCGGCTCCCGGCGTCGGCGGTCCCGGTCCGGCCCTTCACCACCGGGCGGCCGTTGACCAGCAGCGAGCCGGAGGTGGCCGCCAGCATGCCGCTGATGATGCTCATCAGGGTCGACTTGCCCGCGCCGTTGGCGCCGACGAGCGCGATGATGCGGTTGGCGGGCACCTGGAAACTGCACTCCCGCAGCGCCCATACGTCGCGGTAGCGCTTGCTCACGTCGCGGGCTTCCACGGCGATGGACTGCTCGCTCATGCCAGCCCCTCCGCTGCGCTGCGGGACAGGCCTGAAACCCCTGAGTCCCTGTGAGCGGCCACTCCGCTTCGCTCCGTACCGCTCATGCGGCGCCTTCCTCGCGCCTCGACGCGGCGCCCGGCGCCGGTTTCCCCTGCGGCTGGTCGCTGCCGGCCCGCGTCCGGCGCCCCGAGTTCTCCACGATCACCGAGGCGAGCAGCGCCTGGACGTCCTCGTCCTCCAGACCGGCCTCGCGGGCCTGGTCGAGCCATCGGGCCAGGCTGCTGCGCAGGCGGGCCATGACATGGGGATCCGCGTGGCCGAGCGTGCCGCTGACGAAGGTGCCCGCCCCCTGCCGCGCCTCGACCAGGCCGGACAGCTCCAGTTCCCGGTAGGCCTTCAGCACCGTGGTCGGGTTGATCGTGCACGAGGTCACCACGCTGCGCACGGTGGGGAGCTGGTCCCCGGGTTGCAGCGTTCCGATCCGCAGCCCTTCGCGCACCTGCCGCACCAGCTGGGCGTACGCGGGGACGCTGCTGGACCGGTCGACATGGAAGTTGATCACCGCACGAGTCCTCTCCATCCACTCGGGATTGTTCTGGTTAAGTAGAACACTCGTTAACAAGCACCACAAGGCCCCCGGGCAGCAAGCGGGACGCCGCCAATGCGGTCCAGGTCTCTGCCGCGGGAGGGTAAGTGCTGCCTCGTCGTCCATCTCGTTGGCGGCCGGCCGACGGCGATGCCACGTTGGTGCTGGACGTGAAGGTGTTGCGGACTGCTGCGGTGCAGGCAGCGCGGCAGCGGATGTGTCGGCTGAGTGGCCCGGGTGGTGTGTGACGGTGGCGGCGCTCGGATGCCGGTGATCGCTGATGTGTTCGAGGCCGGTCTGGGAGTGCGGCCAGTGGCGGTGGTTCATCCGGGCGTGGTGGCGCCGCCGGCGCCGTTGGCCGGTCAGCCAGCCGCGGGCGGTGCGTGTGCCGCGGCTGGCTGACCGGCGGGGTGTCCTGCTGTCGGTGTGGCGGCGATGGGCCCGTTCGTGTGATTCCTGGCCGGGACTCAGCGGTGCGGTCCGCGGCAGTCGATCGTGCCGGGCATGTTGGTGGCGCGCTCGGTGGGCTGGTGAAGCCGATCCCGCGCCGTTCCAAGAACCGGCGGCGGGCACGCCTCGTCCGCGGTCACTCACGCGGCTGGTGTGCCGGCGTCCGGCGCCCGGCCCAGCATCCGAGCGGCGAGCATCGGCCTGGTGGCGAACTCGTAGTCGGCCGGTCATCGGTCCATGACTTGGGCGCGTACAACTCCCGGTCGATCAACGCCTGGCCATGCACGGTGTCATAGGCGCAAAGACAGCCAGCTGGCGGTTGCCTCCACGACCACCCGGTCACGCCCAGCCCGGTCGGCGACCGGGGCATCGCGAGAAGGTACGAACCCCGCCGCGACCCCGCCGGGCGCGACCGGACCCCATTTCCAGCCCGGAACGGGCCGCTCACCAGGGACGATAGGGACTACACGAACAGCTTCATCACGGCTCGTAGAGCGGCGGCATGCATGGCGGGCAGGTTGTGGGGCGTGTGATTTCCCGGCATCTCGAAAACGGGCAGAGTCGCCTTCTCCGCGAGGACGCGTGCGGTGCGGGTGTAGTACACGTCTCCGCTCTCCAGGCCGACCGCAAGCGCGATCCGCAACGGGGAACTCGCGAGCGCATCGACGTCGGGCTCGGGTCGGGTGAACTGGAGAAACTCGTGGCGCATGAAGAATTCCCAGTCGTCGGCCGGCTTCCCGGAGTAATCGCCGGCATCCGTCGAGGGATCGACCGGAACGGCCCCGACGATGTCGCTCGTGAACACGTGCATGGCCTGAAGCGGGCCCTCGGCCTCGAAGATGTCGTAGATGCGCTCCTGGTAGGCGAACCACTGCGCGGCATCGGGGAGGATCGAAAGCAGCGGCGGCTCGTGTGCCACCACTGCCCTTACCAGCTGCGGATCGGTGACCGCCAGCTGCAAAGCGATGATCGCTCCGCCACTGTTGCCGAAGACCAGCGCTTGCTGACCGACGTGCCGGATGATTGCTGCGGCATCGCGTGCCTGCTGGGCGACGTCGAGGTCGGCATGGCGATCGCCGCCGCTGCGATGGTTGCCGCGCCGGTCGTAGCGAACCACCGTGAACTTGTCCGAGAGCAGCGACGAGACGCCTTTGTAGCGAGCAGCGTCTCCACCGCCCCCGCTGATCAGGAGCAGGAGCGGACCTGCCCCCTCCGCATCGAAGACAATGTCCGCCCCTTCCGTGGTGACAAATCCCTGGGTCAACTGCGTACTTCCTTTCGTGCTGGTGCTGGTTCATTCCGCTCAAGCCGCTGCGCCCGCCGGCTCTGGGGTTGACCCTGCTCGTCGATCACGTGCGGGCGATGTCGCAAGGCGGCGGCTCCGACAAGCGGTCCTTCGGTGGAGGTTCCGGCGGCGACGATCTTGACTCGGCGGACGTACTCGAATGCGGCGCGTGACGCGACCGACTCCCGGATGACGTCGAACAGGTCCGGCGCCACATGAGAGAACCCGCCCCCGATCACAACGACGTCAAGATCAACGAGGGACGACGCGGACGCGATCGCCTGCCCGATGGCGCGGCCAGCGCGATGCACAGCTTGCATGGCGACGGCGTTGCCGTCCGCATACGCCGATGCCAGTTCCTCTCCGGTCTCGCCGGTGAACCCGCGCTCGCGGGCCCAGCGCACGCTGCCCGGGCCTGAGGCGATGGTTTCCAGGCACCCCTGGCCGCCGCATGGACAGGGATCGTCGAACCCCGCGACCTCAATGTGACCGATATGGCCCGCGTTGCCGGTTGGACCGGGCACCGCACGGCCGCCGAGGATGAGGCCACCCCCGACACCGGTCGAGACGATCATGCCCAGGACATTGTCGCTACCCCGCGCCGCACCGATCCAGTGCTCGGCCAGCGTGATGCAGAGACCGTCTCCCCGCAGCGTCACGGGTACGTCCGGGACCAACGCCTCGATCTGCGCACGCAGCGGGTAGCCCCGCCACGCCGTCAGGTTCAGCGGGGAGACGGTTCCATCAGGCAGCGTCACCGGGCCGGCCGACCCGATGCCCGCGCCGATGAGCTGGGCGCCATCAGGCAGTGCGGCGAGCGCTCGTTTCGTGACAGCGTCCACCGACCCCGCGAGTTCGATCGAGCCCCGTCCGATACCAGTCGGCTCGCGAAAGCGCGTGCCGGGCACCAGGGTTCCGTCCGACGACACGAGCGCCGCCTCGACCTTCGTACCGCCCAGGTCGACCGCGAGAACGCATTTGGCCTCAGCGTGCAAGAGCGCCCGCCAGCAGCTCGCGTCCCTGCTCCGCAGCGTCGTAGGTCGCCGAGAAATCCCTGACGAACTCGGCGTCTTGCGCCAAGCGGCCGAACCAGTCGGCGTTGCGGAGAAACCCGGCACGGTCAGCCCGCTGACGCTCGAGCGCGGCGACGGCGGCGGGTTCCTGGCGATCTCGGAACGGAAGATCGTCGCCGGCGACGTGCCGCTCGATGTAGCGCGCCCAGCTGGCGACCACCGCGGCGCTCAGCGGGGCAGGGAGTCCCGCATCGCGACGCTCGCGGATGACCGGAACCAGCCACTTCGGGATACGGTCAGACCCGTCAGTCGCGAGACGCGCCAAGGTGTCACCTACTGCTGCGTTCGCGAAGCGCTCGAGCAGAGTCTCCTTGTACCGGTCGAGATCCACACCCGGCACGGGCGCCAGGGTTGGAGTCGCTTCCTCGTCCATGTATCGGCGCAGGAACTCCACGATGAGCGGATCGACGGCCGCCTCGTGGACGAGACGGTACCCGGCGAGCAGCCCGAAATAGGCCATTGCCTGATGACTGGCATTGAGGAGCCGCAACTTCATGAGCTCGTACGGGCGCACATCCTCGACCATCTGTACTCCGACCGCCTCCCACGGCGGGCGGCCTTGCGAGAAGTCGTCCTCCAGCGCCCATTGGACGAAGTCTTCGCAGATCACTGGCCACGCGTCGCGAACCCCGAAACGCTCGGCGACCATATTGCGGTCTTCGGGAGTCGTGACGGGGGTGATCCGGTCCACCATGCTGTTGGGGAAGCGCACCGTGCGCTCAATCCACTCCGCGAGGTCGGGGTCGAGGAGACGGGCGAAGGCGACGATGCTCCCACGCGTGACATCGCCGTTGCCTTCGATGTTGTCGCACGACATCACCGTGAACGGCTCGATACCGCGTTCGCGACGCAGCCGGAGACCGGCGACGATGATGCCGAAGACCGTCGCCGGCCGTGCACCCGGAGCGATATCCGCGATGATCTCGGGGTTTTGCGCATCGAACTCGCCCGTCGAGTCACTGATGTTGTAGCCGCCTTCCGTGATCGTCAGGGAGACGATCCGCGTCGACGGCGTTGCGAGCAGCTTCAGTACTGCATCGAGCTGCTCAGGGGCGAACAGATAGTCGACAATGGAGCCGATCTCGGTCGCCGACGAAGACCCCTCAGCGCTCTGCTCGACCAAGGTGTAGCGGAAGTCCTGCGACCGCAAGGCGTCGCGCATTCGCGCATCCGCTGGGAGCAGCCCTATGCCGCAGATGCCCCAGTCGAGCGCTCGGCCTTGACGAAGCAGCCGGTCGAGGTACATCGCCTGATGTGACCGGTGGAAGTTGCCGACACCGATGTGCGCGATCCCAACCGAGATCGCCGAGCGGTCGTAGTCGGCCGCCAGAACAGGGAGGGTCACGTTCGCTCCTTCGTCACGTCGCCCGCTCACGAGCGATCGACCAGGTCGTTGGCGCTACGCAGCACCGAAGACGCGGTCAGCTGCTCGTACGAGATGTCTCTCGCCGAGGTGAACTCGATTGTCGCCGAGGCGCCGGGATCGAGTGTCACGAGCATGTCGCTCGCGACCGCGTCCGGATCCACCTGATCCACAAGAAGGCAGACATCACGGACGAGGTGCTCGGATCGAAGGGTGAGCCGATAGCGGTCCCCTACGCGCTGCATCTCCGTCTTGAGCGTCCCGGCTCGGAGGTCTGAGTCGCGGTACTCGGCGAAGAACCAGCGCGCCGTGCCCTCCTCGCTCCGCGCGCGCACGTACTCGCCGGCCGAATCCTCGGCAACGGCAACCTCTTCGTCCAGGGGTACCCACAGCTTCGAGAACGCGGCCACGGAGAGCTCGACAACGGCCGAGGCGAGCTCCTCGCCATCGAACCGACGCCTGGACAGCGTGACGGTTTCGTTCCACGGTGTGCTCGTGTCATTGACCGCCACCAGGTGCAGCTCGCCCGCCCCCTGGAAGGTCAGGAGGCGGTTGGCGTGCGCATGGCGCATCGCGTACAGCAGCGGTTTCGGCCGGCCGTAGCCGTCCACCGCGGCCCATGAGGTTACGGGCCAGCAGTCGTTGAGCTGCCAGACCACCGTGCCGGCGCACTCCGGCAGCGCGCGGAACCGCTCGATGCCGACGGTGATGGCCGCCGCCTGATTGAGCGAGGTTGCCCAGTGCCAGTCGCCGATCTCATCCGGTACTCGCAGGTGCGGGGCGAGCCCGTCGATGAGCTTGACGTTGCCGTCCAGCGCCTTCTGATGCAGGAGCATGCCCGGGGACTCGGGCGTGAGGGGTCTGTCGTGGATCGACTCGGTCAGCGTCGACATCGTGGGCGGCGCCTGCCAGCCGAACTCCGACACGAACCGAGCCGTCTTGCTGCGGTAGGCGGTGTAGTCGAGCTCGTTCCAGACGTCCCAGACGTGCACCGTGCCCTGAGCCGGATCATTCGGATGGGCGCTGCCGTCGGGCGAGAACGGGCTCCCTGGCGTGTAGAGAACGTGAGGAGCCAGCTCAGCGACGATCTGCGGAAACAGCTCGTGGTACAGACGATACCCCCAGGTGCGTCCGTCCAGCCGCGGTTTCCACCTCCAGTCCTCGTGACCCCAGATGCTCTCGTTGGTCCCGTTGAGCATGATGAGAGAGGGGTGCGGCGCAAGACGCGTGACGTTGTCGCGGGCCTCTGCCTCGAACTCCGACCAGAGCTCGTCCTCGGCGTACGCAGCACAGGTGGTGAGGAAGTCCTGCCAGGTCAGGATGCCCATCTCGTCGCAGAGGTCATAAAAGTCCTCGCTCTCGTAGATGCCGCCACCCCAGACGCGCAGCAGGTTGATCCTTCCGAACAGCGCCTGCTCGAGCCGGTGCCGGTAACGCTCACGGTCGACGCGGTGCGGGAACGCGTCGTCCGGAATCCAGTTGGCTCCCCTGACGCTGATTGGAGTCTCGTTGACCAGGATCCGGAACGAGCGTCCGAAGTCGTCCTCATCCTGTTCGAGCCGCACCGAGCGGAATCCAACTCGATGGGTACGGCTGTCGATCTCGTCCCCCGCGACGCGAAGCGAGACGACGATGTCGTAGAGCGTCTGATCACCCAGACCGGCCGGCCACCAACGAGCGACCGCGGGGATCTCCAGCCGGAGCACGGCCCTCGACGAGCCGGAGGCCACGATCGCGGTCGCGGTCGCCATGCCCGAAGAGACGAGAACCTCCAGCTCCGCGTTCGCGTCGGCCCGGTCCACCTCGACAACGAGGTCAACGACCCCTGTCGAACCCTCGAGCGCCGCGACCGGACGCGAGGTTACGATGCGCGCTGTCGACCAGGTCTGCAGAGAGGCCGGCTTCCACATGCCGGAGGTCGCGAGGTCGGGGCCCCAGTCCCAGCCGAAGCTGCACGCCATCTTGCGGATGGCGTTGTACGGATGGTGATTGACGTGAGGGCGATACCCCAGTTCGACACTCGCGAGGTCGGCAGCGGGAATCGGTGCCGCGAATCTCACCTGGAGGTCGTTCGGGCCGGGGCGTACCACGGCGGACACGTCAATCCGGTATCGGCGGTGCATGTTCCGGGTCTGCGCCACGACGACGCCGTTGACGAGGACCGTCGCAATCGTGTCGAGGCCCTCGAACACCAGCTCGGCGCGATCGGCGCCGG
This sequence comes from Dactylosporangium sp. CA-233914, assembly GCF_050942935.1. Classification (NCBI taxonomy): domain Bacteria; kingdom Bacillati; phylum Actinomycetota; class Actinomycetes; order Micromonosporales; family Micromonosporaceae; genus Dactylosporangium; species Dactylosporangium sp. CA-233914. Next base: position 9,954,867 of record NZ_CP192030.1, on the reverse strand, counting down.
GCTGCCAGTCGAATCGAGCATCGTAGACCCAGTCGGTGAGGCCGACCCAGGACTGCTGCTTCTCGTTCTCGTCAAGATACGGGTCCGCCAACAGCCCCGCTGCCATGAGATCTGTGTGGACAGAGCCCGGGACGGTGGCCGGCACAGTGACGTGCGCCAGGCTTTGCGGATACGGACCTCCCACCGCTCGGACGGTCCACGTGTCGAGCCGGACGCTCCGCACCGCGCTCATCGGACGGCTCCAGCAGTGAGACCGCGGTAGATGAACCGCTGCAGGGCGGCAAAGAGCATCAGCGAGGGCAGGATCACGATGATCGTCCCGGCGGCGATGATCTGCCAGTCGGCGCCGAACGGCCCCTTGAAGTGGTACAGCGATGTCGAAATGGTCGACAGCTCCGGCGACGGCATGTAGAGGAACGGGATGTAGAACTCGTTGTAGATGGCTATCCCCTTGATGATCAGCGTGGTTGCGATGGCCGGCCGAAGCAGCGGCAGGATGATCCGCCAGTAGATGCGGAAGTGCCCGGCTCCGTCGACGCGCGCGGCCTCGTCGAGGGTCTTCGGGATCGCCGCCATGAACTGCAGGAAGATGTACACCGCGACGACGTCCGTCCCGATGAAGAGCAGGATCGCCGCCCCCCGGGTGTCGAAGATCCCCAGAGCGTTGATGATCTGGAACGTCGCGACCTGGGTGGTCACACTGGGGATGAGCGCGGCCAGCAGGAATCCGCCCAGGACGATCCGGCGGCCGCGCAGCGCGAACCGGTCCACCGCGTAGGCAACGAACGTCCCGAGGAACGTGGTGCCGGCCAGCGACACGAGCATGATGATTCCGGTGTTGAGGATGCCCGAGAGCATCTGGCCCTCGACGAACGCGATCCGGAAGTTCTGGAAGTTGAACCAGTCGCGCGGCGGCGTGAACGCCGAGGTGGTGCTGTACTCGGCCTTCGTCTTGAACGCTGCGAAGAGCAGTGTGACCAGCGGCAGCAGGATCAACACCGACGCAATGACCAGGCCGACGTACTTCAGAACGGTCACGACGACGCGCGTCATACGAGATCCACCTCGTCCTTGAAGAGCCGGCGCTGGATCAGGGCGATCGCGACGACGATGAGCAGGAGCACGACGGCCAACGCCGAGGCGAGACCGACCTTTCCGTCGACGAACGCCGTCCGGTAGGCCTGAATGACGAACGTCGAGGTGCCGTTCGCTCCGCCGAGCATGATCCATGGGATCTCGAACACCGACAGGCTCGCGGAGATCGACAGGATCGCAACCAACCCGGTGATCCGTCGCACGCCGGGCACGATGATGTAGCGGAATCGGTGCCAAGCGTTGGCGCCGTCGAGTTCCGCGGCCTCGAAGATCTGGGAGTCAATGGCTTGGATGGCGCCGATGAAGAGGATGGTTCCGAGTCCGACGTACCGCCACACCTGAACGCCGGCGAGGGACCAGTTGACGACGGCGGGATCGCCGAGCCACTGCTTCGACAGCCCGCCGAGGCCCAGGAACTGCAGCGTGATGTCCAGAGTTCCGCCGGGCCGGAAGAAGAAGAGGAAGGCGAAGGCGATCGCGACGCCATTGATGAGGTTGGGGAAGAACAGAATCGCCTTGAAGAGGTTCCGCAGCCGGAGGTTGAAGCTGAGCAGCGTTGCGAACAGCAGCGCGAGGAACACCTGCGCCACTGTGGCCGCCAAGTAGTAGAGGCTGACGCCGAACACTTCGAAGAGCTGCGGCTGGGTGAAGATCTCGACGTAGTTCGCCAGGCCGACGAATGGTTTGTCGGGGTCGAGGCCGTCCCACGACGTGACGCTGTAGTACAGCAGGTTCCCCAGCGGCACGTAGGTGAAGACGATGAGGAAGGCGAGAGGTATCAGGAGATAGAGCCACGGCACGACGGCCTGCCTGATACGTCGTCCTCTTGGTACTGGCACTGGTGGTCCCTTCGTGGCCGCGGCCGGACCCGGGGGGTCCGGCCGCGGTGTGCATCAACGCCGTTGCGTTTGGCGGGGCTGGCGGCCGGCGAGGGGTTGTTGAAGATGGTGGCGGGGTGTAGGTCTGGATCGTGGGGTGTGGGCCTTGGCGCGGCGGCGACGGGCGGCGTGGAGGTGGGTCCTGGCGGCGCGGCCGATGGTGCCGGGCAGGTCGGCGGAGGTGATGGTGTCGCGGTGTGCGTGCGTTGCTGATCAGCCGTTGGTCGCGACGGCCTGCGCCCACCTCGCGTCGAGGCTTTCGAAGTAACTCTGTTTGGTCCCCGACGCTGCGCCGCGCGCCACGTCGATGAGCTTCTGCAAGATCGTCGGGTCGGCGAGGAACTGCAGGCCCGCGGCCTTCGAGAGCTGCTGATACTTCTCCGACGGGGCGATCTCGACGTACTGGACGCCGAGCTTGGTGTACTCATCGAGGATCGCTGGGGCCTTCGCCGTCTTGAGCGGCGGAATCTCTCCGATCGCGTTCGCGAATCCGGACTCGTCCAGGTAGAAGTCGACCCACTTGCGGGCGGTCGCCTGACACTTCGAGTGCTTGTTGATCGCGACTTGGTAGTCACCGACGATCTGCGCCTGGTACTTGCCGTCCTTCTGGATGGGCAGCGGCCAGAAACCGATATCGGAGGCCGGTAGGCCGGCGGTCGTGGCGGCCTGCTGAGCCTGAGGCACCGCGAACTGCGCGAGCGGGATCACTGCGATCTTCCCGCTGGCGAGCATCGTGAGGGACGTCGGCCAGTCCGTCGTCGCGGGGTCGGCCTCCGTCAGCCCATCGTGCACGGCATCGAACAGGATCGAGCCGGCGACGTTCAGCTCGGAGCCGTTCTCGTAGAGCGACTTGCTCTTGGTCCGGTCGATGTAGGTGTCGGCTCCCTTGATCAGGCCGTCGAACATGACCCAGCCCTGAAGCGGCCAGCCGTCGTGGTAGTTGGTGTAGAGCGGGACCGCGTCCGTCTTCGCCTTGATCGCCTGGAGCGCGCTCATGAATTCCGCGGGCGTCTTGGGCGGCTCGGTGATGCCGGCCTTCTTCATGACCTCGGTGTTGATCAGGAGGCCACCGGCGAGGCCCGCGAACGAGATGCCGTAGACCTGCCCCTCATAGGAGCCGTTGCCGGTGAAGTGGTACTTGCTGCTCAGCGATGCCTCGGACCCGAGCGGCGTGAAGAAGGCTGGGAACTGCGACGGCGTGATCGACTGCGGGATGTTCAGAACGTCGCCGTAGTTCTTCGAGTTCAGTCGCGTACGGACGTCGTTGGCGTAGTCGGCGATGCCCTGGATCTTGACCTTGACCTTCGGATTGGCCTTCTCGAAGACCTTCGCCTCCGCGGCCAGGTTCGTGTCGACCTGATCCGTCCGGTTGGTGAGGACCGTGATGGTGGAGCAGTCGCCCGTGTCCGTGGTGGGGATCGCCGAGTTGCTGGAGTTGCCGGAGCACCCAGCGAGGACCAGCGTCGCGGCCGATATCGAGGCAAGCCCTCCGAGCATCCATCCTCTATGATGCATGTCACTCCCTAACTTCATCCAGTGAACTAAGTAAGTGCCGCTAGTATGAGCTGGCCCGGCAGGGGAGTCAAGCCGGTCGTAGGGAGCAGGATGAAGACGATTGATCCTCTGAGCACGCCCAGTCACCGTCGGCTTTTGGGTCTCATTCGGCAGGCCGGCCCGATCAGTAGAGTCGAGCTGTCCGCCCTCACGGGGCTCGCGGCCGCCTCGATCACCAACATCGTCCGCGATCTGCTGGGGCACGGGTTCGTGCTCGAGTCCGGTCAGGCCGCTTCGACCGGTGGCAAGCCTCGCACGCTCCTCGAGATAGCCGCAGCATCCGTACACGCGGCGGGAGTGCACATCGAGTCACACGGCGTCACGTACGTGGTCACCGACATGGCCGGGGCTCTCGTCGGGCGGCAGCGAACGCCCCCGCTTGCGCTGGGCCCGCAGGACGCCGAGGAGATCGCCCGCGAAATCGATGCGCTCCTGCGACGCCTCGGAGTCGCCCGGTCGACCCTCGTCGGTATGGGCGTCGTCGTGGCGTCGACCGAGTCCCCCGCGGCTCAGGGGCGTCCACCGCTCGCCGAGTTCATCACCACGCTCAGCGATCTCACCGGTCTGCGGGTCGTCATCGACAATGACGCGACGGCCGCGGCAATCGGTGAGCACTGGGTGGCCGAGCCAGGTCAGCGCGGCACGTTCGCCTGCGTCTATATGGGCCCCTCGATCGAGTCGGCGATTTTGTATGAAGGCATGCCGCTGCGAGGGAGTCGCCCGACCGCGGGGGCCCTGGGACACGTCACCGTGGATCGGAATGGTCCGGCCTGCTGGTGCGGCAATCGCGGCTGTGTCGACCTGTACGCCGGCGTGGAAGCGACCCTGCGCGCGGCTGCCGATGCGGGGATCTCTTCCGAAGTCACGGTTCCTGGCGCTACCGATCTCCGGCAGTTCGATGAACTCGCGCGGAAGGCGATGCACGGGGACCCGCGAGCCGAGGCGGTCGTCCGCTACTCTGCCGAGGCTCTCGCAGATGCGGTCGTCACGTTGGCCAACATCAGTGACGTGGATCGGATCGTGCTTGCGGGACCGTGTTTCGCAATCGCCGGCTCGGCGTACATCCAATCGCTCAACTCGACTCTGTCGCGTCGTGCCTTTGCCCGCGACACCCACGAAGTGAAGGTCGCGCTCGCTACCGACGTGCGCGGCGCGGTCGCGATCGGCGCTTCCGCCCTCGCGCTTCAAGACGCGTTGTCCGTCAAACCTCTCGAGGCGAGGCGCCCATGACCAGTCGCACGATCGTCGGGATGGTCCTTGTGCGGCCGACGGGCCGGCTTGGGTCTGAGCCGTACTTCTATGAGCTCATCGCCGGCATGGAGAACGTGCTGATCGCCGCGGGCGCCACTTTTGTGGTCCACGTCGTCGACGACCTTGAGCAAGAGCTCGACGTGTACCGAAGGTGGTCGACAGAGAGATCCGTCGACGCTGTCATGCTCGTCGATCTGATGGTCAACGATCAACGACCGGCAACCCTGCGAGAACTCGGCACACCGACACTCGTTCTCGGCAACCCTTCGGTTGGCGAAGGATGTCCGACGCTCTGGTACGACGACGACTTCGCAATCGCCCTTGCCGTCGAATCCATCGCGGCTCGAGGCCACCGATCGATCGCCCGAGTCAGTGGCCCGAGGACGCTTCTGCACACCAAGACTCGCTCGGCCGCATTTCAGCGGGAGTGCGAGAGCCGGGGCATCAGCTGGTCGGAGCGGGAGGGGGACTACTCCCAACGCGCCGGCGAGATGGCCGCCCGGCACATCATCTCGTCCGACGATCCTCCGACCGCGATCGTCTTCGACAACGACCTCATGGCGCTTGGAGCGTTAACGGCACTGACCAAGCTCGGAGTGCGGATCCCGGGAGAGTTGTCGCTGGTCGCATGGGACGACTCCCCCCTATGCCAACTCTCGGATCCGTCTCTGTCGGTGATCGCGCAGGACGTGCAGAGGGTCGGAGAAATCGCCGCGGGCGTGCTGCTCGACTACTTGGGAGGGGCGCCGGCCCGAGACGTCGTAACTCCGTTCCCGGCTTTCGTGCAACGCCAGACGACAGCTGCCCCCAGGACCTCGGACCGATAGGCGTCGCTGCTGCGCGCCGCGCTCGAGACGCTGGCCTCGGCATGAGGCGAGCCGGATCGCGGGAGATCCCCGTGACCCGGCTCGCCCGCATCGAGGCGACGGCTACCTACGGGAAGGACGCCCGCATGCTGTCGGTGATCGAGCCGCAGCTGTAGCCCCAGACCGCGGGTCTGACCGTCGCGAAGCCGTGGTTCAGGATGACCGCCGACTTGCCGCACACGCCCTGCCCGGGGCCGAAGACCGAGTAGAGCTGAGCGTCGTACTTGGCGTTGCCCGACGTGACCCGCGCCCACTCGACGACGTTGTAGACCAGGTGGCGCAGGGCCGGGAACGAGAGGTTGAGGGTGCCCGTCTCGACCGTGGGGAGGTTGCCGGTGAGCGGGTTGGCGGTCGCGTTCGGCGTGACGGCGATGTTGACGTAGCTGTGCAGGTGGGCGCCGTGGCGCCGGTCGTTGTGGCCGTTGCGCTGGCCGGCCCAGCTGCCGATCGAGAACGGGACGATGCCGTAGGTGTCGTTCTGCAGGACCGTGCCGTCGTTCTCCTGGACGGGCGTGCCGCCGTAGGTGGTTGCGGTCCAGGCGCGGTCGTGCACCCACGTGGGGAGGGTGCCGCTCATGCCCATGGCGGTCATCCAGTGGCCGCGGATGCTGAAGGTGTAGGAGGCCTGCGGCGCCGGGAGGTACAGGTGGATCGGCGTCGCGCCGCCGGCGCACGGGGTGGCGTTGCACTGCGGGTCGTAGGTGGTGCCGCCGACGGTCACCGGCAGGCCGTCGCGGTACAGGCGCTGCAGCTGGCCCGGGCCGGAGTAGGCGTTGGCCGCGTCGTAGGTGAGGTGGTTGTAGTTGTCGGCGGTGGCGTCGCCGTAGTGCTGGCTGGCGAAGGTGACGCCGTCCTCGGCGAACGGGATGAAGACGTACTTGCCGGTGTTGGACTGGTTGCCGCTGGGCAGGATCGACGCCCGGGCGAAGTCGACGCAGCCGGGCTCGGGCAGGTCTGTCTGGTCGGGGAACGCGATGACGCCCGAGTCGCCGGACGACTGGCGCAGCGCGGTGATGCCGTCGCCGATGGTGTTCGGCCGCGTCATGGTGCAGCCGGCCTTCGGGCTGATCGCGTCGCGGACGGCGCCGCTGGCCGGGTTGGTGGCGTTGTAGGAGCCGACGATGCCGAGGCCGATGGCGTCGCCGATGCCGTTCATGACGTCCTGGGTGGTGTTGTCGCCGACGCCGACCACGTCGCCGACCGGGTCGGCGGCGGCCGAGGCGGTCGTCACGGTGAGGATGAGGGCCACCGCTACGGCGATGGTCAGTGAACCCCGAACGAGCTCTGGTCTCTTCACGCGCCACAGTGTTTCGGTGCGGGGTCGCGCGCTGATGGCGCCTCGCGATACTTTCGGCTACGCCACAGTTACAGAGCGGGTAGTGGATCGGGAGGCGGTGGACGGGTGCGCTGGCCGCCCACGGCAGCGATGCGATGACGGCCTACAAGGCGTGGAATTTCGGCGCGAACGAGAGCCTGCGCGCGGGGTCTCGTTGCGGGAACCCGGCCGAGGCGGCCGGGTATGGTACCGCCCGTGAACTCGCGGTAGTGGGGGCGTGGAGGAAACGTGGTGACCCGCCGGATAGACCGGATAGACCGGATCGTCGTCGCGGCCTTCGTGGTACGCCAGCTCGCTCACGACGGCAAGGCCCGTGATCCGCGGGCGTATCCGGTGTCGGTGACGGAGGTATCGCTCGACGAGGCGCTGCAGCGTGCCGCGATGACGCTGCCGTCCTGTGCCGGGAACGGCCTTCGCTACGGGCTGTTCGACAACGGGTTCGGGTACTACTACACGATTCTCCTGCAGTTGGAGGCGCCGGAGGATTGCGTCAACGACTTCCTGGCCGTCAACCACCTGGTGACCCTTGCGCAGCAGTCGCGCCTCGGCGGGGTTTCGGCGGAGAAGCCGCTGCCCCGCCGAAACGACTGGATGGACGGCAAGCCGGTCCGGGCCGTCGGGTGGGATCTGGGCGCCGACCAGCCGTTCCAGAAGTTCTCCGTCAGAAATGAGCAGAGGTACGGCATGTCCGTTCTCGCGCAGCACATCCCGGGCACATCGGCTGTCCGCGCGTACGTCTACGCATCCCACGGCGGGTGAGGGTGTTCCGGTAAGCGCGGCCGGGCGCTGGTGCGGCGACGCGCCGCCAAGCCGGTGACGAAACGGCCAGCGTCACCCGGATTGATGCGCCGCTGGGCCAAGGTCGCGGCCATCGAGGACCTCGATGTCAATGACGGCCGTCGCGGACGGATCCAGGCTCAGCCAGATGACGTCTACGCAGCAGGCGGACAATGTCCGCGGCGAGCTCCGGGAAGGCATCTGCCAAACGCGGGTTCCGGCGCACAGTCATGACGCCGCGGTCGGTGTGCCGTGAGCGCATCGCCGCCGAGGTTACCTTGCTTCAGGTTCGAGGAGCTGCTGGGTTTCGTGCCAGAGTCTGGCCTGTAGGTTGGGGTCGTTCCCGGGTGGGGTGGGCTGGATCTGGCGGGTTCCGCGGATGGTGTAGTAGCCGCCGGAGCGTCCGGTGAAGCCGGGGTCGGTGGCGAGGGCGACGATGAGGCCAGCGCCCCGGACGGGGTCGCCGATCCCGAGTCGGGTGAGAACTTTCTCGAGGACGCCGGCGAAGCGCAGTTCGCGGCCGAGGCCGGTGGTGTTGAATCCGGGGTTGAGGCAGTTCGCGGTGATGGTGGTGCCGGCCAGTCGACGGGCGAGTTCCATCGTGAACATGATGTCGAGCAGTTTCGTCTTGCCGTAATGCTCGGATGATCCGCGTGCGGTGAACGGGATCGTCTCGGTGAGATCCTCTGGGATGTGGAGGGTTCCGTGGCGGCGGGAGGCTTCGGAGGCGACGTTGACGATCCTGGCGGCAGGGGCCCGGTGCAGGGCGGGCAGCAGCGCCCGGGTGAGCAGCCAGGGGGCGAGGTAGTTGACGGCGACCATCTCCGGGTAGCCGTCCGGGGTGGTGCGCGGCTGGAAGGCGTGGATGCCGGCGTTGTTGACGAGCACGTCGATGTGATCATAGCGGTCGGCGATCTCGTGGCCGATGCGCCGGACGTCGTCGAGCTGGGTGAAGTCGCCGAGGAACACGTCGACGCGATCGGCGCCGATCCCCTGGCGAGTCTGCTCGGCCTTGTCCCGGCTGCGGGCGGTGATCACGATGCGGGCGCCCTGCTGGGCGAGGGCGACGGCGGCGAGGCGGCCGAGTCCGTTGGTGGCGCCGGTAATGACGATCGTGGATTCCATGACGGTCCTGTCCAAGGGTCGCGGGGACGGAGGCTGTTCGGTGACGAAGGTGTGCTTGGCGCCGGCCGCAGGGTCGGCGAGGGCGGCCGAGGCGTTGCCAACGGTCGCGTTGACGGTCGCGGTGACCAACAGGCCGAGCCCGACCAGCGTGAGCCCAGATCGTCGTGGCCAATCCCGGCCTCAGCGCCCCGAGGGTCACCGCCGGCAGCGGCAACCTGCGGTGTTCACGTCTCCGAGCAAAATCCGTAGCCACGGGCAGCGCCGCGCAAAGTAGTTTGTATATACCCACTACTGTACTCGCGTATGGTGGAGATATGCAAACTACTTCGGGTGGGGGCGAGAGTCGGCTCGAACTCGAGCTGGCCCTCGGTGAGCAGATCAACGCCCTCGTCAGCGCGACCCGGGCGCTGAGTGAGCGCAGCGCCGCGCACTTCCACTCGCATCTGCAACCAGCCGCATTCCACATCGCGCGGTGGCTCTACGCCTTCGGACCCGCACGGCCCAGTGAGGTCGCCGAGGCGGTCGGCATGGACCGCAGCTCCACCAGCACCCTGATCGGCAAGATGCGATCACTCGGCCTGCTGGACGCCTCACCGGCGCCGGACGACAGGCGCAGCATCATCGTCCAACTGAGCGCGGAAGGCCGGGAACGGGTCGCGGCGACGCTCGAGGAGCGCGGCAAGGAGTTCTACGCCCGCACGCGGGACTGGTCGACCGACGACCTCGCCCGCCTTGTCGAACTCCTTGGGCGCCTTACGTCCGAGCGGTGATCCGAGACGGGATGCGGGCCCGTCAGGCGACGATCCGCAGAGGGTGTTCGAGCAGGTCGGTGAGGGTGGCGAGGAATTGGGCGGCGAGTGCGCCGTCGATGATGCGGTGGTCGGCGGTGAGCGTGTACCGCATGCGCTTGCGTGCCGTGACGGTCTCTCCTTCCAGAGACAGTTCTTCCCTCGCGGCGCCGACGGCGAGGATCGCACCCTGGGGCGGGTTGACGATCGCGGTGAAGTGCTCGATGCCGTACATGCCGAGGTTGCTGATCGTGAACGTGCCGCCGCTCATTTCCTCGGTCGTCAGTCTCCGGTCCGAGGCCTTGCTGACGAGGTTTCGCGTGGTGGCGGAGATCGCCGTGACGGCGGCGCGGTCGGCGTCCCGGACGACGGGGACGACGAGTCCGGCTGGGGAGGCGACGGCGATGCCGACGTGGATGCGCTGGTGGATGAGGGTCTGCCCGCGCCCGTCGGGGGCGTAGGAGGCGTTCACGCCGGGGTGGGCACGCAGGGCGAGCCCGACCGCGCGGACGAGGAGGTCGTTGACGCTCACCTTCGTACCCGTGCCGGAATGGACGTGGTTGATCTGGGCGCGCAGGGCCAGGAGGTCTTCGACGTCCGCGGACGCGGTCGCGGTGAAGGTCGGGATGGTGGTGCCGCTTTCGGTCAGCCGCGCGGCGACGGCGTGACGGATCGCGTCGAACGGCGTCGGCTGCGGCTCACGCGGGTCCGAATCGGCCCGCGCAGGCGTGGGCGCGGCGCGAGGTACCGTCGGCGCCTTGTTCGTGGACTCGGCACGGTGGGCATCGAGGTCGGCGCGGATGATGCGTCCGCCGGGCCCGGTCCCGGGGACCGCCGCGAGGTCGATGCCGCGTTCCCGGGCGAGCTTGCGCACGAGCGGCGTCGCGGCCCGGCGCTGCGGCCGCACGCTGGAACTCGGCGCCCTGGCGGCCGGGGTGCCGGTTGCGGTGTCGAGGCGGGCGATGGGTGCGCCGATGGGGACGTTCTCGCCGGTGGGGACGAGGATTTCGGCCAGGGTGCCGGCTTCGTAGGCTTCCTGTTCCATGACGGCTTTGTCGGTCTCGATCTCGACGAGGACGTCGCCGGGAGCGACGGGGTCGCCGGGCTGCTTGTGCCAGGCGGCGATGGCGCCTTCGGTCATGGTGTCGGACAGGCGTGGCATGAGGATTTCGATCATGATCGTGTCCTTCTGGGGCTTGTCAGATCGGGCGGCGCCGGGTGACGGCGTCGAGGGTTTCGCGGATGGCGGTGATCGCGTCGTCGGCCGAGGGCAGTGCGGCGGTTTCCAGGGATTTGGCGTACGGGAGGGGGACTTCGGCCATGGCGACGCGCCGGACGGGGGCGTCGAGCCAGTCGAACGCACCGTCGGAGATGGTCGCGGCGATCTCGGCGCCGATCCCGTAGGTGAGCCAGTCGTCTTCGAGCACGACCGCGCAGCTGGTCTTCTTGACCGAGGCGATGATCGTGTCGCGGTCGAGGGGGCGCAGGCTGCGCAGGTCGACGACCTCGACGTCGATATTCTCGCCTTCGAGGTGTTCGGCGACCTGGAGGGCGACAGCGGCCATACGCGAGTAGGCCACGACGGTGACGTCGGCGCCGTGACGGGTGATGGCGGCCTTGCCGATCTCGGCGGGCTCGTCGTGGTCGGGGACCTCGCCGATGGTGTTGTAGAGCGCGAGGTTCTCCAGCACGAGCACCGGGTCGTCGTCGCGGATCGCGGCGAGCATGAGCGCCTTCGCGTCGGCCGGGCTGGACGGGGCGACGACCTTCATGCCGGGCACGAACGCGTAGTAGAGCTCGATGTTCTGCGAGTGGGTGGCGCCGAGCTGCTGCCCGCCACCGCCGGGGGTGCGGATCACCAGCGGCACTCGCGCCTGGCCGCCGAACATGCCGTAGATCTTCGCGGCGTGGTTGACGATCTGGTCGAGCGCGAGCAGGGAGAAGTTGATCGTCATGATCTCCACGACCGGCCGCAGTCCGAGCATCGCCGCGCCGATCGCGGCACCGGTGAAGCCCTCCTCGGCGATCGGGGTGTCCCGGACCCGCTTGGGACCGAACTCGGCGAGCATGCCCGCGGTGATCTTGTAGGAGCCCTCGAACAGCCCGATCTCCTCGCCGATCAGGAACACGTCCTCGTCACGTAGCATCTCGCTGCGCAGTGCGTCGTGGAGGGCCTGGCGGTAGCTGATCACACTCATGCCGACACTCCCGGGAACTCCACAGTGGTCGGTCTCGGCGGTGCGGGGAACAAAGCATCTCCGGGCAGGCGGCGCGAGTCGTTCGGGACCGGCGTGGCGTAGGTGTAGTCGAACAGGGTCGCCACATCCGGGTGCGGGCTCGCATCGGCGAACTCGACCGCGGCCGCGACCCGGGCCATCGCCTCGGCGTCGATCCGGGCGATGAGCTCGTCGGTGGGCAGCCCCTGCTCGTGCAGGCGCACGGCGTATGCCGCGACCGGGTCGGCCGCCTTCAGCGCCTGGGCTTCCTCGCGGCTGCGGTAGCGGGCCGGGTCGACGACCGAGTGTCCCCTGAGCCGGCCCGACACGGTCTCCAGCAGGTACGGCTTGCCATCTCGTGCACTGGCCAGCGCGATCTGGGCGGCTTCGTGCACCGCGGCGGGGTCGTTGCCATCCACCCGGGCCGAGGCCATCCGGTACGACGCGGCGCGCTTGTGCAACTCCGGTTCAGCCGAGGACCGCTCGACGGTGGTGCCCATCCCGAGCCCGTTGTTGACCACCACGTACACGATCGGCAGTCCCCACAGGGCCGCGATGTTCAACGACTCATGGAACGCGCCGATGTTCGTCGTCCCATCACCCATCAGGCACACGACTGCCCCGGGGCCGCCGCGGTAGTCGATCGCCAGCGCCGCACCGGTCGCCAGCGGCACCTGACCACCGACGATCCCGTAACCGCCCATGAACCGGGACGCGATATCGAACATGTGCATCGACCCGCCCCACCCGCGGGAAACCCCATCGGTGCGGCCATACAGCTCGGCCATCACCCGCGCCGGATCGATCCCGCGGGCGATCGCGTAGCCGTGCTCCCGATAGTTCGTGAACACATAGTCATTCGCATCGAGCGCCGCCATGAGGCCGGCGACGGTGGCCTCCTCGCCGAGGTTCAGATGGCAGTAGCCTCCGACCTTCGCCTCGGTGTAGGCGCGGGCCGCGCGCTCCTCGAAGCGGCGAATCAGCACCATCTGCCGGTAGAACCCCAGCAGCTGCTCATCCGTCGGTGCGGCGGCGGTCGGGCGCGGGGTCCTGGTTCGCGAGGGCATATGGGTTCTCCTTCTCGCCCAGACGTACCGCAGGCGAGAGCTGATCTGTCCGGATCGACCCGCGGGGCGGCAACCTATAATGAAACGAAGTTCGGTTCATTATAGGATCGCCGTGGAGTGGTTGTCGATCACGAGGAGGCCGCCGATGGCGAACCAGACTCCTTCCGCGCCGCGCAAGCGAGGGCGCCCGACCCAGGCTGAGCGTGCTCAACGTCGCGACGACATCCTGGATGCGGCGGTTCGCCTGTTGGTCGCCGGCGGGTTCAGTCAGGTCACGCTCGATGACATCGTCGCCGAGGCGCATGTGGCCAAGCGCACGATCTACGGCTACTTCGGCGACCGCACCGAGATCTTTCTCGCCGCGGTCGAACGGCTACGGGACCGCACGACCGGCCTTCCTGCCGAGGAGGACTCGCTCGCCGGGCTCGCTGCGAAGATCGTCTTTGCGCTGCATTCCGATGAGGCGATCGGGCTGCACCGGTTGATGATCATCGAAGCCCATAGCTTTCCGGACCTGGCGAAGCGCTTCTATCGAGACGGGCCCCAGGCCTACGTCACGGCGCTGAACGAACGGCTCCCCGAGCCCGACCCCGAACAGGCCCAGGCGCTGTTCACGCTGCTGCTGGGCGAGCCGCACCGGCAGCGCCTGCTCGGGCTGCGCCCCGCTCCCGACCGCGCCGAGGCTGCCGCCCACGCGCAGGGCGCGCTCGCCCAGCTCGGCCTCACCGGTGACCTGGGCCGAGTCGAACGCAACCGCGGTTGAGGATGCTGTCCGCCACGCGTACTCGTGGAACCACGGCGACGTGGCGTCGGGAGTCGGGAGCCGGGCCTAACGTTCCAGGCCCTCCCAGCAGGCATCGTTGCTCCAGCAGAAGTTCAGCGGCTGGGCGAAGCCGTGGCCGCCGACCTTCAGGGCGCGGTCCATCGCGGCGAACAAGTCACGCTGGGCGAGGCTCCAGTGCTCCATGTCGTGCTGAGCGCCGGCGGCGACGGGGGTCGTCCCCTCGGGCGGGAAGAGGTAGCCGGCGCCGTAGTTCCAGCCGTACAACCGGTAGCGCACCGTTCCGGCGGCGTCGACGACCTCGGCCGCCTCGACCTCGTTCTCCTCGTCGGACAGGACGTCGTCGAGGTCCAGTCCTTGCCAGACGAAGCGCAACTGCTCGACCTCAGCCGGCAGGAGGTCGCCGACAGACACTGGGAGGCGACGGTTGGCGATCGTCAGATTCGACGCGCTCGGGGGCGGGCACGGCGTGGCCGCTTCCCGGTCGGCGATGATGCCCGCAACCTGTTCGCGATAGGCGTCGTTCACGACACCGCAGCGTAGTTCCGGCGCGCAAGATCGTCCGCCCGGTATTCGACGGAGCGCACGACGAGCCGGGCGCCGACGGCTCCTATGTGGACGTCCCGGGGCGGCGCGTCAGCCGCGCTGGCGCGCCGCCACCACCGCGCCGTGCAGCGTCTCGTGGAACGTCCGGCCCGCCGGGTCGTCGCCGAGCGCGAGGTACCAGGACACGGCGCGGCCGCCGTCCCACCGCGCCTCGACGCTGACCCCGGTGTCGATGACGAGCTGCGGGTCGTCGCGCCGGATCGCGGCGATGTCGGCCAGGCGGGTGGACTTCACGACGATGCCGCGCTCGGCGCCGGAGGTGAGCACGATCAGGGCGTGCGGCAGCAGCAGCCCGATGGTGCGGTGCTCGCGCTCGCCGCGGCCGAACAGCCCGCGTCGCTTGAGGCTGACTGATCGCACCTCGACGCAGGCCACCGGGGCGACGGCACCGAGCAGCCGCTCCTCGGCGTGGTGCTCGACGGCCTGGCGCAGGACGGGGTCGAGGTCGGCGTAGGCGAGGGCCCGGCTGCTGCGGTCGTACAGGCGCATGGTCACGGGTGGTATGGTCCCGCCTTCGCACCGATCACGCCGTCACAAGACGGACATCGTGACCGAGGGTTTACCCTTGCCTCCGGCGCCGGCGTGATCCGAGGGGACGGTGTTCAGGGCCGGCTGTGGCGATCGTTCTGGGTGAAGACCTTGAGGACCGAGCGCAGCCCGAGGACGAACCCGAACAGCGCCAGGCCGAAGCCGAGCAGGGTGTTGAGGCGCGTCTGCGGGGTGACGAAGGGCCCGTTGTCGGCGACGATCAGCAGCACGGCGGCGAGGATCGCGCCGACGGCGACGACGGAGGCGACGACGTCGTTGAGCCGGCCACGGATCCACCTGCGGTCGTCGGGGTCCGCCACCGGACGTACCCGCACCGCGAACGTCCCTTCGGCCAGCGCGGCCGTGGTCCGCTCGACGCGTGACGGGAGCCGGTGCAGCGAGGCGGCGAAGACGGAGCCTCGCGCCTTGGCGAGGTCGGCGATGCGCTGCGGGGCGAGCATCCGGGCGGTGATGTCGGCGGCCGCGTGCTGCGCCGCTGCGATCAGCGAGAAGCTCGGGTCGACCGCGACGAGCGACTCCTCCACGGAGGCGATCGTGCGCAGCGCGGCGGCGACCTGGGGCGGGAGGGTCAGGGCGTGGCGGCGGATGACGTCGAAGAGGTCGGCGAACAGGTCGGCACCCGCGTCGGTCCGGTAGCGCAGTGTCGTGATGACCTGCCCGATTTCGCGCCGCAGCGTCGTGACGTCGGTGTCGGTGGGTGAGCCCATGACCATCAGCAGCGCATCGGTCGCCGCCACGTTGTCGTCGATGCCCACCGCGTAGAGCAGGGTCGCGAGCAGCTGCCTCGTCTCCGCGTCCAGCACCCCCACGGAGCCGAAGTCGAGCAGTCCGATGCGGCCGTCGCGCAGCAGCAGCACGTTGCCGGGGTGGAGGTCCGCGTGGAACACGCCGTGGACGAGAACGCCGTCGAGGACGATGCGGAACAGGGTCTGCGCCAGCGCGGAGCGGGCCTCGGCGTCGAGGGATTGGAGCCCGCTGTCCGGGTCGGTCAGCGGGCGGCCGTCGAGCCGGCTCAGCACCATCACCCGCGAGGTGCTGACGTGCTCGTACACGCTGGGCACGACGACCGCTGGGTTGCCGGCCAGTGACGCGGCGACCATGCGGAGGTTGGTGGCCTCGACGCGGTAGTCCAGCTCCTGGCGCAGCGACTCGGCGAACCCGGCGGCGAGGTGGGACAGGCCCATCTGCCGGGCCCAGTCGGCGCGCACCTCGACGGTGCGGGCCAGCCGCAGCAGGATGTCGCTGTCGACCCGCACGCTGTCGCGAGCTGCGGGACGCTGTACTTTCACGACGACCGCGGTGCCGTCGACCAGGCGCGCGTGATGCACCTGCGCGACCGAGGCCGCGGCGAAGGGCTCCGGGTCGAAGTCGGCGAAGTGCTCACTCAGGGCTCCGCCCAGCTCGGCCTCCAGGACGTGCTCGACGGTGCCCGCCGGCTCCGGCTTCGCGCTGCTCTGCAGGCTGCTCAACGCCGTGACGTAGGGCAGCGGCAGCAGGTCACGGCGCGTCGAGAGCATCTGGCCCAGCTTGATGAACGTGACGCCGGCCTCGTTGATGGCACCGACCAGCGCATGGGCCGAGTGGGCGTGCGTGCCCGGGTTGTCCCGCCCGCCCCTGATGAATCGTGCGAGCCCGTACGAGGACAGGATGCGCATGATCCTGAGGTAGCGCCGGACCCGGCGGCGAGCACGGACGGCGTCACGTGCCCACCGGACCGGGTTCCGGACGGTTCCGGTCGGCCAGAGCGCCTCGGACGCCACCAGCGCCGCGACGCCGAGCGCGAAAGCCCAGCCGAACGCGAGCAGGACGAACGCCGTTGCGACCGCCCACGACACGGCGAGGGTGCCGTCCGCATCGCCCAGCCCTGCCGACTCGGCGACCCGGGTCGTCAAGGGCGAGCCGCCCAGGAAGACCGCTACGGCGACGACCAGGATGCGGGGCCAGCCGACGGGCGCTCCGAGCGCGTTGCGGACGACCGCCCTCAGCAACGCCCCGAAGAGCACGACGACCACGGGGGTCGCCAGGGCCATCATCACGCCGCCGACCCCTTCCCGCACTCCGGCCGGCGGCACGATCATCGAGCCGGGCCTGGCCCAATCCTAAATCAGCGGCGTACCTTCGATGTATGCAACGGTGGACGACACGGGCCATGACACCGGCCGAGCGTGCGGGTGCCGTCGTGGCGGCGGTGCTGTGCGCCGGCCTGAGCACCGTCGGCGCGCTGATACTGCTCGGGGTGGTGCCGGTCGCCGGTTGGGGCGCCGGGACACTCGCCGGCAAGGCTGTCTGCGGCGGGCTCTTCACCGTCCTCGGCCTGGCCGGCCTGGCGGGAGCCGTCAGCCATGCCCGGTCCGGCCGGGTCACCGTCGCCCCTGACGCGCCTTCGCCCGACCCGTTTCCCGCCTTCGGCCTCGGCATCGACGGGCCGGGCGGTCGCGAGCCGCACAGTGGCGGCGAGCTCTGACCGGCGCCGTGGCGCAGGGATACCAGCACTCGCCGGCCGGCAAGCCCGACCTCGCCTGCCCCGTACTCGACGGCATCATGAACCGCCGTCGTTCCGTCTTCGCTTGACAGTCCCCGAGCCGGGAAGCAAGGTTCAGCGCCCTGCCGCAGCGGGTGCGCCGGAGGATTGGCGCACGACGAGTTCGGTTGCCAACTGAATATGCATGCCGAGTGGATTCTGGCCGTTGATCAGCTGCATGAGCATCGTTGCCGCTGTCGACCCCATCGTCGAGAGCGGCTGGCGTACGGTCGTGAGGCCGGGGGAGACCAGCTTGGCGGCGTCGACGTCGTCGAAACCGACGATCGACAGGCCGTCCGGCACCGGAACCTTCAGGGCGTGAGCGGCTTGCAGGGTCCCGAACGCAAGCCGATCGTTGAACGCGAAGATGGCGGTGGGCGGGTCCGGGCGGCGTAGGAGGTCCAGCGTCGCCTCGTACCCCCCGGCCGATTCGGTGTATCCGCTCACGCGAACGAGGCTGGGGTCGAGATCTATCCCGGCTTGTTCGAGTGCTTCTCGAGCACCGTGCAGCCGCTCCTTGGTGCTGAAGAAACCGGACTCACCCGTGATCATCGCGATCCGGCGGTGGCCCAGCTCCAGCAGATGCTCGACTGCGTGACGAGCACCCAGGGCATGGGTGGCGGTGACCCAGGGCATGGGAGCCGTCACCTGGTCGATGGGGTCGATGATCACGAACTTGAAGCCGCTGTCGTAGAGGGCGGATATCTCCCGGTTCGACTCCGCCGGGAGCAGAATGAGTGCGCCGTCGACCCCCATCCTCATGAACCCCTGTATGGCATCGCTTTGCCGGTCTCGCTCGTGCTGGGTGGTCTCCAGGACCAGGCTCAGCCCGGCATCGTGGATCACCTGCGCGGCGCCGGCCAGGATCCGCGCGAAGTACTCGGCCTCGATGCGCGGCAACGTCACCGCGATGCGCCCGGTCTGGCCGGTCGACAGCGCCCGCGCCGGCTGGTTGCCGGTGTAGCTGTGCTCGCGAGCGAGTCGTGCGATGGTGGATCGGGTGGCGGCCGACACTCCGGGCTTCCCGCTCAGCGCGCGGGACACGGATGCTACCGATACGCCGGCCATGCGGGCGAGGTCCTGCATGGTGGCGGGTTCGTCCCGAGTCATCCGCAGCTCCCGTCTCATGGTTGGCACCGCCGGCCCGCAGAGCGCCGGGCGGCCATCCGCGCAAGCGGTTACGCAAAGCTTGCCACAAGGTCCGATTGACCCGGCAACTGCGTCACGCACCTGAGTTTTGCTGGTTGGCCGATCGTTGACGTCGCTCGCGGGACGGTGATACGTTCCACTCCACGCAAGCGATTACGTAAGGTTTGCGTGGCACGTAGCACTCGCCGCCACGAGTTGCTGCGGTGGATCGCGCACTGGCGTGGTGATCGCTGTCTACGCGGCTCGTGGCTACCCATGACCGGGATCAGCAACGACCAGGGAGACGCGATGAAACGTTTCACGCGTGCGGCAGCCGTTCTGACCGCCGTCGGCCTCGCCCTTACGGCCTGCTCGGCGCACAACAAGGCCGGCGGTGGGGACGGTGCGGTGGCGGCCGACGGGACGGCCAAGGTCAAGGCGAAGGAGCTGACCGTCTGGACCAGCACCGCCGACCAGGCGTACGTCCGCAACGCATACAAGAACTTTGAGAAGGCGTTCGGCGTCAAGGTGAACCTCGTCGAGATCACCGCGGACGGTCTCGAGAATCAGGTGCAGACCAGGTGGGCCAGCGGCGACCGCCCGGACCTGCTGGAGTACCACGCCACATCGTTGTTCTGGGCGCTCAACCCGGCCAAGAACATCATCGAGATGTCGAACATGCCCTACGTCAAACGCTCCGGGGCGTTGTACAAGACCGCGGGCTCGCTCGACAGCAAGATCTACGCCGCGATCACCGTCGGTCCAGGGCTGTTCGGGATGTACTACAACAAGAAGGTGCTGGCCGAAGCCGGTCTCAGCGCTCCCAAGACCTTCGCGGACCTGGAGCAGATCTGCGCCACCCTGAAGCAGAAGGCGCCCGGCGTGGCGCCGATCTACGAGGCCGGCGGGTCGCAGTGGCCGACGCAGATCCAGATCCTCATGAACCTCGCCGGCGCCGAGAAGGACCGCAACTACTCCGGAGAGATCCTCGCCAAGAAGGCGACCCTCGACGACCCCGCGGGTCCGTTCGTCGCCGCGCTCACCCAGTACAAGAAGCTGCAGTCGATGGGCTGCTTCAACACTGACGCGACCACGGCCAAGTCCGAGCCGTCCTTCAAGGCGCTCGCGGACGGCGCGGCGGCGTTCCTGCCGCAGTCCACGAGCTCGCTTCCTTCGCTGACCGCCGTGTACGGCGGCGACATCGCCAAGACCAGCGCCGCGATCGGCTGGGCGTCGCCGTCGGCGAACAGCACGACGTCCGCCTGGTCGCCGTCCTTCAACGGCACGTGGTACGTGCCGAAGACGGGTAACGCCGATCGGGAGAGCACCGCGCTGGCGTTCATCCAGTGGATCACCACGGACGGGTACCAGAACTATCTGACCGAGACGAAACGGTTCCCGGCATTGTCCGGCGCCCAGGCCGCGACGCCGACCGGGATCGAAGAGGACTTCGCGAGGGCCTACGCGAGCGACAAAGCCCTCGCCGTCAACGCCAATCTGGTCGGCTTCAGCGCCCAGTTCCCGACCTTGATGAGCGGCCTTCTCAGCGGGCAGTACACGCCCGCCCAGACCGGTCAGCTCGCCCAGAAAGCCTTGGAGCAAGGGGCGAAATCGGCAAAGCTGACCGGCTGGTAGACGACTGCGAGGAAGCCCACGATGGCCTACACGACCAGCGACACCACGCTGGCGGCGGGCGGAACCGAGTCCGTTCCGGCCCGCCGGCGTGCGCACCACCGCAAGATTCGACAGGTCGGGTGGTGGCCGTTCATTGTTCCGGCCTTCGCCCTGGTGGCGGGATTCTTCACCGTGCCGTTCCTGCTCAACCTTCGCTTCGCATTCACCGACTGGAGTGGATATTCGGACGTCATCTCCTTCAACGGACTGGAGAACTTCCGGGGTCTCATCGCCCAGGACATCCTGTGGCCGGCCGTGAAGGTCACGTTGCTGTACGCGGTGGCGGCCATGCTCATCCAGAACGTGTTCAGCCTGTCCATGGCGCTGGTGTTGCAGCGCTCGAACCGGACGAACGGGTTCTTCCGATCCCTGTTCTTCCTTCCGGTGCTGATCGCCCCGGTGGCCGCCGGCTACATCTGGGGCGCCATCCTCGCGCCGCGCGGGCCGCTGAACAAGTTCATCTCGCTGTTCGCCGACGGGTTCGACTACGCCTGGCTGGGGCATGCGACCAGTGCGCTGATCAGCCTGGCATTCGTCGACGCGTGGAAGTGGAGCGGCCTCATCACGCTGGTGTACATCGCCGGACTCAACAACATCCCGGAGTCGCTCACCGAGGCGGCGACGGTCGACGGCGCGAACGCCTGGCAGCGATTCTGGCGGATTCGGTTCCGGCTCCTGGCGCCCGCGTTCACCTTCACCGTGGTCGTCACGATGCTCGGGGCCATCAACGCCTTCGACCTCGTCGCGGCGACGACGCGCGGCGGTCCGGGGACCGCGACCACGGTGCTCAACATCGCCATGTTCAACCAGTACGGCAGCGGCTTCTTCGGCATGGCGAGCTCGCTGAGCCTGGTCGTGACGGTGCTGGTCATCGTGCTCGGGCTGCCGCTGATCGCGTACCTGCGACGCCGGGAGGTCGAGGCATGAGCAAGGGTCCTTCGGGACGCCGGCGGGCCGGCGCGCGCGTGGCCGTGCTCAGCCTGATCGCCCTGCTCTGGGTTGTGCTACCGCTGTGGATGCTCCTGGTGAACTCGGCGAAGCCGCTGGAAGAGGCGGCGTTGCTGGGGCTGGAACTGCCGAAGAAGTGGGCACTGGGGGCCAACTACTCCTTCGTCATCAATGAGGGCCACTTCGGAAAGGCTCTCGTCAACAGCCTGACAGTCGTCGTGCCCACGATCGCCGTCATCGTCGTGCTCGGTGCGATGGCCGCGTGGGCCTATGCGCGGTCGCGTTCGATGACGGCGCGGGTCGCGTACAACATCACGGTCCTGTCCATCGTGCTGCCGGCCGCCATCCTCCCGACGATCTACGAACTGCAGACCCTCGGGATCGACGGCACCAGATTCGGTTACTTCCTGGTGATGGCGGGGACCCGCATGGGCAACGTCGTGTTCCTGGCCACCGGTTTCATCAAATCGGTGCCCCGGGACCTCGAGGATTCGGCATCCATCGACGGCGCCGGGCGGCTGCAGATCTTCATCCGGATCATCTTCCCGCTCGCCGTTCCGGTGCTGCTGGTCGGCTCGGTGATCCTGATCATTTCCACCTGGAACGAGTTCTTCTTCGCGGGGTTCCTGCTGCAGGGTTCGGATCGGGCGACGCTGCCGCTGGCGCTGTACCACTTCGCGTCGGCATCGGCGGACCAGCCGGTGCTGCGCTGGAACGTCATCTTCGCGCATGTCGTGCTGACGAGCATTCCGCTCGTGCTGGCGTATCTGTTTGTCCAACGGCGCGTCGTGTCCGGTCTGTCGGCCGGCGCGATCAAGGGGTGAGGCTCGGTGATGCGGGTTGCGTGGCAATGTCGTTCGGCTCGGGCGGAAGGGGATAGGTCGCGATGAGCACCGATGCTGAAGTGGCCGGCGGCCGGCCCGAAGTCGCGGGAGATGCGGGCGGATCGTCGCTGACAGTGCGCGACGCCTTCCCGCCGGGTTTTTTCGTCGGTGCGGCCACGGCCGGCCACCAGATCGAGGGCGGCAACGTCGCGAGTGACTCCTGGGCGCTCGAACACGTGCCCGACACCGTGTTCAGGCATCGCAGCGGGGATGCGGTGGATTTCTACAACCGGTGGCCGGAGGACGTGGCGATGGCTGCGGGACTGGGGTTGCAGGCCCTGCGGTTCAGCGTCGAATGGTCGCGCGTCGAACCGGTTCCCGGCGAGTTCTCACGGGCCCAGCTGGATCACTACCGGCGGCTGGCCGCCGCGTGCCGCGACGCCGGCCTGCGCACCGTCGTCACCTTCAACCACTGGACGACGCCGCTGTGGTTCGCCGCCGAGGGCGGCTGGACGAACCCCCACGCCGTCGAGCGCTTCCAGCGGTACGTGAACGTGGCGGCGGCCCACCTGGCGGGCGAGATCGACTGGGCCATCACGCTCAACGAACCCAATGTCGCGACCGTAGCCGCGGTCGGCGGCGGTGGCGTGGGCGGATCGGCGGTCGGCGACCTCGGCCGGGCGCTGGAGCACGCCAGTCGCCGGCATCCGGCCGCCACCGGCTCGTTCAAGCCGATGATGCTGTGGGAGGGCGACCAGCTGGGCCGGTACGCCGAGGCGCATCGGCGTGCCGTCGAGGCGATCAAGTCGCACGTCGACGCTCCGGTGGGCTGGTCGCTGGCGTGCGTGGACTACCAGGCCGTGCCCGGCTTCGAGGATCGCGCCGCAGCGGTGCGGGACCAGGCGGTCACGGCCTGGCTCGAGGTCAGCCGCGACGATGACTTCGTCGGGGTACAGAACTACACGCGGCGCCTCGTCGGCGCCGACGGCGTCGAGCGGCCGGCACCCGGTGCCCCGGTGGACGATCTCGGCTGGGAGCTCTATCCGCAGTCGCTCGCCAATGCCGCGCGGTACGCGGCGTCCGTCTCGCGGCGCCCGGTTGTGATCACCGAGCACGGCGTGTGTACCTTCGACGACTCGCTGCGGCTGCAGCACACCGGCCGGGCGCTGGAGCACCTCGCCGCGGCGGTGGCCGAGGGCCTCGACGTGCGCGGCTACTTGCACTGGACGCTGCTGGACGAGTTCGAGTGGTTCTCCGGCTACGACGTGACCTTCGGCCTCGTCGAGGTGGACCGGCATACGTTCGAACGCAAACCGCGCCCCTCGGCCGCATGGCTGGGTGGCGTCGCCGTGGGCAGGACGCGCCCATGAACGCCGGCTATCGGGACCGCGGCGCGGTATTCATCGGCGCGTGTGCCCGGCCGACGAGCGAGGACGGGGATCCGGCGGTCTACTTCCGGCGCGAGTTCGAGGTGGCGCGGGACATCGAGTCGGCGACGCTGTGGGTCACCGCGCTCGGCGTCGTGGAGCCCTATCTGAACGGCGCACGCGTCGGTGACGAGGTGCTCGAGCCAGGATGGACGTCGTATCGCCACCGCCTGCTGACCCGCCGCCACGACATCAGCGCCCTCGTGCGCCGGGGCGCGAACGCCTTCGGCGCGATCGTCGCAGAGGGCTGGGCAACCGGGCGGCTGGGCTACGAGGCGATCGCCCGGCGGCGCCAGTTCGCCGACCGGGTCGGGCTCTTCGCGGTGATCGAGCTGTGCTACCCCGACCGCCGCGACGTCGTCGTCACCGACGGGCGGTTCCGGGCGGGCGAGGGATCGGTGCGGGCGAACAGTATTTACGACGGAGTCACCATCGACGCCCGTCTCGAACCCGCCGGGTGGAACGAGCCCGGGTTCGACGATGGTGCCTGGGGCCAGGTGGAGGCGATCGAGTGGGATCCGGCCACGCTTTCGGACCCGGTCGCTCCCGCGATCCGGCGCATCGAGGAACTCGCGCCGCTGGACATCCGGCCCTCGCGGCGGGCGACGACGATCGTCGACTTCGGACAGAACATCTCCGGCTGGGTCCGCCTCCGGCTCACCGGACCGCGCGGACAGGTCGTCACCCTCCGGCACGCGGAGGTCCTCGTCGACGGGGTGCCGGACTACACCACCTTGCGCACGGCGCAGGCCACGGATCGCTATCTGCTGGCCGGCTCCGGGACCGAGGAGTTCGAGCCGCGGTTCACCTACCACGGGTTCCGCTACGCCGAGATCGAGGGCCTTCCGCACGCCCTCTCGAGCGACGATGTGCGCGCCGTGGTCGTCCACACCGACATGCGGCGAACCGGGTGGTTGCAGACCTCGGACGAACTCGTGAACCGCCTGCACGAGAACGTGGTGTGGTCGATGCGCGACAACTTCGTCGGGCTGCCGACCGACTGCCCTCAGCGCGACGAGAGACTCGGCTGGACCGGCGACATCAACGCGTTCGCGCCCACCGCAGCCTACCTCTACGACGTCTGCGACGTCCTGCGGTCCTGGCTCACCGACCTGGCCCTCGAGCAGCACGACCTGGGCTTCGTCCCGTACGTGGTCCCCGACGTGCAGCACAGCTACCGTGCTCCGACAGCACTGTGGAGCGATGTCGCGGTAAGCCTTCCCTGGGCCTTGTACTGGGAGTACGGCGACATCGAGATCCTGTCCCGGTGCTACGAGTCCATGGTGGCGTTCAGCCGCAGCGTGGAGGCGCTCCTCGACGAACGCGGCCTGTGGAGCTCGGGCTTCCAGTTCGGCGACTGGCTCGATCCCGCCGCCCCGCTGAGCAGTCCGCGGCAGGGAAGGACCGATCCGCAGCTCGTCGCCTCGGCGTACTTCGCAAAGGTCGCACGGGAGATGGCGGCCACCGCCCAGGCCCTGGGTCACTCACGCGACGCGCAGCACTTCGCCGCGCTCGCCGAGCGGGTTCGTGCGGCCTTTCGCGCCGAATATGTGACCCCCAACGGCCGGATCACCAACGAGAGCGCGACCGCGTACGCCCTCGCGATCCAGTTCCACCTTCTGGACCCGGGTCAACTGCCCACCGCCGGCCGGCGGCTGGCGGACATCGTGCGTCGCAACGGGGGCCGGATCTCCACCGGATTCGCCGGCACACCGCACGTCGCTCCCGCGCTCACCCGCACGGGGCACACGGATGCCGCCTATGCACTGCTGCTGCAGCGAGAGGCGCCGTCGTTTCTCTATCCCGTCACGCGAGGCGCGACGACGATCTGGGAGCGGTGGGACGCGATGCTTCCCGACGGCACCGTCAACCCCTCCGGTATGACGTCGCTCAACCACTATGCTCTTGGCGCCATCGCACACTGGCTGCACACTGTCGTGGCAGGCATCGAACCGACGAGCCCCGGCTACCGCACCGTACGCATCGCGCCCCAGCCCGGGGGCGGCCTCACCTACGCGAAGGCCGCGCACGACACGTCGTTCGGACGGCTGAAGGTCGAATGGCACCACGCAGACGGCACGATGGAGCTGGCAACGGTCGTCCCCCCGGAGACGACCGCGACCGTCGAGCTCCCGCTGCACCCGACCGAAGACGTGCAGCGGGTCGGTCCGGGGGAGCACCGCTGGACCTACCCGGTGCGCCGGCGACCGCCCGAGCTCACGCTCGACTCTCCGATCGAGGCGCTCGCCGGCGACGACGCCACCTGGGCCAGGATCGCCACGATCCTCCGGCAACACCTGCCCCACGTCTCGCCCGACGCCCTCGTCGAGCACCATGCCGCCATGCCACTGTCGGCGGTTCTGAACGACTTTTCCGCGCTCTCCGCCGGCGCCCGCGCGGAACTCGCCGCCGCGACACGACATTCGACGGCCGGCGGGGGTTAGCCGTGGCGGCGTGCGACCGCTCCCCTCAGGCGGCTGGGTTCTGTTCTTCCTTGTGGAACCGTCCGTCCTTCATGACATAGTTCAGCCTGGTGTGGTCCTGCAGGACGGTGATGTCGGCGAGGGGATCGCCGTCGACCAGGATGAGGTCCGCGAGGTAGCCGGGCTGGACTTTGCCGAGCTCGTTCGGGCGGAGCATGATCTCGCCGCCGAGGGCGGTGGCGGACAGGATCGCCTCCATCGGGGTGAAGCCGAGCCGCTCGACGAAGTGCTGCAGGTCGCGGGCGTAGGTGCCGTGCGGGGTCCAGGCGAACCCGTAGTCACCGCCGGGCAGGATGCGGATGCCGCGGCGGTGCATCTCGCGCAGGCCTTCGGTGGCGATCTCCAGTTCACGCTTGTAGCCCATGGCCTCGGCGGCTTCCTGCGGGAAGCCGAAGGAGGCGGCCTCGTAGAGGGTGGCGATGAGCCAGTTGATGCCGGGGGCGACGAATACCCAGTCCTTGTTGGCTTCGAGCAGGTCCATGCCCTCCGCGTCGGTGAAGCTGGCGTGGTAGATGATGTCGACGCCGTGGCGCACGCACATCTTGACGCTTTCCGCGCTACGGGCGTGGGCGCACACGCGCTTGCCGCGGCGGTGGGCCTCGGCGACCGCGGCGGCGACCTCCTCGTCGGAGAAGTAGGTGTCCTCGGCGCGCTGGGTGCCGGTGATCTCCTCGCCGGTCATGGACAGCTTGATCTGGTCGACGCCGAGGTCGATCAGTTCGCGGACGGCCTTGCGCATGCCTTCGGGACCGTCGGCGAATTTGGTGATGGACTTGACCAGGGCACCGCCGGTGACCGAGATCTCGGGGCCGTTGGCGAGATAGCGTGGTCCGGGGAAGCGGCCGGCGTTGATGGCGTCGCGGCACACCACGTCGAGGCGCTCCTTGGCCGAGGCGGCGCCCAGGCACATGGTGTATCCGGAGTCGAGGTAGGTGCGGGCGGACTCCAGGCAGAACAGCAGGTGCTCCTCGACCGGCATGGTGCCCAGGCCGTCCAGGTCGGCACTGTTGTTCCAGCTGAAGTGGGTGTGCGCGTCACACAGACCGGACATCAGGGTGCGGCCACGTCCGTCGATCACGCGGGCGCCGGCGGCACGGGCCGGGTCGACCTGGCCGACGACGGCGATGCGGTCGTTCTCGATCAGGACATCGCCGGGGTACGGTTCGGCGCCGGTGGAGTCGAGGATGCTGACGTTGCGGAAGAGTGTGGTGTAGGTGGGGACGGGCATGACGGGCTCCTCGCCGGTGAAGGCGGCTCCGGTGGGCGGGGCCGGGACAGTGCTGGGGTCACAGGAACTTGAGCAGGTGGGCGGTGACATCCGCCGCGGCTTCCAGGGCGGTCCAGTGCCCGACGCCGGGGAGGATCGCGACGGTTGCGCTGCCGTGGGCGTCGGCCAGGGACCGGCTGACCTGGGGCGGCCCCACCTTGTCGTCCTCGCCGGTGATCAGCAGCAGCGGGAGGGCGGGGTCGATCGGGCCGGGGTCGGTGGCGCCGGCCAGGGCTTCGCAGTTTCGGGCGTAACCCTCGGGGTTCTGACGCATGACCAATTCGCGGACGAAGGCGGCGACCTCGGGTTTTCCCTGGCGGGTGGTGGCGGACAGGGCGTTGGCCACGACCCCGGGGGCCACGGCGGCGGTGCCGTGCGTGCGCAGCACGGTGGCGCGGTCGCGCTGGGCCTGGCGGACGGCTTCGGTGGGGACTGCCACGGCGCCGAGCAGTGCCAGGGAGCTGACCCGGTCGGGGTGGCGGGCGGCCAGGGCCCGGGCGACGAGCGTGCCCATGGAGTGCGCGACCACGGCGGCGCTCGTCACGCCGAGCGTGTCCAGCGTGGCGGCCAGGTCCTCCGCGTGACCGTCGATGCTGATGTCGTCGGCCAGCGGGGAGCGTCCCGCCCCGGCGGAGTCGACCCGGATGACCTGGAAGCGTGCGGCGAGGGCGTCGGCCTGCACCTGGTAGACGTTGGAGGTGCCGCCCAGGCCGTGGATCATGAGGACTGCGGGGCCTTCGCCGTCGGTCTCGACGGCCAGTTCCTTGCCGTTGACGTTCATGCGCATGTGCTCCTCGGGGTCAGCCGACGCGGTTGGTCAGGGTGCCCAGGCCGGTGATCGACACGGTGACGACGTCGCCGATGCTGAGGAATCTGGGCGGGTCGAAGCCGATCCCGACCCCGGCGGGCGTCCCGGTGGCGATCAGGTCGCCGGGCAGCAGGGTGATGCCGGCGGAGAGGGTGGCGATCAGCTCCGGGATGTCGAAGATCAGGTCCTTCACGCTGGCGCTCTGCCGCACTTCGCCGTTGACGGTGGTCTGCACCTGCAGCGTGGTCACGTCGGCGATCTCGTCCGCGGTCACGGCGTATGGGCCCATCGGGCAGTGGGTGTCCAGCGACTTGCCCAGCAGCCACTGCTTGTGATCGCGCTGAAGGTCCCGAGCGGTGACGTCATTGACGATCGTGTAGCCCCACACGTGCTCGTGGGCGCGGTCGCGAGCGATGCCCCGTCCGCCGCGACCGATGATCACCGCCAGCTCGCCCTCGTAGTCCAGCTCACGCGTGACGCCGGTGTGGGGGTCGATCCGCCCGCCGGGGCCGGTGACCGAGGTGGTCGCCTTGCTGAACAGAATCGGCTTGTCGGGCAGGGCCTCCGAGCGGTCGGGCGTGTCGTAGCCACTGCGGCCGAACTCGACCGCGTGGTCGCGGTAGTTCTTGCCGACGCAGAAGAGGTTGCGCCGCGGTGTCGGGATGGGCGCGAGCAGGTCCACGGCGTCCAGCGAGTACGCCGGCCGGCCGGCCGCCTCGTCGCTCAGGCGGGGCGCCAGGTCGTCCCAGGCCTCGATCAGCTCGAGCAGTCCTGCACCCCCGGGCAGCAGGGCGGTCACGTCACGCACGGTGCCGCGCTCGGGGTCGGCGACGCCCACGCGCGGCCCGCTGCCAACGGAGAAGGTCACAAACCTCATGAACCAATCCTAACCAATCGGGACCATTAAGTGTTGCGGCCACGTTACGTCGTGGCGGGCGCGAAGTCCACAGCCAGGAGTAACTCCGCGACTTGATCCGCGCTATTGGTCTCGATTGGTTTCGCCGGTTAGGATGAGCGGGTGACAGCGACGGTCGACGGAGCCCTGCGCGCCCTGCTGCGCGACGGACTGCAGGACGGCACGCTCGGCCCGGGCGCCCAACTGCCAACCGAGCGTGCCCTGGTGGAACGCCTTGCGGCCCCTCGCAGCGCGATCCGCAAGGCCCTGGAGAGCCTCGAACGCGAGGGCGTCGTGGTTCGGCAGGTGGGCCGCGGCACCTTCCTCACCGACGCCGCGGTCTTGCATCCCACCGCGCCCGACAACACCAGCCCGGCCGAGATCATGCAGGTCCGCCTCTTGCTTGAGCCCCCGGTCGCTGCCCTCGCCGCTCGCGTCGCTACTCAGGCCGACCTCGACCGCATGACCGGTTTCCTCGACCACGGGGGCCGCAGCGAAGGATTCGAGGACTTCGAGGGGTGGGACGCGCACCTGCACCGCGCCATCGCGCAGGCCGCACACAACGGCCTGCTCCTCAATCTCTTCGACGTCATGAACACCGCCCGCACCCTGCCGGTCTGGGGCAGCCTCAAACGGCGCACCTCAACCCCCGAACGCCGGTGCCGCTACCACGGCGAGCACACCGCCATCGTCGATGCGCTGCGCGACCGCGACAGCGACGGCGCCCACGACGCTATGCGCAGCCACCTTCAGCACGTCGCCGACACGCTCCTGGGCCGTCCCTGAAACGGTGGAGGCTCCTCGCGAAGCCGGGCGGGGCGAGTCCTACCCGGCCAGCCCTTGTCCGATGCCCTTCAGCACCAGGGTCTTGGTCTGTGTGTAGTCCAGGATGGAATCGGCGGACATGGTCCGGCCGAAGCCGCTGTGGCGATACCCGCCGAACGGCGCGCCGATCACATCCGTCGAGCCCATCGTGTTGACGTACACCTGGCCGGCCTGGACGGCCCGGGACAGCCGGATCGCCCGATCCACGCTTCCCGTCCACACCGAGGCAACCAGGCCGTAGCGGGTGCCGTTGGCGATGCTCAGCGCCTCGTCCTCGTCGTCGAAGGTCAGCACCGACAGCACCGGTCCGAAGATCTCCTCCTGGGCGATGCGCATGCCGGGCTCGACCTCGTCGAAGACGGTCGGCGCGACGAAGAAGCCGCCGTCGAACATCTCCCCGGTGAGCTTGTGCCCGCCGCGGACCACCCGAGCGCCCTCCGCACGGCCGATATCCAGGTACTCCAGGACGCGCTGCTCCTGGCGGGCGCTGATCAGCGGGCCCATGTCGACCGGCTCGTACCACGGTCCGACGCGCACCGCGGCCAGCGCATCGCAGACCGCTGCGACCACGTCCCGTTTGATCTTCCGGTCGACGAGCAGCCGGGTGCCGGCCGCGCAGACCTGGCCGGCGTTGAACGTGAGGCTACGTACGATCGCGGGCACGGCGTAGGCGAGATCGGCGTCGCGGAGCACGATCTGCGGCGATTTGCCGCCCAGTTCGAGGTGGAGTGGGATGAGGTTGCGGGCGCAGGCGGCCATCACCCGGCTACCGGTCTCGGGGGAGCCGGTGAAGCTCATCCGGCGGATCCCGGGATGCGCGGGCAGCGCGGCGCCGGCGTCGGCGCCGTACCCCACGACCACGTTGATCACGCCCGGCGGGATGCCGGCCAGTTCAGCGAGCTTGGCCAGGTAGAGGCAGGTCAGCGGCGCATCCTCGGCCGGCTTGACCACCACTGTGTTGCCGGCGGCGATGGCGGGGGCGACGTCGGCGGCCATCAGCTTGCCCGGAATATTCCAGGGGATGATGCTGCCGCAGACGCCGTACGGCTCGCGGAGGGTCAGCCCCAGCACGTCGGGGCTGTGCGTCGGCAGGGTCACCCCGGTCACCTTGTCGGCGAGACCGGCGATGTACCCGATGGTTCGGGGGATCGGGGAGCCACCCTGCCGTGGCCTCCCGACCTCCATCGCTTCCAGCGTGTCCAATTCGCCGGCGTGCCGGCGGCACAGCTCGGCCCACCGTGACAGCAGGTCGGCCCGGTCCGCGGGGCTGGTGTCCCGCCACCCCGGGAAGGCCGTCGTCGCCGCGTCGACCGCGGCGTCGACATCCCGGGCCCCTCCGGCCGGGACCCGCAGCAGGACCTCTCGGGTGGCCGGGTTGATGACATCGATCGTGCCGCCCTCGACCGCCGGAACCCAACGACCGCCGATCAGGAACGTGTTCTCGGTGAGCAGTGTGCCGACGTCGAACCGATCGGCCGGGGTGGTGACTGTCATGGCTTACCTCCGATGCGTCTGGTGCGTCTGGCCGGGTCGCCGTGCTGGCCGGCCGTCATGCCTCCAGCACCGCCGTGCAGTTGGCCGAGACGATGCCGCCCTCGGCGTGCAGCAGGGCCGTGCGGGCGCCGCGGACCTGGTTGGCCGCGTCGCCGGAGAGTTGGCGTACCGCTTCGGTGACGTGGTGTACGCCCGCGGCGCCGCCGCAGTGTGCGTGCGACAGGAGCCCGCCGTGCGGGTTGACCGGGATCACGCCGGTGAGTCCGATTCCGCCACCGGCCACGAAGTCCGGTGCGGTGCCCGGCGGGCAGAAGCCCAACTCCTCAAGCTCGATCGCGAGGGTGATGGAGTAGCTGTCGTAGAGCAGTGCGACGTCGGCGTCGAGCGCCCGCATCTTGGCATCGGCCAGGCAGCGCTGTGCGGAGAGGAGCGCGCCGGTGCGGGAGAGGTCACCGGCGTAGCAGAAACTGTCGTACTGATAGCCCTCTGCCCAGGCCCGCAGTCGGACGTCCCGTCGGCCGGTCCCGGCCCGCCCGACCACCAGCGCTGCGCCGCCGTCCGAGATCGGGCTGCATTCCAGCAGGCGAAGCGGGGTGGCGACCGGGCGGGAGACGACGACGTCCGCCACGCTCAACGGGGTCCGGTAGACCGCGCCGGGGTGGGTGCGGGCGTGCTCTCGCAGCACCGGCGGTAGCACCGCCAGCGCATCGTCGTCCAGCCCGTGCCGGTCCAGATACGCCCGGGCGAGCAGCCCGTACGCGGAGACGTTCAGCATCCCGAAGGGCTGCTCCCATTCCGGGTGGCGCATCCGGGAGAACGCCTCGACGGAGCTGCGCCGATCCTGCCCGGTCCGCGGGGTGTCGGCGAAGGCGATGAGTACCGTCGTACACCGCCCGGCCGCGACCAGCAGGGCCGCCTCGGCCACCGCCGCGATCGCGGCGGCGCCGCCGACGGTAGGGGTGCCGGTGTGCCGCAGCCGGGTCTGGATGCCGAGGTACTCCGCCAGCGCGGGGGCCGGCCGGGAGGAGCCGCCGACCATTGGCATGTTGGTGATCAGGCCGTCGACCTGGTCAAGCTCGACCCCGGCGTCAGCACAGGCCCCGGCGGCGACCTGCGCGGCGATGTCGAAGGTGGTCAGGTGCGCCAGCTTGCCCAGTTCGCTGTCGGCCACGCCGAGGATCGCCGCATCCATGCTTCGTTCTCCCTCCCATCCCGGTGCCCCGGGAGCGTCCAGCGCCTCGCGTTCATCCGCCGGCGTGCGATCAGGTCTCGACCGGTGCGAACACCGGAATGGTGCGTCCACCGCGCTCGATGAACCGCACCCGGGTCAGCAGCCCGGCATGGGGCCGCCCGCGGAGGTCGACGAGGTTGGAGACCAGGTACGCCTCCTCGGCGATCCGCAGCGTGGCGAGCCAGTACGGCACCGTGAACCCGGGGTAGGTGCTGGAGTGCACCTCGGTGTACGACACGACCGGGGCGAGGCCGTCGTGCTCCTGCCACTCCAGCCGGGCGCCGGCGTGGCAGCCGCGGCAGGTCGAGGCGGGCGGGTGCTGGTAGCGGTCGCATCCGGCGCAATGCTGTACGAGTAGCTGGTGCCGGGCGATCGCCGCCCACCAGTACTTCGCCGCGGCGTCATTCATCGAACATCCTCCTCACCGGCGTCTCGCCGGCCGGGCGGTCGGTCACCACAGCGAGCGCTCCACCGAGACCTCCCGCGGCATCCCCGCCGGCCAGGTGACCCCTTCCTCGGCCAGTGCGCGGATCTCCTCGGCGTCCAGGCCGAGTACGTCGCGTAACACCTGTTCGGTGTGCGCGCCGATGCTCGGCCAGACCGGGTCCAGCTGGGCCGGGGTGGCACAGAGCCGGAACGGCGGGGCTTCGAAGCGGTGCTGTCCCAGATAGGGATGCTCGAGCACCGGGAATACTCCGCGGTGGCGCAACTGCGGGTCGTGTTCCATCCGGTCCTGCGCGGACTGCACAGCGCCGGCCGGCACTCCGGCGCCCTGCAACAGCCGCATCACCTCATACTTGTCGCGGCGGCGCGTCCAGTCGGCGAGGACTCGGTCGATTTCGTCCTGGCGATGGGCCCGCCCGGTGGCGGTAGCGAGTTCGGGGTCGGCCAGCCAGTCGCGGGCGTCGATCACTGTGCACAGCGCGCGCCACTGCGCGTCGTCGATGACCGTGACCACGCAGTAGTCGTAGTGACCGCCACCCGCGGTGGGGTAGACGTTGTGTGGCACCCCTTGCTCGCCTCGGTAGGTGGCGACGCGCTGCGCCGGCGGGCCGACCGTCTGATTGCCGACGCGGGCCGTCACCGCCAGTTGCGGATCGAGCTGCGTGGCGAGGAGCGACGCGCCCTGCAGGGCCAGTCCCGCCTCGGTCTGTGCGATCTCGACCTTCTGCCCCTCGCCGGTGCGGTCCCGGTGCCAGATCGCCGCGAGGGTCGCGACGGTGGCCATCCCGCCGGCGATGACGTCCATGAACGACCATCCCCAGCCGGCGGGCGGTTGCCCGGGTACGCCGGAGATCGCCGTCATCCCGTTGAACGCCTGGGCGGTCGGTCCCCAGGTTCCGTAGTCCATGTAGGGGCCGGAGTGGCCGAAGCCGGAGGCGCTGACGTAGATGACGGCGGGGTTGATCGAGCGCAGCCGCTCGTGGTCCAGGCCCCACCGGGCGAACACTCCCGCGGAGAAGGACTCCACCACCAGGTCCGACGCGGCAATGAGGCGGTGGATGAGGGCCATGCCCCGCTCCGAGCGGGCGTCGAGCGAGAGGCTGAGCTTGCCGACGTTGAGGTTGGCGAAGAACGGGCCGTTGTTGAGCCCCTTGTTTCGTTCACCGGCGGCGTACATCGTGGTGCGCATCGCGTCGGCCCGTCCCGGCCACTCGACCTTGATCACCTCGGCGCCGAGGGCGGCCAGGTTCCGGGTCACGGTCGGTCCGACCACGCTCCACGAGAAGTCGAGGACCCGCAGGCCCGCCAGTGGACGCGACCCGTGACGCTGCCGGGCGGGCGAGCCGACGCCGGTGGGCGGCAGCACAGTGCCGTTGTGCTCGCCGAGCAGCGGAGCCCGGCTGGGCGCGACGCAGGGGGTGGCGCTGAGCTTGACCGGGTTCGCGGGGTGGCGCCACCGCACGCCGCGCCGGTCGTCGGCGATCTCGGCGAAGTAGCCGCGTTCGCGCAGGTGCGGGTCGGCGAGCAGGTCGGCGGGGCCGTTGATCACCGCCCACGGCAACCGGCGGCGTTGCGCCTCGTGGAAGAGGTACTGCGAATCCTGGGTTGCGCAGAACCGCCGGATGACGGCAACCACGTGGTCCATGTGCCGGGCCCGCTCGTCCCAGGTGGCGTACACCGGGTCGGCCAGGTCCTCGGCCATCCCGAACTGCTGGAACCACTCCACCATGGCGGCGAACCGCCCGTCCTCGAGGTACAAGGGCAGGGCGCAGAGGTACCGCCCGTCCCGGCAGCGGTGGTTCCACGGTGGACTGTCGTAGGGTCGGGCGTGTCGCCCCGTGGCCCGGCGCGGGTTGGTGTGCTGGTACTCCCAGTAGGTGTTGGCCATCTCGGTGCTGACGGCGAGCGCGTCGTGCTCGGCCACGTCCAGCGACTGCCCCTCGCCATGCTGCAGCAGGTGGCACAACGCGCCGATCACCGCGGTGGCGATCGCGACCCCGGCCACGTGCCCGGTCTGCCCGCCGGCGGGGGCGATCGGCTCCAGCACGTCGATGTCGTCGTAGCCGCAGAGTCCCTGCACGCCGCCGAGAGCGAGGGAAACCAGGTCCGACGAGCGGTACTCGGCCCACGGTCCGTCATCGCCGAACGGGGTGACCCGGCAGTAGAGCGTGCCGGGGTGGTCCCGGGACCACCGTCGCGCGATCTCCGGCCGGCAGAGGCCGTCGTCGGTGCCGTCCAGGACGACAGTTCCGGTGACCAGCAGCGACGCGAGCTCGGCGACGTCCGGCCCGCGATCCGCGTCCAGCGTGACGGACCGCTTGCCGGCGTTGTAGTACCAGTGCGAGACGCTGGACTCCACGCCCGGTTCGCCGTGCCACGGTCCCTGTCGTCGTTCTGCCGTGCCCTGCGCCGGCTCGACGGTCACGACGTCCGCGCCGAACTGAGCCAGCAGTTGGCCGGCCACCTGGACGGAGCGGCGACCGCCGAGCTCCAGCACGCGTATTCCGGACAGCGCACCCACGCGTCGTTCCCCTTCTGCCGTTGGCCCCGACCGGGCCGGTCGTCTCGTCAATGCGGTTCTGTGCCCCACGCGCTCAGTCGTTCCAGCGGGGTGAAGTCGTGCGCGGCGGGATCAGCTTCTGGCGCAGCCACACCAGCCGTGGCTCCTTCGCCTCGGCGCACTCCGCGAGCACCGCGCCCAGGCCGGCATCGACGCAGTCCCGGCGGATCGCGGTGATGCCGAAGCTCGCGGCGAGCTGGGCGAAGTCCGGGCCGTGCAGGTCGACCCCGCGCTCCTCGTCACCGTCGTGGATCTGGTCGTAGCGCAGCATGCCGTATCCGCCGT
Organism: Dactylosporangium sp. CA-233914; assembly: GCF_050942935.1. Classification (NCBI taxonomy): domain Bacteria; kingdom Bacillati; phylum Actinomycetota; class Actinomycetes; order Micromonosporales; family Micromonosporaceae; genus Dactylosporangium; species Dactylosporangium sp. CA-233914. Next base: position 9,919,164 of record NZ_CP192030.1, on the reverse strand, counting down.
CGTCGACGACGAGGACGGTGATCGGCAGCCGTTCCTGGACGATGGTGGCCAGCTCGCCGAGCGCGAACATCATGCCGCCGTCACCGACGATGGCGAGCACCGGGCCCTGACCGTCCGAGGCGGGGCCGATGGCGGCGGGCAGGGCGTATCCGAGCGTGCCCCAGCCGATCGGGCACTGGATCCGCCGCGGCCCGTAGATGTCGGCGTAGGCGTTGACCCAGTAGGCGCCGATCGCCATGTCGTTGACGATCCGGCCGTCGCGGGGCCAGCCGGCCTCGACCGCCTCGACCAGTTCCATCGCCGTGGTGGTGCGGGAGTCGGCGCGGATGTCAGCCCGGATCCGGCTCCGCAGGGCCGGCAGCTCGGGTGCCCACGAGGCGGTGCGCGCACGGACGGCCGGAATCAGTTCGTCGAGCGCGGTCGCCGCGTCGGCGACGACAAGTACGTCGGGCTGGTAGTCCTTGCTCGCGTCCGCCGGATCGCAGTTGACCGCGACCAGCCGCGGCGGGCGTGGCATCGACCAGTTCTTGGTGGCGATACCGTCGAAGTCCGAGCCGACCGCCACCATCAGGTCGGCCGACTCGAGGAGCTTGGCCACCTCAGGCTCATGTGGGGGAAGGCCGACCAGGTACGGATCGTCGGCGGGCAGGACGCCCCGACCGGCGTATGTGGTCAGCACGGGGGCGCACAGCCGCCGCGCGAGCGCGCCGACCTGGGCGCTCGCGCCTGACTGGATCGCTCCGCCACCGGCCCAGACGATCACCCGCTCGGCGGCGTCGATCTCGGCCGCGGCGGCCGCGATCTGCTCGGCGGTGGGGGCGGGGCGGGTCACCCCTGGCGGTATCACGATCTGCGGACCGGGCAGGTCCAGCACGTCGGTCGGGATGTCCAGGTAGACGGGGCCGCGCGGGAAGGCCAGCGCGGTGGTGACCGCATCGCGAACAGCGGCGCCGACTTCCTGCGGTGTCCGGGGCCGGTACACCGCCTTGGCCAGCGGCTCGAAGATCGCCGCCTGATCCCGGCATTCGTGCAGGACCCGGCGGGTGCTACCGGGCTTTCGGAGTCTGGTGGGGATCTCGCTGGCGATCACCAGCACCGGGCTGCAGGATGACCATGCCTCGCCGAAGGCACCCGCCGCGTTCGCGGCACCGGGACCGGTGGTGGTGAGCGCGACGCCCAGTCCACCGGATGCCCGGGCCGCGCCATCCGCGGCATAGACGGTGGCCTGCTCGTGCCGGACCCCGATGATGCTCGGCCGTCCCGGGCCCAGCTCTCGCCAGAACGGCAGATTGTGCACGCCCGGCAGTCCGAAGACCCGGTCGACGCCGAGGGCGGCGAGCGCGTCGAGGATCCGGGCGGCCACGGTGGGGGTTGACATCGGCTCGGACAACGAGGACCTCCAGTCGGCGATGTGCGGTGCCACCGGGCCTGAGACCGCGACGGCCGACCAAGCATCGGACCGGAGACCGGCGAATATCACGTGGGTCCGGCCGGAGTCTCATTTACCGCAAAGGCGGCCGGCGATCTTCAGATGTTTGGAAAGTCCCAGCCGGCGGCTAGATCCGGTGACCAACGCCATTCGATGATTTCGGCCCCATTGCGACTCCTGGAGGAGGGCCACGTCGTGACGCCAGAGGCGACGAGCGGGCGGCCGGAGAAGACCGCCTCGCCCCCGGTTCCGAGCCCCAACGCCGCATCGGCGCTGCGGTCCCGAGTGCGGATGGTGTGGCACGTCGGCCGCGGGAACCTGCTGCTGGGCACCGCGGTCGGATTCCTGGTCGTGCTCGTCCTCGCGGCGGTGTTCGCCCCGATCGTGGCGCCACACGACCCGATGGCGATCAACCCGGCACTACGGAACAGTCCGCCGGGCACGCTGGGCGACGGCGGGTCCACCGCGCTGCTCGGCACCGACGCGCTGGGCCGGGACGAGCTGAGCCGGCTCATCTACGGCGCCCGCGTCTCGCTGCTGGTCGCCGTCCTCAGCGTGCTGCTCTCCGGCCTCATCGGGGTGACCCTTGGTCTGCTCGCCGGGTACTACCGCGGCTTCCGGGAGAGTCTGATCATGCGGATCGTCGACCTGCAGATGGGCCTGCCGTCCCTGCTCATCGCGCTACTCGCGCTCTACGTCCTCGGATCGGGAATCCTCAACGTGGTGCTCGTACTGGCGGTGACCCGCTGGATGGTATATGCCCGGCTGGTCCGGGGCATTCTCCTGTCGCTGCGCGAGCGCCAGTTCTTCGAGGGAATCCTGCAGCTCGGGGCGAGTGACGCCCGGGCCATCCTGCGCCACGCCCTGCCCAACGTGCTCAGCCCGGTGAGTGTCCTGCTCACCCTCGAGATGGCGATGATGATGCTGCTGGAGGCGTCACTCGACTTCATCGGACTCGGGGTGCAACCGCCCGAGGCCTCCTGGGGACTGATGCTCGCCGAGGGCAAGAACTACATGACCACCGCATGGTGGCAGGTCACCCTACCCGGGGTCGCCATCATGCTGACCGCGTTGAGCTTGAACATCATCGCCGCCCGGTTCGGCGGCAGTTCGGCCAAGCCGGTCCTGCGTATGGATCTGGAACAGCACGGGCGCGGCGCCTGATCACGGCCATCCCGCCCCGCGGTCGCCGGCCCGCCCCATCACACCCCACCGCCGAATGCCTCTGAGAAGGACGGACCTTCGATGCATGTCAACCAATCGGATGCCACGCCCCCGGCCGAACCGAGACGGCGGGACGCGACGTCCGCCTACGCCGGATCGGCCCGCATCCTCGGGTGCCTGACCAGCGCCCTCGTTCTCCTCGGCGCGGGCGCGGCCTGCGCGCCGGACGCCTCCGACACCGACGGCGGCGGCGGTGCCCGCCTGACCGTCGCGCTGGCCGAGGAACCGCGCACCATGGGCAGCTGGTCGGCCGTCTCCGACGAAGGCACGCCATGGATCTACAACGTGGAAGAACCCCTGGTGATGCGCAACGCCGAGACCGGCAGCGTGGACCCCTTGCTGGCCACCAAGTGGAGCCAGGCGAGCCCGACGACCTGGCGGTTCACGCTCCGGCAGGGCGTGAAGTTCCACGACGGAACGGCGTTCAACGCCGAGGCCGCCGCCGCGGCGCTCAACTACACCTGGGACAAGGCGAACAACTTCGCCCTCCTGCAGTTCATGGGGCCGCAGATCACGGCGAAGGCGGCCGGCGAGTACGAGCTGGACGTGAACACCGCCGAACCCGACCCGATCCTGCCCTCCCGGCTCTTCTTCAGCCCGATCTTCTCCCCGCAGACCTTGACGAAGAAGACGTACGACTCGGATCCGGTCGGCACCGGTCCGTACCGGCTCGCCAAGTGGCAGCGCGGACAGTACCTCGACCTGGAACCGAACGACTCCTGGTGGGGCCTGGCGGCCGACTCGGGGCAGCCGCGGCCCACCGTCAAGAACGTGCGGTTCACCTTCAACAGCGAGTCCTCGGTGCGCTCCTCGGCGGTGCAGGCGGGCGACGCGGACCTCGCCATTCAACTCGAGCCGGCGCAGTGCAAGCCGCAGTGCGTCACCACCGGATCGGTGGAGACGATCCTGCTCCGGCTGGACGCGGCGACCAACCCGATGTTGAAGGACAGCCGGGTGCGCAAGGCGATCGCCCTCGGCATCGACACCAAGGCCATCGTCGAGCAGTACATCCCCCAGGGAGCGCAGGCCTCGCAACTGGTCCGGCCCGGCGTGCTCGGCTACAACCCGGACCTGAAGCCGTACCCGCACGACGTGGCCGAGGCGAAGCGCCTGCTCGCCGAGGCGGCGGCGGCCGGCGTCCCGATCGACCAGCCGATCAACGTGATCGACAGGAACGGGTTCGTCCCGCAGGGCGACCAGATCGTCCAGGTCATCCAGGCCCAGCTCACCGCGCTCGGCCTCAAGGCGTCCTCCCGCGTGATGGAGAACTCCCAGCTGCAGACCGGCCTGCGGGCGAAACCGGCTCCGGCCGACCGGGGCTGGGCCCTGCTGTACATGCACAGCAACCAACTCGGCGACCTGTCCGCCACCGTCGGCTGGTTCACCTGTGCCGGCGCCGTCTCCGCCATGTGCGACAAGGCGCTCGACACGCGTGCCGCGAGCGCCGCGGAGCAGACCGGCGAGGCACGACAGGCCGCATATGCGCAGGTCGCTGCCGACCTGTACAACACCTACGCCGTCCTGCCGATCGGGCGGCCGGCCCGCTTCTACGGGGCCCGCCAGGGGCTGAAGTGGGTGGCCCGCAACGACGGGGCGGTACTGGTGAACACCATCACCCTGCCCGGCGGCGCGGGTCGATGAGCACTCCGACGATCGAGGCGAGCCGTCCTCCGCTGCCCGGCGGGACAGGACGGCACGTCCTGTCCCTGTTCACCCGGCTGTGGGACTCCGACGCGCTCGCCGTGCTGGTCCTGCGCCGGCTGCTCTACGGTGCGCTCACCGTCCTGGCCGTGCTCTGCATCGTCTTCCTGATGAGCCACGCGATCGGCGACCCGGCGACGCTGATGCTGCCGCCCGAGGCGTCGCAGGAACAGGTCGACGCGCTGCGGACCCAGCTCGGGCTGGACCAGCCGCTGTGGAGCCAGTTCCTCGACTCGATGTCCGGCTGGCTGCGGGGCGACTTCGGCGACTCCACCTGGCGGGGAGTGCCGGCGCTGCCGCTCGCCCTGAGCGCCTTCGCGAAGACCGCGTATCTGGCCGAGATCACGGTGCTGATCGCGGTACCACTCGGCGTGGTGCTCGGTCTGGTGGCCGGGCGACGCCCGCACGCGTTGGCGGACCGGCTCGTCACGTCGATCTCCGCGATCGGCGTCTCGATCCCGGCGTTCTGGCTGGGGCTGGTGCTCATCCTGGTCTTCGCGGTAACCCTCCGGCTGCTTCCGACCAACGGCTACGGCGGGCTCTCGTACGCGATCCTGCCGGCGTGCGCGATGGCGTTGCTGCCGATGGGGCGGGTCGCCCAGATCACCCGGTCGTCGGTCTCCGAGGAAATGGGCCGTCTGTACGTCACGGCGGCCCGCACGCGCGGGGTCAGCGAGGGCGTCATCGCGCGGCGGCACGTGCTGCGCAACGCCGCGATCCCGATCCTGACCCTGGTGGGCAGCGAGGTGGCGTCCCTGCTCAACGGGATCGTCATCGTCGAGGTCATCTTCAGCTGGCCGGGCATCGGCCGGATGCTGATCGGTGCGATCGAGCAGCGCGACCTTCCGCTGATCACCGCCTCGGTCGCGGTGATCGCCACGGTGGCGATCGTCGTCAACATCCTCGTGGACATCGCGTATCTGTTCGCGGATCCGAAAGTGAGGCGATGAGCCATGGCCGCCCCTGATCATGGCGTGCCGAACCCGCTGTTGCGAATCCAGGATCTGCACGTCCGGTTCGCCACCCGGCACGGGATGCTGCACGCGGTTCGCGGCGTGTCGCTCTCGATCGGCAAGGGGGAGCGGGTCGGTGTCGTCGGCGAGTCGGGCTCCGGCAAGTCCGTGACCGCGCACTCGATCCTGCGCCTGATGCCGCAGGCGAGGACGGAGGGGAGGATTTGGCTGGACGACACCGATCTGCTCTCGCTGCCGCCCGCCGGGCTGCGCAGGATTCGGGGAAACCGGATCGGCATGGTGTTCCAGGATCCGATGACCGCGCTGAACCCCGTGTTGACCATCGGCAGGCAGGTCGTCGAGGCCGGCCGGCACCGCGGGCTGGGCCGGAAGGAGGCTCGCGATCAGGCGGTCTCGCTGCTCGGCAGCCTGGGCATCCCGCATCCGGCGCGGCGTTTCGACGACTATCCGCACCACTTCTCGGGCGGCATGCGCCAGCGGGTGATCATCGCGGCGGCCCTGATGGGTGATCCGGATCTGCTGATCGCCGACGAGCCGACCACGGCGCTCGATGTCCGGCTGCAGGCCCGCCTGCTGGACATGCTCTGGACGCTGTCCGAGGAGCGGAAGATGTCCGTGCTCCTGATCTCGCACGACCTGGCCCTGGTCGCCGGTTTCGCCGAGCGGGTCGCCGTGATGTACTCCGGCGTGGTGCAGGAGAGCGCCCCCGTGGACGAGCTCTTCGGCGCCCCGGCGCACCCCTACACCACCGGTCTGCTGCGCTCGGCGCCGAGGCTGGACGCGTACGCCCGGGAGCCGCTGCAGCCCATCCCGGGCAGCCCGCCGTCGCCGGTCGCCCGGCCGGCCGGGTGCCGGTTCGCACCCCGGTGCCATCGGGCTCAACAGATCTGTACCCAGACCGAGCCTGCGCTGGTCACGCTCGAACACGCCGCCGGACATACGTCGGCCTGCCATTTCGCGGAACAGGTCCGGGCGGAGACCGTCACGACCGGCGGTGCGGCCTCCGCATCCGGTCCGCACGACCGGGGCGGCGGGCCCGGAGGCGACCTCGTCGGCAGCCGACAGCCGGCCGGACCGACCGGGCGAAACGATGATCATCGACCCTAGCTGGGAGTTCGAGATGGACGAGACCATTCGTAGCATCGCGGAGTATGCCGCGAAGCAGACCTACGACGACCTCCCTGACGTGGTCCGCTCAGGCGCCGTCAAGCTGGCGCTGGATGCGTTGGGCTGTGCCATCGGAGGGCTGGACAGCGACCAGGCCCGAATCGCCCGGCGCCTGGTCCCGGCGGCGAGTCCGGGCGACCTGTACGCCGGCGTGGTGCTGGGCTCATCCCGCCGGGGCGGGCCGGAGCAGGCGGCCTACGCGAACACCTGCGCCATCCGGTACCTGGACTACAACGACTTCTACCCCGGAAGCCACCCGAGCGACATGGTCGGTGCGCTGGCCGCCCTCGCCGGCCAGCCTGGAGTGACCGGCCGCAACTTCATCACCGGCCTGGTGGTCGCGTACGAGGTCTCGGCGCGGATCGCGGACGCCACCCAGCTGCGGGAGAAGGGCTGGGACCAGGGGTACGCCATCGGCCTCGGCGCGGTGGCCGGCCTCGGCAGCATGCTCGGCTGCTCCGCGGAGGTCATCCGGGAGGCGCTGGCGATCTGCGCGACCGCGAACGTGCCGCTGCGCAACACGCGGGCCGGTTCGCTGTCGATGTGGAAGGGGGCGGCCACCGCGTACGCCGTGCGCAACGCGACCTTCGCGATGATGCTGGCGATCGAGGGGATGACCGGACCGGCGGCCCCGATCGAGGGACGGCACGGCCTGTGGGAGCTGGTCTCCGGCCGGTTCACCCTGGACGGTTTCCCGGACCGGGTGGCCGAGGACTTCCGGCTGCTGCGGACCAGCGTCAAGCCGTGGCCGGTCGAGTACAACGCGACCGCCGCGGTCGCCGCCGCCCTGCAACTGCGTGAGCAGGTTCGGCTGGAGGACCTGGACAAGATCAGCATCGGCACGCACTGGTCATCCTGGCACGAGATCGGCAGCGACCCGGCCAAGTGGGATCCGCGTACCCGGGAGACGGCCGACCACAGCATGCCGTACCTGTTCGCACGCGCGATGGTGGACGGTGCGATCGATCTGGCCACCTTCGAGCCGGCCGCGTACCTCGACGAGAGCCTCCGGCCGCAGATGGCGAAGATCAGCGTGTATCTCGACGACGGCTGCGAGCAGGCCTTCCCGGAGCACATCCGGCTCACGGTGGCCGCGCGTGCCCGCAACGGCGAAAAGTTCAGCTTCGTGGTGCTGGACCCACCCGGATACTGGCGCAACCCGCTCACGTTCGACCAGGTCGCGGCGAAGTTCCGCGCCCTGGCCGCTCCGGTGATCGGACAGGAGCGGACCGCTGGGCTGATCGCCTTCTGGACCGCAGTGGACGAGCGGAGCGACGTGACACCGGGCCTGCTCGCCGAGGCGGCGACGCCGTGACGAACCGGACGGAGGGCGGCCCGACGCCGGGCCGGACGATGACGGAGAAGATCCTGGAGCGGGCGAGCGGAAAGCCGGCCCGGCCCGGCGACATCGTGGTCTGCGAGATCGACAGCATCGTCTACCTCGACCAGGCGTTCGTCACGAAGACCGAGCCGCTGCCGGTCCGCATGGACCATCCCGAACGAGTGTCGATCATCCTGGACCACTCCATCCCCGCGCCCACCATCGCCGACGCGGACGGGCAGCGGCTGGCCCGCGAATTCGCCCGGGAGTTCGGCATCGAACGACTCTTCGACGTGGGCAGCCAGGGCGGCATCTGCCACCAGGTGATCCTGGAACAGGGCCTGGTTCTGCCCGGCCAGATGCTCGCCTGCTCGGATTCGCACACCTGCGCCTGCGGCGTGCTCAACGCCGCCGGGCGCGGGCTCGGGCGGCTGGAGATGACCCAGGTGCTCTGCACCGGCCGGACCTGGTTCCAGGTCTGCCCGACGATACGGTACGACCTTGTCGGCCGGCCGCAGCCGATGGTCTTCGGCAAGGACGTGTTCCTGTACCTCGCGGGCCGCTACGGCGAGCACACCAACCTCAACGTCGAGTTCGGTGGGGCGGGCGTGGCCGGTCTCGGGCTCGACGACCGGGCCACCATCGCCACCATGTGCGCCGAGTTGGGTGCGGAGTTCGCGGTCTTCCCCTACGACGAGGTCACGGCCGGACACCTGGCGCGGATCGGCGCGACGGACTTCGAGCCGGCCCTGGCCGACGAGGACGCGGTCTACCACGACCGGCGGATCGTCGATCTCGGTTCGGTCTCCCCGATGGTGGCCCTGCCGGAGTTCGTGCCCAACAACACCGTGCCGGTGGCCGAGGTGGCGGACCAACGCATCGACCAGGCGTTCATCGGCTCGTGCGCGAACGGCAAGCTCAGCGATCTGGCGACCGCCGCCGAGGTGCTGCGCGGCCGGCGGGTGGCGGCCGGGGTACGCCTGATCGTCACCCCGGCATCTCAGGCGGTCTACCTCGAAGCGGTCCGCCGTGGGTATGTGGAGATCCTGGTGGAAGCGGGCGCCGTGGTGACCAACTCCACGTGCGGTGCGTGCTGGGGTGCGCACATGGGCGTGCTGGGCGGCCGGGAGGTCTGCATCACCTCCAGCACCCGGAACTTCCGGGGCCGGATGGGCGCAGCGGACGCGCAGATCTACATCGGCTCCTCCGCCACCGTGGCGGCGTCCGCGGTACGAGGTGTCCTGGCGGACCCGCGGGACTTCGCTCGCCGTGCGGTGCTGCGGTGAGGCGCGCAGCGCAAGGAGGGAGCCCGGTGCGGTTCCGCGGCCGAGCCTGGTGCTTCGGCGACCACATGAACACCGACCTGATGCTGCCCAACACCGCCTACCGGGTGCCCGCGGCGCAACGGCCGGGGCTGGTCTTCAGCGCCAACCGGCCCGGCTGGGCACAACAGGTCGAACCCGGCGATCTGATCGTCGCCGGGCGCAACTTCGGCTGCGGATCAGGCCGTCCGGTCTCGACGATCCTGGTCGAGCTCGGCATAGCCGGCGTCGTCGCCGAATCGGTCAACGGCCTGTTCTTCCGCAGCGCGGTGAACGCGGGGCTGCCGATACTGGAGTGTCCGGGCATCGCGTCGGCCGTCGCCGAGCTCGACGAGGTCAGCGCCGACCTGGCCTCCGGCGAGGTGATCAACTGCCGCGACGGCAACAGGCTGGCGGGCCGGGCGGTACCGCCGGAGCTCCTCGAGATCGTCTCGGCGGGCGGGGTCCTCCCGCGGCTGGCCAGGGACGGCTACATCGTCTTGCCGGAGAGCGGTCCGGCGTCGCGCCGGCCCGCCCCGGCGCGGAAGGGTGAGAACGGTTGAGCACAGCGGTGGACGAGTCCTGTCTGGTCGTGGTCGAGGACCTCGTGGTCGAGTTTCCCCAGCGCGGCGGCGGCAGCACCCGTTCGGTCGACGGGGTGTCCCTGCGGGTGCGGGAGGGCGAGTCCTTCGGCCTCGTCGGCGAGTCGGGGTCAGGCAAGACCACGACCGCCCGGGCCATCCTGCGGCTCTGCGACCCGGCGCGGGGCACGATCCGCTTCGACGGCCGCGACATCACCCGGCTGCGCCGGCGGGAGCTGCGCGCCCTGCGCCGCGAGATGCAGCTGGTGTACCAGGATCCGCAGGCGTCCCTCGACCCCCGGATGACGGTGCGTCAGCTGGTCGAGGAGGCGCTGTTGATCCACGACCGGCGGCTGGACCGGGCCGGACGCCTGACGCGGGTACGCGAGCTGCTCGCCCAGGTCGGACTCGGCGACGACCAGCTGGGCGCCAAGCCGGGCTCCCTGTCCGGCGGCCAGCTGCAACGGGTCGCGATCGCCCGTGCGCTGGCTCCCCGCCCCCGGCTGCTGGTCTGCGACGAGGTGGTCTCCGCGCTGGACGTCTCCGTCCAGGCGCAGATCCTGAACCTGTTGAAGGACCTGCAGCAGCGACTGGGCCTCACGCTCATCTTCATCTCGCACGACCTCGGCGTGATCAGCTATCTCTGCGACCGGGTGGCCGTGATGCTGAACGGGAGGATCGTCGAGCTCGGTCCGACGCCCGAGATCATCGGCCACGCGACGCAGGAGTACACCCGTGAGCTGATCCTGTCCTGTCCGGACCCGGATCCCCGGGCCGGGCGCGAGGCACGCAGGGTCCGCCTGCTGAGCGCGCCAACCGCCTGACGGCCGCCGCGGCATGGCGGCTGCCCCAACCGTGATCACCAGACGGGAGTAGCGACAAGAGATGGACGACGGACGCCAATCGCATGACATCGGCCGGCGCCGGCACCCTCGGGTGGACGGCCCTGGCCAGGAGATCGTCACAGGGCTCATGGCCTTTTCCCCGACCGACCTGTCCGACGTCATGCAGGGCGCGTGCTCGATGGATGCCGGGATCGGCCCGGTCTACCGTCCGCTGCGACGCTTCGCCGGCCCGGCCGTGACCGTGGCGGTGCCGGCCGGCTCGGTGGAGGTCCGCCGGATCGCCATGGACCTGGCCCAGCCAGGCGACGTGCTGGTTGTTGCCGCCGGTGCGATCTCCGCCTTCGCGGTGCTCGGTGGCCGGCTCGCCGAACGGCTCAAGCGGCAGGGCCTGGCCGGCGTGGTGATCGACGGCCACGTCCGCGATGTCACCGAGATCGAGATGACCGGCCTGCCGGTGCTGTGCCGCGGCCAGAGCCTTCGCCGGCCACCGGCGACGGGGCCCGGAGAGGTCAACGTGGCGGTCGCGTGCGGCGGGATCGTGGTCAGCCCCGGGGATGTGATCGTGGCCGACGCTGACGGCGCGGTCGCCGTTCCGCGTGCCGCCGCGGCGGGTGTGCTCGCCGCCGCCCGGGAGTACGAGGCGGCCTGAGAGCGCGGGCCGCGAGCGAGCCGGCCGGGGCGGTCATGCCGTCCCGGCCGGCGAAGCACTCAGGCCAGGAGCATCTTCTCGGCCGCCTGGGTGATGCCCTGCGCGGACGGCAGCAGCGCGGCGAGCAGTGATGGTGCGGCCGGGATCCGCGCGTCCGGCATCGCCAGCCGCATTGGCGGCGCGGCGAACGCGGTGCCTGCCTCGACCGCCGTCGCGATGATCTCGGCGCCGAGGCCGGCGAAGCGATGGGCCTCGTGTACCACCAGCAGTCGCCTGGTACGGGCTACGCTGCGCAGGATCGCCTCGGTGTCCAGGGGGCGCAGCCAGCGCAGGTCGAGAACGCTCGCGCGGTGGCCGCGCGTACGCAGCTCATCGGCCGCTGCCACCGCCTGGTGCACCATCACCCCCCAGGAGACGATGGTGATGTCGTCGCCGTCGCGGAGCTGGCGAGACCGCCCGGGCTGCTGTGCCGGACCACCGGTGGTCACGTCGACCTTCTCGCGGTGATAGACGTTGCGGTTCTCGATCACCAGGCACGGGTCGTCCGTGTTGATCGCCGACCAGAGCAGGTCGTAGGCGTCCTGCGGTTCCGCGGGCATGCAGACCTGCAGCCCGGGTACGTGCGCGAAGAAGGCCTCGAGGCTCTGGGAGTGCTGGGCGCAGGCGCCGGGCATGGTGCCTTGCTGGGTCCGGATGGTGATCGGCGCGGTGAGTTCGCCGCGGGAGACGTATCGGACGTTGGCTGCCTGGTTCACGATCTGGTCGAGTGCCACCAGGGTGAAGTCCACCCACATGATCTCCGCGATCGGCCGGCGTCCCATCAGCGCCGCACCGACCGCGCCGCCGAGGATCGCCGACTCGGAGATCGGCGTGTCGAACACCCGGCTGCCGAATTCCTTGCGCAGTCCCTTGGTGACGCCGAAGACGCCGCCCGGCTCGGCGATGTCCTCTCCGAACAGGATGGTCTCCGGCAATTCCGCGAGAGCCCGGCGCAATGCGCTGTTCACGGCTTGTGCGTACGTCAGGCGCTCAACCAGCTCAGGCATACAAGTGCTCCAGTACGGTTGTAGGGTCGGCCAGCGGGGCGCGCTCTGCCTCAGCGGCTGCCTCTCGCACCTCGGCGTGCACCGCCCTCATCGCGATGTCGACCTCGGCGGGCGAGAGCGTGGATTCGCGGAGCAGCTGGCTGAGCTGGGCGATCGGCTCCGCCTCACGTGCCCTGTCGATCTCCTCCGCCGTGCGGTACTGCTGGGCGTCGCCGATGTAGTGGCCCACGATCCGCTGGGTCATCGCCTCGATGACCACCGGTCCGCCGCCCTTGCGGGCGTGGGCCGCGGCTTCGGCGACGGTGTCACGCACCGCGGCGACGTCGTTGCCGTCGATCCGGACGCCCGGTATCCCGTAGCTGGACGCCCGCTTGAAGAGCCGGTCGGACCTGACCATCGAGGCGATGGGCGTCAGCTCCGACCAGTGGTTGTTCTCGATGAGGAACAGGACCGGCAGGGTGTACACCGCCGCGAAGTTCATCGCCTCGTGTACGGAACCCTGGTTCATTGCGCCGTCACCGAAAGCGGTGAGTACGACGCGATTCGACCGATCGAAGGTGGCGGCCAGGGCGGCCCCCGCGGCGATCGGGGCACCCGCACCGACAATCGAGTTCTCCCCGTACATTCCATGCCGGGGACTGGACAGGTACGCCGAGCCTCCGCGGCCGCCATTGACCCCGGTTTCGCGGCCGAGGAGTTCACCGAAGAGATCGACCAGTGGTACGCCGCAAGCGATGGCCCAGCCGTGTCCCCGGTAGGTGCAGAAGACCGCGTCCCGGGGTAGATCGAGAGCTGTGCATGCGCCGACGTAAATCGCTTCCTGTCCACTGCACAGGTGTACCGAACCGGCCACCATGCCGTCGCTTTTCAAGCGCGTGACTTCGTCCTCGAAGTACCGAATCCGACACATGCTCTGCAAATAGGTCAGCAACGTACTGTCAGCTGTCACAGAAATGCCTCTCGCCTCGCTCACGGCCTCTGCCCGGCCGAGCCGCGCCGCTGCCGACCGGGGCTTGTGCCGTAGAGCTAACTGCTTGCCGAGCCCGGAAGCCAGGCCGCGGAACGTCGGCTTCAAGTATTTGAACTGGATTGCCGTTGTGTTACGGTCGGCGACACCGGGGCTGGTCAGGCGCCATGACGGCGGCCATGGTGGGTGACCTCCCGGGCATCGGTGTGAAGTAGTCGCTCACCCGGCGGTCCGCGCTGTCAGCGACGGCGGTCCGACGGTTCCGAGCGCTACTTTGCTGAGGCGAGGAGGTGGGCTATGTCGTTGACCGAACGGGTTGCACCGGATCACTGGTCCCTGTCTTCACTCAATTGTCCAGAGCCGGGCGACACCACCGTATTGACTACGCTCATCCGGGGGCTGCGGGTCCTCGAACTGATTGCCGGCGGCGCGGGAAAAGCCACCGCGAAAAGCGTTCAGGCAGATCTCGGATTGAAGCAGGCAACCGTGTATCATCTGTTACGAACGCTACGTTCGTCGGGTCATATCGTCCGGCTGAAGGGCGGTTTCTACGACGTTGGACCGGGCAGCCTGACGCTTGGCCGATCCTTGGCGGTACGCACGACGGCGCCGACCGAGATAATGATGCTGCTCGCCCGCCTGCACAACAAGACGCACGAGACCTGCTATCTTTCCGGTTGGCATCACGGGGCCATTGTTCTCCAACATTACTTGAGCACCCCGCACTCCATGGCGATCTCCCGGCTGGACGTCGGATACACCTACAACATGCACGCCCGAGCGTCCTGCCGTGCCGTGCTCGCGTTCCTTTCCGAGAACGACATCGAGCGGATGTTCGAGGGTGTCGCCCTGCAGCGACTCACCCCGAAGACGGTCGCCGACTACGACGCGCTCCTGGTCACCCTGGCCGCGATCCGGTCCAAGGGGTACGCGATAGAGCAAGAGGAGTTCCAGGAGGGCGCTTGCTGCATCGCGGCACCGTTCTTCGACCGGCATCTGTATCCGCGTGGCTCTTTCACCGTGTCCGTGCCGGTCGAGCGCTTCAACAGCGACGGGATCTCCGTGGTGCACGCGGTACGGGAGTCCGCCATCATGGCGACGAACCTGTTCACGCGCGGCATCTTGCAGTGACCGGGGCTGACGACGCCGACCGTCAGCACCGTCGCTGCGCCGGAGCCGTTCGTCTTGACACCCGTCAGTTCGGGCGAAACCGATCCTCGACCCGCGCCAGGTGCAGCAACATCGCCGCCTTCGCCCGTTCCGGGTCGCGCGCCCGGATGGCCGAGGCGATCGCCCGGTGCTCGGCCGCGGACAGCTCCCGGGACTCGGCGCTGACCGCGGTCACCGCGAGCACCTGGTACTCCAGGTCCCGGATGCCGCGGACCACGCTGAGCAGCAGGCGGTTGTTGGTGCGCCGCACGATCCATTCGTGGAATGCGATGTCGTGGTCGGGGAAGGTGTGCTGGTCCGAGGTGTCCATCGCGTCCAGCAGCCGGTCGAGTTCGGCGAAGCCGTCGTCCGGGTCATCCGGCAGGTGCATCGCCGCCACCGCGGCGGCCTGTGGTTCCAGGAAACGCCGCACCTCGAACAGGTCGATCTCCGAGCCGCGGACCAGGCGGAATGCGTAGCTCAGCGGCGCCAGCAGCAGTTCCGGGCTCAGGTCGGTCACGTAGGTGCCGGCGCCGCGCCGCGATTCGACGATGTTCACGGCTTCCAGGCTCCGCAGCGCCTCGCGCACCAGCGGCCGGGACACGCCCAGCCGCACCGCGAGTTCCCGCTCGGCCGGCAGCGCGTCTCCCGGCGAGAGCTCACCCTCGAGAATCAGGTTGACAACGTGCTCTCGCACATCGTGGGCCGGACCGGACACACTCTTCAAACTACCGGAGGAGCGACGCGGACCTCGGCCCGGGCCGGGCGCCGATGCCGGGCGCGGGCCGGCCGCCGACCGGTCCGGCCCGGCGTGATCGGCCGCGTTCATCAACTGCGGCACGGCGTCAGGCCGCCGAGCTCATCGAGGATGATGTCGTGGCGTGTCGCATGATCTCCTCCTCGGTCGTTCCACGATGAAGCTCGGCGACGATGGCGCCGCGCCGCAGGACCAGGACCCGGTCGCTCATGCCGCAGACCTCCTGGCCGTCCGAACTGACCAGCATGATGCCCACCCCGGATCGGCCCAGCTGACGCAGGATCGCGTAGATCTCCGCCCGCGCGCCGACATCCACGCCGGCGGTCGGCTCGATCAGGATGAGTACCCTCGGACGCGTGGCGACCGCCTTCGCGATGACCACCTTCTGCTGGTTGCCGCCGCTGAGGCCGCCCACCGGCGTGACCGGTTCTCGCGGCTGGATGCCGAAATCGCGGATCGCCGCCAGCGCCGCCTGGTGCACCTTGCGCCGTCTCAGCACAGGGGTGGCACCGCGGATCGAACCCCGGACAGCCGAACAGGCCGCGATGCTCAGCGCGAGGTTGCGCTCGATGCTCATGCCGGCCACCAGGGCATCGGCGCGGTCCGCCGGCACCAGGCCGATCCCGGCCCGGATCGCCGCGGCGGGCGAGGGGACGCAGACCTCTCTGCCGTCCACCGCGACCCGGCCGCCGGCGAGCGGGCGTACCCCGGCCAACGCCTCCGCGAGCTCCACCATGCCGGCGCCGACCAGGCCGGTCAGCCCCAGCACCTCGCCGGCGCGTACCTCCAGCGACAGCGCGGCGGCGGCGGCCTCGACCCGCACCTCCGAGACGGTGAGTACCGCGGTGTCGCTGGGGTGGGCCGGGGCCGGCGGATACATGGCCTCGACCGGACGGTCCAGCATGGCGGCGATCATGGAGTCCACGCCGAGGTCGGCCTTGCCCAGCCGCTCCACGACGGCGCCGTTGCGCAGCACGGTCGCGCGGTCGCACAGCATCGCGATCTCGTCCAGGCGGTGACTGACGTAGACCAGCCCCACACCGCGCCGGCGCATGCCGCGCAGCCGGTCGAACAAGGCGTCCCGGTCGGCCGCGGTCAACGAGGCGGTCGGCTCGTCGAGCATCAGAACCTTGGCGTCGGTGGCCAGCGCGCGGGCGATCTGCACGAGCTGAGCTTCGGGCACGGACAACTCGGAGACCGGCGTGGCCACATCGACGTCAAGCCCGACCACGGCCAGCGCCTCCGCCACGATGGGTTTCGCGCTGCGCCGGCTGAGCAACCCCCACCGGGTCGTGCGTTGGGCGGCCCGGGACCGGCCGAGCAGGAAGTTGTCCACAATGCTCATCCCCTGCACCAGCGGCAGATGCTGGTGGATGGCGTAGACGCCGAGTTCCTCCGCGTGCAACGGGTTGCGCAGGACGGTGGGCGCACCGTTGACCTCCAGGCGCCCGCCGTCCGGCGCGTGCACCCCGGTCAAGATCTTGATGAGGGTGGATTTGCCCGCGCCGTTCTCCCCGACGAGGGCGTGGATCTCACCGGGGTGGACGGTGAAGTCGACCGCACGCAGCGCCTCGACACCGAGGTACGCCTTGTGCGCCCCGATGACTTCGAGCAGTGGCCGGCTTGCCGGAGCTTCTTCGTCGCTCGCACGCTCCGCCATCCTCAGCACTTCCCCGCGATGGCGTCGGTGACCCGCTTGCGCAGGGCGTCATCCACGTCGAACGGCGAGCCGTTCACTGTCACGCTCTTCGCGCCCTGCTCGATCTCCTTCAGGTGCGCGGTGGTCAGCAGCGTGATCGGCGGCTCGATCTTGGGCGGGACCTGCTTGCCGTTCATCTGGTCCAGGGCCGCGTCGATGAACTTCGACCCGACCTGGTCCAGGAAGAGGATTCCGTCGGCGGCGAACGTCCCGTCGTAGGTGGCCTTCAGGCCGATGCAGGTGCCGTTGTAGCCGATCAGGGTCACCTTGCCCTCGAGCTTGCGGGCGCGCAGCGCGGCCAGGGCCCCGAAGGCCATCTCGTCGTTGTCGGCGAAGATGGCGTCGATGTTGGAGTTGGCGGTAAGGAGGTCCGTCGTCACGCGCAGGGCCTTGTCCCGTGCCCAGTCGGCGGGCTGCCGGGCAACCACCGTGGCATTCGGGGCGCTCTCCTTCAGGCCCTGCTCGAAGCCGTTCGCCCGCTCGATGCCCGGCGTGTCCGCCGGGGCCCCCTCAAGTACCAGGACCCGGCCGGATCCACCGAGCTTCTCGCCGAGCCACCGGCCGGCCACCTTTCCGCCGGCGGTCTCATCGCCGATGATCGATGTCACGACCAGGCCGTTGCCCTCGGTGCCCGGCACCTGCGACTGCAGGATGAACACCGGAATCTTCGCCTGCTTCGCCTGCTGGAGCATCGGCATGATCTGCTGCTTGTCCCACGGCTCGATACCGAGCGCGTCCACCTTCCGCGAGATCATCGTCTGGACCTTGCTGATCATGTCCTGCATGTTGCTGCTGTCCTGGGCCAGCAGCGTCACGTTGGCGTGTTTGCCGGCCTGAGCGGTGGCGGCGTCCGCGAGGTCCTTGATCGCCGGGTTGTCCCACGCCTGGGTCACCAACCCGATGGTGGTCTTACCAGTTTCGCTCGACGTTGCGGGCTGGGAGCACGCCGAGCTGAGAAGAAGAAGTGCCGCTCCCGCCAGAAGTAGCCTAGAACGCATGGTCAACTCCAATGAGAGGACGTACCGGGCCCGCCTGAGGGCGGTGGGAATGCGGTCGAGCGTGTCACCGCGCCGCAGGGGTGTCAACATTTTGGCCTGACCAATCGTGGCTGCGACGGCCCCAAGGGTCCCGTCGTGCGGCCGGGCGAGTGCAGGCTGCTGGAGGCCGCCGGGTGTACCCCGGTCGGCCGGACGTCGTTGGGTTCGACCTTCTAGTCGCGGGCCATGGTGATCGCCCGCCGCATCATCGTGCCCAGCATGCGCAGCTTCGTCCGGTCCGAGACCCCGGCCTGCGTCGCGTCGGCGGCCACCGCCTCGTGGAGGGTCCGGTCGTCGGCGTCGCCGCCGTCGGCCAGGATCGATTCCACCCGCGACGCGCGGAAGGGCCGGTCCGCCGCGCCGAATGCGACGACCCGTGGGTGGCCGCCGGGTGGCAGCAGGCACGCGGCGCCGGCCTCGGCGAAGTCGCCGTGCCGTTGCGCGAACTCACAGAAGCCCCACCGGGTGCCGGCGGGGGGAACGTCCAGGGTGAGCCGGACGAGAATCTCGTCCTCGTCCAGCGAGGTGGTCAGATATCCACAGAAGAAGTCCGCCGCCTCGATGGTGCGCGTCGCGCTGGTCGAGCGGACCTCGAAACGGGCGTCGGCCAGGAGCATCACGGCGGGCATCTCGGCCGACGGGTCCGCGTGCGCCACGCTACCGCCGACAGTGCCCCGGTTGCGGATCTGTTCGTGCCCGACCCAGGTCCCGGCGTGGGCGAGCAGTGGCCAGCTGTGCCGTATCTCGGGTGACGAGGTGACGGTCGCCGTGGTCACCATGGCGCCCAGGGACAGCTGTGCGTCGGTCAGCTCCACCGTGGTCAGTTCGGCCACGGCGCCGAGGTCGACCAGCGCCGGTGGTCGGACCAGCCGGAAGTTCATCATCGGAATGAGGCTCTGACCTCCGGCGATCAGCTTGCCGCCGTCCTCGGCGACCTGGCTGAGCAGGGTCACGGCCTCATCCAGCCCGGTCGGGGCGTAGTACTCCAACATCCCAGGCTTCACGGCGGCCTCCAGTGTCTGGACTGACCAGTTCTTCAGGGTCCGACAATAAAGCTGCAGCTCGACGGCTGCAACCCGGTCGCGGCAGACAGTTTTCGCCGGGAGTTGGTCAGTCCAATCCTCTTGACGGGCTCTGCTGACCTCTGCCACGCTTTCCGGCATTCCCCACTCGGTTTCGATTCCTTCGTATGCCAGGGAGGGCACGTGACGACTCAACAGGCGTCGATCCAGCCAGCGATCGCGCGTGCCCCGGCGGCACCGCCCGGCCGCGCCATGCGGATCCTGCGCCTCGCGCGATCCTCGGTCGGCGGGACGACCGCGGCGCTGGTGATCATCTGGATCGGTCTCGCGCTGGCGGCCCCGAACTTCGCCACCGTGTCGAACCTGCTGAACATCTTCCTCGCCGCCTCCACGCTGGCGATCATCGCGGGCGGGCTGACCCTGGCGCTCATCGCCGGGGAGATCGACCTGTCACTCGGGTCGGTGGAGGCGCTGGCCGGCTCGCTGGCCGCCGTCCTCATCGTCAGCTGGCACCTGCCGTGGCCGCTCGCCCTCGTAGTCGGCGTGCTGGCCGGTGCCGCCGTCGGCGGCGTCAACGCCTTCTTCGCCACCAGGATGGGCGTGCCGTCCTTTGTCGCGTCTCTGGCCATGCTCGGCGTGGCGGGGGGAGCGGCCTACCTGCTCACCCAGGGCACGTCCGTGTTCGGGCTGGGGCCGCAGTTCGGCGCTATCGGCCAGGGCACCGTGCTCGGCATCCCGGTCCCGGTCCTGATCGCCGTAACAGTCCTGGCGGTGCTCGCCGTGCTGCTGCACCGCACCACGTTCGGCCTGAACATCTACGCCGTCGGCGGGAACGCCGAGGCGGCCCGGTTGTCGGGCGTGAACGTGCGGCGGACCAAGGCCGCCGCGCTCGTGCTCAGCGGCGGCCTCGCCGGTGTCGCGGGCATCATCCTCGCCTCGCGGCTGGACGCCGGGTCCGGAACGGTCGGCAGTGCCGACCTGATGGCGGCGGTCGCCGCGGTCGTCATCGGCGGTACGTCCCTCAACGGTGGGGTCGGCAGCATCGCCGGCACCGTCGTCGGCGCCGTCCTGATCGCCAGCATCCAGAACGGGCTGGTGCTGTTGAACGTCACCGCCTTCTGGCAGCAGGTGGCGATCGGTTCGCTGATCCTCGTCGCCGCGCTGCTCGACCGTCTATCCAAGATCCGCACTAGGGGAGTCACCGCATGAGCGCCACCGAGCAGGCCGGGGCACAGACCCTGGACCTCATCATCCGTAACGGCATGGTCGTCAATGCGGAGTCGATGCAGCGATTGGACGTCGGAGTCAAGGACGGCGTTGTGGTGGCGCTGGGCCTCCTCGACGCGCCGGCCGCCCAGGTCGTCGACGCCTCCGGGTGCTTCGTCGTGCCGGGCGCGATCGACGTCCACACGCACTTTCACCATTGGGTCAGCTACGTCGGCTCGCACAATGCCGACGACTACGACACCGGCACCCAGGCGGCCGCCGCCGGCGGCATCACGACGGTCATCAACTACGCCTTTCAGGAGCAGGGCGAGTCGCTGCGGGCCGCCGTCGACCGCGACCTGGAGCTGGCCCAGGACCAGGCGAACATCGACTACGGCCTGCACGTGGTGGTGACCGACCAGGCCGACTCGGTGGTGAAGGAGTTCCCGAGTCTGTCGGCCGACGGGTTCACCAGCGTCAAGGTCTTCGGCGCCGTCACCGGGTTCCAGTTGCCGGACGCGGGCATCCTGCGGGTGCTGGAAGAGGCGGCCGCGAACAACATGCTGGTCAACGTGCACGCGGAGGACGGTGCCCTGATCGAGCACCTGACCGAGTCGTTCCGCACCCGCGGGGAGACCGGGGTCGAATACCTGCCGCGGGCCCGGCCCGCACAGGCCGAGGCGATCGCCACCCGGAAGATCGCGGAGTACGCGGCGCTGCTGCAGGCGCCGGTCTACTTCGTGCATCTGTCCACGGCGGCGGCGCTGGCCGCGGTCCGGGACGTCCGTAGCCGGTTCGACAAGGTCTTTGTGGAGACGCGGCCGGTCTACCTGTTCCTCGAGGAGAGCGTCTACGAGCGGCCCGGGTCCGAGGGCAACAAGTACGTGTGCCTGCCGCCGATCCGCTCGGCCGGCGACAGCGAGGCGCTCTGGGCCGGGCTCGCCCGCGGTGAGATCGACACCTACGCCACCGATCACGCCCCGTGGCGCGCCGCCCAGAAGCTCGCCGACGCGCCGTTCTGGAAAATCCCGGCCGGGGTGTCGAACCTGCAGACCAGCGTCCCGATGCTGTTCTCCGAAGGGGTTCGCACCGGGCGGCTGCACCCCTGCCGGTTCGTCGCGGTGACCGCGGCGAATCCGGCCCGGCTGTTCGGGATGTACCCGAAGAAGGGCGTGATTGCGGTCGGCTCCGACGCCGACATCGCCGTCATCGACCCGGGCGACGTGCGCCGGCTCACCGCCGCGCACATGCACTCCAAGGCCGACTACGACCCGTACGAGGGGTACGAGTGCCATGGCTGGCCGCGTTACGTGTATTCGCGCGGTCAGCTGGTCGCGGAGCGGGGCCGGGCCGTCAGCCGGCCCGGCCGTGGTCAGCTCATCCGGCGTGGCGCGAGCCTTCTCGACACGGTGTGAGCGCGGCATGGCACCCAGGCACACGCTGACGGCGGCTCAAGTGCCCGCCGGGGGACTGACCAGCGCGGCGGTGGACGGCCTCGAACTCGCGGCGGGCCGGCACGACCTGGTCGTGCTCCCCGAGCTGGCCAATCTTCCCTACTTCCCGGTCGCCCCGGATCTGGAGCAGTGGCTCGCCGGCGCACTGGCGGGTCAGGACGAGGAGAGCCTGTTCGCCCCGTACCGCCGCCTCGCCCGGCGCGCGGGCAGCTATGTCGTTGCCGGTCTGTGCCTGCCGGGGCCGACCCGCAGCCGCAACGCCGCGGTCGTCTTCGACCGTGCCGGCGAACTGGTTCCCGGCACCGGCGTGCTGTCCGGCGCCCAGCGGCGGGTCTACGACAAGACCCACCTCTGCGATGTCCGCCACTACGGCTCGGTGTTCCTGGAGAGCCGGTATTTCGAGCCGGGCCCGGAGCTGGTGGTGTGGGACCTGGACTTCGCCCGGATCGGCGTGCTCATCTGCTACGACCGGCACTTTCCGGAGGCGTGGTCGACGCTGCGGCGGGCCGGTGCCGACATCGTCGCGGTACCCACCGCCTCACCGGTGGGTACGGCGCCGACGTTCCTGCCCGAGATGCAGGCGATGTCATTGCAACAGTCGCTGTACACCGTCGTGGCGAACCGCGTCGGCGCGGAGTCGTTACCGCACGTCGGGGTGAGCGAGTACCTGGGGCGCTCGGCCGTGCTCGGCCCGGACGGCACTGTCCTCAGTGTGGCCGGCGGTGAGGCCTTCGACCTGGCCTGCGCGCCGTACGACGCGGCGAGCCTCGACTCCGTTCGCGGGGCGATGGGGTTCGCCCCGAGCCGGCGCCCCGACCTGTACCGGATCTGACGCGGCACAAGTGTCATTGAACGCAACGCTAGACACAGGAGCACACGTGAGACGAGTGGCTGACAGCATCGCCGAGACCCTGCGAGCGCAGGAAATCGAGATCTTCTTCATGCTGACCGGCGGCGATCCGGCGCTGTGGACGGCCCTCCAGCGCGAAGGCATCAGGATGATCCCGTGCCGCAGCGAGCAGGGCGCCGCCTACATGGCTGACGGCTACGCCAGGATGACCGGCCGGCCGACCTTCGTCTACGGCCAGCACGGCCCCGGCTCGGCCAACATCGCCTCGGCGCTGGCGGACGCGTATTGGGCGATGAGCCCGGTCGTCTCGCTCACCAGTTCGGTGCCGGCCGCGACCCGCGACCGGCACGAGTACCAGTCGCTGGACCAGCTCGCGATGCACCGGCCGGTGACCCACTGGGCCGGCGAGGCGCTGCGCGGCGAGCATGTACGGTCGATGCTGCTGCGGAGCATGCACGAGGCGGTCAGCGCGCCAGGACCGGCGCACCTGGACGTCCCGCGCGACGTGCTGGCCGCCCCGCTGGCGCCCGAGGTGGAGACGGGCGGTCCCACGGCGCGGCTGCGGGCTCCCCAGTACCGGATGGCACCGGCGCCGCAGCTGCTCGACACCGTGCTGGCTCGGCTGTCCGCTGCGCGGCGCCCCGTGATCATGGCCGGATCCGGCGCCCGGGCGTCGGGGGTCGACGAGGAGCTCCACCGGCTGGCGGAGGCCCTGCAGTCGCCGGTCGTCACATCCATCGGCGGCAAGGCGTCGATCAGCGAGGCACACCCGCTCGCGGTGGGTGTGGCCGGCCGATACGCGGCCGGTGTCGCCAACGCCGTGGTCAGCGAGGCGGATGTCGTACTCGTGCTGGGCAGCCGGCTGGGCAGCGTGACCAGCGACTCGTTCGCACTGTTCTCATCAGCCGACCTGATCCGGGTCGACACCCGCTCGGACGCGTTGGACCCGTCGGCGGCCATCAATGTACGCGCCGACGTGAAACTCACCGTGCGGGCCCTGCTCGACGCGATCGCTGCCGGTGGCGAGGCCGTGCTCGGCGCGCGCGACGCCTCGTGGGTGGCGTCGGTGACCCAGCGGGTCGCCGGCTGGCGCGACAGCGCGCTGAAGGTCCCCGGCGCCGGCGGCGACGCGGAATGCATGCACCCGAGGGAGGTCGTGTCCGCGGTGTCCGACGCGCTGTCGCCCAGCGACGTCGTGGTGGCGGACACCGGCTACATGGCCGCCTGGGCCGGGGTGCTCTACCAGGCCCGGCAGGCGGGCAACACGTTCCTGCGGGCCGCCGGCTCGCTCGGTTGGGCGATACCGGGGGCGTTCGGCGCCCAGCTCGCCGTCCCCGATCGGCGCGTGGTGTGCATCACCGGCGACGGCGGCGCCGGCTACAACCTGGCGGAGCTGGAGACGGCGGTGCGGGTGGGCATCCCCGCCACGATCGTCGTGGTGAACAACGGCACCCTGGCCTTCGAGTACCACCTCCAGAAGTACGTGGAGAAGAACGTGATCGATGAGATCAACGACTTCTCGGATGTGGACTACGGCGCGGTCGCCCGGTCGCTGGGCGCCGAGGGGGTCCTGGTGCGCTCACGAAGTGAGCTGGGCGACGCGCTGGCGGCGGCGCTGCGCAGCGACGCTCCTACCCTGATCGACGCCCGTGTCGATCGCGAGGCGATCGCCCCGGTCACCTCGTACGCCAGCCAGGGCATGGACCCGTCCGCAGTCTGAGCCGAACCCTTGGAGGCCGCCAATGCCCTACGTCCGGACCACGGTGAACGGACAGTCGGTCGAGCGCGAGGTGCAGGCCCGCGTGCTGCTGTCCGACTTCCTGCGCCACGAGCTGAACCTGACCGGCACGCACGTCGGCTGTGAGCACGGTGTGTGCGGCGCGTGCACCGTGCTCGTTGACGACAAGCCCGTGCGCGCCTGCCTGATGCTCGCGGTACAGGCGAGCGGCAAGTCGGTGCGGACCGTGGAGTCCCTGGCCCGGCCCGGGGAACCGCTGTCACCGGTGCAGGCGGCGTTCAAGCGGCACCACGCCTTGCAGTGCGGGTTCTGCACCCCGGGAATCCTGATGTCGCTCACCGCCCTGCTCGAACAGCGGGACGCGTGTGTGAAGGAGCGGGCGGTCGACGCGCTGCGGGGTCACCTGTGCCGGTGTACCGGCTACCGCAACATCATGGCCGCGGTCGAGGAGATCTGCGCGGAGCCGGAGGAGGCTGGGCACGGTGCCGGCTAGTTTCGGGCGGCGGATGCCGCGGCTGGAGGACGAGCGGCTGCTGCGCGGCGACGGGATGTACCTCGACGACATCCACCTGTCCGGCGCGTTGCACGCGCACTTCGTGCGCAGCCTGTACGCCAACGCGCGGATCACCGCCATCGACGTCGAGGCGGCCCGGCAGCTGCCCGGCGTGCACCTGGTGCTGACCGGTGACGACCTCGGTGATCTCAACGGACCGCTGCCGTTGCTCGCGCCACACCCCGACCTGCGCGCCCCCCGGACGCAGCGGCCACTCGCGCTGGACCGGGTCCGCTATGTCGGCGAGGCGATCGTCATGATCGTCGCCGACGACCGCTACCTCGCCGAGGATGCGGCGGACCTGGTCCAGATCGAGTACGAGCCGCTGCCCGCCGTCGTGGAGTTCGCCGACGCCGGGTCTGATGGCCGGCTGGTGCACGACGACATCCCGGACAATGTGGCGGCGGTCGTGTCACAGGTGAGGGGCGACCCGGATGGGGCGATCCGGTCCGCGCCGCACACCGTCGAACTCAGCCTCGATATCGAACGCAGCTGCGGGAGTCCCCTCGAGGGCCGCGGTGTGCTCGCCGACTGGGACCCGCGGCGTGGCAAGCTCACCGTGTTCGACTCGACCCAGTCGCCGGTCGCCATCCGCCAGGGACTCAGCCGGATGCTGGATCTGCCCCTGGACCAGCTGGAGGTCTCGGCGCCGGACGTCGGCGGCGGCTTCGGCACCAAGATCATGCTGTTCTATCCGGAGGAGGTGCTCGTCCCGTACGCCGCACGCCGGATCGCCCGGCCGGTGAAGTGGACCGAGGACCGCTGGGAGCACTTCATCAGCGCGAACCAGGAGCGCGGGCAGCACCATCAGGCGGTCGTCGCATTCGACGACGACGGCCGGATCCTGGCGGTGAGCACCGACTTCACGCACGACACCGGTGCCTATATCCCCTACGGCATCGCCGTGCCCGCCGTCACCGGCACGCATCTGCCCGGCCAGTACGACATCAAACACTACCGCTACACCGGGCGGGTGTTGTACACGAACAAGCCGCCGGTGAGCCCGTACCGGGGTGCGGGCCGGCCGCAGGGCGTCTTCGTCATGGAGCGGCTGATCACCGCGGTCGCGCGGCAGTTGGGCATGGAGCCGTGGCGAGTGCGCCGCGCCAACCTCATCGCCTCCGACGCCTTCCCCTACGACACCGGGCTCTCCCTGCACGACGGCAGCCGCGCGGTCTACGACAGCGGCAGCTACCCGGAAGGCCTCGACCGGATGCTCACACATCTGGATGTGGAGGCGTTCCGCACCCGGCAGCGGGCGGCCCGAGCCGAAGGCCGCCACCTCGGCCTCGGCATGGCGACCTACGTCGAGGGCACCGGTGTCGGACCGTACGAGGGATGCGCCGCGACGCTGAACGGCAGCGGGCGGATCGTCCTCGAGGTGTCCGTTCCCTCGCAGGGACAGGGCCACGCCACCACCTTCGCGCAGATCGCCGCGGACATGCTCGGCTGCGCCGTGGAGCAGGTCCAGATCAGCACACCGGCGGGCGGCCCGGCGGCGGTGGGCCACGGCACCTTCGGCAGCCGGGCGGCGGTGATGAGCGGCAACGCGGTCGCCAGCGCCTGCCGGACGCTGCGCGCCAGAATCCTTCAGGCCGCGTCCGTGCTGCTCGAATGCTCACCCAATGACCTGGAGACCCGCGAGGGTCATGTCCTCGTCCGCGGTGACGACCGCTCGCGGATCAGCTTCGCCACCGTTGCGAGCAGCGCCAACCCCATCCGGTACCCGGGGTCGGGTGCTGCGGTCCCGTGGGTCCCGGATGAGCCGGGGCTGGAACCACCGGTGTCGCTGTCCGCCACCGAGTACTTCCGCAGCAGCCAGTGGGTGTTCGGCAGCGGCGCGCACGGCGTCATCGTGGAGGTGGACACCGGGACCGGCCGGGTCCGCATCGACCGGTACGTGGTCGTGCACGACTGTGGGCGGGCCATCAACCCGCTGATCGTTGACGGCCAGGTCATCGGCGGTCTGATGCAGGGCATCGGTGGAGCGTTGCTGGAGCGGTTGACCTTTGACGACCACGGCCAGCCCACCACCACGAGCTTTCTGAACTTCCACCTGCCCACCATCGACGACCTGCCCCCACTCGTGCTCGACCATCTCGAGACGCCCTCACCGTGGAATCCCCTCGGCATCAAGGGCACCGGAGAGGCCGGCATCATTCCCGTCGCCGCGGCCATCGCCGAGGCGATCGAAGACGCCCTGTCCCCATTCGGGTACTCCGTCACGTCGATGCCGCTCTTCCCGGCCGAGATCCTCGCCGCCATCGAGCCGGGCTGAACCCGAACACCACCGAATCCGAGGAGGACTGGTACGTGGAACTCGAGCACAGCTTCGACATAGCGGCGGAGCCGGACGTGGTCTTCGGCTACCTGCTGGACGTGAACCGAGTGGCGGCCTGCGTGCCGGGCGTGACCATTCAGGAAGCGCTGGGGGAGGACACCTTCCGCGGCAGCCTGAAGGTCAAGGTGGGGCCCGTAACCGTCCGGTATGGCGGCGTCGGCCGAATCGTGTCCACCGACGCGGTCGCGAGGGTAGCGACAATCGAGGCGGAGGGCGAGGAGACCGGCAGCGCCGGCTCGGTACGGGCGAGCGCCACGATGTCGGTGACGCCGACGGCCGTGGGATCGCACGTTACCGTGCGTACCGACCTGGCGATCGCGGGCCGTGTCGCCACCATGGGCAAGGGCGTGATCGAACAGGTCGGCAACCGAATGGTGGCCCAGACCGCACAGCGGATCGAGCAGGCGATCCTGGAGTCGGCGGACCGGGCCGCGTCGGCTGCCGATCCGGCACCGGCCGGGCACCCTGAGCCGAGTCCCGCGGCGGCCGGCAGCACCAGCACTCCCAGCGCCCTCACCGGTGGTGCCGTGGTTTCCCACCAGGATTCCACTGTGGACGATGCGTCGGCGCTGCGCCTGCTGCCGCTGCTGAGGTCCGTGACGGCCGCATGGTTCCGCCGGATCGCGCGCCGGATCTTCCGGCTCCGCAGGGACCCGATCAGCCGCACCACCGCGGGCGAGCAGCGATGACGCGCATCACGCACTGAATCGACGGACGACCGCGGGCCGGTACCGGCGGGGCGATGTGTTCGATCCCGCCACGGGCCAGGTGACCGGGCAGGTGGAATTCGCCTCGCCGGCCGATGTCGACGAGGCGGTCGCGGCCGCGGCGAATGCCTTCCGGCCTGGCGCGAGACGTCACTGACCCATCGTGCCCAAGTGCTGTTCACCTTCCGGGAACTGCTCAACGCGGGCAAGGAGGAACTCGCCGCGATCATCACCGCCCAGCACGGCAAGGTCCTGTCCGGATGAGGTGTGGCTGGCCGGTGTCATGCCGCCGGAGTGGGCCGAGCGCTACGGCCGGGCGGTGCGACGCGAGCGGCAGCCGACCGGTGCGGGCTGTGCGGCAGTACGTCGAACAGCCCGGTGCGGACGGCATTGCCTTGCTGCAGGCCGTCTCCGTGAGCCACGGCACCATCGCGCCCGCAGTGAGATCACTGCCGTAGGCGGCGTCCAGTGCCAGCTCATGAGGCTGCTCGCCCAGGCCGGCTTCGGTCACGACCGCAGCCGTCGCCGGATTGTGCGGTTCGAGCATGTCGTGGAGGCCACGCGTTCGTAGCCGCAGCCGTGGACCTGGGCACGATGACGTGCTCGAACACGATCCGGCGCCGGTGGCAGCCCAGCGGATGGGTCGAGTCGAACTCGGGTCGCGCTGGCTGCAGCGCGTCGAACTGGAGCCGGATCGGTAGACACGGGACTCCGTTCAAGATCCGGACACCGTTCCTGGCGCTGGTTGTTCCCACGGTGACGGTCTTCCGCCCTCGACCAGCGATATCGCGTGCAGCGCTCCCTTGAAGGCGGTGATGAGGTGGGCGCATATTTCGGGCTTACTCATGCCCAGCGTGTTGAGCAGGTCCAGCACCTCGCGCGGGTCGAACAGGATGTTCCAGAGTTGCAGCGCTCGGTCACCGACAGGCGGTAGCTGCCATGACGCGAGAAGCTCCTCGATCGGACGTTTCAGTGCCTGGTCCATGAGGACGACGTAGTCGACGTCGGCGTGCAGCCGTTCCAGGTATCCACGAGAGGACCGGATCTGAACCATCGCGCGGCCGTTTTGCAGGACGAGATCGATCCAGCGCTGTGCCACATCCTCGAAGAGGTCGGGTCCTGTCCTGGTGGAGGCCTGCGAGTATGCGTTGAGCTGGCCGACGATGCTTTCGAAATATGCACCCAGCAGCTCTTCAAGGGATGAGAAATGCCGGTATGCGGTCGCCTGCCCGAGACCGGCGTGCTGTGCGAGTGACCGTAGCGTAACCGGCCGCGTAGAGGTGGGCATGACCAGCCCGACGGTCTCGATGAGCCGGTCGCGGCTCCTCTGAAAGTCTGCGCGTTTCTTCGTTTCAGGCATAGGCGGCTGTTGAGCAAACCCGCGCTTGCGGGTGTCGTCTACCTCAGGCATGGGTTTGATCCCTGTTTTGATGGAATGTGCCCGGCTGTCATCAGGTGGCGCATTCGAGTACTGCGGCCCACCCGAGGTGCGGGACTCCCGTGCGGCAGCCCGTGCATCCTCGTTTCCTGTTCTGGCCGTGCCACTTCCTTGCGCTGTCTGCAGTGTAGCCGACCTGCATTAAACGAGGAAGGTGCCTCAATTATCTGCGTGCTTTGAGGTCGCCGGCCGGGGTGCCATCAGGCTGGTTCCAGGACGAGGATCGAGCGGCGAAGCATCGCCAGAAGCCCTGGCAAGCGCAGCAACAGCGCCGCGATGAGGGTGGCTCGGCAGTGCTGTGCGGACGACGGAGGCCGGTGTGATCCGATGCTTGACGCTGTCCAAAGCTAGCTGATAGCTTCGCCTCAATTAGTTGATCGACTGGTTCGACGAAGGCTGGGCGGCAGGGACGAACGGGCAAGTGGCACCGCGAAGGTGCGCACTCCACGAAGGCTGAGGACGGACATTGAAGGTTTCGATCGAGAACCTCGCGAAGAGCTTCGGGGAGAAGGATGCGGTCAACGACCTGACTCTTCACGTGAACGAGGGGGAGTTCCTCGTCGTGCTGGGGCCCAGCGGTTGCGGGAAGACGACGACCTTGCGACTGCTGGCCGGATTCGAGCGGCCGAGTTCGGGCAGGATTGTCGTCGGCGACACGACGGTCACCGACCCCGAGCACGGTGTGTTTGTGCCTCCGCAGAAGCGTGGTCTCGGAATGGTATTTCAGTCGTACGCGGTCTGGCCGCACATGACCGTTTTCGAGAACGTGGCCTATCCACTTCGAGTGCGCCGAGTGCCGATGAAGCAGATCCGGCTCAGTGTTCAGGGGATGCTCGAACTCGTCGGGCTGGGGGAGGAGTCGGCATCGCCGGCCACCGCGCTCAGTGGTGGACAGATGCAGCGCGTCGCCCTCGCACGAGCTCTCGTCGCCGATCCCTCGGTGCTGCTGCTCGATGAGCCGCTGAGCAATCTCGATCTCAAGATGCGCGAGCGTCTCCGCCATGAGCTCAAGCAGGTACAGCGGCGGACGGGGGTCACGAGCGTCTACGTCACGCACGATCAGTCGGAGGCGCTCGAGCTCGGGGACAAGATCGCCCTCATGAACGGGGGACGCCTGGAGCAGTTCGGTACGCCGGACGACCTGTGGCACGTACCCACATCGCGATTCGTCGCGGACTTCCTCGGCACGGCGAACATCGTGCCCGTCGTCGCACCGGATCGCCTGCGTGACAAGAAGGTCGTCACGGCCGAAGGAGCGACCATCGCTGTCCATGGCGGCGAGGTCGACGCGGATGGCAACGGGTATCTCGTCGTCCGCCCTGAGGCGGCCCGCCTCACCAGCGAGGCTCCTGTCTCGTCGTCCGACGGCAACGTGTGGCCGGTGAACGTCGTTGAGCGGACGCGCGTGGGAGGGGTCACCAACTCGCGTGTCGAGTGGGGTGGTCAGGCGGTCCGGGTGAGCGCGTTGTCCGATGCCACCCAGGCCGGCCCAGGAAAGGCGTACCTCTCCCTCGCGCGGAACGACGCGTGGGTGGTGAGCCGATGACGGCCATAGTCACACCTCCCCGGACCAAGGCACCGCATCGGGAGGTGTCACGGTCGAGCGGCGGTATGCGCTCCAAGCTCAGGACCTATCTCATCCCCGGCACCGTGCTCGCCGTGCTCATGGTGCTCATCGTCTTTCCCGTTGGCGTGCTGGTCCTCACGTCGTTCTTCGAGAAGCCGCCGACGGCGCTGCACTTCGATTTCGCGACCTTCACGTTCGGGAACTACGTCGACGTCGTTGGGGACACGCAGTTCTTGAGAGCCACGGCCACTACGCTGCTGAGCGCTGGTGGCGGAACGATCGGGGCGTTTCTCATCGGTAGCACCCAGGCCTGGCTCGTCGTCCGCACCGATCTGCCAGGGCGCAGAGTGCTGGGCGTCGCGGCGATCCTTCCGATGTTCTTGTCCCCGTTGGTCGGAGCGTTCGTCTGGGATCTGCTGGGCTCGCCCAACACCGGCATCATCAATCTCCTTCTGGAGAGCGTGAATCTGCCCAGGTTCTTCAACATCTACAACATTCCGGGAATCATCCTGGTCTTCTCCATCTACTACTCGCCCTACGTGTATCTCTTCGTCTCCACCGCTTTTCGGAACATGGATCCGAGCTTCGAGGAGGCCTCGCTGATCTCCGGGGCGTCGATGGCGCGGACGATGTGGTCGGTGACGTTGAGGCTCGCGTGGCCGGCGCTGCTCTCCTCGTGCTTGATGGTCTTCGTGCTGCTCATCCAGCTGTTCTCGGTTCCGGCCGTGCTCGGTCCGCCGGGAGGGCACACCTTCTTGGCGGTCAAGATCTGGGACAGTGTCAGCATCGCCCCGGCGCAGTACGGCCAGGGAGCGGCCATCGGCGTGTTCCTGCTCGTCATGACCGCCGGACTGGTTGCCGGACAGAACCGCGTGATGAAGGGCGTCAACTACACCACGGTCGGAGGAAAGTCCACGCAGCCGCGGCAGATGCGTCTCGGCTGGTCGAAGCCGCTGTGGATCGCGGTGGGCGTCCTCTACGTCCTCATCGCTGTCCTGCTTCCATACGGAACGCTCCTTCTTACCTCTTTTCGCCGCGGACTCTACTATCGAACCGTCGGGGAAATGCTGGATCCGGAGTCCTTGGGGCTGTATCACTACACGAAGATGTTCTCGGACCCTGGGGTGCAGAAGAGTCTGATGAACACGGCGTGGGTGGGCCTCGGCGCCATCGCCGTCGGACTCGTGATCTACTTCGCGGTCTCCTACATCGTGCAGCGAACAAAGCTGCCCGGGCGTCGCTGGCTTGATTACCTGGCCGTTCTCCCGATCGCGGTCCCCGGACTCGTCATGGGTCTCGGTTACCTCTGGTCGTGGATCACGTTGCCGGTCGGCGTATACGGGACGCTCTGGATCCTCATCCTCGCTTATGTCTCGCTCTTCGCCCCTCAGGGTGTGCGTATGATCTCCTCTTCTTTCGCACAGATACACCCTGAACTCGAGGAGTCCTCCCGGATAGCGGGAGCCTCGTTCTTCTACACCCTGCGGCGGGTCGTCGCACCGCTCAGCAGGCATGCGCTCCTGGCCGCCGGA
Organism: Dactylosporangium sp. CA-233914; assembly: GCF_050942935.1. Taxonomy (NCBI): domain Bacteria; kingdom Bacillati; phylum Actinomycetota; class Actinomycetes; order Micromonosporales; family Micromonosporaceae; genus Dactylosporangium; species Dactylosporangium sp. CA-233914. Next base: position 9,886,909 of record NZ_CP192030.1, on the reverse strand, counting down.
GTCCTGATCCTGATCCTGTCCGTCCGCGAGCTCGCCATTCCGCTGTTCCTTTCCAACGCGAACACGGGTGTCCTCGCCATCACGCTCTTCAACTACTGGGATCGCGGTGCCATCGGACTCGTCGCGGCGCTCTCGGTGCTCCAGGCGGTGATCCTGCTCGTTCTCATGACCGCGTCCGAGATCCTCGAACGACGTCGGGCCAGACTCGGCGTACGCCCGAGGAAATAGCCGCTTTCATACCAGCAATACGACAAACGGAGGTAACAGTTGAAGTCAACAAAGGCGTTCGGCTTTGTTGTTTCTCTTGTCGCGATAGTGCTCGTGAGCGCCGGATGCGCGAGCGGGACGACATCGGGTGACTCCTCAGGCGTGAACGGCGAATCCGCGGGCACCGCCGATGGCGAGGTCTTCGCCTCGCCGGAGCTCATCGACCGTGCCTGCAAGGAGGGCGTCGTCTCCTACTACTCGTCGCAGAACCAGGAAGACGAGACGAACATTGTCGCGCCCTTCCGCAAGCGATTCCCCTGTCTCAAGGTCGAAGTCTTCGCGGCCGGCTCGGCGCAGGTCGCCGCGCGGATCGAGGCAGAGGCGCAGGCCGGGCAGCGCATCGTAGACGTCACGATGCTCACCTCCCCGGTGAGCTTTGACCTGCTCGCACAGAAGAATCTCTTGGCAAAGTGGACCCCGCCGTCGGCGAATCTGTATCCCGAAAAGGCCAAGGTCGAGGGTCAATGGTATGCCGGATCTGCATCGATCATGCAGATCATCTACAACAACAAGATCGTCCGAAAGGCGGATGCGCCCACCAGCTGGAAGGACGTGCTCGATCCGAAGTGGAAGGGCAAGATCGCCACCGCGACGCCGATGTCTGGCGGGGCGAACTGGAGCATGTGGTGGATGCTGCGTGGCCAGATCGGCGTTGATGACTACTGGGGGCAGATCAAGAAGCAGCAGCCCAAGCTCTACACGGGGCAGTCTTCTGTGGCCACGGGTGTGGAGCGAGGAGAGTTCCCGATCGCACTCGTCTGCGATCTCTGCGTCTACAACGCGATGGCCAACGACGGCGCTCCGCTGACCGCGGTGTATCCGGATGAGGGCGTCGCGTACGTGCCCTACGGCATCGGGATCCTCGCGAACGCCCCGCATCCGGCCGCGGCGGAACTGTTCGCCAACTGGTATCTCTCGAAGGAGGGACAGGCCTCGGTCGTCAAGACCCGCGGTGCTTACTCGGCCCGATCTGATGTCAAACCGGCTGAAGGCAAGCCCGCCATCGACAAGCTCAAGCTGATCAGCCCATCAATGGACGTCATGCGCAGTGAGCAAGAGCCGCTCATCACGGATTTCAAAGCCACGCTCGGCGAGGGCGTCGCAAAGTAGTTGACCATGTCCGGGCGGGTGGGCGTCGTTGTGGGGTATGCCCTCCGCCCGGCTGAACACCCTTGGAAAGGCGCGATATGAAAACGCTCTCGCACTTGAGTGAAGTCGTCGGATGGGAGAAGCCGTCGGCGGAGCACCCGCACACAAACGTCGCGGGGGTGGCGGTGGACGAACAGGACAGGGTGTTCCTGCTCACGCGATTCAATCCGGCAGTGCTCGTGTACGACACGGACGGGACGTTCGTCGATGCCTGGGGCGGCGAGTACTTCACCGAACGCTCGCACGGGCTGACGATCGACCGGGACGGAAACGTCTTCTGCGTCGACTCCGGTGATCACACCGTTCGGAAGTTCACCTCCGACGGGCGACTGCTGATGACGCTCGGCACTCGCGGGATCCCCTCGCGCACTGGATACCACCAGGAGAAGGGTGTCGAGACCATCACGCATGGCGGTGCGCCGTTCAACCGGCCGACCAACGTCGCTGTCGCACCGAACGGCGACCTCTACGTCTCGGACGGCTACGGCAACGCCCGGGTGCATCACTTCAGCGGCAGCGGCGCCCATATCCGCTCGTGGGGCGAACCGGGCTCCGGACCGGGGGAGTTCTATCTGCCTCACGGCATCGCAGTCGATGCACAGGGTCGTGTCCTGGTCGCCGACCGGGAGAGCGATCGCATCCAGGTGTTCGCCCCGACGGGCGAGTTTGTCGAGGAATGGCATTCCGTCCACCGGCCCACCGACATCCTTGTCCTTTCCGACGGGAACCTGCTGGTGTCCGAGCTGACCTGGTTCGAGGGCGAGACCTCCTACCGACGGGGGCGGATCGAGCGCGAGGAAGCTGGGCAGATCAGTCTGCTCGACCCCGACGGTGAGGTCTTGGATCGGATCACGGGCCTGAACGCCCCGCACAGTCTGGCGGTCGATTCCGCCGGGAGCATCTACGTCGGGGACGTGGCACGGACCTTCTTCGTCTTCCAGAACAAGCTGGACCGGATCGTTGCGGGAACCCCCGACATCATCAAGTACGCAGCGACGACACAGAGTGCTGCGGGTGCCGGGATGTGAGTGAGGTGACCAGCACGTCGAGGGACGGTTCGGAAAAGGTGCGGCTGCGCAGTGGCGCACTTATGCCCCGTGTCGGGTTCGGTACGTTCCGGATCGACGACAAGGATGCGGAAGGGATCGTGAGCGACGCCCTGGCGCAGGGATTTCGCTTGATCGACACCGCTCAGGGTTACGGAAACGAGCGCGGTGTCGGACGGGCCCTCGCCGCGAGCGCTCTGCCCCGGGCGCAGGTCTTCGTCACCACGAAGGTGTCCAACGACAATCACGGTCGCGTGGCGACGCGTTCCTCCGTGCTCGAAAGCATCGAGCGAGTGGGGAGCGACTACCTGGATCTCGTGCTCATCCACTGGCCGCTTCCGCACCTCGGCCTTGCGGTTGAGACTTGGGAGGAGCTGTCGCGGCTGCGGCAGGACGGGCTGATCCGGGACATCGGATTGTCGAACTTCACGGGAAGGCACCTCGATCCGATCCTCGCCACCGGGATCGAGCCTCCGGCGGTGCATCAGATCGAGGCGCATCCCTTCTTCCCGCAGCCGGACGCGCAAGCGGTCAATGAGGCGAATGCGATCGTCACCCAGTCGTGGAGCGCTCTGGCACAGGGCAACGGGCTTCTCGAATCAGTGCCGATCGTTCACACCGCGCGGGAGGTCGGCGTCTCGCCCGCACAGATCGTGCTGCGCTGGCACATCCAGCGAGGCCTCGCTCCTTTGGTCAAGACGCGCTCGCCGGAGCGGATGCGACTCAACCTCGATGTGTTCAGGTTCGATCTGTCAGACGACCAGATGCGCCGCATCGCCACGCTGGATCGTGCGCAGCGCGTCGGGCCTGATCCCGATCTGTTCGGGAGCGGATGACGGACGCGACAAGGGATCTGCACGGCACAGACAAGGCCGGACGACGCTCGAGCGATATACAAAGGCAGGGGAGAAGATGACGACGGTCGCTTTCATCGGGATCGGGACGATGGGATTCCCCATGGCGACGAACATGCTCGCGGCCGGGTTCGCGGTTCGCGGATACTCCCGCACCGGTGCGACGCGGGAACGGTTCGCCAAGTCAGGGGGACTCGCCGCGGCATCGGTGCGCGAGGCGGTCCAGGGCGCTGACATCGTGTGCTTGATGCTGCCCGATTCCCCCGACGTGGAGCAGGTCATGACGGTTCCGGATGGCGTGCTCGGCGCTGCCGCACCGGGCACTCTCGTCGTCGACTTCTCGACGGTGACGCCCGCATGCTCCATGAGTATGGCGGAGGCCTCGCAGACGGCGGGGTGCCGGTACATCGACGCTCCGGTGTCGGGTGGTGAGGCGGGTGCCATCGACGGCACGCTCTCGGTGATGGTCGGCGGCGACGAAGCCGACGTGGAGCGAGCACGCCCGGTGATCGAGGCCGTGAGCGCCGCGATGCGTCGGGTTGGGGGCGTCGGCAGCGGGCAGGCCGTGAAAGCCGCCAATCAACTGCTCGTAGCCGGACAACTTGTGCTCGTGGCGGAGGCACTGCAGCTTTTGCGCTCGTTCCCGCTCGACATCGACGCCGCACTCGACGTGCTTCGCAAGGGGCTTGCCGGCAGTACGGTCCTGGACCGCAAAGCCATGAGCATGCTGGCCGGCGACACCCGCCCCGGCTTCCGTAGCGAACTGCATCACAAGGACCTCGGGATCGTTGCTGGTCTCGCTCGAGAGAACGGCGTGGCCACTCCCGTGACGGCGGTGGTCGCGCAGCTGATGAGCGCGCTGGTGGCTACCGGCCGCGGGGCTCTGGATCATTCCGCAGTGTCGCTGCTCATCGGTGAACTGTCGCGTCCGAACCACGTATCGCTGCGAGAGGAGCAGTGAGATGAGCGTTGTCGTTGTCGCGGAGTGGACGGCGAAGACGGGCGAAGAGGCACGCGTTCGCGCCGCGTTGGACAAGCTGGCCGAAGCCAGCCGCTCAGAAGAGGGCAACATCGACTACCGGGTGTTCGACTCGGTGGACAGACACGGCGCCTACCTGATCCTTGAGGAGTACGTCGATGAAGAGGCACTGAAGGTCCATCGTGCGAGCGAGCACTTTTCTCGAATAGCGCAGCCGATCATCGAGGCGGCTCTTGAGTCGCGGCGCGCCCGGTCCCTGCACCCAGCATGACCGTTGAGGGCCCGGCACTGAGTCATCGTTGCGAACGTCGGCGGAGCAGGTGATCCGCGATCAGAACGCGCATCGCAACGGTCGAGGGAACAGCGAGAAGAGGAACAGACCTTGAGTAACCAGAAGTTCGCCGGCGTCGGCACGGCGCTGATCACCCCGCTGACTGCTGACGGAGAACTCGATCACGCGGCGCTCGGGAAGCTCGTCGCCCGCGTCGGCGAGGGCGGTGCCGACTATCTCGTGTGCGGAGGCACGAGCGGGGAAGGGCCGTTCGTGCGGCGACGGGTCCGGCACGAGATGATTGCCTCCGTCGTCGAGTTCGTGGCGGGCGAGCGTCCGGTTGTGGCTGGAGTCATCACCGACTCGCTGGAGACCGCGCGCGGGGAACTGGGGGCTCTGGGCGACAGCGGCATCGATGGCGTCATGGTTACCCCGCCCTATTACTATCCGCTCGATGACGACCAGCTGCTGACGTATTACAAGGAGGTAGCGGCGGCCAGTCCGGTCCCCGTCATCCTGTACAACATCCCCGCCTATGCGCGGAACGCCCTGTCGCCGGCACTGGTGTCGAGGCTGACCGAGATCGAGCGGATCGTGGCGGTCAAGGACAGTGGTGCACGCGACTTCGGGCTGCATGCGGAACTGATCCGCGCCGCCCGCCATCGCGCGGACTTCGCCGTGTTGATCGGCCTGGACAAGCTGCTGCTCCCTTCGTTGGTGATGGGCGGACACGGTCTGATCTCTCCCAGCGGCAACGTCTTTCCCGATCTCGCGCCCTCGGTGCTCGCGGCCTACCGAGACGGTGACCTCGCTGCGGCGAGGCGCCAGCAGGAGACGCTCGTAGCCGCGATCAACTCCGTCGAGGTCGGCCGGTTCCCCGGATGGTGGAAGGCCGCCGTCCAGGGGAGCGGAATCGGCTCTGCCGTCGCCTCGCCGCTCGCACCGCAGCCGGCGGCCGGTGACGCCGTCGCCATCTCGTGCCGCATGGAGTCGGCGCTTCGCGCCGGCGCCGAGACACAACGATGACGGCCCATGTAGACCTCGTCGCCGACGTCGGTGAGGGCTTCGGTGCCTATCGCATGGCCGACGACGCCGGGCTGCTCGACCTGGTCACGTCCGCGAACATCGCCTGCGGCTTTCATGCCGGTGACCCGGTAATCATGGATCAGACCGTGCGAGCATGTCACGAGCGTGGTGTCGCCGTCGGAGCACACCCCGGTTTCCATGACCTTGCCGGGTTCGGGCGTCGCGCCGTGGAACTGAGCGCCGCAGAGATTCGCGCTGAGACGCTGTATCAGCTTGGCGCGCTTGACGGCTTCGCGCGCGCCCACGGCACGAGGCTGCGGCATGTCACGCCACACGGGCGGCTGGGCAACCTCTGCGTGACGGATGCGGCTTACGCGAATGGTGTTCTCGACGCCGTGGAGGCATTTGATCCGACCCTGCCGGTTGTCACGCAGAGCGGCGAGCTCTCGCGCCTGGCTCGTGAGCGTGGGTTCCCCGTCGCGATCACCTGTATCGCGGACAGGGCATACAACGCTGACGGCTCACTTGTCGACCGTCGACGCGAGGGCGCCGTCATCCACGACGCGAACGCCATGGTGGAACGGGTCCTCCGGATGGTCATCGATCGCACGGTCGTCACCATCGATGGCGTGGAGGTCGAAATGGACTTCGACACCGTGCTCATCCACGGCGACAATCCTGCCTCCCTTGGCCTCGCTCGCCGCATTCGTGACGAGCTGATCGCCCAGGGAGTGACGCTGGCGCCCCTCGCCACCGTCCTCGCGGCGAGGGGCGAGGGGCCGTGAGCACCCGAGAAAGCGGTCTCCATGTTCAGCCATACGGGGACTCCGCACTGCTGGTGCGCTGTCTGGACGGCACGGCTGAGCGGACGTGGACGACACTGCAGCTGCTGAGCGTACGGATGCGGGCGGCTGCGCTGAACGGAGTGGAGAGCGTCGTCGCGACGTTCGACACGATGCTCGTGGAGTTCGACCCGCTTCGAACGGACGTGCCCGGACTGCAACGATGGCTTTACGAACACGTACCCGAGGGCGATCTCCGTGTCGGTGCGGGGCGTGTGTTCCGGATCCCGGTGGCCTACGGCGGCGACTTCGGGCCGGATCTGCCCGCCGTCGCCGACGAGCTCGGACTGAGCGTCGGCGAGGTTGTGGAGATGCATTCGTCGACGCGATGGCGGGTGGCATTCAATGGTGCACCCGCAGGAGCACCGCTGCATGACGGTTCCCCGTTCGGTCAGGCGATCCGCCGGATGCCACAGCCACGGGTCCGTATTTCTGCCGGCACGGTCGCGCTCGCCGGTCATCAGGGGACGATCTACACGGTGGTGGCTCCGGGCGGATGGCGGCTCATCGGGCGCACACCGCTGCGCATCGTTGATAAGAGTGTCGCCGGCTTCGTCGCTGTCCAGCCAGGCGACACGCTGTTGTTCGCGCCGGTCAGCGACCGGGAGTTCGCGGCGATCAAACCTCGATTCATCGGGGAGCCGTCGTGACAGCGACGTTGAGGGTAATCAAAGGCGGTTGGGCCGCAGTGACCGATCTGGGGCGATACGGTCACACCCACATCGGCATTCAGAGCAACGGAGCTGTCGATCAACTGGCCGCACGCACGGCGAACATCCTCGTCGGCAATGCCGACGGCGCTCCGGTGATCGAGAACCTCATGCTCGGCGAGTTCGAGTTTGAGACCACGGCCACGGTGCTGCTCGCGGTGACGGGGTCTGGAGCGTTGACGATCGATGGTTCGGACTCGCCGATGTACGCGCCGTTGGTGACCTGGCCCGGGGCACAGGTACGCCTGGTACCGCTAAACACAGGTCTGCGAGCCTACGTCGCCGTTCGCGGCATCATGCGAGGTGAATGCTTCCTCGGAAGCCTGGCCACGGACCCGATTGTCGGGGTAGGGCAGATGCTGAGTGGCGGCGACGAGGTGAGTGTGGACGATCCACACGTACCCGAGACGCCGTTCCTGCCGTTGTTCCGCCCGGCTGTCATCCCGCCGCGCTACTCGAACGATCCGACCCTGGACATCATGCCGGGGCCGGAGGCGGAGGAGTTCCCCGAACTCTTCGACGAGTTGGGGGATCTGGTTCTGGAGGTCGGGGCACGCAGCGACCACGTGGGAGTGCGACTGGAGGGGCGGGAGTTCACGAGGACAAGCAGTTCGGAGATTCTCTCCCGGGGTGTGCCCATGGGAGCGGTAGAGGTGCCACCGACAGGTGGGGCGATCGTGCTGCTGAGAGGACGCCCGATCACCGCCGGCTATCCGGTCGTTGCCGTCGTGACACGGGCGTGCCATGCGCTGCTGGGACAGCTGCGACCTGGAGACCGCGTGCGGCTCCGAACGGTTCCGGCCTCAGAAGCACTCAGGTCGCTGACCGCGCAGGAGAGCCAGCTGAATGAGCTTCGCACCCGATGCCAAACCATGTATCAGTCCTGTCAGCGCATTCCGATGGCCGCGGCGTGCCGCAGCGTCGTCAACCAGGACGACGGAGCCAAGTGGCCGGCCGGATGATGCCGCAGAAGACTAGCGATCGATCACCACGAGTCGATGAGATGTGCCTTCATATGCGGACACATTCCGCTCGATCCACAGGGGACGCAACACGGTGACACAGATGATGAGATCCAAGACGGCGGTGGTCAAACGCATCCTCACCGCTTCCCGCAGGCCGGCGACCCTCGGACTTACGCCAGCGGGTGCGGTGTCGTTGTCGATGGGAGAGCCTGACGCGGACACCGCCGTGCCGATCGTCGATGCCGCGATCGAGGCCATGCGCACCGGTCGCACCCACTATGCGCCGCTGTCCGGCGAGCCGCTGCTCCGCGAGGAACTGGCCGCGTGGTTTGCGCGGAGAACCGGTCGTCCCACTGCCGCAGAGGAGACCGTGCTCACCCACGGTGCCAGTGCGGGTCTCGCTGCTCTCACGCTCGCCTTGGTCAACGCGGGAGACGTCGTGCTCACCCCCGAGCCTACGTATTCCCTCTACACGGATCATCTCGCGATGGTCGGCGCCGAGAACGTATGGGTGCCGAACAGGCCTGATCAGCGCCTCGACCTGGACCGGATCGCCGAGCTCGCACCCACCGCGCGCGTGCTCGTGCTGTGCAACCCGTCGAACCCGACCGGTCAGGTGCTCACCGGCGCGGAACTGCGGACCATCGGTGACATCCTCGAGGCCAACCCGGACCTCATTCTGGTATCCGATGAGGCATACAGCGAGATCGTCTTCGACGGTGAGGCGTTCGTATCGGCGGCGACGTTGGAATCAGTCAGAGAGCGCGTCGTGATCGTGGGCACCTTCTCCAAGGCGTTCGCGATGACCGGCTGGCGACTCGGCTACGTTGTTGCGGCACCCGATGTCGCGTCAAGCATCGACCTGGTGCATCGGACGGTCAACGGCGCGCTCAACACGTTCGTGCAGGACGCGGCGCGGGAGGCATTGCGCACTCCCGAAGCGGTGCTGCGCGCGGCGGCCGATTCCTACGAGCATCGTCGTGACATCGTCATGAAGCACCTGTCGGCGATCAGCGGGGTGAGCGTCGCTCGGCCGAGCGGAGCGTTCTATGCATTCCCCCGAATAGATGCCGCGCACACTTCGCAGGAGCTCGTCGAGCGCTTCGCGGCCGGTGGTGTCATCGTCCGCGCCGGGTCCGAGTACGGCCCGTCCGGCGAGGGGCACGTACGAATCTCCTTCGCGACGGACGAGGAGACGCTGATCGACGGACTCCGGCGGTTCGCCCGTGTCGTCCAGGAGATCCACGAGGAAGAGAACAAGGAGCATGAGCGATGAGCATCATCGATGGACGAATGCAGCGTCTGGCGGAGCTCGGGGCGGCGACCGTATACGAGGCACAGGGGCAGAAAGGCGCCATCGATCCCGGGATCAAGCCGCTCGATCCCGGGACCGCGGTCGCCGGACCCGCGGTGACGGTGCGCCTCGAACCGGCGGACAACTGGTTCATCCATGTGGCGCTTCTTGAAGCGGGCCCCGGTGACATCCTCGTCGTCGATGCGGGGGGCTATTTGGGCGCCGGCCCATGGGGCGACGTGCTCACCCTTGCCGCGCAGGAACGGGGACTCGCCGGGCTGGTCATCGACGGGGCGGTCCGAGACGGCCGAGCCATCGTCGCATCGGGGTTCCCGGTCTTCGCCCGAGGTCTGTGCATCCGGCGCACCACCAAAGTGCAGCGGGGCGAGATCGGTGTTCCGGTGAGCATCGGCGGTGTCACTGTCAGCCCCGGCGATGTGCTCGTGGGCGACGCCGACGGGCTGGCTCTCGTCGCGGCCGACGAGATCGATCGTTCGCTGGCCCTCGCTGAGCAACGCGAAGCCACGGAGGACGGGATGCGGCAGAGCATCAGAGAGGGCGCCGCCACCATCGATCTGCTCGGGTTGCCGCGGCCATGAACGATACGACGGAAGCTGTGCGAGAGATCGAACGTATTGAGGGTCTTGCCCGAGAGATCCGTCTCTCGATCGTCACGATGCTCGAACAGGCGGGTAGTGGGCACAGCGCCGGGCCGCTCGGGATGGCCGACCTGATGGCGGTGCTGTACGGCAGCGTATTGCGTCATCGTCCGGAGGACCCGGGGTGGGCGGACCGCGACATATTCATGCTGAGCAACGGACACACCGCTCCCGTCTTGTACGCCGCGATGGCGCACACCGGCTACTTCCCGTTGGAAGAGCTCCTGACGCTGCGGCGCTGGGGCACGCGACTGCAAGGTCACCCGGAACGGCGTCTGCTTGCGGGTTTGGAGAGCACCAGCGGGCCCCTCGGCAGCGGGCTGTCGCAGGCGGCCGGATATGCGCACGTCGTTCAGCATCTGGACCAGCACCCTGACCGACGCGTCTACGTGATGATGGGGGATGGCGAGCTGAATGAGGGCAACATCTGGGAGGCGGCGATGTACGCCGCGAAGTACCGACTCCATCAGCTGATCGGCATCGTGGACCGGAACTTCATCCAGATCGACGGCGACACCGAGGACGTCATGCCACTCGGCGATCTCGCCGGAAAATGGCGTGCTTTCGGATGGCACGTCGTCGAGGTTGACGGCCACGACGTGCCTGCCATCATGCAGGCAATCGAAGCTTGTAAGGCCGAGGGCGGGCGTCCGTCGGTGATCCTTGCGCACACGGTGCCGGGTAAGGGGGTTCCGTTCATGGAGGGCGACCACACCTGGCACGGACGGGTTCCCGATGCCGCGCAGGCCAACATCGCTCGCGAGGCGATCACCGCGGGCAGACGGGAGCCATGACCAATGTCGGTATACACGGGCTACGTGACCGAGCCGATTCGCGCCGGTTTCGGGCGGGGTTTGGTAGTTGCCGGCGAGCGTGACGAGCGCGTCGTCGCGCTCTGCGCGGATTTGGCTGAAAGCACACAGATGCACTTGTTCCGGGACCGGTTCCCGGAACGGTTCGTTGAAGTCGGGGTAGCTGAACAGAACCTAGTGACCGTCGCGGCGGGCATGGCGGCGGCCGGCCGTATCCCGTTCACCAGCAGTTATGCGGCCTTCAGTCCGGGGCGCAACTGGGAGCAGATCAAGACGACGGCGGCGCTGAACGACCAGCCCGTGAAGGTGGTCGGATCCCACGCTGGATTGAACGTCGGCCCTGATGGGGCGACTCATCAGATGCTCGAGGACATTGCACTGATGAGGGTCATGCCCAACATGGTTGTCGTTGCGCCGGCGGACAGTTTGGAGGCGGAGAAGGCGACGATAGCCCTGGCCGCGGATTCACGGCCGGCGTATCTGCGGCTGGCCCGAGATGCCACTCCTGTGTTCACGACCAGGGATGATCCTTTCGAACTCGGAAGGGCGCGGGTCCTTCGGACCGGCAAAGACGTGACACTCGTCGGGACGGGGACGATGACCTGGCATCTGATGATGGCCGCAGCCGCGCTGGCGGAGCGGGGCATCGACGCGGAGGTCATCCACTTCGCGACAGTGAAACCGCTCGACAGTGCCACCTTGCTCGAAAGCGCAGCAAAGACCGGTTACGTGGTGGCTGCCGAGGAGGCTCAGATCGCCGGCGGCTTCGGTGGAGCCGTTGCGGAGACCCTCTCCGAGCACCTCCCCACTCGGCTCATGCGTCTCGGCGTGCGTGATCGATTTGGAGAATCGGGTTCCCCCAGCGAGGTACTCCAGCGATTCAATCTGACCGCGCCGCAGCTTGTCGATCCGATTGCGCAGGCACTGCAGCGTGCCACCACCACCGGTGCAAAGGGTGAGGAAGGCTGAGCACATGCGTGTCGTCGCAGCGCCCGACAAGTACCGTGGATCCGCCTCGGCGAACGAGATCGCGGCGGCTATTGCCAAGGCGGTCGAGGACTACAGCGGCACGTGCACCCAACTGCCGCTCGCCGACGGTGGTGAAGGGACGCTGGATGCGTTCGGTGGTCCCAACCGGTGGACGGAGGTGACCGGTCCGCTCGGCTTGCCCGTCAAGGCCGGCTGGCGGCTTGACGCGGGCGGCCGCGCGGTGATCGAGATGGCGCGCGCCTCCGGCCTCGTGCTGGCGGGCGGCGCAGAGGGCAATGACCCGTATCGCGCCAGCACACACGGCACGGGCGAGCTGATCGCAGCGGCCGTCGAAGCAGGCGCCCGGCGGATCGTCGTGGCCGTTGGCGGCTCGGCCACCACTGACGGCGGCCTCGGCGCCCTGGAGGTCCTCGCCAACCGCCGGATAGACCAGGGTGGTACCGAGGTCGTCGTCTGCTGCGACGTGAACACGCGCTTCACCGACGCGGCGCGGGTGTTCGGTCCCCAGAAGGGAGCGAGTCCGGAGCAAGTGGAGCAGCTCACCGACCGTCTGATACGCCTGCAGGACGAGTACACCCGATTGTTCGGCGTCACGGTCGCCGACCTTCCCGGCGCCGGCGCGGCCGGTGGGCTCGCGGGTGGGCTGGCCGCGCTCGGAGCGCGACTTGTTTCGGGTTTCGACCTCATCGCCGCGGAGGTCGGCCTTCCCCGCGCACTTCCCGGTGCCGATTTGGTGATCACTGGTGAGGGGTTGCTGGATGCCGGCTCATTCGAGGGGAAGGTGGTGGGCGGGGTCACGGCGCTCGCCCGCCAATTCGAGGTGCCGGTCCTGGCGGTGGTCGGTGCGGTCCATCCTGACGCGCGAGGGTGGATCCCCACGGTGGCACTGGTGGACGAATTCGGTGAGACCGCCGCGTGGGAATCGACGCTGGATTGTGTGCGCTTGGCCGTCCAGCGACGGCTGGCGGGAGGGAGCCTCGACAGCGGTTGCTAAGCAGGGCACGTGCAGTTGCGGCACTTACGGCTGTGCTTTCCACTCGCCGATCGAAGTGAGCCGGCGCCGCTGCTGGGCCGCGACAGCGCGGTCGAGGCCGCGGCCGCGCTCCTCGAGGTTGTCGATGACACGTTCACGGTGGTCGGCGGGTTTGTGGTCGTCGTACTTGAACTTCGCCTCGACCCGCACGATCGCCAGCCGGACGCCGCGGATCCCGGAGAGCATCCGGCCGTACGGCCCGCTGCCGACGGCGACCTCCGCGTAGCGGCCCTCCGGTTGGAAGTCGGCGAGTTGGGCGGTGAGGAGCGCCGCCTTGCCCTCGGGGTCGTCGACGATCGTGGGCCGGCACACGAATTGCACCGCGCTGTAGTAGCTGGTCGGTACGCCGTTCTCGGCGGGGATGCCGGCCGGGGCTCGCCAGTAGGTCGGAATGTAGGCGTAGTCGCCGACCACCGTCATCCTGACCTCGCCCGCCGCCGCCAAATGCGGCCAGACCGGGTTCGGACGGGCCAGGTGGATGAGCAGATCATCGCCGGCCAGGCTGAAGTGGGTCGGCAGCATGATCGGAGCCGAAGCCGGGTCGAGGTTGTTGACGGCGAGGATCCCGAACCGATCGGTGGCTGCCAGCCAGTCCTGCCATTCGGCCGTGTCCAGTGCGGCATCCCACGGCTGGATGAACATCTCAGGCTCCTTCAAAGGTGGTGATCAGACGATGGGTGGCCCGGACTGGGGCCGATCGCGTGCCGGCCTTGCGCATTTCAGGCATCGGTGGCCTCTGGCCGGGTAACTGATCCGACGCCTGGCTCGAGCACGGCCAAGGAGAACCGTGCCGGCCGCGGTCCGGCGTTGGCGTATGCGTGGGCGCTGTCGCCGGGAAATGTGAGGGCGTCACCGGCGTTCATGGTGAACGACTCGTCGGCGACCTCAACCGTGATCGTGCCCTCCTGGACCTGCAGGAGCTCCTTGGTGCCGGCAACGTGTGCCTCGCTGGTGTACCGGTCGCCGGGCTGCAGCGTCCAGTCCCACAACTCCACCACGTCCGGCGGCTCGGTGCCGGCCACCAGCACGCCACGCCCGCCGTGCCGGCCGGCCCACAGGGCGGCACCCTCACCGTGCCGGGTGACCTTGATCCGCTTGGGTTTCGGCGGCTCGACCAGCGCCGGCAAACCGACGCCGAGCGCGTCGCTGATCCGTAGCAGAGTCCCCACGCTGGGATTCGCGGCGCCCTGCTCTACGTTGATCAGCATCCGGCGGCTGACTCCGGCGACCTCCGCCAGCTGATCAAGCGTCCACCGCCGTGACTGACGCTCCTGCTTGACACGCAAGCCGATCGCAGACGCGAGGGCCGCGGTACCCGGATCCATGAGTGCATGATAGTGCACCACAAGTGCAATGCACTGGTCCGGCGGGGTTCAGGAGGTGGGTATCGGGAGCGGATTGAGATGGCCGGTGTCGCTGATGGGGGCGGCCATCATGCCGGCGATGGCGTCGGAGATGAAGCTACCGACCGCGAGCCAGCGCGGGTCCTGGCCGTCACGTTCGGCGCGAGCCTCGATCTCGGCCGCCGCGGTGGCGACGATGCGGGTGGTGAGAACCGCGCGGCCGGTGACCACGGCGGGGTCGAGGTCGGCCAGCCGGGCGGCGAGTGATCGGCTCAGGCGGGCGCCCTCGCGCGAGGACGCGTCGCGCACGAGGGTGTGCATGGCGGGGTCGTGCAGGACCTGGCCGATGAAACGGGCGCGCCAGCTCGGTCGGGGCAGCGTCTCCAGCACCTTCATCGCGGGCATGACCAGGTTGCGGACATCACCCAGCACCGAGTCGTCGTCCTCGTGCATTTTCCGTCGCCACTCGTCAACGGCAGCGCTATGGCGGTCGATGAGCGCTCGTAGCAGGCCTTCGCGGCCGCCGAAGTAGTACCGGACAGCGGAATGGTTGGTGTTGCCGGCCGTCTCGGCGACCCGGCGATCGGAGACCTGGGCGATGCCCGCTTCGGCGAACAGCCGCTCCGCCGCGTCCAGCAGCGCGGTCCGCGCCGCCTCTGATCGCCCCATGCGTGAGCACCTCTTTCCCGTCGTAGGAGGTCACGTTAACCGCATCGCCGTGTGGGCTCGGCCACTGACCCCTTGTAAGTCGCGTGACTTACGATAGTTTGCAAGTCAGTTGACTTACAAGCTAGGTCGGGAGTGCCCATGGAAGCCGTGGTCGATACATCGAGCGCTGTCGCGCCGGGAAGCGACGCGCCGGGAGTGGACCGTAAGGAACGGATCGTCCGAACGATCTTCCTGTTCGCCATCCCGTTCATCATGATCTCGATGATGTTCGCGACCTACATGTCGACGATGCACTCGCCGCACCCGAGAGGCATGCCAGTGGCGGTCATCGGCAGCGACGCGCAGGCGCAGGCGGTAGGCGAGCAACTGCACGCAGCCTCCGGTGACGCCACCGAGGTGCGTGCGGTCGCCTCTCGCGGGGAGGCCGTTGATCTGCTCAAGAACCGTAAGATCGTCGCTGCCCTGCAGCCACCCGCTGCCGGCGGTGACGCCGCGACCATCCTGACCGCGATGGCCGCTGGAGCGTCCCAGGCCACGACCGCTCAGCAACTGCTGGCCCCGGTCGCCATCCAGCAGCAGTGGACGACGACCGTCGACGACATCGCGCCCCTGCCGGACGGCGATCGGGCGGGCATCGCGGTGCTGTTCGCCGCCATGGGCATGATGCTCGCCGGGTATGTGCCGCTGAGCATGCTGCTGGGAGGGCTGCCGCATCTGCTGCGGCTGCGCCGTTTCCTGCCGCTGCTGGCCGGCTGGTCCGCGGCCACCAGCACGATCATCTGGCTGATCCTCGGACCGATCGTCGGCGCGGTCGACGGCCACTACCTGACGTTCCTCGGCATCGGCATGCTCGCCACCGCAGCCGTCGGGCTTACCCAGCTGCTGTTCACCAAGGTGATGGGGCCATTCGCCGTCCTGCTCGGCATGCTGCTCTACGTCGTCTTCGGCATGCCGTCCTCGAACCTCGCCGTGCCGGTGTACTCCATGCCGGGCTTCTTCCAGTTCCTGCACGGCATCCTGCCCTTGCCCGCGGCCGGCGAGGCACTGCGCTCCGCGCTCTACTTCGAGCACCGCTCGATCGCCCCACACCTCATCACCCTGGCCGTCTGGATCATCGCCGCCCTCGTCCTGTGCCTGCTCAAGGAGCGCAGCGCCAGTGGTACGACCATTCCGGGCGCGCCACCGGTCACCGACCCGGACGCCAAGCTTCCGGCGTTCGCCGGCGGCCCGCTGCGCTCCAAGCGCTTCCGGTACATCGCCGTCCCCGCATTTCCGCTGACGATCCTGACCGTCGTCGTCGGCGTGATGAGCTTCTCCATGCACGACCCGCAGCCACACAAGATTCCCGTGGCGATCCTCGCCGCCAACCCCGCGCAGGCCGACCAGGCCGCCGACGGCCTCCGTCAGCGACTGGACGGCATACTCGACATCCAGGTGGCCACGTCGGTCCCGGAAGCCACCGAGCGCATCCGTGACCGGGACATCGTCGCCGCATTCGCACTGCCCACCGAGCGCGGCGGCACGGCAACGCTCTACTCCTCCTCGGCCGCCGGCTACAGCCAGCAGACCATGGTCCGGTCCATCTTCCAGCAGATCAGCGCGGCCCAGCAGATGCCCCTCGCGACCAACGACCTGACACCACTGCACACAACCGATACCATGGGCAGCAACAGCCTGTACGTCGGCATGTCCTGGATCATGTCCGGATTCCTGATCATGGCCGTCCTCCGCGGCGGAGCCCCCCACCTGCGCCGCCTGCGACAATTCGTGCCCTACCTCGGCGGATGGGCAATCGGCATGTCCGTCTGGCTCTGGTTGCTCTTCGACGTCATCATCGACGCCGTCAGCGGACCACCCCTGGCCATGATCGGCTTCGGCGTCCTCACCATCCTCGCCGTAGCACTGGCCACCGGCGTATTCACGCGCACCCTCGGCCTCCCCGCGATCATCCCCGTGATGGCTGTGATGGTGATGGCCGGCGTGCCGGCCTCCGGCGGAGGCCTGTCCATCTACATGGTCCCGGAACTCTTCCAGCCACTACGACACCTGCTACCGCTGCCCGCCGCGGTCGACACCGCCCGCTCCCTGACCTACTTCGGCGGCACCGCAACAGGCCACAACCTGCTGATCATCGCCGTCTGGGCCGGCGCGGGCCTGCTGCTCAACCTCGCCATCGACCGATGGCTCCGACGCCGCGAGCGCCGCACCGACGCGAGCCACCCGAGCATCGCGCTCGAGACCAGCGCAGCCCGAGTCGACACCGGGCAGGTTGAGCCGGCCAACGCGTACTGAACACTGCTGGGGCCCGCCGAACCGGCGGGCCTCAGCAGCACGTCGGTGACGGCCAGCTGCGCCTGCCTGTGCCGCCGAGGGAGTCACATCCGGCCAGCTGCATGGTCAGACATTGCGTCGGTACTGGCCGCCGACTTCGAAGAACGCCTCGGTGATCTGGCCGAGGCTGCAGTGCCGGACGGCGTCCATCAGGGCTTCGAAGATGTTGCCGCCAGTGGTGGCAGCCGCTTTCAGGCGGTCCAGTGCGGCGGGGGTGTCGGCGGAGTGCCGGGCCTTGAAGTCGGCGAGCCGCTGGATCTGGGACTGCTTCTCGTCCTCGGTGGCGCGGGCGAGTTCCAGGCCGTTGGCCGGCTCGTCGGCGTCCGGCGGGCCAAGGAACGTGTTGACGCCGATGATGGGCAGCGACCCGTCGTGCTTGCGTTGTTCGTAGAGCATCGACTCGTCCTGGATGCGGCCGCGCTGGTAGCCGGTCTCCATGGCGCCGAGCACGCCGCCGCGTTCGGAGATGCGGTCGAACTCGGTGAGCACCGCTTCTTCGACGAGGTCGGTGAGCAGGTCGACGATGTACGAGCCCTGGAGTGCGTTCTCCGTCGCGGCGAGGCCCCACTCGGCATCGATGATCATCTGGATGGCGAGGGCGCGGCGCACGGACTGGGCGGTGGGTGTGGTGACCGCCTCGTCGTAGGCGTTGGTGTGCAGGCTGTTGGCGTTGTCGTAGATGGCGCACAGTGCCTGCAGCGTGGTGCGGATGTCGTTGAAGTCCATCTCCTGGGCGTGCAGCGACCGGCCGGAGGTCTGGATGTGGTACTTCAGCTTCTGGGAACGCTCGTCGGCACCATAGCGCTCGCGCATCGCGATGGCCCAGATCCGGCGGGCGACCCGGCCGATGACGGTGTACTCGGCATCCATGCCGTTGGAGAAGAAGAACGACAGGTTGGGCGCGAAGTCGTTCACGTCCATCCCTCGGGCACGATATGCCTCGACGTAGGTGAAGCCGTTGGCCAGCGTGAACGCGAGCTGGCTGATGGGGTTCGCGCCGGCCTCCGCGATGTGGTAGCCGCTGATGCTGACCGAGTAGAAGTTGCGCACCCGGTTGGCGATGAACCACTCCTGGATGTCGGCCATGCAGCGCAGCGCGAACTCGGTGGAGAAGATGCACGTGTTCTGGCCCTGATCCTCCTTGAGGATGTCGGCCTGCACGGTGCCCCGGGCGGTCGACAGCGTCCGCGCCCGGATCGCCGCCTGCTCGTCCGGGTTCGGGTTCCGTCCGTGCTGGGCCGTGAACGCGGCCGTCTGCTGGTCGATCGCGGCGTTGAGAAACATCGCGAGGATGGCCGGTGCCGGTCCGTTGATGGTCATGGAGACCGAGGTCTTCGGGTCGCAGAGGTCGAAGCCGGCGTACAGCTCGCGCATGTCGTCGAGGGTGGCGATCGACACGCCCGAAGTGCCCACCTTGCCGTAGACGTCGGGGCGTCGGTCGGGGTCGCGGCCGTACAGGGTCACGGAGTCGAAGGCCGTCGACAGCCGCGTCGCCGGCTGGCCGGCGGAGAGCAGGTGGAAGCGACGGTTGGTGCGGAACGCGTCGCCCTCGCCGGCGAACATGCGCGCCGGTGCCTCGCCGGTGCGTTTGAGCGGGAACACCCCGGCGGTGAACGGAAACGCGCCGGGCAGGTTCTCCGCACGCAGGAACCGGACCAGCTCGCCGTCGTCCCCGTCGCGGGGCAAGGCGATACGCGGGATTCGGCTGCCGGAGAGGGTCTGGCGGGTCAGCGGGCTGCGGATCTCGGTATCCCGGACCCGGTAGACGAGTTCGTCCGCGCGGTAGGCGTCGCGGGTCGCCGGCCACGCGTCGAGCAGCTCGCGGACGTCGCCGGACAGCTCCCGTTCTGTGGCCGCCAGCAGTTGGGCGACCGCCTGCTCGCCGGGCAGTAGGTCGCGGACGGTGGTGAGGTGCTGGCGGCGGCGGGCGACGGCGGCCTGCGCCGCTGTCGCCGCGTGGTATCCGCGGACGGCGTCGGCGATCTCCGACAGGTACCGCTCCCGGCCCTTGGGCAGCGCCGACGTTAACCCGGTCGATGCTCGTCCCGCGACGGCGGGCAGCACGCCGGGGAAACGGGGGAGTCCGTGCTCGGCGAGCAGTTCCTTGAGGTGGTGGTAGAGGGCGGACACGCCGTCGTCGCCGAACCGGGCGGCGCTCGTGCCGAAGACGGGCATGTCCGGCCATGGCGTGCCGAACTGCTCGCGGTTGCGTACCAGTTGGCGGGCGACGTCGCGCCGCGCGTCCTCGCCTCCTCGGCGCTCGAACTTGTTGATCGCCACGACGTCGGCCAGGTCGAGCATGTCGATCTTCTCGAGCTGGCTGGCGGCGCCGAAGTCGGGCGTCATGACGTACAGCGAGACGGCCGAGTAGGAGGTGATGGCGGCGTCGCCCTGGCCGATGCCTGGCGTCTCGACGATGACGAGGTCGTTGCCGGCGGCCTTGCATGCGGCGATGACGTGGGCGAGGTGGTCCGGAACCGTCCCGTCCTTGCGGCGGGTCGCGAGTGAACGGAAGTACACAACACCGGGCGCGGTGGTGTTCATCCGGATGCGGTCGCCGAGCAGTGCCCCGCCGCCCCGCCGTCGGGTCGGGTCGACGGCGATCACCGCCACCCGCAGCTTGTCCTCGCAGTCGCGGCGCAGCCGCCGGACCAGCTCGTCGGTCAGCGACGACTTGCCGGAGCCACCTGTGCCGGTGATGCCGAGGACCGGCACAGTACGCTGGCGGGCCGCCTCGTCCACCGCCGCGGCGAGGGCCGGGTCGGCACCGGCCTGCAGGACGGTGATTGCCCGGGCCAGGGCCGCCTCGTCGCCGGACAGCAGCGCACCGACATCTACCGGTTGCCTTGACACGTCGGCGTCGCATTCGCGGATCAGCTCGTTGATCATCCCGGGCAGGCCCAACCGCTGACCGTCCTGGGGGCTGAAGATGCGCACGCCGCGCGCACCGAGGGCAGCGATCTCCCCGGGCACGATCGTGCCGCCACCGCCGCCGTAGACCCGGACGTGACCGGCGCCGCGCTCGGCGAGCCGCTCGATGAGGTACCCGAAGTACTCGATGTGCCCGCCCTGGTACGACGACAGTGCCACGCCCTGCACGTCCTCCTGAACGGCGGCGGTCACGACCTCCTCGACACTGCGGTCGTGGCCGAGGTGGATGACCTCGGCCCCCTGGGCCTGCAGCAACCGGCGCATGACGTTGATCGCCGCGTCATGACCGTCGAACAGGCTCGCCGCCGTGACGAAGCGGACCGGATTGACCGGCACATGAAGACTCATGGGAAGATACTAGGATGTCAAAATATCCAACGTCCACATAATCTTCCACCGGTTATCATGACGGTCGTGTCGACAAACGGCGGCCTTCCGCTCGACCCGATTGCCGAAGCTCGTCGGCTGTGGGCCGAGCACGGCTGGGCACACGCCGCCGACGGCATGGCGGCCGTCACCTCGCTCATGCGTGCCCACCAGATCGCGCTCGCCCGGGTCGAGGCGGTGCTCAAGCCCTACGGTGTGACCTTCGCCCGCTACGAGGTGCTGATGCTGCTGTACTTCAGCCGCAAGGCCTCGCTGCCCATGACCCTCATCGGCGAACGCCTCCAGGTCCACCCGACCAGCGTCACGAACGCCGTCGACCGCCTCGAGGCCGCCGGTCTCGTCCGGCGTACCCCCCACCCCGACGACCGTCGATCGACCATCGTCGAGCTGCTCGACGCCGGTCGCGAGCTCGCCGAGGCCGCCACCGCCGACCTCAATGCCGAGGTGTTCGCAGCCCCCTGGATCTCGCCCGCAACCGCCGTCTCCCTCGTCGACGTCATCGGCGGGATGCGTCGCGACGCCGGCGACTTCTGATACCCGGTCACCGTGGAACCCCGACTGTTCGCGCCGACCGCATGACGTGGAGCCGATCGACCGCAGACCTCGGGCTATGGTGTTCTCCGAAGCGGAGCTGGCCGCCTACGACGCCGTGACCAGCGACGCCGAGGACACGGCGAAGGTGATCGTCGCGGAGGGCGGCGAGGCCGTCGCCTGCTACGCCGACATCTCCGGCGACGACGGCGCCGGCACCCTCGTGCAGACCGCGGTGGACACGTTCGGGCGGGTCGACATCCTGGTCAACAACGCGGCAGGCCTCGGCTTCGGCCCGTTCGCCGACGTCACCCCCACCGACTGGGAGTATCAGCTGAGCGCCAAACTCAACGGCTCCTTTTACTGCATGCGCCACGCCGTGCCGCACATGATCCGGCAGGGGCACGGCCGGATCCTCAACGCCGCGTCCGACGCGTGGATCGGCATCGCGAACCTGAGCCCCTACAGCGCCGCGAACGCCGGCGTCGTCGCGCTGACGAAGTCCGCCGCCAAAGACCTGGCACGCTACGGCATCACCGTCAACGCCTACTGCCCGCAGGCCGCCTCTCCCGGACACCTCAGCTTCACCGCCACCCTGCGTACCATGATGGAACGCGCCGGCGCGCAGATGACCGTCGACGAGGACCGGATGAAAGCGTCCGAAGAAGCCCACGGCCCAGCGGAGAACCTGACCTTCCTGGCCTACCTCGCCACGGACGAAGCGGCCGGCATCAGCGGCGCCGTCTTCTCGGTGACCGGCAACGGCCAGATCGCCCTCTACTCCGAACCCGTGCACATCAGCAAGATCACCAAGGACGGCACCGCCTGGACCCTCGACGAACTGCACAAGGCGGTGCCGCAGCAACTCCTCAAGGACTACCTCCCCGCCGCCGAACGACAAGAGTTCTGACCGCCGGTGGGCGTCGGGCTCGGCCGAGATGGTTGACATACTTCGAGGTCATAGTAAGGATGCATAGTAGCAATAGGGGAAGGGGCATGATGTCAGAGTTGGGCCGGCTGGTCGGTACGATCGCGCCGCGAACGGGGTTCCCGACCGTTGAGCAGATGCTGGCGTTCACCCGGGACTTGGCGGAGCGTTTCCCGTCGGTGGCGAGCACCCGCGTGATCGGTATGTCAAGAGCCGGCGACCCGATCCACGCGGTGACCGTCGGCGACGGCTCCCGGCACGCGATCGTCGTCGGCAACCCGCACCCGAACGAGCCGGTCGGCCTCGTGACGATCCAGCACCTGCTCACCCGCCTCTGCCAAGACGATGCACTGCGTGCCGAACTCGATATCACCTGGCACTTCGTGCCCTGCGTCGATCCGGACGGCACCCGCCGCAACGAGGGCTGGTACGGCGGGCCGATCACCCGCAGCCACTATGCTCGGCACTTTTACCGGCCTTCGGCCGACGAGCAGGCCGAGTGGTCTTTTCCGGTGCAGTGGGCGGGCAAGACGTTCGGGAACCCAATTCCTGAGACGCAAGCGCTCATGCAGCTTATCGATGCGACCCGGCCGGAATTCCTGGCGTCCCTGCACAACGCCGAGATCAACCGTGGCTTCTTCTACGTCACCGGCGGTGACACGGAGTACTGGGCAGGCCTTACCGGCCTGCTCGCCGATGCGGGGATCGCGGTCGAGCGGGGCCTGTCCGACACGCCTGGGGCACGGACGTTCGCACCCGGTGTCTATGAGGCGTCGCCGTTCGGCGTGACCCATGACGTCATCGCGCAGGCTGATCCACAGGCCGCGGCAGCGCTCAGCGGCGGGTCCACTCGCGACTACTCCGCGCAGTACGGGACGAGCATACTGATCTGCGAAGTGCCGCTGTGGGCGATTCCCGAAGCTGACGACGACTCGCCGGGTTCGCGATCGATGCGGGATCTGCTCCACGCGGCGGCGGCTGCCAACCGCGAGAACGCCGACCTGTTCACCGGAATCCTGAAGCGCCTCGACGGGCGGTTGCCCGATGCGAACCCCTTCTACCGGGCCATCGTCAAATCGCTGCCACGGTGGGCCGCGTTCTTCGACGGGAAGGCGGCGGTGGCCGATTCCGCGGACGACCGCACGGCCACCAGATCCGAAGAGTTCACCGAGCTGTACGGGGTGCCGGAGATGCTGAAGCTGCGGATCGGTGGGATGCTCCTGCAGCTGTTCGACGAGGTTGACCCGTCCGGCGTGGACGCCGACATTCAACGGGAACGGCGCGACTTCGCAGAAGTATTCGATGGTTGGTGCGCTGACGTCGACGCCCACCGACCGGGCGAATCGATCCCCATTGCCACGCTGGCAGCTGTGCAGGCAGGCGCCATCGTGTTGGCGGCGACCAGGATCCGCGACGGACTGCCGGCGTGACTTCATCGCACCGCCCGGCTGCCGTTGTGGCAAGCAACGGGTCGCGGGTTGGCATCCGGTCACTGCGAACCCCGTCCTGCCGGACCTGGCCGTCGGTGTGAAAGGTGGGGTGGAATGAGCGAGCTTCGGTTCAACGAGGTGCGGATCCGCTACGGCAGCCATCGGCGTGGGTTGACAGCGGTCGACGGCGTCAACCTCGTCGTGCCGTCCGGGCAGATCGTCGGGCTGGTGGGGGAGTCCGGGTCGGGCAAGTCCACCCTGGCCCGCGCCGCGGTGGGACTGGCCCCGATCAGCGCCGGCGAGATCCTGGTCGACAGCACCGACGTCCGGAAGCTACCCCGTCGCAACCGGCCGGTGCAGATGGTCTTCCAGGATCCGCAGTCCTCACTGGACCCGCGGATGACCGTTGGCGAGTCGATCGCCGAGGCGATGCCGGCCGGGACGGATCGGCGTGCCGAGGTGGCTCGGCTGCTGGAACTGGTCCATCTCGATCCGAGCCGCGCGGTCGCGTTGCCACGAGATATGTCAGGCGGGCAGCGGCAACGAGTCGCTCTCGCTCGAGCCCTCGCCGGGAAGCCGAAGGTCGTGATCGCGGACGAGATCACTTCCGCGCTCGACGTCTCGGTTCAGGGCGCGATCCTCAACCTGGTGCGCGAACTGCAGCAGCAGTTGCGACTCTCGATCCTCTTCATCTCGCACAACCTCGCCGTGGTCCGCTACCTCAGCGATGTCATCGCCGTCATGTACCTCGGCCGCATCGTCGAGGTAGGCCCGACGCAGGAGGTGCTGGCGAATCCCCGGCATCCGTACACGAGGGAGTTGCTGGCCGCCGCCCCGTCGCGTACCCACAGCCTGCTGGCCGGTCAGTTGGATGCCGCCGACCAGGTCGACGTGCCCGACCCGCATCACCCGCCGACCGGATGCCGCTACCACACCCGATGCCCGATCGGCCCGATCCATCAGCCGGATCGAGGTATCTGCGTCACGACCGACCCGGATGCCAACGCCGGCCCGCATCGGGTGGCCTGCCACTTCGCCGGTGAGAGTTCTCGATGAGAAAAGGTGACGCTGAATCCATGGATGCTCTAGCACTTCACCACGATGCGGTGGTCGTTGATGCCCACAACGATCTGATCCTGGTCGTCGATCATTTCGACGCACGCGGCCGCACCGACAACTTCGGCGAGTATTGGTTGCCCCAGTTGCGCGCCGGCGGCGTCGATGTTCAAGTGTTGCCGATTTGCCTGCACCGGCCATTTCAGTCCGAGGGCGGGCTGCGGCGCACCATGCTGCTCATCGAGCGCATCTACCGCCTCGCCGACCAGCACGCCGATGATGTCGCGATCTGTCTCACCGCCGACGAGGTCGACGCCGCGGTTGCCACGGGCAGGATCGCATTGATCATCGCGCTCGAGGGCGGCCACGCGATCGGCCAGGACGCGGCGCTGATCCGCACCCTCTTCCGAGTCGGCGTCCGGGTGGCGTCGCTGGCACACAACGGGCGTACCTTTCTGGCCGACGGCAGCGGCTTGGACGCTTCGTCCCGTAGCCGGCTCACCCCGGAAGGCGTCGAGGTGTTCACCGAGATGGAAAGCCTCGGCATGGTGTTCGACATCAGCCATCTCGGCATTGCCGGCGTGGATGACGTTCTGGAGCGCGCGACCCGGCCCCTGCTCGCCACCCACTCTGCCTGCCTGGCACTGACCGACACCCACCGCAACCTCGGCGACCCACAGATCAAGCGGATCGCCGAGCTCGGCGGGGTCGTTCACGTCGCGGCGGCGGTACCGCAGTTCGTCGACCCGAAGAACCCGAGCGCTGAGCGCGTCGTCGACCACGTCGAACACCTGATTGAGGTCGCCGGTGTGGACCATGTCGGCATCGGGCCGGACTTCATGGACGACTACATGCAGAACGTGTACGGCCAGTGGCTCTTCCCGCCAGGTATTGAGCCGCACGAGGTCCCGGCAGACGTCGAACGCCCGGCCGACCTGCCGAAGCTCACCGAGGTCATGGTTCGCCGCGGCTTTGCTGAGGCGGACATTCGCAAGGTCCTCGGGGGCAACGCCCTGCGGGTCCTGCACGACGTCATGGGCGTCCCGAAGCGGTGAGCACTCAGGCGGCGGGCTGGGGGAGTGGCACAGTTGCGGTCCGATCCTCGTCGCCTTGCCGGACGAACTGTACTTCGATGGTGTGCTCGCTGCCCTGTTGGATGGCGGTGTCGAGGTGTTGGTTGAGGATCGCGACCGATCGTGCGGGGGAGCCGCCGACTGCCACCAGCAGGTCGCCGGAGGTGAGCCCAGCCCGCTGTGCTGGGCTGTCCGGATCGACCGCGACAACGATCATTCCGGGTTGGTCGGGGAGGCCGACGGTGCGGCGGAGTTGGATGGAGCGGTGGAGTGATTCGAGCCAGATGCCGAGGGTGGGGACGGCGGCGGTGTGTTGGTTGTGGCCGAGGTCGGTGTCGTAGCCTTCGAAGGTGAGGAGGAGGCGTTGGAGGGTTTGGGCGAGTTGGTCGCGTTCGGTGTTGTCGAGTCCGGTGAGGAGGAGTCGTTCGGTTTCGAGGTAGGTGGGTGCGGCTTCGTCGATGAGTTGGAGGCCGCGGTCGGTGAGGCTGATGATGACGGCGCGGCCGTCGTCTGGGTCGGCTGATCGGGTGACGAGGCCGTCGCGTTCGAGTCGGGCGATGCGGGTGGTGAGGGTGGCTTGGGTGCGCAGGCATTGGGTGGCGAGTTCGCTGGCGGTCATGTGGTATGGGGGGCCGTTGCGGCGGAGTGCGGAGAGTGTGTCGAATGCTGAGTGGTTGAGGCCGAAGCGGGCGAGTGGTGCTTCGAGGAGTGGTTCGAGCAGGCTCATGAGGCGGCGCATGCGTGCCATGGCGTGAGCTGGGGCGAGGTCGAGGTCTGGGCGGCGTTGGTGCCATGCGTGGAGGGCCTGGCCGGTGTGGTCGAGTGGCAGCTGTGACACGGTGCCACTGTATCGCAACAAAATTACGTCGCAAAGCATTGATGATGTAGTTCGACCTCGTAGTAAGCTGCGTGTCATGACGGATGATGAGCGCTGGAGTCTTCGCGGTCATGTGCGGGCGTTGGAGGGTGCTGGGCGGCTGGTCAGGCTGGGCCGGCCCGCGGACCCGGATACGGAGGTGTCGGCGTTGATGGCTGAGCTGGATCGGCGGCGTCTGGCGGGGGTGTTCGAGGTGGTGGGCGATTCCCGGTTCGCGTTGGCGTACAACCTGTTGGGTAGTCGTGACATGGTTGGGATCGCGCTGGGTGTGGCTGGTGCGGAGGTGGCTGACGCGTTCGCGCGTGGGGTGGGCAGTCCGGTCGATCCGGTGGTGGTGGCTGGTGGTGCGGCGTCGCAGGAGTGTGTGCTGGAGGGTGCGGACGCTGATCTGGGGTTGCTGCCGGCGGTGGTGCATTCGGAGTTTGATGCTGGGCGGTATATCACTGCTGGGATGGTGTTGACCCGGGATCCTGAGACGGGGTTGCGGAATATTTCGTTCAACCGGATGTGTCCGGTGGGCCCGCGGGCGGCGGGGATTCGGATGATGCCGCCGCAGCAGTTGGGGCAGATCCAGGCGAAGGCGGAGCGTCGGGGTGAGGATCTGCCGGTTGCGGTCGCGGTGGGGATGCATCCGACGGCTGGGTTGGGTGCGGCGGCTTCCCCGCCGTTGGGCCGGGATGAGTTGGCGATGGTTGGTGGGTTGCGCCGGGAGCCGGTCCGGTTGGTTGCGGGGGTTTCGGTTCCGATCGAGGTGCCGGCTGAGGCGGAGTTCGTGATTGAGGGTTGGGTGCGGTGTGGGGTGCGGGAGCCGGAGGGTCCGTTCGGTGATTTTCTGGAGTACTACGTGCCGCGGATGGACAATCACCGGTTGGAGGTTACGGCGATCACGCATCGGCGGTCGGCGGTGTATCAGACGATGCATGCGGGTTCTCGTGAGGATGTGCAGATCCTGGGGGTGAGTCGGGAGGTCGATATTGTTGAGGCGGTCCGGCGGACCGGGGCTCGGGTGAGTGCGGTGCGGTTGCAGCCGACGATTCTGGGTGCGGTGGTGGCGATCGCGCCGCGGTATGCGGGGGAGGGTAAGGCGGTCGCGATGGCGGCGTTGGGGGCGTATCGGTGGCTGAAGTATTGTGTGGTGGTCGATGCTGATGTTGATGTCGACAGTGGTGATGATGTGTGGTGGGCGGTCGCGACCCGGACGGCGTTGGATCGTGATGTTGTGGTGGTGCCGCATGCGGGTGGGTTCCCGCGGGATGAGAGCGGTATGCATGATGCGCGGTTGATCATCGATGCGACCGTGCCGCTGGACCGGGCCGAGCACTTCCACCGGCGGCTGCCGCCCGGGCACGGCCGGGTCCGGCTTGAGGACTTCCTGGCCACCGCGCGCGGGACGGGTGCGTGAGCGCCCGCCGGCTGGTCGTCGCGACGAGCGGCGCATCCGGGCTGCCGTACGGCGTGGCGGCACTACGAGCCCTGCGCGAGCATCCGGACATCGAAAGCCACCTCATCATCTCCCCCGGCGCTCGCACGGCGGTGCCACACGAACTCGACCTGAGCATCGCCGACGTCGTCCACAGCGACAGCAACCTGGCCTCAGCCCTGGCGAGCGGCTCGTTCCGGACCATCGGGATGATCGACACCGGCGACGCCAAGCGGTGGCGCGGCGTCCCGGAACTGGATGCGTGACACTCATGAATGGAACGACAATCGGACAGCCGCCGGTCGCGCTGGTCAGCATCGCGGAGCGGACCAGCGGTCTCACTCGGCTGGACGGATTCATCCCGCTGTACTGGGACGCGGTGGCCGGCAGCCTGCTGCTGGAGATTCGGCGCCTCGATACGGACTTCCTCTTCACCGCCGGTTTGGCGACCGGCCTGGGCTCGCCGGACATCCTGCTGGATCGGCAGCGCAACGACGTCGGCCACGTCGTGCGGTTCGAGCGGACCGGACCGCGGGTCCTGCTCATCGAGCAGAACACATATTTCCGGTCTCGCAGCACCGACCCTGAAGAGCGACGCGCTGTCGCTGATTCCTTTGCCCGATCGGTGCTGTGGGGCTTCCCCGTCGTCGCGGAGTCGCCGGACGCCGTTCTGGTGGAAGCGACGTCGTTCCTGCTGAGCGACGTCCCCAATGTCGCCAAAGCGCTGACGCCGGGAGGCTACCGGGTAGACCCGACACGCAGCAGCATCTATTTGCCGGGGACCAAGGCCTTCCCCCGAAACACCGAGATCGAGGCCACGCTCACGTACGTCGCGGACGACGTCGCCCCGCTGATGGATTTCGGGCCGCCGATCGTGCCGGCGTCGACGGATCGCGCCGTGCCCCGACCAGCTCCGGGCCTGGCCGGCGAGCCGCTGCTCGCCGGGACGATCGAGAGCATCGCGCCTCGGGCGAACGTGGTCACGCTTCGCGCGCATGTGTCGCTCGTCGAGCTGCCCGGCGACGACTTCGAGCCGCGACACTACGATCCGCGGTCTGGCTATGTCGGCTTCAGCTTTCTCGACTTCGGCGCCGGCGTAGGCGAACGGGAGGTGACGCACCTCATCCGGCGGCACAGGCTGCAGAAGAAGGACCCAGCCGCGGCGGTGAGCGACCCGGTGGAACCGCTGCGTTACTGTGTTGATCGAGGCGCCCCGCCGGATGTGCGGGAGGCGATCATCGAGGGGGTTCGCTGGTGGCTGCCGGCGTTCGAGGCGGCCGGCTTCAGCAATGCCATCGAGGGCGCGGTGCTGCCGGAGGATGCCGACCCGATGGACATGCGCTATCACATGATCACCTGGACACACCGGTCGCATCGGAGCTGGAGCCGCGGCGCCACCGTCGACGATCCCCGGACCGGCGAGATCCTCAAGGCCAACGTGTCTCTCGGTTCGATGCGTGAACACCAGGAATTTCGACTCATCGAGGCCCTCACCGCCCCGTTTCCGCACGACGAGTCCGCGGCGGAAGCACGACGCGCGGCGATGGCCCGAATCACCCGGACGGCAGCGCACGAGGTAGGGCACACACTCGGGCTGGCGCACAACTTCTACGCCAGCAGCCACGGCTACATCTCGGTGATGGACTACTCGCCGCTGGACGTGCGGCTGCGGGTGGACGGCTCGATCGAGGTGATGCCGCGCGCTGTCTGTGTCGGGGAGTGGGACCTGGTTGCGATTCGCTACGGGTACGGCGATCTGCCGGTCGGCGAGGCCCAGCCTGAGGCGCTCGCCGCGATTCTGGATCAGGCATGGGAGCGGGATCTGCGGTTCTTCACCAACCAGGATCAGAGCGTGCACCCACGGGTCCGCCAATGGTCCAGCGGTGTGGACCAGGCTGACGAACTGCGCCGCTTGATGGCAGTACGTCGCGCCGCACTCGACCGCCTCGGCGAGGCCACAATCCGGCCGGGTGCGTTCATGGCCACGCTGGAGGAGGCGTTGGTTCCGGTATACCTGCTGCACCGCTTCACCACCGAGGCCGCCGCAAGCCTGCTCGGCGGGCAGGAATTCGCTTACGCGCGGCGCGGAGACGGCTTGACACCGATCACCCGGGAACCAGCGTCGAACCAGCGGCGTGCGCTCGCCGCGATCCTGGCAACGCTCGCCCCGGCTGAACTCACCATCCCGGCCGCGGTGCTGGACCTGATTCCACCGCGGCCGTTCGGGTTCGGCCTCACCCGCGACCACTTCCCCCGCACCACGGGCGCGACGTTCGACCCGATCACTCCGGCCGCGGTGGCCGCGGATCTGACGGTCGCGGCTCTGCTGGCCCCGGACCGCGCGGCCCGGCTCGTTGCCCAGCACGCGATTGACCCGGACCGGCCAGGTCTGGCCGAGGTTCTCGACAAGCTGATCGAAACGGTCGCCGAGGCGACAACCGCATCGCCGTACGAGGCTGAGGTGCGACGCGCGGTGGAGCGCGTCCTGGTCGATCGGCTCGCCTGGCTCGGCCGGGTCGCACCGAACGGCCAAGTCCGTGCCGTCGCCCTGGCAAACCTGGCCGGGTACGCCGAGCGACTGCGGACTCTCACCTCGGCCGGCTCGGGTGAGCGGGAACATCATGCGTACGTGCTCGCGGACATCGAGCGCCACCTTGCGGCGCCGGCCACCGTCGTCCCGGCGCATCCCACACCCGCGCCGCCGGTCTCGGCGGACACCGGCCAGCGATGGCTTGATCATCCGTGAAGCGTTCCCATGGAGTTCACGAACCACGAGTACCGCGTTGATACTTGGACCGTCCATAGCTGCGCGCAGCAGCCCGGAGACCCGGCCGAGTGCACGACGAGGGAGTCGCGATCGTGAGTGCCGTCCAAAGCCCCTTCCAGAGCCTCTTGCGCACGGAGGCGGAGGCTCGCCGCGCACTGCTCGACGTGAGGTCGTACGACGTCCGGCTGGATCTCGCCACGAGCGAGGAAACGTTCGGATCGGTGACGACGATCCGCTTCACCTCCCGCGGCGGCGAGACCTTCGTCGACCTCAAGCCGGTCGCAATCTCATCCATCACGCTCAACGGCCGGTCGATCAGCCCGGATGCGCTCGGCCGCGGCCGCCTGCCGCTCACTACCGAGGCCGGCGAGAACGAGCTGGTCGTGCACGCCACGATGCGGTTCCGTAACGACGGGGAGGGACTGCACCGCTCGGTCGACCCGGCGGACGGCAACCACTACGTCTACGGCATGTCGTTCATGGACGCCGCGCCGTCGGTTTTCGCCTGCTTCGACCAGCCCGACCTCAAGGCGCCGTACACCTTCCACGTCACCGCGCCGGCTGACTGGATCGTCATCGGCAACGCGCCCGGCCGTCAGGTGGAACCGGGTGTGTGGGAGTTCGAGGAGTCGCAGCCGCTGTCGACGTACTTCGTCACGCTCGTCGCCGGCCCCTACCACGTCATCCACGACGAGCACGACGGCATCCCGCTGTCGCTGTCGACCCGGGCGTCGATCGCCGACGCCCTCGAGCGCGACGCGGAGGAGATCCTCACGATCACCAAGCAGTCCTTCGACGAGTTCCACCGGCTCTTCGGGATCCGCCACCCGTTCGGGAAATACCACCAGGCCTTCGTGCCGGAGTTCAACGCCGGCGCGATGGAGAACCCGGGCTGCGTCACCATCCGCGACCCGCTGCTGTTCACGTCGCGGGTGACGCGCGGGGTGCGGATCCAGCGTGCGACCACGATTGTGCACGAGATGGCACACCAGTGGTTCGGCAACCTCGTGACGCCGTTGTGGTGGGACGACCTATGGCTCAACGAGTCCTTCGCGGAGTACCTCGGTATCCGGGTGACCGCCGACGTGACGGAGTATGCCGACACCTGGACCGACATGAGTTACGGCCGCCGGCAGTGGGGGCTGGTCGCCGACCAGGCCCCGTCGTCGCACCCCGTTGCCGGCAACGGCGCGGTCGACGCTCTCGCCGCGCTGCAGGACTTCGACGGCATTTCCTACGCCAAGGGATCGGCAATCCTCAAGCAACTCAATGTCTTGCTGGGTGACGAGGTCTTCTTCGCGGGCGTGATCGACCACTTCGACAGCCACCGGTTCGGCAACGCCACCATGCACGACCTCCTGGGCTCCTGGGAGAGGGCCGGCGCGGGCGACCTCGGCGACTACGCGGCGGCGTGGCTTCGAACGAAGGGGCCGGACCAGATCGTCTGGGACCGCGACGCCGGCGTCATCCGCAAGATCCCGCCCGCGGCCGCCTCCGCGGAGCGTTCGCATACCTTCCGGGTTGCCGTCCACGACGCCGTCGGCTGGCGGACCGAGTCGGTCACCGTGGCGGGCACGGAGACGCCGTACCGCCCCGACGGTGACGCCGTCGTCCTCGACCCGTACGACGACACCTGGGCCCGGCTGATGCCTGACCCCCGCACTGTCGAGGCACTCAAGACGCTGCTGCTCGACGTGACCGATGCGGGCGTACGCGCAGGCGTGTGGAACAACGTGCGCAGCGCGTTCCACAACGCTGCGATATCCCCGGCCGACGTCGTCGACATCGCCGTGGCCAGCCTCCCCGTGGAGGACGCCGAGGACCACCGCCGCCGCACCCGCGCGTGGCTCTTCCGCGACGTGCTGCCACTCGCACCGCAGGGTTCGCGGGAACGGCTCCACGCCGCCGCGGTCGCCAAGCTCGAGGCCGCGGAGACCGGTTCGGAGCTCCAGCTCGCGGCGTTCCGCGCCGCCGTCTCGACGGCGTCCTCGGCGGAGGTGCTGCGCGGCTGGCTGGCCGAGACGCCGGAGGGCATCGCCCTCGACGTTGCCGTGTGCTGGCAGATCCTGGTGCAGCTCGCCGACCTCGGACTGGCCTCGTTCCAGGAGCTTCAGGCGGCGTACGACGCGGCGCCGACCGCCGAAGCCAAGGTGCAGCTCACCCGTGCCCGGTGTGGCTTGCCCACCGTGGCGGCCAAAGCCTACGCGTGGTCCATCTTCACCGGCGAGGTGGACGTGCCGAACTACGAGGTGCTTGCGGCCGGGGCGGGGTTCTGGCGACCGGGCCAGGAGTCGCTGACGGCTGAATACGTCGGCCGCTACTTCGCCGACCTGCCCGGCACCGTCGCTGTGCGCTCAGGCCAATTGCTCGCCGACGCCGCGCAGATGTACTTCCCGTCGACCGCAGTGTCGCAGGAGACCCTGGACCGGGCCCAGACGCTCATCGACTCGCCCGAACTGGATGTGTTCTTGCGCCGACGGCTCGCCGACCTCGCCGACGGCCTGCGGCGCCAGCTCGCGGTGAAGCAGACGTACGGCGGCCCGAGCGCCGCCTAGGTCCGCCGGAAGACCGGCGAAACGGGGCTCAGCCTCGCTGGACGCCGAGGTCGACCAGCTACCGGGGTGTTCCGGAGTTCGGGGACTGACCGCTACGCCGTGAGGGGGCGCCAGCGCAGGACGGTCGACAGCACCATCGTGCTCGATGGCTGGCCGAAGGGGGCCAGCCGGTCGATCGTCGACTCGAAGTCGTTCATCGAGCCCGTGACGACCTTGAGGACGGCGCAGGCGTCACCGGTCACCCGGTGGATTTCCACGACCTCCGGCCACGTGACCACCTTGGGGTCGCGCAGGACGCAGCGGGCGCCATAGCACGCCATCCTGATCAGGGCAACGACGTGCCGACCAGCCTTGGCCAGGTCGATGTGCGCGTGGTATCCGGTGATCACCGCGGCGGTCTCCAGCCGGCGGACCCGTTCGGCGACGGCGGGCGGGGACAGGTGGACCCGGCGGGACAGTTCAGAGTAGGACAGCCGGGCGTCGTGCTGCAGCTCGCGCAGCAGCGCCCAATCCGTGTCGTCCACAGGACCCCCCTTCAGCATGAAAGTAAGTCGACATCATTCGTTGACATCCTTAGACATCGTACCAATATACTCGCGATACGTTGGCCAGCTAGGCCGGCTTCCGACGCCGCCTGTGCCGCTACCGAGCTATGAGACGCGTGACGACTACTTCTCCGTCAACGAACTGGAGCAACGTCCATGAGGCTCAGATCAGTACTCTCCATCGCAGCCGTCACCGGGATGCTCGTGACAACGGCCGCATGCGGCTCCGGCGACTCGGGTTCAGGATCCAAGGACCGCCCGGACATCGCGATTCTCAACCTGGCCAACGTGCCGTCACTGAACGACATTGTGGATGGCGTGATCGCCGGACTGGCGGAGCAGGGCTACGGGAAAGACAAGATCAAGCTCGACAGCCAGAACGCGAACGGTGACATCGGTGTCGCCCAGTCGATCGCGGCCAAGTTCGCCCAGGCCGAGCCCGACGTGATCGTCACGGTCACCACCCCGGCACTGCAGGCCGCGATCAACGCGACGCGGCCCGCACGCAGCATCCCGATCGTGTTCGGAGGTGTCTCCGACCCGGTCGCGGCCGGAGCCGTGAAGAGCCTCGAAGGTGCAACAGGCACCAACGTCACCGGGGTCTACAACGTGAACCCCATCCCGGGGATCCTGGACGTGGGCCGCCAGATGTTACCCAACCTCAAGAAGGTCGGGATCATCTACAACCCCGGCGAGGACAACTCGGTCGCCGACGTGAAGGTCATGAAGAAGGAGGCCGCCACGCGGGGGATCGAGGTGGTGGAGGCGACCGCCGACAACAGCAACAACGTACAGGCGGCGGCACAGAGCATCGTGGGCAAGGTCGACACCATCATCCTGATCCAGGACACGACGGTCGCCACAGCGCAGGCCGTGGTCAACAAGGTTGCCCGGGCGGGGAAGGTCCCGGTGCTTGCGATCGACGCCCAGCTCGTCGAGGAGGGGGCCGTCGCGGGGCTTGGTCGCGACAATCGCGACACCGGCCGTCAGCTGGCCAAGAAGGTCGTCGAGATCCTCAAGGGCGCGAAGCCGGGCGACGTCCCGCTGGAGCCGGTACAGCCGGCCAAGCTGGTCGTCAACGAGGAGGCCGCCCGGCTCACCGGGTTCACCGTCCCGGCCGAGGTGCTCGCCAAGGCGAAGGTGGTCTAGCCGCCTCATGTACACGACAGTCCTCAACTCGCTGGACCAGGGCCTCATCACGGCGTTCATGGCGCTCGGCGTGCTCATCACGTTCCAGCTCATGGGCTTTCCCGACATGACGGTCGAAGGTTCGTACATGCTCGGCGGGGTCGTGTCCGCGACCCTGCTCGTGGCCGGCCACGGCCCCATCACAGCGACCGCCGGCGGCATGGCGGCCGGAGCCCTGGCCGGGTTGTGCACCGGCGTCATGCACACCAAACTCGGGATCAACGCGATCATCGCCGGGCTGCTGACCACGAGCGCCGCGTTCACGGTGGCACTCGTGGTCATGGGCCGCCCGAACGCCTCGCTGCTCAGCGTCGAGGGGTTCTACGACTACGTCCCACGCGTCCTGCACCTCCCGGTGGGTGGATGGAGCAGGATCGCGACGACCGCTGTCCTCATCGGGGTCGTGGCTGCGATCCTGTACTGGTTCCTGAACACGAACCTGGGCATCACGATCAGGGCCGTGGGCAGCAATGAGCGGATGATCCGCGCATTGTCCGTGGACACCGACTTCATCAAGATCCTTGCGATGACCATCTCCAACGCGCTGGTGGCCATCGCCGGCGCGCTTGCCACCCAGGCGCAGGGCTTCGCTGACGTCAACATGGGGCTCGGAGCCCTGGTCGCCGCCTTCGCGTCGCTGGTCGTCGGGCAGACCCTGCTGCGCAGCCGGAAACTCGCCATCTGGATTCTCGCCGTGCTGGTCGGCGCGGTCCTGTACCGCATGCTGCTCAACGTCGCGCTGCGCACCGGCCTGCCACCGGACTATTTCAAGCTGCTGACCGCCGGCCTGGTACTGGTGGCGCTGTGGGGTCCCTCGTACCTCGGATCGCTGCGCGGTCGGCGGCAGATCGTGCGCGAAGAGAAGAAGCTGAACACACGTAAGCCCAAGCCCCTGCAGGAGGCGCAGTGATCGAGCTGAAGGACGTGCGCCGCACCTACCTTCGAGGCACGCCCCAGCAGACCGTCGCGCTCGACCGGGTGAGCCTGGACGTGCCCGCCGGACAGTGGGTGACGGTCGTGGGCAGCAACGGCGCGGGCAAGTCCACACTGCTGCGCCTCGTCGCCGGCATCGAGCAGCCGGACGTGGGCGAGATCCTGATCGACGGGCGTGTGGTCACCAGGCAGGCGGAGTACCGACGGGCACATCTGGTGGGCCGGCTCGACCAGGATCCGCTGGCCAGCACGGCGCCCGGACTCTCGATCGAGCAGAATCTGGCAATCGCGATGATGCGTGGCCGCCGCCGTGGGCTGGGCCTGTCGGTGACCAAGGCGCGCCGGAAGGTCATCGCCGCGGCGCTGGAGCCGTTGGGAATGGGGCTGGAGCAGCGTCTCTCCGCACCGGTCGGGACACTCTCCGGCGGCCAGCGCCAGGCAATGGCGATGATCATGGCCACGATCGCCCAGCCTCGCGCGCTGCTGCTCGACGAACACATCGCCGCGCTCGACCCGAGGGCCGCCGAACTCGTCATGTCCATCACGCAGCGGCTCGTCTCCGCCCATCACCTGACGACGCTCATGGTTACGCACAACATGCAGTTCGCCCTGCGCTACGGCGACCGGTTGATCGTCATGCATCGCGGGCACATCGTCGTGGACCTCAGCGGTACGGCGAAGACTGAGATGGATGTGCCCGCTCTGGTCGAACTGTTCCACCGGGTCACCGGAGACGATGTCGTGACAGATCGCATCCTGCTGGCCTGAATGCGAGAGGACACCACCGTGAGCGGTGATTCGACAGCGGTTCTCGTGGTCGACATGCAGAACGGATTCTGTGCCGAGGGGGGATCGCTGGCCGGTGACCGGGCGCTGTGCGCCCGGTACCAAGCGCTCGCCACCCCGATCCGGCAGTTGTGTGCGAGCGCACGAACGGCCGGGCGCCGGGTGATCTACACGTGCCACGGCTACCGAACGGGCTATCCCGAGGCGGGCCGAGAGCTCTCGACGCTGCATCCCGAGGTCATCCGCGCGAACGGCATGCTGTGGGACAGCTGGGACACGCAAATCATCCCGGGCCTGGCACCCGAGGCGACCGATGTCGTGGTCAAGAAGAGCCGGTTCGACGCCTTCCTGGGCACCGACCTGGATCTGCTGCTGCGCGCAGGGGACATCCGGCGCCTCATCATCGCCGGAATATCCACGAACGTCTGCGTGGAGAGCACCGCCCGGTCGGCGGCTCAGCGTGGATACGAGGTCGCCGTCGCCGCGGACGCGACTGCTGCAACGACTGACACCCTCCATCACGCCGCGCTCGCGAACATCGCATACGCGTTCGCCACCGTCGCGATCTGGCGAGACCTTCTCTAAGCGAACAGGGGAGTGCTCAAGTACCGTTCGCCGGTGTCGGGCAGGACGACCACCACGGTCGCGCCGGTGTGCTCCGGGCGGGCGGCGATCGTGGTGGCGGCGTGCAGTGCGGCGCCGCCCGATATGCCGGCGAGGATACCCTCGCTGCGGGCGAGTCGTCTGGCGGCCGCGCAGGCTTGGTCGGCGTTGACCTGAATGATCTCGTCGTACACGGCCGGGTCGAGTACGGCCGGGACGAATCCGGCGCCGATGCCCTGGATGCGGTGCGGTCCGGGGGCGCCGCCGGAGAGTACCGGCGACTCGGCCGGCTCGACGCCGTACACCAGCAGGCCGGGCCTCTTCTCGCGCAGGGCTTGCCCAACGCCGGTCAGCGTGCCGCCGGTGCCCACGCCGGCCACGAACACGTCGATGTCGCCGTCGGTGTCGTCCCAGATTTCCAGCGCGGTGGTGCGCCGGTGTACCTCGGGGTTGGCCGGGTTGTCGAACTGGCGGGGCATGAACGCGTCGTGCTGCTCGGCGATCTCGTGGGCCTGTTCGATGGCGCCGCGCATGCCCGCGGCGGCGGGGGTGAGGACGAGGTCGGCACCGTAGGCGGCGAGCAGGGCGCGGCGTTCGGCGCTCATGCTCTCCGGCATGGTGAGGGTCAGCCGGTAGCCGCGGGCCGCTGCGATCAGCGCCAGGCCGATGCCGGTATTGCCGCTGGTGGCCTCGACGATGCGGCCGCCGGGTCGCAGGGCGCCGGCGGCCTCGGCGGCCTCGATCATCGCCAGCGCGATGCGGTCCTTGACGCTGCCGCCGGGGTTGGCCGCTTCGAGCTTGGCCAGCAGTCGTGCCGGCAGGCCGGGCTCGAAGCGGGAGAGGCGGATCAGTGGTGTACGGCCGATCAGTGCGGTGATGTCGGCGTGAACCATGCGTGACTCCTGGGTACGGTTTCGGGCGGTGGGCGCGCGCAGCCGGGCGCCCGCCGGGGCGTCGGAAAGAAGGATTCACCGCCCGCGACAACGCTCGTCGAACATCCGCCGTACGTGCGCACCCGCCAGAGGAACGGCGAACCGGCAGCCGGCGAGCCGCCGCCGCTGGGTACCGTGTTCGCTCATGGCCACGACGTTATCCGCGCACATCGGCGGCGGGCAGGGCCGAAAGTCCCGCCGCGCGGTACGGCCGCACCCGCCACGCGTCCCTGAGGTGGGCACACCGATCGTCGTGCCGGTCGCCCGGCCCGGCGATCCCCGCCGCCGCCCGGCGCACTGACCAGACGCCTCCTCCCAGCCACAAGTGAGTCTCAAGACCTACAACGCCACGAGAACAGGCCCATCTTCGGTCTCGGCCGAGGCCCGGCCCGGCCGCGATGGCACCGCGTGCGGACGTGGTCCCGGTATCGGGTCATTCGGTGTCACCTGAACGAGGTGCTGTCGTCGCTATGGGAAACGGTGGCAAGGTCGATGTCGGTGGCCGCCGAGGTGCGCACATGCCCGACCGGCCGGAGTCGGTGCCAAGTCCACGAGATGGCCCACCTCCATGAGATGACGGAGTCGACGCGGTGATGGAGCGACGGTGGCAGGCCACAGCCGGTGCGCGGTGGGTCGCCCGCCTTGTCCACGCCGTGCCGGCCGTGCTGTTGCTCGCGCTGTTCGCGCCGCTCGCCGCCGGGCCGCCCGTGGCTCGCTGGTCGCTCGTCTTCTACGAGACTCCGGCACCGGGCGAGGTGAAGTACTACATCGTGAACCCGCCCACCGACGGCCAGCCTGAGTTTCTGTTCGCGATCGCTCAGAAGACGCTCGGCAACGGGAAGCGGTACACAGAAATCTTCGACATCAACAAGAACCGTCCGCAGCCTGACGGCGGCCGGCTGACCGATCCGATGGTCCTGCACGCCGGCTGGATCCTCGTGCTGCCGGGCGACGCGACCGGCAGCGGCGTGCGGGTGGGCCCGCCACCGGTCGCGAGCCGGCCCGCCGGGGCACCGATGGACGAGACCGGCTCGCCGGGGCCGGGCGACGGAGGGACGGCCGCGGCGTCCGGGACGAACGACCTGACCTCGTATGTGGTCCGGGTCGGTGCCCTGGCGGCGGCGGTTCTGGCGCTGGTTCTGGCGCTGTGGCTGGTGCGCAAGCGCCGCTCGCCCGCGGTCGCGGCCGTGGGGCCGCCGGCGGAAGCCGGGCGGTCGGGGGAGCCGCGATTCGCCGAGACCGTCTGGTTGCCGCGGAAACCCCGGCCAGTGGCGGACGACGGGCCGGACGCACCCCCGCCGCCGGACCGGCCGGGGCCCCCGGCCGAGTGGGGCCCGCCGGGCGACACCGAACGCCCGGCCCGGCCCGGGCCGGATCGGGGCCGGCCGACCCGCAACCAACGCCCGGGCCCGGCGGATGACGACCGGCGGGGCGGCGACGGTCTGATGATGGCGACCAGTCGCCACTACGAGCCGGAGCCACCCCGTCCAGAGCTGTCCGGGCCGCCCGGGCAATCTGCCGGCGACCCGTCGCCGGATACTCCACCGAGCATCGGCGCGGACCCGGCCGCCGCTGAGCCGGCTCTCGCGGTCGCGCCCGAGCTGCTCACCTCGGTGGTCAATGCGGACCGGCGGCTGACGGTGCGGCTCACCGGGGTCCGGCCGTTGCGGCGAACCCGGCAGTACGTGTGGCTCGCCCCCGGCGAACAACCGCCGCGCAGTGTCGTGCCGCTGGAGCTGGGCGGCCTCGACGGGTGGCGGCTGCACGTCGATCTGGCCGCCAGTCCCGATGTGGTCACCATTGTCGGTCCGGCCGGGGTGTGCGGCGCTCTGGCGGGCGACCTCGCCGGGCAGGCGCTCGCCGCCGGTCTGTCGGTCACTGTGGTCGGTGACGCGCTCGCCGCCGCCGATGTGCCCGACGGCTGCCATCGGGTGGCTGCCTTCCCGGGGGTGGACGGCGAACCGGAGCCCGCCGATCGGCCCGGAATCGTCATCTGCGGCGCTCTGCGCGGCCCCGCCCTGCTGGCGGCGCGTCGCATGATGGCCGACAGCCGGGGTCACCTGGTGCCGGTGGTGGTGGGGTCGGTACCCGGGTCTCGCTGGTCGGTGCGCGTGGCGGGGCCGGACGAGCCGGTCGAATCCGCCGACCAGGCCGGACCGGGCGAGGCGCCCAGACTCACCGGGTGATCTGACGGCCGTTCGCGAACCACCGCACATCCCGGACCCGCTGCCGTTGTGGGCCGGGGAAGCGCCGCGAAATGGTCCCCCGACCTGGGCCCGGGATGAGTCCTAAGACCCAGTCCGCGCTCTCTGCCGCTGGCTACTGTTACGCCTCGTCGGACATCGCAAGCCGCGGTTGGAGACAGCCGTGGCCGCCTCTGGCGCTGCGGCGCCCGGACGGCCAGACAGGGAGGTACGACGGTGCAGCTGACCCATGTGGACAGTCTGGCAGAGAGGGCGGACAAGCCGATCCGGCCGTCGGCGGGCGTTACCGGCTTGTCGCCCCGGGCGTGCCGCCCACACCTGGACCCGCCCGCCAGCCGGAGCCGTACGCGCCGGGAAACCGACGCGGAGCGACTGATGCGGGTCATCTGCCAGGTGCACGTCCCTCCGCTGTACCGGTACCTCATGCGCCTGGCCCAGGGCGACCAGCAGGTGGTCGAGGATCTGCTCCAGGAGACCCTGCTGCGGGCTTGGCGGAACATCGACCAACTCGCCGCGGCCCCCGAATCGGCCCGGCCCTGGCTGTTCACGGTGGCCCGCAACCATGCGATCGACGTGATCCGTTCGCGCCAGGCCCGACCGGCCGAACTGGGCATGAACGACGCCAGCCGGGTCGCCGCGCCCGGCGACGCGTTCGAGCAACTGCTGAACAGCACGGCCCTGCGCCACGCGCTCAACGCCCTGACGCCGGAGCACCGCGCGGTCATCGTCGAGCTGTACTTCCACGACGCGACGCTGATGCAGGCCGCGGAGCGGCTCGGGATCCCGATGGGGACGGTCAAATCGCGGGCCTTCTACGCCCTGCGGGCCCTGCGCGGCTCCCTCGACCCCGTCGATCTGTATTCGCAGTGAAGCCCGCGGATGTGCGCGTCGTCGCTGTACAGCGAGGACGCGGGCAAATGTCTGGACGGGTACGCGATCAACTACGGATCGGGCAGCCTTCTGCCGGTCTGGACGGCAACAACCTGACCAATCAGAAGTGGAAGCTGCCGGCCTGACGGCCGCTTCGGCCCTGGCTCCCCGGGGGGGTGTCCCGGTCACCCCCGGGGATACCGGGTCAACATCGGCGGTCCATGCGTGTGACCGCGCCTGATCCGGCCGGGTCAAACGGTGACCGATCCGCCGGCACCCGCACCAGCACCGTCGTCCCGCCTTCGGGATTGGAGCGCAGGTCCAGAGCGCCGTCGACCGCGCGAGCCCGTTCGGACATTCCGACGATGCCGAAGTGCGTGTCCGTCGACAGGGCGCTCAGATCCGCGGGCACCGGGAACCCGGTGCCGTCGTCGTGGATCGTCAACTCCAGGTCCCGCCCCACCCGCCGCAGGCCGACCCTGACCGAGCGAGCGCGCGCGTGCTGTTCGACATTGTGCAGGGCCTCGATCAAAATCTGGGCGAGTTCGTAGCGGGTGGCCAGGGGCGGCTCGACCGGGTCGGCGATGAAACCGACCGGAATCCCGGTCACGTCCGCCCAGCTCCTGCAGACCGTGCCAAGATTGTCGACGAACGGCCGGTCCGGCTCGTCCCGGCGTAGCCCGGCCAGCAGTTCGCGGGCCTCGCGGACAGCGGTGTCGGCGCCCTCCGAGACGGTCGCCGCCAGTTGCTCGGCCAGGTCGGGGTGCCGGCGCAGCGAGAACGGCAGGGCGAGGGCCGCGAAGGAGACGCCGCGCAGCGTCTTGGCCACCGTGTCGTGCATCTCCCGGGCCAGGCGGGCCCGCTCGGAAGCAGCCGCGGACCGCTGCGCCGCTGCCACCTTGTCGATCGAGAGGTCGATGAAGCGCATCACCGCCGCGGTGACCGCGGCGGCGCCGAGGCCGCACATGATGTCCGTCATCGGGAGGGCGACCACCAACGGGGCAGTAGCCGACCGGCCGGGCGTGATGCCTTCGGACCGGAGTAACTGGGTGGCCACTGCCAGCCCGAGAGCGGTGTCGGCGAGCCACAGGGGCAGGGCCTTCATGCCCAGCAACACGCCGGCCAGGGCGGCGAAGCCGGCGGCGTAGCAGAAGAACGCGACACCGCCGTGGGTGAGCACCAGCAGGCCGATCATCAGGGCCGCGTCGAGAGCCAGTGCGCTCAGCCGCCACCTCACCACGCCCGGCCGCCAGGTCAGCACGGTGAGCTGGGTGATCGTGGCGGCGGCGATCACGGCGAGCGCCTTGACAGTGGGCCACACCTCGCCGAGCAGCCCGATGCCGACCGCAGTGGCGACGACGGTGATCGCCAAGCGGCCGAGCAGTACCGCACGGCACACTGCCGCTTGCGCGACGAAGCGGTTCATCGGCCCTTCTCAGGAGGCTCCGGTGTGAGGCAGGAGTCAGCTGATTGGGGATCTTACGTTGCCTGGGCGGCTGGCTGTCCCCGTGCGGGGGCAGGTGTGTTCGAGCCATCACCGTGCGGGCGGCGACCGTGGTCCCGGGTGTGCCTACCGGTCCGTGTGGTCCGCTGGTGTCTGTGGACCGTCTGCGGTGAATTCGCGCCGGTCCGCCGTGGGTAGGAGGATCAGTGCTTCGATCGGGTTGGCCAGGTCGTCGGCCTGGATGAGGCAGGTTGGGCAGGCCGCGAGGTGCCACTCGACGGCCTGGCGTTCCCCGGTGGTAAGGGTTCCGAGGAGGTAGAGCCCGAGGGACTCCAGCACGTGGTTGTCGTTGCTGGCTGGGTCAGCCACGCTTTGTCCTGTCGTCGGCCGGTGTCGTGCCCGGGCCGGGTCGTGTTCAACGTTGCTCTGCTGTTTGCCGGCCGGTCATACGTACAACGATCCGGTCGTCGGCTGAGTTCAACCGTTGTCGACCTGTCGGAGATGGGTACCGTATTGTACGGACACGTATCGTCCGTCCGGAGGGGGTACCGGTTCGTGTCCAAGGACGCTGCACCTGATGCGGCCGGCGGATTCCTTCAGGGTTCGGTGCGCCGCCTCCGCGTGCGGCATTGGATCGGCCTGGCCGGCATCACTGGCGTCGTGGCGGCCGCCGCCGTGGCCGTGCCGCTCATGGTGGCCCCGAGCGATGGGCCGGGCGATGGGCCGGCCGCCCGCGATGCTCCGCTGTCCGCCGGCGTTTCGACCGAGCGGTCGGCCGAGGCGTCGGCACCTCCAGCGTCATCGGCGCCTACCGGCGTTCCCAGCCCCACCGCATCGGGGTCGCCGCGTCCGCCCAGCCCGCGGGCCAGTGCGGGTGCGGGCGTGTTCAAGCCGATCACCATCGAAGCCGAGGCTGCGAGCAACACGCTGACGGGCGACGCGGACGTGGTCAGCTGCGCGACCTGTTACGGCGGGGCTCGGGTGCGTTACCTCGGCGGGCGGAGCGGGGCCAAGGTCGTCGTGCATCTCAACATGCCGGTGGCCGGTCGGCGGACACTGGCCGTCGACTACGAGGTCGACGGCCACCGTAAAGTCAAAATCAGCATCAACAACGCCGATCCGTTCGTCCATGACATAACCGGTAGCAGTTGGCACGAGCCGGTCACCATCGTGTCCGATGTCATGATTCCGGCCGGAGCGGTGGATCTGGCGTTGTACAACGACGAAGCTCCGGGGCCGGACATCGACCGCATCACCATCCGGTGACAGGCCGTCCCCGTCACGTGACAACGAGGAACTGCATGAGTTTTTACGGGCGCGACCGATCCGGCGCGCCGGTCTTCGTGCGTTCCACCAGGCCTGCATGAGCCGGTGAGACCGGTCAGGACCGCTGTCCAGCCGGCTCCTGCGGATCCAGCAGCTCGGACAGGGTGTGGTTCTCCCGGGGTGTGATCGGACGCCAGCGGCGGCGGCGCACGGCCAGCACCTGGGTGACGG
Organism: Dactylosporangium sp. CA-233914; assembly: GCF_050942935.1. Taxonomy (NCBI): domain Bacteria; kingdom Bacillati; phylum Actinomycetota; class Actinomycetes; order Micromonosporales; family Micromonosporaceae; genus Dactylosporangium; species Dactylosporangium sp. CA-233914. The sequence goes on along the minus strand of NZ_CP192030.1, from coordinate 9,842,712 downwards.
TCGTCCGGTCGAAGTAGCGGGCCGGCAGGATCAGGTCGAACCGCGCCGCCCGCAGTTCGGCCGCGGTGGGCCTGACCAGAGCCAGCGACGCCAGTTCCCGGGCGCAGGCCCGCAGGTCGATCGCGTCGTGTGGCTCGACCCGCAACTCGACCAGCCGGTGGCCGTGCCGCGCCGGGGGCCGCCTGCGGTACAGACCGAGCCCGCCCGAGTCGGCCCAGCCGGTCGGCGGGAGCAGGGCGTACGCCTTGGCCGTGTGCTTGGCCGGCCATCGGGGTACGTCACCGGGCAGGCCGTCCACGCCGTGCCGGGCGCCCACGCACCGCAGTCGCACCGCGCCCGTCGCGGGTACGTCCAGCCGGATCGGCTCACCGGACGGCTCCAGGGCGTATCCCGCCAGCATCCGCACCCGGTCCAGCCGGCCGGCGGGCAGCAGGAACACGTCCCGGCCGGCGAAGGACAGGTACAGGGTCGGTGGTACGTGCTGGTCGGTGGCGGTCAGATCGACCGCGGCACCGGGCGCGACGCGCACCCGCAGCAGGTGGCCGGGCGGCGCGTCCAGCCGCGGTGCCGGGGGCGCCAACTCGCCGAGCAGGAACAGGTCCGGGCTGGGCACCCCGTCCTCGGCGGCCTGCGCCGGGGTTACGTCGGTGTGGATGTACAGCTCGAACGGCTCGGTGTTGACCGCGGGCCGGCTCGGCAGCCAGGCAATGCCGCGTGGCCGCTCCCGCCGGCCGGCGGCGGTACCCGGCCGGGGCAGGACCGGCAACGAGGGTGCCGGCGCGGCGGAGCCGGGTGCCGCCGGTGGGGCCGGGACCGGCTGGTCCGGCCGGGGCAGGACCGGCAACGACGGTGCCGGCGCGGCGGAGCCGGGTGACGTCCGTGCGGCCGGGACCGGCTGGTTCCGCGCCGCCGTCGCGGACGCAGGCTCCGATGCCTCGCCCGTGAGGGCGTCCATGGTGGGACGCCGCACGGTCCGCCGGTACCGGTCCCCCGAGGACGGCCGGGCGGCCGATGACGCCGATGCGGCGCCGGCGGCGGTGGCCTCGTCGCGGTCCCGTTCCGGATGTGCCCGGCGGGCTTCGCGTGCGGCGCCCGCCGCGATGGGCCGGACGAGACGGCCGCCCTGGCTTCGCCATCGCGGCGGGCGGGGCGAGTCGCCGGGCGTGGCGAGCCGCTGCCATTCGACCGGGGCGCGGTCCGGGCCGATCGCCACCGGCTGACCCGCGCGCACATCGACGACGGCCCCGGGCGGCAGCACCCACACGTCGACGCCGAGCCCGGCGAACAGCGCAGCTGCGTAGTGGTGCAGGTCGCCCGGGTCGGCGGGGCACAGCAGCAGCAGGTCCTCGTCCCACCAGCCGGCGGCGGCCAGCAGCATCCGGCACTCGTTCGGTCCGAGGGCCAGCAGGGTGTCGTCGGCGCGTACGGTGGCCAGCCGGCCGTCGGGCAGCACCGCGAGATCGACGGCGAACAGGCCGGCCCGGCTGTCCAGCCGAGCGTACCGGTCGGCCATCGCCGCCTCGCGCTGCCGGGACACGCTGACCAGCGCGACACCCGGGTAGCTGCCGGCCAGTGGACCGCCGACCGGTACGAGCCGGCCGTCCGCGTCGGACTCGAACTGCGCACGCGCCGTGTCACCGGACGGAGCATGCGGCTGCCAACGGGCCACGTGGCCGTCGCGATCCACCGCGCTGAGGTCCGCGGACGCGTCGCCGAGTTCCGCCGAGCCGCCCGGCGGCGGCGCCCACACCGTCGTGCCCATGGTGTCGGCGAGTTCGACGAGATTGGAGCGCAACCGCCGTTGCAGCGCTGGGTCAGCCGGCCAGGTCAGCCACGTGCGGATGTCACCGCCCCAGGTCGGCAGGTCACCCAGTGCCTCGGCCACCCGGTGTCCGCTGTAGATGCTCTGGGTGCCGGAGTAGGTGCCGATCAGGAAGCCGCCGTCGCGAACGGCGACCGCGATGGTGGTCAGGCCCGCGTGTCCGGCCATCAGCCGGGCCACGGCGCTGCGCCGGGCGACGAAATCGGCCCGGGTAACCAGCGCCACGCCGCCGGGCAGCGCGAGGGTGACCAGACCGGCGCGCGGGCGGACCAGGCCGCCCGAGAGGTCGAACCAGCCCGGGAGCGGGCGGCCCGGCCCGGGCGGGTGCACCACCAGCCAGTCCGTGGCCAGGCCGGTGGCCTGATCGACCGGTACGGTGTCGGTCGGGCCGCCGGAGTCGCCCGGAGTCCGGTGCGACAGTTCGGCGTCGGCCGGTGTGATCAGGACATCGCGTCCGACCCGCCCGGCCAGTGCCCGGAACAGCGAGAGATGCCGGGCGCCGTGCGGCAGCATGATCCGCACGTCTGCGTCGCCGCCGGCGGCTCGGACCAACTGGGTCAACGAGTCGGCGCTCAGCCGGGTGCCCGGATCGTGCGCCGCGGCCACGCCACCGTCAGGCAGTTCGGTGAGCCACAGGTCGGTCAGCCCGTCGATGCGCCGCTCCGCGAGCGCCGCCGAGGCGGCCGCGGGCCGCGCTGGTGCGCCGGCCGCCCGGGTGACGGCACGGTCGGGGCCGACCGCCGTCCGGAGGCGATCAGTCTCGTGACCGGGCTGGCGGGCGGTGGTCGGCGGCCTCGCCATGGTGTCCCTCCAACGTCGTCTTGACCTTGACGACGATGTTGCGTGTCCGGAAGTTCAGCCGCGGTCGGCTCGTTGCGTCGCCCAAGATTGTTTCGGATCGATTGTCCCCTCGTTGGCTTTTTCGTTGCTCGGGGCGCATGCCTGCTTGGTCCACTTGCCGGGGCCTGTGCCGTGATCAGCGTGTCCTGGCTGGTTGCCGGCCCGCGCCCGCCGCCAGGCCCACGAGGCGCGAGAGGACATCGGGATGAACAATCACGACTCGATTGCTGCGGAGGAGGCGGTGCTCCCGCCCGATCGGGGCACGCTGCCTGCGCAGACTGTCCCCACGCACCACGGCAGCGTCCGGGGCGGGTCGTCGGGTGCCCGGCCGGCGCCGCCCGCTCGTGGCCGGCCGTGGTACCTGGAGGAGCAGGCGCTGGGCCAGACCAACGTCGTTTCCGTCGGACGGGCCGGTGTGGCGGACCCGGACGCGCTGGCCGGGCAGTTCGTGGCGGAACTGCCCGCGGCGGCGGGCACGCCGGCGCTGGCGGGCGCTACCGTCGAGCAGCGGCGGGCCATCGACGACTTTCTGCGCGAGACCATCACCGGATTGCTGAGCCCGCCGGCCCGCCGGCCTGGCCGGGACAACCTGGCACACGACGCGTTTCTGGAGCGTTGGGACCAGGTGCTGTTCCAGGGTGTGCACGGTGTGGCCGGCGGCCGGCTGGTCTGGGTGCGGCCGGTCATCGGCGCGGTCAGCCCGGTCGATCCCGAGCCGGGGCCACGGGTGTTCAAGGTGAGCTTCGGCTCGACGGCGATCAGCAGTTCCTCCGCGGGCGGGCGCGCGACCGGGCACAATGCGTCGCTGGACGGGTCGTTTGGCGGCCTGGGCAGCCACGTCGCCCGCATGATCCCGCACATGCCGACGATTTCGACCAGCAGCGGGGTGGAGACCTCGTCGTCGGCGGAGCGGCGGCTCGTCGCCGGGCGGCAGATGTTCATCCTGAACTCGCAGCGGTTCGACGCGGGACTCTCCTTCGAGGTGTACGTCAACGGCGAGCGCTGGGGCGCAACGCGGCCGCATCCGCCGGCGGACGGCTTGGTGTCGGTGCAGTTCCCCACCGAATACACCGAGCCCGGCGACGGCGCGGTGGATCCGGTGACGGCCCCGCCCACGGATGCGGTCCCGGCGGTCACGCCGCCTGGGCAGCGCCGGCCGAGCCGGGCACACGAGGTGCTCAACGCGTTCGCGATGACCCCGGTCGTGGCGGCCTGGCATCGGGCGTTGCTGGCGGCCCTGGGTGATCCGGCGAAGGTGCTGCCGTTCGCCCGGCAGGGCGTGAAGCAGCTGTTGAACGAGCGCAGCACGCTGAACCGCAACCGGGCGTTGATGACCGGTGGTGACCACGAGGGCGGCCTGACCGCAAACGGCGCCTCGATGTCGCTCGATCTGAGGATCACCCCGACCGAGGTGCAGTATCTGCGCACCACGCCGAACATCGCGGTCCGCGACGACCTCGGCATCGTGTCGTCCGGTGGCAACGCAACCGCGGGCAGCAGCAGCGTGAGCGCCGACTTCCAGCTGCTCGGTTACGGGCTCTCGTATCAGGACAAGCCGACCGCCCCGAACGCCAAGGACAACCGCCACAAGGGTGTGTTCGGTGGCGGGGTCGAGGTCGGTTCGACCCGGGCATCGGGCAACGAGGTCGGCGGTGAGGCGCTGAACCATACCGTACTGCGTCGCCAGAGCGACCAGGCGCGGTACCGGGTCGTGTTCGACGCCGAGTTGACCACCACCATCGGTGTGCGGGTGGAACCGGTGCGGGTCACCGGCATCAGCGGTGAGGTAGCCGTCCCGGAGGCCGAGCGGTCCGATTTCGAGCGGAGCCTCATCGGTACGGACGCCGAGCGTGGACGCCGCTACCCGGCCGCCCGGCCACCGGTGACGCCGGTGGAGCAGCCGACGCCGGCCGCCACCGTGGATGCGACGCTCGGTCCCCGGTCGGTCACCGCACCGCAGACCCGGCCGAGCTACCAGGCCCCGCCCGGGCCCCGCGAGCCGCTCGGCCTGGTGACCCGCCAGGGAATGGGCGGGGGTGTCGTGGTTGGCCTGCCCGGTTCGGAGGCGGTCGCCGAAACGATCGTCGGCGCATTGCGCACGGCGTCAGGCGCCCGCAACGGCATCGGTGAACGGGCGACCACGGTGGTCAACGCGCGGGCCGGACGGCCGGCCCTGGAGGCGGACTTCACGCGGGCGCAGGCCGGTGACCCGTTCACGGTGACGGTCGGTGGCCAGGACTACGACGTGCTCGTCCTGGCCCATCTGCGTGACCGGATCACGGACACCAGCTATCCGATGGATGTCAACCAGCGGGCGCTGCACGGCGGCTCGATCTCCGGGTCGCTCGGCAAGGACGGTTCGGTGGAGGCCTCGCTGGCGGGCGCGGCGGTGTTCGCGCTGCCCAACGACGTGAGGCTGCAGGCCGGCCGGGTCGAGGCCGGCGCCAGGTATTCGGCCGGTGACACGGACAAGTACGCGGACACGATCAAACACTACCGCCGCACGGAGACGACCGGGGAGGTCACCGAGTACGCGTACAACGTCGCCTACGAGGTGGTGGTCCGCGAGGTGGGGGCGCCGCGGACGACGTACCTGATCAATGACCCGGACCGGGCGGTCGGGCAGATCGCGGTGCCGCAGGAGCACGCCGCGGCCACACCGGTGACCGCGCGGCAACGGGACGCGGCCGGCCGGGCGCAGGTCAGCTCGAACCCGCCGCGGGGTTGGGACGAGGACCACGTGCCGTTCGACACGGCCGGCTCCTCCGGCACGTACCCCTTCTTCCTGACCATGCCCGACGTGGTGGCCCAGGCCGCGCAGAACTACGGGCGGCTCAACAAGTTGGGCGACGACTGGTTCGCCGAGCCGTTGAACTGGCCACGGCCGCTGTGGAAGGCGGGCATCCCCACGGAGCTCGCGGCGCACTTCGCGCAGACGACCGGGCTGGACGGTTGGGTGATCCCGCTGCCGGACCACGACGGCCGGCACCAGGCGGTGGTGGTCCGTACCCAGATCGGCGCGAACCCGCAGCACCTCGGGGCCAGCACGTCCACCGAGATCGAGCACTACGTGCAGTCCGCTCCCGGTCAGGAGCAGGCGCACAAGACCAAGACGATCTTCGGCGCCGGCGCCGGGGTCGGTTTGTTGGTCTCCACCGGCGGATCCTCCGAGGCCCACCACACCGACGGGCGGCCCACCCGCCGCGCGGCCGGTCCGGGCGGCGGCTCGTACGGCTCGGGCGGGGTCAGCCAGGACGGTGACGGCAACCTGATCAACATCGGGTTCGCCGCCGGCGGTGAGGCGTCGTCGGCCACGTCGGTGCCCACCGAGCAAGGCAACATCGACATCACCCGGGCCACCTACAACGCGACCGTGCACAGCTACCGCGGCCGTCCCACCGTCGAGGTCACCGCGGTGCGGTGGACCGGGCAGGGCCGTAACGTCGAGGCGGAACGCAGCTATGTGACCGTGCCGGACGGGGTGGACTTCATCATCCCGAACCGGCAGGCGCACGAGCTCGGCCTGCCGGGCACGACCCCGGTCGCGCCGAACCAGACACCGGCCCGCCAGATCGTCGACCCGGCGCTGACCCGGGCGGTCGGGCATCCCGAGCTGGTCCGCGCCGACGAGGTGCTGCCGGCGATCATCCAGGAACTGGCCGCGCACGGGCTGGTGCCCGAGCCCAACGCCGCCGGCGCGGTGCCGCCGACCCCGCTGGTCCAGGCGCTGGTCGAGCGGTTCTCCGACTGGGCGCTGGAGTCGCAGTACTTCGCCCTCACCGGGACCGGAATCCTGATGTGGTACCCGTTCGTCACGCCGGACGCGCAGACCCGATACCTGGCCGTGCAGGTGCGGGCCACGCCCCGGCCGGCGGCCGGCGACCTGGACCGCGGCGAGGTCGGCCTGACCCTGCGCGGCGAGGGGCACCACGCCGACTCGGTGAAGCATGAGCGGGGTCGCGGCCGCCACGTGGACGTCAAGTTCCGCGCGCGGGGCGGACTGCCGACGGGCGGCGACCTCGCCGGCGAGTCCGAGGCCGGGTGGAAGAGCGAGTCCTCGCACGACCACGGCGACGGTACGGAAGTCAAGGATATCTTCCGGGTCGGCGTGAAGAAGTCGCACGAGTTCACCCTGCCGCTGGACTTCTCGATCGAGCTGGGCGTGACGAACGAGAAGCCGGAGATCCTCCGGGTGATCAGCTCGTCGGTGCGCGAGTCACTGTTCGCCGCCAGCCTCGGCCACGCCGCGCCCCGGCGGCTCTGGTATGACTGGCGGCCGATCTCCTGGGACTGGCAGGCATCCCCCGCAGCCGGCGGCGGGACCGCGCGCCTGCTTGTGCCCGCCTACCTGACCCACCCGGTCGGCTCCCCCGGTGCCTGGCAGCCGACTGCCCCGCCGGCTCCGGCCGCCAGCCCGCCGGTGCGATGGGACAACACCGCCCTGGCATCCGCGCACAACCAGGCGCTGCTGTCCGACGAGACGCTGCACCCGTGGACCGTGCTGCCGGTCGCCGAGGCCATGATCCAGTGGACGGCGCTGGCCGCGGAACCGCCACGGCGCCGGCCCGATGGACTCGGACTCCAACGGCCCGACGCGAGCCGGGTGCCCGGGCGGGGACCGCTCAGCGAGTTTGGCCTCGCCGTCCGGCGGCACGCCACCGACTCGATGCTGCGCCCGCGCATCGGCCAGCTGCTGCGCCACGACTACACCATACCCGGCACCGGTACCCGGGCCGGCCTGGACATCCGCAACGTCCACTACTACGAGGTGCCCGAGCCGGACTCGCCCGCCGGTTCTGCCACGGGCAGCGGCGCCGGTTCTGCCACGGGCAGCGGCGCCGGTTCTGCCACGGGCAGCGCCGCCGGTTCTGCCGCGGGCCGTCCGTTGCAGTTCGAGCACAAGGGGCGCAGTTACCGGCAGACCGCGCAGACGCCCAGCCACGAAAGCAGCTCTGGCTCGGACTGGCAGTTCTCCGCTGGCCTGCTGGGGAGGGGTCCGGTCGGCAGCGACAGCAAGATGGGCACCGGGCAGGTGCCCGGCTTCGGGTTCTCCAAAGAGTCCGGCCACGAGGCCACCAGCAGCAACGTCGCGGAGCGCAACTCCGAGATGAAGCGGTCGTACTACCTCTACCGCTACGATGCCACGCTCGTGTTGTACGGGCCGTCGGGCGATCCGCTGCGCATCGACCTCGACCAGGCACTGTACGCCAGCAGCGCCCAGCGACCCGCGATCACCCAGCCGGCACCGCCCACCCAGCCCACAGAGCCGGTGCGGTTCACCCCGGCAGTGCAGACAGCGAACGGCATCGAGCTCGGCGAGCGAATCGACACTCCCGCGAGGCAGCCTTCGCCGCAACGGCGGCAGCCGGTGATCGGCGCCGCCCCCGTCCAACGGCATGCCCCGGCGTCGGCGGCCGCCGACACCAGCCGCCAGCTGTCTCCACAGCAACTGCTCACCCCGCCCGAGCAACCCTCCACCGCCGGCGAAATGATCGAACTGGACGACCTCGCGGCGCGGCGAGGGCCGCTGCTCCGGGAACTCGACGAGATCGTCGGTACCGACGCGCAGGCGTTGGAACCGATCGCCCAGCGGCTGCTCAAGAGCGCCGAGCGGGAAAGCCGGCCGGAGCGTCGCGAGGCGATCGTGGCCGACGCCGAGATGGTTCGTGCGGTGCAGGCCGCGCTGAGCGGACCGCCGGGTCGCGTCCGGCGGGCCCAGGAGCACGCGCGGTCGGCGGATCTGGAGAACCCGGCCAAACTGGAGTGGGTGAAGTGGCTGTGGCGTCTGGAGCTCCGTGCGGATGAGGCGGATCGGCAGGCCGTGCGCGCGGTCGCGGCGGGGGTCGCCGACTGCTGGTGACCGGCCGCCGGCCCGGGAGTGGAGTAGCCTCTTTCTAGATCTACATCTGCCCTGGGGTGGCAACCGGCGGATGTGGGACGCTGCCGCCCTGGTCGGGTGGGGGCTGGCCGGAACGAGGCGTGGGATGGGATGGGACAGGACCGGTCGGTGATCGACGTGCTGATCGTTGACGACAACCCTATTGTCCGCGCGGCGTTGCGTGGGTTCCTCGAGATCGCCGACGACGTACGCGTGGTCGCAGAGGCCGGCAACGGCCGGGATGCGCTGAGCGTGGCGCGCCGGCTGCACCCAACGGTGACCCTGCTCGACTACCGGATGCCGATCGCGGACGGACTGTCGGTGCTCGAGGAGCTCTCCCGCCACACGATCGTCCTGGTGCTGACCAGCGACTCCGATCCGGACCTGATCGGCCGGATGCTGCGTGGCGGTGCCCGTGGCTACCTGGTGCACGGCGAGGCCGATCCGCCCGAACTGCTCCGGGCGGTCCGCGCGGTCGCGGGCGGCCTGAGCTTCCTGCATCCGCAGGCCGCGTCGGTGGCGGTGACCGCGCTGCGGGAGCAGGCGTTGCAGGATCGGGTGCACAAGCAGCACCTCGAGCAGCGGCGACAGGCGCGCGTCCGGTTCGGTCTCACCCAGCGTGAGGAGGTGGTGGCGGATCTGCTGGCCGAGGGATTGTCCAACGCGGCGATCGCGCGGCACCTCGTGCTGAGCGAGAAGACCGTCAAGAACCACCTTCACCACATCTTCGCCAAGCTCCAGGTCACCAGCCGGGCCGAGGCCGTCGCACGGTGGACCGCGAGCCGCTGAGCACTGCCGGTACCGCTTCGGTGAGTGGGGCCGACGAGGCCGGCCGGGTCGTTCGGGGTGTACATCGGCGGCGCCGGATGAGGACATCGCGATGTCCGTGAACCTGGGAGCCTCGGGTTCCGTCGTTAGGTAATCACACATCGGACACGTGGGTACCGGCGGCTGGTGCCGCCACCCGCGGGAACGGGGTTTTGCCGTGCCGGAGCAGGTTTACACCGTCGCCATCGTCGCCGATCAGCCCCTTCCGCGGGCCGGCATGGAGCGGCTGCTCGGCGATGAGCCCACGCTCGCGCTCGCTGCCTCGGTCGAGTCCCTGGACGAGCTCACGGCCGGCCCGGGCGGATACGACGTGATCTTCCTCGACCTGCCGCTGCACGGCCAGCCGGACACGGCCGACATCATCGCGAAGGCGGCCACGCTCGGCGCGCCGTTGGTCTGCTCCTCCTGGGATCGCCCGACGACCCTGGTAACCGCGATCCGGGCGGGCGCGCGGGGCTGCATCACCCGGTACTCCGAACCGATCGTCGTCCGGCAGGCGTTGTGGATCATCGCCGAGGGTGGGCTGTGCATGTGTCCCCGGGTGGTCGGCCAGTTCCGGTCCGACCTGTCCCGGGCGGTCGACACGGACGCCGGCGGCCTCGCGCCGCGCGAGATCGAGACGCTCAAGCTGATCGCGCTGGGTCTGACCCACACCCAGATCGCGACCCGGATGGGCCTGTCGGAGGCCACGGTCAACACCTACGCCAAGCGGATCCGGGCCAAGCTGAACGTGAGCAACAAGGCCGAACTGACCAGGATGGCCATCGAGCTGGGCTACGTGGTGCGAAGCCGGCACCCGGCGGCCTGACGTCACGGCCGCGTCCGCCGGATCGAGGGCTTCAGTTCGATAGGAGTGAATGTGAGCATGACCGTCGCGGCGCGGCCGCAGGGCCGGCGCCGTGGCACCGCCGCGGCCCTGCACTGGCTCTCCGACGTCCTGGTGGTGGTCGGTCCCGACGATGACGGCGCCATCGCCGACGCGGTGTCGCTCCTGCCGCCGGAGCCGGGAATGGTGACCGTGGTGGCCGAACTGCGCGGCCCCGGTGACTGGGACGTGCTGCGCGAGGTGCTGCCCATCGCGGTACCACCCGGGTCGGCCGCCCGGCTGTGCGTGTCCGGCGTAGCCTCCCCGACGGGGTCCGGACGGGCACCGGTCGCCGCGCTCGCCGAGGCGCTGCAGGCCGATGTGCTGGCGCCGGCCGGACGTCTGCTGCTGGTGCCCGGTGGCGCCATGTTCGCGGTCGGCGGCTGGCGGCGCTACGACGGCCAGGGGCTGATCGCTCGGGCCGGTCGGCGGGCACCCACCCCGGCGTGGGAGGCCGTGGTAGACGACGTGGCCGACCGGACCGGCCCGGGCCTGGTCGCGATACCGATCCCGGCCGGCGTCTGGATCTACCGCGCCGATCCCCGCTCGTCCCCGCCCCGGTTGGACGAACTGCCCTACTCGGTGCCGATGGACCCGAGCCGGCCGCTGGCGGTCCTGGGCCGCCCGGGTACCCCGGTCCCGGACCCGGCCGAGGTCGAGCGGCTCGTGGCGGCGCTGCCGCCGAGCACGGTGATCGCACCGTACGGGTCGGGCGTGGTCATCTGTGCACAGCTCGTAGCCCGTTTGGTACACCGGTGGCGCGTGTCGGTGGAGGTGGCGACGGGCCTGCCCACCCTCGACGCCGCGGGCCGACCGGTGTGTACCTTCGTCGACCCGGACGGAGTCCACGCCTGGCAACCGCTGCACGCCCGGCTTCGCGCCGGCGTCTCTGGGCAATGGCAACCGGTCGGGCCGGTGGACTGTCTCGCGGACCTGCCCGCCTGGGCCGGCGGTTACCGGATCGCCGAGCGATGGCTGGTCGAACCCGTGCAGTCCGGACTGTGGGTCCGGCCGCCCCGGGCCGGCCCACGGGCGGCCGAGGTGCGGGACCTGCCGTGGGATCCGGCCGGGATGGTGATTCACGTCGGCCTGCCCGGCACGACGCCGGACGATGATGTGCTCCCGCTGCTGCAAGCCTTGTTGGCCCGGCTGCCGCGCGACACGGCCCGCCGCACCGAGGTCCGCCCGGCCGGCCGTACCGAGGTCAGCGGGGCGGAGGTCCGCCCGGGTCGCCACGCCGACGTCAACGGGTCTGATCGCGCGGAGGTCCGCCCGGGTCGCCACGCCGACGTCAACGGGTCTGATCGCGCCGAGGTCCGCCGGGCTCGCCATGCCGACGGGGCGGCGCCCGGTCCGCGGGCGCACCGGGAGGTACCCGTCGATCTCACACCGGACCGGATCGGCCCGCCCGGCTGGTGGCGGCCGGACCCCCGGCTGTTCACCGTGGTCATCGACGCGACCCGTCCGGACGGCACCGCGCGCACCGACGCCGGCGAACTCGGCGAGACCCTGGCCGGTGTGACCGGCTGGGGCGGCCGGCCGATCCTGCTCGTCGCGGATGGGCCGGTGTCCCCGGACGTCCAGGATCTCCTCGCCGATCAGACACAGACACCCGTGGTGGCCAACGACGGGAGTGGCTGGTGCGGCATGCTGCCCCGCCGGGTCCGCACGGTGGCCGCACCGCAGATCCGGTTCGCCGGCCGGTTCCCGTTCGCCGCCGACGACCTCGCCGAGCTCATGAGGAAACCGGGCCGACCGCTCGCGGTGCTCGGCAACCCGGATGGCGACGGGCCCCTGGACCTGGCCGACGGCGACGGTCGAGCACCCCGGGGCGGTGGCCCGGTCGCGGGTGCGGCTACCGCGGTGGTGATCGTCGATGCCGGGCCGGGATCGCGGCACCCGTTCCGCATCCGCGGCCGGCCGGTGGACGCGTGGCGGCTGGCGGTCGAGATCGCGCGGCAGCGGCCGGCCTGGACCCACCGGGACCGCGTCGTCCGGCTGATCGTCGATCGGATCGACCGCCCGGCCCTGCAGCTGCTCGCCAACTATCTCGGTAGCCCCGTCGAGGTGCGCGCGGACCGGCTGGCCGAGCCACCGTCCGATGTGGATGGACCGGGGTGGCGCCGGGTGCGGCCCCGGCGACCGGACGACCCGACAAGCATCTGAACCGGCCGCCGCGGCCGATTGGAGAGCGGATCAGACCATGGTCATGGATGGTGAGGAAGCGACCGGAGCGCGCCGGGCCGACGGCGAACCCGTGGCTCGGTCCGGCCCCCGGGCGGTGCGGCGGTCGATCGCGCTGCGCGGGCTGCCGCCACACGGGGAGCGCCCGGTCGAGCCCCCGGCATCGTTGCGGGAGGGACGACCCGCCCGGGCCGCCGACGACCCGACGGCGCCCCTCCCGGCCGCCACGGGGCCGCGCGATGACGCGTCCGCGCGTGACGACCCGCCCACCGCCGCCTACCTGCCCGTACCAGTGCCGGTCTTCGCGCCGTTGGACGGTCCGGACCGGCTGCCCGCCGGTCACCGCCGGATCGGGCGCTGGAAAACGCCGGCCGTTCTCGTCGTCCTCGTCCTCGTCGCCGGGGTGGCCGCGGTGCTGGCTCCGGCCCTGCGTTCGGCCCGACACGACGCCCCACCCTCGGCTCCGCTGGCCGACGTGGTACCGCCGGCGGACGGCCTGTCGTTGGGCAACCCGGGCTCGGCGGCCACGTCGGCGGGCCCGTCCGTGACGCCGGACCCGACGGCCCCGGCCACAGCGGTGGTCACACCGACGCAGTCCGCGGCGTCCACCCCCGCCGGCCAGCCGGGTCCGACCGACCCCGCCGAGACGCCGAACGGCGTCAGCCCGCCCGCCTGGCCCGGCTGGCCCGGCTGGCCCATCTGGCCCACCACACCCAACACGCCGGCCGGGCAGGCCGGCCGCGACCTGGCCCGCAACCGGCCGGCCAGCGGGTCCAGTCAAGAGTCCAGTAACCTCGCCCCGAGGTACGCCTTCGACGGTGACCCCACGACACGGTGGGGCAGCGTCTTCGCCGACCCGCAGTGGATCTCGGTCGATCTCGGGGCGGAGTGGACGGTCACCCGGGTGGAGCTGGGCTGGGAACGCTCCTACGCGACGTCGTACCACGTCGACATCTCGATGGACGGCAGCACCTGGACCACCGTCTACAACACGAGTTGGGGGACCGGAGGCACGGTCAGCATCGCGGTCAACCGGACGGCCCGGTACGTGCGGATGTACGGCACCCAGCGAGCGGGCGGCTACGGATACTCGCTCTACGAATTCGGCGTCTACTGAGCCGGATTCGTTTGCGGGCCGGATTTCCCTCCCCGCGGGGTGAACTTTTTCCGGCCCGGTCTCGTCGATTGGTGGACTGTTCGCAGCCGAAGGAGCCCCTGTGAAACACCTCGAACCGGCGGGCATCGACCACGCCGGTGCCCTCGGCGCGCGGCCGTGACGGGGCCCGTCGAGTCGAGCCGGTCGCCGCAGCGGCAGGCGATGGCGCTGCGCGGTGATTTCGTGCGGGCCTTCGTCGAGCACGCCGGTCCGCGGCCGGCCAGTGAACGGATGGTCGTACGGTGGCCCACACTGATCACGGTCACCGCGCTGACCGCGGCGGCCGCCGTGGTGGTCGGCATCTTCCTCAAACTGTGGAGCTCGGAGTCGGCCGGTAGCGCGGCCGGACCCGGCGGGGCGGCACCACCACCACCGGCCGCCGCCACACAGTTGAGCGCGTACACCGCGATCGCCGGGTGGGACTGCGAGGGCGCGGCCGACCGCGGGTTCGAGGCCCACGGACGGACGCCGGACTGGCGCACGGTCGCCGTGGGTGGCTGGCCGCAGGACGGTTGCCACGGCACGTTCGAGACCCTCCCGATGACCGGCCAGGCCGGCACCGACGATCCCGCGCAGTACGGGGAGTGGTGGTTCGCCCCCACCAGCCCCGTCTCCCGGTGCCAGATCAGCGTCTACGTCCCTTCCGGCGGCGCACCCGAGGACACGGCGGCGACGGCGGCACACTACGTGGTGCTCGACGGGCGGGGTGGTGGCCCGTCCGCGGAGTTCGCGGTCGATCAGCACGTCGGTCGGGGCCGGTGGGTGGTCGCGGGCGAATACAAAGTGAGCTCCGCCGGCCTGGCGGTGAAGCTGACCAACCGTGGGGTACCCGCGCACGCCGGCGATCGGATCGCGATGGCCCAGATCAAGGTCGATTGTTCCCGGTAGAGCCGATTGTTCCCGGTGGATCAGAAGAGGGAGGCGTCGATGCAGCCGCAGCGATCCGCCGCTACGGCCCCGACCGGGGCGTTGGAACGGGTGTCCACGCGGGCGTGGAGCCGGCACCGTTCGATCGGCGCCGCGGTCCGGGCGGCCCGGCCGGGCACCGTGATCGCGGTGGCCCCGGGGGTCTACCGGGAGAGCCTGCTGCTGGACAAGGCGGTCACCATCGTCGGCGAGGATCCCGACCAGGCGGTCGAGCTGGTCGGGATCGACGGTCCGGCGCTGGTACTGGTGGGCGGTGTCGCCGTGGTCCGCGGGCTGACCGTGCGCGGGGCCCGCCCGGACACCGCGGTGATCGTCGCCGAGTCGGGCGAGCTGACGGCGCAGTCCTGCCGGGTGATCGGCGGACCGGTGCAGGTGGGCGGACGGGCCACGGTGGTGCTGCGACAGTGCTCGATCAGCCAGAGCACGACCGCCGGGGTGATCGCCGCTGACGGGGCCCGGTTGACCGCCGAGCAGCTACGGGTGGAGGGTGTCGAGGGCAGCGGGGTGGTGGTGCGCGGCGCCGGAGCGGTCAGCCTGACCAACTCGTCGATCAGCCGGGTCAGCGGCTCCGGCGTGCAGGTGGGTGACACCGGCACGGTCGACCTGGCCGGCTGCGACATCGCACATTGCGAGACGGCCGGACTGCACGTCGACGATCGGGGCCAGGCCCGGATGCGCGACACCCACCTGCACGATCTGGCGGGCGACGGCATCTGGCTGGCGTCCAGCGCGCCGTTCCGGGCCGGCTGGTGGACCTCGCTGCGGCCGGACCGGCCGGCGTCGCCGGACGCCGATGACGCGGCGGGCCCGGACAACGACCCGTTCGGTGATCCCGGTGAGGTCGGTGGGGTCGCCGTGCAGCGCTGCGAGTTGACCAGGGTCGGGGGCGCCGGCCTGGTGCTGGGCGGGTCGGCGCAGGTACTGCTGCGCGACTCCACAGTAGACGGTACCGGCGCGGTCGGACTGGTGGCTGACGGGGAGAGCCGGCTTGCCCTGCTGGACACCCGGATCGTCAACGCCGGGGTGACCGCGGTGGCGCTTCGCGATCGCGCCGAGCTGCGCTACCGGGGCGGCACGGTCACCGGCGCCGGGGCCAACGGGCTGTTCGCCAACGGGTCGAGCCGGGCGGTGATCGAGCAGTGCGAGCTGCGCGGTTCGAAGTTCAGCGCGGTGCACCTGACCGGCGAGGCCAACGTGGCGCTGGTGCAGTGCGTGGTCGCCGGTACCCCCGAATATGGGGTTCGGGCCTCGGACCGATCCCTGCTGCGGTTGCAGGGCGGCACCATCGACGGTGCCACGCTCGGTGGCGTGCAGGTCGACGCCACCGCGGACGCCGAACTGCGGGACGTGTCCGTGGTCTCCTGCGGGATCGGCGTGCGCATCGACACCCCGCACCGGCCGCTCCTGCACGGCTGCGAGATCCGCGACATCGCGCAGACCGGTGTGGAGATCGCCGCGTCCGCCGCGCCGACCCTGCGCGACTGCCGGATCACCCGGTGCGGCGCCGCCGGTGTGTTCATCGACCAGCTGGCCACGCCGACGCTTGACGGCTGCCAGGTCAACGGAATCGGCGGCAGCGGGATCGCGGTGACGGAGGGCGCCGCGCCGCTGGTGCGCCAGGTGACCGTGGCCGGGTGCAAGAAGAACGGCGTCTATTTCGCGCCGGGAGCGCACGGCACGTTCGAGGACTGCGACGTGTCCGACATCGACTATCCGGCGCTGTACGTCGGCGCCGGGGCCGACCCGGTGCTACGCCGCTGCCACGTGCACGACGTCGAGGAGGATCTGAGCCAGATGCCGGGCGCCAACGCGGTGTTCGAGGGCTGCTGGACCACCGCCGTCGGCAAGTCCACCATGCCGATGACGCCGGAGACGGTCTCCGCGACCCCGACCGGGCGGCCGGTCACCGCCGGATCCCGGCCCGCTGGATCCCGGCCCGCCGGCCCGCCGACGGTCGCCGCGGCGCCCGAGACGCCGGAGTCCCTGCTGGGCAAGCTGTCCGGGCTGGTCGGACTCGAGCGGGTCAAACAGGACGTGAGCGGTCTGGTGAAGCTGGTGCAGATGAGTGAGATGCGCAAGGCGGCCGGAATGTTGCCGCCGCCGATGTCCCGGCATCTGGTCTTCGCCGGCAACCCCGGCACCGGCAAGACCACCGTCGCCCGGCTCTACGGCCGGCTGCTCGCCGCGCTCGGCGTGCTCGCGGACGGGCACCTCGTCGAGGTCGACCGGGGCCAGCTGGTCGGCGAGTACGTCGGGCACACCGCCCCCAAGACGCAGGCCGCGTTTCGGCGGGCGCTCGGCGGGGTGTTGTTCATCGACGAGGCGTACGCGCTGGTACCCGAGGGTCAGGACAACGATTTCGGCAAGGAGGCGATAGCGACCCTGGTCAAGCTGATGGAGGACCACCGTGAGGAGGTCGCGGTGATCGTCGCCGGGTATCCCAAGGAGATGCGCCATTTCATCGCGGCCAACCCGGGCCTGTCCTCCCGGTTCTCCCGCACCCTGACCTTCGAGGACTACTCCGCCGACGAGCTGGTGCTCATCGTCGAACAGCAGGCGGCCCAGCACGACTACGTGCTGAGCGGGCCGACCCGTGGGGCGCTGGCCGACTACTTCGGCGAGGTGGACCGCGGCACCGGGTTCGGCAACGGTCGCTTCGCCCGCAAGGTGTTCCAGCACATGACGGAGTTTCACGCCGCGCGGGTGGGCGAGCTCAGCGAACCGACACCCGAACAGTTGAGCACCCTGCTCCCGGCCGACCTGCCGTCGCTGGACATCGATTCCGGGAACTCCGGCGGTAACCGGTGAGCCGCATCGCCTTCCACCGCCCGGCCCGGTACCTGCTGCCGAAGCTGCCCGAAGAGCGGATGGTGCTGCCGGTCCCGCCCGAGATGCCGCAGGAGAACCCGACGAACAGCGGCTGGAGCCTGGTCCTGCCGCTGCTCAGCAGCGTCGGCATGGCTGCCTACATGGTCACCTTCGGCCGGCCGGCTCTGATCATCATTGGCGTGCTGTTCTTCCTCACCTCCACCGGCGCCATCATCGCCATGCGGTTCAATCAGCGCGGCAATGCCAACAAGGCGCTGCGCAAGCAGCGCCAGCGCTACCGGGCGGTGCTGAAGCGGGCCCGGGACCAGGCCCGCGCGGTCGCGGACGGGCAGCGGACGCTGTCCGCGCTGAACCATCCGGAGCCGACCCGGTTGTGGGCGATCGCCGGCGACCGCCGCCGGGTCTGGGAGCGCCGCCCGGGGGACCCCGACTTCCTACGGATACGGGTGGGGCTCGGCGAGGCGAGCCTGGCCACCCCGATGCAGCTGGACGAGAAGCTGGACCCGCTCGGCGACTACGACTGGGAATCCGCCCAGGCCGCGGACCGGATGATCGAGCGACTCGCCCACGTGGACAACCAGCCGACGATCGTCGACGTCGGCAACGCCGGCGTGATCAGTGTCCTCGGCCCGCCCGAGCGGACCCACGAGACGGCGCGGGCGATCCTGTGCCAGATCGCGGTGACGCACGCCCCGGACGACGTCCTGATCGCGGTCGAAACCTCCGGTGACGGATCGTGGGACTGGGCGAAGTGGCTGCCGCACGCCAACGAGCCGCGGGCCCGCGGGCAGGCGGGGGTCCGCTCGCTGGTCGCGGGCGGGGCGGAGGACCTGGCCGACTTCCTGACCGCCGAGCTCAGCCGCCGGCTTGAGCAGCAGGCGAACCGGCGGATGCAGCTGAACTCGGAGCAACCGGCCGCGCGGCGGCTGGTCGTGGTGTTCACGGGGTTCGCGCCGGTCTCCGAATGGGGCCGGTCCCCGCTGCTCGGCTCGCTGGTCTCCGCCGCCGGTGCGACCACCGGCATCACGCTGATGTTCCTGGTCGAGCGCGAGTCCGATGAGCCGAGCCGGGTCGGGTTGCGGTTGCGGGTGGAGCGCCCCGGCGAGGTTCGGGTCGACGCGGGCGCGGACCTGGTGGTGACCGGGGCCACCACATCGGTGCCCGATCAGGTGCCGGAGACGCTCGCCGAACTGGTCGCCCGGCAACTCGCCCCGCTGCGGCTGTTCGACGAGCGGGAACAGGTGCTGGCGCGGACCTTCTCGCTGACCGAGATGGTGCTCGGGGGCGATGTGGCGACCGTTGACATCGCCGCCCGCTGGGCCGGCCCGGGTGACCCGCGGTTGCTGCGTGCGCCGATCGGCTCCAACGGCGAGGGCGACACCGTCGTGCTGGACCTCAAGGAGTCCGCCCAGGGCGGTTTCGGGCCGCACGGGCTGATCGTGGGGGCCACCGGCTCGGGCAAGAGCGAGCTGCTGCGTACCCTCATCACCGGTCTGGCCCTGACCCACTCGTCCGACCTGCTGAGCTTCGTACTGGTCGACTTCAAGGGTGGTGCGGCCTTCGCCCCGTTGGCCGAGCTGCCGCACGTGGCCGGGCTGATCACCAACCTGGCCGACGACGCCGCGATGATCGACCGGGTGCTCGCCGCGCTGATCGGCGAGCAGCAGCGCCGCCAGCGGTTGCTGCGCGACGCCGGCAACCTCGACTCCATCCGCGAGTACCAGGTGCGCCGCGGGGCCGGTGGGGTGCGCACCGACGGGCGGCCACTGGAACCGTTGCCGTACCTGTTGATCGTGGTCGACGAGTTCGGCGAGCTGCTGTCCGGGCGGCCGGACTTCGTGGACCTGTTCCTGCAGATCGGCCGGGTCGGTCGCAGCCTCGGCATGCATCTGCTGCTGGCCACGCAGCGGTTGGAGGAGGGCCGGCTGCGCGGGCTGGACTCGCACCTGTCGTACCGGATCTGCCTGCGCACCTTCAGCGCGGCGGAGAGCCGCGTGGTGATCGGTACGCCGGACGCGTACCAGCTGCCCTCGATTCCGGGCTCGGCCTACCTGAAGGTGGACGAGTCGATCTATCAGCGGCTGCGGGTCGCTCACGTGTCCGCGCGGTACCTCAGCCAGACGGAGCGCGCCGCCGCCGCCGGGCGGGTGGACACCACGGTCGTGCCGTTCGACCTGCGCGGCCCGGCGGACGACAGCTGGGCCGATCCGGACGACATGCCGCCGACCGGCCCCGGGCCGACCGAACTGCACATGGTGGTCGACCGGTTGAAGGGCATGATCGGCCCGGTGCACCAGGTCTGGTTGCCGCCGCTGCCCGCGGCGCTCGCCCTCGACCACCTCATCGGTACCCCGTCCCAGCAGGCCGGCCGGGGCTACAGCGCCGGGCTGTGGCCGCACACCGGGCGGCTGCGGATCCCGATGGGGATCATCGACATACCGGTCCGGCAGCTGCAGGAGACGCTCATGGTCGACTTCGGCGGCGCGCACGGGCACCTGGCCGCCGTCGGTGCGCCCCGGACCGGGCGCAGCACGCTGCTGCGCACCCTGATGCTGGCCGGGATGCTCACCCACACCCCCGAGGAGATGCAGTTCTACTGCATCGACTTCGGCGGTGGCTCGCTGCACACGTTCGCCGACGCCCCGCACGTCGGCGGGGTGGCCGGGCGTCACGACCCTGAGCTGATCAGCCGGATGCTCGCGGAGATCCGGGCACTGATCGGTGAACGCGAGCGGCTGTTCCGCAGCCTTGGCGTCGACTCGATCGACGACTTC
Organism: Dactylosporangium sp. CA-233914; assembly: GCF_050942935.1. Classification (NCBI taxonomy): domain Bacteria; kingdom Bacillati; phylum Actinomycetota; class Actinomycetes; order Micromonosporales; family Micromonosporaceae; genus Dactylosporangium; species Dactylosporangium sp. CA-233914. Next base: position 9,822,609 of record NZ_CP192030.1, on the reverse strand, counting down.
CGGGCCCGGCGGCAGGAGGGCCGGCTGCCCGCCGGGACGCATACCGCCGACGTGTTCCTGCTGATCGACAACTGGGGCGCGGTGCGCACCGAGTACGAGAACGCGGATCCGCTGATCGCCGAGATCGCGGCGCGGGGGCTCGGCGCGGGCATCCACCTCGTGCTGACGGTCGGCCGGTGGATGGACATCCGCTCGGCCCTGCGCGACAGCATCGGCACGCGGGTCGAGCTGCGGCTCAACGACCCGACCGAGTCGGAGGTCAACCGGCGGATGGCCGCCCGGATGCCGGCCGACCAGCCGGGGCGGGGCCTGGTCGGGCCGGGCGCGTACTTCCAGCTCGTGCTGCCCCGCATCGACGGCAAGGACACCGCCGAGGGGCTGCGCGAGGCGCAGGCGACCGCGCTGGCCGCCGTCGCGGCCGGCTGGACCGGACGCCGGGCGGCGCCGGTGCGGCTGCTGCCGGCCCGGATCGGAGCCTCCGAGGTCGAACGGATGGCCGGACCGGACGAGGCGGCGGTCCCGATCGGGATCGCCGAGGACAACCTGCTCCCGGTGGCCCTGGACCTGGTCAACGACGAGCACCACCTGCTCGTCTTCGGCGACTCGGGCGCGGGCAAGACGACCCTGCTGCGGACCTGGATCACCGGGCTGACCGACCGGCACTCCGCGTTCGACCTCCGGATCGTGTTGTTCGACTTCCGGCACACCCTGCTGGACGCGGTGCCGGCGGACTACCTGGGCGCCTACGCCGGTGACTCGATCACCGCGACGGAGTACGTCAAGCAGGTCGTCGACAAGCTCACCGAGCGCATCCCGCCCTCCGGGATCACGCCGCAACAGCTGCGGGACCGCGACTGGTGGCAAGGGCCCGAGATCTACGTCGTTGTCGACGACTACGATCTGGTCGCCGGCGGGACGTTGGCCCCGTTGGCCGCGTTCGTCCCGCAGGCGCGCGAGGTCGGCCTCCACCTCGTGCTGGCCCGGCGGGTGTCCGGCATCAACCGGATGCTCGGCGACCAGTTGGTCAACCGGGTCAAGGACATCGGTTGCGACGCGGTCGTGCTGGCCGGTGACCCACGGGAAGGCGCGGTCATCGGCGACGTCCGCGCCGCGGCCCGGCCGCCCGGACGGGGCCATCTGGTCCGGCGTGGCCGGCCGCCCCGGCTGATCCAGGTCGCGGTGCCCGACGCTTCGCAGTCCAGCGTTTAACCAGGAGGTTCCATCATGGCCGAGGGGCAGAGCCGGGTCACCGTGGTCGGTGCCCACAAGCGGGTCGATGTGGCGCTGCCCACGTCGACCCCGATCGGTGAGTACTCGGCCCGGCTGGCCGAACTGTGCGGCCAGGACCGCGATCCGCTGAAGCCGCCCGCCTGGTCGCTGGCCCCCGCCGGGGAGGTGCCGTTCCCGCTCACCGCCCATCTGGGCGAGCTGGACGTGGTCGACGGACAGGTGTTGTACCTGCGCGACGTGGCCCGCGAGCCGGGCGATCCGCCCGTGGTCGAGGATCTGGACGAGCTGGTGGCCGACGAGACCCGGGCGAGCCGGCGGCGGATGCTGCCGGCGGGGCACGTCGCGACCTACCTCGGTCTGCTCTGGATGTGCGCGACCGCCGTCGTCCTTGGCCGGCAGCCGCACGCGTCCACCGGCACGGTCATCGCGCTCGCTCTGGCCGGCCTGGTTCTGTGTGCGACGGCGTGGGCGTTGAGCCAGCGCGGTGGAATGATCCCGATCCAGCTGCGACGGGCGATGGTGCTCACCGCGCTGCCCTGCCTGGCGGTGGCCGGGGAGATCGTCGGGCTGGCCACGGGCGGCCCGGACTACGGCTGGGCGGGCGTCATCGTGGGGGCCAACGTGGCCGGGCTGATCGCGTTGGCAGTGCTGCCCGATCCGTACTTCTTCGCCATCGAGCTGCACCTCGTCGTGGCCGCCCTGATGATGACGCTGATCATGAGTCTGCACGCGGACCGGGTCGAGACCGCCGCGTTGGTCGCGGCGACCAGCGCCGGCATGCTCGCGTTGGCCAGGACGATCGCCGCGGCGTTTATCGCGTCGGGGCACAGCGCGCTGCGCTCGGCGCCGGCGGCTGCCACCGGGGCCGGCGAACTGGTCGACCGCACTCGCCGGCTGCTGGCCGTGGTGCTGGCGGGGCCCGCCATCGCCCTGACGGTGACGCTGCCCGTGCTCACCGCGTCGGGCAACGCGTTCGGACTGGGTCTGGCCGGCATCGTCAGCGCCGGGCTGCTGGTCCGGGCCCGCCTGGCCGGCTTCACCGTCGAACTGCTGACTTTCATGGGTACCGGCTTCGTCGGCTTGTTCAGCGTGCTGTCCGACAACGGCTGGGTGCTGCACGCCGCCCCGTCGACGCGCAGTATCGTGCTGACCATCGCGGCCCTCACGGTGGTCGGCCTGGGCGTGGCCTTGAGCCTGCTCGGCCCGGCCGACCCGGACGACGCCACCCTCGCGTCCGGCATGCGCAAGCCGGTGCGGCGGACCCGGGCCGAGGTCGTCGGGGCGATGACGGCGATGGCGGTGGCCCCACTGACGCTGGGCGTGTTCGGCATGTTCAGCCACCTGATCTCGGTGGGCCGGCACCTGTTCTGAGCAGGCGGTCCTGTAACAGGGGACTTGCGGTCGTTTCGTGCGTGGCGCTTAACCTCACTTTGACCCCGTCAGATCCAGTCGCGTAAGGGGCCCGACATGGCCGAGGCTACCCAGGCGGTTCCGCAGCCGAACGGTTCCGTCGTCTACTACGACCTCACCACGGGAGATCCGGTCAGTGAGGTGACCGCCGACGGTTGGAACATCACGTTCAACCACGGCCAGGCCGCCACGGCGGCCCGCAACGGCGAGTTCGCCACGATCGCGAGGACCGACGCCGGCGGCCAGACATGGACCTTTGCCGACAAGTCGTCGGTGACCTTTGACGCGGCCGGTCATGTGGTGCAGCGGGTCACTCCTGATGGCTGGGTGTTGTCGAAGTTCGTGGATGGGCAGGCGACGCGGGCTGCCAAGGGTGATGTGAGTGCTGACATCGCGGCGGTGGCTGGTGGGGGTGAGACCTGGACGTACTCGGATAGGTCGTCGGTGACGTTCGACGCGGCCGGTCATGTGGTGCAGCGGGTCACTGCCGATGGCTGGGTGTTGTCGAAGTTCGTGGATGGGCACGCGACGCGGGCTGCCAAGGGTGATGTGAGTGCTGACATCGCGGCGGCGGCTGGTGGGGGTGAGACCTGGACGTACTCGGATAGGTCGTCGGTGACCTTTGACGCGGCCGGTCATGTGGTGCAGCGGGTCACTCCTGATGGCTGGGTGTTGTCGAAGTTCGTGGATGGGCAGGCGACGCGGGCTGCCAAGGGTGATGTGAGTGCTGACATCGCGGCGGCGGCTGGTGGGGGTGAGACCTGGACGTACTCGGATAGGTCGTCGGTGACGTTCGACGCGGCCGGTCATGTGGTGCAGCGGGTCACTGCCGATGGCTGGGTGTTGTCGAAGTTCGTGGATGGGCAGGCGACGCGGGCTGCCAAGGGTGATGTGAGTGCTGACATCGCGGCGGCGGCTGGTGGGGGTGAGACCTGGACGTACTCCGACAAGTCGTCGGTGACATTCGACGCCAACCACAACATCGTCCGGGAGGTCACCCCGGACGGGTGGACCCTCAGCGACTACAAGGACGGCCACCCGACGCAGGCGGCCAAGGCCGGCGTGACCGCGACCATCACGCAAGTCGCCGGCGGCGGAGAGACGTGGACGTTCTCCGACAAGTCGTCGGTGACCTACGACGCCGAAAACCACATCGTCCGGGAGGTCACCCCGGACGGGTGGACCCTCAGCGACTACAAGGACGGCCACCCGACGCTGGCCACGAAGGACGGCAAGACGGTCCACATCACACCTGCCGGCAACGGTGGCGAGACATGGGCCTACGAGGGTGGGCCGACGATCACCTACGACAAGGACCGCAGGCCGGTCCTGATGACTACACCGGACGGCTGGACCTACAACCAGTTCAACCAGGACGGCAAGCCGACGGCCGGGTTCAAGGGCAAGGAGACGGTCACGATCTCCTACCCGAACGGCAACATCCAGTACAACCACACGAACAACCCCGACGGCGTCAACGAGGTGGTCACCAAGCAGGACGGCACCATCATTTACGAGTGGGTCAACATTCCCGACGCCGACGGCAACATGGTGAATACCAAGATCGTCATTTCGACCGAACTCGACAACATGCAGACCTCGATAGCCACGATGAAGAGGGAGGCCGCCAACCTCACCGAATATCTCGGTGTGCTCAAGTCGATCGTCCAACTCACCGAGTGGAACTGGGAGAGCCCGTCCGGTCGCCGCTACGCGGCTCTCAACACGGACATCGAGATCGCGTACACCGACCTGAGCACGCTCCTGGCCGAGGCCGGCGAGCGGATGCAGAAGACCTGGCAGAACTACAAGGACACGGAGGCCGCCAACGCGCGGGCATATGCGCAGGACCACCGCCAATAGCGGCGGGATCCGCGTCGATGCATGGGGCACCGGGATGTACCACAAATCGGTGTCTTGGCTGATCGTGTAGGGGTCTGCGACGCTCGACACGTCCGTGTCTCCCAACTCGCGCGGATCTGACCCGGACACACCGACCCGAGACCCAAGGAGGTCGAATGTGAACGGTTTGCGCGTCACGTCGCAGGACCTGCTCGACAAGGCAGGCGACTGCGACCGGGAAGCCGGAAACCTGGAGTCCAAGCTGGCGGATCTCCGCTCGTTCGCCAACGGCATGGAAGCCATGTGGCAGGGCCTGGCCCACTCGCAGTTCGAGTCGCTCATGCAGGACTTCGACCGCTACGGCCGGCAGATCCACCAAGCGCTCGTGAGCATCTCCGCCGAGCTCAAGAAGAACGCCCACAACTACATCGACACCGAGACGGGCAACGCGTCCGGCCTGACCAACATCGGCGAGTCCATCCCCGCCGCCAGACTCTGACGGCGGACAGGAAGGGATTGACGTGGCGAACGTAGCATCAACACCCATCATGGTCTCGACCGACATGCAGAGCCAGGGAAGCATCCTGCTCGGCAAGGCGGAGGCCATCGATGCAGACCTGGCGGCCCTGCTCACCAGACTGCAGGCGCTCCAGGAGTTCTGGCAGAGCCCGGCGGCCAACGAGTTCCAGCCGTTCTTCCAGAACTGGCACAACGCCGCGGCGGCGTTGTTCGGCCCGGGCGGCACGCTCGGCCAGATTTCCAACGCGTTGAACATCACGTGGAACAACTACACCGAGTGCGAAACCGCCAACATGAGAGGTTGGCAGGCCGCCTGAGACCCGACCACCAGCGAGACGGCGGCCGCGATCATCGCGGCCGCCGTCGCCGTTGTCAAATACGTGCGCTGAATGGTGCCCGCGTGGATCGCACCGAGGCCGTTGGAAAGCGCCGCGAACAGCGGAAACTCGCCAACGGCCTACCGGTGTTCGGGCCTTAGCCTCGATCCGTGGATCGGCGCTTGCGTGGGTGTTTGGATGAGATTGAATTGATCTTGTTGGGTTGAGGGTGTGGCTGTGCTGCTGGCCCTCGGTCCAGCGTGCTCGGTTTCCTGCCCGTCGGGTTGGTTGCGGGTGGGGTGTTGCGTGGTGGTGCGTGCGGCAGGGGGTGGTCTGTCTCAGGTGGCGAAGACGGCGTTCCAGAGGGTGAGCCAGGCTGCGGCGCGGGGCCAGTGTGCGGGTAGGTGCAGTGTGGGGCGGTGTTGGGGGCGGGCGAGCCGGGCTGGGATGGTGATCAGGTGGGTGCGTAGGGTGGCGCCTCGGGCTTTGGTGTAGCGGGTGGTGCCGGTGAGCGTGCTGGCGGCGCGGAGCAGGTTGTGGCAGATCGCGGCGAGGATGGTCCAGGCGGCGTTGGCGGGGAAGGAGCCGGAGGGTTGGTGGGCCCAGGGGCCGTCGATGAGGTCGGACCAGACGGTTTCGCAGATGGCGTGCTGGCGGTGGGTGAGGTCGGCGTCGGTGACCGGTGTGGTGGTGTTGGTGAAGAACGGGTGGTAGCGCCAGACCGGGAACAGCGGGTCCTGGGTGTTGGCGTCGAGCACGCGGCGCACGACGAGCCGGCCGGTGGTTTCGTGGCGGGTGCCGGTGAACGCGGTGTACGGGACTTCGGCGACCTGGGCGTCGGAGATCAGCTGCCCGGTGTCCGGGTCGATGACCGCGCCGGGGTAGCGCACGGGTGTGTACTGCTCATCGGGAATGGTGGCGATGGCGGCGTCAACGGCGGGGTTGCGGGTGATCGTGAACGAGAACTGTGCTCCCGCTTTGACGACCGCGGTGACGTTCTTGCCGGAGCAGTATGCGGAGTCGCCGCGGACCAGGATGTTCGCCGGGTCCGCGCCGGCTGATACGGCGGTGTTGAGGGCTTCGGTGACCATGCTCGCCGCGCCCCTGCCGGAGCCGGCGCGTCCGGCTCGTAGCCGGACCGCGGCCAGGACCGGCGCCGCGTTCGGGGTGCTGATGGTGACGGCGAGCGGGGACAGGCCCCGGCGCAGCACGGTTTTGCCCGCGATCTTCGTGTGGCCGAACGACGCACCGTGCTTGGCGTGGCCGTAGACCGGGCGCAGCAGCGAGTCGATGTCGATGAACACGCGTTCGTCGATGCCGGCCAGCAGCGGGGTGCGCGCGGCGAGGGCGAGCAGGTGCCGGCGCAGGACCGCTGACAGTTGCCGGGTGTGGCCGTGGGTGAACTCCCGCAGCAGAATCCCCAGCGTCGCAGCGGCGTAGACGCCGCTGAACAGCTTGCCCGTCCCACCGGCGCGGATGACGTCGAGGTCGTCGATGCTGTCCGCGCCGGCGGCCATCCCAGCGACGATCGAGGTCAGCTTCGGTGTCGCGTTGGCCGCCCCGGACTTGACCCGCTCGTCGACGAACCGCACGTGCTCGTCCAGCAGCTGTGACAGTCCCGTCTGCTCGGCCAGTTCCAGCAGCGGCACCAGGCCCGCGTGCGACACGAGGTTGCCCTCATCGAACACCGCGCTGTCACCGCGCCAGGCATGAGATGCTTGCACCGAGAGTGTCCTTCCACGCTGGTCCGGTCAGGGTCCTAGACAAACCCGATCATCCCAGCTGGCAGGGCACTCTCGTCACATCTCCACACCGGTTCTGGTCACGGCGGAGCAATCCGGTCCACGGATCGAGGCTTAGGCGAGGCCGTCGCGCATGCGCCGCTGCGCTAGAAGATCCTCGCTCGGTTGGAGGGCGCCGGAGGTCGAACCAGTCAGGTGGGGATCAACGGCAGGTTGGTTCTCCACAGGCTCCTTCAGCCAGTCAGGCGGGAACGACGCCCGGTCGGCCGCGGCGTAGGACTGCGCGGCGAGGTCCATCAGGTCGACGAACGAGCCGACCATGACGTAGCACGATGCGATGCCCCGGACGAGGGCGTCCGTGGTGTTCACGGCCTCCAGGGTTTGCTGCGGGTGCTCGTCGGTGAAGTTGGCGTACTCGCCCTTGGGGGGGTTGTCGTAGTAGCTATTGTATGTCCCGTCGTGGTAGGTGATGGTCGCGTTCTCGGCGCTGTCCGTGTAGAAGACCCAGGGCAGGTAGCCGCGAACCTTGCCCTTGAACGTGTTGAAGTCGGCGGCGTCCCTCTTGAGGGCCGTCATCAATGTCTGCTCGCTGTCACGGATCGCGCCCGGACTGACCTTGATGGTGGAGTCGGCCGGTGGCTTGTTGCTGCTGCCCGGCTGTTGTGAGTCCTTGGCGGGCACCGCGCCGACGACATCCCACGCCGTGGTGGTGCCGGTGCTGAGGGTCGGGATGAGGTTCGTGTCGCCCCAGCGGATCTGCTCGCCCTGACGCAGGGTCTTGGGATCCCTGTCCGCCGGCTGCGCATCGTATGTTGAGTCGTTGGGGAGGTACGGGAATTCGTCTCCCATGCAAAACTCCTTCAGCCTCGGGTGGCGCCGGCGCGGTGCGTCGACGCCCTCGGTCCACATCGCCAGCTATCTGGCTCAGGAGCCACTGCCGCTACCTTGACGGTGCAGCGGGCCCGGGGCCGACCACAACGTCCCTGTTCCGGTCACAATTCCGGTCAGGAACAGGGCACTGTCGTCAGCCGGTGGATGATCGTTATTGTCCGACAATCGGCGGAGCTGTGTCCCTGCACGAGAACGGAACGACCAATGGCTGATGCACCGGATCCCACGGCCGGATTTTCAAGGTTGATGTCAGACAAGTCGTCCGCGCCGGTGAACTACAACAACCCCGCCTATCACTTCAACGTCGAGCCCCTCGCGGTCTGGATGGCGGCGAGCGCGTGGATGCCGCCGATCCTCGAGCACATTCAGGGCAGCTGGAACAACATCATGAAGTCGTGGCAGGACATTCACCTGAGCTGGGCCAGCCCGTCCGGTTACTCGGCGGAAGAGTTCAAGACGTCGTACAACAAGGCGTTCACGATGCTGTTCGGGCCGGCGGGCGCAATATCGGCGAACGTCACGGGCGGCGGGGGCGAGCACCAGCAGCTGGGCGTCATGGATCAGGCGAGGATCCTGGCGGTGACGGCCGGCAGTAACTTCGGTGTCGCCGACGAAAGCGTCCGGAAGGCGCTGCAGGAGTTCATCGACAACCTTGGCAAGCCTGGCGAGGAAAACATGACTGACCCGGCCAAGAGCCCCGCCGTCGATGACAAGGGGAACCGCGTTGTGCACGAGACGTTCGGCACCTGGTACGCCCCCGGTGAGAACCCGAACCTGGCGCTCTAGCGATGCCAGGTCGATCGTCGACCGGGGTGTCGTATCGCGGTGACCGTTCGGGAGTGTAGCCGTGGGTAGTGGCGCTGCGATGCAGCAGCCGGATCCGGCGCGTCTTCGAGAGCTGGCCCAGCTCTTCGATGACCAGGGCAAGGCGCTGCGGAGTCTGCAGGGGACGCTCGCCGCGAGTTTGGCCGGGACCGGCTGGCAGGGCACGGCCGGCCCGCTCGTGCAGAAGGCTGGCGTGGACATGGGGTCACGCCTGTCCGAGACCATCAAGAACATCGATGCGTATGTGGCCGCCCTGCGGAAACAGGCCGACGAGATCGAGAAGGCCCTCAAGCAGGCAATGTGGATGGCCATCATCGGGGTGATCCTGGAGCTGCTCACGTTGGGCCTGGGGGCGATGCTCGGCGCACTGATCAACGCCATCGCCAGAGGGATCATCATGGCGGCGTCCAGGTTCCTGACCGTGCCGGAGCGACTGGCCAAGTTCGCCTCCGGCTTCGTCGTCTTCGGGTCGATCGAGACCGGCATTTCCATCGCTTCACAGATGGGATCCAAGGCGATCGCCGGGATGGACGACATCGCCCCGAGCTGGATGACGGCTATCGACGCAGTTGTCGGCGGCCTGGTCGGCGGCTGGTTGGTGTCCGAAACGGGCCTCATCGCCCCAAGCAAGGGCATCGGCGGATCGGGGACCAGGGTTCCGGTCCCGAAGACCACGGCCAGCGGGTCGAATTCAGAGACGTCGAGCTTCGGCGGCGGGAGCTCCGGCAGCAAGGGTATCGACTCCGCCGGAGGCCGGTCGTCGTCTGCCGCCGGTAGCGACGCCATCTCGGCATTCCCGGGAGGCGGCCCCCGGACGCCGAACGTCCGGTCGCCGGAGTCGGTCTCGGCGGCGTCGACGACGCCCGCGCCGAAGGGGTCGCCGACGCCGGCGAGGTCGGTGTCGCCTTCCAGCGAGCAGGGTTCCTCGGCACTCACGACACCGGGGCAGGCGCCGCCCGGGTCACGCTCGACGCCGCAGGTCCGCGCGGCCGCCGATACCGGTACGCAGAACAGTCCGTCCCCGATCGTCGCGCAGAACCGCGCGGACAAGCCCTCCGATCGGGTGTCGGTGTCCAGCGCCGGTGGCGAGCCGCCGCCGAATCGCAGCACCTCGGTCTCCAGCGCCGGCAGCGAGAATCCGCCGCCGCAGGTGCGTAACCCCGGCGCCGGCGAACCGCCACGGGAGCAGACCGTCGCGCGCAACACGCCGTCCAGCGAGCCGGCGCGCCAGGTGAACGGTGGTCGTGACGCCAACCCGTCGATGCCCGGCTCCGGGCCGCCGCCCAAACCGCAGCCGCCCAGAGGGGCGGGGGCCGACCCGACTGCGCCCCAGGACGGCCCGGTCAACGGCAACCGGGGTGGGGAGTCGGCCCCGAACAACCGCCCGGCCACCCCGCCGGGGCACGGCGGCAGCGACATGCCGGCGACACCGGTCAAGCAGACCCCCAGCAGCGGCCCCGCCGCGTCCGGTCCGGCCGCGTCCGGTCCGGCCGAAAAGCGCGCCCAGCCCGCCAACCTCGACAATCCGTCGGACACGCCGCCGACTGCGCTGCGGGGGGACGTGCACGTCGTGGGCCCCGGGGCGCAGCCGCCGGGTCGGCCGGGCTCGGCGAGCCCGTCAGGTGCCGAGCATGTGTCCGGTCCGGCCGGGCCCGCGCAGGCGCGGCCGGCGCAGGTCGATGAGATCGGCTCCGTCGTCGGGACGAATCCGTCCGGGGGACGCCCGGTTGCCGACTCGCCGACCGGCACGTCGTCGACGGCGCTGCGGGGGGACGTGCACGCCGTGGGCCCCGGGGCGCAGCCGCCGGGTCGGCCGGGCTCGGCGAGCCCGTCAGGTGCCGAGCATGTGTCCGGTCCGGCCGGGCCCGCGCAGGCGCGGCCGGCGCAGGTCGATGAGATCGGCTCCGTCGTCAGGACGAACCCGTCCAGGGAACACCCGGCGGCCGACTTGCAGACCGGCAATACGGTCACCAGCAAGCCACCGGGGCAACGCTCCGGCGTTCAGGAGTCGGGCTCACATTCCGACAGTTCCGGTACCACCAACCCGGCAACGAACCGGGCGACCACGGTCGGCCGCAGCTCGCCGGCCGAGGCGACCACGACGCCGGCGGACGGTACCACCGTCAGCAAGACCGTGGCGCGTACGGACCACACGACCGGCGAAGGGACGAAGCGGCTCGGCGGTGACCGCCCGTCGGTCCGGGACAGCGGCGTTTCGTCGGTCCGGGACAGCGGCGTCTCGTCGGTCCGGGACAGCGGCGTTTCGTCGGGCGGCGCAGGGAGGGGCACCAACCGCGGATCGGCCGATGGTGTCAGCCACTCCTCCGCGCCCGACCAGCGCGCGGTGCCCCCCGGTGCGCGCGGCACCGCCATGGACGGGGAGCCGCCGCCGGCGTACGGCAAGCACGGGGACGACCCCCTGCTGGAGCGCGGCCCGGATGTGCCGGCTTCGCTGAAGACGGCGTCGCCGGAGCGCGACCTGGGCACACCGAAGACAGGGATCGGCACCGAGACGGCGACGGCGAAGGGCGCCGGGGCCGAGACGGGCTCGGACCTGGCACCGGCCGCCCTCGACCGTGCCGGCGGGACGGACATCCAGGTTAACCGGGTCCGCGTGCCCGCACCGAGGTACTCCGACCTGCCCAACACCGACATCAAGGGAGCGCGTGCGCACGAGAGCGCCGGCAAGCGGCCCGAGGAGCCGGCGCCGGCGTACGGCCGGCCCAGGGACGACGAAATCGTGCTGGAGCGCGGCCCGGACGTGCCGGGTTGGCTGAAGACGGCGTCGCCGGAGCGTGACCTGGTCACGCCGAAGACTCGGCTCGACGACCCGATGAGCGGGATCAACCAGAACATCGACAAGATCCGGGCGGAGCAGCGCGGGAGCATTGAGCAGGGCATCGAAGCGAAGGCCGGCCGCACCGAGCCGACCGCCGTCTCCCGGCCCGGCGACGAGGTTGCGAACACGACGGGCGTGAGTGCCCGGTCGCAGCTCGGCGACCGCGAGCTCGCCTGGGACGCGATGAACAAGCATGAAGCCTCGGTGCGCCAGACGCTCGGCGACGGCGCCAAGCTCATCGACGGCCGCGCGGCTTGGACCAAGACCACGCCCGCGCCGCGCACCGAGCGGCCGGCGGGTGGGGAGAGCCGGCCATCCGGTGCGGGAGCGACGGCGGCGGGCGCTGGGGCTGAGCCGGGTGCGGCGCCGATCAAGGCGACCACGCCCGCGCCGCGCGCCGAGCGGCCGGCGGGTGGGGAGACCCGGCCGCCCGACGCGGAGGCGCTGCGGGCCGACTACCAGGTCAAGCAGCAGCGGGCGGACGCGCTGAAGCGGCGCCAGTCGGAGCTGGACGGCGAGCGCGACGCGGTCGTCCGCAGGACGAACTGGCAGGTGCTGGGCACGCGCCCGATCGTGCCGGGTACGGGCGAGCACGGCCCTGACTCCCACCGGCTCACCTTCGAGCCCATCAACGAGCGGGTGTCAGGGCTGCGGGAGTTGGGTGTCGACGTACGGCGTGAGCAGCTCACGGCCGACCCGGCTTTCGCGCGGGCCGACGCCGAGCTGACCCGGTTCGCGACCGAACGGGCGCTGATCGGCAACGTGCGGCAGGGGCTGGCCGGGGCTATCAACGACGCCGCGCGGCAGGTGGCCATGACCGCGGAGACCCGGGTGGTGGACGAGGCGTCGGCGCGGGCGCGCGAGGACGCGAACCAGCGGCTGGACATGCTGACCGATTTCCGGGACAGGGGGCTGTCGTCTCTGGGTCCGGAGCCGCTGCCTCCCTTGCAGGAGACGCTCTACCAGCAGCTCCGGGGCGAAGGTGTGGCATTGGACCTGCGTCCTGTGGTGGTCGGGCCGAGGCCTGCTGACATCGATCCTGGCCGCGTCGAAGACACCGTGCGTGAGCTGAGCACCGATCTTCTGGCGGCCCGGAATAGGTTCCTCGAAACGCCGACGCCGCGCCCGAACGACCCGGATTGGCAGGAGGCGTACCCGGGGGTGAAGGCGGACCAGGCGATCAGGGACTGGGCGGACGCGTACGCGAACTACGAGCACCGCTGGAACGAGCTCACCCCGTGGCAGCAGGCCGGTGTGGAGCCGCGCGACGCGCAGCTGAAGGTCTTTGAGCGGACCGCGTTCCTCAGGCGTGAGCAGGCGATCGTCACGACGGCCGAGACGCTGGTGCGCGACGAACTGGGCCGGGCGGCACGGCTGGCTGAGGACGCCCGGATCGCGATGGTCCGGGCCGGTCTGACGCCCGAGCCGGCGCGCCCGCAGCCGCAGTCGGAGCCCGCCGAACCGAAGGCGCGGCCGGCCACGCCGAACGAGCCGCCGGCGCCGTCCGCGCATCCCGCGGCGTCGTCCGCGCATCCTGCGGCACTATCCGCACCTCCTGCGGCGCTGCGGGACGGACGGACGCGGCCGTCCGAGCCCGATACCGAGTCCGTTCGATCGGTCGATACCGAGTCCGTTCGATCGGCCGACTTCGACACCGAGTCGGTGCGGTCCAGCGAGACCGATGCCGATGCTCTGCGGTCGTACGAGCGCCTCGACGATCAACTGCGATCGTCCGACAACCCATTCGTCCGGCCGGCGCACGAGCCCGGCGGTGAGCTCGTCAGGCCGCCGAGGTCCCGGCCGGACGACAACTCGTCGGCCACCACCACCCCCGAGCTTTCCCAGGCCGGCGTCCCCCTGACCGAGCCGTCGAAGACCGTGCCGTACACCGCGCCGCCGTTCCTGCCCAGAACTGTCGCCGCCGACAACGCCGAGGCCACGAACGACGGCCTGTTCAGTGACCGGGACCCGCTCGGCGACCGGGACTGGCGCTCCGCGCTGGGCCAGGCGACCGAGGCGTTCCGCGATGGCCTGCGTGACCGGATCGGCACCGCCACGCTGCTCGACCGGGACTTCCCGAACCTGACGGTCGACTTCGCCCGGGTCCATCGCGAGGTTCCCGGGGCGAGCCGGCTGGGTGACGCCGTGGTGGCGGACACCTTTGGGCGGTTCGGCGAGGCCGCGACCCGCGAGTTCGCCGAGGCGATGGGGCGCAGCGCCGATGAGGTCCGGGCGCCGTCCGAGACGGAACGCGCGGCCTGGCAGGAACGCTACGGGGAGCTGCTCGACGACCTCCGCAACGGCCTGCGGGAGCGCGTGGGCGAGACGCAGATCGCGGCGCGGGCGAATGAGGCGTACCGGCAGTGGCACGCCGAAGGCGAGGCGGAGACGGTTTCCCAGCCCGCGCTGCGCGCCTGGACCGAGGCCGCCACCGATCAGCTGCAGGGCATCCGCGCCGCCGGGAACTGGGACCGTGCCGCCGGCAAGCTGGCCGAGATGGTCGACCGGCTGCCGGTCTACCGGGTCATGCACCAGGGCGCCGACCGGATGGCGGAGCGCGCCGCGGCCCAGTTCGCCGACGCCATGGCCGGGCGGCCGGCGGTCGTCGACCCGGAGCGGGTCACCGCGGCCCGGCGGGAGGCGATGGACGCGGCCCGCGAGCAGTACCTGAACCTGTGGGCGCCCAGGTACATCATGCGGGCCGTGACCGACCCGCAGCGCTGGACCCGCACCATCGAGCTGGGGTTCCAGGACCTCGCGCCGGCCATCCGGAACCGCATCACGTATCTGGTGGAGACCCAGCCGGTCCTGGACATGGTCGAGCGGATGACGGAGCCGGCCATGCTGGAGCCGAGACTGCGCGACCCGCTGAGCGACAATCAGAAGGCCGACCTGGTGCGGATCGTCCGGGGCGGGGCTCGGTCCATAGTGGATGAGCGGGCGCCCGGCTTCGTGGCCGACCCGCCGAAGGTCGACGAGGCGATGCTCCGCCGCGTCCGGTTCGCCGTCAATCAGCTGCTGGACGGCGTGCCCGGCCGGGCCGTCTTCGCGGTCGGTGCCAGTCGGCTGGCCGCCGACGCGCTGGTCGTCATCGGCGCCGCGGCGCGGGCCGGCGCGATGGAGGCGGAGCGGCGCGGACTGGACGCGTCCGGCTCGGTCGGCCGGGCGGCGGCCGACGCGCGACGCGCGGTGGGGGATGCGGTCGCCAAGGCGCGAGAGGCGCTGGACGCCCGCGTGTTCGAGCCGGCCGCCGTCGAGGCCAAGCTGGCCAAGCTGCGGGACCGTATCAACGCGATCGTGGCCGGCACCCGGCTCGAAACGGTACGCGACGCGCTGCTGCGCCGCGGCGACCAGGAGGCCCTGCGGGAGCTCAACGAGCAGCGCACCGGGCCGGGTGACCACTTCACGGCGCCCGCCCGGGAGCGGGTCTACCAGGCGTACGAACGCGATGTGGTGGACGACTTCCACAGCCGGATCTTCGGCCCGGACACCAACTTCGACGTGGAGGCGTGGCTGCGCTCGACGCCGCCGGTGCCCTACGGGGTCGACCACCTCGTCCGAGGGCTCGGCCCCCGGTTCGAGTACCACGGACGTCTGGACCAGGCGCAGGACCAGGCGGTCGGGGCATTCGAGAACAAGGATGTCCCCGGCCACAGGCTGACCGGCCCCGCCGAGCCCTCCGAGCACTTGCTGGAGGGCGGTGGGTCCGGTGCCCGCGGGTCGGCCTCGGCCGGGCCTGCCGGGTCCATGCCGGACGTCGTGCGGCCGGTGGCAGCGTACGATACCGATCCGTTGAAGTCTGTCCCGCGTGGTACCAGCGCGGTGCCGGACCACGGCCGGCAGTTTGTCATGACCGACAACGCCAGCGGCCAGCGGTACATCGCCACGCTGTCGGAGAACTCGCAACCGGGTATCGACGCCGGTCGCCGATTGGACGGGGAGCCGGACACCTCGGCGGGCAGGCTTGATCTCGGCCGGGGTCGCTACATCTTCGAGGAGTTCGATCCGGCGACCGGAGCACTGCGGCCGGCGCGGGTCGGGTCCGGCGCCAAGCTGGTCGACATGCGTCCGTTCGACACCTACGACGCCCCCGGCTCCCTGTGGGCGAGGCGGAAGGTGATCGGCCCCGACGGCAGTACGAAGCTTGCGGGGTTCGGCGACAAGACCACGACGTTGATCACGGTCGAACCGAAGACCAAGCGGCTGGATACGGTCATCGCCGCAAAGCAGCAGGAGATCCCCGGGCGGGGCCCGGTCGAAGCCGAGCCCGCGCTGAAGGTGCAGATGTTCCGGCTGTCCGAGAACGGCGGGATGTACCTGCGCACGTACAACCGGGCTCCGGTGCGCTCCGACGACGGCATCGAACCGAACGGCGACTACTTCTACCTGCTCGCCGAGCCCGGCCCGCACCGGGACGCAGGCTGGCACCGTGCCGCGTACGGCAATGGGTACAGCGAGGAGTTGCTCGGCAGGGTGATCCGTCCGGCGGGTGACGCCTCCGGCCGCCGGATCGAGGGCTCCGGGCCGGGCCGGTCTGCGGAAGGTCCGGGCGCGGTGTTGCGGGGAGGAATGCTCCGGCCCGGCGACGCGGAGGTCCGGCCGCTGGTCTACGACCCCAAGGCCAAGCAGTGGGTACTGGTGAAGGTGGTCCGGTCCGGCGGGACCAGGGCCGGCGAGGAGGGCGCCGGCGCGGACGGGCGGACGCGGTACTACACGGTCGACCGGGACACCGGCCAGACCCGCGAGGTGCTCGTCGCGCCCGAAAACGTTGACGTGATGACGGTGAACATCCGCACCGCCGCGGTCGACCGCAGGAGCATGACCCCGGTTCGTGAGCTCACGGACCTGCGGCTCGGGCAGGATGGCCGGTTGCGGGACTCGTGGACCGGGAAGCTGCCGATCAGGCAACTGCAGTACGACCCGGACGCCGGGCAGTTCAGCTTCGGCACCCGCGCCCAGTCCGGTGGCGGCCAGGTCCTGAGCCGCGGTAACGGCGGCGGCGGAGGGCCCGGCGCCGGTGGCGGTGGGGGCACTGCGGCCCGCTCGACAGGCCAGGGTTCGCAGGTGGAGGTCGAGCAGTACCCGCCTGTCACGCTCGTCGAGGACCGGCCGGCGGGCGATGCCTCCCTATCGGGCCGGGCGCAGGGCGAGCGGGGCGCGCCGAAGGAAAAGGAAAGCGCGCCGGCTGTCCGCGGGTCGGACCCTGCCGGCGGCAGCGGTACCGGCGGCGGCCAGCAGCGCGACCCCGGCGGCAGCGGCACCGAGTTGGAGGATCCCGCGCACGTCGCGCACCTCAGGGAGGACCGGGCGCCGCAGGGCGCGAATCAGGAACTGCCGGGCAGCCGGGGCGACCGCGACTCGGTCTCCAGCGATCCGGTCTCGGCGCCGCATTCGACCCGCCCGACGACACCGGCATCGTCGCGGCCCTCGAACACGGTCGCAGCGAAGCTACCGGCGAGCGGGTCGTCAACGGTGGAACCCGCGCCGCGTACGCCGGACCGTCACATGTCGGCGCCGCAGACGCAAGCGCCGCCGCCGCCCGAGCCGCCGCTGTCGTCGCCCCGGCCGGCGTCGGTCAGCCTGCCCGTCGCGGAGCCGACGATCTGGGGCATCACAGTGCAGCCGCGCCTGCAGTCCGCGGCCGGAGCGGGTTACCACATCTCCGTGGTACCGGGCATCAGCCAGTTCGTCCTGCACCGGGACGGGGCGGACCCGGCAGCGGCGCTGCGCTCGGCGACGACGGCCCAGGCCTACCCCGGGCGGGCGGTGCTGTACCTCGACCCGTCGATCGACCTGCGCGACCAGGGTGATCTCGCCGCCGTCAACCGCGTCGTGACAGGGCTGCGCGCGGCGACCAACGAGCCGGCGTTCGTCCGGATTCCCGGCCGTGGTGAGCAGTTCACCCAGGCCGAGATGCAGCGGATCAACGAGCGGATCCTGGGTACCGGCGGCCGGGGACTGGTGAACTGGCCCAACCAGCGCGTCTCCGGCGAGATCACGGCGAACGACCTGTTCCTGCCGGCCGGCAGCTCCGGCCTCGCCGTGGAGGACGGGCCGCAGACGGGGTGGCGTGGGTTCGCCGTCCCGAGACCCGTCGCGGCGACCACGCCGAGCCCGGCCGACCTGCGGCCGCGTCTGGAGTCCGGGCTGGTGCCGGTCCGGACCGGGTACCGGCTGTTCACGCTGCCCGCGTCGGTCGACCGGCCGGATGTGGAGACCGCCGACCGGGCCGCGGCGCTGGCCTCCTCGATGCCGAGGCCGTCCGGTGTAGCGCTCGTGGTCGTGCCGGGCCGGGTCGACGTCGAGGCGCAGACGGTCGAGACGCTGCACGGTCCGCTCACCGTCGCGGGCCTGCGGGAGGTGCTGACGAAGCCGGGCGGCCCGCCGGAGCTCAACGGCCAGGTTGCGGTGCTGTTCCTCGACCCGGCCGCGACCCGGCTGAACGCGGGAGGGACCAGTCTGGCGGGCGCGTTGGCCGACGGACCGGTCCGTGGGGTGGTGGCGCCGAGCGGCTATGTGGTTCCCCGGGGCCGGACACTGGGGTCGGAACATTTGACGGAGGCCGAGAGCGGTCCGGCGCCGGAGCGGGACGGGGCCTTCCCCTGGTACAGCTTCAGCAGGGAACTCGGCGTCCGCCCGATCGGCGACCGGCTCGACCGGCCGGCACCGGGTCTGCCCTGGCTGACCGCTGCGCAGGTGTCCGCGTTGCGCGAGCGTGGCGAGGTGCTGCTGAACGTCCGCACCGACGGGGACGGGCTGTTCCGGTCGGTGCTCGACCGGGCGCCGGAGGTGGTGGCGCGCAGGCTCGGCGGTGGCGAGGTGACCGTCGAACGGATGCGCGGGTTCGCGTCCGAGGATTTCCTGCGGGACTTCGAGCGGCGGCCCGAGCACTACGCTGCCTTCGGCATCGACCGCCGGCGCGCCGAACAGGCCGCCCGCGACCTGGCCACGCCGCGCAGCACCGCCGCGGTTGCCGGCCAGATCGCGCCGCAGGTCGTCATGATGGCCTTCGACCTCGACCTCGACGTGCTCAACCCGGACGGCAGCATCAGCAGGCTGCGGCACGACGTCGACGATCCGGCGCGTGTCACGGTGCAGCTCGCCGGCGTGTCCAAGGTCGAGGGGTTCGGGTACGTCCCGCGCGTCGCGGCCGGCCATCCGCGTGTGGCCGGCCGGCTGAACAAGCGGGTCGACGTGGCTCCGCCGGCGCGGCCGGGCGGGGAGCCCAGGGTCAGCTTCGCGCAGTCGATGGCGCTGCGGGCGCGTGGCCTTGCGGTGATCAGCACCCCGATCGACGGCGACGGGCTCTGGCACTCGCTGCAGCAGGCCGCGCCGCGGTGGATCGAAGCGATACTCCGGGACGAGGGCATCACCGAGGTGACCCCGCAGGACATGCGGCAGTCGGTCGCCGGCCGGCTCCGGTGGAGCCCCGACGGCCTCGCGGACCTCGGGATCAGCCCCGCCCAGGCCGTGCGGATCGCGGCGGACCTCGAGGAGCCGCGTTCCACCGGCGGTCCGGCCGGTGAGATGGCGCTCGAGCTCGCGGTCAGGGCGTGGGGCCTCACGGTCGACGTGGTCCACCCGAACGGCGCGGTGACCACGCTGGGGGTCGAGACCGACGCCGACGAGCCGCGCCCCACCCTGGTGCGGCTGCGGGGCGAGCAGGGGTACGGGTTCCGGCCCGCCCGGCTGACCGGCCCGGCCCACCTTCCGGCCGGGCTCTACGTGCCGGTCGCCGGGGTGACGACCGCCCAGCTCTCCCGGTTCATCCGCATGCCGCGGCAGGACGCACAACTCGTGGCCGCCGGGTTCAGCGACTCCGGCGGCGCGGTGGTGACGGCGTGGGGGCAGCGGTACGAGCCGTCCGCGTTCAACGACCTGCTGACCCAGTACGGCGTGTTGCCCGGCAAGCCGGTGGCGCTGCTCGACGCCCGGACGGGCCGACCGGCCCCCGAGGCGTTCGTCGAGCAGTTGCGCAGGGTTCGGGCCGCCAAGGCGACGCCCGCGGACCCGCAGACCACCGGCAGCGCCCCGGCCACCGATCCGGCCGCCGGCGGCAGCGCCCGGGCGGCCGAGGCGACGCCCACCGACCCCGCGGTCGAGGCGGTCTCCTGGTTCGAGGCCGCCACGCTGTCGTACCAACTGGACAGTCCGTCGAGTCACCGCGCCGGCGAGGAGCTGCTGCCGGTGCCGGACGGCTGGCAGATCACCGCCCTGGACCGTGGCGCGTTCCTGGGGCCGGTAGGCGCACCGCTACCGGCGACGAGCAGCTCCACCGGGCCGGTGCTTGCGATCGGTACCCCGGGCGCAGCGGTTCCCGAGTCGATCTGGACGCTGGTGGACCGCGCGCTCAGCCTGACCGGGTTCCCCGCGCGGAACCTGCACATCATGGAGCTGACCTCCGAACCCGCACCGCTGCCGGCCGACAACGACACCAGACCGAGCGACCAGGACCTGGCGGACTACTGGGACATGGTCGTCGCGATCGGTCGCGGCATGACCGACGCGTCCACGGTCGAGGACTACCGACGGGGCGTGGAGGAGGCCCACAAGTACCTGGTTGCCGCCAACCCGCGCCAGGCGAAGGTCCCGTTGCCGCTGCGGCTGGACGTCTTCAAGAGCCGCATCGACGGCGAGTTCAACTACCTCAAATGGGTCGTGGACATCTACCAGGAACCGTCCACTCAGGACCCGAAGGCGCAGATGCCCCCCGGGTACTGGAAGGAGCTGTTCTACTCCCGCACGCCCACGCTGTTCCACGAGTGGGAGCACCTGAAGCAGTACTACCTGATCGCCCGTTACCTGAACTGGCTCGCTTCGCAGGGGCGCACGAGCGCGGAGCTCGGCAAGCTCAGCCCGGTCGCCCGCAAGGTGGCGCTGCAGGACCCGTTGGTTCCCGGATCAGCGGAGTTCGCCGAGGCGGAGCGTCTGCACACGGCCCTGTTCGACAAGGCTGCCGTGCGACGCACAAGAGTCCTGCTGCATGAGCTCACCGTGGCCAACGTGGCGGTGGACGACGCGACCGCGCATTTCGTCGAGCGCCGCGCCGACCCGAAGGCCGACCCCCTCGACGTCGCCCGCGCGAACGCCGCGGTGGCGCGCGCCCGAGCCGCGTACGCCACCCTGCAGAACGAGTACCAGCGCCTGCCCGCGGAGATCGTGCCGCAATACGCCGAGCGGCGGCTGCGGCAGATGCCGACCGATCTGACCGGCGACATCGTCAAGCCGCCGCCGGCCGTCGACGTCTCGACGGCCGCCACCGCAAGCGCCGAGACCGGCGACGCGGCGAGCGGTAACGGGTCAGGCCGGACCGACACCGTGGTTGCTCAGCCGTCGTCGTTGCCACCTGCACCCGAGCCGGCGCGGTTGTCGTCGCCGTTGCGGCCGGGGATAGTGGCGTCTGCGTCTGCGGAGTCGGGGCCGGGGCCGGTTGTTGTGGGTGGGCAGGTCCGGTTGGTGTCGGTGGCTGAGGCCGGTGTGGGTTGGCCGGTGGTGGTGGCTGGTAGCGGGACCCGTCCGGGCGGAGTGTTGGAGGTGTATGAGGGTGGTGCGGTGCGCTGGTCGGATTCCGACGATGTGCTGGATAGTGTTTGGTTCGCATTCGGTCAGGGGGGCTTTGTGCACCCAAGGTCGGGAACGTGGATCCGGTTCGGTGGTCAGATTCAGCGGTTGAACCCTGGGAGCGGTGCGGACCTGCGTTCGCGGGTGGAGTCGGTGGAACGTACTCCGGGTGGGTTGATGTTCGATAGGCGGGAGGTTCGGCTCGCCTACCCGCCCGAGGTCGTCGACCAGTCCGCGTCCGTTGTGGACGACGACGAGGATCTGTTTGGTTTGTCGGATGTGTCTGACGAGGGTGGTACATCTGGGTCTTGGGACGCTGGTTCGCCTGCTGCGGGTCGGTCGTGGGGGGCGATGCTGGAGGGGGGTGGGGAGGTTGTAGGGGGGCGCGTCGGCGGTGCCGTGGGGCTGGGTGTGGCATCGGCGAGCGGGCCGGCGACGGTCAACCCGCTGGACCTGCTCTTGGTTGGGGGTCCGGGCGCCGGGCTGGACTTGTCCGGTGAGGTGGTCGACCGGCCTGCGTCCGTTGTGGACGACGCACGTCTGTGGCCGGATGGGTTTGACGACGTTCCTGCGTCCGGGTCTTCGGGCGCCGGTTCGCCTGTCGTGGGTCCGTCGTGGGGGCCGCTGGACGAGTACGGTCCTGGGGGACCCGCTGGCGGTGCCGTGGGGCCGGGTGTGGAACCGGCGAGCGGGCCGGCGACGGTCAACCCGCTGGACCTCCGGATCGGGGCGGCTGGGGAGCCGGGCGCTGGTCTGGGCGAGAGCGTCGCCGCATCCGTCAGGGATCAGGTCGGTGTACCTGACAGGGTGCGCGATTGGGCGGGGTGGACCATTGAGCAGCCGCCGGACATCGCGGCCACTTTCGACGGCTACAGGATCGAAAAGAACGGTTCTGTCGAATTGCGGGTGCGTGGTGAGAGACACGGAATCCATGTCGGGGAGCGGTTCAAGGCGTTGGATGGTGTGGTCAGTCTGGCGTTCGCCCATCCCCGTGAGGGAGCTGGTCGCGATGTGTTCGTCGTGCGGCGGGTCTTCCGCGGGTCGGAAGGCGTGGTGGAGGAATTCAGGTGGGGCCGGGAGGAAACGCTCACCGATGCCGAGTTCGCGACATTCCGGGAGCTGCGCGAGGAGCGGGTCGTCTGGGAGGTGCCGGGCAACAGTGCATGGACTACAGGGCTCCCGGAGGACACGGTTCCCGTCGATGCCGACTTCCCGATCGACGACGATGGTCGCATCAAGTTCATCGTTGCCAAGGTCCAACGCAATCTGGGGGTCGTGAGGAGGAGCGAGGCGCTGGGTGGCACGGTCAGGCTGCGCGTCGGCCGGGCCAAAAACGGAAACGTGCGTGATGTGTTCGCCGTGCGGCGGGTTCCTGATTCGTGGCCGAACGGCGATGTCGAACAGTTCGTGTGGATCGACCGGGTGGTGCTGACCGATGAGGGGTTGAAGGATTTCGTAGCGCAGTATCAGTACCTGTACCAGCCCGAGCCCGGCGGTGGTGCGGGCGCCGGACGGGACGAGGTAGAGGGCGCGGGCGCGCAGGGTGGCCAGGACTATCCTGGGGGGTGGACGCGGCGCCCGCCGGACGCCGTCGAGATCACGCTGAAGGCCCTACCGATAGGGGCCAACGGTCGAGTTACGCTCGCCATCGCCGGTGAACGGCTTGATACCTCCGTAGTGACGACGATCGATGGCGCGTGGCAGGACGCCACGATCGATGTTCTCCTCGGCCCGCCGGAGAACGAGACCGGCCGGCCGGAGGACGAGGCCGGTCGGCGGAAGGTGTACGTCGCTCGGCGGGTGTATCTGGCCTGGCCGGAGCGTCGGGCTCCGTGGGTGGACTGGGTGTGGCCGGACCGCCGGGCGTCGATTGTGGAGTACAAGCTGGTCGCGCACAAAGTGGTAACTGAGCACGATGCCGATGGGATGCGGCGTAGGGAGGAGTACGAGCCGGGGCCGAGTCCGTTGCCGACGGGCAATAGCGGTAGGTACGTCCTGGTTCAGCCGGTGGATGCGGGTGCCGGGGTGGCGGTGATGCCGGGCGGGTGGGGTGGCCGTGACGTTCCGGTGGTTCACGGCTTGCCGGGTTCTCCTGACGCGGGCGGGGCTGTGGCCGGCGAGGTTCGGTCTGGGTCGGCGTGGGTGCCGTGGTCGGTGGTGGGTGTGCGGGCGGTGCTGGCGTTGGCTCGGGAGCGGTATGCGGTTTGGCGGGCGCGGGTGGAGGGTTCGGTGGTGTTGTTCCCGCCGCACCCGTTCGAGCTTGCGTTGGAGGCGTTGCACGGCCAGGCCGACGGGGCGTCGCAGGCGTCGCAGGTGGCTGGGGTGCGGGATCGGATCGGCGCGGCGTTGGCGTGGTACAAGGAGGTTGGAGCGTGGAACGCTGTGGTGGCGGAGCTGGCGGCGGGTCTGGTGGCGGGGAGCGAGTCGTACGGCCGGGTCGCCGACGGACAACGGATTGACCTTCGCCCGTGGGCTGACTGGACCCGGTTGCGGCCGCCGAACCTCGCGGCGTTCGTGGACGGCTACAAACCGGACAGGAACGGGATCGTCACCTACGTCGTGCGCGGCGAGCAGCGGGAGATCCAGGTCGGCGAGTCTGGCACGTTCGTTGGTGCTGCGGTCGCGCTGCTGTTCAGCCGGCCCGACCCGGACGATGTTCGCCAGGTCTACGCCATCCGGAGGGTGAGGGTCGACCAGGCGCGGGTGCAACTGGTGGTCGAGGAGTTCCGGTGGGTCCGCGAGGAAACGCTCACCGACCGCGAGCTGGTCGACTTGGCGCCACGGCGGGCCGTGACAACCGTGCTGCCGTTGTCCGTCCCGGCGCTGACGAGTCCGCAGGCCGGCGACGAGGACGCTGCCGAACCCTGGTTCGCTGATCCGAGGCAACGCATGCTGACGGCTGCCACGTGGCAGGGGGCGGGTTGGACCAGGCAGCGGCCGGTCGACGTCGAGCTCAGTCTCGAACGCATGCCGGTCGGGCGCCGTGGCGCGGTCCTCTACAGTGCGGACGGGACGACTCACCTGATCAGGGTGCCCGCGCCGGGCGAGTTGTCGAGGTCTGAGGTCGAGGTCCTGTTCGGCAAGGCCGACGAACGGAACGTTCGACCCGTGTTCGTCGGCCGCGCCAGGACGGTTATTCGGGGTGAATACAGGGAGTACACGCGTGCCGCGAAGGACATTCTCTCTCGCGCCGAGTTGGAGGAACTGCGGAAGCGATACGTGTTGCCCCGCGATGCTGACGGGGACGTGGTCATGGCGGGGGTTGTGGGTCAGCCGGCGCGGTTGTCGTCGCCGTTGCCGGCGTGGACAGCTGCGTCCACATCCACGGAGACGGTGCCCGGGCCGGTGCTCTGGGCACTTGGTGACACGCCGTTGGACATCGCGTTCGACGCCGGGCCGCGACGGCGCCGGGCGGGAGCGAAGGGGCGCCCGGTAGCCGGCGAGCAGCTGGTGGAACCGTACTGGGAGCAGGATGGAGCGTTCCGGCCGGTCGCCGGTCAGGTGCTCTACGCGGTCCGTGACGGCAAGGTGCTGGGCGGGCGGGAAGTCGTCGACGTGGTTGACCAGCCGGGTGGTCGGACCACCGTCTGGCTCACCCGGTGGCGGTATGCTTCGATCCTCGGCGTGACGGCGCCGTCGGACGAGCTTACGTCCGCTCTGGGCGATCTGTTCGAGCGGTCAGGGATGGACGTCGCCACGGCGTATCGGATCGATTCGCATGACTACGGTGATGATGTCTCCGTGTTCCGGGCGAGCGGGCCGGAGATCCAGCGTGGGCTGTTCGCCAAGGCCCGGCAGTTGTACCCGGTCTTGGCACGAGCGTCTGACGATCGGAAAGCCGCCGAGGCGGCGCTGCAGGAGTTGGCGGACTACCTGACCACGATCGAGAACATCCCAGAGTTGGAGGTCGTTCTCGACCCTGCGTTGGGCATGCTCGGGCGGTACCAAGGGCGCCTGGTGGCGGTGCAGCCCGGCGACCCTGACCTGATGCTCGAAGTCATCCTGCATGAAGTGATGCATGCGGTGCAGTGGTATCTCCTGTACCGCCTTGCCGCGGGTACCGGCAACGTCGATTTCTTTGAGCGGTTCACCTGGGCCCTGGACGACAAGGCCAAAGCCCGGGCGGCACGGGCGTGGGACGAGCCGTTGCTGCCCGACGACCCGGCCTATCCCGTCGCGCTCGCCCTGTTCCGGGAGCGCCGCACCAACCCGGACACGCTCCCGCTGTTCTACGCTCTGGACAAGGCGCGCAAGACTGCCGAGACGTCGATAGCGGTGGCCGACGGCGTTGAGGGCCTCAGCCCGCGCATCCGGCAACGTCTATGGGCGGACCTGCGGGCGGTGCAGCATCAGTTGGGCCTGGCGGCGGCGCTCACCGAGTCGGAGGTCATAGAGCGCCAGGTCCTGCACGTTCAGCTCGGCCTACGACACCTGGGCTCGATCCGTGACTGGTCGCAGGATCTGGCCCGGACGAGTCTCAGGCGGCCCGACGGCAAGGCGTTGTCCATCGGCGCCGCTGGTGTGTTCGTCGGCGCCTCGGCGGAGCGGACGT
Source organism: Dactylosporangium sp. CA-233914 (assembly GCF_050942935.1). Lineage (NCBI taxonomy): Bacteria > Bacillati > Actinomycetota > Actinomycetes > Micromonosporales > Micromonosporaceae > Dactylosporangium > Dactylosporangium sp. CA-233914. The sequence continues at coordinate 9,796,881 of NZ_CP192030.1, read as the reverse complement.
CCCAACTCGCCACGGAGAGGCTCGCGGACGGCGCGAGACTGCGCGTGGTGATGATGGTCGACGATCCGGAGAGCCGGCCGGCCGGCACGTCGGTGGACGACGAGGCGCGTCGGAGCGCGCTCGCTGCGGCGCTGGTCGACGCCGGACGCCTGATCGAGCAGTTGCCCGAGAATCTTCGCGGCCTGGCCGTCGTGGAGCTGGCCCCGAACTGGCGGATGGCGCCGACGACCGCAGCGGGCCTGGCTCAAGAGTCGGGTATGGACCTGCGAGTACACGTCTCGGGGCTCGCATCCCAGCCGCAGGGCGATCGGGCCATGTGGCCACTTCGTCCCAACACCACCTTGGGTCTGGCTGGATGGGCCACCGAGTACGTGTTCCCGGTCGGGCTCGATCGGCCGCCGACGTTGATCGTGGGGGGACACATCCACTCGCTCGCCGTGGACGAGCCGACCCGCGACCTCATGTTCGCAGGCGGCCGGGCGGTCATGACCGGGCAGGTGCTCTGGGTGCGGACCGGGGGTGAGCCGCGGGATCGTCCCGAGCCAGTGGGGAACCGCTGGCCGAAGGCTGTGGTGGTCGGCACGGCCGACCGGCCCACGCCGTGGGGGACCGCGATGCGCGCCAGGGAACTGACCGGCCTGATGACGGGGGTCGTGGGCAGGGCCGAGCAGGCCGATCTGATTCATGTGCACAACGAGATCACCGAGCCGCCGCCCCGACCGGTGGTGCCGCACCCCGCAGCGGTGCCTTCCGGTACACCCGCCCGCGACGTCCTCGATCGGCTGTTCGGCGAAGAAACGGTGGACCCGGCGCTTTTCGCGGTCGAATGGAAGGGCGTCGAACCCACCCGCGGCGTGCTGCACCTTCTGGACGCGTTGATCGAACTTGCGGTCGACGACGCCGGCGGCTGGCCGACGATCGAAGCGCTGGCCGAGCGGCCGGATCGGCTGGATGAACTGGCCGACCGGCTGGACGACCTTGCCCACCGGATCGGTATTGCGCGCCTTGCCGGTGCGCAGTCGCGCCGCACGGCGTTGCTCGATGTGGCCCAGACAACGACCCGCATGTTCGGGATCGCGGGCTTGGACCAGTCGCGGTTGGTGGCGGGCCGGCAATTCACCCAGCTTGATGGTGCGGATGGTTGGCGCCGGAATTTTGCTGATCTCACCCGCACGACGAACCGGCTCTTCGGACGAGCCGACGATGACCCCAAGCAGTTCCTATTCGAGCGGCGTCTGGTGGCCGAGCTCGCGGGGCAGCTCGCTCACCTGAAGCTTCCGTCGCCCGTCGCCTTCGAGAAGCTGGCTGACGACGTGGCCGCGGTGACGGCCGCGGTGCACGAGCTCGCGGCGTCGGCCACGTTGGTGAACAAAGACGTGCTGTGGCTCGGCGACGTCGGCGAGGTGTGGTCGGCTGGGGTCGTGCGCACCAACCATTTGAGGATCGGCTATCTGGCCGAGGCGGACGGGACGCCGAGCAGTGTCGTCGCGGCACTGCGGCGCGTTGACCAGCAGCACGGTGTGACGGAGCCGAGGCGCGGGAGTTGGTTCGGCTGGTTGCCGATGCTGGTCCAGTCGCTGATGGACGCGCCGGGCAGCGTGGTCCGGGGCCGCTCGCTCATGGTGCGGCCGGAGGGAGCGAACCCGACCGAGACCGACGGCGTCTCGCAGTACCTCAAGCAGAAACCGGCAAACTTCCTGGCTGCGGAACGGTTCGTGTGGGAACCGCCGTTGTCCAGGCCGCTGGTGTGGCCGGGCGGCGAGCCGTTCGCCGGCCAGCGTGTTCCCGAGGGGTTCGAGTGGTTCGTACACGACGTGTTCGGCGATGTCGACCCGTCGCGCTATCAGCGTGTGACGTCTGCCTCGGGCCTTGGGTTCACGATGTCCAACCTGGTTGTCTGGGTGCTGGCCGCCGCGGGTACGCAACCGGGTGATGCTCGGGCGGCAGTGGCTTTGAGCGAGCTCGCCGGCGAGGTCGGTCTGCCGGCGCGGGCACGACCCGTGGACCTGCTCGACGCCGTGTACACCACGGCCGTCGCGGCCGGACTGGATGTGTTGAGCAAGGAACGCCTGACCGACGTCGTGGGGTTGTTGACCACGCTGCGTGGTAGCCCGGAGGGACCCTGGCGGGTCGACTCCGCCGACCTGGCCGCCGAACTGGCGCTCCTGGCCCCCGAAACAGCTGCGGTGCCGGCACGGGTTCGTCTCCTGCGCGCGTTGGATGTGACACACGAGCTCGGCCGGCCAACGGCCGGGGCGGTGCGCGCGGCCGCGCTGCGTGACGCGCTCCAGCAGGACCACGACTGGATTGTCGAACTGGTCCGCGCCGCCGAGGAAGGGCCCGCCGGGGACTGGTGGTTGGGCCAGGACGAACGGCCGGCCTTGCCGACCGATCCGGGGGCCGTCGTCCTGGGCTACCAGGTCGGTGCCAACCTCGGTCCGGTCGTCCCCGCGGTGGGCCCGTCGCCGGTGAGGAGCACGGAGGCGTCGATGCTCTGGTTGGCCGACGCGATACGAACCGCCGCCGGCCGGCCGGACGCACGAGTCCTTCTGGTCCCGGTGCCCCCGCCGGACCTCCTGGACGGTGTGTGGTCGAGCTCGTGGCGAATCGACCGGTTCGGCATGCGTCCGGACCTGCGGGTGACGACGCACGCGCCGCTCGCGCCGGTGTGGTTCACGGCCGCCGCGCAGACGGCGCCGGGTCAGCCCGTCGCACCGGAAGCCGGAGCAGTGCATGAGACGGTGGTCGGCAGTCCTGCCCGCCTGTCCGACGCACCGGCGGTCAGGCAGCTCGCTGAGCAAGGGACGGCGGCGGGGCCGTCCGTCCCGGCGGCCGTCGCCGAGCTGCTGCCGCCGGCGGTGCTGCACCAGGTGTCCGCCGAGTTGGCGCTGGCGCCGGCCAAGGTGGAGTACGCCGTCGGTGACCTGCTCGCGGGTATCGCGGCGCGGCCCGGGGAGCCGGTGCGGGACGCCCGCGCGTGGGTGGACGAGCTTCGCCCGGCCCTGGGCGTGCTCGCGCCCACCGACAACCACCTGGTGTGGTACATCGAGCTGGCGTACCGGGTGAGGACCGGACACGGCGACCGGGCGGCCTACGAATGGCTGTGGCACCGGCGGATCACCCCCGAGCTGGTGCTCTTGCTGCCAGAGGACCTGGCGCGCACGACCGTGGACAACGCGCGGCAGGCCTCCGTCATGGACCTGGCCGCGGCGGCGGCCGAGCTCGGGCTGTCGGGCCCGGCCGTGCTGGAGGCCGTCGCGACCGAGTGGGGGGCGACGCCGCTCGACGTCGCGCTGGCCCTGCGGTCCGAGGTGGCGCGGCCGGTCGGCGCGCCCGCACCGGACGGCGGACAGGTCGTCAGCAGGGTCCGCGACACGTTGGCCGGCCGCGGGTACTGGTCACGGGAGGTCATCAGCCGGTGGATCAGACTCACCGCGGGGCTGGGCTTCGATCCCCGCCGGTTGGCGGGCCTGCGACCGTCGCCCTACCTCGACTGGCTGCTGTACCAGGCGCTGGGCGACGTGCCCGCCAACCGGGCCGAGCAGGCGATCACCGAGCTGGTCACCGCCGGTGCCGGCGTCGAAGGGCCGTCCGGCAGCCGGGCCGGCACGGTGGCCACGATACGGCCGTGGTCCGGCGGTGGGACGCGCGACGAGCGGGAGTTCGAGACCGCGGCGTCGTGGCTGGGCGTCGCCGTGGACCAGCTTCGTGCCCTGCCGCCGGCGGCGGAGGTCCGTCCGGTCGACCTGGTGGGGACCGGGTTGTCGGTGGAGCAGCCCGCCACCCTGGTGTCGCTGGTCGCCCACACCGGACGGGTACCGCATGATCTACCCAACCTGGCGCTGCGGTTCGGCGCGGAACCGGGCTGGCTGCTGGCCCTGGCCGAGGCGCTGCGACGCGACCCCCGGGACCTGATGTTGTTCCAGGGCATCACCGACGATCTCGGGGGTACGCCGCAGGCCGACTGGCCCGAGCCGCGGACGGTCGCCGACTACCTTGCCGACGAAGTCGACCGGCACGTGACCGGCGGATCCGGCCGGGACGGCGCGACCTGGCTCTACCGGCTGGCCGGCAGCGGGGCGGCCGGCCAGGGGCGGACCGGCCTCTACCCCGCCCAACTGCGGGCCATGGCCGGCCGGCTCGGCTCCGGCGCCGTAGCCGTCGACGACGCGGCCGCGCAGGCGGCGGTGAACGCCGTCGGGCCGGCCGCCGCGATGTTGGGGCGCTATGCGGAGCCACCCACCGTGGTGAACGTCGCCGCCGGGCTCATCGACCAGGCTGCCGGGATCATCGGTGCGATCAGGGCAAACGCGTCGATTGGTGACGTCGCGGCCCGCGTCGTCGCCGCGAGCGAGTTCGTCGAGGAGCAGCTGGGCCGGGGTCAGCTCGCCCCGGCGCCGGAGCTGATCGGGCTCAAGGAAGCCCGCGAGACGGTGGCGGGGGCCGGCACGGAGCTGGAGAACCTGCGCCGGGCCTGGAAGACCGAAGCCGACGCGAACCGGCCCGTGCCGGCCCCGCATGTCGCGGCTGCCGCGCGGGCTCGCGAGACCTGGGGCGCCTGGCAGGTGCTCGACGCGGGCGTCGGGTACCTGGGGGCCGTCAAGACGCTGGCCACCCTGGTCCTGCGGGCGATGGACCCGCAGGCGACGGCCGCCTTCGACGCCCAGGCCGCGGCGGGCACCGCCGACCCGTCCGCCGCCGCTGCGCCGGTCGGGATGACGCTGTGGCTGGCCGAGGCGATCGATGGGCTGGCCTCCGCGCGGGACGGGCTGGCCCAGGCGCGGCTGAGCAACCCGACCGCCGACGAACTCGCCGCGGCTGCCGGCATCTGGCGGGTGGCCCACGCCGACGACGACGCGGCGAGCTGGAGCGTCCGGGCTCCGCTCGCGCCGTGGTGGGCCGAGCGGATCGGGGTAGCGGCGAGCGAGATCGTCGACGACCTCCGCGACCGCCCGGCCCTACGCCACGCGGCGATCGTGGAGCTTGCCGCGACCCTCGGGGCCGATCCCGCATGGGTACGCCGGATGGGCATCGCCATCGGAACAGTGCCCTCCGGCATCCCGGCGCTGGCCGACGAGTGGTCGGTCGACCCGAAGTTCCTGCTCGGCGTGGCCGGGAAGCTGGGGATCGAGCCGACCCTGCTCGCCCCGGCGCGGCCGTTGCTGCACGGCGGACCGGCGAGCGCCACGGTCGACGGGACCGCCGAGCGGATCGCCCAGCTCGCCTCGCAGCAGGCCACCGACGTGGCCAGGACCGTCGGGGCTGTGCTGGCCGCCCTGACCACGGCGGGCCGGACCCTGCAGGCCACCGCCAAGCCGTCCGACGCACCGGCGCCAGGCACCTCCGCCAAGCCGTCCGAAGCACCGCCGCCGGACGGTTCCGCCAAGCCGGCAGACGTACCGTCGCCGGACGGTTCCGGCAAGGCGGCCGAAGCATCATCGGCGGGCGTGGTGGCCGGCGACGAGCGCGGCCCGCAGACCCCGGCCGCTCCCGGGTCCGAGACGCCGATTGCGCCTCCGGCCGGGCAATCGCCCAGAACCCCCGCTGCGGGCACGTCCGAAACACCGGCGACGCCGCCCGCAACGTCGACCGTCCACAAGCCGGAAAACCTGACTGGGCATACGCCCGAGGCGCCGGTCATGCCCCCGGTCACGACCCCTGCCCTGCCGCCGGCCGGCAGCACCGCCGAAACTCCCGCCAAGCACGAGCCCGAAATCGCGGCCGAGACGCCGGCTGTGACCACGGCCGAGACGCCGGCTGTGATCGCGGCCGTGACGCCGGTTGTGACCACGGCCGAGACGCCGGCTGTGACCACGGCCGAGACGCCGGCGACCCCGGCCGTGGACACCAGCACCACGTCGGCCGGTGTGCCGCCCAAGGCTCCGGCGCAGTCGGGGACGACCGGCGACAGCCCCGCCGGTCCGTTGAGTGAAAAGGCGGCCGGGAAGCGGGCCGACGAGGCGAGCAGCTTTGCCGACGACTGGTTGATCACGCCCGACTGGGCGGCGTCGCGGCGGTTCCTGGCGGAGAACCGGGAACAGATCCGCGCCCAGGATCTCGACGACCTGCGTGCCGAGGGGCCCCGGCAGACTGCGTGGCTCAAGCTGCACCGGGCGTTGCTCACTCTGGACGCGCATGACCGTGCGGACCGGGGCTACGACTGGCTGGAGGCCGAGAAGAGCCCGAAGCAGCGCAAGGATCTCATGGCCGGCGCGATCGCCACGGGCAACGCCGCCGTGGTGCTCGCGTTCGTGCAGTTGTTCGAGGTGTACGGCCGGCGGGAGCAGCAGTCGACGAAAACCTATGAGTGGGAATCGGCGATCGCGCAGGTGCTGCGCCAGTTCGGGGAGATCGCGGCCCATCCGGACGCGGTCGATCTTGACCTGGCTCTCACCCAGCAGGACAACGCGAAGCTGGGGCGCGGCAATACCAAGGTCAAACTGCTGTACGCGATGTTCGACGCCGTTGAGCTGAGGCCCGAGTTGTACGCCGCGGTGGACCGGTTCGGGGAGTCGATCCTCGACTGTCCCCCGGAGGAGATCGTCGAACAGGTCAGCGCCCAGTTCGAAAACCCGCCGCTCCCCCCGCTGCTGGCGTAGGAATCCGCGTCGGGCAGCGGCGGGCGAGGTCGGCGTGCCCCCGGGACGGGCCCGGCCGTTCGCCATCGACAGAACCGGGCAGGTGTGCCGAGACCCCACTATTCGAGGGGCCATGAACCGCGCGTGGGCGAGATCCGTCGATAGAACGACCCGTCAGGTAACGGAAAGGGGAAGCGGGATGGAACTCGACATCGTTGATCGGTGGGTGTCGGCCCTGCGTTACACCGAGTCGATGCACGTCAATGACGTCAGCCGTGCCATGGGTGTCGCGATCATCGGCGCCGAGCGGGTCAGCTGTCAGCTGGTGTGCCCGCCGCCGGCCGGCACGGCCCGCTTCGAGTTCGTGCTCGATCTCGAGACCAAGGACCGGGTGATCTTTGTGGAGTTCATGCTCGCGGAACCGCTGCCGCTGAGCGATCTGGAGGCACGTTTCGGCATCGGCGAAGTGACGGTCCCCAGCCCGCACCAGGTGAACTCGACCATCGCGTTCGAACCACCCAGCCCCGAGCGTGCCCTCCGGGCCTGTTCCGTGCTCGCGGACCTCGAATACGAGTGGCCCAGGGTCGGCCCGGACCGGGTCCGGTCCATCGTGCTCTACCCGCAGCCCCGCGAGGCCGAGGCGGACAGCGCCCAGACGTGAGCGTCCCGTCGGTGCGGGCTCAGCGCTCTGACCAGTCGGCGAACCCGGGGATGATCTCGGACGCCTGGCGCTGACGGTTCTCGTGCACGTGCTTGGCGAGGTCCTTCAGGGCGCTCAGCACCGTCGCCTCGAGCTCGCGGACCGACCCCTTGTCGAAGACGCCGGGATCGATCGCCACGGACAGGAATTCGCCGGCGGCGGTCTGCGTCAGGGTGACACTGTGGTCGTCCGAGATGCCGGTCAACACGGTGGAATTGAGCGTGGACCGCATTTGCTCGGCTCGTTGCTGAATCTCCATGGTCTGCTGGAGAAGCTGCTGGAAGCTGAACTCGGTCGGCTCGGACATCTCGACTCCTTGCGGGCGGCCAGAGAGCAAAGTCGGGCACTGGCCCGCCATCATTCAACTGTGACATCGGCGTACGGACGCCTACCAGTCCCTATGCAGGGCACAACGGACGACCCTTCGCCCCTGATCGAGGCGACCGGTTAGGACCGGCCCTCCGGAGGCGGCTCCGCCTCGGTGCTGCGGTTCGTCGAGCCGTCCTTCGGGCGGGCGGGCGGTTCCCATCGGATCGGCGGTATCGCCGGTGGGGCAGGGGCGCCGCTGCTGCTGGCGGGTTCCGGGGCGCGCGGCGGGCTCGGGGGAGTTCCATTGCCGAGCATGGACATGAGGCTGTTCAGCGTGGCCATGGTCGACTCTCCGGTCGCCGGCGGTGCCGGAATTGACGCAGCGGGCTCCGCCGGCGGGCCGCTGTCCGGCGCGGGCGGGACGGGAGCCGGCCGGTCGGGTGGCGGTGCGGTGACCGGAGGGTGGTTGGCCGGGGCAGCCGGATGCACCGGGGCTCCCCACGCGTCGCCCGGCAGCGCCGGTCGCACGGGCACGGGCGGGATCCGGCTTGTGGGAAACGCCGGGGCCGGGCCGCTCCTCCGCGCCGGCCGACTGCTTCTGCCCACGGCCGCCGTCGGGACATGACTCGTCGGCTGTTGAGGAACCGGCGCATCGGGACGCGCGTTCACCCCCGCTGCGGCCCGCGCAGCCTCGGCCTGGTGGGCGGCTTCGGCCCGGCGGGCGGCCTCCGACCGCTCCGCTTCGGCCAGGTCGGCCAGGCGGCCAGCGAGCTCGCGCTGGGCGGTGCCGAGCCGGTGTACGGCTTCGTCGTGTGCCGCCTGGGCCGTGTATGCCTGGTCGTCGAGGATCTCGAGCTCGTCGGTGAGATCCGCCACCAGTGTCGCTTCGTGCGCCGAGGCCAGCCGTGCGCGCCGGATCAACTCGTCCAGGTCCGCCTGGTCGGCCCGCATCTCGTCGGCGCGGATTGCCCGGTCGCTGGTGCGGTCTTCCAGGTCGGCGATCCGGCGCAGGCGCTCCGCCGCCTGGCGTTGCGTCTCGGCGAGGCGGGCCGACAGGTCGGCCGCAGCGGCTCGCAGCTCGTCGAGCTGGGCCGGCGTCCGGGTGGGATCGCGCGTGGCGGCCAGGACGCGGGCCTGGGCGTGCGGCAGTTGCTCGGTCAACTCGACGATGCGGGCGGCATCGCTGTCGCGCGACGGCAGCGACCGGGTCAGCTCGGCGCGGTCGAGGCGGAGCGTTTCCTCGGTGGCGGCGAGCATCCGGTCGACCTCTGCCCGGTCCGCCTCCAGGCCGGCCAGGCCGCGATCGGCGGCGATCGAACGGCGGAGGAGTTCGTCGAGTTCTTCGGCCCGGTGGCGGTGGCGCAGGTCGGCCGCGGTGGCGGCGTCCGCGGCGGCGGACACCTCCCGTTCGGCGGCGGCCATCCTCTGTTCGGCGGCGGCGCATTCGTGCCGGGCGGCGGCGAGCGCCCGCCGGACAGCATCGAGTGTCGGCGGTTCCACTGGATCGTCCATGCGTTCCAGTATCGCGGTACGGGCCGGCGCGCTCATCTGATGGAGCCCGGCGGGCAGTCCGCCACCGACGCCGCGAGCGAGTGGAGCAATGGCGACTTCTGCGGGAACCGGCGCCCGGTCTGGTACCACCACTTGATCCACTGCAGCTTGGTCTCCCGGGTCAGCTCGCGCTCGACGGACCGGACCTCTTGCCGCAGGCTGGATCGGGCGTCGGTGCCCCCGGCCAGCGCGGCCGCGGTCGCCCGGACCATGGCGGCGTCGACATCGGTGCGCCCGGCGGCGAGCGCCGTCGCCAACGTGTTCAACAGGGCGACGCCGTCCGGCGCCAGCTGGTCGAGCTCCTCGAACAGCCGGCCCCGATCCGGGTCGTTCTGGTACCCCGTGGCGAAGGCGGTCTGTGCCGTCGTCAGCACGGCGGGGACAGCGGGTGGCTGCGGCGTGCCGGTCCGGTCGTCCTGCGGACGCGACCGCTTGCGGATCTCGGCGTGCAATTGCTGCTCGAAGGTCCGCTGGTGAGCCCACGACGTCCGGTAGATGCGGCCCAGGTCCTCGTCGGTGATCTTGAAGTGGCCGACCAGTTCGCGCAGGGTGGGTTGGCGCTGTTCCTCGGGTTTGACCGTGGCCAGCCGGAGACTGGGCTGGGCCTCGTCCGGCCTGATCAGTCCGCCGGCCACGGCCTGGTCGAGGGTCAGCCGGCTGTCGTCGAAGGTTGCCGGGTCGAAGGCATAGAAGCGCCCGTTCCGGTCGAACCAGCGCCGCGTGGCACCGGAGTCCAGCCGGACGTCCCGCTCCAGTTCATGGGCGATGTCCCGGGCCAGCGTCTTCAGGTCGGAGCCGAACAGGGCCACCACGGCCGGAAGGTTGGGCAGTGAGTCGGGGTGGCCGCGGTCGTAGACGTCCTGGACCAGCCTGACCAGGGCATCGGTCGCCGTCTCCACCTGCTGGGCGAGGGAGAGCCCATCGGCTGTGACCAGGCCGGCCAGCCCTTCCTTGACCGCCTGGTCGTTCTCGGTGAGGCCGGCGCTCGCGGCCACGGTCCAGTAGAGAGCCCGGTACCGGCTCAGCAGTTGCTCTTCCTGCTCGGTCAGCTGGATCGTGACCGGCCCGCCGGCGGTGGTCAGGTCCCGGACGGTCCGGGCCGCCCACTGGGCCACGAGGCTGTACCGGTGGGCGGCCCAACTGCCCGAAGCCACCGTGAGGATCAGTCGGTCACCCTCGGGCTGCTGCCGGGCGATCGCACGTGCCACGAGCTTGTAGGCGCTGAAGGCGTCGGTCGGTCGGCGCGCCGCATCTGCCAGCGACTCCGCCAGGTCGACCGTCGGCGCACCGGTGAAGTCGGCGCTCATCGCCCCCTGGAGGGCGACCTTGCGCGACGCGGCGGTCAGGGCCTGGCGGATTACCGCGACCTCGCCCTCGGAGATCTTCAGGTACACGTCGCCGGTGAACGGCCGGCTCACCTGGGGCGGAGCACTGTTCGGACGGCGGAACAGGTGGGACCTCACGAGATGGGCGCGGAGGCGGTACCGGCCGCGGACCCTCACGATCAGCTGCGCGCCCTGGTTCTTCCCGGTCGACTCCGGCCGGTCGATCTTCGTGTTGGAGATCGAGTTGCCGGCTGCGGTGACCTGGTTCGACTGCAGGGGCGTCGATAGCGTGTGCGCGTAGGCGGGGTCGGAGTTCGCCCCCAGCGGCGCGGTGCCGCTGGCCTGGGCATCGACCGTGGGCTGCCAGCGGTCGGTGCCGGCCGCTACGGTGGTGCCGCTCTGGAACTTGCTGTACCGGCCGGTGTTGCTACCCTCGGCGACCCGGCCGACCACGGTCAGGTCGAACAGCCCGCCGAACATCTCCAGCTTGACCCGCTTGCTGGAGCGCCCGGGAACGAAGAGGCCGTCGGCGACCACCGCGCCGGACCCGATGCTCGCTGCGGGGAGGTGGTTCTTCAGGTGGTTGCGGGAGAGCAGTTGCGGCAACGACATCTCGGTGTGGGTGCGGGTGCTGCTGCCGAAGTGGAGCCTCTTCCATCTATGCCGGCGCTGGCGGATTCCGTCGAGGGGGCCTAGGTCGCCGTGCCCCAGCAGGCGTCCGATCAGCTCGCGGGCGGCCGGGAGCGCGTCGTCGAGCGTGGCACCCTCGACGAACGCGTCCAGTGGCACCAGGTCGGGCAGCGGGACCAGGTGCCGCACCGGCCATGGCCCACGCTGCCGGCCCGCCTCCGCGTCCGCCGCCGGCACCTCGATGCTCAGGGCGCCGCTCTCGGTCACGTCGTTGACGGCCGGGCTGCTGTGCAGTGACACGAAGCCGCTGGCCAGCGTGTTGTTCAGCTCTCGGCCGGCCATGTCGAGCCGGTTGACCCGGATGCGCGTGCGGTGGTTGTAGCGGGCGAGGTACGTGCCGTCGAAGGCGCCGACTATCCGCTCGGTGATGCCGGTGTCGGACTGGGTGACGTTGCGCGTGCTTGCCGAGTTCAACTGGAGGTCGGTCATGCCGGAGGCGCCCCCGCCGCCCGGGTTGAGCTTCGGGACGGTGATCCCCTGCGCACTGCGGCGCGCCCTGGTGACGCGTCGCGTGCGGTAGTTGTGGATGTAGGTCTCGACGCCGGTCCTGGCCTTGAAGTCGTAGACCTCGGGGTCGCTGGTGAGTTCGTCGGTGATGTTGATTTCCACGATGTCGGCCAGGAACCAGCCGATCGGGTTGACGAGGTAGAGGGTCAGGCCGTTGGGACTGAGCAGTTCCTCCCACAACGCCTGCTCCCGACCGGGAGCGAACAGCGCTTGGAGCGAGTCGATGCCGCCCTGGAGGCGCCCGAGGATCCGGCCTTGGCTGTCCCACACGTCCGCGTCGGCGGTCAGCAGGCCGGGCGCGGCGCGGTCGACCTGCCGCTTGATGATCTCGAAGAGATTGCGGCCCGAGTCGTACGTCACCTCATGGATGCCGTGGTGCCCCAGGAAACGGCCACCCGGGTCGGTGCGGGTCAGATATTCTGGAAGTTCGATTTCCTGGTACGGGTTGGCGCGCTCGCCGAGCCTGAGCCCGAATGCCTCCGCGAACTCTTTCCGGGCCGACGGGTCCAGGACCGGCAGGGCTCCCTGTCGGTGCGCCCGCCTCAGGAGGTCGGCCCACCTGTGGCGGCGCTTCACCGCCTTGTCAGGGGAGTCCTTCTGCCACCGGGCCAGCACGCGGGCGACCACGTCGCCGCTCAACCTCAGGTCGTTGGCCGACCAGCGCCTGAGCGCGTCCGTGAGGGTGCTGGCGGAGACCGGCAGGTCGCCGGTGCCGTACAGGGCGAGTGCCTCCGGCTCGGGCAGCAGATACAGCATGCGCCGGTCCGCAACGGTGACGGGGTCGAGCGGGTCCTGACTGGCCCAGGCGAACTTGCCGTGCTTCTCCAACCGGGCCCGGACTTCCAGGCTGATGTCGGTCTCGTAGAGGTAGGCGTGGTTGAAGTCGAGCTGGAGGAGCTCTGTGCCTCCGGTCCGCCCGCTGGCCGTTGTCTTGGACCACTCAAATTGCCGCTTGGTGTCGATCTCGCCGGTGATGGTCGCCACGCCGGCCGACCCGCCCAGCCCCAGGTCCAGTTGCTCCCACGTGACGCCCGTCTTGCGGTTACTGCTGGTGGCGGATTCGGCCAGCCACAGTTTGATGATGCCGATCACGAACGGGTCGTCGCTCGCCCCGCGGAATGTGGAGGTGCCCATCTCGCCGGAGATGTCAGCGGTGGCGTGGGTGTCCCGCCACAGTTTGGACTTGAAGAACTGGTCGGTCGTGTAGGTCTTGTGGAGAATTTCCTTGAGATGCGCCCGGAGCTCGATGTGGCCCGCGAAGGTGCGCACCTCCTCGTTGGCCGCGCCGTTGGGCGTCGTCAACGTCGGCAACAGTCCGGTCAGCGCATCGGTGGTGCCGCTGCTGTCCAGGTAGTACACGACCGCGCGGTCGAGCACCTTGGGGGGTGTCGGCCCGGTCGACGTCGGACCGTCCTCGGTGCCGATGGGGGGCACCATCAGCTTGGCCGGCTGATGGATGAGGTTCAGCGGTTCCGGGTCCCGGCGACCGGGCTCGACGTGGCCACGCGGCCCGGAGTGCTGGTACTTGATGGTGACTACGTAGTCGCTGTGCTCGTCGATGCCGGCGAGCGGTCCGCCGTACTCGAGCAGTTCCGGCCGGTTGAGGACGAAGTTCACGTTGTCGCCGGCGCCCTTGCCGCGTTCCGCACCGACGGCGAACAGGGCGCCGCGGAGCACCGCTTTCAGCACCTTGAACTTGGGAAAGGTGAGGCTCGCGGCCTTGCTGCCGCTGACATTCTGCCCCGCGGTATCCAGGCTCATCCCGAGGTTCACCGCGGTGTGGGTCGACGTCGTGCCGCTGGAGGTCGGGGTGGTCCCGGGAGTCCGGACGGCCTTGATGGTGATCGCTGCCGCGTCGACGTCGAAATCCATGCCGAGCGTGCCGCGGCGGCGGTAGAGCGTGAACTGCAGGCCGTCCTGGTGGATCGCGTCGTAGAACGAGTCCAGACCCTGCAGTGAGACCATTCGGTCAACCAGCTCCAGGTTGTCCACCTGGCTGTCCAGCCCGGCACCGTGGTTCCACCAATGGCGGTTGCGCAGTGCCTCCGCGGTGCTGCCCTTTGGCACGAAGCCACGACGGCCGAGCTCGGACAGCAGGTACTCGAGCATGTCGTCGACCGTCGACTGGTCGACCCGGGCCAGCCCCATGCCGATGCCCTTGCCCCGCAGTACGTGCGCGGGAATGGGCGGCTCCGGCTCCTCCTCCGGCTCCTCCTCCGGTTCCTCCGCCTCCGCGATCGTGTCGAGCGGCACACTCGCATAGGGAGTGGTCGGTGGAACCCTCTTCGGTTTTTCCGCGATCGTCTCGAGCGGCCCACTCGCATAGCGAGTGGTCGGTTGCCACAAGCGCTCGGTCAGCAGCTCCGCGGCGTCGGACTCGGCGATCCGCAGCAGCGTGACGGACTTGTAGCGGTCCGCGGTGCCCGGGTCGGGCAACCGCTTTCCCTTCACCGCGGTGACCACGGAGTGGGTGAGTGGCATGTGGAAACCGCTGGTCCGCCCGGTGAAGCGCGGCACCTGGACCCATAGGCCGATCCGGTCGCTGCCGATCCCGTTGGCGGTGGACCAGCTCAGGCCCACCGACCCGGCAATGCCGACACCCATTTCGGGCACGGGCGCCAGACTGGCTTCCAGGTTGTACGAGAGGCCGGTGCTCTGGCTCAACGAGTGGCCGCCGCCGGTGCCGTCGATCGCCGTCCGCACGTCCTCCACGTGGGACTTGTCGCTGGTCCGGCCGACCAGTTGGACCTCGTCCCCCTCAGCCGGCAGCGCAGTATGTATCTCCACCCGTGCGGCCACTCGTCCGCGCTTGTCATGAAGCGTGAACGCGTACCCGAGCGGGTTGTTGACGGCCCGATCCAGGTGCGCTTCCAGGTTCCAGATCTTCTCGCGCAGTTGCTCGCGGATCGTCGAGCCGACTTTCAGCTCCAGCCCTTGGGCCTGGAGCCGGGCGACGATCCCGTCGAACATTGTCGACAGGCCGGTGATGCCGGTGCTGTGGTACATGGCCGGCAACTGGTGGGCGTCGGGGGCCGCCGCCGTGTGCGGCGCAGCTGCGGCTCGGCGTCGAGGTGCGGGCCGGGGCGCGGTGACCTGGTACTGGTACCGAGGCGGGGTTTCGATGTAGTGGTCCGGCATCCAGACCACCAGCGTTTCCGCCTCCGAGGTCGAGGTGTCGACCGACCGGGCCTCGACGTCCTCCCACGCCTTGGTGGCGTCGCTTCGCAGCTTGAACGACCAGGCCGCCGGAGAGCTCAGCGCGGTCATGCCGCCCCCGTTTTTCTGGACGTGCCCGGCCTCCGCGTCCAGGACGCGTTTGGTGGTCCGGCCCGACTTGTTGGCGGTGCCGGCGATCTGCGGGCCGGTCCTGACTGTCGCCGGACCCACGCCGATGCCGAACGAGAACGGCTGCGCCACCCGGGTGCTGCCGGTCTGCCCCGTGTGCGTCGTGACGTGGGCGCCCAGGGAGTACGCCGCGTTGACGGTCTCGGTTCCGCGGAAGGCCCGCTCGTCGTGGGTGAGTGGGGGGTTGGTGCGGTCGCTGTCCACGGCGGTGTCGCCGACCGAGGCGTTGCGGCCGGCCGTGCTCGCCCGCTCATCGTCGGATTCGGTGTCGTCCGGGTCCAGTGCCGTCGTTGTGTCTCGCGGTTGCGTGATCGCGGCACCCGGGTTGCGTACCACCTCCGGGCGTTGCGTTCTCAGCGTGATCAGGGCCTCGGCGTCGCCCAGCGGGACCATGAAACCGTCGAGCAGGTATTTGTAGTTGCTCAGCAGTTTTTGGGGCAGTTCCTCCCAGACCGCCTCAGGCACGTGGTGGCCGTCGGCGGCCTCTCGCATGTCTCGAACCAGCTCATCGAGAAAAGGCAGGTCGACCTTGGGGGTACCGATCGCGGCTATCGCCTGCCAGCGCTCGTCCGCGATGTCGATCCGCGCCGGGACGGGCGGCTCGACGCCGATGGCGTCGGCGAATTGCCGCGCGAGTTCCGGGGACAGCGGGACGCCCACCGGGTCGCCGGGTTGGTAGCGGCGCAACGGACCGCGAATGGCGTGGTCGGACGGCCCTGCCTCGCCCGGTGTGCTCAGGCGGGCCGCGCCTCCGTTCACCAACGAAGGCAATGCTCCTGGTAGCGCCAGGACATCCCGGCCGATCAGCTCGGCCAGTCGCCCGGCGACCGCGCCGCCGCCGGGCATGGCCAGCACCGGCGTCAATGCGGGCCGGTTGGCCGGCATGATATCGGGCAAGTCGGCGACGATCTCGGCGAGTAACTCCAGTATCTCGAGATCCGCTGGGCCGCCCGGCGTGGTGAGCCAGCCGCCCTTCACCAGACCGAAGACCAGGAAATGGTCGTCCGGCAGGAGTCTCGCGAGCCGCTCGGTCTCCTCGTCGTTGTCCGGCTGGTACTTCGGCTGTGTGTCAGGCGCGCCGGGGAGCCATACGGCGATCAGCCTGCCATATCGACCGTCTTCGTTCGATAGCCACAGGCTGAGTCCGTCGTGCATGCGCAGGTACTTCGGTCTGACGAAGGTCGGTTCGATGCCGGTACCGGTGGGAACTCCGATGATCCCGCCGCTGGTGGGAACGGCCGAGGTCAACGGGGCATCCAGCAGTGGCGAGACATGACGACCTCCGTACGGGCATGAATGGCGGGTCAGGCAACCGTTACTGGAAGATTAATTCCGACGCGCGATGGCAAACCAATCCCTCGTTCGAGGGCGTGCGCGGGGACAAAGCGAGACGTCGGTGTCCCAGGACCGGGTGTCCCTGGGCGGCGACGGCCGCCGCGGTGGTTCGCGCTCCGTCAATGTCTATGATCTTCGCCGTGATCATGAAACGGTGGCTCACTGTCATCCTGATAGGACTTTCCATCCTGTCTGCAACCGCTCCGACATCGGCCTTCGCTGAAGAGACCGGTCCCACCGAGCCGCCGAAGGTTGAACTCGTCCTCGATGTCAGTGGATCGATGCGCGCTACCGATATCGGTGGCCGCAGTCGTATCTCTGTCGCCCAGCAGGCATTCAACGAGGTCGTGGATGCCCTTCCCGACGAGACGCACCTTGGTATCCGAGTGCTCGGCGCGACCTACCAGGGCAAGGACAAGGCCGAAGGTTGCAAGGACACGCAGCAGATCGTGCCGGTCGGCCGGGTGGACCGGACCGACGCCAAGGCCGCCATCGCAACGCTGCGGCCCACCGGTTTCACGCCGGTCGGGCTGGCGTTGCGCGGCGCCGCGCAGGACCTGGGCACCGGCGGGAGCACCCGTCGGATCGTGTTGATCACCGATGGTGAGGACACCTGTGCCCCGCCCGACCCGTGCGATGTCGCCCGGGAGCTGGCTGCTCAGGGTATGCGCCTGGTGGTCGACACGCTCGGTCTGGCACCGGATGAGAACGTGCGTCGGCAGTTGGTCTGCATCGCCGCGGCCACCGGCGGGTCCTATGCCTCGGCGCAGACGCCCGAGGAGCTGACCGACCGGATCAAGCAGCTCGTGGATCGGACCAAGGAAGCCAATGTCCCGCCTCCGGCGGTTGTGGCCGGCGGCACGGAGTGTGCCCAGGCGCCGCTGCTTTCCCCCGGCGTCTACACCGACCGGGAGAAGATCTCGGAGCACCGTTGGTACCGGGTGCCGGTCCGCAAAGACCAAGAGCTGCGCGCCTCGGTGAGCATCGCTCTGGACCGCCCGGTCAACCCCGACTACGGCGTGCTCCTGCGGGCCGCTGCCGCCGACGGCAGGGAACTCGTCCGCGGCACGGATGCGGGCAGTGGGCGCACCGATGTGCTGTCCACCGGCCTGCGTTGGTCCGCCTCGGAGGCGGACATGGAAGCGAGCCCATCAGCGAACGCCAATGCCACCACGACGGACATCTGTCTGGTCGTCAGTAACTCATTCGCCGGCCCGGCGCAGGCGAATGCGGGCCCGGGCATGCCATTTGAGCTGACCATCGACATTGTCACCGCCTCGCCCGCTCCGGACGCTCCCGGCCTGGGGCGGGGCTGGCTGCTGCTTCTGGTGCTCACCGTTGCCGGCTTGCTCACCGGCGCTGTCGCCGGCTGGCTGACCCGCTGGTGGGTCGCGACCTGGAGGACGAACTGATGACCATCCGCACCCGACAGGGACGCATCCGATCGTGTGCTCGTCTCGCCGCCGTAGCGACGGCGGCGCTGGGCGTCATCGCCCTACCGCTCGACGCGGCGGCCGCACCAACTCCGTCGCCGAGCGCGAGCACCGTCGCGCGGGCGGGGACCTCATTCCTCACCGCTATCCCGGTCAGCCCGGGCCAGCCGATCAAGGTGGACGCCTCCACCGGCGACTACCTCTACTGGTCGTTCACCGCCGCGGCCGGACAGATCACCGACATCTCACTCACGGTAGCGCTCCCGCCCGCCGGGAAACGCAGCGGCCCGTCCACCTGGACCGTTGACGTCTTCGACGGACTACGCCGCCGGCAGGCATGCACGGCCGGTGCGCAAACGCCGGTTGCCGCCGTTACCGATGCGAAGATCGCCCTCGGCTGTACCCTGCGGCGCGTGCGCTCGTGGGCCGAGCCATGGTCGGGAGATCCGCTGCCCGGCACGTACTACGTCCGGCTGTCCGTTGTCGACCTGCCCGAGAATGACCTCGGCCTGCCCACCAAGGTCGACGCACTCATCGGTGCGACCGACGGCGGCACCAGCGCCGACGACGGCGATCTCAATGCCGCACTCGTACCGGCGGCCAGGCCGGGTACGGTGGCGTCCGGAGCCGGCCCGGCAGCTTCTTCGGCCAGCCCCAGCCCGACCCCCGACGGGGCGAGCGCGGCGTCGGATTGGCTGCCCGGCCTGTCCTCACGATGGGTCTGGACCACAATCGGCGGCATCCTGGCCGCCGTCGCGGGTGTCGTCGGTTTCTCGCTGACCTGGCGCCGCCGCCGTACGTAATAGAAGGCCCCTTCCGCATGGGGCGGTGACTGGGCGCCCACCGACGACGAGGTCTGGTGGGCGCCCCCGTTGTCAATCGTCGCGGGATCAGAGCCGACCTCGGCGGCGCGCAGCAGAAGGGGGCCGAGCTGCGTCCCTGCGCTGCCGGTGCCGGCTCGGAAGCGCCGCAGGATCTCGGTCTCCCGGGCCAGGACCAGGCGCCGGCGGGAGGTCGCATCAGGTGCCGCACCTGTTGCCTGCGAGCATTGCCGACTTCACCGGCCTGGAGCGGCTGCGCGGCCCGCCAGGGCGGGACCAATGGCCCTGTGCTCGGCCCGGGGTGCGGAGCAACGGTAGAAGGATCAGCACTGCGAGGAGGCGACTGAAGATGCGAGCGCTGGTTTATCACGGTCCGGGCCGCAAGAGCTGGGAAGAGGTCGCGGACCCCACAGTTCAACAGGACACCGATGCCATCGTCCAGGTGGACGCGGTCACCATCTGCGGCACCGATCTGCACATCCTCAAGGGGGACGTGCCGGCGGTCACGGACGGGCGGATTCTGGGCCATGAGGCCGTCGGCACCGTGGTCGAGGTCGGCGCCGGCGTGAAGAACGTCCGCGTGGGTGACCGGGTCCTCGTGTCCTGCATCACCGCCTGTGGCCGCTGCCGGTTCTGCCGTGACGGTCACTACGGGCAGTGCGTGGGCGGGGGTGGCTGGATCCTCGGTCACCGCATCGACGGAACCCAGGCGGAGTACGTACGGGTGCCCTTCGCCGACAACTCGACCTATCCGGTGCCGGCCGGGGTCAGCGACGATCAGGTCCTCATGCTCGCCGACATCCTCCCCACCGGGTACGAGGTCGGCGTGCTCAACGGTGCCATCCGGCCGGCCGACACCGTCGCCGTCGTCGGGGCCGGCCCGATCGGGCTGGCCGCGATTCTCGGCGCCAAGCTGTTCACGCCGAGCCGCGTGGTCGCGATCGATCTCGCCCCCGCCCGGCTCGAGGCGGCCAAGCAGTTCGGCGCGGACGTGGTGGTCAACAGCGGCACCGAGGACCCGATCGCCGAGTTGATGCGGCTGACCGACGGGCTCGGTGCGGACGTCGCCATTGAGGCGGTCGGCATCCCCGAAACGTTCGAGTTGTGCACCCGCCTGATCCGTCCCGGCGGGCGCGTGGCCAACATCGGCGTGCACGGCAAGCCGGCAACGCTGCACCTGGAAGATCTCTGGATCAAGAACGTCACGATCACGACCGGTCTGGTCGACACGTACTCGACGCCCACCCTGCTCGGGCTGGTCGCCGCGCACCAGATCGACGCGGCCCGGCTCATCACGCACCACTTCGCCCTCGGCGAGTTCATGCAGGCCTACGACACCTTCGCCCGGGCCGGCGAAACCGGTGCGCTCAAGGTCGTCCTCAACCGCTGACCCGGCCCGCCCGCCGTCGCCCTCGGCGACGGCGGGCGACCCGGCGAGCGTCCTGCGCGGCCGGGTAGGCCGTCACTCGCTCGCGGGGACGAGCACGCCGTCGACGCGGCGCGGCACACCCGTGGTCGCGTCGCGCAATTCCACGGGCAACGCGGACTCCGGCGCGTCCTGCCAGGTCAGCGGGCGCAGGAAGCGGCGGATCGCGGTAGCCCCGACCGAGGTGTGCAGCGAGTTGGTAGCCGGCCAGCCGCCACCGTGATGTTGCGCCCAGGACACCGCTACGCCGGTAGGGAATCCGTTGTAGACGATCCGGCCGGCCCGTTCCTCCAGCGCCCGCTGCGCGGCCGGTTCGAGCGTCGGCTCACCCGAACCGGTCTGCAGCGTTGCGGTGAGCGAGGAGGGCAGCCGGTTCAGGGCCGGGGCCAGGGAGGCCGGGTCGTGGTACCGGACCACGACCGCGACGGGTCCGAAGGTCTCCTCGAGCATCCGGTCGGTCAGGTCGGCCTCGTCGACCTCCAGCAACTGCGCCGCGACGCCCGGCTGCGCGGACCGTCCTGACGCGACCCGGACGATGCCGGCCCCAGCCGTCATCTCCTCGACTCCCCGGCCGAACGCGGCAGCGATGCCGGCGTTGAGCATCACCGCCGCCGGTTTCTCGCGGATCGCCGCGGCCGTCGCCTCGACGACCGCGTCGCCGGCCCGGCCGGCCGGGACGAACGCCAGACCCGGTTTCGTGCAGAACTGGCCGACGCCGAGCGTGAACGAGTCGGCGAAGCCCTTGCCGATGTCGGCGGCGCGTTCCGCGGCAGCGGCTTCGGTGACGACCATCGGGTTGACGCTGCCGAGCTCACCGTAGAAGGGGATGGGTGACGGCCGCTGGTCGATGAGCTCCATGAGCGCCTCACCGCCACGCTGCGACCCGGTGAAGGCGACCGCCGTGATCGCCGGGTGGCGCACCAGCCGCCCGCCGGCGGCCCGGCCGTGGACGATGCCGATGGTGCCGTCCGGGGCGCCGACCGACTCGGCGGCGTCACGGAGGATGTCCGCGCACAGCTGCGACGTGGCCGGGTGCGACTCGTGCGCCTTCACCACGACCGGACAGCCTGCGGCCAGGGCGGACGCGCTGTCCCCGCCCGGGACGGAGAACGCCAGCGGGAAGTTGCTGGCGCCGAACACGACGACCGGCCCGGTCGCCACCAGCATCCGGCGCAGGTCCGGGCGCGGCCCCATGCCGGTCGGTCCGGCGTGGTCGATCGTGGCCTCGAGGAAGCTGCCCTCGTCGACGACGTCGGCGAAGAACCGCAGTTGGTAGCAGGTCCGGGTCAATTCCGCGTTGAGGCGTACGGCGCCGAGCGCGCTCTCCGCGTCGGCGGTCTCGACCACCTTGTCGCGCCGGCCCTCGAGCGCCTCCGCCATGGCGCGGAGCAGGCCCGAGCGCCAGCTCCGGTCGCGCTCCCGGATCGTGCGGTACGCCGCAGCGGCACGATCGCAGATCGCGTCGACCTGCTCGTCGGTGGTCTCGGAGCCGACCACGGCGAGGATCTCGCCGGTGCGCGGGTCGACGCTGTTCACGTTGGTCATGCGTTCCTTCCTCGGCTGCGCAGCAGGCCCAGGGTGGCCGGTGCCGCGAAGGGGCGTTCGGCGAAGGCCCCCAGGTCAGTTTCGGTGACCGCGCGTCCGCACGCGTGCGCCGTGGCCGACGCCACGCCGAAGCCGCACACCCGCCCCTGGCACCAGCCCATGCCGGTGCGGGTCAGCAGCTTCACGGTGCGGGCGTCCGTGGCGTCGAGCTCGCGGACGGCGTCGCGGACGGCTCGTACCGGCACCTCTTCGCAGCGGCAGGCGAGCACCTCGTCGTCCAGGCCGTCGATCAGGTACCTCGGCACCGGGTGGACGGCGTGCAGCGCGTCGGCGAAGCGCCGCAGCGACGCGCGGCGGGTGCCGAGGGACCGCGGCACCGGCGCTCCGGCCGCCGAGCGACCCGCGATCTGGCCTTCGACCACGGCCAGCTCCGCCCCGCCGACGCCGGTCGATTCCCCGGCGGCCCAGACCCCGGCGACACTCGTCGCCTGGGTGGTGTCCACCGTGACGACCAGGCTGCCGTCGGCGCCGATCGTGGTCGCGCAGCCCACCTGCAGCAACAGTTCGAGCCGCGGCGTGAAGCCCCAGCCGACGGCGAGCACGTCGCAGGCGACGGTCCGGGTGGTGCCGGGCCGCACCCGTCCCTGCCGGTCGAGGCGGGCGACCTCGACCGCCTCGAGCCGGCCGGTGCCGAGCGCACGCACCACGGCATGCCTTCGCCGGTACGGGGTGCGGTGGCGGATCAGGCGGGAGACGTACCCGAGCCCTTCACCCAGCTTCGCGGCCGACGACGCCACGGCGCGCGGGTGGCGGGCCATGCCGGCCGGCGAGTTGGCCTCGGCGATGAACGGGACCCGGGCCCCGGCGGTGAGCAGCCCGGCGGCGACCGGCAACAGGAACGGCCCGGTGCCGGCCACCACCACGCGCTGCCCGGCGAGCACGCCGTGCGACTTGAGCAACGCCTGCACCCCGCCGCCGGCCATGACGCCGGGAAGGTCCCATCCGGCAAAGGGCAGCTGCCGGTCGTATGCGCCGGTGGCGACGACGAGCCGCCGCGCCCGCACGACGGTCGTGGCCGACGAGGTGGCCGGCTCGTCGCCCACCACGCAGGTCAGCGACCAGCCGTCATCGTCGGCCACCACGGTCTGGACGTGATGACGGGACAGCAGCAGCGACTCGGTCCGCTGCCGCAGCCGCGCGAAGGTGTTCCAGCCGTGGTACAGCCGGGGGTCCGGCGCGCGGGTGCCGTGGCGCCAGTACTGCCCGCCGGCGCGGTCGTCGCCGTCGACGAGCACCACCGAGGCGCCGGCGTCGGCGGCCGCGGCTGCCGCGGCGAGACCGGCCGGGCCGGCCCCGACGACGGCGACGTCGGCCTCAGCAGGCGAGGTCATCGTGGCCGGCTCCTTCCTGGGTGTGCACGACGTCGCCGGGCCGGGCGACGGCCAGGCAGGCCCGCACCGACGGGCGTCCGTTGACGGTGACCAGGCAGTCGAAGCAGATCCCGATGCCGCAGAACAGCCCGCGTGGCCGCCCGTCGCGCCGGGTGGCGCGCCACGCCCGGACGTCGGCGGCGGTCAGGGCCGCGCCGATGGTCCAGCCCTCTTGGCACGACACCTCGCGGCCGTCGAAGCTGATCATGAAGCTCATGCCGTCACCTCCGCTTCGCTCCGGCGACAGCATGAGGCTCCAAACCGCCCTGCAACATGATTCGCGGCTCCTCCGCTTCGCTGCGGACCGCTCATGCCGTCACCTCCGCTTCGCTGCGGACCACTCACGCGCTCACCTCGTCGAATCGTTCTGGACGGAACGGGTGCAGCGGCAGGTCGGTCGCCTCGCCGCGCAGGCTCTGGGCGATGAGGCGTCCCGTCGCGGCGGACAGCCCGATCCCGGCGCCCTCGTGGCCGCAAGCGTGCCACAGTCCGGGTGCCCGCGGGTCCGGGCCGATGATCGGCAGGTGGTCCGGGCAGTACGGCCGGAACCCGCGATACGCGCGCAGCGCCACCACGTCGGCGAGGAACGGGAACAGCCGCACGGCACCGGCGGCCAGCCGGCGGATCGCGTCCGGGGACCAGGCGCGGTCGAACCCGACGCGTTCGCGGGTCGCGCCGATGAGGACGGTCCCGGACGGCGTCCCTTCCACCACGGGAGAGGACTGGAGCGCGGCGGAGTCGCTGGCCACGTCGGCCACGTAGTCGGCGAGGTACACCTTGTGCCGCACCACCCGCGGCAACGGCTCGGTGACCAGGACGAACCCGCGGCGGGGCGCGACCGGTACGCGTACACCGGCATGCGCCGCCACCTCAGCGGCCCACGTCCCGGCACAGTTGACCACCGCACCCGCCGCCACCGCGCGACGCGAGGTCCGTACGCCGGTGACCCGGACCCCGTCCCGGGCGAAGCCGGTGACGGACTCGCCGAGCAGCGTGACGGCACCGGCGTCGCGGGCCAGCCGCAGCAGCAGCGCGGTCGCCAGCATCGGCTGCACCTGCATGTCCTGCGGGTAGCGGAAGCCGCCGGCCAGGCCGTCCGCGAGGTTCGGCTCGTGGTCGCGCAGCCCGTCCGCCGCGACCGGCTCCGCTTCGACGCCCGCCGCGGCCTGGCGCTCGGCCAGCTCGGCCAGGGCCGGCAGGGTGGCGGCGGAGGCGGCCACGATGAGTCCACCCTTCGGGTCGAGCTCGGCACGCGCGCCGAAGGTCGTGCCGCAGACCGGCACGTCGGCCATCGAACGCCACAGCGCGTTGGACAGCAGCGCGAGATCGAGCTCCGGGCCGGGCTCCTTGTCGGAGACCAGCAGGTTGCCCTCGCCCGCGCTGGTGGTGCCGGCGGCCAGCGGTCCGCGGTCGACGACGCAGACGCTCAGTCCGGCCAGTGTGGCGTGGTAGGCGCACGCGGCGCCCACGATGCCGGCTCCGACGATGACGACGTCGAAGCTCAGATCATGACTCATCGGAGGTCCATTGCCAGGGGACAGTGCCATGTGACATTGTACTGATATCAAGTGGCGCCGCCGCAAGAGCGCGCCCGTCCGAACGGAGAAACGCATGGCTGCCGAGCGCACCCCGTGGCACGGCGTCCTCGTGGCGACAGCGCTGCCGCTGACCGACGACCTCGCGACCGACCTCGACCGCTACGCCGAGCACGTGGCCTGGCTCGCCGCTGAGGGCTGCGACGGCGTGACGCCCAACGGGTCGCTGGGGGAGTACCAGACCCTCACCCCGCAGGAACGTTCGCAGGTGGTCCGCGCGGCCGTCGCCGCCGCGCCGGACGGCTTCACCGTCATGCCGGGCGTCGCCGCGTACGGGTCGGCCGAGGCGCGCCAGTGGGCCGAGGACGCCGCGGAGGCCGGCTGCGCCGCCGTGATGCTGCTGCCGCCCAACGCTTACCGCGCCGACGAGCGCGCCGTCGTCGAGCACTACCGCGCGGTCGCCGCGGTCGGCCTGCCGGTCGTGGCGTACAACAACCCGATCGACACCAAGGTCGACCTCACCCCCGAGCTGCTGGCCCGGCTGCACGGCGAGGGCCTGATCGTCGGGGTCAAGGAGTTCTCCGGCGACGTGCGCCGCATCTACCGCATCGCCGAGCTGGCGCCCGGGCTGGACGTGCTCGCCGGCGCCGACGACGTCACCCTGGAGCTGGTCCTGGCGGGCGCGCGCGGCTGGGTGTCCGGATACCCGAACGCCATCCCGCGTAGCTGTGTCGAGCTGTTCCGCGCCGCCCAGGCAGGCGATCTCGCCACCGCGCTGCCGCTGTACCGCGCACTGCACCCGCTGCTGCGGTGGGACTCGCGCACCGAGTTCGTCCAGGCGATCAAGCTGTCGATGGACATCGTCGGCCGCTACGGCGGTCCCTGCCGGCCGCCGCGCCTGCCGCTGGTGCCCGAGCAGGCAAGCGCCGTGCGGGAAGCCACCGAGAAGGTGGCCGCGGCCGGGTACCGGTAAGCCATGCGCGCCAACAGGGTCTTCGCGGCGGTCGACTCGCACACCGAGGGCATGCCGACCCGGGTGATCACCGGCGGGGTGGGCGTCATCCCGGGCGGCACGATGGCCGACCGGCGCCGCTACTTCCTTGACAACCTCGACCATCTGCGGACCTTGCTGATGTACGAGCCGCGCGGGCACGGTGCGATGAGCGGCGCGATCCTGCAGCCGCCCACTCGGCCTGACGCCGACTGGGGGGTGTTGTACATCGAGGTGAGCGGCTGCCTGCCGATGTGCGGCCACGGCACGATCGGTGTGGCCACGGTGCTCGTCGAGACCGGCATGGTCACCGTCACGGAACCGGTCACCGAGATCCGGCTGGACACCCCGGCCGGTCTGGTCGTGGCCGAGGTGCAGGTCAGCGACGGACACGCCGACGCGGTCACCCTGCGCAACGTGCCGTCGTTCGCGTACGAGCTCGACGCCGTCGTCGAGACGGCGAGCTTCGGCCCGGTGCGGCTCGACGTGGCGTTCGGCGGGAACTTCTACGCCATCGTCGAGCTCGATGCGCTCGGCATCCCGTTCACCCCGGCCGAGGCGCCGGCGCGGCAGCGGCTGCTCGACGCGGGCCTGGAGATCATGGACGCGGTCACCGAGCAGGTCGCGCCGAAGCACCCGGAGCAGCCCGAGATCTCCGGATGCCATCACGTGTACCTCGCGGCGCCCGGCTCGAACGCGATCACGTCACGGCACGCCATGGCGATCCATCCGGGCTGGTTCGACCGCTCGCCCTGCGGCACCGGCACGTCCGCCCGCATGGCCCAGCTGCACGCCCGTGGCGAGCTCGCGCTCGACGCCGACTTCGTGAACGAGTCGATCATCGGCAGCCGGTTCGTCGGGCGGCTCGTCGGCACGACCACCGTCGGCGGCCGGCCCGCCGTGCTGCCCACCGTGACCGGGCGGGCGTGGATCACCGGCATGGGGCAGTACCTGCTCGACCCCACCGACCCGTTCCCGGCGGGCTTCCTGCTGTGAAGATGCTTGATGCCGTACAGGTGCGGCGCGCTGTCGGCTGGCGCGACGCCGTCGCCGCGCTGCGCGCCGCCCTGGCCGGCGGGCTGGACCCCGAGGCCGAGCCGGCGCGCCTCTCGCTCGCCTTCGGCGCCGGCGAGGTGCTCGCCATGCCCTCGGGCACCGACCGTGTCGTCGGCGTCAAGCTGGTGAGCATCGTCCCGGGCAACCCGGCCCGCGGCCTCCCACGCATTCACGGGGTGTACGTCCTCTTCGACGCCGCCACCCTGGCGCCGGCGGTGGTGCTCGACGGCACCGCGCTGACGGCGCTGCGCACGCCGGCCGTGTCCGCGCTCGGGTTGGACCTCGTCGCGCCGGCGCCGGCGCGCCGCCTGGTGGTGTTCGGCACCGGCCCCCAGGCGTACGGCCACGTCCACGCGCTGCGCGCGGTGCGCCCGATCGACACCGTGGACGTCGTCGGGCGTGACGCCACCCGGACCGACGCCTTCGCCGCGCGGCTGCGGGCCGAAGGGATCGCCGCCACCGCGGCCGGCCCGGACACCGTCGCGGAGGCCGACGTCGTCGCCTGCTGCACCACCGCCCGTACCCCGCTGTTCGACGGCCGTCTGCTGCCGGACCACGCGGTGGTGGTGGCGGTGGGATCGCACGAGCCCGACGCCCGCGAGGTGGACAGCGAGACCGTCCGGCGCTGCGGGGCACTGGTCGAGTCGCGGGCAACCGCCCTCACCGAGGCCGGTGACGTTGTGCGGGCCGTGGCCGACGGTGCGGTGCGGGCCGATGACCTGGTTACACTGGCCGATCTGGTGCGAGGGACAACTGTTGCCCGCCCCCGTCTGGTCAAGACGGTGGGCATGGGATGGGAGGATCTGGTCGTGGCTGCCGCCGTTGTCGAAGCCGTGGAGCGGTCATGACCGGCGGGTTCGAGCCGGTCGCCATCGACGGGCGGCTCAGCGTGCGCGGGCAGGTCATCCACGCGCTGCGGGCCGCGTTGATCGCCGGGCAGATGCGCCCGGGCCAGGTGTACAGCGCGCCGGTGCTCGCCGCGCGGTTCGGGGTGTCGGCCACGCCGGTGCGGGAGGCGATGCTCGAGCTGGTCAAGGAAGGGCTGGTGCTCACCGTCCCGAACAAGGGCTTCCGGGTGCGCGAGCTGTCCGACCGCGAGCTGGACGAGATCACCGGCATCCGGATGCTGCTGGAGGTGCCGACCACCCTGCGAGCGGCGGCCACCGCGACCCCCGCCGACCTGACGCGGCTGCGGCCGATGGCCGACGCGGTCGTCGAGGCGGCCGAGCGCAAGGACCTCATCGCCTACGTCGAGCACGACCGCCGCTTCCACCTCGGCCTGCTGTCGCTGGCCGGCAACGAAGAGCTGGTGACGCTGGTCCGCGAGCTGCGCGCCCGCTCGCGCCTGTTCGGCCTGCAACGGCTCGCGGACAGCGGCGAGCTGGGCTCGTCCGCACTGGAGCACGTGCGGATGCTCGAACTCATCGAGGCGGGCGACGTGGATGAACTGGAGCAACTGATGCGGCGGCACATCGGGCACGTGCGCGGCAGCTGGGCCGGCCGGGACGAACGGAGGCAGTCGTGACGAACGCCGTAGCACTCTCGGCGATCGTGCTGCCCGACCGGCACCCTCCGGCGGCGTTCCTGGCCGACGTCGCGGCGGCCGAGCAGGCCGGCGTGCGTACCGTCTGGACCTACGACCACCTGATGTGGCCGGCGCTTCGTGAGGGGCCGTGGTACGGCTGTGTGCCGCTGCTCGCCGCGGCCGCGATGTCCACCAGCCGCGTCCGGCTGGGCAGCCAGGTCGCCACGCCGAACTACCGCCACCCGGTGCCGTTCGCCAAGGAGCTGATGACGCTCGACCAGCTCAGCGACGGGCGGCTGGAAGTGGGGCTGGGCGCGGGTTCCGAGGGACCGGACGCCGCCGTGCTCGGCGACCCGCCGCGCAGCCTGCGCGAGCGCACGGAGCGCTTCGCCGAGTGGCTCGGGCTGCTCGACCAGCTGCTGCGGGAGCCGGTCACGACCGTGCGCGGCGAGCGGTACAGCGCCGTCGACGCCCATCAGCTGCCAGGCTGCGTGCAGGCGCCCCGGGTGCCGTTCACGGTCGCCGGCACCGGGCCGCGCGCGCTCGCCCTCGCCGCGCGGTACGGCCAGGCGTGGGTCACCTACGGGCCGTACGGGCCACAGGTCGAGCCCGACGACTGGCTCGCCGCGCTGGCCGAGCAGTCCCGGCGGCTCGACGATGCGCTGGCCGAGCAGGGGCGTGCGCCGGACACCATGCGCCGCGTCGCGCAGTTCGCCCTGGACGTGCGGTGGCCGTTCGCCAGCGCGCAGCGCTACGCCGACACCCTCGGCCGGCTGGCCGAGCTGCGCTTCAGCGAGGTGACCGTGCACTGGCACCGGCCGGACGGGCGGGGCCTGCCGGCCGCCGCCCTGCCCATGGTCGCTGCCGCGCACGGTCACTGAACGCCGTCGTGGACGGTCACAACACGACCCCGCCCTGAACCACGGTGCGCCGTTCGGGCCCGGCCCACAGCACGGCGGGGTCGCGCAACGGGTCGCCGTCGACGATGAGCAGGTCGGCGACGCAGCCCTCCTGTACCCGGCCCAGGTCGGGCCGGCCGAGCAGGTCGGCGTTGACCGAGGTCGCCGAGCGCAGCGCGGTCACCGGGCCGTCCACCTCGACCTGGAGTCGCAGACCGTTGAGCTGCTCGTCCTCCAGGACGCCCATGAGGTCGGTACCGAACCCGACCCGTACCCCGGCGGCGCGGGCCAGTTCGACCGCCGTCCGGCCGGCGTCGAGCACCTCGCGGTTCTTCTGCCGCGACACCGCCGCCATGCCGAGCTCGGCGCCGCGGCGGTCCATCGCGTCGTACGCGGCGAGGGTCGGCACCAGGAACGCCCCGGCCGCCGCCATGGCGCCGGCCGTCTCGGCGTCGAGCAGGTTGCCGTGCTCGACGCTGCGGACCCCGTTGCCGATCGCGTGCCGGATCGCCTCCGGGGAGTACGCGTGCGCGGCGACGTAGCTGCCACGGCGGGCCGCCTCGGCGGTGACCGCCCGGATCTCCTCCGCGGAGTACTGCGGAATGCGGATCGGATCCGTCAGCGACACCACACCGCCCGACGTCATGATCTTGATGGCGTGCGTGCCGCGGCGGAACCGGTCGCGCACCGCCCGCCGCAGCGGGTCGACGCCGTCGACGACCTCGACCGTGTGCGACGAGCAGCCGCAGACGTCGCTGTCGGCGGCGCGCACGTCGCCGTGACCGCCGGTCTGGCTCAGCGCCGGTCCGGTCCACAGGTAACGCGGGGACGGCAGGAGCCCCTCGGCGATCGCGCGGGCCAGCCCGGCGTCCCCGCCGGCCGGGTCGCGCACCGTGGTGAAGCCGCGGGCCAGCGCCGCGGCCAGCCGCTTCGCGGCCGCCAGGGCCACGTAGCTGAGCGGGCGTGACTCCAGCGCCAGCATGTCGAGGTCGATCCCGTACGCGTGGCAGTGCGCGTCGATGAGCCCGGGCAGCACGGTGCGCCCACGGGCGTCGAGCACGCGGTCGGCCGGCTGCGGTTCGCCACCCACGGCCACGATGCGCCCGTCGGCGACGTGCACCGGCCCCTCGACGAGCTCGTCCGAGACACCGTCGAAGACCACCGCGTTGACGATCGACAGCGACCCGCTCACGAGCGGGCCGCTCACGCGGCGACCCCGCGCAGCTGGGCGGTCGCGGCCTCGTCGACGGCGAAGGTCACCGGGTCGACGGCCACGCCGTACTCACGCTCGGCCGCGACGGCCGAGACGAAGCCGTTGCGTACGTCGGCGGCGACCCGGGCGGGTTCGCGCTCGAACGGCTCGCCGTAGCCGCCGCCCCCGCCGGTGTTGTTCACCAGCACGTCGCCGGCGTCCAACCGGTTGTAGCTGCCGCCCTGCACCACCTCGCGGTCGGTGCCGGGGTTGAGGATGATGTGGTTGTTGTCGCCCTCGAGCCCGCCCGCGATCGCCCACGGCTTCGTCTTCGTCTTGTAGACCAGGCAGATGCCGGTCGACGGCGCGGTGAACCGGTAGGCCCGGCCCACGCCGACGCCGCCGCGGTAGCGGCCCGCGCCCCCGGTGTCCGGCCGGTAGCCGTACGACTCGATGAACATCGGCGACTTGGTCTCGAGCACCTCGACGGGGTTGTTGCGGCAGCCGGGCTCGGACAGGTGCATGATGCCGTCCGCGCCGTCGCCGCCGGCGTGCGCGCCGAAGCCGACCGCCTCGTTGGTGGCCTCCAGCCACGCCTCGCCGTTGCGCGGGTTGACGCCGAGCCCCATCATCGAGGAGACGTCACCGCCCGAGCAGGCCGGCACGATGTCCGGCATGCCCTGGGCGAGGGCCTTGAGGACCACCTCGCCGCCGATCAGGCCGGTCCACAGGGTGAAGGTCGGCATCGGCGGCACGGCGTGCATGACCGACCCCGGCTCGGTGATCACGCGCAGCGGGCGGAAGTTGCCCGCCACCACCGGCGAATCCGGGGTGGTGAGCGCCTTGAACACCAGGCTGCAGAACGCCTCGGTCTGGCCGACCGGCAGGTTGATCGGGCCGCGCACGTCGCGTTCGCTGCCGGTCCAGTCGATGACGATCTCGTCGTCGGTGACGGTGACGGTGGCGTTGAGCTTGATCATGCGATCGAGATCCACGCCGTCGGAGTCGACGAAGTCGTACGCCGTCCACGTGCCCTTCGGCAGCTTCGCGAGCGCCAGCCGGGCGAGCCGCTCGCCGTGGTCGTTGATCGCCCGCATCGCGGCGGTCAGGGTCTCCACGCCGTACTTGGCGGCGATCTCCGCCGTGCGGCGCACCCCGGTGACGCACGCCGAGACCTGCGCCTGCAGGTCGCCGATGGTGCGCTCGGGCAGGCGGCTGTTGAACCGGATGACGTTGAAGATGTCCTCGTTGGCCTCGCCCTCGCGGTACAGCTTCGACGCCGGGAAGAACAGGCCCTCCTGGTACATGTCGGTGGAGTCCAGGACGTACCCCGGGTCCTTCTGCTTGAGGTCGAGCACGTGGATGCGGCACGACGCGAAGCCGATCAGCTCACCGGCGGCGGTGTGGATCGGCGCGAAGACCAGCGGGTCGAGCGTGTGCGCCGACGACCAGTACGGGTAGTTCAGCAGGAAGACGTCGCCGGGCAGCATCTTCGCGGTGCCCAGGAACCGGATCGCCTCCTTGATGCCGTGGTCGTTGCCCCGGGTGAACACCGCGATGCCGGGCGCGTCGGCGACCACGTCACCGTCCGCGTCGTGGATGCCGATGCCGTAGTCGTGGATCTCGTAGACGACGGTGTTGTACGCGGTACGGCAGAGGTTGCGGGCCATCTCTTCGGCGGCGGCCAGCAGGCCGTGCCGGATGACCTCGGTGGTGATCGAGTCGCTCATCGGGCGGTCGCCTCTCCCTCGGTAGCTACAGCGATGACCATCTCACCGTGGTCGCCGACGCGCAGCCGGTCGCCGGCGTGGACCACGGTGGTGGCGGTGTGCTCGGCGATCACGGCCGGCCCGGCGAGCTCGTCGCCGGCGAGCAGGGTCTCGCGCGTGTACAGCGCGTACGGCACCTGCGGCTGCTCCTCGGACACGTACACGGCGCGGATGCCGTCCGGCGCCGGCGCCCCGGACTCGCGGTGCTTCAGCCGGGGCAGCGACGGTTTCGCCACGACGCCGGTCGCGCGCAGCCGCAACGTGGTGGCCTCGATCGGGTCCGTCATGGTGTGGCCGTACTGCCGTTCGTGCAGCTCGGTGAACGCGCGCTCGACGGCACCGACCACGTCCTGCGCCTCGTCGGGCACCGGCACGGTCACGGTGTGCTCCTGCCCGGCGTAGCGGACGTCCACGCTGCGCGTCAGCAGCTGCTCGTCAGGTGCGAACCCTTCGGCGGACAGCGTCCGCCGCGCCTCGTCGAGCATCGCGTCGTACCCCGACGCCAGGCGGGCCGCGTCGAGCTCCGCCAGCGGCGTCACCGACGTGCGCGCGAAGTCGTGCTGGACGTCGGCGAGCAGCATGCCGAAGGCCGAGAACGCGCCCTGCCCCGGCGGCACGATCACCGTCGGGATCGACAGCTCGCGGGCCACGTCGACGGCGACGAGGCCGCCGCCACCGCCGAAGGACAGCAACGCGAAGTCCTTCGGGTCGCGGCCCACCTCGACGGTGATGGCCCGCACGGCGCCCGTGATCTTGGCCGTCGAGATCCGGACGATGCCCCGGGCCAGCGCGAGCGGCGTGAGCCCCAGCCGGGCCGCCAGCGGCTTGAGCGCCGCGTCGGCGAGCGCGTCGTCCAGGGTGAGCCGGCCGCCGAGCGGCGTGGCCGCGCCGAGATAGCCGACGGCCAGCGCCGCGTCGGTGAACGTCGGCTCGGTGCCGCCCCGGCTGTAGGACGCCGGGCCCGGGTCGGCGCCGGCGCTCTGCGGGCCCACCTGCAGCGCACCCGCGCCGTCGAGCCAGGCGATCGAGCCACCGCCCGCGCCGATGGTGTGGATGTACAGCGAGGGCGTGTTGATCGGCAGCTGTTCGAACTCGGCGCCCTGGTGCAGTACCGGTTCGCCGTCGATGACCAGGGACGCGTCCAGGCTGGTGCCGCCCATGTCGATCGTGATCAGATTCGGCTCGCCGATGAGCGCGCCGAATGCGGTGGCCCCGATGACGCCGCCGGCCGGGCCGGACAGGATGAGGCTCACCGGCTGCTCCCGGGCCGCGCTCGCGGTCATCGCGCCGCCGCCGGAGCGGGTCATCAGGAACCGGCCGGTGAAGCCGTTGTCGCGCAGTTCGCTCTCCAGCCGTTCGAGATAGCGGCGCACGATCGGCTTGACGTAGGCGTCGAGCACCGCCGTGCTCGTCCGCTCGTACTCGCGGTACTCCCGTGACAGCTCGTGCGACAGCGTCACCGCGACGCCCGGTGCCACCTCGGCGAGAATCTCGCGCATCCGCAGCTCGTGCGCCGGGTTGGCGTAGGAGTGCAGGAAGGCGACCGCCACCGAGTCGTAGCCGCGCTCGGCGATCGTCGCCGCCACGGCACGAGCCGCGTCCACGTCGAGCGGGCGGTGCACCGACCCGTCGAACAGGCTGCGCTCGGGCACCTCGAAGGTGTCGTAGCGTTCGAGCAGAGCCGGCGGCGGCCGGTACGTGATGTCGTAGTTGGTGCGCCGGTCGGTGCGCCCGAGCAGGTAGACGTCGCGGAAGCCGGCCGTCCCGACCACCGCCGTCCGTGCCCCGGTGCGGGTCAGCAACGCGTTGAGCCCGAGGGTCGTGCCGTGCGTGAACATCGTGACGCCGGCCAGGGGGGCCTGGATCGTGCCGAAGGCGTTCAGCACGCCCCGGGTCGGCTGTGCCGGTGTGGTGGGCACCTTGTCGAAGCGGATCTCACCGGTGGCCGGCAGCAGCTCGACGACGTCGGTGAAGGTGCCGCCGACGTCGATGGCGACCCGGCTGGTCGTGGTCATTGTTCTCGCCTTTCGCGCTCATCCATGCGGCGCGCGGCGCCGGGACGGCAGCGCCCGTGCGGCGGCCTGTCCTGGCGGCGCGGTTCGGAAAGCACCGCAGCACCCTGTCCCGGCGTGCGGTGCGGCGGCCGACCTGGTGCCCCTCGCCTTGGTCCGGGGCACAGGCACCCCACCTCAGGACGCTGCGGTGAGCGCCCATCCGGGTGGCGGTCAGCCAGATGATCTACGCCGGTTGGCGCGGCGGAGGAGTCGAACGCTGGCACACCCGGTTTCGGGTGTCAACCGGCCCGCGGGTCCGCACCAGGGACGAATCCGGCACCGGGGGCGTGCGTGCACAGCGGCGACGGCGGGCGCTGTGCTCGGCGCACATCCACGGACTGGCGGCCACCGGCAGCATTTGCCCACTCGAAACCCACAGGTTCGCCGGGAGCCTCCGATGATCCGAAGTGTGCTTACCCTTCGCGCCGCCGCCGGACAGGCCGGTGCGCTCGAAGCCTTCTATGCCGAACAGCAGATACTGGAGCGCGCCCGGCGGTTTCCGGGGTGTCGAGACGCACTGCTGCTGCGATCCCACGGCGGCGGCCCGGCCACGTACCTCGTCGTCGCCGACTGGGACACGGCCGCGGACTACCGGCGCTGGGTCGACGACCCGTGGCGCGTTGCCCTGTCCCGGCAGCTCGCCTCCATGTTGGACACCGATCCGGACGAGCCGGTCGTTGGCGCACTCTACGAACTCGTCGCGCTAGGTGAGACCCCTTGAGATCCCGTTCCATGCCTTTGAGGAGCACCTGTGACCCGAGCTGTCCGACTCGCGGCGGTCGGTATGACCGCCGCGCTCGCCCTGAGCATCACGGCATGTAGCAAGCCCTCCAACACCGGTGCGGGCGGCGGGGCGCCGTCCGCGGCCTCCGCCGACAAGCACCTCAAGATCGGCTTCTTCGGCTTCGCGAAGGCGAACTCGTTCGCGCAAGCGGCCTGGGCCGGCGTCGAATCGTACGCGAACTCGCACAACGCCTCGGCCACGTTCCTGGACTCCAACTTCGACGGCCCGACGCAGGTGAACCAGCTGCAGGACGCCGTCGCCGCCAAGCGGTTCGACATCGTGATCGTCCAGGCGAACGACGGTACCGCCATGATCAACCCGATCAAGCAGGCGGTCGCCGCCGGCATCGTCGTCGTGGTCGAGTTCACCCCGGTCGGCGGCCGGTACGACACCGCCGAGCCGCAGGTCCCGGGCACGATCACCATCATCGACCCGCCGACGGTCAACGGCGAGGGCCTGGCCAAGCTCGGCCTGGACGCCTGCAAGACGGTCACCAGCGGCGCCTGCAAGGTCGCCTACTTCCAGGGCTTCGCCAACTACCCGCTCGACACGGCGCGGACCAACGCGGCCGTCGACGCGCTCAAGGCCGGCGGCGCCACCGTGGTCTCGAACTTCGTCGGCGGCTACACGCCCGACACCGGGCGGGCCGCCATGCAGAACCTGCTGCAGTCGCACCCGGACGTCAACGTGGTGATCGGCTCCTCCCAGGCGCTCGAGGGCGCCACGCCGCTGGCCAAGGACAAGAAGATCGCCTTCGTCGGCAACGGCGGCTCCACCCAGGCGTTCGGGTTCGTCAACGACGGGACCTGGCACGGTGTCTACGATGTGCCCGAGAAGTCCGAGGGCGCCAAGGCCGCCGAGCTCGGCCTGGCGAAGGCTCGCGGCCAGAGCGTGCCCGATTCGTCCGTGGCCTGCACGGTGCTGACCACCTTCAACTGCCTCGGCACCAAGGCGACCCTGAAGGGTCTGACCGCCGATTACTCCGACTGACGACGCGACCACGGTTCCGGCGCCGCCCCCAGCGTGGCGCGGCGCCGGAACCCGACTTCCTCCAGGGGCAGCGATGAGCACACCCGCGACGCGGGCACCCACCATCTCGGTGCGCGGCATCGGCAAGAACTACAGCGGCGTGACCGTCCTGCACGACATCGACCTCGACATCGCGCCGGGCGAGGTGCACGGGCTGGTCGGGGAGAACGGCGCCGGCAAGAGCACCCTCCTCAAGATCCTCGGCGGGGCGATCCGCGCCGACCACGGCACGCTGAGCTTCGACGGCGAGCAGGTCAGCATCGGCGGCCCCCGCGACGCGATCGCCCACGGCGTCAGCCTGATCTCGCAGGAGGGCGCGCTGGTACCGGCGCTGACGGTGCTCGAGAACGTCTTCCTCGGCCGCTGGTCGAACACCGCCGGCCTGCGCCGGGCCCGGGCCGACCGGCATCGCTTCGCCGAGCTGCTCGAGCTGACCGGCTTCCGCGTCGACCCGCGCGAGCGTGTCGACCGGCTGCCGATCGGCGTGCAGCAGCAGGTCGAGATCCTGCGCTCGCTGGCCCGTGGCACGCGGGTGCTGGCGATGGACGAGCCAACCGCCGTGCTCACCGAGCACGAGAAGGCGAACCTCCTTGAGCTGATTCGCATTCTGGCTGCCGGCGGTACGACGGTCATCCTGGTGTCGCACTTCCTCGACGAGGTCCTGTCGGTCGCCGACCGGGTCACCGTCCTGCGCGACGGCGCGCTGGTCACGACCGGCCCCGCCGCCGAACACACGCCGCGCACCCTGGTGGGGCACATGGTGGGCCGGGAGATCGACGTGCTGTACCCGGAGCCGGCGCCGGTGCCCGACGGCGCACCGGTCGTGCTCTCGGCCCGCGGCCTGCGGCGTGGGCTGGTGCAGGGCGTCGACCTCGACGTGCGGGCCGGCGAGGTCCTCGGCATCGCCGGCCTGGTCGGCAGCGGCCGGTCCGAGACCCTGCGGCTGCTGTTCGGCGCCGACCACGCCACCGAGGGCGTGGTCGAGGTGGACGGTGCCGGGCTGGGCCGGCTCTCGCCGCGGCGCGCGATGGCCGCGGGGCTGGCGTTCGTGCCGGAGTCGCGCAAGGAACAGGGCCTCGTGATGGCCCGGTCGGTCCGGGAGAACGTCGCGCTGCCGTCGTTGCCGCTGCGGCGGATGGGCCCGTTCGTGCGCCGCTCGACCGAACGATCGGCTGTCGAGGCGGCGTCGGCGCAGGTCGACATCCGAGCCGCCGCCAAGGACGCCGCCATCGAGACCTTCTCCGGCGGCAACCAGCAGAAGGCGCTGTTCGCCAAGTGGCTGCTGCGCTCGCCGCGGATTCTGCTCGTCGACGAGCCCACCCGCGGCGTGGACATCGCCGCGAAGACCCAGATCCACCGCCTTATCACCGACCTCGCCCGGGACGGCATGGCCGTCGTGTGCGTCTCGTCGGAGATCGAGGAGCTGCTCGCCCTCTCGCACCGGGTGCTGGTCCTGCGGCACGGGCGCCCGGTCGGCGAGTTCCCGCGCGGGACGGCCAGGGAGGTCGTCATCGCCGCAGCGTTCGGAGACGAAGGAGAGCCCACGTGAGCGTGGACGCAGTCACGCAGACCAAACCCCCCGCCCAGCCGGCCGCGGGCACGGTGTCGCGGCGGGCCTTCCAGTTTCGCGACTACGGCATCCTGGTCGCCCTCGTCGCGATCGTGATCGCCCTGTCGGTGAGCACCGACACCTTCCTGACCAGGTCAAACCTGATCAACCTGCTCGACCAGTGCACGGTGGTCGGGCTGCTCGCGGCCGGCGCCACGGTGTGCATCATCAGCGGTGTGTTCGACCTCACCGCCAGCGCGACCCTCGCGGTGTCCGCGATCGTCGGCGTCGAGATCGTGCGGCTGACGAACGTGGCGGTCGGCTTCACGGCGGCTGTCGCGGCCGGGGCGCTGCTCGGGTTCATCACCGGCACGGTCGTCGTGCGCAGCGGTGTCAACTCGTTCATCGCGACGCTCGCGACGAGCATCATCTACCGGGGTGTGGCGGTGGTGGTGACGGCCGGTTCGATCGTCTACCCCCTCGCCCGGCAGGCCGAGGACTTCGGCGCGCTGACCTGGCCGTCGCTGTTCGACCTGACCTCGGCCACGATCGTGTTCGTCCTCGTGGTGGTGGCGCTGGGCTTCCTGGTCTCCTCGACGACCTTCGGCCGCCGCGTGTACGCCGTCGGCGGCAACGTCGAGGCCGCCCGCCTGTCCGGGATCCGGGTCGGGTCGATCCACGTCTCGGCCTACGTCATCAGCGGTGTGTGCTCCGCGCTGGCCGGGCTCATCCTCGCCTCGCGGGCGGGCTCCGCCCAGTCGACGATGGCCAGCGGCGCGGAGCTCACCGCGATCGCGGCGGCGGTCATCGGCGGCACGAGCATCCTCGGCGGGGAAGGGGCGATCTGGCGCGGCGTCGTCGGCGCCTTCCTGCTGACCCTGATCGGCAACGGCTTCAACCTGCTCGGCTGGGACACCATCTACCAGCAGGTGCTGCAGGGCTGCCTGATCCTCTTCGCCGTCACCACCGACCGCTGGCTACGCAAACGCACACGATAACCCATAACACCCCATAATAGCCCACGAATGCCGCTGTACGCTGGGCCGATGCATTCGCGCAGCGGCACGCACGCGCACATCGGCGTGAGCGTGCACGTGGACCGCTCCCACGCGGTCGTGGTGCACGGCTCCGCGGTCGTGCCCGTCCAGCCGTCGGCGCCGGCCCGCGCCGATCTCGACGGCACGATCGCGTCCGCCGTCAGCACGGCGGTCGGCCTCACCGGCAACGGCCCGGAAGCGGTCACCGTGGACATCTCACCGATGCTCCTCGAGGCGGTCCTACGCCGCGACAGCGACCTGCCCCGGGTCGCGGTGGTCCGGATCGTCCCGCGGGCGGCGACCGATCCGGCACTGGCACGGTCGCCGGCTGAGGTGGTCGAGCGGCGGGTCGCCCGGCGCTTCACCGTGCCGGGCGGCCATGACCTGCTCGGCAACGAGCTCTGCCCGCTCGACCGCGGCCAGCTCGCGGCCGTCTGCGCCGAGCTGGCCGCCGGCACCATCCGGCACGTCGCGATCGTCGGGGCGGGCTCCCAGGCCCGCCCGGCCCACGAGCGTGACGTCGCCGACGCGATCCAGGCCGCCGTGCCGGGCGCCCGGATCTCGGTCGCCAGCGAGTACGGCGGCCAGGGCCTGGTAGCCAGGGAGGCGACCGTCGTGCTGGACTGTGCGCTCGCGGTGCTCACCGATCGGCTGCTGGACCGCTGCGAGCGCACCCTGCGCCGGCTGCCCAGCGAGATCCCGCTCCGCGTGGCGCGCGGCGACGGCGGCTACAGCACCCCCTCCCGTATCCGGGCAAATCCGGTGGTCGCGTTCGGGGCCGCCGAGGCGCTGGAACTGTGCGGCGCCGCCTACCTGGAGGGCCTGGAGGACTGCCGGGTCCTGCTGCGCCGCGGCGATGCCCAGGTCGCCGGCGAGGTGCGCCGCGGGCTGGCCCTCGTCAGCCCCGCCGAGCCGGCCGGCGTCGGCACGGAGATCGTGGTGCCGACGGCCGTGCTCGCGCCCGAGCCGGACCTGACCCGGGACGGCGTGCCGAGCCGGCCCGATGTGCCCGTCGTCCGGGCCCGGCACGAGCCACAGCTGCTGGCCTGCGTCGGCGCCGCGATCAGCCAGCCCACGTCGTGGCTGGACGAGGTGGCCTTCATCGAGTCCGCCACCGAGCTGGAATCGGTGCGTCGCGACGCCGAGGAGCGCGCCACCGCGATCGTCATGGCCAACGGCGCCGCACCGGGCACCGCCTACTTCGCGGAGGCGTCGACGGTGGCCGTGCCGTACAGCCCCTCCGGGACGGTTCGCATCCGGGTGCACGCCGCCGGCGCTCCGGACACCGGCCTGGCTCGGCCCGGTCCGCCATGAGCGGTCCGCAGCGAAGCGGAGGAGCCGCGAATCGTGTTGCAGTTCGAGTCTCATGCTGTTGCCGGAGCGAAGCGGAGGTGACGGCATGAGCGTGCAGGCGGGTGGCTATCTTGGCGCGAACACCTGGATCGGCGCGGAGGACGTGCCCGCGCTGTACGAGGGGGCGAAGTTCTACTCCTCGTCCGTCGGCGACGCCAACCGGTCCTCGCTCAACTCCTGGCTGACCGGGCTGCTCGAGCGCCGGGGACCGGTTCCGCTGCGGCGGGTCGAGACGATGGACCCGGACACGCCGTGCGTGTCGGTGTGCGTGCTCGGGTCGGCGACGGCGATGGCGGACCTGCCGCCGGCCGGGGACGAGTTCGAGTCGGCGATCCGCCAGATCGAGCGGCTGCAGGGCGTCCGGTTCGGCGCCGTGTACCCGCTGGCCGCGGCGACCGTGAGCGCCCTAGCGCCGGTGGTCGCCGCCGCCCAGCTCGGCGTGCCGCTGCTCGACGCCGACGGCATGGGCCGAACGTACGCCCTGATCCACCACACGGCCATGCACCTGGCCGGCGTGTCGCCGACACCGCTGGTCGCGTTCGGCCCGACCGGCGAGAGCGTGCTGGTGGAGTCCCCGGAGGGGCGGCGCGCCGACCGGCTGCTGCGGGCCAACGTCGACCCGCTCGGCGGCTGGGCGGCGCTGGCGGCGTACCCCACGACGGCCGGGATACTGCGGCGGGCCGCGCTGCCCGGCACGGTGTCGAGGATCACCAACGTCGGCCGGGTGCTGCTCCAGCGCACCGATCCTGACCTGCTGATCAGCCGGCTCAGCGCGGTCACGGGCTGCCGGCGGCTGGGCCGGGGGCGCATCGTCGACCTCGAGCAGCTGAGCCGGCCCAGCGACGGTACGATCCCGGCCCACGCGTCCAGTGTCGTGGTCGACGAGACCAGCGGGCCGCGGCGGCAGCTGCGCATCGAGTTGCGCAGCGAGATCGTCGCGGTCTTCGCCAACGGCGCGCTGATCGCGGGCGCACCCGACCTGCTGTGTCTCGTCGACGCCGCCCGCGGCGCGCTGGCGACGCTCGACAACCTCGAACGCGGCGACCTGGTCGACGTGCTGGTGACGCCGGCCGATGCGGTCTGGTACTCCGACGAGGGCATGGAGATGGTGGGCTTGCACTCGCACGGCATCCCGCTGGAGCATCCGCGGCGGCGCGGGGGGTCCCGGTGAGCCAGCGCCCCTCGACCCTGCCGATCACCCTCGGTGAGCTGGTGCGCATCCAGCCGCTGGCCGGGGCCGAACGGCTCCACCTGGCTGAGCCGTCCCGCCGGGTGGAGCAGGTCGTGCTGGCCGAGACCTTCGAGCGGTTGCGCCGGTGCACGCCCCACCTGCTGGTCGTACTGCACAACGAGGCGGCCACCGGTGGCTGGTCGCTGGCCGCGGCCCTGCACCTGGCCTGGGAGCGCAACATCTCGGCGGTGGTGGTGTCCCGCGCTGTCGCCGACGCCTCCAGCGCCGCCCTGGCCGAGCGGCTGAACATGTCGCTGCTGGTCATCGACGCCGACCCGGTCGACGTCGCGCTGCAGCTCGCCGGGCAGGTCAGCGCCCCGGCGGCGGCCCGGGCGCTGCGGCACGCGCTGTGTGCGGCCCGGCTGGCGGAGCAGACCGGCATCCGCGGCGTCCTCGGCGTGCTCAACAGCGAACTGCAGACCGTGCCGGTGGCCCTCGTGATCGGTGGTGCGGCCGTGGCCGGGCGGGCCGCCGCCCTGCAGGAGCGGCCCAACGTCCAGCAGGTCCAGGTCGAGGTGCACGGCCCCGGCGCACGGCCCTGGGCGCGGCTGGTCGCCGCCGTCCCGGCGCAGGGGCCGGCCGCCACCGAACAGGTCGAGGCGCTGCTGCGGCTGGCCCGCCCGTCCCTGCAGGCCGCCTGGGCGCAGACCCGGCTGGACTCCTCGATCCACGCCGCGCAGGAGCAGGCCGCGTTCGGCCTCCTGCGGCGGCTGGCCGCCGAGCCGGCGGACGGCGCCCGCACCGAGGCCGGCGACGTCGACGTGCCGTCCTGGAGCAGCGAGCTGGGCTGGCAGGTCGACGGGACCAACCGGGCAGTGTGGCTGGCGCCGGTGCATCCGTCGGGGGAGCCGGCCGACGAGGTCACCCATCTGGTGCGCGCCTCGTGGCAGCGGGGCCGCGCGAACTGGCCGCTGATCGTGGAGGGCGACGGCTGGATCTCGTGGCACAGCGGCGCCGACCCGGACGACGTGGCCCCGTTGCGCAGGGCAGTGGCCGCCTTCCGGGACCCGGCGGCAGCGCACGGGCTGGTGATCGGGATCGGGCGGGCGCACCCGGGTGTCGCCGGGCTGCTGCGGTCGGTCGCCGAGGCCCGGCTGGCCGCGCACGTCGCCCGCGAGCGCGGCCCGGCCGCCGTGCAGTGGTTCGACCAGGTCGGGCCACCGGCCGCGCTCGCCTGGCTGCCGACCGCCGAGATCGCCCAGGTCGCCGACCTGTGCCTCGGCGAGCTGATGGATGCCCGTGACCGCACCGCCCTGGTCCAGACGGTGCTGGCGGTTCTGGACTGCGGCGGCTCGCTCAGCCAGGCGTCGCAGCGCCTCGGTGTGCACCGCAACACGGTGCTGGCCCGGCTCGCCCGGGCCCGTCAGCTCGGGCTCACCTACGACGAGCCGGCCCAACGACTGGCACTGCACGTGATGTGCTACGCGCTGGCCTCGCTGTGGTCCGTTCAGCGGCCGATGCCGTAGCGGGTCACCGCCGCCTCGGCGCTGATGTTGCCGTCGAGCACGTCGGCGCCCACGTCGTCGGCCGAACGCTCCACCGGATCGCCGTAGCCGCCCCCGCCACCGGTCGCGCAGCGCACCACGTCGCCCGCCTTCAGGGCCAGGCCGTTCACCTTGAGGACGCGTCGCTCGTCCGGGCGGCCCGGGTTGATCAGAACCTCGGGGCCGACCGCGTCCTCGCCGCCGAACAGGCCCCACGCGGGCTGGCGTGAGCGCTCGAACCACAGCGACACCGTCAGGTCGGTCTGCGCCTCGTACTGCCGGATCACGCCGTTGCCGCCCCGCCAGCGTCCCGCCCCGCCGGAGTCGGGACGGATGCGGTACTCCGTGATGCGCCACGGGTAGCGCGTCTCGTGGACCTCGATCGGAATGTCCTTGAGCGACCCGTTCACGTTGTTGATCAGCGCGCTCTCGCCGTCGGAGCCGCTCCACGCGCCCCAGCCGCCGACGGTTGCCTCGAGGCTGACGAACTCGCGCCCGACCCGCGGGTCGGTGCCGGCCGTGAGGATGATCATCGAGTCGCCGTGGCTCGCCCCGGCCACGTGGTCGGGCAGCGCGGGCGCCAGCGCGCGGGCCACCATGTCGATGAGCAGGCCGAGATGGGAGAAGTACCACTGGCAGGCGGCGGGGGAACGGGCACCCAGCACCGACCCCTCGCGGACCTGGGTGGTCATCGTCCGGAACGAACCCCCGTTGCCGGGCAGGTCGGGACTGACCAGCAGCTTGTAGCCCACCCGCAGCGCCGACACGGCCTGCGAGACGCCGCAGTTCACCGGGCCGACGGTCTGGTCGGCGGACTCGGTCACGTCGAAGTCGACGGTCTCGCCCGACACCGTGATCCTCAGCCGGATCGGGATCGGGTTGTCCAGGTCGATGCCGTCGTTGTCGAGCACGCCCTCGGCGGTGTACACGCCGTCGGGGATCCCGGCGATCACCTTACGTTCCAGCAGCTCGGTCTGGCGGAAGATCTCGTCGCGGGCCGCCTCCAGCGTGCGCAGCCCGAACCGGCGCACGATCTCCTGCAGCCGCTTCTCGCCCATCGTGATGCAGGCGATCATCGCGTGCATGTCGCCGGTGGTGGGGTACGGAAAGCGGACGTTCGTGCCGATCGTGTCGATGACGCTGCGGACGTGCTTGCCGCCCTCGACGAGCTTCTGCGGGCCGAGGCGCAGCCCCTCCTGGAAGATGGTCACCGAGTCCATCGAGCCGCCGGGGTCCTTGGAGCCGACGTCGATCCAGTGCGCCCGCGAGGCGGTGAACCCGACGAGGGTGTCGCCGACGAACACCGGCCCGAAGATCGTGACGTCGTTGAGGTGGGTGCCGCCGAGGTAGCTGTCGTTGAGGATCCACACGTCGCCGGGCTGCCACACGTCACGGCCGAACCGCTGCTCGGTGGCCAGCGTGCAGGTCTCGAGGTTGCCGAGGAAGATCGGCAGGCCGGCGGACTGGCCGAGCACCTGGTGCTCCGCGTCGAGCAGGGCCACGACGCAGTCGCCGCACTCGTAGATGATCGGCGTGTACGCCGACCGGATCAGCGTCGCGTTCATGTCGTCGGCCGCGGAGTTGAGCGCGTTGCGGATGATCTCGACCGTCACCGGGTCGACGTCGACCGCGTCGAGGGCAGTTGTCACTTTGAGTCCTTCCGGCGGATGAGCAGTGAGCCGATGTCGTCGAGGCTGACGGTGTGGCCGGGCGGGACGACCGTGGTGGCGGTGTCCTCGACGATGACCGCCGGCCCGTCGAAGGTGTGGCCGACGAACAGGTCGTCGCGGCGCACGACGATCGACGGCTGCGGCTCGCCGTCGAAGACGACCGTGCGGATCTCGTACCGGAACTCGGCGGTCGCGGCCGCAGGCCACTTCTGCGGCTCGGGCCGGCCGAGGTCGCCGAACGCGGCGGTGCGCAGCGTGACCAGCTCGATCGGGGCGCCGAGGTTGGCGTGGCCGTAGCGGGACTGGTGCAGCGCGGCGAAACGCTCCGCCAGGGCGGCCAGGAAGCCCTCCCGCGCCGGCTCGCCCGCGTCGGTGAGCGGCACGGTGATCGTGTACTCCTGCGCCGCGTACCGGACGTCGACGGCGTGGCTCGCGCTGCGCCGGTCGCCGGCCACGCCCTCGTGCGCCAGCGCGTCGAGGCCCTGCCGCTCCAGGCGGGCCAGGGTCGCGGCCATGTCGGCGCCGTCCAGGTCCACGTCCAGGAAGAAGTACGGCTCGGTGGAGTCCTGCCGGATCTGCGTCTGCAGCATCCCCCAGGCCGAGAACGCCCCCGGGAAACGCGGCACCACCGTCTCGGCGATGCCGAGTTCGCGCGCCAGGAACACGGCGTGCATCGGCCCGGCCCCGCCGAACGCGACCAGCGCCGAGTCCCGCGGCTCGATGCCGCGGGAGACGGTGATGGTACGGATCGCCTGCGCC
Organism: Dactylosporangium sp. CA-233914; assembly: GCF_050942935.1. Classification (NCBI taxonomy): domain Bacteria; kingdom Bacillati; phylum Actinomycetota; class Actinomycetes; order Micromonosporales; family Micromonosporaceae; genus Dactylosporangium; species Dactylosporangium sp. CA-233914. Next base: position 9,751,969 of record NZ_CP192030.1, on the reverse strand, counting down.
ATCTTCGCGTTGGCGACGTCGCAGATGCCCTCCGCCATCGCCGTCGTGCTCAGCCCGAACCGCTCGGCGAGCCCGGCGACCGCGGCGGTGGCCAGGCCGGTGTCGAGGGTCATCTGGCCGCCGGCGAAGCCCTCGGCGTCGATGCGTCCGAGCACCAGGTTGGCGTCCGTCACGGTCGGCTCGGTGCCGCCGCGGCCGTAGCAGGCCGGCCCGGGGCGCGCCCCCGCCGAGCGCGGCCCGACCCGCAGCCCGCCGGCCTCGACCCAGGCGACCGAGCCGCCGCCCGCGCCGACCGTGTGGATGTTGACGACGCTCATGAGCATCGGCAGCCCTTCGAGCTGCGCCTCGGCGGACACGTCCGGCTCACCGTCGACGATCAGCGAGACGTCGAAGGACGTGCCACCCATGTCGATGCCGATGAGGTTCGGCCGCCCGGTCTGGCGGGACAGCTCGGCGCAGGCGATGGCGCCGCCGACCGGCCCGGACAGCAGCGTCTGCAGCGGCCGGCGGCGCGCCGACTCGGCGGTGAGGATGCCGCCCGAGGACTGCATGACGTGCAGCGGGACGTCGAGCCCCCGACCGGCCAGGCGTCGTTCGAGGTCGATGAGGTAGCGCCGCACGATCGGGCCGGTGTAGCTCTCGATGACCGCCGACGAGGTGCGCTCGTACTCGCGCCACTCCTTGGCCGCCTCGTGCGACACGGACACCGTGAAGTCCTCGCCCAGCTCGTCGAGCAGGATCTCGCGGGCGCGCAGTTCGTGCGCCGGGTTCTTGAAGCTGAACAGGAACGCCACGGCGATCGCGCCGTGACCGCCCTCGCGGGCCTTGCGCGCGGCGTCGCGGACCGCCGGCTCGTCCAGCGGGGTCAGCTCGCTGCCGTCGGCGGCGATCCGCCCGCCGATGCCGACCATGTCACGGCGCGGGACGAGCGGGGTCGGCTTGCGGTAGTGCAGGTCGTACAGGCGGGTCCGCGGGCCCCGGGCGATGTGGTAGGTGTCCTCCACGCCGGCGGTCGCCAGCAGCAGGACAGGGACACCGCGCCGCTCGAGGAAGGCGTTGAGGCCCTGGGTCGTGCCGTGGACGAGGAAGCCGATGTCGCCGGTCCGGTCGACGACCGCGTCGAGGCCGACGAGCACGCCTTCGCTGAGGTTGCCGGGCGTGGTCGACGCCTTCGTCGCCGCGAACACGCCCTTGTCCTCGTCGTAGGTGACCACGTCGGTGAACGTGCCTCCGATGTCCATCGACACTCGGTACCGCATCAGCCTTCTCCTCAGCGTCGGGGCGTCCTCGCAAGTTAGGTCGCGTGATCCCGGCGGGACTGTGCGCGCGGCATAGCGGTGGCGGCGCCACGCGTGCGGCGCGCACGGTCGGCGCTTTGCCGGCCCGGGTTCGATGTCGGGCATGCCGACACCGGAGGTACCGCCGGCCGCACCGCAGCGCCGCGCTCACCTCCCGTCCGGACGTTCTTGTCTGCGACGAGGTGACCTCCGCGCTCGACGTGCCGGTTCAGGCGGCTGTGCTGACGCTCCTCATCGACCTTCGCCGGGAACTCGAATTGGCGATGTTGTTCATCACGCACGACTTCGGGGCGCGCTCAGGCCAGCCGGACAGCAGCGCCAGCCCGCGCAGCCCGGTGAAGCTGGCGACCGCCGCCGACGTCGCGGCGACGAGCATTCCGGCCATGACCCACCCATCTCGGCGCCGGGTCACAGGTCCAGTCCTGAGATGTAGTGCGCGGCGGCGGTGACCAGCCGTCCGATGGTCGGCGCGATCGAGGAGGTGGCGAGGAAATAGCCGAACAGGACGCATACGGCGATGTGCCAGATGGGGGTGCGGGTGTAGCGCCAGAGCAGGTACACGAGCAGTCCGAGCAGCAGGACGGCCGAGACCGAGATAGTCAGCGTGGACTCCTTTCGGTAGCAGGGATTCAGAGGTTCGGGCCGGACGGGTTCGGCCCGGGCCGGCGGTGGGTGCGGCCGGTGCGGCGCCGCTGCCAGCGCACCCAGGCGCGGCACTTGCGGCAGTCGGTCGAGTCGTCCGCGTCGAGCTTCGCGCCGCAGGGGCAGAGGTCCTCACCGTCGAGCGGGCCGGACAGTGACAACGAATGGGCTCCCTTCTCGTGGCCACCGAACCTCCCACCATGTCTTGAACATGATGTACATGTTCAAGTCTAGGTCGAAGTGGAGGCCCGGTGAAGGTTCGTCGTGCTTCGATGCCATGAGCATGCGGCACATCGACGGGACGTGTTCAGGTCATGGCTGGACGTATCGAAGATGTCTCCCATAGGGTGGTCACCTGTCGGGACGTCCTGCGACGGGGAGCCATGCCAAACGAACGCCTGCGCTCAGCCATGCTGGAACGCGGTCTCACTCCAGCCGGCCTCGCGGACGTCCTTGAGGTCGACCCGAAGAGCGTCGAGCGCTGGATCAGCGGTCGTCTGCCGTACCGCCGCCACCGCTACGCCGTAGCCGCCCGCCTCGGTGTGGACGAGTCATACCTGTGGCCGGACGCGATGAGCCGCGACCAGGTCGCCAACGCCTCCGAGAGCGAGATCGTCAACATCTACCCGGCCCGCTGGGCGGTCCCGTCAGAACTGTGGCGCTCGTTCTTCGACAACGCCGAACGCGAGATCGGCATCCTGGTCTACAGCGGCCTGTTCGTCCCGGAGGACCAGGGCATCTTCCGCGCGATCCGCCGCAAGGCCGAGAACGACGTCAAGGTTCGCGTCCTGCTGGGCGACCCCGACAGCGAGAACGTCCACCAGCGCGGCATCGACGAGGGCATCGACATGGACATGGCCGCCCGCTGCCGCATGGCCCAGGTCCTGTACGCCCCGCTCCGCGACATCGACGGCGTGGAGTTCCGCCTGCACAGCACGATCCTCTACAACTCGATCTACCGCGTTGACGACCAGGTGCTCGTCAACACCCACATCTTCGGCACGCCCGCCTCCAACGCCCCGGTCCTGCACCTGCGCCACGTCGCCGGCGGTGACATGGTCGGCACGTACGTGGAGAGCTTCGACCGGGTCTGGGCCGGCGGCACACCCTTGGAGTGAGGTTCTCGTCTTGTCCCGGCGCATCGACTACTTCAACGACCCCGACGCCCCGAAGGCCAACAGCCTCGTCCCCTCCGCGAACACTGTGGTGGTCAACGACGCGGGTGAACTGCTGCTGATCCACCGCACGGACAACGACAACTGGGCGCTGCCGGGCGGGGCGATGGAGCCGGGTGAGTCGATGACCGACTGCGCGGTCCGGGAGACGTTCGAGGAGACCGGAATCCACATCGAGGTCACCGGCCTCGTCGGGATCTACACCGACCCCCGCCACGTCATCCTCTACACCTCGAACAACGAGGCCCGGCAAGAGTTCTCCATCGTCTACACCGCCCGCCCCCTCGGCGGCACACCGACGCCGAGCGACGAGTCGCGGGAAGTTGTGTGGATCGCGCCGGACGCGATCGATGGGCTGACGATGCACCGGTCGATGCGGCTGCGGATCGAGCACTACCTGACCCGGGCCGGGAAGCCGCACCTTGGATAGCGACTGGGTCAACGCCGCGGGCAGCGTTTTTTCCGCCCTCGGTACGGTGGGTGCGTTCATCGTCGGGTTCATGCTCCTGCGCCGGGAGCAGAACCGCGAGGCCGAACGCGCCGAGGACGAACGGCGCGGCCAGGCGGCGCGGATCAGCGCGTGGGTGGAGGCGTACCGCAAGCCGGACGGCACTCGCGAACTGGCCTTCCACATCCACAACGCCAGCCAGATGCCGATCTACGAGGTGGAGCTCCCAATGCCCGAGGGCGGCGACGCCGAGTTCGTCGGCCTCGTCCCGCCTGGTCAGACGATCCGCCGCCCAGCTCCGGTGTCGTGGCTGCGCTCGTACGTCGACCCGGAACCCGTCGAGATCGAATTCCTGGACAGCGCCGGGCGCCGCTGGAACCGCAACGAACAGGGCCGGCTCACCTCAGCGGCCGAGAGCAGCCAGCACCCGACCCGTTGACCCCTCCAGCAGCGGCCTGGCCTCGGTCAGCGACAGCGTGACGAGATGCCCGTCGCCGTACCGCTCGAACGCCTCGGCCAGCCGCTGCTCCAGGTTCACCGCCTTGCCGGTCGGGCTGGTCGTCATGTCGCAGAACGTCAGCGCATCGAGCACGAAATCGGCCGGGGTTGGAAACTCGCCTGCTAGATCATCGGCTAGCCCTCGGTTGCGGGCCTCGATGAGCGCGCAGGAGTGGTTGGCGACTAACCGGATGAGCAGCTCGTCGGCGTGCTCGACGTCCCGGAGGTAGCGCGCGCCGTCCAGGGGGTGGAAGCCGGCCTTGTTCAGGTGCGGGGCGTAGCCGATGTCGTGCAGCCAGGCCGCGCAGATCAGCAGCTCGGCGTCGTCGCCGACGATGTGGGCAATGTCCTCCGCGGTATGTCCGACGCCCTGAACGTGGTCCCAGCGGACCGGCAACGACTCGGCCAGCAGACGGCACGCCAGGTCACGAGCCCATCGGACATGTTCCACATGTCCGAGACTAATGCCTGTCGATCATCGCGGCTTGACGTACCGACCCTTCCCATGCACCGACACCGTGACGTCCTGCAATGCTGCGAGGGCCTGCCGTGCCGTCCCCCGCGCCACCCCATACCGCTCGGCCAGCGCCGCCTCGGACGGCAACCGCGTCCCCACCGCCAGTTCCCCGGACTCGATCAGTTCCCGCAGTTCGGCAGCGATCCGCCGGTAGTGCGGCTGCGCCGACCGGCCAGATGCGCCAGCCTCGGCGACGACCCGCCCACGGCCGGGCTGCGCAACGATCAGCCCCTCCTCGGCAAGCGCATCCAAGGCTCGCCGCACGGTATTGCGGGCGACACCGAACTCGGCCACCAGCGCAGCCTCGGACGGCAGCGCAGCACCCGGCGGGAACTCGCCCGACGCGAGCTTGGCGCGCAGCACCTCAGTGATGCCCTTGTAGGCACCCCAAGCCGTCGACGGCATGCCAACCTTCCTCGCACACGAACCGGCCGTCAGTCTCCCAGCTCACCAACCGCCAGCCCACCACCGGCCGCTCGCGCGACCAGATCGGCAAGCTGGCTGGCCACCGCGGGTGTGACCTGACCGACCTCGACCACGGCCACACCGGCGCGCCCGACAGTGGCACCCAGCAGTGGGAACGCCCGGCCGACGTCAAAGCCGGCCTCCTCCAACGCCAGCGCCAACGCATCCGACGCCCGCCGCGCATCCTCGTCCCGAGCCATGCTCGCCTCGCTCTCGTCCAGCCGACAGCGCACCTGGGCGGGCCGAACGGCCGAGGCGTGTCGTCATCCTCAGCCTTCCCCGGACGTCCCCGCCCGGGTACCACGTTCGGGGGGACGTCTTGGGACTTCTTGACTAGAATCGGCTGCACTCAATGGCTTTGAGCGGAGGCCATCGTGCGACACCCACTCACCCGAGCACTCGCCAGCGCCGGACTCACCGCCCTCGACGTCGCCACCCAACTCCAAGTCGACCCCAAAACCGTCGACCGCTGGTTCGCCGGCCGCGTCCCATACCCCCGCCACCGCAACGAACTCGCCCGCCTCACCGGCTGGACCATCGCCGACCTCTGGCCAGACACCGTCGAACGGGAGCCGCGACCGGCCGCCGACGAGGTCAGAGCGGCGTACGCGAACCGAAGCCTCGTACCCGCCGAAACGTGGCGCAGCCTCTTCCGCGGTGCCGAGCAGGCAATCGACCTCGTCGCGTACAGTGCGCTGTTCCTCCTGGAAGACCCCGCGATTATCCGAATCTTTGCGGAACGGGCCAAGGCAGGCGTCTTGATCCGGATCGCACTTGGCGATCCGGACGCCGAGCAGGTTATACGGGCTCTTCGAAGTTAGCGGGGGTTGAGATGTCCGCGGGTTTTGCGGGTGGTGGCGGTTCGGGTTCGTAGTCGCGGTTGCGCAGTTCCCGGCGGCGGCCTCATCTCGGCCGGCCCCGGCGGATCTCGTCGATACCGAGCACCTGTACCGGCTCGGGCTGGGCCGGCAGCACCATGTGCGCGTGGCCGGTGAACGCCGCTGTGACGACCGGCCAGGACACCGCATGGTCGCGGGCCGCTTGGATCACCGTTCGCCCGCCATCGGCCACCGCCGCCCCGGCCGAGGCCCGCAGCCGGGCCGTCAACCGCTTGCGCGGTGGCACGGCTGGCACTGACTCGGTGAACGAGCGATGCCGGCACGCCGGCTCGTCGCAGCGCCAGCGGCGCTTGGTCCACACCAGCCGTGGCCGGCGGCCACCGATCGGCAGGTCACGCGGCCGGGTCACCCGCCGGCCCCTGGACCGTCGTGCCCGGGTGCCGCAGTCCGGGCAGTGTCGTGCCTGTTCATCAGCGGTGATCAGGTGCACCACCGGCCCATCGGGGTCGTCGGCGACCCCGATGACGGCCAGGCCGTCGAGGCCCAGCAGCCGCGTCGTATCGTTGACCACGCCCGTAGCTCTTCTGTTGGGATCATCTTGCTTCGACAACAACATGATCTACGAGAGCTACGGGCATCTATCAGGCAGGGTCCACAGTGGAGCCCCGCCGGGTGGTCAAACCCCCATCAAGTTCGAAGAGCCGGAAAACCCGGCCAGGGCGTTGGCTTCTATCTATGGGATTTCTAACCCGCCCCCGAATACCCCCCGATTACTGGTCGCGGCGATCGGGTTCGTCGCCCGCCCTGGCGTTCGGGTCGTGGGAATCCCGGCCGGCGCCGAGTCGTTCGAGGATTGACAGATGTCGCACCCGACCAGCGCGACCCCGACACCCCAGCAGATGCAGTAGACCGGGGGGCTCGAGACGACCGCCGAGCCATCCGCCACAGGACACCCTAATCTACCAACGAATTGACGCCTCAGGACACTAGGCGTTCTTGACCGCGTCTTTGAGTTCCTTGAGGAATCCGGCGGCCGCCGCGTCCGGCTGCATCTTGCCGAAGAGCACCTGCTCGGTGTACCGGGGCAGAATCTTCACCACCTGGCTCCCGCCGGGCGGCGTCACCGGCTCGGACTGGCCCAGCGGCAGCTTGTTCATGAAGTCGATGGCCGCCTGGTCGACCGGCGACAGCTTCGCCGCGATGTGGGCGCCGACCGCCTTGTTGGCCGGAATGCCGCGCTCGGTGAGCTGGATGTCGCCGGCCTCGGTGCTGTTCACCATGAAGTCCACGAATGCGGCCACCGCGGCCGGGTGCTGGCTGCGGGCCGACCCGGCCCACTGGGCCGACGGCTTCAGGAAGTAGGTGCCCTTGGACTGCGGCAACATGAGGAGCTTCAGTGGCGACTTGCTCGCGTTGGTCAGCGCGCTGAGCTGGCTGTTGAAGAACGAGCCGATGGCGACCTTGTTGGTGGCGAGAAAGGTCTCCGACAGGCCGACGCCCTGGTTCTCCTGCAGGGTCGAGGCGGGCGGGGTCGAGCCGTTCTGCACCAAGCCGTGCAGGTGCGCGAAGTAGCCGGCGACCGTGGGTGCGGTCGCGGCGACCTGTCCGGAGTCGCTGAACAGCGTTTCACCCTGCTGGCGCAGCCATAGCCGCAGCGAACCGTCGTCGTAGCCGAAGCTGCTGCCGAACCCCCAGAACTGCCTGTGTCCGGCGTCGGTCAGCTGCTTGGTCAGCTTGGCGAAGTCGTCCCAGGTCCAGGTCGTGTCGTCCGGCACCGGGATGCCCGCCTGCTGGAACAACGCGGTGTTGGCGACCATGGCGTACGCGGCCGCGCCGGACGGTAGCGCGTAGGGCTTGCCGTCGACGGTTCCGGCGTCGACCGCCGCCTTGGGGAACAGCGACGTGTCGATGTGGTAGTCGGAAAGGTTGAGCAGCACCCCCTGGCGGGCATACGTGCTGAGGTAGATGTCGTCCATCTGCATGATGTCCGGGGTGTCGTTCCCGGCGATCTGCGTGGCGAGCTTGTTCCAGTAGGCGGAGTAGTCCGAGTAGCTCGGCTGGATGGTGATGTTCGGGTGCAGCTTCTGGAACGCGTCGATGATTTTCTTGGTGTTGGCGAGCCGGGTGTCATTTCCCCACCAGGTCATGGTCAGGGTGATCTTCTCGTTCGGGTCCAGCGTCGTGCTGGGCTTCGAGCCGGAACAGGCGGAGCCGGTCGCCAGGACGGCGGCGAAGGCGACGGCGGCGATGATGGTGCGGTGCAGTCCTCGGGTCATGGGGGTGTCTTTCGTTGGCGGGGACAAATGGTGACCGGGGCTACTTGCCGCCGGTGGTGGCGATTCCCCGCACGAGGAACCGCTGGCTGAACAGGAAAACCAGGAAGACCGGGAGGAGCGAGACCACGCTCATCGCGAACAGCGGCCCCCAGTTCGTTCCCGACGTCACGTCCATGAAGCCGCGCAGGGCGAGCGGGACGGTGTACTTGTCGGGCTTGGTGAGGAAGATCAGCTGGCTGAAGAAGTCGTTCCACACCCAGATGAAGGTGAATATCGAGGTGGTGGCGAGCGCCGGCACCATCAACGGGAGGATGACCCGCAGGAAGATCCGCGGGTGCCCACACCCGTCCAGTCGGGCGGCCTCGTCCAGCTGACGCGGGATGCCCCGGATGAACTGCACCATCAGGAAGATGAAGAACGCGTCGGTGCCGAGCATCTTGGGCAGGATCAGCGGGATGAACGTGTTCACCAAGCCCAGGTTCGAGTAGATGACGTACTGCGGCACGATCACCACGTGGATGGGCAGCATGATCGAGGCGAGCATGATGGCGAACCACAGCCGCTTTCCGGCGAAGTCGAGCCGGGCGAACGCGTACGCGGCGACCGAGCAGGAGACCAGGTTGCCGACGATGCAGCCGACCACCACCACGGCGGAGTTGAACAGGTACAGGCTGAACGGGCTGGACAGGGCGCTCCACCCGTCCGTGTAGTTGGAGAAGTCGAGGTGCGTGAGATCCAGGCCCGGCTTGCGGAAGATCTCGTCGGTCGGGCGCAGGGACGAAACGACCAGCCACAGCACCGGATAGAGCATCACCGCCGCGGCGGCGATGAGCACCACGTGCCGCAGCAGGCTGCGCAGGCGGTTAATCGTCATAGAACACCCAGTACTTGGCCAGGAAGAAGTTGACGGCGGTGAACACGGCGACGATGACCAGCAGCAGCCAGGCCAGCGCCGAGGCGTAGCCCATCTGCAGGTTCCCGAACCCCTGCAGATACAGGTAGAGCGTGTAGAACAGGGTGGAGTCGGCCGGCCCGCCGGTGCCGCCGGAGACGATGAACGCCTGCGTGAACGACTGAAACGCGTGGATGATCTGCAGCACGAAGTTGAAGAAGATCATCGGAGTGAGCAGCGGGACGATGATGCTCCAGAACCTGCGGACGCTGCCCGCGCCGTCCACCTTCGCCGCCTCCAGATACTCGGCGGGAATCTGCCGGAGCCCGGCGAGGAAAATGACCATCGGCGCGCCGAAGGTCCAGACGTTCAGCGTGACCAACGTGGACAGTGCGGTGCTGGGATTGGCCACCCAGCTCTGGCCCTGGATGCCGAAGAACTCGAGGGCGTAGTTGACCAGTCCGTCCGACCCGAAGACCTGCTTCCACAGGATGGCGATCGCTGGGCCGCCGCCGATGAGCGACGGCAGGTAGTACACCGATCGGTAGATGGCCAGCCCGCGGACGCCCTTGTCCAGCACTACGGCGAGGACGAGCGCCAGCGCGAGCTGGATCGGGACCGAGACGAAGACGTACTCGAACGTGACGGCGAGCGACTTCCACAGCCGGTCGTCGCCGAGTATCCGGGCGAAGTTGGCCGTCCCGGTGAACTCCGGCGGCTGCAGGAGGTTGAACCGGGTGAAGGAGAGATAGAGCGAGGCCACCATCGGGACGGCGGTGATCAGGAGCAGGCCGGCGAACCAGGGCAGCAGGAAGAGGTAGCCGGCCCGGTTGTCGCGGTGTTTGACCCGGCCGCGCCCCGGGCGTTTGGTCAGCGTGCGCAGCTCACCCAGCACGCTCATCGCGGATCATCCATCTGAGCCTCCGTATTCCACGACGGCGGCATCGTGCGATACCACACACGCGCCGCATTCGACGTCTGCTTGCATCGTGGTATCGCACGATACTACGATCTCAGGCATGGCGTCCATGGCAGAGGCGGGGATGGACCGGCACAACGCGGCCCCGCTGTCTATAGAGCGAGCGATCTCGCGCGGCGACCGGGTGCGGGACGCGCTGCAGGAGGCGATCCTCAACGGGTCCCTCCCGCAGGGCGCTGCGCTGGTCGAGCGCGACCTTTCCACCCGCCTCGGCGTATCCAAGACCCCGATCCGGGAAGCGCTCAAGCAGCTGCAGTCGAGCGGGCTCGTGGTGGCCAACGCGTACCAGGGCATGAGCGTGCGCACGCTGGACGCGGCGACCGTGCGCGAGGTGTCCACGGCGCGGATCGTGGTCGAACCGGAGGCGGTCCGGCTCGCCATCGCGCGGCGCAGGGCCGGCCCGCACCCAGCCGCCCGCCAGGCGCTGGCCGAGGCGGACGCGCTGCTGCACGCGGACCAGCCGGCCCAGCTCGGCCTGGCCAACCGGAAGTTCCACCGCGAGCTGTATGCCATCTGCGAGAACCACCTGCTCGTCGACTTCCTGGACAAGCTGCAGACGCTGAGCACCTTCATCGCGACCGCGGGCTGGCGCGCGGAGGCCACCTACGACGTCGAGGGGCGCGAGCACGCGGCCATCCTGGAGGCATTCGAGCGGGGCGAGGCCGACCGGGCCGCGGAGCTGCTGCGCGAGCACGTCACCCGCAACTCCGCCGGGCTGCTGCGCAACCTGGATGAGCGGCCGCGGCCATGACGACGATCACCGGAGTACGGCTCACCCCGGTCAACATCCCGCGCACGACCGGATTCGTCTGCGGTCACGTGGTGGTGGAGCTGCTCACCGGCTCGGCCGACCTGGTCGGCGTCGGCGAGATGTCCGACTTCCAGCACCTGCCCAAGTACCACGTGGACGTCGCCGGGCTCGAGCGGACCCTGACCGACCTGCTGCGCGGACTTGACGTACACGCCGCGAACGAGCTCGATCGCCGGTTGCAGGAGTCGTTCCCACAGGCCGGCAACCTGTACGACAAAGGCAGCGTGATCAAGTGCGGCGTGGACATCGCGCTGTGGGATCTGCGCGGCAAGCTGGCCGGCCGCAGCGTCAGCAGTCTGCTCGGCGGAGCGGTGCGGCCGTCGCTGCCGGTGGCGTACCCGATCTTCCGCCAGCGGTCGGCGGCGGACGTGGCCGCGAACCTGGAGGTGGTCGAGTCCCGGCTGGCGCAGGGTTTCTCGACGTTCCGGGTGTACGTGGGCGGCGTGCTCGACCTCGACGAGCAGTTTCTGCGCCGGGCGCGGGACCGGTTCGGCGACCGTATCCAGATCAAGTCGCTCGACTTCTCGAACCTGCTCGACGCCCGGGACGCCGCCCGCTTCATCGAGCGGACCCGGGACCTGGAGTACGAGCTGGTCGAGGCGCCCGCCCGGGAACGGGACGCCGCGGGCCTGGCCTTCGTGCGGGACCGCACGCTGATGCCGGTCAGCGAGCACGTCTACGACGGCGGCTGGGCGATCCGGCTGGCCGCCACCCGCGCGGTGGACGTGCTGAACATCGGTCTCTTCGCGCTCGGCGGGATCACGCCGGCCCGCCGGGTGATCGCGGTGGCCGAGGCGGCCGGCCTGCGCTGCCTGATCGGAACGACCCAGGAGCTGTCCATCGGCACCGCGGCCGCCGCGCACCTCGGCGTGGCCACCTCGGCGGTCTCGGTGGCGAGTGACCCGGTCGGACCGCTGCTCTACACCCGGGACATCGTGCGGGAGCCGGTGCGGTACCGCGACGGACAGCTGCTCGCGCCCGACGGCCCCGGACTGGGCGTCAGCATCGACCATGACCGCCTGGCCGCGGAACGCGCACCGCTGACCTGGCCGGCGGGAGAGGTGGCCTCGGTCGTGGATCGGGTGGGAGCACCCACCCGATGAACCCGCCGGTGGTACCCGGCAGGTTCGCCGGCAAGCGCGTACTCGTCACCGGGGGCACGAGGAACATCGGCCTGTCCATCGTCACCCGCTTCGCCGAGGAGGGCGCGCGCCTGGCCGTCAACGGCATCGTTCCCGGCGAGGCGGACGCGGTCGCCGGGCGGCTGACCGGCGAGGGACACGAGGCGCTCGCGGTGGAGGCGGACGTATCCGACGCCTCCGCCGTCACCGGCATGGTGGACCGGATCGTGGACGCCTTCGGCGGCATCGACGTGCTGGTCAACAACGCCGCCCTGCCGATGGCCGGCCGGGTGCCGTTCTTCGAGCTCACCATCGAGGACTGGGATCGCAGTTTCGCGGTGAACGCCCGCGGGGTCTTCCTGTGCAGCCGCGCCGCTGCCCGCGGCATGCTCGCCGGATCGTCCATTGTGAACATATCCTCGATCGGCGCCAGCAAAGCGCACCGCAACGCGCTCGCGTACGACGCGACCAAAGGCGCGGTGGAGGCGTTCACCCGGGCCGCGGCGCTGGAGCTGGCGCCGTACGGCATCCGGGTGAACGCGGTCGCACCGGGCGCGATCTCCAACGACCGCTACCAGGGCCTGCCCGGCGACGTGCAACGCACCGAGGCGATCCCGATCCCGCTCGGCCGGGTCGGCACCGGCGCGGAGGTCGCGGCCGCGGTCGCCTACCTCGCCTCGGCCGAGGCCGCATACGTCACCGGCCAGGTCCTGACCATCGACGGCGGCCTGATCGCACAGGCCCGCCAGGCATCCGCCGAGATAGACACCGCCAGCCCAGGCAAAGGGAGCCGATGAACCTGCGCGCTTTGCACGGCGTGACCGCCGTCCTCGTCACGCCGTACCGGGACGGAGCCACCGGCATCAACGAGGACGTCGCCGGCGCGATCGCGCGGCGGGCCGACGCCGCCGGCATCCACGTGCTGACCGCCCTGGGCAACACCGCGGAGATGCACCAGCTCGACCCGTCCGAGCGCCGGTGCATGCTGCGTGCGGTCGCCGCGGGCCGCAGCCGCGCCCTCCTGCTCGCCGGAGTGGCCGGAAGTATCGGCCAGCTGGTCACCGACGCGGAGTACGCCCGCGACCTCGGCTACGACGCCGCTATGCTGCACGAGCCGCCGGATCCGTTCGGGGACGGCGCCGGCATCGTGCGCTACTACGAGCAGGTCGCCGACCGATGCCCGCTGCCCGTCGTGCTGTACCTGCGCTCGGCCCGGGTCAAGGGCCACGACCTGCAGAAGCTGGCCCGGCACCCGAACATCGTCGCGGTGAAGTACGCCCGCGACGACTTCCACACCCTGTCCACCCTGGTCCATGACGAGTCGGCCGGTCCGTGCGTATGGATCAACGGCCTTGCCGAGTCGATGGTACCGATGCACGCCGGACTCGGCGTGCACGCGTTCACCTCCGGCCTCGCCAATGTGTACCCGGAGGCGGCACTCGCCATGCACACCGCGAGCATGGCGGGTGACCTGAACCGGCTCCGCGAGCTGCTCGGCCTCATCCGGCCGATCGAGGCGCTGCGCAACGAAGGGAACGCCCGCTTCAACGTGTCGGTACTCAAGGAAATGCTGCGGTGGAACGGCATCGAGGCCGGCGGCGTACGGCCGCCCAACTCGCAGCTCACCGAGCCCGCTCGCGCCCGGCTGCACGACCTCCTCCGCAACTGGGACGAGACGTTCGCCAGCCTCGCCACCCCCCACTGAAACGACAAGGTCAGGTGAGCCGAATGACGCAACCATCCGAGTTCGACCCCCGGGAGTTCGGCGCGAAGGGCGACGGCGTGGCACTGGACACCGCGGCGCTGCAGGCCACCATCGACGCCGCGGGCAAGGCCGGCGGCCGGGTGGTGGTGCCGGCCGGGACGTTCCTGACCGGGGCCCTGTTCCTCACGTCCGGCATGGAGTTCCATCTCGGTCCCGGCGCGGTGCTCGCGGCGGCCACCGCGGATGAGCACTACCCGACCGTGTTCTCGCGGGTGGCGGGCATCGAGATGGACGGGCCGGCAGCCCTGCTCAACGCCTTCGAGGCACACCATCTGCGGATCACCGGCCCGGGGTCGATCGACGGTCGGGGCCAGTTCTGGTGGGACCGGTACTGGGGCCCGGACGGCAAGGGCGGACTGCGTGCCGAGTACGACACGCGCAGGCTGCGGTGGGCCGCGGACTACGACGTCCGCCGGCCGCGGATCCTGCTTGTGCACGAGTCCACCGACGTGCTCATCGAGGGTCTCACCATCCGGCGCTCTCCATTCTGGACGGTGCACCTGTGCTACTCACGGGACGTTCGGGTGGACGGTGTGACCATTGTGGACAGCTACGGTCCGTCCACCGACGGCATCGACATCGACTCGTGCGAACGGGTCCTGGTGGAGAACTGCACCATCGCCTGCGGCGACGACAACATCGTGCTCAAGTCCGGGCGGGACGCGGACGGACTGCGGGTGGGCCGGGTCTGCGCGGACGTCGAGATACGCAACTGCCGGATCCTCGCCGGACTCGGCCTCGCCTTCGGCAGTGACCTCTCGGGCGGCATCCGCAACGTCCGCATCCACGACTGCGAGTTCGCCGGTACGGACTACGGCTTCCGGATCAAGTCCTCGCGCGCTCGCAGCGGCTTCGTGCGCGACGTCACCTTCACCGACATCACCATGCGCGACGTGGCCTTCCCGTTCAGCTGGGCACTCAACTGGTACCCCTGGTTCAACACCATCCAGCTTCCCGAGGACCACAACGGTGAGATTCCGCCTTCGTGGCGCGTGCTCGCCCAGCCCACTCCTCCGGACGCACCGTTGACCGCGGTCGAAGACATCGTGGTCAGGAACGTCCGCGCGGAGCTGACCCCGCGGTACGACGGTCCGTCCCGGGCCTTCGACCTTGACGGCTACCCCGAGAACCCGATGCGGAACATCCGGTTCGACCATGTCTCGGTCTCGGCCCGCGAGTTCGGCAAGATTGTCGCGGTCTCCGGCCTGCGGTTCGACGACGTGACGCTCTCCGTCGAGCGGGACGTCGACCCGGACAACGACCTGTACGACCACCGTACGCACCACCAGTGGAGGACGGGCCTGCCCGGATGACCCCGGCCCGTCGCCCGGGCGGGCGTTGTTCCGTTCGCGCGCCGACGAGCCGGACGTCCTGAGCCTGAATCCGTGGGTGGAGATCGGTCCCTCGTGACCAGAAGCGACGTGGAGATGTGACGAGAGTGCCCTGCCAGCTGGGATGATCGGGTTTGTCTCGTAGGCCGGGTGGCCGGCGGGGGTCGCACCCGCCGGCTCCCACAGATTCCGGACGTGACCGTCTCCGGTCATCCGGCTCGTGTCATCCTGATCGTCGAGCGTGGGGACCCATGCCCACTCCGCGCCGCCGGCACGCTCACCGGCACCACCCGCTACGCCAAAGCCCGAGGCGCCACCCTGCGCACCCACCTGATCAACATCCCAGCCCGGCTCGCCCGCCCCCAACGCCGCCCCACGCCCCGCACCCGAGCCTGGCTCACCCTCTGGAACGCCGTCTTCGCCACCTGAGGCAGACCACCCCCTTGCCGCACGCACCACCACGCACCACCCCAACCCGCCATCAATCCCTACAGCAGGAACCGAGCGCGCTGGACCGAGGGCCAGCAGCACCGCCACGCCCTCAACCCAACAACATCAACTCGACCCCGTCCGAACGCCCACGCCAGCGCCGACAGGGGTGCGGGTGGACCGTTGGGTCTCGACGAGTTGCTCGCTGGATACGAGATCGGCGGTGGAGCGCGGCAGTCTCTGGCGTTGCTGCCGGATCGGCCGCGGCGGCGGTGGTTCGCGAATCGACGCTGCCGGGTGGCGTGTCAGTTCTGGGTCACCTTGACCGTGTCGCCAGCCGTCCGGCGCCACTCCTCGGCGGTGACGCGGTCGACCCGGCGCACAGTTACCCGACCGTGGAACACGACCGGATACTGGCCCGGACGACGCGACCCGAGTACGCCGCTCAGCACAGCGGCGCCCAGAGCCAGCGGCAGGAAACCCGGCCCGCGGCTGGCGACGAGCAGCATGACGGCCAGGTTCGCGGCGGCCAGAACGATGGCCAGGCATGCAAGTGCGAACCCCCATGCCCGGACGCGCTCGTAGCGGCGGAAGACCGCCCCCTGGGCCGGCGTCAGGGGAATGGCCACCAGCCGACGGCCCCACGGCAGGGCGGCGTCGACCGGCGTCGGAACGGCGGACGGGTCACCGTCCACCACAGACCGTCCCGGCAGCGGAAGATCGACGACGCTCGCATCCCAGGAAACCTTCACGCAAACATGATGCGGCAGCCGCCCGCGCGACGCTGACCCCGGTGCAACCGCGCGGCTTCCGCTGGCGGCCACCGCGTCGGCGCCACCCAACATCGCCGCAGCAAACTGCCACCACGCCCTACTGGGCCCGACGTTGCCAGGGCCCTGCTACAGAGTAGGTGTTCACCCCGGACGCCGAGCGGGCCAAGCGAGGCGCCGATCTGGCGTTCGTGAATCTCGCTCACACTGACACCGTCGAGTTGCGGCCGTGGGGGCCGCCGGCGAGAGCGCGGACGGTGTGAAGGAACGGCTTGTTGGCCCACCGATGCCGGAAAACGATTTCGCTCTTCACTACGAAGATTTGGAGCCTTGACAGTGGGCGACGCGGCGTGGAAGATGAACTGAACGTTCGGTTCATATGCATGAATACATAGCGCCGTGGCGACCGAGGTGGACCGCCCCGAGTAGGAAGAAGCGCGAGTGTCGG
The DNA here is from genome assembly GCF_050942935.1 of Dactylosporangium sp. CA-233914. Lineage (NCBI taxonomy): Bacteria > Bacillati > Actinomycetota > Actinomycetes > Micromonosporales > Micromonosporaceae > Dactylosporangium > Dactylosporangium sp. CA-233914. The sequence continues at coordinate 9,735,265 of NZ_CP192030.1, read as the reverse complement.
AGGCTGACGAACAAGGTATCGGCGGGGTTGCACGGCGAACGAAGCCGCGGGAGTGGTGATGAGTTCATCTGTTTTGGCCCTGGTCGGTGCCGAGATCTTTGTTGGCGGGTCGATGAGCCGTGGTGACGTCGTCATCATTGACGGCCGGATCGACAGCTGCGGCGCGGGTATACCGCTACCGGTGGGGGCGGAGGCCATTGATGTCACCGGAATGACAATCCTCCCCGGGCTGATTGATGCGCACACACATCTGAGTTTGGGCGCGGCGGGTCACGGCCACAGTGAGGCGCGACTCGCGTACGAGTCTGTCCGAAGGGCCGAGGCCTTTCTCCGGTCAGGAGTTACTTCGGTTCGCGATGTCGGCGGGACCCACAACATCGACATCGAGCTGCGGAATGCAATTGCCGGTGGCATCGTGAATGGGCCGACGATGCAGTGTTCGGGGCAGGCAATCGTCACGACGGGCGGCCATGGTCACATGTTTCACCGGGTTGCCGACGGTGTCGATGAGGTGCTGAAGGCCACCCGCCAGCAACTCCAGGCGGGCGCCGATCTGATCAAGGTCATGTGCAGTGGCGGCGTCTTCGAGCCGTCGGAATCGGAGAAGTGGCTCCAGTTCACCGACGATGAACTCAGCGTGGCGATTGATGAGGCCAGGAAGCGCGCCCGCCCGGTGGCCGCTCACGCTCATCCCGCGGAGGCGATCAAGCGAGCGGTGCGCCTCGGTGTCTCGACCATCGAGCACGGTTCCTACGTGGACGACGAGGCTGCCGACCTGATGGCGGAGCGCGGCGTGCCGCTCATTCCGACGTTCGTTGTGTACAAGGTGCTTTCGGAGCATCCTGAGTTCCCCGGCCTCCACGCGAGGGCACGGCAGGTCTATGAGTCGAAGTTCGACCACTTTGTCAGGGCTATCGCCCGTGGAATGCCGTGGGGCGTAGGAAGCGACTACGCGGCGATGTTCTCTGAGCCGAGCAACCTCGTGGACGAGGTCGAGATCCTCGTCAAGGTGGCCGGACTCTCGTCCGGTGACGTGTTGACCGCAGCCACTGAAGGCAACGCGAAGCTCATGGGCGTCGACGACAGGACTGGCGCTATCGCGCCGGGCTACGTCGCGGATCTGATCGTGCTGGATGGAAACCCGGTTGAGGACATCACCGCCCTACGGAAGATTTCCGCCACCGTAAAGGGCGGCGTTGTGCACAAGTGGAAAGAGCTGACGGCCGAAAGTCGTTGATTTCGCCGGCCTGCGCGCGGCGACCTTGACATTGCGGGGATGACGTCGACCGCGTGTCGAACTGCGTCGGCCTTTGCCGTCGGACACCTCCCGGGCGAGGCGAGAGTTCAAACAGACGCGGTCTCGTGGATAGACGCGTGATTCACCGAATAGGGCGTACTCAAGGAGGTTGACATGGGCAAGCTGGACGGGAAGGTGGCCCTCGTTACCGGGGCGGCGCGCGGGCAGGGACGCGCGCACGCCACGACTCTCGCCAGGGAGGGCGCGGATGTCGTCGCCGTCGACATTGCTGCGCAGATCGCGACCGTCGACTACCCGATGGCTTCGCAGGACGATCTCGCTGAGACGGTCAAACTGGTCGAGGGCATCGGCCGCCGCGCGATCGGCATCCAGGCGGACGTCAGATCGCAGGCCCAGCTCGATGACGCGGTCGCGCGTGCCATCGCCGAACTCGGACACGTCGACATTCTGATCGCGAACGCCGGGATCCACAGCCTCGCGCCATTCTGGGAGATGTCGGAGGAGATGTGGGACGACATGATCGACGTCAATCTGACGGGCGTCTGGAAGTCGGCAAAGGCCGTGGCGCCCCACATGATCGAGCGCGGGAGCGGCTCGATCGTCATGACGGCGTCGGTCAAGGCGTTTGAGCCCGGGGCGAACTACGCGCACTACGTCGCGGCGAAGCGGGGCCTGGTTGGTCTGATGGGGACCGTTGCGCTCGAGCTGGCTCCCTACGGAATCCGGTGCAACGCCGTGTGCCCGGGCGCAATCGACACCGGAATGACGGACTGGCAGGGCATGTACGACATGATGGCCGGCCGAGCGGGGGGAACCCGTGAGGATCGGGAGCGGGGTGGCCGTCGTTTCCACGCCCTGAAGGGACACGGATTCATGCCGCCGGAGATGGTCGCGAATGCGGCGCTGTGGCTGGTCTCTGACGAAGCAAGCGCAATCACTGGCGTTTCGGTCCCGGTCGACGGGGGCCATCTGCTGCTTCCCGGCTTCAATCACAACCCGGTCGAATAGCAGGCGCGCGGGCGCCTGAGCGACGGGCGGGAAGCAGCGAGTCTGGCGGCTGCTTTTTTCGGGCGATATCGGATGGCTCGGAACGAGAAGAGGTTGTTGCGGGCTCCTGGATCGAGCGCCGTGCTTCGTCTGCCCATGCGGGGGTCGACTCAATAAGGATGGGAAATGTTCAAGTTAGGCGCGATCCGGCTCGGGGCCTCGGCAACATCGCCGAGACGCACGGCGAAGGCGGCTGGGGCGGCTTGTCTTGTCGCCCTGTGCTTCGTCATTGCGTCGTGCAAGAACGGTGCATCGGGATCCGATAGTGAAACGGTGCCCAGCGTTGCCAAGAATCAGACCCTGACTGTCGGGGTGGCTTCGCTTCTGCAACAGTACGTAGATCCCATCCTCGCGAACGAGGGTGGTGGCAACTACGCCATGAAATGGGCGATCGGCGAGCCGTTGATTCGGCAGGACCTGAATCTGAAGCCCATCCCGGCTCTTGCCACCTCATGGGACATCAGCCCCGACAAGAAGACGTGGACCTTCCACCTGCGCAAGGGCGTAAAGATGCAGGATGGTTCGGAGTTCACCGCCAACGACGTCGCGACATCGATCAAGCGTGTGCAACAGAACTCGGACATGACGTCGTACGCCACGTATGCGTCAAAGGTCGCGTCTGTTCAGGTTGTCGACGACCTCACGATTCAGATCGCCAGCAAAGCACCGTATGCAACCCTCGGTCTCGACACGCCACCGCCGGTAGCCACCGCGTACTACAACAAGGTGGGCGAGCAAGATTTTCGGAAGCGGCCGGTTGCCGCCGGCCAATTCAAGCTCGTTTCGCAGAAGTATAACGACTCGGTCACGCTCGAGAGGTTCGACGACTTCTGGGATTCCGACCGCAAGCCAAACTTCAAGACGTTGGTCGTCAAAATTGTTCCGGAGGAGTCGAGCCGCATCGCGGGCCTGATTTCCGGGCAGTTGGATATGATCACCGGTCTCACGCCGAACGGCATCGCGCAGCTTCAGGGTAACGGGACCGCAAAACTGATTCGATCGAAGGAGGCCCAGACCGCAACGGTCAACCTCGTCGACGGATACAACCACCCGGATTCGAAGCTCACTGACGTGCGTGTTCGCAAGGCGCTCCTGATGGGGCTGGACCGCGAGGCGCTTGCCAAGGGGCTCTACAAGGGGATGGGTTCGGTCCCGAACAATCTCACCTACTCCGTGACTCTGGGCAACGATCCCAGCCTGAAAGCGGTGCCGTACGACCCCAACGGTGCGCGGGCGCTGCTGAAGGAAGCGGGCGCCGGCGATCTTCGCTTCACGGTGAACTCGTACAGCACGACGTCGTCGTATCCAGACGTTCAGAAGTTCGCCGAGGCGGTTGTGGGTCAGTGGAAGGACCTCGGGGTCAATGTGGACCTCAACATCATGGACCCGGCCAACTATGTCGACAAGATGACCAAGCACCAGCTGGACGGTGCGACAGTCCAAGGCGCGCCGTCGGTGCTCTTCTCGGCTGATCCGTCGAAGACGTACATCTGGTACGGAGCGAACGGTCCGTACTCGGCCACGAAGGACCCGAAGTGGCAACAGCTCTTCGCCGATCTGGACGCCTCCGTCGATGAGGGGGAGCGGACGCGTATCGCTACCGAGATGAGCCAATATGCATATGAGTCCCTCTACGTTCTTCCGGTCGTACGTCTTGACGCGGTGAGCGCCATCGGACCGAAGGTCGCCGAGTGGACGCAGATGGAGGGCAATCCTTACGCGGGACCGTTCTGGTATCTGCGCGCCAAGTGACCGTAGGCCGCTCGCGGTGGGTGCCCAGGTCGACCCTGGGCACCCGCCGCCGGCTACGGCGACCGACCGATCTCGGTTCGGCGAGCCGCAGTTGGTGATCGGTCGAGCCGGGACGATCCGGCGTTCTCTGCAAGAAACAGCGATGACCGCAGGACAACCAAGATGCGCGAGGGAGCATGCTTAGATACACGGGATCTCGCCTGGCCCAGGGGCTCGTGGCACTCTGGGTCGTCGTCACGTTGGTGTTCTTCCTTGCTCGCCTCGGCGGAGATCCGGCTGCGCTACTCGCCCCTGTGGACGCAACACCGGCTCAGATCGACCAAGTGAGAAGAGATCTGGGCCTTGACCAGCCGGTGTTCATCCAGTACGCGGACTACTTGCGCGGTCTCGTGACCGGTGATCTCGGCATGTCTACGAGCTTTCGCACGGACGTGCTCGAGATTGTCGGGCCCGCGATGGTCAATACGGCGGAACTCGCCCTCGTCGGTTTCGTCATCGCGCTGGTCGGCGGTCTCGTTCTCGGCACGCTGGCGGGTACGCGTGTGAACAGTCGCTTTGACAAGGGGGTGCGACTGGTCGCCGTCGCCGGGCAATCTGTTCCGGCATTCTTCCTGGGCATGCTGCTCGTCCTGCTCTTTACCGTGAATCTGGGCCTCCTGCCGGCTTTTGGTTCGGGTGACCTCAAGAGCATCATCTTGCCGGCCGTCGCCCTGGCGGCCTTCCCGCTGTCCGCGATCACTCGGCTCACTCGCTCTGCTGTGCTCGAGGTGGCGGGACGGGACCAGACGATGTTCGAGCGCTCGAAGGGTGTTTCCCCGGTAGTGCTGCTCGCTCACATTGTGCGCAATGCCTCGCTTCCCGTCGTGACGCTGTCCGGTGTCCAGCTTGGCGCCATGTTCTCCAGCACCATTGTGGTGGAAAGCCTGTTCGCCTGGCCCGGAGTGGGACAACTGGCGATTCAAGCAATCAATTCGCGGGACTTCGCCCTGATCCAAGGCATCGTCATCGTGAATACCTTGGTCTACGTGGGTCTTCTGTTCCTCGTGGATCTGTCATATGGCTGGCTCGACCCCCGCGTCCGGCAGTCAAACAGCCGCAATTCGTCAAGCAAGGTGACGGCGTAAGTGGGTAGCGAAATGAAAGCCCAGCCTCGAGAGCGCAGCGAAGGGTCTCGGCCAAGGCTCAGGCTGCGCCGGCGGCGGCGCGGGACACCGATCGTTTCGATCGTGATCTTGGCGGGATTCGCACTGTTTGGCTTGTTCGGACCGATGCTCGCGCCCCGTGACCCGACGAAGCAGAGTCTGACCGATACGCTGCTGCCGCCCGCGTTCATGGACGGCGGGCGCTCGCAGTATCTCTTGGGAACGGACCAGCTCGGCCGAGATGTACTGAGCCGTCTGCTCGCCGGGACGCAGGTCTCGTTCTTCGTCGCGGTGGGCGCGGTCCTGGTGGCTGGCAGTATCGGGCTCTTTGTCGCCTTGGTCGGCGGATTCCTGGGAGGCCGAGTCGACGCCATTCTGACCCGAGTCGCCGATGCTTCGATGGCCTTTCCTGTGCTGCTGCTCGCAATCGTGGTGGTCGCCGTATTCGGCAAGGGCATCGTCATCGTCATTCTGGTGCTCGTCCTGGCGGTCTGGCCGCAGTATGCCCGTGTTTTGCGAAGCGAAGTGGTGACCGTTCGCAACCAGGATTTCGTGACGATGTCGAGGATCATGGGCGGGAGTTCGTGGTGGTCCATCACCCGTCACGTTCTACCGAATCTTGTTCCGACCTTTCTCGTACTGGCGACGCTGCAACTCGGTCTTGCGATCATCGCTGAGGGGTCGCTGAGTTTCCTCGGAATCGGCGTTCAACCACCCGCCGCGTCTTGGGGAAACATGCTCGCGGACGGACGCAATTACCTGGCCACCGCATGGTGGATCCCTGTCATTCCCGGGATGTGTCTGAGCGCGACGGTCCTGGCGGCCAACCTCACGGGCGACTGGCTTCGCCAGGCCCTCGATCCCGCGACAAGGCGGCGGTAGTGCTTCAGATCAAGAATCTCAGCACAAGCTACTTTCAGGGTGGGGCCACCGTGCCGGCGGTGCGGGACGTGTCCATGACGATCGAGAAGGGGCGCGCCACCGCTCTGGTCGGAGAGTCGGGTAGCGGCAAGAGCACCGTGGCTCTCAGCGTCATGCGGATGATTCGCCCGCCGATCGGCGACATTGTCGATGGAGAGATCCACGTCAACGGGCGGGACGTGACCCGCATGTCGGAGAAGCAGATGAGAAGTGTGCTTCGAAGCGAGATCGGGCTCGTTCCTCAGGATCCGACGACTGCGCTCGATCCCCTCTTCACCATCAGGTCGCAGATCGTCGAGGCCATGCCGCACACCGACAAGGGAGATCGGGATGACGTGATCGTGCGACTGCTCGAGTCCCTCGGCATCGTCAACGCGCGCGATCGGCTCAACGAGCATCCGCATCAGTTCAGCGGCGGCATGCGTCAGCGCGTGGCGATGGCCATCGCGCTCGCGAAGCAACCGAGCGTTCTGATAGCTGACGAACCGACCACAGCACTTGACGTCACGACGCAGATCGGCATCCTGAGGTTGCTCGACCAGCTTCGCAAGGAGCGGGATCTTGCGACGCTGTTCATTACGCATGATGTGCGGGTGGCGCGGCTGCTGTGCCAAAGCGTCGTCGTCATGTATGCCGGCGTCGTGGTCGAGAGCGGACCGACGGGAACCGTGTTCAGCAATCCGCACCACCCCTATACGCGTGCCCTCCTGGAAGCAACGTCGCTCGACGTCGGGCCGCGAAGGAAGCTGCTTGCGATTCCTGGAAGCCCGCCTTCCCTCGCATCCCTACCAGCCGGCTGCCCGTTCGCACCTCGATGCCCGAGCGCGATAGATAGATGCCGCGCCGAGATGCCACCGACGGTACAGGCGAAGCACGGATCGTCCTTTGCCTGCTGGAGCCCGGTGGTGGCGGCATGACCGACTTCATCATCGAAGCGCGATCCGTTACGAAGACCTACTCGCCCAAGGGGCGTGACGAGGTCCACGCGTTGGCGGACGTCAGTTTCGGGGTCCGTCCCGGCGAGATGGTCGGCCTTGTCGGCGAGTCGGGCAGCGGCAAGACAACCCTGATGCGCTTGCTGCTGGGCATCGAGGAGCCAACTTCCGGATCGGTCTTCTTCAAAGGGACTGATCGTTCGAAGTTCAATGATGCTGTTCGCCGGGACTATTTCAATTCCGTGTCCGCGGTCTTCCAGAATCCGTACAGTTCGCTCAATCCACGTCGTCGGCTGTGGGACATCATCACCGAGCGCCGGGCGATCGAACGCCGTGCGTCGAGAGCGAACCGACGTGAACGTGCCGCTGAGCTGCTTGATCAGGTTGCCCTCCCGCAGGATTTTGCCGACCGTTTTCCGCACCAGCTTTCCGGCGGCCAGCGACAGCGTGTGGCCATCGCGCGGGCCCTCTGCGAGGACCCGGACGTCATCGTGCTCGACGAGCCGATGTCCGCCCTCGATGTCTCCGTGAGTGCTCAGATCTCGAACCTGCTGCTCGATCTTCAGCATGAACTCGGCGTGAGTTACATCTTTGTCGCGCACGACATGCACATGGTTCGTCACATGTGCCACCGCACTGCCGTGCTGCTGAAGGGCAAGATCGTGGAAGAGGGGCCGGTCGAGGCGGTACTCGGGGCGCCGCAGCATCAGTACACACGTAGCCTCATCGATGCCTCGGAGCTGAGGTCGCTGGAGCCGGCCGTCGAGGGGTGACCTGGGATGGGAACCCCGAACGAAGGGCGCCGGCCATGCGCACCACGCAACCAGGCCGTTCCTGGCCGTTGGCAAAACCTCGGTCCCCCTGCAAGCCGGATCGACGAGCCGGGTAGCGCCCTCCCTGCGGCGATGTCACCCGTGCTCTGGTCATCTCGGCGACGGCGACCGGTGCCCCTCGCCGTCGAACCGGTGCACAACGCCGATCGGCAAGGAGAGCAGCGCCTCGGCGGCCTGCCTGGCGTTGAGGGGCGCGAAGTGTCCGGGTGTGCCTCCGTCGGCTTACGGCGGAGGGCGGCGACCCGCTCGCGGTGGTCCTGGGTCATGGCGCGACGTAGACGTGCCACGCGATCAGTGCTCGCCTCCGACCCATGGACCATCGACGACATCAGCGCTGGCCGACCAGTGCGTGGGCCTTGATCACGTCGCTGCCGCGGCGTACGCCACCGTCGAGCAGGACCTCTCTGGTCGCCGACGGTCGCGGCGATCGACGGCAGGACGCGGATCGTCGCGGGTGTGGCGTCGACCGCCCGTTTGGGGTCGTCGACGCGGGTGACGCCGTTGAGCATGGGCCAGCCAGCTGGCCGGCGGGGACTGACTCCATGCGAAGTATGCGCCGAAGAAGGTCGTCGGCTGCTTGCCGGGCTCGATGAGATGATGACCGGGAGGGAGCTGGGCTGGCCCATCACGGTGGTGGCGAGGTCGCGCTTCGCGGGCGGGCCGGCCACGTGGGGTGCGGGGCCCAGCGCGTCGAACGCGGCCATCGAGGGTCAGCCCCTTCTCGGAGCCGGCGATCAGCGCGCCGCGGACCGACTTGGGCCGGCACTTGCGGGCCGCTGCTGGGCGATCGCCACGGTTTCGAACCAGCCGCTGCCCACATGGTGTACGCGCGCCGCAGCGCGGAGCTGTCAGCGGTCGAAGGCGGTCAGCCTGCGGGTCACCGGCTGTCTCAATAGCCTCCATGGTCATCGTTGCCTCAGCAACGTCGATCATGGAGGCTATTGTCTGTCTCCGCACTCCCGCCCTCGTGTCACTCATCCAGTGCTCCGTTCCTCTTTGTCCACCAAGAGGGTCGTTCAGCTGAAGATTGCAAAGCGGAGCGTGTGAGGGCCGGCTCGTCGCAGACGGCCTCGGGTGATCGGGGATCGTGTTGACAACTCGATGAAGCTGGCCGAAAATGAACTTAACGTTTAGGTCAGTTCTGAAGGGATCCTCATGGCTCATCAGGTGGAGATCTACGACTCCTTCCTCCTCGACTCTGGGCAGATTCCCGACCGAAACCCACGCTCTCCCGAGGAGATGGCGGTCCGCCGAGATCTCGCTGCGGCGTATCAATTGTGTGCCATGTTCGGGTGGGACGATCTGATTTATACCCACATCTCGGCCAGGGTGCCAGGCACCGACCACCATTTCCTGGTGAATCCACTGGGCTTGTCGTTCGACGAGATCACTGCTTCGAACTTGATCAAGATCGACCTCGACGGAAACATCATCGGTGAGGTGCCGGACGGATACCGCCCCAACTCCGCAGGATTTGTCATCCATGGAGGCATACACTCTGCCCGCGACGACGCGGGATGCGTCATGCATCTTCATACCGAGGCGCAGATGGCGGTTGCCTGTCTGGCCGAGGGGTTGCTACCTCTGACGCAGCACGCGATGCGGTTTCACGGTCGTATCGGATACCACGACTACGAGGGCATTGCCCTCGCAACTGGGGAGCGTGCGCGCATCGTCGCCGATCTCGAGGGCAAGGCGGTCCTGATGATGCGTAATCACGGCTCGATCACGGTTGGTGAATCGGTCGCTCAAGCCTTCGTCGAGATGTACTACTTGGAGAAGTCGGCCCGCGCGCAGTTGCTCGCGCAGGCAACCGGCGGTCCGCTCGTCCTTCCCTCGGAGGAGGTGCTGGACCTGACGGCCCGTCAGTGGCAGGGGTCATTCACGCAGAATCTGGAGTGGCCGTCCCTGCTGCGACGCCTCGAGCGTGCCGGCTCCAACTACGCGGCCTGACTGTGACTGATTCAGATTCGCCGGCGACCTTCGCGGATGTCTGGCAAACGACTGTTGCCAATTACGGAGAAGCGGAGTTCCTCGTATTCCGCAACAGTGCGGGGGGCGTCACAACCTGGACCTATTCAGAATTCGACGAATGCGTTGTTCGCGTGGCCGGCGCGTTGGCCCATGCGGGTGTGGGCAGAGGCGGCGCGGTTCACCTGGCGCTGCGCAATTGCCCCGCCTTTGTGGCTGTCTGGCTCGCCGCAGCACGGCTTGGTGCCTACATAGTGCCGGTCGATCCGGAGTCCGGCCCTCGCGACTTGGTGCAGCAGGTGAGGCGAACTTCGCCGACGATCGGCTTCTGCGCCTCGTCTCGTGCGGCCGCATACGTCGAGAACGCCGGCTTGCGTGTGGTTGTCGCCTTGGCCGAAGACGAGACCGACCTGGTCGAGGGTTCGCCGCTGCTCGGCGGGTCCTCCGCAAGCCGCCTCACGGGCCGGCCTTCGCCGAGTGATCGTCTGGCGGTGATGTTCACTTCCGGTACGACCGCAGAGCCCAAGGGTGTTGTGCTGACCCAGCGCAACTACGTGAGGGTCGCGCAGACCATGGCCGCGCTGGCGGAGTCGCGCCCGGATTCGCGCTGGTACGTCACGCTGCCACTCTTTCACGCCAACGCCCAGTACTACTGTTTTGCCCCCGCGATCGCGACAGGCGCGTCTGTCGCCCTGACGTCGTCTTTCTCGGCGTCCCAGTGGGTGCAGGTGGCCCACGAACTCGAAGTTACCCACGCAAGCCTATTTGCCGCCCCCATTCGAATGATCCTGGCACGCACGGCAGATGACGCGAGGCCCTTGAGACTGCAACATGTCTGGTTTGCTCAAAGCCTCGCGGCGGGCCACTTCGAGTCCTTTGCGCGTCTTGCCGGCGTCCATCCCCGGCAACTTTACGGAATGACGGAAACGATCGCGGCGGTGACCACGGTCGCACTGGAAGCCGCATCGCCGGATCGCATCGGCACACCTGTGCCCGGACGAGAGGTTCGCGTCGTCGGAGCGGATGGTGTGCAGGTCTCAGGCACTGTGCCGGGTGAACTGTGGGTGTGTGGTGAACCCGGGGACGACCTCTTCGCTGGTTACTTGCGCGACCCGATCGCGACGACAGCCGCCTTCCATGACGACCACGGGATCACTTGGTTCGCCACCGGCGATCTCGTCGCGTGGGATGCCGAGGGGACCGCCCTGCAATTCGTCGGCCGTGTCGACGACGTGATCAAAGTGGCCGGAGAGAACGTATCCCTCACCCAGCTCGAAGCCATGCTCGCCGAGGCGCCCGGAGTTCTTGAGGCGGCCGCCGTCGCGGAACCGGACCCCATGAGAGACCAGGTGCCTGTCGCCTACGTGGTCCCACATGACCCAGCATTTCCGCCCGACCTCGACGCGCTTGCCGAATGGGCAGCCAGCCAACTCACGCCCGCAGCGCGACCTCGTCGCTGGCACATCGTCGATGCACTACCACGCACCAGTGTCGGCAAGGTCCGACGTTTCCGGCTCACTGGGCCGAAGGAAGGTTCCGATGCCTGAGGGATACGTGGTTGTCACAGGCGCGGCCGGAGGTATCGGAGCGTCCATCGCCGCGGAGTTGCGTATCCTGGGGAGGCCGGTAGTCGCTACGGACATCCGGGAAACCAGCGACACGATCGCCCTTGACGTGACTAGCGACCATAGCGTTCTGGCGCTCGCAGAGCGGCTCGGCGGCGAGCCGGTCGCCGGACTCGTCAATGCGGCTGGAGTACTGCAGGATGTCACCAGTCTCCTGGATCCCGACCCGGATCAGGCTGAGTTGGTGTGGAAGGTCAATTACCATGGCGCGATGCGGTGCATCCGCCATCTGACACCCCTGATGCGCCCGGGTGCGGCCGTCGTCAACATCACCTCAGTAAACGCTCACCGTCCCCTGCCGCTCCACGCATACGCACCGGCCAAGGTTGCGCTCGAGGCTTCTACCCGATTGGCGGCCGGCGAGCTTGGAAGTCGCGGGATCCGGGTCAATGCGGTTGCCCCTGGCTTCACGAGGACGCCCGAACTTGTCCGGCGGATCGAGGCGGGGGAGAGAGATGTCGCCAGCATCGAGCGGGCCACTGCGCTGGGCCGATTGGTTGATCCTCACGAGGTTGCAGCAGTCACGGCGTTCCTCTTAGGGGATTCCTCCACTGCAGTGACCGGCGTGAGTATTCCCGTCGACTGTGGCTGGCTGGCCACAGCGCACTGGATGGACTATGGCGAAAGGCTGCGCGCCGGACATCGCAATTGAGCCGTCCAAGGCGGTTTCGCGTGCGGCGCGCCGGGGTGCGTGGAGCCGAAACATCGATGGTCCGGTGTGCGGGATGCCGTTGGGTGCGGGGATGGCCGGGCGCACCGGGACCTCGCCCCGGCCCGCTGGCCCGTGGACGCGGTCGGGGTGCTGCTGGCCGATCTGGCGGTCGCTCGGCTTCTGACCGAGGATGCCGTGATCAGGGTGTCATCGACGACATTCTGTTCCGGCGCGGTGATCGAAAAGGACATGGCGAAGTCGGGCCCGCCGCGGGGTGTGGTTCGGCGTTCACCAGCGCCCCCATGCGCGGTGGCACGCTCCTGTTGCCATCTTCGCGGCGAGTGCGCGTTCGCAGGCGGCCCGCCATGAGTGCGGGGTCGGGTCGGCTCGGTGAGGGCCGCTTCGAGCGCCAGCGGCGTGCGCAGCTCATTTCACCCGACCGGCTCATTCTGGATCAACCAGGTCGAACGCTGGTTCGGCTACCTCGGCGAACAGAAGACCCGTCGCGGCGCCCACAGGAGCGTCCAAGCCCCGGAACACGAGCCGGGCGAGTCCGCGCGGGGGGCCGTTTCCGCCAGGCTATGGCAGAGCGGGGATCCCTCACTCAGGTTCCTCAACGGAGGCCGAGTCGGCGGCGAGCGCCCGCCAAACGAGTTTCGCATGGTTTTCGACGAAGTCGGAGGTCAATGGCCCATGCCCTACGAGGAGTCGGAAGTAGAGTGGCGCGTACATGAGATCGAGAGCGATGTCCGGGTCCACGTCGCGTAGGACGCCGGCGTCGATCGCGCTACGGATCAGTCGGATGCCCTCTTGACGTTTCGCCTTCACATACCCATCGCGAAACGCTGTCCGGACGTCATCGTCATACTGGGCCTCCGCCATCAGTTCGGCGACTACTCGTCCGGTGCTACCTTTGAACTCCTGCGCCATTCGGCCGAGTTGACGCTGAACTTGTGCGGCAGTCATCGGGCTCGGATACGGAAGGACACTCGACCCGTAGTCCATGAAGGCATCCATCACGAGCGCCGCTCGGTTGGGCCACCACTTGTACAGGGTGACTTTGCTCACTCCGGCGCGCTGGGCGATAGCCTCCATTGAAGCACGCCGAAGCCCACCCTCGATTACGAGTTCGTATGCAACGCGAAGAATCGTGTCTTCCGCGCGGGGGCCGGCAGCGGAGCGTCGTCGGCTTGCACTTGAGGGGCTTGAGGTCACGCCTTCACCTTAGTGGTCCAGACTGCCGTTCGTGGCGTGGGGTGCTTGGGCCAACTCACCCAAGGGCACCAGCGTCAGGTGGGTGGACCAGCCACCATTCCGGCAACGTGGCCAGCACTACTTCCTACCGCCTGCGACTCTTGCCCAGCGAGGACCTGTCAGCCGGGCAACACAAAGGCATCCTTGATTCGCAACTGCCGCGAGAGCCGTACGCAACCCATCATCAAGATTCCGCGGCACGTAGACGAGGAGATCGCCCGCAGTCCATGGCGGGCTGCCAGCACCGCGACCCGACCCTGACATTGATCGTGGCGGGAGCCTCGACCAAGCGCGACTCCCTCGACGAACTGATCCCGTCCGCGTGGCACCACGTCGAGCAGTACACCAACTGAGACCTACGAACGGACCAAGCGATCTGACCAGGCGACCCGATCAGGGTTCAACGCGTCCGACGATCCACAACGCAACGGCGCCCCGCTCGCCGCAGGACGAGCCGGCCCCTGGTGTGCGCGTGCGCGCGACGGCCACGCCCGTCGGGTCGAGGATGTCGGCGGTGACGTCGGTACGAATGACGTATATGCTGCCGAGGGCTGTTTCAGCGTCGATACGGGCCTGGTTGAATCCGGGCAGTACACCTCATTCCGGTTCACCACCCGTCCCGCCGCCGCTGGGCGCCACTGACCGCTGCCAGCCGCGGCTGCTACCTACGTCTGGAACGTAGGTAGCGGTCTAGGTGATTCTCCCGTGTTGGGGTCGGTTCGTGGCGGGGACGCTGGTCATGTTGGTTCGACCGGCAAACCGCTGTACTTGCACCACCAGCGAGGTGTGCGATGCGTCAACACGAATCCATGTGCCCATCGGCGACCGGGCCCGGCCGTGCGGCAGCTCGGATCGTCGCATTCCATCCCGAACACGGGAGCCGAGGCCTTGCCGACGCCCTTGGCGAGAAGGCGCCAGTGCCCGCGACAGGTGCTGCGCGACCCCAACCGCGACTGACTCCACGGGAGGAGCAAGTCGCCGTCCTCGTCGCAAAGGGTCTGTCCAGCAACGACATCGCCGAGCGACTTGTCATCGGAAGGCGTACAGCTGAAGCCTACATTGAGGACATCCTGGTGAAGCTCGGCTTCATCTCTCGAACACAGGTCGCCGCATGGGTCACCCAACAGCGGGTGTCCCTCGCCGAGATTGATGTCCGCAGGGCGTGAAGACGGGCTCTGGCACAGCCTCGGCCATGACCGCCTCCGCGGCCTTGTTCTGCTCGGTAGCAGCCCTCCAAACAATGTCCCCTTTTATCCGAATTGCCCGCATTTCATCAGGTACCGTGAACTCTATCGACAACTGACTACTTCAGCCATTGATGGACTACGTCGTCCTTGCCGCTGGTCAGGGCCGACGTAGGCTTGCTGGCAGTGGTGGTTCCAGTGGTCAGTGTTTCGAGTCGGAGCGCAGGCAGCCTTCCCGGGGAAGCAACGAGTTTTGTCGGCCGGCGCCAGGCTGTGGCGCAGGTGAAGCGATCGCTGTCGGTGTCGCGGCTGGTGACGTTGACCGGTGTGGGCGGGGCGGGAAAGTCCCGGCTGGCGTTGCGAGTGGCGCGGGAGTTGCAGCGGGCCTTTCCCGATGGGGCGTGGCTGGTCGAGCTGGCGAAGGTGCAGGAACCGTCGTTGCTGCCGCACGCCGTGTTCGAGGCATTGGAGCTGCGTAACCAGTCCACCCGTCCGTTGGACGTCGTGCTGCTGGAGCATCTGGCGGACAAGCAGTTGCTTCTGGTGCTGGACAACTGCGAGCACCTGCTGGATGCCAGCATTGATCTGGTCGGTCGGGTCATGTCTGCTGCTCCCGGGGTGCGCATCCTGGTGACCAGCCGGCAGTCGCTGGGGATCGCCGGTGAGCAGGTTTGGCCGGTGCCGCCGTTGTCCCTGCCACCGACGGACGATGAGGACAGCGCAGATAGGCGGCCACGGACGCGGTCGTTGCGGGGTGGGCAGTACGAGGCGCTCGCCCTGTTCGAGCAGCGGGCGGCGGCAGTGCTGCCCGGTTTCGCCGTGAATCAGGACAACGAGGTCGCTGTGACCCTGCTTTGCCAGCGGGTGGACGGGTTGCCGCTGGCCATTGAGCTGGCGGCGGTGCGGATGCGGGTGTTGTCGGTGGAGGAGATCCTCGCGCGACTGGAGGACCGCTACCGGCTGCTGACGGTGGGGAATCGCAGCGCATTGCCTCGCCATCAGACGCTGCGGGCTGCCGTGGAGTGGAGCTTCGACCTGTGTTCGGAGCAGGAACGGGAGTTGTGGGCGAGGCTGTCGGTCTTTGCCGGCGGGTTTGATCTCTGGACTTTCGCAGTTTTTGATGAGGGGTCGGCGGTGGGTGTGACACGCCGGGTGGCCTGGGAGTGCGTGATCTTGGGGTGAGATGACGGAAGCATCGACGGTCCTTGTACCACTGTCGTTGCCGAAAGTGATCCGTCGATGCTTCCAGGAGTCAGCCTACCGATCTCGTTGCGTCGGTTGTTGGACGCCTTCGGTGGGTGTTTCACGGCGCCGACGTTCGGGGTCTTCTCCGCGATGGTCGTCGGGTTGGTCGCGCAGACCGGGCAACGTACGGTCTGCGGGATGCTCACCGGGGCCGGGATGGCCACGTCCTGGTCGCATGATCGGGCGCACCGGTTCTTCTCGACCACGCGTTGGACCATCGACCAGATCGGCCTGACGGTGTTCGATCTGGTCCTGACCCACCTCGTCGCCGACGGCGCCGATCTGCACCTGGCGGTCGATGACACCGCGCATCGCCGTCGGGGTAAGAAGGTCCACGGCGTCGGATGGATCCACGACGGCTCGGCGCCCGCCCGGAACAAGCTGGCGTTCGGTCACCGCTGGGTGGTCGTCGGGGTGATCGTGCGGCCCTCGTTCCTGTCCCGGCCGTTGTGCCTGCCGGTGTTGTGCCGGCGCTGGCAGGGCAAGGGCACCGCCTCTACCGTGGAGTTGGCCGCCTACATGATCACCGTCATCGCCGCCCGGACGCCGGGCCGGCGGGTCCACGTGGTCGCCGACGCCGCGTACCACGGCCATGGCCTGCGGGACCTGCCCGCCACCGTGACATGGACGACCCGGCTGCCCCGCAACGCGGTGGTGTATCACCGCGCACCGGCCCGCAGCGGTAAACGGGGCCGGCCACGATTGAAAGGCGCCCGGATCGGTACCCCCAGCGAGGCCGCCGCCACCGCGGTGTGGCAGACGGTGTCCGTGACGCGTTACGGGCGGGTCGACACCGTGCGTATCGCGGTCCTCGACTGCCTCTGGTACGGGGTGTTCGGGCCCCACCCGGTACGGATGACCCTCGTGCGTGACCGAGAAACCGGGCCGATGCTGGCCCTGATCACCACTGACCTGAGCGTCACCGCCGCCGATCTGGTGGCCCGCTACGCCGCCCGGTGGGCGATCGAGGTCACGTTCTTCGACACCCGCCAGACCCTCGGCGTCGGACAGGCCCGTAACCGCACCGCGGAAGCCGTGAACCGCACCTGGGCGTTCGGGATGTACGTCTACACCCTCGTCGTGCTCTGGTATGCGCTGTACGGTCACCGATCCGGGATCGTCGCCGACCGCCGCATCCACGCACCCTGGTACCTGTCGAAAACCGACCCGTCGTTCACCGACATGCTCACCGCGCTACGACGCACCCTCATTGCCGCTCGATTTATGGGCTCCCGCCCAGCTCAACCCACCAACGCAGAAATCCGGCAGGTCCAGCGAGCATGGGCACTCGCAGCTGCATAGACCGCGAAAGCCGAGTGATCTGGAAGCGGCCGAGAGCGTGTGCGCGCACGAGGGAATCAGCGCGGATGACGTGTTCACCGGGGTGGCAGGCTTGCTGGACAAGTCGGTCCTGGCCCGAGAGGTCGGACACGGCCGACGGACGCGGTATCAGATGTTGGAAACCATCCGGCAGTACGGCCGGGAAAAGCTCGCCGACGGCGGTAAGGAACTGGCGGTGCTCCGCCGCCACCGAGACTACTACCTGTATCTTGCCGGGCAGTTGGCGGACAACTGTTTCGGCCCCGATCAGAGGGAATGGTCCATCCGCCTGCAGTTGGACAAAGCCAACGTGTGGGAGGCGTTGGACTTCTGCCTGACCCAGCCGGGTGAAACCCGCGCCGGGATGCGCATGGCCTCCACGCTCTGGTACTACTGGATCGCCTGTGGCTTCATGCGGGATGGTCGTTTCTGGCTCGACCGCGCACTGGCGCTGGACAAGCAGCCAAGTCGTGAGCGGGCCTGGGCACTGTGTATCAACGGTTACATTGCCACGCTGCAGGGTGACATTCCCTCGAGCTTGATGCTCGAGGACGAGAGCTGCGCCGTGGCAAGCCAGTGCGGTGACGAGCGGGTGCCGGCCTATGCGAAGCAGTACCTGGGAATGGCTCGCCTGTTCGCAGGTGACCTGCACGCTGCGGCGAGGCTGCAGGATGACGCGATTGCCCGGCATCTCGTATCCGGGGAGATGAACGGTCTCATCGCTCTTGCCTACCCGCAACGGTCGTTGACAGCGTCCTGTCTGGGGAACGTCAACCAAGCCGTCGACCTCGTCGATGAGTGTGAGTCGATCTGCGTAGCCCACGGCGACCGGTTGGTGAGAGGTTGGGCGGCGTGGGTCCTTGCTTTCGGCCGGGTGATCACCGGGGATCTGCGGGAAGCGCGAACTCGCGTCCGTGAGCTCCTCCATGTCAAGCTGGACTTTCTTGACGACCTGCTGACGATCCCATGCTGTTTGGACCTGATGGCCGTGATCAGTGCTGCCGAAGGCGATGCCCTACGCGCCGCCCGGCTGCTCGGGGCCAGCCATGCGCTCTGGCTCGTAGTCGGCAACCCCCGGATGGGCTTCGACGCATACGCCGAGCTTTGCACACAATGCGAAGCGCGGGTCCGGCACACTCTCGGCGACAGGACATACGACGCCGCCTATCAGCAGGGCACGCAACTCACTGTCGCCGAGGCCGTGGCCGACGCCCTCGGCGAGAAGGCAAAGGCACCCGCGGCAAGTCTCGCACGACCCCAACCGCAGCTGACCCGACGGGAGGAACAAGTCGCCGTCCTCGTCGCAAAGGGTCTGTCCAACAAGGACATCGCCGAGCGACTCGTCATCGCACGACGTACAGCTGAAGCCCATGTCGAGCACATCCTGGTGAAGCTCGGCTTCACCTCTCGAACACAGATCGCCGCATGGGTCACCGAACAGCCGGAGTCCCTCATCGAGATCGATGTCCACCGGGCGTGAAGGCGGGCTCTGGCGCAAGGTCCAGGAGCCCGGCCCGGACGCGCCCGGGCTCCCGACGAACGAAACCATGTCCTCGGGCGCGGCTGACTGCGCAGCGGGGTTGGTGGCTGGGGATTTGACGGCGACGAGCACGGTGAGCAGGGCGAGGACGGCGATGCCGGTGCTGGTCAGGAACCCGCTGCGCGTGCCGGTCCGCGTCCGGGTCACTGATCGTGCCAGGACCGGATCCCTGGTGCATCGGGCCGCGCCGGCCGACACCACGACCGACGGCGACAAGGAACGCGAAGCGCTGTTCGCCAGGGTCGGACCCGCGATGCTGATGTACAACTGCATCAGCGGGCAGGACGCAGGATGACGCGCCGACAGGTTCGGCCCGCGACCGCTCCACAAGAGCGCGTCGCGGGCCGTGGGGAACGCCTGGGTCAGCCGAGGGAGGGGTCGCTGACGCTGGCGCAGCCGTTTTCCAGGTGTCCGGCGAAGACGCGGACGACACTGCCGGCGGTGACGGTGATGTCGTACCAGCCACCGGCGTCGCGGGTGTCCAGGTCGGCGTACTTGCCGTTGCCGTGCAGTCGGACCGGCCCGGAGTAGACGTCGGTGACGGTGACGTTGATGGCGGTGTGAGGAGCGTCGATCTCCACTCGGAGCTTGCCCGAGTCGCCCAGCGGCCGCAGGGTGACGGCGACCCTGTCGCTGTGGGTGTCGCCGGCCAGTTTGCGGAAGAAGCCGTTGGGGCCGTGCAGGTGCACCTCGTACGCGCCGGAGACCGGCAGCTGGGCGGCGAGCTGGTGGCCCGCGCCCACGGTGTAGCTGTGCGGTTGCCCGGCCGGGGTGATCAGCCGGGCCTGGAAATGCGCACCCAGGGTTCCGTTGTTCACGATCGTGAGATCCAGCGGGTTGCCGGGCTTCTCGACGACGTTCAGGTCGTATCCGAGCGGCCGGGCCGGGCGGGTGCCGGGCTCCTGGGCCGGCATCTTCGAGCTGGCCGGGCGGGGCGGGAAGTAGGTCTTGTGCCGCAACCGGTCCTGCGGCTTCATCGCCGAGGTGTCCGGCAGGGCTGCGAGTCCGGTGACGCCGCGGGAGAAGTTGAAGGCCGAGGTCAGGTCGCCGGCGACGGTGCGCCGCCAGGGGGTGATCTGGGGTTCGGCGATGCCGAAGCGCTGTTCCAGGAAACGGATCACCGAGGTGTGGTCGAAGGTCTCGGAGCAGACGTAGCCGCCGGTGGACCAGGGCGAGACCACGAACATCGGTACCCGTGGGCCCATGCCGTAGGGGCCGGGCTTGGCGCGGCTGCTGCCGGGGTAGAACTCGTGCTCGGTGGAGACTGTGGAGGCGCCGGGGACGACCGGGGTGTTCGGGTGCGGTGGCACCAGGTGGTCGAAGAAGCCGTCGTTCTCGTCGTAGGTGATGAACAGCGCGGTCTTGGCCCACACGTCGGGGTTGCTGGTCAGGGTGTCCAGGACCTTGGAGATGTACCAGGCACCGTAGTTGGTGGGCCAGTTGGAGTGCTCGGTGAACGCCTCGGGGGCGGAGATCCAGGAGACCTGGGGCAGCCGGTCGGCTTTCACATCGGCGGCGAGGATCTCGAAGTAGTCCTGGCCCTTTTTGTTCTCGGTGCCGGTGCGGGCCTTCTCGTACAGCGGGTTGCCGGGCTGGGCGTTGCGGTAGGAGTTGAAGTACAGCAGCGAGGTGTCGCCGTAGTTGCCGATGTAGGCGTCGTTGTCCCAGCCCCAGGAGCCGGCGGCGTTCAGGCCACTGCCGATGTCCTGATAGATCTTCCACGAGATCCCGGCCGCTTCCAGGCGTTCGGGGTAGGTGGGCCAGTCGTAGCCGAGTTCGTCGTTGTAGAGCACCGGGCCGCCGCCCTTGCCGTCGTTGCCGGTCCAGCCGGTCCACAGGTAGTACCGGTTGGGGTCGGTGTTGCCGACGAACGAGCAGTAGTACGCATCGCAGATGGTGAACGCGTCGGCGAGCGCATAGTGGAACGCGGCGTCCTGGCGCAGCAGGTAGGCCATGGTGGTGGGCGTCTTGGCGGGGATCCACTGGTCGTAGTGGCCGTTGTTGACCGCCTTCTGGCCGCCCGGCCAGGCGTGGTCGAGGCCTTGCAGGAATGCGCCGCCCAGGTCGTCGACCTGCGGGTGGAAGGGGAGCACCTCACCCTTGCTGTCCGCCTGGTGCCAGACGGACTTGCCGGAGGGAAGCTGCACCGGGTGCGGGTCGCCGAAGCCGCGGACTCCGCGCAGCGAGGCGAGGTAGTGGTCGAAGGAACGGTTCTCCTGCATCAGGATCACCACGTGCTCGACGTCCATGATCGTTCCGGTGCTGCCCTGCGGGGCGATGGCCGCGGCCCGCTGGACGCTACCGAGCAGGCTGTAGGCCAGGCCCGCGGCGGAGGCCGCACCGGTCAACTTCAGAAATCGCCTGCGATCGATGTCCACCACGGTGATGCCCTCTCGTTCGATGACGTTTGTGCGGGGCACGACGTTCCTCGCCGGAGGTCAAGTCCGGGTTGCCGGTTCGTAGCGGGTCGTGGAACACGGGGGTAGCCGTGCGTGACCACAGCGATGACAGATAGCCGAACGCCGTATGTCATGCCGGACGTCGAACGCGGCGTTGTCAGACAGGCATCGTCGAGGCCCCGGAGCGTGGAAACGCAGCCCGGTTCAACCGCGTAGGAGGCCTGCTTGCTGAAGCCCGGTGCCCGGCCGGTCGCCGCGACGAGGATCCCGTCCGCGACCCGTGTCGCACCGGCCTTGACAGGTTCCGCGTCGGCCGTCGAAAGACCGCGCGGATACCGCCGTTGACGCTTCAGGACGCCGGGGAGAAGGGGCCATGCCCCGCGCTGACCGCAGTCGGCACGCTCTTCCAAACGACGGTGTTCAGACCGCGCTCGTCGGCAAGCCTGGCGACAAATCACCGTCGGCGGGCAGAGAGTCGGGCGGCCCATGGAACGTGCCCTGAACGTAGGTCAGGTGTGCCCGACGACTCGGGCCGCTGCGCGGTTAAGGCCACGCCGTCGTCGGTAGGCGGAGGCGTTGTCGCGAGCCCACTGACGCCGTATCGCCCGGGACCCGTACAACTCGACGACGGCGACCGGCAACTGCTCGCTCGCCACCGGATGGTCAGCCACCAACGCACCACCCGAACCCTGCTCTGGCTCTCGGTCGTCCCCGCCCACCTCGAGGAGGCCGGAGTCGCATTGGCAGAGCATCGCGAGATCGCGTTCGCCGCCGCCACGACCGGCCCTACCAACCTCGAGACGGCACCCGTTATCAGAACCGTGAAACGAGCCGCCAACGAGACGCCCGGGCAAACCAAAAGCCCGCAGGTTCGACCTGTGCCTTGTCCTTTCAGGACTTTGGCGAGTCGTTGGACACGAACGCGATCGCCCGGCCGGGTGCCCCGCTGCCGCCGCGCAGCTTCAGCGGCATGAAGACGAAGAAGGCGCCGGCCTCC
This sequence comes from Dactylosporangium sp. CA-233914, assembly GCF_050942935.1. NCBI lineage: Bacteria > Bacillati > Actinomycetota > Actinomycetes > Micromonosporales > Micromonosporaceae > Dactylosporangium > Dactylosporangium sp. CA-233914. Next base: position 9,713,190 of record NZ_CP192030.1, on the reverse strand, counting down.
GGAAGCTGATCGAGGTTGGCCAGGCCTTCCACGAATACGATCCCCTTGCCCAGCCCGCAGACGTGGACCGGCTCGCCGTCGTGCGCGGCGCCCATACTCGGAGCGTCGATGCCGACGCACCTGACCCCGCGGGTATGCAGGGCATCCATTGTCTCGGCCGACGGTGCCGGCCAGCCGGCCGTCGTCTTGGTGATCACCACATCGTGTGTGTACTGAGCCCGGGTCGCACGCGTGTACCGCTGATCCCACTGCGAGGAGAACAGCACCACTGTCCCGGCCGCGATGCGTCCGTTGCGCCGCTCCCAGGCCTCGACGATCTCGGGCGTGATGGTCGGGCTCTCGCCCGGGACCTGGGGCAGGTCGTCCATGGAAACCCGGATCACGGCGGCGGGCCCGACGAACTTGCTCAGGTCGACCTGTTCAGCGGTCTCCGGGCGGAAGCCGGAGGAGGCGTCCGGTGGGAGGAAATGGCTCGCCGCGTCGAAATGCGTGCCCGTGTGCTCGTCGATCACAAGCCAGCGCGTGAAGTAGGAACCGCACCCCGAGTCGAGCGGAAGCAGGTCGTCGGGCCGGTCGTGGAACCAGCTCCACGGCTTGGCCTGGAACGGCATATGGGTGGGCCATGCGCCGGGTAGGTCCTCGGCGAGCGTCAGGCTGAGGTCGACGACCCGAACGCCGGCCAGCAGCCGGGCAAGGTCGGATAAGGCGTTGACAGCTGTCATTGAGCGCTCCGTGCGGAGATCGGGGCCATGTGGAGGCCGTCGAGGGAGGCGGGTCGATGCCGAGAGTCAGGCGGTGTAGGCGGCCAGGCCCAGTTTGGCCGAGACGTCCTGGGCGCCCTTGATGACGAGCGTGCGCAGTTCCTCGGCGTGTACGTCGTTCCAGCGGTGCACGGGCACCGAGATGCTCATACCCGCGACGACGCGGCCGGATGCGTCGCGAATGGGGGCGGCGACACAGTACACGTCCGGGTTGGACTCGCAGTTGTCCCAGGCCACGCCGTCGGCGCGTACTTGCTCGAGGGCGCTGTGCAAGGCGTCGGTCGTGGCGAGGCTGGCCGGAGTCATCGTCTGCAGCGGGCGGCCGGGCGGGTACAGCTCCTGCAGCACAGGACCGGGCTGGAACGCGAGGCTGGCTTTGCCGACCCCGGTCAAGTGCGCGGGCAGACGTCCGCCGAGGCGTGAGACCAGCTGCACGGCATGGATGCTGCTGACCTGTACGACATATACCACATCGGTCTGGTCCAACAATGCGATTTGCACGGTCTCGCCGCACTCGGCCGCAACCGCCTCAGCGCCGCGCTTGCCGATCTCGACCAGGTCCAGATCGCGCTCGAACGAGCGGCCGAGCTCGAAAATCCGCATGCCCAAGCGGTAGCTGGAACCCCCGGCATCGTCGATGAACCCGCGCGCCTCAAGGGTCTTCAGCAACTCGTGGACGGTTGTCCGGGGGAGATCGAGCGCGGCCGCGATCGCCGGTGCCGCGAGCGGAGACTGCCGCCCGAGCAGGGTCAAGATGTCGAGGCCTCGAGTGAGTGCCGGGACGAGCCGCGTCGCCATGTGCTGCCAACTCCTTACCCATTTTGCGGTCTCGGGCTGTTGACAGCCCATTTCAGCGCGCTACATACTGTTCGACATCCCGGATGGCGTCCGGTATCTCGGATACTAGCCCGGATGACCTCAGTAGTGCAAGCCGCCTTCCAGATCGAGAGCAAACGATCGGCCAGGTGCGCGCGATCAGCAAGGGAAAGGTCATGGTGATTGCTTTGACGACCGCTCCTGCCGCGACGACGGGACGGACGCCGCGATGATGCGCTTCGACGGCAAGGTCGCCGTGGTCACGGGCGCCGCCTCGGGCCTCGGTGCGGCGACCGCGAAGCGGCTGTCGGCTGAAGGCGCCAAGGTCGTGGCCGTCGACCGTAGCGAGGCCGGGCTGGCTGAGCTGTCGCTGAACCAGCCGAGCCTGCGGATCGTCGCCGATGTCGCCGACGAGGCGGCGATCGACGACATGGTCCGGCAGGTGGTCGCGAAGTTCGAGGCGGTCGACCTGCTGGTGGCCAACGCCGGCATCTGGCGCGAGCGGAACTTCCTCGACATGGCTCTCGCGGAATGGGACGAGACCCTGAACATCAACCTCCGGGGGACGTTCCTCGTCAGCCAGCGCGTCGCACGTGCCATGGTGGCCGGCGGCCGCCGGGGCGCGATCGTGGCGACCTCATCGACCAACGGCTTCATGGCCGAGCCTGACACCGCGCACTACAACGCGTCCAAGGGCGGAGTCCTGATGCTGGTGAAGTCGATGGCGGTCGACCTGGCCGAGCACGGCATCCGGGTGAACGCGGTCGCGCCGGGCGTGATCCGCACCCCGTTGAATTCGGCGGCGATCGATGCTGCGGCCGACCACTTCTCGTTCCCGCCCGCCCGGCGGTGGGGCCGGGCCGAGGACGTCGCGGGGGCCATCTGCTACCTGCTGTCCGACGACGCGGACTACGTCACGGGGTCGGCGCTGGTGATCGACGGTGGTCAGACGACGCTCAACGGATCGGTCCGGGTGTCATGAACGTGCTCACCGACGGCGCCCATACCGATCTGGGGGAGTACGTCGGGCAGTCGTTGCGCGCCGGATCGGTGCCCTTGCCGGTCATGGCCGTACGGCTGACGGCGCTCGAGGACAACGTGGCCCGGCTCGCCTCCTACTGCCGCGACCACGAGTTGCTCCTGGCTCCGCACGCGAAGACTCACCTGACCGCGCAGATCGCGCAGCGGCAACTCGCCGGCGCCTGGGGTCTGACCGCGGCGAACGTGCAGCAGGCCGAGGTGGAGCTGGGGTTCGGCGCGCGCCGCGTCTTGATCGCCAACGAGGTGACCGGGCGAGCCAGCATTGACCGGCTCCGGCGGCTGCTCGACGCCGACCCGGGGGCGCGGGTGCACTGCCTGGTTGACAGCGCCGTCGGCGTCGACCTGCTCGACGCCGGGTTCGCGTCCGCCGCGGCGCCGCTCGGCGTGCTGGTCGAGTTCGGCCACCTGGGCAGACGCGCCGGCGCGCGCGATGCGGCGGCCGCGCTGGCGGTGGCCGAACGGGTCGTCGCCGCCGACCATCTCGAGCTCGTCGGCGTGGGCATGTTCGAGGGCGCGGTCGCCGCCGATCGCAGCCCGGCGGCTCTGGAGCGGATCGACGCCGCGGTTGGGGGCATGGTCGACTTCGCGCTGGACGTCGACCGGCGCGGGCTGTTCAGCGCGGGGGGCAAGCCGATCGTCACCGCCGGCGGCACGCTCTTCTTCGACCACGTGGTCGAGGCTTTCGCCCGGTTGCCGCGCGGTCGCTACGACGTGATCCTGCGCTCCGGCGCCTACGTCGTCCATGACGACCGGCACTACCGGGAGCTGTCCCCGCTGCCGTTCACCCCGGCGCTGGAGGTGTGGGCCGACGTCCTGTCCGTGCCTGAGCGCCACCTGGCGATCATCGGCGCGGGCAAGCGCGACGTTCCCTGGGACCAGGGGCTCCCGGTCGTCAAGGGCTGGGTGCGCAACGGCGAGCGCCGGCCGGCTCCACCCGACTGGGTGGTGACGGACACGAACGATCAGCACGCGTTCGTGCGTATCGGCGAGGACGCGCCGGTTCCGGGCGACATCGTGGTCCTCGGCATTTCGCACCCCTGCACGGCCTTCGACCGGTGGCGTTCGGTCCTCGCGGTCACCGACGAGGACGTCGTCACGGCCTGCTGGCCCACCTACTTCTCCTGACTGCCGAAACTCCCGGAGCCCGCGCGGCCGCGTCGCCCGCGCCATCCGGAGCGCGAAAGGACCACAAGCTCGTGATCAAGCAGACTGCTCGCCACGACCCGGTCGTCACCGACCGGGCACCAGCGCCGTCCGGTGCCTATTCACAGGGCATTGTCGCCGGAGATCTCCTGTTCACCTCGGGCGTCGGTGGCCACCACCCGATCTCCGGCCGGCTGGGCGCGACGGTCGAGGAACAGACCCGTCAGGCGCTGCACAACATCGAAGCGGTGCTGGGCGCTCGCGGCCTCGGCCTGGCCGATGTCGTCAAGGCCACGGTGCACCTGCAGGACGTCCAGCGGGACTTCGCCGCCTTCAACGACGTGTACCGATCGATGTTCGACCCGCCGTACCCGGTGCGGACCACCGTGGGCAGCACCCTGCTGGGGATGCTGGTCGAGATCGACGTCGTCGCCCGCTTCCCACCCACCTCGTCGACACACTAGCCCGCCGACCCCGGCGCGTGGATGCGTAACCAATGACCGAAGACCATTCGTGCGCTGTCCGCGCCGTGGCGCGAACACTCTGCGCACAGTCACACAGGTGAGGCGTGACGTACATGATCGACCAGGCAACCACAGCGGTGGACTACGACGTCGTCGTGGTCGGAGGAGGCATTGCCGGCCTCGTCGCGGCCTGGCAGTTGCGCGATTACCGCGTACTGCTGCTCGAGGCCGACAACCGTGTCGGCGGGCGGATCAAGTCGGTACAGCACAACGGCTACTGGGCGAATGTCGGCGCACAGTTGTTTCCGCACGCCGAAACCGAGATCGGGCGCCTCGCGGCCGAGTTCGGCGTCGAGGTGCGGAAGGTTCCCGGTTCGGTCACCGCCATCGGACTCGGCAACCGGATTGTGAGCCCGCCCCGGGTGGAGCTGCTGCCCTTCGTCCTGAAGCTGTCCCCGCTCGAACGCCTGTCGTTCATGTGGGCCGGGCTCAAGGTCGCGCTCGGCGTGCGCGGGGCCAACAAGGTCGAGGCGATGCCCGCGACGACCGAGGCCGATGAGCATCGGCGCCGGGTCGCGTTGGCCGGCTTCAAAAGCGACCAGACGTTCGCCGAGTACGTGAGCAGCGCACGGGGACGAGCCCGCCAGGTGCTCGAGTGCATCGCCCACCGGTCGGCCGCCGACGCCGATGACGTGTCCGCGGGCAGCGCGCTGCTCTGCTGCGCCCACGTCATGGGACCGAGGGACGCCGTCGCAGCGACCGCCTCCGTGGTCGTCGGCGGCACCGAGCAGGTCGTCCTGGCGCTGCGCGACCGGCTGGGCGGGCGCATCGTCACCGGCGCCGAGGTCACCGAGGTCGCCGACCGCGGCGATCATGTCGTCGTCAGCTACGCCCACGGTGGCGCGGCCCGGCAGGTGACCGCGCTGACGACCGTCGTGGCAACCACGACCGACGTCACCCGGCAGATCGTGGCCGACCTGCCGCCCGAGCTGGACAAGGCGCTGGATGCGGTGAAGAACGGTGCCTTCTTGAGCATGGCCATCTTCACCGACGAGGAGACGCCGTTGCCGATCGACGACATCTACGCGATCACCACGCCCGGCCACGAGATCGACTTCCTGTTCAATCACGCGAACGTCCTGCGGACCGGTGCCCGCAAGCCCGGTGGCAGCCTGATGTGCTACCGGGGCGGTCGCCGGGCCGCGGAGCTGGCCAAGGAGACCGACGAGGTCATCCGCGACACCTACCTGCGTTCGGTGTACGACCTGGTCCCCGCATTGCGCGGGCACGTGGTCAAGACCGTTGTCCAGCGCTGGCCGGTGGGCACCATCTGGGGCGCACCCGGCCCGGACCGCGCCCTCGCCCAGCCGGCCCTCGATCGCGGGTTCGACCATGACCGCATCGTCCTGGCCGGCGACTACTTCGAACCGATGAGCGGTATGGAACCCGCCGCCAAGTCCGGCGTCCGCGCTGCCCAGCGCGTGCGCCGAGCGCTTCCCCAACTGGTCGGCTGACACCCCCGGCCCACCCCCGTTCGCCCACCCCCCGCCCCGACACCCCATCCCGAGGAGACGTCGTGAACCATACATTGAAATTCGTAGCCCCCCTTGTCGCTTCGGCAACGCTCGTGCTGGCCCTGTCCGCCTGTGGCTCGTCGGGCGACTCGTCCACAGGCGCCGCACCACAGGGCGGCGTCGACACGTCGGCGCCGCTCTACAACCAGGTGCCGGCGCAGTACCGCAAGGGCATCAAGGTCGCCGTCCAGCTCAACTCGGCCCCGCTGTCGATGCAGAACGAGAACGGCACCCAGACCGGTGAGGACCCGGAGCTGTTCGCGGCCCTGTCCAAGCAGCTCGGCATCCCGATCACGGTCGAGCAGACCTCGTTCGAGAATGAGCTCCTCGGGCTGGAGCAGAAGAAGTACGACTTCGTCGGGCAGACGAACATCACGGCCGAGCGCGAGCAGAAGTACACGCAGCTGGCGCAGTTCAAGGACGGCTACCGCTTCGCCGCGCTGTCCACGACCAGGGACATCGGCAACACCGTCATGGACCTCTGCGGCCGCAAGATCGCCTCGCAGGTCGGCGACCAGGCCACCGACTACCTCAACCAGAAGTCGAAGGAGTGCACCAGCGCAGGCAAGGGCGCCATCACGATCATCCAGATGCCCTCGCAGGCCGAGGAGTACGTGGCCGTCGCGAGTGGCCGCGCCGAGGCCGCCGTGCAGCCGCTGTCCCTGCTGGCGTACTTCTTCAGCCAGAAGGACCAGCAGCTGGGCAAGTCGTGGAAGGAGACCGGGCCGTCGATCCTGCCCATCCTCGTCGGCTACACGTTCCTGAAGGACTCGCCCCTGGTGCCCGTCGTGCAGCAGGGCATCCAGGCGCTGATCGACAACGGCACCTACGGCTCGATCCTCAAGAAGTGGGGCCTCAGCGAGAACGCCGTCCAGAAGGCCGAGGTCAACCCGGCGCCCCTCGCGGTCGGCTAGGCGAGCCGTTGTCCCGCCAGCTGCAACCCATCCCGGAGGTGAACATGCAGGCCGACCGAAACGCACCGGCCATAGAAGCCGTGCGCCGCGCGGCGACCGAGGCTCCGGCGCGCCGCACGACGGACGCGACGGCACGGGTCCATGAGGCGAATCTGGCCGTCCGGCAGCACCGCCCCTGGGGCGGAGTGGCCGTCGCTGTCGTCGTGCTGCTGCTGCTCGCCGGCCTCGTCCAGAGCGTGGTGCGCGCGCCCGCGATGGAGTGGGACGTCGTCGGACACTACCTGTTCAACCGCCGGATCCTGTCGGGCGTTTGGACCACGATCAGCCTCACCGCGATCTCGATGGTGCTCGCGCTCGTGCTGGCCGTGGTGCTGGCGATCATGCGGCTGGCCGACACCTGGGCGCTGCGCCGCATGGCGGAGCTCTACGTGTGGTTCTTCCGCTCGACACCCGTCCTCGTGCTGCTGATCATCACGTTCAACCTGGCGCTGATCTTCCCGGAGCTCAAGGTCGGCATACCCGGCACCAGCTTCAATGTGTCGTCGGGCCCGACCAACGAGCTGATCTCGCCATTCTGGGCCGCCATTCTCGCGTTCGCGCTCAACGAGGCCGCCTATGCTGCGGAGATCCTGCGAACGGCGATCCTGGCCGTCTCGAAGGGCCAGGTCGAGGCCGGCATCGCGCTCGGCATGACCAATGGGCGGATCTACCGCCGGGTGATCCTGCCGCAGGCCGTGCGGATCGCCATACCGCCGTTGAGCAACGACGTGATCAACCTGCTCAAGGGCACCTCGCTGGTCGCCTTCATCTCCGTGTTCGACCTCATGTACACGGCCGAGGCGATCTACCAGATCAACTTCAAGGTGTTTCCGCTGCTGATGGTCGTCACCATCTGGTACATCGTGATGGTCACCGTCCTGTCGGTGTTCCAGTCGCTGCTCGAGCGCAAGCTGCGTGGCCGTGGCCGCGGCCGCGGCCGCGGCCGTCGTCCGTCGAAGCGGCCCCGGGCCGACGAAACCAGCCGGCGAGGTGTGCAGTGAGCGACTACGTGCTGGAAGCGATCAACATCTCCAAGCGATTCGGCGACGACCTGGTCATCGACGATGCCACGCTGCGGGTCGAACGCGGACAGACGGTCTGCCTGATGGGGCCGTCCGGTGCGGGCAAGACGAGCCTGCTGCGCTGTCTGAACCACCTCGAGAAGCCCAGCGCCGGCGCGGTCTACATCGACGGCGAACTGCTGGGCTACCGGCGGCGCGGCGATCACCTGGTCGAACTGCACAAGCGGGAGATCGCCCGGCAGCGCCGGGAGATCGGCATGGTGTTCCAGTCGTTCAATCTGTTCGCGCACATGTCGGTGATCCAGAACATCGTCGAATCGCCGATCGGCGTCCTGGGCCTGGACCGCAAGGAGGCGCGGCAACGCGCCATGGAACTGCTGGAGACCGTCGGGCTCGCCCACAAGGCGAACGCCATGCCCGACGAGCTTTCCGGTGGCCAGCAGCAGCGCGTCGCCATCGCTCGCGCCCTGGCCATGCGGCCCAAAGTGATGCTGTTCGACGAGCCGACCTCAGCCCTCGACCCCGAGCTGGTCAAGGAGGTCCTCGACGCCATGCGCACGCTCAGCGAACTCGGAATGACGATGGTCGTGGTCACTCACGAAATCGGGTTCGCCCGGGAGGCCGCGGCCCGCGCCGTGTTCATGGAGCGTGGCCGAGTCGTCGAAGACGGCCCGGTCGAGCAGGTCTTCACCAACTCCAGCAACGCGCGGGTGAAGGACTTCCTCGGAACGGTCCTGAAGTAGTCCCTGTACGTGTCGAAGCGCCCGCTGCCCGCGGGACCTTGTGATCGAAGGATGCCATGTCACTACCCGCAGGTCTCGATCTGCTCGTTCGCTCCTGGAACAACCCGACGCCATCCGGTCAGCGTTTCCCGGACGGCGGCGAGTACCGGATCGAAATCCCCAGCGTGGAGAGTCCCGAAGCGTTCTCCGCGGTCGTTGAGCAATGCGCGAAGTACGACGTACCCCTGCACCGCGTCTCGCAAGGCAGTGGCATCACCGTGCTGACCGACGCGCAACTGCGCGAGTACGTCGCCATCGGCGCCGACGCCAACGTCGAGGTCTGCCTGTTCATCGGGCCGCGCGCCCGGTGGGACGGCAACTCGGCCTCCGCGCTCACCGCTGACGGCAACATTTTCGGCGCACGGCACTTCGGCGTGAACGGACTGCGGGCCGCGTGGGAGGACGTCGATCGCGCCGTCGAAGCAGGCCTGCGCAGTGTGCTTGTCGCCGACGAAGGACTGTTGCGGTTGATCGGTGACGCCAAGCGGGCGGGATCGCTGCCGAGCGACCTCGTCGTCAAGGCGTCGGCACTCATGGGCATCGCCAACCCGCTGGGTGGCAAGGAACTGGCTGACGGCGGCGCGACCACGCTCAACATCGCCAGCGACACGACGATCGGCGACGTCAGCGCGTTCCGTGCGGTGACCGACGCCGTGCTGGACATCTACATCGAGGGCCAGGACAACCTCGGCGGGTTCATGCGCTACCACGACATCGGCGACATCGTCCGGGTGGGCGCGCCGGTCCACCTGAAGTTCGGCCTGCGAAACGCACCGAACTTCTATCCGGCCGGCGAGCACATGGCCGGTATCGTTCGATCGTCGGCCGTGGCTCGTGTCCAGCGTGCCGTCACTGGACTCGAGCATCTGCACCGTGCCTATCCCGACGCGATCGCCTCACCGGCCGGCGGCCGGCGCGACGGCGTCCCGGTGCGATCGTGACCGGATCGGCCGTGCGGGACGACGTCGCGCTCGTCGCCGACGCCGGCCGGCGGGCCCGCGACGCCCAGCGGGTGTTCGACTCGATCGCAGTGGCCGAGCGAGCCCGCCTGCTGACGGCACTGGCCGACGCGGTCGAGCGAGCCCGGCCCGAGTTGGTCGAGCTCGCGATCGGGGAGTCACGGCTACCGAAGGCGCGCCTGGACGGCGAGGTGGCGAGGGCGGCGGGGCAGTTCCGGCTCATGGCGGACCTGGTAGCCGATGGCGGATTCCTGGACGCCACGATCGACCCGGCCGATTCGACGGCTGTACCACCGCGCCCGGATCTGCGCCGCAGCCACACCGCGATCGGCCCGGTCGCGGTGTACGCCGCGTCGAACTTCCCGTTCGCCTTCGGGGCGGCCGGGACCGACACATCGTCCGCGCTGGCCGCCGGCTGTGCGGTGGTCGTCAAGGCGCACCCGCTGCAGCCGCGCACGGCTGACGCGAGCATCGCGGTGCTGCGCCAGAGCCTCCACGCCCAGGGGGCCCCGGCCGACCTGGTTCAGGTTGTGCACGGCATGGACGCCGGGCGGGAGCTGATCCGCTGCGCGGAGATCCGCGCCGGTGCGTTCACCGGATCCACCGCAGGCGGCCGGGCACTGTTCGATCTGGCCGGCGGGCGGCCGGACCCGATTCCGTTCTACGGCGAGTTGGGCAGCGTGAACCCGGTCCTGTTCACCCCGGCCGCGGTTGCGGAGCACCCGGAGCGACTGGCCGAGGAGTTCGCCGGCTCGATCACGTTCAGCTCGGGCCAGCTGTGCACGCGGCCGAGCCTGCTGCTCGTGCCGGCGGGCCCCGACGGCGAGCGCTTCGAGCAACTGCTGGCATCGGCACTGGCCGCTGCCGCGCCCGCGCCGATGCTCAGCTCGGTCATGGCCGAGAACTTCACCGCGGCCACCGATGCGCTCGTCGGACATGCGGGGGTCCGGGCACTGGTGCGCGGCGCCGACGCCGGCGGTGCTCCCGGTGCCGTGCTCGGGACGGTACAAGCCGCCACAGTGCTCGCCGACCCGATGCCCTACCTGCACGAGCTGTTCGGTCCGTTCGCGCTGGTGGTCCGTTACCTCGATGTCGCACAGCTGGGCGCGCTGATGGACATCCTCCCGGGCTCGCTCACCTTCACGCTCCGCGGCACGGCCGACGACCCCGATCTCACCAGCGAAATCGTCGCCGCCGCGCGCCGCCGGGCCGGTCGCCTGCTCTGCGGTGGCGTGCCGACCGGCGTCAGCGTGACGCGGGCGCAGATGCACGGCGGCACCTGGCCGGCCGCGACCTCGTCAACGCACTCCTCAGTCGGCGAACTGGCGATCCGCCGGTTCCTGCGACCCGTGGCCTACCAGGACATGCCGCAGCGGCTCCTGCCACCCGAGCTTCGCGACCACAACCCGGGCGGCGTTGCCCGGCGGGTCAACGGCGTCCGATCGACCGGCTCATTGACGTCAGCGGTGACGGCCTGACCCCGACCCGCGCGGCCGTCCCGATCCGGTCGGCCGCTTCATCATCCCTACTGCGAGGAGGTTACTTCGTGTCTGAGGTCCCCAACTTCGAAGGCATCATCCCGGCGATCGTGACGCCGTTCACGGCGGACGGCACGGCGGTGAACGACGACGTGCTGCGCCAGGTGGTGCGCTTCCAGCTTGACGCCGGCGTCGGTGGCCTGATCCCGTGCGGCAGCACGGGCGAGTTCTTCAGCCTGACGCACGACGAACGCAAGCACGTCGTCGAGACGGTCGTGGCGGAGACCAACGGGGCGGTCCCGGTGCTCCCGCACACCGGTGCCCTCACCACCAAGGAAACGGTCGAGCTCAGCCGGCACGCCGAGCAGGCCGGCGCCGCCGCGGTCATGGTGATCCCGCCGTTCTACGAGCCGAACACCTTTCCCGAGCTGCTGGCGCACTATCGGGCGATCTCCGACGCGATCAGCATCCCGATCGTGTACTACCACATGCCGTCGGCGAGCGGGCACCCGCTGAGCCGCGAGCAGTTCGAGCAACTGGCCGAGATCGAGAACGTCCGGTTCACGAAGGACAGCAGCGCCGAGCCGCTGCCGTTCGCCGAGATCAGCCTGGAGATGGCCGGCCGGCTCACGCCGATCAACGGCGAGGACAAGCTGGTGTTCGCCGCGTTCGCGGAGGGCGCCCGGGCGACGGTCTGGGGATCGGCCACGTTCTTCCCCGGCCTGGCGGTCGAGCTGTACGACACGCTGGTCGTCAAGCAGTCGCTCGGCGACGCCCGGGCCGTCTGGCGCCGTATCTGGTCCGTACTGCAGGCGCTGCGAGGCGTCTCGTACCAGAGCGCGGTCAAGGCCGGCTGCGAGCTGGTCGGGCTCCCCGTCGGCTCCCCGCGGCTCCCGATCGCGCCGGCGCCGAAGGAGTACTACAGCCAGCTCGCCGCCGTTCTGCGCGCGGCGGGCGTCGAGGTCGTCACCGAGGCGTGACGCGAACCGGGGGTGTCGTGCCGGACGGCGCGAACACCCCCGGACCGTCCGGCAGCCGCTACGCATCGAGCATCCGCAGGGCGTCACAGTCTGCCTCCCCACTCCGATCCCCCCGGACATCGCCTGCACGTGCGGGCAAATCAAAGCCAGGAAGGTGACCTGACATGGCTACGATCGAGCGTATCCACGTCACCGGTGTCGGGCCGGACATCCCGCGCACCACGTGGGCCAGTATGCCGCCCCAGTTCATGCTCATGACGATTGTGCAGGTCTTCGACTCCGACGGGGGCGTCGGCGTCGGCTGCACCCAGAGCTACGGCGCCGGCCAGTACGACTTCGCGACCTTCGAATCGATCCGCCCGCTCGGGCAGTACATCCTCGGCAAAGACCCCGCCAACATCGAGGCCCGCTGGCGCGACCTGCACACCTACATCACGCCGACAGCGCCCGGCGCGATCGCAGCCGTCGACATCGCCCTCTGGGACCTCGCGGCCAAGCGGGCCAACCTCCCGCTGTACAAGATGCTCGGCGGCTTCCGCGACTCGATGCCCGCCTACGCCTCGACGGCCGAGCTCGAGACGACCAACGACTACCTGCAGCACGTCGAGGAGATGATGGCGGACGGTTTCAAGGCGATCAAGTTCCACGCCTGGAACCAGCCCGACAAAGACCTGGAGATGCTCACCACCGTCAACAAGAGGTTCGGCGGCCAGGTGACGTTCATGCACGACGCGGAGAACCGCTACGACTTCAACGGCGCCGTCAAGGTCGGGCGGGCGCTGGAAGACATGGGCTTCCGCTGGTTCGAAGCGCCGTTCCGCGACTACGACCTGACCAGCTACTTCCGCCTGCGAGAGCGGGTCAAGATCCCGATCGTCCCGCACGGCCTGTGGCTGATGGACCTCCAGGAGATCTACCACCACGTGGCCCGCCTGCCGTGGGACGCCGTCCGCTTCGACGCCTCAATGAGCGGCGGTATCACCCAGGCTCGCAAAATGGTGGCGCTGGCCGAGGCCCTCGGACTGCCGGCCGAGCAGCAGAGCTGGGGCTACTCGCTCATCCAGGGAGCGGCGATTCACGTCGGGCTGGCCTCGCCGGTCAGCAGCTACTTCGAGCTGCCGATCCCGTACGACGCCTATGAGTACGGCATCACCAACCCCATCCGGTGCGACGCGGAAGGCAACGTCCGTGCGCCGGAAGGGCCGGGCATCGGCCTGGAAATCGACTGGGCCGCGATGAAGCGCGCGACCCTGGCCGAGTACGACTGCAAGAGCGTGGACGAGGTCTGGGCCGGCGTATGAGCGAGCACGTGCAACCCGCAGCCGCCGGGCAGACGGTCGTCGTCACCGGGGCCGGCAGTGGCATCGGTGAGGCGACCGCGCTGCTCGCCGTACACGCCGGATATACGGTCGCCGCGATCGGGCTGGAGGCGCCGCGCCGGCCCGCTCCGGAGTGGACCGAGGCGGAGCAAGCCGGCCGCCTGCGCTTCCTCGCCTGCGACGTCCGCAGCGAGGACGACGTCGTCGGCGTCTTCGCCCGGCTGGCGGACGCCGACCTCGCCGGGGTGGTGTGCAGCGCCGGAATCGACGCCGGCGCACCCACGCACGAGCTGACACTGCAGATGTGGAACGACGTCATTTCCACGAATCTGACTGGTACCTTCCTCACGTGTCGCGAAGCGATCAAGGTGTTCCGCCGAGCGAAGCGACCCGGGTCGATCGTCTGCATCTCCTCACCGTGGAGCTTCGTCGCACCCCGAGGGGGCGCCGCAGCCGCTTACGCCTCGTCCAAGGGCGGCATCAGCTCGTTCGTGCGCGCACTGGCCGTGGAATACGCGGGCGTCGGCATCCGGGTCAACGCCGTCACGCCGGGGGCGACCGAGACACCGTTGATGTGGGCCAACGTCACGGGCGATCAGATCGACGCGGTGCGCACGCAGATCGAACGCGAGGTGCCCGTCGGGCGCCTCGCCGCGGCCGCCGAACCGGCCGCCGCCATCCTGTGGCTGCTCAGCTCCGCCGCAGGCTATGTCACCGGCGCCAATCTGACCTGTGACGGCGGGGCGCTCGCCGCCGGAGTGCTGACCGTTTGAGCACGCGCGACACCGATCTCGCCAACCAGGCGCCGGCCGAGCGGGTTGCTCGGGTCCGCGAAATCATGGTCGAGGCCGGCGCCGAAGCGCTGCTCGCGACCGACCACGCCACCGTGCACTGGCTGCTCGGGCAGGAGACGGCCCCGGGCGTCAGCGCACTGGTGACTCGGGAGCGGGTCGTCGGTATCGGCGGGCCGGCTCGCGAGGACCGGCCGGAGTCCGCCCTCGACCGAATACCAGCCCATGCGCCGGTGGCAGTAGAGACCTCGGCCTTGCCCACCACGCTCCGCCCGCTGCTGAGCGGACGACCGTTGCTCGACGCATCTACGCGGCTGGCATCCTTGCGGTTGGTACACGATGAGGCCGATCTGCGGGGCATCCGCGCGGCAGCCCGGTTCGCGAGCCGCGGACAGCAGCTACTGCGCGGACATCTCGAACCCGGCATCGCCGAGGACGAACTGTTCGCCTGGCTGGACAGCCGGCTGCGGGCCGATGGCGCAGCGACGACGGCCATCGTCGATCTGATGTTCGGCCCGCGCTGTGCCTCGATCGGGCTTCCACCGTCCGGGCGTCGGCTGGCCCCGGCCGATACGGTGATATTCGACTTCGCACCGCTGCTCGGCGGTCTGTGGGCGGACTCGTGTTCGACATCCGTGGTGGGCGCGGTCCGGCCGGAGGTGCGCCGCGCCCACGACTGTGCGCGGCGCGCGCTCGACGTGGGGATCGCCATGGCGCGACCGGGCGTGGTGGTCGGCGCCCTCGACCGGGCGGTCCGCACCGTGCTCACCGACGCCGGCTATCCCGAGTGCCCCCACATGATCGGCCACGGCATCGGCTACAAGCAGCAGGACTACCCGTTGTTCGACCCGCGCTCCGAGGCCGTCCTCGCGGCGGGTGCCGTCGTCGCGATCGAGCCCGGCATGTACCTGGACGACTTCGGTGTCCGGGTCGAGCATCTGATGCTCGTCGAAGAGCACGGGGCGACGCTGCTGACCGATCACGACCTCGCACTCACGCCGTCCTGAAAGGCGGCCTCGCCCGCATGCCGCACACGGTGGCGCGCCGTGAGGCAGCCGCCGGCGTATCTCGCGTTCGGTCGCTCACCGTGGACCGGGCGAGCGAGCGGTTCGAGTAGCCGCGCCCAGTGCCTCGACCTGGGCGAACGCCGGGATCGAGGGCTGGGAGCCGAGGCGGGTCGTGGTGAGGGCCGCGGCGGCGCTTGCTGTGGTCATGGCGGTGGGCAGGTCGGTGCCTCTGCTGAGCTCTGCCGCAAGTACGCCACAGTAGGTGTCTCCCGCACCGGTGGTGTCCACGGCGGTGACCTCGAACGAGGGCACGTGCAACCGGGCGCCGTCGCGCCGCTGGAGCAGGCTGCCTCGCGGGCCCAGCGTGACCACGACCGTGGGCACGCGGTCGAGCAGGGGCCCGTAGATCTCGGCCTCGTGCTGATTGACCACCAGCACGTCGACGCACGCCCACAGCTCGCCCGGCAGGTCGATCGCCGGGGCGGCGTTGAGCACGAACAGCGCGCCTTCGCGCCGGGCGGCCGCGGCGTCGAGCACGCGGGCCGGCGGTGTTTCGAGCTGGCAGAGCAGCACGTCGGCCGAGCGGATCGCCGCGCGGTCGGCCTCGCTGAGGGGCGCGTCCGTGACGTTCGCTCCGGGCGTGACCACGATCGAGTTCTCCCCGCGGCCGTCGACCATCACCACGGCGCTTCCGGTGCCGGCACCGGTGGCGGCCGTCACGCGTACGTCGAGCAGGGGGTCGGTGAGCAGGGTGGTGACCTGTTCACCGGCGTGGTCCGCGCCGATCGAGCCGACGAACGTGGTCGCCGCGCCGCCCGCCCGGGCCGCCGCCAGCGCCTGATTGGCGCCCTTGCCGCCGCAACAGACGGTGGCGGCCGACGCCAGCACCGTCTCGCCGGGCCGGGGCAGCTCGGCCACCCGCAGCATCGTGTCGAGGTTGACGCTGCCGACCACAACCACGTGTCCCTGAGCCACCCGAACCTCGTCTCGGTCGTGTAAACGTTTCCATGGAGACCGCATGGCGTCCGTGTTGGACACGGTAGAGTGCGTGAATCGCGATGTAAAGGATTACATCAAGGGCTTGCGGGCGCGGATGGCGGTGTGTCAGAGTCTCCGGCATCCCCAGAGGAGCCGTCCGGATGGCAGGGCCGTAGCCCCACGGATGTGACGAGGCGAGAGAAGACCCATGACACGACATGCAGAGATCGTCGGCGGCGGCATCGGCGGCCTGGGCCTGGCGAACTGCCTGGCCCAGCGCGGATGGACGGTGCAGCTCCACGAGCGGGGCGCCGAGATCCGCGAGGTCGGCGCCGGGCTCTACCTGCGGAACAACCCATTGTCGGTGCTGGAGAAGCTCGGATTGTTCAGCGCGGTCGCCAAGACCGGCCTGCCGCTGGACATCGAGCGCCGTTGCGACCGCCACGGCCGCACCCGGCATCAGCAGCGCAGCGTCGGCGACCAGCGGATGTGGGCGCTGCGGCGGGAAGACCTCATCCGCGCCCTCGAGAAGGGCGCCCGCGACGCCGGAGTCGTCATCCGCACGAACTCGAAGATCGTCAAGGCGACCGACGCCGGCACGATCGTGGCCGAGGACGGCAGCACCTTCTCGGGCGACCTCGTGGTCGGGGCGGACGGTTACCACTCCGCCGTCCGCAAGAGCCTGAACCTGACCAAGACCTACCAGCAACTGCCGAGCGTGGCGACCCGCTACATCATCGCGGGCCGCGAGTTCGAGCCGATCGCGCGTACGACCATGCACTGGTCGGGCCGGCGGCGCGTCGGCGTCACGCCGACCAGCAGCGACGCCACGTACATCTTCCTGATCTCACCCGAGGACGACGCCGAGGGAGTGTCGTACCCGATCGACGTGGTGAGCTGGAGCTCGAGCTTCCCGGCACTGACCGGGCTCTTCCAGAAGATCGCCGAGACGCCGAGCGAGCCGCTCCAGCATCACTACATGGTGGTGGAGGCCACGAAGTGGTCCTCCGGCTCCGCCGCCATCCTCGGCGACGCCGCGCACGGGCTGCCCCCGCTGCTCGGGCAGGGCGCCGGACTCGCGCTGTCCAACGCCTGGGCGCTCGCGCACACCCTCGACCAGGTGCCGGCCGTGCCCGACGCGCTGGCCCGCTGGGAGCGGACCTACCGGCACTATGCCGACCTGACCCAGAAGTGGTCAGTGCGGCTGGACACCCTGACCTGGAAGTGGCCCACCCAGCTGCTCGCCGTGCGCGAGCCGGTGCTGCACGCGATCCAGACCCTGCCCAGGTGGGAGCGCGAGATGCACATCGCCGACCGCTTCCCGATCGCCGCCTGAAGGGACATTCGTCATGGCTGGTAACGCCGTGCCGCAAGTGGGGCAAGAGACGGAATCGACGGGCTTCCAGTGCCGGGGCGCCAGCGCGAGCTACGGCGGCGGCAGCGGCGCGCCGATCTTCCAGGGCGTCGACTTCGACGTCCACCCAGGGGAGTTCGTCTCCCTGCTCGGCGGCTCCGGCGTGGGCAAGACCACGCTCCTGCGCGTGCTCGGCGGGCTGCACCCGGCCAGCAAGGGCTCGGAGGTCCGCTTCGCCGGGCGGCCGGTGACGGGGCCACCCGACCAGGTCGTCATGGTCTTCCAGAACTACGCCGCCTCGCTGCTGCCGTGGCGCACCGTCGAGAGCAACGTACGGCTCGGGCTCGAGCGCAAGGTCGACAAGGCGGAGCAGCACCGCCGGGCCGAGCAGGCGCTCGAGATGGTCGGCCTGGCGAAGAACGCGCACTACTACCCCAGACAGCTGTCGGGCGGCATGCAGCAACGCGTGCAGATCGCGCGTGCGTTGGTGATGAATCCGGCTGCGCTGCTGATGGACGAGCCGTTCGGCGCGCTCGACGCGATCACCAAGGCCACGCTGCAGGACGCCCTGCTGGCAATCCAGCGGCAGACCGGCATGACCGTCGTCTTCGTCACGCACGACCTCGATGAGGCCATCTATCTGAGCGACCGCATCATCGTGCTGTCCGGCTCGCCCGCCGGCGTGGCCCGCAACCTGCGGGTCGACCTGCCGCGCGACCGCGACCAGGTGAGCACCAAGGCCGAGCCGCGCTACCTGCAGCTGCGGCAGGAGATCTACAACGTCATGCACAGCTCCAGCGGCAAGGCTGCCGGATCGTGACCGCGCCGACCACCCGCGCCGCGCTGCTGGTGCCCAGGGTGAACACGCCGGGCCTGGTCACCGCGGCCGGACTGCTGGCGGCCTGGCAGGCGCTGGTCAGCACCGGCGTGATCACCTTCGTGTTCCTGCCCGGGCCGCTGGCCATCGCTGCTCGGATGCCGGCGCTGCTCGGCTCCGCGACGTTCTGGCAGGACTACGGCCACACGCTGACCTACAGCCTGTCCGGCTGGGGGATGGGCGCCGCCGTCGGCATCGTGGTGGGCAGCGCCCTGGGCATCAGCAAGGCGCTGCGGCAGTGGACCACCACCAGCCTGACGGTCCTGCGCCTGATCCCGGCCATCGCGCTGCTGCCCATCGCCGCGCTGATCTTCGGGCTCTCCGCCGACCTCGAGCTCGCCCTGGTCACGTACGTCGCCACCTGGCCCGTGCTGGTCAGCACGGCCGGCGGCATCGAGAAGGTCGACCCGCTGCTGCGCGACGTGGCTCGTACGCTGCGGATCAGCCGGCTGCGTGAGCTCACCCAGGTCGTCGTGCCCTCGGCGATCGGGCCGATCCTGGTCGGACTGCGGCTGTCGCTCAGCTCGGCGCTGGTCCTCGCGATCGTCAGCGAGATGATCGGCAACCCGGCCGGGCTCGGCAACGCGATCAACATGGCCCGCAACGCCCTCAAACCCGAGCTCACGTTCTGTTACATCATCGTCGTCGGCGTGACCGCGATCGGGCTCAACGGCATCTTCAACGCCCTCAGCCGCGTGCTCGTGCCCGGGGGAGGTCAGCGATGACCGCACTCAAATGGGCCCGCGGGCTCGTCCCGCTCGCGGCCGGCCTGCTGCTGTGGCAGGTGTTCGGCCACGACGACTCGCTCTACTTCCCCCGTCCCTCCACCTGGTGGACGGCCATCACGCGGCAGTGGGCGGACGGCTCGCTGCTGGGCGACACCGCCGCGACGACCGGCCGGTTCCTGCTCGCCCTGATCATCGCCACCGTGGTCGGCTCGCTGATCGGCTTCGCGATGGCCGAGAACCGCGGCGTCGACCGGTCGCTCAACCCGACCTTCGAGTTCCTGCGGGTGCTCCCGGCCGCGGTGACCGTCCCGATCTTCGTGCTGATGCTCGGCTACACCAACCAGATGGCCATCACGGCGATCGTCTTCGCCTCGATGTGGCCGATGATCCTGGCGACCCGCCGGGCCGCCGCCGACATCCCCGAGCTGCTGCGCGACGTCGGCGCCACGCTCCAACTCACCCGTTCGCAGGTGATCCGCAAGATCCTGCTGCCGTCCCTGTTCCCCGCCGTGTTCCTCGCGCTTCGCGTGGCCGGCCCGATCACCTTCGTGGTCACGATCCTGGTCGAGATGCTCACCGGCATCTCCGGCACCGGAACGGCCATGTTCCTGGCCCAGCAGAGCTACCAGTCCGCCACCGTCTACGGCCTGATCTGCGTCGTCGCGGTCATGGCTCTGCTGGTCGACGCCGGGGCCGGCGGGCTCGAACGACTCGCCACCGCCTCCGGTGGCACCCGGCCGCGCCGCCGCGCGGCCTGAGACACCCCCCCGAATTCCATTCCGGACAAAGGAATCGATGATGCGTGCTCGCAAACTGGTGACGGCCCTGACCGCCGTCTCCCTCGTCTTAGGACTCGCCACCGGCTGTGGCTCGGACTCGGACAAGACCGGCGCGGCCGGCGCGGACGGCGCGACGAAGATTCGCCTCGTCACGACCAGTCCGACCGTCACGCTGCTGGCCATCTACGCCGCCGAGCAGCAGGGCTTCTTCAAGAACCACGGGCTCGACGTGGCGGTGACCTCGGTCAACGACGCGACGACCATCCCCGCGGCCATCGGCAAGCAGTTCGACGTCGGCTGGACCGTGCAGCCGATCGGTATCAACGCGGCGGCCTCGGGTGTCCCGCTGACCATCGTCGGCGGCGGCGAGCGCAACCAGCCCCACAACCAGCAGCTGTTCCTGCTGTCCGCCAAGGGCTCGAAGTACAAGACGGTCGCCGACCTGGCCGGCGCCAAGATCGGCACGGCCACGCTGGCCGGCGCGAACACCATGCTGGTCAAGGCCACGCTCGACAAGGCCGGCGTCGACCTCAAGTCGGTCCAGTTCGTCCAGGTCGGGTTCTCCGACATGCCCGACCAGCTCGCCGCCGGTGCGGTCGACGTCATCGCGGTGTCCCCGCCCAACTCGCAGATCGCGCTGGACGCCGGCGCCCAGAACCTCGGCGCGTCGCCGTACAACATCATCAGCGAAACCGCCCTGACCACCTTCCTGATGGCCAACACCAGCTGGGCCAAGGAGCACACCGAGGCGCTGGCGAGCATGCGGGCCGCGCTCGACGAGGGCGGCAAGTGGATCAACGACCACCCGGCCGAGGCCAAGACCCTGCTCAGCAAGCGCACGGGCCTGGACGCCGCCAAGGTCGACAAGCTGGCACTGCAGCTGCCTCGGTACACGTACCAGGACTACAACGCGCAGGACTTCGTGCCGTGGGTCGAGCTCATGAAGAACTACGGAACGCTCAGCAAGAGCACCGACGCGAACCAACTCATCACCAAGATGCTGGGAAAGTGACATGCCGATCTGGGACCGATTCCTCACCGACACTGACAAGGCCGTGCTCGCGCAGAGCGGCCACGGCATCAATCTGGAGATGGGCACCCGGCCGGCACTGCTGGTGATCGACGTCAGCTACGCGTTCACCGGCCACGTCGACGAACCGATCACCGAGTCCGTCAAGACCTGGCACAACTCGTGCGGCAGCTACGGCTGGGCCGCGATCCCCTACATCCAGCGGTTGCTGGCCGCGGCCCGCTCGCGCAACCTGCCGATCTTCTACTCGACCGGCTTCGAACCACGGCCCGACGGCTTCGGCGAGGGCCTGTGGCGCACCGCCCGCCAGGGCGAGCCGCCGTCCGTGCCCGGTTACGGACCGCAGGAGATCGTGCGCGAGATCGCGCCCCAGGGGCGGGACATCGTGCTCCACAAGCGCTCGCCGAGCGTCCTGTTCGACACCCCGCTCAAGACCTACCTGCGCGACGCCGGCGTGGACACGCTCATCGTCTGCGGCACGACGACCTGCGGATGTGTACGAGCCACGGTCGTCGACGCCTTCTCGCACGGCATCAACACCGTGGTAGCCGAGGAAGCCTGCTTCGACCGGTTCGAGGCCTCGCACGCCATGGCGCTGTTCGACCTGAACTCCAAGTACGCCGACGTGCTGCCCACGCAGACCATCGTCGAGCACATCGCGACGCTTCCCGCCGACCAGTTCGCCGGCACGATCGCCCCGGCCTCGTGAAGGAGAGCCGTCTCGTGACCCGGTTCATCGTCACCCGGTTCCGCCTGCATGAGCACGACAGCCTGGCCGCCTACCGCGACTGGTCCCTGTCGTACCTGCGGCCCGTCCTGCGCTCGTACCCCTCGGTCGTCTCTTTCATCGACCTCTCGTGGGCCGGTCGGGAGCCGGAGGACAGCGAGGTCTGGCACGGCTGCGAGCTCATCGAGGTCACCGACTTCGAGCAGTTCGCCCACGACGACAGCACCGGCGAAGGGGCGAAACTGTCGGCGGCCTGGCGCGAGCGGGTGGCCGCCTGGAGCATCGACCGCCTCGAAGATCTGGAACATCTGGGCACCGGGCAGACGCTCACGGAGCGTTGAGTGCGCACCGATGCCGCACGGGGGAAGGACATGCGCTTAGATGAGTACCTCAGTTGCAGCAGGACGAGGGAAGATGGCGCGCACCACGATCGAGGACGTCGCACGCCTGGCCGGCGTGTCCACGGCAACCGTGTCGCGGGTGCTCAGCGGCAGCCCGTCGGTCAGCCCGGAGACACGCAGCCGAGTCAACGCGGCGGCCGCGGAGCTCGGCTACCGGGTGAACGCCGCGGCGCGAGCACTGCGGCGCGACCGCACCTCGACGGTGGGCATCGTCGTTCCCGAGCTGGCCAACCCGTTCTTCATCGCACTGGTCGAGCATCTCGAGCAGCAGGTCCAGGGACTCGGCCTGTCGCTGCACCTGAGCAGCTCGCGCAACGACCCGGCGCTGGAGGCGGAGCGGGTCCGCTCGTTCCTGGCAGCCCGCGTCGAGGTTCTCGTCATCACCCCCTGCCACGTGGAACTCAGCACCCCGATCGTGGACGAGGCGCGTGGCCTCGTCCCGGTGATCCAGCTCGACCAGTTCGCGGACGGTATCCAGACCGACTGGGTCGGGATCGCCGAGGACATCGGGATGCGGCTCGTCATGGAGCATCTGGCCGCGCAGGGGGTGAAGAGGGTCGCGTACGTCGGCGCCAGGCCGTCGGACTCGTCGTCCCGGGCGCGTCACCAGGTGGCCCGCAAGGCCGCCCAGGAGCTTGGGATGGAGTTGCCGGACGACGCCGCGCTGCTGGGTACCTTCAGCGCGGAGTGGGGTCGGCGGGCCGCGAGCCAGATCGCCAGCGGCGGCCTTCCGCAGGCCGTGGCCTGCGGTGCGGATGTGGTGGCGCTCGGCGTCCTGGAGGGCTTCGACGCGCTGGGCATCCGGGTCCCGGACGACGTGCTGCTGACCGGCTTCGACGACATCCCGCTCTCCTCGCACCCGCGACTGTCGATCACCACGATCCGGCAACCGATCGACGACATCGCGCAGGCCACGGCGGCGATGATCGGCGACATCGTCAAGCGCGGCGCCGAGCACGTGGCGCAGCAAATCTCGCTGCCACCCGAGCTGGTGGTGCGGGACAGCTCGCGCCGGCGCTAACCACCGAAGCCCTCGGCCAGGGGGATCGACGGGTCGGCCAGGTATGCCTCGAGCTGGTCGAGCCAGGTGAGCGTGTGCTTCGCCTCGGCGAGCCACAACTCGAAGACGGCCCGGCGGCCGCGCCAGACGCGGCCGTCGTGGTCGGCCGGCCACTCCTCCAGCCGCTTCTCGATGGCGAGGACGCGGCGGCGGTACCAGGTGCGCTCGTGCCCGATCAGGATCTGGGCCTGCTCGTCGTCGAGCGCGCCGATGGCGATCAGCTTGAGCAGGCTGTCGTCGCGGACACCGTGGTCCGGCTCGGTGTGCAGCAGCCAGCGGTCGAGCTCCTCCCGGCCGGCGTCGGTGAGCACGTAGTCGCCCTGCGAGCGCCGGGTCGGGGTGGCGCTCTCCACCACCTTGACCAGGCCGGCCTCGGCCATCCGGTTGAGCTCGGCGTAGATCTGGGTCGGCGATGCCTTCCACAGACGTTCGTAGTCGGAAGCGAAGAACTGGACGATCACGTAGGCATTGCGGGGTAACCCGCGCATCAGGTGGGTCATGATTGCGTGCTTCAGCGCCACGCGGCGTACCTGCTTTCCTCGCTGAGCCGGCGGTATGAGCAGCGCGTGCGCCGGACCGATGGCGAGATCAAACCGTAGACGGGCGGCTATGCGCTAGAGGCGCGAGGGTCCCGACCGGTAGCGACACTCAATCTTGATCCGTCCGAAACAATATTGCTAAATGATACTACGGAAATTGAGTATCGACGTGAGATCGGAGGTGGCCATGCTGGCGCGCTACATCGCCCGGAGGACAGTGGAGTCCCTGGTCAGCCTGGCCGGGGCGGCCCTTCTCGTGTTCGTCGTGGTGCGGGCCGCACCCGGCGACCCGACCGGCAATCTGCTGGGGCCGCTGGCGACCGACGAACAGAGGGCCGCCCTGCGCGCGAGCCTCGGCCTCGACAAGCCGCTGCTCACCCAGTTCGGCATCTGGATCCGCAACGTGCTGCACGGCGACTTCGGCACCTCGATCTCGCAGAACCGGCCGGTGCTGCCGGTGCTCGGCGAGGCGCTCGGCACGACGTTGATGCTGGCCGGTCTCGCCACCGTCTTCGCGCTGCTGATCGGCCTGGTGCTCGGCAACCTCAGCCGCCGCGGGCCCAGGGCGCTACGGGGCGCGGCGGACGTGACCGAAGCCGTGCTGCTCTCGGCACCGCAGTACACCGTGGCGCTGATCCTGCTCATCGTCCTGTGCGTCACGATCCCGGCCTTCCCCGCCGGCGGCCTGATCACCGACGCCGGTCCGTCCGTCCTGCTCAGCCACCTCACGCTTCCCGCGATCGCCCTGGCCCTGCCGTCCGGCGCGATGATCGGCCGGTCGCTCAAGACCGCCCTAGCCGACCCGGGCGTTGCCGAGCTCGTGCCGGCGCTGCAGGCCCGCGGCGTGGCTCCGGCCGCCGTTGCCGCCCACCTGCACCGCAACGCCCTGCCGGCGGTGCTCCCGGTGACCGGCCTGCAGATCGGCACCATGTTCGGCGCCGCCGTCTTCATCGAGACGATCTTCTCGTTGCCGGGGCTGGGCAGCCTCGCGCTGCAGGCCATCGGCCCGCGTGACTACCCCCTGCTGCAGGGCGTGGTGCTGCTCGTGGCCGTCATGTTCATCGGGGTCATGTTCGTGGCCGACGTGATCGTGGCTGCCGTCGACCCACGCATCCGGAAGGCGGCGGCCCGATGACGGTCACCCAGCCCGCGCAGGTCGCATCCACACCCGTGCGGCCCGACCGGTTCCGCCGGCGCAGCCTCTTCGCTCGACTCACCCCGGGCGGCCGGGTGGCGCTGATCCTCATTCTCGCGTTCGCGGCCGTGGCGGTCATCGGCCCGCTCGTCTCGCGCGTCGACCCCTATGCGGCCGAGGCCGGTCGTCGCCTGCTGCCGATCGGCTCGGACGGGCACCCGCTCGGCACCGACGCCGAGGGCCGCGACATGCTCACCCGGCTGATGTACGGCACGCGTACCTCGCTGATCGCCGCGGTCACCCCCGTGCTGCTGTCGCTGGCGATCGGCGTCGCGGTCGGCCTGCTGGCCGGGCTCGGCGGCCGCATCGTCAACGCGATCGTGATGCGCCTGCTGGACGTTACCTTCGCCTTTCCCGCCGTGCTGCTCGCACTGTTCCTGGCCACCGCGCTCGGCCAAGGCCTGCGCACCACGATCATCGCGCTGACCGCCGTCTGGATCCCGCCCACCGCGCGCATCGCGGCCGGCGAGATCGCCCGCATCCGCGAGCTCGACTTTGTGACCGTGGCCCGGGTCAGCGGCGCCGGTCCGGTCAGCATCGCCCTGCGCCAGATCACGCCGGCGATCCTGCCCGGCGTACTGGCCTGGTCCACCTCGCTGGTGGGCGGGTCGATCGCCATCGTCGGCGGGCTCGGCTTCGTCGGGCTCGGCGCGCCCTCACCGCAGGCCGAGCTCGGCTCGATGATCAAGGACATGCAGTCGGCGGTCTACACCGATCCGGTGCTGGCCCTGCTCCCCGCCCTCGTCACGCTGCTGCTGGCGATTCTCTTCCCGCTCTTCGGCGACGCGCTCGGACGCGCGCTCGCGGGACGGAGGCCCGCATGACCGCGCTGCTGCAAGCCCGGAATCTCGGCGTCTCGTTCCGCTACGGCTCGCGCACGTCGCAGGTCGTCCGCGACGTCTCCCTGGACATCCCGGAGCGGTCCGTCTTTGCCGTGCTCGGCGAGAGCGGCAGCGGCAAGACCGTCCTCGCCCGCACGCTCATCGGCCTCGAACCGGCCGGCGCCGAGGTGCGCGGGAGCGTCGAGTTCTCCGGCCGGCCGACCCGCCCGGCCCGGCCGGCCGCGCGCCGCAAGCTCCTGGGCCGCGAGATCGGCCTGGTGTCGCAGGACCCCGCGGCGTCGCTGGACGCGATGCGCACGGTCGGCGCGCAACTCGCCGAGGTGCTGCGCCGCCACGAACGTCTCGACCGCCGCGCCCGGCGCGACGAGGCCGTGCGGCGCCTGGAACAGGTGCACATCCGCCAGCCCGAGCAAGTCGTCCGCAAATACCCGTCCGAGCTGTCCGGCGGGATGCGCCAGCGTGTCTCGATCGCCCTCGCGCTCTGCGGCCGCCCCCGCCTGCTCGTCGCCGACGAGCCGTCCAGCGCCCTGGACGCGATCGTCGGCGCCCGGGTCGTCGACCTGCTCGACGAGCTGCGCTGCACCACCGGCACCTCGATCGTGTTCGTCACCCACGACATCGGCGTGGCCGCCCGGATCGCACATGAGCCGCAGGACCGGGTCGCGGTGATGCTGCACGGCCGGTTCGTGGAGCACGGTCCGGCGGCCGAGGTGCTCACCCGCCCCCGGCACGCCTACACGGCATGCCTCCTCGCCGGCGAGCCCTCCGCGGCAATCCCGCGCGGCGAGCTGGCGACCGTCCCGCGCGAGCTGCGCGACGCCGACTGGGGCCCGCCGCGGCAGGTCGCCGACGGCCACTGGGTCTGCGAGGAGGCGGCATGACGGTCATCGAGGTCGCGCACCTCACCCAGCGGTTCGGCGCCACCCTGGCGCTCGATGACGTGTCGCTGACGGCCCGCGAAGGCACGACCCTCGGCATCGTCGGCGAGTCCGGCAGCGGCAAGTCCACGCTCGTGCGCGCCGTCCTCGGCCTGCAGCGCCCCGACTCGGGCACGCTGCGCGTTCTCGGCCGGCCCGTCGACATGGGCCGCCGCATGCCCCGGGATCTGCGCCGGGCCGTGCAGCTCGTCCCGCAGGACCCGAAGCACACACTCAACCCCGCGCGGACCGTCCGCAGCTCGCTGTGGTTCCACATGGCGGCCCAGGGGATTCCGCGCTCGCAGCGGCAGTCCCGTGCGGCCGACGTCCTCGCGATGGTGGCCCTCACCCCCGAATACCTCCACGCCTATCCCAACGAGCTCTCCGGCGGTCTTGCCCAGCGAATCGCGATCGCGCGGGCACTGGTGGGTGACCCGAAGGTCCTCATCTGCGACGAAGCGGTGTCCGCCTTGGACAAAGGCGTCCAGGCCCAAGTGCTCAACGTGCTCTGCGACCTGCAACGCGAACGCCGGCTCTCGATCGTCTTCGTGAGCCACGATCTCGCGGTCGTCGAGCACATGTCCGACGAGATCGCCGTCCTGCGTTCGGGACGGGTGGTCGAGTCCGGACCCACCAACAGCATCCTCCGCGACCCCGCGGACCCCTACACGGCAGAACTTCTCGCGGCTCGTCACGCCACCTCCCCGGCCTGAAACGGAGCATCATGCGCCTCAGAACAGCGGGCCTCGCCGGCACCGCGCTCGCCACAGTCTTAGCCCTTGCCGCCTGCGCGGGCGGCGACGGCACCGCCGGCTCCTCGGCGAGCAGCCAGGTGCTGCGAATCGGCTCGAGCATGCCGTCCTTCCCCAACCTCGACACCGGTGGCATCACCAACGGCGGGTACGAGGGCCAGCGGCTGATCGGCAACAACATCTACGACGGCCTGACCCGCTGGGACGTGTCCGACACCTCCCAGCCCCGCAAGATCGGCCCCGGCCTGGCCACCGCGTGGAAGGTCAGTGCCGACAGCACGGTCTACGACTTCACCCTGCGCGAAGGCGTCACGTTCACCGACGGCACCCCGTGGAACGCCGACGCGGCGGTCTACAACTTCGACCGGTACATGAACAAGGCGAACCCGGCCTATTCCACGGCGGTGATCGGCAACTACCCGGTGCTGAGCCGGATCAAGTCGGTGGAGAAGACCGGCGACTACGGCCTGCGGATCACCGTGAACCAGCCGTACGCCTACCTGGTCGACGATCTCTACAACGTCTACATGGCGAGCCCGACCTCGCTGAAGAACAGCGGCGCCCAGGGCCAGTCGCAGCGCCCGGTCGGCAGCGGCCCGTTCAAGTTCAGCTCGATCAGCTCCCAGGAGCTCGTGCTCGAGAAGAACGACAAGTGGTGGGGCGGAGCGCCCAAGCTCAGCAAGATCACCATCACGCTGCTGCCGGACAACTCCGCCCGCGCCGCCGCGCTGCGCGCCAAGCGGGTCGACTGGATCGAGGGCGCCGACCCCGACGACCTCGCGAGCCTGAAGTCGGCCGGCTTCGTCACCACCCAGAAGGAGTTCGACTGGATCTGGGGCTGGGTGCTCGACGTGTCCAAGAAGCCGTTCGACGACGCGAAGGTCCGCCGGGCGCTCAACTACGCCATCGATCGCAAGGCCATCGCGAACGACCTGCTGCTCGGCACGGCCGTGCCGGAGACCCAGACCGTGCCGGAGGCCAACCCGGCGTACGACGCGAAGGACAACACCTACACGTACGACCCGGACAAGGCCAAGCAGCTGCTGGCCGAGGCCGGCTACCCGAACGGCTTCTCGTTCAGCCTCGGCTACATCTCCTCCGGCTCCGGCACGATGAAGCCCAAGGCCATGAACGAGGCGCTGCAGGCCCAGCTCGCCAAGGTCGGCGTCAAGGTCAACCTCGTGCCCACCGACTTCTCCGTCATGATCACCTCGATCTGGGTGAACAAGAAGATCCCGGCCGACTGGGGCGGCTACAACGCGCCGTTCAGCATGGGCAACTTCTCGGAGTGGGGCACCTTCAACTTCGGTTGCGACGGCCAGTCGGTCTCGCACTACTGCAACCCCAGCGCCCAGAAGCTGATGGACCAGGCCCAGGCCACGGCCGACGACACCGCGCGGCTGGGCCTGCTCACCCAGGCCGCCCGCATCGTCACCGCCGACGCCCCCTGGCTCTACGTCGTCAACGACACCGCCCCGCGCGCGATGACCAAGTCCGTGACCGGCTTCCAGCAGCCCATGTCGTGGTGGATCAACTTCAGCACGATCTCGATGTCCTGATCCGACCGGAGGAAGGAGACACCCATGGCGGACAAGACCGCTCTGGTCGTCATTGACATGCAGAACGGCTTCTGCTGGCGCCCGGCCGGCGGCCTGCAGGAGAAGATGGGCTGGCCGGCCCTGATCAACGTCCCGGCCGTCGTCGAGCACAACGCGGCGCTGATCGCGGCCGCCCGCGAGCGCGGCATCCCGGTCGTCTACGTGCGCTACGAGACCCTGCCGGACATGCTCAACGCCATGCGGATCCATCGCGAGGCGGCGGCCGCGGTCGGCCTGCCCGCCGGCACGTCGTTCGCGATGGAGGGCAGCGAGGGCGAGATCGTCGCCGAGATCGCTCCGCAGCCCGGCGACTACGTCGTCAGCAAGACCCGCTGGGACGCCTTCCTCTACACCAACCTCGAGCCGCTGCTGGCCGGCCTCGGTGTGGTCAATCTCGTCATGTCGGGCGTGCTGACCAACGCCTGCGTCGAGACGACGGCCCGGGCCGCCCTGCAACGCAACTTCCGGGTCTGGGTGGCGAAGGACTGCGTCACCAGCGAGACCGAGCAGCTGCACGAGAACGCCCTGCTGAGCATGAGCAGCCTCGGCGCGGTGATCGCCGACGGCAAGCGGGCCCTCGACGAGGCGACGGCCTGATGTCGCACAGCACCGATTTCTACATCGACGGCGCCTGGGTCACCCCGCTCGGCGCTGACCGTATCGAGGTGGTCAACCCCGCGACCGAGCAGGTCGCGGGGGTCGTCGCCCAGGGCACCGCCGCCGATGTCGACCTCGCCGTCGCCGCCGCCCGCCGGGCCTTCGAAACCTGGGGCCGCACGGCCCCGGACGAGCGGATCACCTTCCTGCGCGCCGTGATCGACGGCTACACGGCGCGCCTCGACGAGGTCGCGGCCACCATCTGCGCCGAGATGGGCGCGCCCATCACGTTCGCCCGGCAGGCCCAGGCCGCCAGCCTCATCGGACAGTTCGAGCGGGCGATCGCCACCCTCCAGAAGTACGAGCTGACGACGCCGCTGTCCGGCACGGTCACCGTACGGCGCGAGCCGATCGGCGTCGCCGGGCTCATCACCGCCTGGAACTGGCCGCTCAACCTCATCGCCGGCAAGCTCGCGTACGCGCTCGCCGCCGGCTGCACGGTGGTGCTCAAGCCCAGTGAGGTGGCGCCGCTGTCGGCGGTGCTGCTGGCCGAGGTGATCGACGAGGCCGGGCTGCCGGCCGGCGTGTTCAACCTGGTCAACGGCGACGGCGCGACGGTGGGGCAGCGTATCTCGGCGCACCCCGGCGTCGACATGGTCTCGTTCACCGGCTCGACCCGGGCCGGGATCCTGATCGCCAAGGCCGCAGCGGACTCGGTCAAACGCGTCCACCAGGAACTCGGAGGCAAGTCCGCCAACATCATCCTGCCCGACGCCGACCACGAGCAGGCGGTCGCGGCAGGGGTACGCCGGGCGTTCAAGAACTCCGGGCAGTCCTGCCAGGCGCCCACCCGCATGCTGGTGCACCGCAGCCGGTACGACGAGGCCCTCCGGTACGCCCGCCGGACCGCGGAATCGATCCGCTACGGCGACCCGGCCGACCCCCGCACCGAGATGGGCCCGGTCGTCTCCGGCGCCCAGTTCGAGCGGGTGCAGTCGATGATCCGCAGCGGCATCGAGCAGGGCGCCCGGGTCGTCACCGGCGGGCTGGGCCGGCCGTCGGATGTGGGCACCGGCTGGTTCGTCCGGCCGACGATCTTCGGCGGCGTCGACAACAGCATGACGATCGCCCGCGAGGAGATCTTCGGGCCGGTGCTGCCGATCATCGCGTACGACACCGAGGACGAGGCCGTCGCGATCGCCAACGACACCCCGTACGGGCTGGCCAACTACGTCCAGAGCGCGGACCGCGAGCACGCCCTCGCGCTGGCGCCGCGCCTGCGCTCCGGGCGGGTCTACATCAACACCATGGACGCCACCGAGACGGCGCCGTTCGGCGGCTACAAGCAGTCCGGTAACGGCCGTGAGGAAGGCGAGTTCGGCCTGGAGGAGTACCTCGAGACGAAGGCCGTCATCACCGGCTGAGCGGGGGAGAGACATGAAGTACACACGCCTGGGCCGCTGCGGCCTCGAGGTGTCCCGGCTCAGCCTGGGATGCATGGGCTTCGGCCACGCGGACCGGGGCACCCACCCGTGGACGGTCGGCCTCGACGAAGCCCGCCCGATCGTGCGGGCCGCCCTGGACGCCGGCATCACCGTCTTCGACACGGCGAACATGTACTCGCACGGCACGAGCGAGCGGATCATCGGCACGCTGCTCAACGAGTTCGGCGTACGCGACGACGTGGTGCTCGCGACCAAGGTGTTCGTCCCGATGGGGCCGGGTCCGAAGGGCCGCGGCCTGTCCCGGGCGGCGATCTTCGCCCAGGTGGACGCCAGCCTGCGCCGCCTGGGCACCGACTACATCGACCTCTATCAGATCCACCGGTACGACCCCGACGTGCCGATCGAGGAGACGATGGAGGCGCTCAACGACCTCGTCCGCTCCGGCCGGGTCCGCTATCTCGGTGCGTCCTCGATGTTCACCTGGCAGTTCGCCCGCGCTCAGTACACGGCCGCGATGCACGGCTGGACCCGGTTCATCGCCATGCAGGATCAGTACAACCTGCTCATGCGCGAGGAGGAGCGGGAGATGCACCCGTTCTGCCTCGCCGAGGGCATCGGCGTGCTGGGCTGGAGCCCGCTCGCCCGCGGCCGGCTCGCCCTGGAGTGGGGCGCGGTCAGCGAGCGCATGGAAACCGACGAGTACGGCAAGACTCTCTACACCTTCGACGAGGAGTCCAACCGCGAGATCGTCGACGCCGTGGGCCGCATCGCCGGCCACCACGGCGCCAGCCGCGCACAGGTAGCCCTCGCCTGGACCCTGTACCAGCCGGCCGTCAGCACCTCGATCGTGGGCCCGACCCGGCCCGAGCACCTCACCGACGCGCTCGGCGCCCTCGACCTCGTCCTCTGCGACGAGGAGCGCAAGCAGCTCGAGGCGCCCTACACGCCACGGCTGCCCGTGGGTTTCTGACACTGAGGAGTTACGCATGACACGCAACCATGCGGGCGCGAGCCTGCGCGGACCCGCCGATCTGGTCCTGCTCAACGGCCGGATCACCGCCGGCGGTCACGGCCCGGAAGCGGTCGAGGCGCTCGCGATCCGCGGCGACCGCATCGCGGCGACCGGCACCGCCGACGAGATCGGCGAACTGGTCCAGCCGCACACCACCGTGGTCGACCTCGGCGGCCGGCGGGTCATCCCCGGCCTGTACGACTCGCACATCCACTTCGTGCGGGCCGGGCGCGCGTGGATCGACGAGGCCCGCTGGGACGACGCCAAGTCCGTCGAGCAGGCCCTGGAGATCATCCGCACGGCGGCACGCAACCGCAAGCCGGGAGAGTGGATCACCGTACTCGGAGGCTGGCACCCGTTCCAGTTCGCCGAGGGCCGGGCACCGTCGCGAGCGGAGCTCGACGCCGCCGCGCCGGACAACCCGGTCTACGCACAGGAGATCTACACCCGGGCCACGCTCAACACCCCGGCCATGAAGATCTGCGGCGTCACCGCCGAGGACGGCGTCATCAGCGGCATCCCGCAGTTCAACCACTGCCTGCGGTACACCATGATCGACGACGTCGAGCGGGAGATCCGCTCCACCCGCACTCTGGTCGCCGAGTTGGCGGCGCTCGGCCTGACCGGCGTGGTCGACATGGGCGGCCGATCCCGGATGGGCGTCGACGCCTACCGCGGCCTCTACGAGCTGCACCGCCGCGGCGGCCTCGACATGCGCGTGCGGCTCTACACGCACGTCTTCGGCGACGACGAGACCAGCGAGTTCGACAACACCATGGCATACGTCCGCCCCGGCTTCGGCGACGACCTGCTCCGGGTGGTCGGCATCGGCGAGATCATGAGCCACTCCTGGTACGACGCCGACGGTCTCGAGGACCTCGAGCTCGCAGCCGTTCACCGCGCCGAGCTACGCGAGATGACGCTGCGCGCGATCGACCGCGGCTGGGCGATCAACATCCACGCGGTCGGCGACAACGCGATCCGCCAGATCCTCGACGTCTGGGACACCATCCCGCGCTCGCAGTTCGCGGCGGCCCGGCGGATGTCCTTCTCGCACGCCGACTTCGCCGGCGAGGACACCCTCAAGCGGATCCAGGGCTTCGGGTTCGGCATCACCGTGCAGCACTGGATGTCCACCGGCGCCGCCGATCTCGCCGCCCGCCTCGGCCCCGAGCGGGTGAGCCAGCAACCCAAGCTGCGCACCATGCTCGACCTCGGGCTGCCGCTGGGCGCCGGCACCGACGCGATGGTCGCCGCCCCGGCCAACCCCTGGCACGCGCTGCACTGGCTGGTCACCGGCATCAACGGCGGCCGCGGCCCCTCCCGTACACACGAGCAACTGCTCACCCGCGAGGAGGCGCTGCGGGCGTACACCGCCGGAAGCGCCTGGATCGGGCTCGACGAGACGAGGACCGGCGTCCTGCGCCGCGGCATGAAAGCCGATCTCGCCGTGCTCAGCGACGACTACTTCGAGGTCCCCGACGAGCAGATCACCTCCATCACCTCCGAGCTGACCCTGCTCGACGGCCTCCCCAGCCACGAGGGCCAGGCGTTCGCCGGCCTGCGTTCCACCCTCGACTCCTGAGCAGAAAGGAACCCGCATGCCCGTCCGGATTCGCAACACCATCGTCCACACCGAGGACCTCTTCGAGGAGGAAGACCGCGTCCTGGACACGCCGTGGCGCACCGCGGTCGTCGCCGCCGTGATCGAGAACCCGTGGTACGGCACCGGCACCGACGCCGATCTGTCCGCGGGGCTCGAGATCGGCGAGGAGCTCGGCGTGCACCTGGCCGAGGCCCTGTGCGCCGCGCTCGGCGGCCCCGACCAGGTGCAGGCCTACGGCAAGGCCGCCGTCGTCGGCCTCGGCGGCGAGATCGAGCACACCTCCGCCATCATCCACACGCCGCGATTCGGCAAGGGCGCACGCTCGGTGATCGGCTCGACCGGCCTGATCTACTCCACCAACAGCCGGGGCCCAGCCGGCGCGATCATCACCGTTCCGATCACCCACCGCGACGACGACGCGCTGCGCGACTACTACATGTCGTTCGACATCGTCCCGGCCGAGTCGCCGGCCCCCGACGAGATCGTCATCGCCCTCGCCGGGGCCACCGGGCCGCGGCCGTTCGCCCGCCTCGGCAGCCGCGCCCAGGACAAGGCCGCCATGGATGCCGAAGCTCGTCTGCTCGAAGGAGTGTCCCAGTGACCGCCCCGTTCTCCGTGCGCAAGGTCGTCGTGCTGGACAACACCGCCCGTTACGAGGCCGGACGGCCGATCGAGGGCGACCCGTGGCGCACCGTCGTCGTCGCGGCCGTCGTCAAGAACCCCTGGTACGGGCGCGGCTACGTGGCCGACCTCGACCCCGAGGTGCGCGAGTGGGCGCCCGCGGTCGGCCGGCTCATCGTGCCCCGCCTCATCGACGCGTTCGGCGGCCACGAGAACATCGAGTCGTACGGCAAGGCCGCCCTCGGTGGCGACGGCGCCTCGATCGAGCAGTCCGCCGCGCTGATCCAGACCCTGCGGTTCGGCAACGTCCTGCGCGACCTGGCCGGCGGCGAGACGTACATGACCTCGACGTGCAAGCGGGGGACCTGCGGCGCTGCGGTGACCGTGCCGCTCGGGCACAAGAACCAGCCGCGCTGGCGCTCGTTCAACGCCACCACGGTCGTCACCATCCCCGACGCGCCGCGCTCCGACGAGATCGTCGTCGCCGTCGCCGGGTGCAACGCGGGACGCCCGTTCGCCCGCCCGCCGGGAATGGACGCCGACGAGGGATCGCGGGTCGTGCCCGCATGAGCGAGCGGTACGAGGCGGGCATGGCCGTGCGCCGGGAGGTGCTCGGCGACGCGTACGTCGACCGGGCGCTGGCCAACGCGACCGAGTTCTCCGCCGAGCTCCAGACGTTCGTCACCGAGTACTGCTGGGGCGGCGTCTGGACCCGCGACGGCCTCCCGCGCGCCACCCGCAGCCTGCTCAACCTGGCGATGATCACCGCGCTGAACCGGCCGCACGAGCTGCGCGCCCACGTCATCGGCGCGCTGCGCAACGGCTGCACCGAGGAGCAGATCCGCGAGGTGCTGCTGCAGGCCACCGTCTACTGCGGAGTCCCGGCGGGCGTGGACGCCTTCCGAGTCGCCTCGGCGGCCATCACCGAACACACGAAAGAGAGCCAAACCCCGTGACCCGCAAACGCGTGCTCATCGCCGGTGAGTCCTGGACCGTCCACAGCATCCACCAGAAGGGCTTCGACAGCTTCACCACGACCGAGTACGAGGAGGGCGTCGGCGCCTTGCGTGACGCGCTGCTCGAGGGGGGCTGGGACGTCGCCTACCAGCCCTCGCACGTCGCGGCCACCGACTTCCCCGCCACACCCGAGGAGCTCGGGGCGTACGACTGCGTGATCCTCAGCGACATCGGCGCCAACACGCTGCTGCTGCACCCGCGGACCTTCAAGTACGCCGAGGCGCGCCTCGACCGTCTGGCGGCACTGCGCGAATGGGTCGCCGGCGGAGGCGGACTGATCATGGTGGGTGGCTACCTGACGTTCCAGGGCGTCGACGCCAAGGCCCGCTACCACGGCTCGGCGGTCGAAGAGGCGCTGCCGGTCACGATTTCGCCGTACGACGACCGCGTCGAGCGGCCCGCCGGTGTCCAGCCCGAGGTGACCCTCAAGGACCACGAGGCCGTCGCCGGGCTCGACGCGACCTGGCCGGCGCTGCTCGGCTACAACGCCGTCACCCCCAAGCCCGAGGCCGAGGTGCTGGCGACCGTCGGCGCCGACCCGCTGCTCGTGGTCGGGCATTACGGCGCCGGGCGCTCGGTGGCCTTCACCTCGGACTGCGGCCCGCACTGGGCGCCGCACGAGTTCCTGTCGTGGAGCGGCTACAACCGGCTCTGGCAGCAGATGGCTGCCTGGAGCATCGGGGCATGACGCACCTGGGATGCCGGACACCGCCCAACGGCGGCTCCGGCATCCCTCCGACAGCCGCGCCCCGGGCTACCACGCTCTGGTCCTCGCCCCGCCCAGACCGGCCCGTCGCTCAGGATCTGAATCGGATTACGGCCGATCGGCCCGTGGAATAATCGGTCGGATGTGGCAACTCCCACCCGGCTGGTGGCACGAAGGCTGGTCCGCCCTGCCGAATGGCGGACTTGTCGTCCTCGGCGTGCACATGGACGGGGCGGGAGGCTACGTCCGCCGGCTGGTCTGGCTCCAGGGC
Source organism: Dactylosporangium sp. CA-233914 (assembly GCF_050942935.1). Classification (NCBI taxonomy): domain Bacteria; kingdom Bacillati; phylum Actinomycetota; class Actinomycetes; order Micromonosporales; family Micromonosporaceae; genus Dactylosporangium; species Dactylosporangium sp. CA-233914. Next base: position 9,677,048 of record NZ_CP192030.1, on the reverse strand, counting down.
GCGGACGCCGTGCTCGATCCAGTTCCGGCCCTGACGATCGAGACCTTTGCGGATCACGAGCCGTTCCTCCTCGCTGTGCATGGCGGGTCCTGCGCGGTCATCGCCGATCCGACCGAGCTCTGGCTGCACACCGATCCCGGCCGGGAAGCGGATCGGATTCCGATCACCGATGCCGAACTGGTCGCTGCGGTGACGCCTCCTCCGCGGCTGCAGGGCGGGAACGCTGTGTCAGCCGACGGGACCTTCTCCGTCGTCTTCAGTCACGGCATCCTCACCCAGGAGCGTCGGTATGTCGCCGACCTCGAACTCGACACCGGCCATCGAACGGCCCGGTGGACGAGCGCGCCGCGCCCGCTGCACCCCGACGACTTCCCACACGACCGGTTCGGCGACGATGCCTTCGATGACGACGTCGAGCGCGCGGTCAGTCTCACAGCGTCCCTGCGACGCGACGGACTGCTGACGATCTGTTCGGAAGGCTCGGACCTCGGGTCCATGAACCGATACGGAGCCGACTTCTTCACCGTCGCGACGATCGCGTCGGACGGATCAGTCGCTGAACGGCTGTGGGAGCGAGCCGGCTGGAAGCGACAGCCAGGAAAGCACGGCCTCCACGGCCGATTCACCGCCGACGGGGAATACGTGATCCTCACGCCGAACTTCCGCACCGGCGAATGGAAAGGGCGACAGCGCCTGCTCCGGCTCGACGACCGACAGCTCCTCGCCCCCCGAATGCCACGCGGCAGAACGACGGCTGCCATCCTCGACGGCAGCAACGGCCGTTGGTGGCTCGAACACGATGGCACCCTTCTCGCCGTGGACGACCTTGGTTTGGCGGGAGCCTGACCGCTGCTGCCTTCGTCCACTACGCCAGGTACTCCGCGCGGATCGGTGGGCTTTGCACGTCTTCCGGGTGCGAACCAGCCAGAACGGATGAGCTGGACCGGCTCCGTTCGGCGCGCCGGACCAGGTGGCCGTCGATGAGGTCGTACACCTCGTCGACGTGCTCGAGGCCGTCGCGGCGGTGGGTCAGCAGCAGCACGGTACGATCCGACGCCGCCGCCAGCAGGTCGGTCATGAGCGCGGCCGCGGCCGGCTCGTCGAGTCCTTCGGTCGGCTCGTCGAGCACGAGCAGTGCCGGGTCGGCGAGCAGCGCGCGGGCCATGGCCAGGCGTCGTCGCTGCCCGCCGGAGATGGTCGTGCCGCCCTCGCCGAGCCAGGTGTCGAGCCCGGCCGGCAGGGTGTCGAGCCACGGTCCGAGGTAGGCGCGGGCGAGCGCGGCGCGGAGTTCGTCGTCGGTCGCCGACGGGCGGGCCAGGCGCAGGTTGTGCCGCACGGTGGTGGCGAAGACGTGGTCGGCGCCGTCCCCGACCAGCCCGACGTGGCGGCGGACCGCGGCGTCGGGCAGGGTCTGCAGGTCGGCACCGCCGAGGCGGACGTGGCCCTGCCGCGGGGTGAGTAGGCGGACGAGCACGGCCGCGAGTGTCGACTTGCCGCTGCCCGAGACGCCGAGGACGGCCACCCGCCGCCCCGCGGGCAGGTCGAGGTCGAGGTTCCGCAGCGGCGGGTCGCGGTGTGGGTCCCAGCCCGCGGTGAGCCCGGTGAGGGTGACGTCCACGCAGGACAGTGGCGGGGCTTCGGCCGGCGGGTTCGCTGTGGCCGGTGGGGCCGGGCAGGGCTCGGCCGCGATCGCCTCGAGGCGCCGGCGGGCACCGGCCGCGCCACGGCGTGCGACGGCCGCGTCCGGCAGGGTCAGTACCGGTTCCGCGAGCGCGACGGCGCCGAGCAGCAGGACGGCGGCGAGCTCGGCGTGGTACGGGCCGGTGGCCACGGCGAGGGCGGTGCCAACGACCGCGGTGCCCCAGCCGAGCTGTGCCAGGGCCGCCGCGGCGCCGGCTGTGACGGCGGATCTCGCCTCGACGCGTGACAGGGCCCGGCTGCGCCGGTCCGGCACGGCGAGCGCCGCCGTTGCGTCTCGAGCGGCGAGGTCGTCGACGCCCTCGACAGTCTCGACGACCGCGTCGTGTATCTCGGCGCGCGCCCGGCTGGTGGCGGCGTCGGCCCGGGCCGTGTGGCGGGCGGCGAGCCGTGGCGCGACCAGTCCGGCGAGGAGCAGCCCGGCGACGAGGGCTGCGGCGACCGTGGGAGCCGCGAGCGCCGCGGCCGCGACGGTGACGGTGATCGCGACCCAGGCGGCGGCGGCCGGTAGGCGTCCGCGCAGCACACCGTTGACGCGCGCGTCGACGTCGTCGACGACCCGGGTGAGCAGGTCACCGCGGCGGCGGAGCGCGGGACCGGGCACGCGCGGTACGAGATCGGCGAAGGCCTTGGCGCGCCAGGCGCCCAGCCGCGCGAATCCGACCTCGTGCGAGACCAGCCGTTCCAGGTACCGCAGCAGCGGCCGGGCGACGGCGCTGGCGCGCACCAGGACCACCGCGGTGGACAGGGTGAGGACCGGCGGCAGGCTGGACGCGCGGACCAGCAGCCAGACCGCCGCGCCGGTGAGGGTGATGCCGGCCAGCCAGGATGCCGCACCCAGCGCGACCGCCGTCGCGGGCCGCCGCCCGAGAGCCTGGGCGAGCCGTACGATCCGGCCGCCGCCCGTGCCGCGGTCGTCCGTGGCGGGTTCGCCGGCGCCGGTACGTGTGGGCTCGGGTGCCGTGGCCGGGCGGGTGCCGGCGGGCGGCTCGACCGGCACGGACCGCTCCACGGCGGCGAGGACCGCCGGCCGGTGCGCGACGACGAGCACGGCGCAGCCCCGGTCCGCCATCGCCCGCAGTTGCGCGACGACGAGTTGTTCGGTGCCGGGGTCGAGGTGGGCGGTGGGCTCGTCGAGCAGGACGACGCACGGGCCGGTGCGGGCCTGCCGTAGCAGCCGGGCCAGGGCGAGGCGCTGGCGCTGGCCCGACGACAGGCCTTGGCCCCGTTCCCCGAGCGGGGTGTCCAGGCCGTGGGGCAGGGCGGCGATCTCGGCGTCGAGCCCGACGGTGCGCAGCGCCTCGATGAGGGTCCGTTCGTCCGGGCGTGGCTCACCGTCGAGGGTCAGGGCCTCGGCCACGTTGCGCACGTGCGGCAGGGTCGGGTCCTGTGACTGGTACAGCGGGCGGCCGCCGGTGACCACGACGGTGCCGGCGAGCACCGGCTGCAGTCCGGCGAGCACGCGCAGGGCGGTGGTCTTCCCGGCGCCGGACGGGCCGCACAGCGCGACGAACTCTCCACTGTGGACGGTGAGGGCGGGCAGGTGGAGTGCGTCGACGACAGCGCCGGCGTGCCGTACCCGCACGCCGGCCGCCAGCACGGCGGGTCGTTCGGCGGGGGCTTCCGCCGATGCCGGTCGCTCGCCGGTGGGCAGCAGGATCTCGTCGACGTCGGCGATGACCGCACTTGCGTCGGCGCTGGCGTGGAAGCGTGCTGCGACCTCGCGCAGCGGCCGATACGCCTCCGGTGCGAGCAGGATGACCAGCAGTGCCGGGCCGAGGTCGAACCGGCCGGCGGCCACCCGCAGCCCCGCCTCGACCGCGACGAGACCGACCGACAGGGTACCCAGCAGGTCCAGCGCGGTCGAGGACAGGAACGCGATGCGCAGCACCCGGACGGTCGCCGCGCGGTGCCGGTCGGTCATCCGCTCGACCACCCGGGCCTGCCGTTCGGCCCGGCCGAACAGGCGCAGGGTGGCGATGCCGCGCACCGCGTCGAGGAAGTGTCCGGCGAGGCGGGCCGCGGCCTGCCAGCGCTCCTGCGCGCGGCGCTGCGTCGCCCAGCCGACAAGCGCACCCAGCAGCGGCACGAGCGGCAGGGTCAGCAGGACGATCACCGCCGACATCGGATCGACGAGCAGCATCGTGACGACGACGAGCAGCGGCAGGACCGCGCCAACGACCAGCGAGGGCAGGTAGCCGCTGAACCAGGGGCGCAGCGCGTCGAGGCCGCCGGTGAGCACCGCGGCCAGCCGGCCGGTGCCGAAGCCCGCGACCCAGGCGGGCCCGCGGCGCAGCGCCGCGTGCAGGACCGAGCGGCGCAGCTCGTCAGTGACGGCCGCGGCGGTCCGCTGCGCCACCACCTGCCCGGCCCACGCCAGCGCGGCCCGGGCGATGAACACCCCGGCGAGCGCGACGAGCAGCAGCGGCGCGGGCCCACCGGTACCGTCACCGGCATGTGGGCCGGCGAGCGCGACCACGACGCCGGCCAGGACCACGGCGAGCACGATCGTGGCGGCGGCCTGAGCGGCGCCGATGACGGTGAGCACCGCGATCCCGGCGCGGCTCGTGCGGGCGTGGCGCAGCAGCCGCGGATCGACCGGCCCGCGGGTGGTGCGGCTCACGTCGTGATCCGGTCGCTGGCGACGCGCTGCCGGAACACCCGGTACGACCACGCCTGGTAGACGAGCACCCCGGGGAGCACGACGAGTCCGGCCACGCTGATGACCCGCAGCGCCGAGTCACCGGCGGCTGCGCCGTCCATGGTGAGCGACCAGGCGGGGTTCAAGGTGCTGGGCAGCACGACGGGCCCGTTCGCGGTCAGCACGGCGACGACCGCCGCAGCCACCACCGCCGTCGTGAGCCCGAACGCGAGGGCCTCCCGCCCGGCGGAGGTGCGCCGGGCCAGCACCGCGATGCCGGTGAGGGCGCCGGCCACGGCCAACGCGACCACCGCGGTCACCGTGGCGCCGGCCGGTGCGGCGACCACGGCGACGACGAGCCCGGCGACAGCGCCACCGGCGGCCACGCGCCGGGTGAGCCGGCCGGCGCGGGCCCGCAGCGCTCCTGTGGTACGCAGCGCGAGGAACGCCGCACCGAGCAGCACGGCCATGCCCAGTGCCAGCAACGCCCCGAGTCCCGCGACGGGCGTCAGCAGCGGCGCCACGGTGCGCCGCAGCCCGCCACCGACGACCTCGCCGTCGGCGCCGAGCGCGAGACCCCGGACGAACACGGTGAACACCGCACCCCACAGCAGCACCACACCGGCGGAGCATCCGGCCAGCACCTCGTCGCACCGGCGGCGCCAGCGCGGATCGTCGTGCTTACCGCGGAACTCCAGCGCCACACCGCGCCCGGCCAGCAGCAGCAGGATCGCGACCAGGGGCAGGTAGAGGCTGGACAGCAGCGCGGCGTACCACTGCGGGAAGGCCGCGAACGTGACGCCGATCGCGGCGACGAGCCAGACCTCGTTGCCGTCCCAGAACGGGCCGATGGTCCGCACGGCGGCGGCACGCTCGTGCTCGTCGCGGCTGAGCAGCGGGCTGAGCAGCCCGACACCGAAGTCGAAGCCCTCCAGGACGAAGAACAGCACCCAGCAGAGCACGACGAGTCCGTACCACACGGTGACCAGGTCCATCGGGTGCTCCTCAGTAGGTCAGGGCCAGGTCGGCGTCGGTGCTGGGGCCTTCAGGGTCTGCGGGGTCCGGCTGCGCGGCGGACCGTGAGCTGCTCAGCGGCTGGCTGCTCAGGTGGCGTACCAGGCGGAGCCAGACGACCGCGAGGATGCCGTAGACGGCGGTGAAGGCGAGTAGGGAGGCGAGCACCTCGCCGCTGGTGAGCCCGGGGGAGATGCCGTCGGCGACCTTGGACAGCCCGAATGCGATCCACGGCTGGCGTGCGGTCTCGGTGAACAGCCAGCCGAAGGTGTTGGCGGCCGCCGGCAGCAGCGGCACGAGCACCGCGAACCGGACCAGCCAAGGGGCGGGCGTGCGGCCGCGCCGGGTCCGCCACAGATAGACGAGTGCGAACAGCATCGCGACCATCCCCGCGCCGATCATCGCGCGGAAGGTCCAGAACGCGACCGGGATCATCGGGATGTAGCTGCCGGGGCCGTAGGCGGCGGCGTACTGGGCCTGCAGGTCGTTGATGCCCGCGACGGTGGCGTTCGGGTCGCCGGTGGCGAGGATGGACAGCAGCCGGGGCACCTCGATGCTGAAGAACGGCTCGCCGCCGCCGGGGCGGCCGACCGCGAACACGGAGAACGGCGCACCGGTGGTCGTGGAGTACAGGGCCTCGGCCGCGGCCATCTTCATCGGCTGGACCCGGGTGATGACCTTGCCGAGGTGGTCACCGGTCAGCGCGGTCAGCGCGCCGCCGGCCAGGGTCATCCAGGCCCCGAGGCGGGCGAGCGTGGCGAACGCGGGCGCGTCGCGATGCCGCTGCTCGTCGTCCGGTGCGCTGCGCCGCGGCCAGGCCCGCCACGCGCCGACGGCCAGCAGCAGTGCCCCGCCGACCATGACGGCGCCGGCTGCCGTGTGCGGGAAGGCGGCGAGGTTGACCTCGTTGAACAGCAGTTCGCGGAAGCTGGTCAGGTGGGCACGGCGGGTGACCGGGTCGAGCTCGTAGGCGACCGGGTGCTGCATGAAGGAGTTGCCCGCCAGGATGATGAAGGCCGACAGCAGGGTGCCGACCGCGACCACGACGATCGTGGCCAGATGGACCTTGCGGGGGAGCCGGTCCCACCCGAAGTACCACAGGGCGAGGAAGGTCGCCTCGAGGAAGAACGCGAGCATGCCCTCGATGGCCAGGGTGGGGCCGAAGACGTCGCCGTAGAAGCGGGCGAACTCGCTCCAGGCGAGGCCGAACTGGAACTCCTGTACCAGGCCGGTGACCACGCCGACGGCGAAGGTCACCATCAGCAGCTTGCCGACGAGGAGCGTCAGTTGCCGGTAGCGGTCGTGGCCGGTGCGCATCCAGGCGATCTGCAAGCCCGCAGCGGCCGCCGACAGGCTGATCGACAGTGGCACGAACAGGTAGTGGTAGATCGTGACCACGGCGAACTGCAGCCGGGTCAGGTCGAGCACGTCGAGCCCCATGATTCCCCGTCCTTGATACGACAGCCTGTAGTACACACTACATGGTGTAGTACTACCTGCTACGTAACCTGGCTTACACTTGGGGCATGGCTGGACTGGGAGCGCTCGAACGGGACGTCATGACGCAGTTGTGGGATGCGGACGGCCCCCTGACCGTCCGGCAGGTCCACGAGCGGCTCAGCCGGCACCGCGACATCGCCTACACCACGGTGATGACCGTGCTCGACCGCCTCGCCAAGAAGGGTGTCGTCGCCCAGCAGAAGGCCGACCGGGCCTACCGCTACACGGCCACCCAGACCCGCGAGGAGATGACCGCGGCGCTGATGCTCGACGTGCTCAGCGCCACCCCCGACGGCCCGGCCCGCGACGCGGCCCTCGCGCACTTCGTCGGACGTGTCGGCCCGGCCGGGGCGGCAGCGCTTGCCGCAGCACTCAAGGCCGCCGAGAACCGGTGACCGCAGTCCTGCTCGGCGCGCTCGGCCTGACCCTGTCGCTGGTCGTGCCAGGGCCACTGGCCCGGGCCCGCTGGACCGCGCGGGCACCCGTCGCCGCGGTCGTGCTCTGGCAGGCCGTCACGCTCGCGGCCGTCCTGTGCGCCCTGGGCGTGGTCCTGGCCGGCCCGGAGGAACTCGTCCGCTCCGTGGGCGCCGGCGCTCACCTGACGGTCGCCGCGCTCGTCGTCGCCCTCGCCGTCGCCGCCGTTGTCGTCCTGCGCCTGCTGGTGTCCCTGGCGCAGGTGGCGTACCGATCGCGGGTGCGCCGCGCCCGGCACCGTCTCCTGCTCGACCTGCTCCACGGGGTCGAGGAACACGGCCGGTTCGACGAGGACGTCCCGCCCGGCGTGCTGCGCGTCCTCGACGGCAACGTGCCCTTCGCGTACTGCCTGCCCGGGCGATCGCCCCGCATCGTGCTCAGCCAGGGCACCCTGCGGGTCCTGACCACGCAGCAGATCGCCGCGGTCCTGGCGCACGAACGCGCCCACCTGCGTGCCCGCCACGACATCGTGCTCGAGTCATTCACCGCCTTCTACCGGGCCGTGCCGAGCCCGCTGCGCAGCCGCGCCCCACTCGACGCCGTGCACCTCCTGCTGGAGGCCTGCGCCGACGACGTCGCCGGCCGCCGGCACGACACCGCATCCCTGTGCGGCGCACTGCTCACGCTCGGCGGCTCCGCCGACGCGCTCATGGGTGACATCGAGCCGGATGGTCAAGGCCGCGACGTCGAGCGGGAGCGCCAGTGGCGACTCGACCGGCTCGCTCCCGGCGCCCCAGGCCCGGACTTGCGGCTCAGCATCGCGGTGTACGCCGTCGCCGCGGCGATCCTCGTGCTGCCGACCGTGGTGCTGGTCGTGCCCTGGCTCGATCAGGCACTGCGAACCTGGCCGCTGTGACCGGGTCGCTCCGTCTGGAGGAGTACTGCGGCGGTGTTGTCCTCTGCCTGCGGACGGAGGTCGTGGGGCCTGCGGGGTGTCTATCGTCGGGGCGTGGCTTTGGTGGATGCGACGCCTGGCGAGCGGCTGGTTGCCTGGCTGCGTGCTCGGGTCCTCGCCGTTGACTGTGCGGTTGCAGTAGGGCTGGCCGTGGCGTGTGCGGTGTTCGGGTTGGTGACGCGGGCCGGTGCCGGGTATCTGACGCTGTCGTTGTTGCTGTTGGCTGCGCTGGCGCTGCGTAGGGTGCGTCCCGAGGTGTGTCTGGTGGCGGTGGCCGCGGTCATGCTGCTGCAGTGGTTGACCGTGGGTGGCAGCAGCGGCGCGCTGCCGGCCGATGTCGCGGTGCCGATCGCGATACACGCCGCCGCGGCGTACGGGAGGGCGTGGGCGGGCTGGGCGGGTTTGGCGGTGGCGTTGGTCGAGGCGGTTCTCGCCGGGGTGATGCTGCCCCTGCTGCCGAGCCCGGCCTGGGCGCATCTGCTGGTGGGTGCCTTCTTCGCGAGCAGCGGGTTGGCGGCGTGGGCGATCGGTAGCCTGCAGTGTGTGCGGCGCCGCCAGGTCGATGCGCTCGCCGAGCGGGCACGGCTGTTGGAGATCGAGCGCGATCAGCAGGCCCGGCTGGCCGTTCTCGGTGAGCGGACCCGGATCGCCCGGGAGATACACGACGTGGTCGGGCATTCGCTCGCGGTCGTGATCGCGCAGGCCGATGGTGGCCGGTACGCCGCAACGGCGGAGGCCGCGGCTGCGGCGCTGGCCGCGATCGGTGAGCACGCACGGCGCGCGCTGTCGGAGACCCGCCGGGCACTGGGTGTGCTGCGCGACGGCGACGAGTCCGCCGGCCGGCCCGAGGGCTTCGAGGCGCACCAGGCCGGTGTGGATGACCTGCCCGGTCTCGTGGAGCGGATTCGGGTCGGCGGGCTCGCGGTCGACCTGACCCTGGACCTGCCGCCTGCGAGCCTGGAGCCCGGGCTGTCGCTGGTGGCGTACCGGATCGTTCAGGAAGGATTGACCAACGTGATGAAGCACGCTGGTTCGGACGCATGTGCCGAGGTCGCGGTGCGCTGGAGCCGGCGGTTGCTGGAAATCGACGTGCTGGACAACGGACGGGGTCCGGCCTACGCGTCGTCCGGCGCCGGCTACGGGTTGGCGGGCATGCGCGAGCGCGTCTGTGCGTTCGGTGGGACGGTGACCCTGGCGGCCCGGCCGGGCGGTGGGGCGGCGTTGCGCGCCCGGATTCCGGTGCCGCGGTGACCGGCTCGGCGGTGCGGCCGGTGCGGGTGCTGCTGGTCGAGGACCAGGCGCTGCTGCGCGCTGGGCTCCGGATGGTGATCGACTCGCAGCCGGACCTGCTGGTGGTCGGCGAGGCCGGCGACGGGCTGAGCGGGGTGCACCAGGCGCGGGTGTCGGGGCCGGACATGGTCGTGATGGACGTGCAGATGCCGGTGCTGAACGGGATCGAGGCGACCCGGCGTATCCAAGCGCTGCCCTCACCGCCCAAGGTCGTCGTGCTCACCACGTTCGACCTCGACGAGTACGCGGTGGCGGCGATCCGGGCCGGTGCCAGTGGCTTCCTGCTCAAGGACGCGCCGCCGGAGGAGATGCTCACCGCGTTGCGTGCGGTGCACTCCGGCGACGCGGTGCTCGCGCCGTCGACGACCCGTCGTCTGCTCGACCAGCTCGCGCCGGCCCTCGACCCGCACGCCGTGCGGCTGATGGCCGCGCTGACCGCACGGGAGCGGGAAGTGCTCACCGCGATGGCCCGCGGATGGCGCAACGCGGAGATCGCCCAGCGGTTCAACGTCACGGAGGGCACGGTGAAGACCCACGTCAGCCAGATCTTGGCGAAGCTGGGCGCACGGGACCGGGTGCGGGCGGTGGTCCTGGCGTACGAGGCGGGGGTGGTCCGGCCCGGCGAGCGGTAGGTCGGGGGCCGGACCACACCGGTCAGCTGCGCGTGCAGGTGCGGTCGCCGGCCGGCAGCACACCGTCGAGCAGGTAGCGCTCCACGGCGGTATCGACGCAGGCGTTGCCGTCCGCCAGGTACACCCCGTGCCGGAACGCACCGGCGAGGGTGAGCATGCGGGAGCCGTGCAGGGCAGCGTGCATGGCGAGTTGTTCCGAGTACGCCGCCACCGGGTCGCCGCCGGCGCTGACGATCAGGGCGGGGTGGTTGTTGTCGACCGTGGTCGCCGCCTCGATCGGGTTCGTCGGCCAGAACGCACACGGGGTGATGTTGCGGAACAGCGGTCCGTAAAGCGGTTCGGTCGCGAGGTGTTCGCGGATGTCGCGCCAGTAGGTTTTCGGGTCCCGCGAGGCCGGGCGCTCCGCGCACTGGTTGGCGGTGGTCGCGCTCATGCCGAGCTCGGCAAGCACGTCGGTACTGGCGTAGAGGGCCAGCGTCTGGTCGAGGTCGGAGCTCGGGGTGACGCTCACGCCGTTCGCGGCGTCGCGCAGGTTGCGGACCTTGGCGCTGAAGCCGGCGTAGGCGGCGTCGGTGTCCTCGACGGTGAGCAACAGCCCGGCAATCTCGCTTCCCTCGACCTGGTGGGAGCCTACCTGCAGGGGGCGCCGGCGAGCGGCGGCATAGATCCGCTCGACGCCGGCCAGCACCGCCTCGGTGGTGGCGCCCAGACCGTACTGGCGGTTGCGCTGCGCCGCCCATGCCGCCCAGTCCTCGAGCGCGGCGGCGTCCGCCACGCCGAGGGGGCGAGTCAGGCCGGGGCCGTAGATGCCGGGGTCGAGCGCACTGTCCAGCACGATCCGGTCCACCCGGTCCGGGAACATCTGCAGGTATACCGCGCCGAGATAGGTGCCGTAGGACCAGCCGAGGTAGGAGATTCGGGGTTCGTTGAGGGCGGCGCGCACCAGGTCCATGTCCCGGGCGATGTGACGCGTCGAGGCGAACGGCAGCCGATCGCCGTAGGGTGTGCAGCGCGCCGCCAGTTCCTTGGCGTTGGCCACGCTCGCCTCGAAGCTGCGCTGGTCGGGGGCGGCGAACTGCCTGGCGCGCAGGGCGAGATTGGTGGGCCAGCCGCACTCCAGCGGGGTGCTCAGCCCGAAGAACCGCGGGTCGATCCCGACGAGGTCGTAGCGGGCCGCGACGTTCGGTGCGCCGCGCGGCGACAGCCCCGGCAGCCCCACCGCGATGGCGGTCACTCCGTCCCGGGACGGGCCGGGCCCGCCGGTGTTGACGATCAGCGTGCCCAGCCTGTGCGCGGTGTCCGTGGCCACGCGCCGGGCCAGCGCGACCGTGATCGTCCGGCCGCCGGGATCGCGATAGTCCAGCGGAGCCCGGATCTCGCCGCATTGCGCGCCGGCGGCCGCCAGCGCCGCGCCGGTCTCGTCATCCGGCCCGGTCGCGCAGGCGTGCCACGCAATGCTCTGCCGTTCGAACGTGGGTCGTTGGCCTGGCTCAGCGCCACCGCCGGTGCCGGCACGAGCCGACCCAACCGAGACCACGGCCGTGACCGCGGCCAGCAACGCGATCCACAAGATCCAGCGGCCGCCGAAATGTCGGTTCGCCGCGGTCCTGGATTGGTTCATCGTGACCTGCCCGTTCCAAACGTTGACGAGGTCCGCGCGAACCAGCGCGGACGCGGCGGGAAGGCCGCCGCAAAACGCTATGGCGCATTGCGTGCGCGGGTCATCGCACACCAGACCGAAGTCTGTCGCGGACATCTCCGTCCCGCGACAGACGCCCCCAGACTCAAAGACAGAGACGACACCCACGGCCGCTGACCGCCCGGCCCCTCGACTCCAGGGAACCCGTCAGCACCGCAGTCCGCGATGTCGCCGCCGCGGACGCCGGCCCGACCGTGCGGTTGCGGTGGCCGCCCTACACGTCCGAATTCGTTGCCACAGGCGTGTGCGGCCACTCGGACCGCTTGATCAGCTGCGGCGCGACATGAGTCTTTAGAGGCTGCGCAGCCACTGGCGGAAGCGGTCCAGGCCGGTGGACGGCGCGCGCGGGGGCGCCACGGACAGCCCGCGGCGCAGCTCGTCATCGGTGGCCGGTCGGGCGTCCAGGACGGCCTGGCGCAGCAGCGCCCGGTCGACCCGCAGGCCGCCGAGCACCGCGACGTCCACCGAGCCGCGGTGCATCACGTAGCCCTGCTGCTCGTGGCGCCGGAAGTAGGTGAGATCCGGCCCGTCGGCGGCGCACTCGTCGGTGCCGAAGCACAGGTCGCCGGAGCGTGCCCCGCTCACCCGCAGCTCGATGCCGACGCTCAGCGCACCGCCGCCGGTGAGGTCCGACGGGGCGTACAGCATGCCCGGCGGGATGCCCATCGGCTGGCCGGTGTAGCCCGGGACCGTGGCCGCGTACACGTCGGTGAGGCTCGCACCGGCCGGCCCGAGCTCGGCGGCGGTGGCCGGGTGCAGGCTGGTCACCGCGGCCCGCAGCGCGTCGTGGGAGACCCCCGGGGTGCCCAGGACGGTCACGTAGTAGCGGCCGGCGGTCACCTGGTACCCGTGCTGGATCTCGTTGTGCCGGTACACCAGCCCGCCGTCCTCGACCGTGCAATCGCCCCACGCCAGGCGCGAGTCCTGCGCGGTCACCTGCCCGCACAGCTGCTCGCCCGTCATCGCCTGGTCGGTGGCGGTGATGGAGATGTACCGGTCGGGCGGGATCTTGGCCGGGTCGGCCGGGCGAAAGCTCCCGACGCCCAGCCCGTGCCCGAAATCGCGGTCGGGCGCGTACCCCGGGATCGCCACCACGTAAGCAGTGTCCCGCGACAGCCCGGCCGCCCTCAGCCGCGCGTCCAGATCCTCCCCGGGGTCGCGGCGCAGCGCCACCAGCCCGGCCGCGAGCAGCATCACAACGGTCCCAGCGGCGGCGGTGCGCACCGCCCAGCCGCGCACGAACAGCGCTGCGGTCAGGGCGAACGACACACCGCCGAACAGCACCCACAGCTCATGGCTGTCGCTCACCCGCGGCCCGACAGCGTCGGTGACCGCCCAGCCGGCGACCCAGCCGATCGTGCCGAACACGGCGACGAGCACCGCCCAGAACACGCGGCCGACGACGGTCCTGCCCAGCGGCGACGCGTCCCGGGTGACGGTGACGACGCCGGTCAGGGCCGCCACCACGACCACCGCAGCGATCGCGAGGGCGGCGACCCCCGCACCCTCGTTGCGGCCGAACGCCGCGCTGAGCACGGCCCAGAGCGTCATCGGCAGCGCGGCCGCGCCGACCGCCCCGGCCCCGACAAGCTGGCCGGCGATCAGCACCCTCTCGTTGCTTGGCTCGGACAAGCTCGGCTCGGACACGTATCAAGCATTCCAGCCGCCGCGCGCCCGAGCCGCCGTGCAGATACTCAGTTCTGGCTGAGTACCGCGACCGGGCCGCCCCGAGGCTCCGGCCTCTCACCGGCCCTGACGCACGAGCCGGCGCGCTCGTGCTGCGTCGCCCACGTGCTCACGGTCAGCTCGGTGGCCGACGTCCAGTTGAGCGACTATCGCAAGCGATGGGTCATCCTCCACCAGGTGGACCATCGCGTCGATTACGCAAGCACCGTCGGGATTCGGGTCCTTGACCCCATCGAGGACTACCCACGAGTTGTCGACCGTGTGAATCACTGTGAGCGCGGGCATCTCGCCGTCAGCGACCGTCCGCTGCACCGTAGCGCCGAGTTGGGGCGGGAAACGGCCGTCCGGGAACGGGAACGGCACGTGTCGGAACACTTCGTGGGCCACGACCGTTCATCCTCGTATGCGCCCGCTGACTGCAAACGACGTCACCAGTTGGTCATGCCAGCTCATCAACTCGGCGGTATTCGGTAGGGAACCTCGACGTGCCCGATGTCGTAGTGCAGCACGTCGAGGCTGATCATTGCAGGAGCGCGCCCCGACCTGTTCTTTCAGCCCGGTCGCGGCGCACGCCTCCAGGGCTGCCGGGAGTTCGGTGCGAAGACCGGCCAGGTCGCGCGCAACAATATGGTGCGGTTCATGTGGCTCGGCCGATGGCGTGGCCTTGTTTGCGCAGTTGCTGGGCCCAGCCCTGCGCGGTGTACCGGGGAACGTTGAAGTGATCGGCGAGGCCGCTGATGCTACCGACCTGCTGGTAGGCGGCCATGACATCCTCGGCGGGTGGCATTCGCCGGTAGGCTCGCTCCCGGCTCTCCACCGGCATGGCGGCCCGTCGGGCCGCTCGGACTCGCCGTGGACGGCCTTCCGCGATCTCCGTCGCCGGCGTCTCCGCTGCTGCGGCCTCGGCGGTGGCGGGTCGGCGCCGGGATCGGGTCGGCGCCGCCTTGGTGGCGGGTGAGGGTTCCGGCTCAGGGTCACCGCTGCCCTGCCCCGCCGCCGTGGCGATCTCGGGTTCGGCTTCCATGACTGGTCCTTCGGCGCCCAACGCGTCGGACAACCACTGCAACGCCCGCCGACGGCCGGCGGCATCCAGTGAGTGCAACACCTGATACGCCGCTTCCACCGCAGCAAGCTCTGACAACGCCATCGCGAACACACTCCAGATCGATGATTGTCGGGCAAGCCTAACCGAATACCTGAAGCAGGCGAAAACTGCCGCCCGGCTCGGCCGTTCCAGGTCACCGATCCCAGTCCAGCGGCGTCACGTGACCCAGCGGGCGACACGATCCGCGTGGGATGAGCACAAAGCCTTGCTAGCCTTCGCACGCTATGGTCTTGGCCCACTTGACGAGCGTGCCGGCGACCCCGCCGTCAGCGATGACGAACCGGACAGGGCTGGCCGCGTCCATGCTCAATATCGTGATCTTCGCGCCTGTCGCGGTTCTCGACGCCGGCGGCCAGCACAACCTCAATTGCCGCAATCCGTGTGTCGTTATGGATTGAAGTAGTTTGAAGCCCGGTTGAGGCGGCTGCTGGCTGCCTCTACCGGGCTTCGGGGCTGGGTTGTGCGGGATTCAGATGAGCCAGCGGTTGCGCTGGACGATGCTCAGCTTGGCCCAGCGGCGGCCGAGGCCCCAGGTGTGGCCGGCGTAGGCGGCGGCCAGGACGATGAGCACGACGGCGTAGACGACGTGGTAGTCGGTGAGCGGGTTGGTCGAGCCGGTGGGGGCGCCCTTGGCGGTGTGCTGGGCGAGGGGCCACTCGGCCAGCCACATGCCGGCCATGATGAGGGTGCCCGAGGCGGCGGCGACGCGCAGGCCGATCCCGGCGATCAGGGCCAGGCCGATACCGAGCATGCCGAACATGAACAACCAGTTGGCGTACCAGGTGCCGGCGATGGTGTGGAAGAAGCCCTGCAGCGGTCCGGCGTCCACCGAGGCGAGGAAACCCTTGGTGGGGTTGCCGCCGTTGATCCACGCCTTGGCCTCAGGAGTGCTGTAGCCCAGGCCGAAAGTCTTGTCGAGGAACGCCCAGAGGAACACGAACCCGGTGGCGTAGCGCAGCACCGCCAAACCCTTGGCAGCCGTCTTGGTGAGCATGCTGCCCGGGGCCTCGACCCGCTCAAGGTGGTTGACCCGGTGAATGTGTGCGGTGCTCATGGCTCTCGGCCTCCTGCCGTCTCCCTGTTGACACACACATCGTCATCCCGGACCGGCACCAGACGCCCGGGCCGAACCTCCCCAATCACACGGGACCGAAGTCACCCCACCACCGGGACAACAAACCCGCCACCACCTGATCACCAAGGCCGGCACCAAGGGCATCGTGAACCTGACCAAGCTCGCACCTGTCGTGGTCGGGATGATAGGCGGGCGGGATCAACCGTCACGACAATGCTCGCCGACGTCAGACTCCGCGACGTGCAGATCGCCGCCCGCCACGCCGATCCGCGAACGACCATGCGCTACGACCGAGCCCAACAACCTCGACCGGCTACGGCATCGCCACCTGCATGGCCCCAGGCACATCGCCACGGCTCGCACGTGATCATGGCTGGGTGGTTCATTCGACGGTACGTCAACGCCGTCACCGGTCGCGCTGCGGTATGCCCAAGGCTTGCCGCTCA
Organism: Dactylosporangium sp. CA-233914; assembly: GCF_050942935.1. Taxonomy (NCBI): domain Bacteria; kingdom Bacillati; phylum Actinomycetota; class Actinomycetes; order Micromonosporales; family Micromonosporaceae; genus Dactylosporangium; species Dactylosporangium sp. CA-233914. The sequence continues at coordinate 9,660,893 of NZ_CP192030.1, read as the reverse complement.
TGCTGGGAACACCGTGATGCGGCGTAGGCCGTTGTGGTAGTCGACGGCGGCGACCCGCCGGCCGTCGGGCGACAGTCCAGCGCCCGCGAACTTTCCCGCTCGCACCAGCCGGGCAGCGCGGGCTGCGACGTCGACCATCCAGAGGCCCTCCGTGTCGTCGTGCGCGGCCTGGATCAAGAACAGTGAGCCGTCCGGCGTGGCTGAAACCCGGCCGACGTTCGAGAACCCGCCGACGACCGCGGTTGCCGCGCCGGTGAGGCCGGCTGGGGCGAGATACAACGTCCACTCCGCCGCGTCGCCGGTGTCGTCGGTAGCCAGGGCGGCGATCTGTGCGGGATCGTCAAGCGTCACCGGGAACCTGACCCGGCCGGTGTCCGGACAGGCCGTCGTCCCCTGGACGGACCAGCGACTGGACGGCCAGGGCCGTCCATCGAACGACGGCCCGGTCTCCATCGCCTCGACGCGTTCACCGACGACGCGGACGACACCAGCGCAGGGACCGGTGGCGACAGATTCGTACGCCGTCTGGCCGGACCACACCACGTCCAGCCCCGGCGGCCCGACCAGAGCCGAGGTAGCGCCGGTGACGCGGTCTACGGCGAGCAGGCGGACCCTGAGCTCGTCAGCCTCGAAGCAGCCGGCCGCCACAGCGAGTTCACCGCCGGGCCGGCGCTCCGGCCGCAACAGCGCGGATCGGCAGTCGGCAGCCTGGACGGCGACCGGCTCAGCGGCCGCCCGCCCGTCACGCCACCGCCACAGCTCATCTGGGCCGTCACCGTGCAGCGGGGCGACCGCGAAGTACAGCCCATCATCGAGCCAGACCGGCCAGTACGGCTGGCCACTGCCGCTGAACCGCACGACGTCACCGTCGTTGTCGCCCTTCGGTGACATGCCGCAGCCGGCCAACGTGAGCCCCAGGAGTACCGCCATCCAAATAGCCCGTTTCACGACCGACGAGTGTAGGCACCGTACGGGCGAGGCCACGTCCCCGCTGGCCGGTCGGCAGAGGTGCACGTCTTGCAGATTCGGCCGTCGAGCGCCGGGACAAGATAACCCGCGGGGATCAGCAGAGCCCCTGGTCAGCGGGTGACGCCGGCCAGGGGCCCCGTTATGCGATCACCCTACTTCAGCCGTCGGACTCCGCCGCCGGGATGTAGGCGCCCGGCACGTCCTCCGGCGCGACGATCTTGTCCTCGCCCGGGTACGGCTGGGTCCAGTCGTGCGCCTCGTACCACGTGAGGTGGTTCATCTGCGCGGGGTTCGCGGAGTCGGCCTTGGCGTCGGGGCCGGTGAGCCGCTGCTGCGACTTCCAGTTGTCCCACTTCGCCGCGACCGCCTGCTTGTCCGCCGGTACCGTCGCCAGCGGTGCGGCCGCGGCGATGGGGTTCTGCGCCGCGGGAACGTCCGCGCCGCAGGTCGGCAGAGTCTTCAGACCTGCGGTCAGCGAGGTCCGGTTGGGCACCGCGGTGAACGGCGTGAGGTCCGCGCTCTGGGTGAACGCCCCACGCATCGGGCTGGCCGCGCTGTCCTTCTGGTTCATCGGCTTGATCCCGAGGATCTGCTCGATGGTCCGGATCATCGTGATCTGCGAGTAGTAGTGGCTGTCGACGACGCCGTGCCGGGCCCAGGGGCTGATGATCTGGATCGGGGCACGGTGGCCGTCGACGTGGTCGAGGCCGGCCTGGGAGTCGTCCTCGACGACGAAGATCGCCGAGTCCTTCCAGTACGGGCTGTGCGAGATCGTGTCGACGATCTTGCCGACCGCGAGGTCGTTGTCGGCGACCTGAGCGGCTGCGTTCGCCGGACCACCGGTGTGGTCGCTGGACAGCCAGAACATGTTCAGGTTCGCCGGCCCGTTCTTCTCGAAGTCACGCTTCCAGATCTCGGACCGGTAGATGTCCGGGACGTTGAGGTCGTACTTCGGGTAGCCGGGCACCGACACGTTGTTGAGCGACGGGATCGGCGACGACGACACCAGGCGGTAGGCAGTGTCCTGCCCGGTCGCCGCCATGTTCTTGGTGTCGCAGTACAGGTTCTGCCAGCTCGCGCCGGCCGGCTTGGTCAGGAACTGGTGGAACTCACCGAAGTTTCGCACGGTCTTCCCGGCCGCCTGCGCACCGGTCCAGATGAAGCCGGTGGTCTGGTGGCCGAGCGCGTCGTCCTCGGTGTCGTAGCTGCGCAGGTACTCACCGGCCGAGGACTCGGTGTACTCCGGGTTGTCGGCCTGCATCAGCCAGTTGTGACCCTCGGCGGAGTTCGTGCCGATGTCGTACGTGTTGTCGTACAGCCCGAACTGCTTGGCCAGCGCGTGCTGGTTCGGCGTCACGTTCTCGCCGAACTGGGCCAGTGCCGGGTCGCCGTTGCCCTGTGGGATGTCACCGAAGACCTGGTCGTAGGTCCGGTTCTCCTTGACGATCAGGAAGACGTGCTTGATCGTCGAGGGCTCGCCGAGCTTCAGCGGGACCGGCACCGGCTTCTTGCCGGCGTCGCCCTCGGTCAGCGTGACCGAACCGCCGTGCCAGCCGTTCTGGGTGAAGACCTTGCCGGTCTCGGACTTGATGACGTCGTCGCTGGGCAGCTTGAACCGCTGCAGGCTCGACGTCGTGTCGTGGGTGCCGCGCCCGGCGCTGCTGGTGGGGCGGCGAGCGTCGATACCGCGGGTGTTGGACACCACCACGTCGTCGCCGACGGTGGTGATCTCCGCGGGGAAGTAGTCCGTCGGGAGCAGACCGACGTAGCTGACCGGCTCCAGCGGGGTCTTGTACCGGTAGACGGCGACCGCGTTGGCGCGGCCGAGCGTCACCAGCAGGTGACCGTCGTCGGTGAGCGTCACCGCGTCGGGCTCGTAGCCCACCGAGGCCTCCGGCCACGGCTGGGTCGCGATGGTCTGGACCACCTTGTCGCTGGCCGTGTCGATGACCGACACGTCGTTGGTGGCCGTGTTGGTGACGAACAGCGCCCCGTTCTTGGCGTACAGGGCGGTCGGGTGCAGGCCGACGTCGATGCTCGCGACGGCTGCCGCCGGGTTCGCCAGGTCGATGACGCTGACCGTGCCGCTGAGGGTGGCAGCGGTCACCTGGTCGGCCAGCACCTGGGTGCCGTAGGAGTTGATCGTCGGCTCGCCCGGCTTCGCCGGACGGCCGCCCTCGTTGCTGATGTAGAGCTTGTTGCCGACCTTGAGCATGTCACGCGGGGCGTTGCCCACGGCCCAGCTCTGCTTGACGGTCCCGGTCGCCGTGTCGATGGCGACCACGCGGTTCTGGCCGTTGACGGCCGAGTACACGGTGGAGCCGTCGGGCGAGAAGACCGCCTCGCCCACCAGTGCGCGCTTGGACCCGTCCTGCGCGATCTTGATGAACGTCGGGTTGGCGAGGCTGCCGTCCGGGTTCACGGTGAACTTGCGGTAGCCGTCGGCCTGGCCCAGCCACAGCTGCGAACCGTCGGGCGAGTACGTGGGGCCTTCCTGGCCCACGTCGTTGCCGCTGATGCGCAGGTTCGCCGCCGCGTTGTTGCCGACGAGCTGCTGCACCTTCCAGTTCTTGAGATCCACGATGGCGAGCGCCATCCCACCGTCGGTGACCGAGGCCGCGAGGTGGGTGCCGTCCGGGCTGACCGAGGACGACATGATCTTGCCGTTGTTGATGACGAGGCGTTCGCCGATCGGGTCGATGTACTGGTCGCCGGATACGACCAGGCCCTTGTCGGTGTTCTGACCGACCTGGTCGGTGCCGAACTCGTGCGTCTGGGCGAAGCCGATGCCGGTGCCGGTGGCGACAACGGCAACAGCGGTGGTGCCTGCCGTTACGAGCGGCATCCGGCGGATGATGCGTCGACCGAGAAGGCCTAGAGGGTCCTTCTCGACACGCCGACGACGGCGTGTTACTTGCATTGAGCTATCCCTTCCGGGTGGTGTGGAGCAGTTCGACGTTGCCGTCGAACTGCCAGAGCGGGTTCGGTGCGTCCCCGGTAGGGGTGCGCACCAGGAAGTAGCCGTTCACTTCCTTCGGTCCGTCGCCGTCAGCGACGAACCGCCCGTCTGCGGTGACGTCGAGTTGGTAGATGGCGGTCCCGGTGGCCTCGACGTCGGGGAGATGCCATGAGACGATGCAACGCCAGTCGTTGCCCGGTCCCTGGGCGGCGACCTTGCCGCCGCCCTTGGTGCACGCCGCCGTCACCATCAACTGCGCTTCGGTGACGTCGGGGCGGTTGAGCTGCCTGGTCTGGATGCGGTAGAGATGGGCGAACGCCGTGGCGACCGAGCGCTGCACCTTGTCCTGCTCGATCCCGGAGCCCGTGGCCGGGGTCGCCTCGGCGACGACCGCGACCGTCACGGCGAGCAGCCCGGCCAGCGGCAGGACTCCGGCGGCGACCGTGCGGCGCCCCGAGCCGTCGTAGCTCGGGTTGGTGAAGTCGCGCCGCAGGAAGAGCAGGTAAGCCAGCGCGGTCGCGGTCACGGCCCACGCCAGGCTGACCATGATGCCGATCAGGAGCGGCCCGAGCTGTGCCGGGCTGGTGAACAGGCCGTTCCAGGCGATGAAGGCGTAGCCGGGCAGGGCGAGGCGTACGGTGACGGGCAGCGGCAGCATCTGGGCGAGCTGCATCGCGAGCGCGACGAGCGCGGGCAGCAGCAGTCCCATCGGGGACCGCCCCAGCGCGACCGACCCGAGCAGTCCGATCGCGGCGAGCGCCAGGGTCGGGGCGAGCACGCAGACCCAGGCGAGCAGGACCTTCCCGGCGGTATCCGCCGGCGTCAGCAGGTGGCCGTCGAGGCCGACCAGCGGCAGGTTGCCGACCGCCGCGAGCCCGCCGGCCGCGCTGGAACAGGCCAGCCCGGCCACGAGGAGCAGGATGACGGTGAGGCTGGCCAGTGCCTTCGCCGCGAAGATCCGCCGCGGCGACCGAACCGCCACGAGCAGGTGGCGCCAGGTGCCGAGCCGGTCCTCGGAGGCGAACACGTCGCCGGCGACCACCGAGGTCAGCAGCGGGAGCGCCCAGGTGCCCGCGAAACCGAGCACCACCAGCGGCCCGGCCCACCCCGTGGCGTGCATCCAGCGGCCGAAGAGGGTGTCGACGGGCAGCGTACTCTGCTGGCTCACCGCGGCGACGAAGAGCGCCGGCGCGATCCAGCAGGCGAGGACCAGCAGCCGGATCCGCCATTGCGAGACGAGCTTGACCAGCTCGAAGCGGTAGCCGCGCGCCACCGAGACGGGGCGGGCACCGGGGTCCTTGTCGACGTCGTCGAGGGCGACGGTCGCGGTCATCGTTCGGCCTCCTGCTGCTCGGTGAGGGCCAGGAACGCGGCCTCGAGCGGCGACACCACTGGTGCGAGCTCGCGCACCCCGATGCCCGCGTGCACGAGCCGCGCCACCAGTTCGTCAAGGGCGGGCACCAGCGCGCGCACGACGAGCACCTCGCCGTCCTGCCGTGCCCCGGCGTCGTCGGCGACGCGGATCCCGGCGGTGCCGGCCGCCAGCGGGCGGGCGGCCTGCGGGTCGGAGGTGATCAGCCGGTAGTCGAGTTCGCGGTTCTCGGCGGCCAGCTTGCTCAGCGGGCCGGAGAAGACGACCCGTCCGGTGGCGAGGATGGTGACCTCGGAGCACAGCGCCTCGAGGTCGTCCATGCGGTGGCTGGAGAGCACGACGCTGGTTCCTTGCGCGGCGAGCCGGGTGAGGACACCGTGCACGTGCCGCTTGCCGGCCGGGTCGAGGCCGTTGGAGGGTTCGTCGAGCACGAGCAGCCGGGGCCTGGTGAGCAGGGCGGCGGCGAGCCCGAGCCGCTGCCGCATGCCGAGGGAGAAGCCGTTGGCCCGGTCGTCGGCGACATCGATGAGCCCGACCTGGTCGAGTACGTCGTCGATCCCCGCCGTCCGCGCGTCGCGGCCGCGGAGAGCGGCCAGCGCGGCGAGGTTCTGCCTGGCGGTGAGCGAGGGGTAGAGGCCGGGGCCGTCCACGAAGCCGGCGACGCCGTCGGGAGCGGCGAGCGCCCGCCCGACCGGCGTACCCAGGATCTCGAGGCGGCCGCTGTCGGCGACGGCCAGGCCCAGCAGGAGCCCGAGCAGGGTCGTCTTGCCGGCGCCGTTCGGTCCGACGAGGCCGTGGATTCGCCCCTGCGCCACATCCAGATCGATGCCGTCGAGCGCGACGACTTCGCCGAAACACTTGGTGATCCCGCGAGCCCGGACTGCGCGGACTTTGCCCATGAAAACCTTCTTTCGTTAACCGCAAAGGGAACCTAGGGACGTCAATCAACGCGATCGAGGTCGGCGGGTTGAACGTTTTCGGAACAGGAGACAACCGAAACTCGATTCGCAGCGTCAGTACTCCGGAAGCTTCGACAATTCGGAGTCTTCGCTGGTGGCAGTCTGTTTCGGCGCATTCTTGGCGCCGATTGTCACACCATTCCCCAAATAAACGGCGGGGCAGGCCGCCAATGCATTACACGATTGCGGTACATCTCACAGTGCAATGCTGGCAATTGGCGAGATTCATTCATCTTGTTCTTGCCGTCAACGGATTGTGGTCGTACGGGCACGCTGTGCATCGGTTGCGGCGAGCGGACCTGCTGCGGTTGGAGCGGTCCGGAGACGTTCCGCGGCGGCTTCTACGGCCTCGAACCCGTCATGCCGATGTCACCGTTTCGGCGGGATGTCATGCCTGATGAGCATGGCTTTGGCCGGCCTCGTGGTTCTGCGCGAGGGGCAGGAAGAGCTCGTCGACGATCGATCGGATGCGTGCGGGCTTCAGGGGTTCGAGGTTCATGAGCAGGTCGTGGCGCACCAGGTCGAACGGCAGGGCGAGCACCGCGGCCGGGATGCGTTCCAGGTCGATCTCGCCGCGGTCGTGGGCGCGCTGGTAGATGATCCGGACGGGCGAGAGATGTTCGGCGTCCATGACCTTCTCCCGGGCCTGTGCGGGAGTCAGGCCGGTGTCGGTCAGCAGCCCTGAGAAGGCGGCGGCTGCGGCGATGGCGAAGAAGCCGGCAAGGGCTTCGCTCAAGGCCGTCAGTTGGGCGAGCAGGTCGCTGCGCAGGGCGCCGGTGTCGGGGACTGCGACCGGGTTGGCGTTGCGGTGGTGCTCGATCGCGGCGAGCACGAGCTGGTCCTTGTTGGCCCAGCGGCGATAGAGCACGGGCTCGCTGGTGCGGGCGCGCACGGCGACCGATTCCATCGTCAGACGGCCGTATCCGACCTCGACCAGGTCATCCCAGGCCGCGACGAGCAGAGCGGACTCGAGCTGCTTGCCGTGCCGGCGACGGCGGACGGGCTCGGACGACTCTGCAACCACCACCCCACGATAGAAAGCGTTGACTTCCTTAGCAAGCGTCCGTACCGTGGCTAGAAAGCTATTCCTTTCTTGAATCGGGATGAGATGACCGAGACAACGACGACGAAGCCGGCACCACAGGACCGGGATTGCGTGACGGCGCTGATCGTCGGGGCCGGCCCGACCGGGCTGACGCTGGCCTGCGAGCTCGCCCGCAGCGGCGTCTCCTTCCGCCTGATCGAGGCCGCCCGCGGCCCGCAGCCCGGCTCGCGCGGCAAGGGCATCCAGCCGCGCACCCTCGAGGTGTTCGACGATCTCGGCATCGTCGATCGCGTGCTGGCGAACGGCCAGATGGCGATGCCGCTGCGTTCGATCGCTCCCGATGGGGATGTGACGCTGGGCGGCGCGGAGCCCGAGGCGTTGAGGAATCGGCCCGACATCCCGTATACGACGAGCCTGATCACACCCGAATGGCGGATCGAGGAAGCGCTACGGCTGCGGCTGGCGGAGCTCGGCGGCGCGGTCGAGTTCGGCACCGCGCTCGGCGGCTTCGAGCAGTCGGACGCGGCCGTGTCGGCGTTCGTGGTCAAGGACGGCGAGGCCGAGACGATCACCGCGCGCTGGCTGGTCGGCTGCGACGGCGGCCACAGCATCGTCCGCAGGCAGGCCGGCATTGCCTTCGAGGGCGAGACCCGCGAGGAGGTCCGGATGATCATCGCCGACGCCGAGGTCGACGGCCTCGATCGCGACGCCTGGACCATGTGGCGGCATGAGGAGGGCGTCCTCAGCCTCTGCCCGCTGCCCTCGACCAACGTCTTCCAATACGCAGCCGCCATCGTGCCGGGACAGGACACCGAGCTCAGCCTCGCGAACATGCAGGCGATCCTCGAGCGGCGCACCGGCCGCACCGACATCCGCCTCCACGAGCCGCAGTGGTCGTCGCTGTGGCGCGCCAACATCCGCCTCGCCGACCGCTATCGCGAGGGGCGCGTGTTCCTCGCCGGCGACGCGGCGCACATCCACTCGCCCGCCGGCGGCCAGGGAATGAACACCGGCATCCAGGACGCGCACAACCTCGCCTGGAAGCTCGCGGCAGTCGCAAAGGGCGCCTCGCCGGCACTGCTCGACACCTACGAGGCCGAGCGGCGACCGGTCGCAGCCGACGTGCTCGCGCTCTCCAACGCGCGCCTCAGACAGGTGCTCGAGGAGAGGGGCATCTCCACCCGCCGCGATGAGAGCACGATACAACTCGGCGTGAACTATCGCGGCTGCGCCTCGGCGCGCGACGACCGTGGCGAGACCGCCCCGCTCCGTGCCGGCGACCGCGCCCCCGATGCGACCAAGCTGATGACGGTGGACGGCGAACAACGGCTGTTCGACCTCACGCGCGGCGGACGCTTCACCTTGCTGAGCTTCGGGACCGCGCCCGCGATCGGAGCCGCTCCGGCCGCCCTCAGGACGCTCCGTGTCGTCGGACGACCGACCGGCGCCGACGACATCGCCGACACCGAAGGCCATCTCGCCGACGCCTACGGCGCGACCGACCACACCCTCGTCCTGATCCGCCCCGACGGCTACGTCGCGCTGATCTCCGACGCCGGCGACATCTCGGCAGTGTCGGACTACCTCGCCGCGATGAGCTGAGCCGTAGCGCTCGACCCGAGCGACGCGACCGATGTGCCGTCGCCGTGCGGGCACACCTCCAGCAGTACCGCATCCTGCGCCTGACGGTCGAACGCGGCCCGGGCGGTCCGCGCGAGCGCCACCTCATGGGCGAACAACCCCTCACGTCCCGCGTCGGACGGCCGGCGCGGGCCGGCATCACGCGGGGATGCCGGCGGTCAACCTCGCGCCGTGGCCGGGCTCGCTCGATACCGTGAGGTCGCCGCCGTGGGCCCGGGCGATCGACAGTCCCAGCCAGCTGCCGCCGCTGATGCGGCTGCGCGAGCGGTCGAACACCTTCGGCAGGTCCGCGGCGGCGATCCCGCGGCCCGTGTCGGCCACCTCGATCACCAGGCGCCCGTCGCACACGGCGGAACGCGGACGACGCCTGGTAGACGACGACACCGGACGCCGTCACCGCGGCCGCGACGGCCGGCGCCCGGCGCGATCGGTGCAAATGTTCGAGGGCTACGCCGGGACATCCGCATCGGGCTTCCGCGCTGAAGTCGAAGCCGAGCAAGCCCTCAGCCGCGGCGAGGAACTGGCCCTCATGGTCGAACGCCACGACCGCGGCCGCCTCGCCGTCCTGCACACCGGCCACCGGACGCCGGTGATTCCCCCTTTTCCGGGCTCCAGTCGTATGCTGGTGCGCCCGCACGAGCTCCCCGTCCGGCCGGCCGTCGTCGTGGACCCGCGCCCACGTGCCGTTCGCGGTCCACCGCCGCAACCGCTCGTGGTGGGTCTTCCACGGCCCGTACCGTTCCGGCATATCCCGCCACGGCGCACCCGTGCGCAGCTTCCACAAGATTCCGTTGATCACCTGCTGATCAACGCTACTGCCCCGACCGCACACCCGGCTCCCGACAGCACCGACTCCCGCAACGACGGCTGCACGTTCCCCGTCCGCAGCATGACCGCAATCCCTTGCGCATGAACGACTTCTTGTCACCACCATTGTGGCGGCCAGGCGTGTGCGGCGCAGCCTGACACGCCGAGAACCGTCGATATACTTTTTCAGGTCGAAGTAGCTAAGCGCCGTGGAGCAGTGTGCCGTGCCACGCCTGCCACATCATCGCTATTCCGCTCGCCAGGAACACCAGCCCGAAGAGCCTGGCGAGGATGTTAACTATCAATCGGAGTTCAGCGCGTCGCTGCGGAGTCAACTGGGACGGCGGTCCAAACGGGTTATTCCAGGGACGGGCCGATTTAATACTCCGTTCGGCCGGGTAGTCGACGATGCCCCGAAAGTTCGCCACAAGTGCGAGGCCTGCAAGGGCCATGAGCAAGCCGATTACGACCTCGGCAGGATCCTTCGGCATCAGCGTCGTGTCCTTCCGGGGTCACCATGGGCGCTGCGGAGGCTGCGGAAGCGGGTGAGGCCGCACCGGTGATCATGGAGTTCTCGACGCCCTGTGACACCACAAGTACCTCGCCCGCCAATGGCATCATCCCTCATTCCGGCACTGGCCGTCACCGCGCCCGTCGCGAACACCGCACCCGCACCGGTCACCGGCGGTGAGCAGCACGGGCTGCTGCAAGCCCTGGCCGCGGTCCCGGACCCACGCGACCCGCACGGCATCCGCTACCCTCTGTCCGGGCTGCTCACCGTCGCGGTCTGCGCCGTCCTGGCCGGCGCGTCGTCGTTCGCCGCGATCAGCGACTGGCTCCACGACCTCGACGAACAGGCCAAGGCCAGACTCGGCTTCGCTCGCCGGGCACCCGCGGGCACGACCGTGTGGCGGCTGCTGACCCGCCTCGATGCCGGGCTGCTGACCGGGGTCCTCGCCGGCTGGCTGCGCACCCGCACCCGGCCGGGGCCACGGCGTCCACGCAGATACCGGCAGGTCATCGCCATCGACGGCAAAACCCTGCGCAGCGCGCGCCGCCCCGACGGCGGTCACGTCCACCTACTCTCCGCCCTGGACACCGCCACCAGGGCCCCGGCAAAGTCGTTTAGGTGATGCCGAGTAGGGCGAGTGGGCGGTTGGCGTTGCGGGCGTGGTGGCGGTTGGCGGCGGCGATGTTGGTGGCGCCGGCGAGGCGGAGGGCGCCGATGGCGGCGTTGCGGAGGGTGGCCATGACCTGCGGGCCGGTGCCGGTGCGGATCTGGGATCGGTCTTCGTCGTAGGTGACGTCGCGGACCCAGTGGGTCTTGTTCTCGATCGACCAGTGCCCACGGATCCAGTCGGCCAGGTGGAACGGTTTCGCTTGGTGGGCAAGGAGATCGGTGATCGCGTAGACGGTCTCGGTGGTGAAGCGCCGCGGCTCGTCGAGCCGTCGGCGGCGGCGCCGGATCCGGATGGCCTGCGCGGCGTGGGGGAAGTCGATGCCGGTCGACACGGACAGGACCTTCAGGGTGCGGATCTCCCGACGTCCGTGGCCGCGGGCGGTGTCCCGGTCGGCGTCGGGCACCAGGCTCCAGGGCAGCCCAGCCAGCTGGTGGTGGAGGCTGGGCTGGTTGCCCTTGACCGTCAAGATCCAGTGCGCGCCCCGCTGGTTGAGGTAGGCAACGTGGTCACGCTGGCAGTGCAACGCGTCTGCGGTCACCACGACATCGTCCAGGTTGTCGACCTGGTCCAGCAGGGCGGCGAAGCGGGTGATCTCGTTGGTCTTGGTGTCGACATCGGTGCTGGCCAGGACGACGCCGGTGTCCTGGTCGGCGGCGGCCAGGACGTGCCGGGCGGTGGTATCGCGGGTCCGTGAGCCGCGCAAGGTCTTTCCATCAACGGCAAGTGCCTGCCTGCGGCCGGGCGCCGGAGCCGCAATCCTTGCGGCGAGCCAGTTTCCGATGGCTGCCGCGAGCAGGTCAGGATCGATGGCCTGCAGCAGCCGGCGGATCATCGCCTCGGACGGTCGGCGGTCCGTGTCGATCCCCAGCACCACAGCCGTGTCGGTGGGGAGATCTGCGACCCATTCACCGATCGCGGTGTAGGAGCGGTAGCCGGCCACGACCGCGCAGACCGCTGCGGTGACGACGACCGTGAGCTGATGTCGGATGCCCCGGCGGGCGCGTGGATCCGGCACCCGAGCCAGGGCTGTGGGCAGGCCGCAGTTCAGTTCCTGCGTGCTCAGTCCGGCCGGTGCGGCGGACAACGAGGCGATCAGCGATGATGGCGATGCGGGCATGACTCACTTCGGAAGCGATCAACAAGGCGTAGAGAACCTCGATGATCTTCTGAAGCGGTCATGCCCGTCCTGCTGCCTCCAGAGCAGGCGCGTCTACACCAACCACCTCAAGCCGGGCACTCATCACGACTTTGCCGGGCCCCTGACACCGCCACCGGCATCGTCCTGGCGCAGGTCACCATCCACGCCAAATCGAACGAAATCCCCGCGTTCGCCCCGCGGCAGGTTAGCCCGGCTCGGCGCTCCCGCGTCCACAGGACGCCACCTGCGTGAAGCGATCGAAGCCGATCAGGTGCTATCGACCGGCATCGCCGCAGGAGCGGCATGGGTGGACCCGGACCGGCACCCACTCGCCGCAAGCGTGCACCGCTGAACGATCATCAACTTGATCACCTGGCCGATCCTCGGCAAGCTGCCGCAACATCTGCACGAGTTCGCGCCTCCTGCGTCACGACGTGGCCCTGCCCCGACACGACCAGAGCTGCCCGCGGATGAGCGAAGCCGGTTCTTCGATCATCTGCTGACTGTCGCGCAGCGCGCGGACAGCGGTTCCACTCTTCGAGGCGGCGCCAGCAGGTCATCCCGGACCCGAACCCGAGTTCCTGCGGCAGGAACTCCCACTGGATGCCGGTATGTAGCGCGAACCGGATCCCGGACAACACCTGCCGATCCGGGATCCGGTTCCGCCCCGGGCGCCGCGGATCACGCGGAACGGGCTTGGGCAGCAACGGTTCGATGCGTTGCCACAACCCGTCGGGCACGGTCCACGGCGGCTGCTCACCTCGCCGCACAGATCAAGATGCTAGATCACCGTCCACAAGAGACGCCAGACCATAGACAATCTTTGTTAGGAACTCTAAGTGGCAATGAGCGACAAACCCGAGACCGTGTGGGCCGGCTAGAACGACGACATGCGCGCTCTCGCGGCCTCACTCCGACCGCCCTGGTCACTGCGGCCAACGAGGCGGGTCCAGGTTTTTCGTCCAGTACCGCCCTTTACATCGACCGAGGGCTTTCGAGACCCGGAAGCGTCCTCGCCGCTCATCGACATCCCGCCCTAAGGTCAGCCGCGCTGAGAAGTCCGTCCCGGCGTCCGCCCCTCGCGGCGGTGTCGAGCTGATTGAAGAGCCGGGGCTGCGCCACGATGCTCGCGGAGTGTCGCACGGCCGGCGAGAAATTCGAGCTGTTTGCGACTGCGATCAGGTCGGTCAGGCCGATGAGTCCGTCGTGACGTCCATTTCGAGCGGACTCTATCTGCCGGAAATAGGCTTGGACAGTTTCGATGGCGATGACATCCGTGGTGTTGCACGACGCAGCAGAGGCGGGACCGGCCGCTATGGCAACACCGATTCCAGCAAGTGTAAACGTGACCGCAGCAGCCATGACCTTGCGGCTCTTGTGCATCTCTTTCCCTTTCGCTCGTGTTCGCAGCGGTTAACCCCCGTCAGCCCCGCGCACACTCGTGCAGTCAAGGCGCGCGCTATGGACGGACATCTGCAGCTGACGGAAATTCTAGGTACTCGCCAACAATGCCTTAGTACGGCCCTAGAAAGCAAGTAGGCCTAGCATGTATTTCCCCGTCGCGCCGACGGCCCGACCCGAAAGACTCTGACTGGAGCGGGCTAATTTTATTAGCTGGCGTGAATGTACCGGCATATCGGCGGGCTCACCAGCGCGAACGTGATGACGTTCGCGGACAAGGGTTACCAAGCAGCAGTCGGCAGCATCCGCGAGCCGTTCAAACGTCACCGGCGGCGGCCGTCACGACGGCAGAAGGCCGTCAACCGACCACGCCCGTATCCGCGCCCTCGGCGAACGCGCTGTCGCCATCCTCAAGACCTGGAGAGAGTCCTGGTCAAGCTTTCTGATCAGCAGGGCGTCCGCGTCAGCCATCGCTCGGGGCCGCTCTGGCGGGCGAAACGCGGGGCGGAGGGATCGAGCGAGAGATTTCTCCGGGGCCGTGTCGATCCGCGGGCCGCTCGTTCGACGTGTGGGTGCGAGGCCGAGAGGCGGCCCCGCCGGACGAGGAGAATGCGTTGCCGAAGTACATGCTGATCATGCGGGGCACCGACGAGTCGAACGCGGCCATGATGGCCAACATCGACGAGATGATGGCCACGAGCCGCCAGTTCATCGAGGACCTGTTCAAGGCCGGCGTCTACGTCGCGGCCGAAGGGCTGGACGATCCGGGCCAGGGCGTCGTGGTCGACTTCAGCGGCGAGATTCCGGTGGTCACGGACGGGCCGTACGGGGAGACCAAGGAACTGTTCGGGGGCTTCTTCCTGCTCGATGTCGCCTCGAAACAGGAGGCGGTCGAGTGGGCCAAGCGGGTACCGGCGGCCCCCGGGTCCAAGATCGAGGTCCGGCGGGTGCCCGGGAGCGACGAGGTCCCGCAGGTCGACAGGTGATCGTCGAGGACTGGGCCGGGCCCGAGAGCAACGGCCAGATCTGATGGGTACGGCCGATGTCGAGGCCGTCTGGCGGATCGAGTCGGCGCGGATCGTCGCCGCGCTGACCCGGTTCACCGGCGATTTCGGGCTGGCCGAGGACGCGGCCCAGGAGGCGGTGGCCGAGGCGCTGGTGTCGTGGCCGCTCGCCTCTCCGGCGAATCCGGCCGGCTGGCTCATGGCCACGGCCCGGCGACGGGCGATCGACGCGATCCGCCGCCGGACCGCCCTCCAGGACCGATATGCCCTGCTGGCGGCCGACCCGCCGGTCGGCTCGGCGGTCGACGAAGAAGTCGACCCCGACAGGATCGATGACGACGTCCTGGCGCTGATGTTCGTCAGCTGCCACCCGGTGCTCTCGCGTGAGGCCCAGGTGGCGCTGACCCTGCGCGTGGTCGGCGGCCTGTCCAGCGAGGAGATCGCCCGCGCGTTCTTCGTACCCGTGCCGACCGTGCAGGCCCGCATCACCCGGGGCAAGAAGACGATCGCGGCGGCCGGGGTACCGTTCGAGCTGCCGCCGGCCGGCGAGCGCCGGGAGCGGCTGGGCGGCGTGCTCAGCGTCATCTACGTGATCTTCACCGAGGGGTCGACAGCCACGTCGGGCGACCGGCTGCTGCGCCCAGACCTCGCGTACGAGGCGATCCGGCTGGCTCGCACGCTGGCCGCGCTGCAGCCGGCGGAGCCGGAGGTACACGGCCTGCTCGCGCTGTGCGAGCTGACGGCCGCGCGCTTCCCGGCCCGGACCGCCCCGGACGGTTCGCCGATCCTGCTCGAGGACCAGGACCGGCGGCGGTGGGACTTCTCGGCGATTCGCCGTGGGCTGGCCGCGCTGGCCAAGGCATCGACTCGCGGCCTCGGCCCCTACGGCCTGCAGGCCGCGATCGCCGCCACCCACGCGTCGGCGCTCTCCGTCGAGGCGACCGACTGGGACCGGATAGTGGTGCTCTACGAGGCGCTCGGCCGGGTCGCGCCCTCGCCGGTGGTCGAGCTCAACCGGGCCGTCGCGGTGGCCATGGCCTCGGGTCCGGCGCAGGCCCTGGCCATCGTGGACGAGCTGATCGCCTCGGACCGGCTCCCCGGTTCGCATCTGGTTCCGACCGTACGCGGTGAACTGCTGGCCCGGCTCGGACGGCGAGCCGAGGCGCGCGCCGAGTTGGAGCTGGCGGCCCGGCTGTGCGCCAACCAGCGCGAACGTTCAGTCCTGCTGCGCAAGGCGGCCATGCTGGACTGACTTCTCCAGCTCGACCAGCCGCGACTCCAGCGCGGCCCGATCACGGCATGCGACTGATGCGACGTCCTCCATCTTGGCGTCGTGTCGCACACCGATCGCTAACGGGGCGTCCCATCGTGCTCGCTTCTTTGAGCGAGGCGCTGGAGTTGCTGTTCGTGCACGCCGGCCACCCACTCCCAGCCGGGCTTGGCGGATGGGCCGACCCGCGGGTCGCTGGGATCGTGGGTGTCGCGCAGGGCGTACACGTAGGCCCGGTCCTGGTCGATCCGTGCGTGTACCTGATCGGCTCCGCCGATGGACCCGTGGCCGGGGACGACGACATCGACGTCGTCTGCCACGCCGTCGAGCAGCCGCAGCGCGGCGAAGTAGTCCTCGATCGGGTCAGCGGTGCTGTTCAGATCGAGCATCGGGATCAGGACATCGGACAGCATGTCGCCGGCGACGAGAACGCCGCGCTGCGCAATCAACAGCGCCGCATGGCCCGGGGCATGCGCCTGATGCTCGATGATCCGGACCTCAGGGCCATCCCACGGAATTCGGGCAGCATCCGCGGGCAGGCCGGTGATCAGGCCGAGCAGATCCAGCGGTACCTCGTCGGGGATGCCGAGCCGGCGTGCATCGATCCCGTTCGACAGCCGATCCCTGGCACTTTCCGCGCAGCGGGCCGTGCCGTAGCGGGGCGCCGCACCGAGCCCAGGGTGCCACAGCAGGTGATCCCAGTGCGGATGGGTCGAGAAGCCCACCACGACGGTCTGGCCCGAATCGGACAGGTCATTCGCGAGGCAGGCCAGTTCGTCGCCCAGCACCCCGGCGTCGATGAGCAACACGCCACCCCGGCCCTGCACGACAACGGCGTTGCTCTGGCAGAACTCGCTCTCGTGGACCAGCACCCCGTCCGCGACCTGCCTCAGCACGAGCTCGCCTCCTTGACATCCCGGATGGCGTACCGATGCATCGTGACGCCCTGCTCGAACGATCGCCGCTCGAGCAGGTCGAGCTCGATCGGCACGTCGTAGTCGTCGAACAGTGGCCTGCCGAAGCCGAGGATTGCCGGGTGGGTCCAGAGCAGCAGCTCGTCGAGCAGCCCTTCCCGGAGCAGCTGTGTCGCGAGCGCCGCGCCGCCCACACTGATGCTGCCGTCGGTCCCGGCCCGCAGGGCGGCGAGTTGCTCGATCGCGTCGTCGCCGCCGATGATCCGGGTGTTGTGATCGGCGCCGTGGCGGGTGCGGGAGACAAGCACCTTGGGCTTGGCGGTCCAGATCTCGCCGTACTCACGCATGTAGTCCGGCAGCGACGCGTCCTCGTGCGCCCGCGGCCAGTACTCCTCCATCGTCTCGTAGAAGACCCGACCATGGACCATGAGCGCGAGCGCCCGCGTCTGCGCATTGGCCTCGCGGTGCATCTCCTCGCCGATGCGCAGCCACTCGCCGGCACCGTTGTCCCCGGGAACTTGCTCGATCCGCAGGTCGAGGGACACGTTCATCGAGTAAACGAAGCGGCCCATCCTCTTCCCATCCCATAGTGATTGCGTTCTGCAACCACTATAGTGTGGGCGCAATACCTGTCAAGGAGGAGTCGTGGAACCACGGTCCGGGTGTCCGATCAACGCCGCAGTCGAGGTGCTCGGAGACCGCTGGTCGTTGCTCGTGCTTCGCGACGTCATCTTCGGCGACCGCCGCTACTTCCGGGCGCTGCTCACCGGGTCGCTCGAGGGCATCGCTTCGAACATCCTCGCCGACCGCCTCGTGCGGCTCGTCGACGCGGGGATTCTCACCCGCGGCGCCGCCGCCCGGGGACAGCGCGCTCGCTACAGCCTCACTGAAGCCGGCATCCAGACGCTTCCGATCATCTACGCACTCGGCAACTGGGGCCTCGACTGGCGCCCCGGCAGCGCCGAGCTGCGGAGCCGGCAGCAGCTCATGCGCGATGAAGGTCCGGCGTTCATCGACGAGCTCATGGACGAACTCCGCGTCCGCCACCTCGGCGCCCCGCCGAAGCCGTACGACGGCCCAGGCCCGTTCGAGCGTCTCGCCGCCGCCTACGCCGCGGCCGCCGAGCAAGAACACGTCGACTAACGGTGCCGGAACGCGGCCCGCCTCGGCATGGAGCTCGAGCGGGCCAAGTCGACCGGCGCGATCACCGCCGGAAAGGCATTCGACAACGACGGGTGATACGAGTGCGACGGGGAATGGCGATACGAACCCAGCCTGTTTCCGGCCAACGCGGACCCGATAGGTCCTGGGCCGTTCCCTATCGATGACCATAGGTCGGGCTCGGCATGAGTCAGCGCCCAGAAGGCGCTCCAAAGTGCCTTCTGGGCGCCGGCTTGGAGAGTGCTCAGCGTCGGGGCGCCGCCGTTGTTGCCAGCGCGGCTGACGTCCTCGCCGTCGATACCCTGTCGTTCGGATCGACGTGCGCTCCCGGGGCTGTCAGCGATTCGCGAAGGAGCACGTGCCATCGACCGTGATCATGCTGTGCTGTGGTAGTCGCGCCGCGTGCCGCACGCCGTGAGCGTCGTGCTCTCGATCCCCGCGTGGGGAAGGCGGCCAGCCTATTTTTCCGTGTTGTTCGATGCGCTGGTCAAGTCGCTGGCCGACCTGTCGGCCGGCGCGAACCTTGCGTTCGACGCCAACGTTGACGACGGCGAGTCGATCACGGGCTCGTTCCTCTTCTTCGACTTCTCGCGGATCGCCGGCGACATCGACACATGGCTCGAGCTACGCGTGCTGACACTTGGAACCCCGCACGAGTACGAGCATGCGGCCTGAGCTGCTCGGATGCCATTCTCGGCAGACGCAACGCCGTCGGTCCGGCCGCTGCGGCGCAGACGCTTCCCTGGCTCTGGGTGGGTCCCGAGCGGGTGCGCAACGAACCGCAAGTACATCGCGAAACGCCACGGGCTAGATCAAAGGCGCACGTTGGGCGCATTTCCCCGAGGGGTCTTGTCGCTCCGGCCGCCGGCCACTACTGTCCCGTCTGTCGACAGGATCCAGACGACTGTCGACGGAAATGAAGGGAAACACATGACGGACACAGCACGCCGCTCGTCACTGATCGACGGGGTTCTGGGAGGTCATGCCGCGGACGACGACTTCGTCTCGGTCAGCCCGTCGAGCTTGGAGGAGGTCGGTCGGCTCCCACACGCCAGCAGTCGGGACATCGACGACGCGGTTGCCGCCGCCCGACGTACCTTCGATTCCGGCGTCTGGCGGCGCATGTCGCCGAAGGACCGCGGTCTCCGTCTGCGTCGTCTCGCAGAGCTTCTGGACGCGCGGGCCGGCGAGCTGGCCGAACTCGAGGCGCGCGACACTGGCAAGGCCGTCTCCTACACCCTGGCCAACGACCTCGCGATCGCGGTCGAGGCGCTCGAGATGGCGGCGTCCCGGTTTCGGGTGCTGCCGTCCACGACCGGTGTCCTCGCGCCGGATCACGTGTACCACGAGTTGGTGCAGCCGGTGGGCGTTGTGGCCGAGCTGCTGCCGTGGAACGGTCCGATCTGGACGGGGGTGCAGCGGCTGGCGGCTATCCTGTCCGCCGGATGCGCCGCGGTCTTCAAGCCCTCTGAGCTGGGTTCGCTGACATTCGCGCGGATCGCCGAGCTCACCGTGGAAGCAGACCTGCCGCCCGGCCTGGTCAACGTCATCTACGGCGATGGTCGGACGGGCGCGGAGCTGGTCGCGCACGACGGCGTCGACGCGGTGTCGTTCACCGGCGGCACCGAGACCGGTGGCCGGATTCTCGCAAGTCTGGCTCGAAGCATTCGACCGGTCACGCTCGAACTCGGTGGCAAGAACGCACTCGTGGTCTTGGACGACGCAGACATCGAGGCTGCGGCGCACTGGGCTGCGATCGGCGGATTCGCGAACGCGGGCCAGGTGTGTGTCGCGTCCTCCCGCGTCCTGGTGGCGGAGACAAGGCACGACGACTTCGTCGCGGCCCTGGCCCGTCACGCCGAGGAAATACGGGTGGGGGATCCGCTCGCGGTCGACTCCGAGATGGGCACCCTGGTCGGTCGCGACCACGCCGACAAGGTCTGGGGCGCCATCGAGCTGGCCTGGCGTGATGGTCAGGTCGTCAGTGGTGGGCGTGCCTACCAGGACGGCCGCTCGGTCGGCGCCTTCGTCCCGCCAACGGTCGTCACCGACCTGCCCCGGGGGCACTCACTGCTGCGCGCTGAGGTCTTCGGCCCGGTCGTGACCATCGAACGCTTTGCCAACGTATCGGATGCGATCCATGCCGCCAACGACACCCGGTATGGGCTGTCCGCCGGGGTCTTCACCGGCAACGTGGGGTTGGCCTGGGAGGTGGCCGCAGCCCTGCGTGTGGGTGAGGTGTACGTGAACCGGTGGTTCAGCCCCGGTGTCCTGGAGGCTCCGGCCGCAGGGCAGAAGCAGTCAGGGCTGGGACCGGTCGGCCTCGACAGCTACCTCCGCCGCACCGGGGTGTTCTTCAACCGCGGCGACGACCTGTCCTCGTTCCCCGCCGCATCCGGCAATTGATCCAACCCGACCACAACGACGATTCCCTCATCGAAAGGGTTCTCTGTTATGTCACGACGCTTCACCTCGGCCGATGTCAACCCGTCGATCCTCGAGGATCGAACGGTGGCCGTGATCGGTTACGGAAACCAGGGGAGGTCGCAGGCGCTCAATCTGCGTGACTCCGGCGCCTCGGTCGTCATCGGCAATCGGGACGACGAGTACCGCGACATCGCGCGTGCCGACGGCATGGAGGTGCTCGACATCGCCGACGCCGCGGCTCGGGGCGACATCGTCATGGTCATCCTCCCGGACGAGGTTCAGCCGGGTGTCTACCGGGAGCACATCGAACCGGCCATCCGCGAAGGCAGCGCGCTCACCTTCGCCCACGGCTACGACGTGCACTTCGGGCTCATCGAACCGCGCGCGGACCTCGACGTGCTGCTGATCGCGCCGAAGATGATCGGTGACGGGGTTCGTCGCCGGTACGAGTCGGGAGAGGGGTTCGTCTCGGTCGTCGCGGCGCATCGCGACGTCAGCGGGAATGGCCTGGCAACCGCCGTCGCTCTCGCCGCGGCCATCGGCAGCGGTCAGCGGGGCATCTGGGAGACGACGTTCGAGGAGGAGACCGTCACCGACCTCTACGGCGAGCAGATCGGCGGCGCGGCGATGCTCGGAGCGTTGATGGCCTCGTTCGAGACGCTCACCGAGGCCGGCTACGACCCCGAGGTCGTTTCGCTCGAGCTGTTCGCTTCCGGCGAGCTCGTTGAAGTGCAGCGCGCGGCCTACGAGATCGGTGTCCTCGGACAGCTCAGTTATCACTCGCCGGCGAGTAGGTACGGACAGCTCTCGCGCGTGCCGCGGGTCAGCCCTCCGGAGATCAAGGAGACCATGAAGGCCGTTCTCGGCCAGATTCGCGACGGTTCCTTCGCGCGGGAGCTCGCTGAGGTCGAGTCCGGTGACTACACGCGCATCGACGAGCTGCGTGAGCGCTACGCCCAGCACCCTGTGTTCCGCACCGAGCGGGGGCTCCGCTCGGCCATGGGCCTGGATGGGCGGCAATCGTGAGCAGGCCGCCTCGCCCGTCGCTCGATGAGCTGGCTGCGGGAGCCCGGAAGGTTCTGGTCTGGGGCAACGGTGGGGGTGGGGATGCTTTCCAGGGCATTCCGATTGCGAACCACCTTCAGCGCCTGGGCGTGGGTGAGGTGATCCTGGGCGGGGTCAGCGGCGCGTGGATGACCGCTGATGGACACGTGCCGACCGATCCGGCCACCGTGCTTCTCGGCGCCGAGATCTTTGCCCTGGACGAGCTCACCGAGACCATCAAACACGCGGACCAGCTCGTCGAGGTTTCGGCCACGACCCGGCTTCGGGGCCGGCAAACCGCCGAGGCCGTGCTCGTGGAACAGAGCGGTCGGCGCGCCGTTGTGATCGGGCTCGGGGACGGCGTACCGGCAGCCCGGCGCAGCCTCGAATCGTTCGTGAAGAGCGAAGGCATCGACATAGTCGTCGCCTCCGACATCGGCTCGGACACCTTCTTCTCCGGAGAGGAACCCAACCCGGCGAAGACGGCCTTCGTCGACTTCCTTTCCCTGGGGGTGCTGCTCGGCGCCCCATGCGCCAGAGTGTTCGGATTGGGCGGCTACGGCTTGGACGGCGAGCTTCTCGAGCAGGATCTCGAGAGGAACATCGGCCGCGTTGCGGCCGCGGGCGGGTACCTGGGCGCGATCGGCGTCACCCAGCGCGACGTGATCGAGCTCGAGGCCGCAATCGCCTCGTACGCCGACCCGGTCGGTGTGCTCGTGCCAGTAGCCGCGCGCGGCGGCTTCGGATGGCACCAGGTCGCTACCGGGAGTCCCTGGGGAACACCGGTCCGGGTGAGCCCGCTTGCTGCCGTCACCTTGTTCTTCGACCCGGAGGTGATGGTCGCGGAGGTGTGTCGTGTGGTCGAGCAGCTCGCCAAGACGGCAACAGTCGCGGAGGCCGAGGACTTGTTCGAGTCGCTGCTCGGCGTTGTGCCAGAGACCAGGCTGCTGACCGAGGCGGCCTTGCGTGCCCCGCGGGCCGGCTGATGGCGGCCGTCGATCTGGTCATCCGAGGCGGGACCGTAGTGCCCGTCGATGCCGCGTGGTCGGTCTTCGACGATCACGACATCGCGATCCACTCCGGACGGATCGTTGCGATCGGATCCGAACTCGAGCACGAGGGCGACACCGAGTTGGACGCCACCGGGTGCGCCGTGATCCCCGGACTGGTCAACGGTCACACTCACGGATGCCTGTTGCGCGGCACCCGCGAGGACGAGCCACTCGAGCGCTGGCTTGAGCTGCTGTGCTTCCCGATGGAACATGCACTGCGCGCCGAGCACACCAGAGCCGCGGCGCTCATGAACCAGCTCGAGATGATCCGCGGTGGAACCACCACCTTCCTCGACATGTATCGCCATCCACGAACAGTCGTCGACGTGGTCGACCGGTCGGGCCTGCGCGCCATCCTGGCACCCCAGATCATGGACATCGGCTCGGGCATCGGAGAGTCCTGGGAAGAGGCCGAGTCGTTCGTCCGCGACTTCGCTGCTCAGCGGCATTCCCGGATCACGGCTTGGGTGGGGCCGCACGCGCCGTACACGGTGGAGGCCGAGGGATATCTGCGCGCACGTCGTCTCGCCGATGAGGTTGGCGGCCGGGTCGTCACCCATCTGTGCGAGACCCAGGTCGAGGTCGCGGGCATCACCGAGCGTGAAGGCGTCGGGCCCGTGGAGTGGCTGGCCGGCCTCGGCGTGCTGGACGGGCTCGTCGCGGCCCATGGCGTCTGGCTGACCCCGCGGGACCAGGAAATGCTCGCGCGCCATGCCGCGAGTGTCGTGCACAACCCGTCGAGCAACATGAAGCTCGCCTCCGGTATCGCCCCGATCGAGGACTTGCGCGCCAATGGTGTCGCAGTCGGACTCGGTACCGACTCGGTCCTCAGCAACAACCGACTCGACATGCTCAGCGAGCTGCGCACCGCCTCTCTGCTGCAAAAGCTGAGCCGTTCGGACGCCACTGCGCTGTCAGCCCGCGAGGCGCTACGGCTGGCGACGATGGGCAGCGCCGAGGCGCTGGGCCTGGCCGACCAGATCGGCTCTCTCGAAGTGGGAAAGCGCGCCGACATTGCCGTCATCGACCTCCGAGCGCCGCACCTCTGGCCGGTTCTGACCGGCCCGGGAGGCAACGTCGTCGAGCAGGTGGTGTTCGCCGCGAGCGCGGCCGACGTACGTCACACCGTCGTCGATGGCGTCCCGCTCATGGTCAACGGGCGGGTTCTGACCATCGAACTCGATGAGGCCCAGGAGGCTGTGCGGCGAGCCGCATCCGACCTGCTGCTGCACATCGATTCGGTGGGCACCGGGAGGTCCGCCAACCCTCCCGGGGCACTTCCCGGGCACGCAGCCGGGAACACGACGGGGGACTCGAACCGCCATTCCGACTCCCGGCCAGATCCTGGCCGGGCCTGACCTCCCGACGTGAACTGAGAGGAGCCTTGGATGCAGCATCTGTCCACGTTCACGCACCGTCTCGCTGCCGTGGCGGCGAGCGCCGCGCTGGTGCTCAGCCTCGGGGCATGTGGCGCTTCGCACGGCGGTGACTCCGCCGATGCAGACAAACTTCGTGTCGGTTTCGTCGTGGATGCCGGTGGCATCAACGACCGGTCTTTCAACAGCCTCGGCAACGAGGGGATGAAACGCGCCCAGTCGGAACTCGGCGTCGAGACCCGGGTGCTGACGTCCAAGTCGAACGCTGACTATGTCCCGAACCTGACCTCGCTGGCTCGCCAAGGGTTCGATCTCGTCATCGCCTCCGGGTTCAACCAGATCCAGGCCGTGGAAACGGTGTCGGACCAGTTCCCGGACACCAAGTTCGCCATCCTCGACGTGTCGGTGAGTGTCTTCGCGAAGAAGCACCCGAATGTTCTGGGGATGCCGTTCAAGCAGGACCAGGCCAGCTACCTGGCGGGCTACCTCGCCGCCCAGTTCGTTCAGGGCAAGGGCGGGCCCAATGCCGCACTCGGCTCAGTAGGCGGCCAGTCCATCCCTCCGGTCGAGAGCTGGATGGACGGTTTCAAGCGCGGCGCCGCGGCTGTGGATCCTGCTATTCGAGTCATCAGCGGACACTCGGAGACCTTCAGTGATCCCGCTCCGTGTCGCCAGTTGGCCGACAACCAGATCGAGCAAGGTGCTCTGGTCGTCTTCCAGGCTGCCGGCGGCTGCGGTGTCGGCGCGCTCAAGGCTGCTATCGAAAAGGGCGCGTACGCGATCGGCAGCGACGCGGACCAGTCGAACTTCGGTGACCACGTTCTGACCAGCGCCATGAAGAAGTCCGACATCGCCGTCTTCGAGGTCATTCGGGGGCTCCGCAACGGTGAGTTCAAGGGTGGCACCGACCGGCTGTTCACGATCGCGGACGGGGCGGTCGGGCTCGGGACGATCAGCCCGCTGGTGCCGAAGGACGTCCGCGACAAGGTCGATGCCCAGGAGAAGAAGCTGCGCGACGGCGCGATCGCTAAGGAAAGCGACGGTGCCAATGGCTGACTCGACCGGCACGGTCGCCCTCGCCGCGTGCGGCATCACCAAACGCTATGGAGAGGTGACGGCCAACGACGCCGTGTCCCTCGACGTGCGCGTTGGCGAGGTTCACGCCCTCCTCGGCGAGAACGGCGCGGGCAAGACGACTCTGATGCGCATGGCCTATGGCATGGAGCAGCCCGACGAAGGCCACTTCGAAGTGGGTGGACACCGAGTCGAGTTGTCCTCACCCCGGGCGGCGATCAACGCCGGTATCGGCATGGTGCACCAGCACTTCATGCTGGTGCCGACCCTCTCGGTCGCCGAGAACATCGTCCTCGGCGCTGAACCGCACGGAGCGCTTGGTCGCCTCGATCGCAGAAGGATCGAGGACACCGTCGCCGAGTTCGCGCAGCGGCAGGGCCTGCCCGTGGACCCACGCCGGGTGGTGAGCGGACTCGCAGTGGGCGAGCAGCAGCGTGTCGAGATCCTGCGGACGCTGTTTCGCGGTGCTCGGGTCATCGTGCTGGACGAGCCGACGGCCGTGCTCACCACGGCAGAGACCGAGAGCCTGTTCGACGTTCTCCGGTCGCTCCGAACGCGGGGTCACTCGGTCGTGCTGATCACCCACAAGATGCGCGAGGTGATGAGCGTCGCCGACCGGATCTCCGTACTTCGCCGCGGAGCACTCGTCGGCACTGTCGACAGATCCGAAGCCACCGTCGACGGCTTGGTGACGATGATGGTGGGACGTGCTGTCGACCTGGAGAAGATCAAGAAACCGGCGGCCGCCGGTGAGGCGCGGCTACAGGTTCGTGATCTCGTGGTGAGCGGTGCGCATGGCGACCGGGCAGTCGATTGTGTGAACCTCGAGGTGGGCACGGGCGAGATCGTCGGTATCGCCGGCGTCGACGGCAACGGTCAGGGTGAGCTGGTCGCTGCGATCGCAGGAATGAGCTCCTGCGTCTCAGGCACGATCCGGGTAGACGGGCAGGCACTGATCGGAGGTGTCCGAGGCGCTTTGCGTGCGGGTGTGCGCTACATCGCCGAGGACCGGCATCGACGTGCGCTGTTGCTGCCGTTCTCGGTCGCCGAAAACCTGGCCCTGCGCCGCTACCGCTCCCGGCCGCTGTCCTGGCGCGGGTGGCTCTCGCCGAGGAAGGTGAACATATTCGCCAAAGGACAGCTCGGCCAGTTCGACGTCCGCGGCCCGAGTCCGCAAACACCGGTGTCGGCCCTGTCGGGCGGCAATCAGCAGAAGGTGGTCATTGCCAGAGAGCTGGAATCCTCTCCAGCTGTGCTCATCGCGGCGCAGCCCACGCGCGGCCTCGACATCGGCGCGATCGAATTCGTACACGGCCAGCTACTCGAGCAGCAACGGGCCGGAACGGCGATCCTTCTGGTGTCCTTCGAGTTGGACGAGCTGCGAGCACTCTCCGACAGAATCCTGGTGATGTACGAGGGGCGCATCGTCGCGGAGTTCCCTCCAGACGTCGCAGACGAGCTGATCGGCCTTGCCATGGCCGGCATGACAGGGGCGGCGTGATGGGCGCGCACATTCGTGGCCGGGCCGCTGATGGGTTCCGGATCGCACTGGGCTCCCTGAGCGTGGTCGCGATCGCGGCGCTTGCCGGTGCGGTCCTGATCGCGTTGACCGGCGGCAACCCGATCAAGACATACGGAGCGATCCTGTCCGGTTCCGGCCTGCAGTGGTTCGTCCCTTGGCTCGGTGCCGGGGAAAGAACGTCGGCGGCCTTCGGACTCCAGCAGACTCTGATCATGTTCGTACCACTGGTGCTGCTCGGCGTCGCGGTGGCGATTCCGCTGCGGGCGGGACTGTTCAACATCGGAGGCACCGGCCAGTACCTGCTCGGATCGTTCTCCGCGGCGCTGGTCGGCTCGTGGTTCACAGGTCTGCCCGCGCTGATTCACCTTCCGCTCGCGGTGCTCGCCGGTGTCGCCGCGGGTGCAGTGTGGGCAGCCGTCGCCGGCGTACTTCGCGCCTACGTAGGCACCAACGAGGTCGTGGTGACGATCATGCTCAACTACGTGGCGATCTGGGCAGGCAGCTACCTCTTTGGTCTCGGTGGCCCCTTTCAGAACTCCGCCCAGCCGACGCAACCGGTCTCTGAGGACGTCGTCCGCCAGGCGCGGATTCCCGTGATCTGGGGCAGTTCGGCTCTGCAGGGCCTGCATGCCGGTATCGTCGTTGTACCGGTCGTGCTGTTCCTGATGTGGCTGCTCTACCATCGCAGCACCGTGGGCTTCGAGACTCGGGCCGTTGGGGTCAACGTCGAAGCATCGCGATACCTCGGTATCCCCGTAGCACGGCGCTACGCCGGTGCCATGGTGGTCGGAGGCGTATTCGCAGGTCTCGCTGGAGCGATGGATGTACTCGGGTGGCAGTTGCGGATCGTGACCAGCGACCTCCAGGGCGTCCAACTGGGCTTCGTCGGCATCGCCGTTGCTTTGCTCGGCCGCAACAGCCCGGTCGGGATCTTTTTCAGTGCCGCGTTGTTCTCGGTGCTCCTGTCCGGCACGTCCGTACGCAACCTCGACCCGACCGTCTACCCTGTCGAGCTCGCCGGGTACCTGGCAATGGTGGGGCAGGGCCTC
The DNA here is from genome assembly GCF_050942935.1 of Dactylosporangium sp. CA-233914. Taxonomy (NCBI): domain Bacteria; kingdom Bacillati; phylum Actinomycetota; class Actinomycetes; order Micromonosporales; family Micromonosporaceae; genus Dactylosporangium; species Dactylosporangium sp. CA-233914. The sequence goes on along the minus strand of NZ_CP192030.1, from coordinate 9,633,528 downwards.
ATCATCGTCCTGGTGAGCCTCGATGCGGCCCGGGCCAACGGGTTCATCGCCCGTGTGCGCTCCCGCCTCATGCACAGGAAGGTCCAGGCATGACCTCGTCGCCGCTCGATATCACAAGCGTCATCAAGAAACGCGCGGTGATGGACCCCCGTCGCTCTACCGTCACGGCGTTCGCGCTGGCCGTGGTCGCACTGTGGGTGAGTGTACCGCCGGCTGCGGTACGGACTCCGCTGATACCCGCGGTCCTCGGCGCTACTGGAGCGATCGCCGGTGTCGTCGGCTTCCGTGCCGGCCAAGGTCGACGCGCGCTGCTCGCGGCCGGAGTCGCGATCGCTGGTGGCGTCGTCGGCACGCTGATGACCGGGGTGGACCTGAACACCCTCGAGGTCGTGTTCGGGTGGCCGGCTCTCCTGGCTTCGACGCTGGTCGTGGCGACCCCGATTGCCTTCGCCGCCCTCGGCGGAGTCGTCAGCGAACGGGCCGGCGTCATGAACATCGGTCTCGAGGGCATGATGCTCAGTGGCGCGTTCTCGGCCGTGCTCGGCGCGCACTACAGTGGCAGCTGGCTGGTGGGCGTGCTGGCGGGCGTCTCCGCGGGAACGGTTCTTGCCGCCTTCTTCGGGCTGTTCACGGTGCTCTTTGGCGCTAACCAGGTGGTGGCCGGTATCGGCGCCAACTTTCTGGCGATCGGCCTCACCGGGTACGGGATCGCGCAGGCATTCGGCACTGGTGGATCGCCGGACGAGTTGGACAAGATCCCCAACATCTCGCTGCCCATCGCGTCGTGGGGCTCGTGGGGGCGCGCCTTCGCCGACGTCAACCTCATGATTGTGATGTGCCTGGTATCCGCCGTGGCCATCCACATGTTCCTGTTCCGTACCTCGGGCGGACTGCGCGTGCGAGCGATCGGTGAGAAGCCATCCGCCGCCGACACCGTCGGTGTACCTGTCATCCGCACGCGGTTCCTCGCCGTGCTCGTCTCCGGCGGCCTCGCCGCGCTCGGCGGAGCCTACTTGTCCCTGGGATTTGTCGGCGGGTTCAACGAGAACATGACCAACGGTCGAGGCTACATCGCGCTGGCAGCGATGATCCTGGGCGCCTGGAGACCGTTCGGCGCACTCGCCGCATCGTTGCTGTTCGGATTCGCTCAAGCTCTCGTGCTCCGGGTGCCGGACCTCACGCCGGCGGCATCCTCAATTTTTCAAGCACTGCCGTACCTAGTCACCATTGTCGCTGTCGCCGGAGTCGTGGGCCGAGTCGTCGGGCCGGCGGATGTCGGGCGGCCTTACCGAAGAGGAGAGCGGTGACCAGCAATCTCGATGTGCCCTTCGCACGGACGAGCCTGCGCGAAGAGGTCTACAAGCGTGTGCGCAATGCCTTGCTCAGCGGCGAACTGACCAGCCGCGATCGGATCACCGAGAGCAGCCTGTCCGAACGCCTCGGTACCAGCCGGGCACCGGTGCGCGAGGCACTGCGCCAGCTCCAGCAAGAGGGTCTCATCGAGCAGCTCGGAACCCGCGGGTATCAGGTGGTCACGACGCCGGACGTCCGCGAGATCTCGTTGCTGCGCATCGCACTGGAGAAGCTCGCGGTCACCCTCGTCATCGACCGCGGCACACCACAGGACCTGTCGGATCTGCGGGCGATCGTGGACCGGATGCGCGACGCCGTGCAAAGCGGCGACGCTCACCAGGCCCGTGAGCTCGACATCGAGTTCCACGAGCGCATGTGCCAGGCGGGCCGGCACGACCTGCTCATGGCGACGTGGAACTCAATGCGAGCGCAGCTGACCCTGGCAACCCTTGCGGTCAACCGCTCCTACGCCGATCCGGAGGGCCTTCCGGAGCGACACCTGCGCATCATCGAGGTCTTGGAGTCCGGCAACCACGCGGATGCCGAGCGTGAGATCGCCACGCACATCAGCACCGGTGTCGAATCCTTCGTCGGAAGGAGCGACTAGGTGGCCGAGGCGGCTGTGTCGGCTCGGTATTTCGGCCGCGGCGGGGTGACCACGGCAGCCGGCATTGTGGCCGTCGGGTCGATGTGGGGGGTTGCCTTCCTGTTCACGGCGGTGTCGCTGCGCCAGTTCTCCTTCATGCAGGTCGCCTCCGGGAGGCTTGCGATCGCCGCGTTCGTGCTGGCGGTTTTCGCCACATTCACGAAGAGTTGGTCATCGCTGGCATCGGTGCCAGTGCGCCTGCTACTGGCCATGGGCATCCTGAACGCTGCGCTACCGGTCACCTTGGTGACTCTGGCGCAGCGGCAGGTTCCATCCTCAACCGCGGCTCTGTTCAATGCGACGGTCCCGGTGCTGACCGTCGCGCTTGCGCTGGTCAGCGGTGCGGAACGACGACCGGGTGCCGCCAGGTTGATCGGGACCGGGGTGGGGTTCATCGGCGTGGTCGTGATGGTCGGAGTCGCCGGCGACGGCTCGTGGGGTGCACGAGCGGCTCTTTTCGGCGCTGCCCTGTCCTACGCGTCCTCCTTCGTCCTGGCCGGTAGGTCCCGGCTGAGTGCCGCCTCCGGCGTAGCGACTGCGGCTGTGCAGATGATGATCGGCGCCGCGGTGGTGGGCGTGGTGATGCTCGTGCGGGGATGGTCGCCGGTCGGTGCGCCAGGTGCGCCCGTGATCGCCCTGTTCACGCTCGCCGTCGTCAGCACAGCACTCCCGGCCGGTCTCTTCTACTGGCTGGTGCGTGAAGCGGGCCCGGGCCGAGCCTCGCTGACGACGTACATGGTGCCTGTGGTCGGGGTGATGGCGGGCTGGGCCGTATTGCAGGAGACGCCCAGCCCGCAGGCCGCAGTCGGGGCCGCGATCGTGCTCGCCGGCGTTGTCGTTGGCCAGCGCCGTGGCCGGCCGGCGAAGAACCAAGCAGAGGAGGTGCGTTGATGTCTCTCCTGGAGACCCTGACGTCGAGCGAGATCGTCGACCTGTCACTTGAGCTGGCGCAGGACCTGCCGTGTGTGTGGCCCGGCCACATGCCGTTCACCCATCAGATCGGCAACTGGTTCGAACACCGGCCGGACGCCGACCCGCCACTCAGTGGTCGACTTGGGTCGTATCAGACGCGGTGGATGACGATCGACGAGCACACCGGAACGCATCTGGATGCACCGACCCACGGCGTGGCACCGCCGGACTCGGGGCTGCCGAGTGCAGGTGTGCACGGTGACGTCTCGGTGCGGGAGGTTCCATTGGACCAGGTGCGAGGCGAAGCGGTAGTGGTCGACGCGACCGGAATGGGCGGCAGCGCCGATGCGCCGGCACCAGTGGTGAGCGCCGAGCTTCTCACTGCTTTCGAGCGGGCCCATGGGCGCTTCGGACCCAAGACGGTGCCCCTGATGCGCACCGGCTGGGACGTGCACTACCGCGCGGACGATGCCGGCCGCCGCTACGTGCGAGATCCTCTCGCGGGGGCGGCCCCGGGGTGGCCGGCGCTGACCGAGGCGGCCATGCAGCTTCTTGTCGAGCGTGGCGTCAGGTGTGTCGGTACGGACGCTCCGAGCATCGGTACAGCAGGCAACGGCGGCCCGGTGCACGATATCGGCTTCGCGCACGGCCTGGTCTTCGTGGAGGGCCTGGCCAACTTGGCGGCACTGCCGGTGCGGGGCAGCTACTTCATGGCCATGCCGTTGAAGCTTCGCGGTGGTACCGGCTCCCCGGTTCGCGCTATCGCGGTCGTTGCGGGGCAGGCGGCCCGATGACCGCCCCCATCGATCTGACCGGAAAAGCGAGTGTCATCACCGGCGCAGCCCGGGGGATCGGCGCAGCCACCGCCCGCTACTTCGCGCGTGCCGGAGCGCCGCTGGTTCTGACAGACGTCGACGAAGCGGGACTCGACCGTCTGTGTCGCGCCGTACGCGACACCGGCGGCCAGGCGGTTGGCGTGGTCGGCGACGTCGCCGAGGAATCCCACACCCGAGACGCGGTAGCGGCGTGCGTTCGCGCCTACGGCCGCATCGATGCTCTCGTGGCCAACGCCGGCGTGGTCGTTCCGGGCTCGGTCCTCGAGATCAACGCCGCGGACTGGGACCGAATCCACGCGATCGATGCCCGTGGCATGTTCCTCAGCTGTCAGGCGGCCATCGCCGAGATGCAGCACCGTGGCGGCTCGATCGTTTGCCTGTCATCGATCTCCGGGCTCGCGGGTCAGGCCTCGCAGGCCGCCTACGGACCCGCGAAATTCGTGGCCAGCGGCCTGGCCAAACATCTCGCCGTCGAATGGGCCCATCGCGGTATCCGGGTGAACGCGGTCGCACCCGGAACGATCGCGACCGAATCCGTGCTCGCCCTGGACAACGAGTTCCGCGAGCGGATGGCGGGTGCCCACCCGATGGGCCGGCTCGGGGAGCCCGACGAAGTGGCAGCAGTGATCGCATTCCTGGTCTCGGACGCGGCATCCTTCGTCACCGGCGTCGTGCTCCCCGTCGACGGAGGCTACCTGGCGCGATGAGAGTGCTCGTAGCTCCGGACTCTTTCAAAGGTACATTCAGCGCGACCCAGGTCGCGCAGCTGGTGGCGGACGGTCTGCGCGCGGCCGGTGCCGAGGCCGTCGAGCTGCCATTGGCCGACGGGGGCGAGGGGACGCTCGACGTGGTGCTGGCAGCCTGGGGCGCACAACGCCGCACCACGTCGGTCCGTCACCCTCTACATGGCCAGGTGGAAGCGAACTGGGCCTTCCTCCCGGCAAGACGGCTCGCGCTGATCGAGTCGGCCCAGGCATGCGGCCTTCATCTCACCAGGCGAACACCGAGCGAAGCGATCGATGCCTCAACGCACGGCGTCGGTGACTTGATACTCGCGGCAGTGGACGTCGGCGCCGAACGGATCATCGTCACCAGTGGCGGGTCAGCGACCACGGACGGGGGCGCCGGAGCGTTAGCCGCGATCGGACCGATCGAGCGACTCCGCGGAGCGCAGATTGAGGTGCTGACAGATACGACTGTCCCATTCGCGGACGCCGCCCGCGTGTTCGGTCCCCAGAAGGGAGCGGACCAGCGCACCGTGGCACATTTGTCCGACCGGCTCGATCGCCTGGCGGAGGAGTACCGCCGGCGGTTCGGGCGCGACCCGCGGGGCGTCGCCCGAACCGGCGCCGCCGGCGGACTGTCAGGTGCACTCTGGGCGGCATACCACGCGCCGTTGCGTTCGGGAGCCGACGCCATGCTCGACCTCGTGTCGTTCGACCAGCTGGTGGCCGAGGCGGATGCGATCGTGGTCGGGGAGGGCGCGTTGGACATTCAGTCGATCGACGGCAAACTCGTTGGCGTGGTCGCGGCCCGCAGCGCGGGCAAACCAGTGATCGCGATCGTGGGCCGGTGTGATCTCAGGAGCACGCTGGCACGACAGCTCGGCATCGATAGCGTCCTTGTCGCAGGCGACGAGAAGGCGCTGCGCGCGGCCGGTGTGCGGGTGGCAGCGGACCTCGCGGCGGGCCGTGGCGAGGATGCTCATCGTAGGTCTGGTGGCGGGCCATCAGCGGGCGATCCAACCGGTGGCGACGACGACGGCGGCGGCCGTCCACAGCAGCAGGGAGGCGACGGTTGTGATCCACCGTAGCCGGGGGCGTGGGGCGCGGGCGGTGGGAAGGTGCGGCCAGCGAAGCACACCGATGATTGCCCCGCCGGCGAACAGCGCCGCGGCGAGCACCCACAGCGGTGACCAGAGGATCTTCCAGGAGCCGACGGTCCAGGCGACACTCAGCAACACGACCGCGCGCCAGGTCATCGAGGCGACCTTCAGCCGGTCGGGCTCGGGCAGCAGCCGCCGCGCCCGGCCGCGGGCGACCACCTCGAGGGTGCGGGCCGCGGCCAGCAGGCACAGCACGGTCAGGGCCGCCATCGGCAGTTGGGCGGTCAGCGATTCGGATCGGGTTGGTCCGTTCCTGCCGAGCAGTTGCAGCCCGATGTACTCGACCGGGGCGGAGGTGTTTGCGAGGACGACGGCGCCGCGCTTGAGTTCCGGGTCGAAACCGACGAAGCTGGAGAACCCTGCGGTGCTGCCGTCATGCCAGGTGATGCCGTCCGTCGTCCGCCACGCGTAACCGATTTGGCTGCCGTCGGGCATGCGCCACCGGGGACGGGTGGCATCCGCTCCCGGGGCGGTTCCGTCGATCGTGGCGGAGAGGAAGCGGGCGAGGTCCGCACTGGTGCTCCAGCCGCCGGCTCCGGTCGGGGCGTACCCTTCGCTGGACCACGTCTTGGTCTCGTGTCCCGAGGTGATGTAGCCGCGGGCGTAGTCGGCCGGCACCTTGGCGGGATCGGTGATCACGACGGTGTCGCGCATGCCCAGTGGGTCGAGGATCCGGCGTTGCAGCAGATCCGGGTAGCTGATCCCGGCCCGGGTGGCAAGCGCCTGCCCGAGAAACGCGAACCCGAGGTTGGAGTAGACGATCTCGCCCTTGCGGGCGGCCGTCGAACCCGCCGCATCGTCCACGACGTCCCGCACGGTCTGGCCGGCGTACGGGTTGCCGCCGAGCACGCTGCCGAGGACGTTTGCGGGGTCGTTGATCGATGGCGGGATGCCGGGGATGCCGGAGCGATGACTGGCGAGTTCTTCCAGCGAGGTCTCCGCGACCGCCGGGTCACGGAAGGTCTGGTCCGGGAAGATCTCACTGACCGTCGTTTGCGGGCTGACCTCGTTCCTGGCGGCCATGTCGGCGAGGATCATGGCGGTCATCGTCTTGGTGACCGAGCCGAACTCGAAATGGGTCCGGTCGTCGACCGGCCTGCCCCCCGAGATGCGGGTCGTGCCGAGCCCAGCCGTCCGGATGGTGCCGTTCTCGATCAACGCGACGGACAGTCCCAGATGCCCGGCGGACGGCCAGGCAGCCGCTCGGACGGCCTGGGCGAGCGCCGCGTCGCCGGTGCTCTCGTCGCCGAGCCGAATGCCGCGCGGCATCACCGGGGTGGCGAGCAGCAGCGCCACCGCGACCGCCGAGACGATCAGGATTCCCCGGGTCCGGCGGTTCGGTGCCGGCTGTCGGGCGTTTGTGGTCCTCATCAGGGTTCCACCTCCGTCCGTCGAAGGTAGGAGTGCCGAGGCCGGGATCGAACCAGACAGACCACCGCGGATCACCCGGCGGGCAACCGGAGCGGACCTGTGGATAACCACAGGATGCGTGGCCTCTCGTACCGGCATGCTTGGGCCTCGTGAACGCCACATCGCGACAGCGTCATGCCACCACGACGCCGGCGGCTGGCATCATGCACGCCGTGGACCGCAAGCGCCTTCTCGCCGCGGTGATCGCCCTGACGGCCGCAGCCGGCACGGTGACCGGCAGCGTGCTCGAAACCGGCGTACCCGTTCCGGTGTCCCAGTGGGTCTTCGCCGCGATCGGGATGCCGCTACCGGCGCTCGGCTGGCTCATCGCGAGTCGCCGGCCGGCCAACCCGTACGGCTGGCTCATGCTCGCGTCGGCTTTCTGTTTCGGTGTCGGCGGACTGGCGGTGGGCTATCTCCTGCAGGTCACCAGGAGCGGAACGCACGCGCCCGGCCTTGGCGTCGCGGTTGCGGGTGCGGCGCTGTACAGCGCGCACTACGGGCTTGTCTGGATCTTCATTCCGCTGCTCTTCCCGGACGGCCGGCTGCCGTCCCCGCGGTGGAGGCCGCTGGCCTGGGCGGGTGGCGCCTGCATTGCCGTCCACGCGCTCGGCGTCGCATTCGTCCCGGGCGTCATTGACGAAGACGTACCGCTGGCGAATCCGCTCGCGCTGCCCGGCGTAGCCGGCGCGGTGGCGGTGGTCGCGGTAACGGTGAGTACGGTGTTGACGCCCGTGATCGCGGTCGGCGCGCTCTGCGGACTGTTCGTCCGCTGGCGCGGGGCGGCACCGGCGGAGCGGCGCCAGATACTCTGGATGACTGCCGGAATCCTCGTCAACCTGTCCGGCTTCATCGTCATCCTGGGCATCGACGGCGCTTACGTGCCGGCCCATCTCGGTTGGCTCGCCGTGCTGTCCGTCCTCGGCGCGGTACCAGCCGCCGTGGGTGTCGCGGTTGTGCGATATCACCTGCTCGACATCCGCGTCGTCGTCCGCAAGTCGCTGGCCTACGGCCTGCTGTGGTCCGCGATAGCGCTGATCTACGTCGCGGTGGCCACCGCGCTCGGAGTCGCCGCCGGCGAGCGGTTGCCGGTCGCGGTGGCGGTGACCCTTGCCGTTGCCGTCACGCTGGTGTTCCAGCCCGTGCGCACGTGGCTGGAGACGCTCGCGGACCGGCTCGTCTTCGGGGTTCGCCCCACGGCGGCCGAACTGCTCGCGGAGACCAGCACGACGCTGAACTCGTTGACCGAGTCGGGCAGCCAGCTGCAGCACCTCGTCCACGTCGCGCAGTCCGCGCTCGGGACGACCTGGGTCGCGGTCGAACTGCAGGACGGCACGCGGGCCGAGGCGGGCGCGGTGGCGGGCCTGCCGGCCCTCACGGTGCCGATCAGTAGTGACGGGAAGGCCGTGGGTCACCTGTCGACCGGCCCCAAGATCGAGGGCAGGATCGCGGATCGGGACCGGAACCTGATCGCGGCCCTGGCGGCCCAGGCCGGCCTTGCCCTACGCAGTTCCCGCCTGGCTGCCCGGCTGGTCAACGCCCAGGAGACCGAGCGCCGGCGAATCGAGCGCAACATCCACGACGGTGTCCAGCAACAGCTGGTCGCGCTGATCGCCGGCCTGGAACTGGCCCGCGCCGCCGGCCCACGCCCCGAGACCCTGATACGGCTTCGAGAGCAGGCGCGGGCGACGCTCGAGGATCTCCGGGAACTGGCTGCGGGAATCCACCCGACCGCGCTGGCCCAGGGCGGTCTGGTCGAGGCGGTGGAAGAGCGGTGCGCCCGGCTGCCCATCGACGTCACGGTCACCGTCGACGGTGCGCTGCGCCAGCGGCGCTTTCCCGACGACATCGAAGGCGCGGCGTACTTTACGATCGGCGAGTCGCTGGCCAATGTGCTCAAGCACGCCGAGGCGACCCGTGCCGAGGTACGGCTGGCGCACCGGGACAGCCGGCTCCTACTCGACGTTTGCGACGATGGGGCAGGATTCGATCCTCGCGCGGCAACTCGGCGCGGCCTCGGCCCGCTCACGGACAGGCTCATCGCGCTCGGCGGGGATCTACGGGTGCGGAGCACGCCAGGAAAGGGGACCCACGTGCATGCCTGGATACCGGTAGATGGCTGATCGCGCCCGCGCCGTGGTCGCCGACGACCACTACCTCGTCCGGGAAGGACTCCGGCAGTTGCTGGAAACCTCCGGCGAGGTCAGCGTCGCCGCCGCGGTCGGCACCGCCGATGAGCTGCTGGACGCGGTGCGCCGGTTCCAGCCGGACGTGATCGTCACCGACATCCGCATGCCCGGTTCGGGATTCCGGGCCGGGCTTGAGGGCATCGACGCGGCACACCGCGTCCGTGCCGAGCACCCGAACACCGGGGTCGTGGTGCTGTCGCAGTACCAGGACGCGCTGTTCGCCTTCGAGCTGTTCCGGCACGGCAGCGAGGGACTCGCCTACGTGCTGAAGGACCGGATCGGAAACCTCGACGACCTGGTCGGCGCGATCCGGGCGGTCGTACAGGGTCGCTCGGTGGTCGACCCCAAGGTCGTCGACGGACTGATTGCCCGCCGTGTCGCCCGTCACCGTAACCCAACTGGCGGGCTCACCTCGCGCGAGCGGGAGGTCCTCGGTGAGATGGCCCTGGGCAAGTCCAACGTCGGTATCGCCCGCTCGCTGCATTTGTCGGTATCGGCCGTCGAGAAGAACGCTCGGCTTTCGCGGTCTATGCAGCTGCGAGTGCCCATGCTCGCTGGACCTGCCGGATTTCTGCGTTGGTGGGTTGAGCTGGGCGGGAGCCCATAAATCGAGCGGCAATGAGGGTGCGTCGTAGCGCGGTGAGCATGTCGGTGAACGACGGGTCGGTTTTCGACAGGTACCAGGGTGCGTGGATGCGGCGGTCGGCGACGATCCCGGATCGGTGACCGTACAGCGCATACCAGAGCACGACGAGGGTGTAGACGTACATCCCGAACGCCCAGGTGCGGTTCACGGCTTCCGCGGTGCGGTTACGGGCCTGTCCGACGCCGAGGGTCTGGCGGGTGTCGAAGAACGTGACCTCGATCGCCCACCGGGCGGCGTAGCGGGCCACCAGATCGGCGGCGGTGACGCTCAGGTCAGTGGTGATCAGGGCCAGCATCGGCCCGGTTTCTCGGTCACGCACGAGGGTCATCCGTACCGGGTGGGGCCCGAACACCCCGTACCAGAGGCAGTCGAGGACCGCGATACGCACGGTGTCGACCCGCCCGTAACGCGTCACGGACACCGTCTGCCACACCGCGGTGGCGGCGGCCTCGCTGGGGGTACCGATCCGGGCGCCTTTCAATCGTGGCCGGCCCCGTTTACCGCTGCGGGCCGGTGCGCGGTGATACACCACCGCGTTGCGGGGCAGCCGGGTCGTCCATGTCACGGTGGCGGGCAGGTCCCGCAGGCCATGGCCGTGGTACGCGGCGTCGGCGACCACGTGGACCCGCCGGCCCGGCGTCCGGGCGGCGATGACGGTGATCATGTAGGCGGCCAACTCCACGGTAGAGGCGGTGCCCTTGCCCTGCCAGCGCCGGCACAACACCGGCAGGCACAACGGCCGGGACAGGAACGAGGGCCGCACGATCACCCCGACGACCACCCAGCGGTGACCGAACGCCAGCTTGTTCCGGGCGGGCGCCGAGCCGTCGTGGATCCATCCGACGCCGTGGACCTTCTTACCCCGACGGCGATGCGCGGTGTCATCGACCGCCAGGTGCAGATCGGCGCCGTCGGCGACGAGGTGGGTCAGGACCAGATCGAACACCGTCAGGCCGATCTGGTCGATGGCCCAACGCGTGGTCGAGAAGAACCGGTGCGCCCGATCATGCGACCAGGACGTGGCCATCCCGGCCCCGGTGAGCATCCCGCAGACCGTACGTTGCCCGGTCTGCGCGACCAACCCGACGACCATCGCGGAGAAGACCCCGAACGTCGGCGCCGTGAAACACCCACCGAAGGCGTCCAACAACCGACGCAACGAGATCGGTAGGCTGACTCCTGGAAGCATCGACGGATCACTTTCGGCAACGACAGTGGTACAAGGACCGTCGATGCTTCCGTCATCTCACCCCAAGATCACGCACTCCCAGGCCACCCGGCGTGTCACACCCACCGCCGACCCCTCATCAAAAACTGCGAAAGTCCAGTGATTCGAATCAATTCCTCGACGCAAAACTCGCTTTCGACCGAAGGGATTCGCATACCCATGTGGAGCATGATCGCCCGCCGCCCGCGGGCCGGCGTCATCGCCGCGCTCGTCGCGGTCGCGGCGTCGCTGCTGTTGGCACAGAACCCGGCCGCGGCCGCCACCGGCTACGGCGGGGACGTCAAGCGGAGCATCGTCATCGGCCGCGCGCAGGACTGGTACGACCGCAACGTGCCGTACAGCCAGAACCTCGACGAGAGCACCTGGGTGTGGGACGAGAACCACGGCCGCAAGTACCGCCCGGACTGCTCAGGCTTCATCTCGATGACCTGGAAGCTGACGAGCAGCCGGAACACCCAGACACTCACGGACGTCTCGCACACCATCAACTGGAACGACCTGCTGCCCGGCGACGCGCTGCTCAAGACCACCGGCAACCTGGCCACGGAGCACGTGCGCCTGTTCGACAAGTGGGTGGACGCGAGCACGCACGCTGACTTCTGGTACTACGAGGAGGGCAGCACGGCCACGGACATGAACCACGTCCGCGTAAACGTCCGAGACATCCGCAACGACGGCTACCACCCGATCCGCTACGACCACATCGTCAAGGGCTGAACCCGGCCGGGCCCGCCACGAACCGGTGGCGGGCCCGGCGCGGCGTCAGGCGTCTTATGACCGAGCCCACTTCTGGTTGTCGCCGCCGTTGCAGGTCCAGATCTCCAGCAGGGTGCCGTTGGCGGTGCCGTGCGCGGTCGCGTCCAGGCACTTGCCGGACCCTACCCCGACCACGGTGCCGTCGGCGTTGACGTTCCACTGCTGGTTCGTCCCGCCGTTGCAGTCGTAAATCTGCACCTTGGCCCCGTCGGCGGTGCTCGCGCCGTCGACGTCGAGACACTTCGTGCCGTACACCTGGAGTTGTTTGGCGGCGGTGAGGACGAACGTCTGGTTGGCGCCGCCGTTGCAGTCCCACAGCGTCAGCTGCGTGCCGTTGGTCTGCGACAGGGCGGGCACGTCGGCGCAGCGACCCGACTCGGCGCCGCGCAGGACGCTGAGCACGGGGCCGGAGTTCGCGGTGATGGCCAGGTTGTCGAATTGGTCGGTCTGGTAGCCCATGACCCCGACGCCGGCCTGACCGCTGCCGTACGAGAAGTCGCTGGCGGTGCCCAGAGTGGTGCCGTCGAGGGCAGCGGTGATCTGGCCGCCGGAGAAGTCGAGCCGCAGGTTGTGCCAGGTGCCGAGCCCGAGCGCCGGCCGGCTGCCCGAGGCGAGCGTCGTGTCCGTGTTCGCGGTGGTGTGCTTGACGATCGACCAGGCGCCAGTGTTCGCGACGCGCAGCTGGTAGGCGGCCTGCCGGTTCTGCGGCCGCAGCTGGGTGCCGGCCCGGCCGAGCAGGGTGACGGTGCCGGCCTGCTGCATGTTCACGTCCAGGCTGACGGTGTAGTTGGTCCAGGCCGGGTCGCCGATCAGGGTATAGGCGTCACTGTCGTCCTGCCAGTTGATCGGCCTCTGCGGGGCGACCTGCTGCAGGCACGTACCGGACCGGCCGGCGGCGCAGGCGCGGGTCTCGAACGAGCCCTGCATGTCCTCGGTGTAGCGGGGCTGCTTGCGCAGTGCGTAGTCGTCGAAGGTGTCGGTGTACGGCAGCGCCAGGCCGTGGCTCGCCGGGCTCGCCGCGGTGCCCTTGCCCTGCCCGGTTGTGGTGGTGACGGTGTAGATGCGGTTCGGCTGCAGGGTCAGGCCGTACGCGCCGCCGGACGGGGTGACGTCCGACTGCCTGTCAAGACCTAGCATGTTCTTCGATGTCTTGGGCGGGCCGGGTACTGGCCCTCCGGGTATCGACGGTGCTAGCCTGAAGCGGCTATCGATTGAAATGTTTCAATCGCTCGCCTCGTGAGGGACACCGCCATGTTCGTTCGCACGCGAGCCAAGCTGTGCCTGGCTGCCGCGATCCTCGCGCTCCCGGCTGCCGTCGTCCTGGCCGCGCCCGCCGCCGCGGCAGCCGCGGCGGTCGCCGTCGCCGACCTTCGCGTGAACAACGCGACCGACCCGCTCGGCATCGACAACGCGCGGCCCAGTCTCAGCTGGCGGCTGTCTTCGTCGGTGAACGGCGAGCGGCAGAGCGCGTACCGGGTGCTCGTCGCCAGCAGCCCGAGCCGGCTCAGCCCCGGCAGCGCGGACGTCTGGGACAGCGGCAAGGTGACCACGGCCGACTCGATCGCCGTGCCGTACGGCGGGCCCGCGCTCCAGCCGGCGCGGGTCTACTACTGGGTCACGCAGGCTTGGGACGCCAACGACCAGCCGTCGGCGTGGAGCGCGGCCGCGCGCTGGGAGACCGGGCTGTTCACGGCCCAGGACTGGAAGGGCGCGCAGTGGATCAGCCCCGACGCCTCCACCACGGCGGCGCCGATGCTGCGGACCTCGTTCACACTGCCGGCGAAGGCGATCGCCTCGGCCCGCGCGTACGTCGACGGGCTCGGCTTCTACGAGCTGCGACTCAACGGTGCCAAGGTCGGCGACCAGGTCCTCGCGCCCGCCAACACGCCCTACGACCAGCGCAACCTGTACAGCACGTACGACGTCACGTCTGCCCTGCGCGCCGGCGGCAACGCGGTCGGGCTATGGCTCGGCGACGGCTACGGCCCGCGGTTCAGCCCGTACGGCTTGCGCTGGTCCGGCCCGAAACAGGCGATCCTGCTCATCGACGTCACGTTCGCCGACGGCACGCACCAGGCGGTCACCACCGACCCGTCGTGGAAGTGGCAGACCGGCCCGATCACGGCCAACGACATCTACGCCGGCGAGTCGTACGACGCGCGGCTCGAGCGGAACGGCTGGGACCAGCCCGGCTTCTCCGACGCCGGATGGCGGGCCGTGCGTACCGTCGCCGCCCCATCGGGTTCCTTGAACGCGGCCGCGCTGCCGCCGATCCGGGTCGTGGCCACGCGGCCGGCCGTGCGCCTCACCCAGCCGCAGCCCGGCGTCTGGGTGTACGACTTCGGCCAGAACATCGCCGGCTGGGCACGCCTGCGTGTGCAGGGGCCGGCCGGGACCACGGTGCGGCTGCGGACCGCCGAGGAGGTGCAGGCCGACGGCATGCTCGACCCGGCGACGAACCGCAGCGCCGCCTCCACCGACACGTACACGCTCGCGGGGACGGGGTCGCTGGAGACGTACGAACCACGGTTCACCTACCACGGCTTCCGATACGTCGAGGTCACCGGCTTCCCGGGCACGCCGGCGGCGGGCAGCCTCGACGCCCGCGTCGTGCATGCCGACGTGCGGTCCACGGGCACGTTCACGTCCTCGGACGCGTTGCTGAACCAGATCTGGCAGAACAACCGCTGGGCGATCCTGAACAACACGATGAGCATCCCGACCGACAACCCGGTCCGCGACGAGCGGACACCGCCGGGGATGGACGTCCAGGCGTACCACGACGCGTCGATCCGCGAGTTCGGGATGGACGGCTTCTACGCCAACTTCCTGGCCGACATGCCGCCGGGCACGGCGCTGCCGAACGACGCCGGCAACGCGCAGCAGCCGGACATGGGCGGCGATCAGGTCGTGCTCGCCTGGGCGCTGTTCGAGCAGTACGGCGACCGCGACACCCTCGCCGCCACGTACCCGGCGATGAAGCGCTTCGTCGACACCAACGCCACCAACGTGCCCGGCTACATCTGGACGACCGGGTTCGGCGACTGGTGCCCGCCGGACCTGGGCCCGAACGCCAACGGCGGCCAGGGCAACCCGAGCGCGGGCGCCTGCCAGAGCGAAGTGTCCATTGTGAACACCGCGCTGTCGTACCGCCAGGCGCAGGCCGTCGCGAAAGCTGCCTCGGCGCTCGGCCAGACCGCCGACGCGACCCGCTACACCCAGCTCGCCGAGAACATCAAGGCGGCGTTCAACGCCCGGTTCCTCAACGCCGACGGCGCGAGCTACGGCAGCGGCCGCCAGACGACGAGCGTGCTGCCGCTCGCGTTCGGGATGGTCCCGGACGCCAACGTGACCGCGGTCGGCGCCCGGCTCGTCGACACGATCCTCAACCGCAACGGCGGGCACCTCGACACCGGCATCTTCGGCACGCGCTTCCTGGTGGACGCCCTCGCCCGGATCGGCCGCGTCGACGTGGCGACGACCGTGCTGGGGCAGACGTCGTACCCCGGGTTCGGCTACGAGATCAGCCGCGGCGCGACGACGCCGTGGGAGCAGTGGACGTACGCCTCCAACATGGAGACGCACGACCACGCCATGTTCGCCGGGATCAACGCCTCGCTCTACACCGAGGTCGCCGGCATCCGGCCGACCGGGCCCGGGTACGCCACGCTCGTCGTCGACCCGAAGGTACCGGCCGGGCTGCAGCGCGCCGCCGCATCGATCGACACCGTTCGGGGCACCGTCGCCAGCTCCTGGACGGTCTCCGGAAAGCAACTCGCGCTCGACGTCACCGTCCCGGTCGGGGCGACGGCGACGGTGCACGTGCCGAACTTCGGGCGCGGCGACGCTACGGTGAGCCCGTCGGCCGGCGCGACCCAGGTGTCGGCCGGCGGGACGGAGACCGTGTACGCGATCGGCTCCGGCAGCTGGCACTTCACCGGTTCCGTGGCCCCGCCGGGGACCTCGGCGTTGCCGGGCGCGTGGCCGCGGTGCGCCGCGGAGACTGGCACGTGCGCGTTCGCCGGTTCGCAGGCGGTGGCGTACGGCGCCGCCGGCCGGTTCGGCTACGCGACGCTCTCGAACGGCACCGCGTGCGGCAACGGCGTGTTCGGCGACCCGGCACCGAACGTCCCCAAGACCTGCTATGTCACCGCTGCGCCGCCGGCCACGGACACGTGGACGCAGTGTGCGACCGAGACCGGCACGTGCGCGTTCGCCGGTGCCGCCACGGTGGCGTACGGCGCGGCGGGCCAGTTCCGCTACGCGACGCTGACCGGCGGGACGGCGTGCACCAACGCGGTGTTCGGCGATCCGGTCTCCGGCACGGCGAAGGCCTGCTACCTCACCGCCCCGCCGCCGGGGACGACGACGTGGACGCCATGCGCCGACGAGACGAAGACGTGCGTGTTCACCGGCACCCGCCAGGTCGCGTTCGGCGCGGCCGGCCGGTACGCGTACCGCCGCGTCACCGACGGCACGCCGTGCACGAACACGGTCTTCGGCGACCCGGCTCCCGGCACCGCGAAGGCCTGCTACGTCCAGTGATCGCGGCGGCCCGAGCGCACCCGGGACCCGCACGGGTCACCGGTGACGTGCGCTCGGGCCGTCGCGACGGTCGATCATCTGGTAGCTCCTGCCGACGCACTGATTCGGCCGATGAGCGGATGCGGGCGGAAGGCCCGAATCGTTCAGAGGGGTTGCGTGGAAGGCTACAGAAGTCTGTGGCCGGCCTCGGTGATGTGAGCCGCTAGCACGGTGTGCGCCCCGTCGGCGGACCAAACCTCAGCGCGTGTGCTTTCTCGCGCGAGGTCCTCCCCGGTCAACGGGACACCTTGGTCCCACTGTGCCGGCCAGCTATGGAAACGGCGCACTTCGACCAACCCTCGCGCTGCCAGCGAGATCAGACCTGGCGCGAGGATGTCTGCGAGTTCCTGCAGTGTTGTCGCCTCGTGCCAGCGAAGCTCCCAGAGTGGCAGCGGCGAGTCCTCCAAGGGGTCCAGGACCAACACCTCGGAGTGGTCCAGCCATTCGTCGGCCAATTCTCCCCCTTCAGATGGATCGCTGCGGGAAGCATCCCACCTCGATGGCTCCCCGGCTCATGCGGCAGGACTGAACGCGGCCAAGCCGAAACAGGCGGCACGTCAGCGAGAGCACCAGTCCAGGATCGGCGGAACGCTGCGGGCGGTGCCGGATTCCGCCAGGTTTCGTACGGCATCGAACGAGTGGAGCGGGGTGAATCGGTACGGTTCCTGATCGTGACGTGGCGCAGGCCATGGTGACGGGGCCGCATGGATTGGTTAGGGTGGCCTGGCCGTGGTGTTCGGGAAGCCGGTGTGAGACCGGTGCGGCCCTCGCCACTGTGATCGGGATGCTGGAGGCCACCGCAAGGTCACTGGGCGTATGCCTGGGAAGGCCGGCCGCCGGCGCACCACCCGTCAGCCAGGAGACCGGCCACGGCACCTGCCCGACCCGTCCACGAGGTGCTGGAAGGTGGTCCCGCTGTGCGGTTCCCCGTGTCCTGGCGCGTTGCCGCGCCGCTGTCCGTTCTGCTCGCCCTGCTCGGCGGCTGTGCCGCGTCCGGTGACGACAAACCGGCCACCACGCCGTCCGTCACGGACGGGCCGGTCACGCTCACCAACTGTGGCACACCGGTCACGATCGCGAAGCCCCCGGCGCGGGCGGTGACGATGAACCAGCCCGCCACCGAGATCATGCTGGCGCTCGGCCTGCAGGACCGGATGATCGGCACCGCCTACCTCGACGACCGGGTCCTGCCCGAGTACGCCGCCGCATACGCGAAGGTGCCGGTGCTGGCCGAGGAGTACCCGTCGAAGGAGAAGCTGCTCGAGACGGAGCCGGACTTCGTCTACGCCTCCTTCGCCGGCGCGTTCGGCGACGAGGGGGTCGGCGACCGCGCCGAGTGGCAGAAGCTGGGCGTGGGCACGTATGTCTCCACCGCCGGCTGTCCGAAAGGCGTGCGACCGGCGAAGCTGACGATGGATGACGTGTTCGCCGAGATCCGTGACATCGCCGCGGTCTTCGGCGTGCGGGAGCGGGCCGAGGCGCTGATCGCCGACCAGCGGGCGCGTATCGCGAAGGCAGCGAGCGCCAAAGGCGGGAAGGTGCTGTGGTGGGACGACGGCAGCGACGCGCCCAGCGTCGGCGCCTGCTGCGGCAGCCCCGCCATGATCATGTCCGCGGCCGGGGTCACCAACGTCTTCGCCGATCTTGACGGCAGCTGGGCCGACACCAGCTGGGAGACCGTCGTCGAGCGCAACCCGGACGTCATCGTGCTCATCGACGCGAGCTGGAACAGGGCCGCTGACAAGCGAGCGTTCCTCGAGAAGAACCCAACGCTCAAAGACCTGCCCGCCGTCAAGGACAAGCGGTACGTCATCCTGGACTTCTCCTCCACCTCGGCGGGCGTGCGGAACGTTCTCGCCGTTGAGGCGTTGGCCCGGGGTCTCGGCGGGGTGAGCAGCTGACCGCCGACACCGCCCGGCCGGCGCAGGCCCCCGCGCGACCGGTCCGGGTGGTGCGCATGGTCGCCGCGGTGGTCACGCTCGTGGCCGGCCTGCTGCTGTCGGTGGGCGCTGCCGTGACGGTCGGGCCGGCGGACCTGTCGCTGGGCACGGTGTGGCTGGTCATCGCCGACCATCTCGGCCTGACGAGCGCCGACGTGCCGCTGCTGCGTGACCACATCGTGTGGCAGCTGCGGCTGCCGAGGGTGCTGGGCGCCGCCGTGGTCGGTGCCGGGCTCGCCGCCTGCGGGGCGGTCATGCAGACCGTCACCCGGAACCCGCTCGCCGACCCGTACCTGTTGGGCGTCTCCTCCGGGGCGTCGCTGGGCGCCGTCACCGTCCTGATCCTTGGCCTCGGCGCAGGTGTCGCGACGCTCACCGGGGGCGCGTTCGCGGGGGCCCTCGCCGCGTTCGCCGTCGTGGTCGCCGCCGCCGGTCGGCGGGCGGTCCTGCGACCGACGCGGGTGGTGCTGGCCGGCGTCGCCGTCGCACAGCTGTGCGCCGCGTTGACCTCGTTCGTGATCATCTGGGCGGCCGATCCGCACGCGACCCAGAGTATTACCTTCTGGCTGTCCGGCTCGCTCGCCCGCGCCGACTGGACCGCGCTCGGTTGGGCGACACCGGTGCTCGCAGCGGTGTTCGCCGTGATCCTGTGGCATGCCCGGGCGCTCAACGCATTCGCGTTCGGCGAGGAGGCCGCCGCCGCCCTCGGCATCGACGTCGGCCGGGTCCGGTGGCTGCTGCTGGTCACCACCGCGCTGCTGACCGCCGTGCTGGTCGCGATCAGCGGCGCGATCGGCTTCGTCGGGCTGATGCTGCCGCACGCCGCGCGATGGTTCACCGGCCCCGACCATCGGCGGCTGCTGCCGGTCGTCGTCCTCGCCGGAGCGATCTTCCTGATCTGGGTGGACACCGCTGCCCGGACCCTGTTCGAACCCCGCGAACTCCCGGTGGGCGTGCTGACCGCCCTGCTCGGGGTGCCCGCGTTCGTGGTACTGGTGCGCCGGCGGGACGGCGACGCCTAATGCTCGAGATCCGCGACGTCTCGTGGTCGGTGCCGGTCGCCCGGCTCCTCGACGGCGTGACCTGCGCGGCGCCGCGCGGCAGCCTGGTCGGCCTGCTCGGCCCCAACGGGTCCGGCAAGACCACCCTGCTACGCGTCGTCGCCGGCCTGATCGCGCCCCGGTCCGGGACCGTGACCGTCGCGGGCGACGACGTCGCCGGGCTGCCGCGGGCCGCCGCGGCAAGACGGATGGCCCTGCTCGCCCAGTACGCCGAGACCGACCTCGACCTGACCGCACTCGACGTCGTGCTACTCGGCCGCACCCCGCACCGTCGCTCCCGCTGGTCCGACAGCGACACCGACCGGGCGGTCGCGGCCGAGGCCCTCAAGCGCGTCGATATGAGCGGATACGCCCACCGCAGGTGGCAGACACTGTCCGGCGGCGAACGCCAACGGGTGCAGCTCGCCCGCGCCCTGGCCCAGGAGCCGGAACTCCTGCTGCTCGACGAGCCCACCAACCACCTCGACATCGGCCACCAGTTGCAGCTGCTGCACCTGGTCCGCCGCAGCGGCATCACCACCCTCGCCGCACTGCACGACCTCAACCTGGCCGCGATGTTCTGCGACCACGTGGTGGTGCTGCACCACGGCCGGGTGGTCGCCTCCGGACCACCCGCCGGAGTGCTGACGCCCGAACTGCTCGCCGACGTCTACGCCGTGGACGCCGACGTCACCATGGACGACGGACGTCCGGTCATCACCTACCGGCCACCAGCATTCTGAACGTCCTGCGTGTGAGGGCACGTCACCGGAGGATCCGCCACCGAATCTGCACACTTCGCACACCCGACGCCCCGGCCGGACTCTCTACGGTCGGGGCATGCGGGTCCTGATGATATTGCCGGCGCTGACCGAGGCGACCAGTCCGCTGTTCCGGCCGATCAAGTACTCCCTGTTCCCGCCGCTGGGCCTGGCCACGCTGGCCGCGTATCTGCCCGGCGGCGACGACGTGCGCGTCGTCGACGAGCACGTCGAGCGCTTCGACCCCGCCGAGGCCGCGCTGCCGGACCTCGTGGTGATCCAGGTGTACATCACCTCGGCGCGCCGCTCCTACGAGCTCGCCGACTGGTACCGTGCCCGCGGCGTGTTCGTGGCCCTCGGCGGCCTGCACGTGACGTCGCTGCCGGACGAGGCGGCCGGCCACGCCGACGCGATCTTTCTCGGTCCCGGGGAGGACACCTGGCCCGCGTTCCTGGCGGACCTGAGGCGTCGGGCGCCGCTCAGGCGGTACACCTCGAAGGAACGGACCCTGGCGAGGCTGCCCCGAATCCGCCGGGACCTGATCCAGCGGCACCGGTACCTCGTGCCCAACTCGATCGTCGTGACGCGCGGCTGCCCGCACCACTGCGACTTCTGCTACAAGGACGCGTTCTTCGAGGGCGGGAAGTCGTTCTACACACAGGCCGTCGACGACGCGCTCGCCGAGATCGAGCGGCTGCCCGGCCGGCACCTGTACTTCCTCGACGACCATCTGTTCGGCAACCGCCGCTTCGCCGCCGAGCTGTTCGAGGGCATGCGGGGGATGGGCCGGGTGTTCCAGGCGGCGTCCACGGTGGACGCCGTGCTGGCGCCGGACCTGCTGGAGGCGGCCGTGGAGGCCGGGCTGCGCAGCCTGTTCGTCGGCTTCGAGTCGGTCAACGCGGCCAACCTCGCCGCGCAACGCAAGCGGCAGAACATCGGGCGGGACTACGCCGCCGTCGCGCGGCGCATCCACGACGCGGGCGCGATGGTGAACGCGAGCTTCGTGTTCGGCATGGACGAGGACGGGCCGGACGTGTTCGACCGGACCGTGGAGTGGGCGGTGTCGCAGGGGATCGAGACCGCGACGTTCCACATCATGACGCCCTACCCCGGGACCGGGCTCTTCCGCCGCATCGAGGCCGAGGGGCGCATCGTCCACCGCGATTGGGACCTGTACGACACCCGGCACGTGGTCTACGAGCCGCGCGGGATGACGGCCCGCCAGCTCGAGGACGGCTACTGGCGCGCCTACCAGGACTTCTACCGGTGGGGCGCGCTGTGGCGGGGCGCGGCCGCCCACGAGCGCCCCGGCGACCGGCTGCGTCACCTGGCGTACGCCGGGGGCTGGAAGAAGTTCGAGCGGGTCTGGGACGCCCTGATCCGCACGCGGCAGGTGCTGCACGCGTTGCCGCTGCTGGAGACGGCGTTGAGCAGCTTCGGCGCCCGTCGCCCGATGCGTTCGCGGCCACGCGAGCGTGCGACGATCGCCGCATGACGACGGCTGTGCCAGGCGCCGGGATCATGGGCGCGGCGGTCGTCCGTAACTGGCTCAAAGTGCGCGCGGCGAAACTCCAGGTCAACGACGGCTCCACCATCACCGTTAGGTGGAAAAATGATGATAAGTCCGAAAAATCCGGTTCCACAGCGCCGGGTTTCGGGGAGTTGCCGGCCCAGCCGCCGATTGCCCGCCGCCGGCTGCTGATCGTGGGCGGGGCCGCCGCGGCGGCGCTCGCCGGCTGCGGCGGCCCGACCCGGCGGTTGCCGCTCCCGGGCGCGGCGTCGCCGTCGGCCGGATCGACGGCCTGGTCGATCCCGGTGTCGCTGCCGGAGCCGTGGGCCACGCCGCCGGTCACCCGGTACGACGCCGGGCTGCGCGCCGCGGTGTCCCGCTACCTGCGGCCGACCCCCGAGCATCCGGCGCATCCGCTGTATCCCGGCGCGGTCGCCTTCGCCGCCGTCGACGGGCGGGTCGCCGCCCACTTCGCCGTCGGCGACGCGGTCCGCTACGCCGCGGACAGGACGGAGCTGCCGGCGGCCGAGCGCGTGCAGGCCCGTCCGGACACCGTCTACGACCTGGCGTCGCTGACCAAGGTGTTCACCGCGGTGCTCGCCCTGCGTCTGGTCGAGCGCGGCCGGCTGGACCTGGACGCCCCCGCCTCGCGATACCTGCCGTCCTTTGCCGGCAAGCGGGGAATCACGGTGCAGATGCTGTTCACCCACACGTCCGGCCTGTCCAAGGACACACCGCTGGCCGGCGGCTCCCCGGCCGACCGGCTGGAGCACGTGCTGCGCGAGCCGCCGGTCGCCGCGCCCGGGTCCGGATTCCTCTACGCCGACCAGAATTTCATCGCCCTCGGGGCGATCGTCGCCGAGCTGACCGGCGAGCGCCTCGACACCCTGGTCCGCACCGAGATCGCCGCACCGCTGGGCATGGCCGACACCGGCTACCTCCCGCCGCGGGAGATGCTGCCCCGCATCGCCGCCACCGAGGGCCCGCTGCGCGGTGCCGTCCACGACCCGGCCGCGGCCGCGTTCGGCGGCGTGTCCGGGCACGCCGGGCTGTTCGGCACGGCCGCCGACCTGGGCCTGTTCGGCCGGGCGCTGTTGTCCGGCGGCGGCCCGCTGCTGCGCCCGGAGACGGTGGAGCGGATGCGCGCCAACGCCAACGCCCGGTTCGGGCCGTCGGCGCAGCACGGGCTGGGCGTCGACGTCGACCAGCCGTGGTACATGGGCCGCCTGGCCGGCCACGGCGCCTTCGGCCACACCGGCTTCACCGGCACGTCGATCGTGCTGGAGCCGCGCCGGAAGGTGGTGCTCGTGCTGCTGACCAACCGGGTGCATCCGGACGCGGCCTGGGGCGGCAACAACGCCGCCCGCAAGGCCGCCGCCGACGTGCTCGCCGGCTGACTCGGCCGAGTACGCATTGCGGATCTCCTGATCGGCGTCGAAGGGAATGGTTGCCTTTCGGTTGCGGTACTCCGGGCGGCGCTCGGCGCGACGATGAAGAGGCCATGGGGGTACTGCGGCGTCTTGCGCGGCTGCTGCCGAGCGGGCATCCGCTGCCGGAGCGTGAGTGGAGCCTGCGCCACCGGGCGATCCTGTGGATCCTCGCGGCGCAGGTCGCCGGGCTGTTCGGCTTCGCCCTGCTGCGGCACCGCTCGGCCGGGTCCGCGCTGCTGGCCGTGATCCCGCTCCTGGTCGCCCTCGCGGCGGCGGCCCAGCCGGTGTTCTCCCGCAACGCGCGGGCGTCGGCGGCGACGTTCGGGCTGATGGGCAGCTCGGCCGTGCTCGTGCAGCTCGGCGACGGCATGACCGAGATGCACTTCCACTTCTTCGTCATGCTCGTGGTGATCACATTTTATCAGGAATGGCGGGCGTTCCTGCTGGCCGCCGGATTTGTGCTGGTCGAGCACGCGGTCGTCGGCGTCCTGTGGCCGCAGACGGTCTACAGCCACTCCGACGCCTGGCACCACCCGCTGCGCTGGGCGGTGATCCATGCGGTGTTCATCGCCGGTGCGGCCGCCGCGGCGATCGTGAACTGGAGCTTCGCGGATCGCGCCCAGGACGCCGAGCGGCGCATCGCGGCCCGGCTGGAGTACGAGGCCGGGCACGACCCGCTCACCGGCGCGCTGAACCGCCGCGAGTTCGACCGGAAGCTCGCCGCCGCCGGCCCGGGCGCCCACGCGCTGGTCTGCCTCGACCTGGACCGGTTCAAGATTGTCAACGACAGCTGCGGCCACGCCGCCGGCGACACGCTGCTGTGCCAGGTCACCGACCTGATGCGGGAGCGGCTGCAGGCGGACGACGTGCTGGCCCGGGTCGGCGGCGACGAGTTCGTCGTCCTGCTGCGCCACTGCACCGTCGAGCACGCGGCCGGGGTCGCCGAGGGCATCCGCAAGGCGGTCGCCGGCTACCGCTTCCTGTACCAGGGCCGGGTCTTCTCGCTCGGCGTCAGCGCGGGCGTCGCGGCGCTGGCCGACGGCGACGACCCGCAGAACGCGCTGCTCGCCGCGGACGCCGCCTGTTACGCCGCCAAGCACCGCGGCCGCAACCGGGTGCACGTGGTCTCCGACGGCGACGTCCAGCTCGACCGGCAGCGCGACCAGGCACACTGGGCCGAGCGGCTGATGAACGCGATCAACCGCGACGAGCTGGTGCTGTACTACCAGCCGATCGTGCCCACGGGCGGCCCCGGCACCGGCGAGGGCGCGTTCGGCGAGTTGCTGGTGCGCATGCGCGGCGAGGACGGCGAGCTCATCGGCCCGGGCGTGTTCCTGCCGGCGGCCGAGCGGTACAACCTGATGGCCTCGATCGACCGCTGGGTCATCGGCGCCGCGTTCACCCGCCTCGGCCAGCGCTATCGCGCCGGTGCCCCGGCCGGCGAGACCTTCTCGATCAACCTCTCCGGCGGCTCGCTGGGCGAACCCCGGCTGCTGGCCTTCATCCGCGACCAGCTCGCGCTGCACCGCATCCCGCCCGGCACCGTGTGCTTCGAGGTGACCGAGACCGTCGCGGTCGGCGACGTCGGCCTGGCGGTCGCGTTCATCGCCGAGCTGCGGGCGCTGGGCTGCCGCTTCGCCCTGGACGACTTCGGCAGCGGGCTGTCGGGCTTCACCTACCTCAAGCAGTTCCCGGTGGACTTCTTGAAGATCGACGGTACCTTCGTGCGCGGTATCGTCGCCGACCCGGTGGACCGGGCCATGGTCGAGGCCGTCAACCGCATCGGCCACGAGATGGGGCTGCGCACGATCGCCGAGTTCGTCGAGGATGCCGTGGTGCTCGACGCGCTGCGGTCGATCGGCGTCGATTTCGCGCAGGGGTACGGCACCGGCATCCCGGTCCCGTTCGACGACTGGCTCGCCGTCACGAGCCGCCCCCGGTCGCTGCTGCCCGCCGCCCATCCCTAGCCGCATGGCGGCGCAGCCACAGGTTGCGCCGCCCGCCGCGCGCGTGGGCGCTGATGATCGGTTCCGCGCCGGCCGACGCCTGGTCAGCCTTCGGTCTAGCGGCGATGGAGCCGGCTCAACCGCGCCTTGACGAGTTCGAACGCAAAGTCGATGGTGGGTCTGGCCGCGGTCCGGCGGCGCCGGTTCCGGCCGAGCCGGCGCATTGGTTTCCGTCGCTGTTCTGTGCTGCCGGCCCTCCGGCCCGCCCCATCATCTTCGCGCCCGCCCGAGCTGCATGTGGAGGTGCCGCAGCCGGGTAGGCCGCTGACAAAGGAGTACGAGATGAACGACAACATCCGTGCGTGGAAGGACCCCGCCTACCGGGCGACGCTCGGGGCCGCCGAGCGGGCCGCCATGCTCGACAACCCGGTGGGCGCGGTCGCCGACCCCGAGCCGGACCTGGCCCCGATCTTCGGTGGGGGCGACCGTCCCTTCACGTTCCGCACCTGCTTCACCTGCGACTGGGCCTGCGGCCCGAACACGAGGAACATCGCGTGCACCACGTGGCCGTTCTGCTGAACAAAAGCGCTGATCGGCAGTCAACCGGGGTGGGTGTCGTGCGGACGATACCCACCCCGGGGACGGAAGGCGGAACATGTTCGAGCACATTCTCAATGCGCCGACCTGGTGGCATGGCCTGACCCGCGCCGAACGGGCGGACGCCCCGTTGACCCTCACCGACGAAGAACGTGATCATGGCCGCCGACGGTGGGCGGCCTGGCGCGACGGCCACATCCTGGGGAACAAGGACATACGGCTGGATCGATGGGAGCGCCTTGGGTTGACCGGGGAGCAGGTAGTCGAACTGCTCGCCGAACCGGCCGAGTCGCTGGCCGCGCGGCTCCCCGGCCGGCCACCCTGGCTGGACGTGATCGCCGAGGCCTGGCAGTCGTTCGGGTCGGCCCGTCTCGAGGACTTCCTGACCGATGACCCGCGAACCGGCGCCGGCCACCACGGCCGCGGTCCCGGCAACCGCGTCGCGAACGAGGCATTCCTGCACCTGATCACGCCGTTGCTGGCCTGGACGCGGCAGGAGTTGCGCGCCCGGATGGCCGAGGTGTCGGCCCGGCACGGGCGCGAGTACTGCCCACCGCTGGACCACCCGCTGCTGCGGCCACCGACGGCCCGGCTCATCCACATGATCATTTTTGTCATGATCCTGGAGGTGAACGTCGCCCGGGTGGAGGGGCGGCTCACCGGCGAGACGCCGGGCCAGCGCATGGCCTCGTTCCTCGATCAGATCCGCGAGCCGGAGTCCGCGCTGCGCATCCTCGCCGAGTACCCTGTGCTCGGCCGTGAGCTCGCCATCTGCGTGTCGATCGCGATACAGGCCCGGACCGAGCTCGTCGACCGGCTCCTCACCGACCTGCCCGCCCTGCGGGCGGCGTTCGGCGGCCGTTGGCGAGGGCTGGCCGACGTCGCCGAGTTCGAGCTCGGCGGCGCGGACACCCACCGCGGCGGCCGGGCCGAGGTGACCATCACCTTCACCGACGGGCGCAAGGTGGTCTACAAGCCGCGCAGCCTTCGCGTGGAGGTCCACTTCAACCAGGCCGTCGACTGGCTCAACGTCAAGGGCCTGCGCCATCCGCTCCGGACGCTGATCGTGATCGACAGGGGCGACTACGGCTGGGAGGAGCATGTCGCCGCCGCATCGTGCGAGGACCGGGAGCAGGTGGACCGCTTCTTCTGGCGGCACGGCGCGTACCTCGCGGTCTTCCACGCGATGTGCGGCTCGGGCATGCATCCGGACAACGTCGTCGCGGCGGGCGAGCATCCGGTCGTCGCCGACCTCGAGGCGATCTTCCAGGTGCGCCCCCGAGGGACCGCGCAGCGGCCGCCGCCACTGGCCATCGGCGAGGCGCCACGATGGCTCAGGGAGTCGGTCCTGCGGATCGGCCTGCTGCCGGACCGGATCATCACCTCAGATCGGGACGGCGTCCACGACGCCGAGGTCAGCGGGCTGGCCGGCGGCGGGCAGCTCTCCCCGGGCCAGGTGCCGATGCCGGTAGGAGGCGGCACCGACGAGGTGCACATCGTGCGCGACCGGCGCGAGATGCCCGAGTCGAACAACCGGGCGAGGCTGAACGGCAGTCCGGTCGATCCGCTGGCCCGCACCGGCATCCTCGCGGCCGGCTTCGAGGCGTGCTACCGGATCATCCTGACCAACCGCGGCGAGCTCCTCGCCCCGGATGGCCCGATCGCCCAGTTCCGCGCCGACGAGGTGCGCTTCATCCCGCGCCCGACCAGCACGTACGCCCGGCTGCAGACCGAGTCGTACCATCCCGACCTGCTCCGCGACTCGCTCGACCGCGAGATCTTCTTCGAGGTGCTCTCATCCGGGCTCGCCGGCCTTCCGGATCGCGACCTGGTGCTGGCCAGCGAGCAACGCCAGCTCGCCGATCAGGACATCCCGTCGTTTCACACCACCCCCGGCTCGGTGGACCTGTACGACGGATACGGCCTGATCGCGCGCGATTTCTTGGAGATGAGCGGGCTGGACGCGGTCCGGGCGAGGATCGGTGCGATGTCCGAGCGGGACCTGCTGCGGCAGCTCTGGTGCATCCGCGCCGCCATGTCCGGGCTGGCCGTGGGCACTCCCGTCC
The DNA here is from genome assembly GCF_050942935.1 of Dactylosporangium sp. CA-233914. Classification (NCBI taxonomy): domain Bacteria; kingdom Bacillati; phylum Actinomycetota; class Actinomycetes; order Micromonosporales; family Micromonosporaceae; genus Dactylosporangium; species Dactylosporangium sp. CA-233914. Next base: position 9,605,793 of record NZ_CP192030.1, on the reverse strand, counting down.
CCGGGCGGGTTGAGCCCACGCCGCTGCCCGCGGCGCCGATCGACACCGAGCTCGCGGTTCGGGCGGCACGGTCGGTCGCCGACCGGCTGCTCGACGCCGCCCTGGTCGCCGGGGGCGAGGCGCCGTCCTGGCTGTCGGTGAACCTCCTCGGGGACCGCTTCTGGACGGTCGGGCCCGCTGGGCTCGACGTGCACAGCGGACTGCCGGGTGTGGCGCTGTTCCTCGCGCAGCTCGGTGCGGTCACCGGGGACGCGAGGTACCGTCGACCGGCTGAACGGATCGCCCAGCAACTCGTCGAGGTGACAGCGCGGCTCGCCGACCGCCGGGACCTCGCCGACACCCTGCCGATCGGCGGGTACACCGAGCTCGGGGGGCTGGTCTACACGCTGGGCCGGCTCGCCGTGGTGTGGCGCGAGCCGGCGCTCGCGGACGCCGCCCGGGCGGCCGCCGCGATGTGCCGGGACCGTTTCGCCGAGGACAAGGCCCTCGACGTCATCGGCGGTACCGCCGGAGCGGCGCTCGCGATCCTCGCCCTGCACCACGCCCATCCCGATGAGAGCACCTTCGATGCCATCAAGGCCGCCGGGGCCGTCATCGCCGATCGGGCGATCGAGGTGCCGGGCGGAATTGGATGGCGGGCGGAGTTCGAGGACGCGCCGGCGCTGCTGGGGTTCTCGCACGGGGCCAGTGGGATCGGGTATGCGCTGGCTCGGATTTCCGAGGTTACCGGGGATGGCCGGCTGGTGGACCTGTGTGGGCGGGCGCTGGGCTTCGAGCGGTACCACCTGTCGCCGGAGCGGCGCAACTGGCCTGATCTGCGGACGGTCAACGCGTCCGGCGGTTTCATGAACGCCTGGTGTCACGGCGCGGGCGGTATCGGCCTGGCCCGTGCCGCGATGCTGCGGCTACCCGGCCTGTCGGGGTGGCATGACCTGATCCGCGAGGATCTGCGGATCGCGACCGGCCGGGTCCGTGACGATCTGGTGAGCGAGGCACGCTACACCGGCACGGGCAACGACTCGCTCTGCCACGGCGATCTCGGCCTGGTCGAGACGCTGCTGGCGGCCGGGCCGGCACTCGGCGAACCAGACACCGCCGACCTGGCCCGCCGCTGCGCCCGGGCCATCGCCGAACGAGTACTGGACGGCACACCCCGGCCCGGCGTCCCACAACACGTCAGCACACCAGGCCTGCTGATGGGACTCGCCGGCATCGGCTACGGACTACTCCGGACAGCGATACCGGACCGGGTCCCGAACGTCCTGCTGCTGGACGCAGCACCCGCCTGAGCAGCCGTACCGCCTCCCGCGACGATCCGGGCACCACCGCCAAGGTGCCCGGATCGCCCGCCTATCGCGCAGGGTAGGCCGTCGACGAGGTGCCAGCTGTACTGGCCCTTTTCCGACGGCCCAACTTCGCCCTGTGGACGGCTTTCCCGTCCTCCCTGGCCGGTCGTGACTCCGACTACTACGGGGCCTCCGTCGCCGTAGGGCTCGCGCCCAGTAGGCGATCCCGCGTTCGTCTTCGGCATACGTGACAGCGCGACGTAGGCGTCCCACTCATCTCCTTGAATGCCCTCATTGGGCATCGCCTGCGGCCAGGGGGTTGCACCGACGTACAGGCCGCAGCGCCGGTTTCAGGCGTCTTTCCGGCGGACGTTTCGTTGCGTCGAGCGGAGATTGGGCTTCAGGCAATCCAGCTTTCGCCACATCGCGCGGGTCCCCCAGCGCGCCGCTCCGTAGGCGCTGGTTCTCCGGGTTGTCGCAGTACCAGCGCCGCTGAGGTGATCACCGATAAGCCACCGGTCCTCGCCGCGGTGCCTCACACCCGAATCCCGCAAGAGCCCCTATCGCGGGAGAACCAGACGTGGTCGATGCTCCGGGGCAGACCACGCCGCACGGTCGACGTCGGTCTCTCGATCGTGCCCGGCCGGCGCGAGCAGCAGGACATCGGGCACCTGGTCCGGTATCGCTGTCCGGAGTAGTCCGTAGCCGATGCCGGCGAGTCCCATCAGCAGGCCTGGTGTGCTGACGTGTTGTGGGACGCCGGGCCGGGGTGTGCCGTCCAGTACTCGTTCGGCGATGGCCCGGGCGCAGCGGCGGGCCAGGTCGGCGGTGTCTGGTTCGCCGAGTGCCGGCCCGGCCGCCAGCAGCGTCTCGACCAGGCCGAGATCGCCGTGGCAGAGCGAGTCGTTGCCCGTGCCGGTGTAGCGTGCCTCGCTCACCAGATCGTCACGGACCCGGCCGGTCGCGATCCGCAGATCCTCGCGGATCAGGTCATGCCACCCGGACAGGCCGGGTAGCCGCAGCATCGCGGCACGGGCCAGGCCGATACCGCCCGCGCCGTGACACCAGGCGTTCATGAAACCGCCGGACGCGTTGACCGTCCGCAGATCAGGCCAGTTGCGCCGCTCCGGCGACAGGTGGTACCGCTCGAAGCCCAGCGCCCGCCCACACAGGTCCACCAGCCGGCCATCCCCGGTAACCTCGGAAATCCGAGCCAGCGCATACCCGATCCCACTGGCCCCGTGCGAGAACCCCAGCAGCGCCGGCGCGTCCTCGAACTCCGCCCGCCATCCAATTCCGCCCGGCACCTCGATCGCCCGATCGGCGATGACGGCCCCGGCGGCCTTGATGGCATCGAAGGTGCTCTCATCGGGATGGGCGTGGTGCAGGGCGAGGATCGCGAGCGCCGCTCCGGCGGTACCGCTGATCACATCAAGCACCTCGTCCGCGGCGAAGCGGTCCCGGCACATCGCCGCGGCTTGCCGAGCCGCATCGATGAGCGCAGGCTCACCCAGCACGTCCGCGAGCTGGCTCAGCACGTAGACAAGGCCACCGAGCTCGCTGAACCCGCCGATGGCCAGCCCGGCACCGCGCCCATCGACGGCGGCGAGCTTTCCGGTCACGTCGGCGAGTTGCTGAGCAAGCTGATCGGCGGGCCGGCGGAACCGGACGTCGCCGGTGACCGCGCCGAGGTGGGCAAGGAACAGCGCCACACCGGAGATTCCCGTGTAGAGGTCGAGGCCGGCGTGCCCAACCTTCCAGAAGCGGTCGCCGATGAAGTTCACCGACAGCCACGACGGTGCCTCGTCGCCGACACTGAGCGCGGCATCCAGCAGCAGGCCGGCGACCGACCTGGCCGCCCGGATCGCCAGATCCGCGTCGATCGGCGCGTCGGGCAGCGGCCTGGGTTCGATGGTTTCGGAGTTGGGTGTCCCGACCGTGAGCCCGGACATCGAAGCGCGGATGCACCAGAGCTGCCGCAGCAGGTCCCGCTCGGACATCGCACCGATCCTCGTCCGGACCGCGTCCAGCCCGCTCGTCTGCAGGAAGTCGCGCGCGACCACGCCGCGGCCGTCGTGGAGGTCCGTCGAGCCGGGGGTGGTATGGAAAGCCGGGATGTCCTGGTCGGCAAGCTGACGCTGCTCACTCGCGAGCAGGGCATCTCGGTCCGGCAGGCCGACGAATCCGGACGAGAGCACCTCGAAGAAGATTTCGCGGTCGAGGGCGTCGCGCAGGAGGTCCGGATGCCACGACTCCATCTGGATCCGGCTGTACGTCATGGTGGGGCGCGGGATGAAACGCACCTCGTCGTCGCGAAACCGCGTGATCGGGCCCTCCTCGGCCAGCAGGTCCCGGCGCCGTGCCGCGATGATCCGGTAGCACTCCGTGAACCCGTTGACGAGGGTGCCGGTGTGGGCCAGGGCGTGGACCGGGCGGCCGTTCAGGTGTACGCGATTCTGCGTCTCCTGCATCTCGCGCCGGTCCCGCACCACGCGCACCTCGTCGGTACCACTGCCGACGTAGGTGAGCAGGCGGCCGGGCGAGAGCTGGCCGCCTCCGCCGGCGAGTCCGCTGACCTCCGCGTCGTAGACGCCCTCCTCGTCGATGGTGATGATCCGCTCGGGCAGGAGGCCGATGCGCAGCACCGAGTCGCGCACCACCTGCGGAGCCTCGCCGAGGACGAAGGGGGCCGACTGGTCACCGGTCGCCCGGGGCGGCACCTGGAAGATGGCCTCCAGGTCCACCACGATCGGGTGCTCGCCCGCCGCGATGACGTTCTCCAAGTGCATGTCGGAGCCGCAGAGCGCGTAGAAGAGCGCGAGGTAGGCGCCCTGCCGCCAGAAGAACCGGGCCACCTGCTCTTCGTCCGCACACGACGCGGCGGCGACATGCTCCACCCAGCCGTACTCGCCGCGGTCCAGGACTCGCAACGGCCGAAGCGGATGGCGCAGGCCGCTCGCGTTGAGCCAGTCGAGGAGTTCGTTGAAGTGGACCTCCACGCGGAGGCTGCGTGGCTTGTAGACGAGCTTGCGGCCATCGGTGAAGGTGAGGATCGCAACCGTATGGCCGCCGCGGTGGGTGTCCCCGGCACCGAATTGGACGTCGGCGAGGCAGTCGAGTCCGTGCCATGACCCGTCGAAGGTCTCACGGAGCACGGCGAGGTCGGTGAGCAGGCGCTCGACGAACTCGGCGCGGATGTCCACCGCGGTGCGCACACAGGTGACCAGCTCCCGGGCGAGCACGGAGTACTCGGCGAGCATGCCCAGCGCCGTCTGCGGTGTGCGGATCTGCTCGACGAAGGCGGCCATCCGTTCGCTCGGCGTTGCGCCGCCCAGCCGGCCCTCCAGCCGGGCGACGTTCACCTCCAGGATCATCATCGAGGTGATCATGCTCAGAAGGCGATCCAGCGGTGGTTGGAACAGGGCGTTGTCCGGTGGAAGACTCTCGTCACCGGGCCCGTGGCGGGCGGCCAGTTCGGCCATCCGGCGAGCGAACTCCTGCCCGCCCCAGGCCAGCAGCGGCGCGATGAGGTTGAGGAATTCCACGTTCGCGGCCTGACCGTCCGGCGCCGGGTGGTCATGGCCGTCGTGGGTACAGCCCGACCCGGGACCATGGATCCCCAGGTCTTCCAGCCGCACCGACCCGAAGCGCCGCCAGGCGTCCGTGATCACGTCCAGCCAGGCCGGGCGGTCGGGGAGCCGGGCGGCGACCGACTCGGGCGGTTCGCCCAGCAGATCGATGATCCGCTCCTCGGTGAGGCCCAGTCGTTCCCACCGGTCCAGTTGTATGTCCGTGCCGCGCAGAATGTGCCCGCCACGCCAGGCTTCCCGGCGGCGCCGGCCGTAGTCGCGCTGTTCTTCGGTCATGGACGGTGTGCCGGCGGCCCGTTCGGATCGGGTCAGGCCACGCCACCAGTCCGGTGCATGGAGATGCTGCTCGAACATGTTTCCGCCTTGTCTTCGAACCGGATGTGGTTCAGCGATCCGTTCCCGGCCCTCCGGCCCGGAGCGAACGCCCTCAGCGCGACGCCACCCCGGGCCTTCGGGTATGTCACTTCGTCAGCACTCGCACGTCCAGCACGTGTAGCAAGTCCAGTTCGGGATGTGGTTGCACGTGAAGCAGGTGCGGAAGGTGATCGGCGCGGTGCCGCAGCAGCCGATGGTCGCCGTGGATGACGAATCCGCGCCGCGGGTCGCGTCCATGACGACATCGGGAAGCTCGACCACGCCGACCGGATGGGTCGGCAGCAGCGCGAGCTCGTCCTCGTCGAGCGCGGCCCGCAGGACCGGGTCTTTCCATACCCGAGCGGTGTAGCTCACAGCATCCCTCCAAACGAACGGAACCAACAAAATGCCTTCCTCGCCGACGCCCGATGTTGCCGCGATGAGGGGAAACAGCGACGGGAATCGATTGGTCGGCTCGGCCGTGAACCGGAGCCAATCGGACGGCGGCGATATCAGGCTCGGCGCGGCCGCGCGAATGTGTCAACATCCGCGGCAAGTGCCTT